>NZ_BAABCP010000001.1 GCF_039539005.1 Microbacterium soli
GCTGCTCCGCGAGCTGCTGCTCATCGATGATCTCTCCCGTCACAGGATCGATCATCTCGGTCGTGTCCATCACGGCCTATTCCTCTCGGTCAGGCCGACCCAGAAACACCGAAAATAAGACAGTCCCTTCGTGACCGTCTGGCGGAGGATGCTGGGCGGTGACGGCCTGCCGGGTTCGGCATGATTGGTCCCCCCTGTCCTCGATGATCCGGGGGGTGTTGTCACCGAGCCTGGTTGGCGGTGTGTGATCGCTGATAGGGGCTGGACCCGAGCACGCTCGAGGCCGTTCGTAACGTGGATGCTGAGACGCACCGTCGCGGACGCCGTCGCGGATCGAACGGAGGCAACGTGGTTACCAGCATCGACAGATACGACGAGGTCGACGTGTTCGTCGGACTCGACGTCGGGAAGGGCGAGCACCACGCCGTCGCCTTTGACCGGGCGGGCAATCGACTGTTCGACAAGGCGTTACCGAACGACGAACGCCTGCTTCATGGAGTGCTCGACCAGCTCGCGGTGCGCGGCACGATCCTCCTGGTCGTCGACCAGCCAGCAACCATTGGCGCCCTGCCTGTCGCGGTCGCCCAGGCGGCCGGCGCTGCAGTGGGCTACCTGCCGGGATTGGCGATGCGTCGCATTGCGGACCTGCACCCGGGAGAGGCGAAGACCGACGCCAGGGACGCGGCGATCATCGCCGAAACGGCGCGGACGATGCCGCACACGCTTCGGTCGATCCAGGTCGCTGACGAGCAGGTCGCGGAGCTGTCGATGCTCTGCGGGTTCGACGACGACCTCGCCGGACAGATCACCCAAGTCAGCAACCGCATCCGCGGGCTGCTGACGCAGATCCACCCTGCGCTGGAACGCGTGATCGGACCGCGGCTGGACCACCCGGCGATGCTCGACCTGCTGCAGCACTACCCGTCACCGGCGGCGATGAAGGCAGCGGGCGAGAAGCGGCTCGGGAACCGGCTGCTGAAGAACGCGCCGAGGAAGGGCAGGGTCTGGGCGAGCGAGATCGCAACCGCCCTCGGTGAACAGACCGTCGTGGTCACCGGCACCGACGCCGCAGCCCTCGTCCTGCCCCGCCTGGCTGAGCAGCTCGCAGCGCTGCGTCGGCAGCGGGACGAGATCGCTATCGAGGTCGAGAAGATCGTCGACGTTCACCCTCTTCAGCCGGTCCTGACGAGCATGCCCGGAGTCGGCGTCAGGACCGCAGCCCGGCTCCTCACCGAAGTCACCACCAAGACCTTCCCCACCGCAGGGCACCTCGCCGCCTACGCCGGCCTCGCACCCGTCACCCGCCGATCCGGGACATCGATCCGCGGCGAGCACCCCTCCCGGCGCGGCAACAAGATCCTCAAACGGACCATGTTCCTCTCCGCGTTCGCTGCCCTCCGCGACCCCGAGTCGCGGGCCTACTACGACCGCAAGATCGCCCAGGGCAAGCGACACAACCAGGCCCTCATCGCATTGGCGCGACGCCGCTCTGACGTCCTGTTCGCCATGCTCCGCGACGGCACCCTCTACGAACCACGACTCACTACCCCACCCGCCCTCGCCGCTTGACAAACGACATAGGGGCACCCCCCCCGGCGAAATCCCGTGCGCAACCCGAGGCGCGCCAACCATGGGTGGACGGCTCCGGCGGTGAAGCAGATGCTCAGCATGGCCACCTACGCGGGGAAGCGTCAGCATCGTGGTCAGATCGTCGCCGACGCCGTATGGCCGGCGTTCATCGAGCCGCAGACCTGGGAGCTGCTGCAGCTGCGCCTGTTCGCGCCGGAGCGTCGACGCACCAACGACTGGCCGGTCACCCACCTGCTCAGCGGCATCAGCTTCTGCGCCGAGCGCGGGTCCCCGCTGCGAGTGGGCAAGCAGAGAAGCGGACACCGCCGCGGCGCCGACGACGGCGTGAAGCCCACCCACTATCTGACGTACGTGTGCTCGGGCCTGAAGGGCCGCGAGGTCGACGGCATCCGCAACGGCTTCCACGTCACCATGAAGAAGGATCGGGTCGACATGCTCGTCGTCCGCGCACTCCTGAAGCGCGTGTCGCAGCCGGGGTTCGTGGCGCAGCTCAACAGCGGCGCCGGAGAGACTTCAGCCGAACGCGAGGCGCTGCTGCATGAGATCCGCGAATGCGAGCAATACCTGGAGATGGCGAAGGAGACATCCGCTCGCGAACTCGACCTCACCTTCTACCTCGACCAGAAGCGCCGGCTGGAACCGAGGATCGAGACGGCGCGCGCGGCGTACAACCAGCTCTCCGGAGTGGATCCCCTGGTGCTCAAACTCGCCAGCGCGGAAGACCGTACGGCGATGTTCGAGTCGCTCGAGCTGCTGCAGAAGAGGCGCATCATCCGAGCGCTGATGACTCCGATCCTCCACCGCGCCGCACCGGGCAAGCATGGCTCCCGTGTCATCGACCCGACTCGCATCGAGGTCCGTTGGGTCGGTCAGGACTACTGATCTGGTTTCTCGAGGGCGATGCAGTGCCTGCGGATACGAAACCCAGGCACGTATTTCGCTTGCATCCGTGATGGATGCGCACATCGAGCGTCTACGCTGTGAACGGAGGCATGATGCTGTCGACGACACGACGAACAAGCGACGCGGACGCGATCAGCGACACCACGCGCCCGTCAGCGACGAGCCAGGACGCCCAAGAGAGCCCGGACACTCTGGAGAGCCCGAACGCCCTCACGCTCAAGCAGGCCGTCTCGTACGCCGAGGTCAGCATGTCCACCCTCAACCGCTACATCGCCCAAGCCAAGCTCCGCTCCCGGAAGATCCGCGGCAAGCACTATGTGCAGCGCGAGGACCTCGACCGCGTCTTCGGCGACGCGACGAGCAGGCGTACGCGTGCCCGTCTCCGAAAGGCTGTGCCGACCCAGACCACCGTGGAGGCGCCGCGTCCGGCTCGAACGGTCTCCGCGGAGGACGAAGACAAGCTGCTCGACGAGTGGGCGGAACGGGTCGCGGCCGCTGCTCCCCCGCTGACCGATCAGCAGGTGAAGGTCGTGCTCGCCGCGTTCGCGACAGTAGCCCCGAAGGACTGAGCGGCTCTGCCGGCTTGCTTCGCCGCGCGAACAGAACAGCTATCGGCTGTTGCACGGCGGTGACATTGACTCGTACAGCTGTTCTATCGTTGTCGCATGGGTCAGAACCGCCGCTACGACATGGTGACGCCGGACATCGAGCGCGCCGCGCGGCGGCTGGAGCGCACGGCGATCCCGCTGAGTCTGGGCAGCGAACAGCTGGACACGTCCGGTCAGCGCGTAGATGCGGCAGATCCGGTTCCGGTCACCGCGTGGGTGCCGCACCAGGTCAGCTACACGGAGCAGGTGCGCGTCGAAGCCGAGGCGATCGCCTGGACGCAGAAGGCCGCGCTGCTGCGCTGGACTCCGCAGGGCCGGAGCACGCCGTCACACGTGTGGGTGTGGGCGGACGCCGTGACGCGAAGCCCCTAAAGACGCACGCAGAGCGCGTTCATCACGCGATAACGAGAAGTTTCCCGGCGCCGAGTCACAGATCAGAGAACCGCCCCCGACACGTGCCGGGCGCACAGTCGCCATGTCGTCGCGTGGCCATAGAGTGACGACCATGGCACATGGTCTCCTCCCTCGAATCGGCACTGGTCGCACCTCTCGGCTCCCGGGTCGCGGCAAGGCCTTCGTCAAGGCCTCGATGGTCGACGAGAGCGGCTTCAGCTACGAGTACCAGGAACTCGAGGTCGACATGGCCACAGCTCGAGAGACCGTTGCCTCGCTGTTCCTGCACGCTGACCTGACGGCATCGCGTGCCGCCACGATCGATACCGATGCTGGTGCCGATAGCTGTGCGCGAACCGGCAAGAAGCCCCGCCGCCGAAGCGCCTGAGCGCACAAGCGAGAGCCCCCGGGCACGATCTCATCGAGATCGTGCTCGGGGGCATTCGTTTTCATGCTGCGTTGACTCGATGTCGCAATGACGGGGCAACGATCGTCCGCATCACTTGCGACTGAGTCCCAGTCGAGAAATGTGCAGCGCAGGGCGGAGCTTCGTCTCCTCGTTGCTCCTCGTGATCGTCGCGACCGAAGGAACGAAAGCCGGATCGCTGCCCTACAGGACCTCATGCGCATACTCAGGGCAACCCAATCCGTCTACGACTGCGGCGCTTCCGCTGTCGCAGAGGAAGTGCCCGACACCGTGCGAAGTGTGACGGGACGATGCGAGGATCACTGATCGTTGCCAGTCTCGCCGTGTCGGACGATGGATTCTCTGCCTCCCGCGCGGTCGAACGAGCGCGAATGCGCTACGTCAGGTTGCCGGAATCGACCGGAGCCGAGTGAGGGAGCGCTGAGGCGCCAGTGATTATCTGGGCAACGACGGCAACCGATGCAGCGGCCCAGGCCTGCGGGAAGCAGGATGTCGGGTATCTCTCCGGGTTCGGACGTTCAGATCGGGGTCGCCCCCCGACCAGCTCCTGGAGGCGCCAGTTCGAAACCTCCGCCTGCGCGAGAAGCTCGTCTGCGAGCAGGAGCGCTTCGGCATGGAATCCTGCTCGCTCCAGGCCCGACACAGCGATCGCAGTGTCGTGAGGCCACACGCTTCCGCAATGGTAAGAGAGCGGCCAGTAACCTGCGCATGTCGTCGCAAGGGTTCGCAGTCCGAAACCGGTGCGGAGCGTGGGATGCATCAGCAGGCTGGCGATCTCGCGTTCCTCGCCGGTGGTGAGCAGTCCTGTGCCCAGGAGATGCCCGATGTTTGAGCTGAGCGCGTCGACGGGGGCATCGTGACCGTCCAGCGCCAGCGCCGGGTAGCGCACACCGTCCCGTTCGACCCAGAACCGCTCGCGGAACGAGTCGCGCAGGCGCGATGCCCGGTCCCTCATCTCCTCATGTCCGCCAAGACCGTGCCTCTCGCAAAGCTCTGCGGCTGCACACAGCGCCTCATGCAAGTAGCCCTGCACCTCGACGAGCGCAACCGGGCCACTCGCGATACGGCCGTCAGCGAACCGCACCGCGTCGGAGGAGTCTTTCCAGCCCTGATTCACCAGCCCCGTCCCACTGGAGTCCATGTACCTCAAGAAGCCCTCGGGGTGCCCGTCAGCGGTCTCCGTGAGCCAGGTGATCGCTGACACGAGCGCAGGGAGATGCTCGATGGTCGCCGCAGCCCCTTCGGCCTGCTCGAGTGCATACAGGAGGCGTATCCATAGCGGTGTCGCATCAATCGTTCCGTAATACCGTGACGGGAACTGCAGTCCTTCGCGCGGGATGCCGTGCGCTGTTCCTCGCAACTCATGGACGATGGCGCCAGGCCGGGCTTGCGCCGCGGCGTCGCGCGTAGTCGCCTGCGTGGCGGCCAGCGCGGCGACAGTGCCCCGTGCGATCTCGGTGTCATATGGCATGAGCATGAGCGCACTCCATATCGCATCGCGACCGAAGAGGGTGAGATACCAAGGGGCGCCGGCTGCGATGAAGGGTCCCTGGCCTTCAGCCAGTGTCGTTGCCAATCCGCGTAGTTCAGCTGTCGCACGCTGAGCCCACCGCTCCAACCGGGTGTCTCCCCCGGTGGGCAGTTGTGGCGGAGACCAGCTGCTCGCTGCGACGGCCGCTCCGCTGTCGCCCACATGGACGATGGCGCGCTCAGTGCGGCGTGAACCTGCGGGAACCTCGAGCACCCATTCGGCACGCACGTGGAGGCCGTCGGCACGTTCCTGAATGTTCACATCGGCGCCGGGCAGCTGGACCTCGAGCCAGCGAAGCTCGGATGCCACCCGCACGGTGTCGCCGTCGGTAGTCACCGTCTCGCTTGTGCGGTCGCCTTCGATTCCCGCGCGCAACTGCCAGAGCGGTACGTCGTCGATCACCGCTTCCAGGACGAGCGGTACGCGGACCATGGCGTCTGTGGCGTTCTCGACCGCGAGATGGTCTTCGAGGCTGCCCGAACCTAGCCTGCGATCGATGGTGAGCAGAAGTCGTGGATCCTTCGTCTCGTCATCGAGCCCGCGGAGCGCTTGTACCACGGTTGACTTCGACACGGCATCGTCTACCGACACCTCGACCGCATCGCCGGGCACCCGGTAGCTCCACGTGGCGAGTCGTCGTCGGTCTGCGTGGATTAGGCCGCGAAAGCCTGAGCGCGTATCGACGTCGCCCGCACGATCGGACCAAAGCTGTGTGGGCGACGCAAGCAGCACCATGGCGTCGATCAGCGACGGGCTCACTGGCCTGTTCGTCATCATGGGTTTGTCAGTCTCCGATTCACCTGAGCTGCAGAGAACAGATCATCCAGCGCCACGCGCGCGACGCCCACGAGCGCGGCATCGCCCCCAAGCTCACCTGCACGAATCGTGAGATGGCGCGTTGCGCGGGGCACCGACGCACCGTAGATCGCGGAGCGGATCGCGGCGATCACGGGTGACACCGCGAGCTCGCCTGTGAGGACGACCGCAGCCGGGTTCAGTACTCCCACAGCTGCGGCCAAGACTCGACCGATCGCCTCGCCGGCGGCTCGTACCGCGTCGAGCACGGCCGGCTCCGACGAGCTGACCGCTTCAAGCTGCGCGATCAGCGTCGGGAAGTCCTCGACGGCAACTCCTGCAGCCCGCAGGGTCCAAACGATCGCGTCACCGGATGCAACCGTCGCCAAGCACCCCACCCGTCCGCAGCGACATGTGCGAACTCCGCCGACGTCGACGTGACCGATGTCTCCTGCGCCGCCGTCGAGACCGCGATAGATCCGCCCGCCGATGATGAGTCCCGCGCCGATGTACTCAGAGAGCTTGACGCCGATCCACGGAAGGCCGGGTTCTGCGCCGGAGGCCGCCCACTCGCCGTAGGCCATCGCATCCGCGTCGTTCTCGAGGTACACAGGGACATCGAACACATCGCGAACCGTTTCCACGATGGGCCAGCCGTTCCACAGTGGCATCGTCGGCGGTTCGAGGAGACGGCTCGTCGCGGGGTCGATCGGTCCGGGCAGACTGATTCCCACCGCGCCCAGCCGTTCCGCGGCGATGTCCTCCTCAGCGAGGAGGGTGCTTGCTGTATCGAGGACGATGCCCAGTGTTCGCTCGGGACCTTCCGTTGTGTCCAGGACGAGGCCTCTGTCTGCGACAACTCTGCCGTGTGCATCGACAATCGCCATGCGAGCGCGATAGAGGTCGAGTGCTACCGCAACCACCACGGTGTCAGGGTCGAACGCGAATCGTGTCGCTCGCCGGCCACCGGTGACACCGTCATCGCCCGCGCCACGGATCAGCTTCGCGTCGATCAGCGCATCGATCCGCTGTGCTACGGTCGCTCGCGAGAGCCCGGTCTCTGCAAGGATCCCACCTCGTGTCGTCACGTTCCCGCTGCGAATGAGGTCGAGGATCTCCCCTGGTCCTTGCGTCATCCCTTGTTCGCACCTGCCGTGAGTCCGTCGGTCAGCCACCGCTCCGCGATGCCGTACAGCACGACGATCGGAATGGTGAGCAACACGCTACCGGCCATCAGGATCGTTCTGGACACCTCCTGGCCATCGGCGAGCCGTGTGAGCCCAAGCGACACTGTCCAGAGGTCTTGCTTTGCCGAGAGGAACAACAGTGCGAAGAGGAACTCGTTCCAGGCGATCATGAACGAGTACAGAGCAGTCGACATGATTGTCGGCATGGCGAGTGGCACTGTGATTCTCGTCAGTATTCGCCACCGGCTGGCCCCGTCCATCAGCGCGGCCTCATCGATCGACTCCGGGATGCCCTTCAGATACGAGCGAAGCATGTGTACGCTTACCGGCACCGTCAGCGCGATGTATGCGATCGTCAGCCCGAACAAGCTCGTTCCCAGCCCCAGGAGCTGGAAGCCGACGAAAATCGGCACCGCGATGATGATCGTCGGGAACATGTACACGGCGAGGAACGCGGCAGAGATCGTTCTTCTCCCCGCGAAGCGAAGCCGTGTCATCGCGTACGAGGCCGGGACTGCGAGGACCATCGTCAGCATTGTCGCCGCGACAGCCACTATGGCGGAGTTGCGCATGAAGCGACCGAAGCCGAATCCGCCCTCCTCCTCGCTCGCGATCACCCGCTGATAGGTCTCAATGGTGACAGATCCGAAGTCCGGCACGATGCGCAGCGGGTTTCGCAGCAGATCCTCGATGGGCACGAAGCTCATCATGGCCATGTAGTAGAACGGGAACACTGTCGCGACGACAAGCAGCGCAATGAGGACCCAGCGCAGCAGTCCGAACACACGGCTCTGCAGAATGTAGTTGTTCACGCCCGGCTCTCCTTCGTCCTCGTCAGTCGCAGGTAGACGCCCAAGCCGATACCGAGGATGACCGCGAGTATCACGGCGTTCGCGCTTGCAGCACCGATGTCACCTGAACCCACGAGCTGGTCATAGACGCGTACAGCGGCAACCTGTGTTCCCGCCGCTCCCCCGGTGAGCAGGTAGATGTCATCGAACTTGTTGAACGTCATCACGAGCCTCAACAAGGTGAGCAGCGCGACAACCGGCATGAGCTGGGGCAGTACGACATGTCGAAAGCTCTGCCACGGTGTCGCGCCATCGACAAGAGCGACCTCTTCGAGCTCACGGTTCAACCCGGTCAGCGCTGCGGCCAGGAACATGAATGCAAACGGGAAGTAGCGCCAGATCTCGAACACGATGACAGTGAGCAGCGCCTGCGGTGCGGCGCCTGTGAAGTTCACGGCGGTCTCCCAACCAAGGAACTCCTTACCGATCGCGTTGATGATCCCGTATTGAGGGTTGAGCATCACCGTCCACACGTACGCTGCTGCAACGACCGGAGCGACGTAAGGAAGCAGCATGAGAGCGCGCACCACGCCGCGGCCACGGAACTTGTCCCGCAATGCCAGTGCTGCAGCGAGCCCGACGACTACCGAACCGAGCGTCGTACCGATCGTGTAGACCACAGTCGTCCAGATTGACTTCCAGAAGCCAGGCGACACGATCGCATCGATGTAGTTGTCGAGCGTGAACGGGTTGCCGAGTCCGTTTCGGGCGACATCGCTGTACCTCGCGTCCTGGAAGGACAAGATCACCGTCCAGACGATCGGCACAACGATCACCGCGATGACGATCAGCGTGATCGGCAGCGCCATCGCGAGCCCGGTGACGTTCTCACGTCGCGCCGCCGTGCGGCGACCGGGTCGATGCCCGGTCGCCGCCGGCGTGGTCATCGCAGTCCCTCGAGCAACTCGGTCACCGCCTGCTGCATCTGCTCTTGCGCAGTCGCCGCATCGATGGACCCAGCGCTGAGATCGGCGAGGATCTTGGGGATCGGTAGCTGAGCGGTGAGCGGGCCCAGTACGGCGCCCTGCCCCTGCGGAAGCGCCCAGCGTGCAAGGTTCTGCGGCACCGACGTCATCGCATCGATAGTCTCTGCGCCGTAGATTTCCGCCAACGGCGCCTTCGTATCTACGCCCGCCTCCTTTGCGAGCCACTCATCGGTGTACTTGCTCGGATCGTCTGCAGTACCGGAGCGGACGGGGAACTTGCCTTCAGGTGCCATGCCGAACCAGCCCGAGTATCCGTCTGAGAGCATGAACTCCACGAAGGCAGTCGCGTCCTCTTCTGCGGCCGAGCTCGTGATCACCCACGACGTCATCTCACCGTACGAACCGGCAATCCCACCTGCATCGGGCCCTGTGATGCGAGGCACGATCCCGGTGTGCTCAGCCAGCCAGGAGGTGCCCTCACACTCTGCACAGCTCGGCGCTGCGTCGTTGCGGAGCCCAGCAAGCTCATCGAGGAGGAAAGTCGACCAGATCGTCATCGCTGCCTGACCCGAGAAGTACGAGGCACGCGTCGACTCGACAGTCTGCGTCCCGTCCGGCGACAGGTCGGTCGCCAATCGCTCGTACAACTCGATCGCGTGCAGACATGCCTCCGAGTCCAGGGTCGCGTTGCCGCCGTCGTCGACGAGCTGACAGTTGTTGCCGAGCGCGAGAGCCTCGAAGGTCTGCTGCGTGAAAGCGCTCGACGCGTCGCTCGCCAGGGAGATGCCGTAGTTGCCATCCCCCGTCAGCGCTTCTGCGGCAGCCAGAAGGCTCTCGTACGTGTCGGGCGCAGTCAACCCTGCCGCTTCAAAGAGATCCGTGCGATACACGATGATCTGGCCCCACGCATCGCTGGGGACAGAGAGCTGGTCATCGCCATCACGAGTGAGCTCCAGTGCCGCGGATGCCCATGTGTCCTCTCCGAGCTGATCGATCACCGCCGCGGCCGCGTCCGTGTTCAGATAGTCGTCACCCTGGAACGAGCGAACGAGGCCGAGCGACACCGATCCGATGACGTCCGGCAGCTCCCCGGACAGCGACGCTGCGGCCATCAGCTGTGAGATCTGGTCCTCCTCAACGGGGACGATCTCCACTTCGATACCCGTCGCTTCCTCGAACTTCTCAGCCTCGGCCTGCGTCGCCTGGATGCGGTCCGGCTGCACTTCGAGCGACCAGACCGTGAGGGTGCCGTCACCCTCGCGTGCTTCAGGCGCGCCGGAACCGCAACCGGTGACAAGCAAGCTCGCCGCTGTCGCCAGCGCCGCGACGAAAACGGCACGGGGTCTCATTGTCTTCATCGTTGGTACCTCTCTCCGTTGAGTGCGAACCTCCGCCGAGCCGCTTGCGCGAATCCGAGGAGCTATCTAATGTATAGCAAGGACGCAAAAGCGATACAACCTCTAGACATAAGGTATCGAAGATGATCACCGATGCGCTCTGCGCTACCCTCGAGACCCACACGAGACGACTCTTCGCGGACGAGTCGACTGCTGCAGAGGTCGCTGCGACGCTCGCGCTGCGTGCCTCCGAGTACGCCGGGCAGATCCAAGCCACCACGAGGTCGGCACTCTCCGCCGCGACAAGTTTCCTCATCGCCTACGGCGACGCTGTCACCAGTCCCGGCACCCCGCCGCTTCGCACGCTCAAGCGCACGTTGGATCGATACATCGGCGACGTCATCACCGACGTACACCTGCTGCCGATATTCCCTTCCACTAGCGATGGCGGCTTCAGCGTCGTCGACTACCGCAAGATCGACCCGGCGCTCGGTGACTGGAATGATGTCCACGCGCTCGGAGTCGGGCGCGACACCATGCTCGACTTCGTCGCGAATCACACGTCGACGTGCTCGCCGTGGTTCCAGGGCTGGCTGTCCGGCGATGATCGGTATCGCGACTACTACTTGGAACGAAAAGACAGCTTCGACACAAGCTCTGTCGTCCGCCCGCGAACGACAGAGCTGTTCCATGCATTCACCCGACCGAACGGGGCGGCGCTGGAAGCCTGGACGACATTCAGTGCGGACCAGGTCGATGTCAATGTCAGCAATCCGCGCGTGCTCGTGGAGCTCACCGAAGTTCTCCTGTGCTACCTCGCACATGGCGCGACCACCATACGACTCGACGCCATCGGATACCTCTGGAAACGAAGCGGGACCACGTGCATTCATCTGCCGGAGACTCACACCATTGTGAAGCTCTGGCGATCGATCATCGACGCTGTCGCCCCCGGCGCCCGGCTGCTGACGGAGACAAACGTGCCCCACGCGGACAACATCGCCTACCTCGGCGACGGCGACGAGGCGCACATGGTGTATCAGTTTCCGCTGCCGCCACTCGTATTGCACACGTTCCTCACGGGATCCAGTGCAATCCTCAACGAGTGGCTTGAGGGATTGGAACCACTCAAGCCCGGATGCACGTGGTTCAACTTCCTCGCCAGCCATGACGGTATCGGCATGCGGCCGTCGCTAGGCATTCTCAATGACGCCGAGCGCGCTGCGCTCGTCGCTCGCGCACTCGAGCACGGCGGTCGCGTCAGCTACGCAAGTGGGCCCAGCGGGACAAGTCAGGTGTATGAGCTCAACGTCTCCTTCCTTGACGCGCTCGTTCCGGCGAGAGTCGCTGCCGATGACGCAGCCGTTGCCGCTCGGGCTCTCGCGGCCCACGCGATCCTCCTCGCGTTGCAGGGCGTGCCCGCGATCTATTACCACTCGCTGTTCGGTTCGTCCCATGATCTCGAAGGGATGCTCCGAAGCGGCGACAACCGCTCGATAAACCGAGCGCGACTGGACGAGGCCTCACTGGATGCCGAGCTGTCAGTAGCTGGTCGCCGCCGCACCATCCTCGACGGCATGCTCACGCTCTTGCGCGCTCGAGCCGCTTCCTCCGCGTTCCACCCGCATTCGCCCCAGCGGATCATTCGCCTAGACGACCGCCTGGTCGCTATTGAGCGCGGCTCGGGAGCTGACCGCGTGCTGGTGCTGGTGAATATCGCGGGCACACCCGTACCGCTGCCGCACATCACGGGCAATGTGATCCTTGGAGACTCTGTCCAGCTTGATCGTGGCGCCATCGACCCGGACTCGATTCTCTGGATCGCGAACGCAACAGTCACCACACCGCGCTCGCCCGGGACCGGACACCGCTGATGAGCGGACGCGCTCGCATCGTTATCGCCCCCGACAGCTTCAAGGGCTCGGTGGACGCTGCAGCTGCAAGCGCTCATCTGGCTAAAGGATGGCGCGAGGCTCGGCCAGACGACGAGGTCCTATCGCTCCCGATGGCAGACGGAGGCGAGGGTACCATGGCGGCGTTCGCAGCCGCAGGTTCCGGCGCCGAGCTCCAGCCCATCACCGTCACCGGCCCGCACGGCGCCCCAGTGCGCACATCGTGGCTACGTGTCCGGGCCGCTGGTGGCCGAGATACCGCGGTCGTGGAACTCGCAGCCACCAGCGGCATCGAGTTGCTGTCTGGTCGCCTCAGGCCGATGACAGCACACACCCTCGGCTTCGGCCAGGCACTCGACGCCGCTCTCCGCAGCGGAGCGGATCAGATCTACGCAGCAGTGGGCGGCAGTTCCTCGACAGACGCCGGCGTCGGTATGCTCCGCGGCCTCGGTGCCCGCGCGCTCGACCGCATCGGGAACGAGGTGCCGCTCGGAGGAAGCGGGCTCGAAGCTATCAGCACTATCGACCTGGATGCCGTACGCGCCCGAGTCGATCGCGACATCACAGTCCTCAGCGATGTCACCGCCCCGCTGATAGGCCCGACCGGCGCCGCAGCGATATTCGGACCGCAGAAGGGCGCGAGCAGCACGCAGATAGCGATCCTCGACCGCGGGCTCTCACATGTGGCCGCCATTCTCGGCGTGGACCCGACTCTCCCTGGAACGGGTGCTGCGGGAGGGACCGGAGCGGCACTCGCTGCAATCGGCGCGCAATTGAGGTCCGGCGCCGCAGTGGTTGCGGACGCCGTTGGACTGCAGCAAGCGCTCGGCGATGCCGATCTTCTGATCACTGGTGAAGGGAGGTTCGATCTCCAATCGATGTCAGGCAAGGTCATCGGCCATCTCGTCCACCTTGCTCGCACGTCGGGCACTCCGGTGTCGCTCGTCGCAGGTCAGATCGCAGCCGATGTCTCCATGCCGTTCGCGCATGCCGTCAGTCTCTCCGCGCTTGCCGGCGGTACAGCAGCGGCACAAGCGACGCCAGAGCGTTGGCTGCGCGAAGCCGGCAGATCCCTGGCGAGCCGATTCGGCCGGGCAAACCGCGCGCTCTAGTTTCGGAGAACGAATCGCCGGACGGGGCTTTCCGCTGCAGGTGCGAGTCGACCGGGGTTCTCAAAGAGATCTCGACCGAGGACATCTACGACGCGGCGAAGGCGCTGGCCGAAGGCAAGACCATCACCGTCGCCGCGAACTGATCGGTCTGAGCACACAGGAAACCCCCGTCTCCGATATGGAGGCGGGGGCTTCTTCTTCTGGAGCCAGCTCTATCTCTGCCGCTGACACAGCAGAACCCCCGCGACACCTCGGAGTCTGCGGGGGTTCTCATTTCTGAGCGACGGGCTGCCAATCAGGCGACCTGGAGGCGCTTGTCACCGTCGACGTACTCGAGGGCGAGATCGCCGCCGACAGCCTCCATGTACTTGCGGATCGTGCCGACCTTCGCGCTGTCCAAGTCGCCGCTCTCGATCTTCGAGACCTGGCGCTGACCGACGCCGATGCGGATGGCGAGCTGACGCTGGGTCAGGCCGAGACGCTCGCGCAGCTCGCGCAGGCGATACGCACGCACCTCGCCCAGCATCCGCTCCCTGTGCGCGTCGACACGCGCGCGGTTCGCGGGGCGCTTCTCGAGCATCTGCTCGCGAGTGAGAGCCATCGTGATCACTGTCCTTCTCGGTTGTTGAGCTTGTCGAGGTGCTTCTGGAACAGCGCATCCGCCTTCGGAATGTTCCGCCGATACCACTGCTTCCAGTTGCCTGCCTTGTCGCCGGCGATCAGCATGATCGCCTGCCGCTCCGAGTCGAAGGCGAACAGCACCCTCAGCTCGGACCGTCCCGCAGAGCCTGGCCGAAGCTCCTTCATGTTCTTGTACGCGGACGCCTTCACCGTGTCTACCAGGGGGCGCCCCAGTTGTGGGCCGTGTTCCTCCAGCAGCTCAATCGCGGCGATCACCTGGTCGTACGAGTTCTCGTCCAGGCTGAACAGCCACTCCTCGATCAACTCGAGGTCAACAGTCCACACGCTCACAGCGTAGACCCTGGAAGGTCTACCGACAAGCCTACCCCCGGTCTCGCGCAGCAGGCTGTCAGCTCGCGATTCTCTGAACCCGCTGGCACCGCCGACAGAAGAAGCTCGACCGGTTCATGAACCGCTCCCGCACGATCGGGGTACCGCATCGATCGCACGGCTGACCCGTGCGGCCGTATGAACGCAAGTAGCGAGTGAAATACCCCGCCTGTCCGTTGACGTTCACGTACTGGGCGTCGAAGCTCGTGCCTCCTTCGGCGAGGGCCTTCTGCAGCACCAGCCGCACCTCGTCGAGCAGGCGGTGCACGGCGCGCACCGACAGCGCCCGCCCCTCGGTCTCGGGATGGATGCGCGCCGCCCACAGCGACTCGTCGGCGTAGATGTTGCCGATGCCGCTGACGAGCGTCTGATCGAGCAGGATGCGTTTGATGGCGCTCGCACGTCTGCGCACGGATGCCGTGAACGCGACCTCGTCGAACGCGGGGTCGAGCGCATCGCGGGCGATGTGCGCGACCTGGGACGGCACGCGGGCATCCGGGCTGCCGTGGCCACCCGGAGCGGCGTCCGGCGTGTCCAGCAGCTCATCGACCGCCAACGAGCCGAAGGTCCGCTGGTCGGCGAACACGATCGCCAGACGCCCGTGCTGCGGATGCTCGATGTGCAGGCGGATGCGCTCATGCCGCTCCGCGTCGGCATCCGGTGCGCGCAGCAGCATCTGCCCGCTCATGCCGAGATGCGCGATGACCGCGTCCGCACCACCGGCCAGCGGCAGCCAGAGGAACTTGCCGCGGCGTGCGGCTGCGGTGATGACGCGGCCCTCCAGTCGTCCGACGAAGTCGGCGGCGCTCTGCGGGTGCCGGGTCAGGGCGCGCTCGTCGAGCACGTCGACCGCGTCCACCCTCGCATCCACGACCGCCGGCGCGAGGCCTGCGCGGACGACCTCCACCTCGGGAAGCTCTGGCACCGCGGGCCTCAGTCGTGTCGGGCGTCGTCGCCGTCGTTCAGCGCACGCCAGGCCGTGAGGGCCGCGGCCATCTCGGCGGTCTTCTTGCTCGTGCCCTCACCCGTGCGGGACAGGTCGCCGACCGTCACGGTCGCGGTGAACAGCCGGTTGTGGTCCGGGCCGGAGGAGACGACGGAGTAGCTGGGCGGGGTCCTGCCCAGGCGCGCGGCGAGCTCCTGCAGGCTCGTCTTCGGGTCCATCGCGGCGCCGTAGCGCTCAGGGTCCTTAAGCAGGGGCTCGGTCAGTCGCAGCACGAGCGCCTCCGCGGCGTCCGGCCCCGCTGACAGGTAGGTCGCGCCGAAAACGGCCTCCATGGTGTCGGCGAGGATCGAGTCCTTGTCCCTGCCGCCGGTCTGCTCCTCGCCACGGCCCAGGCGCACGTGGTCGCCGAGTCCGATCCCACGGGCCACCTCGGCCAGTGCGACGGTCGACACGACGCTCGCACGACGCTTGGCCAGTTCGCCCTCGTCGAGATCGGGGAGGGTCGTGAAGAGCATGACGGTCACCGCGATGCCCAGCACCGAGTCGCCGAGGAACTCCAGCCGCTCGTTGTGCGGGATGCCGCCGTGCTCGTACGCGTACGAACGATGAGTCAGTGCCCGTTCGAGAAGCTCGGCGTCGATGCCGACGCCGAGCTTCTCGATGAGAGCCTCCGCTCCCGCGGGTCCGTCCGCCACGGTCTGCCGATCAGACGTCGGCGACCTTGCGGCCCTTGTACTCCAGGAAGAGCTCGGTGCCCTGCGAGTCGGTGACGACCTTCGCCTGGTGCGGGCGGCTGTAGACGACCTTGCCGTTCTCGACGGTCTTCACCAGAGCGGTGGGGGTCGCCTTCCACTGCGCGCGGCGCGACCGGGTGTTGGAACGGGAGACCTTGCGCTTCGGGGGGTTACCGGCCATGACTAACTCTCTTCTTTCTCGGCGCCGCGGCTTCCTGCCTGGGCGTCCTGGTCTGTGATCTGTCGGAGCACGCTCCACCGAGGATCGATGGGGGCAGAACTCTCTGCGTCGGTGCCAACAGTCAGCTTCTCACCCGTACTCGGGTCGAGGCCCGGGCAATCCGGCTGGCACACCGGCTGAAATGGAAGCGACAATACCACCGCATCCCTGACCAGAGTTTCAAGATCCACGTGGTCGTCTTGAACCTCGAAGTCAGTTTCTTCCTCCCCAGGATACGCGAAAAGCTCCTGGAACTCGACTTCGACCGGCCGGGTGATGTCGGTGAGGCAGCGACTGCACACCCCGGTGTAGTCCGAATCCGCCGTCCCCGAGACGAGGATGCCCTCGTGGACGGACTCCAGGCGCACTTCAAGGTCGACGCTCTCGCCCGCCTCGACGGTCACGATCCCCTCGCCCCATCGCTCCGGGAGAGTCACCGAGAAACGATGCTCGCGCATCTCCCCCGGTTTGCGGACGATGTCGCGGACGGGCAGGAAAAAGGGTCCGTTCACTCGGGTCTTCACCCCGCCATGCTACCGGCCCACAGTCTGCGAGGACCCGCAGCGTGGGACGTTCAGATGCCGCGCGCGCCCGTGTCGAGGAACGCCGCCACGGCCGGCGGGACGAACGGCGCGACGTCCCCGCCGAGGGCGGCGACCTGGCGCACCAGGGAGCTGGAGACCATCGCGTGCGCGGGGTCGGGCAGCAGGAACACGGTCTCGATGTCGGCGAGATGCCTGTTGACGATGGCCATCGGCGACTCGTAGGCGACGTCGACCTGGGAGCGGATGCCCTTGACCAGGACTCCCGCATCCACGTCCCGCGCATAGTCGACCAGCAGGCCCATGCTCCATGAGCCGACGATGACGTGCCCGTCGATGCCGGCGTCCGCGATCGACCGCTCCAGCAGGTTCAGCCGCTGCGCGATGGGGAGCATCGCCTCCTTGCCCGGGTTGTGCACGACCAGCACGTGCAGCTCCTCGTACAGTCGGGCCGCGCGGCGGATCACATCGAGGTGCCCGAGGGTGGGCGGATCGAAGGACCCCGGGACGACGGCGATACGACTGTTCACTTCGACTCCTTCGGATGCACGGCACGACGCACCCTTCCACCCTACGGCAGGGCCCTCAGTTCTTTCCGAGGGCGGCACGGTCGGCATCCGACACGCGCCTCTCGATCGCCGCTCTCAGTGCCGGGTGCCGTTCGAGGCGGGGATCGTCCGCGAAGATGCCTGCGGCGATCTCCCGCGCACGCGAGATGAGGGCGGCGTCCTTCACGACCCGAAGCAGGCGCAGCGAGGACCGCGCGCCGGACTGGGAGTCGCCCAGCACATCCCCCTCGCCGCGCAGCTCCAGATCGACCTCGGCGAGCTCGAAGCCGTCCGACGTGGCGGCGACCGCCTCCACACGCTCGCGCGCGAGCGTTCCCTCCTCGGCCTCGGTCACCAGCAGGCACAGCCCCGGATGCTCGCCACGGCCCACCCGGCCCCGCAGCTGGTGCAGCTGGGAGACGCCGAACCGGTCGGCCTCCATGATGATCATCGTCGATGCGTTGGGGACGTCCACGCCCACCTCGATGACCGTGGTGGCGATGAGCAGATCGATCTCGCCGCGCGCGAAGGCGCGCATCACGGCATCCTTCTCCTCGGCGGGCATCCGCCCGTGCAGCACCGCGCGGCGGACGGAAGAGAGTTCCGGATGCGTGGCGAGCGCCTCTGCGAGCTGCACGACGCCCCACCGCGGGCCCTTCCCCTCCGGGTCCGCGGGTCCCACGCCGTCGGCCTCCACCGTGTCCTTCGTGGTGTCGATGGCCGGGCACACCGCGAACACCTGCCGCCCGGCGGCGATCTCCTCCGCCGCTCGCGCCCATACCCGCTGGAACCAGGACGGGTGCTCCGCCAGCGGTGCGGTGAAGGTCTGGATGCCCGCACGCCCTGTGGGCAGGGAGCGGATCACCGAGGTGTCCAGGTCTCCGAAGACGGTCATGGCGACGGTGCGAGGGATGGGGGTCGCCGTCAGCACCAGCGCGTGCGGCGCGCTCCCCTTCGCCCGCAGCGCCGCGCGCTGCTCGACGCCGAATCGGTGCTGCTCGTCGACGACGACCAGGGCCAGATCGGCGAAGGTGGTCTTCTCGGACAGCAGCGCATGCGTGCCGATCACGACCAGCGACTGTCCGGACGCCACCCGCAAGGCCGCCTTGCGCCGTTCTGGAGCGGACATCTGCCCGGTCAGCAGTGTCGGGATCAGCTGCGGGGCGAGTTCCGGACCCAGCATCTTCGTGATCGAGCGCAGATGCTGCGCGGCGAGCACCTCCGTGGGGGCGATGAGCGCGGCCTGTCCGCCGCTCTCGGCCACCTGGAGCATGGCACGCAGCGCGACAAGCGTCTTGCCGGAGCCGACCTCGCCCTGCACGAGGCGGTTCATCGGGCGAGAGGCGGTGAGATCGGCCGCGATCTGTGCACCCACGAGCCGCTGGTCCTCGGTGAGTGCGAACGGCAGCATCGCATCGAACCGGGCGAGCAGACCGTCCGGTGCGGCTTCGCGCGGGGTGGCCGTCATCGAGCGCACCTGCTCCCGCTGCTGCAGCAACGCCGCCTGGAGGATGAGCGCCTCGTGCACGCGCAGCGTGCGCACCGCGGGAGCGATCTGCGCACGGTCCTGCGGGCGGTGGATGCGCTCGAGCGCCTCACGCGCGGTGAGCAGCCCCTCCCCCGCGCGCAGCGCCTCCGGCAGCGGCTCGGGCACCGCGCCGAGCCTGTCCAGCACCGCCGCGACGGCCTTCGCGATGCGCCAGCTCGCGATCGTCGAGGTCGCCGGGTAGATCGGGATGGGGATGTTCTGCCGCGCGGTGGCCTTGCGCTGAGCCGCATCCAGATCGTCGAAGAGCTCGTAGTCGGGATGCGCGAACTGGATGGTGTTCTTGAACATGCCGACCTTGCCGGAGAAGATCCCCCGGCGGCCCACCGCCAACTCCCGCGCGCGCCATTCGGCCTGGCTCATGCCCTTGGCGAAGAACGTCAACGACATGCGCCCCACCCCATCGCCGATGACGACCTCGGTCATCGCCCCGCGCCTGTTCCTCATGGGTCGCGCACTGGAGGCCAGCACCTCGGCGACGATCGTGACCGTCTCCCCGATCGGCAACTCCCGGATGGGGGTGAGCTCGGCGGGATCCGCGTACCGACGCGGGTAGTGGCCGAGCAGGTCGCCCGCCGTCTTCATGCCGAAGGACCGGTCCAGCGCCCGCGCATCGGTCGCACCGACCGCGGTGGTCAGCGGCGTGTCCAGCTCGAAGGGCATGCTCCGAGTCTAGGGAAGGCCATGGACGCCGGTGCGCAGGGCGCAGGGGCGCCTCGGCGGTGTCGTATCGTGAACGGGTGACGAGGATCATCGCCGGCGCCGCGCGCGGCATCCGCATCGACGTGCCGGGGGCGGGAACCCGCCCCACCAGCGATCGCGTGCGCGAGTCGGTGTTCGGTGCCCTGGAGTCGATGGGGGCCATCGACGGATCCCGTGTGCTCGACCTGTATGCAGGCAGCGGCGCCCTGGGACTGGAGGCATGGAGCCGCGGTGCGTCATCCGTCGACCTCGTCGAGCGATCGAGGTCCGCCGCGACCGTGGTGGAGCGCAACGGCGCCGCCGTCGCCCGGGCTCTCGGCGCCGCTCGCGGCCCGCGCGTGCACCAGGGCGCGGTGCGGGCGTTCCTCGGTCGCACGACCGGCCCCTACGATCTCGTGTTCACCGACCCGCCGTACGACATGGAGGACGCCGTGATGACGGCCGACCTGGTGGCGCTGGGCCCCTCGCTGTCGGCCGACGCCATCGTCGTCATCGAACGCGCGAAGCGCTCCAGCCCGCCCGATCTCGACGCCGCCGGGCTCGTCCCGCTGCGTGAGAAGTCCTACGGCGACACGTCCGTATGGTGGGCGACTCCGGTCGGCGCCGGGCCCGACACCGAAGCTCAGTCGACGGCGCCGTCCCAGTCCCGGTAGGGATCCCACCCGGCCGCAGGGATCGGCGCGCCGTCCAGGAGCACGCTGTGCTCGTTGCGCGGCGCCACGACGCCGAGGCGGTGGAAACCGCCGGGCAGGTCGACGTCCGCGGGGAAGACCGCGAGCAGACCGTGGTCCTCCCCTCCGGCCAGTGCGCGGCCGCGGTCGCCCTCGAACGCCAGCGCATCCAGTGCTTCAGAGGAGAAATCGATGCAGACGCCGGATGCCTCGGACATCCGGGCCGCGTCCAGAGCGAGCCCGTCCGACACGTCCATCATCGCGGTCGCCCCCGCTTCCGCCGCCACGGACCCCAGCCCGATCGGAGGGTGCGGACGCCGCTGTCGTTCCACGGCCCGTCGCTCGGCCGCGCCCAGGACGCCCACGTCGACCGCCGTCGGCGCACCGCCCTCATGGAATCGTCCGAACAGGATCTGCAGCCCCGCTGCGGCGGCCCCGAGCTCGCCCGCGAGTGCCACGACGTCGCCCACCCGCGCACCGGCCCGCGTCACGGCAGGGCGCCCCTCCAGGTCGCCCAGGGCCGTCACGGCGATCATCAGGCGGTCCGAGACCGTCAGGTCGCCGCCGACCACCGCGCACCCGGGCGCGAGTGCGTCGCACGCCGCGCGGAAACCCTCGGCCATGGCGGTGATCGCGGACAGCCGCGTCTCGCGCGGCACGGCCAGCGCCACGAGGAGCGCGGTGGGCACAGCGCCCATCGCCGCGACATCGGAGAGGTTGACCGCCGCGGCCTTCCAGCCCAGGTCGTAGCCGCTCGACCACGCGGTGCGGAAGTCCGGTCCGTCGACGAGGGTGTCCGTGGTGGCCACGACGGATGCCGAGGGCGCGGTGATCACGGCCGCGTCGTCGCCCGGTCCCAGCATCGCGTGCGATGCCGCCGGGGTGCGCGCGAGGATGGCCCGCAGCACCGTCCCCTCCGAGATGTCGCCGATGCGCGGGTCCTCGTCGGGTTCGGATGCCATGCCGTCAACGGTAGCCTGGAATCATGCTTCGCCGTCTCGCCCTGTCCGCAGGGGCGCTGCTCCTGCTCGCGCTGACCGGGTGCTCGGCGACGGTCGCGCTGCAGCCTGCCGAAGACGCGAACAACCCCGCGTGCGCGGAGGTGACCGTGCGCCTGCCGAATGCCATCGGTGATCTGGATCGGCGCTGGACCGATGCGCAGGCGACCGGCGCGTACGGCGACCCGACCGCGGTGATCATCGCCTGCGGCGTCGCCGTGCCCGGCCCCACCGCCGATCTGCAGTGCGTCAGCCTGGAGGGGATCGACTGGCTCGTCGACGAGTCGCAGGCGCCCAAGATGCGCATGACGACCTACGGCCGCGACCCCGCTGTGCAGGTGTTCGTCGACACCATGGTGATCGGCGCGAACGAGGTGCTCACGAACACGAGGCTCGTCAGCGGCAT
The DNA here is from genome assembly GCF_039539005.1 of Microbacterium soli. Lineage (NCBI taxonomy): Bacteria > Bacillati > Actinomycetota > Actinomycetes > Micrococcales > Microbacteriaceae > Microbacterium > Microbacterium soli. Next base: position 21,877 of record NZ_BAABCP010000001.1, read on the forward strand.
CCGCACGATCCCCGAGACCAGCGCGTGCGTCGCGCCGGACGAGCTGCCGCAGTAGGCCGCCTCATCCGGTCGGGCCGGCCACGCACGTCACCGGCGCAGGCCGGCCTCGATGAGCTCCGTGATCAGCTCGGTGTAGCTCAGGCCGGAGGCGATCCAGCACTTGGGGAACATCGAGTACGGGGTGAACCCCGGCATCGTGTTCAGCTCGTTCACGACCAGCCCGCCCTCGGGCGTCACGAAGAAGTCGACGCGCGCCAGGCCCGTGCCGTCCACCGCCTCGAAGGCGCGCACGGCGGTCTCCCGCAGCCGTGCGATCAGAGCGTCATCGACGTCGGCGGGGCAGACGATCTCGACGCCGTCGCCGCCGAGGTACTTGCCCTCGAAGTCGTAGAAGCTGCGCGAGGTGAGCACGACCTCACCGGGCAGGGATGCCCGCGCACGCCCCCCATCGTGACCTGCCAGCACGCCGACCTCGATCTCACGGCCCGCCACCCGCGCCTCCACGAGCACCTTGGAGTCCTCGTCGAACGCCACGCGGAACGCCTCGTCCAGCCCCTCGCCGTCGTCCACCCGCGAGACCCCGACACTCGACCCCGCGCTGGCGGGCTTGACGAACACGACCGCGCCCAGTGCGCGCACCCGTGCGCGCACTCCCTCCGGGTCGGCATCCCACTGCGCGCGTCGCACGGTGAAGCCCGGAGCGACGTCGATCCCGGCGGCCGACAGCGCGAGCTTGGTGAAGTGCTTGTCGAGACACACCGCCGAGTCGAGGATCCCCCCGCCGGCGTACGGCACATCCAGTACGTCGAAGAAGCCCTGGATGGCGCCGTCCTCACCGTGCAGACCGTGCAGCAGCGGAAGCACGACGTCGATCTCACCGAGGTCGATCGTCGTGCCGTCCGAGGCGGTCACCCGCAGCATCCGGTCGCCGCTGGGCTCGGGCCAGCGCACTCTGGTGCCGTTGTCGACGACCTCCGGCATGTGCTCGGCGTCGAGAGCGAAGCGCGCGGGATCATCCCGCTCGAGCACGAACGCCCCCTCGCGGGTGATCCCGATGGGGATCACCCGGTAGCGGTCGCGGTCAATGGCCGCCAGCACCCCGCCCGCCGTTGCGGAACTGATCGAATGCTCGCTGGAACGCCCGCCGAAGAGCACCGCCACCGTCTGCTGCGCCATGATTGGTCCTCTCCTCCTGTGGTGTGTCGTCATCGGTGGTCAGGTGCGGTGCGATGCGCCGCGGGTCCATCCGCCCGTCCAGCACCATCTTCACCTGTTCGACGATCGGCATGTGCACGTCGGACTCATGCGCCAGCTGCAGGATGGGCGTCACGGAGGCGAGTCCCTCCGCCGTCTGGTTCATCTGCTTGACGACGTCTTGGAAGCCGTATCCCTGACCGAGCAGACGCCCCGCCGTGTTGTTGCGGCTGAGCGGGGACTGGCAGGTCGCGATGAGGTCGCCCAGCCCCGCCAGGCCCTGCAGGGTCTCCTGCCTGGCGCCGTTGGCGACGGCGAAGTCCGTCATCTCCACGAGCCCGCGCGTGATGATCGACGCCTTGGTGTTCTCCCCGTAACCGACGCCGTCGACGATGCCGATCGCGACGGCGATGAGGTTCTTCAGCACTCCGCCGAACTCCGTGCCGATCACATCGGTGTTCACGAAGGAGCGGAAGTAGTGGTTCCGCGCGGTGCGCGCCACCGCATCCGCCGTCTCCTGGCTGCGGGAGGCGATGACGGCGGCCGTAGGCTGCTCCCGTGCGATCTCCAGGGCGAGGTTCGGTCCGGATGCCACGGCGACTCGCATCGGGTCGCACTCGAGCTCCTGCTCGATGACCTGGCTCATGCGCAGCCCCGTGGAGCGCTCGACACCCTTCATCAGGCTGATGATGGGGGCGTTCGTGCTCGTGAGCAGCGCGCGGAAGGTCTTGAGGTTGTCCCGCAGCGTCTGGCTCGGCACGGAGAGATAGATCTGCTCGGCGCCGTCCAGGGCGCGCTCGATCTCGTGCGTGGCGGCGATCGTGCGCGGAAGGTTCACTCCGGGCAGGTACTTCGAGTTCCGCTTGGCCTCGGAGATCTCCTGGGCGAGCTCGGGGCGTCTGGCCCACATCGTCACCTGCGCCCCGCCGTCGGCGAGCACCTTGCCGAAGGTCGTCCCCCAGCTGCCCGCGCCGATGATGGCCGTACGGGTGCCCGCACCCGCTGTCGTCCGTCTAGGAGTCAAGGCGACCCGTCTCCCTCTGCCCGTGCTCGGATGGATTCCAGCGCTCGGCGGGCGCCTTCTCGTCCCGGAGCTGCTCCAACAGCTCGGTGATCGCCGTCATCAGCCGCGCCGTCGCCTCGTTCAGCACGGCGGGCTCGGCGGCTCTGCCCCGAAGGTCGGACAGGTCGACGGGGTCGCCGATGATGACCCGGACGCGCTTGCGCAGCGGCCACAGGCTCAGACCCTTCTGGTACCGCCCCATGATGTGCTGCGTCCCCCACTGCGCCATCGGGATCAGCGGGATGTCGTCGGCCAGGGCCAGGCGCACCGCGCCCGACTTGCCCCGCATCGGCCACAGCTCCGGGTCGCGCGTGAGCGTCCCCTCGGGATACACGATCACACCGCGGCCATCCTCCACGAGCCTGCGGGACTGCGCCATGGTCTGCTTCGCTGCCGCCGCCGACGAACCTCGTGCCACGGGGACCATGCCGGTGCGGCGCAGCACCCAGCCCAGCACGGGCACGTGGAACAGGCTCTCCTTCGCCATGAACCTGGGCAGTCGGCCGGACCGGAACACCGAGACCGCCACGATCAGCGGGTCGAACTCGGAGTAGTGGTTGGGCGCCAGCACGAACGCGCCCCGCTGTGGAAGCTTGTCGGCATCCGTCGTGGTGATCTTCGCCAGCAACGACACCGGGGGGATGACCAGTACCGCCAGCAGCCAGAACAGGCTCGGTCGACTCCGCTCGGAAGCAGGCATCAGATCACCGGACGACGTCGAAGTCAGCACCCAGCGCCTGCAGCTTGTCGAGGAACTTCTCGTACCCACGGCTAAGGATGTCGACGCCGGACACCACCGACTCGCCCTCCGCGGTCAGCGCCGCGATCACGTGGCTGTAGCCGCCGCGCAGGTCCGGTACGACGATGTCGGCGCCGTGCAGCGGGGTGGGCCCGGTGATGACGGCGGCCTGCTCGAGCTCGCGACGGGGAACCCGGCGAGGACCGTCCTGCAGACCGTGCGGATGCACGACGATGTCGGCGCCCATCTTCACGAGCGCCTCAGTGAAGCCCATCCGGTTCTCGTACACGGTCTCGTGCACGACGGACCGGCCCTCCGCCTGGGTGAGCGCGACGACGAGGGGCTGCTGCCAGTCGGTCATGAACCCGGGATGCACGTCGGTCTCCACGACGACGGGCTTGAGGTCGCCCGCGCGGCGGAACAGGATGCCGTCCTCACGGACGTCGAACCAGCCGCCGACCTTGCGGAACACGTTGAGGAACGTCAGCATCTCCTGCTGCCGGGCCCCTGCGACGAAGATCTCGCCGTCGGTGGCGAGTGCCGCGCACGCCCAGGAGGCGGCCTCGTTGCGGTCGAAGATGCAGCGGTGGTCGTAGCCGCGCAGCGTCTCGACGCCCTCGATGAGGATGACGCGGTTGGGCTCGTAGGAGATGATCGCGCCCATCTTCTGCAGCACGGCGATCAGGTCCATGATCTCGGGCTCGATGGCCGCATTGCGCAGCTCGGTGATGCCATCGGCGCGGACCGCGGTCAGCAGCACCTGCTCGGTGGCGCCCACGCTCGGGTACGGCAGGTGGATGTTCGCGCCCTTGAGCCCGTTGGGAGCGGACAGACGGATGCCGCTGGGCTGCTTCTCGACGACCGCGCCGAACTTGCGCAGCGCGTCGAGGTGGAAGTCGATGGGCCGGTCGCCGATGCGGCAGCCGCCGAGGTCGGGGATGAACGCCTGACCGAGCTTGTGCAGCAGGGGTCCGCAGAACAGGATCGGGATGCGGGAGGCGCCGGCGTGGGCGTCGATCTCCTCGTAGTGCGCGGACTCCACGAGGCTCGGATCGAGCACGAGAGAGCCGGGCTCGTCGCCTTCGGTGACGTTGACTCCGTGCACCTCGAGCAGCGAGCGCACCACGGCCACATCACTGAGGTCGGGCACGTCGCGCAGCACGCTCGTGGTCTCGCCGAGCAGGGCGGCGACCATCGCCTTGGTCGCGAGGTTCTTCGCCCCCTTCACGTCGACGCGTCCGCGCAGCGGCCTGCCGCCACGGATCGCGAGTACGGATGCGATCGGAGCCGGAGCCTCGGGGGCTGCGGCGGCGCGGAGCTGGGTCGTCATTCGGGCCTCTTCCTCATCAGGACAGGCGCGGCTGTGGCCGCGAGCCTCTCATCCAATCACGGCTGATGCCGCGGGGGCTCTTGACCCCCGGCTCACCGCGCCTCCTGTGCCCTACCGGACAGGGAGCGTACGTGGCCGCCACGACTCGCGGCGGGCCTCGAACTGCGCGATCTTGTCTTCGTTGCGCAGGGTGAGCCCGATGTCGTCGAGCCCTTCGAGGAGCCGCCACCTAGTGTAATCGTCGATCCCGATGGAGACCTGGAAGTCCGCGATCGTCGCCGTGCGGGCCTCCAGGTCGATGGTGATGCTCCGGCCCGGTTCCTCGTCGATGAGCGCCCAGATGCGCTCGATGTCCGGTTCGTCGACGGTCGCCGCCAGCAGGCCCTGCTTACCGGAGTTGCCGCGGAAGATATCGGCGAAACGCGGGCTGAGAACGGCTCTGAACCCGTAATCGCGCAGCGCCCAGACCGCGTGCTCACGACTGGATCCCGTGCCGAAGTCGGGACCGGCGACAAGGACGGACGCGTGCTGGAACGGCTCCTGGTTGAGGACGAACGCCGGGTCCTTGCGCCATTCGTGGAACAGCGCGTCGTCGAAGCCCGTCTTGGTGACGCGCTTGAGGAACACGGCGGGGATGATCTGATCGGTGTCGACGTTCGAGCGCTTCAGCGGGGCGGCGACGCCGGTGTGCGTGGTGAACTTCTCCATGTTTCAGACCTCCTCGGCGACCAGGTCGCTCGGACTCGACAGTGTGCCTCGGATGGCGGTGGCCGCGGCCACCAGCGGGGAGACCAGGTGGGTTCTGCCGCCCTTGCCCTGCCGCCCCTCGAAGTTCCGGTTGGAGGTGGACGCACAGCGCTCCCCCGGTGCGAGCTGATCGGGGTTCATCCCCAGGCACATCGAGCATCCGGCGAAGCGCCACTCCGCCCCGAACTCCTCGACGATCCTGTCGATGCCCTCGGCCTCGGCCTCCAGCCGCACCCGCGCAGAGCCGGGGACGACCATGACCCGCACGCCGTCGGCCTTCTTCTTGCCCGCGATGACGGATGCGAAGGCGCGCAGGTCCTCGATGCGGCTGTTGGTGCACGAGCCCATGAACACCGCATCCACCTTCACGTCCTTGAGGGGCGTTCCGGGGGTCAGATCCATGTACTCCAGCGCGCGCTCGGCTGCCGCGCGGTCGTTGGCGTCCTCGAAGTCGGCGGGGTCGGGGACGGATGCGGACAGCGAGCTGCCCTGTCCGGGGTTGGTGCCCCAGGTGACGAACGGCTCCAGCTCGCTCGCGTCGATGTCGACCTCGGCGTCGAAGACCGCATCGGGGTCGGTCGGGAGGGTGCGCCAGTACGCCACCGCATCCTCCCAATCCTGGCCCTGCGGCGCATGCGGCTTGTCCTTGACGTACGCGAATGTCGTCTCATCGGGGGCGACCATCCCCGCGCGGGCGCCGGCCTCGATCGACATGTTGCAGATCGTCATACGGCCCTCCATCGAGAGGGCGCGGATGGCGCTGCCGCGGTACTCGAGCACGTAACCCTGGCCTCCGCCGGTGCCGATCTTCGCGATCACGGCGAGGATGATGTCCTTCGCCGTGACGCCGGGGCGCAGCTCGCCCTCGACGTTGATCGCCATCGTCTTGAACGGCTTCAGCGGGAGGGTCTGCGTCGCCAGCACGTGCTCCACCTCGCTCGTGCCGATGCCGAAGGCCATGGCGCCGAAGGCGCCGTGCGTGGACGTGTGCGAGTCTCCGCAGACGACCGTGATCCCGGGCATGGTCAGCCCCAGCTGAGGACCGACGACGTGCACGATGCCCTGCTCGGCATCGCCCAGGGAGTGCAGGCGCACCCCGAACTCCTCCGCGTTCCGACGCAGAGTCTCGATCTGCGTGCGGCTGGTGAGGTCGGCGATCGGCTTGTCGATGTTCAGGGTGGGGGTGTTGTGGTCCTCCGTGCCGATCGTCAGGTCGACGCGGCGCAGCGGACGCCCCTCGGCCCGCAGGCCGTCGAACGCCTGCGGGCTGGTGACCTCGTGGATCAGGTGCAGATCGATGTAGATCAGATCCGGCTCGCCGTTCTCGCCCTTGACGACGAGGTGGTCTTCCCACACCTTCTCGGCGAGGGTGCGGGGTCGGGTGCTGCTGGTCATGCGGTGTGCGCTCCTTATGGCTCGATGAGTCGGCCCACGATGGACTCCGCGACGAGGAAGGCCTAGATCGAGGACCCGTCGCGGCGAATAAGGAGAACGAGCTCATGCCGCATGTCGGTCAGTCTACAACGCGTCGCGCGGCCGGTCGCACCGCGAGACGGCGTGGTCGGTCGCATCACGGGATCACCGCGCCGTGCGCTTGTCTCTCGAAGCGGCGATGATGCTCGCGACGCTCGCCACGATCATCGATCCGAAGATCACCGCCAGCGACAGCCCGTTGCTGATCTCCGGGGCCCACCCGATCGGCTCCCCGCCGTTGATGAACGACAGCTCGTTGACGTGCATGGCGTGCAGCACGAGCTTGACCCCGATGAAGGCCAGGATGAAGGCCACACCGTAGTGCAGGTACTTCAGGCGCTCGAGCAGGTCTCCCAGCAGGAAGTACAGCTGACGCAGACCCATGAGCGCGAACAGGTTCGCGGTGAAGACGATGTACGGGTTCGTCGTGATGCCGAAGATGGCGGGGATCGAGTCGACGGCGAACATCAGATCGGTCACACCGAGCGAGACGAAGACGATCAGCATGGGCGTCCACATCTTCCTGCCGTCCACGACCGTGCGCACTCTCGGCCCGTCGTACGCGTCGCTGATGGGCACCACACGACGGATCTGGCGCACGATGAAGTTCTCGGTCCGCGCGTCCTCGTCATCCTTCTCGGGCAGGGTCTGCCGCACTGCGGTGAACAGCAGGAACGCTCCGAACACGTAGAACAGCGGACTGAGGTGCTCGATCGCTGCACCGACGATGATGATGAACACCGCTCGCAGCACCAGCGCGATGATGATGCCCACCATCAGCGCTTCCTGCTGGTAACGGCGTGGCACCTGGAACTGCGTCATGATCAGGATGAACACGAACAGGTTGTCGATCGACAGGCTGTACTCGGTCGCCCAGCCTGCGATGAAGTCGACGGAGGTGCCGGATCCTGCCACGAAGAACAGGACCCCCGCGAACAGCAGTGCCAGCGACACGTAGAAGACCACCCACAGGGCAGACTCCTTCGTGCTGGGCACGTGTGGTCGCTTGAGGATCAGCAGCAGATCGCCGAGAAGGATCCCGGTCAGGACGACCAGGGAGACGATCTCGAACCAGACGGGAACAGCCACGTGAGGGGTCCTTTCGGAGACTGACGGAAGAACCGAAAGTCTCTCCCCGCGCCGAAGCGCGCCGCGGGACCGGAGCGACGATGACGACGCTCGTGATGACGATCCGCGCGATGACGGGATACTCCCTCTCGCACCGACGATGATAGCCGATGCCACCGGATCGGTCGCATCCGCCTAGAATCCGGGTCCCCGGCACGCCGATCTGAGACGATGAGGGCGCACGTGACACTTCCTGATCAGACAGACACGAACGGGACGGGTTATGCCGACCAGCACACGGGATCGCGAGTGGGCCGCACGGGCGGCGTCCGGAGATGAGGCGGCCTTCCGCCAGATCTATCGCGCCCATGTCAGGCCGGTGTACTGGATCGCCCACGGCATCCTCGGTTCGGCGCAGGATGCGGAGGACATCACCCAGGAGACCTTCGTCGTGGCGTGGCGGAAGCTGCCGGGGCTGGAGCTGACCGGAGAGTCGCTGCTGCCCTGGCTGGCGACGATCTGCCGCTTCCAGGCGGCGAATCGGCTTCGGGTGCTGCGTCGCGATCGCGCGAACACGGCGGATGCCGTGGATGAGCGACTGCCCGACACGGTGAGCGTGGAGGATCAGGTGATCTCCGCGGAGCTGGCCGACCGCATCGCGCGGGAGGTCGGCCAGCTGGGTGAGGTCGACCGTCGCATCCTCATCCTGTGCGCCGTGCAGGGGTACGGCTACCAGGTCGCGGCCGACGAGGTCGGGCTCAGCCATGGGGCCGTCCGCAACCGTCTGTCGCGAGTACGCACGCGCCTGCGCGGCGCGAGCGAGGAGATGAGGGAGGCATGAGCGAGAACAGCACTCCGGAACTCCCGCCGTTGAGCGAGGAGGCCATCGGGCGGATGGAGCGCGCGATCTTCGACGAGATCACGGACGAGGCGCCGAGACGCCCCACCGCCGCGCTCGGGCGCATGCGACCCCGCCGACGCTGGCTGACGGGGCTGGGCATCGCTGCGGCGTTCGTCGTCGGCGCCCTGGTCGCGCCTCCCCTGCTGTCCATGTTCTCGGCGCCGTCATCCCTGTCGGATGCCGCGCCGGTCGGGGCCTCTGCCGAAAGCATCGAGATGCACAGCACCGGTCTCGCCCCCGCCGGGGCCGCCCCGGAGACGGCTGATGGGGCCGGCGGCACGGCGGCATCCGCGCTCACGGCCGGCGACGTGGCGGGCCGCGACATCATCACCACCGCGCAGATCGATCTGCGCGTGGCTGACGTGCGCCGCGCCGCTGACGCCCTCACTGCGCTGGCACGCGAGAACGACGGCTACGTCGAGGCCGCGGACATCGGCAGCAGTGGCGATGCGCCCGTCGATTCCACGCGGGCGGACTCCCAGCGGGCGCCCTCGTCACCGAACCGCGGCACGATCACGCTGCGTGTTCCCGCGGCGGACCTGACGTCCGTCGTCGACTCGGTCGGAGCCGAGGGTGATGTGCTGCAGTCGTCGATCTCCCGGCAGGACGTGACGTCGACAGCCATCGACCTGCGTGCACGCGTGGATGCGTCCGAGGCATCCGTGCAGCGTCTGACGGAACTGATGTCGAAGTCCGGGTCCGTGGGGGACCTCATCTCCGCCGAGAGCGCGCTCAGCGAGCGCCAGGCGCAGTTGGAGAGCTACCGCCAGCAGCTGAAGAGCCTCGATGAGCAGGTGTCGATGTCGACCGTCCACGTGCAGCTGACCAGACGGACCTCCGCGGCGCAGGCCGACGCGACCGGTTTCGTGGACGGCCTGCTGAACGGCTGGAACGGGCTGGTGGTGACCCTGAACGCCGTCGTGGTCGCCCTCGGGTTCCTGCTGCCATGGCTGGCCATCGCCGCGGTGGTCATCGTGATCGTCCGGCTCATCCGCCGGCGCGCCCGCAGGACGCCGGAATCCTGAGAGGCGTCGCTCCTCCTTCCGTCCGTCCGCCGTATCGCGGCCGCGTGAAACTCCTCGAGCATGTTCGGCGGGGCCATGATGCTGATCATGCTGCTCCCCCTGCGCACGCCCGGGATGCGCAGGCTGTCGCTGCGCTCCGCCGAGGATCTGTCCACAGCCGGGGCCATCGCATGATCTGACTGACAGGTCCAGAGGTGCCGGCGTCTCCGCATCCGAGATACGACACAGCCCCCGCCGAAGCAGGGGCTGTGTCGCGTCGGTGACCCCAGCGGGATTCGAACCCGCGTTACCGCCGTGAGAGGGCGGCGTACTAGGCCGCTATACGATGGGGCCGTCGCTGCAACCGTTCAAGTATGCCATGCTGCCCCGAGGCGAACAAATCGGTGTAAGAGCTCCTCATACTGGTTCAGGTCGAAAGCGAGCGGGAACGACTCGATGAACGGCCCTCGCTCAGCGACGATCTCCGCCCGCCCGCCGGAGACGGCGTCCAGGGCCGTGAACCGTGCGAACACCCGCACTCGACGTCCGCCGGGTCGGCGACAACCTGCGGCTCGTCATTCGTATTCCCATGCATACATCTGCACGGCGCCGAGGCAAGACGAAGGCCCTCCGATTCCTCGGAGGGCCTTCGTGTCACTGTGACCCCAGCGGGATTCGAACCCGCGTTACCGCCGTGAGAGGGCGGCGTACTAGGCCGCTATACGATGGGGCCGTCCGTCCTGCGAAGGACTATCGGCAACCCCGCAAGTCTTTCATGAGCATTCCCCGGAGCCAAATCACGACGGCCTCGGCGATGACGCGGGCGTGTCGCCGTCGCGGTTGCCGCTCGGCGCGGTCCTGCGGTTGACTCGGATGCATGCGCATCACCAAGCTCGAGCACGCCGCCCTCCGCATCGATGACCACGATGCGGCTCTGCTGGTCGACCCGGGGTCGTTCACCTCGCCGATCGACGGGCTCGACACCGTCGCGGCGATCGTCGTCACGCACGAGCATCAGGACCACTGGACACCACAGCATCTGGACCGACTGCGGGATGCGGCCCCGTCGGTGCCCGTGTACGCGCCGGCGGCCGTGGCGGCCCTGGCACCCGGCTACGACCTGACGACGGTCGCTCCCGGCGACACGATGACCGCCGGCGGGTTCACGCTGCGCTTCTTCGGCGGTCTGCACGCCGTCATCCACTCCTCCATCCCTGTCATTGAGAACGTGGGCGTGCTCGTTGACGACGAGCTGTACTACCCGGGCGACTCCTACGCCGTGCCGGAGGGCGTCGATGTCGGGACCCTCGCAGCGCCGCTCGGCGCACCCTGGCTCAAGATCAGCGAGGCCATGGACTTCGTCCTCGCCGTGCGGCCCCGACGCGCGTTCGGCACGCATGACGGGACGCTGTCCGAGATCGGCAAGAGCCTGCACCGCGATCGTCTGAAGTGGGCCACGGAGCAGGGCGGCGGGGAGTTCTTCATCCTCGAGTCCGGCGACCGGCTCGAGGTCTGACGGGAGCGCCACGTCTCTTCGACGGATGCCCGTCGTCTCATCGCCATCATGCCGCGGTATGCGGCGCGGCTGAGCGTCGCGTCGCGGAGCTGACGATCGCCTCGAGGAGCACCCGCGCCGCGGGACTCGGATGCGGCCTTGTCACGGCGTTGAAGTCCCAGTCGATCGGATGCGACAGCGGTCGCACCGACACGGCGGCGCTCCTGTCTGTGATGAAGATCTCAGGAATCACCGCGACGCCCAGGCCGGCCTCGACGAAAGCCGGAATCGCTCCGAGTTCGCCGATCTCCGTCGCGATGACTCTCGTCACACCGAGGCCGCGCAGGGCAGCATCGAGAACCACACGCGGACCGAAGCCGTCCGGCGCCTCGACGAAGCTCTCCCGCGAGAGATCCTGCACCGCGACACTCTGCGCGTCGGACAGTGGATGCCCCAGGGGCAGGACCGCCACGAACGGGCTTCTCACGATCAATCGGGTTTCCAGCCCCGGCGCCGACGACGGCGGAAGCCCGAAGAATGCCAGGTCGAGGCGCCCGCGACGCACGTCCTCAGCCAGTTCCGAGGATCCTCCACGGGAAGGGCGCAGACGAAGGTCGACGAGCGGATGTCTCTGATGGAATGCCCCGATGACCGACGGCAGATCCAAGTATCCGAGGTGGGCGAAGACCCCCACGCGCAGTTCACCGCGAAGACCGCCGGCAGGATCGACCGCGGTCCGGATCCGCTCTCCCGCGGCGAGGAACTCACGCAGCAATGGAAGAACCGCCTCACCGGTGCTCGTGATCCGCACACCCCGCTTGTCTCTGTCGAACAGTGCGACGCCGAGTTCGGATTCGAGTGCACGAACGCCGACGGACACCGTGGACTGCACGGCGAAGACGCGTTGCGCAGCTCGCGTGAAGTTCAGTTCCTCCGCCACGGCGACCGCGTACTCGATCTGTCTCGTATCCATGTGCTCATCGTATTTCTCGATCACTGCCATGCATACCACTCGTTGGACACGATCACAGGGTTGCCGCGAACCTGAACAGATGACCGAAACCGACACCCTTCCCTCCCCGACGCACGAGCATCGACGGCATCACCGCCGCGATATCCGGTTCACAGCGCGATCCGGGTTCTGGATCATCTCGTCCGCCTTCCTCATCGAGATGGCATTCTGTGCCGTGCCAACGCCCCTGTACGCGATCTATCAGCGCAGAGACGGCTACCCGACACTCGTCGTCACCGTGATCTTCGCCGCTTACGCCTTCGGTGTGATGCTCTCTCTGCACCTCGCCGGACACCTGTCCGACCGCTTCGGGCGTCGACGCATGGTGTTCCTCTCGCTGATCGTCAATCTCGCATCGGTGATCGTGTTCCTGTTCTGGAATGATGTGGCAGGGCTCATCGTCGCCCGAGCCGCGAGCGGAATCGCCATCGGCCTGCTCACCGCCACCGCCACCGCCTATCTCGCTGAGCTCGGTACGAGAACCGGGCGTAGGCCGCTTGTGTCCACCGTCATCGCAACGTTCACCAATCTGGGCGGCATCGCATTGGGCCCTCTTGCCGCCGGCATCATCGCCACGGTCTCGGCACACCCGCTCGTGTGGTCGTACATCCCCTTCGGTGCGCTGTTCCTCATCGGCTTGATCCTCGTCCCTCGCGTGCCCGAGACAGCGAAGATCTCCACACCCCACGTCCCGTACCGACCGCAGCGGATCCGCGTACCTTCCACTTCTCGGGGCGTCTACTTCGCCGCGGCGGCCGCGGCGTTCGGCGGGTTCGCCGTGTTCGGCACCTTCTCCGGCCTGAGTTCGACGTTCCTCGTCGGGATCCTGCACCTGCATTCCGCTCTGATGGCGGGCGTCGCACCGTTCATCGTGTTCATCTCCGCTTCGCTCGCCCAGACGCTGACAGTGCACATGGGGCAACGTCAGCAGCTCGCCCTCGCGATCATCGCCGCCGTGGCGGGCTTGGGCGCACTGGCGCTGAGCGCTGCCGGAGGATCACTGGTGCTCTTCCTGCTGGGCGGCGGTCTTGCCGGAGCGGGAGTCGGAGTGCTGTTCCGTGCGGCCCTCTCCGCTGTCGGACGGATCGCCGATGATGCACACCGTGGCGAGGCCCTGGCAGGCATCTTCCTCATCGCCTACGTCGGCATGACGATACCGCCGCTGCTCACCGCGATCGCACTGCTGTTCTGGAGTCCGATGGCAGTGCTGACCGTCCTCAGCGCGGCGATCGCCGTTCTCGTGGCCATCGCAGGGTCGCGGATGCTGAGGAGTTGAGCGCCTCAGCCGTGCGTGAGAGCACCCTGCGCCGCTCGCACCCGCAGATCGCGCGCCAGCTCGTCACGGCACTCGATCACGAGGCGCCGCAGAGCGCCGGGGGCGTCGACGTTCTCATCCAGCCAGGCATCCGCCAGTGCGGTGGAATGCGAGGCCGGGAACAGGCCGAGCACGAGACGCCGCGCGATCTCGATGCTGCGAGTCTCCCAGGCTTCCCGGATGCGCGTGAAGTACTCCTCGTCGTAGGCGGCGATGAGATCACGGCGACCGCCTGCCCGGAACCCGTCGATGGTGGCGTCGAGGTGGTCGTTGCTGAGCACGAGATCGTTCCAGGCGGCTGCCCAGGCCGCCGCACGCACGTCGGGGTCCGGTCGTGACGCCAGGGCTCGGATCTCCGCTGTGCGACCCGCCGCGGTGTCGTCCCGGTCGCACTCAGCCACGATGTCCTCCGCCGACGCGTCCCCCGTCGTCGCCCGCGCCGTCAGCAGCAGCCAGCGCAGGTCGGCGTCGACGACGAGTCCACGCGGCGCATCGCCGTCCAGGATCGCCCGCACGTCGTCCGTGTGACCGCCGAAGGCCGCTGCCGAGGCGAAGGCGCGCGCCCAGGTCAGCTGCGCGTCGCTGCCGGCGTCCGCCGACTGCAGGGAGGCCCAGGTCGTGTCCGTCCAGGCCCGTGCCTGGCCTTCCCGCGCCTCGTCGGCGACGTAATGGCGCACGGCGAAGGCCGCGTTGCCGAGGACGGCCCCCAGCAGTCCCACGTTCGTCTCGGCCATGGCATGGCGGCGCACGATATCGAGATAGCGCTGCGCGGGCAGCTCCCCGTCCCGGGTGGCATTCCACAGCGCCGACCACACCAGGCCCCGCGCGAGGTCGTCCTCCAGGGTCGACAGCGACTGCTCCACCGTCTGCAGGGACCGCTCGTCCAGGCGGGCCTTCGCATAGGTCAGATCGTCGTCGTTGAGGAGGACGAGGTCGACGTCCGGGATCTCGATCTCCGTGCGCGCCTGCGTGACGTCGAGCTCGATGCGCTCGCGCAGCGCCAGGCGCCCGCCGCGCAGGTCGTACAGGCCCACGCGCAGCCGGTGCGGGCGGGGCCCCGCCGCACCGGCGTCCTGGAGGAGGACGCGGTGCCCCTCGGCATCCGTCTCCAGCCGCAGTGCGGAGACCCCGCTGGTCTGCAGCCAGGCGCGGGACCACGCGTGCAGGTCGCGACCCGAGACCTCTTCCAGCTTGTCCAGCAGATCATCGAGCGTGGTGTTGCCGAACGCATGCGCGGCGAAGTATCGGCGGGCGCCTTCGAAGAACGCCTCCTCGCCGACGAACGCGACGAGCTGCTTGAGCACGGCGGCGCCCTTCGCGTAGGTGATCCCGTCGAAATTCAGCTTGGCCGCCTCGAGGTCGGGGATGTCGGCGACGATCGGATGCGTGGTGGGCAGCTGGTCCTGCTTGTACGCCCACGCCTTGCGGGTGTTCGCGAACCGCGCCCAGGCGTCCGTGAACCGTGTCACCGCGGCGGAGACGTGAGACCCCATGTAGTCGGCGAAGGACTCCTTGAGCCACAGGTCGTCCCACCACCGCATCGTGACGAGATCGCCGAACCACATGTGCGCCATCTCGTGCAGGATCGTGTTGGCCCGCGCGCCCCGCTGCGCATCCGTCGCCGCGCCGCGGCTGATGTACGCCTCCGTGAAGGTCACCAGACCGGGATTCTCCATCGCGCCGAGGTTGTACTCGGGCACGAAGATCTGATCGTACTTGCCCCACGGGTAGGGGTACGCGAAGGCGTCGCTGTAGAAGTCCAGCCCCTGCCGGGTGACCTCGAGGATCTCGTCCGCCTCCAGGTGCTCCGCCAGCGACGCACGGCACAGCACCCCCAGGGCGATGTGCTGATCGGCCCGGGACCACTCCCCGTCGATGCGGGCGTACGGACCCGCGACGACGGCCGTGATGTAGCTGGAGATGGGCAGCGTCGGTGCGAACTCGACCGTCTGCACGCCGATGCCCTCGCGCACGCGCCCGGCGGCCTGGTTCGAGAGCAGGTGCCAACCCGCGGGCGCGGTGACCTCGAACGTGTACGACGCCTTCATGTCCGGCTGCTCGAAGCACGCCATCACGCGGCGCGAGTCGGCGGGCTCGTACTGCGTGTACAGATAGGTCTCGCCGTCGACCGGGTCGTGGAAGCGGTGCATGCCCTCGCCGGAGCGGCTGTAGGCGGCCACCGCCTCGATGCGGACCTCGTTCTGGGCGCTGAGCGCGTCGATCGCGATGCGCGCACCGTCCCACCGCACGTCCCGCTCCTGGCCGTTCACGATGACACGGGAGACCTCCTCGCCGATGAAGTCGATCCAGGTCGTCTCCGTGGTCGCCCCGAACTCCAGTGTCGTGATGCTCGGGAACCCGGTGCGCGTCTGCTCGGGCGCGCCGCTGAGATCGAGTTCGACGCGGATGCTGCGCGGCGATATGCACGACGCCCGCTCAGCGGTCTCTTCGCGGGTGAGATTGGCTGCGGCGTTGACGGAACTCATTGCTCCATCGTTTCACGACGTGCACGGGCGCATGTTGTGCGTTCGGGGAACCCCCGGCATCCGCGTCAGCGCATCAGACGGAGGCCGCTTCGGGCGTCGCCGCCAGCGCCTGCGTCAGGTCGGCGGCGAGATCGTCGATGTTCTCCAGACCGATCGACAGCCGGATGATGTCGGCTCCCGGCCGCACGTCGGGAGGCAGGGGCCGATGCGTGAGGGCGGCGGGATGCTGGATGAGGGAGTCCACTCCGCCGAGCGAGACCGCGTGGGTGAACAGCCGCACCGCGCCGGTGAGCGCCTCCGCGGCCGCATAACCGCCGGTCAGACGGATGGAGACCATCGCTCCCCCGCCCCGCATCTGCCGTCCGACGATGCCGCGCGGGTCATCCAGCCCCGGGTAGAACACGGTCGCAACAGCGGGATCGTCCTGCAGCAGCGTGGCCAGCTTCCGCGCGTTCTCCTGCTGCACCTGCATGCGCACCGGCAGAGTCGGCAGGCCCCGGTGCAGCAGATACGCGGCCAGGGGGTGCAGCAGCGAGCCCGTGATCGCGCGGACTCGCCGCAGCTGCTGCGCGGTCTGCGCGGAGCAGGCGATGGCGCCGGCGATCACGTCGCCGTGCCCGCCGATGTACTTGGTCGCACTGTGCAGCGACATCGTCGCGCCCAGGTCGAGCGGATTCTGCAGCAGCGGGGTGGCGAAGGTGTTGTCGACGAGGACGGGAACACCCTCGGCGTGCTCGACGACGGCGGCGATGTCGACGAGGTCGAGGGTGGGGTTGGCGGGCGTCTCCAGGACGATCAGTCCGGTGTCGGGACGGATGGCCCCCGGTACCTCCCCCTCTTCGCAGAACGTGACCTCGGCCCCCAGGAGTCCCGAGTCGAGCAGGTGGTCGGTGCCGCCGTACAGCGGGCGGACGGCGACCACGTGATGCTTGCCCACCGCGGTCGTGTGCGACAGGATCGCCGCGGTGGTCGCGGCCATTCCGGAGCTGAACGCGACGGACTCCTCGGCGTGCTCGAGCTCGGCCAGCGCCTCCTCGAACCGCGCCACCGTCGGGTTCCACAGCCGTCCGTACACGTTGCCGCCTTCGGGCAGCGGGTGGCCGCCCGTCGAGATCGACTCGTAGGAGTCGCCGCCGTGCACGATGTCGGGCAGCGGGTTGGTCGAGGACAGATCGATGGGAGACGCATGCACCCCCAGTGCGGCGAAGTCGGAGCGTCCGGCGTGGACGGCCACGGTGTCGGGGTGCAGCGGCTGATCAGACATGAGACCAGGATGCTCCGAGCAGCCATGATCGTCCAATCACGTTGTCATGGAAGCACGTTCTCGTCGACTACGTTGTTGACAGGACAATCGTGACGTCGTCGAAGGAGCCGAGATTGCCTGCAGCGCACACCACCGGGGTGGACACGCTCGACCTGCGCATCCTCGCCGCGCTGACCGCGCAGCCGGACGCGCCCGTGAAGCAGATCGCGGCAGGGCTCGGCATCCCCGCCTCGACCTGTGCGTTCCGACTGCGGTCGCTGCGATCCCGGGGCGTGGTCACCGGGCCGAAGGTCGTGATCGATGCCGCTGCGCTGGGCGCCACCGTGCAGGCGGTGATCCGCGTGCGCTTGGCCAACCACAACAAGAGCGGCGTCGACGCGCTCTTCGATGCGCTCGTTGCCACGCAGGGGGTTCTGCAGGTCTTCCACATCGCCGGCGCCGACGACTTCCTCGTGCATGTCGCGGTGCCGGATGCCACGGCCCTGCGCGACATCGTGCTGGAGCAGATCACCGTGCATGAGGTGGTGCGCGCCACGGAGACGCAGCTGGTCTTCGAACGGCGCGACGGGGCGGGCGTGCTGCCGGGGACGTGATGCCCTGGGCATCCGTCCCCGGGGACCGACGCGGGTCAGGCGGTGGTGGCGGTCCTCCGCGGCAGCACCCATCCAGCGCGCGGGAAGTGGCAGGTGTAGCCATACGGGTAGCGCTCGAGGTAGTCCTGGTGCTCCGGCTCGGCCTCCCAGAACGGCCCGGCCGGCTCGATGGTCGTCACGACCGGTCCCGGCCACAGTCCCGATGCATCGACATCGGCGATGGTCTCGCGCGCCACCCGCTCCTGCTCGGCATCGAGGGGGAAGATCGCCGAGCGGTAGCTCGTGCCGATGTCGTTGCCCTGCCGGTTCAGCGTGGACGGGTCGTGGATCTGGAAGAAGAAGGCGAGCACGTCGCGATAGGTGGTCTTCGCCGGGTCGTAGACGACCTCGATGGCCTCGGCGTGGCCGGGATGGTTCCGATAGGTGGCGTGCGCGTTCTCGCCGCCGGTGTAGCCGACGCGGGTGCCGAGCACGCCGGGCTGCTTGCGGATCAGATCCTCCATGCCCCAGAAGCATCCGCCGGCGAGGACGGCCGTCTCGGTTCCGGGTCGGCGGGTGATGGTTCCGGTGTCGCTGCTGCCACTGGTCATCTGCTGCGCTCCTCTGTTGGCTGGTCGTCGCATTGCATCCATCCATTCTCCCGCGGTATTCGAGAGATGGACCCGTCTTCGAGGCAGGCCGGGGGTCGGACCGGGGAATGCCGTCGAAGCACTCTAGGTTGGTGCTGACGACGGAATCCCCGCTGTCCGCCCCGTATCACGAGGAGAGTCATGGGTCTGTACCTGGACAAGTCCGCGCCCGACGTCTGGAAGGCCGTGACCGCATTCTCGGCCGCGGTCGCGAAGGAGGTCGAGCGCAGTGGGCTGTCGGCGCAGGAGGCGGAGCTCATCAAGGTGCGCGCCTCGCAGTTGAACGCCTGCGCGTTCTGCTTGGACCTGCACTCCCGAGAGGCACGGGCCGCGGACATCGCCCAGCAGAAGCTGGATCTGCTGCCGGCATGGCGGGAGAGCGGGCTGTACACCGAGCGGGAGAGGGCCGTGCTGGCGGTCGCGGAGGCGGCGACGCGACTGCCGCTGAGCGAGGAGTCGAAAGCCGACCTGGCCGGTGCCCGATCCGAGCTCGGCGACGCGGCGTTCGCGGCCGCCGAGTGGGTGGCGCTGACCATCAACACGTTCAACCGGATCTCGATCCTCAGTGAGCACCCCGTGCGTCCGCGCGGGGCCGACGGAAAGGTGCTGTCATGACCGAAGAGCGTTTCATCGTGCGGCATGCCCCCGATCAGTCCCGATACGTGCTGCTCGATCGCGGAGAGGACGGCACCGGGGCGACCGAGATCGGCGAGGAATCGTACGTGGATGTCGGGGACGAGCGCGTCCTGCACCACACCGGCGTCTCGGAGGAGTACGGCGGGCAGGGCCTGGCATCCCGGCTCGTGCTCGCCGCCGTGGAGGACACCGTCGCGTCGGGCAGGAGCATCGTGCCCGTGTGCCCGTACGTCGTGGCGTGGCTGCCGAAGCATCCGGAGTTCGACGCGCACGTCGTCCGGCACCGTCCGGAGCACATCGCCGCCATCAAGGCGCAGCAGAGCTGATCCGACGGCTCGGCCTCCGTCACTCCCGCGGGCGCAGCTGCACGGTCGGCATCGGCGGCGCCGGAAGCGGCGGCAGCTGGCCGTCGGGATACGGTCCGAACAGGTCGGGCCCGTCGGCGTCCCGCGGGTCGGCCGGGTCGAATCCCAGTTCGGCCTGATAGCGGCGGCGGAATTCGACGATCTCATCATGGCTGCGGCCGACGAAGTTCCACCACATGACGATGCGCTCCCCCAGCGGCACCCCTCCGAGCAGGATCACACGGGTGCCTTCGTCGCCCGCGACGATGCGCAGGGTGTCGGCGCCGGTGGGCGTGTAGCCGAGCTCACGATGCTGGAGCGCCGCGCCGTTCATCCAAATCGTGCCGCTCTCGGCAAGAGCGGCGTGCTCGAAGTCGGCGCGCACGTCGAGCAGCACCTCGGCGTCCGGTTCGAGGACGAGTTCGGCGCCGAGCATGTCGGGGGTGCGCGTGTCGACGGGAGAGGTGGACCCCAGCAGCGAGCCGATGAAGACGCGGGCGACGGCGCCGGGCAGGTGCACGGGGTCCGGTGCGTAGTGGGCGAAGACGTGCCCGGAGAAGCGGGTGGCATCCGGCAGGGCGTACCAGAGCTGCACGCCGTGCAGCACGGTCGTGTCGGCGGTGCTGATCTCCTGGTGGGTGATGCCGCGTCCGGCGATCATGAGGTTGAGCTCGCCGGGGCGCACCGCGGCGGCGACGCCGCTGGAGTCGAGATGGTCGATCTGGCCGGTGAACAGCCAGGAGACCGTCGCGAGTCCGGTGTGCGGATGCCGGGGCACCTCCATCCCGCCCGTGCGGGCCACGTCGTCGGGACCGTAATGGTCGAGGAAGCACCAGGACCCGACCAGGGAGCGCTGCTTCTGCGGCAGCGTTCGGTACACCGGCATGGCCCGCGGCCCGCCCAGCGGCACCTCCCGCGGGGTGAGCACCTCGACATCCGTGCACAGCGCGCCCGGTCCGAGGACGCTCTCGATCGGGTTCGACTCCTGATTGCTCATGCGGCTCTCCTCGGCATCCGTGACGTGACCCTGCCAGAGTATCCGCCGGTCACGGGTTGCGGAGGGCGGAGAGCACCATGCCGACGGGGATGCTCACGGCCAGCACGATCAACAGCATCCGGTAGCCCAGCAGAAGGAGTCGCGGCGCCATCGGCGGATGCGCTCCCCCACGCGGGCGGAAGGTCACGAGGAAGGCCAGCGCGAGCGACACCACGAGCAGCGCGGAACCGATGAACACGGTGACCGTCGAGCCGCCGAGCGTGCCGAGGAGCACGCCCAGGTTCCCGAGGTTCCACAGGGCGAACTGCACCCAGCCCCGGGCGCTCCCGGTCGTTCCTCGACCGTGGACCCCAGCGGACCCCATGACGACCTGCGCGACCCCGGCGACGAGGACGAGGTACGCGGCCGTCCAGCTGCCCCTGTCGAGCGCGAGCGGGCCGGTGACGGCCGCCACCAGGCCGCCGAGGATGACGCAGACGGCGCCGACGACGCGCATCGCCGTGGCGGAGGATGGTGCCGAGGCGGGGTCGGATGCGGGGACCGGATCGGAGGAGGAGGCCGGGACGGATGCTGAGGATGCCACGCCTCGACGCTACTCGCCCGGGCTTGGCATGGGCCGAGAGGTGCGATGGCAGGCGGATGCCCGCACTACAGTGATCGCATGACGACAGTGACCTGCCTGCGGGGAGACATCACGCATCAGCGCGTCGACGCCATCGTCAACGCCGCGAATCGCCGAATGCGCGGTGGTGGCGGCGTCGATGGCGCGATCCATCGCGCGGGCGGGCCGGAAGTGCTCGCGGACTGCATCGCGCGCTTCCCGCACGGCCTGCAGACCGGGGAGGCGGGGTGGACCACGGCGGGCCGACTGCCGGCGAGGTGGGTGATCCACACCGTCGGACCGGACTACGGTGCCGGCGAGCGGGATCCCGCCCTGCTGGAGTCCTGCTATCGGCGGTCGCTGGAGGTCGCCGACGAGCTGGGCGCGCGCAGCGTGGCGTTCCCGCTGGTGAGCGCCGGCGTGTACCGGTGGCCACGGACGGATGCCGTGCGGATCGCCGTGCACACGCTGCTGCGCACGCCCACACGCGTCGAGGAGGCGCGCATCGTCGCCTTCAACGACGAGATCGAGGGGGCCGTGCGCGCCGAACTCGTGCAGGCGCGTGAGGAGCCTCTGACGGCCTTCGCGGACGGGGATCCAACGCCGCCCGGACGGGCGATCAGCGGAGGGTCCGGTGTCCGTTCACCAGAGCCGCCGGACCGGAGCGCCTGAGCAGCCCCAGGCCGGCAGGTCTGATGAAACTCGTCACGGGGCGCGAGCCGCGCGTGGTCATGACGGTAGGGCACTCTCTGCGACCGCCGACACCACGCGTTCGATATCGCTCTCGTCGCGCAGGGTCGACAGGGCGATCAGTGCGCGGTCGGCCCCGGCGTCTTCCAACCGGCGGAGCAGATCGCGGTTCGGGAAGGTGCGCGGTGTCAGGTCGCCGTCGTGCTGCGGGCCGCGCAGGATCATGGTGATCTGCAGTTCGCGCGGGTCGCGTCCGATCCGTTCTGCGGCGTCGTCGAGCCGTTGGCGGGCCTCGCGCGCCAGTTCGGGCGCCTGGGCGATGTTCTCGTCTGTGAACAACACGGCCAGCCATCCGTCGGCGTGGCGCGCGATGCGTTCGACGCTGCGATCGGTCAGCCGCGCGCCGAGCAGGTACTTCGGACCGCGCGGCTGCGCGGGGCCTGGATAGAGCTGCATCGGCGGGAACGAGTAGAACTCGCCGGAGTGCTCGACCGTCTGCTCCGTCCACAGCCGGCGCATGATGCCGAGCGATTCGATCGTCTGCGCCCAGCGCCGGTCGTAATTCCCGCCGAGCGCTTCGATCTCGGGCCGGCTCCATCCGGTGGTCGCGCCGCAGATGATCCGCCCGCCGCTGTACAGATCGAGCGATGCGAGCTCGCGGGCGAGGCGGATCGGGTGATGCTCGGGAATGAGGAAGGCGCCGGCACCGAGCGTGATGGTGGATGTGAGCGCCGACGCACGCGCGAGCATGACCATCAGGTCTTGAAAGTGGGGCACACCGTTGTTGTGCACGTGGAAGCTGGGCCCCGACACGGGCCTGATCGGGTGCTCACCGTAGAACACGGACTCGAACCCGCACTGCTCGGCGTACTGGGCGACGAGCGCCCCGTCGACGTCGGGGTAACCCTGCGGCGGTGTCGGCGGACGGCTGATTCCGATGTGCATGTCGTTCCTGCTTTCGTGATGGGTGATCGAGGTCACAGAGCGCCGGCGATGCGCGGCAGCCAGAGGATGAGGTCGGGAAAGATGAAGAACCCCGCTGTGATGACGAGATCGAGGATCACGAACGGTGTGATCGACAAGAACACGCGCTCGGCACGGACCTTGCCGATGCCAGCGGCGATGAACACGTTCAGGCCGACCGGCGGCGTGATGAGCCCGATCTCGATGAGCTTGACGGCGAGGATACCGAACCAGACGCCGTCGAATCCGAGTTCCATGACCACGGGTGCCGCGATCGGCACGAACAGCAGCATCGTCGACAGCCCGTCGAGGAACATGCCGATCGGGATGAGCAGCAGCAGCATGATCCCGACAACCGCGAGTGGTTCGACGGGCAGGGTCGAGACCCACTCCGCGATGCGGGCCGGAATGCTCGTGAGCGCAGCGAAGTAGGTGAACACGGCCCCGGCGATCAGCAAGAGGAAGATCATCGAGGTCGCACCGGCGGTCTCGCGGATCGATCCGCCGATGAGCTTTCCGATGGACTGCCCGGGATTGCGTCGTGCGATGATCGCGATGATCAGCGCTGCGAAGGCTCCGACAGCGCCGGCCTCGGTGACGGTGAAGATGCCGAAGGCCAGGCCGCCGACCACGACGCCGAACAGCAACACCGTATACGCCACGGACATGGCGTCAGCGCCTCGCAGCGACCGCCACCCTTCACTGGTCGGCGTGCGGTCGGCTCGCGCCGGTTCGACGTCGGCCGACGCCAGGTCCGCGTCGATGCCGCCCGCTGCACCGACGAGCGCCGGCTGTCGTGCGGCCATCTTCGCCCGCGGCCCGACGGCATTGGTCAGCACGACCCAGGCGATGAGCACGAAGCATGAGACGGCGCCGGGAATGACGGCCCCGAGGATCATGGCCGCGATGCTGACCTCAGCGAGCACGCCGTAGACGACGAGGATGATGCTGGGTGGGATGAGCACCGCGAAGGTGCCTGCGGCGGCCACCACGGCCGCCGCATAGTGCCGCGAGTACCCGAACTTCGACATCTCCTGAATCGAAATTCGGCCGAACGAGGCGACGTCGGCGGCGGTCGAGCCCGAGATGCCGCTGAACATCGCGGTGGCGGCGACTGCGGTGGCCGGCAGCCCGCCGGGCAGTCGGCGCAGCAGCACGTTCATGACGCGGTAAATGCCTGCCCCGACGCCGGAGTTGGCGATGAGTGAGCCGAGCAGCACGTACATGGGTATGACGACGAGAGCGTACTTCGCAGTAGCGGAGTATGGCAGTGCGCCCAGCGTCGCCTGCGTGGTCGCGCTGCCGCTGAGGATGAGGATGCCGATGGTGCTGCCGGTCAGCAGCGCGAGCGCGATCGGGACGCGCATCGCCATGAGCGCGACGAAGACCAGGATGGTGAGGACGATGACGATCTCAGTGGACATGAGGTTCTCCGGGTCTGCTAGATTCCGGCGTCGACGTCATCGTCGAAGTCAGGCTTTCGACCGAGCTGCACGTCGCGACACAGGATCAGGGCGTCGTTGACCAACGCCAGGAAGAGGGCGGCCAGTCCGAGCGGAATGATGAGCTTCGCCGGCCAGACCGGCACCGACAGCAGGCCGTACCGATACTCGCCGGCGAGTGCGGATTGGATGCCGGTGAGTGCGGTCGCGTAGATCATCCAGCCGAGAACGACCAACGCGACGACGAGTCCTACGATGGTGAGTGTGCCACCCAGGCGGGCAGGCAGTCGGCTCACCAGCAGCGGGGTGCGGATGTGGAGCTTCATGACCTCGGCGGTCACCATGCCCGCGAACACCGCGAACACCAACAGCACCTCGCCCAGTTCGATGGCGCCGCGCAGGCTCGTACCGACCAGTTGTCGCATGGTGACGTCGATGACGGTCAGCGCCATCATCGCGATGGTGGCCACCCCGGCCAGTGCCGTCAGGCCGACGGACGTGCCGCGGACGGCGCTGTCGAAACCCGCCAGCAACTTGTCGAACCGCATGATCAACCTCCTTGTCATCGGTGTGGGGAACGCTGTCCTCGCCACAGCAAGGCGCGAGGACAGCGTTCCCCAGCTGTGGCTTAGAGCTGTCCGGCAACGCAGCGCTCGAAGGCGGGCACGTAATCCGACTCGGACTCGTGCTTCTCCAGGGTCGAGTCGTACGCCTCCCAGAAGCCGTCGATCTCAGCCTGCGAGTACCCCGCACCGAGGCCGATCTCGACGAACGCGTCGAAGACGGCGTCGCGGGAGGCGTCACGCCATTCCGCCTGCACCGCGTCGCTCCACACCGCCAGCTCTGAGGTCTTCTGCAGCGTGGTGCAGGCCTCGGCGTACTTCACGTCAGCGATGTCGCCGAGCTGCTCGGTGATCTCTTTCGATGCCTGCTCGAACACCGCTTTGTGGTCGTCGCTCAGTGAGTTCCACACCTGAGCGTTCATCATTACGTCGAACGCGCCGAAGGCGCCGTAGCCGGGGTCGTAGATGAAGTCGGCGACCTCGCCGAGGCCGGTGTCCGCAGCGGTGTCCATGGCAACGGCCGCGTAGCAGTCGACGACTCCGCGGTCGAGGGCATCGCGCAGCTCGTCGACCGGCAGCGCCACGATGTTGCCCGCAATGGGCTCCAGCGCGACGTCGAGCAGACCGCCTGAGCGGATCGACATGTTGGACAGGTCCCCCAGTGCCACGGCCGGCTTGTTGCAGCCGATCGTCGTGGGGGCGGGCACCCACGTGAACATCTGCTGTACGCCGAGCTTCTCATACTGTCCGGCCAGCAGTTCGTTGCTTCGTGCGAGTTCGTAGAACGTCTCCGAAATCGCCGGCAGATTCGCGGACCGGAAGGCGACACCGACTGCGTGCGAGAACGGAAGCTCTGCCGGGTAGTAGATGATGCCCGGAGCCGTGATGTCGGCGCGACCGTCGCGAGCAGCGGGAAGCATGTCGACGGCGTTCACGAGCGCACCGCTGTTGAACAGTTCGATCTCGATCTCGCCGTCGGACAGCTCCGCGATGCGGTCGATCCACTTGACGTAGCCGGCATTGTCGGCCGACGACGGGCCGGTGTAGGTGGCCATGCGCAGGCTGACCTTTTCTCCGGTGGGACCGTCGCCCCCGGTCGACGGGGCAGTCTCGCCGCTGCACGCGGTGAGAGTGAGCGCGGTGAGGGCGAGCGCGCTGAGAATGACTTTCATGGAACGACGCATGGTGGTCTCCTTCGACGTAGGGATGCGCTATGCGGGGTTATCTGTTGCGGGGTGTGGCGGGTGGGCAGAGCCTCACGGTGGCGATGTTGCGGCCTTTGAGGTGCTCGGGTCTTGCTGAGGCTTCGATGGATCGGCGTGCTGTAGAGCGGGATGGTTGCGTTCCAGACGCTCCTCCACGCCGCGATTGACGGTAAGGCGGTCAGCACTGAGGCGAGACGCGGCACGGCGCCGGGCACTGTCTCGCTGCTCTCGACGCAGCAGCGCCAGGTACGGACCCGGCTCGAGCTCGAACGCGTAGCGCGGGCCGGGCGGGTACCGACGCGCAAGCCACTGCGCGGTCGCGGCGACTTCGGCTTCCATGTCACCCACGGTCGGAAGCACCAGCTCGCCGCTTTCGATCGCCGCGAACCATCGCGACTGATGCTCCATCATTCGCGGATTCGACAGCCCGTTGGTGTTGAAGAAGCCGTTGAAGTACAGGCCCGGCCAACGCGGTGGGATGCCGCGGCCGAACAGGTTGAGGCTGCCGCCGGCGTCAAGCGACACGATGCGCGGGTCAAGGAATGGGAACGAGAGTGTGTAGCCGGTGGCAGCGATGATGGCGTCGTACCGATCTTCGGCTCCGTCTGAGAATGTCACCGTGTCGCCGGCGGCGGCGACCACACCCCGACGTACCTGCACCCGCTCGTAGGCGATGTGCTGGATCAGGGTCGCCTGCGAGATCGGGTGGGTGCGGCCCTTGGGCGTCTGGATGCCCCACGTCTCCATGCGCCCGTGCACGAGTCGGGTCACCAGCCGGCGCACGAGCAGGTAGGTGTCGCGCGGCAGCCATGGCTTGCGGAACCATCCCTCCACCTGGCTCAGCGGACGACCGAGGAAGATCTTCGGGGTGATCAGTTCGGGCGAGCGGATCGCGATGTGGGTGGTGTCGGCGACCGTCGCGAGGTCGGCGGCGATGTCGACCGCCGAGTTGCCCGAGCCGACCACGAGCACCTTCTTACCGCGGTACTCCCATGGCTCCTTGTAATAGTGGGAATGGATGAGATTGCCGGTAAAGCCGTCGAACAGGCTCGGCAACGACGGCTCTGTGAGATGGCCCGTCGCTACGATAACGCTGTCGAACCAGCCGGTAAAGCCGTCGCCCGCGGTGACATGCCAGCGCAGCGGTGCGGCGGGATCATCTGAAGTGACGGGGACGACTGCGGTCACCTCGGCGCCGAAACGCACATGCCGACGCAGGTCGAACTGGTCCGCATAGTCGTTGAGGTAGGCGCCCACCTGCTCGTGGCTCGGAAACATGGTCGGCGCGGCGCGGAAGCCGTAGTCGACGAAGTGCGTCGCCTCACGCGCCGTGTTGATATGCAGGCTGCGGTAGGCCGAGCTGCGGCCGTTGTCGTTGTTGTAGATCCAGATACCACCCAGCTGCGAGCCGATCTCGAAGATCGTGACGCGGTGGCCGGCTTCGATTGCGGATTTGGCGCTGACCAGCCCGGCAGCGCCACCGCCGATGATCGCGATCTCACGTGATGTCCTCGTCATGCTTCCCTCCTTTCTCAGCTGCGCGGATGTGCTCGGTAGATGCCACCGCCGATGGTTTCGAGCTCGTCGAGCATGAGCGGGTCATGGCCGGGCAGCCAGCGGCCACCAGCTGATACGGCCGTGATGCGATCGAATCCCCGTTGGTACGCGTCGTAATCGTTGAGCAGCGCGGTCGGCGTACGGGTCTGCAGGTTGACGAACAGGTGGCTCGCATCGCCCGCGAGCACGAGCGGCCCGCTGTCGAGATCAAGCACGGTCATCTGCATGCCCGGGGAATGCCCGGCGATCCGTTCCACCCGCAACCCCGGCCGAATGACCTGGTCACCGTCGAGCGCGGTGACCCGATCGGCTGCGATGAGCGCACGCAACTCGTCGAGGCTCGCTCGGTCTCCGAGCTCGACGGCGAGGGGATGGTTCTGCCCACGCCCGAGGTAGTACTCGATGTCGGAGCGTTGGATGAACAGCCGTGCGTTCGGGAAGCGCTGCGGTGTGTGGAAGTGATCCCAATGCAGGTGCGAGACGATCACAGTGCCGACGTCGCTCGGCGATAGGCCGAGGCGCGCGAGCTGCTCGCACGGGTCGCGGTAGTCGACGACATGTTTCTCCACCGCGGCTTCAGGCGAGAACCCGGTGTCGACGAGCACGACCTCGGCGTCGTACTGCAACACCCAGATGAGAAACGCGACCTGTACCTGCTCGCCGGAGGCGTCGAGATGCACAAGGCGGTTGCGGTCGACCCATTTGTGCCCGAGCAGGCACGCATGGACCGCAGATGGTGAATTGCTGGCGGTACTCATTCGACGCGATCCAGCCAGCTGATCATCATGCCGATGCCCTCTTCGATGCCGACGGCCGCCTCCCAATCGAGATCTGTCTTGGCAGCGGAGACGTCGAGATGCAGCGATTCGCGCAGGGTGGGCGCAGCCGCACCGCGCTCGTCCGGGACGAACCGCGGCCGCAGGTCGGTTCCGGTGATGCGGATGACGGCTTCGACCGCTTCTCGGGTAGTCAGCGAGCGACCGGTGGCGATGTTGTACGCGGCGCCGGTGCGGCCGACCTCCATGGTGCGGACCATACCTTCCGCAGCATCACCCACGTAGATGAAATCGTGGCCGTCGTCGCCCGAGCCGACGATGACGGGCCGCTCACCCATCTGGATCGCCTTGTATGCCTTGACGATCTGCAGGGCGTTCAGCCCGCGCTCGTGCTGTCTCTCACCGTAGACAGTCGCGAATCGCACGGTGGAGAACTCAGGACCACCGCTGGCGGCGTACAGTGCACCGAGCTGCTCGCCGATGAGTTTCGACAGCGCGTACAACGCGAATGTCGGTGAGATGTCTGTGGAGCTGAAGGGGCTCGATTCCGATACCAGCCCGTCGATGGCGGCGCCGTAGACCGAGATCGACGAAGCGAAGACGACCTTGCCCACGGATGCGGCGCGGGCAGCCTCGATCACGTTCATCATGCCGTTGATGTTGACGTTCAGCCCAAGTCGGACGTCTCGGCTCATCGGGATGACGAGGAATGCCGCGATGGCGAATACGCCGTCGGCGCCGTCGAAGGCCTCGGTCAGCGACTCTCGGTCGAGGATGTCGGCCTGCACGAAGGTCACGCGGTCGTCGCTGATGAGATCGTCGAGGTGGGTCAGGGCGCTGAGCGACAGGTTGTCGAGCAGGGTGACGTGGGCGGCACCGCGCTCGAGCAGCGTCTGGGCCACCCTCGTTCCGATGAGGCCGGACCCGCCGGTGATGACGAAGCGCTTGTCGGAGATCTCTTGCATGTCTGTTTCCTTTGTTGCAGCGGCTCAGGCGCCGATGTCGGTGAGGAGGGTGCGGTACGCGTTGGCGAGCACCCGTTGGTCGATTGAGACGATGAGCAGGTCGACGCCGGCCCCGGCCCAGCGCAGGGCCTGCTCGCGATTGGTGACGTACATGCCGACGCGCGAGCCCGCGTTACGGGCGGCTGCGATGATGCGGTCCACCGCGTCGAGCACCAACGAGTGGTCGAGCTGCCCAGGCACGCCCAAAGACGTGGCGAGGTCACCAGGGCCGGGCACGACGACGTCGAACGCGAACTCGGCGAGCAGGTCATCAGCTCGGTCGAGCACGATGCTGTCTTCGACCAGTCCCAAGGCGATGATGTCGCGATTCGCTTCGGCGGATGCTTCGGGGAACGACGAGAGACCGTAGTCGGCCGAACGCACGGCAGAACAGGTCGGCCGTGTGCCGACGGGCGCATAACGCATGGCGCTCAGTGCTTCGCGAGTGCGGTCGGCGTCGAGTCCCACGTGCGGCAGCACGATGCCGTCAACGCCGGTGTCGAGCATGCGGCCGATCTCCGCAGGGTCGTTCTGCCGCACGCGACCGATCGGCGAAGCGCCACCGACGCGTGCGGCCCGCACGTGCTGGGTGAGCTCGAGGGCGCCGAGCGGCGCGTGCTCGGTATCGATGAGCACGAAGTCGTAGCCTGCCAGGCCGATGATCTCGCTGTGGGCGGGGTCGGGCGAGAAGACGAATGATCCGACGGCGAAGCGGTCAGCGTTCCAGGCGTCTCGGATACCGCCACCTGATGCGGGACGCAATGTTGAGCGATCAGTCATGGGTCGGTCCTTTTCTTTCGGCGGGACGGTCGTGCTCGCGGGCGGTGAGGGTGAACAGCACGCGCTCTTTCGAGAAGCGCAAGACGTCTTCGACCAGGGTGTGGAACGGCTCGCGGGCCCGGAACGCATCGAGAATGAGCCGGTGCTGCTCTAGTGACTGCTCGAGAGTGCCGGGGCGGCTGATGCCGAAAGCGCGCAGTTGCAGACCACGGGCGGCGGTGCGGTTGACGATCTGCACGAGGTGCCTGTTGGGGCAGACCGCTCGGTAAGCCCTGTGGAAGTTCTCCGACGCGTTGAGCCGGTCACCGTACGCATGACGCTCCTGTGCGGCGGCCATCTCGTCGAAAGCGCGTTGGGCAGTGGCCACCACCTCGTCGTCGATGTGCGGCCCGGCCAACCGGGCGCACTCGGGCTCGATCAGAATGCGGCAGTCGTAGAACTCGCAAGCGGACTGCGGATCGGCTTCAGCAACTCGAAAGCCGCGGCCGCGCTCTCGCGTGAGCACCCCGGCATCGAGCAATGACAGCAGCGCTTCACGCACCGGTGATCGGCTGATGCCGAGCTTGGTCGAGATCCACGGTTCGCTGACATGCGAGCCGGGCTGCAACTCACCGCGGACGATGGCGTCGGCGAGCCAGACATAGGTCTGATTGGCAAGTGGCGAGACGCCCTCGTCCTGGAAAGGACTCGGCTGCGCGACATACACCATGCTCTCCATCCCTACGTCGTTGTATACAGCTTGTGACGCTCATCGGCAGGGGATCTGCACGATGCAAGACCATAGTGGGGAAATCAGGGTTTGTAGATGGATGATTCATCCCATTTAATGCACTTCTATGGATAAACTATCCAACATGCCGGAGGTTACCCTGGAGCGCTTGTGCGGGGTCCTGCTGAACGACCTTGTCCCGATGTCGCGTGAGTTGAGCCTGAACGTCGCCCTGTCGGACGTGCATGTGTCAGAGCTTGTCGACCCGACCCCGTACCTGGGCGGCGGTGAACTGATCCTCACCACGGGCATGCCGTTCATCGGCACTGACCGAGACATCACCGCCTACGTGAACCGGCTCGTCGAGCACGGTGTCGCGGCACTCGGGCTGGGGCTCGGCGAGGGGCTCAACATTCCACCGCAGGAGCTGGTCGACGCGTGTCACGACGTCGGCATGCGACTGCTGATCGTGCCTGACCGGGTACCGTTCATGAATGTCTCACGGGCGTTCAGAGATCTGGTCGGCTCCGCCCAGCGTGCGATCTTCGCCTCGAAACTGGCAAAGCAGACGGCCCTGGCACGCAGCGTGGCCGAACGTCGGAACGTCGAGGGTGTGCTCCGCCAGATTGCCGAGACGCTGGGCGGGTGGGCGGTGTACTGGCGTCCGAGCGATGAGAGTGCGAGCGTGTGGCCGCCCGAGCAACGGGCGACTGTACCGAAGCTGCGGGCGCAGTCGGCACGCCTGCGGCTGGCCAACCTGCACACCGCTTCGACGTTCGAGCTCGACGGCGCCGAGGTCGTGCAGCACTCGGTCGCGACCCATGGGGCGATCGACGGATTCCTCGCCGTCGGCGTGTCCTCGGGCGCTCGGCGCGATGACCACCGCGAGTTTACGCTCATGGCCACGGCCTTCATCTCGCTCGTGCGTGCCGCCGAGGTCGATCTCGAGCGGGCCCACCGTGCCCTCGACTCGAACGTCACGACCCTCATGGTCAACGGTCATCTCGACGCCGCACGCATGCTCGCCCACCCCCGGCGATTGCCGACGCACGTCTGGATCCTCGCTATCCGCGGCGAACGCTCCGCCGAACTGAGTCCCATCGAGATCGCTGCCACGACTCCCCTGCCTGCTGGCCTCGACAACCCGCAGATGCGGATGCGCATCGCCAATTGCCGGCACTGGACACACCTGACGGAAACGACGTTCGCGCTACTCGACGCCGACGCGAGGCAGGCAGAGGAAGCAGCTCTCAAGCCTCGTGTCGAGCAGCCCAGCAGCAGCCTCGCGGCCTCACTGAGCGGCGTCGTCGCAGTGTCGACCATTGCAGACCAGCTTGGGCCGCTGAGCGCAGTGTGCGAAGCGACACCATTGGGCCAAGCCGCACACTTCGACCGCGTGGTCACCACCAGAGCGAAGGACTGGGTCGCACGACTCACCGAGAGCTGCGGCCACGACATGGTGTCCCTCGTTCGCTCGTATCTGCAGTTCCGTGGTCGATGGGAAAAAGTCGCGCAGGCCCACCACCTGCACCGCAACTCCGTCCGTAGCCGCATCTCCACCGTCGAGCGCTTGCTTGGCCTGGATCTCGACGACCCCGACGTCGCAGCGGAATTGTGGATCGCCCTCGGCACGATTACCGGGCCGAGTACCCCTCGACCGCCAAGGCCATAGTCGCTGTCGCCCAGCAGGGAGGCGCCAGTGCGGAATCGTTGCGTCGATGGATGTTCCAGGCCGGCATCGACACCGGCGACTGCCGGCGAATATCGACGGTCCCGAAGCGACAATGACCTTCTTCGCGGGGAATTCGACTCCCGCAATCGTTGATCAGGGGCGTCATCGATCAGATGAGAGCCGAAGGGCACACGGTCGAGTCGAATATCCGGGCCCTGCAAGAGCAGGGTGTGAAGTCCGTCACGCGCGCCCACCGGGTCTGGCGACAGGATGCACTCCGTGCCGGACAGTCACCGACGCGATCGTCTTCGACGCCGTGCATGACGCCGCCTGGCGTGTTGAAGCGATGCCCGTTTCAACGAATTTTTGGCTGGGGTACCTGGACTCGAACCAAGAACAACTGAACCAGAATCAGCCGTGTTGCCAATTACACCATACCCCAAGGGCGAGAACCGAAGCCCCGCACCGAGGTTCAAGCTTACCCGACAGGCATCCGGATGGCGAATCGAGACGGATCGGCCGGGCGTGGCGCACGCACCCCGCAGCACCACCGCAGACCCGGAATCAGGGGCGCCGAAACACCCGGATCACGTACCGGCAGACCCCACTCGCAACGGCACCGCACCGCGGCATCCGTCTCCGTGATCAGCCCAGGTGCGCGACCAGCGCGCGCAGGCGCGCGAGCGTCTTCTCCTTGCCGAGCAGCTCCATCGACTCGAACAGCGGGGGCGAGACGCGCCGGCCGCTGAGCGCGACGCGCGGCGGACCGAAGGCCACCCGCGGCTTGAGCCCGAGCTCGTCGACCAGTGTGGTCGACAGCGCCTGCTTGATGGCATCCGTCGTGAACTCCGCGACCGGCTCGAGGGCGGCGATCGACGCCGTGAGCACCTCGCCGGCGTTGACCGGCAGCCCCTTCAGGGCATCCGGCTGGTACTCGATCTCGTCGGCGAACAGGAAGCCCAGCAGCCCCGGCGCCTCCCCCAGCAGCCGCATGCGCTCCTGCACGAGCGGCGCGGCGCGGAACGCCAGCACGATCTGCTCGTGCGTGGGCTCGGCCGCCCCGAACACCCCGGCATCCGCGAGGTACGGCAGCATCCGCTCGGCGAAGTCCTTGCCGTCCAGCAGGCGGATGTGGTCGCCGTTGATGGCCTCGGCCTTCTTCTGGTCGAAGCGCGCCGGGTTCGGGTTCACATCGGCGATGTCGAACTCGCGGATGAACTCCTCGAGGGAGAACACGTCGCGGTCGGGGCCGATCGACCAGCCCAGCAGCGCCAGGTAGTTCAGCAGCCCCTCGTGGATGAAGCCGTGCTCGCGGTGCAGGAACAGGTCGGCCTGCGGGTCGCGCTTGGACAGCTTCTTGTTGCCGGTCTCGCCAAGCACCAGCGGCATGTGCGCGAAGCGCGGCACGAACGTGGTCACGCCGGCCTTGATGAGCGCGTCGTACAGCACCAGCTGGCGGGCGGTGGAGGGCATGATGTCCTCGCCGCGCAGCACGTGCGTGATGCCCATGAGCGCATCGTCGACGGGGTTCACGAACGTGTACAGCGGCTGACCGTTCGGGCGCACCAGCACGTAGTCGGGGAACGAGCCCGCCGGGAACGTGATCTCCCCGCGGATGAGATCCACGTAGGTGAGGTCCTCATCCGGCACCCGCAGACGCAGCGCGGGCTGACGTCCCTCGGCGCGGAACGCGGCCTTCTGCTCGTCGGTCAGGTCGCGGTCGAAATTGTCGTAGCCGAGCTGCTTCGCCCGGCCGTTCGCCTCATTGCGGGCGTCGATCTCCTCCGCGGTGGAGAAGCTCTCGTACACGGCACCCGACGCCTTGAGCTTCTCGATCACCTCACGGTAGATGTCGTGCCGTTGCGACTGCCGGTACGGGCCGTTCGGGCCGCCGACCTCCACGCCCTCGTCCCAGTCGATCTTCATCCAGGTGAGCGCATCCACCAGCTGCCGGAAGCTCTCCTCGCTGTCGCGGGCGGCATCCGTGTCCTCGATGCGGAAGACCAGCTTGCCGCCGTTGTGCCGCGCGTACGCCCAGTTGAACAGCGCCGTGCGCACCATGCCGACATGCGGCAGGCCGGTCGGCGAGGGGCAGAAGCGCACACGGATGTCTGGCCCGGTGGCGGTGGTGGTGAGGGGGTGCACAGTAGCCATATCCCGTCGATTCTACCGGGGCGGATGCTGCGCCCGAAGCCGCGCATCAGGCGACGCCGAAGCCCGTCAGCGGATGCGCCCGAGCGGCGACAGCACGGTGATGGCGACGACGAACACGAGCGCGACGATGCTGAGCCCGCCGTAGCCGAAATGCGTGAGCACCGGGCCCGCCGCGGCCGCTCCCACAGCCGCGGTGAGACTCATGAGCGAGTCGCTGATCCCCTGGCGCCGAGGACGCCGCGGCACCGTCGACGACTCGGTCAGCAGTGCGGCGCCGGCGACCGTGGCGGCGCTCCACCCGAGACCCAGCAGCACCAGGGCGATCATGACGCCCGCCGGGTTCTCCCCCGCGACGATGGCCGTCACCAGTGACGCCGCCAGCACGGCCTGTCCCAGCAGCACCACGCGGATCCTCCCCCACCGGTCGGCGAGGATGCCGAACACCGGCGACAGCCCGTACATCCCGGCCACGTGCAGGGCGATCGTGATGCCCACGAGCAGCGTCACATCCGTGCTGGAGGGCATCCCGCCGCCCATGCCGTGCGCCATGTGCTTGAGATGGATGGGCGTCATCGCCATGACAGACGCCATCACCGCGTGCGACCCCGCCACGGCGAAGATCGCATACCGTGCGGCCACCGGATGGTCCTCACCGGCTCCCAGCACCGCCGCGCGCGAGGGCGACTCGACCATGCGCAACGCCGTGAGCAGCGGATCCGGCCGCAGCGCCACGAGATACAGCACGAGGGCGGCGGCCTGGGCGACGAAGGAGAACAGGTATGAGCCGGTCAGCGGCGGCATCCCGACCGCCTGGCCGACCACCTCCCCCGGCGTCAGCAGCAGCGGACCGGCCACACCGCCGACCGTCGTCGACCACACGACGATCGACAGATCGCGGCCACGATGCTCGGGCGAGGCGAGGTCTGCGGCCGCGAAACGGGACTGCAGGTTTCCGGCGTTGCCCATGCCGATCATGACGATCCCGACCAGCAGCAGCGGGAACACCCGCCAGGCCGCCGCTGAGATCACCACGGCGATGCCGATCAGCGCCAGCAGGTTCCCCGCCGTCAGCGACAGCCGCCGGCCCCGCCGGGCCGCGAAGCGGGCGAGCGGGATCGCGAACGCCGCGGCGCCCAGGGTGACGGATGCCGTGGCCAGGCCCGACAGCGCATCGTCGCCGGACAGGTCCGCCGCCAGCAGCGCCCCCAGCGACACGGTCGCACCGAAGGCGATGCCGCCCAGCACCTGCCCGAGCGACAGCACACGGACGGTGCGCCGTTGCACGGCCCTGAGCCGGTCGGCGGTCAGCGTGCTCACGGGGTGGGCGGCGCGTCCCGCACCGGGTTGCGCAGCGTCCCGATCCCCGTGATCTCGATCTCGATGGTGTCGCCGGCCTGCACCGGTCCGACGCCGGCGGGGGTGCCGGTCATGATGACGTCGCCCGGGAGCAGGGTGAACACCGCCGAGGCGTAGGCGATGATGTCGGCGACGGAGTGGATCATGTCCGTCAGCGGGGCCTGCTGGCGGACCTCTCCGTTGACCCGGGTCTCCAGACGCGCAGACTCTGCGTCGAACTCCGTCTCGATGACCGGGCCCAGCGGGCAGAAGGTGTCGAAGCCCTTCCCGCGCGTCCACTGCCCGTCCTTGCGCTGCAGGTCGCGTGCCGTGAAGTCGTTGCCCACCGTGTACCCGAACACGTGGTCGAGCGCGTCATCGGCCGAGACGTTCTTCGCGATGCGTCCGATGACGGCCACCAGCTCGCCCTCGTATTCGGTGCGCTCCGAGATCGCCGGGCGCACGATCGTGTCGCCGGGCCCGATCACGGAGGTGTTGGGCTTGAGGAACAGCAGCGGCTCCTCGGGCGCCACGTTGCCGAACTCCGCGGCATGCTCGTGGTAGTTGCGACCCACGCACACGACCTTCGAGCGCGGGATCACCGGCGCGAGCAGTGCCGCATCCGACAGCGGGATCCGCTCGCCCGTCGTCTCGAACCCGGCGAACATCGGGTCACCGGAGAGCACGACGAGTTCGCCCTCATCGACGATGCCGTACCGGATGCCCTCACTGTGACTGAATCGTGCGATCTTCATCCGGACAGCCTAGTCGGGGTCCGCCGAGCCTCAGGCGTCGAGCCGGTGCAGCCAGCCATGCCTGTCCTCACGGCGGCCGTACTGGATGTCGGTGAGCTCCTCGCGCAGCGACAGCGCCAGCTCGCCCAGAGGCTGCACGTCTTCGAAGCCCTCCGCCACCAGCGCGCCGATGGGGGTGACCACGGCGGCCGTGCCGCACGCGAACACCTCGACGATGTCACCGGACGCCACACCCTCGCGCCACTCGTCCAGCGAGACGTCACGGCGCTCGACGGTCAGGCCGCGGTCCTCGGCCAGCTGCAGCAGCGAGTCGCGCGTGATGCCCTCGAGGATCGACTCCGAGGCGGGTGTAGCCAGGTGCCCATCCTTGAAGACGAACACGATGTTCATGCCGCCGAGC
Organism: Microbacterium soli; assembly: GCF_039539005.1. Classification (NCBI taxonomy): domain Bacteria; kingdom Bacillati; phylum Actinomycetota; class Actinomycetes; order Micrococcales; family Microbacteriaceae; genus Microbacterium; species Microbacterium soli. The sequence goes on from NZ_BAABCP010000001.1 coordinate 58,773, forward strand.
TCCTCGACATGGCGATGCTGGTCGAGGAAGACCACCTGGTCGCAGCCCTTGTCGTTCGCCTCGGCCTGCGGGAGCAGGCTGGACGCGTAGTTGCCGCCCGTCTTCGCCGCGCCCGTGCCGCCCTTGCCCGCCCGCGCGTAGTTCTCGCTGAGCCAGATGCGCACCGGTTTGACGCCGCCGGAGAAGTAGGCGCCGGCGGGCGAGGCGATGAGGTAGAAGCCCACCTTCTTCGCCGGACGCACACCGAGGAACGCCTCCTTCGCGAACATGAAGGGGCGCAGGTACAGGCTCTGGTCTTCCCCGGAAGGCACCCAGGCCCCGTCGACGGCGATGAGCTCGTGCAGCGCCTGGATGAAGTACTCGGTGGGCAGTTCGGGCAGTGCCAGGCGACGGGCGCTGTTCTGCAGCCGGGCCGCGTTGCGGTCGGGACGGAAGGTGTGCACGGAACCGTCGGTATGCCGGTACGCCTTGATGCCCTCGAAGATCTCCTGTCCGTAGTGCAGCACGGCCGCGGCGGGATCCAGGGAGATCGGACCGTAGGGCTGCACGCGCGGACGGTGCCAGCCGCCCTTCTCCGACCAGCAGATGTCGACCATGTGGTCGGTGAAGTGCAGGCCGAACCCGGGGTTGCGCAGGATCTCCTCCCGCTGGGCGGTGCTGGCGGCCGCGAGGTTCTTCGTCACGGCGAACGTGAGTTCACCGGCGGGTGCGCTGGTCGTGGTGTCGGTCATGTCTGTCCTCGGTCGGGGTGCGGGCGGCGATGCGCGCGTATTGTCAGATTACGCCTGAAGCCCGGCGATCACGGCGTCGCCGATCTCGCTGGTCCGGCGGGTGCCCTCGCGGGCGGCGATGTCCTGCTCGACGGCGCGCTGCACGCGTGCGGCCTCGTCGCGCAGCCCGAGGTGTTCGAGCAGCATCGCGACGGAGAGGATCGCCGCCGTGGGGTCGGCCTTCTGCTGTCCCGCGATGTCCGGCGCCGAGCCGTGCACGGGCTCGAACATCGAGGGGAAGGCGCCGTCGGGGTTGATGTTCCCCGAGGCTGCCAGGCCGATGCCGCCGGTGACGGCGCCGGCCAGATCGGTGAGGATGTCGCCGAAGAGGTTGTCCGTGACGATCACGTCGAAGCGGGACGGGTCGGTCACGAGGAAGATGGTGGCGGCGTCGACATGCAGATAGTCGACGGCGACGTCGGGATGCTCGGCGGCGACCTCGTCGACGATGCGCTTCCACATGCCGCCGGCGTGCACGAGCACGTTGGTCTTGTGCACGAGGGTGAGTCGGCGGCTGCGGCGCTCGGCGAGGTCGAACGCGTAGCGCACCACCCGCTCCACACCGAAGGCGGTGTTCACGCTGGTCTCGTTGGCGACCTCTTGCGGGGTGCCGCGCCGGATGCTGCCGCCGTTGCCGACGTACGGCCCCTCGGTGCCCTCGCGCACCACGACGAAGTCGATCTCGCCGGGGTTCGCGAGCGGTCCGGATGCTCCGGCGAACAGCTTCGAGGGGCGCAGGTTCACGTAGTGGTCGAGCTCGAAGCGCAGCCGCAGCAGCAGACCGCGCTCGATGTTGGCGTCCTTCAGACGGGGGTCACCGGGCTGTCCGCCGACAGCGCCGAGCAGGATCGCGTCGTGCGCGCGGATGGACTCCAGATCGGCATCCGTGAGCGTGTCCCCGGTCTCGAGGAATCGGCCGGCGCCGAGCGAGAACGTCGTCTTCTCGAACACGACCTCGCTGTCCGCCGTGACGGCGTCGAGCACGCGCTCGGCCTCCGCGATGACCTCTCGGCCGATCCCGTCACCGGGGATGACGGCCAGCTTCACGATACGCGACATGGATCTCCCTTGCACCACGACCGTCCGCCACGCGAGTCGCCGCGGACACGTGCACCAGCGTAGTCGTGACAGGACGCCGGTCCTGACCGCGAGTCGTGCGCTCGGCCCGTGGATGCCGATCAGCGCGGTGTCCGACGACGTTCGGGGCGCAGTGTGACGAGCGCGACGATCAGGGCGCCGCACACCAGTAGCGCGCCGATGATCGAGGTGGTCACGACGCCGGAGCCGAAGGCGGAGGACGCCGCCTCCCACAGTGCGCCGCCGAGACGCTCCGGCAGGCGCCCGACGGCCGTGTAGGCGCCGGCGAGCGTCTCCCGGGCCTCCGCGGCGGCGGCCGTGGGCACCCCTTCGGGAATGCGCAGTGCGCCGCGGTAGAAGGCGGTGATGATGCCGCCCAGCACGGCCGTGCCCAGGACCGCCCCGAGCTCGTACGCCGTCTCGGACACGGCGCTGGCCGCACCCGCTTTCGCGGCGGGGGCGTTCGCGAGGATCAGCTCGTTCGAGATCGTCTCCGCCGCCCCGATGCCGAGCCCCAGCACGACGAACGCGCCCATGAGCCAGCCCGCGCTGTTCAGGCTCGCCGTGGCGGCGACCATCGCGTACCCCAGTGCGGACAGGGACAGCGCGGTCGGCACGACGATGTGCGGCGCCACCCGCCGCGAGATCGGCACCACGCACAGTCCCGCCACGATCATGGCCGCCATCCCGGGCACCAGCGCGAGCCCGGCCACCAGGGGCGACAGGCCGATCACGAGCTGAAGCTGCTGCGACACGAAGTACAGGAAGCCGACCAGGGCGATGATGCTGAGCAGGTTGACGAGGATCGCCCCGCTGAAGCCGCCCCGGCGGAACAGGGTCATGTCGAGCATCGGATGCGCTGCGCGCCGCATCCGCCGCACGAACAGGGCGGCGGCAGCCGCACCGGCCAGCAGCAGCACCGCGGCCAGCGCATTCACCCCGTCGACGGCCAGTGATTTGATGGCGAAGACGACGGGAGTCATCGCCGCCATCGACAGCAGGATTCCCAGCGGGTCGATCCGACCCGGATCGGGGTCGCTGCTCTCCGACAGCAGCCGCAGTCCGCCGATCAGCAGCGGCACGAGGACGGGCACCGCGATGAGGAACACGGCTCCCCACCAGAAGTGCTCGAGCAGGATGCCGCCGACGACGGGTCCGAGCGCGGATCCGGCGGAGAAGGCGGCGGCCCACACCGCGATGGCCAGGCGACGCTGGTCGCGATTGCGGAACACGGAGCGCAGCAGCGACAGGGTGGACGGCATGAGCATCGCCCCGAACACGCCCAGGACCGCGCGGGCGGCGATGAGGAGCCCCGCCGTCGGCGCAAAGGCCGCGATCGCGGACGTCACCGCGAAACCCGTCGCTCCGATCAGCAGCATCCGTCGCCGTCCGAACCGGTCTCCCAGCACCCCCATCGTCACGAGGAGACCTGCGAGCACGAGCGAGTAGACGTCGATGATCCACAGCTGCTCGGTGCCGCTGGGCGCCAGCGCCAGCGAGATCTCGGGGATCGCGAAGGCCAGCACCGTGTTGTCGACCGACACGAGCAGCACGGGCAGCATCAGCACGATCAACGCCGCCCAGCCGCGCGCTCCCACGCGCGGGCCGTCCTCGTGCAGGAGCGGGATCGTCCCCGTCGTGGACATGACGCGCCTTCCCATTACTTAACCGTCCAGATGGTATAGTAACACAGACAGGAACCATGACCGTCAGAGTCGGAGGCACCATGCCGCGCCCACCGCTGGCCCGCGAACGCGTACTGGACGCGTACGAGGACCTGCTCATCGCCGAGGGTGAGCGCGCGGCGACGCTCGACGCCGTCGCCAAGGCCGCCGAGGTGTCCAAGGGCGGGCTACTCTATCATTTCCCCTCGAAGGACGACCTGGCGGCCGGTCTCGCAGAGCGCCTGGCCGCCCTGACCGCCGCCGACCTGGCGCGCATGCGCGCCGCCGCGGAGGGTCCCATCGCCTACTACATCCGAACCTCGGTGATGGAGGACGACGCGCTCGATCGCGCCCTCATCGCCACCACACGGCTCGCACAGGGCGGCTCATCCGCCGCATCCGCAGCGCTGCGCGAATCCCGCCGGTTGTGGGCGGAGGCCATCCGCCCCCACGTGCGCGACGAGGCCGCGCTGGATCTGGTGATGCTTCTCAGCGACGGACTGTACTTCAACAACTCGCTCGCCGACCCCGACGGCGACCCCGGCGACAGCGTCCCGTCGGGTGCCGCGCTCGCGCGGCTCATCGAGCTGGTTCAGACCTCGGTGATCTCCACCTGACGGAACAGGTCGGCATCGATGGCGGCGCTGATCTCGGCCAGCAGCTCGTCGGTCACCGGCGAGTCCAGCGTCAGCACGCTGAGCGCCTGCGCGCCCGCAGCCTCACGCGCGACCTGCATGCCGGCGATGTTGATGCCCGCCTCACCGAACTTCTGGCCGAAGACGGCCACAATGCCGGGGCGGTCGGTGTACATCATGACGACGTGGTGCTTCTCGATGGGCAACTCGATGGCGTGGTCGTTGATGGCGACGAGCTTCTCGACCTGCTTGGGACCGGTCAGCGTGCCGGACACCGACAGCTGCGAGCCGTCCGAGAGCGCACCGCTCAGTGTGATGACGTTGCGGTACTCCTCGCTCACGTCGTCCTTGAGCAGCCGCACGGTCACACCGCGCTGGTCGGCCAGCAGCGGGGCGTTGACGTACGACACGGTGTCACTGACGATGTTCGTGAAGACGCCCTTGAGCGCGGCGAGCTTCAGCACGCTCACGTCGTAGTCGTTCAGCTCGCCGTGCACCTCGACGTCCAGGCTGGTCAGCGGCGACTGCGAGAGCGCCGAGAAGATCTGGCCGAGCTTCTCCACCAGCGCGATGCCGGGACGCACGTACGGGTCGATGACACCGCCCGCGACGTTGACGGCATCCGGCACCAGGTCTCCGCCCAGCGCGAGGCGCACCGAGCGCGCCACCGACACACCGGCCTTCTCCTGCGCCTCGACGGTGCTGGCGCCCAGGTGCGGGGTGACGACGACGTTCGGCAGGCTCAGCAGCGCGTGGGCGGTGCTGCCCTCCGCCGGCGGCTCGGACGTGAACACGTCCAGACCCGCACCGGCGATCTCACCGGCGACGAGCGCCTCGTACAGATCGGCCTCGTCGATCAGGCCGCCGCGGGCGACGTTCACGATGAAGGCGGTCTTCTTCATCGCGGCGAACTGCGCGGCGCCGATCATGCCCGTCGTCTCGGGGGTCTTGGGCATGTGGATGGTGATGAAGTCGGACTCGGCGGCGAGCTCGTCCAGCGACACCAGCTGCACGCCCAGCTGCTGCGCACGAGAGCTCGTGACATACGGGTCGTAGGCGATCACGCGCATGTCGAAGGCGTTCATCCGCGCGGCGACGAGCGCACCGATGCGGCCGAGCCCCACGATGCCGATGGTCTTCTCGAACAGCTCGGCGCCCGTGAACGAGCTGCGCTTCCACGCCCCGCCGGACAGCGACGCGTTCGCGGCCGGGATGCGGCGGGCGAGGCTGAGGATGTGACCGATGGTCAGCTCCGCGGCGGAGACGATGTTGGAGGTCGGTGCGTTGACGACCATGACGCCCGCGGCCGTGGCCGCCTTGATGTCGACGTTGTCCAGGCCCACGCCCGCGCGGGCGATGACCTTGAGGTTGGGGGCGTGCGACAGCGCCTCGGCATCGACCTTCGTCGCGGAGCGGACGAGCACGGCATCCGCGTCGGCGAGGGCGGCGAACAGCGCCTCCCGGTCCGTGCCGTCCACCTGCCGCACGTCGAAGTCGGGGCCGAGGGCCTCGACCGTGGCGGGAGAGAGGACCTCGGCGAGGAGGACGACGGGCTTGGACGCTGACTGGTTCGACACAGATATCCTTCGGGGCATCACACGGTGGAGGGCGGTCGATGCGCCGCACGCCGTCGGGGCACGATCGGGACACACATTACCGCAGGCCGACGACCCGTCCCGACCATGTGTCGCCCGGGGCACGGATGCAAGGGCCTCCGCTCGGCGCGAAACGTCAGCCCAGCAGCGTCGTCGCGTTGCGCAGCGTGTAGCTGAGCGTGTCGAGCCAGAACACGGCACTGAGACCGAGACCGGCCAGCATCACGAGCAGGAAGACGCCCAGCGTCCGACGGCGCGTGACCGCCAGCACCGCGACGAAGACGACGACCGGCAGCACAACGGGCAGCAGGAGCAGGATCCACGCCGTCCCGACGATCCCGATCTGCGCGAACTGGATGAGCTGGAACACCGCCGTCCACACGATGAACGCATACGCTAGCCCCAGGATGCCGGTGAGCACGCCGCGCAGCACCCGGCCAGGGCGTGACGTCGGCATGGGGGTCATGGAGTCAGCGCTCACAGCACGCCCCCTCCCCCGGCGACGACGAACGGCCAGGGCACCAGCAGCAGCGCGCCCAGGACGAGTGCGGCCATCCGCACCCACGTCTTCGCGTGGCGTGTGGCCACGACGGATGCCGAGAACCACAGCGCCGGGGCGAGCACGGCCGCCCACAGTCCGGCCTGGTACAGCGGCGCGGGGAGCAGGATCGCCGCACTGCCGTGCACACCGGTCCCGCCGAGGAACCACCCGATGGTGTACAGCAGATACACGCCGCCGAGGACGCCGAGCATCACCAGGCTCACCGTGCTCAGCGCCTGCGGCTCGTCGGACGTCGCGGTCGCCGCGCCGGATCCGGTCACGGGATCCTCGGCGAGTGCGCCCCCGGATACCGGGTCCGTCACGTGCTCGAGGCTCGGAGCAGAGGGCGCCGCCGTCTCCTCCGCCGCGGCGGACTCCCTGCGACGCGGCTCGGAGCGGAGCCCCTCGAGCTCGTCATCGCCCTCCCAGCTGAGCGCGTCGTCATCGCCGTCGGATCTCATGTCTCCAGCGTACCGACACGGAGGTCGCCCCCTCCCACTAGGCTCGGGGGCGACACCACACCGGGAGGAAACGTGGCACAGAGCAGTGAGAAGGACGTCCAGCAGGAGTCCGCGGCATCCGCCGCCGACCGCACCTGGACGCCGACGGCGGAGGCGAAGAAGAAGGCGACCACGTTCCGGTGGATCGCCGTCGCGCTGTGGGCGCTGGCGATCGCCGGAGAGGCGGTCGGGATCTTCTGGCTGCTGCGGCAGCGCGTCGTCACCACCGAGGGTGGACTCGAGCGCGACCCCGAGACCGGTCTGCTGCAGGAGCAGGTCGCCGCCTCGTCCTTCCCGCAGTGGGCGTTCATCACCCTGCTCGTGCTGCTGGTGGTCATCGCGGCGCTCTCGATCACGGGCTCCGTGCTGTGGAAGAAGGCCAACCGCCTCGACCCCGCCAGGAAGTCCGACACGTTCCGATTCTTCGTGCAGAACCAGCTCGGTGCGATCATCGCGATCATCGCGTTCGTGCCGCTGATCATCCTCATCTTCCTCAACAAGGACATGGACAAGGGCCAGAAGGCCACTGCGGGCATCGCCGGCATCGTGCTGGCGGCCATCGCCGCATACTTCGGAGCGGACTTCACCCCGGCATCCGTCGAGCAGTACACCGCCGATCAGTCCACCGTCATCCAGCTGCTCGGCCAGGACGAGGTCACCTGGGTGTCCGGCGGGTCGGTCTACCACGTGTGCGACGAGGTCTCCGACATCCAGACCGGCAGTGAGATCATGTCGGGCACGACCGCGGAGGCCGTGGAGGCGGGCAAGCAGCGGCTGACGCTCAAGTTCGCCTCGGAACTGCGCACCTGCGATCTGCCCGTCCCCGAGAACGCCGAGGAGATCACCGACGCGCTGCGTCAGATCCAGGACGGCCGGACCGTCACCCTGCCCGCCCCCGTGTGGGGTGAGGGCGTCACCGCCCCGGCCGTCGTCGAGGACGCCGCCCCGGCAGCGGACTGACACCGCCGGTTCGAAGACGAGAAGGCGGGCATCCTCATCGGGATGCCCGCCTTCCGTATGCGGATGCGGGGATCAGCGCGCGGCGCTGCCCTCCACGTAGTCCTCGTCGGTCTGCTTCCAGGCGAACAGAGCACGCAGCTCCTTGCCGGTGCTCTCGATGGGGTGGCCCTGCTCCTTCTCACGAAGGGCCAGGAATTCCTTCGCACCGTTGTCCTGGTCGTCGATGAAGCGCTTGGCGAACGCGCCGGACTGGATGTCGCCCAGCACCTCCTTCATGCGGTCCTTGACGCTGCTGTCGATGATACGCGGGCCCGACACGTAGTCGCCGAACTCTGCGGTGTCGGAGATCGACCAGCGCTGCTTGGCGATGCCGCCCTCCCACATCAGGTCGACGATGAGCTTGAGCTCGTGCAGCACCTCGAAGTACGCGATCTGCGGCTGGTAGCCCGCCTCGACGAGGGTCTCGAAGCCCGCCTGCACGAGGTGGCTCATGCCGCCGCACAGCACGGCCTGCTCGCCGAACAGGTCGGTCTCGGTCTCCTCCGTGAAGGTCGTCTTGATGACGCCGGCACGGGTGCCGCCGATGCCCTTCGCGTACGACAGCGCCAGCGCCCAGGCCTGGCCGGAGGCGTCGCGCTCGACGCCGATGATGTCCGGGATGCCGCGGCCCGCGACGAACTCGCGACGCACGGTGTGGCCGGGCGCCTTCGGGGCGACGAGGATGACGTCGACACCGTCGGGAGCGTCGATGTAACCGAAGCGGATGTTGAACCCGTGTGCGAAGGCGAGGGCCTTGCCCGCGGTCAGACGGTCCTTGATGGACTCCGTGTAGATCGTGCGCTGGTGCTGGTCGGGCGCGAGGATCATGATGACGTCGGCCCACTCGGTGGCGTCGGCGACGGTCTTGACGGGGAAGCCCGCCTCCTCGGCCTTGGCGATGGACTTCGAGCCCTCCTTGAGGGCGATGGCCACCTCGACGCCCGAGTCGCGAAGGTTCATCGCGTGGGCGTGGCCCTGCGAGCCGTAGCCGACGATGGCGACCTTCTTGCTCTGGATGATCGACAGGTCGGCGTCGTCGTCATAGAAGATCTCAGTGCTCACGTGTTTCTCCTTGGTTGTGGGTTCGTGTGCGGCCCCGGAAAGGCTACGGGGCCCTGTGGTCTCAGCCGCGCAGGACGCGCTCAGTGATGCTCTTGCCGCCGCGCCCGATCGCGAGCAGGCCCGACTGCGCGAGCTCCTTGATGCCGAAGGGCTCGAGAGCCCGCAGCAGCGCCTGCACCTTGCCCTGATCGCCGGTCACCTCGATGACCAGTGCGTCGGGCGCGTAGTCGACGACGGAGGCGCGGAACAGGTTCACGACCTCGAGCACGTTCGAGCGGGTGTTGTTGTCGGTGCGCACCTTGATGAGCATGTGTTCGCGCTGCACGGACGACGGCTGCTCGAGCTCGACGATCTTGATGACGTTGATCAGCTTGTTCAGCTGCTTGGTGACCTGCTCGAGCGGCTGGTCCTCGACGTCGACCACGACGGTGATCCGCGAGATGCCCTCCACCTCGGTGACGCCCACCGCGAGCGACTCGATGTTGAAGCCGCGACGGGCGAACAGGCCCGCGACGCGGGTCAGGATGCCGGGGGTGTCCACCACCAGCAGGCTCAGCACATGCGATGCCATGGTTCAGTCCTCCTGCTCGAAGGCCGGCGCGTGGTCACGCGCGTACTGGATGTAGCTGTTGCTGAGCCCCTGCTTGACCATGGGCCACACCATCGAATCCGCCGACACCACGAAGTCGATCACGACCGGACGGTCGTTGGTGTCGAGGGCGAGCTGGATGGCGGCATCCACCTCTTCCTCCTTCTCGACACGGATCGCGAGACACCCGTATGCCTCCGCGAGCTTGACGAAGTCCGGGATGCGGACGGTGCCGGCGCCCGTGTTCAGGTCGGTGTTGGAGTGTCGGCCGTCGTAGATGAGCGTCTGCCACTGCCGGACCATCCCCAGCGAGGAGTTGTTGATGATGGCGACCTTGATGGGGATGTTGTTGATGGCGCAGGTGGCGAGCTCCTGATTGGTCATCTGGAAGCATCCGTCGCCGTCGATCGACCACACGATGCGATCGGGCTCGGCAACCTTGGCTCCCATGGCCGCGGGGATCGAGTACCCCATCGTGCCGGCGCCGCCCGAGTTCAGCCACGAGTTGGGGCGCTCGTACTTGATGAACTGCGCCGCCCACATCTGGTGCTGGCCGACGCCGGCGGCGTAGATGGCCTCCGGTCCGGTCAGTTCCCCGATGCGCTGGATCACGTACTGCGGGGAGAGCAGGCCGTCGGTGGTGGGTGCATAGCCGAGCGGGTACTCGGAGCGCAGCCCGTCCAAGTACGACCACCACTCCTCGGTGTCCGGCTCGGCATCGCCGATCGTGCCGCGGAAGGCGGTGTCGAGGTCGACGAGCACGTCCCGCACATCCCCCACGATCGGCACATCTGCGGTGCGGATCTTCGAGATCTCGGCGGGGTCGATGTCGACGTGCACGATCTTCGCCTTCGGAGCGAACAGGGACACCTTCCCGGTCACGCGGTCGTCGAAGCGTGCGCCCAGGGACACGATCAGGTCGGCCTCCTGCAGCGCCAGCACGGCCGGGACCGTGCCGTGCATGCCCGGCATGCCGAGGTGCTGCGCATGCGAGTCGGGGAACGCGCCCCGCGCCATGAGCGTGGTGACCACGGGCGCACCCGTGGATTCGGCCAATGCCAGCAGCTCGGCCGAGGCGCGGCCGCGGATCACCCCGCCGCCGACGTACAGCACGGGCTTCTTGGCCTCGGCCAGCAGCGTCGCCGCGGCCTGGATCTGCTTGCCGTGGGCCTTGGTCACCGGACGATAGCCTGGCAGGTCCAGCTTCGGCGGCCACACGAACGGGACGACGGCCTGCTGCGCGTCCTTGGTGATGTCGACCAGGACCGGACCCGGACGTCCGGTCGAGGCGATCTCGAACGCCGCGGCGATGGCTGCGGGGATCTCCTCCGCGCGCTTGACGAGCACCGAGTGCTTGGTCACCGGCATGGTGATGCCGACGATGTCGGCCTCCTGGAAGGCATCCGTCCCCATGAGCGTCGAGAACACCTGACCGGTGATCGCGACCAGTGGCACGGAGTCCATATAGGCGTCGGCGATGGCGGTGACGAGGTTGGTGGCGCCCGGACCGGAGGTCGCGATGCACACGCCGACCTTGCCGGATGCCGACGCGTACCCCTCCGCCGCGTGTCCGGCACCCTGCTCGTGCCGCACGAGGATGTGGCGCAGGCCCGAGGCGTCCATGAGAGGGTCGTACACCGGGAGGATGGCTCCTCCCGGCAGCCCGAACACATCGGTGACGCCCAGGTTCTCGAGCGAGCGGACGACCGCCTCCGCTCCGGTCATCTCGGGAGCGGAGGCGGCGCGCGCGGGTGGCCGCGGCACGGCGGGTGCGGGATCAGGAGGTGTCATGTCATTCCTTGATGTCTGAACGTTGCGTCTGCTGCTTCGGATCAGCCGCGAGCCCGACCGACGGGTCAGCCGGTCACGGCCCCCTGCGCTGCGGAGCGCACGAGACGCGAGTACTTGGCGAGGACGCCACGGGTATAGCGCGGAGGAAGGGGCTCCCAGCCCTCACGGCGGGAGTTCAGCTCAGCCTCCTCGACGAGTAGCTCGAGGGAGCGAGCCGCGATATCGACCCGTATCAGATCACCATCGCGCACGAAGGCGATCGGACCTGCGTCCACCGCTTCGGGTGCTATGTGGCCGATGCAGAGGCCGGTTGTGCCGCCTGAGAATCGCCCGTCCGTCAAGAGTAGTACATCTTTTCCGAGGCCAGCGCCCTTGATCGCGCCGGTGATCGCGAGCATCTCGCGCATGCCGGGACCGCCCTTCGGGCCCTCGTAGCGGATGACGACGACGTCTCCGGCCTTGATCTCGCCCTCGGCGAGGGCGTCCATCGCGGCGCGCTCGCGCTCGAACACGCGGGCGGGCCCCTCAAAGACCGTGGCGTCGAAGCCGGCCGTCTTCACCACGGCACCCTCCGGAGCCATCGAGCCGTGCAGGATCGTGAGGCCACCGGTCGGGTGGATCGGGTTGTCGAAGGTGCGGATGACTTCACCGTCGATGGGGTCCGGGTCCAGCTCGCGCAGGTTCTCGGCCACGGTCTTGCCGGTGACCGTCAGCGCATCGCCGTGCAGGAAGCCCTCGTCGAGCATGGCCTTCATGATCACGGGGATGCCGCCGTGACGGTCCACGTCGTTCATCACGTACTCGCCGAACGGCTTCAGATCGCCCACGTGGGGCACCTTGTCGCCGATGCGGTTGAAGTCGTGCAGGCTCAGCTCGACGCCGGCCTCGTTGGCGATGGCCAGCAGATGCAGGACGACGTTGGTCGATCCGCCGAGGGCCATCGCCAGGGAGATGGCGTTCTCGAACGCCTCCTTGGAGAGGATGTCCTTGGTGGTGATCCCCTGGCGGAGCAGGTTCACGACGGCCTCGCCGGAGCGATGCGCGAAGTAGTCGCGGCGACGGTCCGCGGCAGGCGGGGCGGCCGAGCCGGGGAGGCTGAGGCCCAGGGCCTCCGCGACGGATGCCATGGTGTTGGCGGTGTACATGCCGCCGCACGCTCCCTCACCGGGGGCGAATGCGCACTCGATGCGCTTGAGGTCCTCCTCGCTCATGAGACCGGCGCGACACGCCCCGACGCCCTCGAACGAGTCGATGATGGTGATGTCCTTCTCCGTGCCGTCGGAGAGCTTGACCCAGCCGGGCGCGATGGACCCGGCGTACAGGAAGACGCTGGACAGCCCCAGACGGGCACTGGCCATGAGCATGCCGGGGATGGACTTGTCACAGCCCGCCAGCAGCACGCTGCCGTCCAGGCGCTCGGCCATCATGACCGTCTCGACGGAGTCGGCGATGACCTCGCGCGACACGAGCGAGAAGTGCATGCCCTCGTGGCCCATCGAGATGCCGTCGGAGACGGAGATGGTGCCGAACTGCAGCGGGTAGCCGCCGCCGGAGTGCACGCCCTCCTTCGCACCCTGGGCGAGACGGTCCAGGCTGAGATTGCACGGGGTGATCTCGTTCCAGCTGGACGCGATGCCGATCTGTGGTTTGTCCCAGTCCGCGTCCCCCATCCCGACGGCGCGGAGCATGCCCCGCGAGGTCGTCGCCTCGAGTCCGTCGGTGACGACCCGACTTCGCGGCTTGATGTCGATTTCGGCGGGCGCGCCGGGCGCGCCGGAAGAGTCTTCATGGGTGGACATGACGGAAGTCTATTCCCGACCGGCGGCGCGTTCGGTCGCAATGACGTCCAGAAGCCGCGCGATGTCCTGTGGGGAGTCCACCCGCAGGGTCGCCGCGGTCTCCCCCGGTCCCACTCGCACGCCCAGATCCTCGTCGCCGAGCACGCGCAGCGCATCCTCGTCGGTGACGTCGTCGCCGGCGAACAGGATGCCGGTGGCGCCCGTGCGCGCCCGCAGTGCGGCGATCGCGGCGTCCTTGCCCTCGTCGCGGGACGAGAACTCCAGGATCCGGTCGCCCGTCCGACGCCGCCAACGGGAGGCCCGACGGGCCATCACCTCGTCGACCGCGGCGAACGCCGCCCGCTCCACGGCCGGGTCGGCGGGCCGACCGTGGACGCCCACTCCGAACGTCTTCCGCTCCAGCTCGACTCCCGGGTAGGCCGTGAGCAGCGGTTCGAGCTCGTCGAACAGGGATTCGCGCAGCGCGCGCTCCTGAGCGCTCTCCGCGACATCCGCCTCGCCCTCACCGGGGTACCAGTACTGTGCGCCGTGGGAGCCCGCGAGGATCACCGGAGAATCATCGTCGTGCTCGGCGATCTCCCGCAGGTGCACGAGGCTGCGGCCGGAGATGAACGCCACCCGGGTGTCGGGCATCGCGGAGAGGCGCCCCAGCGCCGCGACGGTCTCCGGCAGCGCTCTGGCGCTCATCGGGTCCGGAACCAGGGGCGACGCCGTGCCGTCGAAGTCCAGCGCGACCAGCAGCACCGGCGTGCGGGCGATCGCGGCGACGGCGGGATCAGGGACGTCCTGAGTCCAGGCGCGCGTCATGACGCCGCCCCCTGTCCCGGGACCGGCTGATGGCGCTGTGCGGCGGCCCGTTCCAGGGCCGTCAGGAACGAGCGCGACCAGGCGTCCACGTCATGCTCCAGCACGCGCTTGCGCATCGACCGCATCCGCCTGCTCTGCTCCTCGCGCGGCATCTCGATCGCGGTGATGATGGCGTCCTTCATGCCCTCGATGTCGTGCGGGTTGACGCGCACGGCCTGACGCAGCTCGTCCGACGCACCGGTGAACTCGCTGAGCACGAGCACGCCGCGATTGTCGATGCGGGTGGCCACGTACTCCTTCGCCACGAGATTCATGCCGTCGCGCAGCGCGGTGACGAGCATGACGTCGGCGGCGAGGTACATCGCCACCATCTCCTCGCGCGGGAACCCCTGGTGCAGATACCGGATGGCGGTGTGCCCGAGCGTGTCGTGGTCGCCGTTGATGCGGCCGATGGCCAGTTCCACCTCATCGCGCAGATGCATGTAGGCGTCCACGCGGGCCCTGCTGGGGCTGGCGACCTGGATGAAGGCGACGTCTTCGACGCTGATGCGCCCCTGGTCCAGCAGCTCCCCGTACGCCTTGATGCGGTGCCGGATCCCCTTGGTGTAGTCCAGTCTGTCCACACCCAGCAGGATGCACCGGGGATTGCCCAGACCCTCGCGGATCTCCACGGCGCGGGCGCGGATGTCCGGCCGACGCGCCAGCTCACGGTACGGTCCGGTGTCGATGGAGATGGGGAACGCCTTGGCCTGAGTGCGACGCCCGTCGGGCTGCGTGATCGAGTTGGCCGTGGTCTCATGGCCCAGCCTGCGCCGGACGGCGGCGACGAAGTTGGCGGCGTCCTGAGGACGCTGGAAGCCGACGACGTCCGCCCCCAGCAGGCCTCTGAGCACCTGATCGCGCCAGGGCAGCTGGGCGTACAGTCCGTGCGCGGGGAACGGGATGTGGTGGAAGTAGCCGATCGTGACATCGGGGCGCAGCTCTCGCACCATCTCCGGGACCAGCTGCAGCTGGTAGTCGTGTACCCACACCGTGCCGTTCCTCGCCGCTGTGGCGGCGGCCGACTCGGCGAAGCGCCGGTTCACGGAGACGTACGCGTCCCACCACTCCCGGTGATACTGCGGCGGAGCGATCACATCGTGGTACAGCGGCCAGATGGTGTCGTTCGCGAAGCCCTCGTAGTACTGCTCGATGTCCTGCTCGCTGAGGGTGACGGGGATCAGTCGGATGCCGTCGGCATCGAACGGGGAGAGCTCCAGGTCCGGCATTCCGGCCCAGCCCACCCACGCCCCGTCGACGTTGCGCATCATGGGCTCCAGCGCCGCGACCAGCCCGCCCGGGGAGGTGCGCCAGATCTCCTCCCCGTCAGGGGCGATCACGCGGTCCACCGGCAGCCTGTTGGCGACGATGACGAACTCGGCGGTGACCATGGATGCTCCTCTGCTCGGTGCTTCCAGGCTACCCAGCCCGCCGAGCGACGGCCGACCCCGTTGCCCGGCCCGAGGAGGCGGATCAGCGCCGCACGGGAGTCAGCAGCCTGTTCATGACACCCGCCGCCACGACCACGCCGGCCGCCGCCAGCGGCATGAGCAGGGCGGGTCCCGTGCCGGCGCGTTCGGCGATCTCACCGGTGAGCGCCGCCGCGGCCGCCTGCCCGACGACGACCCCCGAACCGAGCATCGTCATGACCGTGGCCGAGCGCCCCAGCGGGCTGCGCGCGGCGCCCAGGCTGTAGAGGGTGACGAGCGTGGGGCCGACGCCGACGCCGAGAACGGCAAGCGCGATGGTCATGCCCGTGACGCTTCCCGCCGTCGCCAACAGGATCGTCCCCGCCAGGAGGATGCCGGCGAAGGCCAGCCAGCGCATGTGCAGGGTGAATCGTGCGGGCAGCCAGGCCACACCCAGTGCGAGCACGGCCGAGCCGATCCCCATCACCCCGTACAGCAGCCCGGCCTGCTCGGCCGCACCGCGATCGTCCATGAACGAGGTCAGCGCGGTCAGCGCCGCACCGAAGAACAGTCCGACACCGAAGATGCCGACCACGACCACCAGCAGCGACGGACGGAACAGCTCGGAGGCCGCGGACGGTGCCGCGCCGTCCGCCGCACGCGAGGCGGACACCTCGCGGCCCGTGGGATGCAGCGCGAAGGCGCCCACGAAGATCAGCGTGAGCAGGGATGCCAGGGCGATCGGCGCCCACGGGGCGATGAGCGATGCCAGCACGCCGACGAGGAACGGGCCGAACACGAACACCGACTCATCGGCGGCGGACTCGTAGGACATCGTGGCGGAGGTGGTGCGCGCACGCCGCTCGCGCGGCATCCGTTCGTCGATGATCGTCACCAGACGCGAGCGGGACATCGGTGCGACCTGTGGAGCGGTGGCGCCCACGGTGAAGGCCGACAGCAGAACGAGCGCACCGGACGCCGGACTGTACACGACCACCGCGAAGACGGCGAGCATGAGGGCGTTGAGGACGGCGACGATCACGAGCACCGGGCGCTGCCCGTACCTGTCGGCGGCGGCACCGAGGAACGGGCCGACCACAGCGGTGCCCACACCCACGGCCGCGGAGGTGAGGCCGCCCAGCGAGAGCGAGTCGCGGGCGGTGACGACGACGGTGAGCACCCCCACCACCATCATCGCGAACGGCAGGCGCGCGATGAACGCGATGAGGAAGTACGGCAGGCCGGCCAGGCGCAGCAGGCTCGGTGAGGACGATGGGGAGGTCTGTGTCATGACTCTCGGGCGACGGGGACTGCTCCCACGTCGCCGGGTCGGGTGCCGCCGCTGTCCGCCGGGGTGCCGACGGCCGGTAGATACACAGCTGGAACTGTCAACGAGCCTACCCGAACCGGGCGTGCCCTCGACTAACGTGAAGGCATGCGGTATCTCTTCGGCACGGGACTCATCGGCGCGATCACGGCCGGACTGTCGCTGCTGCGCGGCTCCCGCGAGGCGCCCATCACGTGGCGCGCCGTGCTGGCCTGGATCAGCTGGGGCATCACGCTCGCACTGGCCATCGGCGCGGCGAGGGACATGCGCCGCGCCGAGCGGGGTCTCACCGTCGCGATCGACTCGCCGCTCGCGCCGAAGCAGCACAAGCGCGCGAAGAAGCAGCTCAAGGCCATCGAGAAGGCCGCCAAGGCGACCAGGCGCTGACGACCGCCTCCACCGGCCGCGCCCCGTCAGCGGGTGAGGATGAGCGCCTCGCCCTGGCCGCCGCCGCCGCACAGCGCCGCGACGGCCGTGCCCGAACCGCGCCTGCTCAGCTCGTGCGCGAGGTGCACGACGAGTCGGGTGCCGCTGGCACCGATCGGATGCCCGATGGCGATCCCCCCGCCGTGCACGTTGACGATGTCGCTGGACAGGCCCAGCTGCTGCTGCGAGCGGGCGACGACCGCGCCGAAGGCCTCGTTGATCTCCACGAGATCGAGGTCGGCGGCCGTGATCCCCTGCTTCCGCAGGGCGCGCTCGATCGCGCGCACGGGCTGCTCCTGCAACGAGTTGTCCGGCCCCGCGGTCTGCCCGTTCGCGCCGACCGCCGCGAGCACGGGCCATCCGCGGTCCTCCGCGTTCTCCCGCGTCGTGACGACCACGGCGGCCGCACCGTCGGAGATCTGCGAGGAGTTCCCCGCGGTGATGGTGCCGCCCTCGGCGAAGGCCGGGCGCAGGCCCGCGAGGGTCTCGACGGTGGTCTGCGGGCGGATGCCCTCGTCCTTGGTGAGCACGAGCGGGTCGCCCTTGCGCTGCGGCACCGTGACCGGGACGATCTCGGAATCGAAGACGCCTTCGGCCTGACCGGCGGCGGCGCGCTGGTGCGACAGCGCGGCGACCTCGTCCTGCAGCGCGCGGGTCATGCCGTAGCGGGGGTTCTGCCGCTCGGTGGAGGCGCCCATGCTCTCCTTGTCGTACGCGTCCGTCAGGCCGTCGTACGCCATGTGGTCGAGCACCTCGATGCTGCCGTACGCCCAGCCGTCACGGGAGCCCATCAGCAGATGCGGGGCACGGGTCATCGACTCCATGCCGCCGGCGACGACGGTGGTGGCGTCCCCCGTGCGGATCATGCGAGCCGCGTCGATCACAGCGGTCAGGCCGGACAGGCACACCTTGTTCACGGAGCTCGCAGGGACGTCCCAGCCGATGCCGGCGCCGATCGACGCCTGCCGGGCGGCGTTCTGACCGGAGCCGGCGGCGAGGACCTGGCCCATGACCACCGCGTCGATGCTCTCGGGACCGATGCCCGCCTGCTCGAGTGCGCCGCGGATGGCGAACGACCCCAGCTGCGGGGCGGTGAACGGGGCCAGCTGCCCCTTAAGCCGCCCCTGCGGGGTGCGGGCGGCGGCGACGATGACGATGTCGCTCATGAGTTCTCCTTCAGGTTCTCCGAGACGGTCAGGGCGGGCTCGGTCGCGTCGATGACGTCCTGCACGCTCACGCCCGGCGCCGTCTCCACGAGGAGCAGCCCGTCGGGCGTGACGTCGATGACGGCGAGGTCTGTGATGATGCGGTCGACCACTGCCCTGCCGGTCAGCGGCAGCGAGCACTTGTCGACGATCTTGGCGGATCCGTCCTTGGCGACGTGCTCCATGAGGATGATGACCCGTCCGGCACCGTGCACGAGGTCCATGGCACCGCCGGGTCCCTTGACCATCTTCCCGGGGATCATCCAGTTGGCGAGGTCGCCGTGCGCGGACACCTGCATGGCGCCGAGGACGGCGGCGTCGATCTTCCCGCCGCGGATCATGCCGAAGCTCGTGGCGGAGTCGAAGAAGGCCGAGCCCGGCAGCAGGGTGACGGTCTCCTTGCCCGCATTGATGAGGTCGGGGTCGACGTGCTCCTCGGTGGGGTAGGGGCCGACGCCGAGGATGCCGTTCTCGGACTGCAGCACGACCGTCACGCCATCGGGCACGTGATTGGGGACGAGGGTCGGCAGTCCGATGCCGAGGTTGACGTACGAGCCGTCGGCGAGTTCCTGGGCGGCGCGCGCCGCCATCTGGTCGCGGGTGAGCGCCATGTCAGGCTCCTTCCACAGTGCGGACGGTGCGTCGTTCGATGCGCTTCTCGATGCCCGCGCCGACCTCGACGATGCGGTGCACGAACACGCCTGGCAGATGGATGCCGTCGGGGTCGAGATCACCGGGCTCGACGAGCTGCTCGACCTGGGCGATGCAGATGCGGCCGGCCATCGCGGCGAGCGGGTTGAAGTTGCGCGCGGCCTTGTTGAACACGAGGTTGCCGTGCCTGTCGCCCTTCAGGGCGTGCACGAGGGCGAAGTCGGTGGTGATGGACTCCTCCAGCACGAATTCGCGCTGGACGCCGTGCACGTCGAAAATGCGGGTCTCCTTGACGGGCGAGGCGACGGCGACCGTCCCGTCGGGGCTGTAGCGCCGGGGCAGACCGCCCTCGGCGACCTGCGTGCCGACACCGGTCTGCGTGTAGAACGCGGCGATGCCGGAACCGCCCGCCCGCAGCTTCTCCGCGAGGGTTCCCTGCGGCGTCAGTTCGAGCTCGAGGTCTCCTTCGAGGAACTGGCGCTCGAACTCCTTGTTCTCCCCGACGTATGACGAGGTCATCTTCCGGATCCGCCGCGCACCCAGCAGGACTCCCAGACCCCAGTCGTCGACCCCGCAGTTGTTGCTGACCACGCTGAGGTCCGTGGTGCCCTGCGCGAGCAGCGCCTCGATGAGAGCCATGGGGTTGCCGGAGAGCCCGAACCCGCCGACGGCGAGCGATGCCCCGTCGGGGATGTCGCCGACGGCCTCCGACGCCGTCGCGAACTGCTTGTCGATCACTGTGCACTCCTTCGTGACTGTCCGTCTCCAGCATCCGCCCGCCCGATCGGAGCGGCAAGCCGATGCTTGCGATGTGGTCACGAACCCGGATAGCGTCCATATTATGGAATCGGCGGCATCGAGCAGGAGAACCGTCCCCGGCGCGCAGGCGATCGCCCGCGCCTCCGCTCTGCTGCGCCTCGTGTCCGCATCGGCCGACGGCGGATCCCTGCAGCAGCTGGCGAAGGACGCCGGTCTCAGCCGCTCCACCGCGCACCGACTGCTGACCGCGCTGAAGCTGGAGGGACTCGTCGACCAGGATCCCGCCACGTCGCGCTGGACGACAGGCCCTGAGCTGTATCTCATGGGAACGGCGGCCGCATCCCGCTACGACATCACCGAGCTCTCGCGAGACATCGTGCGCTCCCTGGCGGTGAAGACCGAGGAGAGCGCGTTCCTGTCCACCCGCCGTGCGGACGAGACGGTGTGCCTCATCCGGGAGGAGGGTTCCTTCCCGATCCGCTCCTTCGTGCTCAGCGAGGGCATCCGCTTCCCCCTGGGCGTCGCCAGTGCCGGCATCGCCATCCTGTCCTTCCTTCCTGACCACGATGTGGATGCATACCTCTCGCGCCATCCCGAGCTCGAGGAGCGCTGGGGCCCTGCCCACGGGCCCGGGCCGATGCGCCGTCGTCTGCAGGAGACCAAAGCACGCGGCTACGCCCTCAACCCCGGGCTCATCGTGGAGGGGTCCTGGGGCATCGGCGCCGCCGTGTTCGACCGCGAGGGCAGGGCGGAGTGGGCGCTGAGTCTGACCGGGGCGGAGTTCCGTTTCGGCCCGGACCGCCTCCCCCAGCTGGGTCGCACGCTGCTCGCCCATGCTCATCAACTGTCGTCCCGCATCGCGAGCGTCAGGCGCTGACCCCGTCGCCGCGGTGCGGCGGGGGCCGTGCCGCGTCGCCGCCCCGTGGCGTCGGATGGGCTACATATCTTTCGGTATATACTCAATGGTATGAATGCAGCTGATGCGATCTCCTCGATCGTGCTGTCCGCGCACACCCTCGCGCGCATCGCCGCCCGAGACGCCGGCAATGAGGCGCCCTCCGCGCAGTGGCGCGCCCTGAGCATGCTCGAGCAGCACGGCGGAATGCGCCTGGGGGAACTCGCTCGGGCGACCCGCACCACGCAGCCGGGCATGACACGACTCGTCGGCGCTCTGGAGCAGTCCGGTCTGGTGACGCGCTCATCGGATCCCGCGGACACCAGGGTGACTCTCGTCGAGGCCAGCCCCGAAGGGCGAGCGCAGCTGCAGGCATGGCGCACGCAGCTGCGCGACACTCTCGCACCGCGGTTCGCCGACCTCGACGAGGAGGATTGGTCCGCGCTGCAGCGCGCGGCGCTCATCCTCCGCGAGCACACGCAGGAGCACGGCGAAGGGACGACGAAGTGAGCGGAACACCGCAGGGATCCGTCTGGCGCCAGCCCCCGCAGGTCTGGGCGGTCGCGTTCGCGTGCGTCGTGGCGTTCATGGGCATCGGCCTGGTCGATCCCATCCTCCCGGCGATCGCCGATTCCCTTCAGGCGAGTCCCGTCGAGACCGAGCTGCTGTTCACGAGCTATCTGCTGGTGACCGGGCTGGCGATGCTGGTGACCAGCTGGATCTCCAGCCGCATCGGCGCCAAGCGCACGCTCCTGCTGGGCCTCGGCCTCATCGTCGTGTTCGCCCTGCTGTGCGCGGTCAGCGGAAGCGTCGACGCCGTGATCGGGTTCCGTGCAGGATGGGGCCTGGGTAACGCGCTGTTCATCTCCACCGCGCTGGCCACGATCGTCGGCGCCGCCGTGGGACGCAGCGGCGCGGCGATCGTCCTCTATGAGGCGGCACTGGGGCTCGGGATCGCGATCGGACCACTGCTGGGCGGTCTGCTCGGCGAGGTGAGCTGGCGCGGACCGTTCTTCGGCGTCGTCGTGCTCATGGCCATCGGCTTCCTCGCCGTGCTCATCCTGGTGCGCGACGAGGGCGGTGCGCGCGAGCCCATGCCGCTGTCCGCGCCCATCCGGGCGCTGCGTCGCCCGGCACTGGCCCTCCTGGCCGTCGCCGCTCTGTTCTACAACATCGGCTTCTTCGTGCTGCTGGCCTTCTCACCGTTCCCGCTTGGCTTCGGCGCGATGGGGATCGGACTGACCTTCTTCGGCTGGGGCGCGGCGCTGGCGATCACAAGCGTCTGGGCAGCCCCCGCGCTCATGCGCAGGATGTCGAGGATCGCCGTCATCCTCATCACGCTCCCCCTGCTGGCGGTCGATCTGCTCGCGGCGGGTCTGACGGTCGCGAACCCTGCTGGGCTGGTGACGTGCATCGTGATCGGCGGACTGCTTCTGGGCGTGATGAACACCGTGCTCACCGAGGCGGTCATGGAGTCCACCGACCTGCCGCGCGCTGTCGCATCATCCGCGTACTCGGCGGTGCGCTTCCTGGGCGGGGCCGTGGCTCCTCCTGCTGCGGCCGCCCTCGCCCATGCGTTCGGCGACACGGTGCCGTACCTGTTCGCCGCGACGTCGGTGCTCATCGCCGTGCTGACCGTCGCCGCCGGTCACCGCGCCCTCGCAGGTGCCGATGAGACGGGCGGCGACGTACCGGACGACGGCGAGGCTATCCTCATAGGCGACGCAGCCTGAGCGTCCCGGACTGAGGAGGCGCCGCATGACCGAACCCGACCAGCTGCCCGCGCGCAGCAGGATCGTGCAGGAACGACTTCGGGCATCCGGGATCCCCGGCCGCATCGTCGTGCTGCCCGCTGCCGCCCGCACCGCCGCGCTGGCGGCAGCGGCGATCGGATGCCCGGTGGGCGCCATCGCGAACAGCCTCGTCCTGCTGGCGGATGAGGAGCCCATCCTCGTCATGGCCAGCGGCGCGCATCACGTCGACCTCGACCTGCTGGCAGGCCGGATCGGCGCGCAGACGGTGGTCATGGCGCCGCCCGCCACCGTGCGCTCCGCGACGGGCCAGGTCATCGGCGGGGTCGCTCCGACCGGGCACCCGGCACCGCTGCGCACCTACCTGGATGCCCGGCTGCGCGAGCATGATGAGATCTGGACAGCGGGTGGAACGCCGGAGACGGTCATGCCCCTGAGCTTCGCCCAGCTGGAGGCGCTCACCTCCGGCGAGACGATCCCCGTCGCCTGATCTCGCTTCCGGCAGCGGTCACTCGACCATGAGGTCGTCGATCTCGAGGTCCTCATCGAGCAGGCAGTAGATGATGAGGTCGGGGTACTCCTCCGGCGCGATGTACAGCAGAGTCATGCCGCCGTCGCCGAAGACCACGACGCCGTCCAGGGTGATGTCGTCCCTGAGCGCGGCGAGTTCCTCGGCCCGCTCCTCATCGTCCTCATCCTCCGTGCTCGCCTCGATCAGCTCCTCGACCACCTCGCGGTCCCTGGCGTCGAGGATGTCCTCGGTCAGGCGCGCCAGTGCGTGCTGCACGGTCTCCTGCATGGCGTCCAGGTCCGGAAGGTCCTCGCGCGCGACGTCGTCGAAGTCCTCGAGATCATCGTCGTCGTCATCCTCGTCGTCGCGTTCGAAGTCCTCGTCGAACGCGTACTCCACGGTGACTCGGCGACCGCCGGGCAGGACGGCATCGGCGGTGAGTGCGCCGTCCTCATCGGTGTCGATGTCTTCGAGCTCGATCATGACAACCTCCTTGGACGACATGATGTCACCGCGTCACGCCGGGCGGAAGAGCGGCCGTCGCATGCGCTCGCCGGCATGAAGAGGACCCACGCCGACGTCGTGCACATCGATTCGCGCGACGAGTTCGACAACCCGCCGACCATCGGCACGTGCACCTGGTCGACTCCGTGGAGGAGTCCGCGGATCCCCTGCGCGGCGGTGCGGCCGGGGGCTGAGCAGAAGAAAGGCCCCGGATGCTGGCGAGAGCCGCCGGGGCCTGTCCGTGCGCCCCCTGGGACTCGAACCCAGAACCCATTGATTAAGAGTCAATTGCTCTGCCATTGAGCTAGAGGCGCATGCCGGGAGATTTCCCGGCCGAGGAACTACATTACCAGCGCGCGGGAACCGCACAAAATCCCCCTCGCATCTCGGGCGCGTTGCACATCGTTTCACGACCGATATACAGGAGGCCGTTCCCGCCGACACCCCCGGTCTATCCTGTTGAGGTGACCGCCCCTCTGCCCGGCACGGTTCTCCGCGCCGACCTCGAACTCGCCCTGCGTCTGGCGGATGCCGCCGACGCGCAGACCCTGCCGCGATTCGATGCCCCCGATCTCGAGGTGTCCCTCAAAGCCGACCGGTCGCATGTCACTGACGCCGATCTGGCGACGGAGCGAGCCATCCGCGGCATCCTCCACGCCGAGCGGCCGCAGGACGGCATCCTCGGCGAGGAGTACGGCTCCGAGGGCGACACGAGCAGGCAGTGGATCATCGACCCCATCGACGGGACGGCGAACTTCCTGCGCGGCGTGCCGCTGTGGGGCACCATGATCGCGCTGGCCGTGAACGGCGTCCCCCAGGTCGGGGTGGTCAGCATGCCCGCGCTCCGCCGTCGCTGGTGGGCGTCGTCGGGCGGCGGTGCCTGGACCACCACGAGCGGCGAAGACCGCCGGCTGGCGGTGTCGGATGTGGCGTCCCTCGACGACGCCAGCGTCAGCTTCCAGAGCATCGAGCAGTGGACGGATGCCGGGCGCCTGCCGGAGCTGCTCGCACTGGCCCAGCGGGTGTGGCGTGATCGTGCCTACGGCGACGTCTTCAGCTACATGCTGCTGGCCGAGGGCCGCATCGACATGGTGGCGGAGTTCGACGTCAAGCCCTACGACATCGCCGCGGCGGTCCCGATCGTCCGAGAGGCCGGTGGACGCATGACGGCGTTCGACGGCACGGACACCCTGTCCGCGCTGTCCGCCCTGGCCACCAACGGCATCCTCCACGAGCCCTTCCTCGCCCTGTTCCGCGACGTGACGCACCCCTGAGCACCACGCACTCCTCCCCCACGGATCACATGAAAACCCGACTCCCCCTCGCTCTCGGCATCCTGCTGACCGCGCTCTGCCTCGCCGCCTGCGGATCCCCCGCCGCGCCCGGCACGACAGCGCCCACCACGAAGACGCCCGATGTGCCGAAGGAGACGGCCACCTCCGAGCCCGTGCAGCAGACCAGTCCCCCGCCCACGATCCCGACGCCGACGTGCGAGACGATCATCTCGGAGGGTACCGTCCGCGCCCTCCAGGAGCAGGGCTGGACATACGAGCAACGGGAGTTCCGAATCGGCGACGTCCCCGTCGAATCGGGCCTGGAATGCATGTGGGCGGACTACACCACGGCATCCGATCACGGCCAGATGTACGCGTGGGGACTTCTGAGTTCCGAGCAGTCGCGCACGGCGCAGGCGGGCCTGCAGACCGACGGATGGCTGCGCTCGTCAGAGGACGGCAGGACGTACTTCACGGAGGATCCCGCCTACGCGATCGCAGTCGATGACGAAGGCTACGGGATGACGTACGAGTTCGGCGACGGCTGGGTGAAGTTCGCCGACACGAAGCAGGGTCTGCTGCTCATCGAGTGGGGTGACTGACCCACACTGGAACATGGGAGGCGCCGCCTGTCCGGCGGCACCGCACGATCACTTGTCGTCGCGCTGATTCCAGTTGTCGCTGCGCTTCGTGGCGGAGCCGCGCTGACGCATGGCGTACGCGAGGGCGATGCTGACGACGAGGAGGCCCGCGGTGAAGACGACGCCCTGAGCGGTCGGAAGGCTCCAGGAGATCCCGAACAGATAGAACCCGCCCACGAACAGGGCGATGAACACGATGAAGTCGACCACGCCGATTTCCTTCCGATTCTCGGACAACCACTCCAGTTTAGTGCTCTCGGCGCCCTCATCGGCGACCACGTGTCCCGGCGGGGTCACGCTAGATTGAAGTCATGCTGAGGATGTCATCGTGACCGCCGGTGCGCGTCCGGCGAGGCGTGGACGCCCCGGTCATGCCCGCGAGGATGTCATCCGCGCGGGCGTCGAGCTGTTCAACGAGCAGGGGTACGATGCCACGTCGGTGTCGGATCTGACGGGCCGCCTGGGCCTGACCAAGTCGGCGCTGTACCATCACGTGGATTCGAAGGAGCAGATCCTCCAGATCGCATTGGAGGATGCGCTGGGCGGGTTGGAGCAGGCGCTGGCGGATGCTCTGCAGCAGCCGAGCGCCGCAGAGCGGCTCCAGACGATCATCCGCGGCGCCGTGCGCGTGCTCACCGATCGGCAGCCGCAGGTGACCCTGCTGCTCCGCCTGCGGGGCAACAGTGAGATCGAGACGGCGGCCCTGGCGAGAAGACGCCGCTTCGACCGCACGGTCACCGCGCTGATGCGCGAGGCGCAGTCCGAGGGGCTCGTCCGCTCCGACCTGGACGCCGGTGTCGCGACGCGCCTGATCTTCGGCATGATCAATTCGGTCGTCGAGTGGTACCGACCCGACGGTCCCGTGGATCCGGATCTGCTGCGCGAGGAGATCCTGCGGGTGGCACTGGGTGGGCTCGCCGCACGCACCTGAGCACTGCTGCTGCCCGTTGTCGAGGCGAGAGGATGGGAGAACACGGGGATGCCCGAGATGCTCGCATCCGCCGTGCTGTCCGCCGACCGCAGGTACCGCTTCCGGCTCTCACGGGTCGCTGCGTGCGACGGATCCCGCCGTTCTGCGGCGCACGGACGATCCCGTCGGGCCCGACGACGACAGCCACCTCTCCGCCGTATGTCCCGCCCGGTGACCTCGCACCTCAGCCGAGGAATCGGAAGGCGTCCGCGTCGAAGAGTGTGACCTTCATGGACCCGGCGTTCGTGTCGGCGGCTCGTACCCGCGCATAGACGGCATACCCGACCCCGACGGCGCGTTTGAAGTCACGGGACGCCTGCAGCAGGCCGTCGCGGTCGATGGACATGCGCTCCGTGTAGTGCATGGAATGCGGCCCGTCGGTGCGGGTGTCGTCCCAGGCCAGGACGACCTCCAGGACGTCCCGAGGGATGCCCTCCGCATACACGTGCACGGTGATGGAGTAGATCCCGGTCAGGTGCACGAGGTTCGTCGCCCTGGACGTCCTCGCCCCCTCCGTCGTGTTCAGCCAGAAAGCGTCGCCGGGAGCGAGCACCCGGCCCGCTCCCCGCGCGTTCGGGTCCTCATGATGGTGATGGATCACTTCCTTCTCCTCGCTCGGCTGACCGGTCGATGCAACGGAGCCGGCGGGTTGCGCCTGCCCGACGACACGGCTCTTGTCGAAGACCTCCCACACGGCAGCGGGTGTCGCACGCCCGATCACCTCGACGTGCACGTGCGGGCCGGTGACCCGGGTACCGCTCTGACCGACCCATCCGATCACATCGCCCTCCCGCACCCGCTGCCCCGCTCTCACCGGCGGCGGCCGGTCCTGGTGGGCGTACCCGACCGTCGCTCCCATGTCGTAGCGGATCACCGTCCACTGACCGCCCGCAAGGTTCCTCGTCAGGCGCAGCACCGTGCCGGGACCGGATGCGAGGATCGGCTTGCCGAGCCATGCAGAACCGCGCAGGAAGTCGATGCCGGTGTGGCCCACGTAGGTGTACGGGTCCGGCCCCGGCGCCGGCAGCTTGGGCATGGGTCCTCCGTCGGGCGAATGCGGGAGCTTCCCAGCAGAGTAGCCGGAATGCCGTCCTCACGAAGGGAGGATCGATCGTCTGGTGCCCGAGGCGCGACGCGCCGCACGCATGAGAAGGCCCCTGCATCGCTCACAGAAGTGAACGATGCAGGGGCCTCCCACAGCGACAGCGGCTGGTGTTCCGGATCGCTTCGCTCACCAGTCTGTGGAGCTGGGGGGAATCGAACCCCCGTCCGACGCTGCTAACCCACGTCTTCTCCGGGCGCAGTCTGTGAAAGCGTTCTGCTCGGCTCCGACCTTTGTCACAGACACCCAAGTCGACGAGCCCAGTCTGGGAAGAGTCCCACGCGGCGTCCAGACGCCACCGCGCAGCAAGACCCCTAGATGACGCCAGGGTCCGTAGCGGGATCACCTACGGTCTGACGGACTATCGGGCTCGCTTATGCAGCGAGGGCGAAGTCGTTGCGCTTTGCATCGGCAACTATTGTTTTGCAGGGATCGTTCACGAGATGACCCTGCCTCCTCGGCCCGCTTCTCGTCGGTACACAGGCGCCGTCGAAACCGATCAGCCCCGTGGCCCCTCTCGCGAAGGAACCGCTGTCGCACTGTGGAATTACCAATCGGATGCTGTCGCACCCGAGCATCACAGACTACAACGAATCCGCCGGGTCCGCCATTCCGCTCGCACGGATCTCGTGCCGCCGGGGGTCCGTGACGTACAGTCGCAGTCATGAGCGACGTGATCATCACCGTCCGCGGCGAGCACGAGCTGCGCGTCGCCCCCGAGCGCGCCACCGTCCACCTCGCTGTGAGCGGCGACGGCGCGGTCCAGGACGAGGTCGTCGCGGCCGTCCTCGCCGCTGCCGCACCGGTGCGGGAGGGCCTCGAGGAACGGCAGCGCGCCGGGACCGTCGACGAGTGGACCAGCCGACGCCTCGGCGTGCATTCCGAGCGCCCGTGGAGCAGCGAGGGGAGGCAGCTCGCGCCGGTGCATCGCGCGACGGTCGAGTTCACCGCGACGTTCTCCGACATCCCGGAGATGTCGCTGTGGGTCTCCGGCGTGTCCGCGGAGGATTCCGTGAGCATCGGCGAAGTGCGCTGGCATCTGACCCCGCAGACGGAGGCTGCGCTCGAGCGCGAAGCGGCGACGCTGGCCGTGGGCGCGGCCGTCACGCGCGCCCGTGCCTATGCGGAGGCGCTCGGCCTCGATGATGTCACGCCGCTGGAGATCACCGATCGTGGACTGATCTCGACCGGTGCCCCCGCGCAGCCGAAGGCCGTCATGATGCGCGCCGCGATGGACTCGGGCCCCGTGATGCGGTTCCAGGCCGATGAGATCACCGTCTCGGCGACCGTGGAGGGTCGATTCCGCGCACACTGAGTGGTGCCGGTGTACGCGCCGGCCGTGAGTCAGTCCACCGCGTAGGGGCCGAGTTCGGCCGCGAGCCGCTCCGACACGTGCGCGTGCACGCGCGTGCCCGTCTCCTCGTGCACGGCGGAGAGCAGCACGCCCGTCTCGTGGACGGCGGAGATCAGTTCGCCGCGGTCGTACGGCACCAGGGCGTGGACCTCCACGGCCGGCATCGGCAGCATCCGCTCGATGGCGTCGCGCAACTCGTCGATCCCCTCACCGGTGCGGGACGACACGAAGTACGCACCGGGCGCCAGCCCGCGCAGCACCAGCCGTGCGTCATCGCCGACGAGATCCGCCTTGTTGAACACGACGATCTCGGGGATGCTCCGTGCACCGACGTCGCCCATCACATCGCGGACGGTCTGCAGCTGCGCGGAGGGGTCGGGATGCGAACCGTCCACGACGTGGACGATGACATCGGCCTGGCCGACCTCCTCGAGAGTGGATCGGAACGCCTCGACGAGCTGGTGGGGCAGATTGCGCACGAAGCCGACCGTGTCGGTGAGCGTGTAGACCCGGCCGTCATGCGTCTCGGAGCGTCGCACGGTGGCATCCAACGTGGCGAACAGCGCGTTCTCCACCAGCACCCCGGCGCTGGTGAGGGCGTTGAGCAGGCTCGACTTGCCCGCGTTGGTGTATCCGGCGATCGCGACGGAGGGGATCGTGTTGCGCTTGCGCTCGGCGCGCTTCGCATCCCGAGCGGGAGCGAACTCGCGGATCTGCCTGCGCAGCTGCGCCATGCGGGTGCGGATGCGGCGACGGTCGAGCTCGATCTTCGTCTCGCCGGGGCCGCGCGAGCCCATGCCCGCCCCCGCCGCGCCCACCTGTCCACCGGCCTGACGGCTCATGGACTCGCCCCAGCCGCGCAGCCTCGGCAGCAGGTACTCGAGCTGGGCGAGCTCGACCTGGGCCTTGCCCTCGCGGCTCTTGGCATGCTGGCTGAAGATGTCGAGGATGACGGTGGTGCGGTCGATGACCTTGACCTTGACGACGTCCTCCAGCGCACGGCGCTGGCTGGGTGCCAGCTCCGTGTCGGCGATGACGGTGTCGGCGCCGACGACCGCGACGATGTCCTTCAGCTCCTGCGCCTTGCCCCGACCGAGGTATGTCGCCGGATCAGGATG
This sequence comes from Microbacterium soli, assembly GCF_039539005.1. Lineage (NCBI taxonomy): Bacteria > Bacillati > Actinomycetota > Actinomycetes > Micrococcales > Microbacteriaceae > Microbacterium > Microbacterium soli. The sequence goes on from NZ_BAABCP010000001.1 coordinate 88,538, forward strand.
CGGCCGCCGCTGCAGCACGCCGTCCAGCACGACCGCACCGGCGGTCTCGGCGAGTGCGGCGAGCTCGCGCAACGAGTTCTCCGCATCCTCCTGCGCCCCCTGGGGGTACACGCCCACCAGCACGACGTTCTCCAGGCGCAGCTGCCGGTATTCGACCTCTGTGACGTCCTCCAGCTCGGTGGAGAGTCCGCTGACGCGGCGCAGCGCATGCCGGTCCTCGAGATCCCACTGCTCGCCGTCGCCGACACCGTGCGCGACGGTGTCCTCGTCCTGGAGGGCCTGCGCGGCACCGAACACCTTCGCCTCGGTGCGCGGCTGCGCATGCGCGAGGACGCGATCCAGGGCATCCGCCGTGGTGTCCTCGTCGTCGGTCTTCGTCATCCGGTCCTTTCCTCTGGCTGCTCTGCGCGCAGGGCGCCTTAACCTTAGCCCCGCCGTCCGGTACGCTCACTGCATGCCGTCCGACCACTACTTCAGCGCGGCGCCGGCGAGTGCGGAGAACCTCCGCACCATCCGTGTCACCCTCGCGGGGCGGGAACTGGAGGTCACCACGGCCAGTGGCGTCTTCAGTCCCGACCGTCTCGATGCCGGAACGGCCGTCCTGCTCGCGAACATGCCCCCCCTGCCGCCGGGCGGGGACTTCCTCGACCTGGGCTGCGGATGGGGCCCCATCACGATCGCCATGGCCATGGCCTCCCCGCATGCGACGGTGTGGGCCGTGGACGTCAACGAGCGCTCACTGGATCTGACCCGTCGGAACGCGCACGACCTGGGCCTCGCCAATGTGAACGCCGTCACACCGGACGATGTTCCCGGCGACATCGTGTTCCGCACGATCCGCTGCAACCCACCGATCCGTGTGGGGAAAAACCGACTGCACGGCATGCTCGAGCACTGGATCCCCCGGCTCGACGAGCACAGCGACGCCTGGATGGTCGTGCAGCGCAATCTCGGGTCCGACTCGCTGCAGCGTTGGATGGCGGCGACGTTCACGCCCGGATACAGCGTGCGCCGCGCCGCGACCGGGAAGGGTTATCGCGTGCTCAAGGTGCGTCGGCACGGCACTCCGCCGACGGCTCCGATCAGCCTCGACGCCTGAGCGCCTCTCGCTCAGGCGAGGTCGATCTCGCCGCGATACACCAGCTGCGCAGGGCCCGACAGTGCGACGTGCTCCCCATCCTCGGCGGGGAACATCCGCACGCCCAGCGTGCCGCCCGGCACCTCGACGCGCCACTGATGCGGAGCGCGCTCACCGGCCCAGTACCGCACGGCGAGTGCCGATGCCACCGCACCGGTGCCGCAGCTGAGCGTCTCTCCCGACCCGCGTTCGTGAACCCGCATCCGCACCCGGCCGACGCCGTCGCGCACGAGCGGGTCGCCCGGCACGACGAACTCCACATTGGCTCCCTCCGCGGGAGCAGGATCCAGAAGCGGGGTGGGGTTCAGATCAAGACCGGCAAGCTCCTCCTCGGAGGCCAGTGCCACCACGACATGGGGATTCCCCACGTCGATCCCGAGCCCGGGACGTGCCACGTCGAGCCCCGCCGCCCGTGCCAGAGGTTCGCCGCCCGCGAGGCGCCAGCGTCCCAGATCCACCTGATAGCCCGTCTCGCCGCGCATCACGTCGCGGACGCCGACTCGGGTGCCGATCGGGAGGGTGGAGCCGGGCTCGAGCGTCGCCTGTCCCGAGCGCAGCAGGTAGTGCGCGAAGACGCGGATGCCGTTGCCGCACATTTCCGACACCGAGCCGTCGGCGTTGCGGTAATCCATGAACCACTCGGCGTCGGGGTCCTCGGCCAATGCGGCCGCGCCCTCGGCGATGGCACTCGACCGCACGACGCGCAGCACGCCGTCGGCGCCGACACCGAAGTTCCGGTCGCAGAGCGCCTGCACCTGGCTCGGTGTGAGTTCCAGTGCCCCATCGGGATCCTCGATGAGCACGAAGTCGTTGCCGGTGCCGTGCCCCTTGGTGAATGCGACCATGCGGACCAGTCTATTCAGCGCGCAGCACCCGGTACCGACCGCACAGGAAGTTCCGGTTGCGCGCCGCGTCGATCAGCTCGAGGTCGAGGGCGCGCGGGAGCACGGGTGCCCCTGAGCCGAGGGTGACCGGCGCGTACTGGATCCACACCTCGTCGATCAGCCCGGCATCCGCGAACCGGCCGACCAGCTCTCCCCCGCCGACGAGCCAGATGTCCTTGTCGCCGGCGGCCCCCACCATCTCGCCGTGCACCGCGCGGACATCCTCCTGCGTGAGCCGGATGTCGGCGCCGTCTGGTATGTCGAGCTCGCGATGCGTGAACACCCATGCCGGCAGCGTGTAGTCCCAGCCGCCCTCGTCGTGCCGCATGACCCATTCGTAGGTGTGCGCGCCCATCGCCATCGCACCGAGGCCTTCGCGGAACCCCGCATAGGCCATCGGACCGGCCTCGTCGATGTCCTGTCGCAGGAGCCAGTCCAGCGAATGGTCGGCGGTCGCGATGAATCCGTCCAGGCTGGAAGCGGTGTAGTAGTGCGTGGTCATCACTCCATCGTGACGAAGGCCACCGACATCGACGATCCCGTCAGCCGTCGACGAGCCCCACCGGAGCCACTGCGCCGGCCTCGAGCCATTCGATGTCCGGGTAGCGTTTGAACCACGACACCTGCCGGCGTGCGTACCGACGCGTAAGCGCCTGCGTCTCCGCGATGGCCTGCTGCTCCGTCACCCTGCCCGTCAGCTGAGCGAGCGCCTGCGCGTAGCCGATGGCCCGGGAGGCGGTCGCACCGCGCTCCAGTCCGGCATCGCGGAGGCCCGCCACCTCGTCGAGCATGCCTTGCGCCCACATCCTCTCGACACGGCGGTCCAGGCGCTCGACGAGGGTCTCGCGCTCCATGTGCATGCCCAGGATCCTGGTCTCCGGATGCCACAGCTCCGGCTTCTCGGGCAGTGCCGCGCCGTGCGTCGCTCCGCCCTGCTCGAGCACCTCCAGTGCCCGCACGATGCGACGGCCGTTCTTCGGGTCGATCCGCTCCGCCGTCGCGGGGTCCTGCTGCTGCAGCCGAGCGAGCATCGCTCCGGCGCCGAGCTCGTCGAGCTCGCGCTCCAGCCGCGCGCGCACCGCCGCGTCCCTGGGCGGGAAGCGGAAGTCGAAGATGACACTGGAGACGTAGAGTCCGGATCCGCCGACGAGGATGGCGTCGCCGCCGCGGGCATGGATGCCCCGGATCGCCTCCCGGGCCAGCGGCTGGTACCAGGCGACGGCGGCCTCCTCGGTCACGTCGCGGGCGTCGAGCAGGTGGTGCGGGATGCCGCGGCGTTCGGCGATGCTGAGCTTGGCCGTGCCGATGTCCATGCCGCGGTACAGCTGCATGGCATCCGCATTGACGATCTCGGCGCGGCTGCCGCGATCGCGCAGCGCCTCGGCCAACTGCAGTGCGAGTTCGCTCTTCCCCGTCCCCGTGGCACCGACGACCGCCCACACGCGCCCGGTCACGCAGCATCCTGTCCGGCAAACGGCACGACCCCGCGGATCGGCGCGTCATCGCATCCGATCGGCGACAGTTCTGCGGATTCGTGCAGAACCGCGAGCGAGGGCGACGCGAGGATGCCCGTCACACCCCGGCGCGCAGCGTGGGCAGCCCCAAGGACACCGTGCGCGGCGCGCCGGATCCCTCGGAGGCGGCGGGCACGCCGCAGCTGGCCGCCTGCGCGCGGTCCCAGGCGTCGCCGCCGCGCGTGCGCCGGATGCGCAGCGGTGCGCCGGTCGGATCGTCGGCCAGCAGATGGAACGGCGCACCGTGCGTGATCCTGACCGTCACCACATCGCCGGGACGGGGCAGCTCGGAGCCAGGAGTCACCTCGAAGTGCACCAGGCGGTTGTCCTGCGCGCGACCGGTGAGGCGGTGCGTCTCGGCATCCTTCTTGCCCTCGCCGACCGAGACGAGAACCTCGACCTCACGGCCGACCTGCTTCTGGTTCTCCTCCAGCGAGATGCGCTCCTGAAGGGCGATCAGACGGTCATAGCGCTCCTGGACGACCTCCTTGGGGACCTGGTCCGCCATGGTGGCCGCCGGAGTGCCCTCGCGGACGGAGTACTGGAAGGTGAACGCGCTGGCGAACCGGGCCTGCTCGACGACGCGCAGGGTGTCCTCGAAGTCCTCGTCGGTCTCACCGGGGAAGCCGACGATGATGTCGGTGGTGATCGCAGCATGCGGGATGCGCTCACGCACCCGCTCGAGGATCCCGAGAAAGCGTTCGCTGCGGTAGGACCGGCGCATGGCCTTGAGGATCCTGTCGCTCCCGGACTGCAGCGGCATGTGCAGCTGGGGCATGACGTTGGGCGTCTCCGCCATTGCGGCGATGACGTCGTCCGTGAACGCGGCCGGGTGCGGGCTGGTGAAGCGCACTCGCTCCAGCCCCTCGATCTCGCCCGCCGCGCGCAGCAGCTTGCCGAAGGCCTGCCGGTCGCCGAACTCGACGCCGTAGGAGTTCACGTTCTGTCCGAGCAGGGTGACCTCGATGGCCCCGTCGTCGACGAGGAGTCTGATCTCGCTGAGGATGTCTCCCGGACGGCGGTCCTTCTCCTTGCCGCGCAGGCTCGGGACGATGCAGAACGTACAGGTGTTGTTGCAGCCCACCGAGATCGACACCCACCCGCTGTATGCGGAGTCTCGCCTGGTGGGCAACGTGGACGGGAAGACCTCGAGCGCCTCGAGGATCTCCAGCGCAGCCTCGTTGTTGTGCCTGGCGCGCTCGAGCAGTCCCGGCAGGGAGCCCATGTTGTGCGTGCCGAACACGACATCCACCCATGGAGCCTTGTCGAGGACCGCCTGCTGATCCATCTGCGCGAGACAGCCGCCGACGGCGATCTGCATGCCCTCGTGCTTGTCCTTGCGGGACTTGAGGTGCCCGAGCGTGCCGTACAGCTTCCCTGCGGCGTTGTCGCGCACGGCGCAGGTGTTGAGGACGACGACGTCGGGGTCCTCCCCCTCGGGCACCGGCACATACCCCGCGCTCTCCAGCGATCCGGAGAGCCGCTCGGAGTCGTGCACGTTCATCTGACAGCCGAAGGTGCGGACCTCGTAGGAGCGCCGACGCCCGTCGGCATCGATCGCGGCCGGCGAGGGCGCGATGATCGTCGGTTCGGAGGAGAGAAGAGCCATGATCCAGCCATTCTACGATCTGTCGCGGGAATCGGCATCGAGCGCCGTGCGGAGAGCCACGAGGATCAGTCGGCCTCCACGAAGCGGACTCCGCTCCGCCCGCCCCCGCCTGCCTCCTCGAGCGCCGTGCGTGCGGCGCTCATCGCCACCGTACCCCCGTAACCGCGCCGCGCCAACTGCCCCAGCAGTCTGCGCAGTGCCGTCTCGGGCTCCAGTCGCGTCATCCCCGGGGCCTTCGAGCGCGCGTATTCCAGGGCCCGCTCGGCATCATCATCGGGAAGCTCGTCCAGCGCATCCGCGATGAGCTCGCGCGGGATGCCGCGTTGCGCCAGTGTCCGGGACAGGGCGACCCTCCCCTCTCCCCTGCGCTCCACACCCGATCTGACCAGAAGCTGCGCCAGCGTGCGGTCGTCGAGGTAACCACGATGCTGGAACTCGTCGATGATCTGCTCGATCGTCTCCCGGTCGGCGTCGGTGCGGCGCAGCACCGAGCGCGCCTCGGAGACGGAAAGCTGTCTGCCGCGAAGTCTGCGCACGAGCACCTCCTGCGCGCGCAGACGAATCTCCTCCATTCCCTCCCCCGCATCGTCGTCGTGCGGACCGTCCGCGACCGCGGAGTGCACTCCCGCGCGCGACCGTCCGTCCAGCAGGGCGGAGCTCCAGAGCCTGTCCTCGCCCGTCCGACGGGGGATTCCGCCCCCGGTGTCGGCTCGCGACCCGGCCCCCGACCCCGAACGGGGGCCGTCCTTCGGCGCGCGCCGCCCGCCGAAGATCGGGGTGATGGGTGCGAGAGGCTCCTCGTCGTCATGCTCCATGGCCGGCTCCGGTCTTCGACAGATGCCGACTCATCACGCCGGGCGACGCTCTGCCAGCTCGTCGGCCGGGGCCTCTTCCACGGCCTTCACTCCGATGCCGAGCTTCTGCTTGATCCTGGTCTCGATCTCGGCGGCGATGTCCTCGTTCTTGACGAGGAAGTTGCGCGCGTTCTCCTTGCCCTGACCGAGCTGGTCGCCGTCATAGGTGTACCAGGAGCCGGACTTCTTGACGATGCCGTGCTCGACGCCGAAATCGATCAGACTGCCCTCGCGGGAGATGCCCACGCCGTAGAGGATGTCGAACTCGGCCTGCTTGAACGGCGGCGCCATCTTGTTCTTGACGACCTTGACGCGCGTGCGGTTGCCGACGGCCTCCGCCCCGTCCTTCAGAGTCTCGATACGCCGGATGTCCAGACGCACCGAGGCATAGAACTTCAGGGCCTTTCCACCGGCCGTGGTCTCGGGCGAGCCGAAGAAGACGCCGATCTTCTCGCGCAGCTGGTTGATGAAGATGGCGGTGGTCTTCGTCTGGTTGAGGCCACCGGTCAGCTTGCGAAGCGCCTGCGACATCAGCCTCGCCTGCAGGCCGACGTGCGAGTCGCCCATCTCGCCCTTGATCTCGGCCTCCGGCACGAGGGCGGCGACGGAGTCGATGACGACGAGGTCGATCGCACCGGAGCGGATCAGCATGTCAGCGATCTCGAGCGCCTGCTCGCCGGTGTCGGGCTGGGAGACCAGCAGCTGGTCGATGTCGACGCCCAGCTTGCGGGCGTACTCCGGATCCAGCGCGTGCTCCGCGTCGATGAAGGCGGCGATGCCCCCCGCGCGTTGCGCGTTGGCGATGGCGTGCAGGGTGAGGGTGGTCTTCCCCGAGGACTCCGGACCGTAGATCTCGATGATGCGTCCGCGTGGAAGCCCGCCGATCCCGAGGGCGCTGTCCAGGGCGATGGACCCGGTCGGGATCACCTCGACAGGAGCGCGCTCGTCGCTTCCCAGCCGCATGATGGACCCCTTGCCGAACTGGCGCTCGATGTGCGCGAGCGCGGAGTCCAGTGCCTTCTCGCGGTCGTCTGTGGATGGCATGATGTGCTCCTTGATGTCTCGAAAACTGCCGCCTGTAGGCTGTCGCGGCTTCTCCCGGCCGGATCGGCTCTGCGACAAGGCGCATGGCTTGTGCCACGTCCATCACGCTAGAGGCGGCCTCCGACATCGCGTCGGGGAATCCGCGTTCTGTGGAGGGAAATCGCACGAGAACCACTTGTGCAGAACGATACGCGCACATCGAACACATCTTCGACGACACGCCGAACGGCGCATCCCGAGATTCGATTAGCGTCTGCGCGGCTCCAACCGTCCCACCCCGTAGCGGCGCTGTGCGGGGACATCCGTCTCTTCGCACAGCGCCATCCAGATGTCTCGGGGCGGCACCCCGGCATCCAGCGCCTCCTGCGCCGACATCCCGATCCCGCCGAGGATCAGATCGTGGGTGAGGGTCTCGCCACGGCTGCCGAACTCGTCGCTGACGGCGCGCAGGAACTCGCTGCGTCTCATCCGGAACCGAGACCGTTCAGCGCAGGGAAAACTCGGGCTCGACGGACGCCACCAGCTCGTCCGGAACGACGTCGGGGAATCCGCTCAGCCCCTCGAGCACGGAGATGCGGTCTCCGACCTCGCGCATGATCGTCGAGATGGGGACGTCGAGCGCATCGGCGACCGATGCGAGGATCTCGCTGGAGGCCTCCTTCTGACCTCGCTCGACCTCGCTCAGATACCCGAGGGCCACGGATGCCTTGCTCGCCACCTGGCGGAGGGTGCGCCCCTTCTGCAGGCGGAAGTCCCGCAGCACATCGCCGATCTCCTGTCTGACAAGGATCATCGGAACCTCCTCTCCACGTCTCCACTCCGATCGCGTTCCGAGTGGATCGCCAGTCTAGCCTGATCGGATGATGCCGAATCTACTGTGTCTCGCTGTGCTTCAGTTGTGAAGGATCTGCCTGGAATCATCATGCCGTGTCGCTGCTTGAGCACGTTCATGACAACCGACGCCCGGCATCGGCTATTCCCCGGCGGCCTGCAGGGCCAGCGCGATGGCGGCCTCCACGGCCCGGCACCGGATCTCGGCACGGGATCCCGTGAACACGTGCGCCGCCGCGCGGACGCCGCCCGGCGTCGCCACGCCGACGTGCACGGTGCCCACGGGCTGACCGTCGGGCGACTCCGGGCCGGCGATGCCCGTCGTGGCGATGCCGATATCGGCCGCCCGCCCGTCCACAGCCACCGCGCGCCGCACGCCGTCCGCCATCTGACGGGCGACCTCCGGGTGCACGGGTCCGTGTGCTGCCAGCAGCGCCGCGTCCACGCCGAGGAGCGTGCGCTTGAGCTGCGTCGCGTAAGCGACGACACCGCCCAGGAGCACGACGGACGCACCGGGCACCGACACGATCTCGGAGGTCACCGCTCCCCCGGTCAGCGACTCCGCCACACCGAGGGTCCAGCCGCGTTCTCGGAGGACTGCGACCAGTCCCGATGCCGTCATGCCGCACCCCGGGATCCGCGCACCTGCGCGAGCACGTAGTCGATGCCGCTGAGCACCGTGAGCACGAGCGCGAGGATCATGAGCACGAGCGTGACGGCCGTCCACACCGGCATCCCGATCCACACCTGCAGCGGCAGCAGGGCCCAGCCCAGCGCGACACCCTGCACGACAGTCTTGATCTTCCCCATCCACGCGGCCGCCACGACGTGCTCGTGCATCACCGTGAGGCGGTGCACGGTGATGCCCCACTCCCGGACGAGGATGATGATGACGATCCACCACGGCACTTCGCCGAGGACGGCCAGCCCCAGGAAGCCCGCCCCGGTCAGGAGCTTGTCCGCGATCGGATCCCAGAGCCTGCCGAAGTCGCTGACGACGTCGTGACGGCGGGCGAGGTATCCGTCGACCCAGTCGGTGGATATCGCCAGGATGAACAGCCCGCCGGCGACCCAGCGCATGACGAGATCGTCCGCGCCGGCCGCGCCGGCCAGCAGCAGGAGGACGAAGAAGACCACCGCGAGCGGGATGCGCGCGACCGTGATCGCGTTGGGCAGCTGCCTCGGAATCGCCATCAGTCGCGCCCCGTCAGGCCCCAGGCGTCCTCATCGCCGTCGTCTTCGCTCTCGACGACGGGAAGACCCTGGAACTGGTCATCGACGGGATCGGGAAGGCGCCTGTCCTGCCCGGCCGACGGCGCCTGCGTCGCTGCCGGAGCGGGCGCGTCCTCACCGCGCAGCTTCGCCAGCACGGCGGGGAGCTGCTCGCTCGTGACCAGCACATCGCGGGCCTTCGATCCCTCGGAGGGGCCCACGATCCCGCGCGACTCCAGCAGATCCATGAGCCGCCCCGCCTTCGCGAAACCGACGCGCAGCTTGCGCTGCAGCATGGACGTCGATCCGAACTGCGAGGAGACGATGAGCTCCGCGGCCGCCAGCAGCACCTCGAGGTCGTCCCCGATGTCCTCGTCGACGTGCTTCCTGCTGCCCTCCGCCGCCTCCTGCACGTCCGCGCGGTACTCGGGGCGCGCCTGATGGGTGACGTGCTTGACGACTGCGGCGATCTCGCTCTCATCGACCCAGGCCCCCTGCAGTCGGAAGGGCTTGGAGGACCCCATCGGCGAGAACAGGGCGTCACCCTGACCGATCAGCTTGTCGGCGCCGGGGGCGTCGAGGATGACACGGCTGTCGGTGACGCTCGTGACGGCGAAGGCCAGCCGTGAGGGCACATTGGCCTTGATGAGCCCTGTCACGACATCGACGCTGGGGCGCTGCGTGGCCAGCACCAGGTGGATCCCCGACGCGCGCGCCAGCTGGGTGATGCGCACGATGGAGTCCTCGACGTCGCGCGGGGCGACCATCATCAGGTCGGCGAGCTCGTCGACGACCACCAGCAGGTACGGGTACGGCTTCAGCACCCGCTCGCTGCCCACCGGCGGCTCGATCTCGCCGTTTCGCACGGCGCGGTTGAAGTCGTCGATGTGGCGGTAGCCGAACGACGCCAGGTCGTCGTACCGCATGTCCATCTCCTTCACGACCCACTGCAGCGCCTCGGCGGCCTTCTTCGGGTTCGTGATGATGGGTGTGATCAGGTGCGGAACTCCCGCATAGTTGGTGAGCTCGACCCGCTTGGGGTCGATGAGGACCATGCGCACGTCAGCCGGCCGTGCGCGCATGAGCAGGCTCGTGATCATCGAGTTCACGAAGCTCGACTTGCCGGACCCGGTGGACCCCGCCACCAGCAGATGCGGCATCTTGGCGAGGTTCGCGACGACGATCTTCCCGCCCACGTCCTTGCCGACGCCGATGGTCAGCGGATGCGTGCTCTTCTGCGCCGCGGGGGAACGGAGCACGTCGCCCAGCGCCACGGTCTCCTTGTCGACGTTGGGGATCTCGATGCCGATCGCGCTCTTCCCGGGGATCGGCGAGAGGATGCGGACGTCGTTGGAGGCCACGGCGTAGGCGAAGTTGTTGCTCAGCTGAAGGATCTTCTCGACTTTGACGCCCCGTCCGACCTCGATCTCGTACTGGGTGACCGTCGGTCCGCGCGAGAAGCCGGTGACCCTGGCATCCACCTTGAACTGCTCGAGCACGCTCGTGATCTGCGCGATCGTGTGATCCGTCGCCTCCGACCTGGTCACCGGCGGCGGACCGGCCTTGAGGAGCGTCGGCGCGGGCAGCACGTAGGGCGCCGCAGGCGGCTGCGGTCCGTCGGATCCGGGCCCTGCGGTGCCGAAGCCGTCCAGCCCGGGAAGCTCCCCCGTGGAGCCCGCGTCGTCCAGCAGCGCGGTGGTGTTCTGCTCGTCGAGCATCCCCGTCAGCGCACTGATGTCGGTGAGGACCTCGGTCGCGGCGTCCTGAGGCGCCGCATCGACGATGACGGCCTGCTCGTAGGCGGCCTTGGTGCCGGGCTCGTCGAGGAGGGCCGTGGGAGCCTCCGACGCGTCTCCCCCGTCGGGGTCCTCCTCGCGACCGGTCCTGTTGCGCCGCCACCACGGCAGCGACTCGGCGTCGACCGGAGTCTCATCGACCGGCGTGGTTCGCAGTGGGCGCTCGGCGCCGAACATCCAGGCGTACAGGTCGCCCAGCCGCTGTCCGATGCGATGGGGGGGAGTCTTCGTGAGGACCAGGACACTCAGCAGCGTCAGCAGACCCAGCACGATGTAGGCGACCGCCGAGGTGAGATGCGCGAGGGGCTCCCCCAGCATCCAGCCGAACAGACCGCCCGCCGCACTCAGCTCGGGCATCCCGTCCCTGGGCTGCGGACGTACGAGCCCGCCGAGCGCGTCGACCTTCGCCGCGGCCACATGGCAGATGCCCGCGAGCGCCAGCACGAAGAATCCGAAGCCGATCCCGATCCGCCCGTTGTCGTTGACGGAGGACGGATGCCGGAACAGCCAGCCCGCCAGCAGCAGGAGCAGAACCGGGAGGATGAACGCCACCCGTCCGACCAGCAGACCCCACGTGTACGCGCTGACGGTCTGTGCGACGGGCTCGCCGATGAAGAACCACTCCACGACAGCACCCGCGCCCGCCAGCAGCACCAGCAGCAGCGGGAACCCGTCGCGACGCTGCTCCTTCTCCAGGGACTCCGGTCCGAACGCACGGAACAGACCTCCCACGCCATGGGCGATGCCGAGCCACATGCGCGCGGCGACGGGCGGGCGGTCCGCCTCTCCGACGTACCGCTTCGGGGATGGGGCCGCCTTGGCGCCGGAGCGCGAAGTCGTCTGCCGCTTGGATCGCGACGGGGACGTCGCGGACGCGCGCTCGGACTTCGCAGTGCTCCTGACCATGCTTCCACGCTACGGCCAGAGACCGACATCCCCTCGCAGTGACGCGGGTTTCCGCGGTAATACGAGGAGTGCGCGGCGCGTCTGGCCGCACCGTGCGCCGTCCCGCGGCGGCGCCCTTCGGCTACGCCTCGATGACGAGCGGGACGATCATCGGACGGCGCCGCAGCTTCTGGTTGATCCAGCGTCCGATCGTCCGTCGCACGATCTGCGAGAGGGCGTGGTTGTCACGCACGCCGTTGCCCGCGGCCTCCTTGAGCGCGGCGACGATCTTCGGCGCGACGTCGTCGAAGACCCGATCCTCCTCCGCGACGCCGCGGGCGTGGATCTCCGGTCCGGAGATGATGCGGCCGGTCGTGGAGTCGACGACGACGATGATCGAGACGAAGCCCTCCTCGCCGAGGATGCGGCGGTCCTTCAGATCGGCATCCGTGATCCCACCGACCGTCGAGCCGTCCACGTAGACGAAGCCGATGTCCAGCTGGCCGGCGACCCTCGCCACGCCGTCGCGCAGATCCACGACCGTGCCGTTGGAGCCCGCGATGGTGCGATCCTCGGGAACACCGGTGTCCTGCGCGAGCTTGGCGTTCGCGATCAGGTGCCGGTGTTCGCCGTGCACGGGGAGCACGTTGCGGGGCTTCAGGATGTTGTAGCAGTACAGCAGCTCGCCGGCGGCCGCGTGCCCGGAGACGTGCACCTTTGCGTTGGCCTTGTGCACGACATGCGCGCCGAGCTTGGTCAGCCCGTCGATGACGCGGTACACGGCGTTCTCGTTGCCCGGGATCAGGCTGGAGGCCAGGATGACGGTGTCACCGGGGCCGGGTTCGATGGCGTGATCGAGGTTGGCCATCCTGCTGAGCACGGCCATCGGCTCGCCCTGCGACCCGGTGGACATGTACACGATCCGGTCGTCGGGCAGGTCCCGGGCCTTCTTGTAGTCGATGAGCACGCCGTCGGGCACCTTCAGGTAGCCCAGTTGCTCGGCGATGGTCATGTTGCGCACCATGCTGCGCCCGAGGAAAGCCACGCGGCGGCCGTGGAGGTGAGCGGCGTCGATCACCTGCTGCACGCGGTGCACGTGGCTGGAGAAGCTCGCGACGATGACCCGACGCGGGGCCTTGCCGATGACCTGGTCCAGCACGGGTCCGATCGAGCGCTCCGTGGGAGTGAAGCCGGGTACGTCGGCGTTCGTCGAGTCGACGAGGAACAGGTCGACGCCCTCATCGCCCAGTCGTGCGAAGGCGCGCAGATCCGTGATGCGGCCGTCCAGCGGCAGCTGATCCATCTTGAAGTCACCGGTCGCGAGGACGAGCCCCGCGGGCGTGCGGATCGCGACGGCGAGGGCGTCCGGGATGGAGTGGTTGACGGCGATGAACTCGAGATCGAAGGGGCCGACCTTCTCCCTCTGCCCTTCCTTCACGGTGAGGGTGAAGGGCTTGATGCGGTGCTCCTTGAGCTTCGCCTCGACGAGCGCGAGTGTGAGCCCCGACCCGATCAGCGGGATGTCCTGCTTCAGACGCAACAGGTACGGGACGGCGCCGATGTGATCCTCGTGGCCGTGCGTGAGCACGACCCCGACGACGTCATCGAGACGATCCCTGATGGGTTCGAAGTCCGGGAGGATCAGATCGACTCCGGGCTGGTGCTCCTCCGGGAAGAGCACGCCGCAGTCGACGATGAGGATCTTGCCGTCGAACTCGTAGGTGGTCATGTTGCGACCCACCTCACCGAGACCGCCGAGCGGGGTGACGCGGAGCGTTCCCAGCGCAAGCGGTTCGGGAGCGGCGATGGGGGTGGACATTCACGTCTCCTTGTCGGGCGCCGCGGCGCCCGTTCGTTGCGATTCAGCGCGTGTGCGCACCGATCGGTCTCGTGCTGCGGCGCACGCTCATCGCGTGGTGCCGTGCACCTTCGGCAGTGCACCGCCTGCGGCCGCGTTGCGGTCGGGGCGGAAATTCGAGAAGTCGGCCCCGGGCACATCGTGGACCAGCGCGAGCTCGTCCTCGATGATCGCGGCCTCCCACTCCTCCGGCCCGACCAGCGGAAGTCGCACACGCGGACTGTCGATGCGGCCCAGTCCGTGCAGGATGTACTTGGTCGAGACGGTTCCCGGAACGTGGGTCATGACGGCGCGCACGAGCGGCTCGAGTCGCTTGTGCTCGGCGGTGGCCGCCTTCAGGTCGCCGCGATTGACGGCGTCGATCATGGTGCGGTACGGCGCCGAGGTGATGTTGGCCGTCACACCGACGAGTCCCGTCGCCCCGATGGACAGGTGCGGCAGAACGTTTGTGTCGTCGCCCGAGAAGTACATCAGGTCGGTCTGGTTGAGCACCCGGCTCACCTCGGAGAAGTCGCCCTTGGCGTCCTTGACGGCGAGGATGTTGGGATGCTTGGCCAGTCGCAGGATCGTCTCGTACTTGATGGGCACACCGGTGCGGCCCGGGATGTCGTAGAGGATGACGGGAAGATCCGTGGCGTCGGCGACGAGACGGAAGTGGGTCAGGATGCCCGCCTGCGTGGGCTTGTTGTAGTACGGCGTGACGATCATGATGCCGTCCGCGCCGGCCTTCTCACTGGCCTTGTACAGCTCGATGGCGTGCGCGGTCTCGTTCGACCCGCCACCGGTGATGATCTTCGCCCTCCCGGCCGAGACGTCCTTGCCGACCTCCACCAGACGCAGCTTCTCATCGTCGGTGAGGGTGGAGGTCTCGCCGGTGGTGCCGGTGACGACGATCCCGTCGGCTCCGCCGCTGATGACATGATCCATGTGCTTCTCGACAGCCGGCCAGTCCACTTCACCGTCGGCGGTCATCGGGGTGACCAGCGCGACGAGGACCTGTCCGAACGGATTGTCGATGTGCGTCATGCACTCAGAGTATCGCGTCGGATGCCCGTTCACCTGTTCGAGACGAAGCCGGCCTCGGCTCGGCGCGAGCGCCGACCGTATCCCTTCCGCACCGGCAGGACGCGCTCAGACGCGCCCGCGCCGCGCCACGCCCGCTGTGATCCTGCTCGGCAGCACGCGCGTCAGTGCGACGATGATCTTGTACCGCACGGACGGGATCGACAGCGCCCGCCCCTTCGCGGCATCCCGCAGCGCCTCGCCGACGACGAGCGGCGCGTCGAGCCACATCGGCGCCGGTACGCCCTCGCGTCCCGGTGCCAGTCCCATCCGCTCGTGGAACGTGGTGTGCGTGAAGCCCGGGCAGACGGCCGTGACCGTGATGCCGTCACGACCGTACTCCGCGTTCGCCCAGCGGCTGAATCCGATCAGCCAGCCCTTGCAGGCCGAGTACGTCGACCGCGAGATGAACCCGGCCACGGATGCCACGTTGATGATCCGCCCGCCGCGGCCGCGCATGGCCCGGATCGCCGCGTGCATGAGCCGCATGGACGCTTCGACGTGCACCCGCAGATGGCGCACCTCGTCGTCGATGTCGTTGTCGGCGAAGTGCAGCGGCAGACCGAAGCCCGCGTTGTTGATCAGCAGGTCGATCGGCTTCCCGGCTTCCGCGATGCGTTCCGCGACTCGCACCGCATCCGTCTCCCGGGAGAGGTCGGCGACGAGAATCTCCGCGTCGACGCCCTGCTCGTCGCGCAGCTCGGCCGCGAGCGTCCGCAGTGCGGCGGCGCCGCGCGCGACGAGCACGAGATCCGCGCCCTCCGCCGCCAGTCGGCGGGCGAATTCCGCGCCGAGGCCGGCGCTGGCACCCGTGATCAGTGCCGTGGGCATCAGCGCTCGTATCCCAGGAAGCGGTAGCGGATGCCGGTGCGCGACGTCTGCCACGGTCCCTCGGAGGCCAGGCGCCAGCCTTCGCGTGACGGGGCGAAGGCGTCGCCGGCGACGGCCAGGTCGAGCTCGGTGACCTCCAGGCGGTCGGCGCGGTCGATCACCTGTCGGAACACGTCGGAGCCGCCGATGAACCACATCCGATCGAGCCCGTGCGCGGCCTCGTCGGGATCTGCTGCGCGCCGTGCTCCCTCCGCCGTCCAGGCCGCCCGCCGGGTGATGACGATGTTCTCCCGGCCCGGCAGCGGACGGAACCGCTCCGGCAGCGACTCCCAGGTCCGCCGCCCCATGATCACCGGAGACCCGTACGTGACCTCCTTGAAGTGCGCGAGATCCTCCGGGACGTGCCAGGGCATCACCCCGTCGGCCCCGATCACTCCGCCTTCGGCCTCGGCCCAGATCAGGCCGATCCGGCTCACACCGCCACCGCCGCACGGATCGCGGGGTGGTGCTGGTAGCCGACGACCTCGAAGTCCTCGTAGCGGTAGTCGAAAACCGAGTCCGGCACGCGGGTGATCCGCAGCTCCGGGTACGGGAAGGGCTCCCGGCTCAGCTGCTCGCGCACCTGATCGACGTGATTGTCGTAGATGTGGCAGTCGCCGCCGGTCCACACGAAGTCGCCGGGCTCCAGGCCGGTCTGCTGTGCCACCATCAGGGTGAGCAGCGCGTACGAGGCGATGTTGAACGGCACGCCCAGGAACATGTCCGCACTGCGCTGGTACAGCTGGCAGGACAGTCTCCCGCCCGCGACGTAGAACTGGAACAGCGCATGACACGGTGCCAGTGCCATGTCGGGGATATCGGCGGGGTTCCAGGCCGAGACGATGAGCCTGCGGGAGTCGGGTGTCGCCCTGATCTGCTCGATGACCTGGGCGAGCTGGTCGATGCTCCCCCCGCCGGGCGCCGGCCAGGAGCGCCACTGCACGCCGTACACGGGGCCGAGGTCACCGGAGGCATCCGCCCATTCGTCCCAGATGGTGACGCCGTGCTCCTGCAGCCAGCGCACGTTGGAATCGCCGCGCAGGAACCACAGCAGCTCGTACGCGATGGACTTGAAGTGCACGCGCTTGGTGGTGATGAGGGGGAACCCCCGGGAAAGGTCGAAGCGCAGCTGCCGGCCGAACACGCTGGTCGTCCCCGTCCCGGTGCGATCGTCCTTGTGCGTGCCATGCTCGAGCACGTCGCGGAGCAGGTCCTCATAGGGCGTGGAGACCTCATGGGGCGTGGAGGGTTCGGCGCTCATGAGGGCAAGGATACCGGCGGCACCGCGCGACGGCGCCGCCCACGTTCCGTCACATCGGGCCGGAGGTGATGCCCGTCGGCGTATCCTGTCGATCATGCCCCTGACATCCGCACTGCTCGTCGTCATGGCGCTGTCGGTGCTCGCGGTGGTGCTCGGCGTGATCTGGCGCGCGCGCGATGGCCGTCGTCGCAGCGGCGTCGACACGCCGTCCGCCGACCTCGCGGAGTTGGGCGCGACCGCCGGGCGTGTCGCTCTCGTCCAGTTCAGCACCGACACCTGCGCTCGTTGCCCCCAGGTGCGACGGATGCTGCAGGGCATCGCGGCGGACCATCCCGGCGTCGACCACGTCGACGTCGATCTCACCCACCGACCGGATCTCGCCCGGCGGCACCGGGTGCTGAGCACCCCGACGGTCTTCCTCGTCGACTCCCGCACCACGGTCGCGGCCCGTTTCGTGGGAGCGCCGCGGCGCGCCGACGTCGAGGCCGCGCTGACCGAGCTGTCCGTACTCCAGGAGGCGTCATGACCCCGTCTGCTCACGCCGGCGGCATCGATCCGCGCGGCCCGCGCTTCTCCGCGTCGATCACCGCTGTGCTGCTCCTGGTGGCCACCTTCCTCGGGCTCACCGGCCTGGCCGCGCAGAGCGGCACGGCATCCTTCGGCTGGTTCGCGTATCAGCCGCTGGCGGGCTCGACCTTCGCCTCCGAGTGGGCCATCCGGTCGGCCTCCCCCGGTCAGCGGGTGCTGGACCCCGCCTTCCTGCTGACGCTGCTCATCGCCGCGCTGTTCCTGTGGGGCGTCCTCTCGCCGAAGACCTCGCCCTGGAGTGTGCTCTTCCGTCGCACCGTGCTCCCTCGACTGGCTCCGCCCGCCGATCTCGAGGATCCGCGCCCGCCGCGTTTCGCGCAGGGCGTCGGCCTTTTCGTCGTGGCCGTGGGCCTCGTGCTGCATCTGATCGGCGTGCCGCTGGCCCTGCCGATCGCGACGGCGGCAGCTTTCATCGCCGCCTTCCTCAACGCGGCCTTCGGCTTCTGTCTGGGCTGCCGGCTGTATCTGCTGCTCCAGCGGGCGGGCCTGGTCGGCCGCAGCGCCCCCGCCGTGTGAGCCGAAGGTACCGCAGTCGCACCAGGGCTGGGTAGGCTTGCGGGAGGGAGCGAACCCGCTCCGCATGCGACATGCGATCTGTGGAGGACACATGGCCATCACCAGCGAAGCCGCCGCGACCTGGACGGGCTCCCTCGTCGAGGGGACCGGCACTGTCGCGTTCTCGAGTTCGAATCTGGGTACGTTCCCCTTGGACTGGAAGGCCCGCAGCGAAGGCTCACAGACCACGACGACGCCCGAGGAGCTCATCGCCGCCGCGCACGCCTCGTGCTTCAGCATGGCGCTCTCGCACGCCCTGTCGGAGAACGGCACGCCCCCGGAGCGCGTGAACACGTCGGCGTCGGTCACCTTCAAGCCCGGAACCGGGATCACGGGCAGTCACCTCAACGTCAACGCGACCGTGCCCGGTCTCAGCCCCGAGCGGTTCCAGGAGCTGGCCGAGGAGGCGAAGGTCGGCTGCCCCGTCTCGCAGGCACTCGCGGGGATCGAGATCACTCTCGAGGCGAGCCTGGCCTGACGCCCTTCCACGTTCAGGAGTGCTCGCGCGCAAGCCCGATCGCGGTGCGGATGCTGGCCCTGGCGTCCTTGCGACGACCTGCCGAATCCTGCACGACGCCCAGCCGGTACCGCGCCTTCCAGTCCGCGGGCGCGGCATCGGCGGCATCCGTGTACCGGCGCAGGAACGGCTCGACGTCCTCCGGACGCAGGCGACCACTGGGGGTGAGGTCGGCGGGTGCCTCCGGCATACCGCCCTCCGCGTCGAGGAGACGCCCGAGCCGGTCGGCGGACAGGCCGAACTGCATCTCACGCACCAGTGCCCACCCGCCGATGACGGCGAGGGCGATCAGCGCGATCCCCATGCACACCGAGATCAGCGTGCCGGTCGTGAAGAACAGCACCGCGAAGTATCCCGCGATGAGGACGTACAGGAGCAGTGCCGCGCCCATCAGGGCGACGCTGATGCGGGTGGTCACGAACGGGTTCCGATGCCGATGTCGATGATGTTCTCCAGCCCCACCACGATGCCGTGCGCGTCACGGGCGAACGGGAGCGCGAGCCGGATGCCCGGCGCGTACGCCGCCGCGGAGTCCGCCGTGTCGTGCACGATGCTCAGAGTCTCGCCCGGGCCCGACAGGATCGCCTCCTGACGTGCGATGACACCGGGCCGACGCAGCGAATGCACGGGGATGCCCGCGACCTGCTGCCCGCGGGCGCGCTGATCGACGTGCGGGGCGTGGAACGGCCCGCTCTCGATCCTGGCATCCGTCATCAGTTCGGCCGTGCGCACGGCCGTGCCGCTGGGCGAGTCGATCTTGGTGTCCCGATGCGATTCCACGATCTCCGCGAAGGGGAAGAACGGCGCGGCGGCGGCCGCCAGCGCGGTGCCCAGCGCGGAGCCCAGCGAGAAGTTCGGGATGAACACGACACCCGATGCGTCGGACGCGACGAGCGGACGCACGAGCGAGATGCGCTCCTGGGACCATCCCGAGGTGCCCACCAGGACGTTGACGCCGCTCTCCAGGGCGGCGCGCACCACCTCGATGCTCACCGCGGGCGTGGAGGCGTCGACGATGAGATCGGCGCCCGCCAGTTCGCGGAGGTCGCTCCCGGATCCGAGCACATTGCGCACCGTGAATCCATCGAGCTCATCGATGACCGCATGGATGATGCGGCCGAGCCTGCCTGACCCGCCGACGAGGGCAACCTGAGTCGTCATGCCTCCAGTCTAGGTTCGCCGTGGAGACGCCCGGCTCCCGTGACGACGATTCACACCGGTGGGCCGTCGGGCAGCCCGGTGCGAAGCTCCATCGGCAGATGCCCGAGGTCGTTGTGACTGAGCAACGTCCAGGGTCTGCCCTGCTTCTGGGCGATGACGCTGAGCCCGCAGTGCGCCTGGTTCAGGGTCAGCCATCGCCAGTCGGGCGCGCCGAGCACCTCGCGCACGAACCAGGCGATGACGAAGTTGTGCGTGATGAGCACCTCGTGCACCTCGCCGTTGCGCCGTTGCAGGAACTCGCCGACGGCGTCCGTCATCTGCGCGCGCCCGGCTTCGACCTCGGCTTCGCTGACGGACCCGAAGAACGACTCGTACGCCGACGGCGTATCCTCATCCATCCCGGTGGGCACGCAGTCGAACAGCAGCGCCGAGGGCGCCGGGTCGACCGAGGGCAGCCGGGCGGCGATCGAGCGTGCGGTCTCCGCGGCCCGCAGCAACGGAGAGTGCCAGACGGCGTCCAGGGGAAGGCCCGAGAGTCTGTCGGCGATCAGCTCGGCCTGCCGCTGACCCCGTGGCGAGAGCGGACCGTCGTCGATGCCGTGCTCGGCGTCCTGGTGCTCACCGTGTCTGACCAGATATATGTAGTGCGTCACAACCCTGCTCACTTCATGCCGCCGCGTTGCGGCGCCTCCAGCTTAGGGCACCCCGCATGCACCGGTCGGGGACGAGACGCCCGACATCAGTCTCCGGCGCGGGAGAGCTCAGCCAGCTGCGTGCGGGACAGCGAGACCCCTGCGCCCTGCATGAGCTCCTCGATGTGCGCGGGCGCGAACGCATTGACGATCGGAGCGACGACGGTGCGCTGCGCGAGCAGCCAGGCGATCGACACCGCGGCGACGGGCACCGCCAGCTCGGCGGCCACGATGTCCAGTGCGCGCAGGACGCGGATGCCGCGCCGGTTCAGATGCGAACGGATCTGCTGTCCCCGTACGCCGACGACCTCGGACCTGCTACGGTGACGCCCGGAGAGGAAGCCGTGCTCGAGCGCATGCGAAGGCGTCACGGCGAGACTCTGCGCAGCCGCGACCAGCCGCAGGTCGCCCTCGAAGGCGTCTCGGCGCACGAGGTTGTACGGCTCGTCCAGCACATCCAGTCTCGGATACCCCGCCGAGGCGAGGATCCTGGCCTCCACGAGGCGTTCGGGGGTGAAACGGAACCCGCCGACTGCGGAGATCTTGCCCGCCTCCCTGAGCCACTCCACCGTGGCCAGGGTGTCCTCGAGATCGGACGTCTCGTCCAGGGAGGCGTCGAGGTACAGCACGTCGATGCGGTCCGTGCCGAGTCTGGTGAGCGATGCCTCCACGGCACGGACGAGGTTCACCGAGTCCAGCCCCGGGTTGTCGGCATGGGTGCCGATGCGAACGCTCAGCACGACCCGATCACGGCTGCCGCGCGAACGCAGCCACTGCCCGACGATGTGCTCGCTGCGGCCGCCGGAGTAGCCGTCGGCGGTGTGGACGGCGTTGCCGCCGAACTCCAGGTACCTGTCCAGCAGCAGGTGGCTGGTGGGCAGATCGACATTCCACCCGAACTCCGCAGCGCCCAGCATCAGCGGGAAGACGGAGAACCCCGTCTCGCCCAGTGGGACGCGGATCGTCTCGCCGACGCCGGGGCCGAGGACGGGGATCGGAGCGGAGGGATGCGTGTCGACGGCATCTTCGGCGCGCGACCGCCTGTCGGCCGCGCCACCGGAGAAGATCCTCATCCCCCACCCCCGTGAGATCTGTCACGCATCCTGATGCGTACTTCGAGAGTAAGTGACGATCCGGCCTCGAAAGGCCGGGAAGTCGACCCGTGCGGGAACTTCTCGTAACGATCCGGTCACGCATACACCGGCCCGGTGCCGCACGATCTCTCGCGCGGCACCGGGCCGTCCGCTCGGATGCCGACGACGCGGCACCCGGAAGGTCACGCCTCTGCGGGCTCCTCGGTCTTCTCCGCGGCGGCGGGGGCGTCGTCGAGCACGGGCTCGAGGGACAGCTTGCCGCGGTCGTCGATCTTCGTGATGCGCACGAGGATCTTCTGGCCGACCGAGAGGACGTCGCCGACGTCCTCGACCCGCTTGCCACCGGCGAGCTTGCGCACCTCGGTGACATGCAGCAGCCCGTCCTTGCCGGGAAGCAGCGAGATGAAGGCGCCGAAGCCGGCGATCTTCACGACGGTCCCGAGGAACTGCTCGCCGACCTCGGGGTTGGTGGGGTTGGCGATCGCATTGACCTGGGCGCGCGCGGCCTCTGCGGACGGGCCGTCGACGGCGCCGATGTACACCGTGCCGTCCTCCTCGATCGAGATCTGCGCACCGGTCTCATCCTGGATCGCGTTGATCGTCTTCCCCTTCGGGCCGATCAGCTCGCCGATCTTGTCGACCGGGATCTGCACGCTGATGACGCGCGGTGCGGTGGGCGCCATCTCATCGGGCGCGTCGATCGCGGCGTTGAGCACGTTCAGGATCGTGAGGCGGGCCTCGCGCGCCTGCGTGAGAGCGCCGGCGAGGACGTCCGACGGGATGCCGTCGAGTTTGGTGTCCAGCTGGATGGCCGTGACGAACTCGCTGGTGCCGGCGACCTTGAAGTCCATGTCGCCGAGCGCGTCCTCCGCTCCGAGGATGTCGGTGAGCGCCGCGTAGCGGGTCTGGCCGTCGACCTCGTCCGAGACCAGGCCCATGGCGATGCCGGCCACCGGCGCGCGCAGCGGCACACCGGCGTTCAGCAGCGACAGCGTCGAGGCGCACACCGAGCCCATCGACGTCGAGCCGTTGGAGCCGAGGGCCTCGGAGACCTGGCGGATCGCGTAGGGGAACTCCTCGCGCGTGGGCAGCACCGGCACGAGCGCGCGCTCGGCGAGGAAGCCGTGCCCGATCTCGCGACGCTTGGGCGAGCCCACCCGGCCCGTCTCTCCGGTGGAGTACGGCGGGAAGTTGTAGTGGTGCATGTAGCGCTTGTGCGTCACCGGCGAGAGCGAGTCGATCTGCTGCTCCATCTTGAGCATGTTCAGCGTGGTGACGCCCAGGATCTGCGTCTCGCCGCGCTGGAAGATCGCCGACCCGTGCACACGCGGGATGACCTGCACCTCGGCGTCGAGCGGCCGGATATCGGCCAGGCCGCGGCCGTCCATGCGCACGCCCTCGGCGAGGATGCGCCCGCGGACGATGCGCTTGGTGACGGACTTGTATGCGGCGGAGACCTCGCCCGCCGCCGACTCGGGCAGCGTGCCGGCCTCGATGGCGGCGGCGACCTCGGCCTTGACGCGGTTCTTGACCTCGTCATCGGCGTTCTGGCGCTCGATCTTGTCGGCGATGAGGTAGACCTTCTCGAGATCGGCGGACGCGGAGGCGGCGACGAAGTCGAGCGTGGCCTGCTCGTACGCGGGGAAGACCGGGTAGACACCGGGCTCCTTCGAGGCGTGCTGCGCCATGTCGGCCTGCGCCTCGACGAGCTGCTTGAGGAACGGCTTGGCGGCCTCGAGACCGCCGGCGACGATCTCCTCGCTGGGCTTGACGGCGCCGGCCTTGATGAGGTTCCAGCTGTTCTCCGTGGCCTCGGCCTCGACCATCATGATCGCGACGTCCTCGGAGCCGTCGGCCTTCTTGACGACGCGACCGGCGACCATGAGGTCGAACACGGCCTCCTCGACCTGAGCCTGGTTCGGGAACGCCACCCACTGGTCCGCGTGCTCGCCGTGACCGGGGATCAGCGCCAGGCGGACGCCGGCGATGGGCCCGGAGAACGGCAGACCCGAGATCTGCGTGGAGGCGGATGCCGCGTTGATCGCCAGGGCGTCGTAGTACTCGCCGGGGGCGATCGACAGCACGGTGACGACGATCTGGACCTCGTTGCGCAGACCGTCCACGAACGACGGACGCAGTGGACGGTCGATGAGGCGGCAGACGAGGATCGCCTCCGTGGAGGGACGTCCCTCACGGCGGAAGAACGAACCCGGGATCTTGCCGGCGGCGTACGAGCGCTCCTCGACGTCGACGGTGAGCGGGAAGAAGTCGAACCCCTCGCGCGGGTGCTTTCCCGCGCTGGTGGCCGACAGGATCATGGTCTCGTCGTCGAGGTACGCGGCGACGGAGCCCTGGGCCTGCTGGGCGAGGCGTCCGGTCTCGAACCGGACTGTGCGGGTGCCGAAGCGGCCGTTGTCGAGAACGGCCTCGGCGGCGGTGATTTCAGGACCTTCCAAGAGGTCTCTCCTTCTTTGTTTAGGCTCGCGCGTCCGTGTGACGGGCGAGTTCTCGCGAAGGAGCGGATGCGGGCAGATACAAGCGCGCGGGCTCCCCGCGACTTCCGCCTGCGCTGGCCACCAGTAGAAGATCACTCGGCGCACCGCACGACGAGGAACCCACCACAGGGGACCAGCTTCTCAGCCGGCCGCTCCGTGATACGTCGATATGAAGTTGACGGATGCCATGGGCATCCTCGGACAGCCTAGCAGGACGACCTCACCGCACCCTCGTACGATCCTGCGCATCATTGCGTGCGACGTACACCCAGTCGTCGTGCTTGGCCGTGCGCCCGTCCCCCGCCGTGCGCCCCCGCAGTCGTCGCCACACCCACGGCAGCGCATGGCGACGCCACCAGGCGCGACGGGTGATGTGCTCCTCGTCGTGCAGCGCCTCGTCGAGAAGCCCCAGCGCCTCGGCGTGCGGCACCCCCAGCGCCTCGCCCGCCCGGTACGCGAGGAAGCGATGACCGCGGCTGGACAGATGAACGAGATCCTCGGCCCAGTGCGCCCTGTCCCCCAGCGCCGGGTGCAGATCGGCGTCGATGAGGATCGCACCGGTGCGCCGGGCTGTGCCGGCGAGCGCGCTGGCGTACGCGGAGAAGCGCTTCGCGTAGATGGCGGAGGCCGCCCGGCGGGGCAGCATGGGGGTGACGAGGATGACGTCCGCACCGGTCGCTCGCAGTCGGGTGACGGCGTCCTCCACCTGCGCGGCCAGCGCGGGGATGTCCGCACGGAGGCGGACCAGGCGTTGGATCCGACGAACACCGACACGAGGTCAGGACGCAGCTCGAGCGCTCTGCGCAGCTGCGGACCGCACACGTCGGCGACGCGACGCGAGCGCACCGCGAGGTTCGCGTAATGCAGTCCGCCCCGGGCGGAGAGGAGCAGGGCGAGGCGATCGGCCCAGCCGCGCTCGATGCCGTCGGTCCCTGGGTCCCCGATCCCCTCGGTGAGGGAATCCCCCAGCGCGACGAACCGCTGCCAGCGGCGCCCGTGCACGGGCTCGACCGGCTCCGGGCGGCACGCCCGGGGAGCGTGGAGGGTGCGGTCCAACGCGTGCAGCCGCTGGGCCTCCTCGAAGTGCTCCACGAGCCGATCGCACACCGCGGACCAGCTGCGGCCCTCGATGGCCTCGCGCCCGGCGCGGCCGAATGCTCGGCGCTTGCGCTCGTCGCCGACGAGATCGCGCACCCGCATCCGCAGGTCCTCGAGATCACCCGGACGGTACAGCCAGCCGTCGATGCCCATCCGCACGAGATCCATCGGTCCGCCGCGCCCCGTGGCGACCACCGGCACGCCGCTCGCGTGGGCCTCCTGCAGGGTCTGCCCGAACGTCTCGCTCTCGCCGGGGTGCACGAAGACGTCGAAGGAGGCCATCGCCCGGGCGAGCTCCGCGCCGGACAGGTGCCCGAGGAACACGGCGTCCGGCAGCAGCGCCTCCAGTCGCGGCCGGGAGGGCCCGTCGCCGACGACGACGAGACGGATGCCGGGGATGCCGCGCAGTGCCGCGAGGTCCTCGACCTGCTTCTCCGGGGCGAGGCGGCCCACGTACCCCACGGTGACCAGGCCGGGCGCGCGATGCTCCCACTGCTCGTCCCTGGCACCCGGGTGGAATCGCTCGGCATCCACTCCCCTGCCCCAGCGACGCACCCGGTCGACGCCGAGTCGGGTCAGCTGCGCCTCGGACTCGCCGGAGGGCGCCAGCGTGAGGGTCGCGCGGCGGTGCAGTCGCACGAGGTGCGCCTCGGCGAGCGCGGACGTCAGCTGCATCCGGTAACGGGAGGCGTAGGAGGCGACATCGGTCTGGTACGCGGCCACCGTCGGCAGGTCCAGGGCGTTCGCGGCGACGACGCCGCGCCAGCCGAGGACGAAGGGCGATGCCAGGTGCACGACATCGGGCCGGAACCGTCGCAGAGACTCCCGCACCCGGCCGGCGCTCACGGTGCCCACGCGGACATCGCGATATCCCGGCAGCGGAACGGATGCGACGCCGTCGACGCGTGCCGCTCCCGAGCGCCGCGGCGTTCCCGGCGCGGCCGGAGCGATGACGTGGGCCGCGTGCCCGGTGCGCTCGAGATGGCGCAGGAGCTGCACGACCGATCCGGTCACGCCGTTCATGTGGGGCAGGAATGATTCGGTGACGATCGCTACTCTCACACAGCCAGGATGTCGCCCGCCCCGGCCCCGGCCCGTCGGCGACGGCATCAGCCGTCGAGAGTTCACCGAATGCACGGATGCCGGTCATCCGGCCTCCCCCTGCCCTTTCCCCGCGGTGGACGCCGACGCGGCGGACACCGACGGCGCTGGATCGCCGGCATCCGCCGTGGGCGGGCCGTCACTCGCCCGCAAGGCCTCCGAGGAGGTGGCCGAAGGACCTGCCCTTGCCGAGGTAGGTGTCGGGGTCGAACGGGTCGGCATCCGTGATCGGCTCCTTGCGTGCGATCGCGTCCGCGAGCTCCCTGGCTCCGCGCTCGACCCGCGCGCTCAGGGGCGCCACGTCGTCGGCGTTGGCGCCCCAGTCGCCGGATGCCGCGAACACCCCGGTCGAGACGGGCTCGGCGTGCAGGTAGGTGAACAGCGGCCGGATCGCATAGTCGATGGCCAGCGAGTGTCGGGCCGTGCCCGCGTTGGCTCCGATGAGCACGGGCTTGCCGGTGAGCGCGTCGGGGTCGAGCACGTCGATGAACGACTTGAACAGTCCTGCATAGCTCGTGGAGAAGATCGGGGTGACGGCGATGACGGCATCCGCCGACACGACCCGGTTGATCGCCTCCTCCAGGGGCGCGGGGGCGAAGCCGGTGAGCAGGTTGTTCGCGATGTCGTGCGCGAGATCGCGCAGCTCGATCACGTCCGCCTGCACGTCGATGTCGTGCTCGCGCAGCGCCTTGGCGGTCTCCGCCGCCAGGCGGTCGGCGAGCATTCGCGTCGATGACGGGTTGGACAGGCCGGAGGAGACGACGGCGATGCGGCGCTCGCTCATCTCAGGCCTCCTTCCGTGCCAGCCCGAAGGCCGCACCGGCCGGGGCCGGGGCGTCCTGGTAGGGGGACCCGGCGGTGAGGTTGTCGCCGCGGTTCGCGCCCGGGCGCGCCTGACGTGCGGGCCCGTCGCCGTACACCTCGCGGACGCGTGCCGCGTGGGTGGGCGCGTCGGGGACGGTGTCGGGACGATTCGCAGCCAGCTCGCGGCGCAGCACGGGGACGACCTGCTCGCCGAGCAGGTCGATCTGCTCGAGAACGGTCTTCAGCGGCAGCCCGGCGTGGTCGACGAGGAAGAGCTGACGCTGGTAGTCGCCGAAGGTGTCGCGCATCGACGCGTAGCGGTCGATGACCTGCTGCGGCGATCCGACCGTCAGCGGCGTCATCTCGGTGAAGTCCTCCATGGACGGCCCGTGGCCGTAGACCGGGGCGTTGTCGAAGTACGGCCGGAACTCGTTCACGGCGTCCTGCGACTTCGGCCGGATGAACGCCTGTCCGCCCAGGCCCACGATCGCCGTCTCGGGGGTGCCGTGGCCGTAATGAGCCCAGCGCTGGCGGTACAGCTCGATGAGGCGCTGGTAGTGCTCCTTGGGCCAGAAGATGTTGTTCGCGAAGAAGCCGTCTCCGTAGTACGCGGCCTGCTCGGCGATCTCGGGGGTGCGGATGGAGCCGTGCCACACGAACGGCGCGATGCCGTCCAGCGGCCGCGGGGTGGAGGTGAAGCCCTGGAGAGGGGTGCGGAACTTCCCCTCCCAGTCCACGACGTCCTGGGTCCACAGCTCGTGCAGCAGCGCGTAGTTCTCGATGGCCAGCGGCAGCCCCTGCCGGATGTCCTTGCCGAACCACGGGTACACCGGTCCGGTGTTGCCCCGCCCCATCATGAGGTCCATGCGCCCGCCCGTGAGGTGCTGGAGCATCGCATACTCCTCGGCGATGCGCACGGGGTCGTTCGTGGTGATGAGGGTCGTGCCCGTCGAGACGATGAGGTTCTCGGTCTGCGCCGCGATGTAGGCGAGGATCGTGGTGGGACTGGAGGAGAAGAACGGCGGGTTGTGGTGCTCGCCGATCGCGAAGACGTCGAGGCCGGCATCGTCGGCGTGCTTGGCCATCGTGACCGCTGCCCGGATCCGCTCGTTCTCGCTGGGAGTCACCCCCGTGATCGGGTCCTGCGTGATGTCACTGACAGACATGATGCCGAACTGCATACCGGTCCGGCTGCGGTCGTTCTGCGCGTCCATGATGTTCTCCGCTCGGGATGCCCTGGCATCCATTTCTATTCAAGTGAATGTACCTGGTGAAACGCAGGATGTGCAAGCTTATTCCCCAGGCGATGAAGAAGTTCCCACGGGTACCCTCGGATGATGAGCAGTGACGTCCCGCACCCGCACACCGGCTCGACGGGCGCGGTACCCCGCCCGCGACGACGCGTGCCGTTCTGGGACAATGCACGCTTCGCCTGCATCGTGCTGGTGGTGCTCGGCCACGGCATCCAGCGGCTGACCTACGACTCCGACATCGCCTACGCGCTCTACCTGTCGATCTACGCCTTCCACATGCCGGCGTTCGCCGTCATCTCCGGATACTTCTCGAAGGCGGCGTCCCCCTCCACCCGGCAGATGACGCGGATCATCACGGACATCATCGTCCCGTACCTCATCTTCGAGGCGCTGTGGACCCTCACCAAGCTCCTCGTCGAAGGGCATGCCGACCCCAACCTCACCCAGCCGTCGTGGACGCTGTGGTTCCTGCTCGCGCTGGGCATCTTCCGCCTCGTGCTGCCGTACCTCGCGCTGCTGCGCTGGCCGCTGGTGTGGGCACTGGTCATCTCTGTCGGCGTGGGATACGTCAGCAACGTCAACAGCACCTTCTCACTGTCGAGAACGCTGGGACTGCTGTTCTTCTTCACGTTCGGATGGTGGCTGCGCGAGCACGACATCATCCGCAGGTTCCGGCTGGTCGAGCACCGACCCTGGTGGCTGCGCACGATCGCGGCACTCGTGCTGGCGGGCTGGTTGTTCGTCTGCTGGCGCTGGCTGACGGTGTGGCAGCAGATCGACCTGACCCACTGGTTCTTCTACGAGGATTCCTACGCGCACCTCACCGGCGAGGTGCACTGGTGGGCGGGTGCCGTGCGACTGGGCTTCATGGCGCTGGCGCTCGTGCTGACATCCGCGTTCTTCGCACTGCTGCCGCGCAGTGAGCGCCGCTGGACGACCCTCGGACAGTACACGATGTACGTGTATCTGCTGCACTCCTTCGTGCTGTACCCCTTCCGCGAGTCGGGCGTTCTGCGCGGGCTGGATCCGACCTGGCTGTGGCTGCCGACGGTCACGCTGCTGGCGGTCGCGATCGCGTTCCTGCTGGCCTCCGGGCCGATCCGTCGTGTGTTCCGCCCCCTGATCGAGCCTCGGCCGAGATGGATGTTCGCCGATGCCGCGCTCGTGTCGACGTCCGACCACCGCAACGACCCGACCGGTTCACGTCGGGCGGCGGGGAGCTAGTCGCACTCAGTCGAACAGACCCGCCCCGACGAACGAGCCCTGCTGTGCGCCGGGCGGGACGGCCCAGATCCCTGAGCCGACATGCCGGATGTACTCGTTGAGCAGGTCCGTGGACAACGCGCGCTGCAGAGTCACGAACTGTGCGGGGTCGCGCTGGTAGGAGAGGAAGAACAGCCCCGCATCCAGGCGCCCCAGTTCGTTGTTCCCGCCGACGTAGTTGAATCCCCGGCGCAGGATCCGGATGCCGTTGTTGCCGTCATGATGGGCGAGTCGCACGTGGCTGTGCGCATCCAGCCGTGCCAGCACCGGGGCGTCGCTCTCCGCACCGCCGGACAGCGGGGCGCCCTCCCCCTTGTCACGGCCGAAGATGCGCTGCTGCTCGGACAAGCGCACACGGTCCCAGGTCTCGATGAGCATCGCGATCCTGCGTGCCACGAGGTAGGAGCCTCCTGCCAACCAGTCCGGACCATCGCCCTCGCCCACCCAGACGTGCTCCGCCAGCGCCGCCGCGTCATCGGCGAGGATGTTCGCCGTGCCGTCCTTGAAACCGAACAGGTTGCGCGGCGTCTGCTGCGCGGCCGACGTGCGGGATGTCCGTCCGAACCCGAGCTGCGACCATCTCAGCTTCGCCCGTCCGAACGCGATCCGGCTGAGGTTGCGGATCGCGTGCACGGCCACCTGGGGGTCGTCCGCGCACACCTGGATGCACAGGTCGCCGTCCGACTGAGCGGGATCCAGGTCGTCGCCGACGAACGCGGGAAGCCGTTCGAGCCTCGCGGGACGCCGATCACGGATCCCGTACCGGTCGCCGTCGTCGTTCTCGAACAGCGTCGGGCCGAACCCGATCGTGATCGTCAGTGCCGCGGCCTTCAGGCCCAGCGCCTCTCCCGTGTCGTCCGGGGGCGCCTCGGCGGGCCCGCCGACGGCACCGGTGGCGCTGACCTCCAGACCCTGGGTCATGCGCGCGGACGCATAGCTCCAGTCCTGCAGCAGCTCGATGAGGTCGTCGCGGTCGCTGCGGGGCATCATGTCGAAGGCCGCGAAGTGCAGATGCTCCTGCACGGCGGTGACGATCCCGGACTGGTGCGCTCCGAAGAACGGGTGGACATCCGCCGCCTCGTCGGACCGCGCACCGCGCGAACCCAGTGCGAAACCGCCCGCGCCGGCGAGGGCGAGCGCCGCCGCGCCCCCACCGGCGGCGAGACCGAGCAGGCCGCGCCTGCTCAGGCCCCGCCGGCCCGCGGCATCCGATTCTCCGCTCATCGACGTTCCGTTCTCAGGACAGGGCGGTGCTCGTCAACTGCGACAGCGGCTCCGCCAGCGCGTTGATGAGGTCGACGAGGTCACGCCTGTCCGTGTCGGACAGCTCCGGGAACGGCGTGAACCCGTCCTGCAGCGAGCCGTGCACGGCGAGCGCCTCCTCCAGTGCGGCGTAGCCGTCGGAGATCTCCTCCACGAGAGCGGCGCCGTCATCACCCTTCGACGTCACGAAGTCGCTGACCAGGGAGAACGCCATCTTCGAGCCCTCGACGTTGGCGGCGAAGTCGTACAGGTCGGTGCCCGACCACCAGTCCTCCTCACCCGTGATCTTCCCGGTGGCCACCTCGTCCAGCAGCGCGACGGCACCGTTGGAGATCCCGGCGATGCCCTGATCGTTCAGCGCGGACATGAAGTCCTCGGAGTGCACGTAGTCGTAGAGCTCCTGGACGTCGGCCGTCAGCAGGTCTGCGTACTCTCCGCGCTCCTGCGGCGTGGAGGGCGCCCAGTCCGCCCACGCCGACGTCTCGCCGTCCGCGTTCAAAGCGTCCTTCGCGGGCTGCCACAGGTCCTTCTCGATGCGATGGAACCCTGTCCAATCAAGGCCGTCGGCGACCGCGTCCACTTCCCGGAAGTCGATCCGCGGGTCGAGGTCTCCCAGAGACTCGGCGACCGGTTCGATGCGCTCGTAGTATGCGCGCGTGAGGGGGAACAGCGACCTGGCCTTCTCATCGTCTCCCGCGATGTAGGCGCTCGTGAGGTCCTCCACGGCGGGGACGAGCTGCCCGACCTGATCCTTGACGAAGGCGGCGTACAGGTCCACCGCCTGCTGCTTCTGCTCGGCATCCGGACCCTCCAGCGCCACCTCATCACCGGTGACGGTGAACGCGGCGCGTCCCACACCCTCGCCGATCATGCCCGGCTTGCACACGGTGAAGTAGTCTCCGGGCTGCGCCACGACGGTGAGGGTGCGGGAGGCGGCCGGGGCGATGTTCTCGACCTCGCCGACGATCCGCAGCCCGTCGGAGGCGAGCAGGTAGAACTCGGTGATCTGGTCGCCGCTGTTGGTGACGTCGAAGCTGAGCGTCCCGCTGGTCGCACTGTCGGAGGACACCGTGCAGGCATCCGCGCCGGAGTCGACGGTGAACGATGCCGCGGGGTCCACGGCGGTCTTGGCCACGCAGCCGGTGAGCGCGACGGCGGTGACCGCGAGCGCGGAGACGAGGGTGAGTGGACGAGCGAGATCGGTCATGCTGCTCCCGGGTTCGATGGGGTGAGGGACGACGGATGCGAGGGCGCGGCGCTCGCTGCGCGGTGAGAGCCGCCGTGAGCCCGGCGTGCACCGCGGATGAAGAAGAAGCCGACGACGAGGACGTACACCGTCCAGCAGGTCACCTGCAGCCAGGTCATGTGCGGCATGAAGCCGATGACCGCCTGCAGCAGCACCGCCCACACTCCCGTGGGGGCGATGACGGCGCTGACATCGAAGGCCCAGCCGAACGGGAAGCCCGCCCAGCCGGTGAGGACGACACCGGTGGCCGCATCGACGGGAGCGGCCCCGCTGAACGGCCCGGGAATGACCCCGGCCTCCTGCAGGTCCATGACGGCGTAGGCCAGCACACCGGCGGCGACGACGACGAGGAAGGCGCCCGTCCAGGTGAAGAACCTTCCGAGATCGAGTCGGAGCGCCCCGCGCGAGAGCATCCAGCCGGCGACGACGGCGATGCCCAGCCCCAGCGCGGCGCCGAGGAGCACGGAGGGATCACGCCCGAAGGTCTGCGACATCGACCACAGCAGCAGCGTGGTCTCGATGCCCTCCCGCGCGACGGACACGAACCCGACGGCGACGAGCGCCCAGACGGTCCCCGCCTCCAGTGCACGGTCGACGCCTCCTTGCAGGGAGGACTTCATGGTGCGCCCCGCCTGCTGCATCCAGAAGATCATCCAGGTGACCATCCCGACGGCCAGCAGCGAGAAGGTCCCCCCGAGGATCTCCTGCGCCTGGGAGGTGAGCGCGTAGGCGCCGAACGTGAGGACGGCGCCGATGCCCAGCGCGAGCGCCACGGCGAGCCCGATGCCCGCCCACATCCGCGCCAGCACGTCCGAACGGCCGATCCGACGCAGATAGGCGACGAGGATGCCGACGACGAGCGCCGCTTCGAGACCTTCGCGAAGGCCGATGAGGAAGGTGGCGAACACAGGCGCAACTCCGAGGATCGTCATGTGGAGTAAGGGATGCCTTACCTAAAGAACTTAGCATGATGACGGTCATGCCCTGCAACATTCCGGTCACGCCCTCGCCGCATTGCCTAACGTGTGCACATGGCTGATCTCACCCTCCCCGTCCTGGATCTCTCCCGGCTCGATCGCGGCGCCCACGAGGCCGACCGCTTCCGCGCCGACCTGCGCGCCGCCACCCATGACGTGGGCTTCTTCTACCTCACGGGAACGGGGGTCTCCGAGGACCTCGAGCAGCGCATGCACCGCGCCGCACGCGACTTCTTCGCCCTGCCGCTGGCCGACAAGCTCGCCATCGAGAACGTCAACAGCCCGCACTTCCGCGGCTACACGCGCATCGGGGGCGAGCGGACCCAGGGCGAGGTGGACTGGCGCGAGCAGATCGACATCGGGCCCGAGCGCGAGCCGGTCGCCGGGGGCCCCGCGTTCAACAGACTGATCGGCCCGAACCAGTGGCCGGCAGCGCAGCCCGGGCTGCGGGACGTCGTCGCCGAGTGGCATGCGACCCTGTCTGCGGTCTCACGCCGGCTGCTGCGGGCATGGGCGCAGGCGCTGGGCGAGACGGAGAGCTACTTCGACGATCACTTCGGCGAACCGTCCACGCTCATCAAGATCGTGCGCTATCCGGGCACGGATCAGCCGCTCCCGCAGCAGGGCGTCGGCGCCCACAAGGACAGCGGGGTGCTGACCCTGCTCTGGGTCGAGCCCGGGAAGGGCGGCCTGCAGGTGCGCCGCGACGGCCAGTGGGTGGACGCCCCGCCCGTGCCGGGGGCGTTCGTGGTGAACATCGGCGAACTGCTGGAATACGCCACCGGCGGGTATCTGCGTGCGACGGACCACCGGGTGGTCTCCCCCGTGGCGCCGGACGACCGCATCTCCATCCCGTTCTTCTTCAATCCCGCGCTGGATGCGAAGCTGCCCCTGATCGATCTGCCCGCCGAGCTCGCCGCGCAGGCCCGCGGTGTGACGGAGGACCCGAGCAACCCCATTCACAGCCTGTACGGCGAGAACGCGCTGAAATCGCGCCTGCGCGCGCACCCCGACGTGGCGGCGATCCACCACCCGGACCTCGTGGCCGCTCGCGCGTAGCATCCGCTCGGGCGCCTGCTGTCGCACGTCACGGCGTGGAGTGATCGCCGCTGCCGTAGTCGACGATGGCCTGGAGCGCGGCGAGATGATCCCGGAACGCGCGACGCCCCTGCGCGGTGCCGCGCACCCAGGTTCGTGGACGCGCGCCGAGCGGCGCCTTGCGCGCGGTGACGTACCCGGCCTCGTCGAGGGACGAGATGGCCTTGCTCAGCGCGGAGTCCGAGACCTGGAGGATGCCGCCGAGCGTCGCGAAGTCGAGTTCGAGGTCCTCCCCCAGTGCCGCCATGAGCGAGAAGCGGATGGGGCTCGCGAAGCTGTCGTCCAGTCGGAGCCGCGGATGCTGCGCCTCCGGATGCTCAGGCATCGGGCGTCCGCCTCAGAGCACCCGCGGCGAAGGCGGCGGCGATGACGGCTCCCGCGAGCAGTCCAGGGACGAGGAGCGGGAGCACCGTGAACTGCACGAGCACCAGGAGGACGACCGTCACCACGGCGGCCGCCACGAAGCAGCCCCACAGGTACGGCCCCCACGCCAGCGCGACGTGCGAGCCGGCACCGGCCGTCTCGACCAGCATCCACACCACCAGGGCCAGCATCACCGCCATCGACACCAGCAGTGACACGATCTCACCGGGCGCGGTGATGCAGGGGATGGTCGCACCGAGTCCCAGCCCGATGCCGATCGTCACGAGCCGGGAGGACCGGTCCAGGGACGGCGGCGTCCGCGACACGGACTCGCCCGAGGCGCGTCGCCATTCGCCCCACGCCAGCGCACCGAACAGCCCGAACGTCGTCACCCCGGGGATGAACCGCACCGCGAACGGGATGTCGACATCGAGGACGAGAGTGCTCAGCGCGCCGACGATCATCACCACGATGATGATGACGGCGATCGTGCGCGCCCTCTGCTCACGACCGCGGCGCTGGTAGCCGTATTCCTCGCGCAGCGTCATCGCGAGCCGTGTCCAGATGAGGAACGGGACCAGGAGCATGGCGACGTTGGAGCCCTCGGCGGGGGCGAACACGAGCATGAGCACGACGAGGTACACCCCCAGTCCCACTCCTTCGGCCAGCATCAGCCGCGCCGCGGCACGGCGGTCGATCCACGTCTCACGGCGCTCGGTCACACGCGCGGACTCGTCGAGGTACGCCTGCGCGACGGCCGCCGACGGCGGATCCAGCGGCGCGGCGCCCTGCGCGGGTGTCTGTTCCATGGGCTCTCACTTTCCATCTGGAAACCTCGGTTACTTTCCTACCGGAAAGTTCCCCGCGCCGTCAATCTGCCGCGTGCCCCGGCCCCGATCCCGGGGCCCCCACGCCCCGCCCTGACCCCGGCCCGCCCGGCGAGGAACCAGATTCGGGGCGAGAACCCAGATTCGGGGCGAGAAACCACACGTGCACAGGGGTCTCACGCGCGAAATGGTCTCTCGGCAGCGGCAGCGCGCATGCGAGGGGCCCGACGGGCGAGGGCTGAGAGGGGCGGGAGGTGTGGGGAGGGACGACGAAGGCCGCCCCACACCCGGGGCGGCCTTCCAAGAATGTTCTGCGCGATTGAACGCTGGTGCGATGCCTCAGCGACGCAGGCCGAGCCGCTCGATGAGCGAGCGGTAGCGGCTGATGTCGATGTCCTGCAGGTAACTCAGCAGGCGACGCCGCTGACCGACGAGCAGGAACAGCCCACGACGCGAGTGGTGGTCGTGCTTGTGCTCCTTGAGGTGCTCGGTGAGGTCCTTGATGCGCTGCGTCAGCATCGCGACCTGCACCTCGGGGGATCCGGTGTCACCGGGGTGCGTCGCGTACTCTTCGATGATCGCCTTCTTGACGTCTGCTTCCAGTGCCATAGATTCGATCCCCTCTCTGCTTGTTGCGCGGCGCCCGACGCCTCTTGCGTGGGCTCTCTTCATCCGCGGCCGATCGAACGGCAACCACAACAGCCTACCAGCAACGAACACCCGGCCGCGTCCGGCCCGGTAGCCTCGAGATGTGCAGTTCACGCGTGGTCTTCTCATCGATCTCTCCCCCTTGAAGATCAGCCCCGCATTCGCGCGCCTGTGGGTCGGCTCCGCGCTGGCGGGGATCGGCGGCCAGTTGACCGTCGTCACCGTGATGCTGCACGTGTTCGAGTTGACCGACAGCACCTTCGCCGTGTCGATGATCGCCGTGGCCGGGCTGATCCCGATGATTCTCGCGGGACTGTACGGCGGCATGCTCGCCGATGCCTTCGACCGCCGCCGGCTCGCCCTCCTCGCCGCGACCGTCGCGTTCGTCGCCACCGCGCTGCTGGCCGCCCTGACCTGGATGCACCTCGAGAACATCTGGTGGCTGTACGGACTGAGCATGATCATCGCGGCGACGAACTCGGTGGGGGTGGCCACCCGCACGGCCATCGTGCCCCGGTTGATCCCGCTGGAGCACCTCACCGCGGCCTCGGCGCTGAACGGCGTCGCGTTCGGCATGACCGTCATGGTGGGTCCGGCCGTGGCGGGGATGCTCGTGGCGCTGACCGGCTTCGGCTGGACCTACACGATCGACATCATCCTGATGCTCTCACTCTTCCTCGGACTGTGGACGCTGCCCGCGCTGCGCCCGGAGGGCACCATCGTCCGGCCGGGGCTCGCCTCCCTCGTGGACGGATGGCACTTCCTGCGCAGGGCCGGGAACATCCGCATGCAGTACCTCATGGACATCACCGCGATGACGTTCGGGCAGCCCCTCACCCTGTTCCCCGCACTGGGAACCGTGCTCCTGGGCGGCGGAGCGTTCACGACCGGCATCCTCACTGCCGCCGTGGCCGTGGGCACCGTCGCCTCGAGTCTGTTCTCCGGACGACTCGTGCACTACCGCTGGCACGGTCTGGGCATCTCCCGCGCCGTGCAGGCCTACGGGCTGACGATCGCCCTGTTCGGGGCGGTGCTGGTGATCGGGCTCTTCCTGCCGCCGGCGTCGGAGCGGACACCGCATATCGCCCTCATCGTCGCGGCGTGCGTCGCACTGGCGCTGTCCGGAGCCGCGGACAACATCAGCTCCATCTACCGGAACACCATGATGCAGGCCGCCGTCCCCGACACCATGCGCGGCAGGCTCCAGGGCATCTTCGTCATCGTCGTCGCCGGCGGACCGCGCGTGGGCGCCCTGTACGCCGGGGCACTGGCCACGGTGACGAGCCTGTGGTTCCCGCCGCTGCTGGGCGGGTTCCTGGTGATCGGCATCGCCGCGATGCTCGCGCGTCTGAGCCCGCGCTTCCGCACCTACGATGCACTGAGCCCCGAGGCCTAGCGCGACGCGCCGGGCCTCGGGGCTCGTGACGGGGGCGACTCAGACCTGCAGCGCACCCTGCAGGTCGAGACCGATCGTGACCTCCTTGCCGACCAGCACACCGCCGGTCTCCAGGGCGGCGTTCCAGGTGAGACCGAACTCCTCACGGTCGATGACGGCCGTGGCGGACGCACCGGCCTTGTAGTTGCCCTGCGGGTCCTTGCCGAAGCCCCCGAAGTCGAACTCGAAGGTGACCGGCTTGGTGATGCCGCGGATCGTCAGGTCGCCGTCCACGAGGAAGTCCCCGTTCTGCACGCGCGTGCCGGTCGAGGTGAACGTCATGACGGGGTGGTTCTCGACGTCGAAGAAGTCCGCGGAGCGCAGGTGCGCGTCCCGTCCCTCATCCTTGGTGTCGATGGAGCTCACATCGACCTTGGCCTCGACCTTCGCCTCGAGGGGGTTCTCCGGCGCGATCAGTGTGGCCTCCTTCACACCGAAGGTGCCGCGCACCTTCGAGATCATCATGTGGCGGACGCTGAAGGTGACCTCGCTGTGCGCCGGGTCCAGGACCCAGGTGCCGGAGCGGTAGCCGGGGATCTCGATCGACATGTGTCTTCTCCTTGAAATGGTGGGTGCCGTCGTGTGCGACACCCAGTCATAACTTACATTCATTGGAATACATTCCCGCGGTCGGCTTGCTCCCAGCGAAGTCAGCCCACGAAAGACCCCCGCCCGCGATGAGCGGACGGGGGTCGGGGTTGCGAGCGCGATCAGCCGACCGCGACGAGGTCGATGATGAAGATCAACGTCTTCCCGGAGAGGAAGTGCCCCGATCCCGCAGGACCGTAGGCGAGATGCGGCGGGATCGTGAGCTCGCGGCGGCCGCCGACCTTCATGCCGGGGATCCCCTCCTGCCAGCCCTGGATCAGGCCGCGGAGCGGGAACTGGATCGTCTCGCCACGCCCCCAGGAGGAATCGAATTCCTCTCCCGTGTCGTGCTCGACCCCGGCGTAATGCACGGTGACGGTGTCTCCTGGTTTCGCTTCGTCGCCGTCGCCGACGATGAGGTCGCGGATGACCAGCTCGGCGGGGGCCGGACCGGTCGGTGCGTCGAACTCGGGCTTTGTGCGATCTGTCATGGTCTCCATCAAACCCGAGGGAGGAGGCATGGTCAACGCGATGACTCCGCTGAGCGCGAACTCGTCAAAGTCGCGACAGCGAACGGACACTTGACATCGGAAGAGGTCCGGTGCACCCTGTCATTAGGTCAACTCAGCGCCCGGGAGACCAGCAGGCATCGCCGCGGCACCGGGCGCTGAGTGCTGTTCGGCACGCGGATCGGCACCGCCGACGGCATCCGCTTCGCGGATCGACTCGTCAGTATGCCAGCAGTTGCGCTCTGGTCACCCGCGTCCGCAGGAGCAGCGCCCGCTCGTCGGCCGCGGCATATCCGTCATGTCCGTTGACGGCGCGCTGCCGCACCGCGGCGAGCGCCGTGGCATCGCGGATGAACGACCGCATCAGCCGGCGCCGGTTCCCCTGAAGGCCCGCCGCCCACCTCAGCGCGGTACGACGACCGGCAGGCGTGGCCAGCATGACGACCTCCTCCGGCGTGAACCAGCCGGCCGCGGCGTAGTCGTCCAACCGGCGCCGTGTCAGTCGGGCCTCCGCGTGGCGCAGCGCCACGATCGCCAGGATGAAGCCGATGAACAGCGGGATCTGCGTCGTCGCGTACAGCACGATGAAGTCCCCGAGCAGAGACGAGCCGTTCCAGAACGCGTGCAGCGCCATGGCACCCAGCAGTCCGACGGCACCGGCTCCCACGGCACCGGCCGAGGTTGCGCCTCGGCGCACCGCGACACCCATCGCGAACCCGGTGAGAGCGGTGAACATGGCGTGCGCGAACGGCGAGATCAGCCCGCGCAGGATGAAGGTCGCGGTCAGGCTCGCCCCACCGCCCTCGATGACGCTCGTCCCGAAGTACTGGATGTTCTCCGTGAAGGCGAAGCCCGCACCCACCAGCGCGCCATAGACGATCCCGTCGACGGGCCCGTCGAATGCGCGCCTGCCGATCAGCAGCACCATCACCACGCCCAGCCCCTTGGCGGCCTCTTCCACGATCGGCGCCTGGACGACGGCGGAGAACAGCGGGTCAGCGCGGACGCCCACGAGCACGAGTCCCAGGTCCACGAGCAGGGCGATTCCCACCCCGGCGACCCCGCCCCAGGCGAGGGCGAAGACCACCAGACTCCGGGGCTCGGGCTCCCACCGGTCGATCAGACGCACCCCGACCAGCACGATGCCCAACGGGATCAGGGCGAGCACCAGTCCCACCACGGAGGCGCCCGTTCCCAGGAACAGAGCGAAATAGGCGATGAGCGCGAGCATCACGAAGCCGAGGAGCCCGAACACCCAGATCGACACCGATCGCCCCCTGCGCACGGGCACGGGAAGCACCGGCATGCCCTGAAGGTCGGATGCGGGTGTGGAACGCGCAGGAGCACCGGCCGTCCCCGTGGCACCCGACGCGCCCGCGCCGCTGACGGGCCCCGCGCCGCCACGCGCGAGGTGATCGAACACCGGGCGCGGCGGCTGCCCGTAGACCGGGCGCGGCGGCTGTCCGTGCCCCTGCTGCGCCGGCTGCTCCACGCCTCGCGAGGACGACGGCTGTGATGACGGCGGGAAGGGGGTTCCAAAGGTCATGGGGAAAGCCTAGAGGGAGCCTCCGGTGACGGAGCCGCCCGGGCCGGTAGCGTAGAGGCATGCGGTTTGCCCATCTGAACGTGCGCGACTCCGAGACGCCTCTCCTCGCCGTCATCGACGGCGAGGAGGCCATCCTCGTCCGCGACCTCCTCTCCTCCGGCCCCAATACGCTTCAAGAGCTGATCGCGGGCGGTGACGACCTTCTCCAACGCGTGCGCGACGCGGTCACCGAGGACCTGGCTCCACGGCATCCGCTCGGCGGGTTCTCGTTCGGCTCCGCTGTCATCGATCCGCCCGCCATCCTCGCCGTGGGACTGAACTACTCGGCGCACTCGAGCGAGCTCGGGCTGAAGACCGACAAGGCGCCCACCGTGTTCACGCTGTGGCCGAACTCCCTCGCCGGCCACGATCGCACGCTCTCCTGGCCCCGCCGCCTCAGCGAATCGGTCGACTACGAGGCGGAGCTCGGCGTGATCATCGGCAGGCCCGCCAAGGATGTCTCCCCCGAAGACGCCCTGAGCACGGTGTGGGGCTACACGGCCGTCAACGACATCACCGCGCGTGACATCCAGTTCGCCGAGGCGCAGTGGTCGCGCTGCAAGTCGTTCGACGGGTTCACGCCCACCGGCCCGTTCGTCGTCACCGCCGACGAGATCCCCGACCCGCAGGCGCTGCACATCTGGACCGTCGTGGACGGGCAGACCGTTCAGGACGCCAGCACCGCGCAGATGGTCCGGTCGGTCGCGACGCTGGTGTCCCACCTCTCGACATCGGTGACCCTGCTGCCGGGCACGCTCATCTCCACGGGCAGCCCGGGCGGAGCCGGCTACTCGCGCGACCCGCAGATCTTCCTCCGCGACGGCTCGACGGTGACCGTCGGACTCGAAGGCATCGGCGAGCTCACCACGCACTGCCGCATCCTGGACTGATCCGATCACGGAGAGCGGGGGCGGATGCCGAACGGCATCCGCCCCCGCTCTCGGCTCGGTCGACGGTCACGCGATGTCTTCGGCCGCGATCACCGGGATCGCGGAGGTGACCGCCTCCAGCCCCGACAGTCGCGCCGGGGAGATCTGCTTCATGACCTCTTCGCGCGTCATCAGCCCGGCTTCGACGACGAGGTCGGCGATGTTGCGGTTGGTCAGCAGTGCGGTCTTCGCCAGCGCTGCGGATGCCGCGTAGCCGATGAACGGCGTCAGAGCCGTCACGACGCCGACGGATGCGCCGACCATCGCACCCAGCCGCTCGCGGTTGGCGGTGATGCCGTCGACGCAGTTCACGCGAAGCGTCCACATGGCCTGGCGCATCCAGGTGATCGACTGGAAGATCGAGTGGGCGATGACCGGCTCGAAGGCGTTCAGCTGCAGCTGTCCTCCCTCGGCCGCCATGGTCACCGTGACATCAGCGCCGGCCACGGCGAACGCCACCTGGTTGACGGCCTCCGGGATGACCGGGTTGACCTTGCCCGGCATGATGCTGGAGCCGGCCTGCATGGCGGGCAGGTTGATCTCACCGATCCCCGCCTGCGGACCCGAGGAGAGCAGGCGCAGGTCGTTGCAGATCTTCGACAGCTTGATCGCGCTGCGTTTGAGGGATGCGGAGAACGACATGAAGGAGCCCGTGTCACTGGTGGCCTCGACGAGGTCGCCCGCGGTCTGCAGGTTCAACCCGGTGATCTCGCGCAGATGCTTGAGCACGGTGGGGGCGTAGTCCGCGTGCGTGGTGATCCCGGTGCCGATCGCGGTGGCACCCATGTTGATCTCGAACATCAGCGAGGCGTTCTCGGTGAGACGGCTGTGGTCCTCGCCGAGGGTCGTCGCGAAGCCGTGGAACTCCTGCCCCAGCGTCATCGGGACGGCATCCTGCAGCTGGGTGCGACCGACCTTGAGGACGTCGTGGAACTCGGACGCCTTCTTCAGGAACGACTTGCGCAGCAGGTCGAGCTCGTCCAGCAGCGACCTGAGAGTCAAAGAGAGGCCGATCTTCACGGCTGTCGGGTAGACGTCGTTGGTCGACTGGCTGCGGTTGGTGTGGTCGATCGGCGACAGGTACGCGTAATCGCCCTTCGAACGCCCCGACATCTCCAGCGCGATGTTGGTGATGACCTCGTTCGCGTTCATGTTCGTGGAGGTCCCGGCGCCGCCCTGGATGACACCGACGATGAACTGGTCGTGGAACTCCCCGTCGATGACCCGCTGGGCGGCGGCGGCGATGAGGTCGGCCCGCTCGGCGTCGAGGACGCCGATCTCCTTGTTCGCCCGGGCCGATGCCTGCTTGACCATCGCCAGGCCCCGGATGAGGTCGGGATAGACCGAGATCGGCCGCTTGGTGATGGGGAAGTTCTGCTCGGCCCTCAGCGTATGCACGCCGTAGTAGGCGTCGATGGGGATCTCGAGGCTTCCGATCGAATCGGTCTCGGTGCGGGTCTGAATGGGCGCGTCAGCAGCCATTTCACTTCCTTGTGGGGTGGTGGCGGGTTGGATGCGGGGGATGCACCCATTCTAGGCCCGAGTGCCCTGCGGCTTCCTGGAGAACGCCTCCAGCCGCTCCTGCGGCGTCAGCGCCGCCATCCGCGCCAGCCACTCCTCGGTGAAGACGTCGCCGGTGGGCGCGTCCGCCACCGGCACCACGGTGTGCGTGATGACGCCCGGCCGCACGTGCACGAGCTGGAAGGACTGCGCGGCGTCCATGCCGTTCACCTCGGCGGCGGGGCGACCGAGATTCATCGTGTAACAGGTGGAGGAGGCCACGCTCACCGGGATTCCCGCGAACACGCCGAAGGACGAGTAGTGCAGGTGCCCCGCCAGGATGCCGCGCACATCGGTGCCGCGGATGATGTCGGCCAGCTCGTCCTGATGACGAAGCTCGAGGATGTCGAACAGCGGTACGTGTGCGGGCAGCGGCGGGTGGTGCATGGCCAGCAGGGTGCCCTCGGGTGCGGGATCGGCGAGCACGTCCGCGAGCCACTCGAGCTGCTCCCGATCCAGGTCGCCGTGATGCCAGCCCGGCACGGACGTGTCCAGCGCCACCAGGCGCAGGCCCTCCAGCTCCCACACCCCGGTGACCGGCTCCTGCGTGGCCGCGCCGTCGAGGAGCTCGGCGTGCAGCGCAGGTCGCTCGTCGTGATTGCCGGCCACCCAGACGACGGGACTGCCGAGCTCCTCCGCCACCGGTTCCAGCGTCGCGCGCAGCCGACGATAGGCATCCGGCTCCCCCAGATCGGTCAGGTCGCCGGTCACCACGATCGCCGACGGATGCGGGTGCACCTGTCTGATGGTCTGCAGCGTGCGGGCGAGGTTGCCCTCGCTGTCGGAGCCGCCCGGGTGCTTCGCACCGCCCGCGAGGAAGTGCGGATCGCTGAGATGGATGATCGTGTGCGAGGGCTGGGGGTGGCTTCCGAACACGGGCAGATCGCTCATGCCGACAGCCTAGAGGCGGGTGCCGACTTCGCGGCCGCCCGGGCTCAGTGGCCGATGACGATCAGCAGGATGCCCCCGGCGACGGCCGCCGCGCACAGCACGAAGCAGCAGATCGCCGCGAGGAACGCCAGCGTCTTCTGCGCCTCGGTCAGCGGATTCTTGCGGGCTGCCTTCTCCGCCTGCTTGGCCGCGCGGCGGATCTCCTTCGCAGAGAGCACGGTGATCGCATCCGTGAACTCCGCAGGGGTGACGACGGGGACCCGCCCTGCGCGCACCAGCATCCGAAGCCCCAGTGCGTAGAGCGTGACGATCATGACAGCGCCGACCAGCGCCGCGGCGAAGACGCTGAGGAAGGCCATCCAGTCGATCTCGATGCTCATCGGGCGTCCTCCTTCTCATCGACCGACAGATCCCACTCGGCGAGCTTCGCGCGCTCCCGGCGGCTCGCGCTGAGCCTCTCCCATTCCTGCGCGGCCTCCTCCGCCTGCGCGTACTTGCGCGCCGCGCGCTCGGCGGCCTTCCTGGCGGCCTTGATCTCGCTGGGCTTCCCACCGGACTTCTTGAGCTTCTTCGCTCTGCGCGCCGCGCGCTCCGCCTCG
This sequence comes from Microbacterium soli, assembly GCF_039539005.1. Lineage (NCBI taxonomy): Bacteria > Bacillati > Actinomycetota > Actinomycetes > Micrococcales > Microbacteriaceae > Microbacterium > Microbacterium soli. The sequence continues at coordinate 132,495 of NZ_BAABCP010000001.1, forward strand.
TCCGCCTTGCGCTCGGCGCGCTCCAGTGCGCGCATCAGCTCGATGCGGCTGGTGCGGCGCGTGGGGCCGGGCACCTCGGGCGTCTCGACGGCGTGACCGGACTCGGCGACATCGCTCATGGCGTTGGCGGAGGTGACGGCGTTCCGCTTCGAGCGCAGGAACAGTCCCACGATGACGACCAGGGCGATCAGCGCGTCGACGAGGACGCCCCAGTTCCCGAACCACACGACGATCAACGCGGCCACGGCGCCGACGGCGCCCGCGGAGGGCAGCGTCAGCAGCCAGCCCAGGGCGATGCGTCCGGCGGTGCCCCAGCGCACCGTCGAGCCGCGTCGGCCCAGACCCGATCCGATCACGGACCCGGAGGCGACCTGAGTGGTCGACAGGGCGAAGCCGAAGGCGCTGGAGGCGAGGATCGTGGCCGCCGTGGAGCTCTCCGCGGCGAAGCCCTGCGCGGGTTTGACCTCGGTCAGCCCCTTGCCGAGCGTGCGGATGATCCGCCAGCCGCCGAGATAGGTGCCCAGCGCGATCGTGAACGCACAGGCGACGATCACCCAGAACTCGGGATTGTGGTAGTGCTCGCCGTTCGGATCTCCGGTCTGCCAGCCGACGGTGATCAGGGCGAGGGTGATGACGCCCATGGTCTTCTGCGCGTCGTTCGTGCCGTGCGAGAGCGCCACCATCGAGGAGGTGAAGATCTGCCCCCAGCGGAAGCCGGAACGCCCGTCCGGCTTGCCGTCGTAGCGGCGGGTGATGCCGTACGCGGCCTTGGTGGCGGCGAATGCGATGATCCCCGCCGTCAGCGGTGCGATGAAGGCCGGCAGCACGACCTTGGACAGCACGACCCCGAAGTTGATGCCCGCCGCGCCCACTCCGACGAGCGTGGCGCCGATGAGCCCGCCGAACAGCGCGTGGGACGAGCTCGAGGGCAGTCCCAGCAACCAGGTGAGCATGTTCCAGGTGATGGCTCCGATGAGCCCGGCGAAGATGAGCTGAGGCAGCAGCGCGTGCGAGATGTCGGCCTCGTTGACGATCCCGCCGGACACGGTCTTGGCGACCTCGGTCGACAGGAACGCGCCCACGAGGTTCAGCACGGCGGCCAGCAGCACGGCGGCCTTGGGCTTGAGGGCCCCCGTGGCGATCGGCGTCGCCATGGCGTTCGCCGTGTCGTGGAATCCGTTGGTGAAGTCGAAGAACAATGCCAGTGCGATGACCAGCACGACGACGAGGGCTGCGGTTTCCACCGTTCTCTTTCGTTGGGGATGCCTGGAGGGATGCCGGGGGCCGGCGTGACGAACGAAGAGTTCACCGTGGGTTCGAGATTCGTTTACGCGCCCGCTGAAATCCTCCCACCCTCCCGCACGATGGTCAACTCGCGGGCGCACTGGTGACGTCGCCGTGCCGCTGGGTTAGCGTTGGGGAGTGAGCGAAACCAGCATCCTGCCGCCCGTCGCGGACCGACGCCCGATCAGCCGGACCCACCACGGCGACACCTTCCAGGACGCCTACGAGTGGCTGCGCGCCAAGGAGGATCCCGAGGTGATCGCGCACCTGGAGGCGGAGAACGCCTACACCGAGGCGCGCACCGCTCATCTGAGCGACCTGCGCGAGCGGCTGTTCCAGGAGGTCCGCTCCCGGGTGCTCGAGACCGACCTGTCCGTGCCCACCCGCCGCGGCGACTGGTGGTATTACGGCCGCACCGCGGAGGGCGCGCAGTACGGCATCCAGTGCCGCACCGCGGTCGTGGACGACAGTTGGACTCCCCCCGTGCTCGAGGCGGGCGCGCCCGTCCCCGGCGAACAGGTCCTGCTGGACGCCAACGTCGAAGCGGAAGGGCACGAGTTCTTCTCGATGGGCGCGTTCGATCTGTCCGACGACGGCACCCGGATGCTGTGGTCGGTCGACGTCGAGGGGTCGGAGCTGTACACCGTCCACGTGCGCGACCTCACCACCGGCGAGCGCTTCGACGAGGTGATCGAGAACACCGGTCAGGCGTTCTTCACCCCCGACGGCCGGTCCATCGTCTACTCCACCCGTGACGAGGCGTGGCGTCCGGACACCCTGTGGCTGCATCGGATGGGCACGCCCGTGGCGGAGGATGTGAAGCTGTTCCACGAGCCCGATGAGCGCTTCTGGCTGGGCGCGGGCATCTCCCGCAGCAAGAAGTACCTCGTCATCGGCCTGGGTTCGAAGATCACGAGCGAAGAGCTGCTGGTCGATCTGGCGGACCCCACCGCCGCCCCGCAGGTCGTCTGGCCGCGCCGCGACGGCGTGGAGTACTCCGTCGATCACGCCGTCGTCGACGGCGAGGACCGTCTGCTGATCCTGCACAACGACGGGGCGCTGGACTTCGAGCTCGTCTCGGTGGCGGCGTCCGACCCACAGGGTCCGCGGCGGGTCCTGCTGCCCCACACGCCGGGCCGCCGCCTGCTGGACGTGGACTGCTTCCGCGACTTCGCCACGGTCGAGTACCGCACCGAGGGGATGCCGCATGCGGCGCTGCTGGACTACCGCACGGGCGCACTGGATGTCATCGAGTTCGACGAGCCGCTGTACGAGGCGTACTTCAGTGGCAACGCGGAATGGCACGCCCCCTTCCTGCGGATGGGATACACGTCGTTCGTGACACCGTCCACCGTGCTCGACCTTGAGCTCGCCACCGGTGAGAAGCACGTGCGCAAGCGGACTCAGGTGCTCGGCGGCTACGATCCCGCCGACTACGGCCAGCGCCGCGACTGGGCGACGGCTCCGGACGGGACGAGGGTTCCGGTCTCGCTGGTGTGGAAGAAGTCCTTCGGCGAGCCGGGAGCCGCGGCGCGCCCCGTGCACCTGTACGGCTACGGATCCTACGAGCACTCCATCGACCCCGGATTCTCGACCATGCGGCTGTCGATGATGGACCGCGGCGTGATCTTCGCCGTGGCGCATGTCCGCGGCGGAGGGGAGATGGGCAGGCACTGGTACGAGGACGGCAAGGGGCTGAACAAGCGGAACACGTTCACGGACTTCATCGCCGTGGGCAGGCACCTCGTGGAGTCGGGCGTCACGACGCCCGAACGGATGGTCGCGGAGGGCGGCAGCGCAGGCGGTCTGCTCATGGGAGCGGTCGCGAACCTCGCCCCCGAGCTGTTCGCCGGGATCCTGGCGGGCGTCCCTTTCGTCGACGCCCTCACTTCGATCCTCGACCCGTCCCTGCCACTGACCGTCGTGGAATGGGACGAGTGGGGCGATCCGCTGCACGACGCCGAGGTGTACGCGTACATGAAGTCGTACTCCCCGTACGAGAACATCCGCTCGGACGGGAAGTACCCTCGCATCCTCGCGATGACGTCGCTGAACGACACCCGTGTGCTGTACGTCGAACCGGCCAAGTGGGTGTCCGCGCTGCGGCACGCCGGTGCCGAGGATGTCATCATGCGATGCGAGATGTCCGCCGGTCACGGCGGGGTGAGCGGGCGGTACAACGCGTGGCGAGAGCGTGCGTTCGAGATCGCGTGGATGCTCGACGTGCTGGGCCTGGCCGGCTGACCCGCGCCTCGCCGACGCGTGTCCCGCAAGACGCGGTGCGACGTCACCCGGCTCGCCATCACCGGGGCACGGGATCAGCCGAACAGCGCTGCGGCCTCCTCATAGCGGCTCAGCGGCACGGTGTTCAGCTCGCCGAGAGCCTCGTCGAAGGGCACCAGGACGATGTCGGTGCCGCGCAGCGCGACCATCTGCCCCCAGGCACCGGCCACGAGGGCGTCGGCGGCGTTCAGGCCCAGACGGGTGGCGAGCACCCGGTCGAAGCCGGACGGCGAACCACCGCGCTGGATGTGTCCGAGCACTGTGGAGCGGGTCTCGATGCCGGTGATGCGCTCGATCTCCGGCGCCAGGACCTCGCTGATGCCGCCCAAACGCGGCCGGTTGAAGGCGTCCAGGCCCTTGTCACTGAAGGCCTCCTCCATTCCGGTCAGGGTGAAGCCCTCGGAGACCACCACCAGCGGCGCACGCCCCCGGTCGCGGGCACGTGTGACCAGCGCGCAGATCTCGTCCATCGACATGGGGACCTCGGGGATGCAGATCACGTGCGCACCCGCCGCCATGCCCGCGTGCAGGGCGATCCAGCCGACGTGTCGGCCCATGACCTCGGCCACCATGCAGCGCTGATGCGAGTCGCCCGTGGTGCGCAGGCGATCCATGGCGTCCGTGGCGATGTTGACCGCGGTGTCGAAACCGAATGAGTAGTCCGTGGCTCGCAGATCGTTGTCGATGGTCTTCGGGACGCCCAGCACGTTGATGCCGTCCTTGGAGAGCCGGTCAGCGGCTGCGAGCGTGCCCTCACCGCCGATCGCGACGATCCCGTCGATGCCGTGCCCTGCCAACGTCCTGGCGATGTTCTCCGCACCGCCGCGGCTGCCCTCATAGGGGTTCGTGCGGCTCGTGCCGAGAATGGTGCCGCCCACTTTGGAGAGCCCCTTGACCTCATGCCGGGTCAGCGGGAAGAAGTCGCCTTCCACGACGCCTCGCCAGCCGTCGCGGATGCCCACGAACTCGAGGTCGTAGCTCGTCGTGCCCTTGAGCACGATGCCGCGGATGACCGCGTTCAGGCCGGGGCAATCGCCGCCGCTGGTGAGGATGCCGATCTTCATGCTGCTGCCTTCATGCTTCGGGGAGAGGAACAGGAAAGGGCGACGCTGCCTCATCCGACCCTAGTGGGGAACCCTGCCCGATGCCATCCTCATGGCGTTGAAAATCACTGATCTTGCCGCACATATGACCCCACCCATGTGAATCTTGTCGAATGAGAGGGATTTCGATGAAAAAAGGCGTTAAGATGCTCAGTTCTTAACGCCTTCTTCTGCGGTGATGACGATCAGGCCTCGCCGAGCGCCTCGCGCAGCAGATGCATGAGCGCTGCCAGCTGCACGGACTCGTCGGCGCCCGCGTCCCCCGACTCGCCGTCCAGCGCCCGGGCGGCGAGACCCTGCTTCTGGTCGATGAGCTCGGCGATCTTCGTGTCGATGGTGTGCGCGGCGATGATCCGCCACGCGGTCACCGGCTCGTCCTGACCGATGCGGTGCACGCGGTCGATGGCCTGCGTCTGCTCGGCCGCGGTCCAGCTCAGCTCGGCGAGCACCACGTTCGACGCCGCCTGCAGGTTCACGCCGACGCCCGCAGCGGTCAGCGAGCACACCACGATGCCGACGTCCGGGTCGCTCTCGAACGCATCGATGGCCTGCTGCCTGGCCGTGGCGGACTGCTCGCCGCGGATCGAGACGGCCCGGACGCCGGACGCCGCGAAATGCGCCTCCGCCTGATCCATGACGTCGATGTGCTTGGCGAAGAAGACGACCTTCTCGACCGAGCGCTGCAGCTGCACCGCGTAGTCCGCGGCCAGCATCGCCTTGGCCTGGCCGATCCTGCGCACCATCGTGAAGACGTTGTCCCCGCCGGTGCCCGCGGCCTTGGACTCCTCGAGCTCGTTGTGCGCGACCAGGCGCACGATGTCGTCGTCGATCGCGTCGGGTCCGCGGGACGCATGCCCCGTGCCATGCGCGGCGGCACGAGCCTCGACGATCCGGCGGTACTTCGCCGCCATCCGCTCGCCCAGCTCCCGCTCGGCCTGGCGGATGCTGCGCCCGAACTCGTCATCGAGCTGCACCGGAAGGTCGGCGATGAGCTTGTCGGGCAGATCGGCGGCGACATCCTTCTTCTTACGGCGCACGATGCCCATCGAGATGACGGCGTCGCGGGCCTCCGCATAGAACGCCTTGTCCGCGGGTGTGAGCCCCGTGGCGTCGAGCTTGTCCATCAGCTCGGCGCCGGGCTTCTCGCCGTTGGTCCACCCCAGGAAGCGCCAGATCGCGTCGAAGTCCTCGACGTCGTTGATCAGAGGCGTGCCCGTCAGTGCCAGCATGAGCGGGTTGCGCGTGCGCTCACGGATGCGCGCCGCGAGCGCCAGCACATTCCGGGATCGCTGCGAGGACAGGTTCTTGATGAAGTGCGCCTCGTCGACGACCATGCCCTTCAGACCGATGGCGCCCAGCCACGACAGATGCCGGTCCAGGATCTCGTAATTGACGATGAAGACGTCCGCGAAGGCGTCGATGTCGTCGCCGTCGCCCTGGATCACGGCGGCCCGGCGCTGTGGCGTCCACAGTTCCACCTCGCGCGCCCAGTTCATCTTCACGACGTTGGGGACCACCACCAGCAGCGGATAGGCATCGGCGACGGATGCCGCCAGCACCGACTGCGCGGTCTTTCCCAGTCCCGGTTCATCGGCGAGCAGGAAGCTGCGATGCCCGGCGCGCACCGCCTCGACGAAACGCGACTGATGCACCATCACCTCACGGCCCTTCGGCGAGATGTGATCGTACTCGGGCGGCGGCGGCAGCTCCATGGACGCCGCTCCCCCGCCGGCGCCGGACTCGAACGCCTTGTAGAGCGGCCCCATCAGCTCCCAGCTGTCCAGGCGACGGCGGGGCGCGGACTCCGCGCGAGGGGTGAGATCCGGCGCGAGGAACGGATGGGCGAGCTGGCGCGACTCCACCGAGGGCGGCGTCACCTGCCTCTCCACCAGCGCCTCCGGCACCACCGGAGTGGACCGCACCGGCGCCGCATCCGTGATGATGAGCTCTTCCGGGGCGAGCTCCGCCCCGGACTCCAGCAGCCAGTCGCGCCGCATCCGCTTGGCCACGGGCGACGCCGCCTGGTCGGCCTCCAGAAGCTGGATCAGCGAGGTGTCACGGGCGGCCGTCTTCGCGAGGATCGTGGCGATGCCGTCCAGCCGCTTGAGCAGCTCGACACGCGCGGCGTCGCCCAGCTCGGTCTCCGCCTTCACCCGTGCGCGCTCCTCGCGAACGAGGAAGGCGATCACCTGGAACTTGACGCGGTTGGTCGGACCCAGCTTCGATCGCTGCGCCTTCGCCTCGATCTCGCGCACCTTGCGCGCGAGAATCGGGATCAGCGGTGCCTCGTCGTCTCGACGAGAGATCTTCCTGCGCCGCGATGCGGCAGTCGCCGTGGTCGGCATGCTCCTCCTGAGCGTGAATGCCGAAGTGCCGAGGGGCCTTCGTCCGTCCTGTGATCCGCGCGTGGCGCGAGCCATGACCCTGCGGAATACGGCACCCGGTCTCCGCGAGACGCGGTCATCGTCGGGTGCCGGACTCCAGTTTACGACATCCGATCGGATTCCACGATCAGCCCAGACCCAGCCTGGTGCGGGCCCTCGTCACATCCTCGGCGATCTGCGCGACCAGCGCGTCCATGCCCTCGAAGGCGACCATGCCCCGCAGATGGTCCGTGAACTCGACCGTCACCCGGTGCCCGTACAGGTCGAGCCCGGATTCGCCGAGCACGTGGGCCTCGACCTGGCTCCGCTCGACGTCGTCGAAGGTCGGGTTGGTGCCGACGGAGATGGCGGCCGGATGCCGGATGCCGGTGACATGGTCCACCAACCAGCCGGCGTAGACGCCTTCGGCCGGCGCGAGTGCATCGGTGTGCTCGGAGAGGTTCGCCGTGGGGAAGCCGAGCTCGCGTCCGCGCTTGAGCCCGTGCACGACCTCGCCGGCCACGCTCACCGGACGACCGAGCATCTGCGCGGCGCCCGCCACGTCCCCGGCCGCCAACAGCTCGCGGATCCACGTCGACGACACGCGCCGCCGCGCCCCGGCGATGTGCACGTCATCGACGACATCGACCGTGAAGCCGTGCTGCGGGCCGAGCTCGCGCAGCAGTTCCGGCGTGCCGGCCCCGCCGCGTCCGAACCGGAAGTCCCGCCCCACGAGGACCGTGGTCACATGCAGGGCGTCCACGAGCACGGTGCGCACGAAATCCTCCGCGGCGAGCGAGGCCAGCCTGCGATCGAAGGCGAGCACCAGAGTCGCGTCCAGCCCGAGGTCGCCGAGCAGCTCGATCTTGCGGTCGAGACTGACGACGTTCTCCGGGCACAGCTCCGGCCGCAGCACCTCCAGCGGGTTGCGGTCGAAGGTCACCGCCACGGCTTTGGCGCCCGTGGTCGCCGCGTCCACGCGCGTCCGCTCGATGACGGCGCGATGACCGACGTGCACGCCGTCGAACTTGCCGATGGCGACGACGCTCGGTCCGAAGCCGGCGGGGATTTCGGACGGATCGCGGAAGACGATCACGGCAGCACCTGCTCAGCGACCTCGGCGGGTTGCGGGCGGTGCGTGCGAAGCCACCAGATGCCGAACACCGGCAGCACGAGCGGGATCAGCACGTACCCGCTGCCGAAGTGCGACCAGACGCTGTCGTGCGCGAACAGCTGCGGCTCGAGGAAGCTCAGCAGCCCCACGACGATCACCCCCGTCAGCTCGAACACGATCGCGATCCAGGCGACGGTGTACCAGCCGCGGCGGTGCGCGAGGATCAGCGCGAGGGTCGCGAGGATGTACACGACGGCGGAGAGCGCGGAGAGCGAGTACGCCAGCGGGGCCTCGTCGAAGCGCCGCACGATCTGGACGAAGCTGCGCCCTGTGGCGCCGACCGCCATCACGGCGTACACGATCACGAGAACCCGCCCGATCCCGGTCATCCGGGCGCGCGCGGGGTGCTGGGTCGAGGCATCAGTGTGGGACATCGCGTCCTCCATCCTATGCCGCCGCGGGCGGGAGCCCGTGCGCGCTCACGCGACCTGGATGGTCCAGATGGTCTGCATCCGCCACAGCATGATGGCCAGGGACAGCCCGACCACACCCAGCACGACGGTGCTCCAGCGCGTGCGATCCAGCAGAGCCCAGAGGGTGCCGCCGACCGGCAGGAGCACCGCCGCGATCAGGTACACCCAGAACTCCAGCAGATCCCCGGTGGGCGGGTTGCCCGCGAACGGGGCGACGACGGCGACGACGACCTGCACGATCAGCAGCAGCTCCACCAGCAGCAGGCTGCCGACCGTCCAGTCGCTGGGTCGTCTGCCCACGAGACCCGCGACGACGCAGAACAGCCCGGACGCGACGGCCACGGAGATCTGGAGGACGGTGAACCACAGGATCATGACTGCGCCTCCGGCATGTTCATGGCGCTCTTGATGTCGTGTCCGCGCACCTCGAGCACACCCACCAGCACGCCGTCGGGATCGATCCCGGCGGCCTCCGCCCCCGGCATCCGGTCGCGCTGACCGACGAGCCGCTGGCCGTGCCTCAGCGCGCGCGCCTCCTCCGCGCTGACGTGCAGTGCCGGCATGACACGCGTGGCCGCGTCGGCGGGCGGGAGCGGCACGGCGGTCTCCAGAGCGTCGAGGGTCACGGCATCGGAGACCTCGAATCCGCCCACGCGCGTGCGGCGCAGCGCGGTGAGATGACCGCCGACGCCGAGTGCATCGCCGAGGTCACGGCCGAGGGCGCGGATGTAGGTGCCCGACGAGCAGTCGACGACCACGTCGAGGTCGAGGAAACCGCCCTCGCGACGCTGCGCCAGCACGTCGAACCGCGAGACCGTCACCTGCCTGGACGCCAGCTCCACGGTCTCCCCCGCGCGCACGAGGTCGTACGCCCGACGCCCGTCGATCCTGATGGCGGAGACCGAGCTGGGAACCTGCGAGATCGCACCGGTGAGTGCACGGATGCCGCCGCGCACGGCCGCATCATCCACACCGGCCCAATCCGAGGCATCCGCCGTCGCGATGACGTCGCCTTCGGCGTCGTCGGTGCTCGTGCGCGCGCCGAGCCTGATCGTCGCGGTATAGGTCTTGTCGGCACCGACGATATAGGTCAGCAGCCGCGTCGCACCCTCGATGCCGATCACCAGCAGACCGGTGGCGGCGGGGTCCAGCGTGCCGGCATGACCCACCCTGCGGGTGCCGAAGGCGCGCCGCACGCGCGCGACGACGTCATGACTGGTGAGACCGCCGGGCTTGTCGACGAGGAGGATGCCGTGCGCTGCCACCCGTCCACCCTACCGACCCCGACGCCTCATCTAGGCTGGCGGGATGCCCATCATCGCACCGGATGCGCGCGCGCTCACCGACTGGTACGGGCGATCGGCCCGCGATCTTCCGTGGCGTCGTGCGGAGTTCCATACCGTCTACGGCGCATGGGGCACGCTCGTGAGCGAGTTCATGCTGCAGCAGACGCCCGTGGCGCGGGTCATCCCGCATCTGGAGGCGTGGCTCGACCGCTGGCCGACCCCGGCCGCACAGGCCGCCGCCACTCCCGCCGAGGTCGTGCGCCAGTGGGCGAACCTCGGCTATCCGCGCAGAGCGCTGTGGCTGCACCGGGCTGCGATCGAGATCGTGGACCGCCATGGCGCGCGGGTGCCCCGCGACGTCGAATCGCTCCTCGCGCTGCCCGGCATCGGCGACTACACGGCGCGCGCCGTGGCCGTCTTCCATTACGGTGACCGGCACCCCGTGGTCGACACCAACACGCGACGTGTCATCGCGCGCGCGATGGACGGCCGCTCGCAGCCCGGCCCGCCCTCGCGACGGGATCTGCAGCGCATGACGGAGTTGCTGCCTGCGGACGACGCGGACTCGGCGCTGTTCAACGCGGCGATGATGGAGCTGGGTGCGACGGTGTGCACCGCGCGCACTCCCCGCTGCGAAGCCTGTCCGATCGCGCTGCAGTGCGGTTGGCTCGCGGCGGGACGTCCCGACACCGGCGACACGCGCCGCCGCCCGGCCCGGTACGAGGGATCCGACCGTCAGACGCGCGGTGCCGTGCTGAAAGCGCTGCGGGATGCCGCGGGGCTTGCGACGCCGATGGAGTCGGTGCTGCCGGACTGGCCGGACCGCGCACAGCGGGACCGCGCCATCGACTCGCTCATCGCGGACGGTCTCGTCGAGGCGTCGGACGGGATGCTGCGGCTCCCCGCCTGACGCGGATCAGGTCAGTCGGCCGACTCGTCTCGGACGTACGGGTCCGCATCTCCCGCGTGCGTGGCGCCCTCCGCGAGTCTGGCGACCTCCGCATCCCGCTCGCGCGCCTGCCGCAGCAGGTCGGCGATGTGCCCGGCCGATTCCGGCAGCGCATCCGGGATGAACTCCAGCGTGGGCACGAGGCGCACGTTGAGCTGCCGTCCGAGCTCCTTGCGCAGCAGTCCTGTCGCAGATGTCAGCGCGGCGCCGCTGTCCGTGCGCTCCTCGTCGCTGCCCAGCACCGTGTAGAACACGGAGGCATGCTGGAGATCCCCCGAGACCCGCACATCGGTGATGGTCACGAAACCGAGGCGCGGATCCCGCAGCCCCTTCTCCAGACGCTCGGCGAGGATGACGCGGATGCGGTCCGCCAGCCGTGCCTGTCGTTCTCCAGCCATGTTCCTCTTCCTCTACCTTCCGAACGGCTTCCGAGTGCGACCGTGAAGGCGGCTGCCTCCCCTTCGCGAGCGCGGGGCGCGTGCCGTGCGCCGCGAGGGAAGGGAAGACAGCCGCCGAAGCAGCGACCGGAGAGTCAGCCGCGAGGCTTCTCCACCATCTCGATGGTCTCGATCTCATCGCCGACCTGGATGTCGTTGAACTTGCCCAGACCGACACCGGCCTCGAAGTCCGTGCGCACCTCGGTGACATCGTCCTTGAACCGGCGCAGCGACTCGATGGTCAGGCCGTCCGCGAGCACGACGCCGTCGCGGATGACACGCGCCTTGGCGTTGCGGGTGATGGTCCCGGAGCGGACGATGACACCGGCGATGTTGCCGAACTTCGACGAACGGAACACCTCGCGGATCTCGGCGACACCGGACTGCACCTCCTCGAACTCCGGCTTGAGCATGCCCTTGAGCGAGCTCTCGATCTCCTCGATGGCCGAGTAGATCACCGAGTAGAAGCGGATGTCCACGCCCTCGCGGTTCGAGGCCTCGCGCGCCTTGGCATCCGGGCGGACGTTGAAGCCCACGATGATCGCGTCGTCGATCGTCGCCAGGTTCACGTCCGACTCCGTGATGGCGCCGACGCCGCGGTGGATGATGCGCAACTGGACCGAATCGTCGACCTCGATCTTCAACAGCGACTCCTCCAGCGCCTCGACGGCACCGGACACGTCGCCCTTGATGATGAGGTTGAGCGTCTCGACCTTGCCCTCCTCCAGGGCACGGGTGAAGTCCTCGAGCGAGATGCGCTTGCGGGCCTTCGCCAGCTGGGCGTTGCGCTCGACGGCCTCGCGCTTCTCCGCGATCTGCCGCGCCATGCGGTCCTCGTCGGTGACGATGAACACGTCACCCGCACGCGGCACCGAGTTCAGACCCTGCACCTGGACAGGACGGGACGGAGCAGCCTCGACGACCTGCTCGCCGTTCTCGTCGAGCATGGCGCGGACGCGTCCGTAGGCGGTGCCCGCGACGATCGCATCGCCGACGCGCAGCGTTCCGGACTGGATCAGCACGGTGGCCACCGAACCGCGGCCCTTGTCGAGCTTGGCCTCGATCGCCACGCCGCGCGCAGCCTTGTTCGGGTTGGCCGTGAGGTCCAGACCCGCGTCTGCGGTCAGCAGCACGGCGTCGATGAGCTCCTGGATGCCGGTGCCCTGGCGGGCTGAGACATCCACGAACATCACATCCCCGCCGTACTCCTCGGCGACCAGACCGTACTCGGTGAGCTGCTGACGCACCCGGGCCGGGTTGGCCTCCGGCTTGTCGACCTTGTTCACCGCGACCACGATCGGCACGTCCGCGGCCTGAGCGTGGTTGAGCGCCTCCACCGTCTGCGGCATGATGCCGTCGTCGGCGGCGACGACGAGGATGGCGATGTCGGTCACCTGGGCGCCGCGGGCGCGCATGGCGGTGAACGCCTCGTGACCGGGGGTGTCGATGAAGGTCACCGCCCGCTCGTTGCCGTCGTGCTCGGTCCAGATCTGGTAGGCGCCGATGTGCTGCGTGATGCCGCCGGCCTCGCCCTCGATGACATTGGTCTTGCGGATCGCATCCAGCAGCCTGGTCTTGCCGTGGTCGACGTGACCCATGACGGTGACCACCGGCGGACGGATCTCGAGATCGTCCTCGTCCTCCGCCTCGAGCTCGCCCTCGAGGTCCAGACCGAAGCTCTCCAGGAGCTCCTTGTCCTCGTCCTCGGGCGAGACCATCTGGATCTTGTACCCCAGCTCGGCGCCGAGCACTTCGAAGGTCGCCTCATCCAGCGACTCGGTGGCCGTGGCCATCTCGCCGAGGTTGAAGAGGATCGTCACGAGCGTGCCGGGCTGGACGGTGTAGCCGTTGAGAGCCTCGAGCTTGTCCGCGAAGTCGGCGATGGACGCGCCGCGACGCAGGCGGATCGTCTCGCCGTTCCCCTTGGAGACGTTGACGCCGCCGACGACCGGCGCCGACCGCATCTCGAATTCCTGCCGCTTCGCCCTGCGCGACTTGCGCTGCCGGCTCTTGCCGCCGCCCTTGCCGAACGCGCCGGCCGTGCCGCCGCCGGGCCCACGGCCGCGACCGCCGCCACCGGGACGCCCCGCGAACCCGCCACCGGGGCGCGGGAAGCCGCCGCCACCGGGGCGTCCGGGACCGCCGGAACGCTGCTGGAACGGTGCACCGGGACGGCCGCCCGAGCCGCCGCGTGCGCCGCCGGGACGCCCGGGACGCGGAGCACCGATGCGCGGAGAACCGGGACGGGGCGCCTGCGGGCGCGGGATGTTCCCGGGATTGGGTCGCTGCCCCATCCCCTGGGCCGACGCGAAGGGATTGTTGCCTGGGCGCGGACCTGCGGGGCGCTGTCCCATTCCCTGAGAGGACGAGAAGGGATTGTTTCCAGGGCGCGGAGCACCGGGCCTGGGTGTGCCGCCACCGGGACGAGGCGCGTTCCCCCCGGGGCGGGGGGCACCCGGCCTGGGCGCACTGCCACCGGGGCGCGGGGCATCGGATCCGGGGCGGGGCGCGCTCGAACCGGGCTTCGGTGCAGCGGGCGCGGGCCTGGGCGCGGCGGCCTCCGGCTTCGGTGCGGGCTTGGCGGGCCCCGGCTTGGGGCCGGGGACCGGCGCGCCCGAGCGTGCCGGAGCGGAGGCCTTCGTCGAACCCTTGTCCTCGGTCTTGCCGGCGGGCTTCGCGGCGGGGTCTGCCGAGATGGCTGCGCGAAGCTTGCGCGCCACAGGGGGCTCGACGGTGGAAGACGGACTCTTCACGAACTCGCCGAGCTCCTTGAGCTTCGCGAGTGCGAATTTGCTGTCGACGCCGAGTTCGGCGGCGATCTCGTGCACGCGTGGTTTAGCAGCCACAATTCTCCTGTCAGGGTCGATCCGCCCCGGCAGGGCGGACCTCTAGTCGCGGACGGGTCTCATCTCGAGCCGTTCACTTTGTTTCCATAGCCGTTCAGCCTTTGTTTCGGTGGAAGTACCGTTCGGTGGTCTGCGCGTCCTCCGCCTCGGGGAACCCGATGGACGTCGGAACGCGAAGTGCACGTGCGAAGGCCCGGTGCCTGATGGCTGCTTCCAGACATTCAGATGTCGGATGCAGCCACGCACCCCTCCCCGGCAACGCGGCTCGCTCGTCGATGACGAGTTCACCGTGATGCTGGACCACCCTGACCAGGGCGGATCGAGAGGCACGACCGCGGCATCCGACACACGTTCGTACAGGTTCCATGTTACACCTCGCGGTGAGAAGCCGAGCCCGGCGCATGACCGTGCGCCGGTTGGACGGGTTCGTGCCCGTCACTCCTCCGACATCACGCTGTCCGGTTGGATGTCGATCTTGGCGCCGGTCAGCTTGGCTGCCAACCGGGCGTTCTGCCCCTCCTTGCCGATCGCGAGGGAGAGCTGATAATCGGGGACGAGAGCGCGGACGGCTTTGAGCCCCGCATCCAGCACGAAGGCGGAGGTGACCTTCGCGGGCGACAGCGCATTGGCGACGAAGGTCGCCAGGTCGGGGTGATGGTCGACGATGTCGATCTTCTCCCCGGACAGCTCCTCCGTCACGGCACGCACACGGCGGCCCATCTCGCCGATGCACGCGCCCTTGGCATTGACGGAGGCGTCGTTGGCCCGCACCGCGATCTTCGTGCGGTGGCCGGCCTCGCGAGCGAGGGAGACGATCTCGACCAGCCCGGCCGCGATCTCCGGAACCTCGAGCGCGAACAGCTTGCGGACCAGCCCCGGGTGGGTGCGCGACACCGTGATCTGCGGACCCTTGAGGCCCTTGGCGACACTGGTCACGTACACGCGGAGGCGGGTGCCGTGCGCGTACTCCTCGCCGGGAACCTGCTCCTCCGGCGGCAGGATGGCCTCGACGGATCCGAGGTCGACATGGATCATCCGCGGGTTGGGGCCCTGCTGGATGACCCCCGCGACGATGTCGCCCTCCTTGCCGCGGAACTCGCCGAGCACGGCCTCGTCGGCGATGTCACGCAGCCGCTGACCGATGACCTGCTTGGCGGCGTACGCGGCGATGCGGCCGAAGTCGTCCGGCGTGGTCTCCTCCTCGCCGATGACGGCTCCCTCGTCATCGTGCACCGGCTGGAGCACCGCGACATGACCGGTCTTCCGGTCCAGCTCGACACGCACACCCGGGGGGACCGCGCCGTCCTCGGAGACGTGCTTGCCGTAGGCGGTGAGGATGGCCTGCTCGATGATCGACACGAGCTCGTCGAAGGGGATCGCCTTCTCCTTCTCGATCCCTCGCAGCAGTCCGAGTTCGATTTCCATCAGCGGTCTCCTCTATTCAGCTCTCCCCGTGGACAGCATCTCCACGGGCATCCGTCCAGAATAGCCGAAACGGAGACGAGGATCCGATGCCCGACTCAACCGTCGAGCACCGGATCCGCCGCCGACGCCCCGCTCACCCCAGGCGCGCCCACTGGGTCTGCGGCATGCGCAGCGCCCGAACGCACAGCACGACGCATCCGGCGATCTGCAGCGCTCCCCCGCCGACCGCGAACCACTCCCCTCCGCCCGCGATGTTGATGATGTGGCCGAGCGTCCAGCACATGATCAGCGCCCCCGCCCACCACGGCACACCGACCTTGCGCCCGCCCAGCACGACGGCGAGCCCGAACAGCAGCGTGCCGATCAGGTTGCCGATCAGGAACAGCACGAAGAAGGGCATCGGCGCGGCCTGCCACGGGGAGCTCTCGACCACGGAGGCGACCTCAGGAACGCTTGTCGCGAAGGTCACGGTGTCGAAGTTGGTGAATGAGATGCCGAGGTAGCTGATGTACCCGACGAGCATGAGCACGACGGCCGTCAGGCCCAGGCGCGGCCTCGCCGGTCGCACGATCCGCAGCGCCGTCAGCAGCCCCGGGATCAGGAGCAGCCCGCCCACGATGACCAGGAACGTGCACACGACCAGCGGCGTCGGATACGCCGCGTACAGCGCATAGGCCTGGGGAAGGTCCTCCGTGTCCGTCAGCCCGGATTCCGTCGACACCCACGCGTAGATCACGTTGCAGACCAGGTGGCACACGAACCCCAGGGGAAGCGCGATCGCGCCCGCCGCCCGGCGGAATCCCGTCGTCGGGTCGGCTGCTCGCACCTGCACGTTCTCCGACATCGTCATCGTGTTCATGGTTCCTCCTCGCTCCTCGCGGCCGTAGGTCGGCCCTGCTCCGACACTGCCCGGCGACGCGGGCCGCTGTGATCGGGGGTGCCACCGGAGAACACCGCGTACTGGCACGGATGCCCGAAGCGCGCGGCGCACCCTAAAGTGCTGTCATGGAGGCGATCTCGACCCTGCCCCCCGCACGCACAGGCGCTGCGGGGGCATGGCGGTGGGTGTGCGTCGCCGTGTGCGCGGCCACGGCGCTGGCGGCCTGCCTGCTGTGGTCTCTCAGCGGCTCCGCCCTGAACGATGTGCGGCAGGTCGTGGCCGTCGGCGTCATCGCGGCCGTGCTGATCGCCCTGGCCCTGATCGCTCAGTCGGCCGCCCCGCACGACCCGTCGGGTGCGCTCATCGCCGTCCAGGCACTCGTCGTGGTCCTGACGAACTCGACCGTCCTTCCTCCGGCGCTCGACGGAGCGTGGATGCTGCTGTACGCACCCGTCGCACTCCTGCTCGTGCTCGTCCCCAGCGGTCGTGCGGCTTCGAGGCGCTGGGGGCTCGCGGGCTGGGCGCTGGTCGCGGTCTGCGCGGCGTTCAATCTCCTGTTCCTGGCCAGGGCGACCCTGCCCTTCGCGGCGGATCTGCCCGACGCTCTCGGCGTGGCGCTGCTGCCGCTCTTCCTCGGCCTGCTCATCACCTGCGCTCTCGCGCCGATCGCCCGCTACCGACACGCCGACGCGGAGGCCCGACTCCGGCTGCGCTGGGTGCTGGTCGCGGGCCTGTCTCTCCCGCTCACGCTGCTGCTGTGCTGGACGAGCTACCTCGTCATCGGCGGCCCCGATCTCGTCGTGATCGGTCTGGGCGTCATGCTGCTGGCCATTCCCGCGGGGATCACCGTCGCCCTGGCACGACCGCGGCTGTTCGACGTCGACCGGGCGGCACTGGCGACGATCACCGCGACGGTGCTCGCGACGGGAGTGCTCGCCGCACTGTCGACGGCGGGGATCATCGCCGGGTCGGCGCTGGTGGACTGGTCGCCGCCCGCGGCCCTGACGGCGACGGCCGTCGCGACGCTGTCAGCCGTCGCGACGTACCCGTTCCTGCGGGGCGTGTTCGAACGGATGCTGTACCCCGAGCGCGCCCGTGCGCTCAGAGCGCTGCATGCGCTGTCCGCGCGCGTCGACCAGGACGGCCACGCACCCGAAGCCGTCGAGCAGGTTCTCAGGGATGCGCTGCGAGACCCCGGCCTGGTGATCGGCTATCGGATGCCGGGCATGCCGGGGCTGCGCCGACTGGACGGCACCGAGGTCGTCGCAGGGGACGATGCGGTGCCGGTGCGGGTTCGAGGCGAGGAGGCCGGCGCGATCATCCCCTCCCCGCAGGCCCCTGCGCGCCTCGGCGCAGACGTCGTGCACGCGGCGGGGCCTCTCATCGATGCGGCGCGTTCGCGCGCCCAGCTCTCCCGCGCCAATGCGGAGGTCGAGGCGTCTCGGGCGCGGATGCTCCGGGTCGGCTACGAGGCGCAGCGCCGACTCGAGCGCGACCTGCACGACGGCACCCAGCAGAGGCTGGTGGCGGTGGGGATGCGGCTGCGCGTGCTGCAGCGCGCCGCCGTGCACGACCCCACGGTCGCCGCCGCACTGGACACCGCCGTCGCGGAGCTGTCCACGGCCATCGCCGAGCTCCGCCGCATCGCGCACGGAGTGCGACCCAGTGCCCTGGACGACGGGTTGGCCGCGGCGCTCGGCCACCTGGGTCGCAGCACGGACCCCTCGATCGAGCTGGACATCCACGCCGAGGGCGTGCCGGATGCCGTGGCGACCACCGCGTACTTCATCATCAGCGAAGCCGTCGCCAACGCTCTGCGCCATGCGGAGGCCGACGCGGTGTCCGTGAGCGTCCGCGTCGACCGGGGCCTGCTCCGGATCAGGATCCGCGACGACGGCCGCGGCGGCGCGCATCCGCATCCCACGGGCGGGCTGACCGGACTGGCCGACCGCGCGGCCGCGCACGGAGGCTCGCTGGACGTGCATTCTCCACCCGGCGGAGGGACGCGCATCGAGGCGGTGCTGCCATGCGAGTCGTGATCGGCGAGGACTCGACACTGTTCCGGGAGGGCCTGGCCGCGCTGCTGACCAGCGCGGGCCACACGGTCCTGGGTCTCGCGCCCACCGCGCCGGTCGCCGTCGCCCAGGTACGCGCGCACCGGCCGGATGTCGTCATCCTGGACATCCGGATGCCGTCGGATGACGAGGGGATCGCGGCGGCGCTGGAGATCCGCGCGGACACCCCCACCCCGGTCATGCTGCTGTCCCAGCACATCGAGACGCGCCGCACGGTGGAGCTCGTCGCGGACGGCGCCATCGGCTACCTGCTCAAGGACCGTGTGCTGGACGTCGATGAGTTCCTCACCGCGCTGGAGAGAGTCGCCGGCGGCGGCACCGCGCTCGACCCGGACGTCGTGACGCGACTGCTGGGGGCGGCCCGCGCCGACGCGCCGGTCGATGCGCTCACCCCGCGCGAGCTCGAAGTCCTCGCACGCATGGCCGAGGGATGGTCGAACGCGGCGATCGGCTCACGGCTGTTCCTCTCCGAACGCACGGTGGAGACCCACATCGGCTCCATCTTCGCCAAACTCGGTCTTCCCGAGTCCCCGGATCAGAACCGTCGCGTCCAGGCCATCCTCGCGTACCTCGAGGCCACGACGGCCTGATCGCGTGTCGAGGCCGCCGCGATGCGCGGGCCGCCGTGCCGCGTACCGCAGCCCGCGGGATCAGCCCGCGGAGGGGAGGTCGTCGATGGCCCTGATGAGTTCGTACAGCGACCCGACCGCACGCTGGTCGAGCTCGAGCACCAGACGGGGCAGCTCCACGGCATCCCCGTCCGCGCGCTCCACGCCCAGAGGTTCGGTCCGCTCGATGCGGCCCTCCGCGCACATCCCGCCGAACCGCTCGTTGAGGTTCTCGACATCCGCATCCGTCGGCTCGTGCACGAGCCGCAGCACGAGCCGGTCTCCCACCCAGCGCAGTGAGTCGTAGTTCCGCCAGAAGCCCGTGATGTCCGCCACGGCCTCCTGCACGGAGTCCGTGATGAGCACCCGGTCGAGATCCTGCGGCGAGATCACGCCCGCCGGTACGAGATGGTCGTCGACGAACGTCTTCAGCCCGTTCCAGAACGTGCCGCCGGGTTCGTCCAGCAGCACGATGGGCATGGGCTCGGCCTTACCGGTCTGCTGCAGGGTCAGCAACTCGAACATCTCGTCCATGGTGCCGAAGCCGCCGGGCAGGCACACGAAGCCGCGGGACTCCTTCATGAGCATGAGCTTGCGGGTGAAGAAGTACTTCATCGAGACGACCCGATCGTCCTGGGCGACGACCTCGTTCGCGTGCTCCTCGAACGGCAGCCGGATCGACACGCCCAGCGACATCTTCGATCCCGCGCCCTCGGCGGCTGCCTGCATGATGCCCGGTCCCGCTCCGGTGACCACCATCCATCCGTCCCCGGCGAGCTCCGTCGCCACATCGCGCGCCTGGACGTAGAGCGGATCGTCCTGCAGCGTGCGCGCCGATCCGAAGACCGTCACCTTGGGGACGGTGTGGAACGGCTGGAACAGGCGGAAGGCCTCGTGCATCTCGCTGAGCGCGGCCGAGGCGATCTTCAGATCGAGGCGATCCGTGTGCTCCGTCCCGAGCAGCAGCGCCGTCTGCAGCATCCGCGAGATCAGTGTGCGATCGGTGTGGATGCCCGCCCGGTCCAGGAGTGCCGTCAGCTCACGGCGGAGGTCGTCGTCCAATGTCGCATCGGTCATGCTCTCAGCCTGTCACAGCGCGGGGCGGACAGACGCGCGCACGCCGGGGCGTCAGCGCGTCAGACGTGCGACGGCATCCGCGACGGAAACCGTCTCCCGCTCCCCTGTGCGGCGGTCCCACAGCTCGACCTGTCCGTCTGCCGCGCCGCGTCCGACGACGACGATCTTCGGCACGCCGACGAGCTCGGCATCGCCGAACTTCACGCCGGGCGACACCTTCACGCGGTCGTCGTAGAGCACGTCCAGCCGGGCGGCCTCCAGCTGCCCCGCGATGTCGTCGGCGACGTCGAAGGCGACCTGGTCGCGCCCGGCGGCGACGACCTGCACATCGAACGGCGCGACCGAGGCCGGCCAGATCAGGCCCTTCTCGTCGTTGTTCAGCTCGGCGATGATCGCGAGGATGCGGGTGACGCCGATGCCGTAGGACCCCATGGTGACCGTGACGAGCTTGCCGTTGCGGTCGAGCACCTTCAGCCCCAGCGCCTCGGCGTACTTGCGTCCGAGCTGGAAGACATGCCCGATCTCCATGCCGCGCGCGAGGGTGACGGGGCCGGAGCCGTCGGGCGCCGGGTCGCCCTCGTGCACGCTCGCGACCTCGACGGTGCCGTCGGCGACGAAGTCCCGCCCGGCGACGACATCGTGCACATGCTTCTCATCGATGTTCGCGCCGGTGATCCAGCGGGTTCCATCGGCGACGCGGGGATCGACGAGGTAGCGGATGCCGGTGGCGGACCGCTCGCCGAGGACCTGTCCGTTCTCGGACCAGGGCCCGATGTACCCGCGGACGAGCAGCGGATGCGCGGCGAAATCGGCATCCGTCGCCGGCTCGACCTCCGCCGGGGCGAAGGCGACCTCGGCGCGCTTCATGTCCACCTCGCGGTCGCCGGGGATGCCCACGACGACCAGTTCCCGGGTCCCGTCGAGGTTGCGCAGCGCGAGGACGACGTTCTTGAGGGTGTCGGCAGCGGTGTAGTCGCCGTCGAGGACGGCGTTGCTGTGCGCGACGAGCGTCTCGATCGTGGGGGTGTTCGGCGAGTCGAAGATCGTCGCGGCCGCCGTGCCTTCCCATCCGACCGGCTCGGGCGCCGTGGTGGTGTACGCTTCGACGTTCGCGGCGTAGCCGCCGGCACTGCGCACGAAGGTGTCCTCGCCGACGGGCGTGGGATGCAGGAACTCCTCGCTGCGCGAACCGCCCATCGCCCCGGCATCGGCCTGCACGATGGCGTACTCCAGCCCCAGACGCCGGAAGATGCGCTCGTACGCCTCGCGCTGCGCCATGTAGCTGGCGTCCAGTCCGGCGTCGTCGACGTCGAAGGAGTATGCGTCCTTCATGGTGAACTCGCGTCCGCGCAACAGCCCGGCACGGGGCCTGGCCTCGTCACGGTACTTGTCCTGGATCTGGTAGATCGTCAGCGGGAGGTCCTTGTACGAGGAGTACAGGTCTTTCACGAGCAGCGTGAAGGCCTCCTCGTGGGTGGGAGCCAGCAGGTAGTCGCCGCCCTTGCGGTCTTGAAGGCGGAACAGCAGATCGCCGTACTCGTCCCAGCGGCCGGTCTCCTCATACGCCTCTCGTGGCATGAGCGCGGGAAAATGAACCTCCTGGGCTCCGGCGGCGGCCATCTCCTCCCGGATGACGGTCTCGATCTTCGACTTCACACGCAGCCCCAGCGGGAGCCACGCGAAGATGCCCGCGGCCTGCGGGCGGATGTACCCGGCACGGATCAGCAGCCTGTGGCTGGCGACCTCGGCACCTGCCGGATCTTCACGGAGCGTGCGGAGGAAGAAGTTCGATAGACGAGTGACCACGAGTCGATTGTACTGATCGCGATCGTCGCACCCTCGCCGGTGTCAGACCGTCGGGCGCTCCCGGAGCGACGGCCGGCGACGCGCGACGTCCTGCACTCTGGGCCACGGCGCTCCAGCATAGGCTGGCGGCATGCCTCAGCGCCGATCCCGAGTCGCCCCGTCCGCCGAGCAGAGCGAACTGGCCGCCGCCCTCGCGGCGCTGCGCACCCGGATCGATGCGCCCACCGAGTTCTCGCCGCGGGCCCTGGCCGAGGCGGAGTCGGCCGTCGCCGCCGAACCGGATCTGGATCTGCGGGATGTGCCGTTCGTGACCCTCGATCCCGCGGGATCCCGAGACCTGGATCAGGCTCTGCAGCTGGAGCGCGCGGGTGCGGGCTACCGGGTGCGGTACGCGATCGCCGACGTTCCCGGATTCCTGACGCCCGGCGGTGCGATCGATACCGAGGCCCGCGAGCGCGGGCAGACCCTGTATCTCGCCGACGGGAACATCCCCCTGCATCCGCTCGTGCTCTCCGCCGACCGTGCCTCGCTGCTGCCGGACCAGGTGCGCCCCGCGCTGGTGTGGACCTTCGTGCTGGACTCGGACGGCGCGGTGACCGACTTCCGACTCGAACGCGCGCTGATGCGCTCCCGCGCGCAGCTGGAGTACGTCTCGGCGCAGGCCGCCATCGACCGTGGCGAGCCCGGCCCGCTGTCTCTGCTGGGCGAGATCGGCGAGCTGCGCCGGCACCAGGAGCAGCGGCGCGGCGGGGCGAGCCTCAATCTCCCGGACGAGGAGGTCGTGCAACGACCCGATGGCACGTACGACATCGAGCGTCGGCATCCGCTGCCCATCGAGGACTGGAACGCCCAGCTGTCGCTCATGACGGGGATGGCGGCCGCCGAGCTGATGATCGGGGCGAAGACGGGCGTGCTGCGAACCATGCCGCAGCCGGACGACCATGCGTTCGCGACGTTCCGGCACCAGACCCGCGCACTGGGGCGACCGTGGACGAGCGGACGCTACGGCGACTACCTGCGTGAGCTGGACAAGGCCGATCCCATGACCCTGCCCATTCTGGAGGCCGCCGCCACGCTGTTCCGCGGTGCGGGATACGTCTCCTTCGACGGCGCCCTGCCGGAGGGCGACCTGAAGCAGGCGGCGATCGCCGCCCCGTACACGCATGCCACCGCTCCCCTGCGCCGACTCGTGGATCGCTGGTCGCTGGCGATCTGCCTCGCCGTGTTCCAGGGGCGCCCCGCCCCGGACTGGGCGCGGGACTCCCTGGCCCAGCTGCCCGAGCTCATGGAGCAGTCCGGTCGCCGCGCATCGCAGCTCAACGGCGACACCATCAACCGTGTGGAGGCCGCACTGCTGGGCCCACTGATCGGCCGCCGGATCCAGGCGAGCGTGATCGAGATGCGCGGCGAGTCGCGGGCCACGGTGCAGATCGCCGATCCCGCCGTGACGACGTCCGCACCCGTGCCCGAGGGCACGGCGCCCGGCGAGACGGTGACACTCACGCTGGAGAGCGTGGACGTCGCCAGGGGCGAGATCCAGTTCGCCGCGTGAGCCGGCCGCCGGGCGCGCTCACAAGGTTCTGCGCACCCTCGCAGATCTGCATGATCTCGCAGGCTTTCGCGCCTCGGCATCCGACGTTCTGCAGATCTGCGAAGCCGGCCTCAGACGGGCACGACCGTCGTGGTCATCACGAGCAGCTGCGGGTCGCGGAGATCCAGCGACACGGTGATCGAGGCGAACTCGGACAGGGACGACACATGGGTCCCTCCGCAGGGGAAGGACACCTGCCCCTCGGGCAGATCGCACTCCCAACGGCGGCGGTCGACGATGGCCGGCCCTTCCGTCACGATCCGGCTGGGCGCACCGGACGCCACCCAGCCCGCCAGGAGCTCGTTGATGCGGGCCTCGCACTCGGCCTGCGATTCGGCGAAGCCTGCGGAGTCGAAGCCGGCCTTGCGCAGGCTCTTGCCCAGCCGGTACTCGTCCACGGCGCCGTCCGGGTGGATGCGGCTGGTCTGATTCGCCCGGCCCTCGAAGTCCGGGTTCCCCAGCGGGTCGACCGCGATCTCCTTGCGCCACAGGCCCGCCAGGGCCGCGTCCAGCGCCAGCGAGGCGAGGTGGCAGGCGGTGTGGCCGCGGCTGAGCGCGGAACGACGTGCGCCGTCCACTTCCAGGGCGACCGCGTCTCCGGCGGAGATGCCTTCGGGGATGCCGCCGCCGATGCGGTGCCCCACCAGCCAGGTCCACCCCTCGGCACCGCGCTTGACGGGGATGTCCGTGCCGACGGCGAGCGCACCGTCATCACTGACGGCGGCCATGACGGCCTCAGTCACTTCGAGGCGTTCGTCACCCGCCAGGATCGCGCCGGCATCGCCCGGCTGATCGGGCCAGGTGTGGTCGACGGGATGGAACGGGGTGGCGTCGACGATGAGCACGGATGCGTCCCGGTCGGCGATCAGCACCTCCCCCTCACCGCGCAGAGAACCGTCGGGGAATGAGACGTGCGTGGACTGCATGATCTCCACGCTACGCGACGACGACGCAGCCGCCCACACGCGTCAGTGGTTCGGCGGGATGGTGAAGCTCGCCAGCCGCCCGTCGGAGACGACGAAGATCCCGTCGGACTCGCCGTTGAACACGCTGCTGCGCCAGCCGAAGCGGATGCGGGTGGTGCTGCCGTCCGTCTCGGCGGAGAGCACCGTCATCCGGGCACCCGCGCCGATCGCATCGCTGCCGGCCCATCGGCGCACGCCGTCCGCACCGGAGTACACGGTGCCCCAGTCGCTCACGAAGCCGTCCGGCGCGAAGGCCGCGACGAACGCCTCGGTGTCGGCATCGTTGATGGCATCGACCATCGCCTGCGCCTCCGCAGGAAGGGACATGGACATCATCGTCTCCTCATCGTCCGTGGGTCGTTCAGCCGGTGACCACCTGCGCGGTGCCGATGCCGGCATCGGGCCCCATCTCCGCGGCGATGCGGTTCGCCTCCTCGATGAGGGTGGTGACGATGTCCGCCTCGGGCACCGTCTTGATGACCTGGCCCTTCACGAAGATCTGCCCCTTGCCGTTGCCGGAGGCGACGCCGAGGTCGGCCTCACGCGCCTCGCCGGGGCCGTTCACGACGCAGCCCATCACGGCCACGCGCAGCGGGACGGTGAGGTCCTTCAGCCCCTCGGTGACGGAGTCCGCGAGGGAGTACACGTCGACCTGCGCGCGCCCGCAGGACGGGCACGACACGATCTCCAGCTTGCGCTCGCGCAGGTTCAGCGACTGCAGGATCTGGTGACCGACCTTGACCTCCTCGGCGGGCGGTGCCGACAGCGACACGCGGATCGTGTCGCCGATGCCCTCGCCGAGCAGGATGCCGAACGCCGTGGCGCTCTTGATCGTGCCCTGGAACGCGGGACCGGCCTCGGTCACGCCGAGGTGCAGCGGCCAGTCGCCGCGCTCGGCCAGCAGCCGGTACGCCTTGACCATCACGACGGGGTCGTTGTGCTTGACGGAGATCTTGAAGTCGTGGAAGTCGTGCTCCTCGAACAGCGACGCCTCCCAGACGGCGCTCTCCACGAGCGCCTCGGGCGTGGCCTTGCCGTACTTCTCCAGCAGGCGGCGATCCAGCGACCCGGCGTTGACGCCGATCCGCAGCGACACGCCGGCCGCCTGCGCGGCCTTCGCGATCGCGCCGACCTGGTCGTCGAACTTGCGGATGTTCCCGGGGTTGACGCGCACGCCCGCGCATCCGGCGTCGATGGCCTGGAAGACGTACTTGGGCTGGAAGTGGATGTCCGCGATCACGGGGATCTGGCTCTTCGTCGCGATGATGGGCAGCGCGTCCGCATCGTCCTGCGACGGCACCGCGACGCGCACGATCTCGCAGCCGGATGCCGTCAGCTCGGCGATCTGCTGCAGTGTGCCGTTGATGTCCGTGGTCTTCGTCGTCGTCATCGACTGCACGCTCACCGGGGCGTCCCCGCCGACGAGGACCTTCCCCACCCGGATCTGACGGGACTTGCGGCGGGGAGCGAGGACTGCGGGGATCTTCGGCATCCCGATGTTCACTGCTGGCACCCTTCCAGGCTACCGCCGCAGATTCGGACGAGGCTGGATGCGCGGCCGCGGCCGAACGCGCCGTCGGCGACGTCACGCGTACGGAGCGGGGATCGGCGATGTGGTACTTTCACGGTATGTTCGCGACCCGCACCTGGTGGCCCGCCGTCTAGGCGGTGATTCGCGTACCCACGAGATCGAGACCGCCTTCCGGGGCGGTCTTTTTTTCTCCGCACCGGCCCCGGAGAATCTGGAGACACCGATGACCGCTCTGCCCACACGCATCCGCGACCTCGCCGCCGACCCGGCTGCATCGTTCGTGCTCATCGCCCGCGACGGAGGTGTGGAGCTGCTGACCGGGGAGATCATCGATGTCGAGGCACTGTCCGACATCCCCCTCACCGGCTCCGAGGGCCCGCGGGAGGTGTTCGCGATGGTGCCGTACCGCCAGGTGCGCGAACGCGGTTTCGACGCCCAGGACGACGGCACGCCGCTGCGGTGCCTGCTGGTGTCGGAGCATGAGAGCCTCGACGCGGCCGCGGTGACCGCCGCGCTGCCCTCCGCGCCCATCCCTCTCGGCGAGGGCGGTTTCGACATCTCCGACGAGGAGTACGCCGCCATCGTCACCCGCGTCATCGTTGAGGAGATCGGCCGCGGCGAGGGAGCCAACTTCGTCATCCGCCGCGACTACCGCGCCTCCTTCGACGCCGACGATCGTACGGCGGCGCTCACGTGGTTCCGAGCCCTGCTGGAGCATGAGCGGGGTGCCTACTGGACGTTCGCGGTGGTGACCCCCGGGCAGATCGCGGTGGGGGCGAGCCCCGAGGCGCACGTCGTGGCACACGACGGCATCGTCACGATGAACCCGATCTCCGGCACGTTCCGCCACCCGGCGGGCGGAGCGACCCGAGAGTCCCTGAGCGAGTTCCTCGCCTCCACGAAGGAGACGGAGGAGCTGTTCATGGTGGTGGACGAGGAGCTCAAGATGATGAGTCAGGTGTGCTCGGACGGCGGGCGCATCACCGGACCGCACCTGAAGGAGATGTCGCGCCTCACGCACACCGAGTACATGCTGCGCGGGCGCAGCCGTCTCGACCCGCGCGAGATCCTGCGCGAGACGATGTTCGCACCGACCGTCACCGGTTCACCCATGCAGAACGCCTGCTCGGTGATCCTGCGGCATGAGCGCGCGCCGCGCGGCTACTACTCGGGGGTGGCCGCACTGTTCACGCCCAACGCCGAGGGCGGTCACGACCTCGACGCGCCGATCCTCATCCGCACGGTGTACCTCCAGGACGGATTGCTGCGGGTTCCGGTGGGTGCCACTCTCGTGCGCCACTCCGACCCGTACGGAGAGGTCAGCGAGACGCACGGCAAGGCGGCTGGTGTCCTGGGGGCGATCGGCGCGATCGAGCGCGACCACGCGGCCGAAGCGCGCGATGACGATGCGCCTGCTCCCGCTCGGCTCGCCGACGACCCGGAGATCGCCGCGCTGCTGGCATCCCGCAACGTCCGGCTCGCGGATTTCTGGATGCAGCCGCAGGATGCCACCGCCCCCACCGGGCGCTTCAGCGGTCGTCGGGCGCTGGTGGTGGACGCCGAGGACCGGTTCACGACGATGCTCGCCCATCAGCTGCGCCACCTCGGCCTCGACGTGCGGATCCGGCTGTGGTCCGAGGTCACGACGGAGGAGATCGATGCGGCGGACCTCGTGGTCGCCGGCCCCGGCCCCGGGGATCCGAGGGACGCGTCCTCGCCACGCATCGCCCGGATGCGGCAGGTCGTCGCGCAGCGCCGGGCATCGGGCCGGCCGCTGCTGGCGGTGTGTCTGAGCCACCAGATCCTCGCCGACGGTCTCGGCATCGGCCTCGTGCCGCTGGACTCGCCGTACCAGGGCGTGCAGAAGACCGTGCCGGTGTTCGAACAGGACGCCTCGATCGGCTTCTACAACACCTTCACGGCACGGGTCTCGCCCGGAGTCTCCCGGGTCGGGGCCGCGGAAGTGGCGGCGGATGCCGGAACCGGCGACGTCTACGCGCTGCGCGGCGAGCGCTTCGCGTCGATCCAGGGGCACCTGGAGTCGATCCTCTCCCGCGACGGCTTCGCCACGTTGGAGAGGCTCGTCGCGCACGCGCTGAACTGAGGCCGCGCGGGCGTCAGCGCGGCCACGGCCACCTGTCGGCGTCTGAGCATCATCGGATGCCCTCGACGCCCGCGCACGAGGAGGCCGTCACGGGCCGGTCCGACGACTGCCACCACCGCCCCGTGGTCGCGACGATCCACAACGGCATGCCCCCGTTCTCCGCGAGGCGGACCTCCGTGTCGTGCACTCCGCGCGCCTCGATCGTCATCGGGACCTCCTTCTCCGCGGTGATCGTCCATCCGGCATGCGGAGAGCCCTCACCAGCGCGTCCCGATCGGGGTCGGTGATCGCACGGTGCCCGAACGCGATGCGCAGTCGGTAGGCATCCCAGTCCAGCCCGTCCTCGTTCAACGACTCTGCACAGCTGCGCGTCTCCCACCCCTGCGACGCCAGCGGTGCCGATGCACGAGCGCGGAGGGTCTCGGCACGACGACGAGCGTCGCGGTCCAGGTGCAGGCCGCCGAGACGACGGACGCGACGAGCGTCCACGTGGCGAACGCCCCGCCCGCCGGTTCGCCGACCAGCTGCTGCAGCACCCTCTCAGGGCGCGGATCCTGCGCAGCGGGCTCAGCCCAGCAGGTTCAGGGGTTTCACGATGTCGGCGATGATGAGCAGCGCTCCCATCGCGATGAGCAGCACCGCCACCACGATCGTGACCGGCACGAGGCGGGTGGCGTCCGCGGGTCCGGGCGCCGGCCTGCCGGTCACCTTCGCCCACGCGTGCTTCAGGCCGTCCCACAGGGCGACGATCACGTGTCCACCGTCCAGGGGCAGCAGCGGGATGAGATTGAACACGAACAGGGCGATGTTCAGTGCCCCCAGCAGGTTCAGCAGGACGGCGAACCGGTCCAGCACCGGAGCGTTCGTCGCCGCCACCTCACCGGCGATGCGGCCGACGCCGACGACGCTGAGCGGTCCGTTCGGGTCGCGCTGCGAGCCGGTGAAGAGCGATTCACCGACGTTCCAGAGCTTCTGCGGCAGCTGGATGACGAGGTCCGTGACGCCGACGACCTGCTGCCAGGTCATCTCCGCCCCGGTCCAGATGGGCTGGTGCGCGTACTCCAGCTGCGCAGTGATGCCGGCGTAGCCCACGCTGCGGGTGACCGGCCTGCCCTTGTCATCGGTGACGGGCCGGCCCTGGGCATCCGTCTCCTGCCGCTGGGCGGCGACCGGAGTCAGCCGCAGATCGATGTCCTTCCCCTGCCGCTCGACGACCACGTCGATGGTGCGTCCGGGAGAGTCCTGGATGATCTGCGACGCGGCCGCGAACGTGGTGACGGGCTCGCCGTCCATGCTCACCAGCCGGTCGCCGGGTTGGAATCCCGCCTCGGCGGCCGGTGCGGCGGGGTCGTCGGCCGTGCAGGTCTGCTGCTGCTCGACGGCGGCGGGGATCATGCACTCGCTGACCGCGGCGACACTCGTGCTCGCCTGCTGGATGCCGATCCCGGATGCCATGAGTGTGAACATGACGATCGCGAGGACCAGGTTCATCAGCGGTCCGCCGAGCATGACGATCACGCGTTTCCACACCGGCAGACGATAGAAGACGCGCTCCTCCTCGCCCTCGGCGATGGTCTCGTCGTTGGCGACGCGGGCGTCCTGCACGAGAGCGGCGAAGACCCCGTTCGCCGGGCCGGTCCTCGTCGAGGGCGGGTACATGCCGGACATCGAGATGAACCCGCCGACCGGGAGCGCCTTGACGCCGTATTCGGTCTCGCCGATCCTCTTGGACCACAGTCGCGGCCCGAAGCCGATCATGTACTGCCCCACGCGCACGCCGAACAGCTTCGCGGGCACCAGATGGCCCACCTCGTGCAGCCCGATCGACACGCCGAGGCCGACGAGCATGAACAGGATGCCGCCCAGATACAGCAGGATCTCCACCCGACCACGCTAGTGCCCGCGCCGAGGAATCCGCTGTGCTCCGGGTTCCGGATACGCTGGTTCCGTGACGACCCGCCAACTGCGCCTGCTCCGCGGCATGTCGGCGTCCGTCGTCGCCACGGTCCTCGCAGCGGTCTCGCACACGTTCGGCGGCGGATCCGCGCCCCATCCGCTGCTGATCCTCAGCGCCGCCGTGCTGCTCGCGCCGCCGGCCGTGCTCCTGGTCGGCGCGCGCATCCGCCTCCTGCGGCTCGCGGCCGCCGTCGCGACGACACAGGGCGCCTTCCACATCCTCTTCGAAGTCGCCGGCGGCATCACCCCCACCGGGACTGTGGGCGGCCACCAGCACGGGCCGATCGTCCTGACGCTCGGGCCGGCGAGCACGGAGGTGCTCCCTCCCTCCACCGCCATGCTGATCGCGCACCTGCTCGCGGCAGCCGTGACCACCCTGCTGATCTGGCGCGGTGAGCTGCTGATCCAGGCCATCGCGCGCTGGGTGCGGGCTCTGCTGCGTGTCCCGCAGACCGCGTCGTCGCGCCCGCGGCGTGCACCGGCGTCGATGCCGCGCACGGCACCGCACATCCTCACCTCGCTGCTCGCCGACTGCGCGTGGCGACGGGGACCGCCTGCGCCTGCTCTCCGCTGACACTCCGGGCTCCTGCCCGGCACCGCCATCCGGATCCGGATGGGCGCTCCCCGTCGTGTCCGCGACGGGACTCCTGCGCGCCGCTGTGCGCGCATCCGTCTCCGCGCGCCTGCGCGGGACCGAACGACTCTCGAAGGAAGAGCAATGTCCCACCACCTCCGCCGCGGCGCCATCGCCGCCGCCGTCGCCCTGTTCCTCATCGCGGCTCCCACCGCCGCATCCGCGCATGTGGGCGTCACTCCCGATCAGATCCCTGCAGGGAAGTCCACGCCGCTGACCTTCTCGTTCAGCCACGGCTGCGGTGACTCCCCGACCACATCACTGCGCATCACCATGCCGGAAGGCATCGGAAACGCCTGGCCCGCCTTCGACGGCGACTGGTCCGTCGACACGGAGGAGAATGCCGACGGCGCGATCGCCGCGGTGACGTTCACGGCGGTGCGCCCGGTGCCGGTCGAACTGCGCGGTGCTGTCGATCTGACCGTGATCACCGACAAGGACGCCGCCGACCAGCTGGTGTTCCCGGTCGAGCAGCGGTGCGTCTCCGGTACGAACGAGTGGACGCAGGTGGCGGAGGACGGCGCGGACCCGCACGAGCTGGATGCGCCCGCGCCGGTCGTCGCCCTCACCGACGGCGGGGCCGCGACGCACGGCGACTCACAGACACCGGCCTCGCCGGCGCCCGAGGCCGGCGAGGCCGCGGAGCCGACGTCCGTCGTGCCGCTGGTCCTCGGCGGCAGTGGATTGGTCGTCGGGCTGGGCGCGCTCGTGGTCTCCCTCGCGGCTCTTCGCCGTCGCGCCTGACCAATGACGAGATGCCCGGCGCGCCGTCCGACGCGCCGGGCATCTCCCGCATCGTCCGACCGGATCCGTCCGGGGTGCGTGAGAACATGGAAGCGATATGACCACTCAGCCCTCCCTGCCGCCTGTGCTCCGCCCTGCGACACCGCCCCGACGTTCCCTGGCCGAACTCGCCGACCGCTTCGCACGGGAGGTTCGCGGTGATGTCGCGGGCGTCCGGCTCAGCGGCATCACCCTCGCCACAGCCGACCTCCGACCCGGCGAGGCGTTCGTCGCGATCCACGGTGTGAATCGGCACGGCGCCGAGTTCGCGCAGATCGCCGCGGATCAGGGCGCGGCGGCCGTGATCACCGATCCCGCGGGCGCCGACATCGCCGCATCCGCGGGGCTTCCGATCGTGATCGTCGACGATCCGCGTGCGGTCCTGGGCGAGTTGAGCGCGTGGGTGTACGGCACGGGCGCCTCCGATCCGCTCCCGCTGCTGTTCGGCACGACCGGCACCAACGGGAAGACCAGCGTCTCGCACCTGCTCGCCGGCATCTTCGACCAGCTCGGCATCGTGTCGGGTCTGTCGTCGACGGCGGAGCGGCACATCGCCGGCGAGGTCATCGTGTCACGACTGACCACGCCCGAGGCATCCGAGATGCACGCTCTGCTCGCCCTGATGCGGGAGCGCGACGTCGAGGCCGTCGCCGTCGAGGTCAGCGCGCAGGCCCTGTCCCGGCATCGCGTCGACGGGATCGTGTTCGACGTCGCCGGCTTCACCAACCTCTCGCACGACCACCTCGACGACTACGCCGACATGGAGGAGTACTTCCAGGCGAAGTTGCCGCTGTTCACACCCGAGCGCGCCCGTCGCGGCGTGGTGAGCCTGGATTCGCCGTCCGGCGCCAGAGTCGCGGCGGCTGCCACGATTCCCGTCGTCACCGTCGGCACCCCCTCGATCGCCGCCGACCCGGATGCCGCGGCCGCGGCCGACTGGGTCGTGACGATCGATGACGAGCGCCAGGCCGGGACGCTCTTCACTCTCACGGGGCGTGACGGGCGGGCCCTGAAGACTCTGGTGCCGGTGATCGGTCAGCACATGGCCGCCAATGCGGGCATGGCGATCGTCATGCTGTTGGAGGCCTGCTACACATGGGAGCGCATCACCGCCGCCCTCGAGCGCGACGGACAGATCCTGGCATATCTGCCGGGCCGCACGCAGTTCGTCTCCGGGGAGGCCGGTCCCGCCGTGTACGTCGACTTCGGGCACTCCCCGGACGCCTTCGAGAAGACACTGGCGGCCGTGCGTCGGGTGACCCCCGGCAAGGTGCTCATGCTGTTCGGCGCCGACGGCGACCGCGACGCCACCAAGCGCTACGACATGGCGCGCACGGCCGTCGAGGGCAGCGACATCCTCGTCATCACCGATCATCACCCCCGCTTCGAGGACCCCGATTCCATCCGCGCGACCCTCGTCGAAGGTGCGCGCAGGGCCCGGCCGGACGCCGAGATCCACGAGTTCTCCCCGCCGGAGAAGGCCATCGTGGCCGCCGTCGGCATGGTCGGCGATGGGGACGCGATCCTGTGGGCCGGTCCCGGTCATCAGGACTACCGGGACATCCGCGGTGTGCGCACCCCGTACTCCGCGCGCGAACTGGCCCGCCGGGCCCTGATCGCCGCGGGCTGGCCCGCGCCCGACCCGCATTGGCCGGTCCCGTACACCGATCGAGTCTGACTCGCCGGTGGGATGGGTCGGTCTGACCCGACCCGGTGCACCGGGTCGGGTCAGGCGGCCGCGGCGATGAGCTCGTCGGCCTTCGCCCGCGCCCATGTCTCGGCATCCACCAGCGCCTCGAGGGTGAGCTCGTCGGGCGCCTCGTGCGCGTCGACCACCTGCTGGATGGTGTCGACGATCCCGAGGAACGGAACCCTCCCGTCATGGAAGGCGTTCACGGCCTGCTCGTTGGCCGCGTTGTACACGGCGGGGAACGTCCCGCCCGCACGCCCGACGGCCTTGGCGAGCGCCACGGCGGGGAATGCGTCGGAATCCAGCGGTTCGAACGTCCAGCTGGTGGCCGTGCGCCAGTCCAGCGGTCGCCCCACTCCCCCGACGCGGTGCGGCCAGTCCAGTCCCAGCGAGATCGGCAGGCGCATGTCCGGCGGCGAGGCCTGGGCGATCGTGGAGCCGTCGACGAACTCGACCATGGAATGCACGACGGACTGCGGGTGGACGACCACCTCGATGTCGTCGTAGGGCACGTCGAACAGCAGGTGCGCCTCGATCACCTCCAGGCCCTTGTTCACCAGGGTCGCGGAGTTGGTCGTCACCATCCGCCCCATGTTCCAGGTCGGGTGGGCGAGCGCCTGCTCGGGAGTCGCATCGGCGAGCTCGGCGCGCGTGCGCCCTCGGAACGGGCCGCCGGACGCCGTGAGCACCAGTCGTCGCACCTCCGCGGACACTCCGGAGCGCAGCGCCTGCGCGATCGCCGAGTGCTCGGAGTCCACCGGGACGATCTGCCCTTCCGCGGCGGCCTGGCGCACGAGAGCGCCCCCCACGATCAGTGACTCCTTGTTGGCGAGGGCGAGCGTGCGTCCGGCACCCAGCGCCGCAAGCGTGGAGCCGAGCCCGATGGACCCGGTGATGGCGTTGAGCACGACGTCCGCCTCGACGTCGCGCACCAGCTGCTCCGATTCCACAGCGCCCATCGCGGTGTGCTCGAGATGGAACTCCTCCGCCTGCTGCGCCACGAGCTCCGTGTCGGAGCCCGCCGAGATGCCGACCAGCTCGAATCGTCGGGGATTGGCGCGGATCACGTCCAGTGCCTGCGTTCCGATGGAGCCCGTGGAGCCGAGGACGATGATGCGACGCATGCCGCCAGCCTAGCGAGCGCGCGCCAGTCGCGCGGAGCGGAGTGTCGTGCCGGAGCTCACTCCGCGGACGTGGTGAGCAGCGGCGTGGTGCCGAGGATGTCGACCACGAACACCAGCGTCTCCTTTTCGAGCTCGTGCCCCTCGCTCGCCCCGTATCCGTCAGCCGGCGGGATCTCGACGAGTACCTGCGAGCCGACCTGCTGACCTTCCAGTGCCTTGCGGAAGCCGGCGACCACGCCCGTGGTCGGGAACTGACTCGGCATGGCGTCTCTGCTCCACGAGGAGTCGAACGACGTGCCGTCGCTCCACTTCACGCCCAGGTACTGCACGGTGACCAGGTCACCTGCACCCACCTTCGGGCCGTCGCCCTGCTTCAGCAGGCCGACGACGGTCTCCGTCGGCTTCGCACCGTCGGGGATCGTGATCTCGGGCTCGCCGTCCGTGGCCAGCTTCACCGTCGCCATGCCGGCGGGAGCCTCGACGGACTCGCCGGACGCCCTGGTGGGCAGTTCCTCGAGGGTCTGCATGTACACGACGAGGGCGCCCTGGCCCTGCTGTCCGGGAAGCGCCAGGACGATGTCGGATCCCAGCGGCGCGCATTCCGCGGCGGCGATGAAGATCGGCGACTGGGTCGAATCCATGATCTGCGGGTTCTGCGCGTTGGCGGCGTCCAACAGCATCGGCAGTACACCATCGACCCCGCGCTCGGAGGTCTCGATGACCTTGTTGCTATCCGCGTCGATGACCTGATACCGGATCGCGATGAGGTCGCCGACGTGCACATCGGTGCCGGTGCCCTTCTTCACGATGGTGCGCTCCACACCCTCGAACTTCGCGTCTTCCGGCACCTCGATCTTCGCGCCCACCCCCTCGCCCGTGACTTTGATGGCGTCAGAGCCCGGTCCCGGCTGGGCGTCGACGAGACATGAGGACGACGGCGATGACGAGGGTTCGGGGGACGCTCCCCCCTCGGGGCCGCCCGCGCATCCTGCCAGGAGCAGCGCCGACGCCGCGAGAGTGGAGAGAAGAGCCAGGGGACGCAGACGCACAGGGGGACCTCGGAATCGCTGAAGGGACCCGCCCATCCTCCCGCATCCGGCTTTGCCGCACCTGAACGTCGATCGACATTCCGATGTCGGCATGCACCGCTGGATAAACTCGCCTGATGAGCTCTGAGCAGTCGGCCGAATCCGAGCACGATCCGGAATCGCACTCCCCCCGACATGCCGGGTTCAGGTACGCGGTGGGCCGCATGATCGCGCGGCCGCTGGCCAGGG
This sequence comes from Microbacterium soli, assembly GCF_039539005.1. NCBI lineage: Bacteria > Bacillati > Actinomycetota > Actinomycetes > Micrococcales > Microbacteriaceae > Microbacterium > Microbacterium soli. The sequence continues at coordinate 168,159 of NZ_BAABCP010000001.1, forward strand.
TCATCTACCGTCCGCGCATCGAGGGGCGCGAGAACGTCCCCCAGCACGGTGCCGTGATCCTCGCCAGCAATCATCTGTCGTTCATCGACTCGATGGCGATCCCCATCGCCGCGCCGCGCCCCGTGCATTTCCTCGCGAAGTCCAGCTACTTCGAGGGGACGGGGCTGAAGGGCGCGCTGTCGCGCGAGTTCTTCACCTCGGTGGGCGCGATCCCGGTGCGCCGCGGCGCCGGGCAGGCCGCGCTGGACGCTCTGGACCAGCAGCGCCGGCTTCTCGACGACGGTCTGGCCGTCGCGCTGTATCCGGAGGGGACCCGCTCGACGGACGGCAGGCTGTACCGCGGACGCACGGGGGTGGCCTTCCTCGCCCTGCAGACCGGGGCGCCGGTCGTGCCCGTCGGCCTCATCGGCACCGACCGGGTGATGCCCGTGGGTGCTCGGATGCCGTCACTGCGCGAACGCGTCACGGTGCGCTTCGGAGCGCCGATCGATGTCTCCCGGCACGGCGCCGCCGCGAGCGGCAAGGCGCGTCGCCTGGCCACCGACGAGATCATGTCGGCCATCCACGGCCTCAGCGGGCAGGAACTCGCCGGGGTGTACAACGAGCCGCCCGCGCAGGGCCCGATCGACAAGATCAAGCAGGCGCTCCCCCACGAGCGGCGCTGACCCCCGGCGGTTCGCCACCGGTCGCGTGCACGCCGGGCGGTGATCATCCGACGGTGATCGTCGCCTCGTGCCGCACCGGGAAGTTCACGGAATTGGCGATGAAGCACCACTCATGCGCCTGGTGGTGCGCCTGCCGCGCCGCACCGAGCATGGACTCGTCGGCGACGGTCACCCGCGGATGCAGCATCACCTCCGTGAACGCGCCGGCGCCCCTGCCGTCCTCCCGCATGACGCCGGTCGCCTCATCGCGGTACGAGGTGACGACCACCCCGGCCGTGACGCACGCGTGCAGGTACGACAGCAGATGGCATTCGGCGAGGGCGGCCACCAGCAGGTCCTCCGGGTTCCACCGGCCGGAGTCGCCGCGGAACGGCCGATCCGCGGATGCCGCCAGCTCCGGCTTCCCGTCCACGCGGATGGTCACGTCGCGCGAGTAATCGCGGTATCCGCTGGTGCCGGTGCCCCGGTTGCCCGTCCAGGTCACGGTGAGTGCATAGTGGTGTTCGCCGAGCGGATGCTGTGCCATGCCGCCAGTCTCGCATCTCCTGAACCGGCCGAGCGCGCACAGTAGGCTGGTCTGGTGCTGGAGACCCTGACCTTCCGTGACGCTGTCGAACTCGCCGTCGTGGAACGGGACGGCTTCGTGGAGTCCCGCCATGCCGGGGCGGCCGTCGTGCTGACACCGGACGGCGAGATCGCCGCCCGATACGGCGACGCGGATGCGCTCATCCTGCCGCGCTCGAGCCTGAAGCCCCTGCAGGCGGTGGCCTGTCTGACCGCCGGCGCCTCGCTGACAGGAGAGCAGCTGGCGCTGGGCACAGCCAGCCACAGCGGTACCGATCGGCACGCCGACACGGTCCGGGAGATCCTCGCCGCCGGCGGACTCACGGAGGACGACCTGGCCTGTCCCCCGGCCTGGCCGAGCGACGCGGCGACGCGGACAGACATGATCGCCGACCACGCCGAACAGGCTCGCATCCGGATGAACTGCTCGGGAAAGCACGCGCTGATGCTGCGCGCGTGCGTGGCCACCGGCTGGCCCACCCGCGGGTATCTCGACCCGTCGCACCCGCTGCAGGTGCACATCCGCGAGGTCGTGGAGCGTCTGGTCGGCGAGAAGATCGCGCACACGGCCGTCGACGGCTGCGGCGCGCCCGTGCACGCGATCACGCTGACCGGTCTCGCCCGCGGCATCCACCGCATCGGCACCGCCTCCGAGCGCTCGCCGTTCGCCCTGCACCGCGTCGCGGGCACTCTCGTCCGTGCGGTGCGGGAGAACCCGTGGACCGTCGCCGGCCCCGGCGAGTCCGATACGATCGCGATCGAGACGCTCGGCGTCTTCGCCAAGGGCGGCGCGGAGGGAGTCATGGTCATGGTCGCACCGAACGGGGCCACTGTGGCGCTGAAGATGCTCGACGGCAGTGGTCGCGCGGCGACCATCGTCGCCGCGCTGCTGCTGGCGAGGGCGAGTGCCCTCGATGACGGGGACGTGGCGCGGCTCGCCGAGGCGCTTCCGCTGTCGGTGCTCGGCGGCGGACAGCCGGTGGGCGCGATCCGGCCCGCCCCGGGGCTCTGATCGGGCTCACACGAGGATCACCCGCTGCGGCGGATGCCCCGCCAGCACGCTCCAGGCCCGGTCGGCGTGCAGCCGTGCGTACGGCGGCGTCTCCCGCACCGCGGCGAGCTGCCGCAGCTCGCCCGCGCACTCCGCGGCGATGACCAGCTCCCCCGTCGTGCGCACGCTCTGCAGGATTGCCCATCTCGCCCGCCACTGCTCCGGGTCACCGACCAGGATCGTGCCCGTGTCCGCTCCCTGCGCAGAGGCGTCCCGTCCCTGTGCTTCCGCCCGCGTGCTCCCCGTGAGAGGACCCGGGTCGAGCCCGTCGCCGAGTGAGACGACGCGCATGTCCGGATGCGACGCCGCCAGTGCCGCACCCGTGGCTTCGCTGGAGAGCGTGACGACGCCCGCGCATGACCGGGAGGGTTTCCAGATGCCCTCCGTCATGGGTTCCGGTGGCGCGGACGCCGCCGTGTCGTCGGGGAGGCACAGCTGCACCTCGAGGCCGTCGAGTCGTGCCCGGCCGCTCGGTCTGCGTCGGTCGAAGGCGGACGGGTCGCCGCCGGCGGCGATGTGCTCGACCTTGCTCGTCAGCCGCAGGAGCGCTCTCCGCGGCAGGGCGTCGATCACTCGTCCGACGGGCCCGGCGACGCGGGACAGTGTGACCACTGTCAGCCCGGGGGCGCGGACGATGTCCTCCCAGCGACTGAGGAACAGCTGCTGGTGCTCGAGCGGGAACCGCCCCAGCAGCACGTCCAGGTCGTCGCACAGCACAGGACCGCGCACTGCGGACGACAGCGCGGCGACGGCGTCCCAGGCGTGCTCCGGGTCCGCCGGGATCACGACCGCATCCGGAAGCTGCGAGGCGATGGCGTGCACGGTCGTGGTCTTCCCCGATCCCGGACCGCCGATGACGGCGAGGCCGTCCGTCTCGGCGAGCGAGATCCACGGCTGCCGCTGACGGTCCGGCTCGTCGGCACGACCGAGCACGACCGTGCGCCCGCCGTCCGAGATGCGGTCGCGCCCGCCACCGGAGCGCGCGAAGTCCGGAAGAGCGAGCCTCCCGGGAAGCGGCGGCAGCCACGGGCTGCGCTGCGCCTCACGGCCCGTCCACCTGCGCCGAACATCGGCGAGGTCCGACTCAGCGGTGAGAGCGATGCGCACGGCCGCAGCCTCTCCGTCGCGGGGACGGCGCACGTACGCGAGCCCCCGCGATTCCATCCCGCCGGCGAGTTCGGCAGCCGCATCGGAGCCGATCACGAAGCGACTGTCACCCGCCTCGGCGACCCGAAGACTGATCCGCAGCGGACAGTTGGCCGCCAGCGCATCGCGGATGACGCCGCTGGCCCGCTGCGTGCCCAGCACGAGGTGCATGCCCAGCGCCCGGCCCCGAGCAGCCACGTCCGTGAAGACGGCCCCAAGATCGGGGTGCTCCTGCAACAGCGCGGCGAACTCGTCCACGACGATCACGAGCCGCGACAACGCAGGGCAGTCGGCCACATCGCGCACCTCGGCCTCCGCCAGCACCTTCTCCCTTCGGCGCAGCTCCGCGCTCAGACTGCCGACGCCTCGTCTGGCGCCCTCGGCGTCGAGGTCGGTGATGACGGCCACCACGTGCGGCAGTCCGCGCAACGGGTCGAAAGCCGTGCCGCCCTTGAAGTCCACGAGAACGAACGCCAGCTCCTCAGGAGGATGAACCGCCGCCAAGCCGGCGACCCAGGTGGTCAGCAGCTCGCTCTTGCCCGTCCCCGTCATGCCGGTCACGATGGCGTGCGGGCCGTCCTCGACGAGATCGACGACGGCATCGGCTCGTTCCCCTCGTCCCAGCACGGCGGCCAGCCCCGTGGGCGCTGCCGGCGCGAGTTCGGCGTAACCGATCCTGTCCGGGATCGCGACCTCGGCATCCGCCCGGCTCGACAGCGCCTGGGCGATGATCCGCGCCTGCTGCGCGGACAGCGCCTCCGCGGCGACCTCCCGCTCTCCCGCAGGGGTGCGCACACGCGCACGGGCCGGGCTCGCGCAGTCCAGCACGGTCGTGACGCCGTCCGGCGGCTCCTCCCCCGGAGGTCGGATGCAGATGATCGCCCCCGCGCGAGGGCCGCCCTCCCCCAGTGCGAGCAGGAAGCCCGCCCGCCGCCTGCCGACATGCGGGAACGCGTCGAGACTCCAGGCCTCCGACTCCGGGCCGCCGACGGCGAGCTGAGCGGTGCTGAACCGCAGGCACAGCTGGGCGACGATCGCGCGGGCGACGGCCCGCGCGACGGGTTCGGCGGCACGGATGCAGATGCCGCCGCCGAGTGGCACCGTCACGGGCGCGTCCTGCAGTTCCTGCGCTCGTGCGCGGAAACCGCGCGACCGTTCGTCCTCACCACCACGCGCCTGCACACGGCTGACGCCCGTTCCGCGTCCCAGCACCACCGACGTGCTCCCGTCCGGTCCGTCAAGGCCGCGCAGCGGCGGTTCCCGCAGGCATTCCGCGACTCCCGGTTCGCGACGCCACGCCGTCGCATGCTCCTCGGCGTGCAGGCGCGACAGCTCCGCCTCCGCACGCTGCCATGCGGCATCCGTCTCCTGCCGCGCACGCCGTCTGTCGCGCCGCCTGGTGCGCATCCCGTCCAGGAAGGAGGCGACCAGCATGAGCGGCCCCAGCGCCGCGAAGGCCAGGGCCAGGAGCGACCCGGTCACCAGCCACAGCACGATGCCGGCGGCGACGGGGACGACGGCCGCCATCAGCGGAAGAGGCGTCCGCTTCCGGTCATCCGGTGCTGAGGGGAGGACGATCGTCGTGGCTTCCATGCCCACCATTGCATCGCACACCGGGCCGCCCGGGCGTCCTGTCCACAGACCGAGGCCGTCAATCCTCGGATTCGACGGATGTGGAGGAGGAATCGTCGACGCTGACGCGCACGACGATGAGGGTGACGTTGTCGCGGCCGCCGTTCTCGAGCGCCGCATGGACCATGGCGTCGACAGCCGCACCGGGATCGTCATTCTCCCGCAGGAAGTGCAGGATTCCGAAGTCTGTGAGCTCCTTGGTGAGTCCGTCCGAGCAGATCACGAGCCGGTCGCCGTCACGCAGGTCGAGCGTGACGTAGTCCGGGGCGACCAGTTCGCTGGCCCCGACGGCCCGGGTGATCACATTGCTGTACGGATGCCCGTCGGCCTCCTCTGGACTGATCTTCCCCGAGGCGATCAACTCCTGCACGACCGAGTGGTCCGTGGTGACCTGCACGAGACGGTCCTCCCGCTCGAGATACACCCGGGAGTCGCCGATGTTGAGCACGGTCCAGCACGGGGAGCCGTCATCGGTCCGATCGAAGAACGCACCGGTGAGCGTGGTGCCCGTCCCCTCGTCGGTGGCATCCGGATGCTCATGGATGTCATCGACAGCGCGATGCAGCGCGGCCTGGATGGCGTCGTCGTCGACCTCGCCGGCGGTCACCATCTCATCCAGTCGGGCGATGGTGCTCCGGCTGGCGATCTCACCGCCCGCGTGCCCGCCCATCCCGTCCGCGACGACGAACAGGGGGAAGCGCGCGAGGAAGGCGTCCTGGTTGTTCTCCCGGCGTCGACCGCGATCCGTGGCACCCGCCCAGGCGAGCCGCAGCTCATCGCTGACGCGATACGTCTGCGTTGTCGTCTCAGACACGGTGGATCTCCGACTGGTGAGCAGGGGCCGAAGGCCCTGCGGGATACACGTTCATGGTAGTGGAGCAGCCGCTCACATCACCGACGCGGGATCTTCCGGGAGGGGGAAGAGCCGATCGATCTCCGCCAGGTCCTCTGCCGTCGGGGTCCAGGCGTCGGCGGCCTGGGCGTTCGCCTCCACCTGCTCGGGGCTCGTGGCGCCGGCGATCACACTGGAGACACCCGGCTGCGCCAGGAGCCAGCCGAACGTCGCCTGCAGCATCGTGATCGAACGCTCCTCGCAGAAGGACTGGTACGCCTCCAGAGCGTCCCATGGGGCGTCCGCCCAGATGTGCCGCCGGGTGTCCATGATGCGGCTGCCCGCCGGTCCGCCCTCTCGGGTGAACTTGCCGGTGAGCAGACCGTTCTTCAGCGGGAAGAAGGGGAAGAACCCCAGGTCGTAACGGTTCACGGCCGGCAGCACCTCCCGCTCGGAGGCGCGGGCCAGCAGCGAGTAGTGGTTCTGCGCGGAGATGAACCTGCCGGTCGAGCGCGCCCGCGCGGTGAACTCCGCCTCGGCGATCTGCCAGCCGTCGAGGTTCGAGTGCCCGTAATAGCGGATCTTCCCCTCGTCGACCAGCTCGTCCAGAGCGTCGATCGTCTCGGCGATGGGTGTCTGCGGGTCCGGCAGATGCAATTGGTACAGGTCGATCCAGTCCGTGCGCAGGCGTCGCAGCGACTGCTCCACCGCCAGCCTCACGTAGCGCCGCGAACCCCGGCCGGCGGGGAAGTCGTATCCCATGTCGCGATCGTGCCCGAACTTCGTGGCCAGCACGACTCTGTCGCGGCGTCCGGCGAGGGCCTCGCCCATCAGTTCCTCGCTGCGCCCGGGCTCCACGCCGTACATGTCGGCGGTGTCGAAGAAGAAGACTCCGTTCGCCAATGCCGCGTCGATGACCGCCCGAGTCCCCTCGATCGTGCGCGTGACCGTCCCGCTGCGGCCGAAGTTGTTGCAGCCCAGTCCCGTGGCGGAGACGACCAGACCGGATGCGCCGACGCGACGCTGCGAGATTCCCATTCCTCCACCGTATCGAATGCACGCACCGACGAAGGACGGACACGGCGGCGCCCCGACCGCTGTCGGGGCGCCGCCGTCAGATCACGCCGGGGGCTGCTCGGGATTCGCCGGCGGCTCGGTTCCCGGTCCGGTCGGCGGCGCCGGTGGGGCGGCGGGCGGCACGGGCGGAGCCGGGGGGACGGCGGGCGGTGGGACCGGTGCACCCGGCGCGGCGGGCGGCGGCACCGGCGCTCCCGGCTGGGGCTGACCGTAACCGGGCTGGGCGGGTGCGCCGTACCCCGGCTGAGCGGGGTAGCCGGTCTGGGGCGGGGCGTAGCCCTGCGGGGCACCGTAGCCGGGTGCCGGCTGAACCGGACCGGAAGCCGGTTGCGCGGGTATGCCGTCCCAGGCGGTGCGGTCCGCGAAGAAGCCGTTGCCCGCCCACGGGGCGGGAGCCACCGCCGTGTTCCAGCGCGACCCGCCGAAGGCGTTGATACCGAGCCAGATCAGCACACCGACACCCGGGATCAGCGCCAGCAGCAGCCACGGCCAGTCCTTCTGCAGCTTGAGCCCGACACGCCAGGCCGCCATCACACCCGCGGCGACGAGCGCCAGCCAGGTGATGGAATTCAGGCCGGGAATGACGGCGAGCACGATCGCACCGAGCATGACCCAGGGCGAAAGGTCGCCGAGCTTCGCGAACACCATGAGGTTGTAGACGGGCACCCATGCCCGCCACTTGCCCTGCACGCCGGCCTTGTCGAAGATCTTCATCAGGAACAAGGCGCTGAGCACGTACCCGGCGATGCTGATCAGGAAGATGGTGAAGAAGTATGCGGCGAGGGCGGCATAGCCGAAGCCGATTCCGTAATCGTCGTAACCCATGAGACTCACATTCTCTGGTCACGGGGAAGACGTATCTCGCCCCCCGTCGCGAAGCCGCAGCCCCGCACACGACATGCTATCCAGGTCGCTCCGAGCAGGGCAACGATCGGACGGCGCGTCAGCCGTCCACGACGAGTTCGAGTTCACCACCGGCATCCCGCAGCCGCACGCCGCGGGACTGCGCCCAGTGCAGCAGCGCGCCGCTGCTCCCGATGCGCGGACGGGCCAGGGCGAGGGCGCGCACGAGTTCGCCCTTCGCCTTCTTGTTGAAGTGGTTCAGGGCCCGCCCGGCCTCCGTCACGACGCGCACGTACGCCGAGGGCACGGATGCCGGGATCGGCCCGAGGGCGACGTACGCCTCGCTGCGCAGATCCAGCATGAACCCCTGATCCCCCAGCGCGTCCGACACGGCATCCGCCCAGTGCCCGCGCAGCGGCGGCACACCGGGTATCGACGTGCCCGCCGCCAGGCGGTACTGCGGGATCCGGTCCAGGGCGCCGACTGGCCCGAACGGCGCCGAGTGGATGAGGACGTTCCTGCCCAGCCAGGCGCGCGCCGCGCGATCGAGCGAGCCCGCGCCCAGCGCCTCGTACAGGACACCGGTGTACCGGTCCACGGCGGCCATCGTCGGGCCAGTGCGCAGCGTCCTGTTGTGCGCGATGTCGCCCACCTGTCGATCGCTCAGTCCCAGCACGCGCTGCGCCGCGACCGGATCAGCGGACAGCTCGACGAGCGCGTGCAGCACCGCCTCGCGCTGCGCGGTGAGCCCGGGCAGCGCCAGCCGGGCGAGCTCCAACGGGCGCTCGGTGCCACCCGGACGCTTGGTCTCGGAGGGAGGCAGGAGGATCTTCATGTACTCTCCATGAACGGCGACGCCCGCCGGGTCGGCGCATGTGCGCACGAACCCGGCGGGCGTCGTGAGGCGATGATGTCAGGCGACCAGCGCGGCGTTGCCCGCCACGATCGTCAGTGCGTCGCCCTCCATGGAGACGAAGCCGTCCTGCGCGTTCGCGAGCACCTTCGTGCCGTCCTCCTGCGTGATGCGGACCTGGCCCTCCGCGAGGATGGCCAGCACCGGCTCATGACCGGCCATGAAGCCGATCTCGCCCTCGACGGTCTTGGCGATGACGAGCGTCGCCTCACCCGTCCAGACCTCCGCATCCGCGGAGACGAGGCTGACGTGCAGAGCCATGATCAGCCGTTCTCCTTCTGGATCCTCGCCCAGGCCTCTTCCACATCCGAGATGCCGCCGACGTTGAAGAACGCCTGCTCGGCGACGTGGTCGAAGTCGCCGCGGCAGATCGCATCGAACGACTCGATGGTCTCCTTCAGCGGGACCGTCGAGCCCTCGACGCCGGTGAACTTCTTGGCCATGTAGGTGTTCTGCGAGAGGAACTGCTGGATGCGACGTGCGCGGGACACGACGATCTTGTCCTCTTCCGAGAGCTCGTCGACACCGAGGATCGCGATGATCTCCTGCAGTTCCTTGTTCTTCTGCAGGATCTGCTTGACCGTGGTGGCCACGCGGTAATGGTCGTCGCCCAGGTAGCGCGGGTCCATGATCCGCGACGTGGAGGTCAGCGGGTCGATGGCGGGGTACAGACCCTTCGACGCGATCTCACGGCTCAGCTCGGTCGTCGCGTCGAGGTGTGCGAACGTGGTCGCCGGCGCCGGGTCGGTGTAGTCGTCAGCCGGCACGTAGATCGCCTGCAGCGAGGTGATCGAGTGACCACGGGTCGACGTGATGCGCTCCTGCAGGAGGCCCATCTCGTCGGCCAGGTTCGGCTGGTAGCCCACGGCGGAGGGCATGCGGCCCAGCAGCGTGGACACCTCGGAACCGGCCTGCGTGAAGCGGAAGATGTTGTCGATGAACAGCAGCACGTCCTGCTTCTGCACATCGCGGAAGTACTCCGCCATGGTCAGGGCCGACAGGGCGACGCGGAGACGCGTCCCCGGCGGCTCGTCCATCTGGCCGAAGACGAGGGCGGTCTTGTCGAAGACGCCCGCCTCGTCCATCTCGTGGATGAGGTCGTTGCCCTCACGGGTCCGCTCGCCGACGCCCGCGAACACCGACACGCCGCCGTGGTCCTGCGCGACGCGCTGGATCATCTCCTGGATGAGGACGGTCTTGCCGACGCCCGCGCCGCCGAACAGGCCGATCTTCCCTCCCTGCACGTACGGGGTGAGGAGGTCGATCGACTTGATGCCGGTCTCGAACATGGTGGTCTTCGACTCGAGCTGGTCGAAGTTCGGCGCCTTGCGGTGGATCGGCCAGCGCTCGGTGATCTCGATCTGCTCGCCGGGCTCGGCATTGAGGACCTCGCCGATGACGTTGAACACCCTGCCCTTGGTGACGTCGCCGACGGGCACCGAGATGGCGGCTCCCGTGTCGCGGACCTCCTGGCCACGGACGATGCCGTCCGTGGGCTTCAGGGCGATCGCACGAACCAGGTCGTCGCCGAGGTGCTGGGCGACCTCGAGGGTGATCTCGGACGAGTGGTCGCCCGTGGTGATGTCGGTCTTCAGCGCATTGTAGATGTCGGGGATCGAGTCGTGCGGGAACTCGATGTCGACAACCGGACCGTTGACGCGGGCGACGCGCCCGACGACCGCGGTCGCGGGCTGGTCAGCCGTAGCGGTGGGGGTCATTTCTTCGTCTCTCTCCTGGGTGTCTGTCAGCTGGATGCCAGTGCGTCGGCGCCACCGACGATCTCGGCGATCTGCTGGGTGATCTCGGCCTGGCGCGCGTTGTTGCGCAGGCGGGTGTAGTCGGTGATCAGCTTGTCGGCGTTGTCGCTGGCCGACTTCATCGCCTTCTGCGTCGCGGCCTGCTTGGCGGCAGAGGACTGCAGCAGTGCGTTGAACACGCGGCTCTGGATGTACACCGGCAGGATCGCGTCCAGCACGGTCTCGGCGTCGGGTTCGAACTCGTACAGCGGGTACACGGTGCTGCCCGCCTCCGAGTCATCGGCCTCCGCGATCTCCAACGGCAGCAGTCGCACGTTCTCCGGCGACTGCGTCATCATGCTGACGAAGCGGTTGTACACCAGCGTGATCTCGTCGACACCGCCGCCCTCGCCCCCACGGGAGAAGGCGTCCAGCAGCGTGTGCGAGATCTCCTCCGCGGTGTGGAAGGACGGCGTGTCGGTGTCGCCCGTCCACTCCGCCGCGGACGCGATGCCGCGGAACTGGAAGTAGCCGACGGCCTTGCGGCCCACCAGGTAGAACACCGGCTCCTTGCCCTGCTCGCGCAGCAGCTCCGCGACTTCGAGACCCTCACGGAGGATCTGCGAGTTGAAGGCTCCCGCCAGCCCGCGGTCCGAGGAGAAGATGACGACCGCGGAGCGGGTGATCCTCTCGGGTTCGCGGGTGAGCGGATGGTCGACGTTCGAGTGCGTCGCGACGGCGGACACGGCCCTCGTCACGGCACGCGCGAAGGGCGTGGACGCCTTGACGCGCGCCATGGCCTTCTGAATGCGCGAAGCCGCGATGAGCTCCATCGCCTTCGTGATCTTCTTGGTCGTCTGAGCAGAAGAGATCTTCTGCTTGTAGACCCTGAGTTGAGCGCCCATGAATCAGTACCTCACGCGATTACGCGCGACGACCCTTGACGATCTTCTCCTGGTTGACATCCTCCGCCTCGGCGGCGGCGTGCTCCTCGTGGCCGGGGGCGCCGATGGGCTGCCCCTTGCCGCCCTGGAACTCCAGAATGAAGGCATCGGTCTGCTTGTCGAGCTCCGCGACGGTGTCGTCGTCGAGGACGTTCGTCTCGCGCAGGGTTTCGAGGATGCTCGTGTTGCGACGCAGGTAGTCGAGCAGGTCGCGCTCGAAGCGCAGCACGTCCTCGACCTCGATGGTGTCGAGCTTGCCGTTGGTGCCGGCCCAGATCGAGACGACCTGCTCCTCCACCGGGTACGGCGAGTACTGCGGCTGCTTGAGCAGCTCGGTCAGGCGCGCACCGCGTGCCAGCTGACGACGCGAGGCGGCGTCGAGGTCGGAGGCGAACATCGCGAACGCCTCGAGCGAACGATACTGCGCGAGTTCGAGCTTCAGCGTTCCCGAAACCTTCTTGATCGACTTGACCTGTGCGTCACCGCCGACTCGGGAGACCGAGATGCCGACGTCGACGGCAGGACGCTGGTTGGCGTTGAACAGGTCGGACTGCAGGAAGATCTGGCCGTCGGTGATGGAGATCACGTTGGTCGGGATGTACGCCGAGACGTCATTGGCCTTGGTCTCGATGATGGGCAGACCCGTCATCGAACCGGCGCCGAGCTCATCGGACAGCTTCGCGCAACGCTCCAGCAGACGGGAGTGCAGGTAGAAGACGTCACCCGGGTAGGCCTCGCGCCCCGGCGGACGACGCAGGAGGAGCGACACGGCTCGGTACGCCTCGGCCTGCTTGGACAGGTCGTCGAACACGATCAGCACGTGCTTGCCGTCGTACATCCAGTGCTGGCCGATGGCCGAGCCGGTGTACGGGGCGAGGTACTTGAAGCCGGCGGGGTCGGACGCGGGTGCCGCCACGATCGTGGTGTACTCCAGGGCCCCGGCTTCCTCGAGCGCGCCCTTCACCGAGGCGATGGTCGAGCCCTTCTGGCCGATGGCGACGTAGATGCAGCGCACCTGCTTGTTGACATCGCCGGACTCCCAGTTGGCCTTCTGGTTGATGATCGTGTCGATCGCCAGCGCGGTCTTGCCCGTCTGGCGGTCGCCGATGATCAGCTGACGCTGTCCGCGACCGACGGGGATCATGGCGTCGATGGCCTTGATGCCGGTCTGCATGGGCTCATGCACCGACTTGCGCTGCATGACACCGGGCGCCTGCAGCTCGAGCTCGCGCACACCATCGGTGGCGATGGCACCGAGCCCGTCGATGGGGTTGCCGAGCGGGTCGACGACTCGGCCGAGGTAGCCGTCACCGACCGGAACGGAGAGGACCTCGCCGGTGCGGGTGACCTCCTGCCCGGCCTCGATGCCGGTGAAGTCACCGAGGACGACCACGCCGATCTCATGCTCGTCGAGGTTCAACGCCAGGCCCTTGGTGCCGTCGGCGAAGGTGACGAGCTCATTGGCCATGACGCCGGGCAGCCCCTCGACGTGGGCGATGCCGTCGGCCGCGTCGATGACGGTCCCGACCTCGGTCGCCACGGCGGCGCTGGGCTCGTAGGCGGCCGCGAAATTCTTCAGCGCGTCACGGATGACGTCGGGGCTGATCGATAGTTCTGCCATTGTCTTCCCTTTGTGTGTCTGGTGTGCGCGGTTCCCCGCGCCAGTCTGTGTCAGCTCGCGAGCTTCTGACGGAGTTCTGCGAGACGGGCGGAGATGCTGCCGTCGATGACGTCATCGGCGATCTGCACGCGCAGACCCCCGACGACCTCGGGGTCGATCACCTGGTTCACGGAGATCTCGCCCCCGTAACGGCGTGCCAGAGCGTCACGAAGACGCGTCTCCTGCGCGTCGGCGAGCGGCGTGGCCGTGAACACGGTCGCGACCGTGCGCCCGGACTGCGCGGAGACGATGTCGATGGCGCGACTGATGAGCTGGCGCACCCGGCGCTCACGGGGCCGGCGCACCAGCGAGGAGGCGATGAGCACCGTCGCGGGGGCCGCTCGGCCGCCGAGCACCTGCTCGACGAGGGCGGCCTTGGCATCGGCGTCGCCGAGGCGACTGCCCAGTGCGAGTTCGAACTCCGGGTCGGCTGCGACGATGCGCGAGAAGCCGAACAGCTCGCCCGCCACATCGTCCTTCGCCGCGGACACGGCGGCCGCCCGGATCGCGAGCTCCTCGACGCCGTCGACGAGATCGGACGCACGGGACCAGCGCTCGCCGGCCACGACCGTCAGCAGCATGCGCACCGGAGCCGAGGCTTCGGCGAACACGCTCGAGACCAGCGCGGTGCGCGCCTGAGCAGACGCGGTGGGGTCGGCGAGCGCGCCGCTCAGCTGGGCCGAGTCCCCGATCGCCCGGCCGGCTGCGAACAGCTCCGCCGCGGTGTCGAGGGTGACGCCTGACGCTGCGGCAAGCGCATCCGCGGATGCCGCGAGTGCCTGAGTGGTCGCGCTGCCCATTACTTGGCTGCCTTCTCGAGGTCGGCCAGGAAGCGATCCACGACGGCCGTCGCGCGGGCGTCGTCGGTGAGGGTCTCCCCCACCACGCCGCCGGCGAGGTCGATCGCGAGCGTGCCGACCTCGCTGCGGAGGGACACGAACGCGGCCTGGCGTTCGGCTTCGATCTGCGCGGTCGCGGCGGCGGTCACTCGCGCCGCCTCGGCGATGGCGTTCTCCTTCGCCTCGGAGACGATCCTCTTGCCGTCCTCACGGGCGGCCTCACGGATCTCCCCGGCCTCGGCGCGCGCCTCGGCGAGCTGGCGGGTGTACTCCTCCAACGCGGCCTCGGCCTGCTTCTGAGCCTCATCGGCCTTGGCGATGTTGCCCTCGATCGCCGCAGCGCGCTCGTCGAGCATCGCGACGAGCTTGGGAATCGCGACCTTCCAGAACACCACGAGGATGATGACGAAGCAGATCGCCGACCAGAAGATGTCGTACGGCTGCGGGATGAGCGGACTCGGTGCCTCTTCCGCAGCAGTGACAAGAGCGTTGAGCATCCTGTCTCCTTACCTGTCGGAGTGGCGGGTCAGTTGTAACCGAAGATGAAGCCGGTGGCGATGCCGATGAAGGCCAATGCCTCGATGAAGGCGATACCGATCCACATCAGGACCTGCAGGCGGCCGGCGAGCTCGGGCTGACGGGCGACACCCTCGATCGTCTTTCCGACGACGATGCCGATGCCGATGCCGGGGCCGATGGCGGCGAGGCCGTAGCCGACCGTCGCGATCGAGCCGTTGACAGCTGCGAGAACCGTAGTTGCGTCCACGGGTGTTTTCCTTTCAATCGGGTGGGCAGGCGATGCCTGTCCCCTCAGTGTTCGTCGGCGATTGCGAGCTGGATGTAGACCGCAGTCAGGATGGCGAAGATGTAGGCCTGCAGGACGGCCACGATGACCTCGAACAGGGTGAAGGCGAGCCCGAAGGCTCCGGTGAAGACTCCCAGGCTCGCCCACCAGCCGCTGAGGCCGAAGACGAAGAACTGCGTGGCGGAGAAGAACAGCACCAGCATCAGGTGTCCGACCATCATGTTCATCAGCAGACGCAGGATGAGCGTGACGGGGCGGATGATGAAGGTCGAGAGGAACTCCAGCAGGGCGACGAACCACTGCAGGAACACCGGGATCCCGGAGGGGAACAGCGAGTTGCGCACGAAGCCCTTGGGGCTCTTGCGCACACCGGCGTAGATGAAGGTGATGTAGGAGACGATGGCCAGCAGCAGCGGTACCGCGATGATCGACGTGCCGGCGATGTTGATCCCCGGGATGATGCCGGTGAGGTTCATGAACAGGATCATGAAGAAGATCGTCATCAGGATCGGAAGGTAGCGGTCGCCGTCCTTGCGCCCGAGCAGGTCGTGCGCGATGCCGCCGCGGACGAAGTCGAAGCCCATCTCGACGATGCTCTGGAAGCGGCCGGGGACCAGGCGCAGGCGGCGCGTGCCCAGCCAGAACACGAGCACGAGGATGACCGTCGCGAGGATCTGCGCGAGCGTGATCCTGCTGAAGGCGAAGGGCGTGTTCTCGAAGGCGATGACGGGAGGGAAGAAGTCCCAGATCGTCGGCGGATGGAACGTGGGACCCTCAGACGCGGCGGCAAGGAGAGACACGGCTTGAGTCAACGTTGCGGCTCCAGCTTCGTAGCACCGGAAGCGAGCCGATGCGTAGGGACGGATGGTCGCCCACCAGTGGACGGCACGACCTGCGGAGATCACAGCGCGTCCCGGGGGACGAGAACAGCTTAGCAAACACTGAGAGCCGCTCAGGACGCGTCATCGTCCGATCGCGCGGGCAGCTCGGCATCGCTGACGTGCGGCAGTCGCATCCGGGTCAGGACGATGACGTCGACGACGAGCGAGACCAGCACACCGGCGATGAGCGAGATGAACAGCACGAGCGGCACGACCCACGGCTGACCGCTGATGACGACCATCACCACGAAGAACAGGACGAGCTTGATGAGCCAGCCGCCCAGGACGATCGCGAAGAAGATCGGTACGTACAGCGCATCGCCGAACCAGCGGTTGGCGAACAGGATGCTCGCGCCCGTGATCCCGAGGAAGAGGAAGGCCAGCAGCACCCCGACCAGGCCGCTCCACAGCCCGTCGATGCCGGCGACGGCCATGCCGATCCCCCCGGCGATCACCGCCAGGGCGAGGGCGGCGAAGGCCGACCAGGTCAGTGTGCGCCGCAGGATCGGCGTGCTGGAGACGGGGTTCGGGGTCATCGGGGCTCCGTGGGTGTCGAGTCGGCGGAATCCGGCAGCGGGGTCGGCGGAGCAGCGGGCTCCGAGGCCCCGTTCTCGGGCGGCGCCGAGGATGCCGGTGGCTGTACGGGGTGGGCGGTCAGACGGTGTCTGGACGGCATGAGAGTGACGACCAGGCAGGCGGCCGTGCCGATGGCCCCGAACACGATGCCGACGATGTAGCCGCCGGGCCAGTCCTGTCGCGTGGCGATGTACATCAGCAGCACGCCCAACGAGATCACCGCCGTCCAGGCGTAGAACACGAGGACGACATCGCGATCACGGTGGCCGAGATCCAGCATCCGGTGGTGCAGATGCTTGCGGTCGGGAGCGAACGGCGACTTCCCCGCGCGCATGCGGCGGAAAACCGCCAGCACGAAGTCCAGCAGTGGCAGTATGACGATCACCACCGGAAGCACGATGGGGATGAACGCGCCCAGGAGCTGGGAGCGCCCGAAGCGCTCCGGATCGAACGCGTTGACGTCGCCCTGCGTCGTCACGGCGATGGCCGAGGTCGCCATCAGCAGTCCCAGCACGAGCGCACCGGAGTCGCCCATGAAGATCTTCGCCGGGCTCCAGTTGAACGGCAGGAAGCCCGCGCACGCACCGATGAGCACCGCGGCCAGGAACGTCGCGAGATTGAAGTAGCTCGTCGCGCCGGAGTCGCGGGTGAGGATGTACGAGTAGACGAAGAAGATGCCATTGGCGATCAGGCACACGCCGGCGACCAGACCATCGAGCCCGTCGATGAAGTTCACGGCGTTCATCACGACGACGATGGCGAGCATGGTGATCGAGACGCTGACCCACGGGGAGACGAGGATCATGTCCCCCACCGGCAGCGACAGCACCTGGAGCCCGCCGCCCGCGGTGATGATGCCGGCGGCCAGGAACTGCGCGGCCAGCTTGATCATCCAGTCCAGGTCCCACAGATCGTCGATCACGCCGACGATGGCGATCACGGCCGTCGCGAGGAGGATCGACCACAGCGTGTGCGGCGGAGACCACATCCGCTCGAAGAAGGGGTTCGCCGCCGAGATGACGATGGCCGAGGCGATCGCGACGAACATCGCCACACCGCCCAGCCTCGGCTTGGGCGTCTTGTGCACGTCGCGTTCGCGGATGCCCGGATACAGCTTGAACCTCAGGCTCAGCCGCCAGACCGCCCACGTCAGCGCGAAGGCGATCGATGCCGTGAGGATGACCGTGAACAGGTACTGCTTCACTCTTCGTCGACCGGACTTCCGCCGCCTGTGTCCGCCGCGCCCGCCGCAGCCTCGACGGCCTCGTCCTCCTCCGTCTGCTCGGCCGGCTCCAGCAGATCGCCGAGAACCTCCTCGAGCCGCTCGCGGGTGACGGCGCCCTCGCGGAGGATGCGCACCGTCCGCATCGTCGCCTCGTCCCCGCCGACCAGCGAGGTCGCGTCGACGATGGTCGAGGGGATGCCGCTGTCGCGGTACCCCTCCTCGAGGTAGACGGCCACGGAATCGCCCAGCATCTCCTGCGCGTCCGCCGCGATGACCGCCGCGTCTCGGCCGGTGAGGTTGGCGCTGGACACCGCCAGCGGACCGGTCTCGGCGAGCAGCTCCAGGGCTATGCGACTGTCGGGCATGCGGACCGCGACAGTGCCCTTCGTCTCCCCCAGGTCCCACGTCAACGACGGCTGCGACGGCATCACGATCGTCAGTCCACCGGGCCAGAAGGCGTCGACGAGCTTCTGCACGGCATCCGGGACCGCCTCCACGAGGGCGGTCATCATCTCCTGTCCGGCGACGAGCACGGGCGGTGGCATCTCCCGGCCGCGACCCTTGGCCTCCAGCAGACGCCGTACGGCGGCCGGTGAGAAGGCATCGGCGGCGACGCCGTACACCGTGTCGGTGGGAAGGACGATCAGCTCGCCGCGGGCGATGGCCTGGCGGGCGTGACGCATACCGGCGAGGATCTGCGCCTCGTCGCGGCAATCGAAGACAGTTGACATGGCGTGCTCATTCTACGGTGGTGGTCCGACGGTCATGCGTGCGCGCGCTCGACGCGTGCGGGGAGCCCCCTCAGCGGCGCAGCGCCGTGGTCGCCCTGTCCCTGCGGGTGAGATCCTCGTGCGTGGCGGTGGACCGCCACCCGTCGGCCTCCAGCAGCGCACGGATCGCGGCCCCCTGGCTCTCGCCGTGCTCGAGCACCAGTTGACCGCCGGGATGCAGCAGCTCCCGCGCGCGCCGGCTGATCACACGGATGACGTCCAGGCCGTCCGGCCCGCCGTACAGCGCCTCGGCCGGGTCGTGCAGCCGCACCTCCGGGTCGCGCGGGATGGCGTCGTCCGGCACGTACGGCGGGTTCGAGATGACGACGGATGCCGTGCCGCGCAGCTCCTCGAACGCCGTGGCGAGGTCGCCCAGCACGAGCGTGAGGTTCTCCGCGTCCGCGGTGTTGCGCTCCGCCCAGGCGTACGCGGTGACGGAGCGCTCGACGGCGAACACGCGGGCGAACGGCACCTCCGTCGCCATCGCCAGTGCGATCGCCCCGCTGCCGGTGCCCAGGTCGATGGCGACGGGGGCGGGCGAGCCGCTGGCCAGCAGGGCGTCGATCGCGATCTGCACGACCGTCTCGGTCTCGGGCCTGGGCACGAAGACCCCGGGCCCGACCTGCAGCTCCAGATGGCGGAACGCGGCGATGCCGGTGAGGTGCTGCAGCGGCTCGCGCGCCGCCCGGCGCGCCGCGAGTTCGTCCAGCCGCGCGGCATCCGCCCCGCCGATCCCGTCGCCGCGGACGACGGCGGCCTGCAGCGCGCCACGGCCGAGTCCGAGCACGTGTCCCATCAGCAGCTCGGCATCGACGAGGGGATCGCCTATGCCGGCGTCGGCGAGCTGCTGGGCGACGGCGCGCAGGCGCGCGGAGAGCGAGTCGGGCATCCTCCCAGCGTAGGCGCGTGCGGGCCGGTCACATTCCGCTGTCGCACAGGCCGCACATCGTAGGCTGAAGACGCTGTTCACTGGACACCCCGACGAAAGGCCCGCCATGGCCGGCATCCATTCCGACATCACCACTGCATTCGGCGACACCCCGCTGGTGCGGCTGAACCGCATCACCGAGGGCCTGAATGCGACCATCCTCGCCAAGCTGGAGTTCTACAACCCCGCCTCCAGCGTCAAGGACCGCATCGGCATCGCCATGGTCGACGCGGCCGAGGCATCCGGACAGCTCAAGCCCGGCGGCACGATCGTCGAGGCCACCAGCGGCAACACCGGCATCGCCCTCGCGATGGTCGGAGCAGCCCGCGGCTACCGCGTGATCCTCACCATGCCCGGCTCGATGTCGAAGGAGCGCCGCGTCCTGCTGCGCGCGTTCGGCGCGGAGATCGTGCTCACCGACCCGCACAAGGGCATGACCGGGTCGATCGAGGCTCTCCAGCAGGTCATCGCCGACAACCCCGGCGCCGTGTGGGTGCGCCAGTTCGAGAACGAGGCCAACCCGCGCATCCACCGTGAGACCACCGGACAGGAGATCCTGCGCGACACCGACGGAGAGGTCGACGTCGTCGTCGCCGGAGTCGGAACCGGCGGTACCGTCACCGGGATCGGCCAGGCGCTGAAGGCCGTCAAGCCGGATGTGAAGGTGGTGGCCGTCGAGCCGAAGGACTCCCCCGTGCTCAGCGAGGGGCACCCCGGCCCGCACCGCATCCAGGGCATCGGCCCGAACTTCGTCCCCGACGTCCTCGACCGTGATGTGCTCGACGAGGTGTATCCGGTCGAGTACGAGGACTCGTTGCACACTGCGCGTGAGCTCGCGGCCAAGGAGGGCATGCTCGTGGGCATGTCCGCCGGAGCGGCGGTGTCGGCGGCGCTGAGGATCGCCGAGCGCCCCGAGAGCGCCGGGAAGACCATCGTCGTGGTCCTGCCCGACACGGGCGAGCGCTACATCTCCACCGCACTGTTCGAGGACCTGCGCGACAAGCCGCGCGAGAAGCCGAAGGCCTGACGATCGGACATGAGCATCATCTCCCGGGCGCTCCGACACGCGCGAGAGGACATCGCCGCGGCGCGCAGGCGTGATCCCGCCGCCCGGAGCGGCCTGGAGGTGGCGCTGCTGTACCCCGGATTGCACGCCATCTGGGCCCACCGCGTCTGGCACGCGCTGTGGCGCCGGGGACTGCGTCTGCCCGCTCGGGCGGGGTCGCAGTTGACACGATGGCTGACCGGGATCGAGATCCATCCCGGCGCGCGGATCGGCCGGCGCTTCTTCATCGATCACGGCATGGGTGTCGTGGTCGGTGAGACGGCGGAGATCGGGGACGACGTCATGCTGTACCACGGCGTCACGCTCGGCGGCCGCACGCGGGACTCCGGCAAGCGGCATCCGACCCTCGAGGACGGTGTGGCCGTCGGCGCGGGGGCGAAGATCCTCGGGCCGGTCGTCATCGGCGCGCGCTCGGCCGTGGGCGCGAACGCCGTCGTCATCCACGACGCGCCGGCGGACAGCGTCCTGGTGGGCGTCCCGGCCACGGCGCGTCCGCGTGACGCCGACGAGAGCGTGCGCGCACTGCTGTCCGCCCCCGACTACTCGATCTGAGCTCCGGACCTCCCGGGGCGCGGGTCGTCGGGCCCGATCAGTCCGGGTCGCCGCCGAGGGCCGCGAGGCGGTGCGCCTCGTCCGCCTCGATGCACGACTCGATGACCGGTCCGAGCGCGCCGTCCATCACCTGATCGAGGTTGTAGGCCTTGTAGCCGGTGCGGTGATCGGCGATGCGATTCTCCGGGAAGTTGTACGTGCGGATGCGCTCGGAGCGGTCCATGCCGCGGATCTGCGAGCGACGGGCGTCGGATGCCGCGGCCTCCAGCTCTTCCTGCTGCCTCGCCAGCAGCCGTGCTCTCAGCACCCGCATACCCGCCTCGCGGTTCTGCAGCTGCGACTTCTCGTTCTGCATCGACACGACGATCCCCGTCGGCAGGTGCGTGATCCGCACGGCCGAGTCGGTCGTGTTCACCGACTGGCCACCGGGGCCGGAGGAGCGGTACACGTCGATCTTCAGGTCGTTCGGATCGATGTGGATCTCCTCCGGCTCGTCGACCTCGGGGAACACCAGCACACCCGTCGTGGAGGTGTGGATGCGCCCCTGCGACTCGGTGGCGGGCACGCGCTGCACACGATGGACGCCGCCTTCGTACTTGAGGTGCGCCCAGACGCCCTGAGACGGGTCGGACGAGGAGCCCTTGATGGCGACCTGGACGTCCTTGTAGCCGCCGAGGTCGGATTCGTTGCGCTCGAGCAGCTCGGTCTTCCAGCCCTGATGCGTCGCGTACTGGATGTACATCCGCAGCAGGTCGGCGGCGAACAGCGCGGACTCCGCACCGCCCTCGCCGGCTTTGATCTCCATGATCACGTCGCGCGCATCGTCCGGATCCCGTGGGATCAGCAGCCTGCGCAACCGCTCCTGCGCGACATGCAGCTCCTCCTCGAGGGCCGGGATCTCCTCGGCGAAGGCCTCGTCCTCGCGGGAGAGCTCGCGCGCGGCGTCCAGGTCCTCCTCCGCCGCCCGCCACGCCTCGTGGGCGGTGACGATCCGGCTGAGCTCGGCGTAGCGCCGGTTGACCCGCTTCGCCCGTGCGGCGTCGGCGTGCACCGCCGGATCGGAGAGCTCCTCCTGGACCCGACGGTGCTCGTCGATCAGCGTCTGAACGGACTCGAACACGGGAGCGCGATCAGCGGATGCTGTTCTCGTGCGCGTGCGAGGAACCGGTCGAGCCGGGTGCCGGGACGGACTTCTGCATCTGGAACAGGAACTCGACGTTCGAGCCGGTCTCCTTCAGTTTTCCGAGCACGACCTCCAGCGCCTGCTGCGGATCCAGACCCGCGAGGGCGCGGCGGAGCTTCCAGGTGATCTTCACCTCGTCGGTCGAGAGCAGCATCTCCTCGCGGCGCGTGCTGGACGCGTTGACGTCCACGGCCGGGAAGATGCGCTTGTCCGCCAGCGCGCGAGAGAGGCGCAGCTCGCTGTTGCCGGTGCCCTTGAACTCCTCGAAGATGACCTCGTCCATCTTGGACCCGGTCTCCACGAGCGCGGTGGCGAGGATGGTCAGCGACCCGCCGTTCTCGATGTTGCGCGCAGCGCCGAAGAAGCGCTTGGGCGGGTACAGCGCCGAGGCATCGACTCCGCCGGTCAGCACGCGACCGGATGCCGGGGCCGAGATGTTGTAGGCGCGACCGAGGCGGGTGATCGAGTCCAGCAGCACGACGACGTCGCGGCCCAGCTCGACCAGTCGCTTGGCGCGCTCGATGGCGAGCTCGGCGACCGTGGTGTGGTCCTCGGCGGGACGGTCGAAGGTCGAGGCGATGACCTCGCCCTTGACCGTACGCTGCATGTCCGTGACCTCTTCCGGGCGCTCGTCGACGAGCACGACCATGAGGTGCACCTCGGGGTTGTTCTGCGCGATGGCGTTCGCGATCTGCTGCAGCACGATGGTCTTGCCCGCCTTGGGGGGCGCGACGATGAGACCGCGCTGGCCCTTCCCGATCGGGGCGACCAGGTCGATGATGCGCTGGGTGAGCTTCTCCGGGGCGGTCTCCAGACGCAGCCTCTCCTGCGGGTACAGCGGGGTGAGCGTGCCGAACTCGACGCGCTTTCCCGCGTCCTCCGGCGAGAGACCGTTGATCGAGTCGACCTTGACCAGGGCGTTGTACTTCTGACGCCCCTGCTGCTCGCCCTCGCGCGGCTGCTTGATGGCGCCGACGATCGCGTCGCCCTTGCGCAGGTTGTACCTCTTGACCTGTCCGAGAGAGACGTAGACGTCGCTGGCTCCGGCCAGGTAGCCGGTCGTGCGCACGAAGGCGTAATTGTCCAGGACGTCGAGAATCCCCGCGACGGGGATCAGCACGTCGTCCACACCGATCTCGGTGTCGAACTCGTCTGCGTTCTGGTTGCCTCCGCCGCGGCGCTTGTTGCGCTGGCGGGTGCGGCCCGATCCGTGCTCGTCATCGCCGTGACCGTTGTCGTGCTGCCCGCCGTGACCGTTGTTCTGGTTGCTCTGGCCGTTGCCGTTGCCGCCGCGACCGCGGCTGCGACTGCGGTTGCGTCCGCGACCGCGACCCGATCCCTCGGAGCCGTCGCCGTCCGAGGGGTCCTGCTCACCCTGCGAAGAGCCCTGCTCGGCGGATGCGGACTCCTCGGGGGGCGTCTTGGAGCCTGCGGAGGCCTTGGTCTCGGCATCGCCCTTCACATCTGCGCCGCCCGTGGACTCGGCGGTCTCTTCGGATCCTCCGGAGCCCTTGGCCTCGGTCGCTCCCTCGGCAGCGGGTGCGCTCGACTCGGACGCGGTGTCCGCGGAGTCGGCCTTGCTGCTCCTGCTGCGCGACGAGCGCTTGGCGGGCGCCTCCGCGGCATCGGCCGGTTTCTCGTCGGCTGCACCCTGAGCGGATGCCGGCTGCTCGGTGGTCTCGCCCTGCTCTGCGGCCTTCTTCCGGCCGGAGGTCTTCTTCACCGGGGCGGGCTTCTCACCGGCGTCGCCGTCCTCGCCGGACGCGCTGACATGAACGGATGCATCATCCGTCGCGGCGGCCTTTCCCGCCGCGCGTGACACGCGCTTGCGCACCGGCTTGGCGGGCGCTTCGGCGGTGTCCGCCGCGGGAGCCGCGGTCTGCGCGGCGGAGGCCGTGCCGGAGGACTCCGCGGTGGGAACGTCCAGCGTATCGGCGTCCGCTTTCTTCACGCGGCTGCGACGCGGTGCCTTCGGCTTCTCGTCGGCGACCGTCGTGTCACCGCCCGCGGACGATTCGCCCGCGGACGGCTGCCGAGCCTCCGTCGCGGAACCCGCCTCAGCGGCGGCCGCGGCAGCCGCGGCGGCGGATGCCGTGGTGGCCCGCCGCGGTGCGCGTCTGCGCACCGGTGCCGTCTCGGTCACGACCGCCTGAGCGGCCTGATCATCGTTCTGGGTCTCGGAGAAATTCTCCACGAGTACTCCCTCATATGTCGTGGGACATGAGCAAATCCAGAGAGTGCGCAGCAGAAGCTGCGCGTGTCACACGCGCCGACGCGGAGCGCCCGCCTGCCAGAACCTGGATGGCTCTGGGGATCACGTGCGGATTTCGCAGATATGCGAGGGGGCCAGATTCACGAAATTACGTGGAGCCCTC
This sequence comes from Microbacterium soli, assembly GCF_039539005.1. Classification (NCBI taxonomy): domain Bacteria; kingdom Bacillati; phylum Actinomycetota; class Actinomycetes; order Micrococcales; family Microbacteriaceae; genus Microbacterium; species Microbacterium soli. Next base: position 192,422 of record NZ_BAABCP010000001.1, read on the forward strand.
TGCTCGTTGTTCAACTGTACCACCCCGAACGTCCACGGCCAGCATATGGGCGTCCCAGGGAGTGTCCGTCACGGCGTCGGCGATGTCCACCGCCCGCCGTCTGGCGCCCGGTCCGTCCGCGAGCACGAGCACGCTGGGGCCCGCACCCGAGACGACAGCGGCGAAGCCCTCGGCGCGCAGCGCCTGCACGAGCCGGAGGGTCTCCGGCATCGCCGCCCCGCGGTAGTCCTGATGCAGTCTGTCGGCGGTGGCGTCCAGCAGCAGCTCCGGACTCTGCGTGAGCGCGGCGACCAGCAGCGCCGAGCGCGACACGTTGAAGACCGCATCCTCCCGCGAGACCTGCGGGGGCTGCAGCGAACGCGCCAGCGATGTCGACATCGTGAAGCCGGGCACGAACACCAGCGGAGCCACGCCGCGATGCACGAGCAGCTTCTTGTGCTGCGGTCCGCTCTCGCCCGTCCACGCGATCGTCAGTCCGCCGAACAGTGCCGGGGCGACGTTGTCCGGGTGCCCCTCCAGTTCCGTCGCCAGCCGCAGCAGGGAATGATCATCGAGCTCGACGTCTCCGGCCAGCAGGCCCTTGGCGATGAGGATGCCGGCCGAGACGGCGGCCCCCGATGAGCCCAGGCCCCGGCCGTGCGGCACGCCGTTGACGGCTCGCAGATGCAGGCCAGGCATCGGCCGCCCGACGTCCGCGTACACGTGCGCGATGGAGCGGACGACGAGGTTGTCCGCCGTCGTGGGGATCTGGGCCGCCCCGGACCCCGCGACGGCGATGTCCAGCCGGCCGTCGTCGAAGGCGGAGACGGTGACGGAGTCGTAGATGCTCAGCGCCAGCCCGAGGGTGTCGAAGCCCGGTCCGAGGTTCGCGCTCGTGGCGGGAACGGTGACGTCGACCGTGCGCAGCGCGCCCTCGACAGCGGGAGCATCGGAGACGACCTGCTCCATGTCTCCCGGAACGACGGTGACGCTCATCCTCATTCCCCTTCGACGCGCAGCACGGAGACGACCTGCTCGACGACGTCGCTGGCGGTGAGCCTGTCGACGGCGGCGCTGAGCGCGCTGTCGGCGGCGCGGTGCGTGCCGATGATGAGCCGCGCCGTGCCTCGACGACCGTTTGCCGGCGTCAGCGGCGTCTGCACGAGCGTCGCGATGGACACCCCGCCCTGGCTGAGCAGCAGGGCGATGGTGGCCAGGACGCCCTGCTGGTCGGCGACCTCGAGGGTGATCTGGTAACGGGTCACGACGTGCCCGATGGAGACGATGGGAAGGTTGGCCCGCGTGGACTCGCCCACTCCGGTACCGCCCGCCATGTGCCGCCTCGCAGCCGACACCACGTCGCCGAGCACGGCGGACGCGGTCTGCACTCCGCCTGCGCCGGCACCGTAGAACATCAGCGAACCGGCGGCCTCCGCCTCGACGAAGACGGCGTTGTTGGCGCCATGCACGGAGGCCAGGGGATGCTCGCGAGGGACGAGGGCGGGGTACACCCGCACCGAGATCGACTCGCCGTCGTCCTCGCGCAGGCGCTCGCACACGGCCAGCAGCTTGATGACGAGTCCGGCGTCGCGCGCCTCCTCGATCATGTCCGCCGTGATGCCGGTGATGCCCTCGCGGTGCACGGCATCCAGTGGCACCGTGGTGTGGAAGGCCAGGGATGCCAGGATCGCGGCCTTCTGCGCGGCGTCATAGCCCTCGACGTCCGCCGTGGGGTCGGCTTCCGCGTATCCCAGCCGCTGCGCGTCGGCGAGCACGTCGGCGAAGTCGGCGCCCTCCGAATCCATCCGGTCGAGGATGTAGTTCGTCGTGCCGTTGACGATGCCCATGATGCGCACCACGCGGTCCCCCGCCAACGAGTCGCGCAGGGGCCGGATGATCGGGATGGCACCGGCCGCGGCGGCCTCGTAGTACACCGAGGCGCCCACGCGGTCGGCGGCTTCGAAGACCTCGGGGCCATGCGTGGCCAGCAGCGCCTTGTTGGCGGTGACCACGTCGGCGCCGGATCCGAGGCCGAGCAGGATGTGCGAACGGGCGGGCTCGATGCCGCCCATCAGCTCGATCACGATGTCGGCGCCGGTGATGAGCGGCTCCACGTCCGTCGTGTACAGCTCACGCGGAAGCTCCACGTCCCGCGGCGCGTCCACGTCGCGCACGGCGATTCCGGCGAGCTCCAGCCGCGCACCGGCCCTGTCGGCGAGCTCGTCTCCGTGGCGCAGCAGCAGGTCCGCCACATGCGAGCCCACGGCACCTGCTCCCAGCAGGGCCACGCGAAGTCGTCGGTAGTCAGTCATCTGCGCTCCTCAGCACGTCGGGTTCGGGTCGGGTCCAGGTCGCATCGGACGGCGGGGAGTCGTGTCGGACCGCCGGCGTGGAGGCGGTCACCGCTCGATGCCGGCATCACGCCGCAGCAGGTCGTCGAGGTTCTCGCCGTGCACGATGATCCGGGCTCGACCACCGTCCACGGCGACGATGGGCGGGCGCGGTACGTGATTGTAATTGCTGGAGAGGGGTGCGCAGTAGGCGCCGGTCGCCGCCACGGCGAGCAGATCGCCCTCGATGACATCACCGGGCAGGTACTCGTGATCGACGACGATGTCGCCGGATTCGCAGTGCTTCCCGACCACGCGCACCAGGACGGGGTCCCCCAAGCCCGCGCGGGACGCCAATCGGGCGGAGTACTGGGCGCCGTAGAGAGCCGGCCTGGCGTTGTCGCTCATTCCGCCGTCGACGCTCACGTAGCGCCGACTCGCGTTCTCGAGGGCGACGTCCTTGATCGTGCCGACCTCGTACAGCGTCACTCCGGCGTTGCCGACGATGGACCGGCCCGGTTCGAAGGACAGCGCGGGCACGCGGATGCCGCGTGCTCTGCATCCGTCGGCGACCGCCGAGACGATCCCCTCCGCGAGCCGTTCGATGGGCTCCGGCGTGTCGGCGCGCGTGTAGGCGATGCCGAATCCTCCCCCGAGATTCAGCTGCGGGACGTCCCCTCCCTCGAGCAGCGCCTCGTGCAGGTCCAGGACGCGAGCCGCGGACTCCCGGAAACCCGCGACGCCGAAGATCTGCGATCCGATGTGGCAGTGCAGACCCGTGAACTCCAGTCCGTCGATCTCGCGGATCCGCGCGACCAGCGCCGGTGCGGCATCCAGCGGCGTGCCGAACTTCTGGTCCTCGTGAGCGGTCGCGAGGAAGTCGTGCGTCTCGGCGTGCACGCCGCTGTTCACACGCAGCATCACCCGCTGCCGCGCGTGCGTGCGGCCCACGATGACGGCGAGCCGCTCGATCTCGATGGCGCTGTCGACGACGATCGTGCCGACCCCCGCATCGACGGCGCGCTCGAGCTCGGCGACGGACTTGTTGTTGCCGTGGAACCCGAGCAGACCGGCGTCCGCCCCCGCTGCCAGTGCGACCTCGAGCTCGCCACCCGTGCAGACGTCGACGCTCAGCCCCTCCGACATCACCCAGCGCACGATGCTGGTGTTCAGCAGCGCCTTGCCCGCGTAGTACACCCGCGCGCTCGTGCCGTGAGCAGCGGCCGCCGCCTCGAAGGCCGCACGGATCGCGGACGCCCGACCGCGCACCTCGCCCTCGTCGATGACCTGCAGCGGCGTCCCGTGCGCACGGACGAGATCGCCCACGCGCACACCGCCGACGATCAGTTCGCCGTCGGCGTCGCGGCGTGCCGATGCCGGCCAGACGGAGCGCACGAGGTCATTGGGGTCATCGGGCACGACCAGCCATGACGGAGCGGGTGAAGAGACAGCTGATTGCACAGAGCACCAATCGTGGGGTGGCCCTCCGGCGAGGAGAGCACGGCGAGGCTGACCCCGATTCTAGGTCATCGGGAAACGCCCGCCGTCCATGTTCCGAGGCCCACGGTCCCGTCGGTCACCGTGAACAGGTGCCGTTCTCCAGAAGCACCGGATCGACGGCGATGCGGCCGTCCGCGCGGATGTCGATGACGGCGAGCGCGCCCTCGATGTGCAAGCCCGTCACGGCGACGCCCGCCGGGAGGTGCTCCGCGATGCACAATCGCTGCGGACCGGCGAGCCGCTCCCCCACCGGTCCGAGCCGTCGGGAGAGCGCCTGCACGTCGAGTTCGCTCCCACCGAGCATCGCGGAGACCGGGGTCAGCAGCAGGTCGCCGTCCTCGGCGGCGGGGGTGACGGTCACCTTCAGCGGTATCACACGGCCAAGGACCGTGATCTCGCCGCTGAGGACGACATCGGGCGCCTCGAGGGAGATCTCGACGTCCGGAAGCGGCGACCCCGCCAGCAGCGCCGCGAGCCCACTCTGATCGATCGCGACCGTGCCGGTCGCGGAGCGCAGCGCCCCGCCGTGCAGCGGCACACCGTATGCCGTGACGCGCGCGGCGCCGGTGACTCCGCCGAGCGTCACCTCGTCGGAGGACAGGGTCACCTCGTCGAGCGTCCCGGTCACCAGCTGGGGCAGGAGGACGCCGTCCGCCGTCACGTCCAGCTGCTGGTCGGAGGGCAGTTCCAGCTGCTCGATCACCAGCGACCGCACGGCCCCCGGCAGCACGGTCCGCGCGACCAGCTCCGCCGCGACCAGCAGCAGCGCCGGCACCACGGCGACCGCGAGAACGGCCCACGGCCGGCGGGCCCGCCGATGCGCGCCGACCGCACCGCCCGCGGAGCCGGTCACGATGTCACATCCGCTCGGGCGCCGAGACGCCCAGCAGCTCCAGTCCGTTGCGCAGCACCTGACCGGCGGCGTCGTTCAGCCAGAGGCGAGTGCGGTGCACGGTCTCGATCGGGTCGTCGCCCTGGGGGATGACGCGGCAGTTGTCGTACCACCGGTGGTAGAGGCCTGCCAGCTCCTCCAGGTACCGTGCGATGCGATGCGGCTCGCGCACCTCCGCCGCGAACGCCACGATGCGCGGGAACTCCTGCAGTGCACCCAGCAATGCGCCCTCCGTCTCGTGGGTGAGCAGCTCGGGTGCGAACTCGGAGCGGTCGACGGCGGAGTCCGCGGCATGACGCGCCACGTTGTGCGTGCGGGCGTGGGCGTACTGCACGTAGAAGACCGGGTTGTCGTTGGTGCGCTTCTGCAGCAGCTCGGGGTCGAGATCCAGCGGAGAATCCGCCGGCGAGCGCTCCAAGGAGTAGCGCAGCGCGTCGGATCCCAGCCAGTCCAGCAGGTCGTCCATCTCGATGATGTTGCCCGCGCGCTTGGACAGCCGCGCCCCGTTGATCGAGACCATCTGTCCGATGAGCACCTGGATGTTCCGCTCCGGGTCGTCCCCCGCGGCGCCCGCGACGGCCTTGAGTCGGTTGACGTAGCCGTGGTGGTCGGCGCCGAGGAGGTAGATCCGGTTCCGGAAGCCGCGGTCGCCCTTGTTCAGGTAGTAGGCCGCATCGGCCGCGAAATAGGTGTACTCGCCGTTGGAGCGACGGATCACGCGATCCTTGTCGTCCGTGAAATCCGTTGTGCGCACCCACACGGCGCCGTCCCGGTCGAACACGTGCCCCTGCGCACGGAGCCGGTCGATGGCCCGCTCGATGAGGCTGGGACCGCCGTCCTCGGACGGCGCGTGCAGGTCGCGTTCGGAGAACCACACGTCGAAGGGCACGTTGAACCGCTCGAGCGAGTTCTTGATCTCGGCCAGCTGGTACTCGTACGCCTGATCGCGGGCGACGATCAGCTGCTCGTCGGCGGGCAGGTCCAGCAGCCCGGGATGCGCGGCCAGGACCCGCTCGGCGAGCTCGCCGATGTACGCACCGGGATAGCCGTCCTCCGGGGTCGGCTCGCCCTTGGCCGCGGCGAGGACGGAGCGCGCGAAACGCTCCATCTGCGCGCCGGCGTCGTTGATGTAGTACTCGCGCACGGCGTGCGCACCGCTGGCCAGGAGCAGGCGCACGATGGAGTCGCCCAGCGCGGCCCAGCGGGTGTGGGCGATGTGCAGAGGGCCGGTGGGGTTCGCCGAGACGAACTCGACGTTCACCGACACGCCCGCCTGCGAGTCGTTCGTGCCGTATGCGGCACCCGCGTCGACGATGACCTTCGCCAACGCGCCGGCGGCGGCCGCCTCCAGGCGGATGTTGATGAAGCCGGGCCCCGCCACGTCGACGGCGGCGACGCCGTCGACGGTCGCGAGTCCGTCCGCGACCTGCTGCGCGAGTTCGCGCGGGCTGGTCCCGAGCCGCTTCGCCAGGCGCATCGCGATGTTGGTCGCCCAGTCGCCGTGCTCACGATTGCGCGGACGATCCAGCACGACCTCGGATGCCTCGAGCCCGAGCTCCTCGTCCGGACGCAGCGAGGCCGCGACGGGGCGGAGAACGGCGAGGATGGCTGCGGCGAGTGCTTCAGGGTTCATAGACCCCTCAGTCTACGGCTCCCTCCGCTGCGCGCCCGCTCGTGCGCGCAGCGGTGCGACCGTCCGCGCCAGCCGCTCGCGCACGCTCTCCCCAGGGTCCGCACCGGCCGCCCGGACGGCGAGGAACGCCGCGCCGACGGCGCCGTCGCCGACCGGGCGCAGATCCAGCCCGGCCGCGTCGTCGCCGAGCCGGTGCAGGAAGGCGTCGCGAACCGGTCCGGGACGCGCGAGGACGCTGCCGCCGACGACCAGCGGTCCGGGCCCGTGCAGCACGGCCGACAGCGTGTCGGCGAGGTGGCGGCCCGCATCGGTGAGGATGCCCCGGGCCACGGCATCCGCCCCCTCGAAGGCATAGGGCGCCAGCGCCGCGAGCTCGATCGGAGGATGCGAGTACAGTTCGCTGACGAGCTGCTCGAGCACTCGAGGGCGGCCGCTGTCCTCCTCGCCGGTGCGCGTGATCGCGAAATGCGCGAGGACGCGATCGGTCAGCGCCGTGCGGGCGCCGTTGCCGTCGAGATCCTGCACCGCCGCTCGGGCGATCGCGTGCCCGATCCAGAACCCGCTGCCGCGGTCGCCCAGCAGCCAGCCCAGCCCGTCGCCGGTCCTGTCGATGCGCCCGTCCTTCACGCGGATGACGCAGGCGCCCGTACCGGAGACGAGTGCGTATCCGAAGCTCGACGACGCCCCGCTGAAGTACGTCGCCAGCAGGTCGGATTCGAACACCAGTCGGCCTCCGAAGCCCGCGGACGCCAGACGGCTCATCAGCCAGTCGGAATCGCCGGCTGCCCGCATGCCCGCCATGGCCGCCACCACCGTCGACACGTCCGAGAGGGCGCGGCCCGTCCCCTCCAGTGCCGCGCTGATGGCATCCAGCACGCCGCTCGCGGCGCGCTCGGGGCCCGCCGAGACGGGATTACCCCGTCCTCCGACGCCGTAACCCGCGCACCGCCCGCCGCGGTCGGTCAGCACTGCACGCGTGGAGGTCCCGCCGGCGTCCAGACCGATCAGAAGCGGTTCGTGACTCATTTGTGATGTTCTCCTGTTTGACGTTTTCGTCACATAAGAATAGTTTTCATCTCAACGGAAAAACCCGAGGACGGGATTCAGGAGGCAATGGTGCCACGCACGAAGGGCTCCGGCAACGGATTGACGATCGCGCGCCGCATCGCGGCCGGACGTCACAGCATGCCGTCGGCGATGAGCAAGATCGCCGACGTGGTCACCGAGCACCCCGCGGCGCCCGTCGAGCTCACCATCACCGAGCTCGCCGAGCGCGCCGGGACCTCGGCAGCCACCGTCACGAGGTTCTGCCGGGCACTCGGCTTCGACGGGTACACGCAGTTCCGCGTCGGGGTGGCCAGCGAGATCGGCCGAGGCGACGCCGACGAGAGCTGGCACGCCGACATCGGTCAGGAGTTCGGCGCCACGGATCCGCCGGGCAAGGTCCTGCAGACGCTCGTCGCCCTGCACGTGAACAGTCTGGAGAGCACGGCCGCCCGTCTCGACCTCGACAACGTCATGCACGTCGCCGATACCATCGCCGTCTCCCGACACGTCGACATCTACGGGGTCGGTGGCAGCGGGGTCATCGCCCGTGAGTTCCAGGCCCGCCTCTACCGGATCGGCGTCAACGCGCACGCCTGGTCGGACGTGCACGACGGGCTCACGAGCGCTGTGATGCAGGATGCCCGGTGCGTGGCCATCGGCGTCTCCAGCACCGGCCGGACCGATGAGACCATCCAGATGCTCTCCCAGGCCGGCGCCGCAGGCGCCTTCACCGTGGCGATCACGCACGACGTCGACTCGTGGCTGGCGGGGATCGCCGACGTGTCGCTGGCCAGCGCGGAGCCCTCGCACTATCTGCGCCCCGACGACCTGTCGGTCAAGCACTCGCAGCTGCTGGTGCTCGACCTGCTGTACCTGCTGATCGCGCAGCGGATGTTCTCCGCCGCGTCCACGCGACTCGCCGCCAGCGCCATGGCCGTGTCCGCCCATCGTCGGGCCCAGCGCACCGCTCGGGCTGCGTCCGCTTCGGAGAGGACCGATGACAGCATGAAGGAGACCCGATGACCGCCGCACCGTCCGATCTGCTCCACGAGGCGACCGGTCGCCTCGAACGGCTCGCCGCCGACGCCGAGGCGGGCGGTCTCGACGCCGCGATCTCGCTCATGGTCGACGCACTCGACGACGGCGGCGTGCTGCAGGCCTTCGGCACCGGCCACTCGGAGGCGTTCGCGATGGAGATCGCGGGGCGCGCGGGTGGCCTGATCCCCACCAACAGATTCGCACTGCGCGACATCGTCCTGCGCGGCGACAGGAGCGCTGACGTGCTCACCGGCTCGCTCGAGCGTGAGCCCTGGGTGGTCGACGAGCTCATGGCGACCGTCCCGGTGGGCGACGCCGACGTGTTCCTCATCGCCTCGAACTCCGGCGTGAACGGCTCCATCGTCGGCACCGCGCTGTGGGCGCAGGAGCGCGGGCACAGGGTGATCGCCGTGACCAGCCTGGAGCACACCTCGCGCGTCGAGCCCAAGCACCCCAGCGGGAAGCGGCTCAGCGAGATCGCCGATGTCGTCATCGACAATCTCGCCCCCTACGGCGATGCGACGCTGGAGATCGGCCCCGGCGTCAGCGCGGGGGCGATCTCCTCCATCACCGCGGCGTTCATCGCCCAGCTGCTGACCCTCGGCGTCGCCCGCACGATCGCCGCTCGCGGCCAGACGCCACCCATGTACATCTCCGCCAACATCCCCGGCGGGGATGAGCACAACTCCGCTCTCGAGGACCGCTACGCGGGCCGCATCCGACGGGGGGCCTGATCTCCCGAGCCCTCCGGGTTCCGAAGCTCGTCGAAGAACCGACATCCCACCCATCACATCACTACGGAAGGTATGAAGATGGAACTCAACGACGCATCCATCAGCCGACGCAACCTGCTGCGCGGCGCGGCCACCGCCGCGCTGCTGCTGCCGTTCGGCGTATCCCTCGCCTCATGCGCCGCTCCCTCCGGCGGCGGCGGTGACAAAGCCAAGACGGGAGGTGCGGTGTCCGCCGACAACCCGTTCGGCGTCGCCGCCAACTCGAAGGTGGACGCCGTGATCTTCGACGGCGGCTACGGCATCGACTACGTCGAGAACTCGGCGAAGATCATGGAGGCGAACAAGAACCTCGACGGCGTCTCGGTCGCCGTCGCCTCGTCCACGAAGATCGCTCAGGAGCTGCAGCCGCGCTTCGTCGGCGGCAACCCGCCGGACCTCATCGACAACTCGGGGGCGAACTCGATCGGATGGAACACCATCCTCGACCAGCTCGAGACGCTCGACGACGTGCTGGAGTCCGACAACCTCGAGGGCACCAAGATCAGCGACACGCTGTTCGGCGGCGTCAAGGACCCCGGCACCTTCGACGGCCGGTTCGTGGCGCTGAACTACGTCATGACCGTCTACGGCATCTGGTATTCGTCGAGCCTGTTCGAGGAGAACGGCTGGAACGTGCCGACCTCCTGGCAGGATCTGAAGGCGCTCGGCGAAGCGGCCAAGGCCAAGGGCAAGTACCTCTTCCTCTGGGGCAAGGAGGCGGCGACCTATTACCAGACCATGGTCGTGGACTCCGCCGTGATCCAGGCAGGCGACGACGTGCGCGTGCCGCTGGAGAACCTGGACCCGAAGGCCTGGTCGCACCCCGCGATCCAGGGCATCCTCGAGATCCTGCACGACCTGATCGCCTCGGGCTACGTCAAGCCCGGCGGCGGAGGCACCCAGTTCACCCAGGCACAGGCACAGTGGAGCCTGGACCAGGAGGCGCTGCTGTACCCGTCGGGCTCGTGGATCGAGAACGAGATGAAGAAGACGACAGCGGACGGCTTCAAGATGATGGGCTTCGCCGAGCTGCCCCTCGACGGGAACCAGACCACCCCGAAGGGCACTCTGCGCGCAGAGGCCGGCGAGCCGTTCATCGTCCCGAAGAAGGCCAAGAACCCGGCCGGCGGCAAGGAGCTGCTGCGCACCATGCTGTCGCAGGAGTCGGCGAAAGCCTTCGCGAAGAGCAAGCTCGCCCCCACCATCGTCAAGGACACCGTCCCCGCCGACGGGTTCGGGTCGACCGCGCTCGTCTCGCAGTCGGAGATGCTCGCCGCCGCCGGAGACAACGTCTTCACGATCAAGTCGTTCAACCTGTACGGCATGAACTCGGACCAGCTGCCCATCTGGAACTCGTTCCTGGACGGCAAGATGACGGTCGCCGAGATCACCTCGCAGCTGCAGGCGCTGACCGACAAGGTCCGTGAGGACGACTCGGTCACGAAGATCGAGATCAAGTGAGCTCTTCCACCGTCAGCGGTGGACCGGGGCTGGAGACGGCCGCGGTGACCACAGTCCGGGCGGGGCGGCGCAGGCCGTCCCGCCTCGGGCGGCGTCGGCTGACCTTCGACTATGTCTCCTTCCTGCTGGTGTTCCTCGGCCTGCCCCTGGCGATCTTCCTGGTCTTCGTGATCTCGCCGTTCGTGCAGGCCCTGTACTACGCCATGACGAACTGGACGGGCTTCTCGGATGTCATGGGCTTCGTCGGTCTGGACAACTTCGTCAAGCTCTTCAACGACCCGATCTTCCTGCGGGCGATGCTCAACAACGTCGTGCTCGCCATCATCGTGCCGCTCGTGACGATCGTGATCGCCCTGATCTTCGCCAGCATGATCACCGTCGGCGGCCCCAGCAGCGGGCAGGTGCGAGGACTGCGGGCGTCCAGCTTCTACCGGGTGGTCTCCTTCTTCCCGTACGTGATCCCGGCGATCGTCATCGCGATCCTGTGGAACATGATCTACACGCCCAGCGGCGGTCTGCTCAACGGCATCCTGGGACTGCTCGGGATGACCGACCAGCCCTCCTGGCTCGGCGACGAGCGCACGGCCATGGGCGCCACCATCTTCGTGATCGTGTGGAGCATGGTCGGGTTCTACATGATCCTGTTCATCGCCGCCATCAAGGGCATCCCGGCCGAGACCCTCGAGGCAGCGCGCATCGACGGCGCCGGCCGTCTCCGCACGGTCACCTCCATCCTGCTGCCGCAGATGCGCGACAACGTGCAGACCGCCTACATCTACCTGGGCATCCTCGCCCTGGACGCATTCGTGTACATGGTGGGCCTCAACTCGACCGGCGGCCCGGGAAACAGCACCCTCGTGATGAGCCAGTACCTGTTCCGCACCGCTTTCGAGAAGGGTCAGTTCGGTCTCGCCACCGCGATGGGCGTGGTCCTCGCCGTGATCACCCTGCTGTTCGCCGCGCTCGTCATCGGCGCGTTCCGCCTCATCGGAGGCAAGGATGAAGGAGGGCGCGAATGAGCACCGAGACGCGTGCCGCGATCACCATCCGACGCGGAGTCAAGCCCCCCGTCCCGATCCGACGGGTCACGTCGACCACCGGGGACAAGACGGTCGCCGGCGTCTCGCACGTCGTGATGGGCATCTGGGCGCTCGTCGTCATCCTGCCGATGCTGTGGACCCTGATCGGCTCCTTCAAGACCACGAAGGAGATCTTCGCCTCCCCCTTCGGCCTGCCCGCGAACTGGAACTTCGACAACTACGTCAGCGCCTGGGTCGACAACGAGTTCGGGCTGATGTTCCTGAACACGGTCATCGTCGTGGGCGTCTCGCTCGTGGCGGTCATGATCCTGGGCGCGATGTGCGCCTACGTGCTGGCACGGTTCTCGCTACCCGGCAGCAGACTCATCTACTACCTGATGCTGGCGGGGCTGACCTTCCCGATCTTCCTCGCCATCGTCCCGCTGTTCTTCATCCTGCAGAACATGGGGCTGCTGAACACCCTGCCGGGTCTGATCATCACCTACGTCGCGTTCGCCCTGCCGTTCACCGTGTTCTTCCTGTTCTCGTTCTTCAAGTCATTGCCCTACGAGATCCAGGAGGCGTCGTATGTGGACGGCGCCAGCGAATGGCGCACCTTCTTCCAGGTGATGCTGCCGATGGCCAAGCCCGGCATGGCCGCGGTGGCGATCATGAACTTCCTGGGCCTGTGGAACCAGTTCCTGTTGCCGATCTCGCTGAACACCGACAAGAACAACTGGGTGCTCTCGCAGGGCATGGCCGCGTACGCCTCCTCGGCGGGCTACGCCCTGGATTTCGGGCAGATGTTCGCGGCGGTGATGATCACCATCATCCCGGTGCTGATCGTCTACGTCCTGTTCCAGCGCCAGCTGCAGGGTTCCGTCTCGCAGGGGCCGTCGAAGTAGCATCCGCCGTGTCGTACGGTGCGTCCCTTCCGGCTCCGGTCGGCGAGGGGCGCACCGCAGGCCAGGACACGGGCACGCCCGGATCCGCATCCGCATCGACATGACCTACTCTCGTCCCATGAACCCGACCCTGCCGCGCCGCTCCGCACTGGTGGCCGCGGGAGCTCTGGCGGTCGTCCTCGCCGTCGCGCTGGGCGTCGCGCGACCGTGGATGCCGCCCGTGGAGACCCCTCCGATCGCGGCCGCCGACGAGGGGATCTCCCCCGCGCCGCTCGCTCTGCCCGAGCATCCGACGGTTCTCGTGTTCGGCGACTCCTGGACGTACGGGTCGGCGGCCACTCCCCGCACCCATGGGTACGCGCACCTGCTGGGCGGGCTCCTGCACGGCACGACGATCATCGACGGCGTGCGCGGCAGCGGCTACCAGAAGCCGGGCATCGACGGGCCGGACTACGCGACGCGGATCCGGTCGCTGGATGCCGGGATCGCACCGGACCTGATCATCATCCAGGGCTCCATCAACGACCGCCGGGAGGACCCCGCGACGTTCCCCGCCGCCGTGAACGCCGCCTGGGACGCGCTGGCCGACGTCTTCCCCGATGCGCCCGTCGTCGTGCTGGGACCGGCACCGCACGAGCTGCCGGTGGGAGCCTCCACCGCCCGCATCGACCACGACCTGTCCGTGCTGGCCGCACAACGGGCGTGGTGGTACATCTCCCCCGTGCAGGAGGAGTGGATCACGACGGCGGACTACCCGTGGATCATCGACGCGGGGCCGGGCCTCCTGCATCCGTCCGATGCGGGGCACGAGTACCTCGCGCACAGGGTGATCGAGGCGCTGGACCGCTTCCGCACCGCACCGATCACGGCCGCCGATTCGGCTGCGCCGGATCCGGTGGAATAGCCTCCGGGTACTCGACGCGGCCAGCGCTCAGGACGGAACCCGGTGTGGGCTCCGCGGCGACAACGCGTCCGTCGGGCATGAGGTGGGCGACCCGGATGCCGCGGGCCAGCAGGTGATCGGCGATGATCCGCCGATGACAGCGCCACCAGACCGCCTCCGCGCACATCACGGCCGGCGGATGCCGGGGGTCGGCCATCGCGATGAGCTCGTCGAGCCCCTGCGCGAACTCGTCGCCCAGGGCGTGGTCGGCGTAGTTGTGGAAGCTGCGGTTGCGCCACAGCGCGTTGACCCGGTCGGGGATCCCGCGACGGCGCGGGCGGCGCCCGGTGAGCTGCTCGATGCGCGTGAAGCCGATGCCCTCCCCGGCCAGTTCGGCGCGCAGGGCGTCCTGGTCGAACCACGGGAACCTGTTCGAGCCCGGCAGCCGCCGCACGTCGACGATCGTGACGATCCCCGCCGCGCGCAGTAGTGCGAGGAACTCGTCCAGCGGATGCGTGGAATGACCGACCGTGAGGATGGCCGGGTCAGTCATCGACGAGCGTCAGCGCACTGCCCTTGTGAGCGGCGATGTGATCGGTCCGATCGCTCTTGATCTCGTACTGCGGGTCCTCGGCGCTCGCGCGGCGCGGATGCCCCTTGTAGTCGAAGTCGGCCGTGTGCACCTTCGTGATGCGGCCGCGCACGTATCCGGCCTCCGAGTTCCAGGTGACATGATCCCCGACCATGAATCGCTGTATCATGCTGGCTCCTCTCACCTCGAGGGTATTCCTCCGCGGGCGTTCGAGGGGTCTCTCCGTCGAACGGGGCGCGCTTCACGGGCGGTGCAACACGCCGGAGGGGCCGCCCTGACGGACGGCCCCTCCGGCGTTCGTGCCCCCGACACGATTCGAACGTGCGACCTACGGTACCGGAAACCGGCGCTCTATCCACTGAGCTACGGAGGCGAACTCAACGAGCCTATCAGTTTCGCACCGCGCTCCCGATCACACGGGGCGCCTGCACGGCATCCGATTCAGGCGATCCCGATGACCACGGCGAGCACCGCGAGAAGCGGGGCGATCCCCTGCACGGCGGCCGCGCGGAGCTTGGCGCGGTCGGCGAGCACCAGCACGAGAGCCGCGGCCAGCATCATGCCGGTGGAGGCCAGCACGAGCGTCACACCGGCCGTGGAGCGCCCCACGGTGACGAGCACGACGCCGAGGAGCGCCGCGACCGCGAGGAACAGATTGTAGAACCCCTGGTTGAACGCCAGCTGCCGCATGGTCTCGGCGTCCTCCTCGCGGCGCACGCCGAAGATGCGGCGCGTGGCCGGCTGCGTCCAGCGCAAAGACTCCAGCACGAAGATGAACACGTGGACGGCGGCGGCGAGCGCGGCGAGGACGAGGCCCGTGATCAGCATCCGTCGATTCTCCTCCCCCGTCGCGCGGATCGGAACGGATCAGACGGCGAACGGAGAGGATCAGAGCAGGAACACCGGGAGCATCCCGGGGTTGTGCGCGTGCACGAGCACCGCGAACACCACCGCGTCGAAGAGCAGGTGCACGACGACGACGTAGCCGAGGGAGCGCGTGCGCAGGAGGATCCAGCCCTGCAGCAGCGCGAACGGGATGGTCAGCACCGGCCCCCACGCCCGATAGCCGAGCTCCCACAGGAACGACACGAACACGATGGCCTGCAGCACGTTCGCGAGCGCATCGGGCAGGTGCCTGCGCAGCAGCGCGAACACCGTGCAGATGAAGAACAGCTCGTCCCAGATGCCGACGGCCCCCACGCCGACGAACAGCCGGGCGATGAGCTCCGGCGTGTCGACGACGGGCCAGTTCCGGTACACGCCGCTCGTGATGAAGTAGAACGGCAGGATCAGCCAGCCCAGCACGAGCACCCCGACCAGCCATCCCCACTGCCAGCGGTTCCACCGTCGACGCGCCCGCCACGGGAACGAGACGGCCCGGTCGCCGAACGCGAAGCGCGACAGCAGGTACGGCACGAGCACGGCTCCTCCGAGCGCGAGCGCGAACCGCAGCATGGCGAGGTCGTCGAGCTGCGCCTCCAGCGAGATGGCGTGCACGATGAGCATCCCCAGCGCGATGAGGCCGAGGTCGCGGGTGAGCGACGGGATCCGCTTCCGCCCGAACCGCCACGACGGCCGACTCCCTGCGGACACGACCGGGGTCGGCATCCGCCGCTCCACCAGTGCCGCCGTGCCGACGCCGACGGCGATCAGCACCCACCCGACCCCCGTCCACCCGAGCACGAAGAACGCCGGCGCGGCCAGGCACACCAGCAGCGCGGGGGCGAGTGCGCGCCAGGCTGCGGAGGTCACACCCGCGGCACCCGACGATAGACGAGATCGCGGATCTCGCGCCCCTTGGCGATGCCCTTGCGCTCGAACGCCGTCATCACCCGCCCGTCGAAGCGCTCGGCCCACGCGCCGTCGAACGCACGCGCGAACTCCGGCGCCGCATCGAGGACCTCCCGCATCTGCAGCGCGTAGTCCTCCCAGTCCGTCGCGAGGCGCAGCAGCCCGTCGTCGGCCAGCGCCCGCGCCGCCGTCGCGGGGAAGCCCGGGCGCACCAGACGGCGCTTGGTGTGCCGCTTCTTGTGCCACGGATCGGGGAAGAAGATCCACACCTCGGAGGCCGATGCCGCAGGCAGCAGGGTGGAAAGCACCTCGGGGGCGTTGGCCTCCACGAGACGCAGGTTGCGCGCGCCGGCCCTGTCGGCGTCGAGCATGGTGCGCGCGAGCCCGGCGCGGAACACCTCCACGGCGAGGAAGTCGTGCTCCGGCTGCGAGGACGCGGCCGCGACGATCGCATGGCCCTGACCGGACCCGATCTCCACGGTCAGCGGCGCGTCGCGCCCGTACACGGCGGTCTTCTCCAGCCGAGCATCCGGATGCACGGATGTGAACGCCTCCGCGCGCGGGACGTCGATGAGGTAGAACGGCGCGAGCTCCCGGAACGCCCGCTCCTGGGCATCCGACATCCGGCCGCTGCGCCGCACGAACGACACCGGCTCCTCGCGGAAGCGGTGCGCCTCGGAGGCTTCTTCGGGGTATCCGCGCGATCTGCCGCTCACGAGGCGGGCTCCGTCACGAAGTCGATGAGCTCCTCGACCCGGCCGAGCAGCGCCGGCTCCAGGTCGCGGAAGGTGGTGACGCGGGCGAGGATGCGCTGCCATGCGCGGGCGATGTCGGCCTGGTCCTCCGCGGGCCAGCCGAAAGCGCGGCAGACGCCGGTCTTCCAGTCGGTGCCGCGCGGGATCCGCGGCCACGCGCGGATGCCCATGGCCGCGGGGGTCACGCACTGCCACACGTCGATGAACGGGTGACCGACGATCTTCAGGTGCTTCCCATGCGGTCCGCGCATGGTCTGCTCGACGAGCCTGCTCTCCTTGGATCCGGGCACGAGGTGGTCGACGAGCACGCCGTACCGGCGTGTCGGGCTCGGCGGCGCCTCGGCGAGCACCTCGTCGAGCAGATCGACGCCCTGCAGGTACTCGACGACGACGCCCTCGACGCGCAGGTCGGCGCCCCACACCTTCTCGACGAGCTCGGCGTCGTGGCGCCCCTCCACGAGGATGCGGCTGGGCAGCGCCACCCTGGCCCGCTCATCCGCGACGGCGAAGGATCCGGATGCCGTGCGGCGGGCGCCCTGCGGCGCGGCCTTCGGCGCCACCAGGCGCACCGGCCGCCCCTCGAGGAGGAATCCGCCACCGAGTGGGAAGCTGCGTCGGCGTCCCTTCCAATCCTCCAGCTCCACGACGCCCGCGCCGACGCGGGTGATCGCACCGCAGTAGCCGTCACCGGCCACCTCGACGACGAGATCCTTCTGCGCCTGCACATCGCTCGCCCTGACGGTCCCGCGGTCGCGCCACCCCTCCGCGAGCACATCGCTGCCGTATCTGTCGTCCATGCGCTCCAGCGTATGCGCCTGCGCTGCGAGCGAACGGGCAACACCGCCCGGGTGGTGTCGCGTGTCGGCGGCTTTGCTTAGACTCTTCCCACGGGGGCGTGGTCGCCGGTCGGAGGGAACGCGATGCGAAATCGGTGGCTGACACTGGCTGCACTGCTGCTGGGCATGATCCTGGGAGGGCTCTCCCTCAGCGCGGCATCCGCGACGGCCCCCGGCCCCTTGGCCGGGCGCGTCACCGACGACAGCGGCGTCGTGTCGGCCGCGGACCGCACCGAGGCCGAGGGCGTTCTCGACAGTCTCCGTGCCGCCTCCGGCATCGATCTGTTCTTCGTGCTGATCCCGAACTACACGGATCCGGACAACATGGAGCAGTGGACGACCGCCACCGCTCAGGGCAACAGCTTCCGCGGAGACCAGTACCTCATCTCCGTGGCGACCGAGGGGCGCTCCTACACGATGTACCGTCCGGATGACGGGCGGATGACCGTCGCCGAGCGCGACCGGATCCTCGAGGCGATGCGCCCCGACCTGCAGAACAGCGACTTCAGCCGTGCTGTCGTGGCGGGAGCCGACGAGGCCTACGACATCTATGTGCTCGCGCCTCAGCGCACGGCGCAGGGGTGGACGGTGTTCGGCATCATCGTGCTGGTCGCCGTCATCGTCGTCGTGATCGTGCTGCTGGTGCGGCGGGCGCGCAGGCGGGCGGCGGAGCGGGCCGCGCGCGAAGCGCAGCTGGCCGAGATCGGGCAGCAGGCGAACATCGCGCTCGTGCGCACCGACGACCTCGTGCGCTCCAGCGAACAGGAGCTGGAGTACGCGCGCGCCCAGTTCGGCGACGAGGTGATCGGCGACTTCGTGGCGGCGCTGCAGACCTCGCGGAAGAACCTCGACGAGGCGTTCTCCCTGCAGCAGAAGCTCGACGACGAGATCCCCGACACCGACCAGCAGAAGCTGGAATGGTCCCAGCGGATCCTGGAGCTGTGTTCCGAGTCGACGACGGCCCTCGAGGACCGCAAGGCCGATTTCGACGAGCTGCGCAGGCTCGAGCAGGACGCCCCCGCCGCGCTGGACAACGTCCGCCGGCTCCGGGCCGCCGCCGGCGCCGAGGTGGATCGGGCGGAGCGGATCCTCGCCGCCCTCACGGCGACCTACGCGTTCGCCGTGGTGTCGCCCGTCGCCGACAATCCCGCGCAGGCGCGGTCGCGACTGGCCTTCACCGATGAGCAGATCCGGGCCGCCGACGGCTTCATCGCGCGTGGCGAGACCGGGGAGGCCGCGGTCTCGGTGCGCGCGGCCGAGGGCGCCGTGCAGCAGGCGACCCAGCTGGAGGACGCGGTCGAGGAGCTGCAGAGCGCGCTGAAGGAAGCCGATGATCGGGCTGCGGCTCTCATCGCGGAGCTCAGCGGCGACCTGCAGACCGCACGTTCCCTGCCCGACGCGCAGGGCACCGTCGCCCAGGCCGTCGCCGCCACCGAGCAGGGCATCCGGCAGGCGCAGAGCACGCTCGGTGCCACGGGTCGCGATCCCGTCGAGGCGCTGCGCGTCCTCGATGCGGCCAACGCCGCCATCGACGGGGCCATCGCGCACGTGCGCGACGAGCAGGCTCGGATCCAGCGGGCCGCGACCATGCTCGGCGACGCGCTGCAGCGCGCGGGACTGCAGGTGTCCTCGGCGGAGCGGTTCATCCTCCACAGACGCGGCGCGATCGCGGCGACCGCGCGCACGCGGCTGTCGGAGGCCCGGTCGAACCTCGACCGCGCCCACGCGCTCGCCCCATCGGATCCCGTTCAGGCTCTCGCCCACGCCCAGCGTGCGGACTCCCTCGCCACCGAGGCGCTGCGGCTCGCCCAGAACGATTACGGCGGCTGGAACGGCGGAAGCGGAGGCGGCGGAGACACGCTCGGCGCTCTGCTGGGCGGCATCCTCATCGGGCAGGCCACCGGCCGCCGTGGCGGCGGCTGGGGCGGAGGATTCGGCGGAGGCGGCTTCGGCGGCGGAGGATCCGGCGGCAGCAGCGGAGGCGGCGGATTCTTCGGTGGCGGTGGAGGAGGAGGCGGCTTCTCCGTGGGCGGCTTCGGCGGAGGCGGAGGCGGCTTCGGCGGCAGCAGCGGAGGCGGTGGCCACTTCTGACCGGTACCCCGCCTCGTCCACGATCCCCCGTTTGACCTCGCACTGACCAGACACCCGCACGGCAAGACAACAATCCGAGAAGAACAGGAACACACCATGGCCAAGGAATCCATCTTCGGACGCATCTCCACCCTCGTCCGAGCGAACATCAACGCGCTCCTCGACCAGGCCGAGGACCCGCAGAAGATGATCGACCAATTGGTCCGCGACTACACCAACAACATCGCCGACGCCGAGTCGGCCATCGCGGAGACCATCGGCAACCTGCGCCTGCTCGAGCGCGACCACGAGGAGGATGTCCAGTCCGCGAAGGAGTGGGGCAACAAGGCGCTGGCAGCCAGCCGCAAGGCCGACGAGCTGCGCGCGGCCGGCAGCACCGCCGACGCCGACAAGTTCGACAGCCTCGCCAAGATCGCCCTGCAGCGTCAGATCAGCTCCGAGCGTGAGGCCCGCGCGGCCGAGCCCCAGATCGCCGCGCAGACGGAGATCGTCGACAAGCTCAAGGGCGGTCTGAACGGCATGAAGGACAAGCTCGGCCAGCTCAAGACCAAGCGCAGCGAGCTCCTCGCCCGAGCCAAGGTCGCCGAGGCGCAGACCAAGGTGCAGGACGCCATCAGCTCGATCAACGTGCTCGACCCGACCAGCGAGCTGGGCCGCTTCGAGGACAAGATCCGTCGTCAGGAGGCTCTCGCCCAGGGCAAGGCCGAGATCGCCGCCTCCTCCCTCGACGCCCAGTTCGAGAGCCTCGAGGACCTCGGCGAGCTCACCGAGGTCGAAGCCCGCCTCGCCGAGCTGAAGGCCGGACGACCTCAGGCCGCGATCGAAGCGGAATGACCAGGCGGGCGGGCACCGGCCCTCGGCGCCCGCCCCCTTCTCCTCCCGGGAGAGAACATGACCCGATTCCTCATCGTTCCGCAGTGGCAGGGCTCCCCCGCCTCGCGCGCCATGCTTCTCGTGGACGGCGCGACCGCCATCACCGGCGACCTGCCGCGCAGAGACACCACGGTCGTCGACGTGCCGCTCGAGGCGGGTGAGTCGCTGGACACCGGAGTGCACCGCCTCAGCTCGCTGCTGCGGGTCCGCGAGCTCATCGCCGCGCAGCTGGGCGGCGATGCGTCGACGGTGCCGGCGGCGCACACCGTGATGGTCGGCGGCGACTGCAGCATCACCCCCTTCGCACTGTCCGCCATCGACACCTCCGATCTGGCTGTGCTGTGGTGCGACGCGCACCCCGATCTCAACGACCCCCGGTCCTCCCCGTCCGGAGCGTTCTCCGGCATGGCACTGACGGCCATCCTCGGCGGGGGCGAGCCGCAGCTCGCGTTGCGCCCCGGAATCCCTGCGGAACGGGTCGTGCTGCTCGGCGCGCGCAACATCGACGACGGCGAGAGGGCGCGCCTGGCCGCGCTGACGTCGCTGACCGTCGAGGACGCACAGCACCCGGACGCCGTGGCCGCGACCATCCGTGCGACGGGCGCCTCGCGGATCTGGGTGCACGTCGACGTCGACGTCATCGACCCCGCCGAACTCGAGGGCGTGTCCGACGCCGTGCCGTTCGGCGTCGGCGCCGCCGACCTCGCGGCGACGATCAGACGCGTTCGTGAGGACATCCCGCTGGCAGGTGCGACCATCGCCGGGTTCGCCCCGCGCAGCCCGGCCGACGCCGTGCAGGACATGGGCGCGATCCTGCGGCTGATCGGCGCCGTGGCATGAGACCGCAGTGGCAGCTCGAGGCGCAGCGCGTGCTGGAGCGCGGGCGCCGATTCGATCGCCGGATCCCCTCGTTCCTGCTGCGCTCCCCGATCAGCCGGATCGGCTACTGGTGGGGCACCTCCGTCGGCTGGGTATGGGGATCGCTGTGGAGCACCGGCCCCGTGCAGCGCCGTGCGGGACTGTGGATCTTCCGCGGCCTGCCGGCATGGGCGTTCGCTCGAGGCGGGGTGTGCGTGGGCGGTTGCTACCTCACCGGTGACACCGACCCCTCCGACGCGGTGCTGCGCCACGAGGCCGTGCACAGGCAGCAGTGGCTGCGATACGGGTTCCTCATGCCGCTGCTGTACCTGTTCGCGGGCAGGGACCCGATGCGCAACCGATTCGAGATCGAAGCCGGGCTGGAGGACGGCGGTTACGTGCGACGCCCCACGGGCGGGTCTCAGCGGACGGGAAGGCCGTAGCGCTCCGGGGCGTGGATCGCGATCGGATCGACACCGCAGGATTCCGTGAGGTGCTCGATGATGTCGGCGGTGCTGAGATATCCGCCCAGCAGAGTCACCTCGGTGCCGGCCACCGCATCCGACCCATCGCACAGCATCTCGTCGGCCCATGCCGCGGCCGCACGGGTGAGCGCCTCGCCCATGGCCCGCCGCCCGCCGCCACGGCGTGCGCGCGGCAGCCAGGTGACCGTCATGCGCGGCGGCGCGACGACGGTGCCGATGTCCTCCGCGCTCGGCACTTCGATGAACACTCGTCCGGCCGTGCACAACGGCAGGGCCGCCAGGAGTACCTCCACCTCGACCAGCGAACGCTCGTCGGCGGTGATGAGGTGCTGCACCTGACGTCGCTGGGACGCCCGACGCGCGGCGCGGGTGCCGACGAAGGTCTCGAGCGTGCTCATGATGCCCCATCATACCATCTATGAAGGGTTGCCTAACCTTCCTTCGAGGCCTCGCCGGGTACCCAGGGGCTGCACCGAATGCTCAGACCAGCAGAGCATCGCGCAGGGCCGCGAGCTCGGCGTCCGTCAGCCCCGAGGTCTCCAGATACCCGGCGGCCGACCCGAAGCGCTCATCGATGTCATCCAGCAGCGCGGCCATCACCGCGGCGGGCGACGCCGTGGCCACCTGGATCGCGTTGTGCGGGTTCGCCGAGATCGCCCGCAGGTACCGCTCGATGGACCGCTTGCGCGAGGCCGACAGCTGGGACTGGGTCAGCGCGTAGTCCGCGATCACGGCGTCCCTGTCGGCGCCGACCGCACTGAGGGCGAGGGCCACCGTCACCCCGGTGCGATCCTTGCCGAGCGTGCAGTGCACGAGTGTCGGTTCTCCCCTCGCGATCACCCGGATCGCCTCGACGAACCGCTCGCCGGATTCATCGACGAGGTGCCGGTACATGGCGGCGAGATCCATGCCCTGTGCGAGGAAGGAGTCCGCCGAGCCGAGGAACAGCGGCACCCGCGTCGTGTCGACGGCGGTCAGGTCGGACGGCGCGGAGCGCACCTCGGCATCATCGCGCAGATCGACGATGTGCCGTACGAGCCCGCTCAGGACGGACCGTCCCTCCGCCGTCACCCCGGACAGATGCCCCGAACGCAGCAGCGCACCCGAGCGCACGCGCGTGTCTCCGGCAGGAATGCCGCCGACATCTCGCAGGTTGTTCACACCGGGAACGCTGAGGACGGGCATCCTTCCACCATAGGACGAGAAGCTCGATCCCACCCCGCGCACGAGCTGCACCACAATAACAATAGAAGTCCTTTCTTATTGATCATTCTGACCACCGCAGACCCTTCCAACATGGACGATCTGACTCCAGATTTCTCCGTCACCGTCAACCGATAGCAGAATATGGCCGTGACCCAAGACAGCAGCGAGTTCCGCTACCTGCCCGCGCAGGCCGCCGGACTCGGCACGGATGTCCCCTCGACGCGCCGCGTGACGACCTCCCTGCCCGACGGGCGCACCCTCAGCGCCCTCCGTTTCGGGTCCGCGAAGCCCGAGGTCACCCTGCTGCACGGGGCGGGGCTCAACGCCCACACGTGGGACACCGTGAACCTCCTGCTGGGACGGCCGTCGCTGGCCATCGACCTCGCCGGACACGGCGACTCCTCCTGGCGGCCGGACCTCGACTACTCCCCCGCGTCCCTGGCACCCGACGTCGCCCTCGCGATCGCGCAGCAGACGTCGGGGCCGCAGGTGCTCATCGGTCATTCCCTCGGCGGCCTGACCGCAGCGGTCGTCGCCGCCCGGCACCCCGAACTCGTCCGGGAGCTCATCCTCGTCGACATCGTCCCCGGTCTGGACACTGACGCGGCGCCATCGATCCTGCGCGAGTTCTACCAGGTCACCGACTTCGCCTCACGCGACGAGGCCGTCGACCGCGCCGAGCGCTTCGGGTTCGGCGGCTCCCGAGAGGACACCGAGCGAGGCGTCTTCTTCAACACCCGCGTGCGCGAGGACGGTCGCGTGGAGTGGAAGCACCACTTCGCACAGGTCATCGGCCGCACCTTCGACGCCCTGAACACCGACAGCCGCGCCTCGACCGCCGCGGATGACCCGTGGGCGGCCCTCGCCGCCGTCACCGCACCGGTCACCCTCCTCCGCGGCACCCGCGGCTTCCTGCAGGAGTCCGACGTCGCGGAGTTCTCCCGACGGCTGCCCGACGCCGTCGTGCGCACCGTCGACGCCGGGCACAACGTGCAGGAGACCGACCCGGCATCCATCGCCGACGCCGCCTCCGAAGCACTGAATCGTCCCACCCGCTGACCAGCGGCTCCTCACAGCACCCTCCGAGAGGACACACCTTGTCACCGTTCCGCAGCATCCGCAGACCCGTCCAGCTGGCCGCCATCGGCGTCCTCGCCGTCGGTGCGCTCGTCCTCACCGCCTGCGGCGGTGCCACACCCCAGGACACCCCCACCACGACGACCGGGGCAGCCGACCCGAACGCCGAGCTGACCGTGGGTCTCGTCCTGGAGCCGACGAACCTGGACATCCGCCACACCAGTGGCGCGGCGCTGGAGCAGATCCTCGTCGACAACATCTACGAGGGGCTCGTCACCCGCACGCAGGACAACACCATCGAGGACCGCCTCGCGGCATCCCACGAGATCTCCGACGACGGGCTCACCTACACCTTCACGCTCAACGAGGGCGTCACCTTCCACGACGGCAGCGCACTGACGGCCGCCGACGTGGTGTCGTCGTATGAGACCGTGCGGACGGATGCCGCGGTGCAGGGGAACGCGCAGTTCGCCGGTGTGACCGAGATCAGCGCCCCCGACGACCTGACCGTGCAGATCACCCTCGCCGAGCCCGACCAGAACTTCCTGTTCACCCTCACCGGGCCGGCAGGACTCGTCTTCAAGACCGACGACGGCACCGATCTGAAGACGGCCGAGAACGGCACGGGTCCGTTCGTCCTCCAGCGCTGGATGAAGGGCAGCTCCATCACCTTCGACCGCTACGACGACTACTGGGGCGAGAAGGCCGGTCTCGCAGAGGTGACCTTCCAGTACATCCCCGATTTCACCGCCGGAGTCAACGCCGCCCTGGACGGCAGCGTCGACGTGCTCACCGCCGTCGACCCGAACCTCGTGTCCCAGCTGGAGGACACCGGCGAGTTCACCATCACCACCGGCCGCACGACGGACAAGGCCACACTCGCCTTCAACAACGCCAGGGCTCCGCTCAGCGACAAGCGGGTGCGCGAGGCCCTGCGCCTGGCCATCGACCATGACGCCCTCGTCGAGGCCGTCGGCGCCGGTCAGACCCTGTACGGCCCGATCCCCGAGCTCGACCCCGGCTATGAGGACCTCTCCGAGCTCGTCCCCTACGACCCTGACAGGGCGAAGGAGCTGCTCGAGGAGGCCGGTCAGTCCGAGCTGGAGCTGACCCTCACGATCCCGTCGATCTACGGCACGACGGTCGCCCAGGTGCTCGTCTCGGACTTCGCAAAGGTGGGAGTCTCCCTCGAGGTCGATCGCGTCGAGTTCGCCACCTGGCTCGAGGACGTGTACACCAACCACGACTACGAGCTCAGCTTCGTGCTGCACGTGGAGCCCCGCGACTTCAACAACTGGGCCGACCCCGACTACTACTTCGGCTACGACGACAGCGAGGTGCAGAACCTGTACGCCAGGGCCCGGGCCGAACGCGACCCCGACGCATCGGCCGACCTGCTGAAGAAGGCGGCTCGCATCGTCTCCGAGGACCACGCCGCGGACTGGCTGTACAACGGCGCCACGCTGACGGCGCTGAGCCCCGGCATCACGGGATTCCCGGAGGACTCGATCAACTCGCGCATCGACCTCGCCGGCGTCACCAGGACCGCCGGCTGACCTGTGCTCCGATACGCGCTCACACGAGGAGTCCTGCTGATCGTGGGATTGCTCGTGTCGAGCGTGATCATCTTCTTCACGCTTCGGGTTCTCCCCGGCGACGTCGCGCAACTCGTCGCCGGCACGCAGGCCGGGCCCGAGCAGGTCGAGGCGATCCGGAAATCGCTCGGTCTCGACCGTCCGCTGCCCGCGCAGTACGCCGACTGGGTCGGCGGGCTCTTCCACGGGGACCTGGGCACCTCGCAGCTCAGTGGCGCGTCGGTCGGAGCGGAGCTGTGGGAGAAGGCCAGGGTCACCGGTCCCCTCGCGCTCATGTCCATGCTCATCGCCATGCTCATCGCGGCGCCGTTCGGCGTGCTGTCGGCCGTGCTGCGCGGCAGGTCGACCGGCACCGCGATGAGCGTGGCGGCACAGACCGTCGCAGCCGTGCCGGTGATCTGGGCCGGGATGATGCTCGTGGTCGTCTTCGCGCACTGGCTGGGGTGGCTCCCCGCCCAGGGATTCCCCCGCGCGGGATGGTCGACGCCGGCGGCCGCGTTCGAGTCGTTGCTGCTGCCGGCCCTGACGATCGGCATCGTCGAGGGCGCGATGCTCATGCGGTTCGTGCGCAGCGCCACCCTGCAGGCCGCCGGTCAGGACTTCGTGCGCACCGCGGCGGCGAAGGGCCTCACCCGCAGACAGGCGCTGATCCGCCACGGCATCCCCGCCGTCGGCCTCTCGATCGTCACGGTGCTCGGTGTGCAGGTGGCGGGAATCATCGTCGGATCGGTGGTCATCGAGCAGCTGTTCACCCTGCCGGGAATCGGGCGGATGCTCGTCGTCGACGTCGGCACCAGGGATCTCGTGAAAGTGCAGAGCGAGCTGCTGGTGCTCACCGGCTTCGTGCTCGTGATCGGCTTCCTCGTCGACCTCGTGCACCACATCGTCGACCCGCGTCAGCGAGCGGAGGCGGAATGATGCCCCGCTGGCTGCGCACCCTGCTGTCGACCCGGACCGGTCTGTTCGGTGTCGCCGTGGTCGCGCTAATCGTGCTGACCGCCCTCGTGTCGCTGCTGTGGACTCCGTTCGATCCCATGATCTCCGATGTCCGCGGACGCTGGGCCGCACCGAGCTGGCCGCATCTGCTGGGCACCGACGGCACGGGCCGTGACATCCTCAGTCTGCTCATGGCGGGGGCGCGCACCACGGTGTTCGTCGCCGTGGGGTCCGCAGTGGTGGCCACCGTCGTCGGCATCGCCCTGGCAGCCCTGGGCGCTCTCACGGCGCGGTGGCTGCGCGAGACCGTGGCCGTGCTCGTGGACATCCTCATCGCCTTCCCGGTGCTCCTGATCGCCATGATGATCTCGGCGGTCTGGGGCGGCTCGCTGTGGGTGGTCGTCTTCGCCGTCGGCATCGGATTCGGGGTGAGCATGGCCCGCGTCACCCGCCCCGAGCTGCGGCGCGTCCAGCAGAGCGATTTCGTCGTCGCCGGCCGCGCCGCGGGCCTGAGCACGGGGCAGAACCTCCTCCGGCATCTGCTGCCCAACATCGCGCCGGTGTTCATCGTCCAGCTGTCGTGGTCGATGGCCGTCGCCGTGCTGGCCGAGGCCGGACTGTCCTACCTCGGCTTCGGTGCAACGCTCACGGAGGCGTCCTGGGGGACGCTGCTGGCCGATCTGCAGCGCTACATCGGCGTGCACCCGTTGACCGTGGTGTGGCCGGGCCTGGCCATCACCGTCACGGTCCTGGGGCTGAACCTGCTCGGCGATGCGCTGCGCGAGGCCACCGATCCGACGCTGTCACGGGACGCGGACCGACTCCACGAGCCGGTGGTGATCGCGTGAGCCTCGA
This sequence comes from Microbacterium soli, assembly GCF_039539005.1. Lineage (NCBI taxonomy): Bacteria > Bacillati > Actinomycetota > Actinomycetes > Micrococcales > Microbacteriaceae > Microbacterium > Microbacterium soli. The sequence continues at coordinate 219,832 of NZ_BAABCP010000001.1, forward strand.
GGTGCGCGACCTCGTCATCGAGATCGGCGGCCGGACCCTCGTGGACGGCGTCTCGTTCGCCGTCGCCGACGGTCAGCGCTTCGGCCTGATCGGCGAATCGGGATCGGGCAAGTCCCTCACCGCCCTCGCCGTGATGGGGCTGCTCCCCGAGGAGGCCACCGCGCACGGCAGCATCCGCTGGAACGGCGTCGAGCTGATCGGAATGCCGGACCGGGAGCTGGCACGGCTGCGCGGCGACGACATCGGAATGGTCTTCCAGGAGCCGCGCACGGCGCTGAACCCCATCCGCACCGTGGGCAGGCAGATCGCCGAGTCGATCCGCATCCACGAGCGCATCGGACGGCGCGCGGCACGGGTGCGCGCCATCGCCGAAGCCGCCCGCGTGCACCTGCCCGAACCGGAGTCCATCGTCGACCGCTATCCGCATCAGCTCTCCGGCGGCCAGCGCCAGAGAGCGGCCATCGCGATGGCGCTGGCCTGCCGTCCGGACCTGCTGATCGCCGACGAGCCGACCACTGCGCTGGATGTGACCATCCAGGCGGAGGTGCTGCGCCTGCTGCACGCGCTCGTGCAGGAGCAGGGCATGTCGCTGGTGTTCATCACCCACGACCTCGCCGTGCTCTCCCAGATCGCCACTCATGCCGCGGTGCTCGAGCACGGCCGGGTGGTCGAGCAGGGTGCCGTCGGCACGCTGCTGAGCACGCCGTCCTCCCCCGTGACCCGTGCGCTGCTGCGGGACGCGACGGCCACGCTGTGGCGGCCGGACGGCGACGGGAACGGGGGCGCGTCATGAGTCTCATCGAAGCGTCCGGTCTCAGCCGCGCCTTCCCCCTGCCCCGCCGCACGATGTTCGAGCGCCCGCGCACGGCGCCGGCCCTGCACCCCACCGATCTGACGATCGAGGAGGGCGCATCCGTGGGCGTCATCGGCGAGTCGGGCTCCGGGAAGTCGACTCTCGTGCGACTCCTGCTGGGACTGGACCGGCCGACCGCGGGCGTGGTGCGCATCGACGGCAGGGAGGTGGATGCGACGGCATCCGCCCGTTCGCTGCACTGGCTGCGCAGGTGGACCGGTCTGGTGTTCCAGGACCCGTACGCCTCGCTTGATCCGCGCATGACCGCCGGCCAGAGCATCGCAGAGCCGCTGTGGGCGCTGGGCGTTCCGGGAGACCATCGTGCGCGTGTGCGCGAGGTCCTCGAGCAAGTCGGGCTGGATGCCGAGATGGCGGACCGCCACCCGCACGAGTTCTCCGGCGGGCAGCGCCAGAGGATCGCCATCGCGCGCGCCATCGCGCACCGTCCGCGCATCCTCGTCGGCGACGAGCCACTGTCCGCGCTGGATGTCACGGCCCGGGCCCAGGTCCTCGAACTCCTGGAGCGTCTGCGGCACGAGGAGGGGCTCACGCTCATCATGGTGTCGCACGACATCGGCGTGGTGCAGAACCTCGCGGACACCGTGCTGGTCATGAAGGACGGCCGCATCGTCGAACGCGGTCGGACGGATGCCGTGCTGCGGCATCCGTCCGAGGACTACACCAGGGCGCTGCTGGCCGCGATCCCGGTCATCCCGGAGCCGTGACCGCTCCGACCCCGCCGGTCACTCCTCGTCGGCACCGCGATAGCGTGCGTACGGCATGGGATTCCACACCCGAGCCGCCAGCGCATCGTCGGTGAGGTCCGCCGGGATCTCGGCCAGCAGCCGGCGCGCGGCGGCGAGCTCGCGCTCGGCCTCCTCCCGATCCTGGTACATGAACTCGTCCGACGCGGTCTCGTCCGCCTGCGCGTGCTTCTGCTCGAGTTCGGCGACCAGCTGCTCCTGCCTGCTGCGCAGGCCCGCCCTGGCCTCCTCGCGCCACGACGGCTGCAGCGAGCGGGTGCGGTCGAGGACCTCGCTGTACTCGTCGTAGACGTCCTGATAGATCAGACCGGTGTGCTCGCGGACGTCCCGGATCACCGTCTCGAGGTCCGCGTAGGTGAGATCCTCCACTTTCAGCGGCACCTCCCTGGGCTGGCCACCGAGCCTGGTGTACTCGAGGTAGAACGGGAACATGCTCTTGATGACCTTGCCGACCGGCGTGATCGTGGCCCGGCCGTCCTCGCCGAGCCCCTTCGGCTGGACTCCCTGGATCGCGGCGAGCGCGGACTCGGGCCGGACGACCTCCTTGGGCGGCATGAAGCCGTAACGCAGCAGTTCGCGGATGCCCGTGCCGGAGATGTTCAGGCGGTAGCGCACGTCGTCGGATGCCATGGTGCGCTCGGTGGCGTGCACGGCCGCGCGCGCGTCGTAGAACACCTCGTGGAACAGGCGCACGTCGATGCCCAGCTCGTCGGCGCTGTACTCGTCGAACACGGAGTGGCTGGCGTACTTGTCGTAGTAGTCGCCGATGCCGGCGTGGTCGCGGCCGATCAGCGCGTGCGTGCAGCCGTAGTTCTTCATGATGAGCGCGTGCAGGATGGCCTCGCGCGGCCCGGCGAAGATGTACGTCACGCGCAGCGGCGAGAGGATGGAGCGCTCGGCCGGGTAGTACTGGTCCATCACGTTCCGGTAGCCGCGGATGCGGTACTCGTGCCGCACATACTCCCGCTTGGCCATCTCCACCAGGGGCTGCAGGAAGATGCCGTCGACCTCTTCCAGCGCGTTGCGGTGGATGTACTCGTGACCGCGGTGCAGCGGGTTCGCGCCGGTGATGAAGCCCGCCACCGACCGAAAGCCCTTCTCCTCGTAGAACAGCCTCCAGGTGTCCTTCGGCTCGCGTCGGAGCGCCTCGAACGGACCCCAGTCGACGCGCTTGAGCAGATGCAGCGTCCCGCCCAGGGCCACCTCCCCCATGCGCCGGTAGATCGAGTCGACGCCCGGGTGGTTGCGGTCGGTCGTGCCGAACAGCTTGCGGGCGCGGAACTCGCGGTCGTAGGAGAAGATGTCCTCGATGGCGAGAATGGCCACCGGGTCGTCGTCACTGTCGGTCAGGGCGACCTCGTCGCCCACGGAAAGCCCGGCGATGACCTCGGCGTTGACCTTCCCCGTGGGAGCGAAACTGAGCGGCACGGGCCAGACCACTCCGCCGGCCAGCCGGCCGTGCTCGAGCACCGACAGGTAGTCGGCCTCGTTCATGAAGCCCCGGGCGGGCGAGAGCACCCCGGTGGCGATCATCTCGATGGTGATGATCGCCTCCAGATCCACACGGATGCCGGGCAGTGCGCGAGCGCGCTGCGTCTCGGCGTCCCTGCGGTCGGCGGGGACGACCTGGTCGACGAGTGTGCCGCCGTGCGGCGTCTGCGGGTAGCGGGAGAAATCCAGTGTCATGGCGAAGGGACGTCCTCGTCTTCTCGTCGTGGCATGCCCGCGAAGCGCGCAGCAGTCGTCGGGCAACGGTGTTCCGCGTTACTTTAGCCGCAAATCGCGGCGAACTCACAACCGGACGGATCGACGGGCGAAACGGTCCGACAACCGGTGCCGGACGGTCCGATGACCGGGGCGAACCGGCCCTGCGTCAGGGCCGGGGGGCTTCAGGCCTCACCCTCCACCCGCCAGTCGACGGGGTCCGCCCCCAGCCGCGCCAACAGCGCGTTGGTGCGGGAGAACGGCCGCGATCCGAAGAACCCGCGTGAGGCCGACAGCGGCGACGGATGCGCGGATTCGACCACGGGCACACCCTCCAGCAGCGGCTTCAGGCGTCGGGCGTCCGCGCCCCACAGGATCGCCACCAGCGGCTCGCGCCGTGCCACGAGGGCGCGGATGGCCAGCTCGGTGACCTTCTCCCAGCCCCACCCGCGATGCGAGGCGGGGGCTCCCGGCCGGACGGTGAGAACCCTGTTCAGCAGCAGCACGCCCTGATCGCTCCAGGCCGTGAGGTCGCCGTGCGGCGCCGGCGGGATGCCGAGGTCGTCCTGGCGCTCCCGGTAGATGTTCGCGAGGCTCCGCGGCAGCGGGCGCACCCCCCGCTCGACCGCGAACGAGAGTCCGATCGGATGCCCGCGGGTCGGGTACGGATCCTGCCCGGTGATGAGCACCCGCACGTCGGCGAGCGGACGCTGGAAGGCCCGCAGCACGAGCGGTCCCGCCGGCAGATAGCCCCGTCCGGCGGCGTTCTCGGCGCGCAGCCGCTGTCCGAGCTCGGCGATCAGCGGCTGCGCGGGCGCCAGGGCGGCGGCCCAGCCCGGATCGATCTGACCGGAGGCCGCGAGTTCGGCGAGGGTCTGCGGCATCAGTCGTCCGTGCGCACCTGAAGCGGGCCGCGGGCGAGCAGATGCTGCGCGGACTGCGCGACGGGGCGCATGGTCACCAGGTCCAGGTTCACCCGGCGCGGTGCGTTCAGGGCGTAGGCGATGACATCGGCGACGTCCTCGCCGAGCAACGGCTCGGGCACGCCGGAGTACACGGCCTCCGCGGCGATCCGGTCGCCGCGCAGGCGATTGAGGGTGAACTCCTCGGTGTGCACGAGACCCGGCGCCACCTCCACGACGCGGATCGGCTCGCCGTTCAGCTCCTGACGCAGCACCTTGACGAGCATCGACTCGGCGGCCTTCGCCGCGTTGTAACCGCCACCGCCGGGATAGCCGACCTGGGCGGCCGTGGAGGTCACGAACACCGTGTCGGCGTGTCCGCTCTTCTGCGCCGCGAGACGCAGGAGTGGCAGCAGGCCCGCCACGAGTCGCTGCGTCGACAGCACGTTCGCGTCGTACATCCACTGCCAGTCATCGACGGATCCGCCCTCGACGCTGTCGGTGCCGCGTGCGCCGCCCGCCACCTGCACGAGCGCGTGCACCGGCCCCGTGCGCCTCAGCTCATCGACCAGGGAGGACACCGCATCCGCATCCGTCAGATCGCAGGCGATGGAGCGGGAGCCGGTCTGCTCGTCGAGCACGGCGAGTCGCTCCGCGCGCCGGGCGACTCCGACCACGTCCCAGCCCTGCGCGCGCAGCGCGCGCACCGTGGCCTCCCCGATCCCGCTGCTGGCCCCCGTGACCACTGCACGTCTGTTCACCATGCCTCCACCGTACGACGTCCCCGCTCGCAAACCGATCATCCGCGTGTTACGTAACATTTCCCCGCGCTTGTCAGGCCGCATCCCTCCTTCGTACCCTCGCAGGAGGGCAGCAGCCCACCACCCGACATCCACGCCCACTGGGGGAGATTTCCGAATGACCGCTGAAGACTGGCGTTTCGAGACCAAGCAGATCCACTCCGGTGCCGCGCCGGACCCGGTCACCGGCTCGCGCGCGACTCCGATCTACCAGACCACCTCGTTCGTCTTCCGCGACACCGAGCACGCCGCCAACCTCTTCTCGCTGGCCGAGACGGGCAACATCTACACGCGCATCCAGAACCCCACGCAGGACGTCGTCGAGCAGCGCCTCGCCGCGCTCGAGGGCGGCACGGCCGCGCTGCTCGTCGCCTCGGGCATGTCCGCCGCGACGCTGTCGATCCTCAACCTGGCGTCCGCCGGCGACCACGTCGTCGCCTCCTCGGCACTGTACGGCGGCACCTACAACCTGCTGAAGTACACCCTCGACCGTCTCGGCATCGAGACCACGTTCGTGGAGGACCAGGACGACCCGCAGGCGTGGGAGGCGGCCGTCCGCCCCAACACCAAGCTCTTCTTCGCCGAGTCGATCGGCAACCCGAAGATCAACGTCCTCGACATCGAGACCGTGGCCGGCATCGCGCACAGCCACGGCGTCCCGCTGATCATCGACAACACGATCGCCACCCCGTACCTGCTGCGTCCGTTCGAGCACGGCGCCGACATCGTCATCCACGCGGCGACGAAGTTCCTCGGCGGTCACGGCACCGTCATCGCCGGTGCGATCGTCGACGGCGGGACCTTCCCGTGGTCCGAGCACGCCGACAAGTTCCCGGGTCTGACCGAGCCGGACCCCTCTTACCACGGCGTCAGCTACTCCGGCGTGCTCGGCGACGGCATCGCCTACATCATCAAGGCCCGGGTGCAGCTGCTGCGCGATCTCGGCCCCGCGATCGCCCCCGCCAGCGCCTGGCAGCTCATCCAGGGGATCGAGACCCTGTCGCTGCGCATGGAGCGTCACGTGGAGAACACCAAGGAGATCGCGGCCTGGCTCGAGCGCCTCGACGACATCGCCTCGGTCAGCTACGCCGGTCTGCCCAGCTCCCCCTGGTACGCGGCCGCCAACAAGTACACGCCCAAGGGTCCCGGCGCCGTGTTCAGCTTCGAGCTCAAGGGCGGCGTGGACGCGGGTCGCGCGTTCGTCGACAACCTCAAGCTGTTCAGCCACCTCGCCAACATCGGCGACGTGCGCTCGCTGGTCATCCACCCGGCGTCGACCACCCACTCGCAGCTCTCGCCCGAGCAGCAGCTCTCCAGCGGCGTCACCCCCGGTCTGGTGCGCCTGTCGGTCGGACTCGAGAACGTCGAGGATCTCAAGGCCGACCTGGAGCAGGCCCTCGCGGCCGCTCGAGCCGTCGTCGAGGCCGCTCGCGCCTGACATCCCGCTCCCGCAGACGCCGGATGCCTCGGACCGCCCGGTCCGGGGCATCCGGCGTCTGCGGCGTGTAACCTGCCCGCTCTCGACCGCGGCACCCGGGAGAATGGAGACATGGACTGGCAGACGACCCCGGAGGACACGGTGCCGTCGGCGCCCGTGACCGAAGCCGACGAGCGTCTGCTCCGGGCTCGGCCACCGGCCACGGGCGCCTGGCGCGACGGCGACCCCGCCGGGCATCGCCGCTTCACCTTCCTGGGCGACTTCCACACCGAGAACGGCGAGCACCTGCCGGCGACGAGGCTCGCCTGGGAGTCATGGGGCGAGCTGAACGAGGCGCGGGACAACGCCGTGCTGATCCTGCACGCTCTCACGGGCGACAGCCATGTGCGCGGCGAGGCGGGGGCCGGGCACCCCACCGCGGGATGGTGGGAGCAGGTGGTCGGTCCCGGTGCCGCCGTGGACACCGACCGCTGGTTCGTGATCGCCCCGAACATGCTCGGCGGATGTCAGGGGTCCACCGGCCCCGCGAGCGTCGCACCCGACGGGCGGGAATGGGCTTCCCGCTTCCCGTACCTGACGATCCGCGATCAGGTGACGGCGCAGATCCGGTTGGCGGATTCGCTCGGCATCGATCGCTGGGCGGCGGTGATCGGCGGTTCGATGGGGGGCATGCACGCGCTGGAGTGGGCCATCATGGAGCCGGAGCGCGTGCAGCGCCTGGGCGTGCTGTCCTCTCCCCCGGTGACCACGGCGGATCAGCTCGCCCTCAACTTCGTGCAGCTGGAGACCGTGCGGATGGACCCGCACTTCGCCGGCGGCGAGTACTACGACGCCGCGCTGGGCGAGGGCCCGCACCGAGGCCTGGCCCTGGCGCGCCGCATGGCGCTGCTGAACTACCGCAGCCCCATCGAGCTCAATCAGCGCTTCCAGCGCTCCTGGCAGTCCGGCGTCTCACCGCTGGGCCGCGGAGGGCGCTTCGCCGTGCAGTCGTACCTGGACTTCCACGGCAACAAGTTCACCCGCCGCTTCGACGCCAACAGCTACATCACGGTCGTCGAGGCGATGAACTCCCACGACATCGGCCGCGACCGCGGCGGCGTCGAGGAGGCGCTGCACACCATCACCGCCAAGACCCTCGTGCTGGGCATCGACAGCGACCGTCTGTTCCCCGTGGACGGGCAGCAGCGCATCGCACGCAGCATTCCCGGACTCATCGACGAGGAGGCGATCGTGCTGTCCAGCGACTTCGGCCACGACGGCTTCCTCATCGAGACCGACGAGGTCGGGATGCACCTGCGGCGTCTGCTGGACTCCTGAGCCCGCGCGGTCCGGCGCCGCGCCGGTCACCGGTCGCCCTCAGGTGCGCTGATACGTCCAGGGCGGGTCTCCCATCAGCAGTCGATGCCGTGCCCCCGCCGGCCCCGGCCGGTCGGGATGCTCCTCATCGCCCGCCCACATCACGATCCTTCCCCCGTCGGTCGTGCGCACGTGCGTGGCGAACAACGCGGGCTCCCGCACCGAGGTGAGTGCCTCGTCGACAGTGCGATGCGCGAGCAGTCCGTGCAGCGTCACCCAGGTCGGCGGCGCCAGCACGAGCGCACCGGAGGCATGCTCGGCCAGCGCACGCGCGGCCGTCAGCCACACGGCATCCGTGATCTCGCCGGGATTCACACGCACCTCGTCGCCACGATCCCTGGCGAGGAAGAACCAGGTGCGGAATCGCGCCGGCGCCTCGGCAGGCGGAATCCACCGCGAGAGCAGCGTCAGATCACGGATGCCGATGCCGGCCTCTTCACGGGTCTCGCGCACGGCGGCCCGCTGCGCGGCGACCGCCTCCGCGGGCTCTCCATCCCGGTCGGCCGGGTCGACGCTGCCGCCGGGGAACACCCAGGCGCCGGGGAACGACCCGGTCATCGGCCGGCGCAGCAGCAGCGTCTCGGGCCCCGCGCCCGCGTCGCGCAGCACCACCGCAGTGCCGGCGACACGGATCGGCGTGTCAGTGCCCACGTCCGCTCAGCCCTCTTCGGACGCGTCGATCGCCGCCTCGAGCCGCTGGATCTTGGCATCCAGTTCGCCGCTGTAGCCGGGGCGGATGTCGGCCTTGAGGACGAGGGACACGCGGGATCCGAACGGCATCACCGCTTCGGTCGCCTGCTTGACGACGCCCATCACGGTGTCCCAGTCCGGCCCCTCGATCTCGGTGAACATGCTCGTGGTGCGGTGCGCGAGGCCCGACTGGCGCACCACGCGGACGGCGGCGGCGACCGCGTCGTGGACGGAGTCGCCGGAGCGGCCGTTGCCTGAGGGGGCGACTGAGAATGCGACGAGCATGGGATACCTCCGGATTCGTTGGGTTCAGCGCGTGACGCGGCTGCGCACGGGCGGTGTCGGGGTGCGCACGACGGCGCGCACCCCATGGACGAGAAGGACGATGAGCAGCAGGTTGCGCACGGTGAGGACGAGCACAGCGCCCGGCGCGGCCTGCAGCAGCTGATCATAGACGAGGGGGTAGACGCAGAAGGTGAGCGCGCACAGCAGCGCCACGAGCACCATCGCCGTCCGTGCGCGCGGTCTGTCGTAGACGATCCACAGGAGGACCGGCACGATCAGCCAGGTCTGGAACTGCGGGGAGCCGACCTTGTTGGTGACGATCAGCCCAGCCACGAGCGCCAGCGAGAGCGGCGGCAGCAGTCGCTGCCATGCCGTGCCCCGGCGGGCGCGCAGGACGCCGAGCAGGAGGATGCCCGCGGTGACCAGGACCATGACGGGCGTCAGGGCGGCGGAGACCGCCTCGGCGCCCGGTGCGGAGATCTGGAACGTGAGGATCTCATGGCTGTACTCGATCCGCGCGCTCCCCGCCATGGCGAGCCAGAGGAACCCGGTCGCCGCGACCGCCTCGAGCTGCAGACCACGACCGGTCTGCGCGGTGAGGAACCCGAGGACGTGCTCCCCCGCGCCGAGCAGCAGCAGGACGCCGACGACCACGACCGTGACGGTCGCCGACGCCACGAGCACGTCCCTGACGCGGCGACCGGCTGCGAGGGCCGCCAGCACGATGGCTCCGGGCCAGACCTTCACCCATGCGCCGATGGCCAGCAGCACGGTCCCGGTGCGAGGGCGACGAGCCAGCCACAGACCGCCCACGAGGGCCACCGGCACGGTGATCGCGTCGATCCGATACAGTGCGACGGGTCCGAGCAGCAGCAGCGCCGTCGCCCAGAACCACGCCGCCATCCGCCGCCGTCTCGTTCCGCCGTCGCGCACCAGCACGGCGAACCCCAGCAGGTCGCACGCCGTGACCAGCACCGCCCAGCCCACCAAGTAGCCGCCCTGCGGTCCGAGCACGACCCCCAGCGGCACGGCCGGCAGCTGGGCGAGCAGCATGGGCAGCAGCGCCAGCTGAGGATAGACCCACTCCTCCGTGACGCCCATGACGGGGCCGCCGGCGAGCGCCGAAGCGGTCCACGGCCGGTAGACCAGCACGACATCGCCCATGGGCTGGGCGGACAGCACCCACCCGAGCCATGCCGTCACGACGTGCACGGCGATGAAGACGCTCCACAGCACGGCGGTGCGGGCCCGTCTGCGCATCATCGTGCCCTCCGGCATCCGCGCCCCGGGTGCGCTCCCGCTCGCCGGCGGCGGCGCGGCGCCCTCACGCGATCAGCTCCGCGATCGCCGCGGGCAGCGCCTCCGCCACGTCCATCGCGACGATGGGATGCCCGACGGCCCCGTCGCGCGCGCCGGATGCGATGGCAGCGGCGAACCCGTGCAGCCAGGCCGCCGCCGCCGCGACCTCCTCGTGCGGACGGCCCGGGGCGGCCGCCAGCAGCGTGCCGAGGATGCCCGCCAGCACATCACCCGTCCCCGCGGTGGCGAGCCAGGCCGGGGCATCGGTCACGGCGATCGTGCGACCGTCCGGCGAGGCGATGAGGGTGCGCGCCCCCTTGCACAGCACGACGGCGTGCAGCATCCGCGCGACCTCGATGCTCGCCGCCGCCCGGTGCTCGGGAGATCCGGAGGCGGCCTCCTGCGGGCGGGCGATGCCGAGCTGTTCGCACAGCCTGTCCAGCTCCCCGCCGTGCGGGGTGAGGACCAGGGGCGCGACGGCCTCCTGCGCGAGGTCCAGCGCCCCCGCGTCCACCACGACCGGCGTCCGGCCCGAGAGCACCCGTCTCAGCGCGGTCTGCTCGTGCTCGCTGCGATGCGCGGCGTCCGTCCCCGAGCCGATGACCCATGCACCCACCCGCGTGCGGCCGATCTCGTCACCGACGACGGTCTCCGGACGGCGCGCCAGCACGGCATCCGGCGCCCCTCCCAGGTAGCGGACGTACCCGGCACCCGTGCGCCAGGCGGCCTCCACGCCCAGCACCGCCGCCCCCGGATAGGCCGCCGACCCCGTGCGCAGCGCGACCACCCCGCGGCTGTACTTGTCATCGGCGGCGGTGGGGATGCGCAGGACAGCCGCGGTGTCCGCCATCGTCCACTCCCGGATCATGATCTCCACGCTAGCGCTCCCTTCCGCACGCGCACCCGGTAGCGTCGACGTGTGACCACGCTGTTCTCGCCTCTGACGCTCCGCTCCCGAACCTTCCGCAACCGCCTGTGGGTGTCGCCCATGTGCATGTACAGCGCCGTGGACGGCGTGCCGCAGCGCTGGCACCGCACCCACCTGGCCCAGTTCGCCTCCGGCGGCGCGGGGCTCATCATGGCGGAGGCCACGGCGGTCGTCGCGGAGGGCCGGATCTCCCCCCGGGACACGGGGCTGTGGACCGAGCAGCAGCGTGCGGCGTGGTCTGAGATCGTCGACGACGTGCACGAGCGCGGTGGTCTGCTGGGGGTGCAGCTCGCGCACGCCGGACGCATGGCGTCCACCTGGTGGCCGTGGGCGGATCAGCGCGGGTCCGTGCCGGTGTCCGAGGGAGGGTGGGCGACCGTCGCGCCGTCTGCGATCGCCTTCGACGACTATGCCGAGCCCGCCGCCCTCGACGTCGACGGTATCGAGCGCGTGGTCGCCGGGTTCGCGGAGGCTGCCCGCCGCGCCGTGCAGGCCGGGTTCGACGTTCTCGAGGTGCACGGCGCGCACGGATACCTGCTGCACGAGTTCCTGTCCCCGCTGTCGAACGCGCGCACCGACGAGTACGGCGGGTCGCTGCCGAATCGTGCGCGCCTGCTACTGCGCGCGGTGCGGGCCGTGCGGGAATCGGCCGGGGAGGCGCTGCCGGTGTTCGTGCGACTGTCGGCCACCGACTACGCCGACGGCGGTTTCACCCCCGAGGAGGCCGCGCAGGTCGGACTGTGGGCGGTGGATGCCGGGGCGGATCTCATCGACGTGTCCAGCGGCGGCATCGTCCCGCGGCCGAGGATCGACTATCGCCCCGGCTATCAGGTGCCGTTCGCCGCGACGATCAGGGAGGGCGGCGTGCCGACGGCGGCGGTCGGTCTCATCACGAGTGCCCGACAGGCTCAGGAGGTGCTGGACGGCGGGGCCGCGGATGCCGTCTTCGCGGGCCGCGAATGGCTGCGCGACCCGCACTTCGCCCTGCGTGCCGCGCACGAGCTGCACGTGCAGGCCGACTGGCCGCCGCAGTACCTGCGCGCGCGCTGGCGGGACTGAGCCGGGGTCGCCGCGCACGGCCCCGGCGCGAGCCCCGTGCGTCCGGCCCGGTCAGCGGCCGTATCCGCGGCGCGTGGCGTCCTGCACCTCGCCCACGAGTTCCTCGAGGACGTCCTCCAGGAACAGCACTGCCGTCACCGTGCCCGCTCCGTCCCGGACCTTGGCGAGGTGCCTGCCGGCATTGCGCATGGCGGCCAGCGCATCCTCCAGGTCGGTGTCCTCCTGCACGGGCACCATGTGGTTGATCCGCTTGGCGGGCAGCTGCGCGTCCTGCTGAGCGCCGGCGTCCTCGGAGACGCGCAGCACGTCCTTCAGGTGCACGTACCCGACCGGTGTCCGATCCTCGTCCACGATCACGTACCGCGAGAAGCCGTAGCGGGCGACCGCGCGCTCCACGTCCGCGGGCGTGGCCGTCTCCGGCAGGGTGATCAGCTCCGTCATCGGCACCGCGATGTCCCGCGCCTTCTTGTCGGTGAACTCGACGACGGCGGCGACCGTCCCCGATGCGTCGTCCAGCACGCCCTCCCGGCGTGAGCGTGCCACGATCGTGGCGACCTCGTCGATCGTGAACGTCGAGGACGCCTCGCTCTTCGGCTCGACGCGGAACAGCCGCAGCGCCGCATTGGCCATGGCGTTCAGCGCGCTGATCACAGGTCGGAACACGCGGGAGATCCACACCAGCGGCGGCGCGAGGAGCAGCACCGCACGATCGGGCATCGAGAATGCGAGGTTCTTGGGGACCATCTCCCCGAACACCACGTGCAGGAACGACACCAGCGCCAGCGTGATCACGAACGCGGTGACGGAGATCATCCCGTCGGCCCAGCCCAGCGCTCGCATGGGCACCTCGAGCAGGTGGTGGATCGCCGGCTCGGAGACGTTGAGGATCAGCAGGGAGCAGATCGTGATGCCCAGCTGGGATGTCGCCAGCATGAGGGTCGCATGCTCCATCGCGTACAGCGCGGTCTTCGCGCTGTGCACGCCGCGCTCGGCGATCGGCTCGATCTGCGAGCGTCGCGCGGAGACGACCGCGAACTCACCGCCGACGAAGAACGCGTTCGCCAGCAGCAGCACGATCAGCCAGACCAGGCCCGTCCAGTCGCTCACCGGTCCGTCTCCGTCCCGTCGTCGGTGGCGGGTGCGGGGTCGGGCACGTAGCGCACACGGTCGACGCGGCGGCCGTCCATGCGGACGACGGTGAGCGCACCGCTGTCCACCCGCACCTCGTCGCCGGGCACCGGCACGCGCTCGAGCACGCTCATCATGTAGCCGCCGACCGTGTCGTAGACCTCGCCCTCGGGCACCTCGATGTCCGTGCGTGCGAGCAGCTCGTCAGGCCGCAGCTCACCCGGGAAGGTGATCGACCCGGCGTGGCGGACGATGCCCGCGCGCGAGCGGTCGTGCTCGTCGAACACCTCTCCGACGATCTCCTCGATGAGGTCCTCCAGGGTGACGATGCCCGCCGTGCCGCCGTACTCGTCGACGACGACGGCCATCTGATACCCCTTCGAGCGCAGCTCCGCGACCAGCACGTCCAGGTGCACCGTCTCCGGCACTCGCAGCGGTTCGGTGCTCAGCGCGCCGACCGGCACTTCGAGGCGCTTCTCGCGCGGTACCGAGATCGCCGCCTTCAGATGCACGACCCCGGTGATGTCATCGAGATCGTCGTCGTAGACGGGGAACCGGCTGTGACCCGTGCTACGCGCGAGACGGATGACGTCATCCGCCGAGTCGCCGACGGAGATCGCGTGCATGCTGGGCCGCGGAGTCATGATGTCGTCGGCGGTGAGCCGGGCGAACGTCAGGCTGCGGTCCAGCAGGGTCGCGGTGTCCTCCTCGAGCACGCCCTGACTGGCCGAGCGGCGCACGAGCGATGACAGCTCCTCCGCGCTGCGCGCACCGGAGAGCTCCTCCTTCGGCTCGATGCCGACCGCGCGCAGCACGGCGTTCGCGCTGCCGTTGAGCGCCAGCACGGCGGGCTTGAAGACCAGGGTGAAGGCGGTCTGCAGCGGAATGACGAGCTTCGCCGTCTGCACGGGCAGGGCGAGCGCGAAGTTCTTCGGCACCAACTCGCCGAGGATCATCGACAGGAAGGTGGCGACCAGCATCGCCACGGTGACCGAGACCGGAGCAGCCGCCTCCGGCGGCACCCCCCAGACCCGCAGAAGCGGTGCGAGCATCGTCGAGATGGCCGGTTCCATCGTGTATCCGGTGAGCAGCGTCGTCAGCGTGATCCCGAGCTGCGCCGAGGAGAGGTGCGTGGAGGTCACCTTCAGTGCGCGGATCGTGAGGAGCAGTCGGAGTTCGCCGCGCGCCCTGCGCGCCTCGAGCTCGGCGCGATCGAGATTGACCAGGGCGAACTCGCTGGCGACGAAGATCCCCGTGCCGACGATGAGCAGGAGCCCCACGCCCAGCAGCAGATATTCCATCAGCTGGCTGCCTCGCGCGGTGCGGGAGGCGGGCAGTGGGGCGATGTACTGCAAGAAGGAGGGTCGTCCATAGTGCGCATGATCCTATCGAACCCCGCTGGGAGCAAGGCCGGGATGAATCCGTGGGACGGGGGCTCACCAACCGACCGGCAGCGCCTTGCCCTCCTCGTACCCCGACGCGGACTGCAGGCCCACGAGAGCGCGGTCGTGGAATTCCGCCACCGTCGACGCTCCCGCATACGTGAACGAGGAGCGCACGCCCGCCGTGATCATGTCCACGAGGTCCTCCACGCCGGGGCGCAGCGGGTCCAGGTAGATCATGGACGAGGAGATGCCCTCGGCGAAGAGCTCCTTCCGCGCCCGCTCGTAGGGATCGAGGCGCTCGAATCTCGCCTGCACGGCCTTGGTGGAGGCCATCCCCCAGGACTCCTTGTACACGCGTCCCTCGGCGTCGTGCAGCAGCTCTCCCGGAGCCTCGATCGTGCCCGCGAACCAGGAGCCGATCATCACCGAGGAGGCGCCCGCCGCCAGTGCCAGCGCGACGTCGCGCGGATAGCGGACCCCGCCGTCCGCCCACACGTGCGCGCCCAGCTCCCTCGCCGCCGCGGCGGTCTCCAGCACGGCGGAGAACTGCGGACGCCCGACGGCCGTCATCATGCGGGTGGTGCACATCGCCCCGGGCCCGACGCCCACCTTCAGGATGCTTGCGCCCGCGCGCACCAGGTCGTGCACGGCGTCGGAGGTGACGACGTTGCCCGCGACGATCGGGATGCCCAGGTCGAGCCGCGCGACGGCCTCCAGCGCGCGCAGCATGCCCTCCTGATGGCCGTGCGCCGTGTCGACGACCAGCACGTCCACTCCGGCGGACGCCAGGGCCGCGGACTTGCCCGCCACATCGCCGTTGATGCCCACGGCCGCCGCCACGGCGAGGCGCCCGTCGGTGTCGACAGCGGGCCGGTAGAGGCTTGAGCGCAGCGCGGTGCGCGGCGTGAGCGTGCCCACCACCTGGCCGCGTTCGAGCATCAGCACGATCTCGGCGTCCGCCGCGTCGACGGCGTCGAAGGCCGCACGCCCCTCGCCGATGTCCTCCGTGGAGATCGCAATCGGCTCGGAATGCACGAGGTCGCCCAGCGCGGCGTCCGGCAGCGCCGTCGCGAGACGGGGCGCGGCCAGGACCCCCACCACGTCCTCGCGCCGCAGTTCCTCTGCACCCCGCTGCTCGGCGACGACGATGCCCCGACCGGGCAGCGCGGGCAGCAGCCGCAGCGCGTCGGCGACGGCGGCGCGCGGCGAGAGCACCAGCGGAGTGTCCCAGCGCACCGGCTGGCGCTTGACCCAGCGGATGGCCGCATCCAGCTCCTGCAGCGGCAGGTCCTGCGGAAGCACGCCGAGCCCGCCGCGTCTGGCGAGAGTCGCGGCCAGGCGCGGCCCCGTCACGGAGTTCATGTTCGCGGCGACCAGCGGCACGGTCGCGGGCGTGCCGTCGCCGGGCGCCAGATCGACCTGGAGACGGCTGTCGACAGCCGAACGCCGTGGCACCAGGAACACATCCGAATACGTCAGATCCACCGCGGGTCGCTCACCGGAGAACTTCATATCGTCACGCTACCCCGACGCACCTCCCGAACCGCCTGGCGAGAGCGCATTCCCCACCCGATTGGCATTAGGCTTGATGACTGTTACGTGTGCGATTCGACGCGCTCTCACCGTCGAGCCGCATTCACAGCTTCAGTGAGGAAAGAGGCGGTAAAGCGTGTCGAACCAGGTGACCGGCGTCGGCGGCGACGGGGCGTTCGGAGCCAACTCCTGGCTTGTGGACGAGTTGTACGAGCAGTTCAAGCAGGATCGCAACTCCGTCGACAAGGAGTGGTGGCCGGTCCTGGAGAACTACACCCCGGATGCAGCCGCTTCCGCGGCACCCGCCCAGCCGGCCAATCCCGTGACCGCACCGATTCCGGTGATCGGCGCGCAGCCGGTGGCGCGCACAACGGCCAAGCCGGCCAAGCAGGCCCCCATCCCCGCGCAGGCGCCTCAGCCGCAGGCCAAGGAGGAGCCCACCGGCGCGGAGGACACCGTGACCACGCTGCGCGGCATGCCCAAGACCCTCGCGGCGAACATGGACCAGTCGCTGACGGTCCCCACCGCCACCAGCGCACGCACCATCCCCGCGAAGCTGATGATCGACAACCGCATCGTCATCAACAACCACATGTCCCGCACCCGCGGAGGCAAGGTGAGCTTCACCCACCTCATCGGTTGGGCACTGATCCAGACGCTCAAGGAGTTCCCCAGCCAGAACGTGTTCTACGCGGAGGTCGACGGCAAGCCCTCCGTCGTCGCTCCCGCGCACGTGAACCTCGGCATCGCCGTCGACGTCCCCAAGCCCGACGGCACCCGTGCACTTCTGGTGCCCAGCATCAAGCGCGCCGACACGATGACCTTCGGCGAGTACCTGACCGCATATGAGGACATCATCGCGCGTGCCCGCGGCAACAAGCTCACCGCGGCCGACTTCGCGGGCACGACGATCTCCCTCACCAACCCGGGTGGGATCGGCACCGTGCACTCGGTGCCCCGCCTGATGAAGGGCCAGGGCTGCATCATCGGCGCCGGAGCGCTGGACTACCCGGCCGAGTTCCAGGGTTCGAGCCCCAAGACGCTCACCGAGCTGGGCATCGGCAAGGTCATCACGCTGACGAGCACCTACGACCACCGCGTCATCCAGGGCGCCGGATCCGGAGAGTTCCTCAAGAAGGTCCACGAACTGCTCATCGGCGAGCGCGGCTTCTACGACGACATCTTCGCGGCTCTGCGCATCCCCTATCAGCCGATCCGCTGGAACGCCGACATCGCCGTCGACCTCGCCGAGCGCGTGGACAAGCAGTCCCGAGTGCAGGAGCTCATCAACTCGTACCGCGTGCGCGGGCATCTGATGGCCGACATCGATCCTCTCGAGTACGTGCAGCGATCGCATCCGGACCTGGAGATCGAGAGTCACGGCCTGACCTTCTGGGATCTGGACCGCGAGTTCGTCACGGGCGGCTTCGGCGGCAAGCGCGTGATGAAACTGCGTGACATCCTCGGCGTGCTGCGGGACTCGTACTGCCGCACCCTCGGCATCGAGTACATGCACATCCAGGACCCCGAGCAGCGTCGCTGGTTCCAGGAGAAGCTCGAGGTGAAGTACGTCAAGCCCGGCCACGACGAGCAGCTCCGTGTGCTGAGCAAGCTCAACGAGGCCGAGGCCTTCGAGACCTTCCTTCAGACGAAGTTCGTCGGCCAGAAGCGCTTCTCACTCGAGGGCGGCGAATCGCTGATCCCGCTGCTGGACGAGATCCTCCGAGGGGCCGCAGCCGCGGGGCTCGACGGCGCCGCCATCGGCATGGCGCACCGCGGCCGGCTGAATGTGCTCACCAACATCGCGGGCAAGACCTACGGCCAGGTGTTCCGCGAGTTCGAGGGGTCGCTGACCCCCGGCAACCAGCGCGGCTCGGGCGACGTCAAGTACCACCTCGGCACCGAGGGCACCTTCGTCTCCGAGGACGGCGCGGAACTGCCCGTGCATCTGGCCGCCAACCCGTCGCACCTGGAGACCGTCGACGGCGTCCTGGAGGGCATCGTCCGTGCCAAGCAGGACCGCAAGCCGATCGGCACCTTCACCTGGCTGCCCATCCTCGTCCATGGCGACGCGGCGTTCGCCGGTCAGGGCGTCGTGGTCGAGACCCTGCAGCTCTCCCAGCTGCGCGGCTACCGCACCGGCGGCACCGTGCACATCGTCGTCAACAACCAGGTCGGCTTCACGACGCTGCCGACCGACTCGCGCACGTCGGTGTACGCGACCGACGTGGCGAAGACCATCCAGGCGCCCATCTTCCACGTCAACGGCGACGACCCGGAGTCCGTCATCCATGTCGCCCGGCTCGCGTTCGAATACCGCGAGCGCTTCCACCGCGACGTCGTGATCGACCTGGTCTGCTACCGCCGACGCGGCCACAACGAGGGCGACGACCCGTCGATGACCCAGCCGCTGATGACCGACCTGATCCAGGCCAAGCGGTCGGTGCGCAAGCTGTACACCGAGGCTCTCGTGGGACGCGGGGACATCACCCAGGAGGAGTACGACCAGGCGAAGGCCGACTTCCAGCGCCGTCTGGAGGCCGCGTTCGCGGAGACGCACGCTGCCGAGACCGGCGCGACACCGATCGCTCCGGAGCTCACACCCGTCGACGAGCAGGTCGGCTCCCCCGAGGTCACCGGCGTGCCCGTCGAGGTCGTGCATCTCATCGGCGACGCCCACGCGAACAAGCCCGACGGCTTCACCGTGCACCCCAAGCTGCAGCAGCAGCTCGACAAACGCGTGACGATGAGCCGCGAGGGCAACATCGACTGGGGCTTCGGAGAGCTGCTGGCCTTCGGCTCCCTGCTCGTGGAGGGCACGCCCGTCCGGCTGGCCGGCCAGGACTCGCGCCGCGGCACGTTCGTGCAGCGTCACGCCGTGCTGCACGACCGCAAGAACGGTCAGGAGTGGCTGCCGCTCACGAACCTGTCCGCGGCGCAGGCCCGTTTCTTCGTGTACGACTCGCTGTTGAGCGAGTACGCGGCGCTGGGCTTCGAGTACGGCTACTCGGTGGAGAACACCGAGGCGCTGGTGCTGTGGGAAGCGCAGTTCGGCGACTTCGTCAACGGCGCGCAGTCGATCATCGACGAGTACGTCTCCTCCGCCGAGCAGAAGTGGGGTCAGCAGTCCGGCCTCGTCCTGCTCCTGCCGCACGGCTACGAGGGTCAGGGGCCGGACCACTCCTCGGCACGCATGGAGCGCTTCCTGCAGCTGTGCGCGCAGGACAACATGATCGTCACGCGGCCGTCCACACCCGCCTCGTACTTCCATCTGCTGCGGCGCCAGGCCTACGCCCGGCCGCGTAAGCCGCTGATCGTCTTCACCCCGAAGGCGATGCTGCGCATGCGCGGTGCGACCAGCCAGGTCGAGGACTTCACGCAGGGCCGCTTCGAGCCGGTCATCGACGACGACCGCGGTCTGGATCGCAGCGCCGTCAAGCGCGTGATCGTGCACTCGGGCAAGATCCACTGGGACCTCGTCAGCGAGCTGAACAAGAACCCGAACCCCGAGATCGCCCTGGTCCGTCTGGAGCAGTTCTACCCGACGCCCATCGACGCGCTCAAGAGGATCACGGATTCGTACCCGAACGCCGAGCTGGTGTGGGCGCAGGATGAGCCGGAGAACCAGGGGGCGTGGCCGTTCCTGGCCATGGCGTTCGCCGACGTCCCCGGCGACCGCCGGTTCCGCGCCGTGTCGCGGCCGGAGGCCGCCTCCCCCGCCACCGGCTCGTCGAAGGTCCACGCCGGCGAGCAGGCCGCCCTGCTCGCCGAGGCGCTGACGCTGAACTGATCGCACACGCCCTTCGCCGGGTGCTGCTGGCTGAAGGAGCACCCGGCACAGTGCTCGTCGAGCGGTCGGTTCAATACCAGATGCCGAGAAGGGGCGCCGGATCCGTGCTGAAGGCGTGGCCGAGCGCGGCGATCGTCACCTCATCGCCGTCGATCAGGCCCGCTGCCGCCAGTCGGGACAGCGATTCGCCTCCGG
This sequence comes from Microbacterium soli, assembly GCF_039539005.1. NCBI lineage: Bacteria > Bacillati > Actinomycetota > Actinomycetes > Micrococcales > Microbacteriaceae > Microbacterium > Microbacterium soli. The sequence goes on from NZ_BAABCP010000001.1 coordinate 239,941, forward strand.
CGTACACGGCCGACAGCGCGGAGACCGCGAGAACGGCCTGCGGCTCGGCATCCGTCGCCGTCACCGTCGCCCGACCGTCATCACCGACCTGCACCCGCCACGTCCCCTCGGCGAATCCCAGCGGGTCCCGGACCCGCAGTACCGCGTCCAGCGGCGCGCGGAAGCGGCGCGCCTGCAGCGCCGCCCGCACGTCGAGGATCCGCAGCCAGCCGTGGTCGTGGACCTCGACGGTCACCGCGCGCTGGTCGACGACCAGCCAGGGCAGCGGGTCGTCCACGGGCCGCAGGTCGACGACGGCACGGTCGACGAGATCGTGCTGCACGACGAAGCGCCACAACGCGCGCAGCGCGTCATCCGTCGTCGAAACCAGGACCCGGATGCGCATCTCGAAGCGGAATGTCCCCGGCACCTCCACGAGGGTGTACGTCATCGCGCCGCATACGGTGCCGTCGGCGTCGATGCAGCGCACGCCGCGGACCGCCGCGCCGTCGCCGTCGCCGTCCTGGAGGCCCGCCAGCTGGACCCAGCGCTGCGGCCATCCCGGGATCTGACCCGAGCGCACCGGGCGCGACTGTTCCTGCAGCGCCGAGAGGTCGTCTGCGACGGTCCGTCTGTCGGCGTACACGACGCGCGCCCGCGGCGTCGGCCCCGCCCACCCGGCCCGCCGGGTGTCGACGGTGAAGCGTGCGACGGGAACAGCCGACCCGAAGCCGTAGCGGCCGTAGATGGTCGCCTCGGAGACGGTCAGTCCCGCCACCGGGACGCCGCCGGAGGCGGCCGTGCGCAACTCGCCCTCCAACAGCGCTCGCGCGATACCCCGACGCCGGTGCGTCCCCGCGACGGTCACCGCGCTGATCGCCCACAGGGGCACCTCGCCGCCGGGGACCGTCAGAGGTGCCACCCAGGAGCTGACGGTGCCGATGGGCCAGCCGTCCGCGGCATCGTCGAAGACGCCGATGCTGCGACGCTCGCGGATCATCTCCCGTCTCTGCGCCACGGCCTCGACCGACGGGTCCGGCTCGAGGAACCCGCGAGCGTCCGCGCGCAGGAAACCCTCGACATCTGCATCCGACGACGTGTCGATCAGCCGGTACGTCAGGCCCCTCTCCGCCAGTCTGCGGAACGACTCGGGGTCGACGGGGACAGTGCGGTCTTCCGCTGCGCTCATCGCACCAGACTACGACCGACCTCGGGCGGAGCGTCAGTCCCGCGGGTCAGTGAGTGCCGGCCTGCACCTCGCGCAGCCGCGCGAACACCTGAGCGCGAAGCTCCTCGGGCGCCGTCTCCCTGCACGCCCGCGCCACGACCTCGGTGAGCGTCCTGGCGACGAGGGCCTCGTCCTTGCACGCCGGGCAGTTCTCCAGGTGCTCACGGATGTCGGAATGCTCGGTCGAGCAGATCTCGTTGCGGAGGTACTCCTCCATATCCCTGCGCGCCTTCTCACAACCGCAGTCGGTCATCTCCTGCTCCTCGGTTCAGCCGCGACGATCCCTCGTTCGGCGGCGTAGTCTGCCAACAGCTCGCGAAGCATGCGCCTGCCACGGTGCAGACGACTCATCACGGTGCCGATGGGTGTCTTCATGATGTCGGCGATCTCCTGATACGAGAATCCCTCGACGTCGGCGAGGTACACCGCGAGACGGAAGTCCTCGGGCACCTCCTGCAGCGCATCCTTGACGGCGGACGCCGGCATCCGGTCGATCGCCTCGGCCTCGGCGGAGCGGCTCCTGGACGCGGTGGTCGATTCCGCCCCTCCCAGCTGCCAGTCCTCGAGGTCGTCGATCGTGCCCTGGTACGGTTCGCGCTGACGCTTGCGGTAGATGTTGATGTAGGTGTTCGTGAGGATGCGGTACAGCCACGCCTTCAGGTTCGTCCCCTGCGAGAACGACGACCACGCCCCGTACGCCTTCACGAAGGTCTCCTGCACGAGATCGGCGGCATCGGAGGGATTGCGCGTCATGCGCATCGCGGCGGCGTACAGCTGATCCATGTAGGGGATCGCCTGCTCCTCGAACTCATGCCGAGGGTCTGCGGGAGTCGTCTCATCCATCACCGGCCAGTCTAGGCTGGCCAGCAGCCTCGCATCAGCCCGATCGACGGCATCCAGAGTCGTCGTCGCAGACATCCGCCACCTCTTCTCTCCCCGTGTCGCAGCCTTCACTAGGCTAAGAACCGATGAGCACTGAACGGTATTCCCCCTCCCCCATCCGCGGCAGGTATCGCGCGCCGGACACCGGACTGCCCGTCCGCGCCTCGGTGACGATCCCCGGCTCGAAGTCGCTGACCAACCGTGAATTGATGATCGCCGCGATCGCCGACGGACCCGGAAGACTGCTTCGGCCGCTGCACTCGGAGGATTCGCACCGCATGATCGACGCCCTCCGACTGCTGGGCGTGGGAGTGGAGGAGATCCCGTCCGACGGCGAGTTCGGGCCCGACCTGCTGGTGACGCCGGCGCCGCTGACCGGGGGCGCGACGATCGACTGCGGCCAGGCGGGCACGGTCATGCGCTTCATCGCGCCGCTCGCGGGCCTGGCCTCCGACGACGTGCGCCTCACCGCGCACGAGACCGCGCTGCACCGCCCGATGGGGGCGCTCATCACGGGACTGAGGGATCTGGGCGTCGACATCGACGACGAGGGAACCTGGTCCCTGCCGTTCACGGTGCGGGGACGAGGACGGATCCTCGGCGGCCGGGTGGAGATCGACGCATCCGACTCGAGCCAGTTCGTCTCCGGCCTGCTGCTGGCCGCACCGCGTTTCGATGTGGGCCTGCACCTCGTGCACACCGGCGAGCATCTGCCGAGCCTGCCGCACATCGACATGACCATCGAATCGCTCAGCCGTCGCGGCGTCCGCATCGAGCGTCCCGCCGTGGGCGAGTGGCTGGTCGAGGCGGGAGTGCCCCGCGCGAAGGACGTCGCCATCGAGCCGGATCTGTCCAACGCCGCGCCGTTCCTCGGCGCGGCGTTGGTCAGCAGCGGGGAGATCACCGTCACGGGCTGGCCGTTGCACTCCACCCAGCCCGGTGGTCTGCTCCCCGAGATCCTGCACGCGATGGGCGCGCACACCGGTCGGCACGCGGGCGCACTGACCGTGAAGGCCGGGGACGGCATCCGCGGCCTCGACATCGATCTGTCCGCGGCCAGTGAGCTGACTCCGACCATCGCGGGCCTCGCCGCGTTCGCCGACGGCCCCACGACGATCCGCGGCGTCGGCCACATCCGCACTCACGAGACCGATCGCATCGCCGCTCTGGTCGGCAATCTGCGTGCGCTGGGCGGCGAAGCGGAGGAGCTGCCGGACGGCCTGCGCATCGTCCCCCGACCGTTGCACGGCGGCAGCTGGCCCGCGCACCACGACCACCGGATGGCGACCACGGGCGCCCTCATCGGTCTGCGGGTGCCCGGCGTGGAGATCGACGACATCGGGACGACGGCCAAGACGCTGCCCGAGTTCACACAGCTGTGGGAGCGGATGCTGGAAGGCGGCGCCGCCGCGTGAGCTGGCTGGGCGATGACGACGACCTCGACGACCTCGAGGAGTTCGACGAGAGCACCGTCCGCATCCGCCCCAACCCGAAGGCCAACCGTCCGCGCACCAAGCGACGCCCCGCCCACGAGGACGCCGAGATCGGCAGGGTCCTCGGTGTCGACCGCGGCCGGTACAGCGTCCTGATCGGCGAGGACGGTCCCGACGAGCGCACGGTGACGGCGGCCAGGGCCCGCGAGCTGCGGCGGACGCCCATCGTCACCGGCGACCGTGCCCGTGTAGTCGGCGACACCTCAGGGGCCGAGGGCACTCTCGGCCGCATCGTGGGTCTGACCGAGCGCACCTCGCTGCTGCGCCGCAGCGCGGACGACACCGATCAGGTCGAGCGGATCATCGTCGCCAACGCCGACCGGATGCTCATCGTCGTCGCCGCTGCCAACCCGGAGCCCCGAGCCCGGCTCGTGGACCGCTATCTCGTGGCGGCGCTGGACGCCGGCATCCGCCCCATGCTCGTGGTGACCAAGACGGATCTCGCCGATCCGACCGATTTCCTCTCCCACTTCGCCGGGCTCGACCTGACCGTGTTCACGAGCGCCCGCGGGCACATGCCGACCGATCGGATCGGCGCGGCGCTCGTCGGGCACTCCACCGTCTTCGTCGGGCATTCCGGGGTCGGGAAGTCGACACTGGTGAACGCGCTCGTGACGGGTGCGCACCGTGCGACGGGGCACGTCAACGAGGTCACCGGCCGCGGACGCCACACCTCCTCCTCCACGGTGTCGCTGCGCTACGTCTCGGACGCCGGTCGCGGCTGGGTCATCGACACCCCCGGCGTGCGCTCGTTCGGCCTGGGGCACGTGCAGCACCAGAACATCCTCGCCGCGTACACGGATCTCGCCGAGATCGCCGAGGACTGCCCCCGCGGCTGCACGCACCTTCCGGAGGCAGTGGACTGCGCCCTGAACCTGGCGGCCGCGGACGGCAGGCTGACCGACTCCGACCGCGCTCGGCTGGATTCGCTGCAGCGGCTGCTCGCGACATTCGAGGGATGAGCGCGTTGGATCGTCGGCTCGTGCTCGCTCCTCGTAGGAATGCCGATGGGGATGCGGCTACGCTGGAGGAGTGACCACGATGCGCCTGGAGCCCGGATCCCCCGCCCCCGACTTCACCCTGCTCGATCAGGATGATCGCAGCGTCTCGCTCTCGGGGCTGCGCGGTCAGAAGGTGATCCTGTACTTCTACCCTGCGGCGATGACGCCGGGATGCACCACCCAGGCCTGCGACTTCCGCGACAGCATCTCCGCCCTGCAGGGGTCGGGATACACCGTCCTCGGCGTCTCACGTGACACGACCGCGAAGCTGCGCGAGTTCCGTGAGCGCGATGCGCTGCCGTTCGAGCTGCTCAGCGACCCGGACCACGCCGTCCACAGCGCCTACGGCGTGTGGGGCGAGAAGATGAACTACGGCAAGGTCATCGAGGGCGTCATCCGCTCGACCTTCGTCATCGACGAGTCCGGTGACATCATCCTGGCGCAGTACAACGTGAAGGCCACCGGGCACGTCGCACGGCTGCGCAAGACTCTCGGTATCGACGCCTGAGAGTCACTCGTCGTCGATCGCGTCGCGACGGCGCAGCCGTGGGTCGTCGGCGCCCTCACGGCGGACGGTGGCGATCAGCGCCACGAGCCCCGCGATCCCGGCGACGCCGATCACCAGGACGAACGACCAGGGCGTGGGCTGGATGCCCAGCGCCGCGAGCGCCAGGGCGATGCCCAGCACCTGGAGCACGATGCCGCCCGAGCGCGCCCAGGAGGCGTGCCGCAGCACGCCGAGGGCGAAGGCGACGAGGGCCGCGGCGCCGATGAACGTGAGGACGATGAGCGCCACCCCGCTGGGGATCGACGAGGCGTCCCCCGACCCCAGTGCGAACAGCTCGATGACGCCGATCACCGTGATGGCCGCTCCCTCGAGCGCCAGGATGACGGCGGCGAGGACGGCGGAGCCTGACCTGCGCACGCGCACTCCTCCCAAGAGTTGTCTGAAAACCCTTGATTTCGCTTGTCTTCTGTAACACAATGGACAAAGCCATGTGCTCCCACATCGGAGTGGGGCGGGGTCTCTCCCCCCGCATGACCAGGGTAGCTGACTCCCGATCCGCTTCCCGAACTCGAGAGCCGCCTCGCGGCCACCACACCGAACATCAATTCTGAGGAGCCATCAATGGACTGGCGCGACAAAGCCGCCTGCCTTACCGTCGACCCCGAGCTGTTCTTCCCCGTCGGGAACACCGGTCCCGCCGTCGACCAGATCGAGAAGGCGAAGGCCGTCTGCGCCACCTGCACCGTCACCGAGATCTGCCTCCAGTACGCGCTGGAGTCCGGTCAGGACTCCGGAGTATGGGGTGGTCTCTCCGAGGACGAGCGTCGCGCACTGAAGCGCCGCGCAGCCCGTGCTCGGCGCGCCGGCTGACCCGCACCGACGACATCGACGAAGCGCCGACCCCGTCCGGGCCGGCGCTTCGTGAATCCGGTCGCTGTGCGAATCCGGGGCACGGGCCTGACCCTCACCGGCCTACATCGCGATCCACCGCAACGGGATCTCGATGGTCACCTGGGTCCCCTGCCCCTCGGCTCCGGTCCATTCGATCGTGCCGCTGAGCTCGCCCTGGATGAGTGTGCGTACGATCTGCGTGCCCAGTCCCTGACCGACCTTGCCCTCGGTGAGCCCGTGACCGGTGTCGGTGACGGTCACCCGCAACTGCTCCGAGGTCCGAGCGGCGGTGATGCGCACGACGCCCTCCTGACCGGCCAGGCCGTGCTCCACAGCGTTGGTCACGACCTCGGTCAGCGCCAGTGCCAGCGGCGTGGCGTACTCGCTCGGCAACGCACCGAAGCGCCCCTCGATCTCGGTGCGCGCACGCGTGTTGGGTGCCGCGGCGACCTCGGCGACGAGTTTGAGCACGCGGTCGAACACCTCGTCGAAGTCGACGGTCTGCGAGAGGCCGCTGGCGAGCGTGTCGTGCACGACGGCGATCGATTCCACCCGACGCATGGCCTGCGTCAGCGCCTCGCGCGCGTCGTCGGATCGTGTACGCCGTGCCTGGATGCGCAGCAGCGACGCCACGGTCTGCAGGTTGTTCTTGACCCGGTGGTGGATCTCGCGGATCGTGGCGTCCTTGGTGATGAGCTCCTGCTCCTGATGACGCAGCTCGGAGACGTCGCGGCACAGCACGATCGCACCGAGCCTGACGCCATGATCCTTCAGCGGGATGGCGCGCAGCGAGACCGTCACCCCGCGCGCCTCCACGTCCGTCCGCCACGGAGCGCGCCCGGTGACGACGACCGGCAGCGATTCGTCCACCTGATGCGACGGCGGGAGGATCTGAGTGGTCACCTCGGCCAGCGACTCCCCCTCCAGCTCGTCGTCGAAGCCCATCCGGTTGAAGGCCGACAGCGCGTTGGGACTGGCGAAGGTGCTGATCCCATCGACGTCGAGACGGATGAGTCCATCGGAGGCCCGCGGCGCGCCGCGGCGCGGGGCGGTGGGCGCGGACAGGTCCGGGAACTCGCCCGAGGAGATCATCCGGAACAGATCGTTGGCGCACTCGTCGAAGCTGATCTGCTGTCGGGAGGGCATCCGCGCCTCGCCGAGGTTGGTGTGCCGTGTCAGCACGCCGAGGACGACGTGCTCCTCCTCGTTGCGGATGATCGGCACTGCGCGCACACGAGTGGGCGTCTCCTCGAACCAGTCGGGAGAGGATGAGTCCACGATCTCTCCGGTCTCGAACGCGGCCTGCACCTGGGTCCGCCATTGCGGTCTGACCTTCTCGCCGACGATGTCGCGATAGAACAGCGTCGCCGCGCCGCTGGGCCGGGAGTGGGTGACAGCGATGAAGGAGTCGTCCGCGGTCTGGATCCAGATGACGATGTCGGCCGAGGCGAGATCCGCGAGAAGCTGTCCGTCGCCTGCGAGACGGTGCAGCCACTCGACGTCGGCGTCGCTGAGGATGCCCTGGGCGTGTGCGATATCACTGAGCGTTGACACTCACTCAGACTACTGGGGCTCGTCCTCGCCCCGGCACACCGTGGGGCGGCGCCGCGCAGGCGGCACCATGCGGACGGCGCGGCGCGGGAAGTGCTGCCCAGGCTGTTCAGAGCACTGCGAAGGAGCTCGCCCGCCAGCGCCCGTCGAGACCCTCCAGGCGCACCGCCACCGCCCTCGTGCGTCCCGGCCCGGCGACGACCACCACGGCCTCGACGATGCCGTCGGCGGGCTCGGTGACGCGCATCGACAGGATCCGGAAGGCGGGGCGGCTCGGGGCGATGCCTCGGGCGCTTCGTGCGCGCGCCGAGAGGCTCGCGCGCGCGGCCAGCGCGCGGAACGCGTCCTCACTGAGCCAACGTGCCAGCTGGTCGACCTTCCTCGCCCCGGCGAGCACCTCCAGCGCGCCGTTCGTGAGACTTCGCAGCAGGGGAATCGGATCCGGAAGAAGCGCCGCAGAGGTCGGCTGTGCTGCGAAGTACTCGGTCAACGTCATCGTCATCTTCTCGCGATCCCCCCGGGTCGTGACAGTTCAAGCATCGAATCATCCGGTTACGAACTCCTTTGCAGTACAGCACGATGAGCCGGCCGGTGGAAGGGGAGCACGGTGATCTGTGGATAACTCGAACGCGCCCCGCGCCGGTGCCCTACGCTCGGGCGAGTGGAATGGGATCACCTCTTCGCCGACCTCGAGGGCCAGCTCGCGGCCGAGTGGGAGGCCGAGCGCGCGGCGCTGGACGCCGAGTCCGAGCGACTGCGCATCTCCCGCCTGACGCTGCGCGACAGACTGCGTGCGGTTCCCCGTGACCCCGCGCGCCTGTCCATCGAGATCATGGATGGAGACACCTGGGACTGCACGCTTCGCGTGATCGGAGCGGACTGGATCGGCGTGTCGATGCGCACCGACCCGAGGCTGCGGATCCTGCCTGTGCAGGGGATCGGGGCGGTGTCCGTCGACCACGGCGCACTGCTGTCCTCACTGAGCGAGGACGGCACCGCACCCCGCGACGGCGATGCGCTGCGGGAGCGCATGACCCTGGGGTTCGTCCTGCGAGACCTCGCGCGGCGCCGCAGCCCGGTCACGATCGCTCGTCGCGGCGCTGACCCTCAGCACGGCACGATCGACCGTGCGGGCGCGGATCACCTCGATCTCGCACTGCACGATCCCGGTGAGGTGCGCCGCACGCGCTCCGTGCGCGGCTTCCGGATCATCCCCTTCGGGATGCTCGTGTGGGTCCGCATGGAGAGCGGGGACTCCACCGCAGCCTGAGCGCGGGGACGGATGCCGCACATGCCCGTCGTGGAGAAGCCGGCCGGTGCCGCATGACGTCCTGCGACGTCAGTCGCGACGATAGGGCGCGGGCCCCCACAGCTCCGGGAAGCTCGCGTCGTTGGCCTGGCGCCACAGCGCCTGACGGCGGGCGTCCTCGGACTGCTCCTCGAGGTAGTCGGCCAGGCTCGCCTCCTCGATCCGCCAGCGCGGCGGAGATCCGAGCTCTGCCCCGCGCAGCCGTCCCTCGTGCACGAGGGCGATGACTTCATCGACCTCGATGCTCAGCAGCTCGGCGACCTGTGCGGGTGCAAGGAAGCGAGGCGCCTTGTCGGATGCTTCGGGCATGCGTACATTCTGCCCCGGACCGGCGCTTCGCGCCTCTGGGAATCCTCCCTGTGGATAACTTCTCGGTCACGAACTCGGAATCTGTGAGCATGTGTGCATGACGTCCTCACGCACCCGTCGGCCGTTCTTCGGTGATCCGCGCTTCCTGATCGGCATCGCCCTCGTCGTGGTCTCCATCGCGGGTGTCTGGCTGCTCATCTCCTCGTCTCGGCAGACGAGCCCGATCCTGCAGACCGTCCGCACGATCCTCCCGGGTGAGACGGTCACCTCGACCGACGTCCAGGTGGTCGAGGCCGGCCTCGGCGGCCTCGAGAGGACCTACCTCGCCCCGCAGGACCTCGAGTCGGGTTCGATCGCGACCAGGACACTGCCGAAGGGCGAGCTCGTGCCGAGGTCGGGCGTCGGCGACGAGCGGACCTCCCACACGACGACCGTGGTGGTCAGCAGCACGTCGATCCCCGACGATGTCCGCACCGGGGCCGCCGTGGAGCTGTGGCACGCGCCGATGCTCGAAGACGGTCGCACACCGGACGCCCCGCGCGTGCTCGTCGGCGACGCGGTCGTGGCTCGTGTGACCGAGGACGAGGCCATGCTCACTCAGTCCGGCACGGAGGTGGAGCTCGTCATCGACCGCGCCGACGTGCCCGAGGTGCTCACGGCCATCGCCGGCGGGTCGTTGATCTCGGTGATCCCGGCAGGAGCGGGATCATGACGCGCGTGATCGTCTGCGCCGAGGGCGACGACGCGGCGATGCTCGCCTCCGACCTCGAGCTCGAGGGCGCCGAAGTCCTGCGTCTCGACGCCGCCGACCTGCCGCGTGCGGGGCTGGACGGTGTCGACGCGCTGCTGCTCGCACCAACCCGTGCAACGCTGACCGCCGAGCTCCTCGCCCGATGCGACAGAGCAGGAGTGCGTGTGGTCCCGGTCGGAGCCGCGCCGTCGCGGACCGTCGCGCGCTTCGGGCTGCCCGCTCCCCTCCCGTTCGAGACGCCTGCCGCGCACGTGCTGCGCACGCTCTCGGCGCCACCCGCCGCCGCTCCCCGGCCGGGCGGTCCTCCTTCGCGCATCATCGCGGTGTGGGGGCCGCACGGCGCGCCAGGACGGTCGACGATCGCCGTCCAGCTCGCCGTCGAGCTCTCCCGCTCGGGCCGGCGCACCGCGCTCGTGGATGCCGACAGCGTCGCCCCGTCACTGGCCCTCCAGCTGGGCCTCGACGACGACGCACCGGGTCTGGCGGCCGCCTGCCGTCGCGCAGAGCTGGGCGGCCTCGACGTCTCCGAGCTCTCCCGACTGGCGACCCCCGTGGAGACCTCGGGCGGGATCGTGGACGTGCTCCGCGGCCTGAACCGGCCCAGCCGCTGGCCGGAGCTGGGAGCGGCACGCGTGCGCACCGCGCTGAGCGTCTGCCGTTCCTGGGCGCAGGACACGGTCGTCGACGTCGCAGCCGAACTCGAGCTCGACGACGACCTCGGCCCGGGCGCACCCTCCCGTCACGCGGCGACGACCGCCGCCCTTCTCGAGGCCGACATCGTCGTGGCCGTGCTCTCCGCCGATCCGCTCGGGGTGAGCAGATTCGTCCGCGCGCACGCCGAGCTGCGTCACCTGCTGGGCGGCACGCCCGTCTCCGTCGTCGCCAACCGCGTCCGCACAGGCCCGCTGGGCATCGACGTGCGGGGGCAGATCCGTCGCACGCTGGACCGTTTCGCCGGCATCGGTGAAGTCGCCTTCGTCCCGGAGGATCAACGCGCGGCGGACGCCGCCGCGCTGCACGCCCGGGTCATCGCCGACGTCGCTCCGCGCTCCCAGCTGGTCAGCGCAGTGCACCGCCTGAGCACCGCACTGGGGCCGCGCGAGAAGGTCACTGCCGATAGCTCGCGAGGAAGTTCCCGAGCCGTTCGACGGCCTCGCTGAGCACACGCGCCTCCGGAAGCGTCACCACCCGCAGGTGATCCGGCGTCGCCCAGTTGAAGCCCGTCCCCTGCACGAGCAGGATCTTCTCCGCGACCAGCAGGTCGTAGACCAGTTTCGCGTCATCATGGATCTCGTGCACGTCAGGATCCAGTCGGGGGAACGCGTACAGCGCACCCTGCGGCATGACGCAGCTGACCCCGGGGATGGACTCCAATCCCTTCCAGGCGATGTCGCGCTGCTCGTGCAGCCGGCCCGAGGGCGCGATCAGCGCATCGATCGACTGCACTCCGCCCAGCGCGGCCTGCACGGCGTGCTGGGCCGGCACGTTCGGGCACAGCCTCGTGGACGCCAGCAGCGTGATGCCCTCCAGGAACCCCTTCGCATGGGAGGTGGGGCCCGTCACGACAAGCCACCCGGAGCGGTATCCCGCCACCCGATAGGTCTTGGACAGGCCGTTGAAGGTCAGGCACAGCAGATCCGGCGCCAGCGTCGCCGTCGGAACATGCACGGCATCGTCGTAGAGGATCCGATCGTAGATCTCATCGGAAAGCAGCAGCAGCCCGTTCTCCCGTGCGATCTGCACGATCCCCTCCAGCACCTCGTGCGAGTAGACGGCACCGGTGGGATTGTTCGGGTTGATGATGACGATGGCCTTGGTCTGCGGCGTCACCCGTGCACGGATGTCATCCAGGTCCGGCTGCCAGCCAGTGGCCTCGTCGCACAGGTAGTGCACCGGGGTGCCGCCGGCCAGCGACGTCATCGCCGTCCACAGCGGGTAATCGGGCGCCGGGATCAGCACCTCGTCGCCCTGGTCCAGCAGAGCCTGCATGACCATGGTGATCAGCTCGGAGACTCCGTTGCCGAGGAACACATCGTCCGGGTCGAACCGCGGGAAGTCCGGGATCTCCTCATAGCGGCTCACGACCGCCCGGCGCGCGGAGATCACACCCTTGCTGTCGCTGTAGCCGTGCGCCGTCGGGACAGCGGCAAGCATGTCCCGGACGATCTGATGCGGCGCCTCGAAGCCGAATGCGGCAGGGTTCCCCGTGTTGAGCTTGAGGATCTGATGCCCCTCGGCCTCCAGCCGCGCCGCCTCGACCAGTGCCTTGCCGCGAATCTCGTAGAGGACGTTCTTGAGCTTGGACGACTGGTCCAGGGTTCGGCGGGTCATCCGCCAAGACTACCGCTCAGCGGATGACCCGCGTCGCCGCCTACCCGCGCTTGCGGTTCTGCGCGCGTCGCTGCTGCCGGTTCGCGGGCGGCGCGCTCTCGGCATCCGTGCGCTGCCCGAACGCACCGCGCGCGGCCTGCTTGCCGGTCTGCTGCGCTCCTGCGGCGGAGCCGCGCAGGCGAGCGGTGGCCGCCTGCTGCACCTGCCCGCGATCGTTGCGCACCTCGACGTCTCCCGAATCGTTGGGAGCGGAGTATTCGAGCTTCTGCTCGGGCTGCTGATCGACGAGCCCCTTCGCCTCGACCTCGGTCTGGTCGGAGCCGGCACGGCGCACCTCCACCTCGAGGTTGAAGAGGTAGCCCACGGACTCCTCCTTGATCTGCCCCATCATGGACTGGAACATCGCGTAGCCCTCGCGCTGGTACTCGATCAGCGGGTCGCGCTGCGCCATGGCGCGCAGGCCGATGCCGTCCTTCAGGTAGTCCATCTCGTACAGGTGATCGCGCCAGCGGCGGTCGAGCACCTGCAGCACCACGCGACGCTCCAGTTCACGGGTGGCCGCCGCACCGAGGCTCTCCTCGCGCTTCTCGTAGGCGATGAGCGCGTCCGAGAGCAGTTCCCGCTTGAGCCCGTCTGCAGTGATCCCGCCCTTGCGCCCGCCGGCCTCGGTGACGACCTCATCGATGGTGACGTTCATCGGGTAGAGGGTCTTCAGCTCCGTCCACAGCGCGTCGAAGTCCCAGCTCTCGTTGTGCCCCTCGGCGGTGTGGTCGTCGACGATGCCACTGATCGCGTCCTCGATGAAGTGCTTCACCCGGTCGGCGATGTCATCGCCGTGCAGGATCTGACGGCGATCGGTGTAGATGGCCTCGCGCTGGCGGTTGAGCACGTCGTCGTACTTGAGGACGTTCTTGCGCATCTCCGCGTTGCGCGCCTCGACCTGCGACTGGGCGCTGCGAATGGCACGGCTGACCAGGCCCGATTCGATGGGCACGTCGTCGGGGAAGTTCGTGCGCGCGAGAATGGCCTCCGCGGCGCCGGACTGGAACAGGCGCATGAGGTCGTCGGTGAGGCTGAGGTAGAAGCGGCTCTCACCGGGGTCGCCCTGACGCCCCGCCCGTCCTCGCAACTGGTTGTCGATGCGACGGGACTCGTGTCGCTCCGTGCCCAGCACGTACAGGCCGCCGGCCTCGATGACCTTGACGGCGTCCTCGGCCACCTTCTTCTTCATGGCCTCGTAGGCGTCGTCCCACGCCGCCTCGTACTCCTCCGGGGTCTCCTCCGGGTCCAGCCCCCGGGACCTGAGCTCCTGGACGGCGAGGAACTCGGCGTTGCCGCCGAGCATGATGTCTGTGCCACGACCCGCCATGTTGGTGGCGACGGTGACCGCGCCGAGCTTTCCGGCGAGCGCGACGATCTCCGCCTCGCGGGCGTGGTTCTTGGCGTTGAGCACTTCGTGCTTGATGCCGCGCTTGGCCAGCAGCCGGGAGAGGTACTCGCTCTTCTCCACGCTGATGGTGCCGACCAGCACCGGCTGCCCGGTCGCGTGGCGCTCCGCGATGTCCTCGACGACCTGCGCGAATTTGGCCTGTTCGTTCTTGTACACGAGGTCCGGCTGGTCCTTGCGGATCATCGGCTTGTTCGTGGGGATCGGCACGACGCCCAGTTCATAGGTGGACATGAACTCGGCTGCTTCGGTCTCGGCCGTTCCGGTCATGCCCGCGAGCTTCTCGTACAGCCGGAAGTAGTTCTGCAGCGTGACGGTCGCCAGCGTCTGGTTCTCGGCCTTGACCGGCACGTTCTCCTTGGCCTCGATGGCCTGGTGGATGCCCTCGTTGTAGCGGCGGCCGACGAGGATGCGGCCGGTGTGCTCGTCGACGATCATGACCTCGTCGTTCATCACGACGTAGTCGGTGTCCTTCTTGAACAGGGCGATCGCCTTGATCGAGTTGTTCAGGAAGGAGATGAGGGGGGTGTTGGCGGACTCGTACAGGTTGTCGATGCCGAGGTAGTCCTCGACCTTCTCGATGCCGGGCTCGAGCACGCCGACGGTGCGCTTCTTCTCGTCGACCTCGTAGTCGACGCCCGGCTCGAGCGTGCGTGCGACCTTCGCGAACTCGGTGAACCAGCGGTTGGCCTCGCCAGAGGACGGGCCGGAGATGATGAGCGGGGTGCGGGCCTCGTCGATGAGGATCGAGTCGACCTCGTCGACGATCGCGAAGTAGTGCTCGCGCTGGACGAGATCCTCCTTGCGCCAGGCCATGTTGTCGCGCAGGTAGTCGAAGCCGAACTCGTTGTTGGTGCCGTAGGTGATGTCGGCGGCGTACTGGGCGCGGCGCACCTCCGGGGTCTGGCCGGACACGATGGTGCCGGTGGTCATCCCCAGGGCGCGGTGCACACGGCCCATGAGCTCGGACTGGTACGAGGCGAGGAAGTCGTTGACGGTGATGATGTGCACGCCCTTGCCCGCGATGGCGTTGAGATACGACGGGAAGGCGGCGACGAGGGTCTTGCCCTCACCGGTCTTCATCTCGGCGATGTTGCCGTTGTGCAGGGCCGCCCCGCCCATGATCTGGACATCATAGGCGCGCATGCCGAGCGTGCGGCGGGCGGCCTCGCGCACGGCGGCGAACGCCTCCGGCATCAGCTGGTCGAGGGTCTCGCCCTGCTCGTAACGGGCCCGCAGCTCGGCGGTCTCGCCGCGCAGCTCCTCATCGGTGAGCTTCTCGAAGTCGTCCTCCAGCGCGTTCACGGCCTTCACGACCTGCTTGAGCCTGCGGAGGATGCGTCCTTCGCCTGCGCGCAGCAGCTTCTCGAGAGGATTAGCCACGGATTTCTCCCTTGGATCTCGGGTTCCGACGGGATGGCCGCCGAACATACCGTGCCATGTTACCGGCCTGTGACATGCGCGCGCTGTGCGCCGTTGCGCGCCGGTCACGCTGAGCGCGAACGACACGCGGATGCCGATCGCTCGACACAAGTTTCCCGGCATGCATATACTCAGAAATGCAATACCGAGAAACCCCGCGCAGATCCCATCCGTCTCGCACGGGAGAAGGAGAACGCATGTCCGTCCGCCAGAGTCTGCTCGCCATCCTCGATCAGGGCCCCTGCTACGGCTATCAGCTGCGCGCCGAGTTCGACCGCCGCACCGGGTCCACCTGGCCGCTGAACGTCGGCCAGATCTACAACACCCTGGAGCGGCTGGAGCGCGACGGTCTGGTCGGCAAGGGAGACACCGACGAGCAGGGGCACGTGTACTACGAGATCACGGATGCCGGTCGTGACGAGGTGCGCACCTGGCTGGACTCCCCCGTGCCCCGCCAGACCGGCACGCGCGACGAGCTGGCGATCAAGCTGGCGATCGCCGCGACCCTGCCGGGGGTGGATGTCGTCTCGGTCATCCACAATCAGCGCAAATCGTCGCTCGCGCAGCTGCAGGAGCTCAACCGCGCCAAGTACGCCGGAGCCGACCCGGACGGCGCCGAGGAGCTGGCCTGGTCCCTCGTGGTCGACTCGATGATCTTCGCCGCGGAGGCCGAGGTGCGCTGGCTGGACCACACCGAGGAGCGGTTGAGCAGGCATCCGCGGCGCGCCCTGGAGCTGGAGCTGTCCACCGAGCGCCCCAAGCGCGGGCGCCCCGCGAAGGCGCGCGCATGACCGCTGCGCCGACGGATGCAGTCCTGGACCGGCTGCGGGCGGATGCGACCGCGGACACCGACGTGTTTTCGCGCAAGCCGTACCGGATCCACAGCGCGGACATCGGCGGGCGAACGTAGGATCGGAGTCATGGCCGGTTTCTGGGGCAGACGCAGACGTGAACAGGAAGCGCTCGCGGCGCAGGACGCGGATCTGGCACGCCGTGCCGAGCAGGCGCTGGTGGCCGCCGATGAGCGCATCCGCACCACCGCCGACGAACTGGCGTTCGCGCAGGCGGAGCTCGGCGAGTCGTTGACCGCGGATCTGAAGGCGGCGCTGGATGCCGTGCGCCTGCACCTGCAGGAGGCGTTCCAGCTGCACCAGCTCAATCACGACGAGATCCCCGACACCGACGAGGAGCTGCGCACGCGCAACGCGCGCATCGTGCAGCTGTGCGACTGGGCCGAGGATCTGCTCGAGGAGAAGACCGGCGTGCTCGCCGAGACGGTGGCGAAGGTGCGCCGCGCACCCGAGGTCATCGCTCAGGTGCGAGCGGATGCCGAGAGCCTCAGCGGCCGCATCCCGCAGGCCAGGGAGACCATCGCCCGGCTGTCGTCGCGCTATGCCGAGACCGCCATGCGCCGCATCGCATCCTCGGGCGACGAGGCCGAGCAGCTCATCGCCTTCGCCCGGCACGGTGCCGATGTGTCGGAGCGCCGCCGCGCGGCCAAGCAGAACGAGGAGGCGAACCTCGCGCTGGAGACGGCGACCGAGGCCGTGCGCCGTGCGGGCGCGATGCTCGACGCCGTGGAGGACTTCGAGATCGAGGCGCTGCGGGCCGAGGCCACGCTGGCGGATGTCGTCGCGGACTCCCGGGGCGACATCGTGGCCGCCCGCAGCGCGCCGCAGACCCCCGAGGTGACGGCCGCCACGGCAGCGCTGGAGAGCGCGCTGAACGCCCTCGCGCCGGCGGGCGCGCTGAACGACCCGTTCGCCGAGCTCACGCAGCTGCGCACCGCCAACAACGCCCTCGACGAAGTGATCGCGAAGGCGCAGTACCGTGCCGAGCATCCGCTGCCCTCCCTCGACCAGGTGCAGCACGCCCTCGACGACGCGGACCGGCAGCTGGGCGTGGCGCGCGGCCTCATCTCCGGGCACCGCGGCTGGATCGGTGCGGATGCCCGCACCCGGCTCGCCGAGGCGGAGCGGCTGCGCGTGGACGTGCCCGCCATGCTGCCCGCGGAGGACACCCGCGAGCTCGCGCTGTCCTCCGCGCGCCGTGTGGCGCAGCTGGCCGCGGAGGCGCTGCAGCTGGCACAGCACGACATCGACTCGTCCCGTCCGCAGAACCAGGGCTGGGGCGGGGACGGCTGGGGAGGCGGCGGTCGTCGCGGCGGCGACAGCGGGGTGATGGGCGGCATTCTCGGCGGCCTCGTGATCGGCAGCATCCTGGACGGCATCTTCGACTGACGAACGCCGTCGCCCTGCCCCGGAGCGGCCGGTACCCACCAGTGCTGAGACAGGCCCGAAAGGGGGACAGCAGAAGAGGCGTCCTCCCCGGGAGGACGCCTCTCGCTCCGAAGGATCAGGACGCGAGCGCCTCAGCAGGCGGTGCCTGCGTCGTCAGCGAGATCACACCGTAGTCCCAGCCCTTGCGGCGATACACGACGCTGGGATGATCGGTGCGGGCATCGACGAAGAGGAAGAAGTCGTGGCCGACGAGCTCCATGCGGTCGACGGCCTCCTCGACCGTCATCCACTCCGCATCGAAGTTCTTCGTGCGGATGACGACCGGCGAGTACGCCTCCTCCTCGTCCTCCACGACCGGGATGGCACCCGTGGCGACGGCCCGCAGGACATCCGCGGACACCGGCTGCACGTCGATCCCGGCCAGCGCTCCGCTGCCCTTCTCGAAATGTGCTCCCCTCCCCTGGTGGCGCCCGTCGATCCGCTTCTCCTTGGCGCGCCGCAGCTGCTCGGTGAGCTTGTCGAGCGCCATGTCCAGGGCCGCGAACTTGTCACCGTCGACGGCCTCCGCCCTGACCACCGGCCCCTTGCCCAGGAGCGTCAGCTCCACGGTCTCATCAGGGACCCGACCGTTGCGATAGGCGCGATGCGTGACCTTGACCTCGAGCCGCAGCGCTCGCGGTGCAAGCGTCTGGATACGTGCTGTCTTCTCCTCGACAACCGTGCGGAACCGGTCGGAGATGCTCACTCCGACACCGACGATGCTCGTTTCCATCACTGCCTCCTTGTCCCGGTCCTCCCGGCCAAGGGCGGACCGTGGTCGCCTTGTGACCCCCTACGCTAGTCCCCGCCGTCGAACATGTCACTATCCGTTCACCGGCATTCCCCGCGTGTCGTGACGCCCGGGCGTGGCGGCCAGCACCACCGCGCATCGCGGCCGGAATCCGGCCTCCCGGAGCGCCCTCGCCGCCTCGTCGAGGGTCGCCCCCGTCGTGACCACATCATCGACGATGATGACCTCGCGACCGGCGCCGCGCATCCGTGCCGTGCGCATGCTCCCCGCGACGTTGCGCGCCCGTTCCTCCCGCCCCAGCTCGCGCTGGTCGCGCGTACGGCGCGCGTGTCGCAGGATCCGGTCCGCCCGCGCCCCCGCACGCCGGATCAGCAGCTCGGGCACCCGGTAGCCGCGACGTCGGAACGCCGCCGCGCCGGTCGGCACCGGCACGACCAGCGCGTGCTGCGGAGCATTCGCGGCGAGGACGACACCGAGCGCCCGCCCCAGCGGCCCGGCGAGCATGGTCGCCCCCTCCTCCTTCACACGGCGGATGCACCGGGCCACCACGCCCTCGTACCGCAGCGCCGCGTGGACGGGCAGTCCGCCCGGCGTGCACAGCCGCAGCGGGTCGGCGACCAGCCGTCGTCGACAGTCGTCGCACAGCAGCACACCGGAGCGGTCGCAACCGGGGCAGACGGATGCCAGCAGCAGTGCGAGCACCTCCTCACCCAGCGGGAGCAGTCGTCTGCCGTCCATCCGATGATGCTCCCGCAGTCGACCGCCACGTGCAGGCCTCAGCACGGCATCCGTGGAGATTCTCCCTGCAGCGGCAGGATGTGCAGGGCGAACGACCGCGACTCAGTACCCGGCCCGAGTGCCCAGCAGCAGCACGTCCTGCAGGGCGACCTGCCACGACGATCCACGCTGCGCGTACACGGCTCCGTCGGAGGCGAGCACGCGCACGCCCGTCGGCGTCTTCGCGCCGGAGAGGGCGACGGCGGCCTCCGGCAGAGCCGGCGAGCCGGCCACCGGACCTCCCACCACGTAGGACGTCAGGGCCGGATCCGGTCCGGTCGAGAGCACAGCCAGGGTGTCGGCGCCCACCCATGCCAGCCCCTGCGCCGGCCCGTCGATGCGGCCGATCTCATGAACCTCTCCGAGCTTCGCGGGCACGGAGTCCTCATCCCGGACGACGGCGGCGACCACCAGCCGGTGCTGACCGCCCGTGGTGACGACGGCCGCGACACGCGCACCGTCCGCCGAGACGCGAAGGCAGCTGATGGACTCCGCGCCCTGCCAGGCGTCCTCGATCGGGTGCCGATCGCCGTGCTCGCTCCATGCCTCCAGCGCTGCCGGGGCGGTACGCGGCACGGTCCAGGTGAACCCGAAGGGGTCGAGGGACGGCTTGATCAGATCGGCGCGGGAATCGAGCTCGACGAACTCCCCGGGACTGACCGCCAGCACGCGTCCGTCACGCAGCTGCACGGCGGCGAGGGCGGCGTCCAGGGACACGTCCACGGCCCCGACGGGGTCGGTGATCTTCGCCAGCTGACCGGTGAGTCCGGCCACGGGCTCCACGACGTCGCCGGAGACGGTCCGCCCGAAGGTCTCCTCGTCGAGCACCAGCACGCCCGGGTCGACGATGGGCTGCTCGACGGGCACCGTCGCGGCGGCCAGCGCCGTGCCGTCGACAGTGAAGCGCACCTCCGAGACGCCCACGCCGACCAGACTCTGCTCCAGCTGCGTGCGCATCCGCGAGAGATCGGTGGCGGAGAGCGAGAGCGCCGCCCGCGGCAGCGCCACCGACGCCGCCTGCGAGGTGGGGTCCACGGTGACCGCATCGCCGGTCAGCGACAGGTCGGCGGAGAACGCCGAGCGCACGGCGGGAGCGAGCCAATCGCTGGGCGCACCGGTGATGAGAGCGCGCGCGATCGTCGTGGCCATCGCCTGCCGCCGCGGGAACCAGCGCACATCGGGGACGAGATGCGTCCAACCGGGGTCGAAGTACTTCAGGGCGTACTTCTGGTACACCTGCTGGAACGTCTCCGCATCCAGCACGATGCCGTCGTTGGCCTTGGAGATCCGCCACTCCCCCTCGGCCGTGCGACGCAGCTGGTAGGTGGCCGTGGCAGTGCTGGAGAAGGCACTGTACCGGCCGTCGCCGTCGACACCGGCGACCTGGTCGAAGCGGGCCTGCACTTCGGCCTCGGATGCGGATTCATCGTCGGCGTCGACGGACGGGTCAAACTCGCGGTCGGTCACCGAGTCATCGACGGTGACTCCCGCGCCCGGCTTCCAGACCTTCCGGAACTCCTCGGTGAGGAACTCCTGCGCGGTCTCCCAGTTGCCCGCCGGCGAGATCGACGCCTCCAGGAACCCCTTCACGATGTCCTCCGGGCCGTCGCCGGGCCTCGGCCCCTGCGCGTACAGCACGAACGGATCCTCCGGGCTCTCCTCCCCGATGGCGAGCCCGGGCATCGGCGGGCCGGACGTGGGCAGCCCCGCGCAGCCGACCAGCAGCAGCCCCAGTGCCGTCAGGGCCAGCAGGCGAAGACCTCGCATGCTCCTCATGAGACCTCCCCCTCGCCGTCGGCCGGATGCCGGTCGGCCACCGGGTGCGCATCGGGCGCCGGATGCCCGTCGTCGAGCGCGTGCAGATCGATCGGCTGGGTGAGGCTGCCCAGCTCGGTGAGCGTCTCCTGCGGCTCGAGCGGAACCGGGCCGTCGCCCGTGATCGCACCGCCCGCACGGGGGATCGTGAGGACGAAATTGCTCCCGAGGCCCGGTTCGGACCACACCTGCAGGGTCCCGCCGTGCAGTCGCGCGTCGCCGCGGGCGATCGACAGGCCCAGCCCCGTCCCGCCGATCGTGCGCTTGCGGGACGGATCGGCCCGCCAGAATCTGTCGAAGACGTGCTCGACGTCCTCGGGCCGCATCCCCATCCCGAAGTCGCGCACCCCGACGGCGACGGCATACTGATTGCTGTCGACGGTCACGACGACGGGGCGGCCCTCCCCGTGCTCGATGGCGTTGCCGATGAGGTTGCGCAGCACACGGCGGACGCGGCGCGGATCCATGTCGACGGGTGAATAGCCGCCGGGCGCGACCAGCCGCAGCTCGCTGCCGCGCGTGTCGGCGAGGGGCGCCATCTGCTCGATCATGTCCTCCGCGAGCCGTGCCAGGCTCGTCGCCTCCACCTCCAGCTGCACGGACCCGGCGTCGTACCGACTGATCTCCAGCAGATCCGCCAGAAGCGTCTCGAAGCGCTGCACCTGGGCGTGGAGCAGCTCCGCGGTGCGCGCCGTGGTCGGGTCGAACTCGTCCCGCTGATCGTTGAGCATCTCGGATGCCAGCCGGATGGTGGTCAGCGGTGTGCGCAGTTCGTGCGACACATCCGAGACGAAGCGCTGCTGCACGAGGGACAGCTCGGCGAGCTCCTTGATCTGACGCTCGATGCTGTCGGCCATGGCGTTGAACGAGGTGCCCAGGCTCGCCAGTTCGTCCTCGCCGCGGACGGGCAGGCGCACGCCGAGATCCCCCGCTGCCAGGCGCGCACTGGTGTCGGCGGCCTCGATGATGGGCGCGGACACCGACCGGAGCACCAGCCAGGAGATGGCTGCGATCAGCGCGACGAGAGTGAGGCCCGCCAGCCACAGCGTGCGCTGCACGAACAGCAGCGTCTCATCGGCATCCGCCAGGTCGTAGGCGATGTACACCTCATACCTGCCGACATCGCGGATCGTGAGCATCTGACCGACGACGATGCCGGCGGATTCCTCGCCGTCGCCGTGCTGCAGTGCGATCGACTGCAGCGCCTGTCTGCCGGGCACCTCCCGGACGCGCGTGCGCAGCTCCGGCGTCAGTTCGGCGGTGGTCAGCTGCAGGCTGCCGAACCCCGGAGGCGTGTAGCCGTCACCGAGGCTCTCCGCCAGCTGGCCCACGATCCGATTCGACGACGACGCCCGGCTCAACTCCCGCTGCGCCTCGCGCCACAGCCCGGACAGCGTCGCCCGGTCATCCCCCGTCACCCCCGAGTCCAGGACCTTCTGCGCCTGGGACACGGATGCGCGGGCGTTGTGCATGGCCTCGTCCTTGCGCGCCTCGAACAGGTCGTTGCGGATCACCAGCCCCATGATCGTGCAGATGATGAGGATGGCCAGCGACGTCGCGACCATCGTGATCGCCGTGGCGCGGAAGCGCACCGAGCGACGCCAGTCCGTGGCCAGCGCGTCGGACCAGCTGCGCGGCGAGCGCCAGGATGCGGCGCGCACCCGCGTCGCGGTCGTCGCGATCACCGTCGCCCCTAGCCCACGCTCCCGGCGCGGTAGCCGACGCCGCGCACCGTCGTCACGATCCGCGGGTTGTCGGGATCGAGCTCGACCTTGGCGCGCAGTCGCTGCACGTGCACGTTCACCAGCCTGGTGTCGGCCTTGTAGTGGTAGCCCCACACCTGCTCCAGCAGCATCTCACGGGAGAAGACCTGCTGCGGCTTGGAGGCCAGGGCGACCAGCAGCTGGAACTCCAGCGGCGTCAGGGCGATGGGCGTCGTGCCGCGACGCACCTCGTGGGCGTCGACGTCGATGAGGAGATCCCCCACCCGCAGCACCTCGGCCGTCGCCTGCGTCGCCGGCCTCAGCCGGGTGCGGATGCGTGCCACGAGCTCCTTGGGATTGAAGGGCTTGACCATGTAGTCGTCCGCGCCGACCTCCAGCCCGCGGACCACGTCGGCGGTGTCGGTCCTGGCGGTGAGCATGATGATCGGCACGCCGGACTCGCTGCGGATGCGAGTGCAGATCTCGATGCCGTCCATCCCCGGCAGCATGAGGTCCAGCAGCACGAGGTCGGGGCGGGAGGCGCGCCATTCGTCGACGGCCAGGGCGCCGTCTGCGCAGAACTGCACGTCGAAGCCCTCGGTGCGCAGCACGATGCCGATCATCTCCGCCAGCGCCGTGTCATCGTCGACCACGAGGATCCGTGAGGTCATCTTCCACCCAGCCTCATCTTTCTCTGCGAAGCGAACAGCACATCCCCTGCGCTTCACGACTCGGATCAGCCTACTTGAGAAACCCGTTCACGTCCCGGAACCCGCGCGCGTCGACACCACGTCGGTCTCGTGTGACACGATGGAGGAGCACACGGAGGGAGTGCCGAATGAGCGGTCAGAGCTGGACGCCCGCGCCCAGGAAGGGCCTGGTCCCCCTGCATCCGATGACCTTCGGGACAGTGCTGGGTCGTGCCTTCACGGCACTGCGCCACAATCCCAAGGTGCTGTTCGGCTTCGCCGTCATCCTGGAGTTCGTGATCACGGTGATCACCGCCGGGGTGATGCTGCTGGTGGCGTGGTTCGTCGTGGAGAGGATCGCCACCGTGCCGCCCTCCTCGCCCGACTTCTGGCCCATCCTCATCGGGTCCACAGCGCTCGGCGTCCTCGCCGGGGTCGTGATGGCGCTGGCTGCGGTGGCGTTCACGGCGGTGATCCAGGGGCTGGTGGCGGCGGACGTGTCGTACGCCGCGCTCTCCCGCAGAGCTTCGCTCGGGCTGCTGTGGCAGCGCGTGAAGCCGGCGTTCTGGCGACTGTTCGCATACGCGCTGCTGCAGGGCGTCGCTGTCATGGTGTGGGTGGCGCTGGTGTTCGGCGCCGTCGTCGGGATCCTCGCGGCGCTCGGGCCCGAGGACGGCGGCACGATCGCGCTCGCGGTCGTCGTGGGACTGCTGCTCCTGCTCGGCAGCATCCCGCTGTACATCTGGCTGGTCGTCAAACTGCTGGTGGTCCCCGCCGTGCTGGTGCTGGAGCGCGCCAGGCTCGGCGCCGCACTGGTGCGATCGTGGCGTCTGATCCGCGGGCGCTTCTGGTTCGCCTTCGGCATCATGTTCCTCATCGGCCTGATCATGAACATCGCCGTGCAGGTCGTCGTGTTCCCGGCCTCCATCATCTCCGGCCTGGCGGGCGGCGTCCTCGCCCCCACCGGCGCCGACGGCCCGAGCGCCATCATCGCACTGATCACCGCGAACATCGTGCCGCAGGTGCTGGCACTCGCGGTGCAGGCCATCGCCCTCGTCGTGCAGGGTACCGGGGCGACCCTGGTCTACATCGACAGCCGGATGCGGTACGAGGGTCTGGACCAGACACTGATCAGACACGTCGAGCTGAGCTCCCAGGGCGTCTCCGATGCGGAGCTGGGCGATCCGTGGGCGGTGGATCCCTCCCGCGCCGTCTCCAGCGCACCGCCGCCGCGGCCGCAGCCCGCCCCGCCGGCGGGTTACGCCGGTTACGCGTATCCGCCTCAGGCGTACGCGCCTCCGGCCGGCGCGGATGGGTCCGGCCACGGCTCTCCGTACGCCCCGTCCGCGGCATACTCGCCCCCGTACGCCGCGCCGGGTCAGCAGACGCAGCCGGGATATGCAGGGCAGCCGGGATATGCAGGGCAGCCGGGGTACGCGGCACCATCGCCGCAGCCGTACATGCCGCAGCCGACGTCCTCCCGGTCGGGAGCCGGCGAGCGGGCCGCCCAGCCTCAGCCGGGCTATCCGCAGCAGTCGGTGTACTCGACGCCGGCGCCCGTGTACACGCCGCAGCCGCGCTCCCGCCCGGCTGAGCCGGCCCCGGATCGGTCGAGCACAGGCCGGCCGGCCGTGACGCACCCGACGACCGCAGAGCCGGAATCCGTCGATCACGATGCGGATGCCGCTGCGTCACAGGGCGACGTGCACCCGATCCCGCCCTCGGACGCCGGCACCTGGGCTCCGCCGGGCGCGGGCGCATGACCTTTCTCCCTCTGGCCGATGTCTTCGTCCCGGACGGGGATGAGGCACGACACTGGGCGGAGGAGGAGCTGGCGAAACAGCGGTATCAGGCAGCCAGGCCGACGTGGTTCGACCGGTGGACGGCCGACGTCGTGCAGTGGTTCATCGACCTGTTCACCGGCGACGGGGCCGCGGGTGCCGCCCCGATCGCGATGACCGTCGTCGTCATCGTCGTGCTCGCCGCTCTCGTCGTCGCTCTGCTGGTGTGGGGCAGGCCCCGGGCATCCCGAGCCGTTCGTCGCCGTCAGGACCTGCTGGGCGAGCGCGACGACCGCACCGCCGCGCAGCTGCGCTCCGACGCCGAGCGTCGTGCGAAGGTGCAGGACTGGGACGGCGCGGTCGTGCTGCGCTACCGCGCGCTGGCCCGTGGACTGCTGGAGCGCGATCTGATCGACCCCGCTCCGGGAGCCACCGCACAGGGAATCGCCCGTGAGGCGGGAGTCCCCTTCCCCGGCTTCGTCGACCGACTGCGCGATGCCGCCACGGCGTTCGATGCCGTTCGCTACCTGCGCGTCCCCGCGGACGAGTCCGCGTACCGCGCCCTGGTCGGGGTCGATGACGAACTTCGCGATGCCGCGCCCGCACTCCCCGCTTCGGAGGGGGTGCCGGCATGAGCACAGACAGCCTTGCGGCCCCGGTCTCCGTGGAGCAGCCGCGCGATCCCTCGACCTCGCATGGTGACCACCCCACGCCCTCGACCGCGGCGCCTGCCGCTCCCGGCCGGTGGCGGCGGGTCGCCGGATGGCTGCTCGTCACGATCCTGCTGGCGGCGATCGCCCTGTTGTCGATGCGGTTCATCGTGAGCGATCCCGACCTGGACGGCGCTCTCAATCCCGACAGCCCGGGCCCGGGAGGCGCGGCCGCGCTCGCGCAGCTGGTGCGCGAGCGGGGCGTCGATCTCGAGGTGACCCGGAGCAGGACGGGCGCCGCCGCCGCGCTGAAGCCCGGTGCGCTGCTCGTACTGACCGATCCGTTCACCCTCAGCGACACCGCCGTGAACGACCTGTTGGACCGGGCCGATCGTGCTGTCATCCTCACCGGCAGCGCCCGGATGCTGCGCCTGCTGCGGCTCGGCGAGGACGCGCCCGGCCACGGGGGTCAGGTCGACGCGCAGTGCGCGATCCCGGAGTTCGCGGGCGTGGGCACGATCGATGCGGAGCGGATGTTCACCCCGGATCCCGGCGTCGACGGCTGCTTCCGCGCCGGCCCCGATGCCGCCGCCGTGCTGCGCGGCACGACGGACGGCCGCACGGTCACACTCGTGGAGGGCTCTCGTCTCTTCTCGAACGCCGACCTGGCCGAGGGGGGGAATGCGGCGCTGGGACTCGCCCTGCTCGCACAGCAGGATGAAGTGGTCTGGTACGTGCCGTCGTTCGCCGACAGCGACATCACCACGGACGGGCCTCCGGATCTCGGCGATCTCACCCCGGAATGGGTGACTCCCGCGATCCTCCTGCTGCTCCTCGCCGGCTGTGCCGTGATCTGGTGGCGCGGCCGCCGCTTCGGCCCGCTGGTCGCCGAGGCTCTGCCGGTCACCGTGCGCGCCTCCGAGACCATGCACGGCCGCGCGCGGCTGACGGCGAAGGCTGCCGATGCCCCGCACGCCGGGGACGCCATCCGCCGCGGCACGGTGATCAGGCTCGCGGCACGACTCGGTCTGGGACCGCGAGCCTCCGTCGAGGAGATCGCGGATGCCGCATCCGATCGCCTGCGCGTACCGCGCACCTCCCTCTACGATCTGCTCGGCGGGCCGGCCCCGCGGAGCGATCCGGAACTCATCGATCTCGCCCGCAGACTCGCCGAGCTCGAGTCGGCGCTCGAGAGCACCGTCCACATCGAAAGGAAACGCCCGTGAGCGACGAGCACCTCCCCTCCGCCCCGGCCTCCCCCACCGCTCCCCCCGATGATGACGCGCTGCGGCGGGCGATGCACCGCGTGCGCACCGAGGTCGAACGAGCCGTGATCGGCCAGGCGGGCACCGTCACCGGCCTGCTCGTCGCACTGCTCGCCCGCGGTCACGTGCTGCTGGAGGGTGTGCCGGGGGTCGCCAAGACCCTCGTGGTGCGCGCGTTCGCACGTGCGGTGGGACTGGACACCAGACGCGTGCAGTTCACCCCCGACCTCATGCCGGGCGACGTCACCGGCTCACTGGTGTACGACGCCCGCACCGGCGAGTTCGAGTTCCGCGAGGGACCGGTCTTCACCAGCATCCTGCTGGCGGACGAGATCAACCGCACTCCGCCGAAGACGCAGGCCGCGCTGCTGGAGGCCATGGAGGAGCGCCAGGTGTCCGCCGACGGCGTCAGCCGCGCACTCCCTGACCCGTTCCTCGTCGCCGCCACCCAGAACCCCGTCGAGCATGAGGGCACGTACACGCTGCCGGAGGCGCAGCTGGACCGCTTCCTGATGAAGCTCGTGGTGGGCATGCCGGAGCGCGACGCGGAGGTGTCGGTGCTGCGGTTGCATGCCAGGGGCTTCTCGCCGCGCCTGCTGACCGGTGTGCAGGCCGCCGTCACCGGGGACGAGATCCGCGCCGCGCAGGACGCCGCCGCACGCGTGCAGGTCACCGACGATGTGCTCGGCTATGTAGTCGATCTCGCACGTGCGACTCGCATGTCGCCGTCGGTCGAGCTGGGAGCCAGCCCCCGTGCGTCCACCGCTCTGCTGGCTGCCGCCAAGGCGTGGGCGTGGCTGAACGCGTCCTCCGCCGTCACGCCCGACCACGTGCAGACCATGCTCATGCCGGTCTGGCGGCATCGGCTGCTGCTGCGTCCCGACGCGCAGATGGAGGGCGTGTCGGCGGATGCCGTGCTGCAATCGGTCGTGCAGCAGACCCGGGTGCCGATCTGACATGTTCGTGACCGCGCTGCTCGCGCCGCTCCTGGCGCTGGGGGTCGTGCCGATCGTGCTGCTGAGCGCGATCGGCGTCCCGGCATGGACGGTCTTCGGCGCCTGGCTGCTGGTGTGCATGGTGCTCGTGGGCGTGGATGTCGCGCTCGCAGCGAGCCCCCGTTCGGTCGTCGTGACCCGTCGGCTTCCCGACCGCGCTCGTCTCGGCGAGCACGTGGAGGCCGCCATCACCGTTCAGAACACGGGATCCCGCACCCTGCGCGGCCGGCTGCGCGATGCCTGGCAGCCGACGGCGGGGGCGCCGGCGGAGCGCCAGTCGCTGAGCATCCCACCCGGCGAGCGGCACCGGATCCGGATCCCTCTGCTGCCCCGCCGTCGAGGAGAACTGATCAGCGGCTTCGCGGTGATCCGGTCGCGGGGGCCGCTGGGACTCGCGGGCAGGCAGGCCAGGCACGACGTGCGCGGTGCGCTGCGCGTGCTCCCGGCGTTCACCTCCCGCAAGCATCTCCCCTCGCGCCTGGCACGGCTGAGAGAGCTCGACGGCAACACCTCCGTTCAGGTTCGCGGGCAGGGCACCGAGTTCGACTCGCTGCGCGAATACGTGCGGGGTGACGACGTCCGCTCCATCGACTGGCGCGCCACGGCCCGGGCGGGCACCACCATGCTCCGCACGTGGCGGCCCGAACGCGACAGGCACGTGGTGATCCTCATCGACACCGGGCGCACCTCGGCCGCGCGCGTGGGCGACAGCACGCGGCTGGATGCTTCTCTCGAGGCGGCGCTTCTGCTGGCCGCGCTGGCCGTCAGAGCGGGAGACCACGTGCACCTGCTGATGCACGACCGTGTCGTGCGTGCACGGGTGACGGGAGTCGACGGCGCCGCGCTCCTCCCCGCGCTGTCCGACGCGATGGCGCCCGTGCATGCGCGCCTGGTGGACACGGACTGGGTGGGCGCGTTCGCATCCGTCCGCTCGCTCACCACGCGCCCCTCCCTCATCGTTGTGCTCACCGCGCAGGATGCCGCGGAGTCGGCCCGCGGGTTCCTGGGCGCCTTCCCGGACGCCTCCCGGGCGACGACGCTGCTGGTCGGGTCCGCCACCGACGATTCCATCGTCGAGCTGGCGTCCCGCCGCGACTCCCGTCTCGACGTGTACCTGGCGGCGGCCGCCGAGCAGACCATGCGGGACGCTCAGGTCGTGGCGGATGCGGTGCGCCGGGCCGGGGGCGAGGCCATCGCCGCCGACCCCGACGGTCTTCCCCCGCGCATCGCCGACCGCTACCTGGAGCTGAAGGCCGCCGGTCGCCTGTAGCCGGCAGAGGTGCGGCCGGCAGAGGTGCAACCGGCAGAGGTCCGGACTGCACGGGGACGAACGACGAGACGGCCCCCACCGGAGGGCGGGGGCCGTCATCGGAGGGTGTGCGTCACTCCAGGTCGAAGCGGTCGAGCTCCATGACCTTCGTCCAGGCGGCGACGAAGTCCGTGACGAACATCTCCGCGGCGTCATCGGCGGCGTAGGCCTCGGCGACCGCGCGCAGCTCGGAGTTCGAGCCGAACACCAGGTCCGCACGGGTGCCGGTCCACTTGCGCTCGCCCGTGGCGACCTCCGTCGCCTGGAACGCGTGCGATCCGGGATCCAGCGGCTTCCACTCGTACGCCATGTCGAGCACGTTCACGAAGAAGTCGTTCGTGAGCACCCCGGGGCGATCCGTGAACACGCCGTGCTTCGAGCCGTCCCAGTTCGCATCCAGCGCACGCAGCCCGCCGACGAGCACCGTCATCTCCGGTGCGGTCAGGTTCAGCAGGTTCGCCTTGTCGACGAGCAGGAACTCGGCGGGGAGGCCTTGCGCGGTCGCGGCGGGACCCATGTAATTCCGGAACCCGTCCGCGACCGGCTCGAGGTAGGAGAACGAGTGGACGTCGGTCTTCTCCTGCGTGGCATCGGTGCGGCCGGGCCGGAAGGGCACGGTCACGTCGTGCCCGGCATCCTTCGCCGCCTTCTCGACGCCCGCGTTGCCGGCGAGCACGATGAGGTCGGCCAGCGACACGCGGGAGCCGGACTCCTCGAAGGACGCCTTGATGCCGCGCAGCACGTCCAGGACCTTCGCCGTGCGGGCCGGGTTGTTGGCCTCCCAGCTGATCTGCGGCTCCAGCGCGAGGCGGGCGCCGTTGGCCCCGCCGCGCTTGTCGCTGTTGCGGAACGACGACGCAGCCGCCCAGGCCGTCGCGACCAGTTCCTGCACGGTCAGACCCGACTCGAGGATCTGCTGCTTGAGCGCCGCCGCGTCCGCCTCGCCGATCAGCTCATGGTCGACGGCGGGCACCGGATCCTGCCAGATCAGCTCCTCGGTCGGGGCGAGCTTGCCGACGTAGCGGGTCGACGGGCCCAGGTCGCGGTGGGTCAGCTTGAACCACGCGCGCGCATACGCCTCGGAGAAGGCCACCGGGTCATCCCGAAACTTCGCGGAGATCGGCCCGTAGATCGGGTCGAAGCGCAGCGACAGGTCGCTGGTGAGCATCCGCGGCTCACGACGCGTGCTCGGGTCGTGGGCCATGGGCACCATGTCGGCACCGGCGCCGTTCTTCGGGCGCCACTGCTTCGCCCCGGACGGGCTCTCCATGAGCTCCCACTCGTAGGCGTACAGGATGTGGAAGAACTCGTTGTCCCATCGCGTCGGATGGTACGTCCAGGTGACCTCCAGCCCGCTGGCGGTCTGGTCGTCGCCCTTGCCCGTGCGATAGGAGTTCTTCCAGCCGATGCCCATCTGCTCCATCGGAGCGTCCTCGGGGGTCGGTCCGACCTGCTCGACCGGGCCGGCGCCGTGGGTCTTGCCGAAGGTGTGTCCTCCGCCGATCAGGGCGACGGTCTCCTCATCGTTCATGGCCATGCGGGCGAACGTCTCACGGATGTCGTGAGCCAGCTCCAGCGGATCGGGGTTGCCGCCGACGCCCTCCGGGTTGACGTAGATGAGGCCCATCTGCGTGGCGGCCAGCGGGCTCTCCAGGTCGCGCGTCTTCCCGGCCTCGTACCGCCCGTCATCGGCGAGCCAGGTGTTCTCCGAGCCCCAGTAGATGTCGTCGTCCGGCTCCCAGGCGTCCACGCGTCCGCCGGCGAAGCCGAAGGTCGTGAAGCCCATCTGCTCCATCGCGACGTTCGCGGCGAAGATCATCAGGTCGGCCCAGGAGACGCGCGAGCCCCACTTCTTCTTGACCGGCCACAGGATGCGGCGCGGCTTGTCGAGACCGGCATTGTCGGGCCAGCTGTTCAGCGGTGCGAAGCGCTGCTGGCCGCTGTTGCCGCCGCCGCGCCCGTCGGTGGCGCGGTAGGTGCCCGCGCTGTGCCAGGCCATCCGCACGACGGCGGGCCCGTAGTTGCCGAAGTCTGCCGGCCACCAGTCCTGCGGTGTGGTCAGCACCTCCTCGATGTCGCGACGCAACTCGTCGAGATCGACCTCGGCGAACTGCTTCCGGTAGTCGTACTCGGGTCCGTACGGATTGGTGGCGGGCGGGTTCTTGGCGAGCACCCGCAGGTTCAGCCGGTTCGGCCACCAGTTGCGCGCGGTCGAGCCGCCGGCGCGGGTGGGTCCGGTGTGCACGACGGGGCAGCCGGCGGTGTCCTCCGCGACGGCCTTCTCGTGCTGGGTGGGGGCGGGGATGATGCCCTCGTTCTCCTCGGTGACGCTATCGGTCATGATGTCCTTCCAGTGGATGCGTGTTCAGGGGAAGTGCTGTGCTCAGAAGAAGTCTGTCGGTCGGGCGCGACCGCGCCCTCGGCCTGCGCGCACGTCGCGCACAGACCCCAGAAGGTCACCTCGGCGATCATCACGCGGTAGCCCTGCGTGTCGATCGGATCGAGGCACGGCGCGTGGCCGATGGCGCAGTCGACATCGGTCACCGCGCCGCAGTTCGTGCAGACGAGATGGTGGTGGTTGTCGTCGACGCGGAGCTCGAACATCATCGGATGCCCGGCGGGTTCGATCCTGCGCACGAGATGGGCGTCGGTGAAGTCGGCGAGTGCGTTGTACACGGACTGCGGGCTCGTCGATTCGATCACCTCTCGCACCGCCTCGTGGATGACGTCCGCCGTGGCGTGGGGATGGGCGAGCAACGCGTCGTACACGGCCCTGCGAGAGTCGGTGACGCGCAGCCCCGCGGTGCGGATCGCCACGCTCGCGGCGTCCGTGGAGTGCTGATCGCGCATACCGACACTCTACCTTCTTTTGAATGAATCAAGAAATTGATTTTGACCGGATCAAAACAGGATGCGCCCGAGCGGGCTCCGGAACGGCGCGCCTGCCTGCCTCCGCATCACCGAGCCGAGATCATGTTCTCGCCCGGCGCACGCCGGGCCTCGACCGGAAGGACACGGCAAGATGTCTGACACACCCATCACCATCGAGAGCCCGACGCTGGGCGCGAAACTGGCCGCTGAGGGCTTCGGCACGTTCCTGCTCGTCTTCGGCGGCGTCGGCACCGCAGTCTTCGCATCGAACCACTTCACCGACCCCGGTGCGACTTCCGCCGTCTACGTCGCCATCGCGCTGGCGTTCGGTCTGACAGTGCTCGTCGGCGTCTACGCCTTCGGGCCGCTCTCGGGCGGTCACTTCAACCCCGCCGTCACCGTCGGCGCAGCCGCGGCGGGCCGCATCCCCTGGCGTGACGTCCTGCCGTACATCGTCGCGCAGGTGGTCGGCGGCGTCTTCGCCTCCAGTGCTCTCGTGCTGATCGGGCTGTTCGGCCCGGACAACTGGCTGGCCACAGCACAGGATGCCGGATTCGCGAGCAACGGATGGGGCGCGCACTCCCCCGGCGGTTTCGGGATGATGTCCGCCATCATCATCGAGGTCATCCTGACGGGCTTCTTCGTGCTGGTGATCCTCGGGTCCACTCACCCGACGCGGGGCTCCGCGCACGCGGGCATCGCGATCGGCCTGTCCCTCACCCTCATCCACCTCATCGCCATCCCCGTGGACAACACCTCCGTGAACCCCGCCCGTTCCATCGCGGCGGCGATCTACGGCGGCGGAGAACTGCTCGCGCAGCTGTGGGTCTTCCTCGTGTTCCCGATCGTCGGTGCGCTCATCGTCGGCTACGCGTACCGGGCACTGTTCGACGGCACGACGACGAGCTGATCCCCACCCCGATCGGCCGGGTGATGGCGGGAGGGCGGCCGCCCTCCCGCCATCACCCGGCGGTCAGCGTCGGGGTTCCCGCCTCGTACTCGATGAGATCGCCCGTCTCCCCGCGTCGCGCAGCACGCCGCCCGACGACCAGCATGTAGACCAGCACGACGCCCAGCGCCACGGCCCCGATGCCGATCCTCACCACCCACGGCAGATCGGATCCGGTGACGAAGCCCTCCACAAGACCGCTCAGCAGCAGCACGAGCACGAGACCCATGGCGACGGTGGCCAGCGCCCGGCCACCAGCCGCCAGCGATTCACCACGGGGCCTGCGACCGGGAACCGCCCAGGACCAGAAGATGTGCAGCCCCGCGGCCGCCGCGATGAAGATGGCCGTCAGCTCCAGCATCCCGTGCGGCAGGATGTGCAGGATCATCACGTCCAGCCGTCCGTGCGCGGCCATGACGGCCGCCGCGACGCCCAGGCTCACGGCGTTCTGGATCAGCATCCACACCGGCCAGATGCCGGTGACGCCGAACAGCACGCACTGCAGGGCGATCCAGGCGTTGTTCGACCAGACCATGCCCGCGAACGACGCCATCGGCCGGTAGTAGTCGACGAAGTCCTCCTCGGCGTACTGCCGGAGCGCCTCCGGCGTGCCCAGCGCGGCGACGCGGGTCGGATCGGCGGCGATCCATGCGCCGCTGAGCAGGATCAGGAGCACGAAGACCACCGCGATCACAGCGGTGGTCCAGCGCAACCGGTACAGGGCGGCGGGCAACTGCATCGTGAAGAAGCGCGCGGTCCTGACGACGACGTTCTCGGATGCCCCGGTCAAGCGCAGTCGTGCGGCCGCGAGCACCGTGGAGAGGTACGCGCCCTGCGGCGAGTCGCCGACGGAGGTCTTCAGCTCGGCGAGGTCGGCGGATGCCGCACGATACCGCAGGATGAGCTCATCGACCTCGGCGCCGTCCAGCCGCCGTGCGCGGCTGAGGGCTTCCAGCCGCTCCCACTCCGGGCGGCGCGCGTCGGTGAGGGCATCGGCATCCACATGATTCACTGTAGTCATGTCCGTACCGATCCCCACCGCATCGATGAACTCCCCGGCGATCAGCGTCGAACAGGAGATCCTGTCCGGCGAGGCCGTGGCCATCGATGTCCAGCCGGTCGGCTTCATCCTGCGCGCGGCCGGGGCCGCGATCGACATGCTGATCAGCTTCCTCGTGTTCGCCACGTGCATGATCCTGCAGGTCTGGCTGCTGGCGCAGGGCGTCCTCGACATGCACATCCTGCCGATCCTCAGCATCTGGTCGGCGGTGATCAGCTTCCTGGTGCTGCCGATCGTCGTCGAGATGGCCACTCGCGGACGCAGCGCGGGCAAGCTCGCGGTGGGCGGCAGGGTCGTGCGGGTCGACGGGGGTGCGATCACGTTCCGGCACACCTTCATCCGCGCGCTCGTGGGCGTGCTGGAGATCTACATGACCCTCGGCGGCGGCGCCGTCATCACCGGGGCCGTCACGGCGCGCTCGCAGCGACTGGGCGATCTCGTGGCGGGGACGTATGCCCAGCGAGTGCGCACACCGCGGCTTCCGCGGCATGAACCGCACCTGCCGCCGTCGCTGGACGCCTGGGCGGCCATCGCCGATGTCGCCCGACTTCCCGACCGGCTGGCCCGCCGCGTCTCGCAGTTCCTCGCCGGCGCCGAGCAGCTCTCGCCCGCGGCGCGAGTGCGCATCGCCGCGGAGCTGGCGGCCGAGGTGAGCGCGCACGTCTCGCCGCTGCCGCCGGTGTCGGCCGAGGAGCTGCTGGTGGGCGTGACCGTCCTGCGCCGCGAGCGCGAACGACGTGCTCTCGCGATCGCGGACGATCGCGCCGAGCGACTGACGGGGCGCCGCATCCGCGTCTGATCCTCCGGCGTGTCCTCTGAGCCGCACCGAGCGACGCGCCGCACGCGATCAGTCCCGCAGCGTCTCGTGACGGATGACGAGCCACCCCGCCGGCACCGAGAGCCGGTCCGCGTGCAGCGCGCACAGATCGTGGGCGTGCGGATCCCCGCCGGGGCCCAGCGGCCCCAGGGCCGCCATCCGGTCGCCGTAGTCGAAGGTCAGCGTCGCCACCGCCTCGCGCGCGCAGGCCACCTTGGAGCAGAGCCGTTCGTCGGTGCGGAGTGCCTCGTCCATCGCCTTCAGAATAGGCGGCCGGGTGCCGGATGCGGGGCTGCCGCGCGGCATCCGTCGCGGTCGGCACGTAGACTCAGGGCATGCCCCGTCGCCGACCGTCCCGACACGTGACCCGCCGTGGTGCCCGCCATGGCCGGCACGGTCGGCTGGGCCGCAGCGAGGTCGTCCGTCCGCCGCTGCCACCGCTGGACGGGCGCCTGGACCGCTTCGAGATCACCGTCGGCAGTGCGGTCGAGTATCTGCGTGGCGCCTGGGAGGAGCTGCGGGATGTGCAGTTCGACATCTCCGCGATGCCTCTGCACGACCGCCAGGACGGCATTCCGCGCTGGCGCGTCGACCACACCGTGAAGCGCGTCTCGCTGTATCGCGTCCCCATCGAGCGGCTGCTCCCGAAGGGGCATGATGACGCGCTGCATCGCCGCGTCGCGATCGAGAGCGCGGTCTTCCACGCGGCCGCCGAGTACGTCGGACGCGAACCGTGGGAGCTCGGCCCGGAGGGGCACGACTACTGAGCACGCCGCCGGTCGGCCCGATCGTCGCTCGCCGGCCCCGTCAGGGCCGCACGATGATGGGCTGCTGCGTGGCGGCGGCCGCCCACAGCGGCCAGGCGGCGATGCCCGTCCCGTCCCGCATCCCGACGGACGCGCTGACGGCACCGCTCGGGCTCAGCGCGTAGCCGCCCGGGTCGAGGCGCACAGCGGCCGATCCGCCACCGGGGAGGGAGATCGGGCTGTGCACGCCGGATCCGCCGGCGATGTCGTGCAGCTCGACGGTGACGGGAGTCTGCCCGGGGTTCCGCAGGTGGAGCTCGGCGGCGGGGCCGTTCGGCACGGAGAAGGGGATGGTCGTCTCACCGGCGAGCTGCGGAGAGGGCAGCGACCAGGCGAAGTCCTCGATGCTCCCCGTCTGCATCGTCTGCCGGACGGCGGACACCACCGGCGATGTGGCGGAGATGTCGATGTCGTAGTCCCCCTCGGCGAGACCTGCGAGGGTGATCTCGGTGGGCGTCGCCTCCACGAGGTCGATCGAATACTCGTCCAGGATCCGACTGGACTCGGACGCCCGCACCCGCACGGTCGCGCGCGCATCCGCCTCGGGGGCGAGCATCCGCACCACGACGCCCCCGTGGTCGTCTCCGGGTGCTGCGGACGCCGCCCGCACCCCGAGGATGGTCTGCTGCCGCTGCGTGCCGCTCACGCTGTCCTGAAGGTCGACGCCGATGGGATCGAGGGCGCGCACGAGCGTCGACTGCAGGACGGCGCGCACGGGCGCGCCGGTGGCGGTCACGCGGACGACGGGGGTTCCCGCTCCGGCCGCCACCGCCGCCAGGGGAACGCCGAGCTGGGTCTGCGGCGGGACGACGACGGTGGATGCGCTGCGCGTGGTGCCGTACACGTCGAGGTCGACGGTCGCAGTCACGACGCCGGGGTTGGAGAGCAGGATGATGTCGGATGCCCCCGTGGACACGTCACCGCCGACGATCCACCCCTCCAGCGAGGGCTCCCGGCACGGGGCGGCGGCGAATCCCGTCGCGTCGGGTTCCGCGAGTCGCACGGATTCGGATGCCGCGACCTGCGGCACCGAGCGGGCGGCGATCCGGCCGATCACGGCCTGCGCCCCGGTTCCTCCGGTCACATCGGGCATCGACAGCTCGACGCTCGTGGCGGCGTCCTCCTCGCCGTCGATCCTCAGGCTCGGCGCGGCTGCGGAGACCATGAGCTCGGCCCTGGCGGCTTCTCTGCCCAGCACACGGAACGAGCCGTTGCACACCAGCACGGTGTCGCGGGGCACGGGCGTCACGGTCGTGCCGACCTGCTGGCCGCGCACCTGCGGCCAGGGAGCCGCGACGGCCGCGACGACGGCCAGCACGGATGCCGCGGCCAGGGCGGCGCCGAGGAGGACGCGGGCTCCGGCTGCCGGACGGATCGTGCGGCGACTCATCGGACGGCCTCCGCCTCGACGTCGTCGGGACTGCCGCCCTCGGCGCCCGAGGCGTGCTCGGGAGGCCCGACGACCCCGTCGTCGGGATGGTCGACGGCGCGGTGACCCGGCAGTATGACGGCTTCGTCGGGCATCCGACCGACGATGCGAGACAGGCCGCGGGCGGTCCGCCGGGACGCCCGGGTGGGGATGGCCAGCAGCACGGCGGCGGCGAGGACGATCAGCTGCGTACCGCCGATCAGCAGGGCGAGGGTGCTCTGAGTCGCGGTCAGTCCTGCGCGCGGCGAGATATCGCCGTCCACGCGCCACAGCGCGCCTCGAGAGGTCTGGCCGGCTCCCACGAGACCGGCCCGCTGATCCATCGATGTGGCTGCGGCGTCTCGCAGCGCACGGGCTCGATCCTGCTCGTGCGGCGTCTGCGCGAGGAGCACGAAGCCGATGCCCTCGCCGCGCAATGCCGCCGCGGCGTCGAAGTCGCGGCCGGAGAGCAGGTCGACGGCCGTCCTGGCCACGCCGTCCCCCTGCGGCCCGGTCGCCGCGGTCAGCAGCGTGCTCTGCGCGCCAAGGGTCTCGCTACCGCCCCAGACGACCTCGGCGGAGAGGCTCCCGTCGTTGAGGGGCGTCAGCAGGAGTGTTCCGTGGTCCTCGTCGCCGTCGGCGTGCGCCGCCACGAGAGCGGGGAGCGTGCTGGTCGCACTGCTGCGCAGCTGGGCATGTCCGGTGGGCAGCGCCAGCAGTCCGGGGAGGGCGCAGGCGGCGACGGCGACACCGACGATCAGTGCACTGGCGGTGCGCAGCGGGGCGATGAGGACGATGGTCTCGAGTGCGACCAGCGCCGCTCCGACGGCGCCCAACCAGGCCAGGCTCAGCCCGCTCCCCGGCCACACGTGCACGCCGACGCCGTCGACGAAGGAGACCTCCACCCCGACCGAGAACAGCGCGGTGGCGATGCCCGCCAGCACCGTCGCCAGCAGCAGACCGCCTGCGCGCCAGCGCGGCGACAGTGCGGACAGCAGCGCGAGCAGCGCCACGGGCGCCAGCAGCAGGGGCGCCCAGGCGGCCAGTGCGCCGCCGGCGAACCAGTCCCACCCCGCGTATCCCGGTGCAGGGAAGCCCATCGCGATGTGGGCGCGGGCGATCATCGGGGACTCCGCCGGCGATTCCACCGGCGTGGCGATCAGGCCGGGGTCGGCCAGCAGCGCCCAGGGCCGGCCCTCTCGGAGTCGCCGGATCACCAGGGGAGCGAACACCGCCGCGGTGGGCACGAGCGTCCACAGCAGCCGACCCGCTCCGCGCAGCCGGCCGGTCGAGAGCACGAGCACGAGCGCCACCAGCCACAGCAGCAAGAAGGCGGGAGCGAGGGAGGGCGCGCACGCCAGCGCAGCGGCCACGAGCAGCGAGGCGGCTCCCGCCGCACCCCATGAGCGGTGGGCGACGGCCGCGCTGTGCAGCACCCAGGGCAGCAGCAGGTGCAGCAGCACGGCCGCGGGGCGCCCGTCGGCGAGGGCGATGAGGAAGGTCGGCGCGAGCGCCCACAGGATGCCGCCGAGGATGCGGAGTCCTGCACGGTCGGTGATGCGAGTGGCCGCGAACCAGCCGCCCAGCACCGCCAGGGGCAGCGCGGTGAGCCACAGCAGAATGAGGGCGAAGGAGGGTGAGGCCGGCCAGAGACTGCCGAGCACGGCGATCACGCCGGCGAACGGGTCGGCGGGGCCGATGATGCCCAGTCCGCCGTCCCGCAGCCCCCAGGCCGCGTCCTGCCAGAGTCGTCCCACGGTACTGCGCAGCGGCAGCAGCGCGCCGCCGCCCATCGCCGGCCAGGCCAGCAGCGGCACGAACACCGTGAGGCTCACGACCAGGGCCGCCAGCACCGCCCACGCACCGCCCCCGCCGAAGAAGTTCAGCTCTGACACCGCTCCGTGCTCGGTGCCGTGGCCGTCGTCGAGGCGCTGCTTGAGCTGCGCACGGGTCACGCGCAGCGGGGCGATGTCCGCCCAGGATGCGCGCCGGAAGGAGCGGATGGCGCCGCGCGAGCGCGCCAGTGCGCCGGGGTTCAGCATGGTCCGCAGGGCCGCGCCCCATTCCGGAACGACCTCACCGGGCCGTTTGGCGACCAGATGAGTGATCGACCGCCACAGCGCCAGGGGCAGCAGCGAGAGCCAGTGCAGGGGTACGGCGGCGGCCGGTGCATAGGCGAGCCGTCGGTGCAGCTGCGAACGGCGCACCGCCCACGCCCTCGCGAAGACGGACGGCGGTCGTGCGCCGGGGCCGTGGCGGAGCACCCCGACGCGGGCCTTCGGCACCAGCACGAGTCGGGACCCGCCCAGCCGGGCGCGAATGCCGAGATCCAGGCCCTCGTCCGCGCCGGCGAGCGCGGTGTCGGGTCTGAGCACCGCGGGTGCCTCACCCCTGATGAGCATGCCGCGCACATCGGCGCCCAGCGCGTCCTCGAGGTCGTCGTGCTGTCCCTGATCGAGCTCGTCGGCCGCCAGCTCGACGGCGCGCCCGAACCGGGTCATGCTCACGCCCATCGACACGATCTCCTGGTCGTCGTCGTGCCGCACGAGCTTGGGGGCGACGATCGCCGCCGACGGCGAGCGCTCCAGCTCCCCCGCCAGCAGCCGCAGCGCGTCGTACGCGGGCAGCGCCCCCGCCACGAGCAGCCACACCGCGCTTCCCTGCCCCACGCGCGGCTGGGCGAGCGCCACGGCCTCGGAGAAGGTGGTGCCGGTGCGCGCTTCGATGACGCCTTCGACGATGCGCCCGATCCCGGTCAGTGCCCGCGCCTGCGCGGCGTCGCCGAGGACGACGACGGTGACCGCGGCGGGTGGGGCCGCCTGCGCGCTCAGCGCGTCGAGGGTCCGGCCGAGCTGAACGGCGGCGGACTCACCCGAGCGCGTGACGATGATGGCGTGAACACGTGCTGGCATGGCCATGTCAGCCTATGCAGAGCATCGGTCCGCCTCCGTCACCTCGTCGGCGCGCCGGGAACAGACTCGGCGTCAGCTCGCGCGCCGCTTGAGCTTGCGACGCTCGCGCTCGCTGAGTCCGCCCCAGATGCCGAAGCGCTCGTCGTTGTTCAGCGCGTATTCGAGGCATTCGCTGCGCACCTCGCAGGATGCGCAGATGCGCTTCGCGTCGCGCGTCGAACCGCCCTTCTCGGGGAAGAACGCCTCCGGGTCCGTCTGCGCGCACAGCGCGTCGGCCTGCCAGGCGAGGACTCCGTCGTCCTCCGTCTCGATCTCCGACCTGCGAACTCCGGGAACCCCGAGGTTCACCGGATCGACGAACCAATTCTCGGGAACGTCTGAGCGGTAACCCGTCATCTCGATCTCCCAACCCTGCTTGTGCCCCCCACGGGCCGTCCTTCAGCTAATTACACCTGTGTCATTCGCTCCGGTCAAGTCGCGGATGGTAAACCCTCAAGGATGCGTTGAAGGTTCATTGAGGCTTCTCGGCGTGTCGCATCGGCGTGTCGCGATCACCGTCCGGTTCCGTCCCGACCGGGTTCGGCGATGAACACCTCACCGTGGCCGTGCAGAGTCAGCCGCGTCTCATCAGCCGTCGCGAACACGGCCTCGCCGACGGGGATCGGCAGCCGCCTCGCATCCGCGCCGGACACGGCGACCTCCCCCGCGGTGGCCAGTACGATCGCCGGGCCCGTCACGGTCACCGTCTGATCGCCCGCCGGTTCCAGGCGGCGCAGCGCGAAGTCCGGCACCGGGACGTCGTAGACGGTCGCCGCCCCGCCGCGGCGCTGGACCGGCACCTCTGCCGGACGGGTGTCGACGATCGCCAGCAGCTCGTCGACGTCGATGTGCTTGGAGGTCAGACCACCGCGCAGCACATTGTCGCTGGCTGCCATGATCTCCACGCCCAGACCGGAGACGTACGCATGCAGCAGCCCCGCACGCAGGAAGATCGCCTCCCCGGGGCGCAGCACCACGAAGTTCATCAGCAGAGCCACGACGACGCCCGGATCGGCCGGGTTCCGCCGAGCGATGCCGCGGATCGCGTCCAGCGCGTCGTCGAAGCCCTCGGCATCCGTCGCCGCGAGTCCCGCGACGATGTCCGCCACCGCCGCCCGGGCGCGTCCGGACAGCAGCCAGCCGATCGTGTCGCGCAGCGCCTCCGCTTCCGCATCCGTGCTCGTCCCCGCCCCCAGTCTGCGCCGCAGCTCCGCCACACCCGCAGACTCGGGGAAGGATGCCAGCAGCCGCAGCGTCTGCGAGACCGGACGCAGCCCGCTGAGCGCCTCGAACGTGTCGCTGAGCGCGACGATGAGCTCGGGCTTGTGATTGTCGTCGCGGTAGTTGCGCGCCGGGTCCGCCGGATCCAGCGCCGACTCGCGGGCGTACCCCTCACGCGCCTGCGCCCGGGTGGGATGCACCTGGATCGACAGCGGCGCTCCCGCGGCGAGGAGCTTGAGCAGGTACGGCAGCGAGCCGCCGGTCACCTCGTCGAGGGTGCGGCCGTCGGGGAGCTCCGCGGGGTCGCCCGGGTGATCCCCGAACCACACCTCGGCCTCGGGTGCTCCCGACGGAGTGCGCCCCTGGAGCTCCGCCAGCAGCGTCGTCGAGCCCCAGGCGTAGTCGCGAGGCGCATTCGTGAGAGTCAGCAGCATGACCTCCAGCGTAGATCCCGCACCTGTGCGTGCGCGGAATCGTCCGCCGCGCAGGGGCGTCCGGCACCGGCGTCGAACCCCGGCGCGGACCGTGCAGGGCGGTAGCCTGAACTCGATGGCCGAACACTCCAAGCACCCTGTGGCTGCACCGCCCGCCGCTCCCGCCCGTGAGACGACGGGGCATCTCGCGGTGCGCGGTTACGGAGTGCTGTGCCTGTTCGCCGTGTTCGCCCACACGGCCGTGTACAACCTCGTGGGCCCCGTGGGTGCGGTCATCGTGATGATCGTGCTGACCGCAGGGGCTCTTGCCATCTGGATCCCCGCCGTCGCGCGGCGTCGTCCGACGCGGTTCCCGTGGCGCCGTCTGCCCTGGACCGCCCTCGGGTACGGCGCACTGGCCCTGGTCTCGGTGCTGTGGTCCCGCTGGCCGGGCGCGACGCTGCTGACCTGGCCGCTGCTGGCGGGCGTGACCGTCGTGGCGCTGCTGGTGGGCACCATGCTGAGCTGGCAGGAGATCGTCCGCGCGCTCTCCACCACGCTGAAGCTCATCCTGGGCCTGTCGCTGGCGATCGAGCTGTGGGTGGCCCTCGTGGTGCGGCATCCGATCCTGCCCAACTTCGCCGACATCCCGGACGGCAGGATCGATCCGGTCAGCTACTGGGTGCGCGGCAACCTGTTCGACGGCGGTCGCATCCAGGGAATCGTGGGGAACGCGCACACCCTGGCGATGATGTGCCTGTTCGCACTGATCGTGTTCGGCGTGCTGTTCGCCGCCCGTGTGCGACGCCGCGGACTGCTCGTCGTGTGGGCCGCTCTCGCGGTCTTCCTGCTCGTGCGTGCGGCCTCCACCACCGTCTATCTCGGGGTCGCCGTGCTGCTGGCGGTCCTCGCCGCCGCGCTCGTCGCCCGTGCGGCGGACGGCCCCCGCGCCAGGCGCAGAGCGTACCTGTGCTTCGCCCTCGTCGGTGTCGTCGTCGTCGCGACGGCCGTCCTCCTCCGCGACCGGATCCTCGCGGTGTTCGGGAAGAGCTCGGACCTCACCGGGCGCGTCGAGATCTGGCGGGCGGTGTGGGAGCGCGCGATCACCCGGCCGGTGTTCGGCAACGGCTTCTCCTCCCCC
Organism: Microbacterium soli; assembly: GCF_039539005.1. Classification (NCBI taxonomy): domain Bacteria; kingdom Bacillati; phylum Actinomycetota; class Actinomycetes; order Micrococcales; family Microbacteriaceae; genus Microbacterium; species Microbacterium soli. Next base: position 282,694 of record NZ_BAABCP010000001.1, read on the forward strand.
TGGGTGCCGTGGGATCCCGCGTTCGACGGATGGATCCTCGATCACGGCATCACGGTCTTCCACGCCCACGACATGTGGCTGGACGTGTTCCTGCAGCTGGGCGCGACGGGCGTCGTGCTGATGGGCATCGCGTGGCTGGCGCTGACCTGGCGGGCCTGGTTCTTCGCGGTGGACCGGCCGCGTTGGGACCTCGATGCGCGCAGGCCGTACTCCGCCATCTCGCTGCTCCCCCTGCTGATGACCACGGCCCTGCTGTTCGAGGGGATCGCCGAGTCGGCCCCCATCGTGCTGTGGGGCTGGCTGACGCTGATCCTGCTGTCGTTCAAGATGAAGTCCGTGCCGCTGATCGGGATCGGCGTCGGCGAGCGCACACCCGTGATCTCGCACGGACCACGAGCCCGGCCGGTGCCATGACGACGCGGCGGCTCCTGGTCCGGCTGCTGGCGTCGGCGGAGTTCGCACGCGCCTACACGCTGTCAGCGCTCACCGCGATGTTCGCCTCGTTCATGCTCAGTCGGCTGACCTCGCCGGTGACGCTGGTGACGATCCTCGCCCTGCTCGCACTGATCGGGGCGGGGATGCTCATCGCACGGCGTGACGAGCTGTCGCTGCTGCGCTTCGCTCCGACGTCCCTGATCGTGTTCCTCGCCCTGGCCCTGCTGAGCGTGCTCTGGTCGTCGCACCGCCTGCACACGGTCCTGGGCTGGCTGGCTCTGCTGGGTGGCGCGACGATCGCGATCACGATCGGCCACGTGCGCGACACGCTGCAGACGGTGCGCGCCATCGGCGACACGCTGCGCTGGCTGCTGGCCGTGTCGCTCGGTCTGGAGATCATGTCGGGCATCCTCCTGGACATGCCGTTCACCGCCTTCGGCATCGAGGGGAACCTCGCGCTGGGAGGACCGATCCAGGGCGTCTTCGGCACCCGCAACATGCTGGGATTCATCACCGTGGTGGCGCTGATCACGTTCGTGATCGAGTGGCGCACGCAGTCGGTGAGCAGACCGGTGGGCGTGCTGTCGGTCGCGCTGGGCGCGTTCCTCGCACTGCTGTCCGCCTCGCCGACCGTCGTCGTGCTGGCCGCCGCGGTCGGCGTCGGGACCGTCGCGCTCACGATCGTGCGTCACACGCCGCCCGCGCGGCTCGCGAGCGTGCAGTGGGTGCTGGGCGGGCTGGTGGCCGCGGCACTGGTGATCGCGTTCGCGCTGCGGCATCCGATCATCCGGATGCTGGATGCCGGGTCGGACTTCTCCACCCGGGCGGACCTGTGGAACACCATCCTCGACTACGTCGCGGAGAAGGCGGTCACCGGCTACGGATGGTTCGGCACGTGGACAGGCGGCGAGTACCCGTTCATGTACATCAACTTCGATCTCTCCGACCAGCACCGTTCCGCATTGAACGCCTACTTCGACGTGCTGCTGCAGCTGGGCGTGGCGGGCCTCGTGCTCTTCCTCGTCCTCGGAGGGGTCGCCACGGTGCGCTCCTGGCTGGTCGCCAGCGTGCGCCGGTCGGTCGTGTACGCCTGGACACCGCTGCTGCTGATCACCCTCGCGGTGGAGTCGATGTTCGAGAGCTTCACGCTCACCGGGAGCGGATGGATGCTGCTGGTGCTGTGCGCCCTGCGGGCCGGTCAGACCAGGTCGTGGCGGCTGAACATCGGCGACGCGCAGACCGGCACCATCCCGACGCTGGGGGCGCAGCCGTAGCGCGCTCCTGACCCTCTCGACCGGGCGGAGGCGGTCTGCTCCCTCCAGCGATCCCACGGGGACGCCCGGTAGGCTGTTGCTCCGTGACCCATGTGCTGCAGAACGTCGTCTTCCCCCTCGACAGAGACCCCGATCTGCTCCCGCTGTACGCCGATCCCGAGACCTGGTCCGTCATCGACGAGGAGCCGGTGCGCGTCTCCAACCGCGCCCACCTGGGCAACATCCTCGACCGCCATCGCGCGCGGATCGTCTCGGGCCGACGCGTCTCGCTGGGCACGTACTTCAACGCCTTCCCCGCGTCGTACTGGCAGCACTGGACGAGCGTCCGCGACATCCGGCTGACGGTGCGCACCAGCGGCCCCGCGACGATCCTGGTCTACCGCTCCAACGGCAGCGGCATCCGCCAGCGCATCGACACCCGGGAGGTGACCGGCGAGGCCACCACCTCGTTCGATCTCACCCTGACCGAGTACAGCGACGGCGGCTGGATATGGTTCGACATCGTCGCCGACGAGAAGCACGCCGTCCTCGAGGGCGCCGAATGGACCACCGAGCAGTCCCCTGCCCGGGACGGCAAGGCGTCGCTGGGCATCACGACGTACAACAAGCCCGACTACTGCGTCGAGACGCTGCGCGCCCTGGCGGACTCACCGGCCGCCCTGGAGTTCGTCGATCGCATCTTCCTCATCGATCAGGGCACCCGCCAGGTCGTCGATCAGGACGGCTACGACGAGGTCGCATCCCGCCTCGGCGACACGCTGCAGATCATCCGCCAACCGAACCTGGGCGGGTCGGGCGGCTTCGCGCGCGCCATGCACGAGACCTTGAAGCGACCGGACAGCGATTTCGTCCAGCTCCTCGACGACGACGTGCGCCTGGAGCCGGAGTCGCTGCGGCGCTCCATCGTCTTCGCCGGATACGCGACGACGCCCGTGCTCGTCGGCGGTCACATGTTCGACCTGCTGGATCGGCCGAAGCTGCACGGCTGGGCGGAGGTCGTCGACGAGCAGCCGTTCATGTGGCGCAACCTGTTCCAGGAGCGGATGCCGCACGACTTCGGCGTGGCCAATCTGCGGCAGAGCCCCCTGCTGCACATGCGGATGGACGCCGACTACAACGGGTGGTGGATGTGCCTGATCCCGCTGGACGCCATCCGCGAAGTGGGACTGTCGCTGCCGGCGTTCATCAAGTGGGATGATGCCGAGTTCTGTCTGCGCGCCGGGAAGGCCGGGTACTCGACCGTGTCGCTGCCCGGGGTCGCCCTGTGGCACGTGTCCTGGGTGAACAAGGACGACACGCTCGACTGGCAGGCGTACTTCCATGCCCGCAACCGCATCGTGGCGGCGCTGCTGCACTCCACGGCGCCGCGCGGCGGCCGGCTGCTCACGCACAGCCTGCGCGTGGATCTGAAGCACCTGATGATGATGCAGTACTACCCGGTGGCCCTGCGTGCGCGGGCGCTCCGAGACGTGCTGTCCGGGCCGGAGCACATGCGGCGGAATCTCGCGACGGCCATGCCCGCGGCCCGAGCGCTGGCCGAGCAGTTCCCGGAGACCGTCGTCCACCGCGACCCGCATACGGTGCTCCGGTCCCGACGCGGACGTCGGGTGTTCGCGCCGACTCGGCGGAACGCGGCGGATGCCCCCACCGGGATGCGGCTGCGCTGGTTCACGGCCCGCACGCTCGTGGCGCACTTCCTCCGCACCCCGGACCCCGCGAACATCGCACAGCCCGAGGTCGAGTTCGGGAAGGACGACGCGCTGTGGTGGCGCGTCCCGTACGTGGACAGCGCCCTGGTCAGCGCCGCCGACGGCTCGGGGAAGAACGTGTACACCCGCGATCGCGGGAAGTACCGGCGGATGCTGCGGGAGTCGATCGCCCTGCACCGACGGCTGAAGAAGAACTGGTCCACGCTCCAGACCCGGTACCGGCAGGCGCTGCCCGAGCTCGTCTCGGACGAATCATGGGCGAGGATCTTCGAGGAGCAGGCATGAGTCAGGCAGAGTTCGATCCCGCATCGGCGGCGATCGTCATCGTCACCTTCAACCGCTCCCATCTGCTGCGCGGGCTGCTCACCAGCATCCGCGCCATGGATCCGAAGCCGGGACGCGTCGTCATCATCGACAACGCCTCCTCCGACGACACCACGGCGGTCGTCGACTCGTTCCGCGACGATATCGGCACGGAGATCGTCTACCGCAGGCTGGAGACCAACACGGGCGGTTCGGGCGGTTTCAGCGAGGGCATGCGCACCGCGTACGACCTCGGCGCCGAATGGGTGTGGCTGATGGACGACGACGTCGAGGTCCTGCCGGACGGCCTGGCGAGGATGGGGCACTGGTCCCGGCGGTTCAAGAGCATCCAGGGGCGCCGGTACGACTACGACGGCAGCGAGTTCTACTGGCAGTACCGCATCGCCGACCGCATGGGGATCCCGATCCCCTTCGCCCCGTCACGGTTCGATGAGTCGGGATTCAAGGAGATGAACAGCGGGTGCTTCGAGGGCATGTTCATCCATCGCTCGATCGTGCGGCAGATCGGCCTGCCCGACCCGCGCTTCTTCATCTACTGGGATGACCAGGTGTACGGCTGGCTGGCGTCGCGGCTGACCACCGCCGTGATCGTGGACGAGTTCGTGCTGCGCCGCACCCGCGAGATCAAGCAGTGGGACATGGGCATCCGTCACATGAACGCGTCCAGCAACGCGTACCGCTACTACATCATGCGCAACCGCGCCTACATCAAGCACTACTACCGCGTCAACGGGGTGTACAGTCCTGTGCTGTTCGGCCTGGGCACGACGGCGACGTTCTTCAAGGAGCTGATCCGGCTGTTCTTCGTCGAGCGGACTGTGCGCGGCACGAGCAACCTGTTCCGCGGGCTGCGCGACGGCGGCCGGATCGGCCGTGACCGCAGCTGGCGGCCGATGCCGGCATTGGAGGGATGATGAGCGAGCAGCAGCCCGAATACATCTGGGTGCACCCGCCGGAGAGGCCCCGGCGCGGCAGAGTCTGGGTGGTCGTCGGCCTCGTCGTCGCCGCCGTGGTCATCGCCGCGGCGGTGTTCTGGCTGTTCCTGCGGCCTGGTACGGGTGAGGCGGAGCCGGAGCCCACGGCCTCCGCATCGCCGTCGGTCTCCGCGACCCCGACGACGACCAAGACGCCGTCTCCGTCGCCCGACCCGAGCGCGTCGTCCGCTCCCGAGGACCCGGCGACCGAGCCGCCCGCGCCGCAGGACCCGAGCCTCGCGGTGTTCCGCGACAAGGTCTCACCGGTGCTCGGCGACGCCGCGCGAGGTCTGCAGATCGCCGACGGGTCCGACCCTCAGCAGGCCGCCGAGACCATCGGCCTCCTGCAGGAGGACGCCGGCCGCCTCGCCGACACCATCGCTCCCGATTCGATCGCCGCGGACTGGCGTTCCGCGCTGGACGGCTACGTCTCCGCGCTGCAGAAGCTGCGCACGGCCTACGAGCAGGGCGGCTCCGCCGACGGCGAGTCCGCGGCTGCGCGCCGCGCGCTGGACCGGCTGAGCAGCCTCATCGGCTGACGGAGCGGATGGTGATCACTTCGCCCCGTGGTCGGCGTTGTAGCTGTCGAGCACATCCGTGATGGTCGAATCCAGTACGAGCTCGCCTCCGTCCAGGTAGAGCCCCCGCGTGCAGAACCTGCGCAGATCACGTTCGTTGTGGCTGACGAAGAACAGTGTGCGCCCCTCGGTCAGCAGCTCGTCGATACGCGCGTAGCACTTCTCCCGGAAGGCCTTGTCGCCGACGGCCAGCACCTCGTCGACGAGCAGGATCGGCTCCTCCAGCTGCGAGACGACGGAGAAGGCCAGGCGCACCTTCATCCCGTTGGAGAGGTGCTTGTAGGGCGTGTCCTGGAACCCCTCCAGTTCGGCGAAGGCGATCATGTCATCGTATCGCGCCGACACCTCCGCGCGCGGCATGCCGTGCAGACCCGCCGTCAGGCGCACGTTCTCCCGGACGGTGAGGTCCCCCACAAAACCGCCGGTGAGTTCGATGAGCGGTGCGACGCCGCCGTGCACCTCGACGCCGCCCTCGTCCGGCAGGAGGACGCCGGCGACGAGTCGCAGCAGGGTGGACTTTCCCTGCCCGTTCCTGCCGACGACGCCGATGGACTCGCCGGGCATCACGGAGAAGCTCACGTCGCGCAGCGCCCAGAACTCCCCCGGTCTGGAACGGCGGGAGGCTCCTGCGAACAGGTCTTTGAAGCTGCGACGCCCGCGCCTGTTGCGGCGGAAGCGGATGCCGAGCCCCTGCACGTCGATCGCGGCGGTCATCACAGCTCCTTCAGCACGGGTCGTTCGAGGGTGCGGAACACCCAGCTGCCCAATACGAGGACGCCGATGCTCATCAGGGCGCTGATGAGGATCGGGAGGGTCTGCCACAGCTCGGGGAAGAACGTCGCCCGGTAGAGGGTGAAGATGCCCGAGAGGGGGTTGAACGAGAGGATGGTGTGCAGCGGCTCCGGCAGGTCCTTGATGCTGTAGATGACCGGTGAGGCATAGAACAGGGCACGGAGTACGAGGGCCGTGGTGCGCTCGAGGTCGGTGAAGAGCACGCACAGCGGCGCGACCAGCAGCCCGAGGCCGACCAGCAGAGCCGCCTGGAGCAGCACCGCGACGGGGAACCACAGCAGCCCCCAGCCCACGGGCGCGTGGAAGACGATGGCGAACAGGGCGAGCACCGGCAGCGCGAAGAGGAACTCCAGCCCCTTGCTGAGCACCGTGCGGTTGACCCAGATGGAGCGAGGGATGGCCGTGGATCGCACGAGTTTCGCGTCGCGCCGGAACGCGCGAGTGAAGTCGGACACCGAGGTGTTGAACCACACCCACGGCAGCAGCCCGCAGATGAGGAACACGATGTACGGGTCGGCCCCGACGTCCCGCTTGAAGAAGAACGTGAAGACGAACAGGTAGATCACGCTCATCACCAGCGGGTCGAGCACCGACCACAGGTAGCCGAGCCAGCTCGTGGCGTACCGCACCTTCAGATCGCGGGCCGAGAGCAGCCACAGCGAATGCAGGTACCGTCGGGGCGTGCCCGACGGGGCGACGGCGACACGACTCACGGTGATGAGTCTAAGAGAGGTCGTTGCGCCACATGGACAGCGCCGAGCCGATCGCCATATGCATGTCGAGGTACTGGTAGGTGCCCAGCCGTCCGCCGAAATGCACGCCGGTCTCGCCCTTGGCCAATTCCCGGTACGCGAGCAGGCCGGCTCGATCGGCGGGTGTGTTGACCGGGTAGTAGGGCTCGTCATCGCGAGTCGCGAAACGCGAGAACTCCCTCATGATCACGGTGCGCTTCTGCGCGAAGACGTCCTTGCGCTCCGGGTGGAAGTGCTTGAACTCGTGGATGCGCGTGAACGGGACGTCGAGGTCGGGGTAGTTCATGACACTGGTCCCCTGGAAGTCGCTGACGTTCAGCACCTCCTGCTCGAAGTCCAGCGTCCGCCAGGACAGTTCCCCTTCGGCGTAGTCGAAGTACCGGTCGACGGGCCCGGTGTAGACCACCGGAAGCTGCCCGACGGTGGCGCGCTTGTTCAGCGGCTGCGTCTCGTCGAAGTAGTCGACACCGAGCTTCACCTCGATGTTGGGGTGGTCGGCCATCCGTTCCAGCCACGCCGTGTAGCCGTCGGTGGGCAGCCCTTCCCAGGTGTCGCTGAAGTAGCGGTTGTCATACGTGTAGCGCACGGGCAGACGGCTGACGATGTCACCGGACAGCTTGTGCGGGTCGGTCTGCCACTGCTTGGCCGTGTAGTCGCGGAAGAACGCCTCGAACAGCGGCCTGCCGACCAGGGCGATGCCCTTCTCCTCGAAGTTCTGGGCGGACTTGACGTCGAACTCCCCCGCCTGTTCCCTGATGAGCGCGCGCGCTTCATCGGGCGAGTACGCCGCGTGGAAGAACTGGTTGATCGTGCCGAGGTTCACGGGCATCGGGTAGACGACGCCTTTGTGACGGGTGTACACCCTGTGCACGTATCCGGTGAAGGTCGTGAAGCGGTTGACGTACTCCCACACGGTCGGATTGGACGTGTGGAACAGATGCGCTCCATAGCGGTGGACCTCGATTCCCGTGTCCGGATCAGCCTCGCTGTACGCGTTGCCACCGATGTGCGGACGGCGGTCTATGACGGTCACCCTGCGGCCGGCGTCGGCGGCGCGCTCGGCGATGGTGAGGCCGAAGAAACCCGACCCGACGACGAGAAGATCCATGTCTCAATCGTATCGGCGTGAGGCAGGGAGCCCGCTCTTCGCGGATGGAGGGCGCTCAGGAACCGGTGCCGACGACGATTCGCGGCGTGCCGCTCCACAGCGCTCCGTCGGTGATGTTGCGGCCGTCCACGAGGAGCTTCACTCCCGGGATCTGCGCCGGCGTCAGCGCCCGGTAGTCGGCGTGGTCGGTCTGGAGCACGGCCAGCTCGGCGGCTTCGCCGAGCGCGTAGGGCTCGAACCCGTAGCCGCGCAGCTCCTCATCGGTGTACAGCGGGTCGTGCACGACGACCTCCGCGCCGCGCTGCCGGAGAGCGGCGACCGTGGGGAACACTCCGGAGAACGCCGTTTCCTTCACGCCGCCGCGGTACGCGGCCCCCAGCACGACCGCGCGCCGCCCGGTCAGGTCGCCCAGGATGCCCGCTGCCTGCGCGACGAGGCGCTCCGGCATCGACGCGTTGAAGTTGCGGGCGGTGCGCACGATGTCCGCATCCGGGTCGGTCGAGAGGTACAGGCGGGGGTACACGGGGATGCAGTGCCCGCCGACCGCGATGCCGGGACGGTGGATGTGACTGTACGGCTGCGAGTTGCAGGCCTCGATGACCTTGTGCACGTCGATGCCGTGCGAGGCGGCGAACACGGCGAACTGGTTGGCCAATCCGATGTTCACATCGCGGTAGGTGGTCTCGGCGAGCTTCGCCATCTCGGATGCCTCGGTCGTGCCCAGATCCCAGACGCCGTTCGGACGCGGGAGGTCTGCCCGGTCGTCGAACTGCAGCACCGCCTCGTAGAACTCCCGGGCACGACGGGTGCCCTCCTCGGAGAGCGCACCGATGAGCTTCGGGTACTTCCGCAGATCTGCGAAGACGCGCCCGGTGAGCACCCGCTCCGGGGAGTACACGACATGGAAGTCGGTGCCCTCGGTCAGCCCGGATCCCTCCTCCAGCATCGGCTTCCAGCGCGTGCGGGTCGTTCCGACCGGGAGTGTGGTCTCGTAGGAGATGAGCGTGCCGGGAGTGAGGTGCTCCGCCAACGATTTCGTCGCCGCATCCATGTACTGGAAGTCCGGCTCCCAGGTCTCGTCGTCCACGAAGACCGGGGCGACCAGCACCACGGCGTCAGCCCCGGGGATGGCCTCCGCATAATCAGTAGTCGCACGCAGTCGACCACTCGGGATCAGCTGTTCCAGCTTCTCCTGCAGCTCGGCCTCGCCGGGGAAGGGCTCCTGAGCGGCGTTGATCGACTCCACCGTCCTCGGGTTGACGTCGACGCCGACCACATCGTGGCCGGAGGACGCGAACTGGACAGCGAGGGGAAGGCCGATCTTTCCGAGGGCCACGACAGCGATACGCACGATATCGATTCTAGACCGACCCGGCCTACCCCAAGTTCGTTGGCGGCGCCGCAACCGTCATCAGAGACCGGAACGGATCTGTTCGTCGAGCCCGGTGGCGAGATAGCGGACGAACTCCGTGGTGAGGTGGTTCTCATCACGGTAGACGAGCAGGTCGTGCACGATCACCGGACACCGATCCGCCCCGCAGACGTACTTCGTGAAGTCGGCGTACAGACCGCCTTCCCGAGTGACAGCGGCCCCTTCCGCTTCGGTGAGAGCTGGGTCGAGGGCCCGAGAACGTGGACCATCGCATCTCGTCACGTCCATGACGTTGTCCGAGACGAAGGTCGGCGGCGGAGCGGGAAAGCTCGCGGTGTCCGCGATCACGACCCGCATCACGGAGTCGCTAAACCGTGCGCTGCATCCCCGCCGCCCAGGCCTCGATGCGGGCCGTCTCATGCGACGGGAGCTCGTCGTGAACATAGCTGGAGATGACGACCAGCTTCGGCGGATGCGCTTCCAGTTCATCCAGCACGCCCGCTCGCCATCGATCGCAGGACGCACGTTGTTCGACACTGTGACGTCCGCCGCGGGGCAGGAGGACTTCGTGTACGCACGCATCGTCGTGTCGCCGCGCTTCTCTGCGATGTCGGAGATCGCAGGAAACCACTGCGCCGCATGGGAGTCTCCGAACACCGCGATCGCACCGGAGCCCGCCCCGTAGCGACAGTCCTGGACCTGCTCCTGCGCGGTGTCGAGATGGCAGTCGTCCGGATAGAGCACGGGAACGTCCGCGGCGACGTCCGCGAGCGGCGGCCGAAGGTTTCCCGGCACGAAGGTCGTCTCCTGCGGCGGCGCCTCGGGGTACGCCGGAGCCGCCGCGACCGCCTCACCGGATCCGACGACGCGGACCGCATCTCAGGGCACCTGCGAAGACGCCCACGAGAACCACCGTGACGATCAGTGTCGCGATCAGCGTCCATCGCGGCCGCCACTCGGTCAGCGCTTTCGGTGCGCATAGCGGCGTCTCGACGAATCGGTAACGCAGCCATGCCAAGGGGCCGGCCAGGAAGGATCACGCCGACGATCGCCCCGCCATGAGCTGCCACGCACGTGTCGGCAGGCCGAAGAAGGCGGACGGCTGGTCACTCTGCGTGATGACGATTCCCGCGATGAGGCTCACAGCGGCCAACATCACGATCACTAAGCTCATCCACCCTATGGCGACGCCGGAGCAGCAGGTGCAGGGCGAACAGGATCAGCAGCCAGAAGACGTAGAACCGCTCCTCGACTCCGAGCGACCAGTAGTGTTGGTGGGGCGACGGCGAATCATCGGCGAGATAGTCCGTGTTCTGAATCGCGAACCAGACGTTCAAGACGTACAGGATCGTTGCGAGTCCGTCGCGAAGGACCCGCTCGACCGCCAACGGCTGGTAGCACACGATCGAGTCAACGTCGGTGAACACCGCGACCGTCAGCGCGGCAGGCAGGATGCGACGGACTCGTCTGGCGTAGAAGTCAGCGAATCCGCCCCTCCCGGTGTGCTCCATTCGCTCAATCAGGTGCGTCGAGAGCAGGAATCCGGAGATCACGAAGAACACGTCGACGCACACGTACCCGCCGGTGATCACGGGTAGGCCGTCGTGGTAGAGCAGAACCACGCCGACCGCGATCGCTCTGAACCCTGAATGTCTGCGCGGAACTTCGACTTCGATGCTGTCTATGCTCGTGTGATCTGGAGGGTCACGCGGGTTCCTCGACAGCGGCCTGGTTCCTCGACGGCGGCGCACATGGTGTCATCCTAATGACCCGTTGCTGGGTGACCGTCGGGGACCGACCGGGTTCTAGGCGGATGACGCACAGGCCGGATCGGGCAGAATCGACATATGACTTCTCTAGGCGACGCACGAGTCGCGATCGTGAGTCGCATCTTCGCGCCCGAACCTGCCGCTGCCGCGCCGCGGCTCGCCGCTGTCGCGCAAGCCCTCACAGACGCGGGAGCCGAGGTCACTGTTATCACCACGACTGTGCCCGGGATGACGGGAGGGCCGGAGACCGATGATAGCGCGCCGTATGACGTGCGGTGCGTCCCCGCGTTGCGGGACAGGGACGGCTACATCCGTGGCTACGTGAACTACATGAGCTTCGACATTCCCGCCTTCTTCCGGCTCGTGTTCAGCAAGAGATTCGACGCCGTCATCGTCGAGCCGCCGCCCACCACCGGCGTCTTCATCCGAGCAGCGGCGTGGCTGCGCAGAACGCCGTACCTCTTCTACGCTGCCGACGTGTGGTCCGAGGCCGCAGATGTCGCCGGCACACCGAAGGTCATGGTGTCCGTCGTCCGCGCGTTCGAAGATTGGGCGTATCGAGGCGCGGCACGCGTGCTGTCTATGTCCGCGTCGGTCTCGCGTCGCGTGTCCCGGTCGGCCTCCGGGGCACGGGTGGAGACTGTGGGGAACGGTTACGACTCCACCGTCTTCAGACCGGACGGGCCTCGGATCGAGCGTTCTCCGTGTCCGCTCTACGCCGGGACGGCTTCGGAGGTTCACGGAGCCGGCGTCTTCGTCGATGCCATGCCGCTCCTGCTCACGAAGCATCCGGAGGACAAGCTGGTCTTCATCGGGCAGGGAGCCGACTGGAGCGTCGGAGAGGACGTCTCTGACATCGCAGCAGCGATGATCGAGGTATTCTCCGCTCAGGGGTCGTCGGCGCGCCGCTTGGAACTCGCGGAGCGCACCCGCCAGCGCCTCTCGCTTCAGTCCGTCGGAGCGCGAGTCGCCGATGCTGTCGGAGCAGTCATCTGATGAACGCGGATCTGCATCTCGAACACACACCAGAAAGACGAGGCGAGCACTCCGTGCCCCACAAGCCAGTGATCCTCTGCATCTCGCTCTCCCCCATCCGCAGGGATGCGCGAGTGCTTCGCCAGATCGGCCTGCTCCGTGAGTATGGAGACGTCGTCACGGTGGGGTTCGGCCCACGTCCCGACGGCGTCTCCGAGCATCTCGAAGTGCCCGCCGACCTGGCGACTCTTCCGCAGACCGTGCCCGGTGTCATCGGACTCGCGCTGAGACGATTCCGCTCCGTCGAGCTCGCGGCACCGGCCGTGGCCTGGGCACGCGACGCGCTCCGAGGCCGGAGGTTCGACCTCGTCGTGGCGAATGAGGCACGGGTGCTCGCGCTGGCGAGCCGCGTCGCAGGCGACGCGCCTGTGTGGGCTGATATGCACGAGTGGGCCCCCGAGGAGCGCACCCACATCCTGTCCTGGAGACTCCTCGTGGCGCCCTTCATGACCTACCTGTGCCGCCGGTACCTTCCGGGGTCTGCGCTCGTCACGACAGTGGGCGATTCCATCGCCACGCTGTACAGGAAGACCTTCGGCGTGAAAGCCCGTCTGATGCGCAACGCCGGTCCGTACCGGCCCCTGGAGGCGTCACGGACCGAGGAGGGCCGCATCCGACTCGTGCACAGCGGAGCCGCCATCCACGGACGCAAGCTCGAGCTGATGATCGAGGCCATGGCTCTGCTCGACGAGCGATTCACCCTGGATCTGTACCTGGTGCCCGGCGGCGATGACGGCGCGTATCTGGCGGAGCTGCGCAGGTTGGCGGCGCACGACTCGCGCATCACGTTCCACGCCCCTGTGGCGCCCGAGGCGCTGCCTTCGACCCTCAATGCCTACGACGTCGGCGTGTTCTGGATCCCACCCGCTCATACCAACGCGCGACTGACGCTGCCGAACAAGTTCTTCGACTACGTGCAGGCCAGGCTCCTTGTAGCGGTCGGGCCCTCCCCCGAGATGGAGCCCCTCATCGCGGAACACGGACTCGGTGTCGTGAGCACGGGCTTCAGCGTCAAGGAGTGTGCGAGATCCTTGGCCGCACTCACGACAGACCAAATCGTCCGCGCCAAAGCCGCATCGGATGCCGCAGCAGCAGTGTTGAATTTCGAACACGAGAAGGAGCGGATGCGGCCTCAGCTCGGCGCGCTCATCGAGGGCTCGTCACCGACCCCGAACGGAGCGACGCGATGAAAACCGTCTTCACCCTCTACCGTGATCTCCTTTCGGTCCTCCCCTCGGATGCTCGGAGGTTCCTGAACTTCTACTCCGCGCTACTGGCATCTCTCGCACTGTTCGACGCGGCAGCCCTGGGTCTGCTTGCACTCGTGATCGGCCCCTTGTCCGTCGGCTCCCCTGTGACCCTGCCTATTTTCGGCGAACTCGATCAGTTCGGGGTGGTGCTCGCGATCCTCGCGATCTGTGCGCTCATGATCGGCAAGGGAATGGCGTCGACCCTGATCATGCGTTGGGGATCGCAGCGCATCGCTGTGTATGAGGTGGCACTGGGTGATCGCCTGTTCCGCGCGTATCTCGGTGCGTCCTGGCAGGAGCGTCTCCGTAAGAACTCCTCGGACATGCTGAGGTTCACGGACAGCGGTGTCGACGCCGCCATCAACTCATTCATCCGTCCCGGCGCGACTCTCCTCGGCGAGGTGGTGAGCCTGATCGCGATCGTGGCCGCTCTGGCGGTCATCCAGCCCCTCATCGCTTTAATCAGCCTCGTGTACCTGGTGGCGCTCGGCGCGGTGCTCTATTTCTGGATCGCTCGGCATTCCCGTCGAGCCGGAGAGATCAATCTTGAGGCGACCATCCGTACCTCGCGCCTCATCCTCGAGGTGATGTCCGCACTCAAGGAGGTGACGCTGCGCCGCAAGGAGCCGGAGGTCGCCGATGTCGTCCTCACGAGCCGGCGCCGCAGCGCACGAGCCCGAGCGAATATCTACTTTCTCGGACAGGTACCCCGCTACGTGCTGGAATCCGGACTCATCGGCGGATTCGTCGTCGTCGGAGGAGCCGGTTATCTGCTGGGCGGCCCGCAGCAGGCCTTCACGGCAGTGGCGCTCTTCGGATTGGCCGGGTTCCGCATGGCTCCGTCGGTCATCCGTTTCCAGACCATCGTGTCGCAGATGCTCGCGGCGTCGAGTTACCCGCTCCGCGTCATCGAAGAGCTGCGGGCGGCCGAGACGCGCTCGAACGAATTCGCCGCGCGCCCAGAGCGCTCGTTGCCCGCGGCACCGTCCGTACTCACGTTCCGAAACGTCACGTTCGCATACGGCGACGGTGAACCAGCCGTCCGCGACGTGAGCCTGAGCATCCCGATCGGCTCGTCGGTGGCGTTCGTCGGTGCCTCGGGGTCGGGAAAGTCCACGATGGTGGATTTGCTCCTCGGGCTTCTCGAGCCCCAGAGCGGACGGATCGAGATCGATGGCGTCCCGCTGTCCGAAGCCCGGAGCGCGTGGCGGGCGCTGACGGCGTACGTCCCGCAGGAGGTCGCCGTCTTCGACGCCACCGTCGCGCAGAACGTCGCCCTCACCTGGTCCGATGACGTCGACCGCCAGCGCGTGAAATCCGCGCTGATCCAGGCTCAGATCTGGGATCTCGTCGCCGCTCGCGAGGGTGGCATGGATGCCGGCGTCGGCGAGCGGGGTCTCGCACTCTCCGGCGGACAGCGTCAGCGGCTGGGCATCGCACGAGCGCTGTACACGGACCCCAAGGTGTTGGTCATGGACGAGGCGACCAGTGCACTTGACACCCAGACCGAATCTGACGTCACGTCGTCGATAGCGGCCGCAACCGGCGAGAGGACTCTCGTGACCGTCGCGCACCGGCTCTCAACGGTCAAGGACGCCGACACGGTCTTCTTCATGAGCAATGGTGAACTCGTCTACGCGGGTCCGTTCGAGGATGTCGTCGCCAATGTACCCGATTTCGCGCGTCAGGCCGCACTCGCGGGCCTCAGCCCGGACTCCAACGGATCCCCAGATTCGGAAGTGTAACATTGGTTGGTTCGGTGCCGACCGGGCGAATTGAGCGACCGCGCAGCTTACGCAGTACAAGGAGTGATCAGGTGGACAAGCCTGTCGATGCCGTTGACCGCCACTCGGACGCAGCCACGTACCAGAGGTGCGTACGGACGGTCATGGACACGACTGACCCGGAGATCTGGTTCGACGAGCAGGGCGTCTCGTCACACGCGCTGCGCTTCGACGCCACGATGAAGGACCAGGTCCGAGCGGCGCAGGCCGGGGAGCTGATACCTGAGCTCAACGATCTGATCGCACAGATCAAGAAAGACGGCGAAGGCAAGCCCTACGACTGCATCGTCGGTGTCTCGGGCGGAGTCGACAGCACGTATCTCATCCTGCAGGCGGTCAAGCTGGGACTGCGGCCGCTCGCCGTTCATTTCGACAGTGGATGGAACTCCGAACTCGCCGTCGACAACATCCACAACATCGTCACGCGCCTGGATCTCGACCTCTACACGCATGTCATCGACTGGCGGGAGATGCGCGACCTGCAGCTCGCGTTCTTCAAGGCCTCGCTCGCGAACTGCGACGTGCCCACCGATCACGCATTCGGCTGGGTAGCCTATCAGCAGGCCGTCAAGTACGGCGTCAAGTACATCCTGTCGGGCGCCAATCTCGCGAGTGAGTCGATCCTCCCGCAGTCCTGGGGCTACAACGCGTCGGACGCGAAGCACGTCAAGGCCGTCCACAAGCAATTCGGGACGGGAAAGCTCAAGACCTACCCCCTGATGGGGCTCTTCAAGCGCCATATCTGGTACCCGTACGCGCGCGGGGTGAAGACCGTCAAGCCGCTGAACCTCATGCCCTACCGCTACGACCAGGCCAAGCAGGCGATCACCGACGAGGTCGGTTGGCGCGACTACGGCGGAAAGCACTACGAATCCGTGTTCACGCGCTACTTCCAGGGTTACTACTTGCCCAAGAAGTTCGGCTTCGACAAGCGCCTCGCCCACTACTCGTCCCTCATCCTCTCCGAGCAGATGACCCGCGATGAGGCGCTGAACCTCCTCAAGACCGAGAACTACCCGGAGAGCCTGCGCAAGCAGGATCACGAGTTCATCGCGAAGAAGCTCGGGCTCACGGTCTCCGAGCTCGACGCAATCTACGATCTGCCCCTTCGCGATTACACGGATTACCCCAACGCGAAACGTCAATGGGATGTCGCGATGGCGGCTGCGCGAGTGCCAGTCAAGATCCTCAAGAAGCTCGGGCTCCGACCATGAGCGTCGGCGTTCTGGAGTATGGACTGGGGAACTTCGGCTCAGTCATGAACATGCTCAAGCGACTGGACGCCGACCCTTGTATCGTTCGCACGCCAGAGGACGTCGCCCAGAGCGAACGCCTGTTGTTGCCGGGAGTCGGCGCATTCGACCGCGGCATGTTGCTGCTGGAAACGGCCGGGCTCGATGTGGCGATCCGCGAGTTCGCCGCCGGCGGTCGGCCGGTCCTGGGAATCTGCCTCGGAATGCAACTGCTCCTGGATTCGAGCGAGGAGGGTGCCTCAGCCGGCCTCGGGCTCGTTCCCGGCCGCTGTATGCGCTTCTCAGAGGGGCGCGGGCTACGGGTCCCGCACATGGGATGGAATCGTGTGACGGCCAAATCTCAGGACCCGCTGTTCGCGACGGTCCCCGAGGACAACAGGTTCTATTTCGTTCATTCCTACCACGCGGTCCCCGCAGACCCTTCGCATACCCTCGCCACGACGAACTACGGCGATGATTTCGTCTCGATGGTGCGTCGTGACAACGTCATCGGCGCTCAGTTCCACCCAGAGAAGAGTCACCTGTTCGGCCTCGAGATGCTACGGAGCTTCAGCACGCTATGAGCCTGTTCCCCCGTCTGATCCCCGTGCTGCTCGTCAGTGACGGCTACCTTGTCAAGCCCGTCCGCTTCCAGGGAGACACGTACATCGGCGACCCCATCAACGCCGTGCGCATCTTCAATGAGAAGCAGGTGGACGAGCTTGTCATCTGCGACATCGATGCGACCCCGAAGCGGACCGGGGTGAACTTCCAGCTGATCGAGGAGATCGCGAACGAGGCGTTCATGCCCGTGGGCTACGGCGGCGGCGTCGCGAGCGTGGACGATGCCCGGCGAATCACAGGTATCGGCATCGAGAAGGTGATCCTGAACTCGGCTGCTGTCACAGAGCCTGATGTCGTCCGCGGGATCTCCGACGCCCTCGGCGCTTCCAGCACCGTGGTGAGCATCGATGCGAAGAAGCGGCTCACCGGAGGTTGGGAGACATACAGCGAGCGAGGATCGCGGAAGGCGGGCATGACGCCGGCCGACGCCGCTCGGCGTGCCCAGGACCTCGGCGCGGGAGAGGTGATCGCCTCGTCCATCGACCGCGAGGGGACCTTCTCCGGGTACGACACCAAGCTGATCCAGACCGTCACGTCCGCCGTGTCGATTCCGGTGATCGCTCTCGGGGGCGCCCGCGATATGAGCGACTTCCATCAGGCGCTCGCTGCCGGTGCTTCGGGGGCCGCGGCGGGCAGCACATTCGTCATGACAGGGAAGCACCACGCGGTCCTCATCAACTATCCCGCACCGTCCGAGGTGCGTACCCTCGCTTCGTGAAACTGGAGACCTGACCATCGTGACCGATCCTCGCCCTCGCATCCTCGTCCTGACCCATACCCCGATCGATCGTGAGCCGCGCGCTCTCAAGCAGATCAATTACTTCGCCCAGCGGGCCGATGTGACGACCGCGGGCTTCGGTTCGGCCCCTGTGGAGGGCGTGCCCCACATCGAACTCGAATCCAGCCCCGCGACCTCCGGGCTGCTCCGGATCCCGGGTTTGTACACGTTGCTCCTCGGGTTGCGGCAGTACCGTCTCTTCGACAAGGTGAAGCCTCGCAACCGTGCGGCTCTCCCCCTGCTGCAGAACGGCGAGTGGGATGTGGTCATCGCGCACGATGTGCACACTCTGGCCCTCGCGCAGCAGCTCACCGCGACCAAGGGGATCCTCCTCGACCTGCACGAGTATGCGCCTCGGCAGAACGAGAACTCGTTCCTGTGGCGGCTGCTCATTGCGCCGTACTTCCGATGGATCTGCAGGACGCAGGTGCCCAACGCCGCGGGCGTGACGACCGTTGGTCAGGGCATCGTGGACGAGTACCGACGTCAGTTCGGTTTCGAATCGACGTTGGTCGTCAATGCGACGCCCTACCAGGAGCTCACGCCCGGACAGGTCGGCTCGACGATCCGGATGGTGCACTCTGGCATTCCCGCGCCGGCGCGCAAGCTCGAGGCGATGATCGAAGCCGTGAAGCTGACGCGCACCGACGTGACCCTCGACCTCTACCTGATCAAGGACGGCTCCGCCTACTACGACGAGCTGGTGGCACTCGCAGGCGACGACCCGCGCATATTCTTCCGGGATCCTGTCCCCTACGCCGAGCTGGTTCAGACGCTGAACCAGTACGACGTCGGGCTCAGTGTGATCGCACCGACGACTTTCAATCTGGCGTGGTGCCTGCCGAACAAGTTCTTCGACTTCATCCAAGCCCGTCTGGGCGTGATCGTGGGACCCTCACCCGAGATGGTGGCCTTTGTCGAGCGTTACGGAATCGGTGAGGTGGCCGAGGGCTTCGACGGCGCCGCCCTCGCCAAGGTCCTCGATGGTCTCACCCCCGAAACGGTCAGGAATTGGAAGGAGCAGTCGCACGAGAATGCGCACGCTCTCTCCAGCGAGGAGCAGGTGAAGATCTGGGGCGAGGTCGTCGATGGGATTCTTGCTCGCGCCTGAGTCCTGCGACGACTCGAACAGAAAGAGTAAGGGCCGTGATCACTGATCGGTGATCACGGCCCTACTCTTTCCGAAGGTCAGAGGCCAACCGCATCCCAGTCCCGCGCGGAGTCGAGGGCGGCCTCGACAACAGCGAGCGTACGCTGTCCTTGCTCCATGGTGACCAGATCGGTCTTCTCTCCGAGGACCGCGTCGCGGAACGCCTCGTGCTCGACCTTGAGGGGCTCGCGCTTGGGGAAGGCGTACCGGGTGACGTCCCCTTCGGAGACGCCACGGAAGGTGGACACAGACTCCCATTCCAGAGGGATGGTCCCGTTGGCATAGAAGGTCAGATCGCCCGTGGAGGTGTCGGCGACGAATGCTCCCCTCTCCCCCGTGACGACCGTCAGCCGCTCCTTCATCGGGCTGAGCCAGTTCACGATGTTGTTCACGATCACCCCGGATTCGGTGCGTCCGGTGATGATGATCATGTCCTCATGCTCCCGGCCCGACTTGAACGCCGTCTGCGCGAACACGAGCTCGTAGTCGGACT
Source organism: Microbacterium soli (assembly GCF_039539005.1). Taxonomy (NCBI): domain Bacteria; kingdom Bacillati; phylum Actinomycetota; class Actinomycetes; order Micrococcales; family Microbacteriaceae; genus Microbacterium; species Microbacterium soli. The sequence continues at coordinate 302,127 of NZ_BAABCP010000001.1, forward strand.
GCACCACCCACGCGGTCAGGTCCACGTCATGCGACGCGAGGTCCTTCGCCACTCCGACATCCGCGATCCGGGACGGGAACGGGCCCTGACGCCGCGTTGCCACCTGGTACACCGCGCCCAGCTCGCCTGCGGCGAGGCGGCGACGCAGCTCCTGCAGCGCCGGGTTGAACCGCTCAATGTGACCGACACCTCCGACCAGCCCCGCTCCGGCGAAGGCCTCGACCATGCGCTGGCCCGCTTCGAGGCTATGCGCGATTGGCTTCTCCACAAGGGTGTGCACGCCCGCGGCCGCGAGCTTTAGCGCCGCATCCTCGTGGAAGCGCGTCGGGACGGCGACGACGGCGATGTCGATGCCCGCGGAGATGAGCGCGTCGATGTCGGGCAGCACCTGCAAGCCCCCTGCGACGCCGTGCGGGTCACCGCCGGGGTCGGCGATGGCGACCAGTTCCACACCCTCGACCTCGCGCAGCACGCGCGCATGATGGCGACCCATCATGCCGACGCCGAGAAGCCCGGCACGCAGCACGTCCGCCATCAGGCACCCGCTCCCACAACGGTGTTCACAGCGGTCACGATGCGCTCCAGGTCGTCCGCGCTCAGCGACGGGTGCACGGGGAGCGAGAGCACCTCGCGCGCGGCGCGCTCGGTCTCGGGGAGGTCGAGTCCCGCCGCGTACGGCGCCAGAGACTGTAGGCGGTGGTTCGGGATCGGATAGTACACACCCGCGCCGACCTGATGCTCCTCCTTCAGCGCCCTCACGAACCCGTCCCGATCCTCGGGGACCCGGATCGTGTACTGGTGGTACACGTGCACGGCGCCCTCCGCGACCGGCGGCACGGTCACACCGCGCAGGTGGGCGTCGAGGAACGCCGCGTTCCGCTGCCTGGTGCGGGTCCATGCGTCGACCTTGGTCAGCTGCACACGGCCGATCGCCGCATGGATGTCGGTCATGCGCGCGTTGAAGCCGACGACCTCGTTCTCGTACTGACGTTCCATGCCCTGGTTGCGCAGCAACTTCACTCGACGCGCGATCTCCGCCGTCGCGGTGGTGACCATGCCGCCTTCGCCACTGGTCATGTTCTTTGTCGGGTAGAGGCTGAACATCGCGAACTCGCCGAAGGATCCCACCGGGCGACCGTCCAGCGAGGCGCCGTGCGCCTGCGCTGCATCCTCGTAGAGCGCCACGCTCTTCTCGGCTGCGAGCTTCTCCAGTTCGCGCATTCGCGCCGGGTGTCCGTATAGGTGAACCGGCAGGATGCCCTTCGTCTTCGGAGTGATCGCCGCGGCGACGGCCTCGGGATCAAGCGTGAACGTCGCCGGCTCGATGTCGACGAACACCGGCGTCGCCCCCGTCAGCGCGACCGAATTGCCCGTGGCCGCGAAGGTGAACGACGGCACGATGATCTCATCGCCGGGGCCGACGCCGGTAGCGAGCAGCCCCAGGTGCAGCCCCGCGGTCCCGGAGTTCACCGCGACAGCTGGGCGGCCGGGCACGAAGTGCTCGGCGAACTCCGTCTCGAATGCGGCAACCTCGGGCCCCTGCGCGACCATGCCGCTGCGCATCACACGGTCGACAGCCGCGCGCTCCTCCTCACCGATGATCGGCTTCGCCGGGGCAATGAACTCGCTCACTTGACCTCCTTGGTCAGGGTTCCATTGGATTCGATGTACCGGTCGCCCGAGGCGGGACAGATCCACGTTCCGTCACTGTCGCCGGCAACCAACGGAACACCATGCTCCCCCACCCACCCGATCCTGTGGGCAGGCACCCCAGCGACAAGAGCGTAGGCGGGGACGTCGACGACCACCACGGCACCCGCTGCGACGGTGGCCCAGGCCCCGATCGTGACAGGTGCAACGCAGGTCGCGCGTGCGCCGATGGCCGCACCGCGTTCGATCGTCACTCCGACTGGTTCCCAGTCGTGAGCGCTCTTGAGGCTGCCGTCGGCGTTGATGGCGCGCGGATAGGTGTCATTGGTGAGCACGACGGCGGGCCCGACGAACACGCCGTCGGCGAGGACGGCCGGCTCATAGACGAGCGCATAGTTCTGCACCTTGCAGTTGTCGCCCATCCGCACACCTGTACCGATATAGGCACCGCGGCCCACGATGCAGTTCTCCCCCATACGCACACCTTCTCGCACCTGGGCAAGATGCCAGATCGACGAGCCGTCGCCGATCTGCGCGTCACCGGACACGTCTGCGGACTCGACGATCCGCACGCGATTGGAATTGGTCACGAAGCTCCTTGCGCGCCGGCGGACGAGCCGGTGCATCGGAATTCTATCTTCGCCGAGCCCTGCTCCCCTGAGTGCACGCTAACCGCCGAGCACGACGTCCGCGGAACGACCAGCCACAGCACTCGCCGAGATGTGCTCCTGCGCCCAGGAAACCAGCCGGTCAGCATCCACACGCGGCTTCGCCTGCAGCATCTCGTCCAGCGCGTCGGCCAGTTCAGTCTCGTCGTACGCCACGCCGCGCCCCAGACCGTTCTGCTCCACCATGGACCGCACGGGATTCGGACCCGCGTAGGCGACCGGAGTGCCCACGGCGACGGACGCGTAGAGCTTCGTGGGGACGGCGAAGTCATACCCCTGCCCGGGAACCAGCGACGCGATGCTCACCCGAGCGCCGCGCAGCCATGCTGCGGCTTCCGGCGACGGCACGGTATCAACGAACCTGATCCTCGGCGAGAGTCCGGACTCGGCGGCAGCCGCGCGCATGCCCTCCCAGGACGACCCCTGCCCCACGAAGGCGGCTGTGAGCCCAGGGCGCCGGCGGAGCACCTCAACGACTGAGCGGACGGCGAGTTCCGCGCCGTGCCATTCGCTGGCGGATCCGACATAGACGATGTCCGCAGGCTCACGCACAGTCGGGCCCGAAGGTGAGAACAGATCGAGATCGACCCCGTGACCCACGACATGAGGCGACACGCCCGGGGCGAGCTCGGCCACACGGTGTGAGACGCCGTCGGTGACGGCGAGGACCGATCGCGCCCCTCGCAGCGCGAACGCTTCCATCCACCGGACGACGCCGAGGATCAGACCGGACGCCCCGGTGGCCTGCGCGGCATCCGACCAGATGTCGGCCGCGTAATATACGTACGGTCTGCGGATCACCGCGCAGACCAGCCGCGTGAACAGCCCGGTCGTGGGCGGTGGTTCGCACAGATACACATCGGCCCGGGGTCCGAACAGGATCCGCAGAGCCAGCGGTACATCGAAACTCAGGTACGGAAGGTATCCGCGCACATAGCCCGAGCGGTCCCGAAGGACAGGCCAGCGCCGGACCTCCACGCCGTCAGGATCGGAGATCGAATCGCGACCCGGAGGCCGCGTCGTCAGCACCCGCACCCGTGCCCCACGCTCTCGAAGCCGGACGGCGAGCGCACTCAGACGCAGGGACGCCGCCGCGGGCTCCGGAGAGAAGATCCGACTCACGATCACGACACGCGCGCTCTTACCGAAAGCCCGCTTCTCCTGCGCCATCCGCGCTCCTTTCCTGGCCCGAGTCCCACGGCCCGGTGCAGGATCCGATAGAAACACCTGACACAATGGAACCATGTCGATGAGCGCGCTGCCGCCGCGAAGACCCGACAGCCGTGCCTGGGTCGTTGTTCCGCTGTACAACGAGGCGGATGTCATCGGAGATGTCGTCCACGCGTTGCGAGCGGAGTTCGTGAACGTCGTCTGCGTCGATGACGGCTCGAGCGATGAGTCAGCCCGCGCAGCCGTGGAGGCTGGAGCGCGACTGGTCAGCCATCCTGTCAACCTCGGACAGGGCGCGGCGCTGCAGACCGGCATCGATTTCGCCCTGATGCATCCCGGATGCGAGCACATCGTGACCTTCGACGCGGACGGTCAGCACAGGGTCGAGGACGCGGTGGCCATGCTCGACGTCTCCCGGTCGGAGGATGTCGCCGTCGTCTTCGGCTCTCGCTTCCTCGACGACAGGACACGGCCCGGCGCCGTGAAGAAGCTCATTCTCAAGACCGCGGTCTGGGTGACCAACATGACCACCGGAATGCGCCTCACTGACGCGCACAACGGGCTTCGTGTGCTCCGCCGGGATGCTGCGCAGCTGATCGACCTCAAACAGGATCGTATGGCGCATGCCACGGAGATCGTCCTTCAGATCGGACGCAGTCGCCTGCCCTGGAAGGAGTTCCCCGTGGAACTGCTGTACACCGACTATTCGAAGGCGAAGGGGCAGAGCGTCCTCAATTCCGTGAACATCCTCGTCGACCTGGTGGTGAGGTGACGCATGTGGATCCAGATCCTGCTGATCACCGTGATCGTCGTGCTCGCGGTGATCATGATGCGTCGCACGGGTGCCGACAGTCACCTCGCGATACGGCGTCTGCTGTTGCTGCTGTTCGTAATCGCAGCAGTGCTCTCCATCCTCTTCCCGCAAGGGCTGACCTGGCTTGCACGACTGGTGGGTGTCGGTCGAGGTACTGACCTAGTGCTGTACGCGCTGGTTACGATCTTTCTGTCTGTGGTTTACTCACAGCATCGGAAGAACGTTGCGCTGCAGCGCAATATCACGCTTCTCACCCGTCGCATGGCGGTCAATGAAGCTCTCGCCCGAGAGTCGGCTGTCGAAACAACCCGAGTTCGTCCGCCAGACGACTCCGGACCCGCAAGCTGATTCTCAGCGGCAGGCTGTGATCCGCCAGAGTGAAGCCGCACCGACTTGGGCGACCTTATCGAAGCCCTCCGTCATCGCGAATCCCGTCAGGCCCGGCATTTCCCACCTTCCCGCGCCGTCCGAGCTACTTCCGAAGTCGAGGACGTAATCCACTCCGATCTCGCGAACAGCCGCGCACACCGATGGATCATCGATGAGGTGGACAAGATCGTGACGCAATGCCTGGAAGTACTCGTCCTCGGGCATTGACCATGTTCGCGGCACGACATCGACACCGCTGAGAGCGTAGCCGAACGCTGCCCCCGCCGACGGGTTCCCGAGCACACGGTCATCGGCGCCGACGTAGTCGGGGAGGCTCTCAAGCAGGTCGCGCTCATCCGTGGAGAGGTAGGACGTGGAGCTCTCCGCATAGGTGTCGTTCTTCGGATCCGCGGGCACGGCCGTCCAGACTACGGTCTCGGCGACGACAGCGGCCAGCAGGGTCCCGGCGACGATAGTCGGCGCGACCCGCGATCGCCGGGCGATCCATGCAGCGGCCGCGTCGACGGCCACCGCTCCCAGCGGGATGACCACGAGCGGCATCATGGCGACGAAGCGATGCGGGTCCGCATACCAGGCCGCCAGGAGTCCTCGCACCGTCCCGTTCTGCACTGACACCGCCACGACGGCCAGCAGCGCGATGACGGCCGCATGCACGACCAGCCATCGCAGCGCGCCGACGCGGAGCGCCGCGAGCACGCCGAGCAGGGCCAGCACGCTCATCGAGATCATCGGACCGGGACCGGCACTCGCGTTCAGCAGCAGCTCCAGCGCCGCATCCGCCGCCGGCTTCTGCTGCACCCACAGCCCGCTGGAGCTGATGTGCGTCATGCCTAGCCAGACGACCGACCCGGCAACGAGCACGCCGACGCAGGCCGCCAGCCGACGGCGGCGAACCGGGACCGGGAGGGAACGCAGGCCTCGCCCCAGCGCCCAGAGCGCCAGAAGCACCGCGCAGATCAGCGCGTTCAGCAGCACCGCGGGCTGCGCGAGGGCGATCCCGCTCAGCCCGACCAGTGTGGTGATCGTGAGCAGCCAGGTTCGTCGGCCCCGCCCTCCCATCGGGACCTCGGCGGGTTCACGGCGCACGGCGGCGACCAGAAGGGCAAGAAGACCGGGCAGCACTGCCAGGGCGAGCGCGTACGGGTACAGCACGCCGAAGTCGAGCATCGAGAAGGGAAAAGCGAACAGCGACGGCGCCATGACGGCAGCCGCGACGGAGGCCGTCGTCCTGCCCCGCACAGCGCTCCGAACGAACGCCGTGATCGACAACGTCCACAGCGGTCCGGCGATGACGATGGCGACGGCGTTCGCGGCGACGGTGATGTCCGTGCCGGTGGCGTCGACCACCAGGGAGGCCAGTCCGTGCCAGGCAGCCGGGTAGAAGGTGGTGGCGCCGAGGACACCGGAGACGTCCAGTGACGATGCGCTCCCCTGCTCCTGGATGAAGCGCAGCGCGTTCAGATGGAACGTGGCGTCGTTGGTCTGGGAGATGTTCTGTGGGTCGTGGATGACGGCCGCCATCCGGACCATCCCCAGCAGGGCTCCTGCTGTCACGGCGGCGGGCACCGCCCAAGATCGCCGTGTACGCACGACGGAAGCCGCCTGCGGCCGGAGCGCACGCCCGATGACGACGGCGACGATCACCAGGAGCAGCATCGCGGCGGACGCGCTCCACAGCGTCCACCGCACTCCCACCAGACCCAGCAGGACCGCGCTGACCGCGATCGCGGCGATGCCCGCCGCCGGCGCGAACCCCCATGCTGCCATGCCCCGAAGCCTCAGCCCGTAGGCGACGGCCAGACCGGGCAGCAGCGTCAGGAGGAGCACACTCAGAGCCGGGAGCGCGGCGGTGAGCCAGCCTGTCATGACCCCGCCGCCCGGCTCGGGCCGAGAACCCGTCCGTCGACCGTGCCCGCATCGAGGAGATGGGGGGACGGCGGTGCGTCCTGCGCGCGGGAGGTTCTCACCCGGACAGCCTATGCGAACCCGGTTCCGCGGACTCCGAGCGGCGGAGGCTCGGCCGCGTGACCGGGATCCGACGAGCCCAGGTGGGACGGAGGCACCGCATGAGAGACTATCCAATGGCCATCGCGCTCGTCCGCCGAGCCCGCACGGCCCCGTCTCACGCCGACGCCGTTACAGGCGCGCCGGGGCGGCGATCGAGGATTGGAGACCCCAGGTGAAGTTGAGCGTTGTCGGATGCGGCTACCTCGGTGCAGTGCACGCCGCTGCGATGGCGTCGATCGGGCATGACGTCGTCGGGATCGACGTCGACGAGGCGAAGATCGCGCAGCTGGCCTCCGGCAGAGCGCCGTTCTTCGAGCCGGGGTTCGACGAGCTGCTCACACGGACGATCGGGGAGGGGAACCTGCGGTTCACCACCTCCGCGGCCGAGGCGCGCGATGCGACCGTCCACTTCATCGCCGTGGGCACTCCGCAGCGCGAGGGCGAGGACGGCGCCGACCTCCGTTTCGTGGATGCCGCGATCGACGCACTCATCCCTCATCTCAAGCCCGGTGACGTCCTCGTGGGCAAGTCGACGGTTCCCGTCGGCACCGCCGCTCGCCTGGCCGAGAGGATCACTGGCACCGGCGCCGAGTTGGTCTGGAATCCGGAGTTCCTCCGCGAGGGGTTCGCTGTGGCCGACACCCTCTCCCCCGATCGGATCGTGTACGGTGTCGCGGACGTGGACAGCGAGGCTGTCGCGATCCTCGACGCCGTGTACCACCCGGCCATCGAGGCGAGGACTCCCCGCATGGTCACCGACTACGCGACCGCCGAGTTGGTCAAGGTCTCGGCGAACGCGTTCCTGGCGACCAAGATCTCCTTCATCAACGCCATCTCGGAGATCGCCGACGCCACTGGTGCAGATGTGACGCAGTTGGCCGATGCGATCGGATACGACGCCCGCATCGGCCGGCGGTTTCTCAACGCGGGCATCGGCTTCGGTGGTGGTTGTCTCCCGAAGGACATCCGAGCATTCGCCAGCCGGGCCGAGGAGCTGGGCCACGGCCGCGCGCTCCGCTTCTTGCGCGAAGTGGACGAGATCAATCTGCGCCAGCGCGATCGGGTCGCCGAGCTCATCACCGCGGAGCTGGGCGGCTCGGTGGTGGGCAGGCGCATCGCGATCTTGGGGCTCGCCTTCAAGCCGAACTCCGACGACACCAGGGACTCCCCTGCTCTGGACATCGCACTGCGGATGCACGGCCTTGGGGCGAATGTGGTCGCATACGACCCCGAGGCCGTCGCCACCGCACGGCGGGTGCACCCGCATCTGACTTACGCGAACACCCTGGAGGATGCGCTGCGCGGAGCCGAACTGGTCTCGGTCCTCACCGAGTGGCGTCAGTTCGTCGATCTGGATCCGGTCATCGCCGCCGCCTCCGTCGCCTCTCCGACCATCATCGATGGCAGGAACTGCCTGGACCCGCAGCGCTGGATCGAGAACGGGTGGAGGTACCGTGGCCTCGGTCGCCACTGACCGCGAGGCACTCCCCGCACGCATCGGCGCGAGAGCAGCCCGCGCGGTCCGCGGCGACATCCAGGCGCTCCGCGCCTACGCGGTGGCCGCCGTCGTCCTGTTCCACGTCTGGCCGCGCGCCGTCACCGGCGGCTACGTCGGCGTGGACGTGTTCTTCGTCATCTCCGGGTTCCTCATCACCGGACAGCTGGTGCGCCTGCGGGAGCGCGGAGCGCTCCTGCTGTCCGCGTTCTGGGCGGCGCGGGCACGGCGGCTGCTTCCGGCGGCGCTCCTTGTTCTCATCGTCAGCACCGGGCTGACTCTGCTGTTCGCCCCGGCGTCCCTGGTCACGCAGTATCTGCGCTCGATCATCGGGAGCACCGCGTACGTGGAGAACTGGGTTCTCGCCGCCGATGCCATCGACTACCTGGCAGCGGACAACGCGCCGCCGATCGCCCAGCACTACTGGTCGCTGTCGGTCGAGGAGCAGTTCTACATCATCTGGCCGCTCGTCGTGATCGTCGGGATGCTCTGGGGCGCGCGTCGGCGTCTGCTGGGTCTGATCGTCGCGCTCACCGCAGGCAGCCTGGTGTACAGCGTCGTCGCCACCTTCACCGACCCGTCGGCCGCCTACTTCGCCACGCCGTCACGGGTGTGGGAGTTCGGCCTGGGCGCCGTGGTGGCGCTCCTCCCCACCCTGGCGATACCACGCGTGATCCGCTCCGTGATGTGGGTCCTCGGCTGGCTCGCGCTGCTCCTCTCCGCGTTCGTCCTCAACGCGGCCACGCCCTTCCCCGGCTATGCGGCGATCCTCCCGGTCGCCGCTGCCGCCGCCGTCATCGCCGCCGGCCCGGAGGCTCCGTTCGCGGCCGCGCGGGTCCAGGATCTGCGCCCGCTCCAATGGGTGGGGGACAACTCCTACGGCATCTACCTGTGGCACTGGCCGCTGGTGGTCATCGCCCCCGCCGTCCTCGGGCGCCCGCCCCGGCTGGCGGAGAACATCACCCTGGTCTGCCTCACCGTCGTCGCTGCGGCACTCAGCAAGAGGTTCGTTGAGGATCCGCTCCGGTTCGGGGCTCTCAGCAGGGTGCGCCCACGGTGGATCCTCATCGGCGTCGCCGCATCGATGGCCGTGGTCATCACCACCGCAGCGCTGCCCATACAGCTGCTGTTCGCCTCGGCGACGACGAAGACGGAGCAGGCCAGGACACAGCTCCTGGACCCCACAGAATGCCGCGGGGCTAGCCTCCTGCTCGAGCCGGGCTGCGCCCAGCAGCGTGCCAAGGGCTCCGTCCCGGCGGCGGATCTCGTCCCACCGCTCACCGGGCTGTATGACGACACCGGGGGCGCGTTCTCGTGCTATCAGTCCGACAGCTCCATCGCCATCGTGCCCTGCCATCTCGGATCGGATGCTGCAGACAGCGTCCGCATCGCAGTGACCGGTGACTCGCACGCCGCCATGCTGACCCCGGCCTTCCGCGACATCGCCGAGGAGAACAACTGGGCCGTCGATGTCTACGTCGGACGCGGCTGCGTCTGGGCCGACGACCCGGACCCGAACTGCGCAACGCGACTCGTTGCGCTCAACGCCGATCTGCTCTCGCACCACTACGACGCGATCATCGTCACGGCGTGGAACCAGCTCACTCTGGATGACACGCAGCGCACCGCACGCGCCGAGCAGTTCGTATCGGTGTGGCGGGATGCCGCCGCCGCAGGGATCACGGTGATCCCCGTCCTCGACAACCCGGGCGTCCCGGAGAGCTCGGCCGACTGTCTGAACGAGAACAGCGCCTTCGACGCCGCCACCTGCTCCTTCTCCGCCGAGCAGTCCCTGCTGCCGGACCCGCTGGGCATCGCGTCAGCCGATCTCGGCATCCAGCCGGTGGACCTGCGCGCCGCGTTCTGTGACACGGACGGTCGGTGCCCTATGGTGGCTGGAGGGGTGGTCGTCTATCGAGATCTGCACCACATCACGGCATCGTTCAGCCACTCCCTGGCACCGTACCTGTCCGAGCAGATCATGAGTGGGATCGACCACTCGACCCGTTGAGCACACCCAGGAAGGCCGCCGATGACAGCCCGAGTCTCGATCGTCACACGCACGAAGGACAGACCGGTCTTCCTGCGCCGCGCCCTGGCGAGCATCACGGGCCAGTCCTTCGAGGACTGGGCGCTGATCATCGTCAATGACGGCGGCGATCCTTCCGAGGTGGCTCAGATCGTCGACGAGCTACCCGACCAGCATCACCGCAGAGTCACGATCATCGATCACGCCGCCCCGCTCGGGCGTTGGGAGGCGGCGAATGCCGGGGTCCGCGTAGCAGACGGCGAATTCCTCATCCTGCACGACGACGACGACAGCTGGGAGCCGTCGTTCCTGGACACGGCGGTCGACTACCTCGACCGGAATCCCGACCGGGAGGGCGTCGTCTCCCGCATCGACATCATCTGGGAGCGTCGCACCGGGGACGCCCTGGAGGTGCTCGGACGCGAGCCGTTCCTACCGGACAGCGTCGCCCCGCTGCTGATGAACCAGCAGCGGTTCAATCAGTTCGTGCCGATCGCCTTCCTCTACCGCAGATCCCTGCACGATGAAATCGGGCTCTACGACGATTCCCTCCCCGTCGTCGGCGACTGGGTGTTCAACACCCGGGTGCTGGAGCGCGGGCCGCTATCCTACCTGCCCGGCCCGCCGCTCGCCCACTGGCATCAGCGCCCCTCCGGCATCCAGGCGGACGGCAACAGCGTCATCGCCGAGAGCGACGCCCACCGGCTCCACGATGCCCTGGTGCGAGACGCCGCGTTCCGCCGTCTCGTCGCAACAGAGGGCTCTGCCGGACCGCTCTACTTCGAGGCCCGGCTGCGCGACACCGAAGAGATGCTCCGCCGGGAGCTGGCCTCGATGCGCCACGATCTGGCGCATCCGCTGCTTCTGGTCTACCGACGGCTGCGGGAGGCCATCCACAGGTTCCGAGGAACTCGTCGCGATAAACTGCGGTGATGCGCAACGGTCCCCACGTCCATGTCTTCCCGGACTGGAAGGACAACCCGTACCTCAACCTACTGAGCCTGGCGCCGACGGCCCAGGGCTTCCAGTTCAGCGGACGCACGACCTATCCGTCGCTGCTGGCCACGCTCCGCGATCTGCGCCGCGACGACACCATGCACTTCCACTGGACGGCACCGATCGTGCAGTCGGCGCCGAGCCGATGGAAGGCACTGCGGCGCGTGCGGACGCTTGCCGCCGAGTTGGACGCCGCGAAGTCGCGCGGAGCGCACGTCATCTGGACGATCCACAATCGGATGCCGCACGAACTGGACCATCCGGAGGCCGAGCGGAAGCTGTACGGCGTCCTCGCCGACGCGGCCGACGTCATCCACATCATGTCTCCGGCGACGGCCGACGTCCTCGCCGACATCGTGCATCTTCCCGAGGACAAGGTGCTGCAGATCCCGCACCCGAGCTATGCCGGGGTCTACGACACCGAGATCACCCGTGCTCAGGCGCGTGAGAGCATGCAGCTGGCCGATAACGAGTACGCCGTGCTGTTCCTCGGCCAGGTTCGCCCGTACAAGGGCATAGACATGCTCCTCGCCGCAACCGCAGGGATCACCCGCGTCGATGGGAAGCGGCCAGTGCTGCTCCTGGCCGGAGCTGCCAGCCCCGAGGCGGTCGCACAGTTCGATGACCTGCGGCCGGACGGCCTGCGGACAGTGACCTCCTTCACCCCCGTCCCGGACGAGGAGATCGCCCGGTGGTATCGCGCCGCTGACGTTGCGGTGTTCCCGTACCGGGCGATCCTGAACTCCGGAAGCGTCCACCTGGCCGCGACGATGCACGTGCCCGTGATCCTCCCCGGGCTCCCGCACCTCACCGAGCAGTTCCGGGAGCAGCGGTGGGTGCGGTTCTTCGACACGGAGCACCCCGTCGATTCCCTCCGCTCGGTTCTGAGTGATCAGGACTTCGACGGCCTCGATGAACTCGACTTCGAACGCTTCACCGCCCCGATCAGCCCGTGGCGGGTCTCGCAGCGGTACGGCGACGTCCTGCGTCGACTGTCATCGACGCAGCGCGCGTAGCCGATCCCTGACGGTGATCAGCGCGCGGCGGGGTGCACGGACCAGCCAGTGGCGTCGGCGCGACAGACGGACCCACCCCTGCTCCTGCTCGTAGAGCACGTTCTCGAGCCTGCGGTACTCGGGCACCGGCGCGTCGACGTGCACGGCGACCGTCCTGCCGTCCGCGAATCTGAGGGCCGGCTGCAGCTCGCGTCCACGGGGCAGGTGGGAGACGCGGAACTCGGCGTCCCAGACCGCACTGTCCTGCCCGCGCCGCCAGTCGACGCGAACGGGATGCACACACCCCTCGCTGCTCCACAGCACCGGTACGACGTCATCGGTCGAGCTGCTGCCGTGCAGCCGGACCGGATCCCCGCCGAAGATCGCGCTGACCGTGCCGCCGGTCTCCGCCCGAACCGCCACCGGGGTCCCACTGCCCAGCTCGGGGATCTCCGCACGCACCTCGTCGCCGAACACCGACACAGCGGCCTCCGCGAGCCGATCCCAGTGTGCTTCGAAGTCACCCGCTCCCGGCCGAATGCCTCCCAGCGTGGCTAGTGCTCCGGTGCGGAGCACTCGCTCCACCTCCGCAAACAGCTCGGGTTCTGCGACCACGCTCTTCAGCAGCGCGGTCCAGGCGTCCATCCGGGTGCCCGCGTCTTCAGCTCGCCATGCGCCGCCATCGACCGTCTGCGCGGCGGCCCGCGCCGCGAGGAATTCGCCCCGGCGCAGCAGGTGCATCGTCATCCGCTTACGCGCATCGATCCACCGGGGCGCCGGTGCGCAGCGTTCCAGCAACTCCTCCAGGAGGGCGACGACCCGGCCGTCGTCGTCGCGCTCGCCGCTCCAGGCGGACAGGAACTTCCGCGCGTGGAAGAACCCGTCCCGGTCGTAGATCAGCGCCGCATACCGCGACTCCAGCTCGGGCTCGCCCACCGACGAGAGCAGGTCGGCGCAGATGGCCTCCTGCGTGAGATAGCTGATGAAGGCCGCAGACGACGGGGCCTTCGCCGTCATCGACGATCCTCCCGGGCGATCGCGGTAGAGGTAGACGACATCCTCGATGACATCGATCGCGGAGGCCTTCACATACGCGGTCGTCATCGGGACGATATCGTTGGAGCGCACGACGTCCGGGAACTCGATGCCGTTGCCGAGCCAGAACGAGCGGTCGAACACCTTGTTCCAGCAGGGTCGGCTGAAGATCATCGTCGGGATCTGCGTCAGCGAGACCCCCTGCGCGGGCTGGGAGAAGGCCGTCATGCTCGCTGTCGGACGCCATGTCGACGCCGGGGAGAACTTGATGTAGTCACCGATCACGACCTGCGATCCCGTCCGCTCCAGCGACGCGACCATCGCACGGTACGCACCATCCGGAACGATGTCGTCACCGTCCGCGAAGGCGAGGTACCGCCCGCGCGCCCAGCGCACGCCCTCGTTCCGCGCCGAGCCGCCGCCGAAGGACTCGGCGCGGACCAGCCGGGCACGCGGGTCACCGGCGATGCACCGTTCCACGACCTCGACCGTGCCGTCGTCGGAGTGATCGTCGACGACGATCACCTCCAGCCCGTCGACATCCTGGCCGAGCACCGAGTACAGCGTCTCGGCGATCCACGGACGGACATTGTGCGTCGGGATGACGATGGACAGCAGCACGCCTTCCTCCGACTGCGGTGACTCGCTCACGCCTTGACCTCCTGCAGCAGGGCCACCGCGTCCCGGATCGGGCCGTCGAAGACCTTATGGCCCTTGTCGATGACGATTCCGCGCTCGCAGAGCTGTTCGACCATCTTCATGTCGTGACTGACGACGAGCATGGTCACGCCCTCTTCAGCGAGCTGTTGGATGCGCGCCTTGCACTTGTCGCGGAAGGGCGCATCGCCGACGGAGAGCACTTCGTCCACTAGCAGTATGTCGAGGTCGACGTGGATCGCCACCGAGAACGCCAGCCGCATGAACATCCCGGAGGAGTAGTGCTTGACCTCCTGGTTGATGAAGTCGCCGATCTCGGAGAACTCCACGATGTCGTCGAACCGTGCATCGGTCTCCTTTCGGCTCATCCCGAGTATCGCGGCGTTCAGATACACGTTCTCGCGACCGCTGAGATCTGGGTGGAACCCGGCCCCGACCTCGATCAGACCCGCGACGCGCCCACGGGTTAGCACCGTCCCCGAATCGGGCTCCAGGACGCCGGAGACGAGCTTCAGCGAGGTCGACTTGCCCGACCCGTTCAGGCCGAGGACGGCGACGGACTCCCCCTCGCCGACCTGGAAGCTGATGTCGTCCAACGCGGTGAACGTCTCGGCGCGCACCTTGCGCCCGCGCAACCAGCCGACGAACGCCTCCTTGAACGAATGCGAGTTCCGCTTCAGGAACCGCTTCGAGACGTGGTCCAGGACGATGCTCGGCGTGCTCTGGGTCAATACTTCGATTCGATTCATCACAGGTCCTGCGCAAAGGTTCGCTCATAGTGGCGGAAGACGAGCTGGCCGATCACCAGTGAGGCCAGTGCCGCGATCGCCGCCGTCAGCATCGACCACCCGAAGTAGTCGGGGACGCCGAGCGGCGTCGCCACCAACGGCGCCCAGATCGCCGTGTGCGAGAGCTCGACGCCGACGGTGAGCGGGTTCGACATGTACACGAACGTCGCCCAGGAGTGATTGTGCAGGGCGTTGGCCATCATCACCCAGGTGTAGAGCACCGGCGAGGTCCAGGTGGAGAACATCTTGATGAGGTCGACGAAGTTCTGCGCATCCCGGTAGCGCACGTTCAGACCGCTGAAGAACAGGCCGAGCCCCAACGCGAAGACCAGCACGAGAAGGATGCCAGCCATAAAACCCGCGAGCCCGCCCACCGTCGGCACCCAGCCGAGAACAAGGCAGACGGCGATGAGGATCGCCAGCTGTGGAAGGAAGTGGATGACCGAGCCGACGATGGCCGCGACCGGGAACAGCTCACGCGGCAGATAGATCTTGCGCACGAGCGCACGATTGTCGACGATCGAGTTGGTCGCGTTGCCGAACGCCTCGTTGAAGAGATTGACGATGACGATGCCGCTGAACAGGTAGATCGCGTACTGCTCGACGCGCTGGTTCTGGAGGATGATCCCCATCACGAAGTAATAGATGACGAACTGCGCGGCGGGCTTCACGTAGGACCAGACCCAGCCCAGGGCGGAGTTCCGGTAGCGCGTCGCCGTCCCCTTGCGGATCAGCACGCCGAGCAGGTACCGCCATCGGACGACATCGACTAGGCCGTTGCCATGCCCCGGACGATCGTACTGGGAGACGTCGACGAACGTTCCTGCCAATTGCGGTCCTCTCACAGCACGGGAAAGCGGCCGACGACGCAGCCACCCCGGCATCTTATCGACCGGACCTGTGTGCTCGATTGCAGTCAGAGCGCGCTTCGCGCACTTCGTGCGCGCATCGCGTCATCGAGCAGAACACGCGCGCGTGCCTGGAAGGAGTGCTCCGCGCGGATCCGCTCGGCGGCGCGGCGCGACTCGGATTCCGACGGCCAGCCCTGAGCCGCCGGGCTCAGCAGTTCACGGAGCTCGTCCTCGCTGGTGTACGTGCGGACCTGTGCGCCGAAGATCTCGGCGAGCCCGTCGATCTCGTCGCTGACGACCCGCACCCCGGAGGCGACGGCGTCGAAGAGCCGATTGGAGACGAAGCCGCCCCGACGCATGTCGTCCCAGTGATCGTTGAGGACCACCCTGGCACGCCGATACGCCTGGGGTAGCGCTTGGTTCGGCATGACCTGCCCTCGGATGAATCTGCGATCGATGTGCTGCTCCCAGCCGTCGTCACCGTAGACTTCCAGGTCCTCGGCGACCCTCGCGGCATCGACCACGACGCGACGGCGTTCGCCGCGCGTGCGCCCGACGAACAGCACACCCTCCCGAGGCGCATCGTCCCGGTCGGAAGGGCGGAAGCGGTCCGGATCGGTGGCCTGCAGCAGCGTCTCGATCCGGATCCCCGCCCGTCGCGCCGTCTCCTCTGCCCAGCGCGGACCGGCGGAATAGACCCGGTCCCACCCGTAGCTGAGTTCGTCGATGGACACCTGATCCGGGTGGGAGATCACCCACATCAGATTCACTGCGGGTGCCAGTGGCGTGAACGCATGGATTCCGCGCAGGACGAGATTCACATCGTCGTACTCCGCGCCGGAGCGCTCCCAGGAGCTGCGACGGTCGATCACCACCTGCTGCCCCAGGCCCCGCAGCGCCGTCGCGAGGTCCTCGGCGAAGAAGGTATCTCCCCACCGGTCCCCCAGCAGCGTCCCCGGGCTCGGGATCTTCAGAGCCCACCGCAGTCGCTCGGGTCGCTCGCTGATCTCCAGCGCCGACTCCCGCGGTGTGACTTGCCAACTCACCTCGCGGAGGATCCCGCCGCGCTGCTCGCCCCGGATGACGCGGTCCAGCCTCAGCGGGGTGCCGTCCAGGATCGCCCGGTCGTCGAGGGACTCCAGGAGCTCCGCGCGCCAGCGCTGCGCGAACCGAACGCGGTTGGGCATCGCGTAGCGGAACCGGCCGGGCGTCCTGCTCTCGAGGTGACGCACTCTCGACTCCGTGACAACCCGGAGGGGGCCCGCAGCCGCACTCTTCAGCTTCAGCGACAGATCGATATCCTCCATGCCGTTGACATACTCCGCGTCGAAACCGCCGACCTCGACGTAGTGCTCCCGACGCACGGCCAGGCACGCACCGGTCAGCGCGGAGAAGTCGTACTCGCCGATCCGCTCAGGCAGGTCGGCGGGGTGGTAGCCGGCCAGAACGTGCGCGGGCATCGAGAGACCACCGCTGAACACCGTCCCCGCCGCCTGAACCGTGCCGTCGGCGAAGGTCAGGACCGGTTGCGCCGCGACCGCACCCTTCAACGCGCCGATCAGCGGGCCGAGCCATCCGGGCTGGACGATGGTGTCGTTGTTGAGGAAGACGAGGTACTCACTCTGCGCCATCCGCGCGCCCAAGTGGCTGCCCGCCGCGAAATCCGCATTGCGCGCCAGCCGCACGTACTGGACGTGGCGATCGCCGAGGAACGCCGATCGCAGGATCGCACCGACGGCGCGCCGCGAGCCGTTGTCGATGACGATCACCCCGGCGTCGCTGGTCGCCCGCACCGCCCGCACCGCCTCGAGAGTCATCCGCCAGTCCTCGAACGTGGGGACGATCACGGTCACCGCGATCCCCTCGGGCAGCGTGCTCTCCGGAACGGAGGAATGGGAGGCCCGTGCACTGTTCGCGCCGGCGCGGTTGGCGTGCGCCTGGGCGTCGTATCCGCGGGCCCAGAAGCGATCGCCTTCGATGACCACCCCGGTTCCTGTCTCTCCCAGACGGTACACGGCATCCGCATTCGCGCCGAAGTCGCGCGCGGGGTCGGGAGTGATCCGACTGGATCTGAAGATGATCCCCGCCGCGTCCAGCCGCGCCCGCCATAGAGCCCCCTGCGGGTCGCCCCAGTCCTGCGGTGCGGCGGGGGTATGCGCTCCCACCCCGGCGGCCTCGGGGTAGCCGTCCAGAGCGCGCGCGGTCGCGATGAGGCCGTCGTCCTTCCAGACCTGACCGGGCCGCCACAGCGTCCAAGCCTCGTGCGCCCCGTCCTGGATGACCCGAACCGCAACGGCGCCGAACGGCTCACCTACCGAGCAGGAGACCACCTGCACCCGTTCCTCGTCCTCGAACCGCACTGCCAATGGCGGCTCATGCCCGTCGGCCGCGTCCGAGACGATGTAAATGGTGCGGCCATCGGTCCGCTGCGACCGGGCGAGCCGATGAAGGTCGGCGATGTTCGCCTCGGTGGCCAGATGGCGTGCGTCCACGATGACGGCGACGTCAACCCCCTTCCGCCCGCGAAGCGGGGCCCGACGCGGCGGCGCGGTCATCGGCTTGACGGGGAAGGAATCCGCAACAACGTTCCTCGCCTCGCCCCAGGTGACGGCGGCGGGTCGTGCGCCCGACATGAGCGCGTCCGCCGGCTCATTCAGGATCTCCTCGAGCCGGAGCGGTCGTCCATCCGCCCCGTCCCCCAGCGGCGACGTACTCGTCTGCTCACCCTGATCCACGTACCACAGGAGCTGGTTGACCGGCCGGACGCCCCGCTGCTGCGCGGCATCATGCGCAGCATGCCACTCCGGCTCGAACGCCCAGTTCGGAATGGCGCCGGAGCGCTCGCCGACCACGAGATAGTCGTCCAGAGCGGCATGCCATGTCAGGAAGGGGCGTGGTCGCTGCCTCCCGTAGAAGTCCTGGTCCAGGAAGCCGGCGTCGCGGAGGCGCTCCGCGACGCCCTGCGTCGAGGCAAAGAACTCGCGCGCCTGCGCCCACGTGCTCCCGCCTCTCAGCGGCACGGCGTCGATCGTTGCGGCATCCTGCCGCAGGAGCAGCGCGATGTCGTCGGCGGCGCCCACCATTCCGGTCTTCGACAGCTCCTCGCCGTCGATCAGCGGGCCCGCTCCCCCGAGCTCTGCATGGGCCTCGGCAGTCGACGCGAACTCCCGCAGCGCATCACGAAGCGTGACGGCAGCATCCATCGACGAGCGCACCATCGCGAAGTCGAGGAAGGGGTGCGGGACGACGCCGCTACGCCATCCGTCCGCCAGATAGTGCTCGGCAGCCTCACGGTCGTCCGCGAAACGGATCCCGAGCACGGCGCCGTAGTACTCCCGAGCGACGATCCTCTCCGGATGCAGCAGCGGCAGTTCGACTTCATCAGGTTCGGGACCGCGTGACCGGTGCTTCCAGAGCCTCATCGATGCGTCTCCAATTTCTCAGCGGGACACCGCAGGTCCTCGCCTGTTCAGCCCCTGCCATGCTATTGGACACCGCGCGCCGCCATCGGCGGACACGGATATCAGCTCACCCGACGCCGAGCGCCTGACAGGTCTCGGGCGCAAGTTCAGTCGCCGGTGCCGTCGGAGACGCGTCGTCGCGCGCGAAAGCGCCGCCAGAGGCCTGATAGCGGATACCGGAGCAGACGACGCGGGTGAGCACGTCTCCACCGCGCGGGAACGCCGAGAGCACGGTGGGATCCTCCACGGAGACCGTGCGCCCGAGGCCGAACGCCACCGAGGTCTCCCAGTCCGGCAGGTGAAGCAGCTGCACGCGGCCGTCCACGAGCCAGACCTCCTCGGTACCGTCCGCTCTGACCAGGGTGCCCGGCGAAGTGTACGCCGCACCGGTGACGAACGCGGTCGCCGTTCCCGCGCTCAGCTCCATGATCGGCGGGTAGTAGCCGCCGTTGAGCGCACGCACCTGATCGGTCGTGGCGACGTGCCTGGTAACGCCCCCCGCGACGTGGAGGACGGCATCCGTCCCGGCGAAGCGGACGAACAGCTGGGAGATGGTCGGAGTCGTCTCCAGGCGGAGCCGCGCACACGCGGAGGCGTCGAGACTCGTCTCTGCGATCCCCGTCGTGTTGCCGCTGCTGAGACGACGCATCCCCGTCCCAGACGGCGCGTAGAACACGCCCGCGCACTGCACGACAGGCTGAAGTTCCCCGCCCGAGTAATGGTCGAGCGCCGCGGCCGGGACCGTGATCTTGGTCCGCGGCAGCCCCATGTCCTTGATCAGGTCCCAGGTCGGCACATGCAGCGTCCGCCCGTCCTGAGTGGCCAGGTAGACCTTGTCCGATCCCGATGAGCTGACGAACTGACCCGGCGCGAACTGCACGCGCGGCCGAACAGTGAACGACTTCTGCTGTGCGGGTGCCATCACGGCGGCGAAGGGGAGCACCCCGTCATTCGCCGCCGTCGCGGCGGCGTCGTCGTAGAGGGGAACGAGCGTTCGACCCTCGATCTGGTGGATCGTCCCACCGGCAGCAAGCCGTGCGAACCGCGAGATCTCCGGACCACTGCCGATTCTCCGGAAGTCTGAATCTGACATTTCGACGCGCGCATAGCAGTTCGCCCCCCAGGCGACGATCAGCTCACAAGAACTGAAGCGATGCGTCTTCCCCTCGGTGAAATAGGCGATCTCACCAGTTCGGGAGTTTCGCACAAGTCGCGAGGTGTCCCCACCATCGGCGTACGAGGACACCGATGCGACGATCTTCGGATCCCCGAACTTCGCACGGTACTCCGACCAGTCCTCAGGCGTGATGTGGTAGCGGGTGCCCTGGGAGATGTAGAAGATGTCGACACCGACCTTAAGGACGAGTGGTGCCGAGCCGCTCGGAGCCGGTACCGTCGCCTGCGTCGACCCGAACCAGTCGGTGAAGTAGTTGTAGAAGTTGCGGTTGCCGTAGCTGGAGCATGCGTCTCCCGTGCCGTATCCGGCACGCAGCGCCGCGGCATTGGGCTGGTACGGCGTGTAGTAGTACAGCGCCGAGGTCGCCTTGTTGGCGACGAGAACGGGCGAGGTTCCGCAGTCCCGGTTCGGGTGGTACAGGATGTTCCATGTCTTCCCCGGGGCGTACCAGGTGAAGTACTTGCCCTCCAGGTAGGTCTGCATCTGGCGGGCGGCGCCGTAGATCTGGTGGAAGAAACCGACGTACGCGGGGTTGCACGGGGCGTCATCGGGGCAGCCCTGACCGAGCGCCTTGTCATACCGCCATGCGCTGGGCCAGGTGTGGGTGACGAGGCTCTGCTCCTTCTGCAGCATCACGATCAGCACCTGCGGGTTGATGCCGCACGACTGCGCCACCCGATGGATGATCCGCGCCGCGCTCTCGCCCTTCGCCCCGGTGTAGCCCTTGCAGTACGCGTCCGCGGGACGGTTCACCGAGTCGGTGCGGTAGTCCTTCAGACAGATGATCGGACCCCACTGGTCGCTGCCGCCGAGGCAGGTCTTCACCTTCGAGTCGAAGAACGCCTGGATCTGCGCCTCGGTCATCGTCGACGTGTTCGTGAAGACGGCGTCGCTGATGATGTTGCCCGCTGAGAAGCCCTCCAGCGAGGTCTTCACGGGACCGCCTGCGACCGTCGACACCGCCGATGTCGACGCGGCCGTCACCGGCGAAGCGGATGCAGCAGCCGGCGCGACGGTCACGAAGACCATCGCCACGGCGGCGGCCAGCGCGCTCAGAAGACGGACCGCGTGAGACGCGCGCGCGCCGACGCTACCACGAGAATGCATGTGACCAGTGTGGCGGAAGTTGCAGAATGATGCTACTGCGACTCACCTGGCGACGCTGTCAGCGGCCTCTCTCGAGCACTTTGAGCAGGTACGCACCGTATCCGCTCTTGTGCAGGGACTCGGCCCGCAGGCGAAGCGCATCGTCGTCCAGATAGCCCATCCGCCACGCGACCTCCTCCGGGCAGCCGATCGACAGTCCCTGCCGCTTCTGAACGGTGCGGATGAAGTCGGTCGCCTCGGCGAGCGAGTCGAACGTGCCGGTGTCCAGCCAGGCCGTGCCCCGAGTGAGCAGCTGCACGGTGAGCCTGCCCCGCTCGAGATACGTACGGTTCACATCGGTGATCTCGAGCTCCCCTCTCGGTGATGGCTCGAGCGACTTGGCGATCTCGACCACGTCGTTGTCGTAGAAGTACAGCCCGGGCACGGCGTAGTTGCTCTTCGGATGCGCGGGCTTCTCCTCGAGGGAGACGACCCGCCCGTCCGCGTCGAATTCCACGACGCCGTAGGCCGTGGGATCGTCGACCCAGTATCCGAAGACCACCCCGCCATCGACATCCGTGTACTGCCGCAGCCGGGTGCCCATCCCCTGCCCGTAGAAGATGTTGTCGCCCAGGATGAGCGCCACAGCATCCGAGCCGATGTGCTCCTCCCCGAGGATGAAGGCCTGAGCCAGGCCGTCCGGAGCGGGCTGGACGCGGTAGGTGATCGACACGCCGAAACGCGAGCCGTCGCCCAGCAGATGCTCGAACGCCTCCCGATCATGCGGCGTGGTGATCATCATGATGTCCCGGATCCCCGCGAGGATCAGAGTCGACAGCGGGTAGTAGATCATCGGCTTGTCGTACACCGGAACGAGCTGCTTGGAGACGCCCAGGGTGATCGGATGCAGACGAGAGCCGGTTCCCCCGGCGAGGATGATGCCGCGCATGTCCTCCAGTCTCCCCGATCCCGGACGTCCGTCCCGACATTCGAACGACGCCGAACGCACCGCACTACCCTGAGACCATGCAGAGACTGCTCGTCACCGGCGGTGCCGGATTCATCGGTTCGAACTTCGTGCACCATGTCGTGGGCAGCACCGACGCCCACGTCACCGTGCTGGACAAGCTCACCTACGCCGGCAACCGGGCCTCTCTCGCGGACCTCCCCTCCGATCGCGTCGAGCTCGTCGAGGGCGACATCGCCGATGCCGCGCTCGTCGACGAACTGTTCGCGGACGTGGACGCGGTCGTCCACTACGCGGCCGAGTCGCACAACGACAACTCGCTGCACGACCCCAGCCCGTTCCTGCACTCGAACATCATCGGCACTTACACGCTGCTGGAGGCGGCTCGCCGGCACGACCGCCGGTTCCACCACATCTCCACGGATGAGGTCTACGGCGACCTGGAACTGGACGACTCGAACCGCTTCACGGAGACCACCCCCTACAACCCGTCGTCGCCGTACTCCGCCACCAAGGCCGGCAGCGACCTGCTCGTGCGCGCCTGGGTGCGCTCGTTCGGCGTGCGGGCGACGATCTCGAACTGCTCGAACAACTACGGCCCGTACCAGCACGTGGAGAAGTTCATCCCACGCCAGATCACCAACATCCTGCGGGGAATCCGTCCGAAGCTCTACGGAGCCGGCCGGAACGTGCGCGACTGGATCCACGCCGAGGACCACTCCTCGGCCGTGCTGGCGATCCTCGAGCGAGGCAGGATCGGCGAAACCTACCTCATCGGAGCCGACGGCGAGAAGGACAACAGGACGGTGGTGGAGATGATCCTCACCCGGATGGGCCTGCCCGCCGACGCCTACGACCATGTCACCGACCGTGCCGGCCACGACCTGAGGTACGCGATCGACAGCACCAAGCTCCGTGAGGAGCTCGGCTGGCGGCCTCGCTACGCCGACTTCGAGGCGGGGCTCGCAGCGACTATCGACTGGTACCGCGACAACGAGGAGTGGTGGGCGCCCGCGAAGGACGCGACGGAGTCGTTCTACGCGTCGAAGGGCCAGTGATGACGGAGTACGGCAAGCGGCTGTCCGTCAGCACCACCGCGATCCCGGGCCTGCTCCTCGCCGAACTGCCCGTGCACGGTGACTCCCGCGGATGGTTCAAGGAGAACTGGCAGCGCGAGAAGATGACGGCGGCGGGGCTCCCGGACTTCGGGCCCGTGCAGAACAACATCTCGTTCAACGACGCGGTGGGCACCACGCGCGGCATCCACGCCGAGCCCTGGGACAAGTGGGTGTCCGTCGCCACCGGCCGGATCTTCGGCGCCTGGGTCGATCTGCGCGAGGGCGACACGTTCGGGGCCGTGTTCACCGCCGAGCTGGACCCCTCACGCGCGGTCTTCGTCCCCCGGGGCGTCGGCAACTCGTACCAGACCCTCGAGGCCGACACCGCCTACGCCTACCTCGTCAACGACCACTGGTCGGCCGACGCCGAGTACTCGTTCCTCAATCTGGCGGACGAGACCGCCGCGATCGACTGGCCGATCCCCCTCGCCGAGGCGGAGATCTCCGCGAACGACCTGGCCCACCCCCGACTGGCGGATGTCACTCCCGTCGCCCCGAAGAAGACCCTCGTCATCGGCGCGGGAGGCCAGCTCGGTCGGGCGCTGCGCGCATCGTACGGCGAGCACGCGCACATCGAGTACGCCGACCGCGACGCCCTCGACCTGGCCGACCCGGACTTCGGCACCGGGCGCCGCTGGCGCGACTACGACGTCATCATCAACGCGGCCGCGTACACCGCCGTCGACCTCGCGGAGACTCCGGAGGGTCGCACCGCCGCCTGGGCCGTGAACGTCACCGGCGTCACGGAGCTCGCCCGCATCGCGACGGCCAACGGCATCACTCTCGTCCACCTCTCCAGCGACTACGTGTTCGACGGCTCCTCCTCCGAGCCGCACACCGAGCAGGAGCCGGTGCGCCCGCTGGGCGTGTACGGGCAGACCAAGGCCGCCGGCGACGCCGTCGTCAGCACCGTCCCCCGGCACTACATCGTGCGGACCTCCTGGGTGATCGGAGAGGGGAAGAACTTCGTGCGCACCATGGCCTCCCTCGCCGAACGCGGGGTCGATCCCGTCGTCGTCGACGATCAGATCGGCCGACTCACCTTCACCGACGACCTGGCGCGCGGCATCCGTCACCTGCTGGAGCACCGGGCGCCGTACGGCACCTACAACCTCTCCGGGGCCGGGGAGCCGATGTCGTGGGCACAGCTCGCCCGGCACGTCTACCGCCTCACCGGTCACGACCCGGAGCGGGTGACGCCGACCTCGACGGATGCGTACCACGCCACCGTCACAACCCCTGTCGCACCGCGCCCGCGCAACAGCGTGCTGGACCTGACGAGGATCCGCGCCACGGGCTTCGCACCCGCCGACCACCTCTCGAGCCTGCAGCGCTACCTCGCCTGACTCGCGGAGCTCACAGGTCGGCGTGCAGCGCCCAGAGCCGTTCGGCGCTGCTGGCCCAGGAGAACGCCCTGGCGCGATCCGATGCCAGAACCCGCATCCGTCGCGCCCCGGTCCCGAGGGCGTCGAGAAGAGCATCCGGAACGTCCTCGACGGCGACGACGGCCCCGCCGTCGGCGATCACATCGTGATGCACACCGGATTCCACGGCCACCAGCGGCACCGACAGCGACATGGCCTCCACCGCGCGCCATGGCCAGGCCGAGTCGGTCGAGGTCGCGACGACCGCCTGCGCACCGCCCAGCACCGCGGCGCGGTCGGCGGTGCCCAACAGACCCCGCACGTGCACGCGCCGCTCCGGCAGCCCGGCGGCCGACGCCGCATCCGCAAGCGCCGGCTCGGCGCCCTCCGCCGCGTCCAGCACGACGACATCGGCATCCGCACGCGCAGCGGCGCGGAACCCCGACATGAACGACTCCCCCTCGCCGGTGATCACGACGTACTCCTCGGGGACCTGCAGGCCCACCCGCCGCGACGCGGCGTCCTCCGGCACGATGAATCCGTCCGGCGCGGCACCGGCGATGACCCGGATGCGATCGCCCAGCCGGGCGACGTCCGCGAGCTTCTGCGCCATCGCATGGGCGGGCACCACCACGGCGTCGGCGTGCTTGACCGCGCGCTTGAGCATGGCGCGGTGCCAGAGCACCTGCGCCTTCGGCAGCGACTCCGGCCGTTCCCATGCGTTCAGGTCCCACAGCGTGAGGGTCACCTGGTGATTGTCATTCGCGCGATCGTGCCGCACCAGCGGTGCCATCAGGCCGGGGGCGTGGATGAGTCCGCCCCCCGCACCGGACGCGATGCCCATCCGCCACGCCGTGGCCAGCTCGGGTCGCGCGAGCGCGAGCGCGCGGACGTCCCGCACTCCGGCCACCGGCACCTCCCCGCCCCGTGGCACGAGCGCCGAGACCTCGCATCCGCGCGGCGCGGTGGCGACCAGCCCCGCCGTCAGAGAGAGTGCCGCCTGCGCCTGATCCGCATCGACGACCTGCGAGATCTGATCCAGCACGACCCGCAACTGCACACTCATGCACCCAGCGTAGGCGCGCCCGCCGCGGATGCCCGCAGGCGGGGCCGTCACCGGTCCGGTCAGCCCGCCGGGGTCTCCTCCACCGGCGGGTGCAGCGCATCCCGCACCATCTTCCGGATCAGCTCGTAATCGGGAGTCTTCTCCGCGATGCCGTTCTCCGGGGTGAGCTCGATGCGCGTCACCGGCTGCTCCTTGGCCTTCATCATGAGGTCGAAGAACTCCGGCAGCTTGCCCCGGGGCAGATCCGTGCTGGCCAGCTCCGCCCCGGCATCGGCCACCGCGCTGAACCGGGTCAGCACGTTCTCGGGCGTGAACTGCGCGAGGATGGCCTCCTGCAGCTGACGCTGCCTCTTCATGCGGTCGTAGTCACTGGTCGTGTAACGCGAACGCGCATACCACTGGGCGGTGTCGCCGTTCATGCGCTGCCGCCCGGGCTCGATCCACCCGATCGCCCAGCTGTCGACATCGTGCGCGCCGGAACCGGGCGGCGGGCCGCCCTTCGGCAGCCGCTCGGCGACGTCGATCTCCACTCCGCCCAGGGCGTCGACGAGGTCGGCGAAGCCGTTCATGTCGAGGAAGACGTAGTAGGGGATCTCGATCCCCAGCACGCCCTCGGCGGCGTCCTTGGTGGCCTCGATCCCGGGTGCGGAGCCGTGCGCGGCGGCATCCGGGTACAGACCCGAGCCGCGATCCGGCCGGCACACCTCCGCGGCGTTGCGCACCTGGTTCATCCACGCCTCCCAGCCGCAGGTGCTGTCGGCGTGGGATCGGAAGCCCTCGGGATACTCCGCCAGCATGGGGCTGCCCTCGCTGAACGGCGGATGCGGAAGCTCGCGCGGGATGCCGGTGATCGTCACCGCACCCGTGTCGGCGTTGATCGACGCGACCGAGATGCTGTCGAAGCGCATGGAGTCCCGGCCGTCGCCGCTGTCGGCGCCCAGCAGCAGGATGTTGTAGTAGCCGTCGCTGGGGGCCACGCTCAGCCCGCCGCCGGCGAAGATGTCACTGAGCGCACCGCGTCCGGATGCGGCCGCGTTCGAGGCGACCACGGCCCCGGCGGCGAGAAGCGCGAGCACCAGCAGGGAGGCGATCGGCGCCGTCCAGCGCGTGATGGCCGGCAGCTTGACCAGTCGCACGAGTCGCAGCGCGTCGACCGTGAGCACCGTCCACAGCACGGCGCAGCCCAGCAGCACCACCTGAACGAGCGTCAGCATGAGCCACGACAGCGGCCCTGTCACGAGCCAGATGACCGCGCCTCGCGCGAACAGGGCCAGGCCCGCCAGGACGATGAGCACCGCCCAGCCCGCCAGGGTGGCCCCGAGGCCGAACCTGCCCAGCCGACGGTTTCCCGCGAGGATCTGCGCAGATCCCGGAATGAGCGCGTTCAGCACGAGCAGCCACCACGCGCGTCTGCCCATGGACGGCCTGTCGCGCTGATCCGGATGCCGGAGCGGATGCGTTTCGATGAGCGGACGCGCGCGCTCCGGCGAGACGCGCGGAGCCGCCAGCGTCACAGCGAGTCCTTCAGCCGCCGGTTCTTCTGCTCGACCTGGCCCTCGAGATCGTGGGCGTACGCCTCGATGCGGTCCGCCAGCGGCGCATCCGCCGTGCCGAGGATGCGGGCGGCGAGGATGCCGGCATTGCGCGCCCCGCCGATGGACACCGTCGCGACGGGGATGCCCGCGGGCATCTGCACGATCGACAGCAGCGAGTCCATGCCGTCCAGGTACGCCAGCGGCACGGGCACGCCGATCACCGGCAGCGCCGTCATCGACGCGAGCATCCCGGGCAGGTGCGCGGCGCCGCCGGCACCGGCGATGATCACACGGATGCCGCGGCCGCGGGCCTCCCGCGCGTACGCCATGAGCTTGTCGGGGGTGCGATGCGCGGAGACGACCTCCACCTCGTGCGGGATGCCGAAGTCCGTGAGCGCCTGCGAGGCGTCCCCCATGACCCGCCAGTCCGAGTCGGAGCCCATGACGACACCGACGAGGGGCGAGTTCGAGGAGTGCAGCGGCTCAGTCACCTTGACAGGCTACGGGGCGCCGCTGGGAGAACCGCGCAGCGGCACGCCTCCCGGCCGCGGACAGGGCCTGCACGCGGCCGGGAGGTCCGTGCGTCCACCGCCGGCGGTCATCCGGAAGCGGTCATCCGGAAGCGGTCATCCGGAACAGGAGATTCGGCCGGGACAGGACGATATCGCGCAGAATCTCCTGTTCCCGGTGAATCTCCTGTTCCCGGTGAAACAGAGCGCCGCTCCGAGACTCAGAGGAAGCGCGCGGCGGCGGCCCTGGCGACGTACACGACATCGTCGAGATCGGCGCCGGCCACGTTCACATGCCCCACCTTCCGCCCCGGCCGCGGCGACTTGCCGTAGGTGTGGATCTTCGCCGACGGATGCGCGGTCATCGCCTGCGCGAGCCGGTCCTCCAGCGCGCCGTCGGCCGGACCGCCGAGGATGTTGATCATCACGGTCCAGTCCTCGCGCGGCTCGGTGCCGCCCAGCGGCAGGTCGGCGACGGCACGCAGGTGCTGCTCGAACTGCCCGGTCACGGCGCCGTCCTGGCTCCAGTGCCCGCTGTTGTGCGGGCGCATGGCGAGCTCGTTGACGAGGATGCGCTCGTCATCGGTCTCGAACAGCTCCACGGCCAGCATCCCGGTCACCCCCACGCCCTCGGCGATCGTGCGCCCGATCCCCTCGGCGAGCTCCGCGAGTCGGCCGCCGACGCCCGGTGCGGGGGCGATGACCTCGGCGCACACGCCGTCGCGCTGGACGGTCTCCACCACGGGGTACGCGACCATCTCCCCACTGTGCCTGCGCGCCACCTGCTGGGCCAGCTCGCGGGTGAACGGCACGAGCTCCTCGGCCAGCAGCGCGTCGCCGTCGGCGAGCGCGGCGAACCAGTCGGCGGCCTCATCGCCGCCGTGCACCACACGGACGCCCTTGCCGTCGTACCCGCCGCGCGGGGTCTTGACGACCGCGCCGCCGCCGTGATCGTCCACGAACCGCTGCAGCTGGTCGGCATCCCGCACGGCCGCCCAGTCCGGCTGGGGGACGCCGAGCTCGGTCAGGCGCGCGCGCATGACGAGCTTGTCCTGGGCGTACTGCAGCGCATCCGGGCCCGGATGCACCTGCACGCCGTCGGCGACGAGGGCGCGCAGCACCCGCTGCGGCACGTGCTCGTGGTCGAAGGTGACGACGTCGACGTCGCGCGCGAAGGCGCGCACGGTCTCCAGGTCGCGGTAATCGCCCACCGCCGTGGCGGCCAGCCGCGCGGACATCCCGTCCGCCTCGGCGAGCACGCGCAGATCCAGGCCGAGCTCCACCGCCGGCGCAATCATCATCCTCGCCAGCTGTCCCCCGCCGATCACTCCCACGCGCACCGTCATCCGCCGTCCTCTCGTCGCAGACCATTCTTCCGCATCCGTGAGGACCGCGAAGCCGTGCGAACAGTGCTCAATCGGCGGCGGCCGGCCCGGCCTGCGCGTCCCGATGGGCGAGGATCTGGTTGACCTCGACCTGGTCGGCCAGCACGGCGTGCACGAGGTTGACGCTGGGCACGTTCACCAGGCGCAGCGGTGCGTCCGCACCGCTGCTGAGGGTGATGGTCCCCGCCCCCCACATCCGCTGGATGGGGCCACGGCGCACGGCGATGGCGTAGCCACGGGTGTGCGAGAGCTCGCGGCTGCGGCGGGCGCCGAGACCGGCGCGGGCGATCACGCGACGGGTGGTGATGGTGTACGAGCGCGACAGCCACACGAGGAACGGGATGATCACCAGCAGCACGACGATTGCGCCTGCAGCCGCCAGCAGCATCCAGTCCTCGAACGGCGACGGCAGGTTCCCGTACAGGTACGCGGTGGCGCCGCAGACGCCGATCAGCACGAGCGCCGACCAGATCAGCCGCCGCGCATGACCGCGGAACCTCGCGACCAGCAGCTCCTCGACGGGCACACCGGGAGGCGGCATCAGGGGCCGTCCTCCGAGCGTCACGGGCTGGGTCACCCCTCCATTGTGCCCATGGCGCTGAAGGGCACGCTCAGGGCGTCCGGGCGTGTCTCCGGGGCGCACCGGCTCCGCTGCTCACAGGCGCCGCCCGCCGACGGACCTCGAGCAGCGTCGTTGGTCCGCACTCCACACCCGGCGCACGTGCACGACATCCCCGGCGGACACCTCGTGCTCGCCGTGCCCGTCATCGACGACGAGCCGCCCGTCGGAGGCGAGGCGCACGGCGCGTCCGGTGAGCATGCCGCCGCCCGGGAGGGACACGTCCACGTCCTGGCCGAGGGTGTGGCAGCGCGCGGTCGCCGCCGCGTGCAGACCGGATGCCTCGGCATCCGCCGTCTCCGCGAGCTGTGCCACGGCGGCCGAGAGCCCGGCGAGGTACTCGGTCAGCAGCCGGTCGACGTCGACGTCCGCACCCAGCGCGGCGAACGAGGTCGCCGTCGGCACGGGCAGCTGTGCGGCGGCCATGACCGTGTTGACACCGGTGCCGACGATGACGGCGGAGCCCGTGACCTCGGCGAGGATGCCGCAGATCTTCCGCCCGTCGACGAGGACGTCGTTGGGCCACTTCAGCCCCACCTCGTGCCCGGGCAGCTGGGCGGCCACGGCGTCGACCATCGCGACTCCCGCCGCCAAGGGGATCCAGCCCCAGTCACCCACGTCGGCGGGCAGCTCCCGCAGCAGCACCGAGACGGCCATCGCGGTACCGGGGGGCGTGCTCCAGGTGCGGTCGAGCCGGCCGCGGCCGGAGGTCTGCGTGTCGGTGAGCAGCACGGACAGGTGCGGCCAGCCCTCGGCATCCGTCGCCCGCTCCCGCAGCTCCGCGTTGGTCGATCCGCATTCCGGCAACGCCAGCAGCCGTGCGGCCACGGCGCGCGTGCGCGTCAGCTCGTCCATTCAGTCCTCGTCGTCCGCGCCGTCGTCGCTGACCTCGTCGTCGGGTTCCGGCACTGCCCCGTCATGCGCGTGCCACTGGTCCCAGCGCTGCATGAGCAGCTCGATCGCGCCGTGGAACCTCTCCGTGGCCGCGCCGGGCGTCGTGTCGCCGAAGTAGTGCCGCACCCAGGCCTGCAGCCGCTCGACGGCCTCCTCGTCCGCGCTGACCCGCTCGACGTGGGCGATGATGTCCCCCGCATCCTCGACGCGCAGCCATTCGCACGCCGACAGGTAGCCGGCCTCATCGATGGAGGCGCGCGCGTCGACGGGACGGGTGATCAGCAGCGGCTTGCCCGCAGCCAGCCTGTCGTACACCATGGCCGAGATGTCCACGACGGCGACATCGGCGACGGCCAGCTGCCAGCCGAGCTCGGCGCCGTCGTCGTGCACGTGGTGCGCGGTCGGGTCGGCGGCGTTCGCGGCGGCCATCGCGGCGAGGATCCGGCGGTGCGCAGCGCCGTACTCGGCACTGATGACGCCGCTGCGCGGATGCGGGCGGTAGATCACGCGATGGCGGGGACTGGCCAGCAGTGCCCGCACGAGCGTCTCGCCGTGCGTGGCGATGGACCCGTAGTGCGCGGACGGACGGTCCCCCTCCCAGGTGGGGGCGTACAGCACGACGGTGCGCTGGTCCGGGGTGAACGGCAGGGTGCCGGAGTAGTGGTCGGCCTGCGGCCGGCCGATCTCGATCGCGCGGCGGTCGAGATCGTAGTCCCACAGCGTGCGCTGCAGGCGCTCGCGGGCGGCCTGCCCGGCGATGAGCGCGTAGTCGTACGCCTTGTACTGGTTGGTCGTCATGTACATCTTGTCGGACTCGCCGTGGTTGATGAAGACGTGCCAGCGGCGCCCGTAGCGGAACATCTGGAAGTTGCGGGTGTTCTGGTTCACGTACAGCACGACGCGCAGATCCTGCGTGGCGATGAACTTCTCGAGGTTGTGCACGGTCGGAACGAACGCCACCGGCAGACCGCTCTCGGCGATGAGCTTCTCGGCCCCGGTCGCATTGCGGGAGAGCACGACGACCGGCCACCGTTTCGCCAGTTCCCGGAGGGGCCGGTACCACTGGCGCATCTGGTAGATGTTCACATCGCCGTCGGCGAAGTACACCGCGATCCGGTAGTGGTCCCGCGGATGCGGGGGTCGCTGCTTCAGGGTGCGGCGCACGCGCTGCACCGCGGAGCGCGAGGTGAGGGCCTTCCGCAGCAGCCGATATGCCTTCTTCCCGTCAGAAACGACACCCATCGTTCCAGAATACGGGTTGCGTTCCGACCGCCCCGAGCCTGTGACCGCAACGTTGTCGCCACTCCTGCTGCGCGACAGGGCGACGGCATCCTCCGAATCCGCCGGGATTCGCGGCGGCCGCGCATGACATGATCGACAGGTGCGGCACGAGGACATCCAGACGGGCGAGGGCATCTCCTTCGTGATGCCGGTGCTGAACGAGATCGGCTATCTCGAGCACGCCGTGCGCTCGGTGCTGGAGCAGGACGTCGACGGACCGACCGAGCTCGTGCTGGCGCTGGGACCGTCGACGGACGGCACCACGGAGCTCGCCGAGCGTCTCGCCGCGGAGGACCCCCGTGTGCACCTCGTGCACAACCCGCAGGCGCACATCCCCGTCGGCCTGAACGCCGCCATCCGCGCCAGCACGCAGCCGACGGTCATCCGCGTCGATGCGCACTCCGAGCTCTCCCCCGGCTATGCGCGCCGGGCGGTCGAGACGCTGCGGCGCACGGGCGCCGCGAACGTGGGCGGGGTGATGCGGGCCGACGGACGCACACCGTTCCAGCGCGCGGTCGCACGGCTGTACAACTCGCCGGTCGGGCTGGGCGGCGGCGCGTACCACGGCGGCACGACGGAGGGCGAGGCGGAGTCCGCCTATCTGGGGGTGATGCGCCGCGAGGTGCTGGACGAGGTCGGCGGGTTCGACGAGAGCATCCGTCGCGGCGAGGACTGGGAGCTGAATCTGCGCATCCGGCAGGCCGGTCATCTGGTGTGGTTCGACCCGCGGCTGTCGGTCACCTACTGGCCGCGGGAGAGCTGGTGGCGGCTGGCGCGCCAGTTCCACGCGACGGGCGCCTGGCGGGGCGAGCTGGTGCGCCGGTACGGCCGCCGCAACAGCATCCGCTTCTTCGCCCCTCCCGCGCTGGTCGTGCTCACGGCCGTGGCGGTCATCGCCGGCGTGCTGCAGCTGACCCGGGTGCTGCCTGTGGCCGTCGCCCTGGCCGCCGCCGTGCTCCAGCTGCCCGTGGTCGTTTATGTGCTGCTCGTGCTGGCCGTGGCGCTGGCGGGCGTCGGCATCGCGCGGGGCCCGCGCAGCCTGCGGGAGCGGCTGTGGACGCTCGCCGTGATGCCGACCATGCATCTGTCCTGGGGCGTGGGGTTCCTCGCCGGGGTGCTGCGGGGTGCGAGCGACACCGTCGACACGTCGCGCCTGGGGACGCGGAACACCCCGCTCCCCTGACATCCGGCCCACCGCCCTGTCGAGGCGGCGGCCACCGCCGACGGGGCTCGACCCGTGCGGGTGCGGTTCAGGGGGCGAGCCAACCCAGGTCGAGGATGCGGGAGACCACCCGGTCGGCGGCCTGCCCGTCGTCGAGACGATTGAACTGCGCGGTCCACGCCGCGTAGCGGTCGCGGTACGCGGCCGTGATCCCCTCGTCCGACAGCGCTTCGACGAGTTCGTCCTGGCTGCGCACGAGCGGGCCGGGCGCGCGGGCCGCGAGATCGAAGTAGAAGCCCCGCAGCTCGCCCCGATAATGCTCGAGATCCGGCACGAGGAAGTACATCGGCCGCCCCGTGACGCTGAAGTCGAACATCACCGAGGAGTAGTCCGTGATCAGGGCGTCCGCGACCAGCAGCAGTCGTGCCGTCTCCGGAAAGCCCGTCACGTCGATGACCCGGGCGCCGGTGCGATCGCGGCCGGGCCGCAGAGTGCGCGAGTGGCCGCGCACGAGCACCACCGAGTCGGTGCGCGCGGCCAGCTCCTCCGGGTCGACGAAATCCACCATCTCGGAGCGGTCGTCGCGCCAGGTGGGAGCGTACAGCAGCACCCGCTCGTCGTCTCCGATGCCGAGGGCGGCGCGGACCGGGGCCGGATCCCCGTCCACGAGCAGATCGTTGCGCGGGTAGCCGTCCGCCCAGATGGGCTTCCCGAAGAACGCGTAGGCCTTGCGGAGCACGCGCGCCGCGTAGACGTTCTGCGCGAGCAGCGCGTCCCAGCGCCGCGACTCCTTCACGACGGCCGCCATCCGACGCGGGGCGAATCCGGGCCGGTGCAGTGCGAGGCGCTTGAGCGGCGTGCCGTGCCAGGTCTGCAGCACATGCTGGCCGGGCTTGCGCACGTAGCGCCGCCGCAGCCAGTCGTTCACGATCAGCATCCGCGCGTCGGCGCGCGCCCGCCACCACTCCGGACTGCCCTCGACGACGGCGACGGCGCCGTCGGGGATCTCCACCGACAGGTCGGCGACGGCCCAGTACCTCGTCACCGACGGGGCGCGCAGCGCGAGAACGCGGTCGATGGCCCGCGGATTGCAGCCGGAGGTCTGCCCGTAGAAGCTCTCGAAGAACACCGCGTTCTCGCCGGCCCCGGGCCGGGCCGCGTACCGCTGCTCGAGCATGCGCTGCCCTTCCGCGCTCCGGTCGGCCACATCCAGAGGGGCGGAGACGGATGCACGGGAGCCGTGCACCTGGATGCGCAGGATCGGCAGCAGCGTGCTCTCCACGCGCAGCTCCGCGAGGTCGGCATCCGGGATGTCCAGGTCGTACTCCCCCGACGGCAGCGGCAGCGCCGCCCCGCCCCAGCGCGCGACGCGGAGCGGGAAGGTCGCCTTCCACGTCTTGCCCCCGCCCGTGAGCCTCGCGGTGACGTGCGCACGCGGACCGTTCAGGATCGCGGATGCCGGGCGCGGGCCCGTCCCTGCGACGACCAGCGTCTGCGCCTGCTCATCGATGCGTGCGGTCGTCATCGTGCTCCCCTCTGCGCGGGGGCGACCCGCGCGCGGATGACCTCGTACACACGGCGGGCGTTGCGCCCGTCGCGGTGGGCGTGCATGCTCGCGCTCAGCGCCGCGGACCGCGCGGCGAGCCGGTCGCGCTCGGCGGGATCCGCGAGCAGGGCGTCCAGCCGGTCGATCACGCCGTCCCAGTCCTGCGCCCAGTCGTCGCCGGCGACATCCTCGTAGCGTCCGTAGAAGCCCCGCGAGCGGCCGTACTCCTCGACGTCGGGGGCGAGGTGGACCACCGGCATCCCCAACAGCCCCACGTCGTACGCCAGCGACGAGTAGTCGGTGATGAGGGCGTCCACACGCGGCAGCGCCGGGGTGACGTCCGCCAGCAGCTCGCTGCCGAGCATCCGCACCCGCCCGCTCGACCACGGCGGACGGTAGGACCCGGCGCCCAGCGGATGGGAGCGGATGAAGAGGACCGCGTCGTGCTTCTCGAGGACCCGGATGATCCGCACCCACTGCTCGGCGGTGGGGATGGCGGGGTCGGCGGCGCCGTCGCGCCAGGTGGGCGCGTACAGCAGCACGCGCTGGTCCGACAGCAGCGGGCCGGTGCGGGTCAGCAGGGCTGTCGCGGTGGTTCGGCGCTGCGCCGCGCTCCCCGCGGAGAGCACGTCGACGCGCGGCTCGCCCGTGACGACCACGCGTCCGTCGCCGAGTCCGAACGCCGATTCCAGTCGACCGCGGGCGCGATGCGAGGCCGCGGGCATGACGCGGATGCGCTGTGCGGCCGCACGGTACCCGACCGTCAGCAGGCGGCGCAGCATCCGCGCGCCCGGCAGCCGGGCCGGGACCTGGGCGGTGACAGGCGAATCCAGCCCGATGCGCTTGAGCGGGATGCCGTGCCAGAGCTGGACGACGAAGCCGTCCGTGCTGCCGTAGCGGTTCACATCGCCCAGCCCGTGCGTGACGACGATGACACCCGCTCGGGCTGTCGCCCACCAGCCGCGCAGCCCGTCCCGACGCCGGGTGCGGATGCCCAGGGCTCTGGCGTCGACCTCGTCCTGCGGCGAGCGCGCGAGCCACAGTGTGCGATGCCCCGCCGCGCGCGCTTCCCGCTGCAGGGCCAGTGCGCCGTCCCCGACTCCGGCTCCGCAGCCGAACACCCAGGTGTCGCCGCGGGGCACCAGCAGTGTTCCTATGCGTCCTGCGGCATACAGCGGGAGCCGGAGCAGCTTCGCCGCATTGCCGGTTCCGAAGGAGAAGGACGCCACCCCGCGAGCCTATCGCGGGGTGGCGTCCGTTCCCGACCGTGATTCGGAGGCTTCTCGTGCCCTTCCTCAGAGCTGGAGCTCGCCGAGGGTCACCTCGGTCGTGTAGGTCTTCCCCGAGCGGACGTAGACGACCTTCACCGTGGAGCCGGCGCCTTCGGCGCGCACCTGCGCGGTGAGGTCCGTGGCACTGCCGACGGGGAGGCCGTTGAAACGCGTGATGACGTCGCCGTCCCGCAGACCGGCCTGGTCCGCGGCACCGCCGTCGACGACGCCGGACTGGCCGCTGCGGGGCGGCACGATCACGGCACCGGCGATCGTCGCGTCCCGCATCGACGACGCGTCGCGCACGGTGGCGCCCAGCAGGCCGTGCGTGGCCGCACCGCTGTCGATGATCTCTTGGGAGACTCGCTGGGCGATGTTGGCGGGGATCGCGAAGCCGACGCCGATCGAGCCCGACTCACCCGACGAGGACGAGGACTGCCCCGCGGTCGCGATGGCGACGTTGATGCCGATCAGGTGCCCCTGGCTGTCGACGAGCGCGCCGCCGGAGTTGCCGGGGTTGATGGCGGCGTCGGTCTGGATGACGGCGATGGAGATGGACTGCTTGGGCTGCTGCTGGGCCCCCAACCCGGGGATGTCGAACTGGAACGGGTTCCCGCCGGGGCCGCCGTTGTCTCCGCCGTCGTTCGGCGAGCCGTCGGGGACGGCCGAGGAGGCCACCTGGATGCTGCGGTTGAGCGCGCTGACGATGCCGGTGGTCACGGAGTTGGACAGGCCGAGCGGTGCTCCCACGGCCACGGCCGTGTCGCCGACGTTGAGCTTGGCGGAGTCGCCGAACTGGATGGGCTTGAGCCCGGTGGCGTCGTCGAGCTTGATGACGGCCAGGTCGTAGATCGGGTCGGTGCCGACGACCGTGGCCGAGTAGATGCGCCCGTCGGAGGTGGTGACACGGATGGTGGGATGCGCGACCGCACCGCCGAGGGTGACGACGTGGGTGTTGGTCAGCACGTAGCCGTCCTTGCTGAGGATCACGCCCGATCCGCTGCCGGACTCCTGCGCGCCTCCCACCTCGATGGTCACGACGGACGGGAGCACGTCGGCCGCGATCGCGGTGGTCTCGTTGACCGACCCGGGATTGTTGACCGTGACTGTCTGCGGGCCCGTCGCCGACTGGGCCACGGGCGAGCCGTTCGTACCGAGCATCACGGCTCCTCCGCCGAGACCGGCGGCACCGCCGACCAGAGCTGCGGCGAGCAGGAGGCCCGCCACCTTCAGCGGTGCGCCGCCTCTGCGGGAGGAGGATGCCGGAGCGCCCGCGTCCGACGCCCCGGAGAGCGCCGCGGGGTCGAGAGGAACGGTCTGCGCGGTCGGCTGCGGCTGTGCGGCGCCGCCGAAGGCGGAGGCCGTCAGGTGCGGAGCCGCATGGGCGGGGCCGCTGTACCCCGACTGGGGATGCGGAGCGTAGGCGCCGGGCTGCGTGTACGGGCCGGGCTGATGCCCGTAGGCCGGCTGGTGTCGGCCGGCGCTGTACGGCGGCTGAGCGGGCTGAGCCGAGGGATGGCCGGCATGGGCCTCGGGGCCGGGCTGGGCCTGACCGGCAGGAGGCTGCCAGGCCGGGGTCTGTGCCGCACCGTCGGGTGCGGGCACCTGGGAGGCGGCCGATGCCGCACCGGTGTTCGGGACCTCGGGTGTGGGGGTCTCACCGTCGGCGATGTTGTCGTTCATGATCTGCTCCTTCCAGGTGCATCATCAGAGTGACAAGCGAGTCTGTGCTTTTCATATGGCGGAGTTGCATGTCTCCTATGGTCTTAGCCTGTAGTGCATGGATGTCATTCCCGGTGCCTGGCGGCGCACCGCAGCAGGGGCGGGTCTTCTCTCTCCGGAAGGCGAGGTCGCTCCCACGATCTTCGCAGAGATGTCGGCTGCCGCGGTCCGATTCGACGCGATCAACCTGGGCCAGGGCTTCCCGGATGAGGACGGCCCTGCCGCAGTGCTGGAGGCCGCGCGGGAGGCCATCTCACAAGGGGCGAACCAGTATCCGCCCGGACGCGGCATCCCGGAGCTGCGCCGGGCGATCTGCGAGCACCAGCAGCGCTTCTACGGGCTCGACGTCGACCCCGACACGGAGGTGCTCGTGACCGCCGGGGCGACGGAGGCGTTGACGGCGACGCTGCTGGCGCT
Source organism: Microbacterium soli (assembly GCF_039539005.1). Lineage (NCBI taxonomy): Bacteria > Bacillati > Actinomycetota > Actinomycetes > Micrococcales > Microbacteriaceae > Microbacterium > Microbacterium soli. Next base: position 340,252 of record NZ_BAABCP010000001.1, read on the forward strand.
CATCGACTCCCCCGAGGACGAAGTCGTCGTCTTCGAGCCCTACTACGACTCGTACGCGGCGGTCGTCGCCCTGGCGGGTGCGCGGCTGCACACCGTGCGGCTGCGGCGCCCTGACTTCCAGCCCGACCTGGACGAACTCGCCGCCGCCGTCAACGAGCGCACTCGCATCATCCTCGTGAACGACCCTCACAACCCGACCGGGGTGGTGTTCGCCCCCGAGGTGCAGGCCGAGATCGTCCGACTGGCGCAGGAGCGCGACGCGATCATCGTCACCGACGAGGTGTACGAGCACCTGTCCTTCCACGCCCCGCACGTGCCGATCGCCACGCTCCCCGGCGCGGCCGAGCGCACGCTGACGATCTCGTCGGCGGGGAAGACCTTCTCGGCCACGGGCTGGAAGATCGGGTGGGTGCACGGCCCGGCAGCGCTGATCACGGCCGTGCTCGCCGTCAAGCAGTTCCTGACCTACGTGAACGGCTCACCGTTCCAGCCCGCGATCGCGGTGGGGCTGCGACTGCCGGACGCCTACTTCGACGAGGCGCGCGCCGCGCTGCAGCGCAAGCACGAGCTGCTGGGCGATGCCCTGCGCGCCGCGGGATTCGAGGTCCACCCCCCGCAGGGCGGGTACTTCACCGTGGCGGATGCCACCGCGCTGGGCGGTGCGGACGCCGCGGCGTTCTGCCGTGCGCTGCCGGAGCGCGTCGGTGTCGCGGCCATCCCGATCAGCGCGTTCGTGGCCACCGCGCACCAGGACGACTACGCCGGACTGGTGCGCTTCGCCGCCTGCAAGCGCGTCGACGTGCTCGAGGAGGGCGCCCGCCGCCTGGCGTCCCTGCGCTGACGGGACCGGCGGGGCGTCAGGTCGCGGGGGTCACGCGGTAGCGGCGCAGACGGAGCACAGGATTGACCTCACGGGTGCGCACGACCAGTTCCGGATCGACGGATGCCAGCGCGATCCCCTCCCCCGCACTGACACCGGCGACCACGACGCCCTGCGGGTCGACGACTTGCGAGAAGCCCACCCCGACGGGACCCGGGTGGTCGGCGGCGATCACGTAGGCGGTGCTCTCGATCGCGCGGGCCGCCAGCAGTGTGTTCCAGTGGTGCTCCTTGAGAGCCCCGCGCACCCATTCGGCCGGCACCACCAGGGCATCCGCCCCTGCGTCGACGAGCGTGCGAGCGACCTCGGGGAAGCGCAGGTCGTAGCAGGTCATCATCCCGAACCGGACGCCGTCGACGTCGAAAACCGAGGCCTGACCCACCGGGCCCGCCTCGATCCAGGTGGACTCCGTCTGGCCGAACGCGTCATACAGGTGCTGCTTGCGGTAGACGGTCTGCACTCCCGCATCCGTCACCGCGACGAGCGTGTTGTGCACGCGTCCCGCGTCCGCCCGCTCGACGAGCCCCGCGACGATGGCCGTGGCGTGCTCCGCAGCCAGTCGGGCGAGGGTCTGCACGAACTCGCCATCGAGCGTCTCCGACTCCGCGGCCAGCGATGCGTCCATCGGGTCGACGAAGTAGCTGCTGTACTCGGGCAGGACGACCAGGCGCGCCCCGCGCGCCGCGGCGTCGGCGACGAGCCCGGACACGCGCTCCCGGTTCGCAGACCGAGACGCTGCAGGGGCGAACTGGCAGACGGCGACGAGCGGAGACGGTGCGGTCATGCCCCCATCCTCGCACCCGACCGCCACAGCGGGCATACCCTGGTGGCGACTGTGGAAGGAGCACACCATGACCGATTCCCCCTACCCCGCCCGCACCCCCGAGCTGACCCGGCGGCGCCGTGACCTCGTGCCCGGCACCTCGGCCGCGTTCGAGGCCTTCAGCAAGCAGGTCTTCGCCGAGGGTTCGCTGGACGAGAAGACCAAGCAGCTCATCGCCGTCGCCGTGGCGCACGTGACGCAGTGCCCGTACTGCATCGACGGCCACACCAAGCAGGCCTCCCGCAAGGGCGCGACCGACGAGGAGATCATGGAGGCGATCTGGGTCGCCGCCGAGATGCGCGCCGGGGGCGCTTACGCGCATTCCGTCGTGGCGCTCAGCGCGCTGGACGCCGTGCACGGGCACGCGCACGGCTGAGGGGGATCATCCGGGCCTCCGCCCGCACGGGCGCACGGACGTCGTGCGCTCCCGAGCAGCGGGCGAGGGGTCTTGTACGCACCCCTGAGCCTCAGGGGCGGAGCCCGAGGATCCGCTCGAGGGCGCGACGGGTGCGCTCAGCCAGATCCGTCGGATCCGTGGACTCCCGGCGAGCCGCTTGGAAGCACGCGACGGCGAGCCGGCCCGAGAGCGTGGCGACGGATGCATCCCAGCCTCGGTTCGTGAGCAGGTCGCCCAGCAGGTCTGCGATCTCCTGGAGCTTCGCGGCGTCGCGCTCTCCGAGCTCGGGGTGCGCCTGCACGAGGCGCATGTGCCGCCGGAATGCGTCGGCGTCCGCCGTCATCCGGGACGTGACGCCCAGGATGATCGGCTGCAGCGCACGCAGGGCCTCGATGAGGTCGGACGGATCGGCTCCGGGAGCGGGAACGTCCTCCACGGCGATCAAGGCGAGGACCTCGCGCTCACGCGCGAACACGACCTCCTGTTTGTCTCCGAAATGCCGGAAGAAGGTGGTGCGCCCGACCTCCGCCCGCTCCGCGATGTCGCTGACCGACACTGCATTGAAACCCCGGTCGGCGAAGAGGTCGTCCGCCGCTTCGATGATCCGCAGGCGGGCGCGATGCTGCTTCCTCTCGATCAATGAGGCCATGCTCTCAGCGTAACAACGTCCCTTCGGGTATTGAATATCGTTTGGTACTGCGTACCATTTAGATCTCACACCTGAGAGGACCCACCATGAACAACACAGAACCCGCGGACCACTGCTCCACGGACCACTCCCCTGGGCATCCTGCTCGGCTCCCCCGCCGCGCAGCGGAGAGCCGAGAGCACCGATGAGCGAGTCACTGACCATCACCCGCGTCGCCCACAGCTGCCACCTGATCCAAATCGGGGACAGGACGATCCTCACCGATCCATGGTTCTCGGAGAGGGTGTTCTACCACCCCGGAGAGCCGGTGGCTCTGACACCAGAGACGCTCCCCCGTCTCGACGCCGTCCTGATCAGCCACGAGCACTACGACCATTGCGATCTCAGGGCGTTCCGAGGCTACCGGGATCACGACGTCCCGATGATCGTCGCCGGCCCCGTCGCGAGGAGGGCGCGCAGAGCCGGCTTCACGGACATCACTCCGCTGGATGCGTGGCAGAGCGCTCAGATCGGTGACATCACCGTTCATGCCGCGCCCGGACTGCACGGTGTTCATGAGGTGACCTTCATCATCGAGGCCGGCGGCAGGAGCGTCTACTTCGCCGGTGACACGCTGCTCACCCCCGACTTGCTGACCCTGAGCGATCGGCACGGCACCTTCGATGTCGCTCTCCTGCCGATCAACGGGCTCACCATCAGGACGGCCCGGAACAGGCAGGTCGTGATGAATGCGGACGAAGCCGCCGAACTCGCCGCCGCGCTCCACCCGAAGCTCGTGGTGCCGCAGCACTACGCATACACCGCCGGCCCCATCGGCGACAGACTGATCCTGCGCAGCGACAAGGATCCCGCTCTGTTCGCGAATGCCATGAGACAGCTGGCGCCCACCGTGCCCGTCGCCATCATCGACACCGGGAGTCCGCTCCACGTGACGCCCTGAGCCCTGTCCCCTCTGCACCACGGGACGGCCCACAGACGACGAGCCGGGGCCGAGGAGGTCGCCCTCCTCGGCCCCGGCCGGTCTCAGGTCACCGTCTCGGCATCACTCCTGAGTGCGCGTCCTGCGCAGCACCAGCAGCACGCCACCGGCGATGAGGATCAGCGCGATCGCACCGACCGACATCCACAGTGCACCGTCGCTGCCCGTCAGCGGCAGCACCGGCGATTCCGGATCCTCCGGCTCCGGGACCACGGGCTCCTCGGTGTTCACGAGGGCGCCGAGGTCCACGGTCACGGCATCCGCCGCGATCGTGAACTCGTGCGGCGTCGCATCCAGCACATAGCCGCGCGGTGCCTTCGTCTCGACAAGGCTGTACTCGCCCCAGTCGAGATCGCCCATCAGGAACGAGCCCTCGGCGGGATCCCGGTCCCGCAGCTGCGAGCAGTCCGCAGCGGAGGTGCAGTCCTCGATGACCACGCCGTCCGTACCGAGCCCCGGACCGGTGAGGGTCCAGACCGAGCCGCCCAGTGCGGTGGTCCCGTCGTCGGCGGTCTTCGTCCAGGTCACCGAACCGGCGTCGTCCACGTTCTTGAAGGTGCAGACGACATCGGCTCCGGCCTTGATCGACACGGTCGAGCCGGTGAGCTCGCCGCCGGTGCAGACCAGCTTCGCCTGCGAGTACCCGTCTTCATCCGACTCGGACAGGACGTACTCGCCGACACCGACATACCGGGTCTCACCGGAGTCGAAGGCGATCGGGGCCGCCGTGCCGGTCTGCGCGAACAGGCCGCCGTCCCAGTCAGCAGGGGTCGCCTGGCCGCCGTGGCTGTTGTGCACCTTCTTCACGAGGGTGAGCCGCTGGCACTGCACCGTGTTGGTCACGGTGTAGACGTTGGACTTCTTCGTGAGAACCGCGTCGTAACCGTCGGAGGTCAGTTCTGCGGCGCCCTTGATGCCGGGGCCGGCGATGGTGCTCCCGGTGAGCACGCAGCCGTTCACCAGCGAGGCGTCGAGGGTCGTGTCCTCTCCGATCGTCACCGAGTCGCCCACGGTGAAGCCGGAACGGGTCTGGCCCCAGGCGACGTCGCTGACGTCGTCGCCCTGGATGGCCATCCGGAGCGTCGCGTCCATCCCGTCGGGCTGGTCGCCGTGCGGGAGCTTCTCCCCGTCGACCACCCACTTCTTGTCGACCGTCACGGTCGCGGGCTTGGCCTCGCTGTTCGTGAAGGTGCACTTCAGTGCCCCGGATGCCGGGCCCAGGTCGGAGATGGTGACGGAGTCGCCGTCCACAGTGGTCGGCAGAGTGCGCGCATCGAGCGTGCAGTCGACGGCGTCGAGCGTCCACCCCGGCTGGGCGGTCTCCTCGATCTTCAGGGTCGCCGCCTGCCCGCTGGGCTGCGTGAACTTCACGGTCCAGTGCGCGGCGCCCGCCGCGCCGGAGTCCGTGGTCTGCGTCGCGTCGCCCAGCAGCGACACGGGGCTGCTGGTGCCCGGGGTCAGAGCCGCGGTGAAGTCCCAGTCTCCGGCGAGCTTCGTCGTGGAGCCGTCGGCGTTCTTCAGCGTCTTGGACACTTCGACGGGCACCTGGCAGGTGGCGGCGGTGACCACCTCGGACAGGATCCGCTTGAGTCCGTCCCAGTCCCCCTGCAGGTAGTCCGAGCCGGCCTTCTCACCGGAGACGGCCCGCAGGTTCTGAGCGACCTGCTCTCCCGATGCGCCCTCGCCCACGCCCACGGCGACGACGCGCACGTCGTGCTTCTTGAGCGCGTTGGCCGCGTACATCGGGGCCTCCAGCGAACGCAGCGTCACGTTGGTGTTGCTCGGACCGGTGCCGTCGAGGATGTAGTTCGGCGCACCGTCGGTGACGAAGAGCACCATGTCGTAGTCGTCGGAGTGCTGCTGGAAGGTGCTCAGGGCGGCATCCCAGTTCGTCGTGTTGCCCGAACCGCCGGGGCGGGAGGCCGGGATGATCTGCTCGAGGCTGTCGTTGTTCGTCGGCAGCGCCGCGGGTCCTGACGCGCCGCCGTGGTGCCAGCCGTTCTGACCCGAGACGCCGGAGCCGAAGCCGAGCACCGAGACTCGCGCGTTCGCGTCGCGGAGCAGGCGGAGCACGGAGTCCTTGCCGTCGACCAGTGCGCCGCGGAAGGTCCGCCACTGATCACCGCTGATCGACGCGGACTGGTCGAGGATGATCCCGATCCGCAGCGGAGAGGCCTCGCACTTCGGGACGATCGTCGGGTTCTTGTACGAGCCGACGACCGCGCCGAAGGATCCTGCCTCGGCGGTCGTCGCGTTGGTGCGCGGCAGATCGGAATTGGACAGCTGGGACGCGGTCATCGGCATGGCCAGCGGCGTGGACGACGGCTCGAGCGCCTTCGTCAGTCCGACGATCCGACGCAGGTCCCGCGGACCGGTGTAGGCGCCCACGTACAGCTCGGAGTTGATGTAGGTGTGCTCGGCGGCATCCGAGCCCGCTTCTGCGTCCTCCTCGACGACCCAGAAGCGCTCGCCTCGGTTGTCGCCGCCCTTCTGCAGGCCGGTGACGGTGATCCTGCACTCGCCGTCCGCGACGATCGTGCAGGTGAACGCTGTGGCCGATCCGGGCTCGCCGTCGTCGTCGGTGTACAGCCGGAAGGTCGACCCGGCCGTGTCACGGACATCGTCGCCGATCGGCCCGTTCACGCTGGTCGGCTCGGCGAAGACGCGCTTGGTCACAATGATGTCGCGCGTGTCCGCCGGCTTCGGCGTGAACGGTGACCAGCTTCCGCTGCCCAGTGTCTGCTGCGCCGTACCGGATGGCGTCGCAGCCGGTGAGATCGCCGCCGATGCGGCGGCGTTTCCGCTGAAGATCAGCGCCCCAGTGATGAAAATGGCCGAAGCCGTTTGGCCGAATCGCAACGCGAAACGGCGCGTTGAATTGCGCATGTAGGTCCCCAAAACCTCACGACCGGATATCTCCCCTGACGAGCACCCCAGTTGCACACGTCGATTCCGGGTAACTTCACGGCTGCGCTCCGGGGGGAGCGACCACCGCAAACGCCACCAAGTTACCCACCGCGTTGCGGCGCGAGCAAACGCGGACGCGGCGGGACAGTTCTTCGTTACCTGTTCGTTATCTCTGTACGGCGTTCTCACGACCCTCACGAAGCGGTCGGCTCCTGGCTTCCATGGACGGGATGGGCGGGCTGGAGCTTCGCCGGCTTGGGAGCCGTGATGCACGCCCTCTCCGGGGTGCGCATCCTCGTGGCGCAGCAGCGCGGTCAGCGGATCCCGTGTGCGCGGTGGTCGCCTACCAGCAACCGCAGGCCGGCCACCACGAGGACCATGGACGGCTCGAGGACCCGATTACAGGGGAACTACGTACACCCGGCCCAACGGGCACCTGTGCCGGAATCCGGTGAATACCCAGATCAGACACAGGTTCTGGGCACCTCCACGATCGTCAGCTCCCCCGTAGCCGGAATTCCGGTGGCCATGCCTGCAATCGTACATAGTGCCTGTTCCGCATCGGTCTCGAACCGATGCGGTTCGGCGGGCGTGGGAAACCCGCCAGTCCGACCGGCATGAAACTGTCGACCGGACCAGGGTACTTTTATTGCATGGGGATGGTTGGAATGTTGATGAAGCCTTGCGTTTGGTCGGTTCATTTCCCGACGCACGGCCCTCCCCGACTCTTTTGACCTGCTGATCGGCGCACGGGGATATAAAGTCCTCTCACGCATGGACCCCATTTCCTCGTCAAGATCCCACATCACGAGGAACCCACGATCAGCGCGCGAGGGTGTTCCGGCCTGTCGTCCCCTTTACAGGCGGTTCACTCTCCTACGGGATGCTCGACACCTTCCGACGTCGAGCATCCCGTCCCCCTCTACGGCCCGGCGACCGCATAGGCAAGCACAATGCAACGTCGCATGGCTCCGTGCTGACGGCAGATTCTTCTTCCGCTTCGAAGGACGTGGTTCCCATGCCCTGGGTCTATGCGCAACGGACGCTCTCCCGATCGTCCGGATTCCCAGTGGCGCCGCACGTTGCGTCTCACCTACTGGAAGCCAGTGGCGGAGGCAAGTCGCAGCTGAGCTACGTCGGCACCAGTCTGTCCCGTGAGCAACTGGCAGGCCTCAGCATCCTCCCCGATCCGATTCCCATTCAGGACACCCGCCTCGGTCCTTTCGATCTCAAGGCACTCAGTCCTGCCGAGGCTCGAATCCTCCTCACAGCCTCTTTGAGCACGACTCAGCAAGTCGAGAACCTCATCGACTCGGCTGCCGTCGACTCGGTCCACTTCTTCACCGACGCGGTCACGAACCTTCTCAAGATCAGGGATGGCTACTTTCATCTCAATCCGGCAGCGCGGACAATTCTGTTGAACATCGCAGGAACAGAAGAACTCACCAGTGCGCACGCGTCTCTGGCCAGAACCAGTACTCGAAATGGGGACCGGGCATCTTCAGCGTGGCATGAGGCGCACACCCGGTTGGGTAGCCGCGAATCTCTGAAAGGTCTGCTTCGCACTGCCACGCAGCAGATCGCTCACGGTGCAGTCCATCCTGCCCAACGCGCTGCGATACTCGCGATGGATACCGCCCGTCGACATGGCCATCAGGACATCCTCACGGCGGCCACGAAAATCGCCACCCAAGCTGCACTCGGCGGTGGGTACTTCACCGACGCGAACACCTTCGACACGCGCACTGCAATGTCAGCGACCCGGATACTGCATCAGAACCAACCTTGCGGCGCCCTCTCCCTCGAGGAACATATCGAACAGCTTCGTTCTCTGCATCGGATCATGTCGCGTCGGATCGATTCCGAGATCCTCAGCGATCTGATCCGCGCGCTCTCGATATGGGAGGAAGACGCCTCCGCAGCAGACGCTCGTATCGCTGCCATCGCCCTGAAGACAACACGCTCGCAACCTGATGGCAAGGCCGGCGAGGACCGTCACATTCCTTCGCCGCTCGTGGAGGCCTACGTCCGGTTATTCCACGCGATGTTCCTCTTCCAGAGTCAGAAGACAGAACTGGCAGCTGCAATCCTGATACGGGAAGTGCCACGACTCCCCATCGCCGTCCTCGCGCTCCCGTCCTCGGCCTGGACAACGAGAGCGGCACGAAGACCGGCCCCTCCACAGAGTTCAACTGAGGAGTTTCTCCTCAGCGCGCTCGGGCACAGTTCAAGTAGGCTTCCTGACGGTCTCCGCATCCCCATGTCATACACCGAGAAAATTGCGAAGTCCGACTTCTTGAAACCAGAGACCGGTTCTCATGATCCTGTCTCCATCGGACACCTTCGCGGCACAGATCTAACACGCCGCGAACATCAAATACTGACCCTGCTGTTACAAGGGTGCACTGCGCACGAGCTCAGCAGGAGTCTCAGCGTTTCAATACGGACGGTCGAGGTTCACATCCGCAGAATATATCAAAAACTCGGCGTCAATAATCGAGCTCAACTTATTGCGAAAGTTCGTCGAGGAGCGAACACTCCGATAAAATCCCCGCCTCACATCTATCGTTCTCGAGACCTGTGAACCGCCATGAAGCAACAAGAAGCCGCCCGTGTGATCGCGCTGGTGAAAAAGAACCTTGCGCTCCCAGTTGCACCACATGTTGCTTCTCGGCTAGCCGGTCTTAAATTGCTGAATGATCACGAAGTCCTCGAAGTCGCCAGGTCTCTCTCCGCGAATCAGCTCGCCGGGCTCAGCGTTCTTCCCGCGCCGATTCCCATCCCAAGAGAGCTGGCTCGCAGACTTCGCCAGCGCATAGAGAAAATTCTCTCGCCGGCCTCGATGCGCCGCCTTCTCCTCGTTGCTCTCTCCACTTCGAACCGACTGGACATCCTCTATAGGGCGATGGGCATAGGCTTGGAGGACACGACGCCCGAAATAGTGAGAGAATTTCAAATAGACGACGGGCGATTCCAATTCGATCAACCACTCACCCGCTCAATTCTGGTCAGCTCTGCAGAACCGGCCGATATTCAAGAGGCTCACCACTCAATAGCTGGAGCGATGCTGCACTACGGGGAATCATCACTTTCCATATGGCATCAGTACCTTTCAGATCCATCACGGGTGCCTGCGACATCGCTCATCCCCCTCGCGAATGAGCTGCTGATCGCGGGATCAGCGACTTCCGCATACGAAGTGGCCAGTGCAGCGCTCAGCAGCCACCCGGACGGGCACAGGGGCGAGGCCGTGGTGACTGCGGCACGCGCCGCCTTGGCATGCGGTTGCTTCTCGGACGCCGAATCGTTGCTCATATCGCATGCTGACGAAGGCGCTTCTCTTTCAGCACCTCAACTCACCGATCTGTTCACAGCCACGAGAACATTCCAGGTCGGCGTCGTTTCCGAGGAGCCACCTGTGCAAAGACTGCACGCTCAGGCGATTGCTCTGCGTCAGGTCGCCGTCACGCCGTCGCATACTCGGGTCGTTCAGGCGCTCATCGAGATCACTCAATCGTGGACCTCTGCGCCTGAGGAAGTCTATGAACGGCACACCAATCTTCTGCTGTCCGCGATCCCCTCGCCGTCTCAAGAGTCCTGGCACCTCAGCCGAGGGCCACTGACGCCTCTCATCGAGGCCTATCTGCAAGGACAGCAAGTTGGTCTGCTGATGATGCGTCACAAGCTTCACGACGCGTCAGTGGCCTTCCTCAACGCTCTGCTGTCCCTTCCGATGACGCACATCGGGGCGGGGATATCGGCATCGGCGGCGCGCACGCTGGCCGAGTCGAGCAGAATCTTCTCCCCGGTGTTCGCAGACGTTCTGGATGCGATTCGCCCCACCCATCGCATCACCACCGAGGCGTGGGAAAGTCACGCTCACTTGCCGGGCGTCGAGGCGCCCGCCGGGTCGAGCGATCAGTTCCGTTCACTTCTCCCCGTCAACCAGACTCTCACTCGTCGCGAGGACGAAGTCCTCGATCTCGTCGCGGAGGGCTACTCGAATCGTGAGATCGGCACCCGCCTGGGAATATCCGGTCGCACGGTGGAGATGCACTTGTCGAACATCTACAGGAAGTTCAACGTCGGTTCCAGGGTTGAACTCGTGAGTCTTCTGCTGCGCTGACGTCGCGAAGATCAATCGCTCCCAGCCGATCTCCGCGTTCGGTCGGATCAGGATCAACTCGGCCGCACCGTAGCAGGGGGAGGTGGCTCGGTCCGGTTTCACCGAATCGAGCCACCTCCCCCCTCAGCCACGCGTCAGGCTGATCGCACGCTCCTTCGGTATCCGACGCCGAGCAGGATTGCGCTCATCAGCAGCAGCCCGACTCCGCCGAGCCCGATCATGATCGGAGCCATACCACCGGTGATGGCCAGCGCGAGGGGAAGAGGGGCGTCCGCCTCGAGGACGAACCCGAAGTCGAGCGTGAGGTCGTCATCGCCATCAGTGAGCAGTGCCCGACTGACAGCCTCCCACGTCGACGAGTCGCGTTCACGATCACCCACACCCTCACGGGTAGGCAAGAGGCCCTTCAGCGCATCTGCGGAGGCGTCCCGATCAATCGTCACCTTGTACGCCTCCCCGTCGTGCAGCGCGGGCAGGTTGTCGAACAGGTACTCACCCTGTTCGTCTGTCGTCTGCGGGCCGACCGGTTCGCCGAACACGTCCGTGACCACCTCACCGTCCGGGCCGCTGATCGTCAGCACGACACCCGGGATGCCGGGTTCGCCGGGATCCTGGCGGCCGTTCTTGTCCTTGTCCTCCCATACCCGGTCTCCGACCGTGACGCGCTTGGTCACGAAGCCGAAGTCGAGCGTGGTGTCCTCGTCACCATCCTCGTCGAGACCGCGCGCCCTCTCCTCCCAGTCGGAGGAGTCGGCCGCCGGGTCCTCGCCCGCACCCGGGAGGGTGGGCACGAGGTTGTCGAGTGCGTTCTCCGACTTCTCACGGTCGATGCGCACGACGTAGGTCTCGCCCGCCGGCAGGAGCGGGAGTCGATCGAATCGGTACTCCCCGTCCTTGCCGGTGATGGCCGGATCCACGGGGTTGCCGTCGACGTCGACCACGGGCTCGCCGTCGGTGCGCTCGATGACGACCGTCACGCCGGGGATGCCCGGCTCGTCGGTCGGGTCGTCCTGAATGCCGTCGCGATCCTTGTCCTTCCAGACCCGGTCGCCCACCGACACCTCGGCGCGCCGCACCCCGGCATCCCACGTCGGGTCGATGCCCTCGGTGGCGGTGATGCCCCGGCGGTCGGTCAGCGCGGTGTTGGTGTCGTCCAGCGTCACCAACACGGTGGATCCGGATGTGCGCTTCGCATCATCCGCGATGGCATCGGAGTCGACCGTGGAGTCGTCACCCGTGTTCTCAGGAATCAGGATGTATCCGCGCGGGAGGGTGAAGTCGACCCGGTAGTCACCCGGCTTCAGCTCATCGAAGGAGTAGTGGCCCTCGCCATCCGTCGTCGTGCGAGCCACCTCGGTGCCGTCGGTGTCGCGCAGCACGACCGTCACGTCCGGGACGCCGGGTTCGTCGGCGTCCTGGATGCCGTTCGGGTGCGCCTGGTCGAGCCAGACGTAGTCGCCGATCGCGTAGGTCTTCACGACCGCGTTGTACGGATCGCTCGGACGGTTCGGATCCTCCGGGGTGCCCGGGTTCTCTGGGTCCACGATCGTCTTGCCAGTCAGCGCTCCGTCGGCCCAGAGGGTGACGACGTCGGTGTGCGGCTCGTGAGCTGCCACCCCGGTGAGGACGCCCGTGCAGCTGATCGTCTCGCCGATGCCCAACTCGCCGCTCCAGCGTGCGTCAGCGCGTTCGAGACTGAACTCGCTCGGCGCCTCGTCACCGTCGGTCGCGGAGCACAGCAACGGGTAGCTCACAGCGCCGGAGCCGGTCGTCGTCACATCGGCAAGGCCGATGTTCGTGATGGGCTCCTCGCCGTTGTTGAACACTGTGAACACCACATCGATCGCACCGTCAGTCGAAGACAGATCCGCCGGATCCGCCGGATCGTCGGCATCACGGCCCTCCACATCGGACTTGTTGACGCTTGCGCCCGGGGTCTTCAGCACGAAGCCGAAGTCCAGGGTCGGATCGCTCGCGCCGTCCTCGGTCAGCGCACCGGAGGTCGCCGACCCCGTCGACGAGTCCGTTCCCCGCTCGCCCTGGTTCTCGAGCGTCGGCTTGAACTTCGCGGGGACGTCCGAGATCGTCACGGTGTACGTCTCGCCCTCACTCAGCACCGGCAGATCCGTGAACTCGTACAAGCCGCGTCCATCGGTCTCCACCGGGGTCACCGGCTCACCATAGACGTTCCTGCCGTCCCAGCCGTCGGGCCCTGTGATGGTCAGGGTCGCGCCAGGGATGCCCGGCTCGCCGGAATCCTGGATGCCGTCGCCTGTGAGATCCTGCCAGACGAAGTCACCGACAGACACGGACTCGGGCACGATGCCCGCATCCCACCTCGGGTCCACCCCCTCAGTCGCGTTCCAGTCCTGATCGGTGTATTCCGAGGTCACCGAGTCGTTGCCGACGACGATGACATCGGTCCGTCCGTTCGTCGGGTCGGCGTCGGAGTCCGCACCCGGCAGAACACCGTCGGAATTCTGCTCGGTGAAGCGGTATCCATCCGGCAGGACGAACTCCACGATGTAGTCTCCGGCGACCAGGTCGTCGAAGAGATAGCGGCCGTTGCCGTCCGTCGTCGTGGTGACGTCGCGGCCGGACGCATCCTTCACCGCCGCGCCGGAACCGTCGAGAAGGTTGACGACCACATCTGCCATCGGCTTCTCACCGCCTTCAGCGCCCACGCGGTCCTGCTGACCGTTCTGGTTACGGTCGATCCAGACGACATCACCGATCGCATACGTCAGCTTTTCGGCGTGGTAGGGGTCGCTGGGACGGTTCGGGTTCTCCGGCGTTCCGGGGTTGTCCGGATCCTGCACCGGCAACCCGGTGAGCACGCCATCTGCGAAGAGCGTGACCACATCGGCGTGCGGGTCACCCGCGGTGACGCCCGAAAGGGCGGCCTCACAGGTGATCGTCGCGCCGACGGGCAGCTCACCATTCCAGCGGGCATCGGCCGAGGCCAGTGAGAACGAGATCTCCTCACCGTCGATCAGCGCAATGCAGTCCATCGGGTAGTCGACTGTGCCGGAACCGGAGCTCGCATCGCCCAGGCCGATGTTCGTCAGCGGCTCCTCACCGTCGTTCTCGATGGTGAAGACGATCGTGGTCCGGCCATCGGCGGGGCCGAGATCCACGGCATCAGCCGCGGTGTTCGCGTCGTTGCCGTCGGCATCCGACTTGTTCACCGTCGCGCCGGGGGTCTTCAGCACGAAGCCGAAGTCCAGGGTCGGATCCTTCTTGCCGTGCGAGCTCAGATCGAGCTGGGTCTCGGCGCTGTCAGTGGACGAGTCGAACTCGTCGGCGCCGTTGTCGGTGCCCGGCTCGGTCGGCGTGAACTTCTCGGGAACCGAGACGACCGTGACCGTGTACCGGCCGTCTTCGAGAACCGGCAGGTCGATGAACTCGTACTCGCCACCGTTCTCCGTGGTCTGCTCGGGGATCACCTCACCGGTCACCACGCTGTGCACCGGCTGCCCGTCGGGTCCGGTGATCTTCAGCACGACGCCGTCGATGCCGGGCTCGGTGTAGATGCCGTCGCCGTCGCGGCCCTGAATGCCGTCGGCGTCGGTGTCCCACCACACGCGGTCTCCGACCGAGACTGAAGGCGTGCGCGTAGCGTGGAACGGATTGTCCGTGCCGGGCGTCTCGGGGTTCGTCGGGTCGAAGGGCTTCCTCGGAATCGAATCGCCGCTGATGGCACCGGTGCCATCGATGGTTGCGACGTTCTCGTGGTCACCGATCACACCGGTCAGCGTCGCCTTGCAGTCGAAGGACGCACCGCGTGAGAGCGCCCTGCGATCGTCTCCGGCGGCTGCCCGGGATGCTTCCCAGGTGACGGTCCACGTACGGGTGCTCTCGTCGAAGACGCCCGCCGTCTCATCGCCGCCCGGGAAGTAGCAGATCAGATCCTCCACGTCGCCGCTGCCGGTGCTGACGTCGGTGACCACCACGTCGTAGAGGTCCTCCCCGCCGTCGTTGCTGATCTCGAAGAGCAGGGATGTGCTCCCCGCATCATCTCCGGAGACGGTCAGATCGACGGCCGAATCCGGCGTGTCGGCCGGAGCGACGTTCGCGGGATCGCTGTCGTCTCCCTTCAGGATGACGGCGCTGGGAGTGACCCGGACGAAGCCGAAGTCCAGCGAGAGGTCCTCACTGCCCGGAACAGTCAGACGCGTCGGGTTCTCCGTGTCCAGAGTCGTCGCGGTCCACTTGCTGGAGTCGCCGTCACGCCCGGTCCCGTTCTCCTGGGTCGGCTCGAACAGTGCCAGCGCTTCACTGGTTCTGACGTCATCACGGACGATGCTCACCTCATAGTGCTCGCCTTCGACGAGCACGGGGAGGTTCTCGAACAGATAGCGGCCGTCGGCATCGGTGCGGTTCTCGGTGAACTCATCGCCGAACACGTCGGTGCGCAGCTCCTCGCGCGAGTCGCCGCTCACCCGTTCGATCTTCAGCAGCACGCCTTCGATGCCGGGCTCGCCGTCATCCTGCACGCCGTCACGGCTGGAGTCCTCCCAGACATAGTCGCCGACGGTGACCGTGCCCAGCTTCCAACCGGCATCGATCGAGTGGTCGTTCTGTCCTGGGCCTCCGACAGCGATGAAGGCGTTCGCGCGCGTAGCGGGTTCCTCACCGGAAACGACGACGGGCCGTGCATTCGAGTCCCGCTGCGTCGTCTGATCGGTGCCGTCGTCCGCCTGCGCCTCCGTGAACAGCAGCTGGTTCCAGGTGACGTCGCCGATCGTCGGAGTCGCGCCGCCCCAGTTCAGCTGCACCGCTCCGGTGCTTGCTTCGAACACCACGACGTAGGCGCCGTCACGCGTGAAGCCGGGCGTGCCATCGGTCGGTGCGTCTTCGGTGCGGAAGAAGTACTCGCCGTTGTCATCCGTGGTCGTGGATGCCAGGACATCGCCGACTGGATCACCGTTGGCATCGGCGCGATAGAGCGACACCTTCGCCCCGACGATTCCGGGCTCGCCGGCCGTCTGGATGCCGTCGGCGTCGAGGTCGAGCCACGCACGGTTGCCGACCTGCACAGGGGCAGCCTTCAGCGCGAGCGAGAGCCCGCCCATGCCGCCGCCCTTCATGAAGCTGCTGGCGCTGCCGGTGGTGTGGTTGTAACCCTGGTATCCGTTACCCGTGGTGGTGTTGAACCAGCTCACTCCGTGGACGTTGACCATCCGCGTCGGGTCGAATGCCGTCGAGGCGACCTCTTCGCGCCCCGGGTATGCCACAACCGCGCCGAGAGCGGTTTCGTAGTGGTGCTTGTCGTTGCGAGCAACACTCTCCATGAAGTCATAGGCGCTCTGGTTGTCGTCGTAGAACTCCTTGGTCAGGTCGCCACCGGGTCCCTGATCGTTCGCACGGTGATGCGGGTCGTTCATGCTGGAGTGGTCATCGCTGCACGTGCGGTCGCCGGCGGTTCCGTCGTTCTCCAGGGTGAACGTGCCGTCCAGCTGACCGGTGCTGTCGATGTTCGGGGCGGCCAGCAGAAGGTCACCGCCTGAGAGCGTGGTGAAGAGTTCGCTTCTGCCTGCGATGGCCGGCAGGTTCCGGTTTCCGGATTGGATCGCCGTGCGGTCGGTGAACCCGAGGGTCATGTATCCCTGGCTGTCGATCGCGATGCCGCTCAGAACCCCCTGCGGGTACGCGTGGACCCACGTGTACCACTGGTTGTCGCCGCCGTTGTCGAGTCCGACGGAGTTGACGGTGCCGGTGTGCAACTCGTCTGGCGCGACTCCGGAGTTCGAAGTCGTCGGGGCGCTGTTCCCGTCCCAGCTCCACTCATCAGCCCAGGTGTTCCACCGCACCACCTGCATGTGGTTGGTGTTCCCGGGGCCGACGAGGTCGCCGGTTCCCCACATGTCCACGGAGTTGCCCTTCTTGTAGCCGAGA
Source organism: Microbacterium soli (assembly GCF_039539005.1). Classification (NCBI taxonomy): domain Bacteria; kingdom Bacillati; phylum Actinomycetota; class Actinomycetes; order Micrococcales; family Microbacteriaceae; genus Microbacterium; species Microbacterium soli. The sequence continues at coordinate 356,911 of NZ_BAABCP010000001.1, forward strand.
TCGGCGGTGAGGGCGCTCTGCCATTCCGCGGCACCGGCGAGGACATCGTCCAGTCCTGCACTGACGACGTAGGCGTTCAGCCCTGCGCTCTTCGCGCTGGCCCCCGGAGTCTCGCCGGTATCGACGTAGCCGACGTAGACCGTGCCGCGGTCGATGGTGACGGCCCACGGCTGCTGGCCATCGGCGAGCTCGTCCGAGAACGGAAGCCTCGTCACATCCGTCGGCGACGGCTTGGAGCCGTTCTCCGGAAGATCCACGACGTAGAGATCGCGGTCGTGGAGGTTCACGAAGATCAGGTGCGAGCCATCTGCGGTGACGGCGACCCCGCCGATTCCCACCTTGCCCGCCTGTGCGAAAGCATCTGAATCCGGGAGCGCTTCTGTGGCGGAGTTCGTCAGGCCTCTATCCACGTTCGACAAGACGGTGCCCACGTCGATGCCGAGGTCATCGACGACGTCGAGCCAGGGCTCGACGCTTGTGCCGGTCGCCGCCATCCGGCCGTCATCGCCCATGACGCCGTTGATCCGGTAGATCCCGCCCAGACCGAGACTGCCGAGTGCGCTGAACCGCTTGTAGGTGGCTGCCGCGTACAGTGATCTCTGCGGAGCGTTGTACGCGAGTCCCCAGACCGATCCGACCTCACCGTATGTCGCGAACACCCGACGTTCACTCATCGCCGACGGAGACGACGTGACCGGGTTCGGTGTGACCTGCCAGGGTGTGCCGACGACTGCCGCTTGACTGCTGGCGTCGCCGCCCGGCAGGCCGGCCGACTGAATCGCTGCGAAAAGCGGCACCTCCGTCGCATCCACGTTCGAGGGGATGTACGTAACGGGATCGAAGACGCCGTAATCGACGCTCGATGCCTCCCCGGCGGTGATGAATCTGACGCTGCTCCTGCCCGCGTCGAACGAGTCTCCGAGCCCATGGGGCAGGCCCGTGAACTCCAGCCGGATCGGGTCGCCTGTCTCGACGCTCCCGTCCAGTTCCAGGATGTAATTGCCCCCGGCATCCGCGAGGGCTTCCGGCATGGACGTCGTGGATCCCACTGCAACACCGGACTCGTCGTACGCGGTGACGGTCACGCCGCCCATCAGTGCGTCGACGACATCGCCGGACGCGGTGAACTCGCCATCTCCGTCGTAGTCGATGAACACGCTCCCGTTGATCGGTTCAGCGGCGTGCGCGACCGTCGAGACGAGAACGAGTCCACCCGTCACGAGTGCCGCGGCGCTGAGACCCGCCAGTCCTTTCTTCAGCGACGTCGACTTCGGAGTCCGTGGGGCAGCATGCCGAGGTGCTCCCTCGGCATATCGACGGTTGGTCATGCGCTCATCCCTGTTTCGCAGAACGTGGTGCCCACCGAGCCGGCGGTGAGACACACATAGGTCGTCCATGGTTCTAGCAAGAGCGCCCTCGTCTCCAGACGGTGATCTCAGAAGACCCGCAGAATCTCCGATGAACGGCGTACGTAAACCCCCGTGGGTTGCCGGAACTGTCGGCTCCCGCCCTTCTCGGCTCAGTACACTCTCGTGACATGCACTCTTTCCGGAGCCTTCTGGGGATTCTCCTCGCCTGCGTCATCGGGGCATCGGCACTGTCCGGTTGCGCTCCGCGGACGGACTCGGATGGCGTCATCCATGTTCCTTCCGAAGCCGGTTCGCTGGCTCAGGCCGAGGAACTCGCCCAGCCCGGTGATGTGATCCTCATCGCCCCGGGCGACTACGAGGAGCAGCTCCTCGTCTCGACCCCGGACATCACGATCAGAGGCGAGGACCGCAACACCACGGTCATCGATGCCGCGGGCATCCGCCCTTTCGGGATCGCGGTGATGGCCGACGGCGTCCGCGTCGAGAACCTGACCGTGACAGGAGCGACGTTCTACGGACTGCTGTTCACCGGGCTGCACGACGACACCGGCCCGTCGGCACCGACGGCAGCCGGATACGAGCCGTGGAGCCCCGCCGATTTCCCGCCCTTGCAGAGATTCCTCGCAGACCACGTCACCGCGACCAACAACGGCCTGTATGGGATCTACGCGTTCAATGCGCAGCACGGCATCATTCGAGACTCGTACGCCTCCGGATCTGCCGACAGCGGAATATACGTCGGGCAGTGCACGGAGTGCGACGTTCTCGTGACGGGGAACGTCGCGGAGAGGAACGCGGTCGGATTCGAGAATTCGAACGCCAGTGACTCCGTATTCGTCGTCGGAAACAGGTTCTCGAACAACCGCGTCGGCTTGACGCTGCTCTCGAACTATCAGGAAGCGTTCCATCCTCAACGCGGGAATCTCATCGCCGGGAACATCATCTCCGACAACAACGAGACGCAGACGCCCGTCCAGGCGACGGGCGGCTTCGGCACGGGAATCGGGATCAGCGGGGGAACGAGCAATCTGGTCACACGCAACAGGATCGAGTCCAATCACCGCGCAGGAATCGTGCTGACGAACGCCGAAGATCTCGCCACCACGGGAAATGCGTTCATCGATAACGTCCTTCAGGACAACGCCAGCGCTGTCGTCAACGTCTCTGCTGAACGCGCACCTGCTTCGTCGAACTGCGCGTCGCCGAGCGCCGAGGACACGATTCCGTCGGATCTGTCTGCGGCGATGCACTCCCCGAACTGTGAGCCGTCGACCGCCGCGACCACGGCGTCCCCTCCGCAACCGTCAGCAGCACCCGATTGGCCAGAGGCCCCTGAGGGGATCAGCTTCCGGTCGGTGGGACTCCCGCAGGACCAGCCGAACCTTCCTCCGTCGCACAGCTACGGCCGTCTCCCCGATGACGTCTCACTTCCCGATCCCGCACGCATCTCCGTGCCGGACCCCGCGTTCCTCTCGGAAGCGAGTGGAATCCGTTGAGCACCGCACTCGCATGCCTTCGCACCGCAGCCCTTGCGCTGACCGTTGCCGTCGCGCTCATCACCTCCGGGTGCTCTTCGGATGCTTCCTGGCATCCGGTCACCACGGAGGAATCCCAGATCCTCGCCACCGTGCGCTTCAACAACTACGACGCCGGAACGCGAGATATCTCGACTCACGTCCGAGTCCTCGGCTCCGAGCTCCACCTTCTCGGCTGGTACGACTTCGCGACGCACGTCGGATACGCCTCCGTCGAAGGCGCGGGCTTCGCCGCACAGGCGATGCTGTGGACGCCCGCTCGAATAGGCATTCGCCCGCAGATGCCCGATCCTTCGGGATTCCCTGAGTTCCCCGTGCCCGATCCGGCACACGATGGGTGGGAGGTGCGCCCGCTCGACCCGACCGCGTCGACCCTCGACACTCTGCTGCTCAGCATCGCGACCCTCGGCAGCGATCGTCCGGACAACCCGCTGCTGCTCCAGCAATCCGGTGCCCTGTTCCTGGGAACCGGCGACCTCACGACGAAGGCCGGCCTCAGCGAAGATGCTGATCCGTCCGCCGAGCTCAGCATCTTCGCACCACCACCAGACGATGTCGCGCTCGGTCCGGAGGACGAGCGCCCGACACCGGAGTCCGCGGACGCGAGGCTGTGGGTCGATGACCGTGGGCTGCTGCATCACGCGGAGCTGCGCATCGGCGCGGAGTGGTCCGCGGTCGATTTCGGTTCCGGCGATGGGCCGGACCTCCATCATCTCGGCGACCTGCTCGCCTCGCACGGAGAGAAGGCAGCAGATGAGTAGGCGGCCAGGAGGCATCTCGAGACGCGGTCTCATGCTTGCGGCGGGACTGGGCGGACTCGGGGTCGGGGCCGCCGGCGGCGCAGCCATCACCGGTGCTGTGGTCCGGGACGAGTCTCCGAGCACTCCCCCACCGGCCTCAGTCGCGATTCGCCCCTTCGGGGACACTCAAGCAGGGGTGGACACCCCCCGAATTCCGCAGTCCTTCGCACGCTATACGGTCGCCGATCTGGACCTCACCAGCCTCGCGGACACGCTCACCCTGCTCGGGAAGGCGATCGGCGGCCTCGCCGATCCTTCTCACAGCTTCCCCGATGGTGTCGGCGATCTGACAGTGCTCGTCGGTCTCGGCCCTCGCCCACTCAACGCCCTGTTGCCTGCCCCTCACGATGAGTTGCTGGATATGCCGCCGTTCCGCGGCGACGACCTGCTGGATCCACTCTCCGTGGGAGGAGACCTTCTGCTCATCATCGCGGCAAGCGACCCCAATGTCCTCGACCCTGCGTATCGAGCCGTGATCGCGTCTGTCAAAGGCGTACAGGTGAGATGGACGGAGCTGGGCTTTCGAGGTGCAGGAGTCCGTGATGTGGCGCGCAACCCGCTTGGCTTCCACGATGGCATCGCCATCCCCCGTTCTCCAGACGGGCTCGCTGACGGTGTCTGGATCCAGGACGGACCGCTTTCCAACGGAACGATCTGTGTGATTCGTCGATTCGTCCTCGATGTGGATCGATTCTCAGCGCTTTCTTCCGACGAGCAGAACGCCATCATCGGACGCGACAAGGTGACCGGAAGCCCACTGACGGGAGGGGCCCTGCACGATGATGTGGACATCACCGCCAAGCAACCGGATGGCACCTTCATCATCCCTGCACACGCCCACATCCGCGCCGCACATCCGTCTTTCACCGGCAGCCCCCTCATGCTGCGGCGCAGCTACGGATTCACGCCCTCGGATGCATCCTCTCCCAGCGGCTTCACCTCCGGGATGCTGTTCACCTCATTTCAGAACGATATCCGCACTTTCGTGAAAACGCAGCAGCGCATGGATGAGAGCGATGCGCTTATGTCGTACGCCCGTGTCACGGCGTCCGCGGCGTTCGCGGTTCTTCCGGGATACGATCGCGATTCGCCTCTCGGAACGTTGAGTCCATAACCGCAAACGGGCCCCGCCGAACTTCCCGCCTGATATCGTTATGGCATGAACGTTCGTATCCGAACTAATAGATGGTCCAGCACCGCGGTGTCGATCAGTCCCGCGTTGACCGTGATCGAGACGGCACGCGCGATGGAGGAGCGGATGAACGCCGCGCTCACGTCCGCGTCGTTGTCGATGGCACGGATGGCCGTGCTCCACAGGCTTGCTGAAAGCGCAGCGCCGGTCGGCCTGAAGGACCTCGCTGAGGCGTTGGGCTGTTCGAAGTCGAATGCCAGCGTGCTCTCGGATCGGATGGTCCAGGACGGCCTCCTTCACCGTGAAGTGGATCCGACGGATCGTCGGGGTGTTCTGCTGTCTCTGACCTCGGCCGGATCAGCCGCGCACGAGGAGGGCTTCGCCATCATCCGCCGACAGGAGGAGAACCTCTTCGCCGACGTCTCACTGCAGGACCGCGACGCACTGCTTCGGACACTCGGGCAGGTCGCGCAATGAGTGCTCCCGTTCACCAGCGTGCCGTGATCCAGCAGCGTTTCGGCCCCGTCGAGGAAGTCCTCTCGTGGACGGAGGATCTTCCCGTCCGCCCACCGCAGGCCGGTCAGGTGCAGGTTCGGGTCGAGGCCGCCGGGATCAACCCGATCGACTGGCAGATGATCCAAGGCAACCGGCGACTGATCACGCCGCGCCGATTCCCGTTCATCCCGCTGTTCGACATCGCCGGGACCGTTTCGGCGGTGGGGTCCGGAGTGACACGATTCCGAATCGGGGACCGGGTTCACGGCGACAACCACCTCCAGGCCGGCGGCGCGTCGGAATATGCGAACGTGGATGAGTCGCTGCTGAACGAGATCCCGGCCGGGCTCGATTTCGCCGACGCCGCGGCGGTCCCGCTCGCGGCGCAGACTGCGCTGGCGGTCCTCGATGCGGGCGGAGTCACCAACGGGTCTCGGGTGGCCGTCATCGGGGCGTCGGGCGGGGTCGGCACGTTCATCGTGCAGATGCTGCGCAGTCGGGGTGCCCGCATCGTGGCCGTCTCGAGCAGTCGCAATCATGCACTGGTGCGAACACTCGGAGCCGACGATGTCATCGACCACCGCACGACGACACTCGCCGACAGCTATCCCCTCTCATCGTTCGACACCGTCATCGATTGCGTCGGTGGGCGGGACAAGTGGCTCCAGGCCAGAAGGGTGCTCCGACGCGGGGGAAGCTTCGTCACCATCTCCCGCGACGAGGACGAGACGGTGACCCCGGCGTCCGCTCTGCGGATGCTGGCCACGATAGGCCTGCGTCGCCTGCGCGGGATGATCGGAGCACGCATCAAGTACATCCCGGTCTTCCTCAGAGCATCCGCCGACCTCCTCGGACGTGTGGACGCCATGGTCGATGATGGCGGTGTCGCACCGCAGATCGCTGCGCGCTTCCCCTTCACCCTCGAAGGCGTCCACGCCGCCCTGGCACGCAGCCGGACCGGGCGCACGCCCGGGAAGATCGTCATCGAGATGACCCACGCCGGCGCCCCGCTTTGAACCATCCCGGGTTTGAGGTTATAGGTATAGGGAGAAGCATGGCCGGTTCGGCCGCCTGAGGATTCGGCGACCACCTCGTCCGGAGCATCGCAGCCCGGACGTCTCGTCGAGGCATTGAGACTCTCAGCGGGAAGGAGAGGAAGTCCGTGCAGGATGATACGTCGACGTCGAACGGTTCCCCAGCGAGCCGCCGGGAATGGGCGGGGCTGGCTGTGCTGGCCCTTCCCACACTGCTCATCTCACTCGATATCGGCGTGCTCTTCCTCGCCTTGCCCCACCTGAGCGCGGATCTGGGAGCCGGTGGCGTCCAGCAACTGTGGATCACCGATATCTACGGGTTCATGCTCGCCGGGTTCCTGATCACCATGGGCACTCTGGGCGACCGGATCGGACGCCGCAGGCTGCTGCTGGTCGGCGCGGCGGTGTTCGGCCTCGCCTCCGTGCTCGCCGCCTTCTCCCCCACTCCCGAGGTGCTGATCGCGGCACGCGGCCTGCTGGGAATCGCCGGGGCCACACTGATGCCTTCGACCCTGGCGCTGATCAGCACCATGTTCACCGACCCACGGCAGCGCGGCCTCGCCATCTCCGTGTGGGCAACCTGTCAGTTCACCGGAGCGGCCCTCGGGCCTGTCGTCGGGGGACTGCTTCTGGAGCACTTCTGGTGGGGAGCGGCTTTCTTGCTGGGCGTGCCCGTGATGGTCCTGCTGCTCGCGCTGGGCCCGGTGGTGCTTCCCGAAACCAGGAGTCACGAAGCGGGCCGAATGGATCTGCCCAGCGTGGCCCTGTCGCTTGCCGCGCTTCTTCCGGTCGTCTACGGGGTCAAAGAGCTGGCTGTCCATGGTGTCGGCCTCCTGGCCATCACGGCGGTCGTCGTGGGCCTCGTCTTCGGCTCGGTCTTCGTGTACCGCCAGTTGACACTGGAGGATCCGCTGCTGGATCTCCGCCTGCTGTCACGTGCCCCGATCGGGGTCACCCTGACGGCCATGCTTCTCATCGGGGCCTGTCTGGCGGGCATGTTCCTGCTGACCAGCCAGTACCTGCAGAGCGTCCTGCGCTTCTCCCCCGCTGCGGCGGGGCTGTGGACCGCCTTCGGAGGGCTGTCGATCGCGGTGGGCTCCCTGCTGTCCCCGATGCTGACCCGGCGCATCCGGCACGCCACCGCCATCACGGCCGGGCTCGTCGTCTCCTTCGTCGGTTTTCTGCTTCTCACCGGGGTCGGCGCCGAGGACGGCTTGGTCGCCGCTGTGACCGGTATCTCCCTCATCCATCTGGGTGCCGGACCGCTCGTCTCCCTGGGGACCGGCCTCGTGGTGTCAGGAGTGCCGCCGGAGCGGGCCGGTTCGGCCGCGTCGATCTCCGAAACCAGCAATCACCTGGGGTCGACGCTGGGCATGGCCGCCCTGGGCACGCTCGCCGCAGCCGTCTACCACACCCGCATGGCGGGCTTTCCTGACGAGGCGGTTGAGACCGTCGCGGGTGCCGACGCCCTCGCAGCCCGGCTGCCCGAGGCACGGCGAGCGGAACTTCTCGACGCCGCCCATTCCGCCTTCGCCGAGGGGCTCAATGCCACCGCCTGGGTGGGTGCGGCCGTTACCGCCGCACTCGTGTCTCTCATCGCGGTCATGCTCCGCCGGACGGGCTCTTCCCCGGCAGCCGAAGACCCCCGCGCCCCCGAGGACCGAGAGCCGAGCGCACCTCAGCAGGAATCAGAGACCGCTGACAGAAGCAGAGACCCGCTCCGCGACTGAGGGAACTACTCGATGGGTATGCCCTCATCCTGCGACCGGCATGAGGATCGCCGATCTTCGCGTCGGGATTGCAGAAACGTGCGCTGCCCGGGGTCGACGGTCAGAGCGATCGCGCGATCATAAGCCCTGATCGCCTCATCATCGCGTCCGACGAGGCTGAGCAGATGCGCCCGAGTCGCCCAAGCCGGTTGGAAGCGCGGTGACTCGGCGATGACGTCGTCAAGCATGGTCAGACCTGCGACGGGCCCGTCGGTTTCGGCCGTCACCGCCGCCAGCGCCGTCTTGCTGCCCAATGAAGGCGCGATCGCGTGCAGTTCTGCGTGCAGACTCCGCAGACTTCCCCAGGCGAGGTCATGTCCCGCGGCCCGGGCGCAGTGAAGGGCTTGAATGGCTGCCTCGAGCTGAAACCGCCCGACGGAGCGCCGAGCGTGCGCTTCTCGCAAGTGCTGATGCGCTCTGGCGATGAGGCCGGTGTCCCAGAGCGAGGTGTCCTGTGCTGCCAACGGAACGAAGCGGCCGTCCCCGGAGGCTCGGGCCGGCGCTCGCGCTGCGGAGAACAGTACGAGCGCTGCCAGTCCTCGAGCCTCCGGGTCGTCAGGTGCGAGTTCCGCGAGGACCTCGACGAGTCGCAGCGCCTCAGACGGCAGCGGGCGCGGCTCCTGCCCTCCTGTTTCCCACTCGATGACGTAGCACCCGTACACCGCCTCGAGTACTGACGCCATGCGACCCGGTACCTGCGTACGGTCAGGGATCTCGAACGAGATCCGGCTGTCCCTGATGCGTCTCTTGGCACGAACCAGGCGAGTGGCCATGGTGGCGGCGGGGATCGCGAACGCCTGTGCGATCTGCGCAGCCGTGAATCCCAGCACGGTGTTGAGCATGAGCGGTGCCCGGGCTGCGGGGTCGATCGCCGGGTGCGCGCAGACGAACAGGAGCTCCATCCGTTTGTCACCGATCGCGTCCGGGTCGATGTCCTCGACATATGAGAGCGACGCACCCGGCTCAGCGGCCAGCGGATCCGTCCGCCTCACCTCCGCGGACTTCCACCGATCACGCAGTCGGTTGCGGGCGACAGTGACGAGCCAGCCGGCCGGATTGGCCGGCACCCCCTGATCCGTCCAGCCCCGCAGAGCCCGTTCCAGAGCATCCCCGAGTGCGTCCTCGGCAGCGGCCAGGTCGCCGTCGGCGGAGGCGAGCATCGCCACGAGACGGCCGTAGCCGTCTCGTGCGGCTGCCGCGGCGACGGCGTACGCATCCTCGCGCATATCGGATTCAATCCGTTCGATCGGGCACCGTCCATGCCCCGTTGACGAAAGAGGTCGCCACGGGGCGGACTTCGATGGAACCGTAGCTTGCCCCTGGGCATCTTTCGGCCCAAGCAACCGCGGCGTCCGCATTCGGGACATCGATGAAGAACACGCCGGCGAGTGCCTCCTTCGTCGCGGCGAAGGGGCCATCCTGAATCTGAGTGGTTCCCGTCCGCCGGGTCACCGTGGTCGTTGCATCCGAAGAGCGCAGCACCTCGGCGCCGACCAGCACCCCTGCCTGCTCCAGCGCTTTGGTGTACTCGTCGAACAGACGCTGCATCTCTCCCATCTCATCCGCCGGGATCTCTCCGGGGGCGGGTTCTTCGTTGTGCAACAGCAGTGCGTATCGCATGCGGGCTTCCTCATCTCGTTCCAAGGTGGTGTCCGACCCTCTGCGGTCGGCTATTGACATGACGACTCAACCGGTTCGAAATCGCCACTCCCTCACGAAGCGGCTCAGAGCGTCGAGGCCGATGTTCGAAGGCAGGCGACGTCGACCGGTTCGGAACGCTCAGTCCTGGGCGGTGGCATCAGTGGACCGGGGAGGCTGCCGGCCGCACTCGAGATGACGCGCCAGTGTCCGGCGCAGCTGCGCGACCTCGGCCTCGAGTTCACTGACTCGTTGCCGGAGCTCCAGCACTATTCGAACACCGGCGAGCGTGACCCCGTTGTCCGTGAGGTCGAGCACTTCCCTGAGTCGATGGACCTCCTCTCTGCTGTAGCGGCGCTGCCCGCCTTCAGACCTGTCCGGCCGAACGATGTCAAGCCCGTCCAGGCGTCGCAACGCGGGTTGGGCGACGTCGAGCAGTTCAGCCACCTGGCCGATGGTGTAAAAGGACAGCGACGCATCGTCCAGCGGGGCCAACGGGGATCCACCGTCGTCTTCGGATGTGCCGTCCGGGCGATCAGGGCGGGGTGTGCGGACATCCATTCTGTGTCACCTCCGGTCGCGCGCATGTCCGGTATGGCGGTGGCGACCGCCCGAAGCGAACAAGGAGCGGACAGATCACCGGCCCCGGGACGTCGTCTCAGGAGAACCCTGGGAGCAGATCTCCATTGTATCTAGCAATGGCGAAGAAGTAACTTACAATTCGTGTTGTAAGTTACTTGCATACGAAAGGGAACAGATCCCAAGGAGTCGAAAGAGGCCCTATGGTGACCACCACGCAACTCGTACACCGCGAACTCCACGCCGAGGTCCGCTTCGGTCAGTACGCTCACGATCTCGAAACCCAGTGCTCCGGGACCGCGGACGGCTTTCCGGTGAGTCCATTGCGCGTGGCGATGGTGGCTCCGCCGTGGTTCGAGTTGCCGCCCGAAGGGTACGGCGGGATCGAGGCGGTCGTGGCCGGGCTCGTCGACCAATTGGTCGAGCGTGGACATCATGTGACGCTGATAGGTGCAGGTCGACACCGCACACGGGCACAGCGATTCGCGCCCGTCTTCGCAGAACCGCCCTCTTCTCTGCTGGGCGACCCGATGCCCGAGGTGCAAGCAGCCGCAGAAACCGCACGAGTGCTGGACGGTCTCGACGTCGACGTCGTGCACGACCACAGTCTGGCTGGGCCACTGCTCGCACGAGGACGGGTCACCCCGACGCTCGCGACCATGCACGGGCCTGTGACCGGCCCGAACGGCGACTACTACGCCACACTCGACCGCACCATCGATGTCGTGGCGATCTCGAACGCGCAGCGTCGGATCAATCCGCGCCTGAACTGGATCGGCACCGTGTACAACGCCGTGGATGTCCCGTCGTTCCCTTTCGAGAGCCGCAAGGACGACTACGTGCTCTGGCTGGGGCGGTTCAGCCCTGACAAGGGCGCCCATCTCGCCATCGACGCCGCCCGCGCCATAGGACGCCGCATCGTCCTGGCCGCCAAGCTCAACGAGCCGGAGGAACACTCCTACTTCGATCAGGCCATCAGACCTCGTCTCGCACCGGACGTCGAGTACGTCGGAGAAGCCGACAGCACCATGAAGCGCGAACTCTTCCGTCGTGCCGCAGCATTGGCCTTCCCCATCCAATGGGAAGAACCGTTCGGCATGGTCATGATCGAGGCCCTCGCATGCGGCACACCAGTGGCCGCCATCGGCCGCGGCAGTGTCCCCGAGGTCATCGACCATGGCCGCACCGGCATCATCGTCGACCGCATCGACCAGTTCCCGGCTGCCCTCGAAAAGGCCATGAGGCTGGATCCCGCCGACTGCCGCCGCGATGCGGAGGAGCGATTCGATCTGCCCGTCATGGCCGCCGGGTACGAGAGGATCTACCGCATGCTCGCCGAAGGCTCCCGCGGTCTACATGCACTCGACACGGATGAGCGTCAGATCGCCTGACCCGCCCGCTGCGCACTGATGCACCGCCTCGGGGGTCTATGGTGCTCCTCATCGTCCACCATGTCTACAGGGTCGCCGACGGTGAGGCGTCTTCGCGGAGATCCCTGAAGTACCTCGCAACCGGCCACCGCTTGAATCCGTTCGACTCATAAGCCCTCCGCGCGGGTGCATGGCCGACGTCGTCCCCGGTCTCAACCATGATCATTCTCATGCCGGCGGCGCGGGCTATCCCGGCTGCATGCTCCATCAGGGCTTTACCGATTCCACGTCTCTGATGGACGGGGTCAACGACAAGAACGTAAATCTCGCCCATCCTGTCTTCCGGGTGCAGTCGAGTGCACACCCATCCCACGGGACGGTCCCCATCGAGAGCCACGTGAACGTTGTCCGGTTCAGAGTCGAGGACCTCGGCAAGGTCGTTGTATTGACGTTGACGCCAGCCCTGTGGGTAGAACGTGTCATAGACGAACTCGGGGACTTCCGCAGCCAGGCGAGGGAACACAGGCTCCCAAGCACGTAGCGACAGCGCGAGCAGAGCTGCATGGAAGTCGGGTGTATAAGCGACGATGCGTGTCATCGGAGTCGGTCTCCTTTCCTCTCAGGAGGATAGATCCCTTCCCGCAACGCATCCGTGGTCAAGTCCCGTGTCATGGTGTCACTCTGGTCGTCTCCTTGACGGGTGATGGTCAGGCGGTCACCCGGCGGTCCCGCACCGTCGCATCGCGGATGCCGTGCACAGCGGGTCGCGTCAGACGGGATGTCCTGGTCCATCACTGTCGGGCCACGGGGCTGCGAGTCCCTGTGTCGGCCGCATACCGGCCTACTCGCAGGCGATTCCGTCACCATCGCGGTCCAGCTTGCGGGCGTATCCCGGATCCCCGGCGTGGAGGGGAGCGGCGCCGGCTGCCCGGACGGCGGTGCAGTTGGCGTAGTAGACGTCCTTCGAGGGTGCCTGCATGACCGGTGCAGGAGCTGAAGTGGCATGAGCGGGCGTCGGCGCGGGCACCGTTTCGACGGGCACAGGCTCCGGCGCGACCTTCGCGAACGCCGAGGTGAGCACGGGCTCGTCGGGGCATGCGCTCAGCACACGCGCGATCGCGTCGTGCTCGGCCTGGGTGACCCAGAGCCCATAGGTCGCCTTCACCGCGATCTGCCGGGCGACGTATGCGCATCGGAAATCCTTGTTCTTCGGCAGCCAGGTCGCTGCGTCGCCATCGTTCTTCTGCGCATTGGCTGAACCGTCGACGGCGAGCAGGTTCATCGGGTCGTTCGCGAACGTCGCGCGCTGATCGGCGCTCAACTGCTGTGCACCCTTCTGCCAGGCGTCTGAGAGGGCGACGACGTGATCGATCTGGACGAACTCGGAGGTGCCCTGACCGCGCACGAAGCTGATCGACTGCCCCGTGTAGGGATCGGCGAGCACGCCGGAGAGCACCCGACAGGCTCCCGCACGCTCGATGCCCGAAAGGTCACGGGCGAGGATGTCGTTGCGGGTGTCGCAGCCGTTGTGGTCCACATCCAGCCAGCGCTGTCCGAACTGCGCCCGGTCGTACCCGGTCTTCGCCGCCCTACCCTTGACCGGCAGTGATTCCAGCACCTGCAGGGCCGTCAAGCCCTGAGTGCGTGAGGCGTCTCCCACCGTCGACGCATCGCCGACGAACGCCACCGGCACGTCATCACCGGCGTCGTCGGCCTCCGGGGAGGGGGTTCGGGACGGCTCGGCCGATGCCGCCGCCATGGAGTCTGTGGGCTCCGGTGCGCTCGAGGTGATCGGGGCAGACAGTGACGCGCGTGAGGAGTTGCCGATGACCGCGTTGGCGATGCTGCCCGTGAGCAGAAAGCACACCGCGGAAACAGCTGTCACGATCGTGGCGGCCCTCCGGTTGCCGAAGCGCAACCAGGTGGGCGTGTTCTTCACGAGCGCGACGATGCCGGTGATCAGCACCACCAGCCACAGCACGGTGAAGATCGGCGAAAGCAGCACACCGATCAGCAGCGCCGCGACGCCGATGACGATCCATGCCCACACCGGGAGCTTCTTCTTCCCCCCGGCAGACGCCGACTGACCAGACCCCTGCGCGGGCGGCGGCAGAAGCGAAAGCGCCTGAGACGAGGGCTGGTGCATCTGCCGGACCTGCGCCGTCCACGCGGCGCCGTCCCACCAGCGCACCCTGCCCGGGTCCGTCGGATCCGGATACCACCCGGCCATCGGCGTGCTCATCGTCAGTCTTCCGTATCCTTCTCGTCCCGTACAGTGCCCGCACTGCACCACTGCCCACATCGACAGTCACCGAAAGGCCGCTTCCGTACACGGTGGGCCACCGCCTGGACGTCAGCGAGACTCGTGGCTGCGTCCAGCTCGGTTCCCTGCGCTCATCATAGAACCCGGGCCTCCGCCAGAACAGACTCGAACACTCTCTGCGGTGTCGTTCCCGCCCTCCGAACGGTATGCAGTGGCCCTCACCGATAAGCCGCCCCGCCATGAGCCCCATTCCCCGGACAAGCCAGAAGGCCCGGAATCTCAAGGATTCCGGGCCTTCTCTTTGTTGCGGGGAGAGGATTTGAACCTCTGACCTCCGGGTTATGAGCCCGGCGAGCTACCGAACTGCTCCACCCCGCGGCACGTCTTAAAGCCTAACATGCTCGTGAACAGTGGGCGAATCGAGCGGGCTCCCGGCAGCAGGCGGGCGTGTCGTGCCGCCGGCCCATCTCGGACCCTCGGACGCCGAGCCCGAATCCGGGATCCGACCTCAGGGCGTCCGAGGCCGCCGGGTCAGCCCTCCAGCTCGAGGAGCTTCTCGATGGCGGCGGTGAGCTTCTTGTCCTGCGCGGCGAACTCCGCCAGGTCTCCGGCCTTCAGCGCCGCCTCACGGGCCTCCAGGGCGTTCTTGGCATCCGACAGCGCCTGCGCCACAGCATCCGACGGCGGCGCGGTGGTCTCCCCCTCAGGAGGCGCGCTCCCCTCGTCAGACGGTGTGCTGCCCTCATCGGGCGGTGTGGCGCCCTCGCCGGGTGTCGTGGGGGTCACGTCCTCATCACCGCCGGCCGCGCCGGCGTCCCCGCCGAACAGCGTGTCCAGCGCCTCGGTGAGGGTGTCCTCGAACGCGACCCTGTCGCCGAACGCGACGAGGATCTTCCGCAGGTTCGGGAGCTTGGTGCCCTCGGACGACTGCACGAACACGGGCTGCACGTACAGCAGTCCGCCACCGACGGGCAACGTCAGCAGGTTACCGTACTTGACCTCCGACTTGCCGAGCGTCAGCACGTTGAGCTTGTCCGCCACATCGGCATCCGAGTCGAACGTGTTCTGCACCTGACCGGGCCCGGGTACCGTCGTGGCCGTGTCGATCTCCAGCATCCGCAGAGTGCCGTAGCCGGGAGCCTTCACACCCGGCGTGGACCCGGCATCCGAGTCGACCGCCAGATACCCCATGAGCACCTCGCGGCTCTCGCCGGCGCCGTCCGCGGGGATGAACGTGGAGAACATCGAGAAGTGCGGCTCGTCCTGCCCGGGCATCTTCATGGACAGGTAGTACGGCGGCTGCAGCTGGGTCTTCACCCGCGGGTCCTCCGGCGTCTGCCAGCGGTCGTCCTCCTGGGCGAACGAGCCCACGTCGTCGACGTGGTACACGCCCAGCATCGCCCGCTGCACCTTGAACAGGTCGGTCGGGTAGCGCACGTGGCTCATCAGGTCGCCCGACATCTCGCTGATCGGCTTGACGGTGCCCGGGTAGACCTTCTGCCAGGCCTGCAGAATCGGGTCGTCGGCCTCCCAGGCGTACAGGTTCACGGATCCGTCGTACGCGTCGACCGTGGCCTTGACCGAGTTGCGGATGTAGTTGATGTTGTCGAACGCGACGGCGGATGCCGGGGTCTGCGAGTCCGCGATCGCGTCCTGCATGCTGACGGTCTTGGAGTACGGGTACGACGCGCTCGTCGTGAAGCCGTCCACGATCCACACGATGTGGCCGTCGACGACGCTGGGGTACGGGTCGCGATCCAGCGTCAGGTACGGGGCGACCTTCTTCACGCGCGTGAGCGGGTCGCGGTCGTACAGGATCTGCGATTCGGAGTTGACGAGGTTCGAGAACAGGATCTGCTCCGACTGGAACTTCAGCGCGTACAGCAGCTTGGTGAAGGTGTTGCCGATGCGCGGCCCGCCGTCGCCGGTGAACGTCGTCATCGTGAAGTTGCGGCTGTTCTCGTCGCCCTGACCGCGCGGGTAGTCGATCTCGACGGGCTTGGTGCCCTCCGGCGCGCCCACGATCGAGTACTCCGGAGAGGTCTCGCCGAAGTACACCCGCGGTTCGAAGTCCTTCTCGCTGTCGCTGAGGAACCCGGATGTCGGGATGCCCTGCTCCAGGAACACCGGCTCGCCGTCCGAGGTGCGCTCGTTGCCCGCCATCACGACGAGGCCGTAGCCGTGCGTGTACACGGCCGCGCGGTTGTTCCAGCTGTCGCCGCCGCCGAGCTTGGTCATGTCGAGGTCGCGCACGGAGACCACGGTGTCCTGCGACTTCCCGTCGATCGTGTAGCGGTCCACGTCCATCTCGGAGGCGAACTGGTAGTACGACCGGTACTGCTCGAGCTGGCGCACGGTCGGCGGGATGACGGCCGGGTCCATGATGCGCACGGATGCCGTGGTCTCGGCATCCGCTCGCAACTGCCCCGCCGCCGTGTCGGTGGCGGCCTTGAACGGCGTCACCTGCATGCCCTCGATGCCGTACGCGGCCTTGGTGGCGTTCATGTTGCGTTCGTAGAACTCCGCCTGGTAGGAGTTCTCGTTCGGCTTGACCTGGAAGGTGGTGACCACCCAGGGGTACCCCATCCCGACCACGAGGGAGGCGACGATGAACAGGGCCGTGGCCGCCAGCGGGAAGCGCCAGCGCCCGATGACGGCGGTGACGAGGAACAGCACGGCCACGACGGCGGCGATGATCGCGAGGATCCCGAGGCCCGGGATGGTGGCGTTGACGCCGGTGTAGCCGGCTCCCGTGATCCGCCCCTCCGGCTGCACGAGAGTGAGGTAGCGATCCAGCCACAGGCTCACCGCCTGGACGGCGAGGTAGAGCCCGGCGAGGATCGCGAGCTGGATCCGGGCCGGCTTGGAGATGCGCAGCTCCCGCTGGCCGATGCGCACGGAGCCGTACAGGTACGAGACCAGCGCGGTGATCACCAGACTCAGCAGCAGCACCGCCGAGACGAACGCCAGCAGCATCGAGTAGAACGGCATGGCGAACAGGTAGAACCCGGTGTCGAGACCGAACTGGGGGTCGGTGGTGTCCGTGGTGACGCCGTTGGCCCACAGCCAGATGGTCTTCCAGTTCCCTGCGGCGGCGAAACCGGCGAAGATGCCGAAGAACACCGGCATGCCCCACATCGCCAGTCTGCGCAGCGGCTCGATGACCTCCTGGTACCTGTCCAGCTGCGAGCTGAGTCTCACGTAGACGGGTCGCAGCCGGTAGGCGAGCTGGATGCACACGAAGATCGGCAGCGCCATGCCGAGGAACCCGACCAGGAACATCGACGCCGTCGCGAACCACTGCGTGGTCAGCACGGTGCTGAACGCGAGCTGGTCGAACCAGAGGTATTCCGTGTACAGCGAGGCGAAGATGAAGAACGCCACGATGAGGGCGAAGATGATCGCCACGGATACGGCGATGATCCGGCGCGAGGAGCTGCGTGTGGCCGCAGGAGCAGAGGAGGTGGTCACCGCTCCATCCTATGCAGGGCGTCTATGAGGCGCTCCCGGTTCCGCTGAGCGCGGATTCCCGGCACGGCCCGGTCAGCTCCCGGATGCCGTGCACACCGGCAGCTTCGAGGTGTCGCCGCCGCCCGCCACCGTCTCCAGGATCTTCAGCGATTCGCTCAGTGTGCCGGTGCTGTACACCTGCAGGCCGTCGGGGACGTGTCCGACGACCTCGTCGCAGTTGCTCTGCGGCGCGAGGAACACCGTCGCGCCCGCATCCCTGGCGCCGTACAGCTTCTGACGGATGCCGCCGATCGGCCCCACGACGCCGGCGGCGTCGATGGTCCCCGTGCCCGCGATCTTCTTCCCCCCGTTGAGCTCGCCGGGTGTGAGGGTGTCGATGATCCCCAGCGCGAACATCATGCCGGCGCTGGGCCCGCCGACGTTGTCGAGCTGGAGCTTCACATCGATGGGGAACGAGTAGTCGGTCGTCAGGGTGATCCCGATCAGCCAGACCGGCGAGCCCTCGGCATCCGTGGTCTTCTCCGGCGCGACCCGGACGTCGCTCGTCCTGCCGTCGCGCAGGACGCCGAGCACGACCTCGCCGCCCTCCGCCTGCTGCACGCGGTCGCGCAGCAGCGTGGCGGAGCTGACCGCGACCCCGTCGATCGCGAGGATGCGGTCCCCCGCCCTGATCAGCCCCTGGGCGGGCGAGCCGTCCAGCACGTCGACGACCTCCACCTGCGCGCCGACGTCGTAGCCGAGCTCGGTGAGCGCGGCGGCCGTGGCCTCGTGCTGCGAGTCGACCATGAGCGCAGCGTTGCGCTCGTCGCGCTGCTGACTGGTCACGCCCTCGGGGAAGACGGTGTCGATGGGGACCACGGCGCGCGTGGGATCGAACCAGGCCAGGGCCAGCTCGAACCACGTGGGGGTGCGTGCGCGGTTGCCGATGACCTGCACGGTGGTGAGGTCGAGGTTCCCGCCGGTCGGGTAGGTCTCGGCGCCGTCCACCTCGATGAGCGGCACCTCGGTGCCGTCGGCGGCCTTCGCCGTCCCGAGGGTGTCGAAGACCGGGCCGGGGCGCTGGATGACGTACTGGGTGGGGAGGAACGTCAGCCCGACGAGCGCGACGAGCGAGATCCCCAGCGCGACGACGCCCAGGACCGTGCCGTTTCCGCGTCGTGCAGACACATGACCTCCGAGCGTTCGCGAGCGGCGTACAGATATCCGTGCACCCGGGGACGGAGCACAGGAACGTGTGACTAGCGTAGAACGCACACGCTACGGGCATGCTGAGAGGGCTATTCGCATGGCAGACGACGAGCAGGACCCTTCCGACTTCGAGGAGATGCTGCGCCGCATGATGTCCGGCGGACAGATCGACCCGGAGTCGCTGCGCGAGGCGCTGTCGAACATGCAGGGCATGTCCGGCATGTCGTTCGACCCGGCGATGCTCTCCGGCTTCATGTCGCAGATGCAGGGCATGTTCGCCGCCGATCCGTGGCAGAACGCGGAGCGGCAGGCGCTGCACATCGCCAACCGTGACGGCCTCGGCGTCACCTCGGGCGCGCAGTCGTCGCTCGCGGACGCCTTCGCCCTGGCGAACCTGTGGCTCGGCGAGGCCACCACGATCTCCGAGCTGTCCTCTCCCCCGCAGGCGATGACCCGCGGCGACTGGGTGCAGAGGACCCTGCCGGTGTGGAAGGAGATCGCCTCCCCCGTCTCGACGTCGATCGCGGACGCGCTCACGAATGCCCTGCAGACGCAGGTGCCCGAGGAGATGCAGGGCATGGTGCAGGGCGCGGGACAGCTGATGCGAGGCCTGGGCGGATCGCTGTTCGCCACCCAGTTCGGACAGGTGCTGGGCCGGCTGTCGCTGGAGGTCGTCTCGGGCGGGGACGTGGGCATCCCGGTTCTCCCTGCCGGCACCGCGGCGGTGATCCCGCAGAACATCACCGCGTTCGGCGAGGGGCTGGAGATCCCCGAGGATCAGATCGCGCTCTACCTGGCGGTGCGCGAGCTGGCCTATGCGCGGCTGTACCGGCATGCGAAGTGGCTGCACCTGCACGTGCTCTCGCAGATCACCGACTTCGCCCGCGGGGTGACCGTCGACATCGACGCCCTGGAGGATCTCGCCTCCAGGCTGGACCCGACGAACCCCGAGGAGCTGCGCGCGGCCATCGAGGGCGGTGCCCTGCTTCCCGCGCAGACGGATGCCCAGCGCGAGGCGCTCACGAGGCTGGAGAACCTCATCGCGACCATCGACGGCTGGGTGGACGTCGTCACGGGGCAGGCCACCGCGCGGCTTCCCGACGGCGCCAGACTCGCGGAGGCGGCCCGCCGTCGCCGCGCGGTGGGCGGGCCCGCGGAGGACGCCCTGGGCGCGCTGGTGGGCCTGAAGCTGCGCCCGCGTCGACTGCGCGAAGCGTCGGCGATGTGGCAGGCGGTGACGGATGCCGTGGGCGTGGCCGCACGTGATTCGCTCTGGGACTATCCGGATATGATGCCGACCTCGACCGATATCGACGACCCGTCCGCTCTCATCGAGCGGCTGCGGGCGGTGCAGCGCGGGGACGCGCCGGTCACCGACGAGTTCGACGAGGCTCTCGCACGGCTGCTGGACGGCGAGGACTTCGGCGAGGCGCCCGGTGAGGACGGGGCCGGCGACGAGGGCCCGGGCGACGGGGACGACCGCCCCGAGGGCGACCGTCCGGTCTGAGCGTCTGAGCGTCTGAGCGCCGTCTCCGGCATCGGTCGCTCCTGCACAGCCGATGGTTGAGCCCGATCTGTCCACAGATCGGGCTCGGACACCCCATGGATGCTCCGCGGCGGCCACAATCGAGGGCATGAACCGCCGATCGACACCCCCGACGACGCGTCTGGATGCTCGCTACCCACTGCTGTGGCGAGACGAGACCACCGTGCAGTTCGGCCTGGAGGGGATCGTCCGCGTCGACGTCGACGAGCCGTGGATCGAGCCGCTGCTGAGGCGGCTGGCGACCGGCATCCGGCCGGCGGCGTTCGACGTCATCGCCCACGAGGCCGGCGCGCCGCGCACCGCGGCACGCGAACTGCTCGCCTCGCTGCGGCCCGTGCTGGTGAGCGACCCCGATCCCGCACCGCCGGTGTGCGTGGAGGTCGTGAACGTGTCCGACCCGCGCCTGCAGACCCGTATGTCCCAGGCGCTGACGGATGAGGGCATCGAAGTGGCGGGAGCCGGCTCCCCCGGGACCGTGACCATCGTGCTCATCGAAGGCGCCGCCGCCGCACTGCAGCTGGTTCCGTACCTGCGCGAGGACCGGCCGCATCTGCCGGTGGCGTTCGAACAGCAGGCCGCCACGATCGGCCCGCTCGTGCTGCCCGGGCGCACGCCCTGCCTGTCGTGCCGCGACGAGCACGAACGCGAGCGGGATCCGGCGTGGCCGATGCTGCACGCCCAGCTGGTGGGCCGACGCACCCGGGTGTCGTCGGCGCGCATCTCGCAAGCGGCGGTCCTGGCGACGCGGGTGCTGCGGGCACCGGTCGGAGACTCCGGCGAGCTGGTCCGGGTCAGCCCCGACGGCCGGCTGTCCTGGAGCTCGGTGCGGCATCACGAAGGATGCCCGTGCCTCGGCCCGTCGTCCCGATCTCTGCCAGGAAGCGCGACGGCGCCCGTTCCCCTCGTCCGGCGCTCCGCGCCCATGAGATCGCCAGCGTACGCGCGGCCCGCGTGATGCCGACATAGGCGAGTCGGCGCTCCTCGTCGATCTGCTCGAACGTCGTCGCGTACGAGATCGGCAGCGCACCCTCCGCCCAGCCCGCCAGCAGCACGTGCGGCCACTCCAGGCCCTTCGCGGCGTGCAGCGTGGACAGCGTCACGGTGCGCAGCGCGGGCTCGTGCTGGTCCTTCGCGCGCGCCATCAGCTCGTCGGCGAACGTCCGCAGCGTCGTGCCCGCCGGTGCCTCCTCCGCCAGACGCAGGATCGCCCTGCGCGCCTCCCATCCATCGCGCTGCGCACCGCCGGCCTCCGGAGGCTCGTCGGTGAGGCCCAGCCCCCGCAGCACGTCGCGCACCGTGGGCAGGAAACCGATGTCGGTCGGCGCGACGGCCGCACCGCGCAGCGCGAGCACCGCCTGACGGACCTCCGGCATGTCGAAGAACCGCGTGCCGCCGAGAACGCTCGTCGCGATGCCCCGCGCAGCCAGCGCCTGCTGCAGCACCGCCGACTGGGCGTGCGCACGGTACAGCACGACGATGTCGGAGGGCGAGGTGCCGGCGCCGATCCGCTCGGCGACGGCCGCGGCGATGCCCTCCGCCTCCTCCTGCTCGCTGTCGTACGCGGTGACCGTCGGGACCGACGCCGGAGCATCCGCCGCACCGGGTTCGATTGCCGCATCCGCCTGCGCAGGCTGCAGCGCGAGTGCTCCGGGACGCCCGCGCATGAGCGCGTTGGCGACGGCGAGGATCGGCGCGCGGGAACGGTAGTTCGTCTCCAGGCGCACGACGGTGGCATCCGGATACCGTCTCTCGAACTCCAGCAGGAAGCGCTGCTGCGCACCGGCGAAGGAGTAGATGGTCTGGCTGGCGTCGCCGACGACGCAGATGTCGCGCCGATCGCCCAGCCACAGCTCCAGCAGGCGGTTCTGCAGCGGCGACACGTCCTGGTACTCGTCGACGGTGAAGTGACGGTACTGCTCGTGCACGGCCGTCGCCACCCGCGGCTCGGACTCCAGCATGCCCGCGCAGGCCAGCAGCACGTCCTCGAAGTCCAGCTGTCTGCGCTCGTCCTTCAGCGCCTCGTACGCGGCCTGCAGTTCGAGGAGCTGCTCGGGACGGATGCCGCTGATCGGGCGGTCCTGCTGCGCGTACTGCTCGATCGACAGCATCGACACCTTGCGCCACTCGATCTCGGCGGCGATGTCTCGCAGTGTGGCCGTGCGCGGGCGCAGCCCCATGGCATCCGCCGCCTGCCCCAGCATCCGCACCTTGTTGTCGATGATGCCGGGGGCCGTGTCGCCGGTGAGGGTCGGCCAGAAGAAGTTCAGCTGAGCGAGCGCGGCGCTGTGGAAGGTGCGCGCGGAGACACCGCCGACCCCCAGCGCCCGCAGACGTCCGCGCAGCTCACCGGCGGCCTTGGTGGTGAACGTCAGCGCCATCACCCGCGAGGGCGAGTACGCACCGGTGTCGACTCCGTGGGCGATCCGATGCGTGATCACCCGGGTCTTGCCGGTGCCCGCGCCCGCGAGCACGGCGACGGGGCCGCGCAGCACGGATGCCGCCCGGCGCTGGTGCTCGTCGAGGGCGTCGAGAGCGCTCACCCGACTCCTTCCCGCGCATCGGATGTCTCCGGGTCGCCCTCCCGGTACCAGTCCTCGATGAGCCGACGCGCGATCGACGCCGGTCCGGGGAGGCCCACCGGTCCGTCTCCCGCCAGTGCGGTGCGGATCTCGTCGCGGGTCAGCCAGCGCACCTCGACGATCTCCTCACCGTCCGGGCGGACGTGCTCGTCGGCGGCGACGGCCCGGAAGCCCAGCATGAGCGAGCGCGGGTACGGCCAGGCCTGGGAGGAGAGGTAGCGCACCCCCCTCAGCCGCACACCCGCCTCCTCGGCGAGTTCGCGGTGCACGGTGACCTCGAGGGACTCCCCCGCCTCGACGAACCCGGCGAAGCAGGAGAACATGCGACCGTGCCAGTTCGCGTTCGCGCCCAGCAGCAGCCGCTTCCCATCCGGGCTCTCCACGGCGACGATGACAGCGGGGTCGGTGCGCGGGAAGTGCTCGGCCCCGCAGTTCGGGCATCGGCGCGACCAGCCGGCCAGCGCCAAGGTCAGCCGGCTCCCACATGCCGGGCAGAACGGCGCGTCGACGAGCCAGGCCGCCAATGACACGGCGGTGACGAAGAGGTCGGTCTCGTGCGCGTCGAGTCGGCCCCCCACATCACGCAGCCCCACCCAGGTCTCCTCGGGGGCGGAGTCGATGCTGTCCGTCAGGACGGGCACGGATGCGAGCAGCAGCGGCACGCCGTCACGGTCGCGGCCGAGCAGGGCCCACTCGGCGTCGCCGACGCCGCCGGCATCGGCGCGCAGCACCGCATCCGCCGTGATCCTCAGACGCCCGTCGCGGACGACCACGACACGGGTGCCCTCCGTCTCGCGCAGCCGCTCCACGATCCCGTCGACGGTGCGCAGCGAGGCCGCACGGTCGAGGGCTTCCCGTTCAGAGCTCATCGACCCCTCCTGCTCTCCTGCTGTGCGCTCGGCCGCCGCAAACCAGGGCAAGGGCGTGGCGTGGGGCGCACCGGCTGCGGTGCGCGCCTACCCTGGAGGACATGGCACGCTCACCTTTCACTCTAGTGGCGGCGGTCACGGCCGCACTGCCCGGGGCGGAGGTCGTCGGCGCCCGCGCCCTGACCTCGGGAGGGGATGGGCGATTCGACTCGGCCGTCGCGACGCTCGCCGACGGTCGGGAGCTCGTCATCCGCGTCGCCTCCGACGATGCGACGGCCACCGAGCTCGCCGAGGAGTCATTGGCACTGCGCGCCCTCACCCCCGGGGCGCGGGAGATGCTCCCGTTCCAGGTGCCCACGCGCATCGGCGAGACGAGGGTCGCGGATGCCAGAGCTCTCGTGACGGATCTCGTGCCCGGATTCCAGATCGATGCCGCGCTCATCCCCGCCGGCCGCGGTGCGGCCGTCTCGATCGGTGAGGCCATCGCGGCGCTGCACGCACTTCCCGGCTCGGTGGTCCGCGCCTCGGGCCTGCCGGTGCGGGACGCGGGCGGCGTGCGCAGTGAGATCCGGCAGCTCATCGACCGCGCCGCGACGACGGGGCGCGTGCCTGCCCGGCTCACCGCCCGGTGGCGGGATGCGGCGGCCGACGACGACCTGTGGCGGTTCGAGACCACCGTCACGCTGGCGGGAATCCAGGCCCAGTCGTTCCTCTTCGAGGACGACCCCGAGGAGGGTCCGCGCGTCAGCGGGGTGATCGGGTGGAACGGTCTGGCGATCGGCGACCCCGCGGAGGATCTCGGCTGGCTCTCCGGAGCCCCGGATGCGGCGGAGGATGTGCATGTGGCCTACGTGTCGGCGTCGCCGCGTGCGGTGGACCCCGCGCTGCGCGTGCGTGCGCGGCTGCACGCCGAGCTGGAGTTCGCACGCTGGCTCGTGCACGGCGACGACCTGCACCGTCAGGACATCGTCGACGATGCCGCGGGTCTGCTGGAGTCGCTCTCCGACGGACTGCGCAGTGACGACCTGCGGGTGATCGCGACATACACCGGCGGAGTGGATTCCGCTCTCGACGTGCTCGAGCGCACCCCGGACACGGCGACACCGGCCATCGACACCTCCATGCAGACGGATGCGTATCGTCCGGAGGATCTGTGGCCGGACGAGGACGACGCGGAGGCCGAGGACGACTCGACCGCCGCTGAGGAGGAGCCTTCGGCGGATGCAGCCTCGGCGGAGTCGGATGCGGCGCCGCAGGCGGATCCGGCGGGAGAGCCCACGCAGGACCTCACGGAGATCAGCGCGGTGCGCGGCTCCGCCCACGACCATCGGGGCACGGAGGCCGAGGGCGGCGCGGACGTCTCGGCACCGGACGGGCGGGCGAGCGATCTGGACTCGGCGGCGGAGGCTCAGCGCGCGGCTCGTGCGGCGCTCCAGCGCTGGACGAGCTCGGCCTCGGAGTAGACGCGGTCGCCGCGGATGACGAGATCATCGGCGACGTAGAACAGCGCGACGTCGATCTGCTCGAGGGGGACGCCGTACCGGCGGTGATACGCCAGGCGGTAGAGAGCGAGCTGCAGCATCCGCTCCTCCTTCTCCTGCGCCGTGCGCGGTGCGCGGCCGGTCTTCCAGTCCACGATCTCGATGCGCCCGCCGCGATCCTCGCGACGGTAGACCGCGTCGAGTTTGCAGATGATGATGTGTCCCGCGTCCTGGCCGGACGCGGCGCCGAAGGCGAAGTCGATCTCGATCTCCACGGCGATCGGTTGCAGTTGCGCCCACTCGCTGCGCTCGAAGACCTCACGCAGCGCACTCAGCGCCTTCTCATCGTCCTCGCCGGGGGTGACGGGCGCAGTGCCCGCCGAGTCCCCCGCATCCTCATCGAGCTCCCACAGCGCGGCATCCGCCGAGGCCCCTGAGCCGACCAGACCGGAGCGGCGCTCGACCCAGGCGTGGAAGAGCGTGCCGATGCGGGTCTGCGTGTAGGGCCGCTCCGGCATGGGGCGTCCGAGGTCGCGCAGGGTGCCCGCGTAGTCGGTGACCCAGTCCTTGAATCGCGACGCCGGGACGCGCGTGGGTGCCGTCCCCGCGCCGCCGCGCAGTCGCTCGGCGCGCTCCGCCAGCAGCCGTTCCAGCTGCGGAGTCGGCGCCGGGGCGTCGCCCGCCATCGCCGCGCGCATCTCCTCCGCGGCACCGATGACTCGCGCCCGTCTGCCTCCCAGCGGGTCCAGCGGCCACGACACGGTGAGTCCCGGACCGTCGTAGGGGTTCTCGTCCGGGTCGACATCGCCGATGGGTTCCCTCCCCAGCACCTCGATCGCATCGAGCAGATACGGGCTGGGTCTGCGCGGTTTGACCTGACCGGCCCAATGCGCACCGGACAGGAGCAGATCGTGACGAGCCCGAGTGACGGCGACGTAGGCGAGACGGCGCTCCTCCTGCCGCTGGTAGTCCCGGTACTCGTTCTTGAACCTGCGCAGCGCACCTCCGTGCGGGAAGGCCTTCGTCACGCCCGCGGCCAGCGCGTCCTGCGCGGCCCTGTGCCGTCGGACGGGGTCGGAGCCGGCGGCATCCATCTCCGCCTGCGGATCCCAGCGGAACACCGGAAGCGCGTCGCGGTCGCCACGCAGTGCGAACGGCACGACGCCGAATCCGAACCAGCCGGACGTGTCGCCGACCCGGCTGGGCAGCTCGTCCTCGACGAGCCGCACGACCGCGACGGCATCCCACTCCAGACCCTTGGATCCGTGGATGGTCAGCAGCTGCACCACGCCGGGTTCGGGAGGTTCGGGCCGCGGCATGAGCTCGTCCGTGCTCTCGGCCTTGTCGAGCCAGGCCAGCAGCCCCGCGATCGTGCCGCGGTCGTCGGCGGCGAGGAACGCCCTCACCTCGTCGGAGAAGGCCCGCAGCTGCGTCGCGGCGATCCGAGCGGGGCCGCGAGACTCGTTGGCGGCGAGCTCGATGTCCAGCCGCAGCTCGAGTTCGATGAGCCGGATCAGCTCAGGGATCGGCAGGCCCGCCGAACGCCGGAGCCGCTCCAGCATCTCGCCCGCCGCGCGCAGCCGGGCACGGCCCTCGGCGGTGAAGGCCGCCAGCATCCGGTAGTCGTCGGGCACGACGCGCACGAAGTCCACGGCGTCGATGATCGACACCGCCTCATCGGCGCCGCGCGAGGATCGCAACCGCTGCCTCACCACGTCGGCCAGGGGCCCCAGGTCGGCGTCACGGACCGCGAGCGTCGCGGCCAGGTCGTGCAGCGCCGCCATGTCGGCGAGGCCGATCGCGAAGCGCGGGCCCACCAGCACCCGGATCAGCGCGGATCCCGCGGTGGGGTCATGGATGACACGGAGCATCGAGACGACATCGACGACCTCCGGTGTGGACAGCAGGCCGCCCAATCCCAGGATGCGGTGCGGGATCCCGCGCCGGGCGAGCGCCGCCGCGAAGGTCTGCATGTGCCGTTTGGAGCGGAACAGGATGGCACCGGTGTGCCCGGGTGACGCACCCGGAGCGTCCGATGCGGGATGCTCCGCCCGGCGCTGGAGGAACCACTCCGCGACGGCCTCCGCCTCATCGTCGACGGTGTGCGGGAACACCGTATCCACCCGACCATCGCCGGCCCCGGGTCGCGACTGCAGTGCGGGCACGTCCAGTCCCGGACGCGTGAGCGGCTCGAGGATGCGACCGGCCACGGCGAGGATGCTGCGGTCGTTGCGCCAGCTCGTCATGAGGCTGTACGTCGTCGCGGGCTGCTCGTCGGCGAAGGAGGCGCTGAACGCGTACAGGTTGTCCGCGCTCGCGCCGCGCCAGCCGTAGATGGACTGGTGCGGATCGCCGACGGCCATCACGGCACTGTCGCGGAAGAGCGCGGCGAGGAAGCGGGTCTGGATGACCGACGTGTCCTGGTACTCGTCCAGCAGCACGACCCGGTGCTGCTCGCGCAGCTCCGCGCGCACACCCGGCGCGGTCTCGACGATGTCGAACGCCCCGCCGACCTGATCGGCGAAATCCAGCACGCCACGACGCTCCTTCTCGGCGATGTAGTCGCGCACCAGCTGGACGAGCACCGGCATGCTCAGCAGGTTCAGCGCGGCCTTGTCGACATCGGGCTTGTCCCGGTACGGCTCGAACGCGGCGGCCTGTGCGAGGGCGACGCGCTCGACGTCGTCGAGGTCGACGCGGTGATCGAGCACTTCGCCGGCGAGGCGCTGGACGGCGTCGATCACATTGCCCAGTGAGCGGTCGATGTCCTCCAACCCGGGAAGGTCCGCCCGCAGCACGACCGTGCGGGCGATCAGCCAGGATGCGGACTGGCTCAGCATCGCGGCCTCGGGATCCCGGCCGATGCGTGCGGCGTGCTCGCGGACGATGCCGTCGGCGAAGGCGTTGTACGTGGACACCCGAGGACGGATCAGCAGGTCCTCCGCGGAGCGGGGCGTGCGCGGATCCCACCCCGTGCCCAGCCGTTCGGCGAGGCCGTCGAGCACCTGGACGCGCACGGCATCCCGCTGGGCTCCGGGGGCGGCGTCGTGGATGCGGTGCAGCGCGCCCGACGCCACCAGTTCGGGCAGGTGCGGCAGCAGTCCGCGGCGTGCGAAGTGATCGACCGCCTCCAGCCGGGCGCCGATGCGCTCGGCGAGCTCGCCGGCGGCCTTGCGGGTGAAGGTGAGGCCGAGCACCTCATCGGGACGCACATGGCCGTTGGCGACCAGCCACACCACTCGACCCGACATGGTCTCCGTCTTGCCGCTGCCCGCACCCGCGACGACCAGCGCGGGCGACGGCGGCGCCTGGATGACCTGCTGCTGCTCCCGGGTGGGCACGGGCAGCCCCAGTGCGAGGGCGATGGTCTCGGCCGAGATCGTCGACGGTCCGGCGAACGCCGCCGCGGCGCCCGGCTCAGCGGCATCCGTCCTCGACACCGAGGTCATGCGCTCACCGCCGGGATGGTGTGGATGTGGCAGGTCGTCACACGCACCTGGGTGTCGGCGCAGTGCGCTTCGACCTGCGCCGTGAAGCTGCCGGCGGCCATACCGCGTCCGGCGTCGGCGACCCGTCGCAGGAACTCCGCCCTGGCCCGATCGTCGAGGACGTGCTGGTGCGCGACCCGGTACTCCGCCTTGCCGACCGTCTTGGAGACGATCACCAGGCGCGCGCCGGTGAGCGCTCGGGGCGAGGCGCCCTCGACGAGTCCCTGGCGGACGGCGATCTGGTACGCCGCCAGCTGCGCGTGCTCGCGCACGGCGGCTTCCGTGTCGGGCTCGTACCTGCCGGTCTTCAGATCCACCACGACGACCCGCTCCCCTCCCGCGCCCTCGCTCATCCGCTCCCAGCGCTGCCCGCGGGCCGGACCGTGCTCTCCGGCGCCCGAGGGGTACACCTCGACACGGTCGATGATGCCGCTGACGACCGCGCGCGCCGGCGCCCCATCCTGTTTCGCCGCGACCTCCCCCGACATCATCAGCTCCCGCGGCGCCGACCCCGGGGTCATGCCGGGTGATACGGAGTCGTCCGCGATCACCTCACCGGTCTCCAGATCGACGAGGAACCGGAACGCCGTCTCCGTGCCGACGGCCCGTCCGCCGTCCGCGGCGACCGCCGCCAGATAGCTGTGCAGCCTCTGCACGTACAGGTCCGCGCGACGACGCTCCTTGCGTCCGATCCACGCGGTCTCGAAGTCCAGCTCCGGCCAGTGCTCGTCGAGGATCGCGCGCATCGCCGCGAGATCCCCGTCGGGGACCCGCTCCATCGCCTCGTGCACGATCGTGCCGATGCCCGCCGTGGGCGGGGCGACGGTGTCGCCGCCCAGCGCCGAGACGACCCAGTTCAGCCCGCACTCCTCGAACGCCTCCATTCGAGACGGCGACACGCGCACGGGGGCCGCGGTCAGATCCCGCAGCGGCGCGGTGCTCGACGGTGCGGCCACGCCGTACCACTCGTCGGGCGCCGCACCGGGCACGCCCGCATCGGCGAGGATGCGCAGCTGTCCGGCCGCCGCCGCGCGCTCAGCCGCATCGGGCGCCGTGGTGAGCGTGCGCCGATGCCTGGCGACCAGTCCGCGCAGTGTCGGCGGATGCGCGAAGCGCCGCTCGTCCTCCTCGGTGGGCGGCGGCGGGGGAAGGAACGCGAAGAACGGGCTGGGGGTCATGTCGTCGTCGTCGACAGCGGAGACCACCAGCCGCGAGCGGGCCCGCGAGATGGCGCGCACGAACAGCCGCAGCTCGTCGTGCATGGCCCCGCGACGACGGTCGAGCACACCCGGCACGACCTCGGGCGCCCCGGTGCGCGATGCGGCGAGCCACTCACCGAGCCGCCATGTCTCCAGCATCCCGCCGCGCAGCCGCACGTTCGGCCACACGCCGTCCTGCACGCCGGCCACGACGACACCCTCGAACTCCGCCCCCAGCGCCGTCGCCGGGGTCATCAGCGTCACCAGTCCGGGTCGATCGGGCGTGGACAGCGTGTCCTCGGGCACCTCACTGTCGAGGATGTCCCGGATGAACAGGGTGGGCTTCTCCCTCGGCGAGCGCTCCACGAACCGTTTGGCGGCATCGAACAGCGCCACGAGACTGTCCAGGGACCGGGCGATCTCCGCCCCGCCGGGCTGATCCGCCGCCTGACGCCATTCGGTCTGCAGGGACGCCCCGCCCACCGACCGCGCCCGCTCCCACACCCGCCACAGGAGCTCGTGGATCGTCTCGCCGGCGAGCCCCGCCTCGTGCACCTGCGCGAGCGTCTCGGCGAACCGCTTGGCCACGCGCGCCTCCGGAGCGTCCACCCGATCGAACAGGTGCGGGAACTGCAGGGCCTCGCGCAGCAGCTCCCGTGCCGGCGTCGATCCCCCCTCGGCCAGCTCCACATGGCGCAGCCTGGCCCGCAGACGGCGCAGCCCGATGGCGTCAAGTCCGCCGAACGGCGAGACCAGCGCCTCCGCCAGCAGATCCGACGGCCGGTCCTCGGCGGGAGCGAGCCCGAGCCGGACGATCTCGACGATCGCGCGCACCGTCCCCTCGCTGCCCAGCGGGCGCGGCACGCCGGCGGCTCGCGTGGGCACCTCCCTGGCCGCCAGTTCGGCCTCCAGCATGACGATCTGCCTGGTGTCGTGGGCGATCACCGCCAGTTCGCTCCACGGGATGCCGTCGCTGAGATGCCATTCCCGCAGGATCGCGGCGATCCGATCGATCTCCTCATGCGGGGACGGCGCGATGAGCGCGCGGACACCGGCATCCGTCGTCTCGGCCGGAGGCCGTCTGTGCTCGACCCTCCCCGCCACGCCGATGGCCTGCGTGACCGTGCGCGTGAGCGCGGTCAGCCCCGGGCCCTGCCGATGCGGGACGTCGAGCACACGCACGTCTCCGAGCACCTGCGCGAGCTCCGCGAACAGCTGCGGGCCGGCACCGCGGAAGGCGCCGGAGGAGATGTCCGGGTCGCCGAACGCCAGCACGGCCACGCCGCGCGACCGCAGCGCGCGGACCAGGCGCACGCCGCCACGGGTGAGCTCCTGCGCGTCGTCGATGAGCACAGTGCGCAGCTCCGCCAGGGGGCCCAGCGCAGACGCATCGGCCGAGGCGAGGATCCCGGTGGCCTCGGACAGCAGCTCCGGGATGTCGCGGTGCGCGCCCCGCATCCCGTCCATGACGGCGCGGTACTCGTCGAAGAAGTCCGCCGCGGCCCGCCACACCTCGTGCCCGGAGGCCTCCAGCTCCCCCGGGCGGATGCCGAGCTCGGTGCACTCCGCGAGGAAGGCCCGCAGCTCCGAACGGAAGACCTTCGAGGCGCGCACGGCGGGGCTCAGCGTGTCCGGCCAGCGCCCCGTCCCGTCCTCCGCGTCGCCCGCCAGCAGATCGGCGATGATCCTGTCCTGATCCGCGCCGGTCAGCAGCGCGGGCGGCTCGATGCCCTGCTGCACGGTCACACCCCGCACCAGCTGGAAGGCGAACGACGCGATCGAGCGCACCAGCGGCCCCGGCGTCGCCTGCGCGATGCGCACGCCGACCCTGTCGCGCAGAGCCGTCGCCGCCTGCCTGCTGGGGGTGAGCACCAGCAGCTCCTCCGGCCGCAGCGCGCCCTGGAGCAGGTGCACGACACGGTCGACCAGAGCCGTGGTCTTGCCCGTCCCCGGTGCGCCGATGACGACCGCGGATGCCGTCGGCTCAGCGTGCACGACCTCGCGCTGCGCGGCATCCTCTATCATGCCCTCCACGCTAGCGGCGCCCGCCGACATCCTCCGTCGCACGGGGCCTGGGGCGTGCTGTGCGCCCACGGCGAAATCCGCTCCGTCCCCGGGGCCGACGTCGACCCCAGCCGGTAGAGTTGCCGGTGTTCGCAGACACCTGAGGAGATCGCGTGGAAATCCGCATCGGCATCGTCAACACCGGCCGTGAGCTGAGCTTCGAATCCGGCGCCAGCACCGAAGAGGTGCGCGAGCAGGTCGCCTCCGCCCTGGAGCAGAACTCCACCCACCTGAGCTTCACCGATGCGAAGGGAAGCTCGTACATCGTCCCCACCGCGAACCTCGCCTACATCGAGTTGGGCGCCGAGGAGTCCCGACGCGTCGGCTTCGTCGCCTGACATGTACATCCTGCTGGCGCTCATCGCGGCCTGTTCCCTGGGCATCGGGCTGCACTACCTGATGCCCGGGCGCGAGCTGCGCGGCGTGGCGGTGGCTCCGGGGGTCGCGACCGCGACGGCGGCCGCCGTGTACACGATCATGCAGTGGGCCGGGGTCGGCGAGGACAGCGTGTGGCTGTGGGTCGCCGCCATCGGAGGCGGGATCGTGCTGGCCGCGCTGCTGACGCTCACCCTCGGCATCCTGCGAGCGCGCGGAGATGAGAAGGCACGGGCCGCGCTCGGCATCTGAGGGCACGCGCCCGCACCGCGCGGGATGCGGCGCATGCCCGCCGGGCCCCGTGGCCTACGAGGCGAGCCCCATGGCATCCATGCGTCTGGCGTGCGCACCCATGAGCTCGGTGTAGACCGGCTCGATGCGCTTCTCATCGGCCTCCAGACGCCCCGGGCGCAGCGCGTCACGGCACACCAGCAGCGTGTCTCCGACCAGGCGACGGCCCCACATCGACAGCAGCGAGCGCCACTCGTGGTCGCTCTCGATGGTCTGCTGGATGATCGCGACGATCTCGTCGCCGGCATCGTCCTGGCGGAGGATCTCCGCCACGCGCTCCCCCGTTCGGCCGTAGCTGGACGCCAGGGCGAGGTAGAAGTCGTCGAGCATCCCCGCCGTGAGATGCACAGCCAGCAGCGTCTCCTCCTGGCGCTCCCCGATCGTCTTGCGCCGGAACGCGTCGAGGTTCTCCCGGAACGGCAGCATCACCTCGGTGGGATCCTCGCCCTGATCGGCGATGACCTGCACGATGCCCCGATGCTTGTCCAGCGCCGCGCCCGCCGCGCGGGACAGCGCCTCCTTGCGCGCCAGTTCGGCGGTGCCCCGGATGCCGCGGCTGAGCGTCTCGAAGTAGCCGAGCTGCAGGTACGCGGCCTGACCGAGGAAGCGGTTGAGCTCAGGGGCGAGTTCGGCGAAGTCGACGCGCTGCGCACCGCCGTCGTCCCCTCGACTGCGCAGCGTCAGGGTGCGCCGCTGGGGCTTGCGCTTCCAGAACCAGTTGACCACGTGCCCAGACTACTGGTGCCGGTCCGTTCGCTCCTGCGGCGACGGCCGCGAACCCCGGTCTGCCGGCCGATGCCGCCGACCCGAGTCCCGGCATCGGCCGGCTCTCCGGGAATCCGACACGCCGTCGGGTATGGTGGTCGTGTCCTGCCATCGGAGCAGGACCCCGCGCCTGTGGCACACGTGACGGCGTGGATCCATCACGAGGCGCCCCTCGCGCGGCCGACGGCCGTGCACGCGCCGGACAGGCAAAGAGCATACTGTGACCTCATTCGCTGATCTCGGAATCGATCAGGACATCCTCGACGCCCTCGCCGCGAAGGGCATCGTCGACGCGTTCCCGATCCAGGAGCAGACCATCCCCCTGGGTCTTCCCGGCCAGGACATCATCGGCCAGGCCAAGACCGGAACCGGCAAGACCTTCGGCTTCGGCATCCCTCTCGTGCAGCGTCTCGGCCCGAACCCGGAGCCGGGCGTCAAGGCGCTCGTGGTCGTCCCGACCCGCGAGCTGGCCGTGCAGGTGTTCGAGGACATCGACATGCTGGCCTCCAACCGCTCCACGAGCGTCGTCGCGATCTACGGCGGCAAGGCGTACGAAGGCCAGATCGACCAGCTCAAGGCCGGTGCGCAGATCGTCGTCGGCACGCCCGGCCGTCTCATCGACCTCGCCAACCAGCGGCTTCTGGACCTCTCGCACGCGACCGAGGTCGTGCTCGACGAGGCCGACAAGATGCTGGATCTCGGCTTCCTCGCCGACATCGAGAAGATCTTCTCCAAGGTGCCCGCCGTGCGTCACACGCAGCTGTTCTCGGCGACCATGCCCGGTCCGATCGTCGCGCTGGCGCGCCGGTTCATGAACAACCCGATCCACATCCGCGCCAGCGACCCCGATGAGGGCCGCATGCAGGCCAACATCAAGCACATCGTCTACCGCGCGCACGCCTTGGACAAGGACGAGATCATCGCCCGCATCCTTCAGGCCGAGGGCCGCGGCAGGACGGTCATCTTCACCCGCACCAAGCGCGCGGCGCAGAAGCTCGTCGACGAGCTGAGCGACCGCGGCTTCAACGTGGGCGGCGTGCACGGAGACATGGGTCAGGAGCAGCGCGAGCGCTCGATGGCCGCGTTCAAGTCCGGCAAGCGGGACGTGATGGTCGCCACCGACGTCGCTGCGCGCGGCATCGACGTGGACGACGTCACGCACGTGATCAATCACACCATCCCCGACGATGACAAGACGTACCTGCACCGGGTCGGTCGCACCGGCCGCGCGGGCAAGACCGGCATCGCCGTGACCTTCGTGGACTGGGAGGACCTGCACAAGTGGGCCCTCATCAATCGCGCGCTGGACTTCGGCCAGCCCGAGCCCATCGAGACCTATTCGTCGAGCCCGCACCTGTACACCGACCTCGACATCCCCGAGGGCACCAAGGGACGGCTCGTGACGGCGCCCAAGGCGGAGAAGTCGCCGTCGGAGCGCCGGAGTCGCCGCCCGCAGCGGGCCGCGGACGCGGCAGCCGAGGGCACCGATGAGGGCACCACCCGTCGTCGGCGTCGCCGCCGCCGGGGCTCGAGCGCCGACCGGGTCGGTGCGACCTTCGCCGAGGGCGCCGAGACCGGCGAGCGCCGCACCTCGGCGGCCGGCGAGGGAGCGTCCGGCGCCGCGCCGGCAACCGAGGGGACCGGGACGCACGACGGGGACGCCACGCGCGAGCACCGCGACGGCAAGCCCGCCCCGCAGCGCCGCCGGCGACGTCGCCGCTCGGGCGGTGCCACCCCGACGGGCGCCTGACTCCCGCCGGCGGGGGTCTGCATCCGCCGGTGCGACGGCGCGGCCTGCGCCGTCTCCCCCGATGTGAAGAAGAACATCCCGGTGACGGTCTTCACGTGCCCGAGCGATTCCACGCTCGGTGCCTTCGCCGGACTCGGCCTTCTGCAGCTGCCGTCGCTGCTCCGAACGACGGCGCACGTCGACGGCGGTCGCACGGCGATCCGCCAGACACGAGAATGGAGGAGACATGAAGGACATCGAGAAGATCAAGGATGCGGCGCTCGCCGCCATCACCCTTTTCAGCGATCCGGAGACGCCGGCGACGACGATCCGCGCGCAGCGCGCGCAGACGGCGACCTGACCGGCGTGGGTTCGGTGCCCCGGAGAGGAAGGGCGGCGGGCGATGCCTCGCGCTGGAGCCTCCTGCTCCCGCTGGCGCTCGGAACGGTGCTCAATCCGCTCAACTCGTCGATGATCTCGGTCGCGCTGGTTCTGCTTGCGCTCGATTTCGACGTGTCCACCACCCACGTCACGCTGGTGGTGTCATCCTTCTACCTCGCGGCGGCGGTCGGCCAGCCGCTGATGGGCGGACTCGGCGATCGGCTGGGGCCGAGACGGGTGTTCATCGCCGGGATGACGATGGTGGTGGTGAGCGGTGTGGTCGGACCCTTCTCGCAGGGATTCGGGCTGCTGCTCGCAGCTCGGGTGCTCCAGGCGATCGGCACGTCCACGGCCTTCCCCTCCGCCGTCGCCCTGATCCGGGCGAGATCCCGACCCGAAGACGTGCAGAGCGGCATGAGCGCGATCGCGATGGCGAACAGCCTGGGTGCCGCGCTCGGACCGATCATCGGCGGCGTCGCCGTCGCCGTCGGCGGTTGGCAGGCGCTGTTCTGGGTGAACATTCCGCTCGGTCTCGCCGCCGCACTCGCGGTGCTGTTCTTCATCGCGCCGGTGGGGAGGCCGACGCGGTCCGGGCCCCGGCCGTCTCTGCTCCGGATGCTCGATCCGCTGGGCGTCCTGCTCTTCGCCTGCACCGTGCTCTCCCTGCTGATGCTCATGCTCTCCATCCCCACAGGCACGCAGTGGTGGCTGGTCCCGGCCACGGCGATCGCGGCTGCGGCGTTCCTCTGGCGCGAGCTCCGGGCACCGTCCCCGTTCCTCGATGTGCGCATGCTCACGCGCAATCGACCGCTGATGGGGGTGTACGTGCAGTTCGCCGTGTTCAACTTCGCGTACTACGGAGCGTTCTACGGCGTCCCGCAGTGGCTCGAGGTGGTACGCGGGCAGACTCCCGCCCTGGTCGGGCTGTTCATGCTGCCGCTCGCCGCGATCGGCGCGATCGCCACGCCGTTGGCGTCCCGCCTCATCCGCAGATTCGGCACCGGGCGGATGCTGATCCTCGGGGCGTCTCTGCTGGTGGCCGGCTCGGCGGCCCTGCTGCTCTTCGACGACGCGAGCCCGCTGTGGGTCGTGGTCGCGGCGCTGGCGATGCTGGGGCTCCCCTATGCGCTGTGCAACCTCGCACTGCAGCTGAGGATGAACGGGAGCGCTCCGAAAGAGGCCGCCGGCATCGCGGCGGGGTTGTTCCAGACGTCACGCTATCTCGGTGCGATCCTGTCCACCAGCATGCTCGGTCTGGCCTTCGCTCACGGCATAGGCAGTGCGGAACTGCACGGCACGGCGGTGACGATGGCCGTGCTCGGACTCGGACTCGTCGGACTGAATCTGCGTCGGCGCTCAGACGGCGCGTCGTCCGCCGACTGACGAGGCGCCGTCCACCCGTCAGACCACGGTGCCGGGGTCGGCGATCGCCGCAGGGATCCGGCCCGTCAGCACCGCTGCGGGCAGGCCGAAGCACGACATCGGCTCCGGAGGACCGCTGCTCGCGTTCCGACGGCTGCGGAGGTCTACGGCCGCCGCGGCTCCGAACCCGTGGCCCGGTCGATGATCCGCGTGACCATCTCGTCCGACGTGGTGT
This sequence comes from Microbacterium soli, assembly GCF_039539005.1. NCBI lineage: Bacteria > Bacillati > Actinomycetota > Actinomycetes > Micrococcales > Microbacteriaceae > Microbacterium > Microbacterium soli. The sequence goes on from NZ_BAABCP010000001.1 coordinate 393,919, forward strand.
TCTCCCCCGGCAGGTTGGGCTTGCCCGAGCCGTGATAGTCGCTGGATCCCGTGACGATCAGGTCATGACGCGCGGCGATGTCCCGCAGCATCCGCTTGCCCGCCGTGGTGTTCTCGCGATGGTCGATCTCCAGACCGCCCAGACCCTCGTCGATGAGCCGCTCGAGGTACGGCACCGGCATCATCCGTTCTCTGCCCGAGGTCGCCGGATGTGCGATGACCGCCACTCCCCCGGCCCCTGTGATCAGCCGCACCGCGGTCAGCGGGTCCGGGGCGTAGTGCGGCTCGTAGTAACCGGTCCGCGGGTGCAGGATGCCGCGGAACGCCGCCGTGCGGTCCGCGACGATGCCCCGCGCCACGAGGGCGTCCGCGATGTGGGGTCTTCCCACTGTGGCGCCCGGCGCGGTCTGCGCGAGCACGTCGTCCCAGGTGAGGTCGTAGTCGCGGCCGATGCTGCGGACGATCCGCTCCGCGCGCCCGATCCTGTCCTCGCGGATGCGGCCGGTCTCGGCCACGAGCTCCGGCGAGTCCGGATCGAACAGGTACCCGAGCACGTGCACGCTGCGCCAGTCGTGGCGGGCGGATAACTCGATACCGGGCAGGAACGTCATCCCCAGCGCCACGGCGGCATCCCCGGCCTCGTCCCATCCCGTCGTGCGGTCATGGTCGGTCAGTGCGAGTGTGCGGATGCCGTGCGCGTTCGCCTGGCGGACCACCTCGGTCGGCGACTCGGTGCCGTCCGAGTGGTTGGAGTGCAGGTGCAGATCGCTCGGCCCCGCGATGTCGGGGCGCGCTGCACGGATCATTCTCCGAGCGTACCGCCAGGGGCGTCACAGCCGTTTCGCATAGGCTCGTCGCCGATGCTACGTCTGGTCGGAATCCTCATCTCGGTGCTCTTCGCGATCGTCACGGCCGTGCTCGTCTGGCCGCAGTTCTTCCACCTCGAGGGAGTCTTCCCGGTCGCGCAGATCATCGCCTCCCGCGCGCTCATGCTGGGCATGCTCCTCGTCGTCGCCGTCCTCGCGCTGCTGATGATGTTCGCCAGACCGCTGCGGGGCTTCGCCGCCTCCATCCTCGTCATCGCACTGCTGGGAGCGGGCGCGACAGGAGCGGTGGGCTGGCTGCGCGGCGTCAGCGCCGGTGACCTGCCGGGGAAGACGGATGCCGCGCTGCGCGTGCTCACCTGGAACACCAACGGCGCCGCCGTACCCGCCGAGCGGATCGCTCGGGTGATCGACGAGCAGCAGGCCGACATCGTCGCGCTGCCGGAGACCTCGGAGGAGGTCGGCGAGCGGATCGCGATCCGGATGCGGGATGCCGGGCGGCCCATGTGGGTGCACCACGTCAACATCCGCCCGGAGGTCGCCAACGGCCCGCAGGCGTGGCAGACCACGATCCTCATCTCCGCCGATCTCGGTCCGTACTCGGTGATCACCTCCTCCCGGGACGGCTCCAGCAACACCGGATCCGTGCCCAGCGCCGTGGCGATGCCGGTCGACGGCGACGGCCCGACGATCGTCGCCGTACACGCCGTCGCACCGCGCCGGGAGGCGATGGCGCAGTGGCGGGCCGACCTGTCGTGGATCGCGGACCAGTGCCCCGCCGGGGATTTCATCCTCGCCGGCGACTTCAACGCGACCCTCGACCACATGGCCTCGTTCGGCAGCGGCGGCGGCACGATGGGACAGTGCCGGGATGCTGCCAGCAGCACGGGCAACGGGATGCAGGGCACGTGGCCCTCGGCCGCCCCCGCTCTGCTGGGCGCGCCCATCGACCACATCATGGCCAGTGCGAACTGGCGCGCCACGGGTTCGAAGGTGCTGTCGGACGCGGGCGGGAGCGATCACCGCGCACTCGTCGTCCAGCTGGACCCTGTCGGCTGAGACCCCGCTCCGGGCCGACCGCGCAGGCGGTGCGGAACACCCTGGTGATGAGACAATGGAGCACATGACCAGCGCAGACAACGACACCGTCGTCGAGACCCCCGTCGAGGCCGTCGTGGAGGAGAAGAATCCTCGCAAGCAGCCCTTCCCGCACGGCTTCCTGAACGGCATATCCACGGGTTGGGCGGACCGCCCCGACTCCCCGCCGTCCGCACGCGCGCAGGCGCCCTTCGCGGCGGCCCGCCGTGCGAAGGTCTCCGCGGCCTTCCCGGGAGAGCGCCTGGTCGTGCCGGCCGGTTCGCTCAAGCAGCGCAGCAACGACACCGACTACCCGTTCCGCGCGCATTCGGCCTTCCTGCACCTGACCGGGTGGGAGAGCGACGCCGAGCCGGATTCCGTGCTGGTGTTCGAGCCGCGCCCCGTCGACGCCGAGGCTCCCGGTCACGACGTCACCCTGTACTTCCGCGAGCGCGCCGACCGCACCACGAGCGAGTTCTACTCGGATGCCGCCATCGGCGAGTTCTGGATCGGGCCGCGGCCCTCGCTGGCCGGCGTCGCGGCGGACCTCGACATCGCCACCGCGCATATCGACGCGTTCGTCGCCGGCGATGACGACCTCGTCGTGGGCGAGGACGACGAGCTCACCCGCTTCGTCTCGGAGCTGCGGCTGCGCAAGGACGAGTTCGAGATCGCCGAGATGCGTCGTGCGGTCGCGGTCACCGCATCCGGATTCGATGACATCATCCGCGACTTCGACCGGGCGATCTCGCATCCCCGCGGCGAGCGCATCGTGGAGGGCGTCTTCCACCAGCGCGCGCGCAGCGACGGCAACTGGGAGGGCTACGACACGATCGCCGCCTCCGGCCCGCACGCGTGCTACCTGCACTGGACCCGAAACGACGGCGCCGTGGTCCCCGGGGATCTCATCCTCATCGACGCGGGGGTCGAGGTCGACAGCCAGTACACCGCGGACATCACCCGCACCCTGCCGGTGAGCGGGACGTTCTCGGACGTGCAGCGTCGCGTCTACGAGACGGTGCTGGAGGCGGCGGATGCCGCGTTCGCGGCGGCCCGGCCCGGTGTGCCGTTCCGCACGGTGCACGAGGCGGCGATGGCGGTCATCGCCGCCCGCACCGCCGAATGGGGCCTGCTGCCGGTCACCGCGGAGGAGGCGCTGGACGCGGACAGGGGCGGCCAGCACCGCCGGTACATGGTGCACGGCACGAGCCATCACCTGGGCATCGATGTGCACGACTGCGCACAGGCGCGCCGTCAGATGTACTACGACGGCATCCTCGAACCCGGCATGGTGTTCACGATCGAGCCGGGACTGTACTTCCAGATCGACGACCTGACGGTGCCCGAGGAGCTTCGCGGCATCGGCGTGCGCATCGAGGACGACATCCTGATGACGGAGGACGGGCCGGTGAACCTGTCGGCCGACATCCCGCGCACCGTCGCCGACGTCGAGGCCTGGATCGCGCGGCTGCGCGGTTGAGACGAGGAAGCCGCCGTGTCGCGCGCGTTCAGCCGCGGAAGAGCACGAACACCAGGCTGAGCATCCCGAGGATGAGGACTCCTGCGCTCAGCGCCGCCACCGACGCGCCTGAGCTCAGCATGGCGGGAAGGGGTGAGGCCAGCGCTGCCCGCCGACGACGATAGCGCCTGTGCGAGCCGATGAGAACCGCCAGCGCGAGCGCGACGCCCGCGAACCCGAGCACGAGCGCGGGGATGCCGATGACGGGCGGCAACAGACGCAGGGTGACCACCGAACCGCCCGCCAAGGCCAGTGCGCTGCGCTGCCAGGCCAGTGCGGTGCGCTCGGGCTGCAGCCCCGGGTCGATTCCGACCCGCCCCTCCTCGTTCACGCCCACAGCACGCCGAGCAGTACGAGCACGGCTGTCACGGCGACGACGAGTGCGAGTGGGACGGCGATCCACGGCGGTCGCAGCGGCTCCGCCTCGCGCAGGGCGCGCTCCGTGCGCATCCACCCCAGCCAGGCCTGGATCGGTGTGGCCAGTCCCGCCAGGATGAGCAGGATCGACGCGGCGAGCCGGAATCCGGGCTGCATCCCCAGCGCGAGCGCCTCGAGGGCGACGCCGGCGGCGAGCAGCGCCAGCGAGGTGCGAATCCACGCGAGAAAGGTGCGCTCGTTGGCGAGCGTGAACCGCGCATCGGGCTCGACGCCGCGATCGTAGACGCGTCGCGGGAACCTGCTGCCGCTCACGACTGCTCCGCCCGGAGCGATACCGTGCGGAATCCGGCGTTACCCATGGACGAGTCCGGGGTGTTCCGACTGCGAGCCGAGTTGCGGTAGCGGTTGCAGTACGAGATGTGGCAGAGGTAGCTCCCGCCGCGCAGCACGCGCGCCGTACCGTGCTCGGGACCGCGCGGGTCCCGGGCGGCCGAACGCCGGTAGGCGTGAGGGTCGAACCAGTCCGCGCACCACTCCCACACATTGCCCACCGGCTGGAACAGCCCGTAACCGTTCGCGGGGAACTCCCGCACGGGGGCGGTCGTCAGCCAGCCGTCCTCGAGGGTGTTCTCGCGCGGGAAGCTGCCCTGCCAGATGTTGGCGCGCCAGCCTCCGGCGTCCGGAGCATCATCTCCCCACGGATACTTCGCGCCGTCGAGCCCACCGCGGGCGGCGTACTCCCATTCGGCCTCGGTCGGCAGCCGTCGCCCCGCCCACGCGCAGTAGGCGACGGCGTCGTTCCAGCTCACGTGGACGACAGGGTGGTCATCGAGCCCGTCGAGATCCGACGCCGGGCCGCCGGGGTGCGCCCAGTCGGCCCCGCGCACCCCGAACCACCACGGCGTGCCCGTCGCCGGACCCATGATGGCATCCGCCGGGGCCTGCAGGGCGAGGTGGAACACCGCGGAGAACCCGAACGTCTCCGCCTCGGTGCGGTACCCGGTAGCGTCGACGAACCGCGCGAAGTCGGCGTTGGTGACGGTCGTCGCATCGATCTCGAAGCCGTCCAGTTCCACCGCGTGCCGGGGTGTCTCGCCGTCGCCGCGGTTCTCGTCCCCCGAGGAGTCGCCCATGACGAACGACCCGGCGGGGATGACGGCCTGGGCGATCGTGTGGTGGGGCGTCTCGCTCTCCGGTGCGCCTCCGGTGCCGCCCAGCAGGGGAAGAGCGGTTCGACCCGACGACAGGAGGTCACGGGAAGGAGCGCCGCACGTGCAGCCGGGACCGCAGGAACCTGATTCATCCATGACATCCATCTTCGTCGATGCGGCCGCGGACGACGACTCCGGTCCGCGATCCCGTATTCGCGCCCCGTCACGCCGTCGTCAGGCGCCGAGGGCGACGCCGTGCTCCCGCAGCGCCATGCGCAGCGAACGCGCGTCGCGGAAGCGGTGCGCACGGATGCCGAGGGCCTGCGCCGCTGTGACGTTCGCCGGCGTGTCGTCGGTGAACAGCACGCTGCCCGGCTCCGCCCCCAGCGCGTCCAGCACGTGGGTGAAGGCCCGGGCATCCGGTTTGGCGACCCCGATGTCGGCCGTGTTGAAGATGGGATCGAATCGCGAATCGAGGCCGAGGGCGGCCGTCTCCTCGGCCGTCGCGTCGGATCCGTTGGTGAGGATGGCCGCACGGATGCCGCAGGCGACGAGCTCCTCGACGAGCGAGAGAACCTCCTCGTCGAGGAGCGACGGCTGACCGCCCCATTCCTCCGCCGCCGCGCGGTCGCCGAGTTCCTCGCCGATGCCCGCGATCCAGTCGACCCTGCTGAGCCGCCCGGTGGTCAGCCGCTGGAGCCTCGTCCCGGAGAACGCGATCCGAGGGATCTCGCCCGGCGCGATCCCGAGCCGCCGCTCGATGCGCGCCCCGACCTCGTGATCGAAGTGCCGGATGACCCCGTCGAGGTCGAAGAGCACGGTGCTGATCATCGTCCCAGGATGTCATGCCCGTCGTGGGGACGTGCGACGACCGTCATGCGGGGACGCCGAGGATCGACGACGCCGTCCGAACCGATCCCGGGCGGGAGCGGTCGCCGACGCGAACGTGCCCCGGTCAGGAGGGCCGGCCGAGGAACGCGAACCGCACGACCTCGCCACGACGGGCGCGCAGCATCGCCGCGATCACCACACCGAGATGCACGATGCACACCAGCACGTACAGCAGGATCGGCAGCGCCTGCGGCAGGAACCCGGTGGGCCCCGCCGCAGGCGCTGCGAGACGGATGAGGCCGAGGGCCAGCTGCGCCGCCAGCAGGCCTGTCGAGACGATGAGGAAGATCGCGCCCCAGCGCCGCGCGGCCGCGGCGTTTGCCTTCGCGAGCGGTCCCTGGCGGGACAGAGACCCGTAGGCCGCCACCATCGCGCCGCCCGCGGCCAGTGAGCCGAGCATCGGCACGGGCAGGAGGATCAGCAGACCCAGCGCCCAGGCCGACAGGCCCGTCGCCCGGCGGTCCGCTGCGGCCGTCACGCTTCCGGATCGACGTCGCGGGAGTCGCCGCCCGTGGCGTCCGCGCCGGAGGGGCCGGATGCCGAGGCGTCCGCCGCCGAATCACCCGCGGCCGGCGCGCCGGCGCTCGCATCGGGCTCCTGCGCGCCGGGCTCGGGGAGCCGCTCGCCGTAGCGCGGCGGCTGGCTGAGGTCCACGGTGGGGCGCGGCGCCTGCTGTCGATCCGAGCCCAGAACCTGACGGGCCTTCACGAGCGATGCCGCCTGCACGCGCACCTCGTAGTGGTCGGCGAGCATCTGCGTCATGCTCGCGAAATCCCGACGCCGGCGCACGATCGTGTAGGTGACCAGGCTCATGATCATCCCCAGTGCGACGCCGATGAGGATGAATCCCAGGAACAGCGGGATGGGGGCGTCCGGGTTGCCGAACAGCATGATGGCGGAGAGCACGAGCCCGATCAGCACGCCGTTGATGGCGCCGGAGCGCGCGGCCGCCGCGTAGCCCAGTTTGCCGGTGACGCGCTCGACGGTGCGCACCCCCTGCCCGACGATCGCGATGTCCCGTGCGGGGACCTCGCCGGCGATCAGCTTGGACACGGTCTTCTGCGCGGTCTCGTACTCCCGCGTCGATGCGACCTTCTCACCGATGTCGGCGCCGCTCACAGCCCGGTTCATCATGCTCATCCTGCCATTGTCCCAGACAGCCGACGCTCGATCACCCGCCTCGGTCGGGCGGTGCCCCGTATCGCCGGGGGAACGGATGGGCGGACACGGCTGAGCGTGAGATACGCCGACTACTGTTGAGCCTGTGAGCACACAACGGGTCTTCGTCGCGCGCCTGGCCGGCTGCGCCGTCTTCGATCCCGTCGGCGACCGGCTCGGGAAGGTCCGGGATGTCGTCGTCGTGTACCGAAAATCCGCTGCCCCGCGCGTGATCGGACTCGTGGTGGAGATCCCGGGCCGCCGGCACGTGTTCCTCTCCATCGGCCGGGTGACCTCGATCCGCGCCGGACAGGTGATCAGCACCGGGCTCATCAACGTCCGCCGGTTCCAGCCCCGCCCGGGCGAGACGCGGGTGCTGGCCGAGTACCTGGGCCGCCGGGTGTCGCTCGAGGACGGCGGCACGGCGGTCGTGGAGGACGCCGCGATCGAACAGGACCGGCACGGCGAATGGGCCATCAGTCAGCTCTTCCTCCGCAGACCCAAGACCAGCGCGTCGCCGTTCGCGAAGGGGCCCACCACGTTCGCGAGCTGGAGTGAGGTGTCCGAGCAGCGGCAGCCCGGTGAGGCGCAGTCCGCCGAGCAGCTGGTCGCGACGTACTCCGAGCTGCACGCGGCCGACCTCGCCACGACGCTGTTGGATCTGCCCGCGAAGCGCCTGCTGGAGGTCGCGGAGGAGCTGCCCGACGAGCGCCTGGCAGACGCCCTGGAGGAGATGCCGGAGGACGATCAGGTCGGCATCCTCGATCGCCTGGGCGACGAGCGGGCCGCCGACGTGCTCGACGAGATGGAGCCCGACGACGCCGCGGACCTGCTGGCCCAGCTGCCTCCCGAGCGGCTCGAGCAGCTGCTGGCGCTCATGGAGCCCGAGGAGGCGGAGGATGTGCGCACGCTGCTGAGCTACGGCGCCGACACCGCCGGCGGGCTGATGACCACCGAGCCGATCATCCTCTCCGCCGATGCGACCGTCGCCGAGGCTCTCGCCCTCATCCGCAGGCACGAACTGCACCCCGCCCTCGCCGCGGCCGTGTTCGTCACGCTGCCGCCGTTCGAGACGCCGACGGGGAGGCTCCTCGGCGTCGTGCACTTCCAGAGGATGCTGCGATACCCTCCGCATGAACGACTGGGCGCGATCCTCGACGACAACCTCGAGCCGGTCTCCGTCACGGCATCCGCCGCCGAGGTCGCCAGACTGCTGGCCAGTTACGACCTCGTGTCGCTGCCCGTCGTCGACGCCGCGCACCGGCTGGTGGGGGCGATCAGCGTCGACGACGTGCTGGATCACCTGCTGCCGGACGACTGGCGCACCCATGATGCCGCCGACGTCGAGCAGGGCGGTGTGCGATGATGACTCGCTCCTCGCGGCTGGACACCCCGCTGGGCCGCAACACCGGCCTGCGCGGGCCCGCGCCCTCCCGCGACCGCTTCGGTCGCTTCACCGAGTGGGTGGCACGGGCCATGGGCACCCCCGCGTTCCTCGTCATCCTCACGCTGTTCTGCGCGGCGTGGATCACCTGGAACACGCTCATGCCGGACGGCTTGCGGTTCGACGACGCGGCCCTCGGATTCACCGCCCTCACCCTCATGCTGTCGCTGCAGGCCTCGTACGCGGCCCCCCTGATCCTGCTCGCGCAGAACCGCCAGGACGACCGCGACCGCGTGCAGATCGAGCAGGACCGTCAGCGCGCCGAGCGCAACCTCGCCGACACCGAGTACCTCGCCCGTGAGATCGTCGCCCTGCGCCTGGCGCTGGAGGATCGCACCGCGCAGATCGTGACCCGAGACGTGCTGCGCCAGGAGCTGAGGATGCTGCTGACCGAGCTCGACCGCGAGCAGGCTCCCACCGAGGAGGGCGCGTCATGACGCTGGACGATCAGGTCCGTGCGGCCGTCTCCGCCGTCACCGACCCCGAGCTGCGCCGCCCCATCGGAGAGCTCGACATGGTGCGGGAGGTCTCCGTCGACGGGACGTCCGCGCACGTGGGCATCGTACTCACCATCGTGGGATGCCCCATGGCACGACGCATCGAGCAGGACGTCCGGGATGCCGCCGCGTCCGTCTCGGGGATCTCCGAGGTCGCCGTCGACGTGGGCGTCATGACGCCGGACGAGCGGCGGGCGCTCACGGAGAAGCTGCGTGACGGACGACCCGCGCGGCAGATGCCGTTCGGCCCCGACTCGCTCACCCGGGTGATCCTCGTCACCAGCGGCAAGGGCGGCGTGGGCAAGTCCACCGTCACCGCGAACCTCGCCGTCGCGCTCGCCGAGCAGGGACTGAGGGTGGGGCTCGTGGACGCCGACGTGCACGGCTTCTCGATCCCGGGCCTGCTCGGCATCGCCCCCGGCACGCAGCCCACCCGCATCGACGACATGATGCTCCCCCCGGTCGCGTACGACGTGAAGACCATCTCGATCGGCATGTTCCTCGCCGAGGGCGAGTCACTGGTCGCCTGGCGCGGACCCATGCTGCATCGCACCATCAATCAGTTCCTCACCGACGTGTTCTTCGGCGACCTGGATGTGCTGCTCATCGACATGCCGCCGGGGACCGGCGACATCGCCATCTCGGTCGGGCAGCTGCTCCCCGGAGCGGAGGTGATCGTGGTGACCACGCCGCAGCCCGCGGCATCCGAGGTCGCCATCCGCAGCGGGCTCGTGGCCAGACGCACCGGTCAGCGCGTGATCGGCGTCGTCGAGAACATGACCCCGTACACCCTGCCCGACGGGACGGTCATCGACCTGTTCGGCTCCGGAGGGGGCGCGGAGGTCGCCGCGGCACTCGGCACGACGGCGGACGACGGCGCACGGCAGGATGTGCCGCTGCTGGCGTCGGTGCCGCTGAGTCCGGCACTGCGCCTGGGCGGCGACACCGGGCGCCCCGTCGTACTGGACCACCCGGAGGACCCCGCCGCACGGGCCATCATCGACCTCGCGCGCACGGTCGCTCATCGCGGCCGCGGGCTGGCAGGGCGTTCGCTGCCCATGCGGCTGACCTGACGGTCCGGCCGGGAGGACGCCTCAGGTGGCCTCGGGGTCGAACGGCGGGGGCGTCTGACGTGTGAACGTCTCACGCGTCCTCGGGGCGTGCTGCGCGGGCCGATGGACGACGGGGTCCGAACTGACGGTCGCGCTCCCCGCGGTGCCCGCGTCGAAGGCGGGCTCCTCGAAGAGCGCGTCGCGGATGATGCGACGCGGGTCGTACTGGCGAGGGTCGAGCTTGCGCCAGTCCACCTCGTCGATGTCGGGACCGAGCTCGTCCTTCATCTTCGTCTTCGTCTCGCGCAGGTACTCCCCCGCACGACGCACGAACCTCGAGAATGTCGCGGCAGCCTTCGGAAGCCTCTCCGGACCGACGATGAGCAGGGCGACAACACCGATCAGGAGCAGCTTGTCCATGTCCAGGCCCCAGTTCATCTCACCAGGCTACCCGCCGCGCCTCCGTTTACGATGCATCCGCGGCGCTTACGCTGTCAGTGATCGACGTTTTCAGGAGAACCCATGAGCGAACACGACGCGAACGCACGATTCGTCCGCGAGACCATCGTGGAGCCCACCGCGATCGCCCGCGCGCGCATCCACGCCGTGGAGCTGGGGGCCGCCCCCATCAGTGCTGCCGTGGGCGCACAGTACGCCGTCCTGGCCGCCACGGTCGGCGCACGCTCCATCATCGAGATCGGCACGGGTGCCGGCGTCTCCGGACTCTGGCTGCTGCGCGGAGCGCCTCAGGCGGTCCTCACGACCATCGACAACGAACCCGAGCATCTCGCCGCCGCGCGTCAGGCGTTCGCGGACGCCAAGGTGCCGTCCGCGAAGACACGGCTGATCACGGGGCGCGCCGCGGATGTGCTGCCCCGCATGAACGAGGCCTCCTACGACATCGTCCTCGTCGACGCCGACGAGGAGAGCGTCATCGAGTACGTCGAGCACGGCCTGCGACTGGCGCGCACCGGGGGCCTGGTCCTCGTGCCACGGGTGCTGTCCGGCGGCAGAGTCGCCGATCCCGTCCAGCGCGACGCCGTCACCGCCGCGCACCGCTCGCTCATCCAGGAGACCCAGGAGTCGCCCGCCGTCCTCGCGGCGCTGTCCGCCACCGGTGAGGGGCTGCTCCAGCTCGCGCGCATCTCCGCCTGACGGCGGAATGCAGAAGAGGGGCGGCGGGATGTCCCGTCGCCCCTCTTCTCCGCTGTGCTGATTCAGGCGGGTGCCACGACGGCGCCCAGCACGTCGTGAAGCTCCTTGGCCTCGGCGTCGTTCACGGAGACGACCAGACGTCCGCCTCCTTCGAGCGGAACGCGCACGATGATGAGACGCCCCTCCTTCACGGCCTCCATCGGTCCGTCGCCTGTCCTCGGCTTCATCGCTGCCATCGTGGCTTCCTTTCCCTCGGTGGTATGCATCAAGTTTATCGTCACCATGTGCGAGGAACATGTCAGGCCGTCACAACCGCCGGTCAGACGGCCTGTGCGCGACCTCGGAGCGCTACGGGATGCGGTAGAAGGTGTCGGCGAGCCCGTACATCGACAGGATCCACAGCCACTGCGCGAGCAGGCACAGCCCCAGCATCCCCCACCGGCGCAGGCGCGAGCGCGACGACGCCGGCGCACCCCACAGCGGGGTCAGCGGCATGAGCAGTCGCAGGGTGCTGGACTGAGGGAAGAACACCGCCAGCAGGTACAGCAGGTAACTCGCGCTCCACAGCCTGATCTCCGGGCCGAGCCTGCGCACCGATGGATCTCGCAGGAGCAGCACGGCGGCCGTCGCCACGAGCAGCACCAGCAGCGTCCACCCGACCCACGGCGGAAGACCCGCCCGTCCCACCCAGAACTCCGCTCCCCGCACGAACCCCTCGAAGGGGACGAACTCGGGCGACGCGTCGACGATCCAGTTCCGCCGCCATGCCAGCTCGGTGCGCAGGTAGCCGGACGGGTCGCCCGTGACCAGCCCGCAGATCACCTGCCAGGCGAACCCGACGACCGTCGACAGCACGCCCAGGGCGACGATGTGCACGACATGTCGGACCGGCAGCGGTTCGCGATCACGGCGCACCCATCGCAGGATCCCGTGCAGGCCCAGGAACAGCGCGAAAGCGAGGATGCTCGGCCGCGTGAACCCCATCACCGGAAGGATCAGATAGAGCCGACCGTATCGGCGCCGCAGCACGGCTTCGAGCGCCAGCAGCAGCAGGAGCACGAACAACGACTCGGCGTACCCCACCTGGAACAGCGCGGCCAGCGGACCCGCGGCGAAGAAGGCCACCGCCCAGAGCGCCGCCGAGGCCCCGATGCGCGGGCTCAGCATGCGATGCAGCACCAGGCACGCCAGATACCCGGAGACCAGGGACACCGTCAGCGCGCCCACCGCCCAGTCGCCGAACCCCACCCCGTCGGACACGTACGCGTACACCGGCATGAACGCCCAGGCGTTCTCCCCGACCAGGCCGTCGGGCGTGACCGGCAGCGTCGACGGGTAGCCGTGCACCGCGACCCACCAGTACCACTGCCCGTCCCAGCCGACGATGAACTCGCGCAGACTCGGGGCGACGCCGAACCGCGACAGGGAGGTGGAACGCCCGGCCGCGAGCAGCAGGAAGGCCGTCGTCACCAGTCGCGCGAGCAGGTAGACGACCGCGATGCGGCCGGACACCGGCATCCGCACCCAGTGCCGCAGGGCGGCGGGAGTCAGGATGCGGTCAGCCACGCCCGAAGTCCGCGCTCGACCTCGCCGATCTGGGCGAGGGGAACCCGTTCCTCGTCGTGATGGGCCAGATGCGAGTCGCCCGGTCCGTAGTTGACGGCGGGCACGCCCAGGGCCGAGAACCTCGCCACATCCGTCCACCCGTACTTGGCGCGCGCTTCGCCGCCCACGGCGGAGAGGAAGCGCTGCGCGATGGGGACGTCCAGCCCGGGCCTGGCACCCGCCGCGGCATCCGTGACCTCCACCTCGAAGCCCTCGAACGCCGCGCGCACGTGCGCCTCGGCGTCCGCCACCGACCTGCTCGGCGCGAAGCGGTAGTTGACCTCCACCTCGCACAGATCGGGGATGACGTTGCCCGCCACCCCGCCGCGGATGCCCACCGCGTTCAGGCCCTCCCGGTAGCCGAGCCCCTCCACCGTGATCTCCCGGGCGCGGTACTCGGCGAGTCTGCTGAGGATGGGCGCGGCGCCGTGGATGGCGTTCTCTCCCACCCAGGATCGTGCACTGTGCGCACGCACGCCGCGCGTGCGGATGACCGCGCGCATCGTGCCGTTGCAGCCGCCCTCGACACGGCCGCCGGTGGGCTCGCCGAGGATCGCGAAGTCGGCGGCGAACAGGTCGGGGCGCTGCGCCGCCAGGCGGAAGAGCCCGTTGCGGGACTCAGCGACCTCCTCGTTGTCGTACCACATCCACGTGATGTCGGCGTCCGCGGCGGTCAGCTCGGCGGCGAGCTTGAGCTGCACGGCCACGCCGGCCTTCATGTCGACGGCGCCGCGCCCCCACAGGTGGGGAACACCGTCGATGTCCACGTTCCGCGTGGGCAGATTGTCGTGGATGGGCACGGTGTCGATGTGACCCGCGATCACGACCCGCTGCGGTCGTCCGAACGCGGTGCGCGCGACGATGGTGTCGCCGTGCCGGCTGACCTCCAGGTGCGGATGCGCGCGCATCGTCTGCTCGATCTCGTCAGCCAGCCGGGCCTCGTCGCCCGAGACGCTCGGGATGTCGCAGATCGCACGCGTGATGTCAGCAGCGGATGCGGTCAGATCGATCACCATCCCCCCACCCTAAACCCCCGCGTCCTGCCCGCCGTGCGCGGGCGTCCCGCGCTAGCGTTGACGGATGCACAGCACTCGAACGGTCTGGGGCGAGGGCCTCCGCACGATCGCCTCCGACGGCACCGTCCTGGACTCCTGGTTCGCGCGGATCGGCCTGGGCGGGCGGGCGGATGCCGAGGACGGCGCATCCGCGGATGCCGGGACGGGGCCGTTCACGGGCGAGGTGGCCGACGACGTGCGCGGCGTGCGCATCGAGCGCGTGTCCCTGCGCGCCGACCTGGACGCGCCGGTCTCCTCCACGCCGGATGCCTACCTGCGCCTGCACGCGCTGTCGCACCTGCTGGTGAGGCCCAATGCCCTGAACCTGGACGGCATCTTCACCCATCTTCCGATCGTCGCCTGGACCAGTGCGGGCCCGATGCTGCCGGCAGAGGTCACCGAGCGTCGACCGCTGCTGCAGCGCCACGGCATCCAGGTTCAGGGGCTGGACAGATTCCCCCGCATGACGGACTACGTGCTGCCTCAAGGAGTGCGCATCGCCGACGCCTCCCGCGTGCGCCTGGGGGCGCATCTGGCGCCCGGGACGACGGTCATGCACGAGGGGTTCGTGAACTTCAACGCGGGCACGCTGGGCGCCTGCATGGTGGAGGGGCGCATCTCGCAGGGCGTGGTCGTCGGGGACGGCAGCGACATCGGCGGCGGCGCATCGATCATGGGCACCCTCTCCGGCGGAGGGGCGCGCCGCATCTCGATCGGCGCGCGGACGCTGCTCGGCGCCAATGCGGGCGTGGGCATATCCCTGGGCGACGACTGCGTCGTCGAGGCGGGGCTGTACCTCACGGCCGGCACCAAGGTGGTGCTGGCCGACTCGACACCGCTGCCGGAGGGCGGCAGACCCACGGTGAAGGCCGCCGAGCTCTCCGGACAGCGGGGACTGCTGTTCCGCCGCCACTCCCTCACGGGGGCGGTCGAGGCCGTCCGCCGGACAGGGGACGGCGTCGAGCTCAACGCGGTGCTGCACGCCTGACATACGGCGACGCCCCGGAGCAGCATCGTCAGGGCGCGCACAGCAGCGACCGTCCAGCGCTGCTAGGCTGTTTCCGGCGCCCCTCGCTGAGCGAGACGTCTGCGTCGTCGACACACTTCCGCACCGGCATCCGGCAGCGGTCACACCTCGAGCGGCGAAACGATGCGCGAACCCGCGCCGTCGCCACCATTGCGCAGGACCCCTGCGCACTTCTCCGAAAGATCCCATGCCCTCCTTCCTCTCCCTCGGCGTGCCCGCCGTCCTCGCCGATGTGCTCGCCGCCGACGGCAAGACCGACGCCTTCGCCATCCAGCGCGACACTCTGCCCGATTCCCTCGCCGGCCGCGATGTCCTCGGACGCGGCCGCACCGGCAGCGGCAAGACCATCGCCTTCGCCCTCCCCCTCGTCGCGCGCCTCGCCGCATCCGGGCACCGCACGCGCGCCGCCCGCCCTCGCGGGCTCGTGCTGGCGCCCACCCGCGAGCTGGCCTCGCAGATCGCCGGCGCCGTCGCCCCGCTCGCCGCGGCCGTCGGCCTGCGCGTCACCACCGTGTTCGGCGGAGTCAGCCAGCGTCCGCAGGAGCAGGCTCTGCGCGCGGGCGTCGACATCGTCGTCGCCTGCCCCGGCCGGCTCGAAGACCTCATGAAGCAGGGCGTCGTCTCGCTGGACGCCGTGGAGATCGCGGTGCTCGACGAGGCCGACCACATGGCGGACCTGGGGTTCCTGCCCGGTGTCACGCGCATCCTCACCGCCACGCCGAAGAACGGTCAGCGGCTGCTGTTCAGCGCCACCCTCGACCACGGCATCGACACGCTCGCCAGGCGCTTCCTGCACGACCCCGTCAGGCATGAGGTCGACGAGGCCAGCGTGCCCGTCGGCGAGATGACGCACCGCGTGCTGGTCGCCGCCGACTCCGACGCCAAGAAGCGCCTCGTCGAGGACCTGGCGTCCGGTCTCGGCCGCCGCATCCTGTTCACGCGCACCAAGCATCACGCGAAGAAGCTCGCCAAGCAGCTGACCTCGGCCGGCATCCCCGCCGTCGACCTGCACGGGAACCTCAGCCAGAACGCCCGTGAGCGCAACCTCGCGGCGTTCAGCGCCGACCCCGCCGACGGCGGCGCACGGGTGCTCGTGGCCACCGACGTCGCCGCGAGAGGCGTGCACGTCGACCACGTCGAACTCGTCGTGCACGTCGACCCGCCTGTGGAGCACAAGGCGTACCTGCACCGCTCCGGTCGCACCGCGCGCGCGGGCGAGGCCGGCACGGTCGTCACCGTCACGCTCCCCGAGCAGCGCCGCGATGTGAAGGACATCCTCCGCAGAGCGCGCGTCTCGGTCCCGCTCGAGGACGTGACACCGGCGATCATCGACGAGCTCGTCGGCGAGCGTGCGGCGAAGGTGAAGCACGTCCCCGCGGTTCAGCAGCCCCAGGGCAGGCCGAAGGCGAAGCCCGCGCAGACCGTCGGCGGGCGCCCGGCGGGTGGCCGTTCGCACCGCCGCCGGTCCGGCCGTGGCGGGGATGGCGTGCAGCGCGGAGACGCCGGTCGCGCCCGCACGGGTTCGCGCCGGGTCAGCCGCCCGCAGGGGCGCTGAGCCCGAGCATCCGATCCGCGGCGCGGCCTCCCGCGCTCAGCGCGCGGGGTAGGCGCGCTCGGTCGAGCCGACGTACAGCTGCTGCGGGCGACCGATCTTGGTCTGCGGGTCGAGGTTCAGCTCACGCCACTGGGCCAGCCAGCCCGGCAGGCGTCCGATCGCGAAGAGCACCGTGAACATGCGGGTCGGGAAGCCCATCGCCTTGTAGATGACGCCGGTGTAGAAGTCGACGTTGGGGTACAGGCGGCGCTCCTTGAAGTAGTCGTCCGCGAGAGCGATCTCCTCGAGCTCCTTGGCGAGGTCGAGCAGCGGATCGCTGACGCCGAGGGAGGCGAGCACCTCATCGGCCGCCTCCTTGACGAGCTTGGCGCGCGGGTCGTAGTTCTTGTAGACCCGGTGGCCGAAGCCCATCAGCTTGACGCCCTCCTCCTTGTTCTTCACGCGCTCGACGAAGCGCTGCACGCTCTGGCCGGAGTCGCGGATCTGGCCGAGCATCGTGAGGACGGCCTCGTTGGCGCCGCCGTGCAACGGGCCGGAGAGCGCCTGGATGCCGGCGGAGATGGAGGCGAACTGGTTCGCTCCGGTCGAACCGACCAGGCGCACCGTGGAGGTGGACGCGTTCTGCTCGTGGTCCTCGTGCAGGATCAGCAGCAGTTCGAGCGCCCTCGACATGACGGGGTCGATCTCGTACGGTTCGGAGTTGACGCCGAAGTTGAGCTTGAGGAAGTTGTCGACGAAGCTCAGCGAGTTGTCCGGGTAGAGGAACGCCTGGCCGACGCTCTTCTTGTGCGCGTACGCGGCGATCACCGGGAGCTTGGCGAGCATGCGCACCATGTTCAGCTCGACGTGCTCGGGGTTGGCGGGGTCGGTCTGGCCCTCGTAGTAGGTCGAGAGCGCGGCGACGGCCGACGAGAGCACCGACATCGGATGCGCGGTGTGCGGCAGTGCCGTGAAGAAGTGCTTGAGGTCCTCGTGCAACAGGGTGTGCCGCCGGATCCGCTCATCGAAGTCGGCGAGCTCGGTGGCTGTGGGCAGTTCACCGTAGATGAGCAGCCAGGCGGTCTCCAGGTAGCTGCAGTTCTTCGCGATCTGCTCGATCGGGTAGCCGCGGTAGCGGAGGATGCCCTTGTCGCCGTCGATGAACGTGATCGTCGACTTGGTGGACGCGGTGTTGACGTACCCGTAGTCCAGGCCGGTGTAGCCGGTCTGCCGCGTCAGCGTCGAGAAGTCGATGCTGCCCGCACCGCTGGTCGATGGCAGCAGGGGGAACTCCGCACTCGTGTCACCGATCGTGAGAGTCGCCTTGTCGGGCTGAGCTGCGCTCACGCCAACCTCCTGCTGCATCTGTGTCGTCGTGGACGATGTCTGGTGCCTTGTAGCGCCTGCCGGTGATCGGCCGCATCGCCCCTACAGCCTAGCGGCGCAGAAAGCATACTGTGACATCCACCAAGAGATGATGGATTCAGTGGGGAAAAGCGACAAACTTCAGACGACGGATGCAGCAAGGCGCGCCGCCGCCTTCTCGACCCTCTCCAGAGGAGCCGTCAGGGAGACGCGCACATGATCCGCGGAATGATCGCCGTAGAAGTGGCCGGGGCCGGCGAGGATGCCGAGCCGTGCGAGACGGCCCATGGAGTCCCAGGCGTCGCGGTCCTCCGTCGCCCACAGGTACAGCCCCGCCTCCGACCCGTCGATGCGGAACCCCGCCGCGCGGAGGGCGGGCACCAGCAGCTCCCTGCGCTGACGGTAGAGCTCCTTCTGCCGGGCGACATGCTCGTCGTCTCGCAGCGCCGCCGTCATCGCGTGCTGCACGGGCACCGGGGGCATGAGGCCCAGATGCCGGCGGGCAGTGAGAAGGTCTCCGATGATCCGCGCGCAGCCCGCGACGAACGCCGCGCGGTACCCCGCGAGGTTGGACTGCTTGCTCAGCGAGTAGACGCTCAGCAGCCCGGATCGGGTACCGCCGGTCACGCGGGGGTCGAGCACGGAGGGGATCGGCTGCGTCGCCCAGGGTCCGTCCCAGCCCAGCTCCGCATAGCATTCGTCGGATGCCAGCACCGCACCCAGCTCGCGGGCGCGACGGACCGCCGCCGCGAGCTCCTCGACGCCCCATGTGCGTCCGTCGGGATTCCCCGGGGTGTTGATCCAGGCCAGCTTCGTCCCCTGCGGCCAGTCGGCCGGGTCGTCGACGGCGACCGGCGTCGCCCCGGCGACGGTCGCGCCGACCGCATAGGTCGGGTAGGCGACACGCGGATGCACGACGACATCGCGCTCGCCGAGCCCGAGCAGCGTGGGAAGCAGCGCCACGAGCTCCTTGGAGCCGATGGTCGGCATGACATCGGCCGCCGAGAGTCCCGGGACGCCGCGACGCCGGGCGTACCACGCCACGATGGCCTCCCGCAGCGCCGCGGTGCCCACGGTCTGCGGGTACGCATGCGCGTCGGTCGCCCGAGCCAGCGCGGCGCGGATCACCTCCGGCGTCGGGTCGACCGGAGATCCGATGGAGAGGTCGACGAGGCCGTCAGGATGCGATGCGGCCTGCTCCCGGTACGGCGCCACGGCGTCCCAGGGGTACTCGGCGAGGTCGCGGACCCCCACTCACTGCCCCTGCGGAGGCAGCGCCGAGACGATGGCATGGTCGTACGGCAGCACGCCGACCTTGGCCGCACCGCCGGGCGATCCGATCTCGTCGAAGAACTCGACATTGGCCTTGTAGTAGTCCGCCCACTCCTCGGGCAGGTCGTCCTCGTAGAAGATCGCCTCGACGGGGCAGACCGGCTCGCAGGCGCCGCAGTCCACGCACTCGTCGGGGTGGATGTAGAGCATCCGCTCACCCTCGTAGATGCAGTCAACGGGGCATTCATCGACGCAGGCGCGGTCCTTGACGTCGACGCAGGGAAGGGCGATCACATACGTCACCCCTCAAGTCTACGACGCGTCCGACCCCGGCAGCCCCGTGGCGGTTCCCGCTCCGGAGAGCCTGCGCAGCCGCGACGTGTCCGGCCACATCACCGCGAGCAGGACGATGCCCGCGGCCACGTACATCCAGATGTTCCCGAGCGGCGTGTTCGGCACGACGACGGATCCGCCCGGACCGCGCTGGGAGATCACGACGATGAGCGTCATCATCCCGACTCCCGCCGAGAGCACCGCCCAGCGGTCGCCGGTCAGCGCCCGCAGAGCGATCAGCAGCGTCGCGCCGGCCACTGCCCCGAGGATCAGCCCCACCGGGATGGGCCCCAGCACGTAGCTGTGCGCGATCGTGGCGGCCACTCCGTACACGGCGCCCACGATCGCCGCGGTGAGCCAGGACAGCCCCCGGGAGATCACTGATCGCATTCGGACAGCCTATCCCCGCATCCCCGGGCGGGGCGCAAGCACGCGCTCCTCGCACTCACACGGCCAGGCCCGTCAGCCGCAGCAGCGCCGCGACGACGGCGGCACCCACCACGACGACGAGGAACGACTGCCGCATCCACAGCAGCCCCGCCGCCACGAGGACGGCCGGCACCCTGGCATCCACCAGGATCTCCTGCCCCGCCCCCAGCGACTGCACAGCGACCAGCGCACCGAGCAGAGCCACGGTCAGCAGATCCGAGATCCGCGCCGGACGGGGCGCTTCCAGCAGCCGCGGCGGGACGAGGTAGCCGAACGCCTTCAGACCCACGCAGACGCAGGATGCCAGCAGCACGGCACTCCACACGCTCATCTCGACTCCCCCTGGTCGCTCGCGAGGTTCGGCATCCGGCGGTCCGAGAGCGCGGTGTCCTGACCCGCCCAGTTGAACCAGCCGACGAGGATCGCGACGACCGCCGCGACCAGCACCGGGATCCCGGGCATGAGGAACGGGGTGAGCGCCGTCGCGACCACCGCGGCGGCCACGCCGACGGCGATGGCCTGCCGCTGCTTCAGCCGCGGCCAGAGCAGCGCGAGGAAGGCCGCAGCCGCGGCGGCGTCCAGCCCCCAGGACTTCGGGTCGCCCAGGACGTCGCCCAGCAACGCGCCCGCGAGGGTCGTGAGGTTCCAGCCGATGAAGACCCCAAGTCCGGTGATCCAGAACCCCAGCCTCCCCAGCGGCGGAGAATCCTGCGAGATCGCCACCGCGGTCGACTCGTCGATGGTGACCTGCGCGGCGGCTGCGCGGCGCCAGAGCCCGGTGCCGATGATCGACGACATCCGCATGCCGTAGGCGAGATTCCGCACACCCAGCAGCGCGGCGGAGGCGACCGCGGACGGCAGCGCCGCCATGCCGCCAGCGCCGAGCACGCCGATGAAGGCGAACTGCGAGCCGCCTGTGAACATCACCAGGCTCAGCACGCAGGTCTGCCAGACGTCCAGGCCGGATGCCACGGCGAGCGCCCCGAAGGAGATGCCGTAGGCGCTCGTCGCGACGGCCACCCCGAGACCCTCGCGCCAGACCTCGCGGCGCGAGGGATCATCAGACGGGTCCGCTCGACGTGTTCGATTCACTGAACGCATGACCATCATTCTGAACGCCTTCGCCGGGAACATCAAACCGAACGGTCGTTTGCCATACTGAACAGTATGGATCTCCGCGAACGCATCGCCCACGCTCTGCGCCACGAGCGCGAGACCGCAGGCCTCTCGGTGTCCGAGCTCGCACGGCGCGCGGGCGTCTCCAAGGCGACCGTGTCCCAGCTGGAGAGCGGCGCGGGCAACCCCAGCGTCGAGACCCTGTGGGCCATCGGCGACGCCCTCGGCGTCCCGTTCTCCACCCTCGTCGATGAGCGCAGCACGGCCCCGCGGCTGATCCGCCTGGGCGACCATGCCGGGGTGCCCTCCGCGGCGGCCCCGTACCTGGCCACACTGCTCTCCGCCGCGGCGCCCGGCACGCGGCGCGACCTCTACCTCATCCAGGCCGACCCCGGACAGCCGCGCCGGTCGCTCCCCCACCTGCCGGGCACGACCGAGCACGTCGTGCTCGTCTCCGGAGAGGCTCTCGTCGGCCCCTCCGAGCATCCGGAGCTGCTGCACCCCGGCGACTACCTGTCCTACCCCGGCGACGCCCCGCACGTGTTCGAGGCGCGTGCGGCGGCCACGAGCGCCGTGCTGATCAGCGAGGTGCGCTGACCGGCGCCCTGTACCCGTCGACCGCCGGGAAGTCCGACCGCGCCCCGCACGGCGAGCCGCACGCCCCGGCCGGAGCCAGGGCCCTCCGACCGCAGACGTGGACGCTCAGACGTTCGCATCCTGCCGCTTGAGCCGCGCGGTCTCGCGACCCCGGACGGTCTGATCGAGGATGACCTTGCGGATGCGGACCGCCTCCGGCGTCACCTCCACGCACTCGTCCTCGCGGGCGAATTCGAGGGACTCCTCCAGCGAGAGCGTGCGCGGCGGCGTCATGGACTCGAACGTGTCGGCCGTGGAGGAGCGCATGTTGGTGAGCTTCTTCTCCTTGGTGATGTTCACATCCATGTCGTCGGAACGCGAGTTCTCTCCCACGACCATGCCCTCATAGACCTCGTCGGTCGGCTTGACGAAGAACGACATGCGCTCCTGCAGGGCGATCATCGCGAACGGGGTGGCGACGCCGGCGCGGTCGGCGACGATCGAGCCGTTCTGTCGGGCGACGATCGACCCCGCCCACTCGCCGTAGCCGTGCGCGATGGCGTTGGCGATGCCGGTGCCGCGGGTGATGGAGAGGAACTCGGTGCGGAAGCCGATCAACCCCCGTGCGGGCACGATGAACTCCATCCGGATCCAGCCGGTGCCGTGGTTGATCATGTTGTCCATGCGGCCGCGGCGGTTGGCCATCAGCTGCGTCACGGCTCCGAGGTGCTCCTCGGGCACATCCACGGTGAGGTGCTCGTAGGGCTCGTGGATCTTGCCGTCGATGCGCCGTGTGACCACCTGCGGCTTGCCGACGGTGAGCTCGAACCCCTCGCGGCGCATGTTCTCGACGAGGATCGCGAGCTGCAGCTCACCGCGACCCTGCACCTCCCAGGCGTCCGGACGGCCGATCTCGTTCACGCGCAGCGACACGTTTCCGATCAGCT
Source organism: Microbacterium soli (assembly GCF_039539005.1). NCBI lineage: Bacteria > Bacillati > Actinomycetota > Actinomycetes > Micrococcales > Microbacteriaceae > Microbacterium > Microbacterium soli. Next base: position 416,323 of record NZ_BAABCP010000001.1, read on the forward strand.
CGCGATCCAGACGGTCCTTCACCATGCGGGCGGTCAGCTTGTGGCCCTTGACCTTGCCGACCAGCGGCGAGGTGTTGGTGCCGATCGTCATCGAGATGGACGGCTCGTCGACGGTGATCTGCGGCAGCGGACGCACGTCCTCGGGGTCGGCGATGGTCTCGCCGATCATGATGTCGGCGAAGCCCGCGATCACGGCGATGTCGCCGGGGCCCGCGGACTCGGCCGGGTAGCGCTCCAGAGCCTTGGTCATCAGCAGCTCGGTGATGCGGGCGTTCTGCGTGGTGCCGTCCTGGCGCACCCAGGCGACGGTCTGCCCCTTCTTGAGCGTGCCGTTGAAGATGCGCAGCAGGGCGAGGCGGCCCAGGAACGAGGAGGAGTCGAGGTTGGTGACCCAGGCCTGCAGCGGAGCCTCGTCGTCGTAGGACGGTGCCGGCACGTGCTCGAGGATCGCCTCGAACAGCGGCTCGAGGTCGTCGTTGTCGGGCAGCTCGCCGTTGGCGGGGCGGTTGCGGGATGCCGCGCCCGCACGTCCGGAGGCGTAGACGACCGGAACGTCCAGCAGGGCGTCGACGTCGAGGTCGGGCACGTCGTCGACGAGGTCGGACGCCAGCCCCAGCAGCAGATCCTGCGCCTCGGCCTCGACCTCGGCGATGCGCGCGTCGGCGCGGTCGGTCTTGTTCACCAGCAGGATGACGGGGAGCTTGGCCTCGAGCGCCTTGCGCAGCACGAAGCGCGTCTGCGGCAGCGGGCCCTCGGAGGCGTCGACGAGCAGGACGACGCCGTCGACCATCGACAGTGCGCGCTCGACCTCACCGCCGAAGTCGGCGTGTCCGGGGGTGTCGACGACGTTGATGGTGACCGGTGTCTCGGTGTGCACGCCCCGGTACGTGATCGCCGTGTTCTTGGCGAGGATCGTGATGCCCTTCTCGCGCTCCAGGTCGTTGGAGTCCATGGCGCGCTCCTCCACGTGCGAGTGCTCGCCGAACGAGCCCGTCTGGCGGAGCATCGCGTCGACGAGCGTGGTCTTGCCGTGGTCGACGTGGGCGACGATTGCGACGTTTCGGAGGTCAGAGCGGAGGGCGTGCGCCATTCAAGGAGTCCTAAGCGGAGTATCGGAGATCGGATGGGTCGGTTGCCGCGCAAGACGAAGGGCCGACGTTCCAGAATAGCGCACGGGTGCACGGCGATACTGAACGGGCCGTTTAGCATCGGAGTCGTGACTCGTGCGAGAACCTGGTGGGAGATCGCGATCGTCCTGGCACTCGGCCTGGGGCAGTCGGCGATCTACTCGATCGTGCAGCTGGCGTATCGGCTGACCGCCAGCACCCCGCTGGCCGACCAGACCACGACGCTGAACCCGTCGCGCAGCGACCGCGAGGTGTTCGATCTGATCTACCAGATCCTCTCGGCCGGGTTCGCCGTCGTGCCCGTGCTGCTGGTCTGCTTCCTGCTGTGGCAGTCGCGACGACCGCATCTGCAGGCGCTCGGGCTCGACGGGCGCAGGTACGGCCGCGACGCCGGCTGGGGGGCGGTGCTGGTGCTGGCGGTCGGGGTCCCCGGCATCGGCCTGTATCTCGCGGGCCGCGCCCTGGGCTGGTTCGTGGCGGTGAATCCCGCAGGGCTGGACGCGCACTGGTGGACGGTGCCGGTCCTGCTGCTGTCGGCCGCGCGCGCGGCGATCCAGGAGGAGTTCGTCGTACTGGGCTACCTGTTCGCCCGGTTGCGGCAGCTGGGGTGGGGGCCCTGGCCCATCATCGTGGCGACGAGCCTGCTGCGGGCCTGCTACCACCTGTATCAGGGCCCCGGTGCCTTCGTGGGCAACTTCGCGATGGGGATGCTGTTCGGCTGGCTTTTCACCCGCACCGGCCGACTCATGCCGTTCCTCGTCGCACACTTCCTCATCGACGCCGTGGCGTTCGCGGGCTACCCGCTCGCCGTGGCGCTGTGGCCCGCCCTGTTCGGCCTGCCGGGCTGACCCGCACGAGCCACGACCGGGCGCAACGGGTCGCCGATCCACGGCACGTGTCGTCCACCCTCAACCGACACGCGCCCCGTGACCGAGCGGTCACGGGGCGCGTTCGACGCGGTCTCAGGAGAACGCCTCCACGGGCGGGCACGCGCACACGAGGTTGCGGTCGCCGTAGGCGTTGTCGATGCGGCGCACCGGCGGCCAGTACTTCGTCGCCACCAGCGATCGCACCGGGTAGGCGGCCTCCTCGCGGGTGTAGGCGTGCGCCCACTCCCCCGAGATCAGCGACGCGGCCGTGTGCGGCGCGTTCACGAGCGGGTTGTCGTCAGCCGGCCAGCGCCCCGCGGCCACGGCATCCGCCTCGGCCTTGATGAGGATCATCGCCTCGATGAACCGCTCCAGCTCCCCCAGGTCCTCCGACTCCGTCGGCTCCACCATCAGCGTGCCCGCGACGGGGAACGACATGGTGGGCGCGTGGAAGCCGAAGTCGATGAGGCGCTTGGCGACGTCGTCGACGGTGATGCCGGTGGCCTCCTTGAGAGGGCGCAGATCCAGGATGCACTCGTGCGCGACCCGGCCCTGCTCCCCCGTGTACAACACCGGGAAGTGGTCGGCCAGGCGCGCGGCGATGTAGTTCGCCGAGAGTACGGCGGCCGCCGTGGCGTGACGCAGCCCGTCGGCGCCCATCATGCGCACGTACGCCCAGGAGATGGGCAGCACGCCCGCCGAGCCGTACGGCGCGCCGGAGACCGGTCCGCCCGCGAACACATGACCGCCCGCATGCACGTCCTTCTGCGCCTGCGGATGCCCGGGCAGGTGCGGCGCGAGGTGCGCCTTGGCCGCCACCGGGCCGATGCCGGGGCCGCCGCCGCCGTGCGGGATGGCGAAGGTCTTGTGCAGGTTCAGATGCGAGACGTCGCCGCCCAGGTCTCCGAAGCGGGCGTAGCCGAGCAGGGCGTTGAGGTTCGCGCCGTCGACGTACACCTGTCCACCGGCCGCGTGCACCGCGGAGGTGATCTCCACGACCTGCTCCTCGTACACGCCGTGCGTGGACGGGTACGTGATCATGAGCGCGGCGAGATTCTCGGCGTGCTCGGCGATCTTGGCGCGCAGATCGTCGAGATCGACGTTGCCGAGCTCGTCGGTGGCGACGACGACGACCCTCATGCCCGCCAGCACGGCGGATGCCGCATTCGTGCCGTGCGCGGAGGACGGGATGAGGCACACGGTGCGGTGCTCGTCGCCGTTGGCGCGGTGGTAGCCGCGGATGGCCAGGAGCCCCGCGAGCTCGCCCTGCGAGCCGGCGTTGGGCTGCAGGGAGACGGCGTCGTACCCGGTGACCTCGACCAGCCAGGACTCGAGCTGATCGATCATCGCGAGCGTGCCTTCCACGTCGTCCACGGGGGCGAACGGGTGCAGCTGCGCGAACTCGGGCCAGGTGATGGCCGCCATCTCGGTGGCCGCGTTGAGCTTCATGGTGCACGAGCCCAGCGGGATCATGCCGCGGTCGAGGGCGTAGTCGCGGTCGGCGAGCTGCTTGAGGTAGCGCATCATGGCCGTCTCGGAGCGGTGCACGTGGAAGACCGGATGCGTGAGGTACTCGTCCTCGCGCAGCAGTGCTTCCGGTAGGGCACCGGTGGAGTCGCCGCCGACGCGGCCGAACACGCGCTCCTGCCTGCCGCCGAACAGCACCGCGACGCGGTGCAGGTCGGTGACGGTCGTGGTCTCGTCCACGGCGACGCCGACCGTGTCGGCGTCCACCTGGCGCAGCAGGATGCCGGCCTCGTGCGCCCGGGCGACGAGCGCCGCCGCACCGCCGGGGACCCGGACGTTGAGGGTGTCGAAGAACGCGTCGTGCACGATCCCGGCTCCGGCTTCGACCAGCCAGTCGCGCAGCAGCGCCGCCTTGCCGGCGACGTCGGAGGCGATGGCCCGCAGTCCGTCCGGCCCGTGGTACACCGCGTACATCGACGCCATGACGGCCAGCAGCACCTGCGCGGTGCAGATGTTCGAGGTCGCCCGCTCGCGGCGGATGTGCTGCTCCCGCGTCTGCAGGGCGAGCCGGTAGGCGGGGTGGCCGACGGCATCCTGCGAGACGCCGACCAGCCGGCCCGGCAGCTGGCGCTCCAGGCCCGCGCGCACCGCCATGTACCCGGCGTGGGGACCGCCGAAGCCCATCGGCACCCCGAAGCGCTGCGTGGTCCCCACCGCGACATCCGCCCCGAGCGAACCGGGCGAGCGCAGCAGGGTCAGCCCCAGCAGGTCGGCCGCCACGACGGCGAGAGCACCGACCGCATGCGCCGCGTCGATCACGGCCGACGGGTCCCAGACCCGCCCGGATGCCCCCGGGTACTGCACGAACACGCCGAACAGCTCGGCGGGCAGCTCGGCGCCGGCGGCGAGGTCGAGCTCCCTGAGCTCGATGCCGACGGCGGCGGCGCGGGTGGCCAGCACCGACTTGGTCTGCGGCAGCGCGTCCGCATCGACGACGAACACGTCGGTCTTCGCCTTCGAGGCGCGCCGCGCCAGCAGCATCCCCTCGGCGACGGCGGTCGACTCGTCGAGCATCGACGCGTTGGCCGTCGAGAGCCCCGTGAGGTCGGAGACCATGGTCTGGAAGTTGAGCAGGGCCTCCAGGCGCCCCTGCGAGATCTCCGGCTGGTACGGCGTGTACGCCGTGTACCAGGACGGGTTCTCGAGCACGTTGCGCTGGATCACCGAGGGGGTGACCGTGCCGTGGTAGCCCAGGCCGATCATGGCCCGGTTCACGGTGTTGCGGCTCGCGAGCGCGCGAAGCTCGGCGAGCGCCTCCGCCTCGGTCGCAGCGGCGGGGACGCCCGACTCACAGGCATCCGTGAAGATCGACGCGGGCACGGCCTGGCGCATGAGCGCCTCGACGGGGCTCCCGTCCGCGGGCTCGGAGGACACCCCGAGCGCGTCGAGCATCTGCCGCTGCGCGTCGGCGGTCGTCCCGATGTGACGGTCTGCGAAGGAGACCACTCTCAGCCCTCCGTGATCGCGGTGTAGCCGTCGCGGTCCAGCAGTCCGTCGAGGGCGCCGTCGACGACTTCGACCCTGATCATCCAGGCGTCCTCGAAGGGCGAGGAGTTCACCAGCGACGGGTCGTCGACGATGGCCTGGTTGATCTCGGTGACGGTGCCGGCGACGGGCGCGTACAGCTCGGAGACCGACTTGGTCGATTCGGCCTCGCCGAACACGTCGCCGCGGCGGAGCTCGGTGCCCACCTCCGGCAGCTCGACGAAGACGATGTCCCCGAGGGCGTCAGCGGCGAAGTCGGTGATGCCGACGGTGGCGACGGTGCCGTCGAGGGCGACCCACTCGTGTTCTTCGCTGTATTTGAGGGCGGTCAGATCGGTCATCTCTTCCTCCGGTAGAAAGGCAGGGCGGTCACGGTCGCGGGGATCCTCGTCCCCCGCACATCAAGGAATACTGCGGTTCCCTCTTCGGCGAAGGAGGGATCGACGAAGGCCATCGCGATGGGGTGCCCGAGCGTCGGGCTCAGGGCGCCGCTGGTGATCTCGCCGATGACGGCCCCGTCCTCGGCCACCACCGCGTAGCCGGCGCGGCCGGCGCGCCGGCCCTCGGCGGCCAGGCCGACGAGCACCCGGGCGTCCTCGGCGGGCGCGGTGGCGTCCTTGCCGACGAACCGGTCCTTGTCGGCAACGACCACGCGGCCCAGTCCCGCCTGCGCCGGACGGATGTCCCGCGAGAGCTCATGCCCGTACAGCGGCATGCCCGCCTCCAGGCGCAGCGTGTCACGGGCGGCGAGACCACAGGGCACGAGACCGTGCGGCTCTCCCGCGGCGAGCACGGCATCCCACAGCGACTCGGCGTCGGCGGCCGCGACGAGCAGCTCGAAACCGTCCTCACCCGTGTACCCGGTGCGCGCCAGCAGCAGCGGCTTCCCGTTGTAGAAGGCGTCGGACCAGGAGTAGTACTTCTGCTCCGCCCAGGGGGTGCTGAGCTCGTCGATGCCGGTGACCGCGGCGAGGATCGTCTCGGAGGCGGGCCCCTGGACGGCGATGAGCGCGTAGTCGTCGGACACGTCGACGACCTCGGCCGCGAAGCCTCCCGTGCGTGCGTCGAGCGCCTCGCGCACGGCGTCGCGGTTGCCGGCATTGGAGATGATGAGGAAATCGTCGTCGGCGAGGCGGTACACGATCACGTCGTCGATGATGCCGCCGTCCTCGGCCAGCAGCAGCGAGTACTTCGCCCTGCCGACCGTCATCGCCGACAGGCGCCCTGCGAGCGCGTAGTCCAGGTAGGCGGCGGCGTCCGCACCCCGCACGGTGAACTCCGCCATGTGCGAGATGTCGAAGATGCCGGCTGCCGTGCGCACCGCGTGATGCTCGGCGAGATCAGAACTGTAGCGCACCGGCATCTGCCAGCCGCCGAAGTCCGTGAAGGCCGCCCCCAGCGCCTCATGGCGCGCGCGGAGCGGTGTGTGGCGGGCGTCGGTCATGGAGTTCTCCCGGTCGGTCGGGCGGACGCCGTCATGGTCGTCCTCGGAACTCCCCCTCTGTCATCGGGCCTGAGAGCTTCGCCCTCCGACCGGATCCGGGAAACCGGGTCGAGGTGGGGCTTTCACCGTCGGCGGATGCACGAGCATCGCTTTTCAGAGCGGCCGGACCGGCACGGTATGGATACCTGAGAGATTGGCGGGGAGGCTTGCTCCTTCGGTGCCCGGTCGCGTGCGCCGGACTCTCCCGCACAGGTCATCGGCCTGTGTTCAGTTGCGCCTTCATCATAGCCCAGACGGCGCCGTGCGCCTGGCGCGCCGCGCGTCGGCGGACGAGCAGGTCGCACGACGCCCTAGGCTTCTCGGTGTGAGTGGCAAGATGGGCGAGAACGACGCCATCCGCGTGGCGGTGTCCACCGTCATCTTCTCGCTGCGCAGCGCGCCGGAGGGCGACCGTCTCATGCTTCCCCTGGTCCGCCGCACCCGCGAGCCGTATCGGGGGGCCTGGGCGCTGCCGGGCGGGTGGCTCGACGCCGCCGAGAACCTCGATGCGGCGGCCTCCCGGACCCTCGCCGAGACCACGGCCCTCGATCCCGGCTACCTCGAGCAGCTGTACACCTTCGGGGACGTGGATCGCGCCCCGTCGCGGACGATCTCCATCGTGTACTGGGCACTGCTGCGCTCGGACTACGTGGATGCGCAGCGCTCCGCCTCGGATGCGCCGGAGAACGTCGAATGGTTCGACGTGGATGCCATCCCGCCGCTCGCGTTCGACCACAACCGCATCGCCGACTACGCCCTGGACCGGCTGCGCAACAAGGTCGGCTACAGCCGCATCGCAGCGAGCCTGCTGCCGGACGAGTTCACCCTCACCGAACTGCGCGAGGTGTACGAGGCGGTGCTGGGCCGTCGCCTGGATCCCTCGAACTTCCGCCGTCTGCTGGAGGGGTCCGACGAGCTCGTCCCGACCGAGTCGTTCCGCACCGGCAAGCACCGTCCCGCACGGCTGTACCGGTACAACGCCGACGCCTGAGCCCGGCATCCGCCCCGCCGCCCCCTGCGGGGAGCGCGTGCCCGGCCCCTGTCTGGAACCGCCGCGATTGCACTTCTGGTCAGATCGACATAATCTGATCTCACACAGTAAGTGTCAAAGTGACCAGAAGGTGGCGTCCGATGCCCGCAACCCCTCTTCTCGACCCCTCCGTCGACCACGCCGTCCAGACGATCGTCACCGGAGCCTCGACGGAATCGGCCTGCACGGCCGACCTCGCCGAAGGCCCCTGGAACTTCGACATCCGCCCCGGGTACGGACCGGGCTCCTCGATGAGCGATGTCATCCCCACCGGAGCACCGCGGCAGGGCGAGTTGCCCCGCGAGTACCGCGAGGCCGCCGAGGAGGAGCTGCACGCCCGCATCGACGCGGCCAAGCGGAAGCTCGGCGACCGCGTCGTCGTGCTCGGGCACTTCTACCAGCGCGAGGAGGTCGTCCGTCACGCCGACTACGTGGGCGACTCCTTCCAGCTCGCCAACGCCGCACTGGAGCATCCGGAGGCCGAGGCGATCGTGTTCTGCGGCGTGCACTTCATGGCCGAGACCGCCGACCTGCTCTCCGGCGCCGAGCAGGCCGTCATCCTCCCCAACCTCGCCGCCGGATGCTCGATGGCGGACATGGCGGACATCGACCAGGTGGAGGACTGCTGGGAGCAGCTCGCCGACGTCTACGGTCCGCTCGACGAGCCGGATGCGGAGGGCCTCGTGCCCGTCATCCCCGTCACGTACATGAACTCCTCCGCGGCGATCAAGGGCTTCGTGGGCCGCCACGGCGGGATCGTGTGCACGTCCTCGAATGCGCGCACGGTGCTGGAGTGGGCGTTCGCCCGCGGCCGTCGGGTGCTGTTCTTCCCCGACCAGCACCTGGGACGCAACACCGCCAAGGCCATGGGGGTGCCGCTGGACCGGATGCCGATGTGGAACCCGCGGCGCCCGCTGGGCGGCGCGAGCGTGGAGGAGCTGCAGGAGGGCCGCGTGATCCTCTGGCACGGCTTCTGCTCGGTGCACCGCCGGTTCTCCGTCGAGCAGATCGACAAGGCACGGGCCGAGCATCCGGACGTGCGGGTGATCGTGCACCCGGAGTGCCCGGCGGAGGTCGTCGACGCCGCCGACGAATCCGGGTCGACGGCCTACATCCGTCGCGCGATCGAGGAGGCGACCGAACCGACGACCTTCGCGATCGGCACGGAGGTGAACCTGGTCCGGCGGCTCGCCGCGCAGAACCCGCAGCACACGGTGTTCTGCCTCGACCCCGTCGTGTGCCCGTGCTCGACCATGTACCGCATCCACCCGGGGTATCTGGCCTGGGTTCTCGAGGAGCTGGTGGCGGGGAACGTCCAGAACCGCGTCCAGGTCACCGACGACGTCGCGGCTCCGGCGCGGCTGGCGCTCGAGCGGATGCTGGCGGCCAAGCCCTGATGCATGTCCTCGTCGTCGGAGCCGGCATCGCCGGGCTGACCGCCGCCCTGCGCGCCGACGCCCTCGGCCATGACGTCGAGGTGCTCGTCAAGGGCTCCCTCGGTGACGGCTGCACGCCGCACGCGCAGGGCGGCATCGCCGGGCAGTACGGGCCCGGCGACTCGGCGGCGCTGCACGCGCTGGACACCATGCACGCCGGTGACGGCCACGGTGACCCGGCGGCGATCGCCGCGCTCGTCGACGGCGCCACGGCGGCACTGGAGGCGCTCGTCGACTCCGGCGTCCGCTTCGACCGGGAACCGGACGGGTCGACCGCGCGCGGACTGGAGGCCGCGCACAGTCTGCCGCGCATCGCCCACGCCGGCGGGGACGCCACCGGGCGGGTGATCTCGGATGCGCTGGTCGCGCGGCTGCGTGCGCGCGACGTGCGGATTCGCGAGCACGCGTTCGCGGCGGACCTGCTCGTCGAGGCAGACCGCGTGCACGGCATCCGTCTGCTGTCGGGGACGGAGCTGGCGGCGGATGCCGTGCTGCTGGCGACCGGCGGCGCCGGCCGGCTGTACCCGTTCACGACGAACCCGGTCGGCACGACCGGCGACGGCATCGCGATGGCGCTGCGTGCGGGAGCCGTCGTCGCCGACCTCGAGTTCGTGCAGTTCCATCCCACCGTGCTGGCCGACGGGTCAGGGCCGTTCCTCATCTCGGAGGCCGTGCGGGGCGCCGGGGCCGTGCTGCGGGATGCGGACCGACGTCGGTTCCTGCTCGACGAGCATCCCGACGCGGAGCTGGCGCCGCGCGACGTGGTCGCCCGTGCGGTGGCCGCGCGTGCCCTCGCACAGGGCGCTCCGGTGCTGCTGGACGCGTCCGGGCTGGGGCGCGATGCTCTCGCACACGACTTCCCCACGATCGACGCGGAGCTGCGCCGGCGCGGACTGGACTGGTCCGCCCGCCCCGTGCCGGTCTCGCCGGCGGCGCACTACCTGATGGGCGGCATCGTCACCGACGTCGACGGCCGTACCTCTCTGCCGGGGCTGTGGGCGGTGGGCGAGACGGCCCGGACGGGCGTGCACGGCGCGAACCGGCTGGCGTCCAACTCCCTGCTCGAGGGTGCGGTCTTCGGTGCCCGCGCCGCAGCCTCCCTCGCCCTCCCCTCCCCGGCGTCCCCGTCGCCCTTTCCGCCGCCTTCGGGCCGGGAGAGTGACGGGAACGGGGTTTCCGGGGCGCGGTCCGAGAGCGCGGGCAGGACGGAGGCCGGGGAAGAGGGCACGGCACCGCCGGACGGATTCTCTCGGGCGGCGCTGCAGCGCCTGATGTGGGAGAAAGTCGGGCTGCTGCGCGATGACGACGGGCTCGCCGAGGCCGTCGAGACCCTGCACAGCTGGCATCCGCCGCTCCCGGACACCGCGGCCGCGCAGGAGGACGCGAACCTCCTCGCCGTCGCGCGAGCCGTCGCATCCGCCGCCCTGGCCCGCACCGATTCGCTCGGCGCCCACTTCCGCCTCGCCTCCACCCTGATCGGAGCCTCATGATCACCCCCGCCACCCTGGAACGCACCGTCCGCGCGGCGTTGGAGGAGGACGCCCCGTGGGGTGACATCACGAGCATCGCCCTGCTTCCCGCCGATGCGCATGCCACCGCCGACCTCGTCGCCCGCGAAGCCGGGGTGCTCAGCGGCGGCGAGGTGTTCGCCGCCGCGTTCACCCTCACCGATCCGGGCGTGCACGTCGACCTGCACGCCGCCGACGGAGACCGGTTCGACGCCGGTGACGCGCTGGCCTCCGTCTCCGGCCCCGCCCGCAGCATCCTGACCGCCGAGCGCGTCGCGCTGAACTTCACGCAGCGGATGAGCGGGATCGCCACGCTCACCGCCGCCTACGCGGATGCCGTGACCGGCACGGGCGCGCGCATCGCCGACACCCGCAAGACCACCCCGGGGCTGCGCGAGTTCGAGCGCCACGCCGTCGTCTGCGGCGGCGGCAGCAACCACCGCCGCTCGCTGTCGGATGCCGTCATGGCCAAGGACAATCACCTCGAGGTGCTCCGTCAGGGCGGCCGCGACCTGGCATCCGCTCTGCGCGAGGCGCTCGCGCGCCTGCCGCACACCACGCACGTCGTCGTCGAGGTCGATCGGCTGGATCAGATCCCCGCGGTCCTCGACGGCGGGGCCGACACGGTGCTGCTCGACAACTTCTCCCTCGACGACCTGCGCACGGCCGTCGGCCTGCTCGCCGGTCGGGCCACGGCAGAGGCCTCCGGAGGTGTGAGCCTGGAGACCGTGCGGGGGATCGCCGAGACCGGGGTGCAGGTGATCTCGGTCGGCGCGCTCACGCACTCCGCCCGCGCCCTCGACCTCGGCCTCGACGTGCGAGTCGCGTGATGCTGTACCTCGATCACGCCGCGACGTCACCCGTGCGCGGCGAGGTGCTCGAGGCCATGCATCCGTACCTGACCGAGGCGTTCGGGAACCCGTCCAGCCACCACACCGCCGGCGAGACCGCCGCCCGAGCACTGGAGGACGCCCGGGCGCGCGTCGCCCGGGCATTGGGGATGCGCACGGGGGACGTCATCTTCACCTCCGGCGGCACGGAGGCCAACAACCTCGCCGTCAAGGGCATAGTGCTCGGCGCCCGGCAGTCCGGCGCACCGGCCCGCCACCTGGTCACGACAGCCATCGAGCACGAGTCCGTACTGGACTCCGCCGACCATCTGAACCGCCTGCACGACGTGGAATCCACGCTCGTGCCCGTCGACGAGCAGGGGGTCCTGCATCCGGAGAGGCTGTCGGCGGCGCTGCGCGAGGACACGGCGCTGGTCAGTTTCGCGCACGCCAACAACGAGATCGGCACCGTGCAGGATGTCGCGGCGCTGGCCGCCGTCGCGCGCGAGCGCGCTGTTCCCGTGCACGTGGATGCCGTGCAGTCGGCCGGCTGGCTGGATCTGCGACAGCTGGGGGCGGATGCCGGTGTCGCCGCCATCTCGGTGGCCGGGCACAAGCTCGGCGCGCCGAAGGGCACGGGCGCGCTGGCCGTGCGCTCACGCGTCCCGATCGAGCCCCTGCTGCATGGCGGAGGGCAGGAGCGCGGCCGACGCAGCGGTACGGAGAACGTCGCGGGGGCGGTCGCCCTGGCCACCGCTCTGGAGCTGGCGGAAGCGGAGCGCGCGCGCACGGTCACGGCGGTGGCCGCGAACACGCAGGAGTTCATCGCGGGGGTGCTGGCGGCCGTGCCGCAGGCCCGGCTCAGCGGGCATCCCACTCGCCGCCTTCCCGGGACGGCCGCGTTCACGTTCGCGGGCACCAGCGGTGAGGCCGTGCTGCTGGAGCTCGAGCGGCGCGGAGTGATCACCTCCAGCGGGTCGGCCTGTGCGGCGGGCAGTGACGAGCCCTCCCATGTGCTGGTGGCATGCGGCGTGGCGCCGGAGGTCGCTCAGACCGCGGTGCGCTTCACCTTCGACCGTGCACCGCTGCCCGAGGGCATCGCCGGCCGCTTGGCGGCGCTGGTCGCGGAGGCCGTGGCCGGCGTCCTCGGCGGCTGAGCACGGCGAGGCGTCACCGGTCGGAGGACTTCACAGCCCGACGGGCGCCTCGTCGTCCGGCACCTCGGCGTCGATGCGTGCGGCGGCGACCTGCTGGGCGGCGAGCTGCGCGTACAGGCCACCCGCGGCCAGCAGCTCGGAGTGCGTGCCGGACTCGATGATCCGCCCCGCCTCGAGCACATGGATGGCGTCGGCCCCCATCACCGTCGAGAGCCGGTGCGCGATCGAGATGACCGTGCGGCCCTTCGCCGCCTCGTCCAGCGCCTCCTGCACGACGCGCTCCGAGACCGTGTCCAGGGCGCTGGTCGCCTCGTCCAGCAGCAGCACGGGCGGATCCTTCAGCAGCACGCGAGCGATGGCGATGCGCTGCTTCTCCCCTCCGGAGAGCCGGTAGCCGCGCTCCCCCACGATCGTGTCGTAGCCCTGCTCGAAGCCCTCGATGACATGGTGGATGTTCGCCGCCCGGCAGGCGGCCTCGAGCTCGGCATCCGTCGCATCCGGCTTGGCGTAGCGGAGGTTCTCTCGGATCGTGGAGTGGAACAGGTACGTCTCCTGCGAGACGATGCCGATGTCGTCGATGATCGCGTCCTGCCGGAGCGTGCGCACGTCGGCGCCGGCGAAGCGCACCGTGCCCCCGACGGCCTCGTACAGGCGCGGTGCGAGGTAGAGGATGGTCGTCTTGCCCGCCCCGGACGGCCCCACGAAGGCGACGTGGCTGCCCGGCTCGGCGACGAAGGAGACCCCGTCCAGGGTCGGGCGCGCGTCGGGCGCGGCATCCGGGTAGCGGAACACGACGTCCTGGAACTCGACACGGCCGCGGGGACCGGGAGCGGACGCCGTGTCGATCGCGTCCGGCGCATCGCTGATCTGCGGCACGAGGTCGAGGTACTCGAAGATGCGGGCGAACAGCGCCTTGGAGGTCTGCAGGTCCAGCGCGACGCGCATGAGACCCATCAGCGGCATGAGCAGCCGCGCCTGCACGGTCGTGAACGCGACGATCGCGCCGGCGGTGATCTCGGGGGCGCCACCGCTGATGAACAGGCCTGCGACGAGGTAGATGACAGCGGGGACGCTCGACATCAGCACCTGCACGACGGCGAAGAAGCCCTGACCGCTCATCGCGCGGCGCACCTGCAGCCGCACCTGATTGCGGTTCTCGTCCTGGTATCGCCGGGATTCGGTGCTCTGCCTGTTGAAGGACTTCGACAGCAGGATGCCGGAGACGCTCAGCGTCTCCTGCGTGATGCTCGTCAGCTCCGACAGCGACTCCTGCGTCTCACCGGCGATGCGCGCGCGCACCTGGCCGACACGGCGCTGGATGAGCACGAGGATCGGCATCATCACCACCGCGATGAGGGTCAGGCGCACGTCGATGAGCAGCATCGCCACCAGTGAGGCGATGACGGTGACCGTGTTGCCCAGGATGCTGGTGACCGTGTTGGTGAGGACGCCCGACACTCCGCCGACGTCGTTCTGCAGTCTGGACTGTATGACACCGGTCTTGGTGCGGGTGAAGAAGCCCAGCTCCATGGCCTGCAGGTGCTCGAACAGCTTCACGCGCAGATCGCCGGTGACCTCGTTGCCGACCGTCGACGTCAACCAGGTCTGCAGCACGTTCAGCCCCGCCGACACGAGGAAGAGTCCTATGGTCACGGCGACCAGCAGGGTCAGCAGTCCCAGCCGCGGTCCGCCGCCCGCGAGCGGGAACAGCGCATCGTCGAAGATCCGCTGCACGAGCAGCGGAGGAATGACCGCGATCCCCGCGCCGACCACCACCAGCAGCGCCGTCAGCGCGAGCCTGCCGCCGTACGGGGTGAACAGTTCGACCACACGGCGTCCGAGCCCGCTGACGACCGGTGCCTGGGCGTTGAGCGCGCGCTGCGCGGCTTCGTCCACACTCCGGAACCCGCCGCCGCGTCCGCCTCTGCCCATGCTCATCCCCTCAGGGTAGTGTGCTCGACGGCCCGGGGAATGAAACGCCACCGGGACGGGTTGTTCTGCGTGGCCGGCCCGTCGCATCCGCCGGGATGCCGCACCGGGCGTCCGCCCCATCCGCACCCCACAGCCGAGGAGTCCCATGCCCGCCGCCGACACAGGCACCGCCCCCGTGACCCGCGCGCCCGCAGCCCCCCTGATCCCCGCCAAGGACATGGCGGTCATCTGGGTGCTGCTGGTCGCGGCGTTCGTCGCGATCCTGAACGAGACGACGATGGGGATGTCGATTCCGCATCTGATCTCCGATCTCCAGATCACGCCGATCGCCGCGCAGTGGGTCACGAGCGCGTTCATGCTGACCATGGCCGTGGTCATCCCGATCACCGGCTTCCTGCTGCGCCGTTTCACGACCCGTCAGATGTTCCTCGGAGCGATCTCGCTGTTCTCCACCGGCACGCTGCTCGCCGCGCTGGCCACCGGGTTCCCCATGCTCATCGGCGCTCGGATCGTGCAGGCCTCCGGCACCGCCGTGATGATGCCGCTGCTGATGACGACCATCATGAGCCTCGTACCGGCCTCCTCGCGGGGACGCATCATGGGGCGCACGAGCGTCGTCATATCGCTGGCCCCGACGATCGGGCCGACGATGTCCGGCTTCCTGCTGGATCACTTCGGATGGCGGGCGATCTTCGTCGTCGTCCTGCCGATCGCACTCGTGGCGATGTTCATCGGGTGGCGGTGGCTGACCGACGTCGGTGAGGCGACGCGCGCGCCCATCGACGCCCTCTCGATCGTGCTGTCGGCCTTCGGATTCGGCGGGCTCGTGTACGGTCTGAGCCAGATCGGCGGACTCGGGCAGGGGGGAAGTGCGGTGCCCATGGCCGTCGCACTCGCGGTCGGCATCATCGGCCTGGGTCTGTTCCTGTGGCGGCAGCTGGTGCTGCAGAGGGCGGATGACGCGCTGCTCGACCTGCGCGTGTTCGCCTCGCGGAACTTCTCGCTGTCGATGACGCAGATGTTCCTGCTGTCCCTGGCGTTCTTCGGCAGCATCACCATCCTTCCGCTGTACCTGCAGAACGCCCTGGAACTGAGCGCGCTCGATGCCGGGCTCGTCATACTCCCCGGAGCGCTGGCGATGGGGCTGCTCGGGCCGCTCATCGGCCGCATCTACGACGAGCACGGCACACGCATCCTGCTCGTGCCGGGATCGTTCCTCGCGTCGGCCGTGCTGTGGCTGTACACGACGTTGACCGTCGAGACCTCGATCTGGCTGGTACTGACGGCGCAGACGCTGCTGTCGGTGGGTCTGGCGCTCTCGCTCACGCCGCTGTTCACGGCGTCGCTGGCGTCACTGCGACCGAAGTTCTACGCATACGGCAGTGCGGTCGTCGGGACCGTGCAGCAGGTGGCAGGGGCCGCCGGCATCGCCGTGATGATGGCGGTCTTCTCCGCGGTGGTCAACGCCGCAGGAGGCACCGAGGTTCCCGCGGCCGTGGCCGCCGGCACCCGGGTGTCGGTGCTCATCGGCGCGATCATCGCCACCATCACCATCGTCGGCGCGTTCCTCATCCGCAAGCCCGAGGACGACCTCGACCATCCGGATGCGCACTGATGTCCCAGCAGGGGCGGCACCGGCTCCGCGTGCGGTAGGGTTCTGGGTATGACTCATCGGTTCGCGTATTTTCGGCCGGCTCTGGAGGGGCCGGCGCGAGTGTAGCGCGCACCGACGTCTTCAGAGCCGACAGGGCAGAGCATCCGCTCTGCCCTTCGCCGTTCCGGCGGGCTCTGCACGGGGTCCGCCTCCGACAGGACAGGACCCATGAGCACCATCACGATCCCCGACCGTACGACCGATCTGCACATCCGCGGCTTCGCCACGCTCCCCTCCCCCGCCGAGGTGAAGGACGAGATCCCCGTCCCCGACGAGCTGTCGACCGTCGTCGCCCACGCCCGTGACGAGGTGCGGGCGGTCATGGCGGGTCGCGACGATCGGCTCCTCGTCGTCGTGGGCCCGTGTTCGATCCACGACACGGATGCCGGATCGGAGTACGCCCGCCTGCTGGCGTCCGAGGCGCAACGGCATCGCGACGACCTGCTGATCGTCATGCGCACCTACTTCGAGAAGCCGCGCACGACCGTCGGATGGAAGGGCCTGATCAACGACCCGCATCTGGACGGCAGTCATGACATCGCGACCGGGCTGCGCCGCGCCCGGAGGTTCCTCCGCGACGTGACCGCGCTCGGACTGCCCAGCGCGACGGAGTTCCTCGAGCCGATCAGCCCGCAGTACATCGCCGATCTCATCTCCTGGGGTGCGATCGGCGCACGCACGACCGAGAGCCAGATCCACCGGCAGCTGGCGTCGGGCCTGTCGATGCCGATCGGCTTCAAGAACGGCACCGACGGCGGCCTGAAGGTCGCCCTGGACGCCGCGGCGGCGGCGTCCGCCCCGCAGGCGTTCCTGGGGATCGGCGCGGACGGCCGCGCGAGCCTGGTGACCACGACCGGGAACCCCGACACGTCGATCATCCTGCGCGGCGGGGCGGACGGGCCGAACCACACCCCGGAGCACGTGCGTCGGGCGGCCGGGATGCTGGCCGCCGCGGGACTGTCCGACCGGGTCGTCGTGGACGCCAGTCATGGCAACAGCGGCAAGGACCACCTCCGGCAGGCGGAGGTGGCGGCCGAGATCGCCGCACAGGTGGGCGACGGCGAATGCTCGGTGGCCGGGGTCATGCTGGAGAGCAACCTCGTCGCGGGCGCCCAGCGGCACGACATCTCGACCGGGGCGGCAGGGCTCGTGCGCGGTCAGAGCATCACCGACGCGTGCATGGGGTGGGACGCCACCGTGCAGGCGCTGGAGGGGTTCGCGGAGGCCGCGCGGGCGCGCCGCCGGGCGACGATGTGAGACCTGCTCACCCGAGCGCCTTCAGGTCTTGTCCCGTCGGCCGCAGTCAGGACTGCGCGTGGGCCCCGGACTGCGCGGCGGCGGGCAGCACGCAGTAGCCGTCTGCGCACAGCCCGGCCTCGGCATCCGTCTGCAGCACCTGGAGGGACGGCACCGCGTTGAGCGTCGCCTCAGCACGTCGCGGCGCGTCGTTCTGCGTTTCGACCATCCCCCGATGCTACCCCCTGACTCGCGCAGCGGCGCCGCTCAGCCGCCGAGGCTGGTGACGAGGTTGATGACGGTGGCGAGGATGACCGCGCCGAACAGGTACGCGAGCATCGTCTGCGCGATCACGACACGGCGCACCGAGTTGACCGTCACGTCGGTGTCGGCCACCTGGTACGTCATCCCGAGCCCCAGCGAGAAGTACGCGAAGTCGGTGTACTGCGGATCGTCCTCCTGGTTGAAGTCGATGCCGCCGACCTGGTCGGTGTAGTAGATCCGCGCGTAGCGCAGCATGTAGTCGACCTGGATGAGCCCCCAGGACGCGGCGACGCCGAGCACCGCGATGCCCGCCAGCAGGTAGCCCTCCACCTCGCCGGCATGACGCGCCTGCAGCACGACGATGCCGACGGCGACGAGGCTGATGAGGCTGCCGGTGATCGCGATCAGCCGGGCCGTGCGACGCCCGGGGTCCTCCGCCGTGGCATGCGCTCTGGTCGCCGCGGCATCCATCGGCCACACCGTCACGACCACCCACAGCGTGTTGACCAGGCCGAGTGCGCCCCAGCCTCCGACGACTCCGGCCGCCGGCCCCAGAAGGATGCCGAGTCCGACGCCGGTGCCGAGTCCGATCAGCACGGAGACGACGGCGCGCACGCGCACTGAGACGCGGGCTGCATGATCTTCCATGAGCGCATGCTACGCGGCGAGCGCCCGCAGGCCCCGCCTACGCGCTGCCGTTCCCCGAACGGGCGCGTCTCTCCGCCGAGTGGGTGCGCCATGACGCCCACAGCACCAGCAGGAGGTGATGGAGCATCCCCACGAACACGACGGTCCACACTCCGACGGCGATCGCCAGCGCCACCTGGCCGATCGCCCCGGATGCGGGCAGCGCGTCGGCCTCGCCGAGCGAGAGGGAGGCGACGGCGAACATGCCGACGGGGAACACCATCGACCACAGTGCGGGCTCGTAACGCAGCGGCACCCGGTGCAGCATGTGCCGCCACGCCCCGGCCCCGACCAGCAGCGGCAGCAGCCACAGGCAGAACACCCAGAAGATCACGACCGTCGCCGCGATCAGCGGACGGACGGCGTCCACGAGCGGCGTGTGCTCCATCTGCACGATCGCCGAGCCCGCCACGACGGCGATCGCGAGGGCTCCCATCGAGACCCAGTACGCGGGGTCGAACTGCTGCGGGGTGATGCCGAACTGCACGACCCGCAGCAGCACGAGCATGGCCATCGCGACGTACAGGATCACGCCCACCGACCACGCCAGCACAGCCACCAGACCGATCCACTCCCCGAAGGACGCATCGACGGTGGGGCTCAGCCGCGCCATGCCGATCGCGAGGGACTGGCTGGCGACCGCCCACACGAACCAGGAGCCGTTCGCGTGGCGGAGGATGCTCCTGCCGTCGCGGGTCATCAGCACCTGCCAGGGCAGCACGTAGCCGAACACGAACCAGATGAGCGTCGCGAACAGGAACAGAGATCCCGCCGCGAACTCGAAGCCGTCCTGCGCGAGCCGCACGCCCAGCACGTCGGTCGCGGCGACCACGGTGAAGTAGCCGAAGGCGTTCTCGGGATCGCGCAGGTCGTCGACGACGCGGTGCCAGTGGAAGATCGCCCGCCACACGTACAGCACCCACAGCCCGGCGTACAGTACCGCGGTGATCCACATCAGTGCGACGGAGAGCGAGCGGATGCCGGTGGTGTGCAGCCCGATGGAGACGATGCCGGTGCCCATCACGGCGGCGAAGTACCCCGGCGACAGGCGTGCGACGGCGCCCCGGACAGGCGGCATCGACGCCGTCGCGGCCGCCGCTGTGCTCATCACCCGCTCACCTTCAGATCAACGCCTGACGGCGACCGCCGTCCCCTCCAGTATCCTCCTCACGGGGATCCGGCCGAGTCAGGGGCCGAGGCGGATGTCCGCGGTGTCTCGTCAGTCCCAGTCGAGGTACTCCTCGATGACGACGGCGGTCTCGATCGGGTGCGTGGCCGGGAAGTAGTGGTCGGCACCGGGGATGCGGGTGATGCTCGCACGCTCGGGTGCTGTCGCCTGCAGCCGCTCGGCGTGCACGGCCGGGGTGATGTCGTCGTCGGATGCCTGGATGATGAGCACCGGGATGCCGTCGGCCAGCGGTGCGCCGTCCTCCTCGACGCCCAGCAGCAGCAGCCCGCCGACCCGGTCGTGGTGCTCGGCGGCGAAGACGCGCGCGATGCTGCCGCCGTGGCCGTGCCCGCCGATCCAGGTGTCGGCGATGCCCAGGTGCTCGAGCACCGCGTCCGCGTCAGCTGCGCGGTCGCTGTCGGTGATGGCATCCGCCGCCGCCCTGGCCCCGATCCGCACGACGCGGAACCCGGCCTCCTCCGCGAGGTAGTGGGCGATGACGTTCAATCCGTCCGCACCGAGCTCGCGGTCGGTGACCAGCGTGAGCGTCACGGGTCCGACGCCCTCGTCGGCGAAGGGCACGGCACGGCCATCGGGTTCGAAGGTGCTGATCTGCGTCACGGTCGTCTGCTCTCCAGTGGGGTTCACGGTAGCCGGGCCTCGCGCGGATCGCACGAACCGCCCCGATCACCGTAATCACGCAGCCGCGATCGGACAAGTCCGCCCCGCGGGCGTCGGCAGGCGGGGGCCCGTGACGGTGCGGCGGCTCGAGGTGTGGCATCCGGTCGGTGCGTCAGACTGGACCGGTGGAGGACCTTCGGATACCACCGGGACCGGGTGCGCCCCGAGGGCTCACCGTGCCCGCTGCGGAGCTGGTCGAGCAGTTCTCCCGCTCCTCCGGTCCCGGCGGGCAGGGCGTGAACACCACGGACTCCCGCGTGCAGCTGAGCCTCGATCTGGCCACGACGGGCGCGCTGGACGACGCGCAGCGCGCTCGTGCGCTGACGAGGCTCGCCCCACGGCTGTCGGGCACCACGCTCATCATCACGGCGAGCGCGCAGCGTTCGCAGCGGCAGAATCGCGCGGCGGCGCGGGAGCGTCTGGCCGACCTCATCCGCGATGCCGTCGTGCCGGATGCCGTCCGGCGTGCGACGCGGCCGACGCGCGGGTCGCAGCGGCGCAGGCTGGAGCAGAAGCGGCGACGCGCGGAGACGAAGAACGCCAGGCGGCGCCCGTCCGATCGGGACTGACCGGCCAGGGTGGATAATAAACACGGGATTCACCGTGGTTATTCACGAAGGGATGGCTCGGATGGGAGTCGAAGGACGCGACGACACGCTCGGCACGACCGTCGGCTTCCTGCTCAGGGCGCTGCGCGCCGTGGGCGAGCTGGGCGATCCCGATGCGGCCAACCGGCTTGCGGCGCAGGCATGGTTGGCTCTTCGCGACGATCACCCTCAGCAGGCCAAGCGGCTCAACGGGGTCATGCACCACCTGTCCCGGCTGCCGCAGGTCACAGGCGGCGAATCCCGCAACCCACCCACCGATCAGGAGGACAGATGAGCGACGATCCGAAGCTCGACGTACGCAACGACGTGCCGCAGCGCCGTCACGAGCTGATTCTGCAGAACTACCACGAGCTGGAGGCCGGCAAGGGCTTCGAGCTCATCAACGATCACGACCCCAAGCCGCTGTGGTATCAGTTCGATGCCGAGTTCAAGGGACAGTTCACCTGGGACTACCTCGAGGAGGGCCCGGAGGTGTGGCGAGTCCGGATCGGACGACCCGCCGCCTGAGTCTCCGCCGGATCGCGCTGCTGCGCGATCCGGCGCTCTCCGTCAGAGGGCCCGCCGAGTTCGCCGTGACGACGCCCACCGCTCCATCCTGACGCCCGTCGATTGTGAGCGCTGGAGGATCACCGCTTCTCCGCATCCGCGCGGCGCAACGCTCTGTCAGACTCGGAGCATGGCCGCAGAACCACGCGACGGCTCGGCTCGGGTGCTCCGCATCGACGGTGCCCGTATCGACACGATCGAAGACCTGTATGTCCAGCTGAACGACCTGCTGATGAAGGACGAGGACTGGCGGCTCGGCACGAGCCTGGATGCACTCCACGACGTGCTGTACCGCTTCGATCCGGGCGCCGACCTCGGCCCCGCCGTCTTCGTGTGGACCGATCACGAGCACAGCCGGGAGAGCCTCGGCATCACCGCGACCAGGGCATGGCTGGAGGCCAAGCTCCACCGCCCGGACGTCTTCGATGCACGCACGATCCGCGCGCAGCGGGACGCGTTGCTGGCAGGCGAGGGTGCGACGTACTTCGATCTCGTCGAGGAGGTCTTCGCCGGACATCCGGGTGTGCGGCTGGAACTGAGGTGACCCGGCGGGGTCTCCGCGGCCGCGCCCATGCCCGAGGGGATCGATCAGATCCGGAGATCACCGGAGGACGCGGCGCAACAGCCGAGCCTCAGCGTCGGCTGATGCAGACGATGCAAGGTGCCGCTCCGCCGGATCGCCTTCACCCGGAACTCTCGGTGCCGGGCGCGACGACATCGAGCCCCGCCGCAGCCGCCGCTTCAGCGAGCCGATGGTCGTAGGTGAGGATGCCATCGACATCGAGTCGCATCGCCGCTTCCAGGTGCAGAGCGTCAAGAGTCCGCAAGTACGGCATCGGCAGAAAACCCGCCGACCGGTATGTGGCCCGGTCCAATGCCGCCAGCGAGACTCCGTCAAGGATCGCACTGACTCTGGCCTGGTCCCGCCCCTCTCGCACGGCCATCCGGCGCAACTCCGTCTCAAGAAGATCGCTCGACACGAGGGTCGCATCCGCATGGTCGAGCCATTGCACCAACGCCTCGGTCTCGGACTGCGAGATGAGAAGTGCGCCGAACGCCGACGTGTCGACGTAGACGAGGGGCATGGCGCTCACACCCGGTCCTCGCGAAGCTCATCGATGATCCGAGACATCGCACGGTCGCCTCGTGCCGGCTGGGGCTTGAGCGCCGCCCAGCCTCCCGTGCGCTTCGCGGGCCTGGCGATCGGCAACGTCGCGGCAGGTGCATCGATCGGAACGATGCGACCCACCGGGATGCCGCGGTTGGTCAGCACGAACGACTGACCTTCGCCGACAGCGCGAAGCACCCGTCCGGACTCGTTGCGCAACTCGCGCTGCGAGAGGCTCTCCATCTGCGGTTCTGACGCGCCCATACCGCAAATCGTAGCACTCGTGCTACACGTTGAACCGGAACTCGACCACATTACGTCAGAGATAGGCATGAGCACGGATCTGGTCCGCCCAGGCGCTTGGCCCAGTTCCGCCAGCGTCTCGCCGGCTAGCCAGATTCAGCGTATTGCTGAGAGGACCACCGGGTCGTATCGATGAAGCCTCCCGTCTCGCAGCTCCCTTAGACCCGCAATACAGTCCGGCGGAACGCGCATCTGACTAGTCAGGAGCAACCGACGAACTGGTATCGATCTGTGACGGCGTTGCGGACTCAACCTGCACTGCGTCGAACGATCTGCGATGACGCGATTCGACGCGCCCCTTCACCCCCAGTAGCTTTCTCGCCTGATTGACGTAGTCGTCTAGTGCATCGGAGTAGCGATCAAGAAACTCTCGTGCCTTGGCACCGCGGAAGACCCCATCCGAGTTCATCTGTCGAGCGACTTCGTTCATGTAGTCGTGTATGGCCTTGTCAAAATGCGAGAAAGAGTCGATCACGACTTGCGACCCGATCACCGACACCCGGCCTCGCATGCGTCTCATCTCTTGGTCAAGGATCATTGCTCGACCAATTGCCTCCCCTGCACGGGCATCAGCCTCCGCATCGGAACCACCGTGCGGCGCATTCGAAGTGAACGTACTCATCGCATCTTCCATCGCATAAGCCTGGTCGAGCGACTCCAGGACAATCTCACGCCTGAGTTCACCAAGTCGCTTGCTCTTCTCATTGCTGCGGCTCAACAGACCCCCGGCAAACACACCGGCCAGCGCGGACACGAGAGGAAGCAACACCGGAGAGACGGCTATCAGCGCTGAAACAATCTCCATGCTCCCATGATGCCCCACACTGAAAGCATCGCTGCTCTGCAAGCCCGGCGCTCGGAAACCAGGGCGGCTTCCTCTTCTAGCTTGTCGTTGAGCGCGAATCAGTTCGAGAACCGGAACTCCACCACGCCCCCGTCCTGCGCTCGGTCAGTCGAGTTTCTCGAACGAAGGCCTCGGCGCGATCACCGACACTCGGGTCTCGTTGAGAGTGAGCCATGCGGGGGCGTCGACGGACAGGAGCTTTCGGTCAACGGCGATCAGGTTCTGCTGAGCGGCTTCGTTGAGAGCGCCCAGAATCTCAGTCACCTTAACCCGCTCGAACTTCTCCAACTGGGCCTGAATCTTCTGCGCCTTCGCACTCGGCTTGTAGTAGTAGTGACCCCGGTCGTGCTTTCCCACTGTCAGGATCGCCTCAGCCACAGCCTCGTAGGCATCGTTGAACAGCCCCATGAACCCATCGGGGTCAGGCAGGGCAACGAGGTGCAACGACTTCCAGCGCTGATACCCCGGCCTCAGGTCACGGGCCTGAGGGACGATTGCAACTCGAAGACCGCGCCCGTCCTCCAACTGGTGCCAGTTGCTCTTGATCGTTGCAGCGGCGAACTTGTCCTTATCCTCACCACCCAGGAAGAGGTCGGTCTTCCATACCTGCTTGATGCGGTCGCCGAGGATCGGCTCTGCACGTACACCCTTTGCAGCAATCGGCACCCACGCACCGAAAGCGAACGGTCGCCCTTGCCCGTCCGGAAGTAGAACTGCATCGCCGCTCGCGTTGTTGACTACAGCCTCCGTGAAGCCGAGATGACGAGCACGCTCATGCCCGAACATCAGCGAGGTAGGCGCGGTGGTGGACCTGAACGACTTGGGGCTCGTCTTCAGGAGCGCCTCCATCACCAAGTCGGTAACTCGCGGCTCGCCACCCAAGATCGCCTCGTGCACTGCCCACTCGAAGCCGTCGCCTCGGGCACCCTTGTCACGGTGGAGCCGAACCACCTTCGCGAGCTGCCGAAAAGTCACGTCTTGGCGATCGCAGTTGAGATCCTCTAGATCACTCTGCGTCAACTCATCGAAATGCGCTCGGAGCACGGAACGCGAAACCGCGTACAACGCTCGCCCATACTCATCGACGGGTTCAGCCTGAGTGAGAAACGTTACGTCTGCCATGTCGCCTTCCAGATCCTGCGCAAATGCCTAACTGTGACGGAACTCCACGACGTCGCCGTCCTGCATGACGTAGTCCTTGCCCTCCAGGCGCGCCTTGCCCTTCGCACGCGCCTCGACGACGGACCCGGCCTCCACGAGGTCCTCGAAGGAGATGACCTCGGCCTTGATGAAGCCCTTCTCGAAGTCGGTGTGGATCACGCCTGCGGCCTGCGGTGCCTTCCAGCCCTTGCCGATCGTCCAGGCGCGCGCCTCCTTCGGACCGGCTGTGAGGTAGGTCTGCAGTCCGAGCGTGTCGAAGCCGATGCGCGCGAGCTGGTCCAACCCGGACTCCTCCTGACCGGTCGAGGCCAGCAGCTCGGCGGCGTCCTCCGGGTCGAGGTCGATGAGCTCGGACTCGATCTTCGCATCGAGGAAGATGGCCTTCGCTGGGGCGACGAGCGCCTCCAGCTCGGCCTTGCGGGCGGCATCGGTGAGCACCGCCTCGTCGACGTTGAAGACGAAGATCACCGGCTTCGCCGTGAGCAGACCCAGCTCCTTGATCGGTGCGAGGTCCAGCCCGGAGACCGACAGCAGCACCCCGCGCTGCAGCGAGTCCTGCGCGGCCCTGGCGGTCTCGAGCACGACCGGCTCGGTCTTCCTGCCCCGGACCTCCTTCTCCAGACGCACGATCGCCTTCTCCAGCGTCTGCAGATCGGCGAGCATCAGTTCGGCGTTGATGGTCTCCATGTCGGATGCCGGGTTCACCGCGCCCTCGACGTGCACGACGTCGCCGTCGGAGAATCCGCGCACGACCTGCGCGATCGCGTCCGCCTCACGGATGTTCGCGAGGAACTGGTTGCCCAGCCCCTCCCCCTCGCTCGCACCGCGCACGATGCCGGCGATGTCCACGAACGACACCGTCGCGGGCAGGATGCGCTCACTGCCGAAGATGCCCGCGAGCACCTCGAGCCGCTTGTCGGGCAGGCTGACGACGCCGACGTTGGGCTCGATCGTCGCGAACGGGTAGTTCGCCGCGAGCACGTCGTTCTTGGTCAGCGCGTTGAAGAGGGTGGACTTGCCGACGTTGGGCAGGCCGACGATTCCGATAGTGAGAGCCACAGGGCATGAGTCTACCGGGACCGCGCCTCACGGCCCCGCGCCGGAGATCCCCGCGACGGGACGACACGCGGCATGGGCAGTAGTCCCCTCGGTCGGGCGACGGGTCGGCCGTAGCATGAGAGACCAGAGGCAGAGGAGGAGCCGCCGTGGCCGATGACGTCCCCGACGAGATCGATGACCCGTTCTGGGCGGTCGTGCATCGCCGGCACCCCGACCTCGACATCGTTCTCCTCCCGCCGGCGCAGCCCGCACCGGACACGTCCGGGCTCGAGCCTCGAGCTCCGGAGACGTTCGCCCACGAGCACCTCGCCGAGGTCGACCGGGTGTGGGCCGACCTGGTCGGTCACGGGATGCCGCTCAGCACGGCCCGGTGGATCCCCGGGCCCACGCACGACTCGGTCTGCCACACCGTCACGCTGGCTCTCGGCGGGGTGGAGGAGTCCATCGCACTGGTGCATCTGCGCGCTGCCGCCGAGCTGCTGGCACCCGGCCGCTGGCGGGTCTTCATCCCTCCGAGGGGGATGCCGCGGGTGACCGCCGATCGGGACGGCCGGCTCGGCGACGAGCACCTGCTCTTCGGCTACGCGATCGAGAACCGCACCCTGTTCCTGCGTCTCGACTCCACCGGTGTCCCGGTGGGCGGCCGACGTGCCCAGGGCTTGATCGGAGACGCCGCATGAGCGACGGAGTGCGGTACGACCCGGTGGCGGCGTACGAGCTCGACCGGCGCTGGGACGCGCAGGCCGATCAGATGAACACGCTCATCAAGGAGCTCGACTCCACGACGGTCACCGGTCTTCCCCCGGCCGCACGCGACGCCGCGCGGACCTTCCTCGCGTCGTGGCGGAGCACGGCGGTCGAGGCGAAGGTGGCATCCGAGGTGTACGCGGACGAGCTGCGCGAGACGGGTGTGCTGTACGAGAATCTCGACGCGGAGATCGCGCGACGCATGAGGGCTCTCGGAGGCGGCGCCTGATGACGAGCACGACGACGGTCCTCATCCCCGAGACCATCGACTCCGTGGACCGTCCCGACGGCGATCCCGACGCCGTCGAGGCCCTGGCCACGTCGCTGCTGAAGTGCGCCGTGCGTCTCACGGAGTTCTCCGAGGAGGCGGGGCTGATCGCCCTCGCGCGAGGGTACTGGCGGGGGAAGGCCGCGGATGCCTATGGCGAGCACGCCACGCGCTTCGCGAACGCCCACCGGCCGATGGGCGAGACCCTCAAGCGGGTCGCCCGCGGCGTCGACGTGTTCGCCGATCAGCTGCGCACCCTGCGCAGCGAGCACACCACGATCACCAGCGACATCACCTCCTATCACCGCACGCGCACCGACCTCGTCGTCGAGGTGAGCCAGGCCGGCGAGGCCACGGACGCCCAGATCGCCGCGTTCCGGGAACGCGCTCGCACCCTCTCCACGCGACGCGCCGGCATCGTCCTCGACATCGAGGATCTGCGCACCCGCACGTCGGAGAACGAGCAGTTCCTGCGTCGGCTCTTCACCGGTGCGGACACGGTCGCCGAGGCGCAGGGAGCCAACGGCGGCATCAGCCCGTTGGCGATCACGGCGATCCGGCGCATGCCCTCCGAGTCCGCCGGTCCGGAGGCGATGAACAGGTGGTGGAACGGTCTGAGCGAGGCCGAGCAGGATGCTCTCATCGCCGCCTACCCCGAGCGGATCGGCAACACCGACGGCCTGCCCGCATCAGCCCGCGACGCCGCCAACCGTCTGCGTCTGGACGCCGACCTCGCCGAGCTGGAGATGAAGGAGCACGACGGCACGCTCGCCCTGGAGGACCACGACAGACTGGTCAACGCCCGCGCGGCGCGCACGGCGCTGAAGTACTCCGACGACTACGTGGTGCCGGGCACGAACGATCACCCGGGCAGTCAGCTCTGGCTCTACGACCCGGAGGCGTTCGGCGGCGACGGACGCGTCGCGATCGCCGTCGGCGATCTCGACACCGCCGATGACGTGTCCGTCCAGATCCCCGGTATCCGCACGGAGATGGACGACGCCCCCAGCGGCGTGAGGGACGCGACCCTGCTGTATGAGAGCGCGCGGCACAGCGGCGACGGGTCGAGCGTCGCGACGATGTTCTGGCTGGGCTATGACGCGCCGACGGACTGGTACGACCCGGCCACCCTCACCGAGGGGCGGGCGGCCGACGGCGGCGAGCGCCTCGCGGACGCCGTCGACGGTCTGCGCGCGTCTCGCGCCGACCATCCCGCCCATATGACGGCGATCGGGCACAGCTACGGTTCGACCACGACGTCCTACGCCGCGACGGACCACGACCTGGCCGTCGACGACATCGCCCTGATCGGCAGCCCCGGCACCGGGCCCGCAGATCACGCATCCGACTTCAGCGTCGGAGCGGACCACGTCTACGACGGACGGAACAGCCGGGATCTCGTCGCGGCCCTCGGCGAGCAGGGCTGGCTCCGCAAGAGCCAGCTGTTCGGGCTCGGGCTGGGCGTGGATCCGTCTTCGGAGGACTTCGGCGCGCACCGGTTCGAAGCCGAATCCGTCGATCGCGCAGACCACATCCGCAACACCGACGATCACACCCGCTACTACGAGCGTGACAGCGAGTCCCTGTACAACCTCGGCCGGATCGTGGACGGCCACGGTGACGACGTCGTCGGCGCCGACCAGTCCTACGACCCGTGGTGGGGCCCTCCCCAGGACCCGGAGATCGATCGCACGCCCACCGCCGACGTGCCGGGCCGATCCGACACGGGCCTCGGGAACGAGCCCTGATGGGGAAAGCAGTCATGATGGGAGTCGTGGGACTCCTCGCCTTCCTCCTCGGCGGATGCTCGCCCGTGCCGTCGGACCCCCGAGCAGTGCTCGAGGGGAAGGCGGCGACGATCGACGCTGCCGTGCAGGACCTCTTCGAGACTCTTGCCGTGGCCGGGCTCCAGGACGTGTCGGCAGCGAGCGCCGTCGACACGTGCCAGAGCGAACCCGCGCCCGGGGTCTCGTATCGGGCGGGGATGACCGTGAAGGCGGGCGAAGATCTCGCCGGAGGCTTCGACGCGCTGGTGAGGCAGCTCGACGCGGCCGGATGGAAGTCCACGGGTGCCTATCAGGACGTCGAGATCGATCCGGCCAGGCCCATGGGCCGGTTCGTCCGGGACGACATCACTCTCGATGTGAAGACCGGAGGGGCCTCCAGTGGAGGCGTCTGGTACGGTGCCGACGAGATGCAGCTCGGCGTCACGATCGACGACGACTGTGTGAGGGTTCCCGACGGCGGCTACATCGGCAAGGTCGAGGACCTCGCGAAGGACATCCTCCCCCGCCGCTGATCCGCCCCGGTCACCTCCCGCCTGGGCGCTGCACTCGGAAGGCGGCGGTCACGTAGGGAAGGCCGATGGTCTCATCACCGTGCACGCCCAGCTCGTCGAACAGGCCGTCCATGTCCGCATGGATGCTCGCCCGCGCCTGTTCGGATGCGGTGATCAGATGGCTGCGGGAGTCCGCCATGCTGTGCAGCTGTGCGCGCGTCATCGGGCGGACCCACTCCCACCTGTGCGACTCGGGGGCCGCGAAGGGCTCGGCCACCGTCGGGCCGCCGGCGTCGAGCATCTCCTCCGCGGCGCTGGCGTGCATGATCTCGGTGAGGCGGCGCACCCACTCCACGCGGTTGTCGCGCGTGTTCCAGATGAGGCCGAGAGTGCCTCCGGGACGGATCACCCGCCCCATCTCCGCGGATGCCGTCGCCGGGTCCGCCCAGTGCCAGGCCTGACCCATCACCGCGGCGTCCAGCTCGGCATCCGAGAACGGCAGCGATTCCGCCGTGCCGGGAAAGGTCGCCACACCCGGCACGGTCGTGTGCAGCTTGGCGAGCATCGCGGCATCCGGGTCGACGGCCACGACCTCGGCATCCGACGCGGCGATGAGAACGCGCGTCAGCTTTCCGGTCCCCGCTCCGACGTCGGCGATGCGCCGCGAATCGTGCGGCAGCGCCGCCAGCATCCACGCGACGGCCTCGAAGGGATAGTCCGGCCGCGCGGCTTCGTACGTGTCGGCCTGCGCGCCGAAGGAGGTCGCTCGCTCATCACTCACCTGCACAGTCTACGGCGAGCCTGCCACGTCAGCCCGGGTGAGAGGACGAGAGTTGGACGGTGCCTCTGGACTTCACCGCGATCGACTTCGAGACGGCGAACTCCAGCCCCGCCTCCGCCTGCTCCGTCGGACTCGTCCGCGTGCGCGACGGGCGGGTCATCGCGCAGACCGGCTGGCTGATCCGGCCACCCGCCGGTCACGACGACTTCAACGAGTGGAACACGAAGATCCACGGGCTCCGTGCGCAGGATGTCGCGGACGCGGACTCCTGGACGCAGCAGATCGGGCGCCTGTGCGCGTTCGCCGGGAAGGACGTACTGGTCGCCCACAACGCCGGCTTCGACATGAACGTGCTGCGCCGGGCCTGCGAGGCGACCGGTCTCGACGCTCCCCCGTACCGCTCGCTGTGCTCGCTGGCCGTGGCCCGCAAGACCTATGATCTGGACTCCTACAAGCTGCCCAGAGCCGCGGAGGTCGCCGGGTTCGGTGCGTTCCCCCACCACGACGCGCTGGCGGATGCCCGGGCCTGCGCGCAGATCATCATCGACGCCGCCCGACGCGCGGGGGCGTCGGATGTGGATGCGTTGGGCTCTGCTCTCGGCATCCGTCTGACGGGGCCGCAGGCTTCGCGTCCGGCGCGCGCCGTGGCCTGACGGCACGGAACGCACGCGACCGTCCGCATCCGCCTGCGGGGGCGACCGGCGGATGCCGTCGACTCAGGCGCCTCCGGGCACTCCCGACAGCAGGGCGATCACGATGCCGGAGGTCAGCACGAAGGCGCCGATCATCCACCACGAACTGATCTCGTGCCCTTCTTCGCGGCGCACGCGGAAGAGCACGTCCTTCCGGCGGGCGGGATCGACGATGGCCTGTGCCGTGCCGGGGCGCGCAGTCGCGGTCTTCTGCGCGGCGGCGAGCTGCTCCTCGGTGACGCGCAGGATGCGCCCGGTCTTCGTGGTGATGTGCTGAGCGTGGCTCGGCTTCTCGAACTGCTCGTGCGCTGACATCCCGAGCTCTCCTGTCCGTGGCCATGCCGGCGCACGGGCGCACCGGTTCCTGCTCCATTGTGCCAGCCGACGCTGGGAATTCCGGTAGCAGGCGGCGGAGAGTGGCACCTGGTCCGCGACGAGTCGCTTCTCGGGCCGGCCGTGCCGGGGCAGGAGCACCGTCGGAGGCGACGCCCGTCAGCGCCGGCTGCCCGCCACGCTCAGAGCCACTTGGACACCAAGTGGTCGGAGACGATCCGGCGAAGGGTACCCGACGCGCTGCGCAGCACGATGCTCTCGGTGTACAGGTACTGCGCCTCCCGGCGCACCCCGCGCACGAGCTGCCCGTCCGTGACGCCGGTCGCGACGAAGATCGTGTTGTTGCCCTTGACGAGGTCGTCCGCCTCGTACACCTTGTCCATGTCGAGGCCCGCATCGATGCCGCGCTGGCGCTCCTCGTCGTCACGGGGCCACAGGACACCCTGGATGTGGCCGCCCAGCGCCTTGATCGCGCAGGCGGTGACGATGCCCTCCGGGCTGCCGCCGACGCCCACGCACATGTCGGTGCGCGCCCCGTGCCGGGCCGCGTTGATGCCGCCGGCGACGTCGCCGTCGCTCATCAGCCGGGTGCCCGCACCAGCGTCCCTGATCTCCTGGATGAGCTTCTCGTGCCGCGGCCTGTTCAGCACCGAGACGACCATCTCCTCCACGGGCTTGCCGAGCGCCTTCGCGAGGCGACGGATGTTCTCCCCGATGGGGAGACGGATGTCGACGACACCGACGCCGGCGGGACCGGTGACGAGCTTGTCCATGTAGAAGACGCTCGACGCGTCCAGCATCGTGCCACGGTCCGAGACGGCCAGCACCGACAGCGCGTTCTGCCGGCCGGCGGCGGTCAGCGAGGTGCCGTCGATGGGGTCGACGGCGATGTCGCACTCCGGCCCGCGCCCCGTGCCCACCTGCTCGCCGTTGAACAGCATCGGCGCGTTGTCCTTCTCGCCCTCTCCGATGACGACGCGACCCTGGAAGTCGACGGTTCCGAGGAACGCGCGCATCGCGTCGACGGCAGCGCCGTCCGCGGCCTCCTTGGCGCCACGGCCGATGAAGGGGACGGCGCGTATCGCCGCCGCCTCCGTCGCGCGCACCAGCTCCAGTGCGAGGTTGCGGTCGGGGCGGAGGGGACTGAGATCGGCTGTGAGGCTCACCATGCGGTCAGCATAACGATCAGCCAAGCGGAAAACGTCGAGTTTTCTCGATTATGGAATGAAGGATTCGATGTTCTTAACCCGACAGCAAGAAGACTGCTCGGCCGTCTCGCAACAGCTGAGAAGAATCGACATCCACGCGGCTAAAGTGAGCATGACCCCGCCCGTCAGAAGCAGGAGATTCCATGCCCGTCGCCACACCCGACCAGTACGCAGAGATGCTCGACCGCGCGAAGGCCGGTGGCTTCGCGTACCCCGCTTTCAACGTCTCCAGCTCGCAGACCATCAACGCGGTGCTGCAGGGGCTGACCGAGGCCGGCTCCGACGGCATCATCCAGGTCACCACGGGTGGTGCCGACTACTTCGCCGGCCACACCGTCAAGGCCCGCGCCACCGGTGCGCTGGCGTTCGCGCGCTACGCGACGGAGGTCGCCAAGAGCTATCCCGTCACGGTGGCGCTGCACACCGACCACTGCCCGAAGGACGCCCTGGGCGGCTTCGTCGAGCCCCTCATCGCCGCCAGCGAGGAGGAGGTGAAGGCGGGTCGCAACCCGATCTTCCAGTCGCACATGTGGGACGGCTCCGCCGTGCCGCTCGCGGAGAACATCAAGATCGCCAAGGATCTGCTCCCCCGCATGAAGGCCATCAACGCGATCCTCGAGGTGGAGATCGGCGTCGTCGGCGGCGAGGAGGACGGCGTCAGCCACGAGGGATCCAACGAGGCGCTGTACACCACCTTCGCGGATGTCGACCAGGCGATCCAGGCGCTCGGCATGGGCGAGCAGGGCCGCTACATCGCCGCTCTCACCTTCGGCAACGTGCACGGCGTGTACAAGCCCGGCGGGGTCAAGCTGCGTCCGGAGCTGCTCGGTGAGATCCAGGCGCAGGTCGCCGAGAAGTACGGCACGGGCAAGAACCCCCTCGACCTGGTCTTCCACGGCGGCTCCGGCTCCTCGGATGCGGAGATCGCGACCGCCGTCGCCAACGGCGTCATCAAGATGAACGTGGACACCGACACCCAGTACGCGTACACGCGTGCGATCGCCGACTACATGTTCAAGAACTACGACGGTGTGCTGAAGGTCGACGGCGAGGTCGGCATCAAGAAGCAGTACGATCCGCGCGCGTGGGGCAAGGTCGCCGAGACGGCCATGGCCGCCCGCGTGGTCGAGTCGACCCGCCAGCTCGGCTCGTACGGCAAGTCCCAGAGCTGACCCGATCCCCTCGCCGCACCGCCCCGATCGGGATCGGATGCGCGACAGGAGGCGCCGCCGGATGCACTCCGGCGGCGCCTCCTGCGCTGTGGGCGATTATTGCCGCGACGCCCGGTCCGGCCTTCAGAGGCGGCGGATGCGGATCACCCAGATCGCCAGGTCGACGACGGCGTCCAGGACGAGCAGGATGCCCAGCCCCCGGGCGATCCGGTGGCGGGAACCCGTCAGGCTCGAGCCGACGGCCAGTTCGGCGAGGCTCAGCGTCGCATCGACCACCGGGCGCTTGCGCAGGAACCGCGCGAACCGGACCAGCGGACGATCCCGGTGCACGAGCGGCGCCGCCTCCACAAGGCCCCCGAGCAGCATCTCCCCCGCCAGGCGCGGCCACCCGCGCGGCGTGAAGCGCCGCCCGCCGCCGGAGAGGTCCAGCCCCGCCGTCACGAGCGCCTCGGGCACGCCGAACGCGACGACGAGCGCCTGCAGCCGGGCATCCGCTCCCCGCACCCCGCCGAGCGCCTCGGGCAGGCACGCCCGGCGCACGGCATCCGGGTCCACGCCGCCCTCCGTGCCGAGGTCGGCCAGCTCCTCCCGCGATCCGTCGAGCTCGCCGAGCATCCGGCGGTACAGCTCCGCGCTCTCGGGCAGCGCGATCTCATCGATCTCCAGCACCGGGCGGGTCAGCCGTTCCGCGTTCGGCCAGAACATCGCCGTGCGTCCGTGCACCCCGCTCACCTCCACCCGGGCCTGACCGTGCGGTGGCACATGGACCTCGATGATGGGATGGTCCGCGGGCCCTCCCGACACGGCGCCGTGTGCGCGGTCGGTGCGGTAGCGGTACATCGACCAGGTCGACGCCTCCAGATAGTCGACGGGGGTGTCCAGCAGCTGTGCGGTCAGCCGAGCCGCCCACGGCCCGCGCCGGGAGAACTCCGTCACCCCGACCGGCTCCGGGTCGCCGGACGCCTCCTGCTCGGCATCCGGCCACGGCACCTCCCCGGCGTCGTCGAGCTGCCCGAACGCCTCGCCGAACGCCTGCTCGAGCTCTGCGTCGATCTCCTCGTGCTCATCGAGCGCATCCTGCACTCCGCCCGCCCCGCGCTCGTCGGCGTCGCCGTCCACATGCAGGGTGAGGCCCACTGCGGCGAACAGCGCCGTCAGCCGGGACGCGCTCAGATCGACGCGCACCCGCCCCTCGGCGTCCAGCGCCACGACCGTCCCGTCGTCCGTGACGGGGACCAGCAGCTGCGGTGCGCCCTCGGCGCGGACTGCGGCCAGCACGCGCTCGGACCGCAGGACGTCCTCCGCGCGCTCGACGGCATCGATCCCCTCGACGGAATCGACCGACGCGAACGCGATCCGGAAGGCGATCTGCGGTGCGGTCATGCCCCGAGGCTACCCGGCGGGCGGTGTGAGCAGGGCCTTCGTGAATGCGGGGTCGCCGAGCATCGGCACGGAGATGCAGATCGACACGGCGATCATCGTCATGACGAACCCCAGCAGGGGGATCCACCATGACGAGCGCGCCCGGCGGATCCGGCGCACCGACAACCACACCGTCATCGCATACCCGATCAGCATCACCACGGCCGCCGCGACGCCCCACGTCCGCGCACCCGCATGGTTCGTGAAGGTGCCCTCGAGACCGAGCAGGTCGAGGGACTGCTGCAGCGCGGAGGACAGATCGACCAGGCCGGGGATGGAGGAGAGCACGTTGACGAGGCCGAAGCCGAGCAGAACGAAGGTGATCAGTCGTCCCGCGGCGCCCTGAGAGCGGTCGGCATCGCGGCCGGGCGTCACGACCGGAGGGACCTGAGCGGATGCCGTCGGACCCTGCTCCAGCGGAGGCAGGCCCGCTCGGGCGCGCTGCTCCTCGGGCGAGGCGTACTCGCCGTACTGCGGTCTGTCGACGCTCATGGTCCCACGCTACCGGTCGAGCCTTGGGCGCCGCCGTGAACTCCTCGCATCGGGGTCAGCGGGGGTCGCGTGGGGCCGGACGGCCCGCTCAGCGGGCGGAGCGGCGGGTGCGGCCGCCCAGCGCACGCTCGTCGCGCTTGCCGTCGGCATCCTGCCGCAGCTCCTTGGGGAGGGAGAACATGAGGTCCTCTTCCGCCGTGCGGACCTCCTCGACATCCGCGTAGCCGGCCTCGCTGAGAGCATCGAGCACCTCGCGCACCAGCACCTCCGGCACCGAGGCGCCGCTGGTGACGCCCACCGTGCGCACGCCGTCCAGCCACTCCTGCCGCACCTCGTCGGCGTAGTCCACGCGGTACGCGGCCTTCGCGCCGTACTCACGCGCGACCTCGACCAGGCGGACGCTGTTGGACGAGTTCGCCGACCCGACCACGATCACCAGGTCCGCCTCACGGGC
This sequence comes from Microbacterium soli, assembly GCF_039539005.1. Taxonomy (NCBI): domain Bacteria; kingdom Bacillati; phylum Actinomycetota; class Actinomycetes; order Micrococcales; family Microbacteriaceae; genus Microbacterium; species Microbacterium soli. The sequence continues at coordinate 451,873 of NZ_BAABCP010000001.1, forward strand.
GACCTTCTTGATCGCCACCTGACGGTTCTGGGTGGCGTAGCAGATGTCATCCGACGGCGGATTGTGCAGCTCGGGGAAGCGAGCGCGGAGCCGATCGACGGTCTCCATCGTCTCGTCGACGGAGAGCGTGGTCTGCGACAGCCAGACGACCTTCGAGGGGTCCTTGACCTGGACGGTGTCGGCCTCCTCGGGGGAGTTGACGATCGTGACCCGGTCCGGTGCGTGCCCGGCGGTGCCCTCCACCTCCTCGTGCCCGTCGTGGCCGATCAGGAGGATCTCGTAGTCGTCGCGGGCGAAGCGCACCGCCTCGCGGTGCACCTTGGTCACCAGCGGACAGGTGGCGTCGATCGCGTGCAGCTGCCGGGCGGATGCCTCCTGCACGACCGACGGGGCGACGCCGTGCGCGCTGAAGACGACATGCGAGCCCTCGGGCACCTCGTTGACCTGGTCGACGAAGATCGCGCCCTTCTTCTCGAGCTCGGTCACCACGTGGATGTTGTGCACGATCTGCTTGCGCACGTACACCGGCGAGCCGTAGCGTTCCAGCGCCTTCTCCACCGCGATGACGGCGCGGTCCACCCCGGCGCAGTAGCCGCGCGGTGCGGCCAGCAGCACCCGCTTGGCCCCGTCGACGGGGCGGTCCTCCAGGGGCGCGCGCCGACGCGCGGGACGCGGGGGCTCGGGAAGCCTGACGATGGTTGCGCTCACCCCTCCAGCCTACCGATGCCGGCTGGTGAAGGGCCGGGAGCCGGCATCCGGCGCAGCGGGACGGATGCCGGGGCCGCGGCGCCCCGAGCGGCCGCGCCCACGGCATCCGGACGGCGGTGTCGATGGCATCCGGAACAATGGAGTCATGACCGCCTTCGAAGCCGCCGCGATCCCCGGCCAGCCGCCGCCCGCAGACTCCGTGGCGCCCCGTGACTCGTCCGCGGATGCGCCGACCTCGGTCGCGCGGCTCAACGGGACGATCCGCGACTTCGTCGCACGGTGGAGCACGGTGTGGGTGGAGGGCGAGATCACCTCGTGGAACGTGCGCGCGGGCAATGTGTTCGCCCGGATGAAGGATCTCCGCTCCGACGCGCAGATCTCGATCCGGGTGTGGTCGAGCGTGCGGGCGCGCCTGCCGAACGACCTCGCGATCGGCGACCACGTGGTCGCCGCCGTCAAGGCCGACTACTTCGTCAAGGGCGGCGATTTCAGCTTCATCGTCTCGGCCATGAGGCACGTCGGCCTGGGCGACCAGCTGGAGCGGCTGGAGAAGCTGCGCGCCCAGCTGCGTCAGGAAGGGCTGTTCGATCCGGCGCGCAAGAAGAGCATCCCGTTCCTCCCCCACTGCATCGGCCTGATCACCGGGGAGAGATCGGATGCCGAGAAGGACGTGCTGCGCAATGCCGAGCTGCGCTGGCCCCAGGTGCGCTTCCGCACCGCCTACGCTGCCGTGCAGGGCGACCGCAGCGTCCCGGAGGTGCTCGCGGCGCTCGCCCGACTGGACGCCGACCCCGACGTCGACGTCATCATCATCGCCCGCGGCGGCGGCGACCCGCAGACGCTGCTGGGCTTCAGCGACGAGCGCCTCGTGCGCGCCGTGGCTGCGGCTGCCACCCCCGTGGTCAGCGCCATCGGCCACGAGAACGACCACCCGCTGCTGGACGACGTCGCCGACCTGCGCGCGTCGACCCCGACGGATGCCGCCAAGCGCGTCGTCCCGGACGTCGGCGAGCAGCGCGCGCTCATCGCACAGCTGCGGGCGCGGGCGACGGGGCGCCTCACCCAACGCGTGTCCCACGACATCGCACGGCTGGAGCAGCTGCGCTCACGCCCTGTGCTCCGCTCCCCCGAACCCATCATCGAGGGCCGCGCCCAGGAGGTGTGGCTGCTGGCATCCCGCGGCCGCGACACCGTCGCCCGACAGCTGGACGCCGCCGCGCGCACCACCGCCGAGCTGCGCGCCTCGCTGCGGGCGCTGTCCCCCGCGGCGACACTGGCCCGCGGCTACGGCATCGTGCACCTGGATGACGGACGCATCGTGCGCGACGCCGCAGACGCCCCTGCCGGCACGCCGCTGACGGTGACGGTCGACCGCGGTTCGCTGCGCGCTCGCTCCGAGGGCGAGATCTCCGAGGCGGGATAGTGCGCGCAGGGGTCGCTCAGAACTCATCGGTAGGATGGATGCCGTGACCGCGCCCAACGACTCTCCCGTCGATTCGCTGTCGTTCGAGGCCGCTCGTGACGAACTCGTGCGCGTGGTCGCAGAGCTCGAACAGGGCTCTCCGACGCTCGAGCAGTCCCTGGCGCTCTGGGAGCGCGGCGAGGCGCTGGCCGCACGCTGCGAGGAGTGGCTGCTGGGCGCGAAGCGCCGTCTCGACGCCGCCCGCGACGCGGCATCCGACTCCGGCGCCGCCGCGGAGGAGATGCCATGAGCCGCAAGCCGGGGATCGTCGCCGAGCTGGGACGCCCGGAGACCCCGGAGGAGACCGCCGCCCGCAAAGCGGAATCCAGCCGCATCTACCGGTCCAGCCAGTCGTTCCGCAATCTCATCGCCGCGCTCATCGTCACCGTCGCGGTCGTCGCCGTGATCGTCTTCGCCGTGCCCCGCGGCGAACCCACGGAGCGCCCGCCCATCGACGTCGCGAAGATCGCCGCCGACGTCGCCTCCACCTCCGAGCGCCCGGTGATCGTCCCCGAGCTCGACGACTTCTGGCGCGTCAACGCCGCCGTCCTCGAAGGCGGCGCACCCACGGTCTGGAGCGTCACGATGGCGCCCGCCGCGGAGCGCGAACGCGGATTCATCAAGCTCGCCCAGGCGTTCGACGCGGATGTCTCCTGGGCACCGCAGGTCACCGGAGGCATGGCGCCCACCGGCACCGAGGACATCGACGGGCTCGTCTGGGACGTCTTCGACCTGGGCGACCGTGGCACCGCCAACGTGACCTACGCACTGGGCACCCAAGCCGGCTCCGACTACGTGCTGCTGTACGGCTCCCGCTCCGCGGAGTCGACCACCCAGCTCGCCGCCTCGCTGACCGCGCAGCTGCACGACCTGAAGGAGGCCGAATGACCACGACGCTCACCCCCATCGAGGCGTGGACGAGACTGATCGAGGGCAACAGGCGATTCGTCGCCGGCGAGTCCCGACATCCGAATCAGGACGCCCACCGGCGTGCGGAGATCGCCAACGGTCAGAGCCCGTTCGCGACCTTCCTGGGCTGCTCGGATTCGCGGGTCGCCGCGGAGACCCTCTTCGACGTCGGGCTCGGCGACCTGTTCACGACCCGCAACGCCGGGCACATGGTCACCGAATCCGCGGTGGCGAGCATCGAGTACGCCGTCGAGCTGCTCGACGTCCCGCTGCTGATCGTGCTCGCGCACGACTCCTGCGGCGCGGTCGCCGCCGCCGTGCAGAGCACCGCCATCGATGCCGCGCCCCTGCCGCCGCACATCTGGAAGCTCATCGCCCCGATCGTTCCCGCCGCCCGCCGCGTGCTCAAGGAGAGCGGCGGCACGACGCTGGAGGAGATCGACCCCGAGGAGGTCGGCCGCGAGCACCTGCGCGGCACCATCCTCGGTCTCCTCGAATCGTCCGAGATCATGACCACTGCCGTCGCGGAAGGCCGCCTGGCCATCGTCGGAGCCAAGTACCGCCTGACCGACGGCAGCGCCATCCCCATCGCACAGGTCGGCCTCGCCGACTCCGACATCCCCTCACTCTCAAAGGAGCAGAAGTGACAGAACAGGCCTACCGCATCGAACACGACACGATGGGTGACGTACGCGTTCCCGCGGACGCCCTGTACGGTGCGCAGACCCAGCGCGCCGTCGAGAACTTCCCCATCTCCGGCAAGGGTCTCGAGCCCGCGCAGATCGCCGCGCTGGCCCGCATCAAGAAGGCCGCGGCCCTCGCGAACAAGGAGCTCGGCACGCTCGACGGCGCCATCGCGGATGCGATCGCCCAAGCCGCCGATGAGGTGGCGACCGGTGCCCACGACGGCGAGTTCCCGATCGACACGTATCAGACCGGGTCGGGCACGTCGTCGAACATGAACATGAACGAGGTCGTCGCCACGCTCGCCTCGCGCATCCTCGGCTCCGCCGTGCATCCCAACGACCACGTCAACGCGTCCCAGTCCTCGAACGACGTCTTCCCCACCTCGGTGCACATCGCCGTCACCCAGGCGCTGATCGCCGATCTCATCCCAGCGCTCGAGCACCTCGCCGTCGCGTTCGAGGCGAAGGCGGATGCCTGGAAGGACGTCGTCAAGTCCGGTCGCACCCACCTCATGGACGCCACACCGGTGACGCTGGGCCAGGAGTTCGGCGGCTACGCGCGTCAGATGCGCCTGGCCGTGGAGCGCGTGCAGACGGCCCTTCCGCGCGTGGCGGAGGTGCCGCTGGGCGGCACGGCCACGGGCACGGGGATCAACACGCCGCTGGGCTTCCCGCAGAAGGTCATCGAGCTGCTGGCCGCGGAGACCGGACTGCCGATCACCGAGGCGAAGGACCACTTCGAGGCCCAGGCCAACCGTGACGGCCTGGTCGAGGCATCCGGCGCCCTGCGCACGATCGCCGTGTCGCTGACGAAGATCAACAACGACCTGCGCTGGATGGGCTCCGGCCCCAACACGGGCCTGTCGGAGATCCACCTGCCCGACCTGCAGCCGGGCTCGTCGATCATGCCCGGGAAGGTCAACCCCGTCATCCCCGAGGCCGTGCTGATGGTCTGTGCACGGGTGATCGGGAACGACGCCACGATCGCCTGGGGCGGTGCATCCGGCGCCTTCGAGCTGAACGTCGCGATCCCCGTGATGGGCACTGCGCTGCTGGAGTCGATTCGGCTGCTGACCAACGCCACCCGCGTCCTCGCGGACAAGACCGTCGACGGGCTGGAGGCCAACGTCGAGCGCGCTGCGGCCCTGGCGGGCATGAGCCCGTCGACCGTGACCCCGCTGAACAAGGTCATCGGCTACGAGGCCGCCGCGAAGATCGCCAAGCACGCCATCGCCAAGGGCATCACCGTGCGCGACGCGGTGATCGAGCTCGGCTACGTCGAGCGCGGTGAGATCACCCTCGAGGTTCTCGACGCGAAGCTCGACCTGCTGAGCATGACCCACGCCGGCTGACGCCCCCTGCGGGCCCCTGCAGCCTCTGGCCCCGCGGCCCCATCTGCAGTCCCTGCCCCACAGCCCACAACTGTCGCACTTCCCGGCCACTGTTGCGTTTCTCGGCCGAACACACCCGTTCGGTTCGCATCGCGCAACAGTGGCCGCGATATGTAGCAGGTTGTTGTCCCTGCACAGGGGGAACACCAGGCAGACTTCTACCCAATGTCTGGATTCGGGTCGGCGGATGCCGTGCACCGGCGGCACCATGATGGGCATGCTCTCCGCCCACGACACCATCACCCGGCTCGGCGGTCTCGCTCGCGGCGACCACCTCCAGCAGCTCGGATTCACGCGCACGCAGCTGTCGCGCCTGGTCGCACGCGGGCAGATCGAACGCATCCGGCACGGCGTGTTCGCCGTCGGCTCCCTCGATGACGACACCCGCACGGCGCTTGCGCATGGCGGTGCTCTCTGCTGCGCAAGCGTGCTGCAGCGTCGACATGTCTGGCTGCTCGTCTCACCGGCGGCGCCGCACGTCTGGCTCGGCCACAGGGGTCGTCCACTCCCCCACCCGCAGTGCGCATGCGTGTCGCACTATTTCCGCGGCCCCGTGCCCTTCGGCCGGACGGGTATCGAGACGGCACTCGTGCAGTACCGATCCTGCTGCGGAGACGAGGCCTTCTTCGCCGCGTTCGAATCCGCCTGGAGGAGCGGTCTGCTCACCAGGGCCGCACGTGCGCGCATCCGCTCCCGCCTCCCGGGCACCGCTCGCTGGCTGGTGGATCTCGCGCGCCCGGATGCCGACAGCGGCCTGGAGTCGCTGCTTCGGCTCAGGCTGCACATCCTCGGCATCCATCTTGCCTGTCAGGTCGAGATCCGAGGCGTCGGCAGGGTCGACTTCGTCATCGACGGTCACCTGATCCTCGAGGCCGACGGCAAGATCAACCATGACGGCGTCACGATGCGACACAAGGACCTGGTGCGGGATGCCGCAGCGTCACGTCTGGGCTACGAGACGCTCCGCTTCGACTACGCGCAGATCATCCACGACTGGCCGACCGTCCAGGCCGCCATTCTGGCCGCCCGCCGGCGACTGCGGCGCGCGCACTGACCCCACCCACCAGCCCTGTGCCGCCCCATCCCCCCTGTCCCGCCCGCACGGCCGATGTTGCGATATGCGGCCGAATCCTGCGAATCAGGCCGCATATCGCAACATCGGCCGGGGCGGCGGGGAGGAGTGCTGGGAAGGAGGCACGGGCTGGGACGGTCCCAGGGCAGCAGCGGGTCAGCTCAACTCGTTGCCCTCCAGCAGGTCGGTGACCAGGGCGGCGATGGCCGAGCGCTCCGAGCGGGTGAGGGTGACATGGCCGAACAGCTCATGGCCCTTCAGGGTCTCGATCACGCTGGCGACGCCGTCATGCCGGCCGACCCGCAGATTGTCCCGCTGCCCCACGTCGTGGGTGAGCACCACCCGGGAGTTCTGCCCGATGCGGCTGAGCACGGTCAGCAGCACGTTGCGCTCCAGCGACTGCGCCTCGTCCACGATCACGAACGCATCATGCAGCGAGCGACCGCGGATGTGCGTGAGCGGCAGCACCTCCAGCATCCCCCGCGCCATGACCTCCTCCAGCACATTGCCGGAGACCACCGAGCCCAGCGTGTCGAAGACCGCCTGCGCCCAGGGGCCCATCTTCTCCCCCTGATCCCCCGGCAGGTAGCCGAGCTCCTGCCCGCCGACGGCGAACAGCGGCCGGAAGACGACGATCCTCTTGTGCTGCTGACGTTCGAGCACCGCTTCCAGGCCCGCGCACAGCGCAAGGGCCGACTTGCCGGTGCCCGCGCGCCCGCCGAGGGAGATGATGCCCACATCCGGGTCCAGCAGCAGGTCGATGGCGATGCGCTGCTCCGCCGAACGGCCGTGCAGCCCGAACACCTCACGATCGCCGCGCACGAGGCGGAACTCGCCGTCTCCGACCACGCGTCCCAGCGCCGACCCGCGCTCGGAGTGGATGATCAGGCCGGTGTTCACGGGCACGCCGCGCACCAGGTCGCTGAGCCCGACCTCGCTCTCGTACAGGTCGCTCATCTCGTCGCCGGACAGGTCGAGCGTGGCGACGCCGGTCCATCCGGAGTCCACAGCCTGCTCGGCCAGGTACTCCTCGGCCGCCAGCCCCAGTGATGCCGCCTTGACGCGCATCGGCAGGTCCTTGGAGACGATCGTGACCGCCTGGCCGTCCTGCGCCAGCCGCGCGGCCGTGGCGAGGATGCGACTGTCGTTGTCGCTGAGACGGATGCCGGCGGGCAGGATCGACAGGTCGGTCGCGGCGAGCTCGACCCGCAGCGTTCCGCCCTCCCCCACCTCCACGGGGAAGTCCAGCCGGCCGTGCTCGACGCGCAGGTCGTCGAGGTGGCGCAGGGCGCGACGGGCGAAGTACCCCAGCTCGGGGTCGTGCCGTTTGGCCTCCAGCTCCGAGATCACCACGACGGGAAGCACGATGGAGTGCTCGGCGAAGCGGAACAGGGCCTGCGGGTCGCTGAGCAGCACCGAGGTGTCGAGCACGTACGTGCGAAGAGCCGTGTCATCGTGTGATGCGGCGACCCGTCCGGCGACGGCGCTGCGTGCAGGGTGCTGGTGCGAGGTGCGAGTGGTCACGATCGATCCCCCGATCCGGGTTGTCCCGGCTCTGCTGCGAGTCGACCGAGGGCCACGAGTCGCGATCCTGACGGCCGACCCGATCGGGCACGGTGCCCGATGCCTTGACCGTACGGCGGTGCGGCCGCAGACGGGTGCGCGTGAGCGGGCGTGTCGCTCTTAAGCCGCGATGAACATCGTGCGACCGGATGCCGTCAACGGCCGAACCGCCGATCGCGATCCGCGTAGTCGCGGATCGCCCGCAGGAAGTCGACCTGGCGCAGATCCGGCCCGAGCGCCTCCACGAAGTAGAACTCGCTGTGCGCGCTCTGCCACAGCAGGAAGTCGCTGAGCCGCTGCTCCCCGCTGGTGCGGATGACGAGATCGGGGTCGGGCTGGCCGCCGGTGTACAGATGCTCGCCGATCATCTCCGGCGTGAGGCGGGCGGCGAGATCCTCCAGGGTGCCCCCGGATGCGTTGTGCTGGCCGATGATGCTGCGCACGGCGTCCACGATCTCATTGCGCCCGCCGTACCCGACGGCGAGGTTCACGTGCAGTCCGGTGTTCCCACGGGTGCGCTCCTGCGCATCCTGCAGGACCCGCAGCAGCTCCGGCGGAAGGAGGTCTGGACGGCCCACGTGCTGCACCCGCCAGGTTCGGCGCTGAGACAGCGTGTCGGCGAGCTCCGCGATGATCTCGATGAGATCGTCGAGCTCCTTCGAGTCGCGCTTGCTCAGGTTGTCGGCCGAGAGCAGGTACAGCGACACCACGCCGACGCCGAGGTCATCGCACCACCCCAGGAACTCACGCATCTTGGCCGCACCGGCGCGATGCCCGTCGGCGGCGGACTCGTACCCGAGCTGGCGCGCCCAGCGCCGGTTGCCGTCGATCATCATCGCGACATGGTGCGGGACGGATGCCGGATCGATCCGGCGCCGCAGACGGTTCCCGTAGAGCCGGTAGAGGGGTCCCCGCCCAGAGCTCTCGCGTGCACTCACATGCATACGCTACCGCCACAGACCGGATGGACGCCGACTGGGCGGTCATGTACCGCCCGCGGAATACGAGGAAGCCTAGAGTGAGCACGTGAGCACCCGAGCCTCCGGCAGTCCCGATGTCCCCCAGCTGCCCCTGCTCGATGCCGCGGCCCAGGACGCCGGAGTCGAGGTGAAGCCGACCTGGCGGGGCTGGATCCATGCGGGTACGTTCCCCATCGCGATCGCTGCGGGCATCGTGCTCATCGTGCTCGCGCACGGCACCCCCGGCAAGTGGGCGGCGGCCGTGTTCATGACCACCTCCCTGCTGCTGTTCGGGAACTCCGCGGTGTATCACCGCTTCAGCTGGGGGCCCACGGTCAAGGCGGTGCTCAAGCGCATCGATCACGCCAACATCCTGCTGCTGATCGCCGGCACGTACACACCACTGGCGGTGCTCGCGCTCGCGCCGGAGAAGGGGACGCTGCTGCTGGTGCTCGTGTGGAGCGGCGCACTCGCGGGCATCCTGTTCCGCGTGTTCTGGATCAACGCGCCGCGCTGGCTGTACGTGGCCCTGTACCTGCTGCTGGGCTGGGTCGCGATGATGTACATCGTCGATCTGATCCACGCGAACGTCGCGATGATGGTGCTGGTGTGCGTCGGCGGCATCCTGTACACGGTCGGCGCCGTCATCTACGCCATGAAACGGCCCAACCCGTGGCCCGGCCGTTTCGGCTTCCACGAGATCTTCCACGTCTGCACGGTGCTGGCGTTCCTGTGCCACTGGACGGCGGCCCTGCTGATCTCCCTCGCCCCGCACACACCGTCACTGGGTCTGGCCGGCTGACATCCCCCGACATCACGTGGCCTCGGGCGGCGAGGGACGTGGCATCCTGGTCTGCGGAATCGTCTGGAGGATCACTATGGCAGATGTCGAGAGCTTCACCCTCGATCACACCGCCGTCAAGGCACCGTACGTGCGCCTGATCGGCGTGGAGCGCGGCCCGCGGGGCGACGCGATCTCGAACTTCGACGTGCGCTTCGTGCAGCCCAATGAGGGAGAGATCCCGACCGCCGGCCTGCACACCATCGAGCACACCCTGGCCAGCGTGCTGCGCGATCACATCGACGGCGTGATCGACATCTCACCGTTCGGATGCCGCACCGGCTTCCACCTGATCATGTGGGGCGAGCCCACGATCGCCGACGTCGTGGCGGCCGTGCGCGCAGGCCTGGAGTTCATCGCCGGCCCGGCGCAGTGGAGTGACGTGCCCGGGGTGTCCGCCGTGGAGTGCGGCAACTACCGCGACCACAGCCTGCACAGCGCGAAGGAGTGGTCGAAGCGGATCCTCGCGCAGGGCATCAGTCTGGACGCCTTCGAGCGCGTCGGCGTCTGACACCCGGGTCCGGGCAGGTGCCCGGCGCCTTCCCGAAGCGCCTCGTCCGAGGCGGCGGAGGTCAGCCGCGCGGCTCGTGTCCGGCATCCGGGGCCTCTTCAGCGCCCGGCCTGCGGTCGGCATCCGGCCCGCCGTCGTCGCCTGCCCCGCGCGCCGCCTCGGCCGCGGCCTGCTCGGCGTCGAGCTCGGCGCGCACCTCGTCGCGGTAGCGCACGCGACGGATGCGCCGGTTCATGTCCCAGATGAGCAGTACGACGGCCGCTACGACGAGGATCACGACGGCGAAGCCCGCGAAGCCCGGTGTCACCAGTTCGGGTGCGACCGTGGAGGTCGGTGTCGGCATCGGGGTGCTCTCGCCGAACAGGATCATCGGTCCGCCTTTCCTCCGCAGGTCGCCTAACCTGGGAGTACCAGCCTATCCGTCGACAGATGATCGGGAGACCCGTGACGACAGCACGCGAGCTCGATGAGCGCTACGGCCGCCGCGGTCGGCGCCGCCTGCCCTGGGTCATCGGCGGGGCCGTCGCCGTCGCCGTCGTCGCCGTGCTCGGATGGATGATCGTGGCCGACGAGATGAACACGGTCTCGGCCGAGGACACCGGGTTCACCGTGGTGGACGAGCACACCGTGAACGTGCGCTTCCAGTACACGGCACCGCGCGGATCGGACGTGGTGTGCGCGGTGCAGGCGCTGGACGAGGAGTTCGGCGTGGTGGGCTGGAAGATCATCGAGATTCCCCCCGCCGCGGGCCATTCGGCGGCGCACGATGTGAGCATCCCGACGGTCGCGCCGGCGACGACGGGTTTGGTGAAGTCCTGCTGGGTCGCTTAGACTCGACGCGAGATGACCGACGCCCCGGCCCGTGCCGGGGCGTCTTGGCATATCCCCGAGTCGCGATGTCGACTCGGCAACGTCCGCAGCCCCTGAGGGGGCCCGCACCGAAGGAGCACGCTGTGTCCACAGACGCTCAGGTACCTTTCCTCACGCAGGAGGCCTACGATCGGCTCGTCGACGAGCTCGAGCAGCTCTCCACCGTGGGTCGCGAGGAGATCGCGGCTCGCATCGAGGCCGCTCGTGAAGAGGGCGACCTCAAGGAGAACGGCGGCTATCACGCGGCCAAGGACGAGCAGGGCAAGCAGGAGGCCCGCATCCGCACCCTCCAGCAGCTGCTGAAGACCGCGAAGGTCGGCGAGGCGCCCACCAGTCGCGGCATCGTCGAGCCGGGTACCGTCGTCACCGCGATCGTGGCGGGCGACGAGGAGGTCTTCCTGCTCGGCAGTCGCGAGATCGCCGTGAGCGGCGACCTCGACGTGTACAGCGAGGCGAGCCCGCTCGGACAGGCCATCCTCGGCCTGAAGGTGGGCGAGAAGACCAGCTACGAGGCGCCCAACGGGCGCGCGATCTCCGTCGAGATCACCGGAGTCGAGACCTACACGGGCTGATCGGCCCGATCCGCGACGGCGGAGCGCCCTGTGGGCCCCGCCGTCGTTCGTCCCGGGGTACGGGTGAACGGCCGCCCCGTCAGCCCTCCGACACCGTCTCCGGCTGGAATCCGGCGGCACGGAGGGTGTCGAGGGCGAGCTGGGTGTGCTCGAGTCCGCGGGTCTCGATCGACAGCTGCAGGATCATGTCACTGAGCTGCAGACCGTGCCCGTGGCGGGTGTGCAGCACCTCCATGACGTTCGCCCCCACCTGCGCCAGAGCCTCCGAGACCTTCGCGAGCTGGCCGGGACGATCGGGCAACGGGATGCGCACGGTGGCGTAGCGTCCGGACGCCGCCAACCCGTGCGAGACGACCCGTTGCAGCAGCATCGGGTCGATGTTGCCGCCGGAGAGGATCGGCACGGTCGTGCCGGCGTTCTTCACCTTGCCGGCGAGGATGGCGGCGACGCCGACGGCGCCGGCGGGCTCCACGACGACCTTCGCGTGCTCGAGCAGAACGAGGATGGCGCGGGCGATGTCGTCCTCGGTGACCGTGACGACGTCGTCGACCATCTCCTGGATGATCTCGAACGGGACGTCTCCGGGGCGGGCGACGAGGATGCCGTCGGCGATGGTCGGCTGTGTGACGATCTCGACCGGATGCCCCGCCTCCAGCGACGGCGGCACGGCCGCGGCCTTCTCGGACTGCACGCCGATGACCCGCACCGTGCGCCCGACGGCTGCTGCGGCCTGCTTGACGGCAGCGGCGACGCCGGCGATCAGACCGCCTCCGCCGATGCCCATGATGACGGTGTCGACGTCGGGCACGTCGCGGTGGATCTCCAGGCCCAGCGTCCCCTGGCCGATGATGACGTCACGGTGGTTGAAGGGCGGGATGAGGACCGCACCGGTGCGCTCGGCGAACTCGGCGGCGAGCCGCAGCGAGGTGGCGACCGTCTCCCCCTCCAGGATCACCTCGGCGCCGTACCCGCGGGTGGCCAGCAGCTTCGGCACCGGCACTCCCAGCGGCATGAAGATCGTCGCGGGGATGCCCAGCGACTGCGCGGCCAGCGCCACCCCCTGAGCGTGGTTGCCCGCGGAGGCGGCGACGACGCCGCGCAGCCGCTCCTGCTCGGTCAGCTGCGCGAGCCGATAGGAGGCCCCGCGGATCTTGAACGACCCGGTGCGCTGCAGGTTCTCCATCTTCAGCAGCACCGGGGAGCCCAGCACCTCGCTGAGCGCACGGGACAGCTCCGTGGGCGTGTGGGAGATCACCTCGGACAGGCTCTTCTCCGCCGCGGAGAACTCTGCCAGGCTCGGGACTGCGGTCATCTATTCCTCCTCGTCCGCTCCCGCGGAACTGTACTCCAGATGAGTTCGGCGTCGGGTTCCTCGCCCGTGCGCCAGGCGCCGGTGCTGATGGTCACCGACGCCACGTTGACGAACGCCGCCAGCGGCACGGCGAACAGCGCCCCGGGGATGCCCGCGATCATCGCACCGCCGGCGACGACCAGCACGACGGCCAGGGGGTGCACCTTCACGGCGGAGCCCATCAGGATGGGTTGCAGGATGTGCCCTTCCAGCTGCTGCACGAGCAGCACGACCGCGAGCATGGCCAGGGCGATCCACAGGCCGTTGTAGACCAATGCGAGGAACACCGCCACGGCGCCGGTGACGACGGCGCCCACGATCGGCACGAAGGAGCCGAGGAACACCAGTACGGCCACGGGGATCGCCATCGGCACGCCCAGCAGCGCCGCACCGATGCCGATGCCGACCGCGTCGATGGCGGCGACGAGCATCTGCGTCCTGGCGTAGTTGATCACGGTGTCCCAGCCGTTGCGCGCCGCGGCGTCCACAGCCGGGCGCGACCTGCGCGGGAACAGCCGGAGCGTCCACGTCCAGATGCCGTTCCCGTCCGCCAGCAGGCAGATCAGGATGAACAGGGCCAGCACCGCGCCGGTGAGGACCTCAGCGGCGGTCCCGGTGACGGCTCCGGCAGCGCTCAGCAGCCAGTCCTGCTGCTCGGCGGCCAGACCGCGCAGCTGCTCGAGGTACCCGTCGATGTCGGTCTCGGTCAGGTGCAGCGGACTGGTCAGCAGGAAGTCCTTGAGCGAGTCGATCCCCTCGGCCGTCCGCTGTCGCACGTCCGGAAGCTGCGCCCGCACCTGCCAGATGACCAGCCAGAACAGTCCGACGACGATGCCGATCGCCCCGACGAGGGTGGTGGCGATGGCCAGCCAGCGCGGGAACCTCGCCCGCAGCAGGAGCTGGAACGCCGGCCACAGCAGCGCGGTGATGAGGATGCCGACCATGAGCGGGATCACCAGCGCCTTGAGCAGGATCACCAGCCAGATGAACAGGGCGATCGCGCCGGCGATGACCAGCAGCCGCCACGCAAACGCGGCCGTGACCCTCAGCGGCCGGGGGACGGACTCGTCGGCCTCGCTCGTGATCGTGCGCTCGGTGACCGGCGGATAGTGGCGGAACGGATTGCGGAACCTCGGTGCGGGGTTGTCGCTCATCTTGCAATTCTACGTACCGCGGCTGAAAGCGCCTGATTCCGTGTCCGAGGCTCCGGCTAGCCTGGAGCCGTGAAGATCGGCTCCTCCGCCTCCCTCAGTGCTGGTGAGGCCCGCAGAATCGCACTGGCCGCGCAGGGCTTCTCCCGACGGATGCCGGAGGCCGTGGCCGTCCGTCACCTGCATCGCACGATGGATCGCCTGGGCGTGCTGCAGATCGACTCGGTGAACGTGTTCGCCCGCTCGCACTACATGCCGATGTTCTCCCGGCTGGGCTCGTACGACCCCGCGCTGCTGGACCGCGCGTTCCTGTCGGGTACGAGGCACTACGTCGAGTACCTGGCGCACGAGGCGGCATTCATGCCGGTCGAGGACTGGGCGCTGTGGGGGTTCCGCATGTCGGCCTGGCGGCGCCGGGCGTCCGAGCCCGGCAGCTGGATGCACGCCAATGCGCGCACTCTCGACTGGGTGCGGGCCCAGCTGCGGGAGCGCGGCACGCTCCGACCGTCGGATCTTCGCGACGACGCGCCTCGGGAGCGCGGACCGTGGTGGGACTGGGATGCGGCGAAGTCCGCGCTCGAGCATCTGTGGCGGTGCGGGGAGGTGGCGATCGCCGGTCGGGCCGGGTTCGAGAGGCGCTACGACCTCGCCGAGCGCATCATCCCCCGCACGGTGCTGTCGCAGTCCGTCTCCGTCCCGGATGCCGTCCGCGAACTCGTGCGCCGCGCGGCGCGCTCCCACGGCGTCGCGACGATCGCCGACCTCAACGACTACTACCGGCTGCGGGACCGGTCCGCGGTCCGCGCGGCCGTCGCCGACCTCGTGGACTCCGGCGAGCTGACTCCGGTCGTCGTGCGCGGATGGGAGCGGAGCGGTCGCAGCATCCCGGCGTGGCTGCATCGGGATGCGGTGCTGCCCCGCCGCATCGAGCGCACCGCGCTGCTGACCCCGTTCGATCCGGTGGTGTGGTTCCGCGACCGCGCCCTGCGCGCGTTCGGTCTGGATTACCGCATCGAGATCTACGTGCCCGCACACAAGCGTCGTTACGGGTACTACTCTCTCCCGGTCCTGGTCGGGGATCGCATCGTCGCGCGCGCGGATCTGAAGGCGGATCGCCCGGCATCCGTGCTGCGCGTGCAGTCGATCTGGTGGGAACCGACCGCCCGACCGGAGCCGGATGCCGCGCAGGTGGCCGGCGCGCTCGCCCGCGCGGCCTCATGGCAGGGCCTGGAGCGCATCAGCGTCTCGGGGTGGGGGGATGCGACGGATGCCGTCGCGCGCGCCCTCGGCGGTCGCGACGTGGCCGTGGAACGGCACGTGCACCCGCGGGAGCGACGCTCGACCGTGACACGCGAATGACCCGACGCCGCGCGGCGTGGAGTCATTCCGTGTCAGAACTGCACCCGAGGCGGCTCGGAGATCGCGCTGCCGTCGGCGACCTCGAAGAACTCGCGCTCGGTGAAGCCCAGCCCGCGGGCGAAGAGGTTGTTGGGGAAGACCTTGATCTTCGTGTTCAGCTCTCGCACCCCGCCGTTGTAGAAGCGGCGGGCGGCCTGGATCTTGTCCTCCGTGTCGACGAGAGCGTGCTGGAGCTGCAGATAGTTCTCGCTGGCCTGCAGCTGGGGATATGCCTCGGCGACCGCGAACAGACTGCGCAGGGCCTGCTGCAGATGGCCCTCGGCGACGCCGGCCTCCGCCGGACCGGCGGCCGACAGCGTCTCCGCCCTGGCCCGGGTGACGCCCTCGAAGACGGCCTTCTCGTGCGATGCGTATCCGCGCACCGTCTCGATGAGGTTCGGGATGAGGTCGGCGCGGCGCTTGAGCTGCACGGTGATGCCGCTCCACGCCTCATCGACGCGCACGTTCAACTGCACGAGCGAGTTGTACGTCGACCACAGGTAGATCCCGACGAGCACGAGCACGCCGACGATGATCAGTACCGGCCAGAGCCACTCCATGGATGCCCCCTCTAGGATGTCCCCACCATCCTATGCACGAGACTCTGCAGATGGGCTGGGCGGCGGACTGTGCTCACGCCCCGAGGATCCGTTCGAGGTGGCGGTTGCCGAACACGCGCTGCGGGTCCAGCTGATCCCGCAGCGCGAGGAAGTCATCGAAATGCGGATAGCGCTCGCGCAGCTGCTCGGCGCCGAGGCTGTGCAGCTTGCCCCAGTGCGGTCGGCCGCCGTGGTGGAGCATGATCTGCTCGACCGCATCGAAGTACTCGCGCGGATCGACGCGCCAGTAGCGGTGCACCGCGATGTAGGCGCTGTCGCGTCCGGAGGCGGTGGACAGCCAGAGGTCGTCGGATGCCGCGAAACGCACCTCGACGGGGAACTCGACGCGCCAGCCCCGTGCGGAGATCAGCTGCCGCAGCTCGTCGAACGCGGGGACCAGGTTCTCCGCGGGCAGCGCGTACTCCATCTCGCGGAAGCGCACGGTGCGACGGTGGATGAGCACGCGGTGGGATGCGTCGCTGTAGCGGGCGTCCCCCGTGACCTGCACGGCCAGGCGGTTGAAGGGCGGGATGACGGCGGGCACCGCTCTGCTCACCGCGCAGAACACCCGGAAGACGCCGTTGGTGAGGACCGTCTCGTCGAGCCAGTGCCGCACGGCGGGGATGGGCTGTCGCCTCGTGGACTCCGGCATCCGGGTCTGCGTCTTCTTCAGCGCGACATCGGTGTGCGGGTGCCAGTAGAACTCCAGGTGGTCGGCGGCGGCCGCCTGCTCATGCACGCTCGCGAGCGTCTCGTCGAGCGGGGCGGGCTCATCCACGGCGCTCAGCACGAAAGCGGGCACGCACTGCAGGGTCACCTCGACGATGATCCCGAGGGCGCCCAGCCCGACCACGGCGCCGGGCAGCATCTCGCTGTTGTGCGTCTCATCGATGCGCAGCAGCTCGCCCTCCGCGGTGACCAGGGTCAGTCCGCGCACCTGCGTGGCGATGCCGCCGAAGCCCGTGCCCGTGCCGTGGGTTCCCGTCGAGATGGCGCCGGAGATCGACTGCCGATCGATGTCGCCGAGGTTCTCCATCGCGAGCCCGTATGGGCGCAGCAGCGCCGGCACGCGGTGCAGGCGCGTGCCGGCCAGGAGCGTGACGCGCCCGGTCTCGGCATCCGCACTGACCAGCCCCTGCAGGTCGTCGAGCTCGAGCAGCACGCCCGGCGCGACGGCGATGCCCGTGAAGCTGTGACCGGCGCCGATCGCCTTCACCGTCAGTCCCTGGTCGAGGGCGGCCTTGACCGCGCGCTGCACGCCCTCGGGCGTGCGCGGACGCTCGACGCGCACCGGCCGCACGGATGCGGAGCGGCCCCAGTTCTGCCAGGTCCCGCCGGGCCGGGTCACAGGAACGCCTTCCCCTCGCCGCGGTAGGTGGGCAGCTCGTCGACGACCTCGCCACCGGCGACGAGATGGTAGCCGTGCACGCGCTCGGCGGGCTCCCCGCTCTTCGCGTGGCGGAACCAGACCCGGTCCCCGGTCTTCAGTCCGCGCGCCGCGACGCCCTGCAGCGGTGTCTGCACCTCCCCCGCGGCCTCGCGCGAGAGCGTGCGCAGCCGCGGCGGCCACACCGGGAGGGGCTGGCGGGAGGCGACTGCCGGGCCGGAGGCGATCCAGCCGCCGCCGAGCACGGTGGCGATGTCCGCGGCGGGTTTGCGCACCACGTCGAACGCGAACGCGGTGGCGGGGGCGGGTCGGAAGGACCTGTACCCGTCGAACAGGTGCCCGGCCAGCAGACCGCTGCCGGCGGTGGCCTCGGTCAGCGACTGGTCGCTGCCGGTGAACTCCAGCGAGCCGGTCCCGCCGCCGTTGAGGAACTCGAGCGGGGCGACGTCGAGCATGGCGTCCGCGATCTGCGCGCGACGCACGAGCAGCTCCTCCCGGGAGCGCGCCTGCACGATCCGGACGACGGGCGCGTCCGCTCCGACGGCGTCGGGCTGCCCCGCGATCTGCGCTTCGTACATCTGCAGTCCGACGAGCCGGAACCCGGGACGGCGCACCACCTGGCGGGCGAACCCGGCGACATCCGCCGCGGTGAACAGTGGTGAGCGCCGCACGCCCAGGTGACCGAGGCCCGGTGCCTTGAACGAGGCGTCGACGTCGATGGCGACGCGCACCTCGGGCCGTCTGCCGGGCGCGGCGACGTCATCGATGAGATCCAGGTGCGCGAGGTCATCGATCATGAGCGTGATGCGCGAGGTGAGCCGCTCATCGCTCAGCAGCGCGGAGAGCGCCGCGCGATCGGCACTCGGATAGCCGAGCACGATGTCGTCATGCTCCTCAGCGAGCCACAGCGCCTCCGGGAGGGTGAAGGCGAGGAGCCCGCGGAAGCCGGGGATGGCGAGTACGGCGTCGAGGACGGCGCGCACCCGCACGGACTTCGTGGCGACGCGGATGGGGATCCCGCCGGCGCGCACGAGCAGATCCATCGCGTTGTGGCGGAGCGCGTCCTTCTCGATGACGGCCACGGGCGCGGGCAGGTGCGCGGTCGCCTCGGTGAGCATGCGCCACCAGCGTGCTTCGTCGCGCCACGGGGCGCCGCCGGACGCGGCGGTCCGGTCGGCGGTCACGCTCTGGTCATCAGTGAGGTCGAGCACTCCCCCACCCTACGACGTCCGGGACTCGGATTCACCGTGCACGGGACATCGTCGCATCCGACGTCGCCCCGATAGGCTGGCCCTGCGGCCCCCATAGCCCAACGGCAGAGGCAGGCGACTTAAAATCGCTTCAGTCCGGGTTCGAATCCCGGTGGGGGCACCGCGGGGTCGCGGACAAGATGACGGAAGGACCCGTCGAGACGGCTCTCGACGGGTCCTTCTGCCGACTTCAGTCAGGCCTTGGCGTCGACGGCCTCCTTGGCAGGAGCCTTCTTGGCCGCCGGCTTCTTCGCGGCGGGCTTGGCGGCGTCCTTCTTCGCCGCAGGCTCGTCGGCCGCAGCCTTCGCGGTCTCCTTCTTGGCCGCCGCGGGCTTGGCGGCGTCCTTCGCCGGACCCGCAGCGGGTGCGGCATCCGTCTTCGGGCGCGGACGCGCCGCGAACTGCTCGAACACCTCACGGGGCTGCTGCACGGTCTCGAGGTTGACGATGTCGCGTCCGAGCCACAGGTTGTTCCACCAGCCCCACAGCACGCGCCACTTGCGCTCCCAGCTGGGCATGGCCAGGCCGTGGTAGCCGCGGTGCGCGACCCAGGCGACGAAGCCCTTCAGGGCGACGTTGCCGGACTGGAACACGCCGTTGTAGAGACCCAGGCCCGCGACGGCGCCGAGGTTCTTGTGGAAGTAGTCCTTCGTGCCTTCGCCGCGCAGGACGGCGACGAGGTTCTTGGCGAGCCGCTTGGCCTGGCGCACGGCGTGCTGCGCGTTGGGCACGCAGTAGCCGCCCACGCCACCGCCGGTCAGGTCGGGAACCGCCGCGACGTCACCGGCCGCCCAGGCGCCCTCGACGAACTCCTCGGGGGTGCCGACGCGGAGGTCGGCGCGAGTGCGGATGCGACCGCGCTCCTCGACGGGCAGGTCGCCGCCGCGCACGACGGTGGGGTTGGCCATGACGCCCGCGGTCCAGACGATCAGGTCGGTGGGGATGACCTCGCCCGTGGAGAGCTCGACGTCGCCGTCGACGGCACCCGTGACCTGCGTGTCCAGGTGCACGTTCGCGCCGCGCCGGGCGAGGTCCTTGAGCACCCACTCGCTGGTCTTCAGCGACACCTCCGGCATGATGCGTCCCATGGCCTCGATGAGGTGGAAATGGGTGTCCTCGAAGGAGATCTGCGGGTACTTCGCGACGAGCGACGAGGCCAGCGAACGCAGCTCTGCGAACGCCTCGATGCCGGCGAAGCCGCCGCCGACGACCACGACGGTCAGCAGACGGTCGCGCTCGGGCCCGGCGGGGACGGATGCCGCCTTGTCGAAGTTCGCGAGGAGCTTGTCGCGCACGGCGACAGCCTCTTCGATGGTCTTCAGCCCGATCGCGTTGTCGGCGATGCCGGGGATCGGGAAGGTGCGCGAGACGGCGCCGGCGGTCACGACGATCTGGTCATAGGCGAACTCGTACGGCTCGCCGATCGACGGGCTGATGGTGGCGACCTTGTTCGCGTGGTCGATCCCGGTGATCTTGGCGGTCACGACATTGGTCCGCTTGAGGTGTCGACGGTGCGCGACCACCGCGTGCCTGGGCTCGATGGAGCCGGCGGCGACCTCGGGGAGGAAGGGCTGGTAGGTCATGTACGGCAGCGGATCCACCAGCGTCACATCGGCTTCGCCTCTGCGAAGGTGCTTCTCGAGCTTCCATGCGGTGTAGAAACCTGCGTAGCCTCCACCGACAATCAGAATGCGGGGTGCAGTGCTGTTCTGAGGCACAGGGGGACAACTCCTCGTCGTCAAGGTATGGGAGTGCGTCGACCGCGCTCCGTTCGGATGCGCCGGGCAGCAGCGGTGACGCCAAGCGCTATCACAATACCAGGGACTGTGAGTGCGAGAAGCGGGAGAGTCCCATAACGCAATGTCTCCTCGGACGGGAGCAGGGGGGAGCCGGGAGCACTGGGCGGGTCGGCGGCGGGCAGCGGGGGCACCGCGCCCGGTGCCGGCGCGGCGGTCGGCTCGGGCTCGGACGGCGAGGCCGCACGACGATGCACGCGGATCCAGTCGCGCAGATCCCCCATCGGGTTCACGCGCGCTTCAGGGACGGATGCCGTGACGGCGGCGTTCGCATCCAGCAGCCCGTAGCCGTACAGCACATCGGGTGCGCTGCGCATCTCCGGGACCGGGATGGCGGTCCTGATCAGCCGGTTGATGACGCCCACGGCGTCCAGGTCGGGATGCGCGGCGCGCACCAGCGCGGCGGCTCCGGCGACGATGGGCGCCGCTCCGCTGGTCCCGTCCCAGGTCACGAGCGTGCCGTCGGCCGACATCCCCAGCAGCGACTCGCTGGGAGCGGAGATCCCGATGGTGATCCCCTGCGTGGACGCGTCCAGACTCGCGGTGCCGGTCTGATCGACGCCGCCGACAGTCAGCACTCCGGGGATCGTGGCCGGCGCTCCGACGATCGAGGTACCGCTTCGGCGGTTGCCGGCCGCGACGATGACGACGACGTCGTGGTCGAAGGCGTACAGGAACGCCTCATCCCAGCTCTCGTCCCAGTCGAGGGTGTTGGTGGTGAAGGACAGGTTGATGACGTCGGCACCGTGGTCGACGGCCCAGTGCATGGCCTCGGCCACCTGATCGACGAACGGCACGGCGGCGGAGGCGCCGAAGCCCAGCGACACGGACAGCAGCTCCGCTTCGGGGGCGACGCCGATCATCCCCGTCCCGTCGGGATTGCCCCGCCCCGCCGCCACCGATGCCACCCACGTGCCGTGGTTGACGTTGAGCGGCCCCACCGGGGTGCGGCCGTCGGCACTGCCGTTGCCGGAGACGTCGGTGCCGCCCGCGACCGCCCGGTCGAACATCACGGGAGGCTCGCCGATGCCCGTGTCGATGATCGCGATGGTCACGCCTTCGCCGCGCGTGACGCGCCAGGCGTCCCGGATGCGCGCACCGTCCAGCCAGTACTCCTGCGCCCGGACGGGGTCGGTCGGGTCGTCGGGGATGGGCGGCGGCGTCGCGGTCGGCGTCGGTGCGGGGGTGGGGGTCTCCGTCTGCACCGGGGCGGCTCCCGCAGCGGCCGCGGCCGGGGATGCCGCCAGAAGCACGGATGCCGCCAGCGCCGCGCTCGCGACGATGGACGACAGCATCCGGTGCACGGTCATTCCGACCCGCTCGCCGACAGTGCGGCACCGGGGCGGACGCACGCGCAGCGCTGCGGCGACCAGGTCGAGCGCTCCAGCGCGGCGTCGCCGATGGGATTGACACCGGGACCCGCGGCCAGGGCGTGCGCGGCCACGGCGTGCAGGCACTTGACCCTGCTGGGCATGCCGCCGGCGGAGATCCCCGCGATCTCGGGGACCTCTCCGTACCGTGCGCGATCCTCGAGATAGCTCTCATGCGCGGCGAGATAGGCGGCCGCGACGGCCTCGTCCTCGAGCATCGCCGCCAGCTCCGGCATCACCCGCGCGGCCTCCAGCGTCGACATGGCCGTCGTCGCCGCGGGGTGGGTGAGGTAGTAGAACGTGGGGAACGGCGTGCCGTCGCCCAGCCGGGGCGCCGTGGCGACGACGGTCGGGTTGCCGCACACGCAGCGGGCGGCGATGCCGACGACGCCTCGCGCTTCGCGCCCGAGCTGGCTGGACACGACGTCGATCTCGACTGCGGTGGGCGTCTCGTACGGCGGGGTCGTCACCCCTCCAGCGTAGGGGCATGACCTGTGTGAAGCCCCAGCAGGAGGAGTCTCATCGGGCGGATTCAGCAGACGCGGTGCCCGCCAGCCCCGCGGCGGTCAGGCTGCGCAGCAGCTGCGGCATCCAGTCGTGGGGCCGCTCCTGGATCTCATCGCTGACAGCGTCCTGCGCGGGTGGGATGTCCGCCGGATCCAGGTCGTTGTCGACGAGATACACGACCTCGCCGGGCTTGACGTAGTACAGCCTCTGCCGCGCCTGCGTGACGATGTACGCGGGATCTTCCCAGCGCGTGCGCTCGGCCTCGAGATCGGCGATCTGGTCCTCGCTCAGGCGCACGGACTGCTCCAGCGCCGCGATCTTCTGCCGCTGGTCGAGATAGGTGCCGATCGAGGGCACGAGCACCCAGGTGCCCAGCACGACGAGGGAGAGCATGATGACGGCGAAGCCGGAGAGCCTGATGCCGCCCGTCCATTCACGGACGTCGACCCCGCGGGTCCCGTCACGAACGGACCGACGCGGAGTGCGCTTCGCAGCCGTCGCGCGCCGCGCGTCCTCGCTCGGACCGCGGGGCCGCGAGGGCGGGGAAAGGGGAGCCGGTCGTCGTGGCACAGCTCCCCCTTCGTCGTCCGGTCTGCGAGGTCAGGGTCCGTGGTCAGCCCTGGAAGCGCGGGAACGCCGAGCGGCCGGCGAACACGGCCGCGTCGCCCAGCTCCTCCTCGATGCGCAGAAGCTGATTGTACTTCGCGACGCGCTCGCTGCGAGCGGGCGCACCGGTCTTGATCTGGCCCGAGTTGGTCGCGACCACCAGGTCGGCGATCGTGGTGTCCTCGGTCTCTCCGGAGCGGTGCGAGAGCATCGCGGTGTACCCGGCACGGTGCGCGAGGCTGACCGCGTCGAAGGTCTCGGTCAGAGTGCCGATCTGGTTGACCTTCACCAGCAGCGAGTTGCCGACGCCGCGCGCGATGCCGTCGGCCAGGCGCTTCGGGTTGGTGACGAACAGGTCGTCGCCGACCAGCTGCACCTTGGAGCCGATCGCGTCGGTGAGGGACTTCCAGTTGTCCCAGTCGTCCTCGGCGAGCGCGTCCTCGATCGTGACGATCGGGAAGTCGCGCACGAGGCCCTCGAAGTACTCGATGAGCTGCTCGGCCGACCATTCCCCGCCCTCGACGCGGTACACGCCGTCGGAGAAGAACTCGGTGGCGGCGACGTCGAGGCCCACGGCGATGTCCTTGCCCGGGGTGAAGCCGGCCTTCTCGATGGCCTTGAGCAGGAATTCCAGGCCCTCGCGGTTGCTGGGCAGATCGGGGGCGAAGCCGCCCTCATCGCCGAGGCCGGTGTTGAATCCGGCGGCCTTCAGCTCGCTCTTGAGCACGTGGTACGTCTCCACGCCCCAGCGCAGCGACTCGGAGTAGGTGTCCGCGCCGATCGGGGCGAGGAAGTACTCCTGGAAGTCGATGCCGTTGTCGGCGTGCTCGCCGCCGTTGATGACGTTGAACAGCGGGACCGGCAGCAGGTGGGCGTTGGGGCCGCCCAGGTAGCGGAACAGCGGCAGGTCGGCCGAGTCGGCCGCGGCCTTGGCGACGGCGAGGCTCACGCCGAGGATGGCATTGGCGCCGACGCGCTTCTTGTTCTCTGTGCCGTCGACGTCGATGAGGATGCCGTCGATGACGCGCTGCTCGGCGGCATCCACTCCCTCGATGGCCGGACCGAGCTCGTCGATGACGGCTTCGACCGCCTTGAGGACGCCCTTCCCGCCGTAGCGGCTCTTGTCTCCGTCGCGCAGCTCGTACGCCTCGAAGGCGCCCGTGGAGGCCCCGGAGGGGACAGCGGCGCGCTGCACGATGCCGTCGTCGAGCAGCACCTCCACCTCGACGGTCGGGTTTCCGCGCGAGTCCAGGATCTCGCGTGCGCCTACAGCCTCGATCAGTGCCACGGTGTGCTCCTTGTTCAGGGAGAGAAGGGTTGGGTGGAGCGACGTCGATCCGCGGTTCAGTCTAGTCATGCGCCCTTCGGCGCCCCGGGGTGTTTCGCGAAGGCCGCGACCAGCTCCGCCCAGGACTGATCGAGGTCGGCGCTGGGCGGGAAGCGCCCGGCGATTTCCAGGGAGACGAGTCCGTGCGCGCCGGCCCAGGCGGCGCGGGCGCGCGGATGCCGGGACTCGGTCTCCCCGAACAGCCGCAGGATGCCCGCCATGCCGGCCGGCTCCGCGCCGGGGTCGAGCAGGCCGCGGTTCAGCGGCCGATCCGTCATCAGCCGGTACAGCTGCGGTGCGCCCAGAGCGCACGCCCGATAGACCCGGCAGAACCCGGCCAGCTCCGTCGCATCGGCGAGGGCGTCGCCGAGCCGGCGGAGCGCGCGGGAGATGAGCGCGTGCTGGATCTCCTCCAGCGAGGCGAAGTGCTTGTACAGGCTCGGCGGCCTGATGCCGAGGGCCCGGGCCAGCTCGCCGATGCCGAAACGATCGAGCCCGACCTCCTCGAGCACGCGCTCGGCGACATCGAGGATCTGCTCGCGGCGCGCACTCACGCCCGGCACGGCGTGGGGCCGTGCGAACCGCGGACGGCTCCCTCGGCATCCCGCAGCCCGTACCCCACCGCGCGGTCGACAGCGATGTGCGCGATCCAGGCGAGACCCGCCGCCGCGATGAGCTTCCCGCCTTCGACGCCCCCGATCGCGGGCAGCGTGACCAGGGCGCCGAGGAGGAGAAGGGCCAGCCCGGCCCACGGGCGGTGCAGGGCGTTGTAGAGCGGGATGTGCGAGACCCGAAGTCTTCCGGGGCGCACGGGATCGAACCCGCCGATGAGGGCGATGTCGGGCAGGAGCAGGAACACGACGACCGTCGCGCCCATCGCCCAGCCGTACGTCACGGACTCGTAGACCAGCAGGGTGAGCGACAGCAGTGCGGCGAGGGCCCATGCGGCGCGTGAGATCATGCGGCTAATACTATTAGCCTGGCTTCGACGGGTCAACCACTCCCCGGCGCGTCAGCGCTGCGGGACGGGCGGCTGGGGCGCTCGCGGTCCGGCGAGCTGGGGCTGCCTTCGGAACTGCCCGGTCAGCAGCAGCACGACCACGACGACCGCGCCTGCGATCCAGCCCGAGGCGCCCAGCGCGATGACGAGCGCGGGGTCGGCGGGGGTCCCGGCCGCCTGCAGCACGAAGGGGATGCCGGCGGCCGCGTTCAGCGCGCCGTGCGCGAACACCGCGGGCCACATCGATGCACTGCGCAGGCGGAGCCAGCCCAGCAGCACGCCCCACGCGATGCACCCGGCGATCATGAGCAGCACGCCCGTGATGTCGGTGCGGCCGAAGTTGTAGCCGAGCAGGATGATGGGCGCATGCCAGAGTCCCCAGAGCGCGCCGCTGATCAGCAGCGCGGGCCACGTGCCGTGCTGCCGCAGCGCGGGCACGAGGAATCCGCGCCAGCCGAGCTCCTCGCCGAAGGCGGCGAGCGCGTTCACCGTGACGGCGGCGAACGGCATCGCGATCAGCTGCACGAGCACCAGCAGCCCTGGCGGAGGCAGCTCCGCAGCACCCGCAGGGCCTGCCGCGAGCGCTTCGGCGAAGCCGGAGAAATGCACCAGGTCGAGCGTGATCCACCCGAATGCGACAGCGATGGCGAGCGCGAGGAACACGACCAGGAAGGTGCCGAACACCGCGATCACGCTCAGCCAGACCACGCGCTTCGCCGGTCGCAGCGGCCAGATGCCGAGGAAGCGGAGCCGCTGGCCCTGGGGAACCGGTCGCAGCACCAGCATCACGATCAGCACGGCCACGGCCGGCGTGTACATCATCACGCTCAGCAGGGGCGAGGCCAGCGGCGTCGCCAGACCAGGGCCCAGCCACAGCGGCAGCGCGACCAGCCATGCCAGGCCGAGCGCCAGGACGAGGAAGGCCCCCGTCGCGAGCGGTGGGATGCGGGGTGTGCTGCTCTCGTCGTTCATGTTCTTCTCCTGTGTCATCGTCCGGCCCGCTCCCGCAGGCTCTCCAGCACGGATGCGGCCTCCTGAGCGCCGTCGACGGTGACGACGAAGATCCTGCCCCGCTCATGGGTCACCTGCAGCGCCTCACCGGCGCGCAGTACGACTCCGCGGCGGCCGTCGGGGCCGAAGCGCCAGCCCCAGCCGCCGAACTCCGCCATCGGGGCGATGTCGACGACCTCGACCTTCGTGATCGCCTCGAGCGGGATGCGGGTGCTCGGCCAGCCCAGTACCGAACGGACCCGCAGCCCCGCGGCGTTCACTCGCACCCGGAACACGAGCATGGTGACGGTGAGGACGATCAGCAGGGCGCTGACGCCCAGCATGATCCAGCCTCCGGCCGCCTCCTCGGCGAAGACCGCGAAGGAGAGGAGCACGGTCAGCAGCACTGCGGCGGACAGCGCGATGACAGCACCGCGCGCCATCATCGCCGTGCCGAACCAGGCCGCCCGTTCGGTCGCGGCCAGCGGGATCCCCTCGACCGCCTCGCCCTCGCCCTCGCCGGCGCGGCGCTCGGGCGAGCGCGGCTGCAGGAACCAGCCCAGGACGGTGCCGACGACCAGCAGCCCCAGCGACAGCAGCATCCAGCCGCCGATGTCGGGGGCGTCGGCCGCGTCGGCGAGCCCGCGCTGCACCCCCGCGGTCACGAGCCCCGCGCAGGAGGCGAGCAGACCGGAGCCCAGCCCGATCCCGCCCAGCAGACGGGACATCGGTCCCCACGCCTGCACCTGCGGCTTCGCGCCGCTCTGCGGAAGCCGGTGCCCGAAGACGCCGAGCAGCGCCATGAGCGCCACCATGCCTGCTCCCAGACCGAGGGGCAGCGCGATCGCCGCCCACTTCGGACCGAAGCCGTCGACGCCTCCGGTCCCCCAGTGCGTGGCGATGGGGTCGGGCAGCTCAGGGAGCCAGGTCGCGATGACGGCGGTGGAGACGACGACGATCGCCAGGGGGAGGATCACCCCCACGACGAGGAACGCGTTGCGGGATCGGCGGACGTCATCCGTCATGCGAGGACTCCTTCAGGAGGGAGGCGAGGGTGGTCGGGGAGATGCCGAGCTCATCGGCACGGCGGACGAGGTCGGCGAGGTCGCCGGCGAGGTCGGCCAGGGGTGCCGCGGATGCGGCGATCACCGCGCCACGACCGCGTCGCAGATCGATCAGGCCCTCGTCGCGCAGCTGCTGATAGGCGCGCAGGACCGTGTGCACGTTGATGTCGACCGATGCGGCGACCTCGCGCGCCGAGGGCAGCCGGTCACCGGGCACGAGTCGGCCGGCGAGGACATCGGCGCGTACGGAGGCGGCCACCTGATCGAACAGCGCTGCAGGACTCTCGGGGTCGATTCGGATGAGCATCTCACCTCCAGTTGTTATAGCTTAACTATAACAACTGGAGGTGTCTGCGCAAGACGGAGCACGGTGATCCCGGGGCGCTTCCCTCGGCTCACTCCGGCGTCTCGGCGGGGATGCCGGTGTCGCGCACGAGATACAACCAGGGGAACGCCCGGCATCCGATCTCCCAGCCCTCCGCCCGCTCACGGGCCAGCAGCCCGCGCCACAGCGTGCGGCGATGCTGCCACTGCGTGGGCGTGCGGACCATGCGGTGCGAGAACAGCTGCGCCTCCACGGTGTGCCAGCCCTGGCGGCCCGCGATCTCGAGCTCGGCCATCTCGTCGAAGGCGGTGACGGGGCCCAGCCACCGCTCTCCCGGCGTCTCGGCGGCCTCGGCGCGGCCGAAGCGCTGCTGCGCGGCCTGCCTGGTCATTCCCAGCTCCCCGCCGATCCGCGCCCAGCTGACGCCCATGGCGCGCGCGGAGGACACCGAGCGCTGCATGAGACCCGACACCTCGCGCTCGGCTCTCGCGCTCGCGGAGATGAGGGCGAGGAACGCCTCACCGTCGGGCTGTGTCCCGGCATCCGTCGCCGACTCCGCTGCCAGTCCCGCGTCCGCGAGGATCGCGCGGGCGATCTCGTCGGCGAGGTCGGTCACTGCGCGGCGTCCTGACTCGGGCGCCACATCCCGCGTGCGCCACGGCGCGTCCCGACCATCAGCCCCCAGGAGAAGGCGCCCGCCATCGCGAGCCCGATGCCGGCGCCGACGGCGAAGCCTCCGCCGAACCCTCGCCACCCCAGTTCGATGGCGACGAGAAGGAGCGCGAGTCCCCCGACGATCCCCACGATGGCGCCGACGAGCATGGTGACGGTGGCGGTCTTCGATGCAGATGATGTGTTCATGGTGTCAATTGAACATTGACACGCTCACCCTGTCAAGTTCTTCTTGACATATGGCTGAGTCGTCACCGGATGTTCACCTGCCGGTGACAGCATGACCGAATGCCCCTCGCCCGCCGCCTCACCCTGACGGACGCCGTCTCCATCGGTCTCGGATCCATGATCGGAGCCGGCGTGTTCGCCGTGTGGGCTCCCGCCCTGGGTGCCGCCGGGTCCGGGATCCTCCTCGCCCTCGCCCTCGCCGCGGTCGTCGCGTTCTGCAACGCCACCTCGTCCGCGCAGCTCGCGGCCGTGCATCCGGTGTCCGGCGGCACCTACTCCTATGCCCGGGCGGAGATCGGCCCCTGGGCGGGGTTCGCGGCCGGGTGGTGCTTCGTGATCGGCAAGGTCGCCAGCTGCGCGGCCATGGCGATGACCTTCGCCGCCTACGCGGCGCCGGAGGGGTGGCGCGTCCCCGTCGCCGCCCTCGCCGTGGCCGCCCTCGCGGCCGTGAACTGCTTCGGCGTGACGCGGACGGCGCTGCTCACCCGCATCCTCGTCGTCGTCTCGCTGCTGGGTCTGGCCGTCGTCGTGGCAGCCGGCGTCTCCTCCGCCCCCGGGGCCTCCCCCGCTCCCCTGCCCGACGCCACCGTCTACGGGGTGCTGCAGGGGGCCGGGCTGCTGTTCTTCGCTTTCGCCGGATACGCGAGGATCGCGACGATGGGCGAGGAGGTCGCCGACCCCGCCCGCAGCATCCCGCGCGCGATCGTCCTCGCGCTCGGCGGCGCGATCGTGGTGTACGCGCTGGTCGGCCTGTCGGTCATGCTCGTGCTGGGATCGGATGCCACCGGCAGCGCGCACCCGGTCGCCGATGTCGTCGCCGCGGCCGGCTGGACCTGGGCGGGCCCGGTCGTGCGGATCGCCGCCGCCACCGCATCCCTGGGGGCGCTGCTCGCACTGCTGACGGGGATCGGACGCACCACCCTCGCGATGGCGCGCGAGGCGGATCTCCCCCGCTGGCTGTCGGCGGTCGACGCCCGTTGGCAGGTGCCCCGCCGCGCCGAGATCACGATCGGGGTCATCGTCATCGTCGTCGTGCTCATCGCCGATCTGCGCGGCGCGATCGGCTTCTCGTCGTTCGGCGTGCTGCTGTACTACCTGCTGGCCAACGCCTCCGCCTTCCGACAGGGCGCCGACGCGCGGCGGTTCCCGAAGACACTGCAGGTGCTCGGCGCACTGGGATGCCTCGTGCTGGTGAGCACGCTGCCACCCGTGGCCTCGCTCATCGGCTCGCTGGTCGTGCTGTGCGGCCTCGCGTACCGGATGCTGAGACTGCGCCTCACACGCACCCGCTGAGGGTGCCCGCCGCGCTCCCGATCCGACGTCAGGACAGCGGCCGGACCTCGGTCGCTCCCGGAGCGTCGCCCGCGCGCACGGACGCGAAGCCCGTGTAACCGTCGGCCGCCGCCCGCTCCAGCAGCGCCTTGAGGTTCTTCGTGCGGCGCTCCAGGCGTACACGCACCGCACCGCCGTCGCGCAGCAGCGTCGTCTTGTGCGCGACCAGCTCCGCCACCGGCACATCCGCGTCGTGCACGAGCACGACCGCCTGCGCGGCATCCGTCTGCTGAGCCGCCACGAGGTCGACGATGCGCTCGAAGCCGATCGAGAAGCCGACGGCCGGCACCTGCCGGCCGAGGAATCGGCCGATCATGCCGTCGTAGCGCCCGCCGCCACCGAGCGAATAGCTCACCGAGGGGTGCGCGAGCTCGAAGATCGTGCCGGTGTAGTAACCCATGCCGCGCACGAGGAACGGGTCGTACTGCAGCGGCGGCTCCCCGGCATCCGGACGTGCCGCGACCACGGCCTCGCCCAGACCCACCAGGTGCGCGACCAGCTCGTCGGGCGCGCCCTCGGGCAGCGCCGTGCGGATCTGCCGCTCGCCGTACGGATCGTGCTCCATGGTCTGCGGGCGCAGGAGGAAGGCGGCGAAGGCGTCCACGGCGGATGCGGTGGCCCCGCGCTCGCGCAGCTCGGCGGCCACGCCGTCCGGGCCGATCTTGTCGAGCTTGTCGATCGTGATGAGCACTCCGGGGCGCTCCTCGTCGGTGAAGCCGAAGGAGTCCAGCATCCACTCCAGCGCACGGCGGTCGTTGACGCGCACGATCCCACCCGCAAGTCCCAGGGCGTCGATCGTGTCGAGGGAGGCGACGATCAGCTCGGCCTCCGCGCGGGAGGTGCCGTCGCCGATGATGTCGATGTCGCACTGCACGAACTGGCGGTAGCGGCCCTTCTGCGGGCGCTCGGCGCGCCAGACCGGACCGATCTGGATGGAGCGGAACACCGCGGGCAGCCGGCCGTGGTTGGTGGCGTAGAACCGGGCCAGCGGCACGGTCAGGTCGTAGCGCAGACCGAGGTCGCTGAGGACGGCGGGGTCCTCGGCGCCGGAGCGGATCGCCTCCGCGTCCAGCCCGCGGCGCAGGATGTTGAACGACAGCTTCTCGTTGTCGCCGCCGATCCCCGCATGCAGCCGGTCGTACTCCTCGACCACCGGGGTCTCGATCTCGTCGAAGCCGTGCGCGCGGTAGCGGTCGCGGATGACGGCGAGCACGCGCTCGCGACGGGCCTTGTCAGCGGGGAGGAAGTCGCGCATGCCGCGCGGCGGGTTCACGTTTGCCACCCGTCCATCTTCCCAGGTCGTCGCACCCGCCCTATCCCACACCGCGTCATCCCCTCGCAGGGAAGCCGAACGCCGGTCCCCCGGGGGCGCTGGAGCAGACTCAGGCTTCTCCCCGAGGGCGGCCGACCGCCTCAGCAGCGCGGTCCGCCGCCTCTGCGGCGCGCACCTCGGCCTCCAGCGCGCGCACTCGTTCGCGGAGAGCGCGCTCGGCATCCCACCCCCGCTCGCGAGCCCGTGCGACCAGGCGCAGCAGGGCGTCGCCGAGCTCCGCCTCGGAGGCCGGACCCGCACCGGTGGTGGTGTCGGGAGGCGGGGCGGGTGCCGTGGGGATCGTCGCCGCCCGCCCGAGCACCTTCTGTGCGCGCGCCAGCGCGGGCATCCCGCGCGGCACGCCGTCGAGCACGCTGCGCCGCTCCCTCTTCTCCGCGGCCTTGGCCGCGTTCCAGTGCACGAGCACCTCTTCCGGGGTCGTGGCGACGGCCCCGGCGAAGACATGCGGATGCCGTCGCACCATCTTCTCGGCGAGCCCGCGCGCCACATCGTCGATGTCGAACGGGTCGTCGGGATCCTGCGCGGCGACGGCGGAATGGAACAGCACCTGCCACAGCAGGTCGCCGAGCTCTTCGCGCAGTCCCGCGCGATCCCCCGCTTCGACGGCGTCGATGACCTCGTGCGATTCCTCGATGAGGTACGGGACGAGGTCCCGGTGCGTGATCCGCTGCGACCAGACGCAGCGCTCCCGCACCTGCCGCATGGTCTCGGCCGCCGCGCGCAGCGGGTCGGTCACCTTCAGAGGATCGACGTCCTCCCGCGAACCCGTCATGGGCCCTCCTCCTCAGCCGTGCGCCGCTGCCACCGCCCGGTGGTGCCGGGCGCGCAACGACACGATGATCCCGGACAGGATCAGGGCGATCAGCGAGCCGCCGAGCACGCCGAGGATCGCCTCGTCGCGGACGGCGGCGTCGCTCTCGAAGGCCAGACCCGCCAGCAGCAGCGACACCGTGAACCCGATCCCGCCCAGCACGCTCGCCGCGAGCAGATCGGGGAACGCCAGGGCAGGGGCGGTCCCCCGTGGACGCAGCTGCAGGCTCAGCCACCCGAACAGCGTGATGCCGACGATCTTGCCCACCGGCAGTGCGATGAGGATGCCCCAGAACGCCGGGGAGAGGTCGCCCGCGGCGACCTGCGGGATCACGACGAATGCCGCCACGAAGGCGAAGATCGGCAGGATGACGCCGTTCACGGTGGGCTCCAGCGCGTGCCGGGTTCGCTCGGCGGGGACCGGCGACATGAACAGCCCCAGCAGCACTCCGGCGATGGTGGCATGGATGCCCGAGACCGCCATCAGCCCCCAGGCGATGATGCCGATCACGCCCATGAGCACGGCGAGTCCCGACGAGCCGGTTCTCGCCAGCACACGGCTCAGCACGGCGAAGACCGCGACGGCGAGCACGGCGAGCGCGAGCATCAGCCAGTCCACGTCGTGCGCGAACAGCACGGCGATGAAGACGATGCCGATGATGTCGTCCAGGATCGCGAGCGCCAGCAGGAACACCCGCACGGCGCTCGGCAGCCCCCGGCCGAACATGGCCAGCACGCCGAGGGCGAAGGCGATGTCGGTGGCCGTGGGGATCGGCCACCCGACCGTGGTCACCGCGGCGGTGGGGGATGCCGGTCCGGCGATGAGCAGGTAGATGAGGATCGGCACGAGCACGCCGCCGCCGGCGGCGATGGCCGGCTGCACGGCCTTGCGGAGCGAGTTCAGCTCGCCGTGGGTGAGCTCGTGGCGCAGCTCGATCGCGACCACGAGGAAGAAGATCGCCAGCAGCCCGTCGGCCACCCATTCCGACACGGTCAGATCCAGGGCCGTGCCGGGGACGGCCATGCGGGCCTCCAGCACCTGCGCGATCGCGTCGTGCGTCGGCACGTTCGCCAGCAGCAGTCCGAGCGCCGCGGCCGCCAGCAGCAGCGCCGCAGGGAACTGCTGGCCGCGAAGAGGATTGGCCGTGATGCGCATTCCCCCCATCGTAGGCGGTCGGTCCCCGGCGTCGCGGACCTCCCCGCCCGGCACCGGCGGCGAGGCCGACCGCGGCGGTGCCGGCCGGCGGGACGGCGTCATCCGGTCGGAGTCGCGGCTCGCGGCCGGTTACGCTCGGGATCATGCCCCTCGAACCGACGAACACCGAAGCCATCCGCGTCATCTCCCGCTTCGAGGCGTCCAACGGCATTCCCGAGAGCATGCGGGCGGACGTGCGCATGCTCGGCGGACTGCTGGGACAGGTGCTGCGCGAGTCCGGGACGCCCGGGCTCTTCGAGGACGTGGAACGGCTCCGTCTGGCGACGATACAGGCGGCGGATGCCGACGACGACGCGTTCGCGCGCGCCGCGTCCATCGCGGACTCGTTCACCATCGAGCGCGCCGACGAGGTGGCGCGGGCCTTCACGTGCTACTTCCACCTGGTCAACCTCGCCGAGGAGCACCAGCGCGTGCGGGTGCTGCGCGAGCGCGCCGGCCGCACGAGCGATGCGGGAGGGGCGGAGCGGATGCCCGACACCGTCGCAGCCGCCTTCGACCGACTGCGGCGGGAGGTGGGTGATGACGATGCCAGGAAGCGCCTGGCCGAGCTGCGCTTCCACCCCGTCTTCACCGCCCACCCGACCGAGGCGCGCCGCCGTGCGGTGTCCGGCAGCATCCGCCGGCTCTCCGAACTGCTCGCGCAGAACGATGCCGCGAGCCGCGGGGGCGCCGAGCAGAAGCGCGCGCGGCGTCGCATGCTCGAGGAGATCGACACGCTGTGGCGCACGGCACCGCTGCGCGCGCAGAAGCCCTCCCCCACCGACGAGGTGCGCACCGTGATGGGCGTGTTCGACGAGACGCTCTTCACCACGATCCCGCACGTGTACCGTCGCATCGACGACGCCCTGCGCGGCGACGACGCCGGCAGCACCGCACCGCTGGTCCCCGCGTTCGTCCGCGTCGGATCGTGGGTCGGCGGCGACCGGGACGGCAACCCGTACGTGACGGCCGATCTCACGAGGGAAGCCGCGGACATCGCCGCCGAGCACGTGCTGCGCGGGTTGGAGAGCGCCCTCGACCGGATCGGCCGCACCCTCACCCTCGACGCTCAGGGCACACCTCCCAGCGCCGAGGTCGAGGCGCTGTGGGCCGCATTCACCGCTGCGCAGCCCGAGCTCGCGGCCGAGATCGCCAAGCGCTCGCCCGACGAACCGCATCGTCGTGTCGTGCTCTCGCTCGCGCATCGCGTCCAGGCGACCCGCACCGGCTCGGACGACGCGTACGCCGCCCCGGAGGAGCTCCTCGCCGACCTGCGCGCCGTGCAGGACTCGCTGGCGGGCTCGGGCGCCACCCGCCACGCGTTCGGCGGCGTGCAGCACCTGATCTGGCAGGTGGAGACCTACGGCTTCCACCTCGCCGAACTCGAGGTGCGTCAGCACTCGCAGGTGCACGCGGAGGCACTGGCGGAGCTGGAGGCGGGCGGCGAACTCAGCGAGCGCACCCAGGAGGTGCTCGAGGTGTTCCGCGCGGTCGCCGACATCCAGCGCCGCTACGGGTTGCGGGCCGCCGGTCGCTACGTGGTGTCCTTCACCCGATCGGCCGACGATCTGGCCGCCGTGCACAGGCTGGCCGCCCACGCCCTCGGCGACGACGCCCCCGTGCTCGACGTGGTCCCGCTGTTCGAGACCTTCGCAGACCTGCAGGCCGCCCCCGACATCCTCGCCGAGGTCGTGCGGCTGCCGGAGTTCCGCGAGCGACTGGAGGCCACCGGCAACCGCCTGGAGGTCATGCTCGGCTACTCCGACTCCTCCAAGGACGTCGGCCCCGTGGCGGCGACCCTCGCCCTGTACGACGCGCAGCGCGCCATCGCCCAATGGGCGGTGGATGCCGGCATCCGTCTCACCCTGTTCCACGGCCGCGGCGGCGCCCTCGGCCGCGGGGGCGGACCGGCGAACTCCGCCATCCTCGCGCAGCCGCCGCACTCCGTCGACGGACGCTTCAAGCTCACCGAGCAGGGCGAGGTCATCTTCGCCCGCTACGGAGAGCCGGTCATCGCGATGAGGCACATCGAGCAGGTCGCCGCCGCCACGCTGATGGCATCCGCTCCCTCCGTGGAGAAGCGCACGAGCGGCGCGGCGGAGCGATTCGCTCCGATCGCGGGCGTCCTGGACGCCGTCTCGCGCGAGCGGTTCTTCTCGCTCGTGCACGCGGACGGCTTCGCGCCCTGGTTCGCGACCGTGACCCCCATGGAGGAGATCGGCCTGCTGGCCCTCGGCTCGCGTCCGGCACGGCGCGGCCTGTCGGTGGAGTCGCTCGAGGACCTGCGTGCGATCCCCTGGGTGTTCTCCTGGACGCAGGCGCGCATCAACCTCGCCGGCTGGTTCGGCCTGGGCTCCGCCCTGGACGCCGTCGGCGACGAGGAGGCGCTGCGCGAGGCCTACCGCGAATGGCCGCTGCTGCACACCATGATCGACAACGTGGCGATGAGCCTGGCCAAGACCGACGAGCGCATCGCCCGCGAGTACCTCGCCCTCGGCGACCGCGAGGATCTCGCCACCATCGTGCTCGACGAGCTGCGGCTCACCCGGGACTGGGTCATCCGGCTCACCGGCGGGGAGCGCCTGCTGCAGAACAAGCCGATCCTGCAGCGCGCCGTCCAGCTGCGCACCCCGTACGTCGACGCGCTCTCGCTGCTGCAGCTGAGGGCGCTGCGCGGCCTGCGCACGACGGCGACCACGCAGCCCGTGCGGAAGCCGGATCTGCAGCGACTGCTGCTGCTGACCGTCAGCGGCGTGGCCGCCGGGCTGCAGAACACGGGGTGAGCGCGCCGCGGGGCCGCTGTCACGTGTAGTAGGGCCCCCTAGCGATCGATGTAAGGTGAAAACTCAGCCTGATCCGGCGAAGCATCATGCGACACGATCGCTCGCATTCCCCTTCCATTCCCCGAGAAAGCTTCCCGCGTGACCGATACCACTGCCGACTTCCATCCGCTCAGCGCCGCCGCACAGCCCGTCTTCGACACTGTGCGCGCCCTCAACCCGAACGAGCCGGAGTTCCACCAGGCGGTGCACGAAGTGCTCCACTCCATCGGGCCGGTCCTCGAGCGCCACCCCGAATACACCGAGAACGGCGTGCTGGAACGTCTCATCGAGCCCGAGCGGCAGATCATCTTCCGCGTGCCGTGGAAGGACGACGACGGCAAGCTGCACGTCAACCGCGGCTACCGCGTGCAGTACAACTCCGCACTCGGTCCGTACAAGGGCGGTCTGCGCTTCCACCCCACCGTCAACATCTCGATCATGAAGTTCCTCGGCTTCGAGCAGATCTTCAAGAACGCGCTGACCGGCCAGGGCATCGGCGGCGCCAAGGGCGGGGCCAACTTCGACCCGCACGGGCGCAGCGAGGCGGAGATCATGCGCTTCTGTCAGTCGTTCATGAACGAACTCTTCCGTCACATCGGAGAGCACACCGACGTCCCCGCCGGAGACATCGGCGTGGGCAGCCGTGAGATCGGCTACATGTTCGGCATGTACCGCAAGATCACGAACCGCCACGAGTCCGGCATCCTCACCGGCAAGGGCATCGGCTGGGGCGGGGCGCAGGTGCGCACCGAGGCGACCGGCTACGGCGCCGTGTTCTTCGTGCAGTCCATGCTGGCCGTCCACGGCGAGACGCTGGAGGGCAGGCGCGTGGCGGTCTCCGGCTCGGGGAACGTCGCCCTGTACGCCATCGAGAAGGCGCAGCAGCTGGGCGCCCGTGCGGTCACCGCATCGGACTCCTCCGGCTACGTGCTCGACGATGCCGGCATCGACCTGGGCCTGCTGCGTCAGATCAAGGAGGTCGAGCGCGGGCGCATCGTCGAGTATGCGAAGCGCCGCCCTGGTGCGCGCTTCGTGGAGAAGGGCAACGTCTGGGAAGTGCCGGTGGACATCGCCGTGCCGTCCGCCACGCAGAACGAGCTGAGCCTGGAGTCCGCGCAGATGCTCATCGCCAACGGCGTGCGCGCCGTCGCCGAGGGCGCCAACATGCCCTCCACCCCCGAGGCCGTCGGTGCGTTCCAGGAGTCGGACGTGCTGTTCGCCCCCGGCAAGGCCGCCAACGCGGGGGGTGTGGCGACCTCCGCGCTGGAGATGAGCCAGAACGCCTCGCGTCAGCGCTGGAACTTCGCCAGCAGCGAGCAGAAGCTCCGCGACATCATGTCGGACATCCACGATTCGGCCTTCCGCGCCGCCGAGAGTTACGGAACCCCCGGCGACTACGTCGCGGGGGCGAACATCGTCGGCTTCGAGCGCGTGGCCGATGCGATGCTCGCGCAGGGCGTCATCTGACCTCGGCCCCGACGCTTCCGCACTGTCACCGGGAGACCACTTCTCGCGCGAGGAGTGCTCTCTCGGTGAGGTCGCACCCGACCGGCGGACGCGAACGGGACCGGCCCGCGTGAGGAGACGGGGCTCAGACCTCGCGGTCGTCGGCGTGCCGGGCCAATGAGCTCGCGTAGCGCTCGGTGAGCTGGATCATGAGGTCGGGGGTGTCCCGGTCCACGCCGAACACGTGGCCGGGGAAGTCCAGTTCCGGCATGGCCGCGGCGATCTCCTCGGCCTGATCGGGCGAGAGCATCCGCACGGGGTCGCCGGCGGCCACCCAGCCGATCGGCACGACCGTGCCCTCCGGCAGCACGGCCCGTCGCTGCACGATCGCGTTCACACGGATCTCGCAGTGCGGACCGAGTCGCGCGCCGTTGAACACCCGCGCGCCGGACGCGAAGAACGCCTCCTCCCCGACCGTCGCCCCGGCGATGCTGGCCAGCGTTCCGACCAGCGTGTGCGCCCCGATGCGAACGGCGTCGGCGGCTGTCGCGCGGATGAGCGCGTTCTCCATCACGATGACGTGCTCGCCCAGGACGATCGGTCCGCCCTCGGCGGTGATCACGGCGCCGTGCAGCACCTGGCAGTGCGGTCCGATCTCGACATCCCCGGAGATCACAGCGGTCGGTGCGACGACGGCGCTGTCGTGGATGCGGGGCCGAGCCCCGAGGTGCTCGTACATCATGCGGTCAGACTAGTCCCGGCATCCGCTCCCGCACCACGGATGCCGCGTGTCGGACCTCTCGGGGACCCCGGAGCGTGCCGGACGGGGGCCGCGGCTCAGCGCGCCCGCAGCACGGCCGGCAGCACGATGTGCGCGTCGGGGATCATGCCGGGGGTGACGCGCCTGCGGAAGATCCAGTAGCTCCAGGCCTGGTACAGCAGGATCACCGGCAGCGAGATCCCCGCGACGACGGTCATGACGCCCAGCGTGTACGGGCCGTTGGCGGCGTTCCACACGGTGAGGTCGAAGGCGGCGTCCACCGTCGAGGGCAGCACGAGCGGGAAGAGGCCGGCGAAGATCGCGCCCGCCCCGAACAGACCGAAGCCCGCATACCCCATGAAGGCGTACCCCTCGCGGCGCCTGCGCGCGGCCAGCCAGCCGAGTACGGCGGCGGCCGCGGCCAGGGCGACGAGCACCCACGGCACCGGTCCCGCGCCGTGGACGACCTGCACGAGGATCGCCCAGACCGCCGCGGGGGCCAGGCACAGCGGGGCCCAGCGCACGGCGAACCGTGCGGCGCGCTCGCGCACCGGTCCATCGGCCTTGAGCCCGAGGAAGGTCGCCCCGTGGACGAGGGCGAAGCCCACCACGGCGAGCCCGCCCAGCACGGCCGACGGCGTCAGCCACACGAAGGGGCCGCCCACGCGGTCGCCGTTGGCGTCGATCGGCAGCCCGAGCGTGGTCAGCGCGAGAGCCGCGCCGATGCAGAAGGCGGCGATGACCGATCCCAGACCGATCATCCACGTCCAGGCGGTGCGCCAGTGCTCGGTGTGCAGCTTGCCGCGGTACTCGATGCCGACCGCGCGGATGATCAGCCCGACCAGGGTGATGGTCAGCGGCACGTACAGCGTGGAGAACAGCGATGCATACCAGGCGGGGAAGGCGGCGAACATCGCCGCTCCCGCCGTGATCAGCCACACCTCGTTGCCGTCCCAGACGGGTCCGATGGTGTTGAGCATGACCCGGCGGCCGCGCTCTTCGCGCGTGGAGAAGATCATGTGCATGCCGACGCCGAGGTCGAAGCCCTCCAGCAGCAGATACCCGATCCACAGCACGGCGATCGCGATGAACCAGACGACGGGAAGCGGTTCCATTTTCCTTTTTCCTCTCGGATCGGCCGGTCAGTAGGCGAAGGCGAGCACGTCGCCCTGGTTCTCGCCGCTGTCGGACCCGTCGCCGGCGTCGCCGTGGGGGGCGTCCAGCTCGGGCATGGCCGCGGCGACGCCACCGCGGATGTAGGTGACCATCAGATACGCCTCGATGACGAGCATGATCCCGTAGACCACGCTCAGGGTGATGACCGAGAACAGCAGCTCTCCGACCGTCACTCCCGGCGAGACGGCGGCGGCGGTGAACATGAACACGCCGTCGATGCCCGAGGCGTCGGGGTTGGGAGCCACCACGAACGGCTGCCGGCCCAGCTCGGTGAAGATCCACCCCGCGATGTTCGCGGCGAACGGTGCGACGATGCCCAGCAGTGCCAGGCGCATGATCCACGGCGAACGCGGCACCGTGCCCTTCCTCGTCAGCCAGACCGCGACGATCGCGCCGAGGGCGACGACACCACCCAGGCCGATCATCAGCCGGAAGCCCCAGTACGTCACCCAGGTCAGCGGCACGTAGTCGATCCGCTCGCCGGCGTGCGCCCCGTAGAGCGCATCGTCGGGGATGGTCGCGCCGTACTGGTCGACGTAGTGCGGTTCGAGGTCGCGGATGCCGGGCATGTCCGCCCCCCACTCGCCGGTGCCGAGGAAGCCCAGTGCACCGGGGATCTCGATGAGGGTGACGATGTCGCCGCAGTCCGTCGAGCCGGGATCGCCCAGCGACAGCACCGAGAAGGAGGAGCCGGTGTGGCAGGCCGCTTCGGCGGCCGCCATCTTCATGGGCTGCTGCTCGTACATGAGCTTGCCCTGCACGTCTCCGCTCACGACGGTGCCGAGGAAGGCCACGACCGCGACGAGCGCGCCCAGCCGGAGCGACCAGATCCACACGCCGTGGTCGGTGCGGTCGCGCCCGGGAGCGGCATCCGTCTCGCCGATGACGACGCGACCGGTCGCGTCGACCGTGTCGATGCCGTCACGACGGCGGCGCCACAGGTGGTACCAGGAGATGCCGATGAGGAACATGCCCGCCACGACGAGTGCGCCCAGGATGGTGTGCGCGTAGGCGGCCAGTGCGGTGCTGTTGGTGAGCACGGCCCAGACGTCGGTCATCACGGGACGTCCGTCGGCACCCATCTCGACGCCCACCGGATGCTGCATCCACGAGTTCGCGGCGATGATGAAGAACGCGGAGATCCAGGAGCCGATCACGGCGCACCACAGCGCGGTCAGATGCAGCCCCTTGCGCAGCCTTCCCCAGCCGAAGATCCAGATGCCGAGGAAGGTCGACTCGACGAAGAACGCCAGCAGGCCCTCCATCGCCAGCGGGGCGCCGAACACGTCGCCGACGAACCGCGAGTACTCGCTCCACGCCATCCCGAACTGGAACTCCTGCACGAGTCCGGTGGCGACACCGATGATGAAGTTGATCAGGTAGACCCTGCCCCAGAACTTCGTCATGCGCAGGAACTTCTCGTCACCGGTGCGCACCCACCTGGTCTGCATGATCGCAACCATCATCCCCAGTCCCAGCGTGAGCGGGACCATGAGGAAGTGATAGACGGTAACGATCCCGAACTGCCATCGAGCGATGTCGAGCACGTCCACGCGGAATCTCCTTCTGGATGCGGGCTGCGGCCGACGCGTTCGCCTCCGCAGATTCCCTCGGATTGAATTCTACATCTCGTAGAACTACTTCGACACAGCATAGAACAATTTCGACCGCTGGTAGAATCATGTCGACGCGGAAAGACAGCCGCGCCGGAGAGGGACGATCATGGCAACGCTCGGAGATCTGGAGCGCGCCGTCATGGACGCCCTGTGGGATGCCGTCGGCCCGCAGAGCGCGTACGACGTGCAGCACCGGCTCGAGTCCGACGGCCGGGTGCTGGCGGCCACCACCGTGCTGACGGTGCTCTCACGGCTCGAGAAGAAGGGGTTCGTCACTTCCGACCGCTCCTCCCGCCCGCACCACTACACGGCCACCGCTTCGCGGGCCGACCATGTCGCCGAGCTCATGCACTCGGTGCTGGGCGACTCCGCCGACCGCACCGCGGTGCTCGAGCGATTCGTCGGCGGCGTGTCCGTCGAGGACGCCGAGACGCTGCGCCGGCTGCTGGACCGCACGAGCTGACACCGCGGCCATGCTCGAGCTCACCGGAGTCGACACCGCTCTCAG
The DNA here is from genome assembly GCF_039539005.1 of Microbacterium soli. Lineage (NCBI taxonomy): Bacteria > Bacillati > Actinomycetota > Actinomycetes > Micrococcales > Microbacteriaceae > Microbacterium > Microbacterium soli. The sequence continues at coordinate 493,436 of NZ_BAABCP010000001.1, forward strand.
CGGCGCGCTGGTGATCCCGCACGGCGTGGTGATCGCCGCCGCCGCGGTGCTCGGTGCCGGCGCTCTCGCGCTGGCCTGGCCGGTGCCGGTCCTCCTCTCGCGCACCTCATGGCCGATGCGCACGCCGATCATGGCGCTGCTGCTGTGGCAGGCGATCGGCCTGGCCGGCGGCCTGTCGATGATCGGCGGCCTGGCCCTGGCGGGATACGCGGCGTTCCCCGACCACCCCTGGCCCGCCCTGATCCCCGCACTCGTGTTCGCGCTGTACCTCCTCGCCCACCTGGGCGCGACGATCGTGCAGGTGACGAGGCAGCGGCACCGGCACCTCGCGCTGCTGGAGCTGCTCACCTCTCCGCATCCGACCCGGGCGCGCACCGTCGTTCTCGACGACGCCGTGCCGGTGGCGTACTGCCTGCCGAACGGGGCACGGTCGGTGACCGTCCTCTCCCGCGGCCTGCTGGACCGACTGGACGCGGACGAGCTGGTCGCCGTGATCGCCCACGAGCGCGCCCATGTCGAGCAGCGGCACGACCTGCTCCTGCTCGCGTTCCGCGCCTGGCGCTCCGCGCTGCCCTGGTTCCCGATCGCCGCCCGCGCCGAGGTGGAGGTCGCCGCGCTCGTGGAGATGCTCGCCGACGACAACGCCCGCCGGGAGGTCCGCGACGAGGTGCTCGCACGGGCGATCCTGCAGGTGGGAGCCGCCGGTGCTCCCGGCGGCGACCAGCCGGTCTCGGGATCGACCCGGGTGAGTGACAGGTTCCGCCGACTCGCCGTCTGAGTCAGCCCACCGCGACCCTGCCGCCGGGAGCGCGGAGGCCATCCGCCGACCCGCCGGTGCTCGCATCCTCCGCGGGGATGGCACAGGGAAGACGGATGATCACGTCGTCGTCGCGGCGATCGGCGACCCGATGCGAGACGAGCAGCACGATGCGGCTCGCCGTCGCGGCGCGCACGTCGGCCATCATGTCCGCCGCGGTCGGCTCGTCGAGGTGGGCGGTCGGCTCGTCGAGCAGGATGATCTCCGACCTGGTCAGCAGCGCCCTGGCCACGGCGAGGCGCTGCCGCTCACCGCCCGACAGCGCCGAGCCGCCGGCGCCGACCCGCGTGTCCAGCCCCGCCGACAGGGAGGACACCAGCTCCCCCAGGCCGGCCCTGCGCAGGGCGGCGGTGATCTCGTCGTCGTCCGGGACGTCGTCCCGCGCGCGGGCGAGCAGGAGGTTGCCCCGCAGCGTCGAGTCGAAGACGTAGGCGTCCTGCGGGCACCAGGCCACGCGATCCCGCCAGGCGCGCTCGTCGAGCGCGGTCAGCGGCAGGTCATCGGAGAGCACCGCCCCGGACGACACCTCGAGCGCGCCCATCACGGCCGACAGCAGCGTCGACTTGCCGGATCCGGACGGACCGTCCAGCACGAGCCAGCGTCCGCGCTCGACCGCGCCGGAGACGCCCGTCACCGCCGCCCGCTCGGTGCCCGGGTAGCGGATCGTGACCTCCTCGAGCGCAAGCCGTCGCGTGGTCCCGGGACGCTCCGTCCCCCATTCGGGCTGGGGAGCGGGCTGCAGGATCGGGTCGAGGCGATCGAGCAGGGCTCGCAGGGCCGGCATCCGCCGCATGGCCGAGACGAGGTCGACGAGCGGCTCGAGCACGGCGAGGGCCAGCAGGGCGATGACCGAGACGGACGCGACGGGAGCCTCCGCCGACAGCAGCGGCACGAGCACCGCGAGCAGGGTCGTCGCGCCCGTGACGACGGCCGTGCCCAGCCCCGCGGACCAGGCCGTGCGCTGTTCCGCGGCGGCCAGCCGCCCCGCACGGACATCGAGCTCGCGCAGGGCGGTCTCCGCGACCCCGTTGCCGCGCAGATCGGCGGCGGCGGATGCCAGCTGCGCCGTGCCACGGACGATGCCCGAGCGCGCGGCGATGCGTGCGGCCCCCGCCCCGCGCTCCCCTCGGACGGCGAGCAGGGTCGCGAGGACGACGGCCGACAGCAGCACCCCGGCGATGAGCGCGGTCAGGTGCGGGGTGACGGCGGCACCGGTGGCGATGGTCGCGGCGATCACGAGCGCACCCGCCCCGACCGGCGGCACGATGCGTGGCAGCTGATCGCGCAGGTCGTCGGCGAGGGTCACGAGGTAGTCCAGCGGCGCCCCGCCCTCCAGCAGCCGACGGGATCCCGTCCCGCGTCGCGCGATGGCGCGCCACAGGCGCAGTCTCAGCGCATCGACGACCTGGAACGCCGCCCGGTGGGTGACGAGGCGCTCGGCGTAGCGCGCCGCCGAGCGGCCGATGCCGAACGCGCGCACCCCGACGATCGCGACGAGCAGGTACATGATGTGCTCCTCGACGCCCGCACGCACGATGAGCCATCCGGACACGGCGGTCAGCGCGGCGGCGAGACCCGCCGCCAGCGCTCCCAGCCCGATCGACCCCGCCCACAGCAGGGCGTGCGGGCGCAGCAGCGACAGGAGCGTGAGGCGGCGGACGCCGGGACGCGCGCGCCGCGCATCCGGTTCCGCTGCGCCCGGCCCGCCGTCCTGCCGGTCGCCGGGGAGCCCCGCGGCCGAGGCGACCCCGTTCTGCCGCGGCGTGCGCCGCCCGTCGCGGCTTCCGGGGGTGTCGCCCGCGCTGTGCCGCGCCAAGGCAGCGGCGGGGCCGCGGACCACGGCGATCCGCTGCTGCGCCAGTGCGAGGGTGTCGGCCTCGTGGCTGGCCAGCACGATCGTGCACGAGGCCGCCCGGCGCAGCACCGCCTCCCGGACCAGTCGTGCGGCCGCGGGATCGAGGTGCGCGGTCGGCTCGTCGAGCACGAGCAGCGGGGCTCCGGCATCCACCCGTGCCAGCGCCCGGGCGACGGCCAGGCGCCGCAGCTCGCCGGGGCTGAGCTCGGCGACGGACGCGTCGGCGAGCGGGGCGAGGCCGAGCTCGGCGAGCGCCTCCGCCCCCGCGCCGTACAGCGCGAGCTCTTCCACCGGCGTCGATGCGAAGGCGCGTGGCGCCTGCGGGGCCCAGGCCGCCGCATCCGCCCCGCGAATGTCACCGGCCACCTCGGCGTCGGCGGGGAGCACGCCCGCGAGGGCTGCCAGCAGCGTCGATTTGCCCGCACCGCTGGGTCCCGTGATCGCGGTGATCCCGCTCAGCTCGGCGTGCAGCCCGGCGATGGTCGCGGAGTCCCTGCCGGCGTAGCGTACCGTGAGATCCTCGATCACCACCGTCCTCACCGCACCGTCGCGCACGGCGCTGCGCACGTCGTGCCGAGGGCGACGCGCCAGCAGCGCGCGGACGCGGTCGAGGGCGGAGAGGCCGTCCTGGGACGCATGGAAAGCCGATCCCACATCGCGCAGGGCCTGGAAGCACTCCGGGGCGAGGATGAGCGCGACCAGGGCCGGCTCGAGCGCCATCGTGCGGTCCAGGAGTCGCAGGCCCAGAACGACGGCGACGAGGGCGACGGAGATCGTGGCGATCAGCTCCAGCGCCAGAGACGACAGGAACGCCCAGCGCAGGGTCTCCTCGGTGCGCCGGCGGTAGCGACTCTGGATGCCGTCGAGCGCACGGGTCTGCTCCGCCACTCGCCCGAGGCCGACCAGCACGGGAAGTCCGCGGGCGAGCTCGCCGAGATGGTCGGCCAACCGCGCGAGCGCGGCGAGGGCCGCATCGGTGCGCTGCCGGGTGTGCTTGCCGATGAGGATCATGAACAGGGGGACGAGCGGCACGGTGAGGACGATGATGAGCGCGCTGGGCCAGTCGGCGCCGAGGATCCGGATGCCGACGATGAGCGGGACGACGGCCGCCGAGATCAATGCGGGGAGAGTCTGGACGTAGTAGTCGTCGAGATCGTCCAGGCCGTCGGCGGCGAGCACCGCCGTGCCGCCGCCTTCGCCCTCTCCCTCGGCGATGCGCCGCCACAGCCGGCTCCGCAGGTCGCGCTTGACGGTCGTCGCCACACGGCGCGAGACGACGGACGCCGCCCATTCCCCGCCGGTGCGCAGCACGACGCCGGTGAGCCCGCACAGCAGGATGATCCGCGTGGCCGCAGGAGTGAGCCCCGTCGCCGCCAATGCCCCGATGCCGCGCGCGACGGCCTCGGCGATGAGCACCAGCCCCACGGCGCGGGACGCCGCCAGCACGCCGAGCAGCCAGATCGACGCGCGGGGCACCGGCCCGAGCTCCGGGCGGCGGAAGCCGGGCGATCGCCGGGCGCGCTCGGCCTCGATCCCCCATGGGTCGTTCGGGATCGCACTCATCCTTGAATTCTACATTGTGTAGAAACGGGAGTGAGCGCGGAGGCGCGCAGTTCGCGCGGATGCGATGAGGCGAACCGGCCGCGGGGTCGCCCGGATGCTACCGTGGGGCCATGCAGTGCAGGTGAGTCGCTCCGCGCCGTCAGTCCGCCGCCCGGCGCGCCACGACACCCTCCGACGGAAGGACCACCATGCCTCATCCCCTCTCCGGAAAGACCGCCCTGGTCACCGGCGCATCGCGCCGCCGCGGCATCGGCTTCGCGATCGCCCGCGAACTCGCCGCACTCGGCGCCAGTGTGTTCATCCACCACTACCGCCCCCACGACGACGCGCAGCCGTGGGGCGGCGACGACCCGGAGGCCGTGCTGAGCGGCATCCGCGACGCGCTGAGGCCGGGCGCCGTCGCCGGGGATCGGCACGCCGACCTGCGGGACGCACGCGCCGCCGAGGACCTGCTGGATGCGGCGTCGGCCCTGACGGGGTCGCTCGACATTCTGGTGTGCAACCAGGCGCTGAGCGGAACGGACGGCGGCATCCTCGACATGGACGCCGACCGTCTCGACGCGCACTGGCTGACGGATGCGCGGGCGAGCCTGCTGCTGACGGCCGGTTTCGCGCGCCGCAAGAGGGAGGCGGGCGTCTCGGCGCCCTTCGCCGCACCCACCGGCCACGTCATCTGGATGACCTCCGGGCAGGGCGACGGGCCGATGCGCGGTGAGGTCGCCTATGCGACCGCCAAGGCGGGCCTTGCCGGGGCGACGGCGACCGTCGCGGCCGAACTGCTCGATCTCGGCATCGTGCTCAACACGGTCAACCCCGGTCCGGTGAACACCGGCTACCTCGACCCCGCGACGACGGATCGGGATCTGAGCTGGCTGCCGGATCACCTGGCGAGCACACCGTTCGGCAGATTCGGCACGCCGGAGGACCCGGCCCGGCTCATCGGCTGGCTGTGCACGGATGCCGGCGCCTGGGTCGTCGGGCAGGTGCTGCGCAGCGACGGCGGCTTCGCGCTGCGCTGAGCCCCTGGGACGGCCCGCGCGGTCGTCTCAGGCGGGAACGGGCGCGGCGGTCGCGGGCTCGGGGAACAGGGCCGTGAGCAGGTTCCCCACCCACTCGATCAGGTCGGTGTCCACGGGCATCGGCACCACGAGCGCCTCTCCCCCGCCCAGGACCCTGGCCTTGGGATACAGCCGCTGCAGGCGCACCTTCATGGAGTCCTCGAAGCGGGCGGGCGCCACCCGCAGGTTCGAGCCCATCGCCACGACATCCGTCAACCCCGCGCGGGCGGCCCTGCGCCGCAGCCGCGCGACGGTCACGAGCGTCTGCACCTCCTCCGGCATCGCACCGTACCGGTCGATGAGCTCTTCGGCCACGAGCTCGACGGCATCGTCGGCAGCCCCGGCGCCGGCCGCGGCCGACAGCTTCTGGTACGCCTCCAGCCGCAGCCGTTCGCTGTCGATGTAGTGCTCGGGGATGCGGGCCTCGACCGGCAGCTCCAGGCGCAGCTCGACATCGGAGGAGGTCTCCTCGCCCCGGAACGTCGCGACGGCCTCGCCGATCATGCGCAGGTACAGGTCGAAGCCGACGCCCGCGATGTGCCCGGCCTGCTCGGCGCCCAGCAGGTTTCCGGCGCCGCGCAGCTCGAGGTCCTTCAGGGCGACCTGCATGCCCGAACCCAGCTCGTTGTTGACGGCGATGGTCTGCAGCCGGTCGGCAGCCGTCTCCGAGAGCGGCTTGCTGTCGTCGTAGAGGAAGTACGCGTAGGCGCGCTCGCGCCCGCGCCCCACGCGCCCGCGCAACTGGTGCAGCTGCGCGAGACCGTACTTGTCGGCCCTGTCGATGATGATCGTGTTGGCGTTGGAGATGTCCAGTCCGGTCTCGATGATGGTGGTCGAGACGAGCACGTCGTACTTGCGCTCCCAGAAGTCGTCCACGACCCGCTCCAGCTGCTGCTCCCCCATCCGACCGTGCGCGACGGCGATCCTGGCCTCGGGCACGAGCTCCGCCAGCTCCGACGCCACCCGCTGGATGGACTGCACGCGGTTGTGCACGAAGAACACCTGGCCCTCACGGAGGATCTCGCGGCGGATCGCCGCGGCGATCTGCTTGTCACTGCGCGGCCCGACGAAGGACAGGATCGGATGCCGGTCCTCCGGCGGGGTCTGCAGCGTCGACATCTCCCGGATGCCGGTGACCGCCATCTCCAGCGTCCGCGGGATGGGGGTGGCGCTCATGGCGAGGACGTCGACGTTGGTCTTCAGCTTCTTCAGGGCGTCCTTGTGCTCGACCCCGAAGCGCTGCTCCTCGTCGATGATCATCAGACCGAGATCCTTGAACACCACCTTCTCGGTGAGGATGCGGTGCGTGCCGATCACCATGTCCACCGACCCGTCCGCCAGCCCCTGGAGCGTCTGGCGGGCCTCCTTGTCGGTCTGGAAGCGCGAGAGCGCACGCACCTGGACGGGGAACCCGGCGAACCGCTCTGTGAACGTCTCCATGTGCTGCTTGACCAGCAGGGTCGTGGGCACGAGCATCGCCACCTGCTTGCCCTCCTGGATGGCCTTGAACGCCGCGCGCACGGCGACCTCGGTCTTGCCGAAGCCGACGTCGCCGGACAGCAGGCGGTCCATCGGGATGGGCCGCTCCATGTCGGCCTTGATCTCGTCGATGGTCTGCAGCTGATCGGCCGTCTCCGCGAAGGGGAACGCCTCCTCCAGCTCGCGCTGCCAGGGGGTGTCCGGACCGAACGCGTAGCCCTTGGAGTTCACGCGCGCCGAGTACAGCTTCACGAGCTCCACGGCGATGTCCCGGACGGCCTTGCGCGCCCTGCCCTTCGCCGCGGACCAGTCGCTGCCGCCCATCTTCGAGAGCGCGGGAGCCTCGCCGCCGACGTACTTCGACAGCAGGTCGAGCTGGTCGGTGGGCACGTACAGCCTGTCACCGGGGTACCCGCGCTTGGACGGCGCGTACTCCAGCACGAGGTACTCCCGGGTGGATGTGACCGCGTTGCGGCCGCCGGAGGAGACCTCCCGTTCGGTCATCTCCACGAAGCGTCCGATGCCGTGGGTGGTGTGCACGACGTAGTCGCCCTGCTTGAGCTGCAGCGGATCGACGACGTTCCTCCGGCGCGATGCCAGCTTGCGCACCGTGCGCTGGTCTCCGCCGACCGTGCGGCCGTAGAACTCGTTGTCGGTGAGCACGGCGAGCCGGGCCTCAGGCACCTGGAAGCCCGATTCCACGGCACCGGCCGCCAGCGTGGCGACTCCTCCGTCGGGCGCCTCGGCGAGGTGCTCGACGATGCGCGCGGCCATCCCGCGGTCGCTGAGCACGTCCCGCGTGCGCTCGACGAGCCCCTGCCCGGAGGAGATGACGACGACGCGCCATCCCTCGCCCAGCCGGGCCTCGACGAACGCGACGGCCCCGTCGACGCTGCCGTGGAAGGACGGGATGACGGACGAGTCCAGGGCTGCTGCATCGTCGTCGTCCGCGGCGAACGGGCTGAGTCGCCACCACACGCCGCCGCGCTCGCGGACGATCTCGCGCAGGCGTGCGATGGACAGGAAGTCGCCGTCGCTGAGAGCGGCCCCGGATGCCGACGCGGCGTCGATCGGCGCTTCCGCCCCCGAGGTGGCGGCGCTCCAGGCGGCGTCCAGGAACTCCCTGTTGGTCTCGACGAGGTTCTGCGCCCTGGCACCGGCCCGTTCGGGGTCGACGAGCGCCGCCGCACTGCCCGCGGGGAAGTACTCGGCGAGGGAGACCAGCGGCCCCGCCACGAGCGGCAGCAGCGACTCCATGCCCTCGACGGGGATGCCCTCGCTCATCTTCTCGAGCATCCCTGCGATCGCGGGGTACTGCGCGATGAGCTCGCCCGCGCGCGCACGCACGTCGGGGGTCAGCAGCAGTTCCCGGCTGGCGGGCAGATCGACGGATGCCACATCGCCGGGCAGCGAGCGCTGATCCGCCACGGAGAACGCACGGATCTGGTCGATCTCGTCACCGAAGAACTCGACCCGCAGCGGATGGTCGGAGGTCGGGGGGAAGACGTCGAGGATCCCCCCGCGCACGGCGAACTCGCCACGGCGGGACACCATGTCCACGCGGGAGTACGCGCGCTCGACGAGCTGCGCGACGGCCCCGTCGAGCTCGAGGCCGCGAGCACCGACGCGCAGCTGCAGCGGCGCTGCATCCCCGAGATCAGCGGCGATCGGCTGCAGGGCGGCGCGCACGGAGGCCACCACGACCAGCGGCCTGCCGCCGTCCCAGGTCGTGATGCGGCGCAGCACGTGCAGCCGCCGTCCGACGGTGTCGGGGCTGGGGCTGAGCCGTTCATGCGGCAGCGTCTCCCAGGCGGGGAAGGTCAGCACCTCGGCGTCGTCGAGGTAGGCGGCGAGGGCGTCTGCGACGGACTCCGCCCGGCGCCCCGTCGGTGCGACGACGAGCATGGCCGCCGGATGCCCCGCGGCGGCGCGCCTGCTCAACAGACCGGCGATCACCGGGGCGTCCAGCCCGTCGACCACCGAGATCTCGGCATCCGTCTGCGCCCAGGTGAGGGCGTCGCGATACAGGTCCGCCTCTTCCAAGGCGCGCAGAATCCCCGGAACAGTCACCGAGACAGTCTACTGTCCGGTCACCGACACGGTCGCGGGAACGGATGCGGGAAGCCGCCCGTTCCGCTCCGGCCCGGTCCGGTCCGGTCCGGAGCATGACGTAGCGTGGCCTGATGGAGTCCGTCGTCCTGCGCACCGAACGCCTCGTCCTCAGCATCCCGACCGGCGCGGATGTCGACGCGATCACCGCGGCATGCCAGGATGCGGCGGTGCAGCGATACACCACGGTGCCGAAGCCGTATGCCCGTGCCGATGCGACGGATTTCGTCCGGCTGGTCTCCGAGTGGTGGGGTGAGGGGTCGAGCACGACGTGGGCGATCCGCCACGATGACCGTTTCGCCGGCGCGGTCGGTCTGGCTGACATCGACGACGGCGTCGCCGACCTCGGATACTGGCTGGCGCCCGACGCACGGGGACGGGGAATCGCCTCCGAGGCGGTGCGCGGCGTCGTGGCATGGGGGTTCGACGGACCACTGACGCTGCATCGGATCTCCTGGCGCGCGGTGGTCGGCAACCTCGGCTCCGCGCACACCGCCCGGGCGGCCGGATTCCGGTACGAGGGCAGGATGCGCGAGGCGTTTCGCCATGGCGCACACCGCGACGATGCCTGGATCGCAGGTCTCCTGGCGACCGACGATCGCACTCCTGTCGACTGGCCGGTGCTCTGAACGCCCTGTCGCCTGTCGGATCTGGATGGCAGGATGGCCCCATGCCGGAGATGCCGGAGGTGCAGGGGCTCGTCGACTTCCTCGGCGAGCGCGCGGTGGACCGCGCGATCTCGCGGACCAGCGTGGGTGAGATCGCGGCGCTGAAGACCTTCGATCCGCCGCACACCACTCTGCACGGGGCGACCATCACCGCGACGGCGCGGCACGGGAAGTTCTTGCGTCTCGCCTGCGGGGACGACCTTCATCTCGTCTTCCACCTGGCGAAAGCCGGTTGGCTGCGCTGGTACGACGAGCTGCCGACGACCCTGATCAAGCCGGGACGCAGTCCCATCGCCCTGCGGGTCGCGCTCGACGACGGGAGCGGGTTCGACCTCACCGAGGCGGGGACGAAGAAGTCGCTCGCCGTGCACGTCGTGCGCGACCCGCAGGATGTGCCCGGCATCGCGCGCCTCGGCCCCGATCCCCTGGACCCGTCGTTCACCCGCGACGCGTTCGCATCGCTGCTCGAGGGCAGACGGATGCAGATCAAGGGCCTGCTGCGGGATCAGAGCGTCATCGCGGGCATCGGCAACGCGTACAGCGATGAGATCCTGCACGTGGCGAAGATGTCGCCGTACGCCCCCTCCGGCAAACTCGACGATGGCGCCGTCACCCGACTGTACGACGCCCTGCAGCGCACCCTCCGCGGCGCCGTCGCGGAGGCATCCGGCAGACCGCCCGCCGAGCTGAAGGACGCCAAGCGCGCAGGATTCCGCGTGCATGCCCGCCGCGGCGAGGCGTGTCCGGAGTGCGGCGACACCATCCGCAGCGTCTTCTTCGCGGACCGCAGCCTGGAGTACTGCCCCACGTGCCAGACCGGCGGCAGGCCTCTCGCCGACCGCCGTCTGTCGCGTCTGCTGAAGTGAGCTCCGTCCGGATGCCGGAATGTGACGTGGGAATGAACCGGCGCCCGCGATGTTGAGTAGGATCAGAAGCAACAACGTGCTCCGGGGTCGGTGAGAATCCGAACCGGCGGTGACAGTCCGCGAACGCCTGATCACAGGCGCCGATCCGGTGGAATTCCAGGACCGACGGTGATGCGAACCACAGGTTCGCTAGTCCGGAGGAGAGGCAGCACGGGCAACGCGGGAGTGCGTGCCGTCGGCCCCGGTGATCCAGAGAGAGAGATGACCGATGGCAGTGACCGACGCGGAACGCGAGGCGATGGGTCGCGCCCTCGAACTCGCCTCCCGCGGACCGCGCGGACTGAACCCGCAGGTCGGCGCGGTCCTCCTCTCCCCCACGGGCGAGATTCTCGCCGAGGGCTGGCACCGCGGCTCCGGCACCCCGCATGCCGAGGTCGACGCGCTGTCGAGGCTCACCCCCGGACAGGCGCGCGGCGCGACAGCCGTCGTCACCCTGGAGCCGTGCGATCACACCGGCCGCACGGGCCCGTGCTCCCTGGCGCTCATCGCCGCGGGCGTCTCCCGCGTGGTGTACGCCCTCGACGACCCCGGTGAGCGCTCCGGCGGCGGGGCGGAACGGCTGCGCGCCGCCGACATCGAAGTCGTCTCCGGCGTGCGGGCGGACGCCGTCCGCGCCCTCATCGGCGACTGGCTGACCGTGCAGCGGCTGGGCCGCCCGCACGTCACCGTGAAGTGGGCGCAGAGCCTGGACGGCCGCGCGGCCGCATCCGACGGCACCAGCCGGTGGATCACCGGACCCGCGGCTCGCGCCGACGTGCACCGCCGGCGCTCGGCATCCGATGCCATCGTCGTCGGGACCGGGACGATCCTGGCCGACGATCCGTCGCTGACGGCCCGCGACGGCGACCGGCTGCTCTCCCACCAGCCGACGCCCGTCGTGATCGGCGCGCGGCCCACACCCCCCGACGCGGCCGTGCGACGGCATCCGCACGCCCCGCTGTTCTACGACACCCACGATCTGGGCGTCGTGCTCGCCGACCTGCGCGCCCGAGGCGTCCAGCGGGTGTTCGTCGAGGGCGGGCCGACGCTGGCCGCCGCGTTCCTCACCGCAGGGCTCGCCGACAGCGTGCTGGTCTACATCGCACCCGTGCTGCTGGGCGGCGACAGGCTCGCGCTCACCGACATCGGCGTGGAGACCATCGCCCGCGCCCATCGCCTGACGATCGACGAGTGGCTTCCGCTCGGCGACGACCTGTTGGCCGTCGCGCACCCGTCGGGACTGGAAGAAGGAGACTGATGTTCACCGGAATCATCGAGGAGATCGGCGAGATCGCCGCCATCGCGCCGTCCGGCGACGGCTGGCGCCTCACCGTGCGCGCGCCCCGCGCCGCATCCGATGCCGTGCACGGCGAGTCGATCGCCGTCAGCGGCGTATGCCTGACGGTGGTCGGGTCGACTGCGGACACCTTCGACGCAGACGTGATGAAACAGACTCTCGACGTGTCGGCGCTGGGCACGATGGGCGTCGGCTCCCGGGTGAACATCGAGAAGGCCATGCCCGTCGGCGCGCGTCTGGGCGGTCACATCGTGCAGGGCCACGTCGACGGCACCGGGACGGTGCTCGAGGTGAGGCCCGGGGAGCAGTGGCGCGTGCTGCGCATCTCCCTGCCCGCCGAGCTGGCGCCGCTCGTCGTCGACAAGGGCTCCATCAGCGTCGCCGGCACCTCCCTGACCGTCAGTGCCGTCAGCTCCCCCGCGGAGGAGGAGGCCTGGTTCGAGGTCTCCCTCATCCCCGAGACGCTCGACGCGACCGTCCTCGGCGCCCTGGGCCCCGGGGACGTCGTCAACCTCGAGACCGACATCCTCGCCCGACACGTGGAGCGCCTGCTCGCGTTCCGCACCCTCCCGGAAGGAGGCTCACGATGAGCCTTGCCACCATCGATGAGGCCCTCCAGGCGCTGCGCGCCGGAGAGCCCGTCATCGTCGCCGACGATGAGAACCGCGAGAACGAGGGCGACATCATCATCTCGGCGGAACTGGCCACCGCCGAGACCATGGCGCGGATGGTGCGCTGGACCTCGGGCCTGATCTGCGCGCCGATGCCCGCCGAACTCGCCGATCTGCTCAACCTGCCGCCCATGGTGGCGCGCAACGAGGACGCCCGGTCCACCGCGTACACGGTCAGTGTCGACGCCGCCGAGGGCGTCACCACCGGCATCAGCGCGCACGACCGCGCGCACACGCTGAACGTGCTGGCGAACCCCGCCTCCACCGCCGCGAGCATCATCCGTCCCGGCCACATCCTGCCGCTGCGAGCGGTCGACGGCGGCGTGCGCGAGCGCGGCGGACACACCGAGGCCGCCGTCGAGCTCATGCGCCTGGCGGGGCTGAGCCCCGTCGGTGCCATCGCGGAGGTCGTCGCCGACGACGGCAGCATGATGCGCCTGCCCGGGCTGCAGGAGCTGGGCGCCCGTGAGGGCATCCCCGTGATCACCATCGAGCAGCTCATCGCGCATCTGGACGAGATCGACCCGCGCGACCCCGACGAGCGGGCGGGCGGCGTCGGACGCCGGGTGACCCTGCGGGCGGATGCGACCGTGCCGACCGAGCACGGCACCTTCCGATTCCTCGCCTACAAGGACCGCGTCAACGGCGCCGACCACATCGCCGTCGTGTCCGGGACGCCCGGCGAGACCGCACTGGTGCGCGTGCACTCCGAATGCCTGACGGGCGAGGCGTTCGGCTCGCAGAAGTGCGAGTGCGGTCCGCAGCTGCGCGCCTCTCTGGACCTCGTCGGCGAGCAGGGCGGCGTCGTCGTCTACATGCGCGGTCACGAGGGCCGCGGCATCGGCCTCATCAACAAGCTCCGGGCGTACAGCCTGCAGGAGGACGGGCTCGACACCGTCGACGCCAACCTCGCGCTGGGTCTGCCCGCCGACGCCCGCGATTACGCGGCCGCGGCCGACATCCTCGCCGACCTGGGCATCTCCAGGGTGCGCCTGCTGACCAACAACACCGACAAGGTCGCCCAGCTGCGGGCGATGGGACTGGACGTCGTCGAGCAGGTCCCGCTGATCGTCGGCGTCGGCCCCAACAACCATCAGTACCTCGAGACCAAGCGCGACCGCATGGGCCACATCATCGGCGAGACCGAACTGGCCGCTGCGCTCGCGCGCGGAAAGGACCACGCATGAGCGGCGCAGGCGCCCCCACCACCCGCACCCCCGTCGACGGCCGCGGCCTGCGAGTCGCGATCATCGCCGGCACCTGGCACGAGACCATCTCCGAGGGCCTGATCGCCGGCGCCCGGCGCGCTCTGGACGCCGCGGGCGCCGAGCACTCGCTGGTGCGCGTGCCGGGCTCGTTCGAACTGGCGCTGGCGGCCCAGGCCGCCTTCGCCGGCGGTGCGGATGCCGTGGTGGCGCTGGGCGTGATCATCCGCGGCGGCACACCGCACTTCGACTACGTCTCGTCCGCGACCACGGACGGGCTCACCCGTGTCGCGCTGGACGCCGGCAGGCCGGTGGGCTTCGGCGTGCTGACTCTCGACGACGAGCAGCAGGGGCTGGACCGCGCGGGTCTGCCCGGCTCCAAGGAGGACAAGGGTGCGGAGGCCGCCGACGCCGCGCTGCGCATGGCGCGGGTGATCCGCGACCTGCGCGGCTGAGGCCGCGCCCTTCCGGCGGGCCGCCGCGCCGCCCCTTCCGGAGCATCCCCGGGCGGAGGCTAAGATCTATCCATCGCCCTGGCATGTCCACAACGAGGCCTGTTGCGCGTCACATGCGGCGCACGGACGATCTGTCCGCGTCGCGGGGTGCACATAAGAATCAACGCCGAACGGAGATCCCCATGCGCAAAGTCCTTCGCACCGCCGTCGTCCTGTCCGCATCCGCTCTGCTGCTCGCCGGCTGCAGCACCGCCCAGGACGGCGGCAGCACCACGGCAGGGAGCCTCACGGGCTCCGGCAGCGGTGACAGCTGCACGATCGAGGGTGCGGTCCCCCTGGGCGCAGCGCTCAGCCTCACCGGCGCCGCGGCGAGCTACGGGGAGTCGCAGCAGAACGGTCTGAACCTCGCGCTCAAGGACCTCAACGCCAAGGACGGCGTCACCTACGATCTGACCATCGAGGACGACGGCTCCGACCCCAAGCAGGCCATCGGCGTCTTCGAGAAGTTCGTCGCCGACGGCACGAGCGCCGTCATCGGACCCACCCTGTCGAACACGGCGTTCCAGGCTCAGCCGATCGCGCAGGAGGCCGGCATGCCGGTGCTGGCGATCTCCAACACCGCCGAGGGCATCACCGAGCAGGGCGACTTCATCTTCCGCGACTCGCTCACCGAGGGGCAGGTCATCCCGCAGACCATCGAGGCCGCCACGGCCAAGTTCGACCTGAAGAAGGTCGTCGTGATGTACAGCAACGACGACGCGTTCACCGAGTCCGGCTACACGGTCATGGCCGATTCACTCAAGGAGCAGGGCGTGGAGGTCGCCGACACCGTGACGTTCTCGGTGAAGGACACCGATTTCCGCAGCCTGCTCACGGCGGCGAAGGAGAGCGATCCCGACGCGATCGTCGTGTCGGCGCTCATCGAGGCGGCGATCCCGCTGGTCACCCAGGCCCGCGAGCTCGGCATCGACGTGCCCATCATCGGCGGCAACGGCTTCAACAACCCGCAGCTGATGGCGGATGCCGGCGCCGCGGCCGAAGGCGTCATCGTGGGCGCGGCCTGGAACTCGGCATCCGAGAGCCCGGAGAACACCGCGTTCATGGCCGCGTACCAGGACGAGTACGGCTCCGCCCCCGACCAGTTCGCCGCGCAGGCCTACACCGGACTGCTGGTGCTCGACCACGCCGTCCGTGCGAACTGCTCCGGCGAGCGCACCGACGTGCAGGACGGCCTGACCCAGGTCAAGGATCTGAAGACGCCGCTCGGCTCGCTGACCATCAACGAGAACCGCGACGCCGAGCACGCCGCGGTCGTGCAGATCGTCGAGGACGGGAAGTTCGCGGTTCTGAACTGACCTCGCCCACCACCCGCCGGGAGTCGCCATGCTGCAGCAGCTGCTGAACGGCCTGTTCCTCGGTTCGATCTACGCGCTGTTCGCCATCGGATTCACGCTGGTGTTCGGCATCCTGGATCGGCTGAATCTGGCCCATCCGTCCGTGTTCGCCGCGTCGGCGTTCGTGGGCATCTGGTTGACGGATGCCTACGACCTGCCGCTGTGGCTCGTGCTGATCGCCGTGTTCGTGTTCGGTCTCATCATGGGGCTGCTCATCGAGCGCATCGCGTTCCGCCCGCTCCGGGACAGGCCCGACGCGCATTTCGCCGGGCTGATCTCCTCGATAGCGATGGCGGGCATGATCGTCGCACTGCTGCAGGCCGTGTTCGGTCCGAACACGCGGCGATTCCCGGTGGGGACGATCCCGGAGGACTCCCTCAGGGTCGGCGACCTGACGGCGAGCTGGCTGCAGATCATCATCCTGGTCGTCTCGCTGGGGCTGATGATCGCGCTGAGCCTGCTCGTGCAGCGCTCCCGCCTGGGCCGCTCCATGCGCGCCGTCGCCGAGAACCCGACGGCGGCGCGCGTGCTGGGCGTGAACGTGGACCGGGTCACGGCCACCACGTTCGCGATCTCCACGGCGCTGGGCGCCGTCGCGGGCGTGCTGTTCGCGCTGAACGTGAACAGCGCGCAGCTGGGCATGGGCAGCGCCATCGAGCTGAAGGGACTGGCGGTGATCATCGTCGGAGGCATGGGGTCGCTGTCGGGGTCGCTCGTGGGCGGCCTCCTCCTCGGCATCGCCGAGGTGTTCGCCATCCAGTACATCGGCTCCAGTTGGCGCGACCTCATCGCCTTCGCGCTGCTGTTCGTCATCCTGCTGGTGCGTCCCGAGGGCCTGTTCGGCAAGCGCAAGGTGCGTGAGGTCTGATGCTGTTCACCGAATCGACGCTCGTCTTCATCGCCCTCAACGGGGTCTTCGCGTTCTCGTTCTACGCGGTGCTCGTCGCCGGCCAGCTGAGCCTCGCCCAGGCCGGCTTCGCCGGCATCGCCGGGTTCACCGCCGCCACGCTCACCCCTCCGCCGGAGCAGTGGGGCCCCCTCCCGACCCTGCTGTTCGCCATGGTGATCGGCATGATCGTCGGTGCGATCACGGCCGTGATCCTGGGCCTGCCGACCATGAAGCTGCGCGGCGTGTACCTCGCGATCGCGACGCTCGGCTTCGCGGAGGCGATCCGCATCTTCCTGCTGAACTCGGAGTGGACCGGCGGCGCGCAGGGCATGTCGGTGCCGAAGACGCTGACCCCCGCCGTCGCCTGGACGGTGCTCGCGCTGGTGACCTACTGGTTCGCGCGGCAGTCCCACTCCCGCTACGGTCGCGCACTGGAGGCGATCCGCGAGGATGAGCTGGCCGCGCGCTCGATCGGCATCAACGTCGCCGGGCATCGGCTCTCGGCCTTCGTCGCCGCCGGTGTGCTGGCAGGACTGTACGGGGTGCTGTGGGCGTACTACGTCCGCCTGATGGCGCCGGAGGACTTCGGGTTCAGCACCGCGATCGACGGGCTCGTGACCGCCGTGGTCGGCGGCACGGCGAACTTCGTCGGACCGATCCTCGGCAGCGGGTTCCAGACGCTGCTGCCCGAGATCCAGCGTGCGATCGGCGTCGAGGCCGGATGGATCCGCCCCTTCATCTCCGGTCTGCTGCTGCTCCTGGTGATCCTGTACCTGTCCGGCGGCATCGCGAGCCTCATCCCGCGCCGCCGCCAGAAGGTCGACGTCGCCGCCCTGCAGACGGATGCCGCACAGCTGGCGCTGCGGACGCACCCGGCCGCCGGCGACGTGGTCGTCGAGCTGAAGCAGCTGGCGAAGGAGTACGGCGGCGTGCACGCCGTGCGCGGCGTGGACCTCACGGTCCGCAGCGGCGAGGTCGTGGGCCTCATCGGCCCCAACGGTGCGGGCAAGACGACGCTCGTGAACATGGTCTCGGGGCTCATCCCGCCCTCCTCCGGCACGGCGACCGTACTGGGCGTCCCCGTCGGCCGCACCCCCGTGCACAGGATCGCCGCCGCCGGTGTGACGCGCACCTTCCAGCATTCCAAGCTGTTCAACCGCCTCACGGCGCTGGAGAACGTGCTCATCGGTGCGCACGTGGTCGCCAGGCCCACGTTCCTGCGTCGGCTGATCTGGCTGCCGTCGGCCCGCCGTGACGAGCGCATCGCCCTCGCGCACGCCGCACGGTGCCTGGACCGGGTGGGCCTGCTGGAGAAGGCGAACACCCCCGCCAAGGGGCTGTCGTACGGCGACCAGCGCAGGCTGGAGATCGCCCGGGCACTCGCCGCCGACCCCTCGCTGCTGATCCTCGACGAGCCGGCGGCCGGCATGAACCATGTGGAGGCCGAGGGGCTGAGCGCGCTGATCAGGGATCTGTCCGCGGACGGTCTGACGATCATCTTCATCGAGCACAACGTGGGCATGGTGCTCGACACCTGCGACCACATCATCGTGCTGAACTTCGGTGAGGTGCTCGCCGACGGCACGCCGTCGGAGATCGCCGCCGACGAGCGGGTGATCGAGGCGTACCTGGGCGCGGCCGAGGAGACGCCGGGCGCCGGCGAGGACGGTGGCGCGACGGCATCCGCCGCCACGGGCACCGGTGCGGAGGAGGATCATGACTGAGCCGCTGCTGAGCGTGAACGACCTGTCGGTCTCCTACGGACGCGTGCAGGCCGTGCGCGGCGTCTCCTTCGACGTCGAGGCCGGTGCGCTCGTGACGCTCGTGGGCGCGAACGGCGCCGGGAAGTCGTCGATCATCAACGCGATCTCCGGGATCGTGCGCCCCTCGGGCGGGCGGATCCTGTTCGACGGCGCCGACATCACGAAAACGAAGTCGCACCGGCTCGTCCCACGGGGTCTCGTGCAGGTGCCCGAGGGCCGGCAGATCCTCGCGACCATGACGATCGCGGAGAACCTGCAGATGGGCGCCCGCACACACGGTGCGGGAGCCGGCACCGCGATCGACGAGATGTACCAGCGCTTCCCCGTGCTCGGCGAGCGCCGCAGGCTGGCGGCCGGGTCGCTGTCGGGCGGCGAGCAGCAGATGCTCGCGATCGCCCGCGCCATGCTGGCCCGACCGAAGCTCATGCTCATGGACGAGCCGTCCATGGGGCTGGCGCCGAAGATCGTCAACGAGGTCTTCGCGGTGATCGACGAGGTGCTCGCCGGCGGCACGACCGTGCTGCTGGTGGAGCAGAACGCGCGCCGCGCCCTGCAGGCCGCCCGGGAGGGTCACATCCTGCAGAACGGCGAGATCGTGCGCTCGGGGGCGTCGGCGGATCTGCTGGCCGACGACGACATCATCCAGGCGTACCTGGGCACCGGACGGTCGACGCGATGACTCTCCCTCCTCGCCGGATCACCCGCCGCATCCCCACCTGGGGCGCGGTGGCGCCTCTGCTGGGATTCCGCCGGCCGGTGTGGGACCGCGTCGATCGCCGGCTCGCTCAGGCGCTCACCGTGAAGGACCTGGCCCGGATCGCCCGTCGCACGACGCCCCGCTCGGTGTTCGACTACGTGCACGGCGCGGCCGAGGAGGAGCTCAGCCTCGCCCGCGCCCGCCGCGCCTTCGCGCAGGTCGAGTTCGAGCCGCGCGTGCTGCAGGACGTGGCGACGGTGGACACGTCGACGACGATCCTCGGGCAGCAGGTGTCCTTCCCGCTGATCATGGCGCCCACCGGTTTCACCCGCATGATGCAGCACGAGGGCGAGATCGCGGTGGCGCGGGCCGCCGCCCGCGCCGGGGTGCCGTACACGCTGTCCACCATGGGCACGACCTCTCCCGCGGAGCTGGCGGACGCGGTGCCCGACGGCAGGAACTGGTTCCAGCTGTACCTGTGGAAGGACCGCGAGGGCACGGCCCGTCTCGTGGAGGAGGCGCGGCGGACCGGCTACGACACGCTCGTGCTCACCGTCGACACGCCGGTCGCGGGCAACCGCCTCCGGGACGCCCGCAACGGCCTGACCATCCCGCCCACCCTGAACCTGAAGACCATGTGGGATGTCGCCTGGCACCCGGGCTGGTGGTTCAACGTGCTCACCACCGATCCGATCGAGTTCGCCAGCCTGCGCTCCTTCGACGGCACGGTCGCGGAGCTGGTGGCGAAGATGTTCGACCCGTCCCTCCGGCTGGACGACCTGGCGTGGCTGCGCGAGGAGTGGCCCGGAAAGCTCGTGGTCAAGGGCATCCAGTCCGTCGCCGACGCGCAGCGGGTGGTGGACACCGGCGCCGACGCCGTCGTCGTCTCCAACCACGGCGGCAGGCAGCTGGACCGCGCTCCCACTCCCCTGCGGCTGCTGCCGGAGGTCGCGGCCGCGGTCGGCGATCGCGCCGAGATCATCCTCGACACCGGCATCCTCTCCGGCGCCGACGTGCTGGCGGCCGTCGGACTGGGCGCGGACGCCTGCATGGTGGGCCGCGCATACCTGTACGGCCTGATGGCCGGTGGCGAGCGCGGGGTGGATCGGATGCTGCAGATCATGCGGGACGAGGCCGTGCGCACCATGCAGCTGGCGGGCGTGTCGACCGTGCACGAGCTGCGCGGGCGCGTGCGGCTGGACTGAACCCGCTGCCGCCGACCCGACCCGCTCTGGATCCCGGGCGCGAGGGCGCATAGCCTTTCGGAATGGCGACCATCGAAGATGTGCGGCGCATCGCGCTGGAGTTCCCGCGTGTGATCGAGCGCGTCGACGGGCACAACCGCGGGCCGTGCTGGCGCACGAACGCCGGGATGCTGGCGTGGGAGCGTCCACCGAGACGGCACGACCTGGAACAGCTGGCGGCCCTGGGACGGGAATGGCCGGAGGGCGTGGTCATCGGCATCCACGTGGAGGGTGAGCAGGCGAAGGCCGCCGCCATCGAGACCCGCCCGGACGTGTTCTTCACCATCCCGCATTTCGACGGCTACCCTGCCGTGCTCACGAGGCTCGACACGATCGACGAGCAGCTGCTGCGTGAGATGATCACGGATGCCTGGCTGCTGCGCGTCCCCCGCACTGTCGCCAAGGCGTGGCTCGACGAGCACGGTCTGACCGAATAGCGGCCTGCCTCCCGCCGCCGTCTCGTCGTGTCTCACCGCACGACGTCGACGCGGGCGGTCCCCGGCGGACCCCGGTGTCATCCACCAGCAGGCGCATAAGAAGTTCGGCGGAGAATGGATCGGATGCCGGGTCCGCACCCATCCCGGCATGACTCCCCCGAGAACGAGGTCCCCATGTCCCGCACGGCGACAGCACGCCGACGCGGGCGCGGCGCGCAGCAGGACGGCCCGCGCGCCACGTTCCGCCAGCTCCTCCCCTTCCTCTTCGAGCACAGGCGGACGCTCGCCGTCGTCGCGCTGCTCAGCATCGTCGGCGCGGCGGCGTCTCTGGCGCAGCCGCTGCTGGTGGGGCAGGTGATCGACCGGGTGCAGCAGAACCAGCTGCTGGGCAGCCTGGTCTGGCTGCTGATCGGCCTCGTGGTCGTCTCCTCCGTGATCTCCGGGTACCAGCACTATCTGCTCCAGCGCACCGGCACGGCCGTGGTGTACTCCAGCCGCCGGCGGCTGGTCGCCCGCATCCTGCACCTGCCGATCAGCGAATTCGACGCCCGCCGCACCGGTGACCTCGTCTCCCGGGTCGGCACGGACACGACGCTGCTGTACGCCGTGCTCACGCAGGGTCTCGCGGATGCCGTGGGCAGCACGATCATCTTCGTCGGCGCGCTCATCGCGATGCTCCTCATCGACCCGCTCCTGCTGCTGCTGATCGTCGTCGTCATCACCGCCTCCGTCGTGGTCGTCGTCGTGCTCAGCGGCCGCATCCGCACGGCTTCCGCCGCGCAGCAGCACAAGGTCGGCGAGCTGGCATCCGGCATCGAGCGGGGCATCTCCAGCATCCGCACCATCCGGGCATCCGGCGCCGCAGAGCGGGAGACCTCCGCCGTGGAGGAGCGCGCGCACGAGGCCTACGGGCTGGGCGTGCGCATCGCGAAGATCTCCTCGCTGGTCGTCCCCGTCGCCGGCATCGCCCTGCAGGTCTCCCTGCTGGTGGTGCTGGGCGTGGGCGGATTCCGGGTGGCATCCGGCGCGCTGAGCATCGCGTCCCTGGTGACGTTCATCATGTTCCTGTTCATGCTGATCATGCCGCTCGGTCAGGCCTTCGGCGCCATCACCTCCGTCAACCAGGCGCTGGGTGCGCTCGGGCGCATCCAGGAGATCCTCGACCTGCCGACCGAGACCCAGCACGACGACGTGAATGCCGAATCCACCGCCGTGATCGTCGCCGGCGCCCCGGCGATCGAGTTCCGCGACGTGCGGTTCCGGTACCCCGATGACGTCATCGCCGCGCGTGAGGCCGCGGCCCGCGAGGCGAGGAGTCTGTTGGTCGAAGCCGGACTGGAGCATCCCGACGATGACGCGTCCGACGTGGATCCGGACGTTCTCAAAGGCGTGTCGTTCGCCGTCCCGCGCGGCGCGCGCGTGGCGCTGGTCGGGCCCAGCGGCGCGGGCAAGAGCACGATCCTCGCCCTCATAGAGCGCTTCTACGACCCCACCTCCGGGTCGATCCGGGTGGCGGGGCACGATGTGCGCAGCTACCCGCGCGCGAACCTGCGCGCGCAGTTCGGCTACGTCGAGCAGGACGCCCCCACCCTCGCGGGAACCCTCGCCGAGAACCTGCGGCTCGCGGCCCCGGATGCCACGGATGCCGACTGCGAGCGCGTGCTGCGCTCCGTGAACCTCGGGGACGTGCTCGAACGCAGCCCGCTGGGCCTGCAGGCGCCGGTCGGCGAGGACGGGGTGATGCTCTCGGGCGGCGAGCGTCAGCGTCTGGCGATCGCCCGTGCCCTCCTCACCGAGGCGCCGATCCTCCTGCTGGACGAGTCGACCTCATCACTGGACGGCGTCAACGAGCAGCGGATGCGCGAGGCCATCGACGCGGCCGCCTCCGACCGCACCCTCCTGGTGATCGCGCACCGGCTGTCCACGGTCGTCGACAGCGACCTCATCGTCGTGCTGCAGGCCGGTGTCGTCGTCGGTCAGGGCACGCACGAGGAGCTCGTCGAATCGACCCCGCTGTACCGCAACCTCGCGCAGCACCAACTGCTGGTCTGACGCCCACCGTCCCGCACCCCGCCGCCCTGGGGCCGACCGCGTCGGCATCGAGGCCCTCCCGCAGCCGCGTCAGTCCGCGGAAGGACCTCGAGTCGGATGGGCGGACCCGTCAGGCCTGCTCGCAGACCCAGCCGTCCGGGTAGGTGCCGTCTGTGAGGAAGTCCGCCAGTTCGGCGCGCACGTCATCGTCCAGATCCGCATCGGCGCGCGGATAGATGATCGGCTCCTCCTTCTTGTTGTGCTCGTCCAGCAGCACCAGCAGATCCCGGCACTTCGCATCCGCGTCGTCGCCCGCCGCGACCGCGGCGTCCACTCCGTCCATGGCGCGCCACAGCTCGCCGTGCTCGCGCAGCATGACGAAGATCGGCATCATCATGGTGGGCTTCAGCGGCGGGAAGAGGAAGACCTCCTCCAGGTAGATGTGCCGACGCAGGGCCAGCATGGCACCCTGCAGCGCCTGCACGTCACCGGCGTCGCCGAGGAACGCCTCGATCCCGACGTCGATGGCACGGTGCTCGGCGGTCAGTGCGTCCGCGAGCGCCGTCCCCTCTGCCATCAGGACTCCAGCTGCGCGTCGACGGTGATGGTGGCCCCGGCGAACAGTCGCGAGACGGGGCACAGCTTCGCGGCTTCGTCGACGATCGCCGCGAACCCCGCGGCATCCACCCCCGCGACCTTCCCGCGCACGGTCAGGGCCGAGGTGGTGATGGTGGGCACCCCGTCGACCTCGTCGAGGGTGACCTCGCTGGTGACGACCAGCTGCTGCGGCGGGGTCTTGTGCTCGCCGAGCGTCAGCGCCAGCGCCATCGAGAAGCACGAGGAGTGCGCCGCCGCCAGCAGTTCCTCAGGGCTGGACTTGCCCTCCGGGGCCTCCGTGCGCGAGCCCCACGTCACCTGCTGTCCGTCGAGGGCGCCGCTGCTGGTCGTGCCGAAGGTTCCGGTCCCGGCTGCCAGGGTGCCGTCCCAGGTGGTGGTCGCGCTGCGTGCTGCGATGCTCATGTCGTTCCGATCTCGAGTGGTGGTCCACGGGCGTGGCTGTTTATCCACAATAAACCCTGTGGAAAACCCCGCCAACAGGAGACCGGTCGTGAGCACGGCAGCGGAGGCAAGGAGAACGGATGCGGGGAGCCGGGGCCACTCAGCCATGGGTCTCCCCGACGCCCCGCATCCGGGTCGTGCGGGACTGCTGGTGCGTCAGCGCGCGGTCTTGAGCCGGTAGCGCAGCGCCTCCAGCTCGCTGCGCAGCGCTGCCGGCAGCCTGTCGCCGAACATCGAGAAGTACTCCTCGATGGAGTCCGCCTCCGCCTGCCAGGCGTCGACGTCGACCTTGAAGAGCTCGTCGAGATCGGCGTCCGTGATCTCCAGGCCCTCGAGGTTCAGGTCCTCGCGACGCGGCAGCCGGCCGATGGGGCTGTCCTCCGCATCGACATCGCCGTCGATCCGCCGGATGATCCAGTCGATCACGCGCGAGTTGTCGCCGAAGCCCGGCCACAGGAAGCGGCCGTCCTCTCCCCGGCGGAACCAGTTGACCTGGAAGATGCGCGGGGCCCGGTCGAAGCGCAGCGTGCGTCCCACCTTGAGCCAGTGGCCGAAGTAGTCCCCCATGTTGTACCCGCAGAAGGGCAGCATGGCGAACGGGTCGCGGCGCAGCTCCCCGACGGTCCCCTCGGCGGCCGCGGTGCGCTCGGAGGAGATCGTGGCGCCGAGGAAGACGCCGTGCGTCCAGTCCGTCGCCTCGACCACCAGCGGGACGTTGCTGGCGCGGCGTCCGCCGAACAGGATCACATCCAGGGGGACGCCCTCCGGATTCTCCCAGTCCTCGGAGATCTGCGGGCACTGCGCGGCAGAGACGGTGAAACGGGAGTTCGGGTGCGCCGCGGGGCGTCCGGAGTCCGGAGTCCAGGGGTTGCCCTGCCAGTCGATGAGATGCTCCGGGGGCGTGTCGGTCAGCCCCTCCCACCACACGTCCCCGTCGGGGCGCAGCGCGACGTTCGTGAAGATCGTGTTGCCCCACAGGGTCTCCACGGCGGTGACGTTGGTCGACTCGCCGGTGCCCGGGGCGACGCCGAAGAAGCCGGCCTCGGGGTTCATCGCGTACATCCGGCCGTCCTCACCGGGACGGATCCAGACGATGTCGTCGCCGAGGGTCTCGACCTTCCAGCCCGGAATGGTCGGCCGCAGCATCGCGAGGTTGGTCTTGCCGCACGCCGACGGGAACGCGGCGGACACGTGGTACTTCTTCCCCTCCGGCGAGATCACCCGGATCAGCAGCATGTGCTCGGCCAGCCAGCCCTCGTCGCGCGCGATCACCGAGGCGATCCGCAGCGCGAAGCACTTCTTGGCGAGGATGGCGTTCCCGCCGTACCCCGACCCGTAGGAGTAGACCTCCAGCGTGTCGGGGAAGTGGACGATGTACTTCTCGTCGCTGCACGGCCATGCGACGTCCTCCTGGCCGGGCTCGAGAGGCGCCCCGACCGAGTGCACGGTGCGGACCCAGGGCGCTCCGTCGGCGATCTGACGGGTCACCGCCTCGCCGACGCGGGTCATGATGCCCACGGATGCCACGGCGTAGGCGCTGTCGGTGATCTGGACGCCGATGTGCGAGAGCTTCCCGCCGACGGGTCCCATCGAGAACGGGATGACGTACATGACGCGTCCGCGCATGGACCCCGCGAAGATCCGGTCCATGGTGGCGTGCATCTCGACGGGGTCCGCCCAGTTGTTCGTGGGGCCCGCATCCTCCTCCTTCTCGGAGGCGATGAAGGTGCGCGCCTCGGTGCGCGCGACGTCGCTGGGATGCGAGCGGGCGAGGTACGAGCCGGGGCGCCACTCCGGGTTGAGCTTGATGATCTTGCCCTCGTCGACGAGACGCTGCATGATCATCTCGTTCTCGGCGCGCGAGCCGTCGACCCAGTGCACGCTGTCGGGCTGGGTGAGAGCGGCGATCCCGTCCACCCACTCGCGCAGCTCCGCCATCGCGGGCGTGTCGTACGCGGGCGCGGCCCCGAACTCCCGCAGAGGTGCGGCGGACGGGGTGCGGGGGGCGTACGTTTCGGCCATGGCCATGCCTGCTCCTTCGACGACGGATGCGATACATCCATCTTCTGCGCAGTTCTGACAGGATCCCGCTCCGTGCACTGCGAAAATACGATG
The DNA here is from genome assembly GCF_039539005.1 of Microbacterium soli. Lineage (NCBI taxonomy): Bacteria > Bacillati > Actinomycetota > Actinomycetes > Micrococcales > Microbacteriaceae > Microbacterium > Microbacterium soli. Next base: position 519,147 of record NZ_BAABCP010000001.1, read on the forward strand.
ATTCTTTCGGTTATGCTCAAGGAATGGCAGCAAGTGGACTCGAGCTCAGCACCCTCGGACATCGCATCCGGCACCATCGCACCAAGAAGGCCTACACGCTCGACGAACTCGGAGCCCTGGTGGGGATCGCCGGGTCGCAGCTGAGCCTCATCGAGAACGGGAAGCGCGAGCCGAAGCTTTCCCTGCTCCAGGCGATCGCCCAGGCCTGCGGCACCGACGTCGCCGACCTCATCTCGGGTGAGCCGCCGAACCACCGCGCCGCGTTGGAGATCGAACTCGACCGCGCGCAGGCCAGTCCGGTGTTCCGCCAGCTCGGCATCGCCCCGATCCGCGTCTCCAAGAGCATGAGCGACGAGACCCTCGAGGCCATTCTCGGGCTGCACCGCGAGCTGCACCGTCGCGAGCGCGAAGCCATCGCGACCCCGGAGGAGGCACGGCGCGCGAACACCGAGCTGCGCCTGACCATGCGCGCCAAGGCCAACTACCTGCCGGAGATCGAGGCCCTGGCGGAGAAGCAGCTCAAGAGCGCAGGGCACTCCTCGGGCGCCCTCACGCACCGAACGGTGAGCATCATGGCGGAGAAGCTCGGCTTCGAACTCATCTACGTGGACGATCTGCCGCATTCGACCCGATCCGTCACCGACCTGGAGAACGGACGCATCTACCTTCCGCCGGCCTCGATCCCCGGCGGCCACGGATTGCGCTCCATGGCGCTGCAGGCCATGGCGCACCGCCTGCTCGGACATGTCCGACCCACCGACTATGCGGACTTCCTGCAGCAGCGGCTGGAGATCAACTACTTCGCCGCCTGCTGCCTGATCCCCGAGACCGCGGGGGTGGCGTTCCTCCAGCAGGCGAAGAAGGACCGCAATCTCGCCGTCGAGGACTTCCGGGATGCGTTCGGCGTGACCCACGAGGCCGCCGCCATGCGCATGACGAACCTCATGACCCACCATCTCGACATGCGCCTGCACTTCCTGCGCGTCGACGAGAACGGCGCCATCACCCGGGTGTACGAGAACGACGACCTCACCCTGCCGATGGATGTCACCGGCGCCGTGGAGGGCCAGCCCGCCTGCCGGAAGTTCTCGGCCCGAGCCGCGTTCGAGCAGCGCAACCGCACCACCGAGCACTACCAGTACACCGACACCCCGTCCGGCACGTTCTGGTGCGCGACGCAGATAGGATCCACCACGTCCGGTGGCTTCTCGATCACAGTGGGCGTGCCCTTCGACGACGCGCGCTGGTGGCGGGGCCGCGAGACGACGCACCGCGCGCAGTCGTCGTGCCCCGACGAGGCGTGCTGCCGCCGGGCGCCCGAGGCGGTCTCCCGGCACTGGGAGGGCCGCGCCTGGCCGAGCGCCCGCGTGCACACCCACATGTTCTCGCCACTCCCCCGCGGTGCCTTCCCCGGAGTGGAGGAGAGCGAGGTCTACGCCTTCCTGGACCGGCACGCCGGGGAATAGCACATCCGGCGCCCGCCCCACGCCGCCCGCGGCCCGGCGTCCCGGCGTCAGCGAGAACAGGAGATTCGGCGAGAACAGGACGTCTCCGTCGGCATCCGTCCTGTTCCGGACGATTCTCCTGTTCTGGAGCAGGAGAATCGCCCGGCCGGAGGACGGCCGCCGCACCGGTGCAGGACTATCGGGAGCGGACGGTGAGGGTCTGCGAGGAGGTGCCCAGGGGCCCGGCCTCATCGCTGAGCACGGATTCGGTGAGCCCCGTGCCATCCGCGCCGAACGAGACCGAGGTGTCCAGTCCGAACCACTCCCCGGCCGGCTCGCGGAAGACGGTGGCGGTCAGGTCGACGTTCGGGTACAGCGCCCGCTCGGGGGGCACACGGGTGGCGATGCCGTTGGCGAAGTCGATCATCCCCAGCATCCGGGCCCGCGGTGAGATCGTCTCGCCCTCCAGCAGCGGATGCCGTGGCCGGATCCACGCACGGGAGCGCCCGGCGGCCACCGCCTCGCGTCGCGCGTCGATCGATCGGATGGCACCGCCTGGCCAGACGTCGTCGGGCCGCCATCGCGGCAGCGACTCGCGTTCGGGCATCCGCGGCAGCGGACTGCCGGCGATCGCGGACGTATCGCCCGGCTGCAGCATCCACGCACGCAGCGTGACGGCGGCACGGCCGCCGTGGCGGAGAGTCGCCTCGACGAGCTCGATGGTCCTGCCCGGACGCAGCACCCGCGGAGCCGTGATCTCGAACGCGTCCATCGGGATCACCCCGAGGATGTCGTAGCCCACCCGGGTGAGGATCAGCGGCGACTCCGCCCGCCGCTCCCGGTGCTCGGTCTCCACAAGATGGGCGAGCAGGCCGAGAACGGGCGCGATGTGCTGCTCCCCCGGATTCCACGCGCCGCCGACGTGCTCGGTGGGCTCGAAGACCGTCTCGGACAGGCGCTGGAAATAGCTCGACACGCCATCCATTCTGTCAACTGCGGCGTACGCGGGCGCCCCGACGCCCGTGACGCGCGGCGCGGCGCGTGTCAGACGAGCGCATCGGCGTGCAGACGGACCTCCCGACGGGCGGGGAGGACGACCGGATGCGATCCCGCCATCACCTCGATCACGCGCACCACCTGGCAGGAGTAGCCGTACTCGTTGTCGTACCAGACGTACAGCACGACGTCACGCTCGTTCGCGATGGTCGCCAAGCCGTCGACGATGCCGGCGCGGTGCGAGCCGACGAAGTCGGTGGAGACGACCTCCGGGCTCTCCACGTAGTCGATCTGCTGACGAAGCCGGGAGTGCAGCGAGGCGCGGCGCAGGTAGTCGTTGACCTCGTCCCGCGTGGCCGGGTTCTCCAGCGTGAGATGCAGCACCGCCAGCGACACGTCCGGAGTGGGCACGCGGATCGCCGATCCCGTGAGCCTTCCGGCGAGTTCGGGCAGCGCGCGGGCGACGGCCTTGGCCGCCCCCGTCTCGGTGATGACCATGTTCAGCACGGCCGAGCGCCCCCGACGGTCCCCCTTGTGGAAGTTGTCGATGAGGTTCTGGTCGTTCGTGAACGAGTGCACGGTCTCCACATGGCCGCGCACGATGCCGTACGCCTCGTTCATGGCCGCGAGCACGGGGGTGATGGCGTTGGTGGTGCAGGACGCGGCGGAGAGGATGCGGTCGTCCGGGGTGATCGTGGAGTCGTTGATGCCGTGGACGATGTTCTTCAACCCGCCCTTGCCCGGTGCCGTCAGCAGCACGCGGGCGACTCCGGTGGACCGCAGATGCCGGCTGAGCCCCTCCTCGTCGCGCCAGCGGCCGGTGTTGTCGACGACGATCGCGTCGTGGATGCCGTAGGCGGTGTAGTCGATCGTCCCGGGGTCGTCGGAGTGGATCAGCTGGATGCGGGAGCCGTTGGCGATGATCTGCGCGTTGACCTCGTCGACATCGACGGTGCCCTCGAAGCGGCCGTGCACGGAGTCGCGCAGCAGCAGGGATGCCCGCTTGACGAGGTCGTTCTCCGCCCCCTTGCGCACGACGATGGCGCGCAAGCGCAGACCGCTGCCACCGCCCTTGTGCGCGATGAGGATGCGGGCGAGCAGCCGTCCGATCCGCCCGAAGCCGTAGAGCACGACGTCGACGGGCTCGGTGGGCTCGGCCCCCAGCGCCGGGGCGAGCTCCTCGCGCAGGTACTCGATGAGACCGCGACCGCTGGCGGCGTGCCCCTCGACCAGGCGGGCGACGTCCAGCGAGGCCGCCCCCGGCCCGATCGTCCGCAGAGCCTCGAGCACGGCCAGCGTGTCGGTGAGCTCCAGACGTCGATGCCCCAGCTGTGCGACCCGTTCGTGCACCTCGATGATGCCGGTCGTCGACAGGCCCAGCAGCCGGTGGCCGTGCAGCGACGTGACCACATCGCGTTCCCGGTTCAACCCGCCGATCAGCGGAATCATCCGCTCGGCGAGCTCTTCCTTGATGTGCCAGTCGTCGGAGGGGGTCACGTCATGTTCCATATGCGTCCTTGCGAGCGTGTTCGAGCACCGCGGGATCGCAGCGCTGAGGTGGGGGCGGATTCGCCCTCACCAGGCTAGTCTTCCCGTGCGCATGAACTCGCGGATTTCCGTCTGCAAGATCATCCAATTCGCCCGCATCACCTATAGAACCTCAGTTCTTAACGGGAGATTCTCCGCCGCCGCGGAGGGCAGCTCGTCGCCCGCCCAGGGGTAGGAGGGCTGGGTTCCGGCGGATCCCACGGCGAACGCGCCCACGCGCACGGCGAATCGGACGGCCGTGCGGAGCTCGTCTCCGTCTGCCAGACGCATCGCCAGCGCGCCGACGAACGCATCCCCGGCTCCCGAGGTGTCCACGGCGTCGACACGCGGTGACGCGATCGTCGTCACGCCGTCGTCATCGACGCACAGCGCGCCGCGCGCGCCGAGAGTGAGCACCACCGAGCGCGCGCCCTGCTCCTGCAGCAGGACGGCGATGCGCCCGTCATCGGCATCCGGGTCGGTCCTCCCGGCCACGTCGGCCAGCAGCAGCCGCGCCTCGTGCTCGTTGACCACGAGCGGGTCCGCCGCCTGAAGCAGGTCGCCGGGGACGCCGATGACGGGCGCCAGATTCAGCAGCACCCGGCCTGTGGCGAGCCTCGCCGCGCACGCCGAGGCGTCAACCGGGATCTCCCCCTGCAGGACGACCACCGCGGCCCGGGCGATCGACGCGGAGCGCGCCGCGACGAGGGCGTCATCGACACGCGCGTTGGCTCCGGGGACCACGATGATCGTGTTCTCCCCGACGTCGTCGACGGTGATCCGGGCGATGCCCGTGGGCCCGTCCACGGGCACGACGTCCGTCAGGTCGACACCGGCGCCGGCCAGCAGGCTCAACGCGGTCCGTGCGCGGCCGTCGTCTCCCACGGCGCCGATCATCCCCACGCGCGCGCCCAGCCGCGCCGCGGCGACGGCCTGGTTCGCGCCCTTGCCTCCCGGGGCGACGGTCGATGAGGTCGCCAGCAGCGTCTCCCCGGGAAGCGGATGCCGAGGCACGACGACGATCTCGTCGACGTTGATGGATCCGACGACGCAGACGCCGCCCGCCGAGCCGGAGGGGACCTCTTCGACGCTCCCGGCGCGATCCCGGCTCTGTGTGGTCATCATCGCTTCTCCTCTTCGTGCGCGGAACGTGTCGTGCAGGTCCGAACACGATGGAATCACCTCCCGGAGGGAGAATCCAACGGCGCGGATCCCTGCCGAGCGCTGTCGCCCCGCGCGGGAATCGACAGGTGCGTCCGGCGACCGGCTCGGCCTCACTCCCGGGTGACGTCCTCGAAGATCAGCGTCGTGCGTGTGGAGCGGATCGAGGGGATGGCCTGGATGTCCTCCAGCACGATGCGACGCAGGTCGCGGGTGTCGCTGGCGCGCACGAGCAGGATGACGTCGAAATCCCCTCCGACGAGTGCCATGTGCTCGACCTCGGGGATCGCCCGCAGTCGCGCCTGCACATCCTGCCAGGTGGCCTGCTCGATGGCGAGCATGACATACGCCGAGGCGTGGTGCCCGAGCTTCACAGGGTCGGTGCGCACCGTGTATCCCGTGATCACCCCGGCATCCGTCAGCCGTCTGATCCGGGCGTGCGCGCCCGCCCGGGAGATGTGCACGGCATCCGCGATCGCCGTCATCGACGCACGCGCGTCCTGGCGCAACTCGTCGAGGATGGCACGATCGGTGGCATCCAGATCCATCGGAGCACCCCTTCGTTCTGTCACCGGATTCTGACACTTCGATCGTCAATATCGCAAGTGCGCACCAATCGTCCATTTCTCCAGTCTTTCGATTGGACGATTGGGTGTACCGAGGCATGCTGAGAGCAGATGTTCGGCAAGGAGGGCGAACCGATGCACGACGACGATCTTCTCCCGCGCGACACCCCGGTCCGTCTCATCGACGAGAACGGATCGGCTGTCGACGACGAGCACTACACGATGCCGGATGCCGACACCCTGCTGCGCGCCTATCAGGGCCTGCTGGAGGGGCGGCGCATCAACGACCAGGCCTACGCACTGGTGCGCCAGGGGCGCATGGCCGTCTACCCGTCCTCGCACGGTCAGGAGGCCTGCCAGATCGGTGCGGCCCTCGTGCTCGGCGAGCACGATTGGCTCTTCCCCACCTATCGAGACTCGGTGGCGGTCATCGAACGGGGCGTCACACCGGCGGAGGCCATGGTGCTGCTGGCGGGCGACTGGCACTCCGGCTATGACCCCGCCGAGCACCGCGTCGCCCCGCAGGCCACTCCGCTGGCGACCCAGCTGCTGCACGCGGTCGGCTTCGCGCACGCCGCCCGTCGTCGCGGCGAGGACACGGTCGTGCTGGCGATGTGCGGCGACGGCGCCACCAGCGAAGGCGACTTCCACGAGGCGATGAACTTCGCCGCCGTGTTCCACGTGCCCGTGGTCTTCTTCATCCAGAACAACGAGTTCGCCATCTCCGTGCCGCTGTCCCGGCAGTCCGCGGCGCCGTCCCTCGCGCACAAGGCCATCGGCTACGGGATGCCGGGGCGCCGCGTCGACGGCAACGACGCCGCCGCCGTGCTGGCCGTCCTCGGTGAGGCCGTCGACAGGGCGCGGTCCGGCGGCGGTCCCTCGCTGGTCGAGGCGCACACCTACCGCATGCAGGCGCACACCAACGCCGACGACGACACCCGCTACCGCGAGAGCGCCGAGGTGAAGGCCTGGGCGGAACGCGACCCCCTGTTGCGCATGCGCACCCACCTGACCGCACGGGGACTTCTCGACGACGACATCGAGGGGCGGTTGCAGGCGGGCGCCGAGGAGATCGCCGTGGCCCTGCGCGCCGCCTTGAACACGGAGGCGGACCTCGAGCCCGAGGACCTGTTCCGCTTCGTCACCGCGGACCGCTCCCCGCAGCTGGAGGAGCAGTGGCAACTGCTGCGCGACGAGATCGAACGCGCGTCCCTCACCGATGCAGGAGGCAGATGATGACCATCGCACAGGACTTCCGTCTCGACGCCCCGCGGCACGTGGTCGGCACCATGACCATGGCAGCCGCGCTCAATCGCGCACTGGCCGACTCCATCGCCGAGGACCCGGAGGTCGTGGTCTTCGGCGAGGACGTCGGCGCGCTGGGCGGCGTGTTCCGCATCACCGACGGCCTGGCCGAGCGCTTCGGCGAGGACCGCTGCTTCGACACGCCGCTGGCGGAATCCGGGATCGTCGGCACCGCCGTCGGCATGGCGATGAACGGCATGCGCCCGGTCGTGGAGATGCAGTTCGACGCGTTCGCCCTGCCCGCCTTCGAGCAGGTGGTCAGCCATGTCGCGAAGATGGGCAATCGCACGCGCGGGGCCGTGCGGATGCCGTTGGTCATCCGCATCCCCTTCGGCGGCGGCATCGGCGGGGTGGAGCACCACTGCGACTCCTCCGAGGCGTACTACGCGCACACGCCGGGGCTCACGGTCGTCTCGCCGTCGACTCCGCAGGATGCCTATTCGATGCTGCGTGCGGCGATCGCCTCGCCCGATCCGGTGGTGTTCCTGGAGCCCAAGAAGCTGTACTGGTCCAAGGGCGAGGTGGACACCTCGATGACCGTGGACCTCGGCACGGCCCGCATCGCGCGGGAGGGCGCGGATGTCACGGTGCTCGCGTACGCGGCCATGGTGCCGGTGGCGCTGGAGGCCGCCGAGATCGCCGCGAGCGAGGGTCGCAGCGTGCAGGTCGTCGATGTGCGCAGCCTGTCGCCCTTCGACGACGCCACCGTCACCGCGGCGGTCCGGTCGACGGGGCGCGCCGTGGTGGTCGCCGAGGCGCCGGGCTACGTGAGCGTGGCCGGCGAGATCCAGGCGCGCGTGTTCGAGCGCTGCTTCGAATACCTCGAGGCGCCCGTGCGCAGAGTCACCGGGTTCGACACGCCGTTCGCGCCACCGAAGATGGAGCACTGGTACCTGCCGGACGCCGACCGCATCCTGGACGCGATCGACACGCTGCACTGGGAGGACGAGCAGACCGAGGACGGTGCGCGATGACGACGGCGACCGCGCAGGTGTTCCGCTTGCCCGACCTCGGTGAGGGACTCACCGAGGCGGGTCTCGTGCAGTGGCTCGTGAAGGTCGGCGACTCGATCGCGACCGATCAGCCCATCGCCGAGGTGGAGACCGCCAAGAGCATCGTCGAGCTGCCCTCGCCGTTCGCCGGCGTCATCACCGCTCTGCATGGCGAACCCGGGGACACCATCGAGGTGGGAGCACCGGTGCTGGAGGTCGCCGCCGATGCCCCCGGGACCGGATCGTCCGCCGATCCGGTGGGGGCGTCGGCGGTCGTCGGAGCCGACAGCACGGAGAAGGACGCGTACCGCTCGGAGGAGCGCGCCGGATCCGGGTCGGGCAATGTGCTCATCGGCTATGGGACCAGCGAGCGCACCGGCTCCGGCCGGCGACGCCCTCGCGGGTCGCGCGCATCCGCCCACCCCGCCGCATCAGCGGTGCCGTCCGGGCGCGCCGTCCCGACGGCACCGGACACGGCGGTCAGGTCGGCCGACGCCGCGCCGCGGCATCCGGTCGCCGTGCGCTCCCCGCTGGTGCGCCGTCTGGCGCGCGACCTCGGGGTGGACGTGCAGGCCATCACCGGCACCGGCGCGGACGGGGCGATCACGCGCGCCGATGTGCTGCGCGCCGCCGTGGACAGCGGGGTCGACGGCATCGCGCCGACGCCGTCGACCGCCGCGCCCTCAGCCGACGGCTCCCTCGATGGCCTGTCGGTGATCTCCCGCGAGCGGATGAGTCCGCTGCGCCAGGCGGTCAGTGCGAAGCTGTCCCGCAGCCGAGCGGAGATCCCCGAGGCGACCGTGTGGGTGGACGTCGACGCGACGGCGCTGTGGGAGCTGCGCGCGCAGCTGACGGCCGAGGACGGTCGTGCACCCTCGCTCACGGCGCTGCTGGCACGGTTCACCCTCATCGCCCTGGCGGAGTTCCCGCTGCTGGCCGCCCGACTCGGCGACGACGCCGCAGAGATCGTCTCCCTCGACGGCGTCAACCTCGGCATCGCCGCCGACACCGATCGCGGCCTCCTCGTACCGGTGATCCCCCGCGCGCACGAGCTCACCATCGACCGCTTGGACGCCGCGCTGCGCGAACTCGCCGAGACGGCCCGGTCGGGACGGATGCCGCCCGAACGACTGCGCGGGTCGACGTTCACACTCAACAACTACGGCGGCCTGGGCGTGGACGGGTCGGCGCCCATCATCAACCATCCGGATGTCGCCATGCTCGGCATCGGCCGCATCATCGAGCGCCCCTGGGTCGTGGACGGCGCCATCGTCGCCCGCCGCATCGCCCAGCTCTCGCTCGTGTTCGACCACCGGGTGTGCGACGGCGGCTACGCCGCAGGGTTCCTGCGGCGCGTGGTGGAGCTCATCGAGCATCCCCTGCGCGTCTACGGACGGCTCTGACCCGCCGCCGCTGTATTGCCAACTCCACGTCGATCTGCCATCATCATTCCTGAACGATCGGTCTGATAATCGTCGTGACGCATGCGAAGGGATGAAGATGTCCGAGGCGTATCTGGTGGACGGGATCCGCACGCCCGTCGGACGATACGGGGGTGCGCTCGCCGGCGTGCGGCCCGACGATCTCGCCGCACTCGTCGTCGGCGAGACGGTCTCCCGGTCCGGTGTGCCGCACGAGGCGATCGACGAGGTCATCCTCGGCGCGGCCAACCAGGCCGGCGAGGACAACCGCAACGTCGCCCGCATGGCGGTGCTGCTGGCCGGGCTGCCGGACACGCTGCCGGGGATCACCGTCAACAGACTGTGCGCCTCGGGCATGTCGGCGATCACGATGGCCTCGCAGGCGATCCGCGCCGGTGACGCCGAGGTGATCATCGCCGGCGGGGTGGAGTCCATGTCCCGGGCGCCATGGGTGCAGGCCAAGCCCGAGCGGGCGTGGGCGAAACCCGGCCCGGCCTACGACACGTCGATCGGCTGGCGCTTCCCGAACCCGAAGCTGCTCGCCCGCGACAAGGCGACCTACTCCATGCCGGAGACCGCCGAGGAGGTCGCCCGCGTCGACGGCATCAGCCGAGAGGATGCGGACGCCTTCGCCCTGCTCAGCCATCAGCGCGCGCTCGCCGCGATCGATGCGGGACGGCTGGCGGCGGAGATCGTCGCCGTGCAGACCCCGCGAGGGACGGTGGACACCGACGAGGGCCCGCGGCGCGACACCTCGCTGGAGGCGCTCGCGAAGCTGCGTCCGGTCGTGACGGGCGGCCATGTCGTCACCGCCGGCAACGCCAGCTCGCTCAACGACGGCGCCTCGGCGATCATCGTGGCCGGCGCGGACGCCGTGCAGCGGTACGGTCTGCGCGCCCGCGCGCGCATCGTCGCCTCCGCGACCGCGGCGCTCGCCCCCGAGATCATGGGCCTGGGGCCGGTTCCCGCCACGGAGAAGGCGCTCGCGAAGGCGGGACTCACCGCCGGCGACCTGGGCGCCATCGAGCTCAACGAGGCCTTCGCCACGCAGTCGCTGGCCAGCATCCGCCGACTCGGCCTGGACCCGGAGATCGTCAACACCGACGGGGGCGCGATCGCCCTCGGGCATCCGCTCGGCTCCAGCGGGTCGCGCCTGATCGTCACGCTGCTGCGTCGCCTCGAGCAGACCGGCGCCCGCTACGGCCTGGCGACCATGTGCGTGGGCGTCGGCCAGGGCACCGCGATGATCGTGGAGCGCGTCTCATGACCGTCGTCACCGAGCTCCGGGCGACCGCAGCGACCGTCCTCCCCCGCACCCGCCCCGGAAGGTGGGGCGATGAGCCGCGGGGCAGCCGGAGGTGGGACGATGAGTGAGGAGCCGCTGCTCATCGAGCGCCGCGGGGATCGCATCACAGCGACCCTGAACCGTCCCGCGAAGCGCAACGCCATCGACCAGGACATGATCGACGCCCTGCACGCGCTGTGCGCCGAGCTCGAGGCCGAGCCGCGCACGCTGATCATCACCGGCGGAGGCACCGTGTTCGCGAGCGGTGCCGACATCGCCCAGCTCCGCGACCGCGACGCCGGCGACGCGCGGAAGGCCATCAACGCGACCGCCTTCATCCGCATCAACGAACTGCCCATGCCGGTGATCGCCGCCGTCAGCGGGTACGCCCTGGGCGGCGGTGCCGAGCTCGCCTACGCCGCCGATCTGCGCATCGCCTCGCCGACGCTGAAGATCGGCAACCCCGAGACCGGGCTCGGCATCATGGCCGCCGCCGGGGCCACCTGGCGTCTGCCCGAGATCGTCGGCAGTGCCCGGGCGAGCGAACTGCTGCTGACGGGGCGCATCCTCGACGCGGACGAGGCGCTGGCGTGGGGGCTCGTCTCGAGCATCCATCCCGCCGACGAACTGCTCGTCGCGGCGCACGCCATGGCCGACCGCATCGCCGCGAACGACGCGCTCGCCACACGGCACACCAAGCGCGCGCTGCGCGCCCCGCGCACGCAGCACCCCGACATCGAACGCGAGCTGCAGGCCGAGCTGTTCGACAGCGCGGAGAAGCACCGCCGGATGACGGCGTTCCTGGAGCGCAGGAGGAAGGCATCATGACCGTCCCCGGAGTCGTCGGCGTCCTGGGCGGCGGGCGCATGGGCGCGGGCATCGCGCACGCGTTCCTGCTGGCGGGCTCCCGCGTGCAGGTCGTCGAGCGCGACACGGAATCGGCGGATGCCGCGCGCGAGCGCGTGCTGGCGGCCCTGGCCGTCTCCGTGCAGCGCGGCGACCTCGCCGACGCCGCGGAGGCGGCCACCGCTCTGGAGGCCGGGACGGATGCGGCGGCGTTCTCCGACGCGGGCCTCGTGATCGAGGCCGTACCGGAGGACCGCCGCCTCAAGATCGACGCACTGACGCGCATCGAGACCGCCGTCGGCGATCATGCGGTGCTGGCCACCAACACGTCGTCCATCTCCGTCGACGCGCTCGCGGACGCTCTCGCGCGTCCGGAGCGCTTCCTCGGACTGCACTTCTTCAACCCCGTCCCGGCGTCGAGGCTCGTCGAGGTGGTCCTCGGCGACCGCACGTCTCCGGACGTCGTCTCCTCCGCCCGGGAGTGGGTGACGGCATTGCGCAAGACGCCGGTCGTCGTGCGCGACTCCCCCGGCTTCGCCTCCAGCAGGCTCGGGGTGATGCTGGGGCTGGAGGCGATCCGGATGCTGGAGGAGGGCGTCGCCGAACCCGCCGACATCGACGCGGCTATGGAACTGGGGTATCGGCATCCGATGGGCCCGCTGCGCACCACCGACGTCGTCGGACTGGACGTGCGGCTGGGGATCGCCGAGGAGCTGGCCCGCGAGCTGGGCCCGCGGTTCGAGCCTCCGGCGCTGCTGCGGCGGATGGTCGCCGAGGGAAAGCTGGGCCGCAAGAGCGGCGAGGGATTCTACGTGTGGAACGAGGAGCGATGACCGACTGTCTGCCGAGCTATGTGCAGGGCGCCTGGTGGGCCCCGGATGCCGATGCGGGTGCCTCCGGTGCGCCGAACGCCACCGAGGTCCGCGACGCATCCACGGGCGAGGTGATCGCGCGCGTCTCCACGGAGGGTCTCGATCTCGCCGGTGCCCTGGAGTACGCCCGCACCACGGGCCACAGGAGCCTGGCCGCTCTCACCTTCCACCAGCGGGCCGTGCTGCTCAAGCGGTTCGCCCTCGCCCTGACCGAACGCAAGGACGAGCTGTACGCACTGTCGGCACGCACGGGGGCGACGAAGGCCGACTCCTGGGTCGACATCGACGGCGGCATCGGCGTGCTGTTCTCCTACTCCGGCAAGGGCCGCCGCGAACTGCCGAACAGCCGGGTGCACGTCGACGGCCCCGTCGAGCCGCTCTCGAAGGACGGCTCGTTCCTGGGCCGCCACATCTACACGACACTGCCGGGCGTGGCCGTGCAGATCAACGCCTTCAACTTCCCGGTCTGGGGTTCGCTGGAGAAGTTCGCCCCCGCATTCCTGGCCGGCATGCCCACGCTCGTCAAGCCCGCCACGCCCACCGGCTACCTGGCCGAGGCGATGGTGCGCATCCTCGTCGACTCCGGCCTGCTGCCCGAGGGCTCGCTGCAGCTGGTCAGCGGCAGCGTGCCCGATCTGTTCGACAACCTGCGCCTGGGCGACCTGGTCGGCTTCACCGGCAGCGCGTCGACCGCGGAGTCGCTGCGCCGGCACCCGTCGGTGCAGACCGGCGGGGTGCGCTTCACCGCCGAGACCGACTCGATCAACGCCTCGGTGCTGGGCACGGATGCCACCGCCGGCACGCCCGAATTCGATGCGTACGTGCGCCAGCTGGTCACCGAGATGACCACCAAGGCCGGCCAGAAGTGCACGGCGATCCGCCGTGCGATCGTGCCGACAGCAGTGGCCGACGACGTCGTCGAGGCCGTGCGCGCACGCATCGCCGAGAAGACGGTGCTGGGCGACCCGCGTGCGGACGGCGTGACGATGGGGCCGTTGGCCTCTACCGCGCAGCGCGACGAGGTGCTGCGTCAGGTGCAGAGGCTGCAGGACGCCGGAGGACGGATCGTCGTCGGCTCGACGGATGCCCCCGAGGTGCGCCTCGTCGACGGCGCCACGGGTTCGGCCCCGGAGGGCGCGTTCGTCTCCCCGGTGCTGCTGCGCTTCGACGATGCACAGGCGGATGCCGTGCACGGCGTCGAGGCGTTCGGGCCCGTCTCCTCGCTGCTGACCTACGACACCGCCGCGGAGGCCGCGGCTCTCGTCAACCGCGGCGGCGGTTCGCTCGTCACGAGCATCGCCACGCACGACCCCGCGCAGGCGGCGGAGCTCGCGACCCGCATCGCGCCGTTCAACGGTCGGATGCTGGTGCTCGACCGCGACGACGCCCGCAGCTCCACCGGGCACGGGTCACCGCTGCCCGGGCTCGTGCACGGCGGGCCGGGCCGGGCCGGCGGCGGGGAGGAGCTCGGCGGCATCCGTGCCGTACTGCACCACATGCAGCGCACGGCCGTGCAGGGCTCACCGGAGATGCTCACCGCCCTGACCGGCGTGTGGCACGCCGGCGCGACCGCGCACGTCGGCGACCGGCACCCGTTCCGCAAGTCGCTGGCCGAGCTGCGGATCGGCGACCAGATCGTCTCCGCATCCCGCGAGGTGACCCTCGACGACATCGAGACCTTCGCGCATTTCACGGGAGACACGTTCTACGCGCACATGGACGAGAAGTCGGCCGCCGCGAACCCGTTCTTCCCCGGCCGCGTGGCGCACGGCTACCTGCTCGTCTCCTGGGCCGCAGGGCTTTTCGTCGACCCGGAGCCGGGCCCCGTGCTCGCCAACTACGGGCTGGAGAACCTGCGGTTCATCACCCCCGTCTCCCCCGGCGACAGCATCCGTGTGGAGCTGACGGCCAAGCAGATCACCCCGCGCGAGACCGACGAGTACGGGGAGGTGCGCTGGGATGCCGTCATCCGCAACCAGCACGACGACCTCGTCGCCACCTACGACGTGCTCACCCTCGTGAGCAAGGAGCCCACCGCCGAGAAGGTTCCCGCATGAGGGCGATGATGCGGCGCGATGCGGCCTCGGCGATGCTCGGCATGGTCGTGGAGCTCGACGAGCCCGGTCGCTCGGTGGTGTCGATGACCGTCCGGGAGGACATGCTCAACGGCTTCGCGATCACCCACGGCGGACTGGTGTTCGCGCTGGCCGACACGGCGTTCGCGATCGCCTGCAACGAGGACGAGCGCGTGACCGTCGCCGCGGGAGCGGACATCACCTTCCTGAAGTCGACCACCGCCGGCCAGAGGCTCACGGCGACGGCCGCCCGCCGCGTCGTGAGCGGCCGCACCGGGCTCTACGACGTCACGGTGACCGACGAGACCGGCGACGTCGTCGCCGAGATGCGCGGTCGCTCGATCACCACGAACCGCGCCGCTGAATGACGCCCTGAACCGAACCGGAGAGACCCGATGTCAACGCCGACAGCACCCGCCACCGACCTGCTCGACCCCGCCGAGCGGCTGACCCGCCCCGAGCTCGAGGCCCTGCAGCTCGAACGACTGCAGTGGACGGTGCGGCACGCGTACGAGAACGTTCCGCACTACACGCGCAAGCTCGATGAGGCGGGTGTCTCCCCCGCCGACATCCGCAGCCTGGAGGATGTGCGGCTGCTGCCGTTCACCACCAAGGAGGATCTGCGGCAGAACTACCCGTTCGGCATGTTCGCCGTGCCGATGGAGCAGGTGCGCCGCGTGCACGCCTCCTCGGGCACGACCGGACGCCCCACGGTCGTCGGATACACCGAGACCGATCTGTCGAACTGGGCGGACCTGATCGCCAGGTCGCTGCGGGCCTCCGGCATCCGCCCCGGGATGAAGGTGCACAACGCCTACGGCTACGGCCTGTTCACCGGCGGTCTCGGCGCGCATGCCGGCATCGAGCGCCTGGGGGCGACGGTGATCCCGATGTCGGGCGGGCAGACCGCCCGGCAGGTGCAGCTGATCCAGGACTTCCAGCCGGATGCCATCCTGTGCACCCCCAGCTACCTGCTGACGATCGCGGATGCCATGGAGGAGGCGGGGATCGACCCGACGTCGACCTCGCTGAAGGTCGCGGTGCTGGGCGCAGAGCCCTGGACCAACGAGATGCGCGTGGCGATCGAGCGCCGGCTGGACATCGACGCGCTGGACATCTACGGACTCAGCGAGGTCATGGGTCCCGGCGTCGGCAACGAGTGCGTCGAGACCAAGGACGGCCCGCACATCTGGGAGGACCACTTCCTGCCCGAGGTCGTCGACGAGAACGGGCAGCCCCTGCCGGACGGCGAGCGCGGCGAGCTGGTGTTCACCTCGCTCACCAAGCAGGCGTTCCCCGTGCTGCGCTACCGCACCCGCGACCTCACCCGGCTCCTGCCCGGCACCGCCCGCCCGGCGATGCGCCGGATCGAGAAGATCACGGGCCGCAACGACGACATGATCATCCTGCGCGGCGTGAACATCTTCCCCACCCAGATCGAGGAACTCGTGATGGGGATCGAGCAGCTCACCCCGCACTTCGTGATCGAGCTGACCCGCGAGGGACGGATGGACGCCATGGCGGTGCGGATCGAGCGTCACCCGAGCCTGGAACGCGGTGTGTGCGAGGCCGCGGCGAAAGTGCTGGCCGAACGCATCAAGACGCACGTCGGCTCGAGCGTCGCGGTGCGATTGGAGGAACCCGGCGCCCTGCCCCGCAGCGAGGGCAAGTACAAGCGCGTCTACGACCTGCGGTGAGTGCTATTGCGGATGCGCGATAGCACTGCGGTGACTTCTCGGAGGCACTGTCCCGGAGTCCGGCCCGTGAGACTTCCTCTGCAGCACTGGACGTCCCCTATCGGGCCCAGGGTCATGCGAACTCGAACTGGCGAAGAGCATCGAGAAGATCGTCGGTTCCTCCCCCTCGCCCCAATGCCGACACGCTGTCCACGATCCGCGAGGCGGCGCGCGCACCTATGAGGCCGTCCATCAGATCATGAGCCTTCTCGACGACCTCCGCTTCGCACATCGGGTTATCCGGCGTACCTCGAACCGCTGTCACCGTGCGCTGCCTTGAATGCCCATCGTCGAAGACGAGGACGACCGTCGCTCGGCGGACCGCTGTCACCGACCGGTCATACACCAGACGCGTCCGGCTGACGAGGCTTCGGATCGCCGGTTCCGTCATGCGTGCGCGATCGTGGGCCATGGCGAAGCTGAACCGCCCGTCCACGATCGTTCCGGCGATCAGGTACTGCACATTGATGTTCGGGAGCTCACGCCCATCGACCACGCGGGCGAGATCATGCGGAATGGTGACGATGACGCTGTCAACGGCGGAAGGATCCACCGGTTCCTCATCGAGCAGATCGAGAACGGCCTGCACCGCGGCCTGGGATGGCGAGCCCACGGCGAGCTTCTTGATCGTAGACCGGACGATCTCGAATCTGGTGCCGAGCTCCGCTGTCAACTGCGCACGATCCGGCGACGGCGAATAGGCGTCCAGGACGTTCGGAGACGCGGCGAACGGATCCGGAACGCCCCGCAGTCCGCCTTCGGCGAGTTGCGCGGCCCGGACCCCGTTCGACGCCGGCATCCCACCGAAGACGAACGCCTTCTCGATGTGATGCGGGTCACGAGCCCAGCTCGTGGTTCCGGACGCACTCTGGCCGGCTAGAGCGAGCATAGCGCGCATGCCCTCCTCTCCCAGCCGCATCAGCACCGACGATGCAACCGCGGCCGCGTAGACTCCCACGTGCGCATGAGTGCTGATGGAGCTGCCTTCGAGCGGCGACTCCGGATGCCCGATGGCCATGCCGATGCGCGTTCCGACGTCATACCCGGCACAGACTGCTCGCAGCAGCAGGTCCCCCGAGACGGATCGTCCTGCGGCGACGGCAAGCGCCGCAGAGACCACCGCGCAGCCCGGATGCGAGAGCGACATCGCATGCGAATCGTCGGTCTCATCGGCATGAGCAGACATTCCGTTGGCGAGCGCAGCATCGACCGCCCCCGTGCGCAGCGAGGTGCCGATGACATGGGCCCGCCCATGTCCACCGAATCGGCGGACGTAGTCCCGGCCCATGATGCCCGCCGGCATATGCGCACCGGAGATGATCGCGGCCAACGTGTCGAGCAGATGCAGCCTGGCTTTCGCCATCACGGAATCACTGAGCGGACGGTGGGCGGCAGCAGAGAGATAATCTGCGAGAGTGCGTGTCTGCGTGCTTACCTGCATGATCGCTCTCCGTGACCTTCCGATTCACATGTACGTTCCGCCATTGGCGGCGATCGTCTGACCCGTGATGTACCCGGCTTGCCGAGAGCAGAGGAAGGCGCACAGCTCCGCGATATCCTCGGGCTGGCCGACCCGGCCGACAGGCGTCTCTCGGCCTCGTTCGTAATGGGCTGCCGCTGCGGATCGATCGCCCAGGCTCGGAGACCGATCGGTGTCCACGAATCCCGGAGAGATCGCATTCGCGGTGATGCCATGCGGCGCCGTCTCGAGAGCGACGGCCTTCGTGAATCCGATGATCCCGCTCTTCGCCGTGACGACGGCGATGCGGGAGGCTGCTCCCATCTGCCCGCTGAGCCCTGCGAGATTCACGATGCGCCCCCAGCCGGCCGCCATCATTCCCGGCAGCAATCGACGCACGGTGAGGAATGAACCCGTGAGCACGACGTCGAGCACGCGGTTCCAGTCTGTCGTGCTCGTTTGCGTCAATGGGCCGTGACAGCGCACGCCGGCGTTGTTGACCAGCACGCCGACGGGACCGAGCTGGTCCTCGATGCGCGCGCACATGCGATCCACAGATGCTTCATCGGTCACATCAGCGACGAACCCGTCTGCTGTCACGCCGAGCGCTCGGAGGCGGTCCACGGCCTCCTCGACAGCAGCAGGCGTGCGGCCGTTCACCGCGACGGAGAATCCGTCCTGGCCGAGCCGAGCCGCAATGGCGAAGCCGATGTTCTTGGTCCCTCCGGTCACGAGCGCCGTCGTCATCGCATGGCCTCCGCGTCTGCATCTGCGCTAAGCGATGCGTCAGGCGTGAGGCGTCGGCGCTGACGGATGCTCGATACCACCAGATACGCCACCACAGCCAGGAGGATCGACCACAGAACGATGGCCGTCGGCGAGCTGAAGAAGTACAGGAGATGTCCGTTGGCCAGTTTGAGCGCCCTCGAGAGGTGCTCCTCGAGCAGCGGACCGAGTATGAGCCCGAGAATCAGGGGGATCACCGGATAGCCGTGCAGACGCATCAGGTATCCGATCAGTCCGAACGCGATGGCGACGCCGAGGTCGAAGAGTGAGCCTCGGTACGAGACACTGGCGGTCAGAGCGAGCACGATGACCACCGGTACGAGGATCTTCACCGGTATGCGCGTGATCTGCACGAGCGGCGCGGTGGCGATGATGCCGATCGGGAGGATCAGGATGCTCGCTGCGATCACCGCGAGAACTGCCGCCATGGCCTGCGGGCCATGGTCCACCAGGACCTTCGGCCCCGGCTGGATCCCCTGGATGTAGAACTGGGCCAGTACCACCGCCATCGTCGCGCTCCCCGGCACACCCAGCGCCAACGTCGGCACCAGCGTCGCCGCACCCACCGCGTTATCGCACGCCTCCGAGGCGATCACGCCCTGCGGTATGCCCGTCCCGAATTTCTCAGGATGTTTGGAGGCGCGTTTGGCGATGCCGTAGCTGATGAAGTTGGACACGCCTGTTCCGATCCCGGGAATGATCCCCAGGATGATGCCGACGCCCGTCGCCTGCGCCACGCTCCCGCTATGACGGAAAGTGACCTTCGTGCCCGTGATCGCATCGCGCAGATCCTTGCGCAGGCTGCTCTCGCCCGCCGGTCCCTTCGACGAGCCAGCGGGCTTCGCGCTGCCGATGAGCAGGAGCATCTCCGAGATCGCGAACAGGCCTATCAGCGCGGGGACGAACTGGATCCCGTCCAGCAGCTGCAGATTGCCGAACGTGAACCTCGACTGCCCGGACAGCGGGCTTCCTCCGACAGTGGCCAGGACGAGACCGGCCACGCCGGACAGGAGTCCCTTGACCAGGTCCTTCCCGACGAGCGTCGAGACGACGACGATGCCGAGGAGCACCACGATAAACATCTCACGCGCGCCGAAGCGGAGCGCCAGGGAGCCGAGAGGGGCGATCACCAGCAGTACGAGGCTGCCGCTCACGACACCGCCGAGCGTCGATGCCGTTCGGGCGATCCCGATCGCCACTCCCGCCTTCCCCTGCTTCGCCATCTGGTAGCCGTCGAGTGCGGTCACCGCCGAACCGGCCTCCCCGGGAACATTGACGAGGATCGCGGGCACCGAGCCGGCAAAGGCGCTTCCGGCGTAGATGCTCATGATGAGGATCAGTCCTTGCTCCGTAGGCAGCACGACGGAGAACGGCAGCAGCAGTGCCGCCGTATTCGACGTGCTCAGACCCGGCAGGACGCCGACTACGAATCCGAGGAGGAGCCCGACGATGAGCCAGAGCAAGCCCATCGGACTCAGGAGCAGCTCAAGACCGTCAAGAAACATCGTTCACCAATTCCTACTAGGAGAGCAGAACGCCATCGGGGATGGGCGACTGCAGCGCGACGGCGAACAGGAGATAGCACGCCAGGGGCGTGCCGACCGCGAACACGACCATCCATCCGATACGCCGAAGACCGAGCGCCGCCGAGATCGCCGCACTCGCCACGAACACCGACGCCAGGTAGCCGAACAGCACGAAGATGACGAACGAGACGATGATCGCGGCGATCACCATGCCCACCGACGGCCATGGCACTCCTCGCCCGCGACCTCCCTCGACTGCATCCGTGGCCTCCGCAGAGGCCGTCGTGCCCGCGGATCGCAATTCCCTGATGAAGGCGATGACGCCCAGTGCACTGAACGCCAGCAGAAGCACCATGGGGTAGACGGCATCCATGCCGTGGATGCTCCGAGCATCCACGAGCATGACGACCGCGAGCGCGATCATGACGATGGCCGTGGATGCGTACCAGAGTGCACGCAGGACTCGCTCGAGATTCGACGAACTCTCCGATGCGATCATGTCACTCACGCGTCCGATTCCCTGTGACCTGTTCGCGCTCACTCACCGGACAGCAGGTCGGGGTTGTCAGCCATCATCTCGCGGATCTCGTCCTCCGCGATCTTCGCATCGGACTCGACCTGCTCGGGGGTGCGGGCATCGAGCTTGAGCTCTTCGCCGACCTTCTCGAGATCGCTCTTCAACCCGTCGGAGTTCACTGCTGCGGCGAGCGCGTCGACGATCGCCTGGTATCGCTCCGGATGGTTGGTCGCGCACTCCGCGCTGGTCCAGACGTTGTAGGTCGACTCGTTGTCGGGAACGTCGATCCCCAGCGCCTCCTTCACCGTGGGTGCGTCATCAGTCACCGCCTTCCACCTGTTCTCACTGGCCTGGACCGCGAGGACCCTGCTGTCATCGGCGATCGGAAGCGAGTTGAACACCCCGGCGTGTGTGGCATCCACCTCGCCGGAGACGACTGCGAGACGTGAGGGACCGCCGCCATCGAAAGGAACGATGTTGAAGTCCGCTCCCGTCGCCTTCTCAATCTGCGCGATTCCGAACGCGTTGCTGCTGACTGCCTCGCTGACGCTCACGGTGATCTCACCAGGACGCTGCTTGGCATCGGTGACCAGCTCCTCGAGAGTCGACCAGGGTGCGTCCTTCGCCACGCGGATCACCCCGGGCTCGACGCTGACTCCACCGACCGCAGCGAAAGACGACAGATCGTAGTCCACATCGTGAGCCAGATACGAGAGGGTGATGTGAGGGATCGCCGTGATGAGGATCGTTGAGCAGTCCGTTGATTCCAGGATCGACCCGGTGCCGATCGTCGTCGCACCGCCTTCGCGATTCACAACGGTCAGAGTGCTGCCCAGTTCGTCTTCGAGATACGGCTGCAGCTGCCTTGCTGCGGTGTCGACGCCCCCTCCTGCCGAGGTGGGGACGACGAACGTCATCTTCTGCGGGACAGCCGAATCGTCTTCCGCACCCTGCTGACCGCCTGCGGAGCAGGACGTCAGCAGGACGGCTGCGACGGCGACCAGCGACAGTGCACCGCCGCCATGACTCGAGTGGAACTTCGACATTGAAGGACTCCTTTTCAGTGTTGGGATGTTTCGCCGCCTTCGCGCGACGTACGTGGGCAGGCATCGGATCCGTCGAGTTCGAACAGCTCCGCAAGGGAGCCGAGCGCGTCGATCTCGAACGCTGCTCGAGCGAACGGCAGGAAGTCGGTGCCGAGGAGACGGGAGGCTTTCGCACGAACCTCCTGCGCGGTCGGAGCGCTGGGTGCATCGACGGTGATCCGCGCGACATGCCCGTCAGGCCACTCGGCACGCACGCGAGCTTCATACCGTGCGCAGGCATCGTCGGCGTGGAGGCGAATCCGACCGCGGACCTCTCGAACGCGTGGATCGACTGCCGCTGAATCCGTGAAGCGAAGCGGATCCGCGTCACCGAAGCAGTAGGCGACGGCGAAAGCATGCGGCACGCTGAATTTGGACTCGAGACCCGTGCGAGGATCGGAATTCCCCATCGCGCCGACAGCGAGATCGCTGACGTGCAGCTCCACGGCGAGCGGTGGATCCTTCCGCACGGCGCGAAGTGCGATCGCGGCATCGATCGAGCTGTGGCCGAGCACCCCGCAGGCGGCGGTCTTGACGACATTGTCCAGTACGGCCGGCGACGGCATCGCCTGCAGGCGGCGACTCGGGTCTTCGTCTCCGATCACCGCGACAAGCGCGCTCAGACCTCCATCAGCCGTCACCGGCTGATGGAAGGCGGCGAGCACGCCTGACCGCGCCGCATTTCCGACATGCATGGGCTTGGCCATGGTGCCCAGCGCCTCTGTGATCCCCGCCGCGCGCTCCGCTGCTGCGTCGATGACGCGCACCAACTGCTTCCGGTCCGCGCCGCCGGCGAGAGCCACAGCGACGGCGGCGCCGACAGGACCCGACAGCCCTGTCATGTGCCAGCCGAGCGTGAGCGCGCGGGGAATGAGAGCTCCGACGGACACTGCGGCTTCGACACCGGCGATGAAGGCCGCCAACGCCGTCCGACCACTGATCCGCAATACGTCCGCCACGGCTGTGAGCGCCGCCGCAACGGGCACACCGGGATGCACGACGGTCGCGGTGTGCGTGTCATCGAAGTCATCGAGATGCCCCGCCGCGCCGTGGAGGAATGCAGCGACATGCGCAGCGATGGGCTCCCGCCGCCCCAGTATCCGCCCCCTGCGGCCCGGCATGTCCTCGAGAGCGCCCACCGCTGCGACGAGACGCGTCTCATCGATGCGAGCGCGCATGAGTGCGACCGCGTTCCCGAAGCCGATGCGCCCGGCGTCGAGCGTCTGCCCGTCGGCGTCGCGATAGACCGCCAGTGCACGAGAGGCGACGGCGTCGCTGACGGCGTCCGAGGGCGATGAGCTCTCCTGAGTCCCCGCGACGAGGCGTGCAAGGCCGTTCGCTCCGTGGAGCCAGGTGCGCGGAGCATCCCAGCCTGAGCGCGCGAGGCGGGCTGCGATCGAACCGGCATCCCCGGCATCCGTCCGACCGGCCGGACTGACGAAGCTCGCCGCCAATCCGAGCGTGCGGGAGAGTGTCCTCTCATCGCGCGTGCATGCCATCGAACGCTCCAGCGCGCGCCCGAGCACCGATGATGCCGCGCTCGCGATCGGAGCCGCAGCACTCGGATGCTCAGCGTGGTCGAGGACGGCACCCCGCACGCGTTCTGACACCGCGGCGATGATCTCGGGGAGCGAGCCGGTGCTCGTCGCGGCATACGCTGCAAGCGAGTCCTCGACGACGCCGTCCCGCTGACGGGACACGGTCTCGCGATCGGGTCGCGTGTTCATCGAACCTCCCTCACAGCCGTCGATGCCGACCCAGCTGGCGCTCTGCCGACTTGATCGCGCACATCGCGAAGGCAACGGTCCAGAACACGTCGCCTTGGACGCTCCAGGGAGTCGAGCTGCTGTAATGGTGAGGCATTGTCGAGGAGCAGAAGCCCTCAGCATCACCCGCAGGAACAATGACTTTGTCACTGACAGTCTCCACAAGGGAAAATCCGTTGTCAAGCAGATAACTCCGGCCTGTGCCACCCGCCTGCTCGACCCAGAGGTCCGCCGCGGACGCCCAGGAGCATCGGCCCGGACAGTCGGCGGGCGAAGGAGGGCGAGCGGACTGTCACCGCATGCGCTCCAAGATTCGCCGGGTGAGCTCTCGCGTGCCGACGTCATGGATTGGATGCGTGTCGCGCGTGCCGAATCCCTCCGACAGCACCGCAGTGCACGCGTCGTCGATACGACGGGCCGCAGCAATCGCACCCAGGGAATGGCGCAGCAGCATCGCTGCGGAGCGGATCGCCCCGATGGGGTTGGCCACATCGTGTTCTGTGATGTCGAAGGCGGATCCGTGCACGGGCTCATAGAGTCCGAACGTCCCGGTCCCGAGCCCGGCCGATGGCAGCAGCCCCAGCGAGCCGAGCGCTCCGGCGAGCTGGTCGCTCAGGATGTCGCCGAACATGTTCTCGGTGACGATCACGTCGAACCGGCTCGGGTCGCGCGCGAGTTGATACGCGGCGTTGTCCACGTAGAGATGCTCCACCTCGATGTCCCAGCCCGCCAATTCCCGCTCGGCGACCTCCCGCCAGAGTCTGGAGGACTCCAGGACATTGGCCTTGTCGATCGATGCGAGGCGCCCGCTGCGTGACTCCGCGAGATCAGCGGCGACACGAATCACACGGGTGATCTGCGCCTCCGAGTACATGATGGTATCGAACGCGCGTACTTCCTCCGCAGCAGCACGGCCCCGCGGCATCGAGAAGTACGCTCCGCCCGTGGCCTCCCGGACGAGGAGGATGTCGAGGAACGGAGAAGCACCGGGGAGTGACACGACCGGCCGAAGGTTCGCGAACAGATCGAGCTCTCGTCTCAGGCGCAGCATGCCTCCGAGACCTGGATTCAACCTCTCGGGCAGCGAGTCCCACGCGGGCCCGCCGACTGCCCCGGCGAGGACGGCGCTCGATCCTCGGACGAGCTCCATCGTCTCCTCCGGCAGCGGCACTCCGCATGCCTGTATGGCGACTCCTCCGAGAAGTCCTTCGATCAGCTCGATCCTGATGCCCTCGGCCTGAGCCGCTGCACGAAGCACGAGGCTCGCTTCGCGGATCACCTCGGGTCCGATGCCATCACCAGGCAGCACGGCGATTCGAATCTGCTCAGTCATCCGGTTCCCTCCATCGATTCAGCTCGGAATGCAGTCGCCGCAGCCCCGGAGATCAGGGCCGCGCACAAAGAGGTTCCCGCGATCACGCCGGCCGGCCCCAGTGCGAAGGCCAGCAGACCCGCCAGCGGCGGGCCGAAGAGCATGCCGGCGCTGTTGCCGGAGAGACGGATCGACAACCACGTGGACACCGCATTCGGCGGAGCCGTGGCAGAGACGTAGATCATGCTCACGGGCTGGCAGATGCCGATAGCCACTCCTGAGGAGAACAGCACCGCGAAGGCGAACAGAACCGGTGCCGGCCACGCGATCGCAGCAGTCGCGAGTCCCGCAACGATCGCCGACAGGACCTGCAGCCATGCGCGGCTGACCAACCGCAGCAACGGCTGGACGAGCACCCGTCCGGCAAGGAGCCCGAAAGCCCGCGAGACGAGGAGCAGGCCGACCGTGGCGGCCAGGACTCCATGCTCGACGCCCCACGCCGGCAGATAGATCGTGACGACATCGACGACCGCGAGCATCACGGTGCTGATGACGACGGACGCGATAAGACGACGACGTGCCGACGACGCGGGACGCGCGGCTTCCCGTGGGGCCTGCACGATGCTCGGCTGCGGATGATCCGATGCTTCTCGGCGCAGCAGCACGACGAGAGCGAGAGCGGATGCCAGAACCGCCAGCGTGCCGAGACCCACCAGCGCGAAGACCATGACGACGTCGGCAGATGTGTCCTGACCGGACACGGAGAGCAGGAGAGGGCCTGCGAGCTGCCCGAGCGTGCCGAAGAACGTGTACTGGCTGAAGGCCCGGTTGAGCAGATGTGCTGGGCTTCGAGCGACGAGCGTCTGCTGTGCGACCACCCCGCAGACATGGCCGAGCCCCAGAACGACCCCGCCCAGGAGCAGGACGACCAGCTGTGTCGGCCAGAGGATTAATCCGAGCACCGCGCAGATCTGTGAGAAGCAGGCGGCGAAGATCAGGGAGATCACATGCCCGCGGTCCGCCATCCGCCCCAGCGGGATCGCGCCGAGCAGAGGCACGACGGAGAAGGTAGCCGCAAGAGCGCCGAGCAGACCGGTGCCCACCCCGGCCTGCAGCGCGCTGTACGAGATCGCCGGACGAGCACCATGTGACACGAACTGCAGCATGGTGGCATTGCTCATGAGCGCGACCGACAGCATCCGACCGTACATTCGCCGAGAATCCGCTTCTCTTCCCGTCTTCGCATTCGCCGGCGGCAGGGATACGAGCGGCAGCATCGGTGAGGTCTGCTGCGGTGAGGCTCCGAGGTTCGGTCACCGTCGCATCGAACGAGCTGCATCCCCGACAGTACCGAAGAACCGCCGAAAGCTCACGCACTGCTGTGTGCTTGACGATGGCGACCATCGGAGGGAAGATGACGATGTAGTGAATCTGGAAATTGCGAATCCATCACAGAGTCCCTTGGCGAGTCGGATCTGACCCACCACGCTGACGGGGCCTCTCCCTGACGGTTCCCAGCGCCACGGCCACGAGATGAATCGGGTGGCTCGCGCGGACCGGCGTCGTCGTCGAGGCTCCCTCGCACTGACCGAACGACATACTGGCGCGCAACGAGGTGACCGTCTGTGGTCCGCTCGGCGCAGTCCGCTGGCGCGTCTTCGATGCCCGGGATAGCAAACCACCAACGGAAAGGCAGGTCTGCATGGACTCTCAGACGTCGCAACTCCTGACACCGGAGCAGCGGGAAATTCAACAACTGGCACGAGAATTCGCGATGAACGAAGTCCTGCCGATAGCAAACGAGCGCGATCGCCACGGGGAGGACATCCCGCAGGAACTGATCGATGCGATGGCGCAGATGGGCTTCTTCGGGATCATGCTTCCGGAATCCTCCGGTGGGCTCGGTCTGGGAGCGCTCGAGTACGTGCTGATCACGGAGGAGCTCTCCCGCGCCTGGATGAGCGTGGGAAGCATCATCCGGACGAGCACGCTCCTTCCAGTGGGCCTGGACCCTGTTCGCCGTGTCGAGCTCGAGAAGAGGGCTGCCCGCGGCGAGTATCTCGGCGCCTTCTCGATCTCAGAGGCGGAAGCAGGCTCCGACGTGGCCAGTCTCCGATGCAGGGCCGAGCGCGATGGCGAGGAATGGGTGCTCAACGGCGCGAAGATGTGGTGCACATATGCGGATCGCGCCGACTACATCGTGCTGTTCGCCCGTACTTCGCCGCCCCCGAGCCCGAGGAAGCGGCACAAGGGGATCAGCGCCTTCCTCATCGAGAAGGAACGCGGGACGTTCCCCGCTGGCATGGTGGGCTCACCGGTCAACAAGATCGGCTATTTCGGCTGGAAGACATTCGAACTCGGTCTGAACGACGTACGGCTCCCTGGCTCGGCGCTCATCGGGGAGGAGGGAGACGGCTTCCGCGCGGGGATGGTCAGCCTGGAGATGGCGCGCATACACACCGCCGCACGCGCGGTCGGGGTCGCGCGAGGCGCACTCGAGGACGCAGCCGCGTACGCGAAGCAGCGTGTGCAGTTCAACGAGCCGATAGGCGACTTCCAGGCGATTCGATTCATGCTTGCCAAGATGTCGATCGACATCGAGGCAGCAAGGGCGGTGACGCACAATGCGGCCCGGCTGGTCGATGCGGGGCTGCCCGCAGCCGAAGCCGCATCCGTGGCGAAGTACTTCGCTTCGGAGATGGCTGAGCGCGTGACCAGTGACGGACTCCAGATCCACGGTGGGGCAGGCTACACATTCGACGTCGCAGCGCAACGATACTGGCGGGACTCACGTCTGACCAAGATCTTCGAGGGCACCTCCCAGATCCAGCTCCGGATCCTTTCCGATGCTCTGCTCGGACGGGTGACCCGTCCGGAGGATTGACGCACGAGGTCAGGATGCAGACGGGCGGGCTGATATCGGCCCGCCCGCTTGCATCCTCCCCGACGGGGTATCAAGCGGTCCCGCAGGCGGAGAGCCTTCAGCGCGCGAGGCGGGCCGATACGACCGCTCGCGTGATGCGCAGGTCGATGAGCAGGGGCCCGGTCAGTGCATCCGCATCCGGAAGCGCGTCCAGATCCGAAGGCGTCCTCGCAGTCACCACGGACACCCCCAGGCCCGAAGCCGCGGAGCTCAGATCGGACGCGTCATCGAAGTATGCCAGATCGGTTGGCAGACCGAGCCTGTTCAGCTTGTGCACCTCGGCGGAGTACGCGTGGTCGTTCATCGCGACGACGATGAGGGGGATGCGCTCACGAACCGCCGTCTCCAGGTCGCCCAGCGACATGAACAGGCCACCGTCCCCGATCACCACAGCGACCCGCCTGGAGCCATCGGTGCGTGCGATCCCCATGCCCATGCTGAGCCCCAGCGCGATGCTTCCGCCTGCGAGAGCGGTTCTGAAGCTGCCCGCAGAGGGGGCGCGGAGATATCTCGAAGGCCACTCGACGAAGTGGCCTCCGTCCGTGATGACGACTCGATCGTCCGGGAGCCACGCATCCAGGCGCTGCATCGCGGCCCGGGGGTCGACGCCATCGTCGTCGGAACGGTCATTCCCCGCGCGCATGACCGTCATGTCGTCGACGGCTCTCGGGGGCTGCACGCCCTCGCCCGCGAAGCGGGCAGCCAGTGCCTCCGCGGCGTCGCGGGCATCGCTGTGCACACCGACGTCGATCGGGTACTTCCTCCCGAGCGCTGCGGCGTCCCGATCGATCTGAATCACCGTTCGCCCCCGGAGCAGGCTCTCGCTGTCGGTGGTGAACTCGTTCAGACTCGCACCGAACGCGATCACCGTATCGCAGCGCTGTATGACCGGCAGGGCCTGTTCCGTGACGAACCCGCCGATGTTGCCCAAATACTGCGGGTGACCGGCGAACAGCCCTCGTGTCGGCAGAGTCGTCGACAACCACGCTCCAGTCGATTCCGCGAGTCCGACGAGAGCCGACGCCGCACCCGCACGTTCCGCACCGACCCCCGCGACGATGAGCAAGCGCTTCGCAGCCCTGATTGATCTCTCGATCTGGGGAAGCCACTCGAGCGCCGGCGGCGCGACCGCCTCGATGGGCGGCTCGCAGACGGTGGCAGGCACGTCATCATCGAAGCACTCCTCTTCGATATCGACGACGACGAGGATCCCTGCTTCGGATGCCATGCGGAACGCCTGCCTGAGACTCGGCGCGATGCGCTCGGCGTCGGTGACCGCGATGCGCACCGCACCGAGCGCGCTCACCAGTGCGGCATGATCGTACCGCTGAGGGTGGTGCGGGCGAGAAGCGCGCGGGGTCGCTGTGATCAGCACGTGCCCGGCGCCGCCTCGGTGCGCAGTCGCCATCGCGTTCATCGCATTGAGCAGACCGGGACCGTATGTGACAGTGGACACGCCTGGCACATGCGCATGCCAGGCTGCTCCATCCGCCATCGCGACCGCGCTGGCCTCATGCCGGGCCGAGACGAACTCTCTGCCCGGCCGCCCGCTCCAGATGCTGAGCCAGCTGAGGTTGCCATCCCCCATCACGCCGAACACGGTGGTGACTCCGAGTTCGCAGAGCGCATCGACGAGAGCGTCGCGGCCACGGCGCACCGTGGCCGCGACGTCCCTCTCACCCGTGGAAGACGTCATTCCATTCCTCGGTAAGGGAATCGCGCGACTCGGTCCAGACCTCGAGAGGGGGAACCGTGATCTCACCGCTGCCAGGAGCAGGCATGTCGACGCCCGGGATCGCCGGCGCATCGGCGTCCGATCGGATCGGGTACTCCGACGTCTTCTCCACCAGCACGTTCTGGCCGTGACGGGACAGCAGCCAGTTCAGGTAGACACGCGCCGCATTCGGATGCTCACCGGCCTCCGTGACGGCGACCAGGTTGGTGAAGGCGGGAGTGCCTTCGGACAGGAACAGCGGCTTCACCGGTGCGCCCTTCGCCACCTGCTCCGCGATCGTTCCCAAGGATGTGATCCCCAGCGGCACCTCTCCGCGCACGATGTCCTGTGTCAGCGGCACCACCGAGTCGTACATGATCGGCGAATTCGCGGCGTAACCGGTCCAGTAGTCGTCGCCCAGCCCGCTGTCCATGAAGTAGTACACGGAGAAAGCGCTCCCACCCGTCGATATGGGAGTGCCTCCGATCTTCCCCGCCCATTCGGGCTCGAGGAAGTCATTCCAGGATGTCGGTGCATCCAGGCCGTCCTCCGCGAGGACCTCGGTGTTGTATGCCGGGAGCATGACCAGCCGCGCGCTGCTGTACATCGTGTGATCCTCGGTGTACTCGCCGGGCTTCAATGCCGACAGCCCCACAGGGGACTCGTACGGCGCGAGGATCCCGCGCTTGGAGAGGTCCTGCATGAGCGTCGGATCTCCCATCCCGATTGCATCGGCGCCGAGCTTGTTCGCCCCTGCCTCGGAGACGACGCGCTCATACAACTGCGGAGTGATCAGACGCACGTGATCGACCGTGATGCCGGTGTCCTCCTCGAACACGTCCAGGAGCGCGCGCCAAGGAGCCTCGGGGTAGTTGTCGTACAGGCTGAGGACTCCTTCGTCCATCGCCGCGGCATACAGCTCGCCGTCTGCGATCGTCTCACCATCGATGACGAGCGCTTCCGACGAGCTTTCGTCCGGAGCATCCGTTCCTTTCTCTTCGCCAGCGCTGCAGCCGACGAGAACGAGTGCGGCTGCGCTCGCGAGAGCAACCGCTTTTGCCAGCTTCCTCATTGTTCTTCCTCTCAGTTGGGTCTGCGTTTTCAGCGGATATCAGTTGCGGTCGGCACTCAGCTCACGCAGGCTTGAGCCATTTCCCGCCGACGACGGTGATGACGAGCAGGATCGCGCTGTACGCCAGCGACATCGATGCGACACGATCCCACTGGCCGTTCTCCCACTGCCCGAAGACGAGCACGGAGAGCACTCTGGTGCGCGATGTGAACAAGAAGATCGATGATGCGAGCTCACGGATCGACAGGATCAGCACCATGAGGCCGGCCGAGATGATGCTTGTGCGCAGCAGCGGTACAGTCGCCCACCAGAGTGCGCGCATCTTCCCGGCGCCGGACACCTCTGCCGCCGCTTCCAGGTCAGGGTGGATCTGCTCCATCGACGCGGCGATGCCGCCGTATCCCTGCGGGATGAACCGAGCGATGTACGCCAGGACGAGGACCGCGAGCGTTCCGTATACCGGCAGTGGGATCACGCTCCACGTCCAGAAGAACGCTATCCCCATGACCAGCGACGGGATGGCGACGGGTGCCACGGTCAGCACTCCAAGGAATCGCTTGCCGATCAGATTCGTCCTCAACACGAAGTAGGCCAGGAGAACGAAGAGGACGAGCCCGAACAGCGCCGCAGCCCCACCCGCGATGAAGCTGTTCGAGGTCGCTTGGATGAACGCGCGAGAGGTGACCGAGTCGATGAAGGCGTCCGCTGAATACGCCGAGGGATCGAACAGATCCCTGAACGAGCTCAGATACCGGGCACCGCTGAAAGCTGCGACGGCAAGGGCCGCGATCGGCACGACGATGGCCAGGAACAGGTAGAGCATGACCAGGGAGAAGACCGGCCAGCGCCACCTGCCGAGCTTGATCATCCCCGGACGGAATCCTTTCCCGCTGACCGTCGTGTATGCCTTGCCCTTCAGCAGGAGCCGCTGCGTCACGATGATGATGACCAGGAGCGCGAGAAGGACGATGCCGACAGCACTCGCCTGGTTCACTTCGCTGGGTGCGACGGTCATCAGCGAGTAGACGTAGGACGGCAGCGTCTGCACATCGTTGGCTGCGCCCAGGATCGTCGGGATGGGGAAATCCTCGAGGATCAGGGCGAAGGTGAGCACGCCGGCGCCGAGAAGGGCCGGGCGGATGATCGGCAGCGTCACGTTCGTGACGACCGTCCACTGTCTCGCGCCGTGGACGAGAGCCGCCTCCTCGAGCTCGGGGTTCATCAACCGCAGTGCACCGTACACGAACAGGAACGGATATGGGGAGTAGTACAGGGACTGCACGAAGATGATGCCGCCGATCGAGTAGACGTCCCAGGTGATGTTCCAGCCGAGAGTGGAGAACAGGAGATTGATGTAGCCCGAGCGAGGCGATGCGACCAGGCTCCATGCCATCGCTCCCACGAACGCGGAGATGAACAGCGGGATGATCCCGGCAGTCTGTGCGACAGCGCGCCAGGGAACGTCGGTGCGCGCGGCGACCCATGCCAGGCCTGTGCCGATCGCTACGGCGAAGGCACCGGCGCAGACCGCGATGATGATCGAGTTCACCGCCGCCGTGATTCCTCGTGATGTGAGAATGGCATTGAAATTCTCGACAGTGAAGTTCCCCAGAGGATCTCCGGGACGCGGCGGAGAGTCGGTGAACGCCGCGATCAGCAGCATGATCATCGGGATGATGACGAGAACCACCATCACGAGCACGACGAGGAGATAGATGCCG
This sequence comes from Microbacterium soli, assembly GCF_039539005.1. NCBI lineage: Bacteria > Bacillati > Actinomycetota > Actinomycetes > Micrococcales > Microbacteriaceae > Microbacterium > Microbacterium soli. The sequence goes on from NZ_BAABCP010000001.1 coordinate 551,255, forward strand.
CGCGTGCCGAACCGCTGCCATGGACGCCCCGCCGTCACCGGAATCGTCGTGACACCGCCGGTCTTGGCGTCATCCGCGACAGTCATGCCGGCCCTCCTGTCGTGAAGCAGCGGACAGCATGGGAGGGGATGCCGATCCTGCACCGGTCTCCGCGTCGTCTCAGCTCGCCGGTGAACGGCAGCAGAACCTGCAATTGAGCGTCTCCGAGGCGGACGACGTACGATATCTGGCTGCCGAGCAGGCTCACGACGCTGAGCTCGCCTTGAAGCGTGGTCCCGGACCACGTCTCGGGCGGGTCGACGATCACATCCTCCGCCCTCACGCTGACCGCGACGGCACCCATCGGGCCGTGGTAGCCGCTGAAGAGTGGTTCGGGCAGACCCGGGATGTCGACTTGAGCGGTGCCCTCGACCGTCCTCGTGACGGTTCCCGTGAAGAGATTGTTGGTGCCGATGAACTCCGCTGCGAACTGCGTGCTCGGACTCTGATAGAGATCCAGCGGCGTCGATACCTGTTCGATCACGCCCTTGCGCATGAGCACGATGCGATCGGCGAGGGCGAGCGCCTCGCCCTGGTCATGAGTGACATAGATGGACGTCGTACCGAGTCTCTGCTGAGTCTCCTTGAGCTCGAGCCGCAGCCTCTCACGCAGTTTCGCGTCGAGGTTCGACAGCGGCTCATCCAGAAGAAGCACCCTGGGCTGCATGACGAAGCTCCGTGCAAGCGCCACCCTCTGCATCTGACCGCCTGACAGCATGCTCGCGGAACGACCGCCGAGCCCATCGAGACCGACCAGTTCCAGGGCCTGCTCGACCCGCTCTCGGGCCTCCTTGCGCGGGACCTTCTGCATCTTCAGTGGAAATCCGATGTTCTGCGCAACCGTACGATGCGGCCAGATCGCATATGACTGGAACACCATTCCGACACGTCGCGCGGCGGGCGGCACATTCACCCGGCCATGGCCGGCGTAGACGACCTCACCGTCGATCTTGATCGTTCCGTCCGTCGGCTCCTCGAGCCCTGCGATCGATCGCATGGTCGTCGTCTTCCCGCAGCCCGACGGTCCGAGGAGCACGAGGAACTCACCGGTGTTGACCGTGAGATCGAGGGACTGCAGCGCGACCTGATCCCCGAACCGCTTGTGCAACGAGGCGATTTCGACCGCGTGCACCGAAGAGCACTCATCGCGGGTGATCGTCTGGCTCATTTCAGTGCTCCCAACTTCCCGTGAGTCCATTGAACGAACTGATCAGATCGGACACAGGCGTCGCCTCATCGGCCTCGCGGACCTTCAAGCGCACCTGCTCCGCCTCGGCACCGGCCGAGCCCGCGAGCACACGGAACTTCTCCTCCACCGCCGGCCACTCATCGCCTGCGCTGGTCGGACGGCTCTCGGCCTGAAGCCTCTCGTAGACATCGCCACGGCGAGTGGTGACCACCACACGGGCTCCACCGCCGTCGATGTCATCCGCCGCGCGGGCACGGGTCGCAGCCTCGAGGCTGCGGTAGGCCGGATCCCGCGAGATCTCGTCGGAGAAGAAGTCCGGGACCACTGGCGGCATTCCCAGAAGCGACATCGCGACGACCGCGGAGACGCTGAACTTCGCCTGCAGCAGGGTGGATGGTGCTGGATTGATCACGACATGCTCGAAATCACGGCCGATTGCGACATCGACGGACGAGATGGTCTCCGGCGAGATCTCATGCGACCGTGCGATGCTCTGCGCCGCCCGGATCGCCGCGTGCGTGCCGAAGCACGTCGCGTAGTACTTGAACTGGGTGTCGGCGATGGCGATGCGCTCTCCCGTTCCCAGATCCGGCTCCTCGACGTCCGTCATGAGCCGCAGCACGCCGCTGGGACCGGACAGAACATCCGGCAGCGTCCACGATCCCTCCACGGCCGCGACCGCTGCCTCGACTCCGTTCCTCGCCGCACACCCCACCTGCCAGGGCTTGCCGATGCTGCCGAAGCCGGCCATCGTGCCGGAAGCCTGCAGCCCTGCAAGGCCGACGGCGTCCTTCATCGATCGGGTATCCGCTCCGAACAGCTGAGCGGAAGCGATGGCCGCACCGATGCTTCCCAGCACGGCCGTCGGATGCCAGCCCCGGGTGAACAGCGCCGCGCCGTACGCGGATCCCAGCGCGACGACCGCCTCGACGCCCGCTGTGATGGCTGCGAACAGTTCTCCCAGCGCGGCGTCACGGCTCTCCGCAGTCGCCAGAGCGGCTCCGATCACCGCAGCGCTCGCATGGCCCGGAACGCCCAGGTGGAAGTCATCGAAGTCCAGCTGATGCGCGTACGCCGCGTTCACCCGGGCCGCGCTCTGCGGCGGCAGCCGGTCACCCGTCCTCAGATCAGTCGCGCTCCCGCGGCCCGCAGCGCGCACCGATCGCGCAAGCGGACGCACGTCCGCAGCCAGGATGACACCGAGCCAGTCGAGCAGGCACTGCCGCACCCGCTCGTCCACCTCTCGCCACCGCTGAGCGCTGCTACGCGCACGAGCGACGACCAACCCGGTTAGATCCTCATCGACCATCTGAACGACTCCATGTACACCACAGAATGGGCACTGCAGATCAACCGAGAGCCGCAGGAAAGGAGCCGGAGATGAGTGTGCTGCGAGTGGGACTGACTGTCGCCAGCGACATCTACCGCCTAGGGCCTAAAGCTAGCCAGATCGATCCGGCCTGTCAAGGCTCCGACGACGGCACGGGAGGGTGCCGAACGCTGGATGGCGCAGATGCTGCACCGGTGGCGCTGTCTCAGTCGAACCGGCCATTGCTCGTATTATCCCCGCTCTCCGCGACGCCTCCTTCCTCGGCGGCGATGTGCTCGCGGTACCGTCGCACGAGATCGCGATAGCACTGGCAGATCGCACCCTGCGCCGCACCCCAGTAATCCCGCTGCACCCGGGCGATGAACTCGCCGTCATCGGACATCAGATTCTGCCCCGTGAGCAGCTCTGCCACGAACCGCTGGTTCTGCGGTGCGTAAAGCGACGCCCAGCCTTCGGTGACGATGTGCGTCTCCCGATCGACGACGGCACCCATGCCCAGGTTTCCGGTCGTCGCTCTGATCATCGTCCCGGTCGGCATCTTCGCGTATCCCGTGACAACCACTGTTCTGGGCATCGGCTCTCCATCTCGTGAGGGACAAATCCGCAGCGGATCCGCCCCCGGCAGTCCGAGCAGAGCATAGGAGATGACACTGGGGGGGAGAACCCGCAAGGCGACATATCCGGCAAAAGCGTGATTGACAACGCAATGCCGTCCGTGCACCATGGTACTCGTCACCAGTCACCTACGGCGGCGCCGGCCTCACCCCGGTCGCCGATTCATTCGCCGAGCGACTCCCTGCTAATCCGAGCAAGAGCCGGGTTAATCGGCGATCAGGGAGTTGACGATGACGACAGACCCCGCAGGTCCGGCCGCCCCACCGGCGGTGGATCCGCCTCTTGCGGGTGTGCGGATCCTGGATCTCACGCACATGCTCGCCGGCCCCTACGCCACGATGCTCCTGGCCGATCTGGGTGCTGAGATCATCAAGGTCGAACCGCCCGGCGGCGAGTTCATCCGCGGTGCCGGACCGACATTCGGTGACGGCGAAGAGGCGTTCGGCGGTTATTTCCACAGCGTGAATCGCAACAAGCGCAGTCTTCCGCTCAATCTGCGCGATCCGGAGGGCCGCAGGATCTTCCTGGAGTTCGTCGACTCGGCGGATGCAGTGATCGAGAACTTCCGGGTCGGCATCATGGAGTCGCTCGCACTGGACTGGGAAGTCCTGCACGCACGCAATCCACGGCTCGTCTACGGCTGCATCCGCGGCTTCGGGGATCCTCGAACCGGGATGAGTCCGTACGTGAACTGGCCTGCCTACGACGTCGTCGCGCAGGCCATGGGCGGTTTCATGCACGTCAATGGCTTTCCCGAGCGTGAACCGGTCAAGTCCGGCATCGGGATCGGTGATCTGTTTCCTGCAGCGCTGCTGGATATCGGCGTTCTTTCTGCGATCCTCCAGGCACGTGCAACAGGCCAGGGCCGCCTCGTCGATGTCGGAATGTACGACGCGATGATCTCACTGGCTGAGCGCAACGCCTACCAGCACTCGATCACCGGCGAGGTGCCGGGGCGGATCGGCAACTCTCATCCGCTGTTCGCACCGTTCGGCCTCTTCGAGGCGAAGGACGGCTGGGTGACCATCGCCGCGCCCAGCAATCGCGAGTGGACCGTGTTCGCGTCATTGATCGGCCACCCTGAACTCATCGACGACCCGCGGTCGTCCCAGCCGACTGCTCGGCACGAGAACATCGAATTCGTCAACGATGTCATCCAGGAGTGGACCCGGACGCGCACCAAGGCGGAGATCGTCAATGAACTCGGCGGTCGCGTCCCGGTCGGACCTGTGCAGACGGCTCGGGACATCGCTGCTGATCCCCATGTGGCGATCAGGCAGATGCTCGTCGAGGTCGAGCAGCCGGGTACGGGCCACGTCGTCTCGATCGCCGGCACCCCGATCCGCTTCTCCCCCGCCAGCTCGGTGGGTATCCGCCGCGCACCACTGCTGGGGGAGGACACCGTGAGCCTTCTCGCGGAGATCGGCATCGACCAGCAGGCCGTCCAGGGATTGGTCGCTTCCGGAATCGTGGCGACCACCGCTGACGCGACCTCGGCTGCGACGCACGCGTAGCCGACCGGCTGCATGCCTGTACCAGGCACGGCGCTCCATCATCCATATCGTTCCCGATGAGGAGGAACACCGCATGTCCGATCCAACGACCTTTCCGCTGTGGCCGAAGGGCCGCTACTTCGATGACTTCGTCGTCGGGGAGGTCATCGAGCATCATTGGGGTCGCACGCTCCGCACATATGATTCGACGCTGTTCAGCTCCCTGCTTCTGCATTACTCCCCCCTGTACTTCAATGACGCGTGGGCTGCGGAGCACGGATGCCGAGCAGACACCATCAATCCGTACTTCGTCTTCCTGCTCGTCCTCGGGATGTCCGTGGAGGACACGAGCGAGGGCGTGGACGGCGCGGCGGGGGCCTTCCTGGGTGTGGACTCCGTCGAGTTCCTGGCTCCGGTCGTCGCAAGTGACACCGTCACGTGCCGCACCGAGGTGATCGGCAAGCGGCGGTCGAAGTCACGACCGCAACAGGGCATCGTGAGCTGGCGCACAACGGGAGTGAACCAGGACGCCGTGGAAGTGCTCCGGTTCGAGCGCTCGAATCTGACTTCTCTCAGACCGGAGCTGGAGAACTTCACCCGACGACAGCCGAAGGCGGTGCCGGCATGAGCATCACGGGATCGGACAACTGCTTCGAGGACTTCGAAGTCGGCATGCGGTTCAGGCACGCGCGAGGGAAGACCATCACCGAGCTCGAGAACGTGCTGCTGACGAACCTCGTGATGAACACGGCCGATGCGCATTTCAATGAGGCGCGTATGTCGCAGACACCGCTGGGAACATCCATCGTGTTCGGCGGCATCACCGCATCGCTGGTCATCGGGCTGGCGAGCCAGGACACTGCGGACTCGATGCTCGAAGACCGCGGGATCACCGATCTCCGGCTCTTGGTCCCGGTGGTGCATGGCGACACGATCCGCGCCGCGACGGAGGTGCTCGCGACCGAGCCGTACGATGACCGCTCCGGCTTGCTGACGCTCCACCACTGGGGCTACAACCAGCGCAATCAGATCGTCGCCGAACTCACTCGCGTGATCCGTGTCCCACGTCGGCACGCCATCAAGGAAGGAAGATCATGAGCACCACCCCGCACACCACCCGAGGAGCCGGACGATCGCGGAGATCGTGCCTGGCAGTACCGGGGTCGAATCCGAAGATGCACGCGAAAGCACGCGGACTGGATGCGGATCAGTTCTTCCTCGATCTCGAGGACTCCGTCGCACCGGCTGCCAAGGAGCAGGCGCGCCACAACATCGTCGCGTCACTGCTCGAAGGCGGGTGGGGCGACAAAGTGCGCGTCGTGCGGGTCAACGACTGGACCACTCAGTGGACGTACCAGGACGTGATGACCGTCGTCGGAGCAGCAGGCGACCAGATCGATGCGATCATGCTGCCCAAAGTTCAGACACCCGGCCAGGTCGAGGCGCTGGATCTGCTCCTCACGCAGATCGAGATGGAGAAGGGCTTCGATGTCGGCGCGATCGGCATCGAGGTCCAGCTGGAGAACGCCCTCGGCATGGTGAATCTCGAAGCCATCGCAACCGCATCTGCCCGCGTGGAAACACTCGTCTACGGCCCTGCGGATCTGATGGCCAGCCTCAATATGAAGAGCCTGATAGTCGGCGGACAGCCGAAGGGGTATCCGGCCGATGCCTACCACTACATCCTCATGCGGATACTCATGGTCGCTCGTGCGAATGGTCTCCAGGCGATCGACGGGCCTTTCGGGCTGATCCGCGACATCCCCGCCTTCGAAGAGGCCACGTGGCGCAGTGCGGCTCTGGGCTTCGACGGCAAGTGGGTGCTGCATCCAGGGCAGATCGGACCGGCGAATTCCATCTTCTCACCGGCTCAGGAGGAATACGACAAGGCCGAGAACATCCTCGACGCCTACGCCTGGTACACCTCGCCCGAAGGAGGGGCCCTCGGGGCGGTCATGCTTGGTGATGACTTCATCGACGAAGCATCTCGGAAGATGGCCGCCGTGATCGCCGCCAAAGGACGCAGCGCCGGACTGAAGAGGACGGCGGCATGGACCCGACCGGAGCCATGAGCCCGGTGGGCGAGGAGGAAGTGCGGGCACGACTCGCAGCAGACGCCGCCTCGCGACACATGGGAGTCGAGATCACCAGCATCGGCGATGGATGCATAACCCTGCGCCTCCCCCCGCAGCCGTGGATGATAAACGGCCATGGCATCCTCCACGGAGGTGCGATGTTCTGGCTCGGCGACACGGCGTTCGCGTTCCTGTCGGAGTCGCGAGGTCGACCGGCTGTGACCCGCCAGGCGGGGATCACATACATCGCACCGCTGACCGTCGGGGATCAGCTTTACGCGACCGCACGGGAGAAAGCGCGATATGGGCGGAATTCCATCGTCGATGTCGACCTCCTGGATGCAGATGATGCCCTGATCGCCACGATGACGGTTCACGGCACCGATCTGCGGGAGCGACCGCCACAGGTGTGACTGGTCGTATGGCGCGGCCACGGGCAGCCCAGCCGGACAATGTATGCAAGCACCTGTTCGCGCCCGTGCTACCCCCGTAGACCCAGCACGAACGGGAGCACTGCCGTCGCTCCGGACTGCCGCAGCGTACGCGCAGCGATGGTGAGAGTCCAGCGGCTGTCAGCCAGGTCATCCACCAGCAGCACGGGGCCGGCGGGCACCTGCAGCCCGTCGGCGGTGAACCGGTCCCACAGCCCCGCCACCCGGAACGCGCTGCTGCCACCGGGCGCGCCGGAGGGCCCGCCGCCCACGAACCCGAGTTCGCCCAGGTACGGCAGCCTGCCGACCTCGGCGAGGCCGCGCGCCAGTGAGCCGGTCAGCTGAGGCCGCGAGCGCGACGGCATCGCGACCACGGCGACGGGGCGCTCCTCCCAGCCCCAGCCGGCCAGCACGCGCACGCACGCGGCCAGCACCTGCGGCGCCACCGACCCGTCAGACGCCCCTGTCGCGAACAGCTCGCGCAGCGTGCCGCCCCACCCCAGGTCGGTCAGACGCGCCAGCGCACATCCCTCAGCAGCCTGCTCGTCCACGCCGATACGACCACGAACGGGGATGCCGAGCCGATCCGCGCCGGTCGGCCACTGCCTGCGCGGCTCGACGGGCACACCCACACGGTCCAGCGACTCGGTGGCGATCGACGAGGCATCCGCCCCGACATCCGTCGGGAACCACTGGCCCGCGCAGTTGTCGCACCGCCCGCACGGCGCGGCCGTGGCGTCGTCCAGCGAGCGCTGCAGGAACTCCATGCGGCATCCACCGGTCTGCTGGTACTCGATCATGTGCTGCTGCTCGGCCCGGCGCTCGGCGGCGATGCGCTCGTACCGCTCGGTATCGTATATCCAGGGCTCACCGGTGGCGATCCAGCCGCCCTGCACACGCTTCACAGCGCCGTCGACGTCGAGCACCTTCAGCAGCAGCTCGAGCGGCGTGCGGCGGATGTCGACCCTCGCCTCCAGCGCAGGCGTCGAGATCGGATCGCCGTCAAGAGCGGCGATCACCCGCTCGGCCCGCTCGCGGTCGGGCATGGATGCCGTGGCGAAGTAGCGCCAGATGTCCTTGTCCTCCGCGCCGGGCAGCAGCAGCACGTCGGCGCTCTCGGTGGCGCGACCCGCACGCCCGACCTGCTGGTAGTACGCCACCGGCGACGACGGCGCTCCCAGGTGCACCACGAACCCGAGGTCGGGCTTGTCGAAGCCCATGCCCAGCGCGCTGGTGGCGACGAGCGCCTTGACCTCGTTGCGCCCCAGCATCCCCTCGGACTCCTCGCGCTCATCGGCATCGGTCTGCCCGGTGTACGCGCGCACGTCGTGACCGTGCTCGCGCAGCAGCCGCGCCGTGTCGACGGCGGCCGCGACCGTGAGCGTGTAGATGATTCCGGAACCGGGCAGGTCGTCCAGATGGCTGAGCAGCCAGGCCAGTCTGCTCGCCGAGTTCGGCAGCTGCAGCACCCCCAGCCGCAGGGATGCCCGTGCCAGAGGACCGCGGATCGTCAGCACGTCCGCACCGCCGAGCTGCTCGGCGACGTCCGCCACGACCCGGCTGTTGGCGGTGGCCGTGGTCGCGAGCACCGGCACGTCGGCGGGCATCTGCCCGATCAGATCGCGCAGGCGCCGGTAGTCGGGGCGGAAGTCGTGACCCCAGTCGCTGATGCAGTGCGCCTCGTCGACCACCAGCATCCCGATGCGCTGCACGAGCGTCGGCAGCCGCTGCTCGCGGAACGCCGGATTGTTCAGCCGCTCGGGTGAGACCAGCAGCACATCGACCTCGTCACGGTCGATCCGCTCAAGCACATCGGACCACTCGTGCGCATTGGTGGAGTTGATGGCCACCGCACGCACTCCCGCGCGTTCGGCCGCGCTGATCTGGTCTCGCATGAGCGCCAGCAGCGGCGAGACCAGCACCGTGGGCCCCGCTCCCTGCCGGCGCAGCAGCTGCGTTGCGACGAAGTACACCGCCGACTTGCCCCACCCGGTGCGCTGCACGACCAGCGCACGCCGCCGCTGCGCCACCAGCGCCTCGATGGCCTCGTACTGGCCGTCGTGGAAATCGGCATCCGGGCGGCCGACGAGATCGCGGAGGGCGGCGAGCGCGGCGTCGCGGGTGGTGGAGGTCACGCATCCACTCTGCCCGACGGCACCGACACGGCCAGACCTGCGTACAATAAACGTACGCGACGTACGTCACGTACGTCACACATCAGCTAAGAGGTCACCATGAGCCAGCCCGCCATCGCCGACTATCCGTCGTACTCCAGCGCGCGCGCACACTTCAAGGATGTGCTCGACGCCACGGAGCGGGGCCGCTCCGTGACCGTGGCGCGCGAAGGACACGTCTCCGTGGTTGTCCAAGCCGACCGTCTGCAGTCGTTCTTCTTCCACTCCGTGGCCCCTCGCGTCGAGCTGACCACGGAGGATGGCCGTGTGATCGCACTCATGTCGGGCCGCCCGTTCGCCTCCGAAGGTGCCACAGTCGATGATGCGCTCGACGACCTGATCCTGTCGCTTCGCGAGTACGCCGAGGACTGGGAGGCGCGGCTCCAGCAGGCCCCGAACCACCGCGACAACTGGGCGCTGGTGCAGCTGATCAAGCTCTCCTCCGACGAGCAGCTCCTCAAGTGGTTCGAGCACGGCGGTGAGTGAGAAGCATCCCGTCGCGACCCGCGAGGATCACGACGACTTCTGCCTTCACGAGGAGTGGGCACTCGTCCGCGGCGCGCACGGCCAGCCCGTCCGCCACCACCGCACGTACGAACTCCCATTGTGGGACGGCCGCATCCTGCGCACGCGCATCTCGCGGCCGATCGATCGCACCGGCTACGCGGCGAGCATGTGGTCGCACATCCTGCGCGAACAGCTCGAGGTGTCTGCAGACGCGTTCTGGTTCTGCGTGCGAAAGCACATCAGACCCGAGCGCGGCGAGCCGAAGCCCACTCCCCCGCGCAAGTCGGTGCCGCTCCACCTCGTCAGGGAACTCTCAAGGCTCGGCATCCCCGAGACCGAGATCCTGGAGCTGGATGCCGCGGAAGCCGCTCAGCGGCATGCGCAGCTGCTGGCGGGCCAGCAGACTCCACCCGGGCATAGCCTGTCATCATGATCAGTCGCGAGCTCGCCGTCGCCCTGCGCGACGCGGGTCTGGTGTGGCATCCGGCATCCGGCGACCGCTTCCAGCTCGATCTGCCCGAGGACGTCGAATCCGAGATCGAGGCCGAGACGTACACGGTCAGCGAGATGACCATCGAGGCGCGCTGCACGCCCAGCGGCACCGACCTCGCCTTCAACGGGACGACGGAGTGGGCACTGGATGCCGTGGAGCTGGCCGACGCCGTCTGGATGCCGTCCGAGCACCAGCTGCGCGACCTGCTGCGCGGCACCTTCCGCAGCCTCACACGACTGCAGGACACGTTCGAGGTCGAGATCGAGATCAACGACGAGCGGCTGCGCTTCCAGCATCCGGATCCCGCCGAGGCATACGGTCTGGCGCTGCGGGAGCTCATCTCCCGCTCGTCGTGACCCGCTTGCACGTACTCCACGACCGTGCGACAATTACCTTACGATCGGTCAGTAAAGCAAACGCCGAGGAGTCGAAGATGACCGCACCCGCAGATCTCTCCATAGTGGACGATGCCGATGCGCTGGCGCGCTTCGACGACCACGTCGCGCACGAGCAACGCATCGAGCCCCGCGACTGGATGCCGGAGGCGTACCGCAGGACGCTGATCCGGCAGATCTCGCAGCACGCGCACTCCGAGATCATCGGCATGCAGCCCGAGGGCAACTGGATCACCCGCGCCCCGAGCCTGAAGCGCAAAGCCATCCTCATGGCCAAGGTGCAGGACGAGGCCGGTCACGGCCTGTACCTGTACTCCGCCGCGCAGACGCTCGGGATCACGCGCGATGAGATGACGCGGCAGCTCATCGAGGGCAGGGCCAAGTACTCCTCGATCTTCAACTATCCCACCCCCACCTGGGCCGACATGGGGGCGATCGGCTGGCTGGTCGACGGTGCGGCCATCGTCAACCAGGTGCCGCTGTGCCGCTGCTCCTACGGCCCCTACGGGCGGGCGATGGTGCGCATCTGCAAAGAGGAGTCCTTCCATCAGCGCCAGGGGTTCGAGATCCTGCTGACCCTCATGCAGGGCACGCAGGAGCAGCGCGAGATGGCGCAGGATGCCGTGAACCGCTGGTACTGGCCGTCGCTCATGATGTTCGGACCGCCGGACGACCAGTCGCCCAACTCCGCGCAGTCGATGGCCTGGCGGATCAAGCGCTTCTCCAACGATGAGCTGCGCCAGCGCTTCGTCGGCATGCTCGTGCCGCAGGCCGAGATCCTGGGTATCACGCTGCCGGACCCCGACCTGCGCTGGGACGAGGAGACGCAGCGCTATGAGATGGGCGAGATCGACTGGGACGAGTTCTTCCAGGTGCTGAGGGGCAACGGCCCGTGCAATGCGGAGCGCATCGAGCGCCGCCGCACCGCGCATGAAGAAGGCGCATGGGTGCGCGAGGCCGCCGCCGAGTACGCCCGGAAGCAGGCGCAGCGCGCAGAAGGGCGGGTGGCATGATGGTCGCGCCCGGCGGATCCCCCGAGGAGACCTGGCCGCTGTGGGAGGTGTTCGTGAGAGCCAACCGGGGCCTGAACCATGTGCACGTCGGCTCGCTGCACGCACCGGATGCGAGCATGGCCGTGCGCAACGCCCGTGACCTGTACACGCGTCGCAACGAGGGCGTGTCCATCTGGGTGGTGCCCGCGGATGCCATCACCACGAGCGACCCCGACGACAAGGGCGCGTTCTTCGAGAGCCCGGCGGGGAAGAACTATCGTCACGCCGTGTACTACACGGCATCCGAGGGGGTGCCGCACCTGTGACCGCCTCCCCCGACGTCCACGTCTCCGTCGACGAGCTGCAGCTGGCGTCCGAACTCGCCGGCGGGCAGGCCCGCGCGGCATCCGCCGATATCGCCGAATACGCCCTGTGGCTGGGCGACGACGCGCTGATCCTCTCCCAGCAGCTGGGCGCGTGGATCTCCCGCGCCCCCGAGCTGGAGGAGGACGTGGCGCTGACCAACATCGCCCTGGACCTGCTGGGGCACGCCCGCTCCCTGCTGCGGTACGCCGGTTCCTGGGACGGCCGCAGCGAGGACGATCTGGCGTACTTCCGCGACGAGCCGGAGTTCCGCAGCGCCTGGATCATGGAGCAGCCCAACGGGGACTTCGCCCAGACCATCGCCCGCCAGCTGATCGCATCCGTCTACATGTACGAGCTGTACACGGCGCTGCGCGCCTCGACCGACGACACCTTCGCCGCGATCGCGGAGAAGGCCGTCAAAGAGGTCGACTACCACCGCGACCACGCCGTGCAGTGGGTGCTGCGCCTGGCCGACGGCACCGACGTCTCGCGCGAGAAGATCATCCGGGCCCTGCGGGACGTCTGGCCGTACGCGGACGAGCTGTTCCGCGACGAGCCGCTCATCGACCGCCTGGGCGACGCCGCCGCGCGTCCGTCGGCGCTGCGCGCCGGCTTCGACGCCGTCATCGACGAGGTCCTCGCCGAGGCGCGGCTCGCACGCCCCGACATCGCCGCCTCCCGTGCGGGCGGACGCCACGGCGCGCATGCCACGCCGATGGGGCATCTGCTGGCCGAGATGCAGGTGCTGGCCCGACGGCATCCGGGAGCGACGTGGTGACCCCCATGGCCGCCGCCCGTCTCGACACCGCAGCGCTCGCGAGCCGCGCGCGCGAGGTCGCCGCGCGCGTGACCGACCCCGAGATCCCCGTGCTGACCATCGCGGACCTCGGCGTCCTGCGGGAGGTCACCGCGGACGACACCGGCCGCGTGACCGTCGACATCACCCCCACCTACAGCGGATGCCCGGCCATGGACGCCATCCGCGACGACGTGGTCCTCGCGCTCACCGCGGAGGGCTTCGACGACGTCGAGGTGCGCCTGGTGCTCTCGCCCGCCTGGACCACCGACTGGATGAGCGAGGAGGGCAGACGCAAGCTCACCGAGTTCGGCATCGCCCCGCCCACCGGCAGAGCCGCCCACCGGCAGGGTCCGATCCGGCTCACGCTCGCGGTCAAGTGCCCGCACTGCGGTTCGCCGAGCACTCGCGAAGTGTCCCACTTCGGCTCCACGTCCTGCAAGGCGCTCTACGAGTGCCGGGAGTGCCTGGAACCGTTCGACCATTTCAAGGCGATCTGATGTCCCTGTTCCGCTTCCCCCCCACGACCGCCCCGGACCGCCCGGCCGCACGCCCGGTCGGCGACCGGCATCGCGCGCGCTTCCACACGCTCACCGTCTCCGAGGTGCGCCGGCTCACCGACGACGCCGTCGAAGTCGGCTTCACGGTGCCCGCCGAGCTCGCCGATGACTACGCGTACCTCCCCGGTCAGTACGTCGCTCTGCGGGTGCACCTCGACGGCGCCGAGGTGCGCCGGTCGTACTCGCTGTGCCGACCGCCCGCACCCGTGCGCGACGGCGCGACCAGCCTGGCCGTGGCCGTCAAGCGCGACGAGGGCGGGCTGTTCTCCACCTGGGCGCAGACCGAACTGCATCCGGGCTTCGAGATCGACGTGATGAGCCCGCAGGGCACCTTCACCTCCGACCTCGACGAGCTGGCGGGCGCGCACGTCGTCGGCATCGCGGCCGGCTCGGGCATCACGCCCATGATGGCGCTGGCGCGCAACCTGCTCGCGGCATCCGACAGCACCCGGTTCACGCTGCTGTACACCAACAAGTCCACGAGCGACGTGATGTTCCTCGAGGACCTCGCAGACCTGAAGGACCGCCACCCCACCCGACTGGTGCTGCACCACGTGCTCTCCCGCGAACAGCGCACGGCACCGCTGCTGTCGGGACGCATCGACGAGAAGCGGCTGCGCACCATCCTGGACGCCCTGATCCTCCCCGCCACCGTCGACGAGTGGTTCCTGTGCGGCCCTCTGGCCCTGGTGGATCTGTGCCGGGAGGTGCTCGCCGACATCGACGTGCCGCGCGAGCGCATCCGCTTCGAGCTGTTCACCACCGGCGACACCCCCGCCGAACGCGGCCCGCGCCGCGTCGAAGTCAAGGCGGGTCAGAAGACGCACCGGATCGAGATCAACCTGGACGGCGTGTCCTCGACCGTGGAGAGCCCCGTCGACGCGCACGAGTCCGTGCTCAACGCCGCGCTGCGCGTACGGCCGGACACGCCGTTCGCGTGCTCGGGGGGTGTGTGCGGCACGTGCCGCGCCCGCGTGCTGGAGGGCAGCGTGACCATGACGGAGAACTACGCGCTGGAGCCCGACGAGCTCGAACGCGGCTACGTGCTCACCTGTCAATCCCACCCCACCAGCGACAGACTCGTCGTCGACTACGACGTGTGACCCGTACCCGCCGGTACGCACCGGCCGGTCCGAGAGGAGCATCCATGATCGATCTGACCGTCGCGGACGACGTCGCGCACATCACGCTCAACTCGCCCTCCCGGCGCAATGCCCTCGACGAGCAGGCGCTGCGCGACCTGGGCGATGCCTACGACGAGGCCGAACGGGCCGGGGTCCGCGCGCTCGTGCTGAGCGGGGAGGGCCGCGCCTTCTGCGCCGGCCGCGACATCTCCGACGTCGATCCGCGCGACGACGACGTGCTCGGCTACCTGGACGGGCTGCTCACGCCGCTGCTGCGGCGCATGTCGGCCTTCCCCGCCCCGACGTTCGCGGCCGCGCACGGCGGATGCCTGGGAGTGGGCCTGGGACTGCTCATCGCGACGGATGTCGTGTACGTCGCCGAGACCGCACGGATCGGCTCCCCGTTCGCCGCCCTGGGCGCGCTGCTGGACTCCGGTGGGCACGCGCTGTTCCTGGATCGGCTCGGCGCGCACCGCACGCTCGACCTCATCTACACGGGGCGGCTGATGACGGGGGCGGAGGCCGTGGCCGCCGGCCTGTTCTCGCGGGTGCTTCCCGACAGCGAGGTGCTGCACGCGACGATGGATGCCGCCGCGGCGGCCGCACGAGGCGCGACGGCGGCCTTCCTGGCCAGCAAGCGGCTGATCGCGCGCATCCGTGATGAGCGCCTGGCGCTGTGGGACGCGATACGGCTCGAGAGCGCCGCGCAGGCCGAGCTGCGCGACACCTCCGACTACCGGGAGGGCTTCGCCGCGTTCCAGCAGAAGCGCCCGCCGGTGTTCACCGGGCGCTGAGGGTCCCTGCCCTTCCCCGGGTGCCGCGGGCGGTGGCGTTCCCGGTACAATCGGAGTGTCCGGCCATTGCCGGTGCCCGAAAAAGGGGCACGAAGCGCGCGAAGCGACGATGCATGAGCGGCGAGACATATACGGACCCCTCCGTTCCGTCTCGAAAGGCTCTGTCATGCCCTCTGTCTCCGCCCACGTCGCCCTCACCCTCGCCCAGCACGTCGACCACGTCTTCGGTGTGATGGGCAACGGCAACGCGTACTTCCTCGACGCCATCGACACGCAGACGGACGCCGGCTTCACCGCCGTCCGCCATGAGCAGGGCGCTGTCGTCGCCGCCGACGCGCACTTCCGGGCATCCGGGCGGATCGCCGCGGCCACCACCACCTACGGCGCGGGCTTCACGAACACGATCACCGCCCTCGCCGAATCCGTGCAGGCGCACGTGCCGCTCGTGCTGGTCGTCGGCGACGAGCCGACCTCCGGCCCGCGTCCCTGGGACGTCGACCAGATCGCGCTGGCGTCGGGTGTCGGCGCGCGCACCTACACCACGGGGAGGACGGATGCCGCGGCCACCACCGTCATCGCCGTCGAGCACGCCCTCACCTACCGGGTTCCGGTCGTGCTGGCCATCCCCTACGACGTCGCGGCTCTCGAGGCCGGGCCCGTGCCGCAGGCCCCCTCCCCTCGCCTGCCCGATCCGCTGCCCCCTCGCGGCGCGTTCGCAGAGGGGATGCTCGATGAGATCGCCGACGCGCTGCGCTCCGCCGAACGTCCTTTCCTGCTGGCGGGGCGCGGCGCCTGGCTGGCCGGCGCGGGCCCGGCGCTCGGTGCGCTGGCCGAAGCCACCGGAGCGCTGACGGCGTCGAGCGCCCTGGGGCGCGGGATCTTCCCCGATTCCCGCCACGACCTCGGGGTGGCAGGCGGATTCGGCGCCGACGGCGCCATGTCGCTCGTGCGGCAGGCCGATGTCGCCGTGGTGTTCGGCGCGGCGCTCAACCAGTTCACGATGCGCTTCGGCGAGCTGTTCGCGCCCGGCACCCGGGTGTTCCAGGTCGATGTGGCGCCGGCTGCGACGCATCCGAACGTCGGAGGCTTCGTGCGCGCCGACGCCCGCCTCGCCGCCGAGTCGCTCCTGCAGCGGCTCGGATCCACGGCATCCGTCCGCGCGAAGCGCATTCTTCCGCACGAAGCGCACGCACCGTGGCGGGAGACCGTCGACGTCGCGGCGGCCCGCGCGTATCCCGCCGGCGACGAGATCGCCCCCGACGGCCGGCTGGATCCGCGATCGGCCGCGCGACGGATCGCCGAGCTGCTGCCCGAGGACCGGGTGGTCGTGTCCGACGGCGGGCACTTCATCGGCTGGGCCAACATGTACTGGCCCGTCGCCGCGCCGGACCGGATGATGATGGTGGGCACCGCGTTCCAGTCGATCGGCCAGGGCTGGCCGAGCGTGGTCGGCGCGACCCGCGCGCGCCCGGACAGCACGGTCGTGCTGACCTCCGGTGACGGGGGCGGGCTGATGGCGATCGCCGACCTGGAGTCCGCCGTGCGGGCCGCCGGCGGTCATGGCTGCGCGGTGATCTGGAACGACGCCGCCTACGGCGCCGAGATCAACCTCTACGGGCTGAAGGGCCTCGCCGAGGCGCCCATGCGGATCCCCGAGGTCGACTTCGCCGCTCTCAGCGCGGCCGTCGGCGCGGAGGGCGTCGTCGTGCGCAGCCTCGCCGACCTCGAACGGCTGGGATCCTGGGCCGGAGAGGACCCGGAGGCGCGCCGATTCCTCGTCCTCGATCTGCGCATCTCGGGCCGGATCATCGCCCCGTACCAGCAGGAGATCATCCGCGTGAACTCCTGACCCGCCTCGTCCCACTCTCCCCTGTTTCACGCGGTTTCTCGGCGAGAAGAGGGGACGGGGGACGTCAGGGACACACGGTCAGACCCAGCCCTTGTCCTGGGCGATGCGGACGGCCTGGGCGCGATTGGACGCGCCGGTCTTGCCGATCGCCGACGACAGGTGGTTGCGCACGGTGCCGGCGGAGAGGAAGACCTCGGATGCGATGGCCGCGGCGCTCCTGCCGTCCGCAGCCAGGCGCAGCACCTGCCGCTCCCTCTCGCTGAGCGGATTGGTGCCCTCGAACAGGCTCGCCTCGGCGAGTTCGGGATCGACGACACGCAGCCCGGAATGCAGGCGGCGCACGGCATCCGCCAGCTGCTCGGCCGGGGCGTCCTTGGCCATGAAGCCGGCGGCCCCCGCGTCCAGCGCCGAACGCAGGTATCCCGGGCGGGCGAACGTCGTCACCACCAGCACCCGGGTGCCGGGGCTCGCCTCGTGAAGTCGCCGGGTCGCCTCGATGCCGTCCAGGCCCGGCATCTGGATGTCCATCAGGCAGACGTCCGGGGCGAGCTCGGCGACCAGCCTGGTGGCCTCGGCCCCGTCGGCGGCGACGCCGACCACCTCGATGTCGTCCTCCAGTTCCAGCAGCGCCGCCAGAGCGCCGCGCACGAGCGCCTGGTCGTCGGCGATGACGATGCGGATGCTCACCACATCACCTCCACGAGAGTGCCGCCGGACTCCCCGCCGGTCAGCTGAAAGCGCGCCCCGGCCGCCGCCGCCCGCTCGCGCATGCCGCGCACGCCGTTGCCCTCCGAGGATCCGGCGCCGCGACCGTCGTCCTGCACGGCCAGCAGCCCCGGGCGCAGGCGCACGGTCACGGTCGACGCCGCCGCGTGCCGCAGGATGTTCGTCGTGGCCTCGCGCAGGATCCACCCGGCGGTCAGGCCCTGTGCGGGCGAGAGCATCGCGGGGTCCCCATCGACGACGGGCTCGATCCCTCCCGCGCGCAGCGCCGCCGTGCTCGCGGTGAGCTGGTCGGCTAGGGTCGCGGCACGCGCGCCCGTGACGGTCGCCCGCACGCCGCTGATGGCCTCCGCCGTGAGCGCCTCGATGTCGGCCAGCTCCGTCTTGGCCCGCTCGGGATCGGTGTCGATGAGCCGGTGCGCCAGCTGCGCCTTCAGCCGCACGACCGTCAGCGAATGCCCGATGAGATCGTGCACGTCGCGGGCGACGGCCTCACGCCCCTGGCTGGTGGCCAGCTCCAGCCCCAGCTGTTCGGCGATGGCGGAGCGGATGATCAACCAGGTCGACACCGTGTTCACGACGCCGAGGATGACGATGATGATGAGCACCGCCGAGTAGTCCCAGCCGTCCGGCAGCAGGAGCACGCTCAGGCCCGTCACGAGCACGGCGCCGGTCGTCGTCAGCCAGTGCGCGGGCCTGGTGAGGCCGTAGGACGCGAAGGACATGATGAACGGCAGGAAGCTGAGCGCATTCCCGCCGACAGCGGGGATCGTCGCCGCGGCGCAGACCATGAGGGCCCCGAACACGATCCACTGACCGTGGTCCACGGGCCTGCCCAGCCCGCTCTGCGTGCGCAGCCCGCGGGCGAAGCCGCCCACGTACAGCACGACGAACAGCGCGAGTGCGGCCCAGCCGACGACGACCCAGCCGAGCGGCGCCGGTGTGCGCAGCAGCTCGATCACCGGGTAGACGAGGAACACCAGCCACACCACGGCCATCAGCCAGCCGAAGCGGTCCCAGGGATTCTTCGGTGCCGGATCGAGCACGTCCGTCCCGCTCATCGTCTCCTCCTCGGCCATCCGTCCAACCTACTGAATCCGGATGCCGCCCGCCCGGCCGCCCGGACCGTCAGCGGCGGGCGCGCGAGCGCCTGGCACCCACGTACACGAGCACCATGAACACGGCCAGCCACGCCACCACGTTCAGCAGCAGCATCCACAGCGGGTCGGTCTGCCCGGTGGTCAGGGTGCCCTCGGTGAGCGGCCAGCGGCTCAGCGCCACGAACCCGTACAGCGGGGTGAACCGGGCGATGTCGAGCATGACGCCGTCCAGCGGCATGAAGACGTTCCCGAAGAAGGCGAAGAAGACCAAGGAGATGGAGGCCAGCGCGGCCGCCGAGTCCGAGTTGAAGACCAGTCCCACTCCGAGGCCGTACAGTCCGAACATGAGCCCCACCCCGAGGATGATCCCCGCGGCGGCGACCCACCGCCACACGCTGTCGGCCTCGGCGCCGGTGAGGGCGCCGGCGATGTACACGACCGCCAGCGCGAACGCGGCGAAGGCGACGGCGGTGAGGAGCTTCGTCAGCGCGTACCCGGCGGTGCTCAGCGGCGTCATGGCGAGTTGTCGCCCCCAGCCCTGCTGCGCCTCCGCGGCGGCCAGGGAGGTCAGGGAGCTCATGGCGACGGCGGTGCCGTACGCCGCCATGGAGATCATCACGTAGAACGCCACATTCCCGTTCCCGGCGGACAGGGCGCCGTAGGCGGGTCCGGCGCCGAAGAGCAGGTACATGACGACGGGCATGGCCAGCGTGAAGGCGAGCGTGTACGGATTGCGCAGCTGGCGGAGCGCCTCGATGCGCAGCATGGTCATCGACATGCCGCCGGAGGAGCGACCGGTGGCGAGAGGGGTGAGCGTCGTGGTGGTCATGTCAGTCCTCCGTCAGGGCGGTGAAGGCGGTCTCGAGGGTGGGGGCGGTGATCTCCAGGTCGCGCGCGCCGGATGCCAGCAGAGCGGATGCCAGAGCGTCGGAGTCCTGGGCCCGCACGGTCAGCCGCCCCGCGTCCACGCGCAGGTCGGCGATGTCGTCGCGGTCGCGCAGGCGGGTGAGGATGTCGTCGCGTCCGGTCTCCGGGAGGGTCGCGGCGATCACGCGGGCTCCCAGCCCCGCGCGCAGCTGCGCGGTGGGGGCGTCGGCGACGATGCGTCCGTGGTTCATCACCACGGTGCGGCGTGCGAACTGCTCGGCCTCCTCCAGATAGTGCGTGGCGAAGAGGATGGTGCGGCCGGCATCGGCATCCGCCCGCATGACGTCCCAGAAGTGCCGGCGGGCGGTGACGTCCATGCCCGCGGTCGGCTCGTCGAGGACGAGGATGTCGGGGTCGGCGACCAGCGCGAGTGCGAAGCGCACCCGCTGCTGCTCGCCCCCGGAGCACTTGGACACCCGACGTCCGATGAGCCCCGACAGGTCCGCGCGCGCCAGAACATCGGGCACGCGGGAGAGGGCGTCCCGGCCGTGCAGGGACGCGACCAGGCGCACGGTCTCCCCGACGGTCAGATCGGCCAGCAGCCCGCCGGTCTGGAGTACGGCCGAGATGGAGCCGGCGGCGGTGGCGCGGGCGGGGCGAGCCCCGAAGACCCGCGCCGTGCCCTCGTCGGGCTCGGACAACCCCAGCAGGATGTCGAGCGTGGTCGTCTTCCCCGCGCCGTTGGGGCCCAGCAGGGCGACGATCTCCCCGGCGCGGACGGTGAGATCGACATCGTCGACGGCCTGCACGCGCTTCGCTCCGCTGCCGAAGCCGCGGCGTATGCCGCGCAGCTCGATGACGACGTCGCGCAGGCCGCCCTGCTGCGCCGTCGCGGTCGCGGTCCGTGGTTGTTCCGTGATCTGCATGTCTCCAGCGTCGTCGCACCGGCGCGCGGATGCCGGAGGGCGGTGTCACGTCTTCGGCATGACACCTGTCATGTCGTTCACGCCGGCAGCAGCGCCCCCTCCAGGAACGCCGCCAGCCGATCCGGCGCATCCAGCGGATGGATCGCCGCCACGTACTGGTCGGGGCGCACCACGACCACCACACCGTCGCGGGACAGCTCGCGCACGGCGAAGATGTCGTCCTCGCACCAGACGGTCGGCGCTGCCGCGTACACCTTCTCCCAGTCGGTCAGGCCGAAGGGGCCCGTCCTCGGCAGGAACAGCGCGGGCGCGTCGGTGATCTGGAACTCGTCGAAGCGCTGCTGGTAGATCGCCTTGACGTCGAAGACGGCGTCCACGTCGCCGTCCTGCGGCGTGTGGCGCGCGAACACGGGGCCCATGGCATCCGCCCAGGTCGCCAGCTTCGAGGCATCCGCATCGGCGAAGGCGTACACCCGCCAGCGCCCATCGGCGGTCGCGTGGTGGCCGAGGTGCACGACGTTGCCGTCGCCGACCCGGGTGACCTCGGCGGACTGGAAGCGCCTGCCGAGCGGGAACCCGATCGCCAGCTCCTGCCGCGAGGAGCCGTCGACGATCATCGACGGCTCGTACTGCGTCATGAACCCGGAGGGGAACTCGGCCGTGGCCAGATAGTAGGTGGCCAGCTCCTGCGGATCGGAGATCTCCTCGGGCTTGCGGGCCATGAGGCTCGACCACTCCCGGTCGAAGTCGATCAGCTGCTGGGCGACCGGGCGGCGCTCGGCGGCGTAGGTGGACAGCAGCTCGGCGGGCGCACGGCCCGTGAGCACGTGCCCGAGCTTCCAGCCCAGGTTGAAGCCGTCCTGCATGGACACGTTCATGCCCTGGCCGGCCTTGGCGCTGTGCGTGTGGCAGGCGTCGCCGGTGAGGAACACTCTGGGGTGGCGCTCGCCGTCCAGCGCATCGTCGAAGCCGTCGGTGACGCGGTGTCCGACCTCGTAGACGCTGTGCCAGGCGACCTCCTTCACGTCCAGCGCGTAGGGGTGCAGGATCTCATTGGCCTTGGCGATGATCTCCTCGATCGAGGTGGAGCGCACCTGATGGTTGTCGCCTTCGGCGACGGCGCCCAGGTCGATGTACATCCGGCTGAGGTAGCCGCCCTCGCGCGGGATGTGCAGGATGTTCCCCGCCTCCGCGTTGATCGCGCACTTGGTGCGCCAATCCGGGAAGTCGGTGTTGACGAGCACGTCCATCACGCCCCAGGCGTGTGCGGAGACACTGCCGACATGCTTGCGGCCGATGGCCTCGCGCACCGCGCTGCGTGCACCGTCGCAGCCGGCGACGTACGTCGCGCGGACGGTGCGCTCGGTGCCGTGGTCGTTCACCCGCACCTCGACCGGGTACTCCCCCTCCTCGTGCACGGTGAGGCCGAGGAACTCCACGCCGTAGTCCGGGACGATACGGCCCGGACCGTGCAGTGCCGCCTCCGCGAAGTAGTCCAGCACCCGCGCCTGGTTCACGATCAGGTGCGGGAACTCGCTGATCTTCAGACCGTAGTCCTCCGTGCGGGAGGTGCGGATGATGTTCGCGGGGTTCGCGGGGTCGGGTCCCCAGAAGTTCATCCAGCCGATGTTGTAGGCCTCGGCGATGATGCGCGGCGCGAAGCCGAAGGCCTGGAACGTCTCGACACTGCGCGGCTGGATGCCGTCGGCCTGGCCGAGCACGAGGCGTCCGTCGCGCTTCTCGATGATGCGCGTGCTCACGTCGGGGAACTGCGACATCTGCGCGGCCAGCAGCATGCCGGCGGGCCCGGAGCCGACGATGAGCACATCCATCTCGTCGGGGAGCTCCGCGGGCCTGTCGAGTCCGATCCCCGCGGCGGGGAGCACACGCGGATCGTGGGAGACATAGCCGTGGTGGTGGAACTGCATCGTCTGGTCCTTCCCCGGACACCGTCGTCAGGTCTTGCATGGCGAGGAGACTTGTTCTATATTCGAACGCAACGTTCTACTATTGAACAGATAGTACGTGATGGTCGGACGCCCGCACAAGGCCGTCCGCATCCCGAAGGAGTCCCATGCCCGCACCCGCCTCGCAGACGCTGAGCCGCGGCATCCGGATCCTGGAGATCCTCGCCGACGGACCGCTCTCGATCGACGAGATCGCCACCTCGCTGAGCGTGCACCGGTCGATCGCCTACCGACTGCTGCGGACTCTCGAGGATCACCGTCTGGTCGCCCGCGATGCCGCCGGGCGTGCGTCCCTCGGCCCGCGCATGGCGGCGCTGGCCGCCGGCGTCGCGCACGACGTGCAGGCGGAGGCTCTGCCCGAGCTGACCGCGGTCGCCAACGATCTGGGGCTGACCGCGTTCCTCGCCGTCCTGGACGGTGACGAGTGCATCACGCTCACGAGCGTCGAGCCCCGCCACACCGTGGCCAACGTCGCGCAGCGACCCGGCACCCGGCATCCGGTCACCGCGGGAGCGCCCGGCAAGGCGATCCTCTCCCAGCTGAGCGACCACGAGTGGCCGGCGATCGACGAGACGCTGCGGGCCCAGGTGCTCGCCGTCCGCGAGCGCGGCTACGCCACCAGCCACGACGAGGTCATCCCGAACCTGAGGTCCGTGGCGGTGCCGCTCCCCCTGCGCGGGCACCGCCCCGCCGCTCTGGCGGTCGTGCACGTCGCCGCCCGGCATCCGGATGCCGAGATCGCCGCGCGCCTGCAGCGCTCCGCCGCCGCGATCCGCGAGGCGCTGGACGGCTGAGCGGCCACCGAGGACCCGTGCGGCCATCGGGCCCCGCCTCAGGCGCTCCGCGCCCCGTGGATCGGCGACGCCGCCTGTTCCGCCTCGTGCTCCGGTCCCAGCGGGATGCCGGTGCGGTCGCGCAGCAGCAGGGTGGCGATCAGCCCGATCACGGTCATCCCCGCCAGGTACCAGGTGATGCCCTGCGTGGAGCCGGTGTTCTGGAAGATCGCCTGCGCGATCATCGGAGAGAACGCGCCGCCCACGATCGCCCCGATCGCGTAGGAGATCGAGACGCCGGAGAACCGGATCGATGCCGGGAACAGCTCCGAGTACAGCGCGGCCTGCGGCCCGTACGTCAGCCCCAGGCCGACGGTGAGGATCACCAGCGCCGCGGTGAGGGAGCCGATCGAGCCGAGGTCGGTGAGGAAGAACAGCAGGAACACGCCCACCAGCTGCAGGATCCAGCCGACGATGTACGTGGTGCGACGACCGATCCGATCCGAGATCCACCCGCCGAACCAGGTGAAGATCAGCCAGGTGACGCCGGAGAGCGCGACGACCCAGAACACCGCCGAGGTGTCCAGTGCGACGGGGCCCGCGGGATCGGTGGCGTAGCGCTGCACATAGCCGCCGGTGGTCATGTAGCCGACGGCGTTGTTGCCGGCGAACACCAGCGCGGCGATGAGCACGAGCGGAGCGTGATGCCGGAACAGCTGCACGATCGGCATCCGGGTCTTCTCCCTGCGCTCGGTGATCTCGGCGAACACGGGGCTCTCCTCCACCCGGCGACGCACCCAGTAGCCGACGGCGATGAGCACGATCGAGAGCAGGAACGGCACCCGCCAGCCCCACTGGCCGAACGCGGTGTCCTGCAGGTGGACGTCGGAGCCCGCCGGGACGCCGGGGGCGATCTGCGCCATGAGCGCGAGCATCATCGACGCCAGCAGCAGCCCGATCGGCACGCCGATCTGCGGCGAGGCGCCGAACAGCCCCCGCTTGCCCCTGGGCGCGTGCTCGACGGCCATGAGGACGGCGCCGCCCCACTCGCCGCCCGTGGAGATGCCCTGGATGACACGCAGGAGGATCAGCAGGATCGGCGCCCAGACGCCGATCAGCGCATGAGTGGGCAGGAGCCCGACGAGGGTGGTCGCGCCGCCCATCAGCAGCAGGGTGAGCACGAGCATCGGGCGGCGTCCGATCCTGTCGCCGAAGTGCCCGGCGAGGAAGGCGCCCAACGGACGGAACAGGAAGCTGACGCCCACCGTGAAGAACGACACGATCTGGGCGAACTCCGCACCCATCGGCTCGAAGAACAGTGCCGCGAACACCGTCGCGGCGGCGAACGCGTAGATGAAGAAGTCGTACCACTCGACGGTGGTGCCGACGACGGTCGCGACCACGACCCGGCGACGATCGCGTGCTGACGCGATGGTGCCCGTCGGCGTGAGCCCGTCCTGCGATTGCCCGCTCATGAGTCCCTCCTCGGGATCGACGCCCTTGTCACCGGCATACGTCGATGTGCTTGCCGGAATGCGACTGAGAATATACGATTTCAGATACAACGCACAAGAGGTTCTCCTGAGCCCCGTGAGACCCCGTGCGCGAACGCAAGGAGGCGCTTCATGCCGGTCATCCCCCGCCCGGGCAAGATCATCGCGATCCATCTCAACTACGTCTCGCGCGCCGACCAGCGCGGTCGGCGTCCCGCAGCCCCCTCGTACTTCTTCAAGCCCTCCAGCTCCGTCGGCGTCAGCGGCGGCACGGTCGAGCGGCCGGCGGGCACCGAGCTGCTCGCGTTCGAGGGCGAGATCGCCCTGGTCATCGGCGCACCCGCCCGCCGCGTCGGCATCGCGGACGCCTGGTCGCACGTGGCATCCGTCACGGCCGCGAACGATCTGGGGCTGTACGACCTCCGCGCGAACGACAAGGGCTCCAACGTGCGCTCGAAGGGCGGAGACGGCTACACCCCGCTCGGCCCCGGCCTCATCGACGCATCGCACGTGGACCCTGCCGCGCTGCGCGTGCGCGCCTGGGTCAACGGCGAGCTGCGTCAGGACGACAGCACCTCGGGGCTCCTGTTCCCACTCCCCCGGCTCATCGCCGACCTCTCCCAGCACTTCACGCTCGAGACCGGCGACGTCATCCTCACCGGCACGCCGGCGGGTTCGTCCGTGATCGTGCCGGGCGACGTCGTCGAGATCGAGGTGGACGCCCCGGATGCCGAGGGCGCGCCGACCTCCGGGCGGCTGGCCACCACGGTCACGCAGGGCGATGTCCCCTTCGACGCGGCGCTCGGCTCGCTGCCCGCCGTGGACGATCTGCAGCGCTCCGAGGCCTGGGGCTCGCGCGAGGCCGCGGGCCTGCCCCCGGCCCCCGCCGCATCACCGGCATCCGCCGCATCCCCGGCATCCGCTTCTCCGAGAACAGGAGATTCACTCGGAACAGGACGATCCGGCGAGAATCCTCCTGTCTCCGGAGAATCTCCTGTTCCGGCGGGTGCACGGATGCTGTCGCCCGAGCTGCGCGCCAAGCTCGAGGCCGCACCGACGGCGAGCCTGTCCAGCCAGCTGCGCAAGCGCGGGCTGCGCTCCTGCTTCATCGACGGCGTGCACGCGAACCTGCCCGGCAGCAGGATCGTCGGCCCCGCACGAACTCTGCGCTTCATCCCGGCCCGGGAGGACCTGTTCGCGGCGCACGGCGGCGGGTACAACGCGCAGAAGCGCACCTTCGACGCGGTGGCGGAGGGCGAGGTCGTCGTCATCGAGGCGCGCGGAGACTGCGGCGCCGGCACGCTGGGCGACATCCTCGCACTGCGGGCGAAGACCCGCGGGGCGGCGGGCGTGGTCACCGACGGTGCCGTGCGCGATTTCGCCGCGGTGGCCGAGATGGGTCTGCCGGTGTTCTCGAAGGGCCCGCACCCCTCGGTGCTGGGGCGCCTCCATGTGCCGTGGGAGTCCGATGTGACCATCGCCTGCGGCGGGGCGGCCGTCCAGCCCGGGGACATCATCGTCGGCGACGGGGACGGCGTGCTCGTCATTCCTCCGGGGATCGCGGAGGAGGTGGCCGATGCCGCCCTCGCGCAGGAGGAGGAGGACGCGTGGGTCGCCGAGCAGGTGGCGGACGGCAACGCACTGGAGGGCCTGTTCCCGATGAACGCCGAATGGCGCGCCGCCTACGACGCCCGGGAGCGGTCATGACCGAGGCAAGGCGCCAGGGCAGCAAGTCGGAGCAGGCCTACGACTGGATCCGTGCGCACATCACCTCGCACGCCTTCGTCCCCGGGTACCGGCTGGTGCTGGGGACCATCGCCGACGAGCTCGGCATGAGCGTGGTCCCGGTGCGCGAGGCGATCCGGCGACTGGAGGCCGAAGGGCTCGTGACCTTCGAGCGCAACGTCGGCGCGCACGTGTCCCTGATCGACGAGAGCGAGTACGCCCACACCATGCAGACCCTCGGCCTCATCGAGGGCTCGGCGACGGCGCTGTCGGCGCCGCTGCTGGACGAGGCGGCGCTGCGGCGCGCCGAGGAGATCAACGACCGGATGCGCCTGCTGCTCGGCCATTTCGACGCGCACATGTTCACCGTCCTCAACCAGGACTTCCACTCCGTGCTGTACGAGCCGTGCCCGAACCCGCACATCCTCGACCTCGTGCATCGCGGCTGGAGCAGGCTCTCGGGCATCCGGGACAGCTCCTTCGCCTTCGTCCCCCGCCGTGCACGTCACTCCGTCGAGGAGCACACCGAGATCCTCGAGCTCATCCGCCGCGGCGCGGATCCGCTGGAGATCGAGCTCGCCGCCCGCAACCACCGATGGCGCACGATGGACGCGTTCCTCGATGCCCACCGCCACCTCACCGAGGAAGGACGATCATGACAGCCCCGCACACCCCGGCCGATCTGCCCGGGAGGATCCAGCACTACATCGACGGCGAATTCGTCGATTCCGTGGACGGCGACACCTTCGAGGTGCTCAACCCTGTCACCAACGAGACCTACGTGCACGCCGCGGCGGGCAAGAAGGCCGACATCGACCGCGCCGTCGCCGCCGCCCGGCGCGCGTTCACCGAGGGGCCCTGGCCGCGGATGCTGCCGCGCGAGCGCTCACGGGTGCTGCACCGCATCGCCGACATCGTGGAGTCGCGCGACGCGCGCCTGGCGGAACTGGAGTCCTTCGACTCCGGGCTGCCGATCACGCAGGCGCTGGGCCAGGCGCGCCGCGCCGCCGAGAACTTCCGCTTCTTCGCCGACCTCATCGTCGCCCAGGCCGATGACGCCTTCAAGGTGCCGGGTCGCCAGATGAACTACGTCAACCGCAAGCCGATCGGGGTCGCCGGACTCATCACCCCGTGGAACACGCCGTTCATGCTGGAGTCCTGGAAACTCGGCCCGGCACTGGCCACCGGCAACACCGTGGTGCTCAAGCCCGCGGAGTTCACTCCGCTGTCGGCATCCCTCTGGGCCGGGATCTTCGAGGAGGCGGGGCTTCCGACCGGCGTCTTCAACCTCGTCAACGGTCTCGGCGAGGACGCCGGGGACGCTCTGGTCAGGCATCCGGACGTCCCATTGATCTCCTTCACGGGCGAGAGCCGCACAGGTCAGCTCATCTTCGCCAACGCGGCGCCGTACCTGAAGGGCCTGTCGATGGAGCTGGGCGGCAAGAGCCCGGCCGTCGTCTTCGCCGACGCCGACCTCGAGACCGCGATCGACGCCTGCATCTTCGGCGTCTTCTCCCTCAACGGCGAGCGCTGCACGGCGGGCAGCCGCATCCTCGTGGAGCGGGCGATCTACGACGAGTTCGTGGAACGCTTCACCGCCCTCACCAAACGCGTGAAGGTCGGCCTGCCGCACGACCCGGCCACCGAGGTGGGCGCCCTCGTGCACCCCGAGCACTACGAGAAGGTGATGAGCTACGTCGAGCTCGGCAAGTCCGAGGGCCGGCTCATCGCCGGCGGCGGTCGCCCGGAGGGATTCCCCACCGGCAACTACGTCTCCCCGACGGCCTTCGCGGACGTCTCCCCGGACGCCCGGATCTTCCAGGAGGAGATCTTCGGCCCGGTCGTGACGATCACCCCGTTCGACACCGACGAGGAGGCTCTGGCGCTCGCGAACAACACCCGCTACGGCCTGGCCGCCTACATCTGGACCAATGACCTCAAGCGCGCCCACAACTTCGCGGGCGCCGTGGAGGTGGGGATGGTGTGGCTGAACTCGAACAACGTCCGCGATCTGCGCACCCCGTTCGGCGGGGTCAAGGCATCCGGACTCGGGCACGAGGGCGGCTACCGCTCGATCGACTTCTACACCGACCAGCAGAGCGTGCACATCACGCTGGGCGAGCCGCACAACCCCGCGTTCGGCAAGCAGGATCCGGGACGCCCCGGACCCACGCTGAATCTCAGAGCAAGGACGCTGACATGAGCAACCACGAAGGAAAGACCCTCACCTCCTCCGGCTTCTACGTGAGCCAGGAGGCCCCCATCGACACGGCGAACCCCGTCGCGACCCCGCAGGCCGCTCCGCCGGACATCCTGCGCTGCGCGTACATGGAGCTCGTCGTGACCGACCTCGCGGCGTCCCGCGAGTTCTACGTCGACGTCCTCGGCCTGTACGTCACGGAGGAGGATGAGGACGCGATCCACCTGCGCTCCACCGAGGAGTTCATCCACCACAACCTGGTGCTGCGCCGGGGACCGGTCGCGGCGGTGGCCGTGCTGTCGTATCGGGTGCGATCGGCGGCCGATCTGGACCGCGCCGAGGCGTTCTACCGTGAGCTGGGATGCGACGTGCGCCGCAACCGCGACGGCTTCACGAAGGGCATCGGCGATTCGGTGCGCGTGGTGGACCCGCTCGGCTTCCCGTACGAGTTCTTCTTCGAGACCCAGCACGTGGAGCGCCTCTCCTGGCGTTACGACCTGCACACGCCCGGGGAGCTCGTGCGACTGGACCACTTCAACCAGGTCGTCCCCGATGTGCCCCGGGCCGTGCGCCACTACCAGGACCTCGGCTTCCGCGTCACCGAGGACATCCAGGACGAGGACGGCACGGTCTACGCCGCATGGATGCGCCGCAAGCCGACCGTGCACGACACCGCCGCGACCGGTGGCGACGGCCCCCGCCTGCACCACATCGCCTTCTCCACGCATGAGAAGCACAACATCCTCGCCATCTGCGACAAGCTGGGCGCACTGCGCCGGTCGGATGCCATCGAGCGGGGCCCCGGACGCCACGGCGTCAGCAACGCCTTCTACCTGTACCTGCGCGACCCCGACGGGCACCGGGTGGAGATCTACACGCAGGACTACTACACCGGCGACCCCGACAATCCCGTGGTCACCTGGGATGTGCACGACAACCAGCGCCGCGACTGGTGGGGCAACCCGGTCGTGCCGAGCTGGTACACCGACGCGTCGCTCGTGCTCGATCTGGACGGCAACCCGCAGCCGGTGCACGCCCGCACCGAGACCAGCGAGATGGCCGTGACGATCGGCGCGGACGGGTTCTCCTACACGCGCGCGAACGACGAGTCGGAGATGCCGGAGTGGAAGCAGGGCGAGTACAAGCTGGGACACCAGCTGTGACCCTGCCCGCCGACACCATCGCGGCGCTCGCGGCCGAGCTCGCCGAGGCCGAGCGCACCCGCGGCACGATCCCTCGTATCACCGCCCGGCATCCGGAGGCGACGATCGAGGACTCCTACGCCATCCAGGGCGTCTGGCGGGACTCGCAGCTCGCCGCCGGGCGCACACTCGTGGGTCGCAAGATCGGACTGACCTCGAAGGCCATGCAGCAGGCGACGGGGATCGCCGAGCCCGACTACGGCGTGATGTTCGACGACACGGTGTACGTCACCGGGTCGGAGATCCCCTTCGACGACTTCTCGAACGTGCGCATCGAGGTGGAGCTGGCCTTCGCCCTGAAGGCGCCGCTGGAGGGTCCGGACTGCACCCTCGAGGACGCCCTGGCCGCGATCGACTACGTCGTGCCGGCGCTGGAGGTGCTCAATTCGCACATCGAGCTGGAGGGCCGCACGATCGTGGACACCATCAGCGACAACGCCGCCTACGGCGCGATGGTGCTGGGCGATGTGCGCATGCGTCCCGACGAGATCGACCTGCGCTGGGTCCCCGGCGTCCTCTCCCGCAACGGGGAGATCGAGGAGACCGGTGTCGCGGCGGGCGTCCTGGGCCACCCCGCGAGGGGCGTGGCCTGGCTGGCGGACAAGTTCCATCAGCACGGGCAGCGTCTGCAGGCCGGGGAGCTGATCCTGGCAGGATCGTTCACGAGGCCGATGTGGGTCTCACGCGGTGACGCCGTGCTGTGCGATTATCACGAGATGGGAACCATCGAATGCCGCTTCGTCTAGACCCGACCTTCCGCGACGCCCTGACGGACGCCGACCGCCCGCTGATCGGGATGTGGCTGAGCACGGGTTCGCCCCTGCTGGCGGAGATCTGCGCCGGCAGCGGAATCGACTGGCTCCTCATCGACATGGAGCACGGGCCCAACACGCTCACGACCGTGCAGCAGCAGCTGCAGGTGATCGCCGCCTACCCGGTGACCGCGGTCGTGCGGGTGCCGTTCAATGATCCGGTGATCATCAAGCAGGTGCTGGACACCGGCGCGCAGAACCTGCTCGTCCCGATGGTGGCATCCGCCGCCGAGGCACGGGCGGCCGTCGCCGCCGTCCGGTATCCGCCGGAGGGCGTCCGCGGGGTCGGCTCGGCCCTCGCCCGCAGTTCGCGCTGGGCGCGCGTGGCCCGTTATGTGCAGGATGCCGCCACGACGGTCTCCCTGATCGTGCAGATCGAGTCGACGGATGCCGTGGAGCACGCCGCCGAGATCGCAGCCGTCGACGGTGTCGACGGCGTGCTGGTGGGCCCCGCCGACCTGTCGGCCTCCATGGGGCTGCCGGGGCAGCAGGACCACCCGGAGGTCGTCGCCGCGGTGCACCGCGTGTTCGAGGCGGCGCACGCCGCCGGCAAGCGGGCCGGTGTGAACGCCTTCGATCCCGCCGCCGCGGACGCCTACCTGGCCGCCGGCGCGGATTTCCTCTCGGCGAGCGCGGATGTGACCCTGCTCGCCCGCGGCTCGGAGGCGCTCGCGGCGCGGTTCATCCCGGCCTCGGGGGCCACGGGTTCCGGCGGAGCCACGGACACGTACTGATCGGAGTGCGGCGACGGCCGTCGACGTGCTTGGATGATCGGATGCACAGCGCCGGATCCGACCGATGACGCGCGGCCTCGCGGCGCTGGGGGACCGCAACTTCCGGTGGTTCTTCCTCGCCCGTGTGGTGACCATGATCACCGGCTCGATGTCATCGATCGCCCTGGCCTTCGCGGTGCTGGAGATCGACAACGACGCCCGCTCGCTGGCGGTGGTGCTCACGGTCTCGACGGTCTCGAACGTGGTGTTCCTGCTCTTCGGCGGCGTCGTGGCCGATCGCCTGCCCCGAGCGCTGGTGATCCAGGCGTGCTACGTCGTCGACATCCTCTCCATCGGGACGATGGCGCTGCTGCTGCTGACGGGAGCCGCGACGGTCCCGCGCTTCGCACTGCTGGCGGCCGTCAACGGTGCGTCCTCCGCGTTCGTGATGCCGGCGATGCAGGGCCTCATCCCGCAGCTGACGACGCCCGCGCATCTGCAGCAGGCCAACGCGATGCTGTCCTTCGTGCGCTCGGCCGTCACGATCGGCGGACCGGTGATCGCCGGCATCATCGTCGCGACGGTCGGTCCGGCATGGGCGATGGTCGTGCAGGCCTGCGGCTGGCTGGCCGCGATACCCCTGCTGGCGATGGTGCGGCTGCCTCGGCCGTCGCACGATCCGGACGGCTCGATGCTGCGCGACCTGCGCACCGGGTGGGGCGAGTTCTGGTCCCGCACCTGGATGTGGGCGATCTGCCTGTCGTTCATGGTGCTCAACGCGATCCACATCGGCGCGTGGCAGGTCGCCGGGCCGTTCATCGCCAACAACGATCCGCGCCTGGGCATCGCCGGCTGGGGGTGGGTGCTCAGCGCCGAGGGTCTGGGAGTGCTGGTGATGACCCTGCTGCTCATGTGGCTGCCGCTGCGCCGCCCGCTGCGGTGGGGGATGCTGGCGGTGTCCGCCATCGCCGTGCCGCTGGCCGTCCTGGGCGCGTCGCCGCACGCGGTGCCGCTGGCCGTCGCCGCGTTCATCGGCGGCGCCGGCATGGAGATCTTCAACACCGGATGGAACGTCACCGAGATGGAGCAGATCCCCGGCGACAAGCTGTCCCGCGTGGCCAGCTACGACATGCTCGCCAGCTTCGTCGCGCTGCCGATGGGGACCATGGTCTACGGCTGGCTGATCGTCGCCGTCGACGTCCCGTCGCTGCTGATCGTCTCCGCGGCGATCTACGCCGCGGGCTCGATCGGCACCGCCCTGATCCCCAGCGTGTGGCGGATGGGACGAGCGGATGCCGCCGTGCCGCCCGATTGAATCCGCACGAGCGGGCTCACAGCATCCGGGTCCAGACTTGAAGGCATGACCTTCGAGACACTGCGAGCCCTCGCCGATCGCGCCGCGCTGTTCACCGCCCTCCGCCAGGATCAGCTGCGCACCGCGACGGACGCGCTCGGCGAGCACCGGTGGGACGTGGACCTCCTCGCGGGCGCGTTCACGTGCACGTCGATCGACGACCCACGACGGACGGTGTCGGCCGTCCCGCACCTGCTGGCGTCGATCGCGCCCGGCCCGCGTTCGCTGATGTGGTCGTGGGCGCTTCCGCAGGGCGACCGCGCGGGTGTCGCGGAGCAGCTGCGCGCGTACGGGCACCAGCACGGCATCGCCGAGCTGACCGAGGGCGAGGTGCCCTTCCCCGACGACGCCGGTGACGACCTCGAGGCCTGGATGACCGAACTCGGCCACGTCATCGGCGGCGCGGCGACGGAGATCACGGGCCGTTCGCCGTACTACACCGCCTCGGTCGACGGCGCCAGGGCGGTGCTGCTGCTGGACGGCGCGATCGCGCCCCTCACCGTCGAGTCCGCGCTCACCGCGCTCCCCCGCCTCCTCTCCGGTCTCGCCCTGCGCGACCCGCGCGCATCGGTGTGGGACCTCGGGCGGCTGGCGGGCTGGCAGCTGGAGTGGGGCGATGACGCGTTCACGGCGGCGGTGCTGACGGATGCCACGGGGTCGGCGACGTTCCGCTTCGATGCGTTCGCGCGGATCACCGACGTCTCGGGCACGCTCGCACAGGTGCATCCCGTCGGCTGACGGGCCGCACGACACCGCGTTTTCCCCCCCCCCGTGCCGTCACCCGGGGCGCGCACGGCTCAGCGCCGACCCGCGGCCTCCTTCGAACCGTCCGTCCCGAAGGGCGTGCTTCCCAGCAGCGGCTGCGTTCCGACGGCGTCGCGCAAGCGCCACACGGTCTCGGTGAAATAGCTGTCGCCCACGATCACGGCGCTGTTCTCCCCGACCCCGTGGCCGTGGGGCACATCCAGTGCGGCACCGCGCAGGATGCCCAGTCCCCCATGGCCGACGACGTAGCCCGCTGCCAGCGCACCGGCCATGTCCGCGGTGTACCGACGCAGGCTGTCCGCGCGCTCCGGCGAGCTCCAGGCGGCCAGTTCCAGCAGACCGGCGTGCGCGAGGCTCGCCGCGAACGAGTCGCGGATCAGCGGCTCCCCCTCGGGCAGCGAGAAATCCCAGACGGGAGACGGATCGTCCTGCACATGATCGATCCAGAAATCCGCCATGGCGTCCGCCCGCTCCCGGTGCGCGGCATCGCCGGTGAGCGCGTGCAGCATGGCGTAACCGTAGATGCCCCAGGCCAGGCCACGCGACCAGCATCCGTCCTCGGCGCGGCCCTGGTAGGTTCCCGTGCCCGCGACGGTGCCGTCCGACGCGAACCGCAGCACCTGCGAGGTCGACCCGTCGGCGCGGATGAGCCGGTCCGCGATGACGGCGGCGGCGTCGCGCACGGCCTGGGCGAGCCGATCGTCTCCGGTCCGTGCGGCGTACCAGAAGGGGATGCAGAGATTGATCACATCGTCGATGGTCGTGAACGGGAAGCGCATGTCCTCCTGCTCGCCGAAGGACTTCATGTATCCGATCCGGAGGAACCGCTGCGAGATCGTCGCGGCAGCCGCCTCCAGCATCGGCAGGAGCTCGGCGGCGCCGTGCGCGCGCAGCGGCACGAGAGCACCGCGGAAGAACATGTGCGATACGGAGGCGAAGCTGGTGATGTCGGTGCGGTTCTCCAGGCGCCGACTCCACCGCAGCGCCCGCTCCCGTGCAGAGGGGTCGTCGTCGTGCGCGACGAACCAGGTGATGGACGGCAGATCCCCCGCCATCCAGGACCCGTCATGAGGCATGATGCCGCGGTCGCCCCGATCCAGAGGGGCTGTCACCCATGCCTCGCCGTCTGTCCACAGCGGGAAGGCCGCCGAGTCCGCCATGACCCGGGTCTTCGCGACCACGCACTGCCATGCTTCATCCAAGATCGTCACTTGTTCTGCTTTCTGATTCGGTGGGTGATGAGTTCCGTGTGCTCGCCCAGGCGGGGGGCCGGTCCGCTCGGCCCGACGCGGGATCGGGACATCCTGAAGGGCGTGTTCACGATGCGCAGCCCTCCGATCTCCGGATCGGGGACTTCCGGGAACGAGTTCCTGGAGCGGGCGGGTTCGCTGTCGGCGACGTCCCGCACGGCGCGCACCGGGCCGGTCGGGATGCCCGCGGACTCCAGCCTTCGCACGGCTTCGTCGCGACCGCCGACGCTCCGCGCCCACCGCTCGATGGCATCCTTCACCCGGTCCCGCTGCGCGAGCCGTCCGTCGTTCGTGGCGAGATCCGGCGCGCCGGCCGTCTCCGGTCCGAGCAGCGCCGCCAGCCGTGCCCACAGCCGATCCGTCCCTGCGGCGAGGACGAAGTACCCGTCGCCGGCGTTGTACACGCCGTAGGGCTCGACGGCACGGTGCTCCAGACCGTTGCGCGTCGGATCGACCTGACCGCCCCCGACCTCCACCTCGAGGAAGGCCGTCTCGTGGAAGGGAAGCGCTGCATCGAACAGCGCGATGTCGAGGTGCTCACCGACACCGTCTCCGCGATCCCGCCGGTACAGCGAGGTGAGGATCGCCGCATAGGCGTGGATCCCGGCCGAGACGTCGGCGACGGAGATCCCGAGAGGCACGGGCGGTCCGTCGGAGAAGCCGGTCATGTCGATCGCCCCCGAGTACCCCTCGGCGACGATGCCCTGGCCGGGCCGGCCGGCGAAGACGCCGGTCGCTCCGAAGGCGGAGATCGACGCCATGATCAGCCGCGGATTCTCTGCTGACAGGTCGCCGTAGCCCAAGCCCTTCGCCGTCAGTGATCCGGGGCGCATGTTCTCCACGAGCACGTCGGCGTCCCGCACGAGGTCGCGTACCAGGGCGACGCCGTCCGCGGTGCGCAGATCGGCGACGACGCTGAGCTTGCCCGCGTTCAGATTGATGAAGTAGCCGCTGCGGTCCCGTGAGATCACCGGTGGCAGCCCGCGCGAGGGGTCGCCCCCGGGCGGTTCGATCTTGACGACCTCCGCCCCCGCGTCGGCCAGCAGCCGAGTGCAATAGGGCCCCGCGAGGATCTGTGTCAGATCCACGACCCTCACGCCGGCCAGGGGCGCACGATCCCCGCCTGCCATTCGCATCCTCCTCGTCGATCCGGTGGCACGTTCCTGTGCCGCGTCCGCATGCAGCGGTCGGCTGCCTGCTGCTCTTCAGTCGCGCAGTCCGAACGTTCCGGAGCGATCGCCCGTCCGGATCTGCACCGCCTTCAGCTGCGTGAACTCCTCGAACCCGGCGCGACCCATCTCCCGGCCGTGGCCCGACGCCTTGTATCCCCCGAAGGACAGCTGCGGCGACCCGTCGATCGTGGTGTTGACGTAGACGGTGCCGCTGCGCAGTCGGCGCATGACCGTGAGGGCCCTGCCGAGGTCGGAGGTCCAGATGGTGTTGGCGAGGCCGTAGGCGACTCCGTTGGCCAGCTGCACCGCCTCCTCGGCGGTGTCGAAGGTCGTGACGGTCAGGACCGGCCCGAAGATCTCCTTCTGAAAGGCATCCGTCTCCGGTGCGACATCGGCCAGCACCGTCGGCGAGAGGAAGAGTCCCCCGGCATGCGCCGGGTCCTCGAGACGCGTGCCACCGGTCAGCAGCACGGCGCCGTCCTCCCGAGCATGCTCCACCGCCTGCAGGACGTTCTCGAGATGACGTTCGTGGATCATCGCCCCGTAGTCGGCATCGATCTCGGCCCCGCCGACGCGCAGTCGCCGAGTGCGTTCGACCAGACGCCGATCGAACTCCTCGGCGATGGTGGACTGCACCAGCAGTCGGGCGCCCGCGACGCAGCATTCGCCCTGGTTGTGGGTGGCCCCGAAGACCACGCCCTCGACCGCCGCATCGAGATCGGCATCGGCGAAGACGATCTGCGAGGCCTTGCCGCCCAGTTCCAGCGACGTCTTCTTCAGGTTCGTCTTGGAGGCCTCCAGCACGCGCCTGCCCGTGGCGGTCGACCCGGTGAACGTGATCATGTCCACATCGAGATGCTCGGCCAGCGCCTGACCGGTCTCGCCCTCCCCGGTCACCACGTTGAACACCCCAACGGGCACGCCGGCATCGAGGGCGAGCTCGGCCAGTCGCAGCGCGGATCCCGATGTGAACTCGGAGGGCTTGACGACGACCGCGCATCCGGCCGCCAGCGCGAACGCGACCTTCTGGCAGAGGATCAGCAGGGGGAAGTTCCACGGCACGATGGCGCCGACCACGCCGATCGGCTCGCGAACCAGGAGTCCGGTGAAGTCCGTGCCGAGGTTCGTGTGGATGTCGCCGTGATCCGTCGATGCGAGGCCGGCGGCGAACTCCATCAGGGCGATCGCGGTACCGGTGTCGTTCATCGCGACGCGCAGCGGTTTGCCGCCCTCGTCCGCGTCGAGTCGCGCCAGTTCCTCACGGTGCTCGGTCATCAGATTCGCGAGACGGGTGAGGATGCGCATCCGGCCCATGCCGTCCATGTCTGACCAGACCCCGGAGTCGAAGGCACGGCGCGCTGCGGCGACCGCGTCATCGACATCGTCACGCGTCCCCCTGGCGTACCGGGCGATGAGGACCCCGGATGCGGGATTCCACCGCTCGAACGTCTCCGCCTCATCACCGGGCACGATGCGACCGTCGATGAGATGGCCTCGACGTACCGGAGTGCGGGTGTCGGATGTGTTCATCATGCTGTTCAGCCCTTCTGCCGGGTGGATGCGTCCGGCCTGTGCCGCGCGAGGAAGGAGCGGACGGCCTCCCGCTGCGGACCGCTGCCGCAGCAGGCCTGCACGCCCAGCCGCTCGGCGCGCTGCCCGGCATCGGCTCCGGCGGACTGCCCGATGCGGACCGCCTGCTTGATCGCCGAGACGGCCCGCGGTGATCGCGTGGCCAGCAGCCGGGCGAGTTCTTCTGCGCGTCCGATCAGCGCACCTTCGGGGACGACCTCCGTGATCAGCCCGTAGTCCAATGCGGTCGCGGCGTCGATCGGCAGCCCGGTGAGCATCATCGCCATGGCCCGGCCCATGCCGATCGTGCGCGGCAGCCGCTGAGTGCCTCCCCAGCCCGGCGTGTTGGCGAGGGTGATCTCCGGCTGGCCGAAGCGCGCGCCCTCTGAGGCGATGCGCAGGTCGCAGGCGAGTGCGAGCTCCAGGCCGCCGCCGAGAGCGGCGCCGTTGATCGCCGCGATCACCGGCACGGGCAGATCCGCCAGCTGATCGAAGACGAACTGACCCGCGGCGGCGAATTCGTACGCCGCCGGGCCCTCCAGGTTCTCGAGTTCGGCCACATCCGCCCCCGCGCTGAACGTGCGTCCTGCGCCCGTGACGATCACACAGCGCACGGAATCGTCGCTGTGCGCGGCGGAGACGGCGGCGTTCAGGTCGCGGAACACCGCCGCGCTGAGCGCATTGGCCTTGTGCGGACGGTTGACGGTCAATGTCAGGATGCCATCCTCGGCATCGGCGTCGACGAGTGCGCTCGTCGGGCCCGTGGTCGGATTCCAGCTCATCGTGTCGTCCTTCCCCGGGAGGGCTCGTCCTGTCCGGAGTCGGCGACGGAGGAAGACGCGGCCCCGATCGGACGGTAGCGAGGCCCGGCCGAGATCACGGCGTCCAGCAGGTCGGCGTAGTCGGGAGCGACCTGGGCGGACAGCGGATGCGGGGTCGCGCCGTCATAGCCCAGTTGCGCCGTGACGGCCGGGTTGAGGAAGTATGCGCCACGGATGAGCAGATAGAGTCGGTCGAAGCGCGCGGGTGCGGTCCGCTCCCAGTCCGCGAGCACCGTCCCGGCCGGGGTGCCGTCGGCGACCGCCTCCGCCGCCGCCTCCAGCACCGGAGCCAGATCCGGGCGAAGGCCGATCGCCCGGTCCAGGAAGACGCCGGGAACCCCCGCCTGGGACGCGGCGAGCGCCCCGTCCGCCGCCGGGATCATGGCGTCGGCGATCCGCGCGATCCGCGCATCGCGCTCGGCGGCCGACCGCTCGTCACTCATCGCGCGCC
The DNA here is from genome assembly GCF_039539005.1 of Microbacterium soli. NCBI lineage: Bacteria > Bacillati > Actinomycetota > Actinomycetes > Micrococcales > Microbacteriaceae > Microbacterium > Microbacterium soli. The sequence goes on from NZ_BAABCP010000001.1 coordinate 590,360, forward strand.
CCCTTCGTCATGCGGGCCGCGAGGTGGTCCGCGCATCGCAGCGCGAGGGCGGCGATCGTGGCCGTGGGGTTCATTCCGGATGAGGTGGGCCAGATGCTTCCGTCGAAGATGTGAAGTCCCCGTACGTCATGCGCCTGTCCCCAGGGGTCGACGACGGACCGACGGGCGTCGGTGCCCATCACCGCCGTGCCCAGCAGGTGCCACCCGCTCTCCCTGATCTGCGGCGCGATGATGATCTCCGTGGCCCCCGCCGCGCGCAGCGCCTCCGACATCCTCTCGTTGTGCCAGTCGAGCATCCTGTGCGAGTTCTCGCTGGTACGGTAGACGAGTCTCGCGGCGGGCAGGCCGTCGTCGTCCGTGGCGTTCGGGTCCAGCTCCACCCGATTGGACTCCTCCGGCAGGTCCTCCCCGCAGCTGACCCAGAGCATCGAGCGGCCGAGTCGTCGTCGCAGCTGCCGATGGAAATCCTCACCCCAGATCGACGTCATGGTCCACGGATATGCGCCGGTGACCCGTTGCGGTCCGCCCGTGGGCTGCAGGCCCCACTTCGCCCCGCGGATGAACCCGCGGCTCGGGTCGGACTCGTAGAACTCCAACGAGTACAGGCACTGGCCCCATGAGCCGCGCTCCGTGCCGAGGTCCTCGTCGAAGAGGCCGATCACGGCACTGGCCGGGTGCATCATCAGGCGTCTTCCGACCAGTCCCGATGAGTTCGCCAGACCGTCCGGATGCTCTGCAGAAGCCGACATCAGCAGGAGCCGCGGTGTGCCGACTCCGTTGGCGCAGAGGATGACGGCGCGAGCGGGCTGCGCATGGAGCGCCCCGTCTCGAGCGATGTACTCGACGCCGGATGCGGCGCCGTCCCCATCCGTCATCACTCGGGTCGCACGGGCCCGGGTGCGCAGCTGCACGCCGGCGGCGACGAGATCCGGCCAGTGCGTGACATCGACCGTGCATTTGGAATTGTCCGCACTGCCCCACATGCAGTCGCCGCGCTGCACGGAGGGGGACAGGTGCCGGTACGGACGTGTGGCGATGGCGTTGGTCCCCGGCCACCAGTGCCAGCCGAGGCCGTTCATGGCCTCGGCGACCTTGCGTCCGCCCGGCCCCAGGGGCACGGGGGGCATCGGATATCCCCGCGCATCCGGATACGCGGGGTCGCCGTCCAGACCGGAGATGCCGAAATCCGCCTCGACCTGCTCGTAGAAGGGCACCAGATCCTCGTAGGTCATCGGCCAGTCGTCCCCGACTCCGTCGAGGCTGCGGACACGGAAATCGGACGGGGCGTTGCGCATCCACTGGGAGGCGTACACGACGGCGCTCCCGCCCACGCCGTTCCACATCAGCGCGGCGACGTCGGAGTCCGCATCATCGATCGGATAGTCGGCGGCACTGCGCCTGAGGTTCGGATTCCACTGCCAGTCCTTGTCCTGACGCAGTTCGAAGTCGTCGTGGCCGCCGCGGGAGTTGCTCCGATCGGGCCAATCCCCGCGCTCGAGCACACAGGCGCGCAATCCCGCCTCGTGCAGGCGCTTCGCGGTCACCGCCCCCGAGGGCCCTGCACCGACGATGCAGACGTCGACGGGCGGATCGACCGTCACCGGACGAGTCGCTGCGGTGGGGTGCGACATCGATGTCATCCCTTCGTGGATCCGAGAGTCAGTCCTGCCACGAACTGCTTCTGCAGCAGGATGAAGATGACGAGTGTGGGCAGCGCCGCCAGCAGTGCGGCGGCCGCGATCATGTTCTGGTTCGCGACGAACTCGCCCTTCAGGTCCGTGAGCGCGGAGGTGATGGGGCGCAGTCTGCCCGTGGAGATCAGGCTGATGGCCCAGAAGAAGTCGTTGTAGATCCAGGTGGTCAGCAGCGTCGCCAGTGCGGCGAGTGCGGGTCGGATGGTCGGGAGTGTGAGGCTCCAGTAGCGCGTCCACAGTGAGGCGCCGTCGACGATCGCGGCCTCGTACATCTCCTGGGGCACCGTCTTCATGTAGTTGCTGAGCACGAACACGCAGAAGCCCATCTGGAAGATCACGTTGATGACGATCAGGCCGAAGATCGAGTTGTACATGTACCCGCTGGGGCTGAGGAACGCCGGCAGCGGGATCATCAGATACAGCCGATACAGCGGTGTGATGATCACCTGCTGAGGGAGCAGGTTCCCCGCCGTGAAGAGGATCAGCAGCGCCAGATTGAGCTTTGAGCTGCGCCTGCTCACCACGAAGGCGATGGCCGATGCGAAGAAGAGCGTCACGACCACTGCCGGGGCGGTGATGACGAACGAGTTCCAGAAGTAGCCCAGGATGTTCGACTGCCGCCAGGCCTCGATGAAGTTCGTCAGGGTGAGGCTGTGCGCGATGGAGACATAGCCGTACTTGTTCGTCTCCTCGATCGGGCGCAGACCGACGTAGAGCGCGAAGACGACGGGAAGCAGCCAGATCAGCGCGACGCTCAGCATGAACAGCTCGGCGACGATCTGCCAAGGACGCCGGCGTCGCCGACGTCGTGGTCGCTGCTCCGCCCGGACGTCGTTCGAGGGCCGGGCGGCGTGGCGAGGGGCGTGCAGGGTCGGCGTCGTCATCGCTGTCCCGCTCTCTCGGTCCGGAAGGTCTGCCAGAGGAAGATCGTGATCGGCACCAGGGAGATGACCAGGAGGACGACTCCCATCGCCGATCCGAAGCCGATCCTCTTGATCTCCCCGACGATGTTGTTGGTGATGAGCACGGACAGCAGTTCCAGCCCGTTGTGACCGCGGTTGGTGATGTAGACCAGATCGAAGGCGCGGAGGGATTCGATCACGGTGACGATGAGCACGACGATGTTGATCGGGCGCATCGTGGGGAAGGTCACATGCCAGAACCGCTGCCACGAGTTCACGCCGTCCAGGGATGCCGCCTCTTTCAGGGCGGGGTCGACGGACTTCAGCCCGGCCAGGTACAGCACCATCACATAGCCCGCCTGCCGCCAGCTGGCCTCGATCAGGACCGCCCAGAGGTTGATCTTCGGATTCCCGAGCCAGTCGATCAGGTCGCTGTCCGAGGAACGGTCCAGCACGGCATTGACCAGTCCGTAGTTCGACGAGTACATGAATTCCCAGATGATGCCGATGAGCGCCAGCGACAGCAGCACCGGCAGGAACAGGGCGCTCTGATAGAAGCGACTGCCGCGCACGCCGCTGTCGATGATGAGGGCGAAGAACATCCCGAGCGGCGTCGCGATTCCCATGAAGACGACCAGCCAGATGAGGTTGTGCCAGACCGCCGGCCAGAACTCCGGGTAGACGGTGGCCGCCTGAACGTAGTTCTGCACTCCGTGGAGACAGCCGTTGCTCAGTCCCGCAGTCATCGAGGTGCCCTGGCAGGGGGCCGCCTGCAGCGGTCCGATGCCGTTCCACTTGGTGAAGGACAGCAGGACCGATGCCAGGGCGGGCCCCCAGATGAAGAGGAACAGGGCGAGCGTCGGAACACCGACGAGTGCTCCGGCCACCCACTTGTCCGTCCGCGTCAGGCGTGACAGCCGATGTCGGCGATGCCTCTTCCCGATCTGCAGAGTCGACATCATGACGGATCAGGAGAAGATCGTCTTGGCCTGCGCCTCGAGACGCTTCTGGATCGCCAGGATGTTCGAACTGCTGGAGTCCTGGATGAAGTCCTGGATACCGGAGAACGCCGCATCCGCCATCGCCGGATCCGTGTCGCGGTCGAGGAACTGCGAGACCGCCTTCTTCGACGCGATCAGTTCGGTCGACTTCTTCTGGATCGCGTTGTACTGCGCCGTGTCGATGCCCGTGGCCATGCCGACGTCCCACTGATCGGTCTTCAGGTAGGTGGCTTCGGCCTGTGCCGTGCCGAGGTACTCCAGCACCTTCTTCGCACCCGTCACGTTCTTGGCCTTGGCCGCGCACATGTAGCCATCCGCCGGAGCCTCCATGAAATCCGTCCCGTACTGGGAGTTCACGGTCGGGAATTCGAAGAAGTCCAGGTCGGGCAGGTTGTCCGGCGAGTAGTTCGCACCGACCTGGTTCGACCCCTGGAACATCATCCCGGCGTTGCCGTTCTCCAGGTCCTTCGCCGCGTCCTGCCAGATGCGGCCGTTCGCCCCGTTCTGGCAGTACGGCAGCAGCTCGGCGTAGTGGTCGAAGACATCGGTGACGCCCTTGTCCGTCCACGGGATCTCGTGCCGCATGAGCTGCATGTGGTAGTCGTATCCGTTGATGCGCAGGTCGAGCGTGTCGAAGAACCCGCACCCCGGCCACAGATCCTTGTCGGCGAAGGCGATGGGCACCAGGCCGTCCGCCTTCATCTTCTTGGCGAGCGCGATCAGCTCGTCCCATGTCGTCGGGTCGGTGTAGCCCCGCTCCGTGAAGACGCTCTGATTGTGGAAGAACACCCACGGGTAGTTGTACATCGGCACGAAGTAGTAGTGCCCGTCGAGGCCCTTCGACAGAGCGTGGGCGGCGGAACCGAAGTTGTCTCCGATGGCGTCCCAGACGTCGTCGATCGGCGTGGCGAGGCCCTGGTTGGCGAAGAAGGCCATGCGGAAGCCCGCGAACCAGGTGAACAGGTCGTCGGGGGTGGCCTGCAGGTAGTCGCTGATGCTGCTCTTGAAGGTCTCATGATCGACGAGATTGAGGGAGATGTCGAGCCCGGTCTTCTGCGCCGCCTCGTCGATGAGCGACTTCTGCGACTCCTTCACACCGGGGTTCGAGTTGTAGGAGCCGACCGTCACCTTCGTGTCGCCGTCGGCGCTTCCGCTGCGTCCGGAACCGCCGGCACCGGGGCTGCTGCAGGATGCCAGGGCCATGCTCGCCGCGCCGAAGAGCGTCGTCGCGGCGAAGCCGCCGAGCAGGGTCCTCCTCGTCATCAGATGGCGTTGAGAGTATGCGCGCAATTCCGAGTCGTTCATGCTCAACCTTTCAGGACGTCGTCGTCGAACTGCCTCTTGGTTGCGACCATGCCCGAAATGTTTGGCAGACATTACTGCCGTTTGGCTGGGCCAAATCAGCGTTACATCATCGTTATCGACGGTGCGGCCTGCGCTGGAACCCGATGCGCTGCCTGCCCGCGCCGTCTTCTCGACGCCGACGTCAGATCGACCGGTGCGCTCCCCCGCGACGGCTCTCCCAGTCGCGGCGGGCCGTCGGCTGATACCCCAGGCGCTCCTCGATCGCGTGCACGGCCGCGGTGAGCGGAGGCAGATGCTGCTGCACGGTCTGCTGATTGAGGCGGGTCGACATGCCGACGATGGTGAGCGCCGCCACGGCACGCCCACGATAGTCGTGCACCGGCATGGCGACCGAGCAGAGGCCGACCTCGCCCTCCTGCCAGCACGTGGCGAATCCTCGGCGCCTGGACCTGTCGAGCTCGTGCCGCAGCAGTTCGGGGTCCGTGATCGTCGCCGAGGTCAGCGCCGGCAGGCGCTCATGCAGCACCCGATCGTAGAACACGGGGTCAGCCCCGAACGCCAGCAGCACTTTCCCCGATGCCGTGGCGTGCAGAGGGAACCGGCGACCCGTGTTCGCCGTCACTCGGAACGGCGATGGCGCCTCACCGCGGTCCAGGTAGAGCACCGAGTCCTCGTCGAGGATGCCCAGCAGCACGAACTCCGAGGTCTCCGACGCGAGGCCGTCGAGGTAGTGCCGCGCGACGCGGGTGACCTCGACGCTGTTGGCGACCGAGGATCCCAGTTCGTACAGTCCCCAATCCAGCCGGTACGCACCGGTCACCGGATCCCGTGTCACGAATCGCCGGGTCTCGAGCGTGGCCAGCAGGTGATACACCGCGGCTTTGCTCATCCCGCTCCGGCCGGCGATATCGGCCAGGCCGAGCCCGCGGGGCGCGGCCGCGATCACCTGCATGACGTCGATGGCGTGGTCGACCGACCTGACTCTGCGGGACCGTGGTCCCGGAGTGGCCGCCGCCGAGGCATCCTGCTCGTCCGCGTCGGGACTGATCATGGCTGTTCCCGTCTGGTGCACCACTCGCTTCGCGTCAAGTGTCGCACAGACTCGTCGTCGCCGGTCCATGGGCGGAGCGCGACCGGGATCCCCCGTCGGTGCGCGGAGACCCCAGTCCGTCGCCCCCGGCTACGAGCGCAGCGTGCGCTCCGCGGCCTCCACGACGTTCGTCATGAGCAGGGCGACCGTCATGGGGCCCACGCCGCCGGGATTCGGCGAGAGGAAGCCCGCGACGTCTGCGACGTCCGGGTGCACGTCGCCGTAGACCTTGTTCTTCCCCGTCTCCGGGTCCGTCTCCCGCGTGACACCGACATCCAGCACCGCGGCACCGGGCTTCACGTCCGAGGCCCTGATGAGGTGCTTCACGCCGGCGCCGGCGACGATGACGTCGGCCTCACGCAGATACGGCGTCATGTCCGGCGTGCCGGTGTGCACCTGCGTGACGGTGGCGTTGACGGCCCGCCGGGTCAGCAGCAGACCCATCGGTCGCCCGATGGTCACACCGCGGCCGACGACGACGACGTGCTTGCCGTTCAGGTCGTAGTCGTTGCGCAGCAGCAGCTCGATCACTCCGCGCGGGGTGCACGGCAGCGGGGTGCGGATGGGGCCGTTGACGTTGAGCACCAGACGACCGAGGTTGGTGGGGTGCAGTCCGTCGGCGTCCTTCGCCGGATCGATGCGCTCGAGGATGGCGTGCGTGTCGAGATGCTTCGGCAGCGGGAGCTGCACGATGTAGCCATGGCAGCTCGGATCGGCGTTGAGCTCATCGATGAGAGCCTCGACGTCCTCCTGCGTCGCGTCGCCGGGCAGCTCGCGCTGGATCGAGTTCATGCCGATGGCCTCGGACTGGCGGTGCTTCATGCCGACGTACAGCTGGGATGCGGGGTCGGCGCCCACCAGCACGGTGGCGATACCGGGGACGACGCCGCGCTCGCGCAGCGCCGCCACTCGCTCGGCCAGCTCGCTCTTGATCGCCGCCGCAGCGGCCTTCCCGTCGAGGAGCTTCGCGGTCACTGCTGCAGCCCGGGGTACAGCGGGAACGCCTCGGCCAGCGTTGCGACGCGGGCACGCAGCGCCTCCACGTCGGCACCGGGCTGGAGCGCGAGGGCGATGACGTCGGCGACCTCGGTGAACTCCGCGTCTCCGAAGCCGCGGGTGGCGAGTGCCGGCGTGCCGATGCGCAGGCCCGAGGTGATCATCGGCGGGCGCGGGTCGTTGGGGACCGCGTTGCGGTTCACGGTGATGTGGATCTCGTGCAGCAGGTCCTCTGCCTGCTTGCCGTCGATCTCGGCGTCACGCAGGTCCACGAGCACGAGGTGCACATCCGTGCCGCCGGAGCGCACGGCGATGCCCGCGTCCTTCACGTCCTGCTGCGAGAGACGCTCGGCGATGATCTTCGCGCCCGACAGCACGCGCTGCTGGCGCTCGGCGAACTCGGGGGTCGCGGCGAGCTTGAACGCCGTGGCCTTGGCCGCGACGACGTGCATGAGCGGGCCGCCCTGCTGCCCCGGGAACACGGCCGAGTTGATCTTCTTGGCGATGTCGGCGTCGTTGGTGAGGATGAAGCCCGAGCGCGGTCCGCCGATGGTCTTGTGCACGGTCGAGGAGACGACGTGCGCGTGCGGCACGGGACTCGGGTGCAGGCCCGCGGCGACGAGCCCGGCGAAGTGCGCCATGTCGACCCACAGCAGCGCGCCGACCTCATCGGCGATGGCGCGGAACGCGGCGAAGTCCAGCTGGCGGGGGTACGCCGACCAGCCGGCGATGATGACCTTCGGCTTGTGCTCGATGGCCAGCGCGCGGACCTCGTCCATGTCGATGACGGAGGTCTCCGGGTTCACCCCGTACGCGACGATGTTGTACAGCCGGCCGGAGAAGTTGATCTTCATGCCGTGGGTGAGGTGCCCGCCCTGGTCGAGCGAGAGTCCCAGGAGGGTGTCGCCCGGGCGCGCGATGGCGTGCAGCACGGCGGCGTTGGCCGATGCGCCGGAGTGCGGCTGAACGTTCGCGAACTCGGAGCCGAACAGCGCCTTGGCGCGCTCGATCGCCAGGGATTCGGCGACATCGACCTCCTCGCAACCGCCGTAGTAGCGACGGCCGGGGTAGCCCTCGGCGTACTTGTTGGTGAGCACCGAACCCTGCGACTGCAGCACGGAGACGGGCACGAAGTTCTCGGACGCGATCATCTCGAGGTAGGTGCGCTGCCGGTTCAGCTCGCGCTCGAGCACCTCGGCGATCTCCGGGTCGACCTCGGCGAGCGGCGCGTTGAAGTATCGGTCGGTCATGGCAATCTCCTGTTCACATGGGAAAGGGGTGTGTTCCTCATCGGCCCAGGCGCGCGGTCGAACTCCTCGAGGTCGCTCCCCGGTGGTCACACCCACCCAGACGCCAGTCGCGACCACATGAGTTTACCGGATGCCGATGCCGTGTGTCCGGCGCGTCCGCACGGCGCGTCCGCGCTCCCGACGGTTTCGCGAGAGACTGGAGCGCGACGGCGCGCGCACCGCGTCCGCCGCACCGCACACCCCCTGGAGCGCACGATGACACCGACCACCCCCTCCCGCGGCTCGCGGCTCATCCATTCCGTCCGGATCGTCGACGGCGACGGCTCGATCACGGAGGACGGCTGGGTGCGCTTCGAGGCCGGCATCGTGTCCGCGCGCGGCACGGGGTCGGACAGACCGGATGCCGACGAGGTCGTCGACGCCGCCGCCGTCGCCGGACCGGCGGCCGTCCTCACTCCCGGCTTCGTCGACATCCACGGGCACGGTGGCGCGGGAGCCGCGTACGACTCCGGCGCGGATGCCATCCGCACCGGCCGGGACATGCATCGCGAGCACGGTACGACGCGCGCGGTCATCTCCCTCGTCACCGCCACGATCGACCAGCTCGCCGAGCAGGTGGCGACGATCGCCGACCTGGTGCAGACGGATGCCGGGGTGCTCGGCAGTCACCTCGAGGGCCCGTTCCTCGACCCCGGCCACCACGGCGCACACGAGCCGTCGCTGCTGCGCGATCCCGATGCCGACGCCATCGCGCGCCTGCTGGAGGCGGGGCGCGGGACGGTGCGGCAGGTGACGCTGGCACCGGAGCTGCCCGGCGGCATCGACGCGGTGCGCCAGATCACGGCGGCGGGTGCGGCTGTGGCCGTGGGGCACACGAACGCGGATGCCGGGATGGCCCGCGCCGCCTTCGAGGCCGGCGCCTCGATCCTCACCCACGCCTTCAACGCGATGAACGGCATCCATCACCGCGCGCCCGGCCCCGTGCTCATCGCCGCGGCCGATCACAGGGTCGTCCTGGAGGGCATCGCCGACAACATCCATCTCGACCCGCACATCATCAAACTGCTCTTCGATGCGGCACCGGGCCGGGTGGCGCTCATCACGGATGCGATGGCGGCGGCGGGCAGCGCGGACGGCCACTACGACCTGGGCGCGGTGAAGGTGACCGTCACCGACGGGGTGGCGCGCACCGACGCCGACGGGGCGATCGCCGGATCCACGCTCAGACAGGATGCCGCGCTGCGCAACGCGGTCGACGCGGGCGTCGCCCTCGGCGAGGCCGTGCGGGCGCTGACGGCGACACCGGCGTCCGCGGTGGGCTTCGGCGGCTCGCTGGGTCTGCTGCACCCGGGTTTCACGGCGGATGCCGTGCTGCTGGACGCCGACCTCGCCGTCCGCGGCGTATGGACGGGCGCCGCGCCGGTGCACCGTTCCGCGGTGAGCTGATCCCGCCGGCGCCGCGCACACGCGCGGGCATCGGCGAGGCGGGACCACCGGTCTCCCCAGCTCGGCGGCCCCGCCTCTCCTCGAGCCGATCAGGTCGGAGTCTCCTCCCCCGAGGACTCCGTCCCGACCACGTTCTCCGCCGCGACGCTGTCGCGACGACTCCATCCGCACCGCCCCCCGGTGGTGGCATCAGGAGTGCTCTACGAGAAGAGACGGCGCAGGACGGGTTTCATTACGCCGGTTCGTGAAAATCTTCCGAACGGATTCTGGGAGCGCTCCTGAAGGTTGTGGACAGGGGTGGCCTTCGCGCGCGTTTCAGGGGAGAATGTCGAAGACGCGTGATGAATGAGCCATCCACGCGTCTCTTGTTGTGAACGCGTTCCGGGGAGCGCGCGAGCGAAGGACCACGTGGAAGACCAGAGTTCAAGGACATCAGCTGCCGCTGACGCCGATCTCGTGCTGCGCACGCGATCGGGCGACGCGGAAGCCTTCGGCGAACTCTGGCGTCGGCATTACCGCTCGGGGATCACCGTGGCGCGCTCGGTCACCTCCTCGATCGATCCCGATGATCTCGTGCAGGAGTCGTACGCGCGGATCTACCAGGCCATCCTCAAGGGCGGAGGGCCCAACGGCTCGTTCCGCGCCTACCTGTTCACGAGCATCCGCAACACGGCTGCGGCCTGGGGACGCGCCCGCCACGAGAGCACGATCGAGGAGCTCGAGGTCGTCGATCCCGCCAGCACGGATGCCGCGGTGAACGAGGAGCTCGATCGCGGGCTGACCGCCCAGGCGTTCCGATCCCTGCCCTCGCGCTGGCAGGAGGTGCTCTGGTACTCGGAGATCGAGCAGATGAAGCCGGCGGCGATCGGCACGCTGCTGGGCATGAGCGCCGGCGCGGTCTCACAGCTCGCGTTCCGTGCCCGCGAGGGTCTGCGAGAGGCCTGGGTCCAGGCCCACCTGCGCAGCGTCGGCGAGGGATCCGAGTGCCGGTGGACGATCGAGCATCTCGGCGCCTACTCCCGCGGCAATCTCGGCTCTCGATCCCAGCAGCGCGCCGACAGGCATCTGGAGTCGTGCACGCGCTGCATGATCGTTGCGGCGGAGGCGAAGGACGTCTCCAGCAGGCTCGCACTCGTGCTCCTCCCCCTCGTGCTGGGCGTCACCGGCGCGTCCGCGTACCTCGCGACGCTGCAGGGCGCGGGCGCCCCCGTCGTCGCTCTGGCCGCCATGCCGTCGAGCGTCGTCGAGGGCGCCGTCGTCGCAGGGTCGGGCGCAGCCACAGGCTCCGCGTCCGCCGTGTCGGGCTCCGCGACCTCGGGCTCCGGAGCGTCTTCGGGTTCCGCGGCGGCGGGGTCGGCCACGGCAGGGTCGAGTTCCGTCGGCGGGCTCGGGGCCCTGGTCGGCGTGGGTTCGGCCGCACTCATCGTGGCGGGTGTCGTGGCCGCAGCAGCGGTGCTCCCGGGCATGCTCAGCTCCGCTCCGGCGACCTCGCAGCCGAGTGCCACCGACCGTGAGCAGTCCGGCCTCTCCTCGGAGGTCGTCCCGGACCCGGCGATGGAGGCCGACGATCCGCTGGTGATCGAACTGGAGGAGCAGACTCCGCCAGAACCGGAGCCGGAACCCGAGCCGTCGGAGCCCGAGGTCGCACCGCAGCTCGACACCGTTCCCGCTCGACAGCACCCGGATGTCGCGGATCCCCCCGCGGAGCCGGAGGCTCAGCCAGAACCGGAAACCGAGCCGGAACCCGAACCCGAGCCGGAACCCGAACCCGAGCCGGAACCCGAACCCGAGCCGGAACCCGAACCCGAGCCGGAACCCGAACCCGAGCCGGAACCCGAGCCCGACCCTCAGCCGGAGCCGTCACCCGACCCGGAGACCGAGGTGCCGGGGTCGCCGGAGGATCGACCCGGGCTGCCGGTGGGCGTGCCCGGGCTCGGCAAGGGGATGGTCGCCTGGAGCATCCCGGATCACACGGTGCACTACCTGGTCCTCTTCACCGGTGAGCCCGGTGTGACGGTGCGCGCGACGCTGGGCGACAGCGTGCAGGAGATCACGATCCGCAAGCGCGGCAGGGCCCTGCTGAATCTCGATCCGACCTGGCAGCAGGTGTGCGAGGACGCTCCACTGTCGTACGGGTATGCGGACGGCGACGAAGTCGGCGAGGTGGCGGTCGTGCGGCTCTCCGAGCTCAGCCGGTTCGCGCCGCCGCCGGGACAGTGCAAGCTCTGAGAGCGGGTCGGCCGACCCGGCTGTTCGGCCCCGCCGCCTAGACTTGAACGCATGCCCGAGGATTCCGCCGCCGACCTGAACCGCCCCGCGCCGAACGCCCTGGATCTCATCCGCGTGGTGGTGCTGCTGGTCGCTCTGATCTCCCTCGCGCTGTGGGGCTTCGGCAGTTGGTCCATGCCCTGGAGCATCGTGATCGGCATCGGCACCCCCGTCGTGACCCTCCTGGTGTGGGCGCTGTTCCTCTCCCCGCGCGCGGTGCTGCACCTGCATCCGTTCCTGCGCGCACTCGTGGAGCTGCTCGTCTACGCCGCCGTGACGCTGGCGTGGTGGTCGCTCGGGCAGGCCTGGATCGGCATCGCCTTCGCCGTGGTGGCCGTCGCCGCGGGCGTCATCGCCGGCCGGCGAGCGCTGGCATGACAGCGCTCGCTCGTCTGAGAGACGAACTCGGCGAGGCGGTGGACACCACCGCCGAATCGCTGGAGGCCGCTCGTGCCGACCGCAGCGGGCATCGTTCGCCCGGCAGGCCGCTTGCCGTCGTGCACGCCCGCAGCGTGGATGACGTGCAGCGCACACTGCGGATCGCGTCGGCCACGGGAACCGGTGTCGTCGTGCGCGGAGCCGGCACCGGCCTGGCCGGCGGTGCGAATGCGGGACCGGGCGAGATCGTGCTCTCGACCGCGCTCATGAACCGTCTCGTCGAGGTGCGCCCCGATGACCTGCTCGCCGTGGTCGAGCCGGGCATCCTGAACGCCGATCTGAATGCGCGGCTGGCCGAGCACGGCGTGTGGTGGGCGCCCGACCCCGCCAGCCGTGACATCTCCACGGTCGGCGGCAACATCGCCACCGGCGCCGGCGGACTGCTGTGTGCGAAGTACGGCGTCGTCCGCGACGCGGTACTGGGCGTCGACCTCGTCCTCGCCGACGGACGGATGCTGCGCCTGGGCCATCGCACCGTCAAGGGCGTCACCGGTCTCGACCTCACGTCCCTCGTGATCGGTTCCGAGGGCCGGCTGGGCGTCGTCGTGGGTGCGACGCTCAAGCTGCGGCGCCTGGTGAAGGGCGACGCCTGCACCATCACGGCGTCCTTCAGCGCCGTGGGCGCAGCGGCCTCCGCAGCCTCATCGGTCACGGCCGCCGGCATCCAGCCCGCGATCATGGAGCTCATGGACGCCCGCTCGCTGCGCGCCGTGCACGATCTGCTGGGTCTGGCCGCACCGCCGGCGGGAACCGTCCAGCTGACCGTCAGGACCGACGGCCCGGCCGCCCGGGAGGACGCCGGCCGCATCGCCGCCGTGCTGACGGCGAACGGAGGCGATGTCACGATGACCGAAGACCCCGTCGAGGGCGAGCGCCTGCTCAGCATCCGCCGTTCCGTGCACCCCGCGCTGGCGGCGCTGGGGACGACACTCATCGAGGACGTCGCCGTTCCCCGCAGCGCGATGCCGGCGATGTTCGAGGAGATCGCCCGCATCGAGCGGGTCCACGGGCTGCAGATCCCCACGGTCGCGCACGCCGGGGACGGCAATCTGCATCCGAACTTCATCTTCGAGGGCGAGGAGGTCCCCGAGTCGATCTGGGCCGCCGCGGACGAGCTGTTCCGCGCCGCGATCCGGCTGGGCGGAACGCTCACCGGCGAACACGGGGTCGGCGAGCTGAAGAGCCGATGGCTGGCGGAGGAGCTCGGAGACGACCAGTGGGAGCTGCAGCGGCGGATCACGCGCGTGTTCGACCCGCAGGGCATCCTCAATCGGGGGAAGGTGTTCGCCGATGCCTGACATCCGCGTCAGCGCGGCGGTGATCGTCGATCGCGCGGGCCGCGCGCTCGTCGTCCGCAAGCAGGGCACGACACGCTTCATGCAGCCCGGCGGCAAGCCCGAGCCCGGCGAGACGCCCGCCCAGACCCTCATCCGCGAACTGGATGAGGAGCTCGCGCTGCACGTCGAGGAGTCCGATCTCGAGCCGCTCGGCACGTTCGTCTCCGCCGCCGCGAACGAGCCGGGCCACCGCGTGATCGCCGACGCGTTCGCGCTGCGCGCCGAGGCCGAGGACGTGGTCGTGCGCGCCGAGCTCGCCGAGCTGCGCTGGCTGGAGCGCGGCGACCGCACGAGCGTGCCGCTCGCGCCGCTCAGTCAGGAGCACCTGCTGGCGTTCGCCTGGCAGTGACGTCGGCGCGGGATCAGAGACCCTGCCAGGCCGGCTTGTTGGCGTAGGAGCGGCGGTAGTAGTCGGCGAGCTTCAGCTGCGATGCGGCTTCCTCGTCGACGACCACCGTGACGTGCGGATGCAGCTGCACGGCCGACCCGGGGACCATGGCGCTGACGGGCCCCTCAACCGCGGCCGCGACCGCGTGCGCCTTGCCCTCGCCGAACGCGAGCATCACGAGGTGCCGCGCCCGCAGGATCGTCCCCAGACCCTGGGTGATGCAGTGCTGCGGGACATCGTGCACGGAGTCGAAGAAGCGCGCGTTGTCCTGGCGGGTCTGCTCGGTGAGCGTCTTGATGCGCGTGGTGGAGGCGAACGAGGAGCCCGGCTCGTTGAAGCCGATGTGGCCGTCGGTGCCGATCCCGAGGAGCTGCAGGTCGATGCCTCCCGCGGCGACGATGGCCGCGTCGTAGTCGTCGCCGGCATGCTGGATCGTCTCGATCGCGCCGTCGGGGACACGGATCAGCTTCGGGTCCAGCCCCAGGGGCTCGATGACCTCACGCGTGATGACGGAGCGGTAGCTCTGGGGATGCGCGGGGTCGATGCCGACGTACTCGTCCAGCGCGAACCCGCGGACGTGCGACAGATCGCGGCCGGCCAGGCGTGTGCGGAGGGCATCGTAGACCGGCAGCGGGGTGGATCCCGTCGCGAGCCCCAGGACGGGTTCGGGGACGGTGTCGATGAGCCGGACGATCTCATCGGCGACGAGCGCGCCGCCGACGTTCCGGTTCTCCACGATGACGACTTCAGCCATGAACGATTCTCTCCTTGTCGAGGGCGACGGTGCCGGGTTCCCGCAGAGCTGCTCCGCCGCCGCCTGTGGCGGCGAGTCGATCGGAGCACCCCGATTCTCTCATCGACGCGGAGAACTCGCGCATCCGCCCGGACCGGCGGCGGCGCGAAGCGGCCTGCAGGACGGAGAGGACCTCCGCAGGTTATCGAAATGTTACCGGTCCGGGCGTTCCCGAGGCGCACGGGGCGTTTCACGGACCCGCCCGTCGCTTAACATGGGAGGGTCAGCCGAATCGTGTGCCATGGGGGGGGTGAGCGGGTGACCGATCTGATCTCCGATCCCGGAACAGGAGAGGTCCGCACCTCAGCGCCCGACGCGCTGACGCAGGAGAGCGGGCAACCCGTGCAGTGGGCTCCGACCGAGGCGCCGGCCAAGAAGAAGAGGCACATCGGCCTGTGGGTCGGACTCGGTGCGGGCGCACTGGTGCTCGTCGGCGCGGCCGCATCGCTGATCCTCATCGCCCCCGGCACCACGATCGCCGGCGTCCCCGTCGGCGGCATGACCCCGGGCATCGCGGCCGAGGCGATCAGCTCCCGCCTGGCCACCACGGAGATCGAGCTGACCGGCGCGGGCGACGGAACGACGCTCACCGGCGCCGACCTGGGTGCGCACGTCGACGCCGAGGGCCTGGCGGAGCAGGCGTTCGCCGATCGCCCCCTGTGGAACATCTCGGCGTGGATGGGCGAGCCGATCCACGCCGACGTGCTCCTCGACCCTGAGATCGCGGAGCACGCGCTGCACGCAGCCGTCCCCACCAGCTACGTCGACCCCGTCAGCGCCGACGTCGTCTTCGATGCGGACGCGTCCGCGTACACCTTCACGCCCGCCGAGACCGGTACCGGCATCTCCGTGCCCGACCTCGCCGATGCGTTCACCGCGGCCGCGTCGGACGGCGAGCGCGCGTTCCGCTTCTCCGCCGATGCGACGGAGGTCACCGCCACCATCACCGACGAGAAGGCCGCCGCCACCGTCGAGAAGCTCAACGACATGCTCGCCACCATCGGCTTCTATGTCGGCGACGAGCGCACCGTGCCCGTCGCCGCGGACGTGGCGGCGTCCTGGCTGAGCATCGACGAGGTCGACGGCGAGCTGACGATCACCGCCGACCAGTCCGCGATCCAGACCATGGTGGCGTCGCTGCCCGACCTGGTGAACCGCGACGTCGTCACGCAGCAGAACATCGTCGATTCGACGGGCAAGGTGCTGCGCACCCTCACGGAGGGCAAGGACGGCCGCGTCCTCGGGGACACCACGGGCATCGCCTCCGCCTTCGCGACGGATCTCACGCAGGGCGAGGCGGCCTTCCAGCTCCCCGTCACCTCGACGCCGTTCGAGACGACGACGCTGTTCCGCCGCATCGAGGTGGACATCAGCGAGCAGCGGACGTACCTCTTCGAGAACGAGAAACTCGTCGAGTCCTGGGCGATCTCCAGCGGTCTGCCGGAGACCCCGACTCCGCTGGGACGCTTCCGCGTGTTCGGCCACACGGCCAAGCAGAGCATGGGCTGCGGACCGGACTCCCCGTACTGCACACCGAACGTGCCGTGGAACACCTGGTTCGCCCCGGACATCGCCTTCCACGGCGCGTACTGGCACAACAACTTCGGCCACCGCATGAGCCACGGCTGCGTGAACCTGCCGCCGTCGATCGCCAAGCAGGTCTACGATTGGTCTCCGGTGGGCCTCGAGGTGTGGGTGCACGCCTGACGAGTCTCCACGGTCGCCTCGTCGGCCGGGGACGGGAAACGGGCGGATGCCTGTGCCGCATCCGCCCGTTTCCCGTCCGGGCTCAGATCAGGGCGTCGATCGCGGCGTTGAACGTCGCGGACGGGCGCATGACGGCGGCGACCTTCTCGGGATCCGGACGGTAGTAGCCGCCGAGGTCGGCGTGCTCGCCCTGCACGGCGTTGAGCTCTTCGACGATCTTCTGCTCGTTCTCGGCCAGCGTCTCCGCGAGGGGGGCGAAGGCGGCCGCCAGCTCGGCGTCCTTCGTCTGCGTCGCCAGCTCCTGGGCCCAGTACAGTGCGAGGTAGAAGTGGCTGCCGCGGTTGTCGATCGTGCCCAGCGCGCGCCCCGGTGAGCGGTCCTGCTCGAGGAAGGTGCCGGTCGCGGCGTCCAGGGTCTCCGCCAGCACGCGGGCCTTCTCGTTGCCGGTGCGGTCGGCGAAGTGCTCGAGCGACGCCGCCAGCGCGAAGAACTCGCCCAGCGAGTCCCAGCGCAGGTAGTCCTCCTCCACCAGCTGTTGCACGTGCTTGGGCGCGGAGCCGCCGGCACCCGTCTCGAACAGCCCGCCGCCGGCCAGCAGCGGCACGATGCTGAGCATCTTCGCCGACGTGCCGACCTCGAGGATCGGGAACAGGTCGGTCAGGTAGTCGCGCAGCACGTTGCCGGTGACGGAGATGGTGTCCTGCCCCTTGCGCATGCGTGCGAGGGTGTATCGGGTGGCCTCCTCGGGGGCGAGGATCGTGATCGTCAGCCCCTTCGTGTCGAGGGTGGCGAGGCCCTGGTGCACCTTGGCGATGATCTGCGCGTCATGCGCACGGTTCGCGTCCAGCCAGAACACCGCCGGAGCGCCCGTCGCGCGCGCGCGGGACACCGCGAGGCGGACCCAGTCCATCACCGGGATGTGCTTGGCCTGCGTGGCGCGCCAGATGTCGCCCGCCCCGACCTCGTGCGAGATGAGCACCGTGCGGTCGCTGTCGAGCACCCGCACGATGCCGTCCGAGGGGATCTCGAAGGTCTTGTCGTGGCTGCCGTACTCCTCCGCCGCCTGGGCCATGAGGCCGACGTTGGGGACCGTGCCTATGGTGGCCGGGTCCAGCGGGCCGTTGGCGATGACGTCCTCGATGACGGCCTGATACACCCCGGCGTAGGAGGAGTCCGGGATCACGGCGATGGTGTCGGCCTCGCCGCCGTCGCTGCCCCACAGCCTGCCGCCGTTGCGCACGAGCGCCGGCATGGACGCGTCGACGATCACGTCGCTGGGCACGTGCAGGTTCGTGATGCCCTTGTCCGAGTTCACGTAGGACAGCCGGGGGCCGTTCTCGATGGCGCGGTCGAAGGCTGCGGCGATCTCCTCGCCGCCTGCGACGCCCGACAGACCCGCGAGAATCGACCCGAGGCCGTTGTTCGCGCTCAGCCCCGCCTCCGCCAGCCGGTCGCCGTACTGCGCGAACACGTCCTTGAAGAACGCCTTGACCACGTGGCCGAAGATGATCGGGTCGCTGACCTTCATCATGGTGGCCTTCAGATGCACGGAGTACAGCACGTCGTCGGCCTTCGCCGCCGCCAGCGTGTCGGCGAGGAACGCGTCCAGCGCGGCGGCCGACAGGAAGGTCGCGTCGATGATCTCGCGCGGCAGCACCTTCAGCCCCTCCTTGAGGACCGTGACGGTGCCGTCGGCGGCGACGTGCTCGAAGCTCAGCACGTCGTCGTGGGCCGCGACCCAGGAGCGCTCGTTGTGCTTGAAGTCGTCGTGCCCCATGGTCATCACGCGGGTCTTCGATCCCGCCGCGAACGGCTTGTTGCGATGCGGGTGCTTCTTCGCGTAGTTCTTGACGGCGAGGGGCGCACGGCGGTCGCTGTTGCCCTCGCGGAGCACGGGGTTGACGGCCGAGCCCTTGACACGGTCGTACCGCGCCCGCACGTCCTTCTCCTCGAGCGTCTGCGGCTCGTCGGGGTAGTCCGGGATGTCGAAGCCCTTCTCCTGCAGCTCGGCGATCGCCGCCTTCAGCTGGGGGATGGATGCCGAGATGTTCGGCAGCTTGATGATGTTCGCCTCCGGCAGCGTGGCCAGCCCGCCGAGCTCGGCAAGGGCGTCGCCCACCTGCTGCTCGGGGGTGAGCTTCTGCGGGAACGCCGCGAGGATGCGCCCCGCGAGGGAGATGTCCCGCGTCTCCACCGCGATGCCCGCCTGGCCGGTGTACGCCCTGATGATCGGCAGGAAGGACGCCGTGGCCAGCGCCGGCGCCTCGTCCGTGTAGGTGTAGATGATGGCGTCGTCGGTCACCGGATCTCCGTTCGCGAAGGCAGATTTTATCTTGATACCAAGATACCCGAGTCTGATCGGCGTCATGCGTGGCGCCTCTCGACTCCGGCGCCCGGTTTCCGCCACACGAGGTCGATCACACGCTAGCCTGGGTGCATGTCGGAACTGCGTGTGGTCGAACTGTCCGCGGCGACGATCGTCGCCGTCAACAACCTGTCCCTCAAGCCGGGGCAGGAGCAGTTCCTCGCGCCGGTGTCGTACGGCATCGCCGCGACGGTCGTGAACCCGCAGACCTCCTGGCAGCGCGTGGTTCTCGACGGGGACCAGGTGGTCGGGTTCGTGAGCGCGAGCTTCAACGCCGACGCGCCCGACGAGCATTTCCGAAGCGTGCTGTGGCGGATCAACGTCGATGCCGACGACCAGGGGCGGGGCATCGGCCGCTTCGCCGTCAAGACTCTGATCGACGAGGCCCGTGCGCGGGGCGTCGGTCACGTGAACGTGATCTACGAGGCCGGTGAGGACGGGCCCGAGGCCTTCTTCCGGCGAGTGGGCTTCGAGCCCGTCGGCGAGACCGAGTACTCCGAGGTCATCGCCCAGATCCGCGTCACGGACTGAACCGGCGGCGGGGCCTCGGATCCCCTCCCCCACCGAGACCCCGTCGCCGTCCTCGGCTCTCCCCGGCGAGCCGAGGATCGACCCGGGAGCGCCCGCGCCGCGCACGGAGCCCCGAGCGCGCGCACCCCGGACGCTCGTCGTGACCCCGACGCTCCCGACTTTACGTATCGCAATGCAACAAAATGCATGATCCCTCATTAGGCTCGGCCCCATGGCCGAACCCTCCTGGTCGTGGCCCGACCTGCATGATGCGCAGCGCTCCGTCCTGCTCGAGCTCCTCGTTCATGGGTCGCATTCCCGCGCCGAGCTGACGCGCCGCACAGGACTGTCTCGGGCGTCATTGATGCGTCTGGCCCGGAACCTCGTCGACCTGGGCCTCGCCAGTGAGGGCGGCACCGAGACGCGCAGGAGTCGCGGACGCCCTTCGGGGACTCTCCATCTGCGCGGTGAGGCCGCGCACTTCATCGGCATCAAACTCACCGGGGACGCCCTGTACTGCGCCGTCACCGATCTGTCGGCCCGCGTCGTGAGCACCTCCGAGAAGAAGTTCCGCTCGAGATCCGTCGACGACGTCGTCGATCTCATCGGACACGTGGTGGATGAGATGCGCCGAGACCACCCCAGGATCGCCGCCATCGGGGTGTGCCTCGCCGGGGACATCACGGGCGCAGACGGTGAACGGGAGGTGGTCGGCTCGCACTTCCTCGGCTGGGACGCCGTGCCTCTCGTGCGCCTGGTCGCCGAGCGCACCGGTCTGCCCACCGAGATCGCGAACGATGTCCAGGCGCTCACCACGGCGCATCACTGGTTCGGTGCAGGACGCGGCAGTCGTTCCATGGCGCTGATCGGACTGGGCGCGGGCATCGGCGCGGGCATCGTCGTCGATGACGACCTCATCCGAGGCGCCGGGGGGCGCCCGGGCAAAGTGGGGCATCTCCGCGTGCACGACTCCGGGCCGGAATGCGATCGCGGGCACGTCGGATGCGTTTCGGCGTACGTCACCGGACCCGCCATCGAGCGCCGCGCCGGCGCTCCCGTCAGGGCCGTCGTGGCGCGCGCCGCCGACGGGGACGCCGGATGCACGAGCATCCTCGATGACGCCGTCCGTGCCCTGGGCGTGGTGATCGGAACCCTGGTCAGCATCACGGATGTGGAGAAGGTGATCGTCACCGGCGAGGGCCTTCCGATCATCGCGCGGAACCCCGCGCTGCTGTTCGCCTCAACGGCCGCGGCCCTCGACCCCGCGTCCGCACCGCCCCGCGTCGAGATGCATCCGTTCGAGTTCTCCGACTACGCCTGGGCGGCCGCCGTCTGCGCCACGCGACTGCTCCTTTCCAGCTGACGAGCCGCCGACCGGCGCCGGTTCGTCTCCGGACGCCGAAGAAGTCGGATCTCCGATCCTACGTTCCCCGCTCGGCGTGCCGACTGACGCGATCATGACCACCTCCGCAATCATGCGGACTTTTGGGGTCATGTGCGCCAGAAAACACCGTATTCCTGGGGTTCACCGGTCCTGGGGAGACGCCCGTGAGACGCCCCGAACGGCGGATCGTTCCGCGGCACTCATCCTCCCTCGCTTCTCGATCCAACCCAGACATCGGATCAATTTGTGAAATCTCCTTGACTTTATGTATTGGCGAAACACAAAATGGGGTCCGGAGGTTCCCCGTGGAACTCCTCTTCCGCCCCGAAGCCAGACAGCGTCGTCCGAAAGGAATCAGCACATGAAATCTCCCCGAGCATCCTCCCGCGTTCCCCTCCGATGGACCGCGATCGCCCTCGCACCGGCCCTTGCCGCACTGGCTCTGGCCGCGTGCTCCTCCTCTTCCGACCCCGCTCCGGGCACGGGCACCGCCGATGAGCCGGTCACCGTCGACTTCTGGGGCTGGGTCCCCGGTCTGGAAGATCTCGTCGCGCAGTGGAACGAGCAGAACGACCACATCCACGTGGAGTTCCACCGCATGACCGGAGACGACGGCCAGAAGGTGGAGGCCGCCGTCGACGCCGGTAAAGGACCCGACCTCGTGCAGCTGTCCACCCATGATCTCCCCGACTACGTGATCAGCGAGCGCGTCGTCGACATCACCGAGTACGTCTCCAAACACGAGGACAACTACACGCCCGCATCCTGGGCCGCCGTGTCCTTCGACGGACAGGTCTACGGCGTCCCCCAGGGCATCGGTCCGGCGGCGACGATGTACCGCACCGACATCTTCGAGGATCTCGGTCTCGAGATGCCCGAGACGTGGGACGAGTATCTCGAGACGGCTCGAGCCCTGAAGGCCGCCGACCCCGAGGTGCGGATCGCCAACCTCTCCCCCTCGGAGATCGGGCAATGGGCCCAGGAGATCCAGCAGGCGGAGAGCAGCTGGTACGGCATCGACGGCGACGCCTGGACGGTCGGCGTGAACGACGCGGGAAGCAGGCTCGTCGCCGAACGCTGGCAGACCCTGCTCGACGAGGACCTGGTCACCACCGAGCAGATGTGGACCCCGGAGTACTGGGCACTGGTGAACTCCGGCCGGATCGCCACGATCACCTATGCCGCGTGGTTCCCGACGTCCATCGTCGAGAACGCCGCCGACACCGCGGGGAAGTGGCGCGTGGCGCCGATGCCGAAGAACGCCGGCTCGGAGAACTCCGGCGACTCCGGCGGCGCGGCCGTGGTGGTGCTGAAGAACACGGAGAACGCCGCAGCGGCCGCGGAGTTCGCCGCGTGGCTGAACGGGTCCGACGACACGCAGGACGCCCTCATCACCGTGGGCGGCCTGTTCCCGTCGACGCTCAACGGACTGGCATCGGATGCCCTGACCGCGCCCTCGGACTTCTTCGGCGGTCAGGTCGTCAACGAGGTCTTCATCGAATCCGCGAAGCAGACTCCCGCGACCTGGGTGGAGGGCCCCAACTACGGTGCCATCCAGACCGTGCTGCTGGACGAGTTCGCGAAGGTCGTCGGCGGCGAGGGCACATTCCTGCAGGCTCTCGACACGGCGCAGCAGGCCGCCGTCGCAGACCTCGAATCCCGCGGCCTCAGTGTGAAGGGCTGACCCTGTGACCGCTCCACTGGCCACGGCCTCCCGGCGCCGGTTCTCCGGCGCCGGGAGGCCGTGGGTGCCCTACGCGTTCGTGGCGCCGTTCACCGTCCTCTTCCTCGTGTTCCTCGTGGCGCCGATCATCGTGGGAGTGCTCAACAGTCTGTTCTCCCGCAAGTCGAGCGGCCTGGGATTTGGCGGCACCTCGGTCGAATTCACCGGTCTCGAGAACTTCATCCGCGTGTTCGCGGACGAGGACTTCCTCCTGGGCTTCCCCCGGGTCATCCTCTACGGGCTGATCCAGGTCCCGGTCATGATGATCATCGCCGCCGCGCTCGCGCTCCTGTTCGACTCCGCGCTGGTCAGGGCGAAGCGCTTCTTCCAATTCGCCGTGTTCCTCCCCTACGCGGTCCCCACGGTCATCGCCGCTCTGCTGTGGGGATTCCTCTATCAGCCCTCCGTGAGTCCGCTCCTGCAGTTCCTGTCCTCCTTCGGGGTCGACATCGACCTGCTCGGCCCCGGCACGGTCTGGTTCGCGATCGGGAACATCAACCTGTGGTCCTTGATCGGCATCAACATGATCATCCTGTTCTCCGCTCTGCAGTCCGTCCCCCGGGAGATGTACGAGGCGGCGAGGATCGACGGGGCCGGCGAGGTGCGCACCGCTCTCCAGGTCAAGCTGCCGATGATCACCCCGGCGGTGCTGCTGACGACCCTCTCGAGCGTGATCGGCACGCTGCAGCTGTTCAACGAGCCCCAGGTGCTGCAGAGCATCACCTCGAACATCCCGAGCGATTTCACACCGAACATGGCCATCTACGCGACCTCGACTCTCGGCAAGAACGCGAACCTGTCCTCCGCGATGGCGGTCGTCCTCGGTCTGGCGACGCTCATCGTCTCGCTCCTCCTGCTCGCCGCGAACAGGGCCAATGCAAAGGCGGCCACCGATGGCATCTGACCTCCTGACCCGCCCGAGCTCCCCCGTCGCACCACCGCTCGATGCGCGGACCCGGACGATCTTCGTCAACGGCGACCGCGTCAGCAGAGGATGGATGGCGATCGTCACGACGGTGATGGTCGTCGTCGCCGCGTATTTCCTCGTCCCTGTGCTGTGGCTGGTGATCGCGTCCACCAAATCGACGGGAGACCTGTTCTCCACTCCCGGATTCGCGTTCGCGGACTGGCATCTCTGGGACAACCTCGTCGCGCTCAGCACTCACCAGGACGGCATCTTCTGGCGGTGGACGCTGAACTCGATCATCTACTCCGTGATCGGATCCGCGTTCACCACCCTCGTCTGCGCCATCACCGGATACGCGCTGGCCGTCTACCGCTTCCGCGGCAGATCCGCACTGATCGCCGTGGTGCTGGCGAGCCTGCTCGTGCCGGGGACGGTCATCGCGCAGCCGACCTACGTGCTGCTCGTCCACCTCGGCCTGGACAACACCTACTTCGGCCTGCTGCTGCCCGCTCTGTGCTATCCGTTCGGCGTTCTGCTCTCCTTCATCTACGCGCAGGGCTCCGTGCCGATCTCCCTCATCGAAGCCGCCCGCCTCGATGGTGCCGGTGAGCTGCGGATCTTCACGACACTGGGGCTGCGGCTGATGTCATCCGGCATGGTCACGGTGCTGCTGTTCGCCTTCCTCGGCAGCTGGAACAGCTACATCCTCCCCCTGTTCGTCCTCACGGACTCCTCGCTGATGCCGCTCACGGTCGGACTGACGGGCTGGAGCCAGGCTTCGATCACGATCCCGGGGCTCCAGATCCTCACGGTGATCGGTTCGCTGGTCTCGATCATCCCCATCGCCATCGTGTTCCTGTCGCTGCAGCGGTTCTGGCGAGCCGGCCTGAGCGCAGGCAGCATCAGAGGCTGAGATGCGTGCTCTTCGGTATCGGGGCAGGGCTCGGACGTGGCTGGAGTGCCTGCCGCTCGGTGACGGCCGCCTGGGGGCCATGACGGACGGAGGCGTGTCGTCGACCACGATCCATCTCAACGATGCGACCGCATGGTCGGGATCCCCGCACTCCGAGGCGGCCCACCCCCTGCCGGATGCCGCACGGTGCTCCGAACTGCTCTCCGAGGCTCGCGCAGCCATCGCCGGGGGCGACCCCGTCGGAGCCGAGGCGCCGCTGCAGGCGATGCAGACGTCGTACGCCCAGTCATTCGTTCCCCTCGGTTCGGTCGTCATCACCACGGAAACGGCCCCGGACGATTCGCAGCTCACCCGCGAGCTCGACATCGGCACCGGACTGCACACGTCGACCACCTCCGCGCATCGGACGACCACCTTCATCGCGCCGGAGCAGAGCGTCCTCGTGCACACGATCGAACCGGCAGCGCCGGTGAGCGCCGTGCTGTCCTCGCCACTGCACGGTCCGGGAGCCGGAGACGCACCGCTTCCGGTCGACGTCGACACGCACACGAGTGCGCTACTGCTGCGGCTGCCCAGCGATGTCGCGCCGGGGCACGAACCCGATCTTCCCGGCGCCGTGTGGTCGACTCAGGAGGGTGCGGCGCTCCGAGCGGCGCTCGTGGCCCGGGTGCTGCACGCGCCGGAACGCACCGTCGTGATGGTCGCGGCAGCCACCACCTACACCGCGCCCGGTCGCCCGCCGACGGGCGACGCGCACGACGCCCTGCAGAGTGCTCTCGCCCGGCTCGACGCCGCGCAGTCGCAGGGCGCGGACGCCCTGCGGCAGCACGCACGCACGCGGATGCGCGACGCACTCGACGGGGTCGACCTCTCGTTCCGCCCGGATCACTCGGAGCTCGACACCGCCTCACGACTGGCGCGGGCGCGCACGGATCCGGCCGGCATGCTCGCACGCGACCCCGACCTCGCCGCCCTGCTGTTCCATTACGGGCGCTATCTGCTGGTCTCCTCCTCACGGCCCGGCGGCCTCCCCGCCACTCTCCAGGGCATCTGGAACGCCGAGATGCGCCCTCCCTGGGGCAGTGCCTACACCGTGAACATCAACACGCAGATGAACTACTGGGGTGCCCACGTCACCGGGCTCAGCGCGGCCGCCGAAGCGCTTTCGGACTTCACCCTCGCGCTCTCCGAAGCGGCGGCCGCGCACACCTCACGACTGTACGGTGCTCCGGGATGGACCGTCCACCACAACACGGATGCCTGGCTCTACTCGACATCGCCCGGGCGCGGGTCGGGCGATCCGCGCTGGGCGTTCTGGCCGATGGGCGGCGCATGGCTCGCGAGCATGCTCACGGAGCCGTGGGAGTTCGGCGCGGCGGGCGCCGCCGAGCTGGCGCGCATCTGGCCGGCGCTGCGCGGGGCCGCCACATTCGCCCTCTCCTGGCACCGGGACGGGCGCACCTCGCCATCGACCTCCCCGGAGAACGCCTACCTCCTGGACGACGGGCGGGCAGCATCCCTGGCGAGCACGAGCACAATGGACCTGTCCTTGGTGCGGATGGTCCTGGAGCGGACCGTGCGTGCCGCGCAGGCTCTCGAACTCGCCGACGACGAGGTCGCCGCTGCCGCCGCGGCCCGCCTGAGCGGACTCGCGCGGAGCCCCGCCGTCACCGCCGACGGGAGAATCGTGGAGTGGGACGTCGCCCGGACCGAGGAGGACCCGCACCACCGTCACATGAGCCATCTTCTCGGGCTGTTCCCCGGGACCGAGGACTGGAGCCCGCGCGCGCGGGCAGCCGCCGCGGCCACGTTGGAGCGGCGGGGCGATGACTCCAGCGGCTGGTCGCTGGTGTGGAAGCTGGCCCTGTGGGCGCGTCTCGGAGATGAGGCCCGGACGGGTCGGCTGATCGAGATGCTCCTGCGCGACGCGCAGACGGTCTCCGGCCCGTGGGCGGGCGGGCTCTACCCCAACCTGTTCGCCGCGCACCCGCCGTTCCAGATCGACGCGAATCTGGGTTACGTCGGTGCGCTCGCCGAGTGCCTGCTGCAGTCGCACCGGGGCATCGTCCTGCTTCCTGCGCTTCCCCGGCAGTTGGGGGACGGATGCGTTCGCGGTCTGATCGCCAGACCGGGCATCATCGTCGATCTCGAATGGGCGGATGGAGAGCTCGTCGAAGCGCGGCTCCGAGCCCGACGCGCCGAGGCCGCAGGCGTGCATCGTGTTCTCTGGCGGGGACGAGCCGTGTCCGTGGAGATCGGCATGGAGGAGACCGTCCTGCTGCAGCCCGGAGACTTCCCGTCACGCACCCCAAGAGCTTGACATGACACTCGACGAGCACTATATTCACTGTCACGGTGATCGAAGCGCTTCGATCACCCCTTCACACCCAGGAACGATGGAGTACCGATGACGACGATCCACGAGGTGGCTCGAGCAGCCGGCGTCTCCATCAGCACCGTCTCCTACGCGCTGAGCGGCAAACGACCCGTCGCCGAGCAGACCCGTCGTCGCATCGAGGACGCCGCCGCCGCACTGGGGTACACGCCGGACGCCGGCGCCCGGATGCTGGCGGGACGACGCACGCACATCTTCGCGCTCACCGAGCCGCTGCGCGCCGACACGCACGCCCCCACGCACATGGCCTTCGTGCTCGCCACGGCCGTCGCCGCCCGCCGGCACGACTACGACATCCTGCTCCTGACCGAGGAGCAGGCCTCGCAGGGCATGAGCCGGGTCACCTCCAGCCGTCTGGTCGATGCGACGCTCGTGCTCGACGTCGCCCCCGACGACGCCCGCGTCGAGATCGCCCGGTCGATCAGCACGCCGACGGTCTTCATCGGCATCCCCGACGACACCGAGGGACTCACGTGCGTCGATCTGGACTTCGAGGCCGCCGGCCGCATGGCCGTCGACCGACTCGCCGACGCCGGGCACACGGCGATCACACTGCTGGGCCAGCCCGTCGTCGCGTACCGAACCTCGAATTTCGCGCGCCGCCTGCGTCGGGGCGTCGTCGATCGCGCCCGCACCCGCGGCGTGCAGCTGCAGACCACCTCCTCCGGCCGGGTCGCCACGGAGGAGGCGACGGTGCGATCCGCCGTCGAGAACGCCCTCGCACGCGGCGACCGCGCCTTCATCGTCCACGCCGTGGACGATGTCCATGAGGTGCTGCTGTCGGTGCTGGCGGAGCGCGGCCTCCGCGTCGGACAGGATGTGTCGGTGATCTCCGCCGCGACGACGTTCGACACGGCCGCGCTCGGCGTTCCGATCGACGTCATCCCGCTCGATCCCGCACAATCCTGCACGCTCGCCGTCGAGACGGCCCTGCGCCATCTCGAGCACAGGGGCACCCCGCCCGAAGTGCATCTGATCCCACCCGTGTACCGCGCCGCCGGCTCCGTCCGCGCGCACGCGGACTGAGCCCGGCCCGAAGCACCGCGATGACGCATGCGCGAGATCGAAACGCTTCGATTCCCCCTTCCCACAACTGAAGACCCGATGTAACAACTCGCGGCCCTCCCCGGGGCCCTGACGCAAAGGAGTGCCGACGATGGCACGCACGAATCGCAGAACGAAGCTGCTGGCCGGACTGGCCGGCCTCACCGCCGCAGGAGTCGCCCTGGTCGGGTGCGCTCCGTCCGGAGGAGACGAGGAGGACGGGCAGTCGCTCCGCCTCTGGCACTACGAGGGCGCCGACAGCGCCATGGGCAAGGCCTGGGCCGAGGCCATCACGATCTTCGAGGAGGAGACCGGCGCGACCGTCGAGTTCGAGGAGAAGTCCTTCGAGCAGATCCAGAAGACCGCGAGCCAGGTGCTCGACACGGACGCGGCCCCCGATCTGATGGAGTTCAACAAGGGCAACGCCACGGCCGGCTTCCTCGCCTCCACCGGCCTGATCGCCGACATCTCGGATGCCGTGGACGAGTACGGCTGGGCCGACAAGCTCGCCCCGTCCCTCCAGACCACCGCGAAGTACAGCGACGACGGCGTGATGGGTGGCGACACCTGGTACGGGGTGCCGAACTACGGCGAGTTCGTCGGTGTGTACTACAACAAGGACGCCTTCGCCGACGCCGGCCTGGAGATCCCCACCACCTACGACGAGTTCGTCGATGTGCTCGACGCGTTCGTCGCGAAGGGCATCACCCCTCTCGCGGAGGCCGGCGCCGAGTACCCACTCGGCCAGCTGTGGTACCAGCTGGCGCTGCGGGAGGGCGATCGCGGCTTCGTCGACGACTACCAGCTGTACAAGAACCCCGTCGACTGGCAGGGCCCCGTGATCACCTCCGCGACCGAGACGCTCGCGGAATACGTCGACAAGGGCTACATCGCCGACGACGTCTCCTCCATCAAGGCGGAGGATGCCGGGGTGTCGTTCATCAACGGCACGGCGCCGATCTTCGTCTCCGGATCGTGGTGGTTCGGCCGATTCGTCGCCGAGGCCACCGGCTTCGACTGGACGATGACCGCGTTCCCCGGAGCCGATCTGTCGCTCGGCTCGTCCGGCAACCTGTGGGTCGTCCCGGAGAACGCGGCGAACAAGGAGCTGGCCTACGAGTTCATCGACATCACGATGCGCCCCGAGATCCAGGCCATCATCGGCAACAACGGCGGCCTGCCCGTCGCGGCCGACCCCGCCGACATCACGGATGAGAAGAGCTCCGAGCTCATCGGCACCTTCAACGGCATCCTCGAGAAGGACGGACTGGCCTTCTACCCGGACTGGCCGGCACCCGGCTTCTACGACGTGATCGTCCAGCAGCTGCAGGGCCTGATCACCGGGGTCGAGGACGTCCAGGCCACCAACGAGGGCCTCGGCGAGGCCTACGACGAGGGAACCGCGGACTTCCGCTGACCGACGGCGTCGGGGCGGCACCCCCTCTGCCGCCCCGGCCCGTCCGAGGAGCACTGGACATGACACTCATCACTCGCGGAGAACGTACCGCCGTGCCGCGCGAACAGCCGGCGATCCCTCAGGGCCGTGGCGGCGCCGGCGCCTACTGGCTGTACCTGCTTCCCGGCTTCATCCTGCTGCTGGTCATCGTTCTCATCCCCCTGGGATGGAACGTCTTCCTGACGTTCCAGAAATGGCGCGGCGTGCGCGCACCCGAGTTCATCGGACTGGAGAACTGGCAGAAGCTGCTCACCGACGACGACTTCTGGACGTCGTTCACGAACTCGGTGTGGATGATCCTCGCCATGGTCGTCGTGCCGACGATCCTGGGTCTGCTCGTGGCCGCGCTGCTGTTCGACGTGATCGGCCGCAAGTTCGGCGGCAGAGTCGGCAGCTTCCTGCGCGCGACCTACTACCTCCCGCAGATCCTCCCCGTCGTGGTCGCCGGCATCGTCATCGGCTGGATCGTGCGCCCCGACAGCGACGGCGCACTCAACCAGATGCTCGGCTGGATCGGCATCCCCGCCGTCGACTGGCTCGGGCAGATGCCCTCGGCCCTGATCGTCCTCATGGTCGTCATGGTGTGGGTGCAGCTCGGCTACCCCGTCGTCATCTTCATGGCGGCGCTGCAGCGGGTGGACCCCGAGTTGTACGAAGCCGCCGAACTCGACGGCGCCAACTGGGTGCAGCGCTTCTCCGCCATCACCGTCAGCATCATCCGACCGGAGATCTTCGTCGTGACCCTCACGTGCACGATCGCCGCGCTGAAGGTGTTCGGCCCCGTGTACGTCATCACCCGCGGCGGACCGGCGGGGGCGACGCTCGTGCCGGCCTACTACGCGTATCAGGAGTTCTTCACCAAGCGGAACATCGGCTACGGCGCGACCATCGCCACCGTGCTGACCATCGTCGTCGTCATCGTGTCGATCGTGTTCATCCGCGTGCAGAACTCCATGGAGCAGAAGGAGAGGGCGGGACTGTGACCACCACCACCGCGGTCGTGACCGGGGATCGCACCCGGCCGCGCGCACGAGGCGGCATGACGCGCAGGCGGCCGGTCGACTGGCTCCTGCTGGCGCTGGTCGTCGTCGGCGGCGTCCTCGTGCTCGTGCCGTTCTATCTCGTGCTCGTCAACTCGTTCAAGTCACCCGTGGACTACGCGCTCTCGGGCCCGCTCGCCCTGCCCAGCGAACTCGACTTCACCGGCATCTCGAAGTTCTGGGAACGGGTGAACTTCCCCGAGAAGGTATGGAACTCGATCCTCATCTCGGGCGTCGTCTCCCTCCTCGCCGTGCTCATATCCGTGCTCAACGCCTTCGCGATCGGCATCGGGCGAGTGCGCGGCAGAACCTGGATCGTGCTGCTGTTCCTGATGGCCAACCTGCTGCCGCAGGAGGCGCTCCTGTACCCGCTCTACTACATGTTCAAGAGCGTCGGCCTGTACGACAACGTCTGGTCGGTCATCATCGTGTTCACCGTCATCCAGGCCGCGTTCGGCACGTACCTGCTCTCCTCCGTGTACGGCACCTTCCCCAAGGAGGTGCTCGAGGCCGCTTCCATCGACGGGGCGAGCCGGTGGCAGATCCTGTGGCGCGTGGTCTTCCCGATCAGCCGTCCGACCCTGTCCGTACTGCTCATCTTCTTCTTCATCTGGACGTGGAACGAGTTCCTCATCCCGCTGACGTTCCTCGCGTCCAACGCGAACCAGACGGTCCCCGTCGCCATCAGCGTGCTGCAGGGCGACCGGCTCATGGATGTGACCACCACGAGCGCATCGGCGCTGCTGGGCATCATCCCGACACTCATCTTCTTCCTCATCTTCCAACGCACACTCACTCGCGGCATCACGGCAGGAGCGATCAAGTAATGAAATTCACCGACGGGTTCTGGCAGCTCCGACCGGGAGTCACCGCCCTGTACGCCCAGGAGGCGTACGACATCGACCGCACCGAGGACACCCCGGACGGGCCGGGGCTGGTCATCACCGCCCCGACGTCGGTCATCACCAAGCGCGGCGACGTGCTCAACCGGCCGGTGCTGACGACCACGCTGTCCTCGCCCGCCGAGGGCGTGATCCGGGTGCGCATCGCCCACCACGTCGGCCGCCCGTGGCACGGCGGGTTCGACCTGCCCGGCGCGGGAGGCGGTACGGCATCCGCGTCGATCGGCGAGGACGGCGGACGCCTGGACGCCGGCTCGCTCGTCGCGCGCATCGCCCCGGGCGCCCCCTGGGACCTGTCCTTCGAGATCGGCGGACGGCGGGTGACCGGCAGCGGGCACAAGGCGCAGGGCTGGATGACCCTCACCGCGGACGCCGAGGTGGATCCCGGGATCGTCGGGAACGCCCGGCAGGACTCGGCGGCACCGCAGCGCTCGACCTTCATCCACGAGCAGCTCGACCTGGGTGTCGGCGAGCTCATCTACGGCCTGGGCGAGCGCTTCGGACCGCTGGTGAAGAACGGGCAGTCGATCGAGGTGTGGAACGCCGACGGCGGCACCTCCAGCGAGCAGGCGTACAAGAACGTCCCCTTCCACCTCTCCAGCCGCGGGTACGGAGTGCTCGTCAACGACCCCGGGCACGTGTCCTACGAGGTCGGCTCCGAGGCTGTGGAGCGCGTGCAGTTCTCCGTCTCCGGTGAGGTCCTGGAGTACTTCGTCATCGCGGGCCCCACACCCAAGGAGGTGCTCGGCAGGTACACCGCCCTCACCGGCCGACCGCCCGTGGTCCCGGCCTGGTCGTATGGACTGTGGCTGTCGACGAGCTTCACCACCGATTACGACGAGCAGACCGTGAACTCGTTCATCGACGAGATGGCCGTGCGCGAGCTGCCGGTGTCGGTGTTCCACTTCGACTGCTTCTGGATGCGCGAGTTCAACTGGTGCGACTTCGAGTGGGATCCCCGCGTGTTCCCCGACCCGGAGGGCATGCTCTCCCGCCTACACGAGCGCGACCTGCGCGTGTGCGTGTGGATCAACCCCTACATCGCCCAGCGGTCGCCGCTGTTCCGCGAGGCGGCCGATCGCGGCTACCTCGTCACCCGTCCCGACGGCTCGGTGTGGCAGTGGGACCTGTGGCAGGCCGGCATGGGCCTGGTCGACTTCACGAACCCGGATGCCACCGCGTGGTTCCAGTCCCACCTGCGTCGGCTGATGGACCAGGGCGTGGACTGCTTCAAGACCGATTTCGGCGAGCGCATCCCCACCGACGTCGTCTGGGCCGACGGCGCGGACCCGGAGCGGATGCACAACCTGTACGCCCAGCTGTACAACCGCGCCGTGCACGACGTGCTGGTCGAGACCAGGGGCGCCGGCGATGCAGTGGTGTTCGCGCGCTCGGCGACCGCGGGCGGGCAGAGCATGCCCGTGCACTGGGGCGGGGACTCCACCTCGACATACGCGTCGATGGCCGAGACGCTGCGCGGCGGGCTGTCCCTCGCCATGAGCGGATTCGCGTTCTGGAGCCACGACATCGGCGGGTTCGAAGGCACCCCGGACGCGGGCGTGTTCAAGCGCTGGACGGCGTTCGGACTGCTGGGGTCGCACTCGCGCTTCCACGGTTCCGGCTCCTACCGGGTGCCGTGGGCGTTCGACGAGGAGGCCGTGGAGGTCACCAGACGCTTCACCCGGCTGAAGATGCGACTGATGCCGTACCTGCACCAGCTCGGGCTCGACGCCACCCGCACCGGCGTGCCGCTCATGCGTCCCATGGCCCTGGAGTTCCCCGACGACCCCGCCGCCGGCCATCTGGACCGGCAGTACATGCTCGGCCCCGATCTCCTGGTCGCCCCGGTGTTCAGCGCTGACGGCGCCGTGCAGTTCTATCTGCCCGCAGGGCGGTGGACGTCGCTGCTGACCGGTGAGACCGTGTCGGGCGGATCCTGGCGGGAGGAGGTGCACGGCTACGATTCACTGCCGCTGTACGTCCGTCCCGGCACGGTGCTGCCGTGGGGTGCACGCGAGGATC
The DNA here is from genome assembly GCF_039539005.1 of Microbacterium soli. Taxonomy (NCBI): domain Bacteria; kingdom Bacillati; phylum Actinomycetota; class Actinomycetes; order Micrococcales; family Microbacteriaceae; genus Microbacterium; species Microbacterium soli. Next base: position 623,636 of record NZ_BAABCP010000001.1, read on the forward strand.
GCCCGGACTACGACTACCACGACGGTCTGCGTCTGCGCGTCTTCCCGGGCGGCGAGGGCACGGCATCCGTCACCGTCACCGCCCCCGACGGCACCGCACGCGCCTACTCCGCCGACCTCGGTTCGCCGACCGAGTAGCGGTTCGTCCGGGCCGGCTCGAATCGTGCCGGCCCGGACGATCAGCCCTGCCCGCCGCGCTTCTCGCTCAGCGCACGGGCGTCCCCGGGGGCGACGCCGACGACGTCCGCGGTCTCCTCGCCGGTGAGCAGGTCGATCGAGCCCGCCGTCACCGGCACCTCCACGGAGTGCTCACCGTGGTTCAGCAGGAACAGCACATCCCCGCGGCGCACGGCCTCCAGCCCGTCCGGGAGCACGTCGATGCCGGGCACGGGACCCGTCACGGCGGCCTCGGCGAGCACGCGGGCGACCACGGCATCCAGCGCACTGTCGGCGACGACCGCCCCCACGTACCATGCACTGCCGTGCCGGGTGATGGCGGGGATGCCGTCGAGGTCTCCCCCACGGTGAACGGCGAGGACCTGCGCGCCGTCACCGCGCAGGCGCTCGGCGAGGATGTCGACCCCGTGCCGCCTGCCGGCGACGGTGTCGCCGGTCCCGTCCGTCTCGGCGGAGAATTCGATCTCGCCCTGCTCGATCGCCGCCCACTCCTCACCGCTGGCGCCGATCAGCTCCCGCAGCAGCGCGGGCGAGCGCCCCTGGACGATGGCGGCGTTCTCGTCCGCGACGCCGCTGAACGGCCCGATGACGACCTGGGCGCCGCGCGCGGCAGCTGCGGAGAGGGACGTCGCGGCCTCGGGCGTGACGATGTACGAGTGCGGCACGAGGATCACGCGGTACGCGTCCAGGGGCGCTTCGGCCGGCACCACGTCGACCGCGATGCCTCGGCGCCACAGCGCCCGGTACCAGCGCGCCACCTCCGTCATCGTGGAGAGCCGCTCCGTCGGCCGTGCGGGCTCCTCCCCCGCCCACCAGCTGGGCCAGTCGAAGATCATCGCGACGTCCGTCGGCACCCCGGCGCCGGCCACGGAGGACAGCCGCTTCAGGTCGGCGCCCTGCCTCCGCACGCCTCGGAAGACCTCGGTGTCGGCGCCGGCGTGCGGCAGCATCGAGGAGTGGAACCGCTCCGCTCCCGACCGGGCCTGTCGCCATTGGAAGTAGCAGACGCCGTCGGCCCCTCGTGCGACCGCCTGCAGCGAGTCCAGCCGTGCGCGCATCGGCGACTTGGGCAGGTTGTGCGCGCGCCAGGAGACGGCGCTGACCGCCTGCTCCATGAGCATCCAGCTGCGGCCGCCGCCGAGGGAGCGCATGAGGTCCTGGACGAGCGCGGTGCTGCTCGCGGCATCCGGATCCGCCGGGTCGGGGTACTGATCGTCGGCGACCACGTCCACGTGGTCCGCCCAGGAGTGGTAGTCGACATGGGCGAAGAAGCCCATGAAGTTCGTGGTGATCGGCTGCTCGGCGCCGGTGGCGCGGATCGCGTCGCGCAGCTCGGTGAAGCAGGCCAGCAGCTGGTCGGAGCTGTACCGCCGGAAGTCCAGCGACTGGGCCGGGTTCACCAGGTAGGGCATCCGTCGTGGCGGCAGGATCTCCTCGAAGGAGTCGTAGCGCTGCGACCAGAACGCGGTGCCCCAGGCGCTGTTGAGGGCGTCGATGTCGTGATAGCGCCGCTGCAGCCAGAGCCGGAACTCGCGGGCGGCCTCATCGCCGTAGTCGAGCTGACCGTACTCGTTGCCGACGTGCCACATGCGCACGGCCGGATGCCGGACGTACCGCTCGGCGAGGTCGCGGGTGACGGCGAGCGCGTGCGCCCGATAGGTTCGCGATGCCGGGGAGAACTGGTTGCGGGATCCGGCGACCAGGCGCACGCCGTCCCGGTCGACGGGGAGCACGTCCGGATGCCGCAGCCCCAGCCACGGCGGGGGCGATGCGACCGGGGTGGCGAGGTCGACGGCGATGCCGTTCGCGTGCAGGAGGTCGAGGACCTCGTCCAGCCATCCCCATTCGCGCGCTCCGGGACGCGGTTCGATCGTCGCCCAGCTGAACACGCCGACGGTCACGAGATTCACCCCGGCCTCACGCATCAGCCGGACGTCCTCATCCCACGTCTCGCGCGGCCACTGCTCGGGGTTGTAGTCGCCTCCGAACACGATTCCGCGCTCGGCGATGAGCTCCTCGAAGTGGGAGCGTCCCACCGTCTGCGATGACATGATCTGTGTTCTCCGTCGGGTTATCGAAGCGTTTCAACACCGAGACACTATCCCAGCCCGAGGGCGATGTCCACGGAAGCGCGAGGCACCCCGATCAAGCGGTAGCCTGTCCACGTGCCACTGACCGACATGCCCCTCGACGAACTCCGCGCCTACCGACCCGACGTCGCGGTCCCACCGGATTTCGACGCGTTCTGGGACACCACGATCTCGCAGTCCCGCGCCCTGGCCTCCGCCCCGGAGCTGTCCGCAGCGCAGACGCCGGTCACGGAGCTCATCGTCGAGGACCTCGCCTTCTCCGGATTCGGCGGCGAGCGGATCCGCGCCTGGGTGACCCGACCGCGCTCTGCGGCGCCGCTTCCCGCCGTCGTCGAGTACATCGGCTACGGCGGCGGGCGCGGCATCCCCGGCGAGAAACTGCAGTGGGCGGCCGCGGGCTTCGTGCATGTGCTCATGGACACCCGCGGCCAAGGCGCCAACTGGGGCTCGGGCGGGGACACGCCGGACCCGCACGGATCGGACGGCGCCACCACCGGCTTCATGACCCGCGGCATCCTCGACCGTGACGAGTACTACTACCGCCGTCTGTTCACCGATGCGGTGCTGGCCGTCGACGCGGTGCGCACCCTCCCCTTCGTCGACGCCTCCCGCGTGAGCGTGACCGGCGCGAGTCAGGGCGGCGGCGTCACCCTCGCCGCCGCCGCCCTGCACGACGGCGTCTTCGCGGCCCTGCCCGATGTCCCCTTCCTGTGCCACTTCCGGCGATCCGTCGAGCTGACACCCGACCACCCCTACCGGGAGATCGAGCGCTACCTGGCCGTGCACCGCGACAGCGTCGACAAGGTGTTCGACACCCTGTCGAACTTCGACGGTGTGAATTTTGCGCGCCGCATCACCGCACCCGCCCTGTTCTCCGTGGCTCTCATGGACGGCATCGTGCTCCCCTCCAGCGTCTTCGCGGCCTTCAACCAGGTGGGGTCCTCGGATGCCTCCATCGAGGTGTACTCGTTCAACGGGCACGAGGGCGGGCAGCACGCCCAGTGGGTGCGTCAGGTCGGGTGGCTCCGCGAACGGCTGTGAGAACCGCCGCCGGGTGGTGACGACCGCCCCTCAGCGCGATGCCCTCAGCGGGGGTCGCGGCGGTTCGAGGCCCAGGAGTGGAAGAGCTCGGAGGTGCGGTCGATCGCATCCGCCGCCTTCTCCATGATCGCCCGCGCGGCCTCCAGGAGCGCATCCGGCAGCTCCTGGTGCACCTTCTCGCCGCGCGCCGAGCGCTCTGCGATGTCGAACGCCTGCTCGAGATCGTCCACAGCCCGGCGGTACCGGGAGAAGTCGGATGCCGTCATGCGTCGCTCCTGCGCGGAGGGGCGCAGCACCCCGGCCTGCTCGACGGCGGCGAGGAACGCCGCCGTGAACGGCTGCCGTGCATCGCTCATGGCGGGGAACGCCAGCGCCTTCGCCGCGTCCGTCTCGTAATCCATCCAGCGCGCCAGCACCCGGTCGTGGCGGGCGCGCACCGCATCCAGCGGATGCGCGCCGCGGCGGATCGCCGCGCGCTCGGCGGACACCCGGGCGCGCGCGGCCTTGACCCGTGCCGCGGACGCCTTCGACGCCCGTTGCGCCTCGCGCAGTCGGCGCCGCGCAGACGCCACAGCCGCGCCATCCGTCCTGGCCGCGGCCCGATCGGCGACGACGCCCGCGGTCTCCGCGCGGACGATGCGGGCGGCATCCGCGGCCGCCCTCGCCTCCTGCCGGGCCTGACGCAGCTCCAGCCGCGCCGCATCGTATCCGAGCCGTCTGCCGGTCATGGTCCGCCGCCTCCGAATCGCGACGAATCCCGCCGCGCCCGCACCGACCGCGCTCGGTGCGAGCCACCACAGCTCCGCCGCCGTCGCCCAGATCGGATCCACACGCCCAGCCTAACCGCCCGCGCGCCGGACGGTCGGGCCGGGTCGGGCGAGGTCACACGAGGGTCTGCTGCCAGGCGGCGTGCAGCCGGGCGAACTTCCCGGTGCCCTGCGCCAGTGCGTCGGGGGTGTCGTCCTCGATGATCCGGCCGTGCTCCATGACCAGCACGCGGTCGGCGATCGCGACGGTCGACAGCCGGTGCGCGATGATGATGGCCGTGCGATCGGCCAGCAGCGTCTGCAGCGCATCCTGGATGAGCCGCTCCGAGGGGATGTCCAGCGACGCGGTCGCCTCGTCGAGGATGAGCACGGCGGGATCGGCGAGGAACGCCCGGGCGAAGGAGATCAGCTGCCGTTGTCCGGCCGACACCCGCCCGCCGCGCTTGTTCACATCCGTGTCATAGCCGTCCGGCAGCGAGGAGATGAACTCGTCGGCGCCCACGGCGCGCGCGGCCGCCCGGATCTCGTCGAGCGTCGCGTCGGGCCTGCCCAGCGCGATGTTGTCGGCGACGGTTCCGCTGAACAGGTACGCCGCCTGCGTGACCATGACGATCGCCCGGCGCAGGTCCTTGGGATGCAGCGCCCGCAGGTCGACGCCGTCCAGCGTGATCACCCCCTCGGTGGGATCGTAGAAGCGCGACACGAGCTTGGCGAGCGTCGACTTGCCGGCGCCCGTCGTGCCGACCAGGGCGATCGTCTGCCCGGCGGGGATGTCCAGCGTGAACGTCGGCAGGATCGTCTTCTCGCCGTTGTACCCGAAGGCGACCTCATCGAAGCGCACGGCCCCGCGCGAGGTCCACAGGTCGACGGGCTGCTCGGGGTCGGGCACCGTCGGCACCTCCTCCAGCACTCCGGAGACCTTCTCCAGCGCCGCCGCGGCGGACTGATAGGAGTTCAGGAACCCCGCGATGTCCTGCATGGGGGCGAAGAAGTTCCGCACGTACAGCACGGCCGCCAGCAGCACGCCGACGCCCAGGGCGCCGTCGGCGACGCGGAGGCCGCCCCACAGCACGACGGCGGCGGTGGTCAGTGCCGAGACGGCCATGAGGCCGGGATCGAACGTGCCGAACAGGTTCATCGAGCGCCGGTTGATGTCGCGGTACTCGCCCGCCACCCCGCGGAAGGCGACGTCGTTGCGGGCCTCCTTGCGGAAGGACTTGACCGCGCGGATGCCGGTCATCGTCTCGACGAACTGCACGATGACCTTCGCGCTGATCACCCGCGACTCGCGGTACAGCAGCTGCGAGCGCCGGTGGAACCAGCGCATGAGCAGCACGAGAGGCACGCCCGCCAGCAACAGGACGATGCCGGACTGCCAGTCCGCGATCACGAGCGCGATGAACGTGAAGACGCCGAACAGCGCGCCGGAGACGAGGTTGTTCAGACCGCCGTCCAGGAGCTCGCGGATGGAGTCCAGGTCGCTGGTCTGCCGCGAGATGATGCGCCCCGAGGTGTACGACTCATGGAACTCCAGGCTCAGCCGCTGGGTGTGCAGGAAGATGCGCTTGCGCAGATCCAGCAGCACGGCCTGCGTGATGCGGGCGGCGAGCACGACGTAGTAGCCGATCAGCGCCGCGCCCGCGGCGCCCGCGACGAGGTACACGGCGGTGACCGCGATCGCCGGCATCCAGTCCGCCTCCTGCAGCAGCCGGGGCAGGGCGTCGTCGAGTGCGATCCCGATCAGGATCGGCCCGGCCACCTGCAGGCCCGTCGAGACGACGAGCACGAGCGCGGCCATCACGACGCGCAGGCGCAGCGGCCGCACGAGCGAGCCCAGCAGGCGCAGCGAACGCCGCCGGATGGCGCGGCTCTCCTCCTTGGTGTAGTTCGAGCGGTCCTCGCCCTGCGTCCCGACGACGGTCATGCCCGCACCTCCTTCTCGGCGGTGTCGGATCCGTCGGGGATGGTTCCGGTCCGGGCGGCCTCGTCGGCCTCCAGGCTGGAGATCACGTGACGATAGTGCGCGCTGGTGCGCAGCAGCTCGGAGTGCGTTCCGACGGCCGTGATCCTGCCCTTCTCCAGCAGCGCGACGCGGTCGGCGAGCGCCACGGTCGACGGGCGATGCGCGACGATGAGCGCCGTCGTCTCCGCCAGCACGCGCCGCAGCGCCTTCTCCACGAGCGCCTCCGTGTCGACGTCCAGCGCCGACAGCGGGTCGTCGAGGACGAGCACCCGGGGAGCCGCGGCGACGGCGCGCGCGAGCGCGAGGCGCTGACGCTGCCCCCCGGACAGGCTCAGCCCCTCCTCGCCGATGACGGTCTCCAGCCCCTCGGGGAGGGTGTCCGCGAACCCGGCCTGCGCCACGTCGAGCGCCTCGCGCAGCACCCGATCGGCCTCCGGGCTGTGCAGGTCGAGGTCGGCGCGGCCCAGCAGCACGTTCTCCCGCACGGACGCGGAGAACAGTGTGGCGTCCTCGAAGGCCATCGCGATGTGCCGGCGCAGCTCGGACAGCTCGAGGTCGCGGATGTCGACCCCGTCCAACGTCACGCACCCTCCCGTGACGTCGTACAGGCGCGCCGGCAGCGTGGTGAGCGTCGTCTTGCCCGAGCCGGTCAGACCCACCAGTGCCATCGTCTCGCCGGGGCGCAGCACCAGATCGATGCCGTCGAGCAGGTCGCGCTCCGCGCTCCCGGCATCCTGATACCGGAAATGCGCACCCTCGAAGGCGAGCTCCCCCCTCGGCTCGGACAGGTGCACGGGCTTCTCGGGATCGGAGATGGTGTTGACCTCGCGGTAGATGTCGAACAGGCGGTCCGTGGCCGTGCGCGCGTCGAGCATGAACGAGAACAGGAATCCGATCGACTCGATGGGCCAGCGCAGCACCGTCGCCATGGCGAAGAACGCGAACAGCTCCGCGACGTCGATCCCGCCGGCGAAGATGAGCAGGATGCCGGTGATCAGGCTCGCCCCGAAGGCGATCTGCGGCATGAAGTCGAGCCAGAACCAGATCATCCCCACCGCGCGAGCCTTGCTCAGCTCGGTCTCGCGGAGCGTCTCGGCCTGGCGGCTGAAGCTGCGCAGAGCGTGCTTGCCACGACCGAAGGCCTTGAGCACGCGGATGCCGTGCACGCTCTCCTCGACGCTGGTGGCGAGGTCCCCGGCCTGATCCTGACTGCGCCGGGCCAGAGTGCCGTAGCGCTTCTCGAACACGTACCCCGAGATCCACAGCGGGATCCCGGTGAGGAGGAAGATCGCCCCCAGCAGCCAGTGCCAGCGGAACAGCAGCACGGTGCCGATGCCGATCGTGAGGATGTTCACGATCAGCAGGATCAGTCCGAACGAGATCCACCGGCGGATGAGGCTGATGTCCTGCATCATGCGGCTCAGCAGCTGCCCGGACTGCCAGCGGTCGTGGAACGCGACGGGCAGGCTCTGCAGACGCGAGTACAGCTCCGCACGCATGCCGAACTCGATCTCGGTGGCGGGGGTGAGCACGAACCAGCGGCGCAGCCACACCATGACGGCCTCGCCGAGCGCGAGGGCCAGCACCCCCAGTGCGCCGCCGACGACGAGGGCGACCGCCCCGACGTCCGCCCGTGCGCCGGCGGCCTCGCCGAGTCCGCGGACGATCTGCTCGAGCACGATCGGCACCATGAGAGCGATGACGGCCGCGGCGAGCGCGCTGAGCGCACCGCCGACGAGACGCCCGAACGCGGGCCTGATGAACGGCTTCAGTCGCCACAGCGCGGCGAAAGTGGACAGGGACGACGAAGAGGAGGTGACAGACATGACTCTCGATGAGGTGGCGATCGGATGACGAAGAGGGGACGGATGCCGGGCATCCTTCGGTCGTGCGGACGGGCCACGGGAAGACCCCGCGGAGACGCCCTGCTCGCGCTATCCGCGCACGCGGAATGCGTGCGGGCCTGCGACGATGAACGGTGTGACGGTCGTCGTGACCATGTTCTCCCCCTCGGGCTCCGCGTCGTCAGCCGGTCGGCATGACAGCCTTCCAGCTTAGATCCCCTCCCGTGGAGATGACAACCACGCATCCGTGTTCCCGGTCGCCGGGAGCGTGTGCGGGGTCGTGTCAGGCGGCGAGCGCGCGCTCGCGCTCGAGCAGGCTGCGCTTGACCTCGATGCCCCAGGCGAAGCCGCCCATCGTGCCGTCGCCGCGCAGCACGCGGTGGCACGGCACGAACAGCGCGGGAGCGTTGCGTGCACAGATGGACGCCGCCGCGCGCACGGCACGCGGGCTGCCCAGCTCGATCGCGAACTCGGTGTAGGTGAGTGGATGACCGGGGACGATGCGGCGCAGCGCCGCCCAGCCCGCCCGCTGCAGCGCTGTGCCGTGCTGCCGCACCGCGACGGTGCCGATCGCCGTCAGATCGCCCGCGTAGTACGCGCGCGCCGCGTCGGCGGCATCCGTCACCCCGTCGGTGATGTCGGTGGGGCGCAACGACGGATGCACGCGATCGATGACGGCGACATGGTCGTCGCTCCAGCCCGACGCCAGCACGCGCTGCGCGTCGTCGGCGAGGATCGTCAGCGCCCCGTCGGGCGTCTCGATGGTCTGGATGACTGCGGTCATGTTCTCCGCTTCTCCTTCTCTGCTCCCGCCGCGCTCTCCGTCGCCCTCCCACCCGGACGGCGACGGGAACGGGGTGGACGGATGGGAGCGGCGCGCCACAGGTGGGCGGTGAGGTAGCTGCGCCATGGGGCGATGCGCCCCGCCCAGGCCTCGATGGCCCGGGGCTCCGAGGGCAGTCCGGATGCCGCGGCGCCGGCCCGCATGGCGACGTCGCCGGGCAGCAGCACATCGGGGTCGCCGATCACCCGCATCCGCACGTAGTCGGCCGTCCACGGGCCGATCCCCGGCATCGCCAGCAGCCGTGCGCGCTGCTCGGCGGCGGCGTCGCCGACGGTGAGCACGAGATCCCCGGATGCCAGCGCCGCAGCGGCCCCGGTGACGGCCCGGATGCGGGCGGACGGCCCGCGCAGCACCTCGGCGCCGTGCTCGGCGATGGCGGTCATGGTCGGGAAGAGGATGCCTCCGTCGACGGTGCGCTCGCCCAGCCGCTCGGTCAGCGCCGTCAGCACCGTGCGGGCGGCGGCGACGGTGATCTGCTGGCCGACCATGGCGCGGATCAGCATCTCGTGCGGATCGGCCGCGCCGGGCACGCGGATGCCGGGGATCGCCGCGACGAGCGGGGCGAGCGGCGGATGCGCGGACAACGCCTGATCGATGCCGGCCGGGTCGGCGTCGAGGTCGAACAGCCGGCGGGCGATGGCCACCAGCGGCGCGAGATCGCCGAGCCGGGTGACCCGGGCACGCAGCCGCAGAGCGCCCTTCGTGTCCTGACGGATCTCCAGGTGCGCCGGGCCGCCCGGCATGCGCAGGTGACGGGCGAACGACGTCGCGGTCGCGGTCTCCATGCCCGCCAGCGCGCGTGCGGACATCCAGGCGAACACACCCGCCGTGTCGATCGGCGTCCGGTGCGCGAGCACCAGGTCGATGGCACCGGGCGTCACGGCATCCGTCGATTCCGCATTCCGGTGGCGGCGCGTGGCGCGCAGCTGACCCGGCGTCATGTCGAACACCTGCCGGATGGTGTCGTTGCACTGCCGGATGCTCGTGAACCCCGCCGAGAACGCCACCTCCGAGACGGGCATGTCCGTCCCGACCAGCAGCATGCGCGCGGTGTGGGCGCGATGCGCGCGTGCGAGGGCGAGCGGACCCGCGCCGAGCTCGGCGGTGAGCAGCCGGGTCAGGTGCCGTGACGAGTATCCGAGCCGCCGCGCCAGCCCCGTCACGCCCTCCCGCTCCACGACGCCGGCGGTGATGAGGCGCATCGCGCGCGCCGCCGCGTCACCCCGCGCATCCCACGCCGGCGATCCGGGCGTGGCCTCGGGAAGGCACCGCTTGCAGGCCCGGTATCCGGCCTCATGCGCGGCCGCGCTGGTCGGGTAGAACGTCACGTTCGCCGGTTTCGGAGTGCGGGCGGGGCAGCTGGGGCGGCAGTAGATGCCGGTGGATCGCACGGCCATGACGAACTGGCCGTCGAAGCGGGCGTCACGCGCGCTGATCGCGCGGTACCGCTCGTCGAAGCTCGTCGCCGTGAAGGTCATGACTCCACTCTGGCACGCGCGCGCCACCTCGGCTGGCGGGAATCGGACATCTCGGTGCGACCGTCAGCGCGGGTCGAGGTGGATGCCGGCGAGCATGCAGCGCACCGAGCCGCCGGCCAGCTCGATGGGGGCGACGTCCAGCGGCAGGATGCGGCAGGACTCCGACACGATGCGCACCTGCTCAAAACTGAGCGCGCGCAGTCCGGTCTCGGAGATCACCAGCAGCCGTTCGCCGCCGCGACCGCGCAGCTCGAGCGCGTTGCCGGCGAAGGCGGCGACCTGCTGCGCGGACAGCGGGACCAGCGTCCGCCCCGTCTCCCGGATGCGGCGGGCGACCTCGGCGCGGCGCGCGTCGCCGACGATGGCGTCCAGCCCGATGAGCGCGATGTCGGTGCCGATGCACATCATGACGTTGGTGTGGTAGATCGGCATGCCGTCCGGGTCGGTGGCGTCGAAGACGACGGGCTCGTAGCCGAACACGGTGCAGAAGCGCTCCACGAGCACGGGGTCGCACCGTCGGGAGCGCACGGCGTAGGCGATGCGCGACACGTGGTCGAGCACCATCGCCCCGGTCCCCTCCAGGAACAGGTCGTCCGGCTCCAGCCCGGAGTAGTCGATGACCTCCTGCACCCGGTACTCGGCCTTGAGCATCTCGATGATGTCCGCCCGGCGCTCGCCCCGGCGGTTCGGGGCGTACATGGGATACACCGCGACCCGCCCGCCCGCGTGCGTGGAGAACCAGTTGTTGGGGAAGACGCTGTCGGGATGCCCGTCGCCGGTGTCCTCGAACACGTGCACGCGCACGCCTTCCGCGCGCAGCGCCTCGGCCACGCGCGTGCAGGCGTCGTAGGTCTCCCGGGAGACGTCGTGGTCGGCGGTTCTCTGGAACGCGTTGTCGGCCGCGGTCTGCGGGTTGGGGCGGAAGTGGTGGGGCCTGATGAGCACCACCGCTCCCGGCGCCTGCGCGGAGGCCGCTCTCACGTCAGGCTCGGTGCCGCCGCGCCCTGCGCGACGAGCGCGAAGAGGTTCTTGGGGTCCTCGGGCTCGGCGATGATGTCGATGTCGGTGCAGTAGTCGGTGCCGTCGACGGCCGATGCCAGGTAGCGCAGCGCGGCGAAGTCCTCGATCGCGAATCCGACCGAGTCGAAGATCGTGATCTGCTCGTCCGAGGTGCGCCCGGTCGCCTCGCCGCGCAGCACCCGCCACATCTCGGTGACGGGGTGCTCGGGGTCGAGCTGCTGGATCTCCCCCTCGATGCGGGTCTGCGGCGGGTACTCGACGAAGATGTCGCCGCGGAGCAGGATGCGCGGGTCCAGCTCGGTCTTGCCCGGGCAGTCGCCGCCGATCGCGTTGAGATGCACGCCCGGTGCGACCATGTCGTCGGTGAGCACGGTGGCGTTGGTCTTGTCGGCCGTGCAGGTCGTGATGATCTGCGCGCCCTCGACGGCGTCGGCGGCGCCGGAGGCGCGCACCACCTCGACGCCGAGCGGGCGCATGTTCGCCTCGAACACGTCCATCGCGTGCGGGTCGGTGTCCCAGATGCGCAGACTCCGGATGCCGAGGAGCGCACGGAACCCCAGCGCCTGGAACTCCGCCTGGCTGCCGGTGCCGATCATCGCCATCGTCGTGGCGCCGGCGGGAGCCAGCGCGCGGGCGACCATCGCGGACGTGGCGGCGGTGCGCAGCGCGGTGAGGATCGTCATCTCCGCCCACAGCGTGGGGTAGCCGCTGTCGACGTCGGCCAGCACGCCGAAGGCGGTCACCGTCTGCAGGCCGCGGGCGGGGTTGTCCGGGTGGCCGTTGACGTACTTGAAGCCGTACTGGCGGCCGTCGCTGGCGGGCATCAGCTCGATGACCCCGACCGTGGAGTGGCTGGCGACGCGGGCGGTCTTGTCGAACTCCTCCCAGCGGAGGAAATCCGCCTCCAGGGTCTCCGCGATCCCCGAGATCGCGCGCTCGATGCCGGTGTCGATCAGCCAGCGGCGCATGTTCGGAACGTCGACAAAACGGACCATGGCCCATCCCTTCCCTCGGTGTTTCCAGGCTAGGAAGGGCGGCTGTCACTTTCAATCATCAAGATGGATCATTTGATCCAATCAATGTCAGATCTGTGCATCTATGCGATACATTCTGTGCATGGCGATTCTCGATGATCTCGATCGGCGACTGCTGTCCCTGCTGCGCGCCAACAGCCGTGAGTCGGTCGTGAACCTCGCCCGCCGGCTGGGCGTGACCAGGGCGACCGTCGACAGCCGGCTCAAACGCCTCATCGACAGCGGCGTCATCGTCGGGTTCTCCGTGCGCGTGCGCGATCCCGCCGCGGCGTCCGTCGTGCGAGCCATCATGCTCATCGGCGTCGAGGGCCGCAACACACGCGACGTGATCCGCGGCCTGCGCGGCGTACCGCAGATCGCCGCGCTGCACACCACCAACGGCCGCTGGGATCTCGTCGCCGAGGTCAGCTGCGACAGCCTGAGCTCCTTCGACGAGACCCTCGCCACCATCCGCGGCATCGACGGCATCCGCGACAGCGAGACGAGCATCCTGCTCAGCTCCGCGACCGTGTGAGCGGCTGTGCGCGCGCCGCCCGCGGCTCCAGGCAGCGCGGAGCGCTGCCTGGAGCCGCGCGTGGGGTCAGTGGAAGAAGTGGCGCTCGCCGGTGAAGAACATCGTCACGCCCGCCTTGCGCGCCGCATCGACGACCTCATCGTCCCGCACCGAGCCGCCGGGCTGCACGATCGCGGAGATGCCGGCGTCCAGCAGCACCTGGGGGCCGTCCGCGAACGGGAAGAACGCGTCGGATGCCGCCACAGAGCCCGCCGCACGTGCCCCCGCGCGCTCCACGGCCAGGCGGCAGGAGTCCACCCGGTTCACCTGACCCATGCCCACGCCGACGGTCGCGTTGCCCTTGGCGAGCACGATCGCATTGGACTTCACCGCGCGACAGGCCTTCCACGCGAAGATGAGGTTCTCCATCTCGGCGTCGTCGGGGCGCTCACCGGAGACGAGCTCCCAGTCCTTGGCGACCGAGACGATGTCGTCCGGGAAGCGGTCGGCGTCCTGCAGCAGCAGACCGCCCGAGACCAGGCGCACGTCCATGCGCTCCTGCTGCCAGTCCTCGGGCAGCTTCAGCAGACGCAGGTTCTTCTTGGTCTTGAACACCTCGAGCGCAGCGGGCTCGAAGTCCGGGGCGACGATCACCTCGGTGAAGATGTCCTTCAGGTTCTCCGCCATCTTCAGCGTCACCGTGCCGTTGGCGGCGATCACTCCGCCGTATGCCGAGACCGGGTCGCACTCGTGCGCGCGCAGGTGGGCGCTGGCGATCGGGTCGAGCGCGTTGGGTGCGGTCGTGGCGATGCCGCAGGGGTTCGCGTGCTTGATGATCGCGACCGAGGGCAGCACCATGTCGTACGCGGCGCGCAGCGCGGCATCCGCATCGACGTAGTTGTTGTACGACATCTCCTTGCCCTGCAGCTGCGTGGCCTGCGCGATGCCGTGGCCGCCGGTGCGGGTGTAGATCGCGGCGCGCTGGTGCGAGTTCTCCCCGTAGCGCAGCGTGGACAGCCGCTCGGCCTTGATGGTCAGGTGCGCCGGCAGATCCGCCCCGTCGCCCAGGGTGCCTTCGGCGAACCACTGCGCAACAGCCGTGTCGTATGTGGCCGTGTGCGAGAACGCGCGCGCGGCCAGCTCACGGCGCTGCACGAGGTCGGTGCCACCCGCCTCCACCGCGGCGATGATGGCGGGGTAGGACTCCGGCGAGACGACCGTCGCGACGTTGGCGTAGTTCTTGGCCGCCGCGCGCACCATCGCAGGCCCGCCGATGTCGATCTGCTCGACGATGGCATCCGCCTCCGCACCCGAGTCGACCGTCTCCACGAACGGGTACAGGTTCGCGACGACGAGCTCGAAGGGCTCGATGCGCAGCTCGGCGAGCTGGCGCTCGTGGTCCTCCAGGCGCAGGTCGGCCAGCAGGCCGCCGTGGATCTTCGGATGCAGGGTCTTCACCCGGCCGTCGAGCATCTCGTCGACGCCGGTCACGGTCGCCACATCGGTGACCGGGTACCCCGCGTCCCGCACGGTCTGCGCGGTCGACCCCGTGGAGACGATCTCGACGCCCGCCTCGACGAGCGCCGCGGCGAGTTCGACGAGACCCGTCTTGTCGCTCACCGACACCAGCGCACGCCGGATCGGAACCAGGTCGCGGTGGCGATACAGCGAGGGATCGAGACGAGGGCCTGCCATGATGATGCTCCTTCAGACGTGTGCGGTCGGGTGGTCGTGTGGTCAGAGGACGAGCTCGCCGGCGGCGACGCGCCGTACGACGTCGATGAGCAGCCGCCGCTCGACGGGCTTGATGCGCGCATGCAGCGTCGCCTCGGTGTCGCCGGGGAGGATGTCGACCCGCTCCTGAGCGAGGATCGGTCCGGTGTCGACTCCGTCGTCGACGACGATGACGCTGGCACCGGTCTGCGCGGCACCGGCCGCGAGCGCGTCACGGACACCGTGCGCACCGGGGAACTCGGGGAGGTACGCGGGATGCGTGTTGACGATGCGCGGCGCGTAGCGCGCGACGACGGATGCCGGAAGCAGCCGCATCAGACCGCTGAGCACGATGAGGTCGGGCTCCCAGGCGTCCAACCGGGCGGCGAGCTGCTCCCCCCACTCCTCCCGCGTCGAGTAGGCGGAGTAGGGGACGACGAACGACGGGATGCCGAACTCCTCCGCATGGGCGAGCCCGTCGGCTTCGCGGTCGGCCCCCACCGCGACGACGCGGGCGGGGAAATCGACGTGGCTGGTCGCTTCGAGAAGGGCTCGGAGGTTCGAACCCGTACCGGAGATGAGAACGGCGAGCGTCAGCACTCGGTCAGTCTAGCGGGGCGGTGCCACCGGCTTTCGCCGTGCGTCGGCGGCCCGACTGCTCCTCCGCGAGCTCGTCGCGATGCCGTGGGGCCAGCAGCAGGATGCCGCAGCCGATGAGCACCTCGATGCCGACGGCCAGGGCCATCGGACCGGGTGCGGGACCCGCGTCGGAAAGGCGTCCGGGGCCGATGGATCCGGACGCCAGCACGGCGGCGAGGGCGGCGGCGCCGGCGGAGACGGCGGCGATGCCCCCGGCGATCGCCGCGCGCGGCCAGATGCCCACCCCGATGCGCTCCCAGACCAGCCGCGAGCGCACGATCCATCCCGCCAGGGCGCCGCAGGCGAGGGGGACGAGCACGATCACCAGCATCCACATCGACGCGTTCGCCGGGATCAGGCCCAGCACGGGGATGCCGGGCACGACTCCGAGTTCCGTGCCCGCGGGCGACGCGGAGGTGCCCGTGCCGAGCGCGAACCCGGGACCGGCCAGCCAGCTCGCCGACCACACCAGCAGCGTGGGCAGATACGCGAGGTGGGCGAGGGTCAGCATCGTCGCCCCCAGCGCGTCGACGCGAGCGGCCTCGAAGAGGGCGATGACCTCGCCGCCCCGCAGCACCGTCATGACCGTGAAGCCGACCGCCGCCGCTCCCGTCAGCCCCGCGATCGCGGCCGTCCCCCCGCGCAGCGACTCCGCCGGCACGGGAGCCCAGTCGCCCCAGCCGTCGACGACGTCGTGCAGGCGGTCCACGACGCCGCCGTCGCCCTCCGTCCAGGCGTGCTGCACGGCTCCGAGCAGGAGCCCCGCGAGATAGGCGGATGCGGGGATGAGCACAGCCGCCCACAGCGGCGCGCGCAGCACCGCCGACTGCGCGGACAGCCCCACCAGTGCGCTGATCGCGGTGAAGACCACGGCACCGGCGAGCACCCCGCTCGCCCAGAAGCCGGCGACCGCCGCGCGGCGTCCCGAGCGCGCCGCGAAGGCGACCGTGAAGAGCAGGATCGCCAGCGGCGGCACGGAGACCGCGAACTCCGCCGCCTCCCTCGCGATGCCGACTCCCACCAGCAGATCATCGGGCAGCCGGACCTCGAGCGGCACCCCATGGCCGAACTGCCACAACGTGCCGCTGACCGGCCACAGCGCACCCCAGTCGGCGTGCACGCCGAACGCCAGCACCCACAGCAGCGTGAACGGTGCGAGCACGACGACCAGCCCGACAGCGGCCGCGACGGCGGCGTCGAGGGCGGCGAGGAGCACCACGATGACACGTTGCATGACTCATCGAGCCTATGGCCCGCATCCGACAGTGTCGCTGAAGGCGCGCAACACGATAGATTCTCCAGCGGAGGTCATGATGACAACTGCCCCTGCGCAACCCGATGCCCGCACCGAGCCGCGTGGCGCGCTCGACCGATTCTTCGAGATCACGAAACGGGGGTCCAGCTTCGCCGCGGAGATCCGCGGCGGCGTGGTCACGTTCGTGACGATGGCGTACATCGTCATCCTCAACCCGATCATCCTCTCGTCCACGACCGACGTCGACGGCTCCCAGCTGAACTTCCTCCAGCTCAGCGCCGTCACCGGCCTCACCGCCGCGATCATGACCATCCTGTTCGGGCTGATCGCCAAGCTGCCGTTCGGCTTCGCCGCAGGCCTGGGCATCAACGCGTTCCTCGCCTTCTCCGTGGTCGGCGAGGTCACCTGGCCCGAGGCGATGGGACTGGTGGTCATCAACGGACTCATCATCGTCGTGCTCAGCGCTACGGGCCTGCGGCGCATGATCTTCGACGCGGTGCCGCTGCAGCTGAAGATCGCCATCACCGTCGGCATCGGCCTGTTCATCGCCTTCATCGGCTTCGTGAACGCCGGATTCGTGACGGCCGCGGCGTCCCCGCCGGTGGCCCTGGGCGTGGGCGGCTCGGTCGCCACCGTGCCGACCCTCGTCTTCGTCCTCACCCTGCTGCTGACCGGCATCCTGGTCGCGCGCAAGGTCAAGGGCGGCATCCTGATCGGCCTCGTCTCGGGAACGGTGCTGGCCGTGATCATCGAGGCCGTCTGGCACGTCGGCGCGAAGGGCGACGACAACGCCGGCGGCTGGGGGCTCTCGGTCCCGACCCTGCCGGAGCAGCTCATCAGCCTCCCCGATCTCTCCCTGGTGGGCCAGGTCGACCTGTTCGGCGCCTTCGGCCGGATCGGCGCGCTGGCGGCCCTCATGCTGGTGTTCACCCTGGTCTTCACGAACTTCTTCGACGCCATGGGCACCATGACCGGCCTCGCCAAGGAGGCGGGCCTCGCCGACGAGAAGGGCGACTTCCCGCGCCTGAAGTCGGCGCTGATCATCGAGGGCGTCGGCGCCGTCGTGGGCGGGGCGACCTCGGGCTCGTCCAACACCGTGTTCATCGAGTCGGGCGCAGGCATCGGCGAGGGCGCCCGCACGGGCTTCGCGAACGTCGTCACGGGCGTGCTGTTCCTCGTCGCGATGTTCTTCACACCGCTCGTGTCGATCGTGCCCACCGAGGTCGCCGCAGCGGCCCTGGTGATCGTCGGCGCGCTGATGATGAGTCAGATCCGGTTCATCGACCTGACGGACTTCTCCGCTCTGTTCGGGGTCTTCCTCACGGTCGCGGTCATGCCCATGACATACTCGATCGCCAACGGGATCGGCGCGGGGTTCATCGGCTGGGTGGCCGCACGGGCGTTCTCCGGCAAGGCCCGCGAGATCAGCCCGCTGCTGTGGATCGTCACCGCCGGGTTCGTGATCTTCTTCGCCCGCGGCCCCATCGAGGCGCTGATCGGCTGACGCGAACGCCCGAAGAGGGCGCCGGACGCCCGGAGGCGGCCGTCCGGGCATGACGAAGGCCCCGAGGTGAGGCTCGGGGCCTTCGTGCGACAGCTCAGATCAGAGACCCGCCACGATCGCCCGCATGAGCTCCGCGGTCTCGCTCGGCGTCTTGCCGACCTTGACGCCGGCGGCCTCGAGGGCCTCCTTCTTGGCGGCCGCGGTGCCGGCGGAGCCGGAGACGATGGCGCCCGCGTGGCCCATGGTCTTGCCCTCCGGCGCCGTGAAGCCGGCGACGTAGCCGACGACGGGCTTGGTGACGTGCGCCTTGATGTAGTCGGCCGCGCGCTCCTCGGCGTCGCCGCCGATCTCGCCGATCATGACGATCGCCTTCGTGTCGGGGTCCGCCTCGAACGCGGCGAGCGCGTCGATGTGCGTCGTGCCGATGACCGGGTCGCCGCCGATGCCGATGGCGGTGGAGAAGCCGATGTCCTTGAGCTCGAACATCATCTGGTAGGTCAGCGTGCCCGACTTGGAGACCAGGCCGATCGGTCCGGTGCCGGTGATGCTGGCCGGGGTGATGCCCGCCAGCGCCTCGCCGGGGGTGATGATGCCGGGGCAGTTCGGCCCGATGATGCGGGTCTTGTTGCCCTTGGACTTCGCATAGGCCCAGGCCTCCGCGCTGTCGCCGACGGGGATGCCCTCGGTGATGACCACGAGCAGCGGGATCTCGGCGTCGATGGCCTCGATCATGGCGTCCTTGGCGAACTTCGGCGGCACGAAGGCGACGGACACGTCGGCCCCGGTCTTCTGGATGGCCTCGGCGACCGTGCCGAACACCGGCAGGTCGACCTCGCCCTCACCGGGCTTGTCGTGGGTGACGGTGGTGCCGGCCTTGCGGGCGTTGACGCCGCCGACGATGTTCGTGCCCGCCTTGAGCATGAGGGCGGTGTGCTTGGTGCCCTCGCCGCCGGTGATGCCCTGGACGATGACCTTCGAGTCCTTGTTGAGGTAGATCGACATTTCTCGTTCCTTCAGTCTCTCGTCCGGCTCACGCGTTCGCCAGTTCGGCGGCCTTGTCGGCGCCCTCGTCCATGCCCGCGGCGGAGGTCACCAGGGGGTGGTTCGCGGCGGCGAGGATCGCGCGACCCTCCTCGACCTGGTTGCCGTCCAGTCGCACGACCAGCGGCTTGGTGGCGGAGTCGCCGAGGATCTCCAGGGCTTTGACGATGCCCTCCGCGACGGCCACGCAGGATGTGATCCCGCCGAAGACGTTGACGAAGACGCTCTTGACCTGCGGGTCGCCGAGGATGACGTCGAGCCCGTTGGCCATGACCTGCGCGTTGGCGCCGCCGCCGATGTCGAGGAAGTTGGCGGGCTTGACGCCGCCGTGCCTCTCACCCGCGTAGGCGACCACGTCGAGCGTGGACATGACCAGTCCCGCCCCGTTGCCGATGACGCCGACCTGGCCGTCGAGCTTGACGTAGTTCAGACCGGATGCCTTGGCCTTGGCCTCCAGCGGGTCCGCGGCGGCCTTGTCCTCCAGCTCCTCATGCTCGGGGTGGCGCACCTCGGAGCCGTTGTCGTCGAGGGAGACCTTGCCGTCCAGGGCGATGATGTCGCCCTCCTCGGTGAGCACCAGCGGGTTCACCTCGACGAGCGTGGCGTCCTCGCCCTTGTACACGGAGTACAGCTTGACGAACACGTCGGCGACCTTCGAGACGAGCTCGTCGGGGAACTCCGCCGCCTTGGCGATCTCGATGGCCTTGGTCTTGTTGATGCCGACCAGCGGGTCGACCTCCACGCGGGCGAGCGCCTCGGGCTTCTCGACGGCGAGCTGCTCGATCTCCATGCCCCCCTCGACGCTGCACAACGACAGGTACGAGCGGTTGGCACGGTCCAGCAGCACGGAGAAGTAGAACTCCTTCGCGATGCGCGCACCGGCGGCGACCATGACCCGCTTGACGACGTGTCCCTTGATGTCCAGTCCCAGGATGGCCCGGGCGGCCTCATACGCCTCGTCGGGGTTCTTGGCGACCTTGACGCCGCCGGCCTTGCCACGGCCTCCCGTCTTGACCTGCGCCTTGACGACGACGACACCGCCGAGCCTCTCCGCCGCTGCCTTCACCTCCTCGGGGGTGTCGGCGACGATGCCGGCGAGAACCGGCACTTCGTACTTCTCGAAAAGGTCTCGTGCCTGGTACTCGTAGAGATCCACTCTGCAGTCCTTCGCTGGTTGCGGCGGGTGGGACGCGACAGTTCTGTCGGGTGTCGAATCCGGTTCGACCCGATCCCCCAGCCTACTACCGTCGCCGGGATCGTCAGAATCCGGGTCCCCGGTCGTGCGCAGTCGTCGCGCTCCCCGCTTCCGGCGTGGAGGTCCTAGGCTCTCGGGTATGCAGGAATCCGCCCGCCCCCGCACCGGCGTCGTCGCCGCAGCGCTGGATCTGTTCGCCCGACAGGGCTTCGAGCAGACCTCCGTCGAGCAGATCGCGAAGGCGGCGGGCGTCTCGCGCTCCACGTTCTTCCGCCAGTTCGGCGGCAAGGAGGACGTGGTCTTCGTCGATCACGAGCAGATGCTCGACGATCTCCGGGCGTTCTTCGAGGAGCACCACGACGACCCGTGGGAGGCGGTCTGCGCGGCATCCGAGCGTGTCTTCGAGCACTTCGTGCGCGACCTCGAGCTGGCACGTCGCCGCTACCAGATCGTGCGGGAGGTGCCGGTGCTGCGCGAGCGCGAGATCGTGACGGTGTTCCGCTACGAGCGGCTCTTCGACCAGTACCTGCGCGATGCGCTGCCCGGCATCTCCCCCCTCGACGCGGTGGGCTTCTCGGCGCTGGTCACGGCCGTGCACAATCACGTGCTGCGCCAGCTGCTGCGCGGTGGGCGCGTGCCGGTGTCGGCCCTGCGGTCCGCGCTGGACGACGTGCGCAGACGCTACGGCGTTCTTCCGGGCGGGACGGAGGCCGCACCCGACGACGTCGTGGTGGCCGTCTTCCCGCGCTCGATGCCGATCGCGGAGATGTCACGGCGCGTTCAGGCCGAGCTGTCCTGATGCACCGCCAGGCCCGCTGCGCGAGCGGCCCGGGTCGCGGTCCGTCACGGTGCTGTCCGTCGCGGTGCTGTCAGTCGTCGCATCCGCACGTGCCCGCGGCGCCTCGCACCATGAAGCACACGTCGCAGACGCCGTAGTCGCGCTCCTGGGGCGGGGTGGCTCTGCGGGCACGGGGAGCGGATGCCGGCTTCACGGCCGGACGTGTGCGCGCGGAGCGGGTTCCGGCCGTCCGCCTGGCCGCGACGGAGGCGGACGGCAGCGCACTGGGCTGGTCGACGTAGAAGTAGGGCGCGCGGCCCTCGCTGGGAATCAGCGGCAGCGCCCGTCCGCCGACGAGGATCTGCTCCTGCTCGCTGAAGCCGTTGATGTAGGTGCGGCCGATGTGCAGGGCGGCGCCCTCGCGGCGCAGCGCCTCGATGTACCGGCCGCGGTCGATGAAGCTGATGATGCCCACCGCGTCGACGACGGCGCCGATGAACTCGTGGTTCTCGACGGGGATGCGGTGGGCGCGCAGCGCTTCGGCGAGAGATCGGTACGGGCGAGAGGTTCCTGTGGGGGTCGGCCCCTGCGGTTCGTTCATCGCGTCCATTCTCGCACCGTCCGCCGCTGCCCGATGCGTCGCCCTGAGTTCAGTGCAGGTCGGCGCGGCGGCTGGGCTGGACGCGCGGCGGCTCACCGGGCATCTTGGGGAACTCGGGCGGGAAGGGCAGCTCTCCGAGCCCGTCGCCCGCGTCGCGCTCCCACCACCGCAGCAGCGTGTCGATGCGGCCCGACGCATCCTGCATCCGCGCCCAGGGGTCCCCCACGGAGTCGAGCCGTGCGGGGATGCTCCGCACCGTGAACCGCATCGGGTCCACCTCATCGAGCTCCTCCCAGTGGATCGGTGTCGACACCGGCGCGCCCCTGCGCGCCCGCGGGCTGTACGCGCCCGCCATGGTGCGATCGCGGTTGGCCTGGTTGAAGTCGATGAAGATCCGCTCGCCGCGCTCCTCCTTCCACCAGTTCATGGTGACGGCATCCGGCATCCGCCGTTCCAGCTCCCTTCCTGCGGCGATCACCGCATGCCGCACGTCGAGGAACTCCCACTCCGGCACGATCGGGCAGAACACGTGCAGGCCGCGACTGCCGCTGGTCTTGATGAACGGCACGAGCCCCGCCTCCTGCAGCACGGCGCGCAGCGCGTGGGCTGCGGCGGCGGCCTCGGCCAGGCCGGTGCCAGGCTGCGGGTCGAGGTCGATGCGCAGTTCGACGGGCCGATCCGTGTCGGCGGCGAGGGATGCCCAGGGATGGAAGACGACCGTGTTCATCTGCACGGCCCACACGATCGCGCTGGTCCGATCGAGCACGAGCTGCGGATGCCGACGCCCGCTGCTGTAGGTCACGGTGACGGCGTCGACGAAGTCCGGCGTGCCCTTCGGCGGGTTCTTCGAGAAGAACCCCGCGCCCGTGATGCCGTCGCGGAAGCGCTCCAGCGACACCGGTCGGTGGCCGTTGGCGGCGAGGAACGGATCGGCGACGAGCTGCACGTACTCGGCGTACTCGGCCTTCGTGATGCCCGGGCCGTCCTCGACGGGCCAGACGACACGGTCGGGGCTGGACAGCGAGATCACCCGGTCGCCGTCGGAATCCGTCACCGTCACGCTCTTCCGCGGGGATGCCATGACCCGACACTAGGCGGTTCGGCCTCCGGACGACAGGGTCCGTGCTGCGCGTCTCAGTCGTCGCCGAGGTCGACGGCCAGCACCAGCACCGCACTGAGGTCGTCGCGCTCGATGACGATCGAGGGTCCGGCGATGTCGACGAGGACGCCGGCGATCTCGGGGTGGTCGCTGAGCACCTTCGCGAGCTGCTCGGGCTCGAACGGCATCGGCTTGTCCTTGCGGCCGAGCACGACGACCTCGAGCGGATGCGAGAACAGCTGCAGGAAGCGGCGCCCGTCGGCGGTGCGCGCCTCCGCGATGCCCACCGGCTGCCCATTGGCGCCGTCGTTGACGGCGACCCAGCTGCGGGTCTTCGCGAGCGCCTCGGCGACGCGGACGGGGGTGCCCTCATCCCGCGGCGCCGCCAGCAGCGTCTTCACGCTCATCGTCGCGTCGCCCTGGGCGAGCGCGCGCTCGAGCAGCTCCTTCGGGAGCACGACGCGATGCGGAGCGGAGGAGTTGTCGATGATGAGGCCGGTGAACTCGCCGGAGACGACCTGCTGGAACACGGCGGTCGCGGGTTGGGCGATGGCCGACGTCGCCGCCGCGTCCTCGGCGCCCTGCACGGATGCCTGAAGTGCGGCGCCCGAGCTGTAGGCGAGCATGAAGGAGCGGTCGCCGTCGCGGACGACGCCGACCGACAGCGGTTTGCCCTCCGCGATCTGCGCGCGGGCGTCGCCGTGCACGCGCAGGTACAGGTGCCCCTGCAGCGCCTGGCGCATGACGCCCAGGAGCTGCTCGTTGGTCGCGCCCTCCGACAGCTCCTCCAGCGCGACCCGCAGCAGCACGTTGTCGACGAGCCCCTCGACGGTGTGGGTCTGCTCGGGCGGCAGTGCGGGGGCCAGCGGCAGGCGCGGGACGGCCGTCTCGCCCTGCGGGACGAGCGGTGCGCCGGCCGCTGCGCGCGGGTTCGCCTGCGGCCCCTGGCCGGCGGATGCGGTCGGCTGCTCCTCGAGGCTCACCGCCGGTCCGGCCTCCGCCCCCACGCCGCGGAACGCCTGCACGGAGATGCTGACGACGGGCACCGGATCGGCCGCCACTTCGCCACCGGCGGCTGCGGGCTCCGTCTGCGCCACGGCCTCGGCCACGCCGTCCGACGGAGCCTCGTCGGATGCCTCGGGCCGGTCATCCGACGGGTCGACGTGCTTCTTGCGGCGGGGGAAGAGGGCCATATCTGCCAGCCTAACCGCCGCGTCCGAGCCCGCGACTACAGCTTGACGATCGGCGCGATCTTGATGAGCAGCTTCTTGCGCCCCGCCGTGTCGAACTGCACGTGGGCGATGCGCTTGGCGCCCTCTCCGGTGACGGCCTCGACGCGCCCCTCCCCGAAGTCGTCGTGGCGGATGCGGTCTCCCGCCGCCAGTTCGAGGTCTCCGTTGTCGCGCACCTTGCCCGTGACCTTGTTGGGGAAGCGGTCCATCGCGGTGGACAGGGGGGTGAGGCGGTCGCGCTGGGGCAGCGCCCGCACGCCGAAGTGGTCGTCCTTCGTCGAGCCCGAGCCCCACCCGCCGGGACGTCGCGCGTTCAGGGCCCGCGATCGCATCCCCCCTCGGGAGTTCACGTCGCCGGGCGACTGCCGCCAGTCGATGAGCTCCGCGGGGATCTCCTGCAGGAACCGGCTGGGCATCGCCACCGACACCTCGCCGAACTGCGCACGGGTCATCGCGAGCGACAGGTGCAGGCGTTTGCGGGCGCGCGTGATCCCCACGTAGAACAGCCGCCGTTCCTCCTGCGGCCCGCCCGGCTCCCCCGCCGAGATGCGATGCGGGATGAGGTCCTCCTCAACGCCGGTGACGAACACCGCGTCGTACTCCAGGCCCTTCGCGGTGTGCATCGTCATGAGGGACACCACGCCCGACGCGTCGTCGAGATCATCGGCATCCGAGACCAGTGCCACCTCGGCGAGGAAGTCGACGATCGTGCCGTCGGGGTTGTTGCGCGCGAAATCGCGAGCAACGGCGACGAACTCGTCGAGGTTCTCCAGCCGCGCCTCGTCCTGCGGGTCGCGGCTGGCGCGCAGCGCCTCGAAGTACCCGCTCTTCTCCAGCAGGATCTTCAGCCCCTCGGCGACCGAGGTGGCCGGCGGCACCTCCCCGGAAGCCGGGGTCAGGAGGTCCGCGGCCTCGGCGAGCACCGCGTCGAGCCGGCTGATCGCGGCCTGCAGCTTCGGACCCACGCCGAGTCCGTCGGCGTGGCGCAGTGCGTCGCGGAAGCTGATCCCCTGCTTCTCCGCGAACGCGCCGATCGCCGTCTCCGTCACGGCGCCGATGCCGCGGCGGGGCCTGTTGAGGATGCGGCGCACGGCCATGTCGTCGGCGGGGTTGGCGACCGCGACGAGGTACGCCAGGGCGTCCTTGATCTCCGCCCGTTCGTAGAACTTCGTGCCGCCCATGATCTTGTACGGAACGGCCGAGCGGATGAGGATCTCCTCCAGCGCGCGGGACTGCGAGTTGGTGCGGTAGAACACCGCCATCTCCGAGTACGGGTACCCGGCCCGGCGGAGCTCCTCGATCTCGTCGGCGACGAACTGCGCCTCGTCGTGCTGCGAGTACCCGGTGAACCCGACGATCTTGTCGCCGGGTCCCCGGTCGCTCCACAGGTTCTTCGCCTTGCGGTCGAAATTGTTGCCGATGACGGCGTTCGCGGCGGAGAGGATGTTCTGCGTCGAACGGTAGTTCTGCTCGAGCAGCACCACCTTCGCGCCGGGGAAATCGCGCTCGAACTCGGTGATGTTGCGGATGTCGGCCCCGCGGAACGCGTAGATCGACTGGTCGGAGTCGCCCACCACGGTCAGCGATGCCGCGGTGGCGTCCTCGCCCGGCGCGGGAGTCGGGTCGGGCTCGAAGATCATCATGCCGTCAGCGGCATACGGCTCGGGAGCCTTGCCCGCGACGGGCTTGGTGAGCTCCCGGATGAGCGAGTACTGGGCATGGTTGGTGTCCTGGTACTCGTCCACGAGAATGTGCCGGAACCGGCGCCGATAGGAGTCGGCGACCTGCGGGAACGCGCGGAACAGGAACACCGTCTGCCCGATCAGGTCGTCGAAGTCGAAGGCGTTGGCCTTCTGCAGCGATCGCTGATAGTCGGTGAACACCTCCACGAACTTCCGCTCCGCCGGGTCGGACATGTTGGCCTGACGGGCGTACCCCTCGGCGTCGAGCAGCTCGTTCTTGAGCTTGGAGATGCGGGACTGCACGGCACTGGGGGTGAAGCCGTAGGCATCCGCCTCGTGGTCCTTGACGAGGCGCTTGAGCAGCGCCCGGGAGTCGCCGGAGTCGTAGATGGTGAAGTTCCTCGTGAACCCGAACTGCTCGGCCTCGCGGCGCAGGATCCGCACGCACGCCGAGTGGAACGTCGAGATCCACATGCCCCGTGAGGCATCCCCCACCAGCTCGGCCACGCGCTCGCGCATCTCGCCGGCGGCCTTGTTCGTGAAGGTGATCGCCAGGATCTGACTGGGCCACGCCTCGCGGCGGTGCAGCAGCAGAGCGATGCGACGGGTGAGCACGCTCGTCTTCCCCGATCCGGCGCCTGCGACGATCAGCAGTGCATCGCCCCGATACGTGACGGCCTCGCGCTGCTGAGGGTTCAGCCCCGCCAGCAGCTCGTCATCTGCGGAGGAGCCGGGGCCGGCGGAGTCGGGAAGGATGAGTGGGGCATCGGTCATGGCCCTTCGAGTCTAGGCGGCGCCTCCGACAGCGCGCGCCGCGGAACGGCGCCCCTGCGCGGACCGTTCACCGGAACAGGAGATTCGCCTGGAACAGGACGATCCGACAGCATCCGTCCTGTTCTCGCCGAATCTCCTGTTCTCGTGCGATGGCGCGCGGCACCGCCGCACGACGCGGCACGGCCTCAGCCCCGGAACAGCGCCACGCCGAGGTCGGGATGGTCGACGAAGACGCCGTCCACCCCGGCATCCGCCAGCACCCGCCACTCCGCCTCGTAGTCGCCGAACGCCGCCTTCGCGCGCCCCATCCGGAACGGCGCGGACAGGAACCGGTTCTCCGGACGGCAGGTCCAGGTGAACACCCGCAGGCCGCGGGCGTGCGCATCCGGGACGATCGTGCTGCCGGGCCTCAGCAGCATCGCCTTGTCGACGCTGACGCCGTCCACCTCGCCGCGAAGGCCGTCCAGCCCCTCGGGCGTGACGAACCAGGCGTAGTCCCGCGCCGCACGACCCTGCTGCGAGACGAGATCGAAGGGCCGTCCGGACGCTTCGATGAGGAAGACGAAGGATGCCGCGATGCCGGTGTCCCTCAGCCGTGCCAGCACGCTCTGCTCGAACGATTCCACGATCAGCGGCAGCTCGCCCTCCGCCCACCCGCCGGCCCGCAGATCCCGCTCGATGAGCGGCACGAGGTCGAGATCGATCTGCTGGAAGTGGGTGGCGTGCTTGACCTCCAGGACCATGCCGATCTCGCGCCCGTGCTCGACGGACGCGCGCCGGATCATCGCCAGGAGGTCGGGGAGGCGGAGGATCGGCTGCAGCCCGTCGAAGCTGGCGCTGGAGGCGCGGATGCCGGGGAGCCGTTCGCGCGTGCGCAACGAGGCGAGCTCGTCCCAGGTGAAGTCCTCGGTGAACCACCCGGTCAGCGGCTGGCCGTCGATGCGCTTCGTGGTGCGGCGATCGGCGAACTCCGGATGCCGTGCGACATCGGTCGTGCCGGAGATCTCGTTCTCGTGCCGGATCACCAGCACGCCGTCCTTCGTGGCGACCACATCCGGCTCGACCGCGTCGACCCCCATGGCGAAGGCCAGCTCGTAGGACGATCGGCTGTGCTCGGGCCGATATCCGGGCGCACCGCGGTGTCCGATGATCAGCGGGGTTTTCCTGGGCACGCTCACAGCGTAAAGCACCCCGTTCACAGGCATCCGCCGTTATCGTTGAGACAAGAGTTGACCGATCCCTCGGGAGCAGAGGCCACCCATGAGCAATTTCGTCTTCAACAACCCGGCTTTCCAGCAGCAGGATCCGCGGAAGGCCGCCACGTACCCCGGAGCGCCTCGAGGCGCCCAGGGCACCTACGCACCGCCGCCCCCGCCCGCGGCCGCGCAGGCCGCGTCGTTCCAGCACGCCGGGATGGACGCCGCCGCGCACGCGCGGCTGGAGGGCATGTACTCCGCACCGTCCGCCGGCGCCATCGAGACCGACCGGATGACGGTCGAGGACACCGTCTGGAAGACCGCCGGGCTGTTCGGCATCCTGCTCGTCACCGCCGTCATCGGCTGGGTGTGGACGCTCGGTGGACTCGTCCCGCGATTCGGCGTGGCGGAGGGTTCGCTCGTACCGTGGATGGTGGGCGCCCTGGGCGGCTTCATCCTCGCCATGGTCGTCACCTTCACGTCGCGCAAGAAGGTGCGCCCTGCGCTCATCTTCGCGTACGCGGCCTTCGAGGGCCTGTTCGTCGGCGGCATCTCGGCGTTCTTCGAGACCGTCTGGCCGGGCGTGGTCATGCAGGCGACGCTCGCGACGGTCGCCGTGGTGGGCGTGACGCTCGCACTGTTCGCCAGCGGCAGGGTCCGCGCGTCCAAGAAGATGACGAAGATCGTCCTCATCGCCATGGTCGGCTACCTGGTGTTCCAGGTGGTCAACCTCATTCTGATGTGGACCGGCGTCGTCAACGCCGACCTCACCTTCGGCCTCTACAGCATGAAGATCGCCGGCATCCCCCTCGGTCTCATCATCGGCATCCTCGTCGTGCTCATGGCCGCGTACTCGCTCGTGATGGACTTCGACCAGATCCAGCAGGGCGTGCGCAACGGCGCTCCCCGCCCCTACGGCTGGGTGGGCGCCTTCGGCATCATGGTCACCGTCGTCTGGCTGTACGTGGAGATCCTGCGGATCCTCGCGATCCTGCGCGGCAGCGACTGACACCGTCGGGCCCGGGGCCGTCACCTCGCCCGCTCCCGCGGCGCGAGGCGCGGGAGCCCCGGCGGCAGACCGGGGTTCCCCTCCGGTCCCTGTGGCGCAACATGCCGTCTCGGCCCACCCGGGTGCGGCGCGTCGAGCCACGCGACGCTCAGCGGCGCGCGGGACCCGCGAGTGCCGTGCGGGTGGCTGCGGCGAGGGCGGTCATGGCCGCGTCCTCGCTCCACGCGGATGCCACCGCGGGGGCCTCCCCGGCCAGGCGCGCGCGCAGCGGGGCATCCGTGAGCACTCGACGGATGGCATCCGCCAGCGCACCCTCGTCACCGGACGGGACCAGCATCCCTCCCCCACGGCCCAGCGCGTCGCCGGGCCCGTAGCGCACGTCGTACGACACGACCGGGCAGCCGGCGGCGAGCGCCTCGACGATCGACAGCCCCTGGCCCTCGAACGCCGTGGCGGTGACCATGAGCTCCGCGCGGCGCAGCACGGCGTCCGGGTCGTCGGTGCGGCCCATCAACGCCACGCGGTCGCCCCCGTCGAGGGCCGAGATCAGTTCGGCGACGGATGCCGTGGACGGCCCGTCACCCCAGATCTCCAGGCGCGTGCCCGGCACATCAGCGGCGAGGAAGGCGCGCACGAGGTGATCGATGCGCTTGCCGGGAGCCAGGCGCGAGATGCTGACGACGAGCCCCGGTTCGCGCTCGGCGTCATTCACCGTGGGGAGACGGATGCCGTGTGGTGCGACGAGGTTCACGGCCTCCCCGCCGAACCGGGCCTGCACGTCGTCGCGCTGCGCCGGCGTGGGCCAGAGCACCGCGTCGAAGCGGTCGCTGACCGCGAACCAGCGCGTCCACAGCGCGTTGAGCGGGGCGTCCGGGGTGTACGGCGGTTCGAGGTGCATGGTGTGGATGGCGTGCACGATGCGAACTCTCGGGTTCGCCCACCCGGCCAGCAGCTCGCCCAGCTGCCGCGACTCGCAGATCACGACGACGGGCTTCTCGCTCGCGCCTGCGAGGTGATCGAGCCAGGCCCGGTACAGCCCGCCGAAGCCGGGGAGCGCGCCGACCGTGCCGCCGTGCTGGTCGTACACGCGCACCGCCGCCGCGCTCAGATGCCAGTCCGGGTTCCCGTGGATCACCGGCAGCGCGGCGTACGGCCGCCCCTCGGCATCCGTCAGCTCTCGATACTCCACCGCGCACTCCGCTTCCACGGACCGATCGGCGGACGCGGCGGCGGCGCGCAGCCACGGTGCCGCACCGCCATCGGGGGCGGAGGCCTCGTCGAAGAGGTTGCGGAGCGGGATGCCGGCGGGCAGCATCCCGAGGCGCGCGAACTCCTCGCGATGCGCGGCGTGCACCGCGGCATCCGCGGGGTCCACCGTGAGCACCTGCACGTCGGCGCCGTTCTCGGCCATCTGCCGGGCGCGGGAAGCCGTGGCGATCGTGTAGCCGCCGTCGAGTCCGGGGATCAGCCGGCTCGACAGGACGAGAAACGCCGCGTCGGGGAACAGTCCCTCCCCGGACGCGGCGTCACTCACAGCGCTCACTCCCACTCGATCGTCGCCGGCGGCTTGGAGGTCACGTCCAGCACGACGCGGTTGACCTCGCGCACCTCGTTGGTGATGCGGTTGGAGATCCGCGAGAGCACGTCGTAGGGCAGGCGCGTCCAATCCGCCGTCATGGCGTCCTCGCTGGAGACCGGGCGCAGCACGATCGGGTGGCCGTAGGTGCGGGCGTCGCCCTGCACGCCCACCGAGTGGACGTCCGCCAGCAGCACCACCGGGCACTGCCAGATCGTCTGGTCCAGACCCGCGGCGGTGAGCTCCTCGCGGGCGATGGCGTCGGCTTCTCGGAGGATGTCGAGCCGCTCGCGGGTCACCTCGCCGATGATGCGGATGCCCAGGCCCGGGCCGGGGAACGGCTGACGCCCCACGATGGCCTCGGGGATGCCGAGCTCGCGGCCGATCGCGCGCACCTCGTCCTTGAACAGGGCGCGCAGCGGCTCGACGAGCTCGAAGTCGAGGTCCTCGGGGAGCCCGCCGACGTTGTGGTGCGACTTGATGTTCGCGGTGCCCGTGCCACCGCCCGACTCCACGACGTCCGGGTACAGGGTGCCCTGCACGAGGAACTTCACGGGGGCGCCGCCGGTGGCCTTCGCCTCCTCGACGAGGTCGCGCTGGACCTGCTCGAAGGCGCGGATGAACTCGCGGCCGATGATCTTGCGCTTGGTCTCCGGGTCGGTGACCCCGGCGAGATGCCCGAGGAACGTGTCCACGGCGTCTACGGTGATCAGCCGCACGCCGGTGGATTCGACGTAGTCCTTCTCGACCTGCTCGCGCTCGCCCTTGCGCAGCAGTCCATGGTCGACGAAGACGGCCGTGAGCTGGTCGCCGATGGCCCGGTGCACGAGGGCCGTGGACACGGCCGAGTCCACGCCGCCGGACAGCGCGGAGATGACGCGGGCGTCACCGACCTGCTCACGGATGCGGGCGATCTGCTCGGAGATCACACTGTCGCTGTTCCAGTCGGCGGGCAGTCCCGCGCCCTTGTGCAGGAAGTTCTCCAGGATCTCCTGACCGTGGTCGGAGTGCCTGACCTCGGGGTGCCACTGCACGCCGTACAGTCTGCGCTCCTCATTCGCGAAGGCCGCCACCCTGGTGGCATCCGTCGTGGCGAGCACCTCGAAGCCCTCCGGCGCGCGGGAGACCTGATCGCCGTGACTCATCCACACGTTCTGCTCGGCGGGCTGGCCGCTCAGCAGGGTGCTCTCGCCGGCGTCGATGTGCGCATCCGTGGCACCGTACTCGCGCAGACCCGTGTTGGCGACCTCGCCGCCGAGCACCTGCGCCATGTACTGGAATCCATAGCAGATGCCCAGCGTCGGCACCCCGAGCTCCAGCACGGCGGGATCGAGCCGGGGAGCGCCCTCCTCGTACACCGACGACGGCCCACCGGAGAGGATGAGCGCCGCGGGGTTCTTCGCCGCGATCTCCTCGGCGGTCGCCGTGTGCGGCACGATCTCGCTGTACACACCCGCCTCACGGACGCGGCGGGCGATCAGCTGCGCGTACTGCGCACCGAAGTCGACGACGAGCGCGGGGCGGTGGTGGGTCTCGGTCTGCTCGGTCAACGGGAACCTTCCGGGGAGGTGGCGGGGATGGATGCGGCGGAGCCGGCGGCCGACTCGCGCTCGGCGAGATAGGCTCTCACGTCACGGGCGACGCGGGTCTCCATGAAGAAGGAAAGCAGCGGGACGACGCCGCCGAGAGCGAGCAGGATGAAACGCGGGAACCGCCAGCGCATCAGGCTCCACATCCGGAAGCAGGCGAAGAGGTAGACGACGTAGAACCAGCCGTGCACGATGAGCACGCCCAGCGAGAGGTTGACGCCGTCTCCCGTCGACTGCAGCCCCTCGGGGCCCTCGACCACGTCCGCGAACCAGAGGAATCCGCCCCTGCCGCCGAGGAAGAGCTCGAGGCGGATCGGCGTGTACTTCAGCACCATCTCGGTCACGAGCAGCAGCAGCATGACACCGGTGATGATCGACGCGATCTGATAGAAGGTCAGCGCGCCGCGGATCGCCGGAAAACTCGCGACTTTCGGTTCGGCCATGGTGCCATTCTACCGGCCGCCACCCGGGCCCTCCGCCGGTCAGACGCCGTGCGCGCTCGGCTGCCGACGGGGTGCGCGCAGGCGCGTTCCGCCCGCACACGCCTGCTACTCCTGCGGCCTCGCACGGGCCTGCGCGGCCTCCTCGAACTCCTCCGTCTCCCTCTCCCAGGCGTCCTTGGCGAGCCGGTACCAGAGGTAGAACGCGAAGCCGGCGAAGACCGCCCACTCGGCCGCATAGAAGATGTTCAGCCAGTTGACCGGCGATTTCAGCTCCGGGGCGGGGGAGCTGATGTCGACGAGACCGGCGGGAGCGGCGACGGATGCCAGGTACGGGCGGTACACGTCCAGCTGCTCGACATCGTGCCACCGGCTCAGCAGTGCGGCGGGCGACATCCGCACCAGTTCGGACGGGTCCGAGCGCGGCGGAACCTCGACGCCCTCGTCGTCGATGAGCCGTCCGGTGATCTCCGCGGTGACGGCGCCCCTGCTCTGCAGCGCCGCGGCGGCGGCATCCGCCTCCTCCCGCGTCTGCGCCCACCCGATCGCGACGGCGATCGAGGTCCGCTCGGCGACGCGCAGCTGACCGGTCACCCAGTAGCCCTCCGCACCGTCGTTGAAACGCTGCGAGACGACGATGAAGTCCTCCGGGACCCAGGTTCCCGAGGTCTCGACGCGCTGACCGCCGAGATGCTCGGCGAGGTACTGCCCGGGCCGGATCACCTCGGTCAGCGGACGCACCTGCTCGGTCACTCCGGGCTCCGGGGGCTCGGTGTCCACGGCGCGCGCGAGCTGCCACTGTCCGAGCCAGGCGAACACGCCCGCCACGACCAGGCACAGCGCGAGCACCCCGATCCACCGCCGGCGCAGCATGACCTCGCGCAGGGTCGGCGGGAAGTCCTGCGGTGTCAGCGGTGCGCTGTTCGTCATCCCAGCGCGTACGGTGCGAGGACGACCTCGACGCGCTGGAACTCCTTGAGGTCGGAGTACCCGGTCGTCGCCATGGACTTGCGCAGCGCACCGATCAGGTTGGCCGTGCCGTCCGCGACGGGGGCGGGCCCGTAGAGGATCTCCTCGAGGCTCGCCACGCCGTCCACGGCCACGCGTCTGCCGCGCGGCAGCTGCGGATGGTGCGCCTCGGCGCCCCAATGGAAGCCCTGACCGGGGGCGTCCGTGGCCCGTGCGAGCGCGACGCCCAGCATGACGGCATCCGCCCCCATCGCGAGAGCCTTGACCAGGTCGCCGGAGGTGCCCACGCCGCCGTCGGCGATCACATGCACATAGCGTCCGCCCGACTCGTCGAGGTAATCGCGCCGCGCCGCGGCGACGTCGGAGACGGCGGTCGCCATGGGCGCGTGGATGCCGAGGGTCGCGCGTGTGGTGGACGCCGCGCCCCCGCCGAATCCGACCAGCACGCCCGCGGCGCCCGTGCGCATCAGGTGCAGCGCGGCCGTGTAGGTGGCCGCACCGCCGACGATGACGGGCACGTCGAGGTCGTAGATGAACTTCTTGAGGTTCAACGGTTCGGCCACGCTCGACACGTGCTCGGCCGAGACCGTCGTGCCGCGGATGACGAAGAGGTCGACACCGGCCTCCACGACGGTGCCGTACAGCTCCTGTGTGCGCTGCGGGGTGAGAGAGCCGGCGACGGTGACGCCCGCCTCGCGGATCTCGGCGAGGCGCTGCTTGATGAGCTCGGGCCGGATGGGCTCCGAGTACAGCTCCTGCATGCGCACGGTCGCACGGTCGGCCGGCAGTGCGGCGATCTCGTCGAGCAGCGGCTGCGGGTTCTCGTAGCGGGTCCACAGGCCTTCGAGGTCGAGGACGCCGAGCCCGCCCAGCCTGCCCAGCATGATCGCCGTCTGCGGGCTGACCACGGAGTCCATCGGCGCACCCAGGACCGGGATGTCGAAGGAGAACGCGTCGATCGTCCACACCGTCGAGACGTCCTCCGGGTTGCGCGTGCGCCGTGACGGCACGACCGCGATGTCGTCGAACGTGTACGCACGACGTGCACGCTTGCTTCGGCCGATTTCGATCTCCATGCTCACCCGTCCAGACTACCCGGCCGCCCCGACACCGCCGCCCCGCTCCCCGCGCTCCTCCCCTCCCGCCCTTCCCCTCCCGCACCTCCCCATTCACCGAGAACAGGAGATTCGTCCGATACAGGACGGATCCCGGGATATCGTCCTGTCCTCATCGAATCTCCTGTTCTCAGACACACCGAACGCCCTGCACACCGCATCCCGCGCGGCACGTTGTCCCCAGCGGTCGGGATTCGGGGCTTCGACGCGGGCGGACCCGGCATCCTCGAAGGCATGAGCACTCCGCTGATGGTGTGGATGCGGCAGCACGACGGCGTCGCGCACAGCCGCGATCTGCGCGAGCACGGCTACTCCCCGTACGAGGTGCGGAAGGCGGTGGATGCCGGAGAACTGGAGCGCGTCCGACGATCCTGGCTGCTGACCCCGCACTGCTCGCCGGATCGCCGTGCCGCCGCAGCAGTCAGCGGGCGGGTGACGTGCGTGACGGCGGCGGCGCGTCTGAAGCTGTGGAGCGGGGAGTCCTCCGGCGTGCACGTGGCCGTGCCGCCGACGTCATCGAGGATCGCCCGACCGGGGCTGGTGCTGCACTGGAGCGCCGGTCCGGTGCCCGTCGCCCGCTTCACCGTCGACGATCCCGTCCTGAACGTGCTGCACCACATCGCCCACTGCCTCGCCCCGTCGGACGCGGTGATCGTCTGGGAGGCCGCACTGCGCAGGACGCTCGTCACGCTGCCGCAGCTGCGCCGCACGGACTGGCGAAGCACCGCCGTCGACGACGTGCTCCGCCGGGTGGGCCTGCTGTCGGATTCGATGCTGGAGACCACTTTCCTCGCCATCATGCGCAGCTGCGGAGTGGAGGTCCGTCAACAGGTGCTGATCGACGGGCACCGGGTCGACGGACTCATCGGTGAGCGCCTGATCATGCAGCTGGACGGGTTCGAGTTCCACAGCACGCCGAAGGACCGTCGCCGCGACCTGCGCCAGGACGCCCGGCTCGCGCTGCTGGGTTACACGGTCCTGCGATTCGACTACCAGCAGGTGATGTTCGACCAGGAGTATGTGCAGCAGACCATCCTCAACGCCGTCGCGCAGGGGCTGCATCTCGCGCGCCGGCGGTGAATCCCCTGCCGCCCGCCCTCTGACCCCTCGTGCTGTCACCGATAACAGGAGATTCGCTCGATACAGGACGGATGCCACGCACATCTTCCTGTTCTCGGTGAATCTCCTGTTCTGGAGAAAGGACAGCGAGACGGCAGGTGCACGACGCGGCAGGCACCGCGGTGGCGGGCGGGTCAGCGCGGCTCGGAGCCGCGCGCCAGCAGCTCGGTCAGCAGCGCTTCGGCGACCGGCGGCGGCAGCTGCTCGATCAGAGCCATGAGCTGCGCCATGGGGCGGCCGGAGGGCACCGCATCCGCCCCGGCCAGACGCAGCAGGCGCCACGAGACAGCAGGCCCCGGCACGCGCCCGCCCTCACCGTAGCCGAGCGCCCGCAGTCCCGCCGCCAGCATCCGCGCGTTCGCCCGCGGCCGTCCGCGCACGGAGTCGGATGCCGAGCGCAGGGCATCCGTGAATTCGGTGATGCGCTGCTCGAGCACCGGGGTGAAGGTGAGATGCGCACTGTGCGGGATGCGCACGCCGTCTGACTGCAGCCGGCCGGGCTGATGCTGGATGCGCCACCCGCGACCGACGAGGGCGTCCGCGAGATGGTACGGATCCACCTGCTGCTCCGGTGGGGCAGAGGCGTCGGCGACCAGCGTCATCGCCGGCCCGGTCGGTTCGCCCATCACGGACAGGCCGCGGATGCCGTCGACAGCCGTGCGCACGGCGGCTGCGACCCGCTGGATCGACCCGACGAGCTCGGCGTACCCGCGCTCCCCGAGGTGCTGCGTGATCGCCCACGCGGCGGCCAGCGGAGACGCGGAGCGGGAGCCGAGCAGGGTGGGGTTGACCACCGGGTACCCGGCCCAGCGCGTCGTCGCGAAGAACTGCGCACGATGCCGCCGCCGACCGCGATGCAGGAGCACCGAGACGCCCTTGGGCGCGTAGCCGAACTTGTGCAGATCGGCGGACATGCTCGTCACTCCGCGCGCACGGAAGTCCCAGCGCGGCAGCCCCGGCCACCACGGCAGCACGAAGCCGCCGAAGCACGCGTCGACGTGGCAGGAGATGCCCCGGTCGTCGGCCGCGGCGGCCACCTCCTCGATCGGATCGAGCACGCCGCTCGGGTACGCGGGGGCCGACACGACGACCATCGCGACGTCGTCACCCATCCGCTCGACGAGGTCCGCAGCGCGCACCGCGCCGTTCTCGCAGCACGGCACCGCGTCCACATCCAGATCGAACAGCAGCGCGGCCTTCTGGAAGGCGGCATGCGCATTCGTCGACGTCAGCAGCCGCGGCCGCCCGCCCTCCGGATGCGCGCGCCGCCACAGATCACGGGCGGTCTTCACCGCGAGCAGGCAGCTCTCGGTTCCCCCGCTGGTGATCGAGCCGACGACGGAGCGACCGCCGTGCAGCACCCGTCGTGTGAAGCCCACGAGGTCCCGTTCCATCACGGCGATCGAGGGGAACACCGTCGGGTCCAGCCCGTTCAGCGGCCGGGCGAGGCTCGCCGCGGCATCGGCGAGTTCATCGAGCTCCCCCCTGCCGGAGTCGTACACGTACGAGAGCACCCGCCCGCCGTGCGTGGGCGCGTCCCGCGCCCGCAGCGCCCGGAGCCGCCCGAGGATCTCATCGGTGTCCGCCCCCGCACTCCGTCTCGCGACGCTCATGCGGAGGTGCCCACGATGTCCTGCTCACGCAGCCGGTACCGGGCGAGCACGAACAGGCTCAGGACCATCAGCACGGCGGGGAGGACGCTGAACGACACGGCGATCCCCATCACGGCGGATGCCGGCTGCGTCACCGTCTCGCCGACCGTCGTCTCCACATAGTCGGTGGCGGCGAGCACGAGGGCGAGCACCGTGCCGCCCAGCGCCATCCCCGTCGTCTCGCCCGCCGTCCAGACCCCGCCGAAGATCCCGGAGCGGTTGTCGCCACCGGTCGCCGTGCGGTCGTAGGCGATGACGTCCGGCAGCATGGCCATCGGCAGCGTCTGCATGCCCGCGTAGGCGGCGCCGGCCAGCCCCACGGGCGCGAGGATCCACCACCCCGGCGACCACACCATGAGCGCGAGCACGAGCGTCGCCAGCAGGAACACGGCACTGGCGAGCCGGAACGCGCGCTCCTTGCCGATGCGGTCGGCGATGGCCTTCCACACCGGCGCCATGAGCAGCGCGGGGGCGATGAGCGCCACGAACAGCTGCGTCACCGCGGACTCGTCGTCCAGCACCCAGCGCGCGACGTACTGGGCGGCGGCGAGCATCAGGCCCGTCGCCAGGCCCTGCAGCATGAAGGTCACCAGCAGCACGCGGAACGGCTGGCTCTCGCGCAGCACGATGATCCCGTCCCGGTAGTGCTCGCCGATCGTCGCGCCGGGCCGCACCGGCAGCAGCGGACGCCGCGGCGCCACCCCCGCCGAGACCAGCATCCCGACGCCCAGGACGATGCCGGCGATGACGGCCATCAGGAGGTAGCCGCGCAGCGGATCGTCGGGGAACAGCGCGCGCAGCTCGGGCCCGCCCGCGCCGAACAGCAGGATGGCGAAGGTCAGCACCACCACCCGCCAGCTCAGCAGCCGCGTGCGCTCGCGGTAGTCGTCGGTGAGCTCGGCGGGCAGGGCGATGTACGGCACCTGGAACAGGCTGAAGCAGGTCGCGGCGGCCATGAACGCCACGAGCACCCAGATCGCGGCGGGCACGGCCCCGAACCCGGCGGGCACCGCGAAGGTCAGCACGAAGGCGATGGGGAGGCCGATGCCGCCGATGACCATCGCCCGGCGGCGGGATCCGGTGTGCGCGAGCGCCCGGTCGCTGAGTCCGCCGATGACCGGATCGATGAGCACGTCCCACACCTTGGCGGCCGTGACGATGGCACCGGCCGCGAGCGCCGTCACCCCCAGCGAGTCGGTGAGGTAGTACACGAGCACCAGGCCGGGGAGCGTCCCGAAGCCGCCCGTGCCGAGTGACCCGATCGCATAGCGCGAGATCTGCCCGCGCGTGAGCGAATTCGGCTCTGAACCCATGCCGATCACTCTAGTGCGGGTCGGCGACACTGCTCTCGAGCAGTCGTCCGGCGACCCCGCTGACCCAGCATTCCCCGTATGCGGGGGCGGGCGGATGCCGTGCATCCGCCCGCCCCGGGACTCCCCGTCGGGAGCGACTCAGCGCTTGTTGTAGTTCGGCGCCTCGACGACGATCTGCACGTCGTGCGGGTGCGACTCCTTCAGGCCCGCCGCGGTGATGCGGACGAACCTCCCCCGCTCCTTGAGCTCCTCGATCGTGCGCGCGCCGACGTAGAACATCGACTGGCGCAGGCCGCCGACCAGCTGGTAGGCCACCGCCGACACGGGGCCGCGGTAGGGCACCTGGCCCTCGATGCCCTCGGGGATGAGCTTGTCGTCGCTGGGGACGTCGGCCTGGAAGTAGCGGTCCTTCGAGTACGAGGTCTGCTTGCCGCGGGTCTGCATGGCGCCCAGCGACCCCATCCCCCGGTACAGCTTGAACTGCTTGCCGGACTGGAAGACGATCTCGCCCGGCGACTCGTCGGTCCCGGCCAGCAGCGAGCCCAGCATCACGGCATCCGCTCCCGCGACCAGCGCCTTGGCGATGTCGCCGGAGTACTGCAGTCCGCCGTCGGCGATCACGGGGATGCCGGCGGGAGCCGCGGCCAGCGACGCCTCGTACACGGCGGTGACCTGCGGCACGCCCACACCGGCGACGATGCGGGTGGTGCAGATCGATCCTGGGCCGACGCCCACCTTGACGGCGTCCACGCCGGCGTCGATGAGCGCCTGCGCGCCCTCGCGGGTCGCGACGTTGCCGCCGATGATGTCGATGTGCTCGAAGCTCGGGTCGGCCTTCAGCCGCTTGACGAGGTCGATGACGCCCTGCGACTGCCCGTTGGCGGTATCGACGACCAGCACGTCGACACCGGCGTCGCGCAGGGCCTCGGCGCGCTCCCAGGCGTCGCCGAAGAAGCCGATCGCGGCGCCCACGCGCAGGCGCCCCTGGTCGTCCTTCGTGGCCAGCGGGTACTTCTCGCTCTTGTCGAAGTCCTTGATGGTGATGAGCCCCGCGAGCCTGCCGTCCTCGTCGATCAGGGGCAGCTTCTCCACGCGGTGCTTGGCGAACAGCGCGATGACCTCCCCCGCCGCCACGCCCACAGGCGCCGTGACGAGGTTCTCGCGGGTCATGACGTCCTTGACGAGGGTGGTCTTGCGCTCGAAGCCCGAGACGAAGCGCATGTCGCGGTTGGTGACGATGCCGATCAGGCGACCGTCGCCGTCGACGACGGGCAGACCCGAGATGCGGTACTTCGCGCACAGACGGTCGACTTCGTCGACCGTGGCGTCGGCGGTCGTGGTGATCGGGTCGGTGATCATGCCCGACTCGCTGCGCTTGACACGGTCGACGTCGGCGGCCTGGTCGGCGATGGACAGGTTGCGGTGCAGGATGCCGATGCCGCCCTCGCGGGCCATGGCGATCGCCATGCGCGCCTCGGTGACGGTGTCCATGGCGCTGGAGAGCAGCGGGGTGGCGACCGAGATGCGCCGGGTGATGCGGGAGGAGGTGTCCGCCTCACTGGGGATCACGTCGGTGTGCCCCGGCAGCAGCAGCACGTCATCGTATGTGAGTCCGACGAAACCGAAGGGGTCGTGCTGCGGCATGTAACCTGCTCCTCTGCGCGGGCGAGCGCGATCGAATGGCGAGATGGGGCGGGGACGACTGCAGCCGGAGGACGGGAGCGGTGTCCGTCGTACACCGATTGTAAGCGCTGTGATGCTGGGAGGGGCGCTCAGGAGGATCCTCGTTACAGGGCGCGCTTGAGCGCCTCTTGAGGCTCAGGACGCGCGGCAGGGTTCGGGAAAGCGGCTCGGAGGGTTAGGCTCAAGTGCATGTCCGTCACCCGAACGGCCTCGCTGGGACCGCTCGGACGCACTCAACGTGGAGGCCCCGTGGGACTCAGAAACCCCGCGCGCAGGAGACCGCGATCCGGTCTTCTCGCTCTCATCGCAGCACTGGCATCCGTGATGCTGGCCGTGCTCATCGCCCCGGCCGCATTCGCGGCGCCGGGCGATGACCAGGAGAAGACCGACTTCTACTTCGCCGGGTCGATCACCTTCGAGGACGCCCCGATCGACGGCGTGGTCATCGGGGTCGACGGCGGCGGCTTCACCGCGGAGACGAAGACGGATGCCGAGGGCAAGTGGCGTCTGTATGTTCCGGAGAAGGACACCTACCGGCTGAAGGTCGACGAGGACACCCTGCCGGAGGGCGTCATCATCGACGCCGAGCAGCTCCCCCCGGGCGTGAGCCCCGTGGAGGGGAGCACCGGCGAGTTCGACGCCGAGTTCGGTCTGACGGGCACGAAGATCATCAACCTGTTCCTCGGCGAGGGCGAGCGCATCACGACCTCGTTCGCCGACCAGCTCATCGGCCGCACGATCGGCGGCATCAACTTCGGTCTGCTGCTGGGGCTCGCGTCGATGGGCGCGGCGCTCATCTACGGCACGACGCGGCTGGGCAACTTCGCGCACGGCGAGATGGTCAGCTGGGGCGGCGTGATCGCCGTGCTGTGCACGTCGTTCTGGAGCCTCCCGCTGTGGGTGGGCGTTGTCGCGGCCGTCATCGCGGGCGCGCTGCTGGGATGGGCGATGGATGCCGGGCTCTGGGGACCGCTGCGCAAGCGCGGCCTCGGCGTGGTGCAGCTCATGATCGTCAGCATCGGCCTCTCACTGGCTCTGCGGTACGTGCTGCAGTTCATGATCGGCGGCGGCACGCACCAGCTGCCCGGCGCCAGCCCGGATCCGATGCACTTCGGCCCGGTCACGCTGTCGTACATCGACATCACGGGCATGTCGATCAGCCTCGTCGCGATCCTCGCGATGGCGTACTTCCTCAACCGCACCCGCATCGGGAAGGCCACCCGGGCCATCTCGGACAACCCGCAGCTGGCCGCGGCATCCGGGATCGACGTCGACCGGGTCATCCGCATCGTGTGGATCATCTCCGGGACGCTGGCGGCGATGTCGGGCGTGCTGTGGACCTACTTCCGCCCGGGCGTGCAGTGGAACATGGGCATGCAGATGCTGCTGCTGATCTTCTGCGCCATCACGCTCGGCGGACTCGGATCGGCGATGGGCGCGCTGATCGGATCGCTCATCGTGGGCGTCGCCGTCGAGGTGTCGACGCTGTGGATCCCCACGGACCTGAAGTACGCCAGCGCCCTTCTCGCACTGATCATCGTTCTCCTCGTCAGACCGCAGGGTCTGTTCGGGCGCAGGGAAAGGCTGGGCTGACGCATGGATTTCGGAAGCATCTTCGGCAACACCCTGGTCTACCTGTTCCACCCCGTCACGATCGCCTACGCGCTGGCCGCCACGGGCCTTGCCGTGCACTTCGGATATGCGGGCCTGCTGAACTTCGGCATGGCCGCGTTCATGGCCGTCGGCGCCTACGGGTACGCGATCCCCGTGCTGTCCTTCGGGCTGCCGTGGTGGATGGGCATGATCATCGGCATGCTGGGCGGCGTGCTGTGCGCACTGGTCCTGGGCATCCCGACCCTGCGCCTGCGCGCCGACTATCTCGCCATCGCGACGATCGCGACGGCTGAGATCGTGCGCCTGCTGTTCCAGACCGAGCTCTTCAAGGAGTACACCAACTCCGCGGGGGGCCTGACCGGCTACAACCAGGCCGGCGGGTTCACCGACATGAACCCCATCCCGCCGGGCACGTACGGTTTCGGACCGTTCACCTACACCGCCGGGCAGCTCTGGGATCGGGTCTTCGGCCTGATCGTCCTGGTGCTGGCGATCCTGCTGGTGTGGGCGCTCATGCGCAGCCCGTGGGGCCGTGTGCTCAAGGGCATCCGCGAGGATGAGGACGCCGTGCGGTCGCTGGGCAAGAACGTCTTCGCCTACAAGATGCAGGCGCTCATCATCGGCGGTGTCATCGGCGCGATGGGCGGCGTCATCTTCGTGCTGCCCTCCTCGGTGCAGCCGGGCAGCTACTCCACCTCGCTGACGTTCTTCCTGTGGACGATCCTGCTGCTCGGCGGCGCCGCCACCGTGCTCGGCCCGACGCTGGGCGCCGTGCTGTTCTGGATGGTGTTCTCGTTCCTCGGGAACCTGCTGCCGCAGGCGGCCGCGGCCGGGTTCCTCCCGATCACCGAGACCCAGGCCGCCGTCGTCAACTGGATCTTCGCCGGTGTCGTGCTCATGCTGCTGGTGATCTTCCGCCCGCAGGGAATCCTCGGAGACAAGAGGGAGATGACCTTTGTCCGCTGAGAATCAGGGCTCGGACCAGAGCCAGAACACCGCCGACGTCGCGGAGACGCCCACCGGCAGCATCCGCCGTCCGAAGACCACGGGCCTGGCGACCGGACCCGCCGCACCGGGCGTCCCCAAGGTCGACCCCATCCTCATCGTCGACGGCGTGGAACGCCGCTTCGGCGGCCTGGCGGCCGTCGACATCGACCACCTGGAGATCCCGCGTCACGCGATCACGGCCCTCATCGGCCCGAACGGCGCGGGCAAGACCACCCTGTTCAACCTGCTGTGCGGCTTCGACCGGCCCAACGCCGGCAAGTGGTCCTTCGACGGGCGCAATCTCGCGGGCGTACCCTCGTTCAAGGTCGCCCGCATGGGTCAGGTGCGCACGTTCCAGCTCACGAAGTCGCTGTCGCTGCTGTCGGTGCTGGAGAACATGAAGCTCGGCGCGCCGCACCAGATCGGCGAGGGGTTCTGGGCGAGCATCCTGCCGTTCCTGTGGCGCAGGCAGGAGGCGGAGATCGAGGAGAAGGCCAAGGGCCTGCTCAAGCGGTTCAAGCTGGACGCCAAGGAGTCCGACTTCGCGGCCTCACTGTCGGGCGGTCAGCGCAAGCTCCTGGAGATGGCGCGCGCGCTCATGAGCGACCCGACGCTGGTGATGCTCGATGAGCCGATGGCAGGCGTCAACCCGGCTCTCACGCAGTCGCTGCTGGACCACATCCTGGATCTGAAGGATCAGGGGATGACGGTGCTGTTCGTCGAACACGACATGCACATGGTGCGCCATATCGCCGACTG
This sequence comes from Microbacterium soli, assembly GCF_039539005.1. Lineage (NCBI taxonomy): Bacteria > Bacillati > Actinomycetota > Actinomycetes > Micrococcales > Microbacteriaceae > Microbacterium > Microbacterium soli. The sequence goes on from NZ_BAABCP010000001.1 coordinate 666,920, forward strand.
GGTCGTCGTGATGGCGGAGGGCCGTGTCGTGGCGGAGGGCCCGCCGGAGGCCGTCATGGAGGAGCCTGCCGTGGTGGACGCGTACCTCGGCGCCCACCAGGACGTCGACCTCGGCGCGGTGACCGGGCGCATCGCCGTGTCCGGCACGGACACGGCGGCGGTGAAGGTGCGCGAGAGGATCGAGGCCGAGGCCAGCGCGGAGATCGAGGACGAAGGAGACAGGCCATGACCGACGCCCCGACCGGCGCCGCACAGGCGGCGGCGCTCAGCGACGAGGTGATCGTCGAGCTGACCGACGTCCACGCCGGGTATCTGCCCGGAGTCAACATCCTCAACGGCGCGAATCTCGTCGCCCGCAAGGGCGAGCTGATCGGCATCATCGGGCCGAACGGCGCAGGCAAGTCGACGCTGCTGAAGTCCATCTTCGGGATGGTGCACGTGCGCGGCGGGGACATCACCGTCAAGGGCGAGAGCATCGTCGGGCTCAAGGCCGACCGGCTCGTGCAGCGCGGCGTGGCGTTCGTGCCGCAGACGAACAACGTCTTCCCCTCGCTGACCATCGCCGAGAACCTGCAGATGGGCCTGTACCAGAACCCGAAGATCTACGAGGAGCGGCTGGAGTTCGTCACCGGGATCTTCGAAGAGCTGGGCAAGCGGCTCAAGCAGCGCGCGGGATCGCTCTCCGGCGGTGAGCGCCAGATGGTGGCGATGTCGCGGGCGCTCATGATGGATCCGTCGGTGCTGCTGCTGGACGAGCCGTCGGCCGGCCTGTCGCCCGTGCGTCAGGACGACGCGTTCATCCGCGTCTCCGACATCAACAAGGCCGGCGTCACGACGATCATGGTCGAGCAGAACGCCCGGCGCTGCCTGCAGATCTGCGACCGCGGCTACGTGCTCGACCAGGGCAAGGACGCCTACGAGGGCACCGGCCGCGAGCTGCTGGAGGACCCGAAGGTCATCGGGCTGTACCTCGGCACCCTCGGGCAGGACGACGCCGCGTAGGTCGTTCGCCGCAGAGCAGAGGAGAAGGGGCCCGGATGCCATGCATCCGGGCCCCTTCTGCTGCGCGTGTTACTTGATGCGCGTGTTGTTGTTGTCGGCGCCGTACTGGTACACGCCGATGGCGGCACCGGTCGGGTCGTGGTTCTCGTCGAACGTGACCTTGCCGGAGAGACCGTCGTAGTCGGCCTGGCCACCGCCGTTGATGATGTCGGCGCACTCGGCGAACGTGGTGCACGGCGTGCCGCCCTCGGTGCCGCCGGAGACGGCGACCATCTCACCGGCGATGTCCGCACCCTCGACCGAGCCGGCCTGCAGAGCCGCCAGCGCGATGAGGATGACCGCGTCGTAGGCCTCAGCCGAGTACGTGAGGTCGTTGATCTTGTCGTTGCCCGCGGCGGTCCATGCGGCGTTCAGCTGCTCGAGGAAGTCGTCAGGAAGCTCCGCGCCCGCGCGGGTGCCCTTCGAGCCCTCGAGGTTGATCGACAGGTTGTCCTTCTCGTAGTTCGAGAGGTTCCCGTCGACGAGGTACAGCTTGCTGGTGTCGACTCCGGCCGCCCCCAGCAGTGGGCCGATGGTCTTGAACTGCTCATAGGAGACGATGGCGACGGCCTCGGGGTTCGCCGCGGCGATCTCGGAGACCTGCGCGTTGAACTGCCCGTCGCCCTGGTTGTACGACGCCTCGGCGACGACCTTGCCGCCCGCTCCCTCGAACGTGTTCTTGATGGCCTCTGCCAGACCGGTGCCGTACGGGTCGTTCTGGTAGATGATGCCGAGGGTGGTGGCGCCGTCCTCGGCGATCTCGTTGGCCAGCACCTCGCCCTGCAGGTTGTCGCTCGGCGCCGTGCGGAAGTACAGGTCGTTGATGCCCGTGAACTCGGCAGAGGTGTTCGACGGGGAGACCATGACGATGCCCGCGTTGACGTTGCTGTCGAGGATCAGCTTGCTGACGCTCGACGACGCGGCGCCGACGAGCGCGTTGATGCCCTCGCCCTGGAGCTTGGTGATCGAGGTCTCGTACGCCTTGTTGTCGAGGTCGCCCTCATCGGCGTTGGACACGTCGACGGTGATACCCGCATCCGCCTCGTTGATCTGGTCGACGGCCAGCTGGACGCCGGCTTCCATCGGCGCCCCGAGGAAGGCCAGCTGCCCGGTCACCGGAAGCAGCGACCCGAGCTTGAGCGTGAGGTCCGCAGCGGGCTTCGCGTCACCGCCGTCATTGCCGTCCGGGGTCTCGGCAGGCGTGCTGCTGCAGCCCGCGACCACCATTGCGGAGGCGCTGAGCAGCGCGATCCCCGCGAAGATTCTCGCCGATCGCGAGCTCCTCAATGCGTTCATGTTGCTCCCTTGCGTAACTGAACGTGGATTACCACCTTCGGATGTGTTTCAGCCTATTCGGTTCCGCGGCCGGACCTGTAACCGGACGTGTCTCGGTCGCCTAACGATCCGCTGGGCGATCGCCGACACCGGACGCGAGGGGTTCGCGCCGGCCGTGCGGGCGTCACACCAGCCGCGCGGGCTCCGCGCGCCGGCCACGGCTCTTCTGCACGACGAGGTCGGTGATGAACACCGCCATCGCGACCCACACGAGGACGAACCCGATCCAGCGCTCGGCGGGCATCGGCTCGCCCAGCACCGCCCAGCCCAGCAGGAACTGCAGGATCGGCGTGATGAACTGGATCATGCCGACCAGCGACAGGTCCACACGCCTCGTGCCCGCGGCGAACAGCAGCAGCGGCACCGCCGTCGCGATGCCCGCGCACGACAGCAGCACGGTGTGCAGCGGACTGACCGTGCCCATCGTGATCCCGTCGCCCTGACCGACGACGAGGAGGATGACGGCGGCGATCGGGATGAGCCAGAAGGACTCCAGGGTCAGGCCGCTGACGGCGTCCACCGCGACCCCCAGCTTCTTCTTGACCAGACCGTACAGGCCGAACGAGACCGTGAGCGACAGCGCGATCCACGGGAAGGAGCCGTAGGCGACGATGATCACGGCGACGGCGACGGCGGCGATGCCGATCGCGATCCACTGGGCGAGGCGGATGCGCTCGTGCAGCACGAGCACGCCCAGCAGCACCGTGAAGATCGGGTTGATGAAGTAGCCCAGGCTGGTCTCGACGACCTGTTCGCTCATGGCGGCGATCACGAAGACCTGCCAGTTGATGTAGATGAGGGCGCCGGCGAGCGCACTGAGCGCCAGCAGCCTCGGCTGCCGCCGGATGGCGCGCAGCCTCCCCCACCCGCGCGTGACGGCCAGCAGCAGGATGCAGAACACGAGCGTCAGCAGCAGCCGCCAGGCGACCACCTCGAACGGCCCGGTGGGGGCGAGCACGATGAAGTACAGCGGGAACACGCCCCACAGCAGGTAGGCGCCGATCGTGTACAGGGCGCCTGCGGATCTCGTGCTCACCGCCCAAGCCTAACGGCGCGGCCCCGCCGTACGCCCCGGGGACGACGAGGGGTCCGGATGCTCAGCATCCGGACCCCTCGAGGACTTGCGTCAGAACGTCAGCGGACGACGACCGCGAGGACGTCGCGGGCCGAGAGCACGAGATACTCGTCAGCGCCGAACTTCACCTCGGTTCCGCCGTACTTGCTGTAGAGCACGCGGTCGCCCACGGCGACGTCGAGCGGAACGCGGTTGCCGTTGTCGTCGATGCGGCCGGGGCCCACTGCCACGACCTCGCCCTCCTGGGGCTTCTCCTTGGCGGTGTCGGGGATGACCAGACCGCTGGCGGTGGTCTGCTCTGCCTCGACCTGCTGGATGACGATGCGGTCCTCGAGCGGCTTGATGGAAACCGACACGGTGTACCTCTTCTTTCGTGACTGAGATCAGAAGACTGTTAGCACTCTCATGCCGAGGGTGCTAACTCCAGTGTAGGCCGTGCGCTGGCACTCACGCAATGCGAGTGCCAGTTCTTCGCGTTCCGGTTCCCCTGTCGCGGGTCGTCGCCTCCGCGTCAAGGAGGCGACCGGACGCGCCGGACATAGGCTTGCACGGTGGAGATCTCCGAGCTGACGGCGCTGCTCACCCACGAAGGACTCGACCTGCTCGACGAGCTGGGATCGATCGGCTCCTCCGCGGAAGCGACCCGCGCCGTGTCGCGGCTGCGCGCCGCCGGGCACTCCCCCGACCTGGTCTCCGCGGTGGTCGGGCAGGCGCATCTGCGCGCGCGAGCGCAGGCGAAGTTCGGTGAGTTCGCCGCACGGATGCTGTTCACCCGGGCCGGTCTCGAACAGGCCACCAGGCTGAACGTCGCTTCCCTGCACGCGGCCCGCATGCGGCAGGCCGGCATCACCGAGGTCGCCGACCTGGGCTGCGGGATCGGCGGCGACAGCCTGGCCTTCGCCGGCGCGGGACTGAAGGTCACGGCGATGGACGCTGACGAGGTGACCGCGGGCATCGCGGCGTACAACCTGGCTCCTTTCGGAGAGGATGTCGACGTGCGCAGGGGCTTCGCCGAGGACGCCGTGGACGCGGGCCCGGCGACGCACCCGGGCACGCGGGCGGTGTGGCTGGACCCGGCCCGCCGCACGGCCGGGCACAGCGAGACGCGTCGGCTGGCGGCATCCGACTGGTCGCCGGGACTGGGCTGGTGCCTCGACGTCGCGCGCACGCACCCGACCGGCATCAAGCTGGGGCCGGGGATGGACCGCGATCTCATCCCCCACGACGTCGAGGCGCAGTGGGTGAGCGTCGACGGCAGCGTGGTCGAGCTGGTGCTGTGGAGCGGCCCGCTCGCCCGCGAGGGTGTCCGGCGCGCGGCACTCGTCGTCTCCGGCGGACGGTCGCACGAGCTGACGGCAGCGGCGGATGCCGAGGACGTGCCGGTGCGCGCCCTCGGCGCCTTCCTGCACGAGCCCGACGGGGCGGTGATCCGCGCGCGTCTCATCGGCGACGCGGGGCGGATGCTGGAGGCCGGCATGCTCGATGGGAGGATCGCGTATCTCACGGGGGACTCCGCGGTGACGAGCCCGTTCGTGCAGTCGTTCCGGGTGCGCGAGACCATGCCCGCGCATGCGAAGACCATCAACGCGGCGCTGCGCGCCCATGACATCGGCCGTCTGGAGATCAAGAAGCGCGGGATGGACATCGACCCCGCGACGTTCCGGAAGAGGCTCAGCCTGCGCGGCTCGCAGGAGGCCGTGCTGATCCTCACGCGCACTCCCGAGGGCCGCATCGCGATCCTCGCCGACCGGGTCTGACACGCACCACGACCGGCCCGACCGGCCGACCGGACGCCGGTCCGCACCGGTCAGCCGATGTCGCCGGTCCTGTCGTCGATGGCCGTGCAGGCGCCCGTCGGGGCATCGCAGCCGACGACGTTCGCACGCTTCGTGAGCTCGGTGATCGTGAGGATCGGGCCACGCCACCTCGTCCAGGTCACGCTGTACAGGCTGTGCCCGTGCCCGAGCTCGACCGTCCCCTCGGCGAGCGTCGTGCCTTCGCGCGAGGGCGAGCAGCTGCGGTCCGCGACGAGCGTGTCGGGGTCGACGACCGCCACGCACTGCTCGTCGCCCGTCGACACGAACACGGGCAGGTCGCCGTCGTAGCCGACGATGCTCAGGTTCCGGAGGCCGAACCCCTCGTCCTCCAGCACGCGCAGGAGTGCGCGCTCCTGGTCGGAGTACTGGTGGATCCACGCGGTTTCCGGGCCCATGTCCCAGCGCTCGAGCATCACGGCCCATTCTCCGGACACCACCCGGGCGAGATAGGCCGTGTAGTACGTGACCGCGTCGTCCGTGGCCCGTTCCACCTGCGTGGCGATGATCCCGTTGCCGAAGCTGCCGCGCTCGGGATCGTCGCACTGGATGCCGTGCTCCTCGCCGACGACCATGACCACGCAGCGATCCCCATCGCGCGCGGCCGTCCACACGGCGGCGCCCTGCTTCTCGCCCGCGAAAGCGAGCGATCCGGGGTCGAAGTCGCCCTGCGCGTCGAGCTCGCCCTGGAGCTGCTGCTGCGCGGCCGTCATCTCAGGTGGCCCGGCGGGCGCCTCTGGCGAGAAGACCAGGCGGGCGATGCCGAGGCCGAGCACGAGCGCGACGACGGCGACCAGGGGGATCAGCAGACGGGAGCGCCGACGGATGCCGGGCTGAGCCGGCTGCTCCGGTGGGCGCCCCTCAGACGGGCGCCCCTCAGACGGGCGCCCCTCCTGCGGATTCTCTTCCGGCGAGTGCTCCGGGGCCGGCGCGCTCGCATCCTCGCTCCGCGGCGCCGTCAGCATCCGCAGCTCCTCCGCCTCTTCCGCCGTCAGCCCGCCGCCGGGCGCGAAGGCGCGTCGCTGCAGCTCGCGCAGGCGATCGGCATCCGCTCCCGAGATCATCCACCCACCGCCCCGGGGCGGCTGATCCGCAGCTGCGGACCGTAGCGACCGCCCATGTCGACGCTGTAGGTGGTGGTGCCGACGACCAGCTCCACCACGAGGGTCTCCGACGGCCGCGGTTCGTCGCCGGAGACGATCAGCTCGCCGCCGTTCACGATGGCCACACGGGATACGCGGCCCTGCGCCCCCGTCCAGACCGGTTGATCCCCGTCGTAGCCGGCGACCCCCAGGGTGGCCCCCTCGAAGCCCGCACTCACGAGCAGCTCGGCCTGCTCGAGCTCGACGCCGTCGAACTGCGAGCGCCAGTCGAACTCCCCGTTCACGGTCTCCCGCGTGATCCTGACGACGGGCGTGCCCGCGATGTCGTGAGACAGAACCGCCCACAGCGAGACCTCGCCGTCGTCGCCGGTGTAGTGGATCATCGTCTGCAGGGCCGACGGCCCAGCCTGCGGGCCCGCGGCATCCGACGGCAGGCAGGCGGAAGCCGGCTCGACCTCCGCGCGGGTGAGGATGAGGCAGTCGAGCCCGCCGTCGTCGCGGGAGCCCCGCCAGGCGTCGACGCCGTAGTCGCCGCCCATCAGCTGCAGGCTGCCCGCGTCGTATCGGCCGGACGCCTCCAGCTGCGCCCACGCGTCCTGCTGGACGGCGTCCAGACGCGGGCCGTCCGACCCGCCGAAGGCGACCCCGCCGATGGCGAGTCCCAGCAGCGCCGCGAGGACGGCGACGGCGGGGACGAGCAGGCGACGGATGCCGCGCCTCGGCGCCGCATGCTTCGCGGGCTCCGCAACGTTCTCGCCGTCTCCACCGGCGTCCCGCTCTCCGGCCCCCTCCGCTCGTGCGGCGCGCATCGCCGCGTCCGAGGGGTCGGAAGCGACCATAGGCGACACATCCTCGGAGGGAGAAGGGCCCGCAGTGCGGACAGGGTCCGGGACAGCAGACGCAGGCGCGGCCGGCCGCGCCCTGTTGTCGAGGTCGTGCAGCTCGGCCAGCTCGGCGTCGCTGAGCGTCCCCCCGGGTGCGTAGGCCCGGCGTTGAAGCTCACGCCGCCTGGCGGCGTCGCGGGCATCCGGCATCCCTCACCCCAGCGTCTCGAACTGCATCGTCGCCCAGATCAGCCATCCTGCACTGAACAGGGTCGCGCACAGTCCCAGCACGAGCGCCCAGGTGGCGACCTCGCGGTTCTCGATCGGACGGCGCAGCGACATCACCGCGGCGACCACGGCGACGACGGCCACCGGGATCCCCCAGCCGACGAACATCGAGGTCGCGAGCGCCACGATCGCGGCGAACAGCGCCCAGGGCGCCAGGCGCGCGTCATCGACCGGCGTGGGATCGGCGTCCGGCGTCCACGCGGCGGCGAACCCCTCGGCATCCGGATCCCGGTTCGTCCGCGCCACCGGCACCGGTGCCGTGGGCAGCCGGCTGTATCCCTTCGACGCGCCGGGCAGCGACGCCTCACTCTGCGGCTTCACCGCCTCGGGCGTGGGCCCCTCGATCTGCGGGTCGGTCATGCCGGGCTCACCTGGATCTGCGTCACCGGGAGGGTCGAGTCCGCGCCGAAGCCCAGGGTCGACGCATCCCGGCCGCCGGTGATCAGCTCGGCAGCGAGGCCGGCGATCATGGCCCCGTTGTCGGTGCACAGCGTCAGCGGCGGGATGCGCACGGTGACGCCCGCCGCTTCGGCGCGCTCGAGCGCCACCTCGCGCAGACGACGGTTGGCGATCACCCCGCCGCCCAGCAGCAGTCGGGGCACGCCGCGGTCCTCGCAGGCGGCGAGCGCCTTCGTGACGAGCACGTCGACGACGGCCTCGCGGAAGCTCGCGGCGACGTCAGCGGTGGGGATGTCCTGACCCGCCGCCTCGGCGCGCTCGATCCAGCGCGCGACGGCGGTCTTCAGTCCGGAGAACGAGAAGTCGTAGCGGTGCCTGGCCAGATCGGAGGCCTTCGACAGCCCGCGCGGGAACCGGATGGCCCTCGGGTCTCCGCCGACAGCGGCCCGATCGATCTGCGGCCCGCCGGGATAGGGCAGACCCAGCAGACGCGCGACCTTGTCGAACGCCTCGCCCGCCGCGTCGTCGACGGTCTCGCCGAGCAGCTCGACATCCGTCGTCAGGTCGCGCACGTGCAGCAGCGAGGTGTGCCCGCCGCTGACCAGCAGCGCGATCGTCGGGTACTCCAGCGGCTCCGACTCGTGGTCGGCGGAGGTGAGGATGTCGGCGGCGATGTGCCCGACGAGGTGGTTCACGGCGTACAGCGGCTTGTCCAGCGAGACGGCCAGGCCCTTCGCGGCTCCCACGCCGACCATGAGCGCCCCGGCGAGCCCCGGTCCGCTCGTGACGGCGATGGCGTCCAGGTCGTCGAGGCCCACCTGCGCCTCGGCGAGCGCCTGCTCGATCGCCGGCTGCAGCGCCTCCAGATGCGCGCGGGCGGCGACCTCGGGCACGACGCCGCCGTAGCGGGCGTGCTCGTCCATGCTGGAGGCGATGGTGTTGGACAGCAACCGGCGGCCGCGCACGATGCCGATGCCGGTCTCGTCGCAGCTGGTCTCGATGCCCAGCACCAGGGGTTCAGTCGTCATGCGGGCCTCTCTGCACGGTCGTCGCCTCGTCGCCGGGCGCCTCTCCACCGGGCGCGGCGGTGGGCGCCCACGCCCGCAGGTCCAGCCGCATCACGATGGCGTCCACGTCGTCGGGCTGATAGTAGTGGGCGCGGCGGCCGAGTTCAGTGAACCCCTCCGAGCGGTAGAGCCCCTCGGCGACGGGGTTGTCGGCGCGCACCTCCAGGAACAGCTCGCGGGCGCCGCGGGCGACGGCCTCGGCGATCAGCGCGCGCAGCAGCGCCCTCCCCCGCCCCTGCCCGCGGACGGTCTCGTCGAGCGCGATGGTCTGGATGTCGGCATCCGGTCCGCCGCGCAGCGCGCGCAGCCCGCCGTAGCCGACGACCGCGCCGTCCTGCTCGTCCACGAGGTAGTGGCTGTGCGGGGCCGAAAGCTCGGCGGCCATGGTCTGCTCGCTCCATGCGTCGGTGGGGAAGCTGCGGCGCTCGAGCGCCATGATCGCGCCGAGATCCCCCGCCGTGGCGATGCGCAGCGTCATGCGCTCACCCGCTTCGGGGCGCCCGGCTGCACGACATCCGGCGAGCGCAGGTACAGCGGCTCCGCGCCGGTGAGAGTGCGCGCGGCGGTGATCGCCCGCGCACCGACTCTGGCCAGAGCGGAGGCGGAGAGCTCGACCGTCTCGATCACGGGCTCCTCCAGCTCGGCACCGTGTGGGGCGAGCCGGGTGGGCGCGACGAGGTTGGGGATGCCGTCGGCATCCGTGCCGTCGAAGACGCTCACGGCGATCTCCCGGCGGCGCGCGTCGGTCACGACGGCGAACCTGCCGGGGATCGTGGCGGCCTCGGCGACGGCGTAGTGGCTGGGGACCGGTATGACGGGGATGCCGCGGCCGAGGGCGAACGTGCGCGCCGCGGCGATCCCGATCCGCAGGCCCGTGAAGGGGCCGGGGCCCATGCCCGCGACCACCTGCGTGATGCCCGGGCGTGCGACCTGTGCGAGCAGATCGCCGATGACCTCCGCATGCCCGAGCGGGTCGGGCGAGGCGGCCTCGGCGACGGTGCGCCCGTCGGCGTCGATGACGGCGACGGTGGTGCCCAGCGAGGTGTCGACGGCGAGAATCACCCTCTCAGGGTAGTCGGCTCCGCCCTGGTGCTCACTGGGTGACGGGTCGCGCGGCGCGGTGCTCGATCGTCACGAATCGGGGCGCGTCGGCATCCAGCTCCTCGTCGGCGAGCTCGGTCACGCCACCGACCGGCCGCTCGATCTCGATGTCCCACCACGCGTCGGCGACGGCCGCGGCCATGTCGCGCCCCCACTCGATGACGACCACCGACCGGGCGAAGTCGATGTCCAGGTCGTCGAGCTCCGCCGCGGACGCGAGCCGGTACGCGTCCACGTGCACGAGCGGCGCGCCGCCGGTCAGCGAGGGGTGCGTGCGGGCGATGACGAACGTGGGGCTCTGCACGGGCCCGCGCACGCCGAGCCCGGATGCCAGCCCCCGCGTGAACGTCGTCTTGCCCGCGCCCAGCGGCCCGGTCAGCACGATGAGATCGCCCGCCCCGAGCTGCTCGCCGATGCGCAGGCCGAGGTGCTCCATGGCATCCGTCGTCGCGATCTCCCGCCGCCCCAGGAACGCGGGGTCGATGCTCATGACACCGTCCTGCGCGGCACCCGGGCGCCGATGCGGGTGACGATCTCGTAGTTGATCGTGCCCGCGGCATCCGCCCACTCCGTCGCCGCCGGATGCCCGCGCGTCGGGTCGCCGAACAGCACGACCTCGTCGCCGACGGCCACCTGCTCGTCGCCCACGTCGACGACGAACTGGTCCATCGCCACGCGCCCGGCGACGGTGTGCGGCCGGCCGGCCACGAGCACCGGGCCTCGACCGGACGCCTGCCGGGGCACGCCGTCGGCGTACCCCAGCGGCACGAGCGCGAGCGTGGTCTCCCGCTCGCAGCGGTACGCGTAGTCGTAGGAGACGCCGGATCCGGCGGGCACGCGGCGCACGGCCGCCACCGACGCCCGCAGCGTCATCGCGGGGCGCAGGCCGAGGTCGGCGGAGCTGCGCCCGGGGAACGGGGAGAGGCCGTAGAGCCCGAGGCCGATGCGCACGGCATCCAGCCGCGCCTCCGGCAGGCTGATCGCAGCGGCTGTCGCGGCGAGGTGGCGGATCTCGGGACGGATGCCGAAGGACTCCGCCTTCGCGATGACCTCCGTGTACCGGGCCAGCTGGGCGAGGTCCTCCTCGACGCCGGTTCCGGAGAGGTGGCTGAAGATCCCCACGACGCGGATGCGGCCGATGCGCTCGAGCCGTGCGGCCTCGGCCAGCACGCGGTCCAGGTCGGCGTCGGCGACGCCGTTGCGGGACAGCCCGGTGTCGACCTTGAGGTGCACGGGTGCGGGGGCGGCGGGCATGGATGCCGGGGCCGCCTCGGATGCGGCGATGAGCTGCTCCCATGAGGAGACGCCCACCTCGATCCCCGCCTCGACGGCGTCGTCGAAGCGTCGTCCCGGTTCGTGTAGCCAGGCGAGCAGCGGTGCGGTGATGCCCGCGCGGCGCAGGGCGAGGGACTCCTCGATCGTGGCGGTGCCCAGGCGCGTGGCGCCGCCGGCGAGTGCGGCGGTGGCGACGGCCGCCGCGCCGTGGCCGTAGCCGTCGGCCTTGACGACGCCGATCACCTGCACGCCGGTCAGGGTGCGCAGGGTCCGCACGTTCTCGGAGACGGCGCCGAGGTCGATGGCCGCCTCGCGGAACGGGTTCGGGTACGTCATGCTCGCTCCTGGAGTTCCGTGGCCGTGCTGCGCTCGGCGACGACGAAGGCGGCCGCCAGCCCGGCGTCATGCGTGAGGGTCAGATGCACGTCGGTGATGCCGCGCTCCTCGACGACCGCGGCCGTGGAGCCGGTGAGCGCGAAGCGCGGCCGACCGGAGGGCTCCGAGGCGATCTCGATCTCGCTCCAGTACACGCCGTCGCTGCCGCCGAGCGCCTTGATCAGCGCCTCCTTGGCCGCGTACCTCGCCGCCAGCGAGCGCGGCCGCAGCCGCTGCTCCGCGGGCGTGAACAGCCGCTCCAGCAGGCGGGGCGTGCGGGCGATCGAGCGCTCGAACCGCGCGATGTCCACGAGGTCGATACCGGTGCCGATGATCACCCGATCAGCCTAGCCGGGGTGTCGGCGTGCACCGGAGCACGGTGCCCCGAACCGCAGGCGGCCCGGGAGGTGGTGTCGGGCCGGGAGGATGCTGCGCCGCGGGGGAGGAAAGTGCGGCGACGTACGCATACAAGCGTGAGAGCATCTCCCCAGCCGTCGAACCACATCCCCAGAAGTGGCCGTACGTCGCCGCACCCGACAGCCCACGCCCCAGCGCACACTGTCATCGCTCCGACGCGAATCCCCAGAATCGCATCGGTACGGCGGTGTCAGCCTCTCCGGATGAGTCTGACCATACGAGTATCGCATACAACTTTCGTCTAGCAAAGTCCTGGTCGAAAGTCGTGCCCTTCTGACTGAAAGTGCCCCCTTGAGGGGTCACGGCTGCAGCGGAGTCCGCCGCGGCAACGGGGTTCGGCGAGGCTCCGCATCCCCGAAGTTCACTCCACGGTGACGGACTTCGCGAGGTTCCGCGGCTGATCCACGTCGAGCCCCCTCGCCGTGGCGAGGGCCATGGCGAAGATCTGCAGGGGCACGACGGCCAGGACCGACTCGAACAGCGGCGAGGCGAGCGGGATGCGGATGACCTCATCGGCATAGGGCAGCACGGCGGCATCCCCCTCCTCCGCCACGACGATCACGCGGGCGCCGCGAGCGCGGATCTCCTGGATGTTGGAGACGACCTTGGAGTGGATGAGCGCCGAGTGCCGCGGAGACGGGACGATCACGAACACCGGCTGCCCGGGCTCGATCAGAGCGATCGGCCCGTGCTTGAGCTCGCCTGCGGCGAAGCCCTCCGCGTGGATGTACGAGATCTCCTTGAGCTTGAGGGCGCCCTCCAGCGCGATCGGGTAGCCGACGTGGCGCCCGAGGAACAGCACCGAGCGGGTGTCGGCCATCCAGCCGGCCAGCTGCGAGACGTGCTCGTTCTCCTCGGCGAGGACGTGCGCCACCTTCTCGGGCAGGCTCTGCAGCTCGGCGACCTCGGATGCGGCGGATGCCAGCACGCCGCGCACACGGCCCATGTGCAGGCCCAGCAGCAGCAGGGCGGTGATCTGGGCGGAGAAGGCCTTCGTCGATGCCACGGCGACCTCCGGTCCTGCGTGGGTGTACACCACGGCATCCGACTCCCGCGGGATGGTCGCGCCCTGGGTGTTGCACACCGACAGCGTTCTGGCGCCGCGCTCGCGCGCGTACTTGACGGCCATGAGGGTGTCCATGGTCTCACCGGACTGACTGATCGAGACGACCAGCGTCTCCGCGCCGATCACGGGATCGCGGTAGCGGAACTCGTGGGCCAGCTCGACCTCGACGGGCACCCGCGCCCACTGCTCGATCGCGTACTTGCCGACCATGGCCGAGTATGCGGCGGTGCCGCAGGCGGTGATGATCACACGGTTGATGCCGGAGAACAGGTCATCGAGACCGTCCAGCTCCGGGATGACGACCCGGTCGCCGCGGATGCGCCCGCGGATGGTGTTCGCGACGGCCTCGGGCTGCTCCGCGACCTCCTTGGCCATGAACGACGACCAGCCGCCCTTCTCCGCGGCAGCGGCGTCCCAGGAGACCTCGAAGGGCTGCGCCTCGACGGCATTGCCCTCGAAGTCGGTGACGGTCACCTCCGACGGGGTGATGGCGACGATCTGGTCCTGGCCGATGGCCAGGGCGCTGCGGGTGTGCTCGACGAACGCCGCGACGTCGGAGCCGAGGAAGTTCTCCCCCTCGCCCAGGCCGATCACCAGCGGCGAGTTGCGGCGCGCGCCGACGACGAGACCGGGCTCGTCCTGGTGCACGGCCAGCAGCGTGAACGCCCCCTCGAGCCTGTTCACGACCGTACGGAACGCCGTGCGCAGGTCTCCGGATGCCCGGTACTCGCGCCCCAGGAGGGCGGCGGCGACCTCGGTGTCGGTCTCGCTGAGGAAGGTCACGCCCTCGGCGGCCAGCTCGGCGCGGAGCGCGGCGAAGTTCTCGATGATGCCGTTGTGGATGACGGCGAGCCGGCCGTCATCCGCCAGATGCGGGTGAGCGTTCACGTCGGTGGGGCCGCCGTGCGTGGCCCAGCGGGTGTGTCCGATGCCCGTCGTGCCGTCGGCGAGTGCGGCATCCGCCAGCGAGTCGCGCAGCACGGCAAGCTTGCCCGCCTTCTTGCGCATCCCGAGTGCGCCGTTCTCGTCGATGACGGCGATCCCCGCCGAATCGTAGCCGCGGTACTCGAGACGGGCCAGGCCCGCGAGAAGGATGTCCTGGCTGGGCCGCGGGCCCACGTATCCGACGATTCCGCACATGCGTTCAAGAATAATGCCGCGATCCTCCGCCCCCGTTCAGGAGGGCCTCGGCTCAGACCTTCCGCAGCTGCACGCTCTCCACGGCATGGTCGGCGCCCTTGCGCAGCACCAGCGTCGCACGGTGCTTGGTCGGCATGACGTTCTCGACGAGGTTGGGCATGTTGATGTCGTTCCAGTACCCGAGCGCCGTGGTCACCGCCTCCTCGTCCGTGAGGTGCGCGAACACGTTGAAGTACGACGACGGGTTGCTGAACGCCCCCTCGCGCAGCGCGAGGAACCGGTCGGTGTACCAGCGCTCGATGTGCTTCGGGTCGGCGTCGACGTAGATCGAGAAGTCGAACAGGTCGCTCACCGCGACGTCGTTGGGCGCGGGCGGCGGCTGCAGCACGTTGAGGCCCTCGACGATGACGACGTCGGGCCGGCGCACGACGACGTTCGCGTCCGGGACGATGTCGTAGCGGATGTGCGAGTAGAACGGCGCGCGCACCTCGGCCGCACCGCTCTTGACCTCCGTGAGGAAGGAGATCAGCGCACGGCGGTCGTACGACTCCGGGAACCCCTTGCGCCCCATCAGCCCGCGGCGCTCCAGCTCGGCGTTCGAGTAGAGGAACCCGTCCGTGGTCACGAGCTCCACGCGCGGGGTGTCCGGCCAGCGGCTCATCAGCTCGCGCAGCAGCCGGGCGATGGTCGACTTGCCGACCGCCACGGACCCGGCCACGCCCACGACGAACGGCGTGGTCGAATCCTCCTCCTGCAGGAACGCGCTGGTCGCCGCTCCCAGCCGCCGGATCGACGAGGCGTACAGGCTCAGCAGGCGGCTCAGCGGCAGGTACACCTCGCGCACCTCGTCCATGCTGAGACGGTCGCCGATGCCGCGGATGCCGACGATCTCGGTCTCGCTGAGCGGCTGGTCCAGCCCCGCCGACAGGCGCGCCCAGTCGGCGCGGTCGATCTCACGGTACTGAGACAGCGGCAGGTTCGTGGCTGCGGTCACGGATGCCATCGTATCCGCCGGACGCCCGGACCACGGCATCCGCTCCCCCGCGCATCCGCAGGTGCATCCGCCGCCGTGCCCCGGTGCGTCGTTCCCGGCGCAGCCCAGGCGCGCTCCGATACGCTCGACGGGTGCGCGTACTTCTCACCGGCGGCGCCGGATACATCGGGTCCCATGTCGCTCTCGTGCTGCTCGAGCGCGGTGATGACGTCGTCGTCCTCGACGACCTCTCCAACAGCAGCGCGGAGTCGCTGCACCGCGTGGAGCGGCTCGCCGGCAGGCAGGTGCGGCTGGTCGAGGCCGATCTCGCCGACCGGGCGGCGACGGATGCCGCACTGTCGGGCGTGGACTTCGACGCGGTCATCCACCTCGCGGGGCTCAAGGCCGTCGGCGAGTCCGTGTCGCAGCCGTCGCGGTACTACCGCACGAACCTCACCTCCGCGCTGAACCTGCTCGACATCATGCGGGAGAAGGACGTGCGCAGGCTGGTGTTCAGCTCGTCCGCGACGGTGTACGGCACCCCGGATGCCGGGATCGATCGCCTCGACGAGACGCAGCCGACCGGCCGCGGGGTGACCAACCCGTACGGCTGGACGAAGGTGATGATCGAGCAGATCATCACCGATGTGCAGCACGCCTGGCCCGAGCTGGAGGCCGTGCTGCTGCGCTATTTCAACCCGGTGGGCGCGCATCCGTCCGGCCTGATCGGAGAGGACCCCTCCGGCATCCCGAACAACCTCATGCCGTTCGTCGCACAGGTGGCCGTCGGCCGCCGCGAGAAGCTGGCGGTGTTCGGCGACGGGTACCCGACGCACGACGGCACGGGCGTGCGCGACTACATCCATGTGATGGATCTGGCCGAGGGCCATGTCGCCGCGCTGGAGCACCTGCGCGCGGGCGTCGCGGCGTACAACCTCGGCTCCGGCGAGGGGCACAGCGTGCTGGATGTCGTGAAGGCGTACGCGCAGGCCAGCGGCAGGGACATCCCGTACGAGATCGTCGGCCCGCGCGCGGGCGACCTGGCGACCCTGATCGCCGATCCGGCGAAGGCCAATGAGGAGCTGGGCTGGCGCACCACCCGCTCGCTGGCGGACGCCTGCCGGGACTCCTGGTCATGGCAGTCGCAGAACCCGGACGGCTTCGCCGGGGCGTGAGCCCCGAGTCCCCTTCGAGGAGGTGCCGGGTCCCGCCGCCCCGGTGCGCGCACCGTCGCGCCCGTGCGTGCGCCACGCGGGCCGCGGAGGTCCTAGGCTGTGGAGCATGCATCGATCTGAGGATCGCGGCCTTCTGGGGAGGCCAGGCAGCGGAATCGACGCACCCACGGCACGGACTCGCCGTGAGCGTCGCCTGCTGCGTGCGGACCCCGAAGCACCGCTGCCGCCTGTCCCGTACGACAGTCGGCCGCCGACCCCACCGAAGGCGACGATGAGCCCCGCATCCGAGTTCTCCCTCGCGAGACTGTTCGAGAGCACCCACGAGCCCGTCCCCGACCTGCGGCCGAACATCCTCACCGTCTGCACCGGGAACATCTGCCGCTCCCCCCTGGCCGAGACCGTGCTCGCCACCCGGATCGCAGATCTCGACGTCCGGGTGCACAGCGCCGGAACACAGGCTCTGGTCGGCCATGCGATGCCGCCGGAGGCACGCGAACTCGCGGAGCGCAACGGCGTCGCGCCGGCCGGCGCAGCCGCTCACCGAGCGCGCCTGCTCACCGAGTCGTTGATGCACGCCGCCGACCTCGTGCTCACCATGACCGCCCAGCACACCACCGCCGCCGTGCAGCTCGCGCCCCGCCGGATGCACCGCACCTTCACGGTACGGGAGTTCGCACGGCTGGCCGCGACCCTCGACGACGGCGTGCTGCGCAGCGTCGCGCGGGGAGCCGGCACCGCCCGTGCCCGGTTCAACGCCCTGGTGCAGGCCGTCTCCGATCAGCGCGGAGTCGCCCCGCGCGCCGTCGAGAACGAGGACGTGGTCGACCCGTATCGGCAGTCCGCCGCCGTATACGAACTGTCCGCGTCGCAGATCATCCCCGCGCTGGACCAGGTGGAACGGGTCGCGCGGCTCGCGCTGCAGCGCTGAACCCGGACCGGTGCAGGAGCGCCGGGCAACGGAGGCTCAGACGCCTCGGCGCGCACCCTTCGCGTACTGCAGCAGGGCGGCGCCGCCGCGTCGCCAGCGCATCAGCCGATGCGCCCACGCCTGGCGCATCGTGGGCAGCTCGCCCGCGTCGTTGCGCGGGATGTCCTCTCGGGAGATCCACAGCGCCGAGGCGAGCACGGCGGGCTTGCGATGCAGGGGAGCCACCTTCAGCGCATTCAGCCAGGACACGGCCGCGCCGTCCTCGACCGTCGCCCGATTGACGTTCCACAGCCGCTGCTGCCGGTCATCGGCGTCGACCTCGTGGGAATGGCCGATCAGCTCGAGCAGCTCCCGCAGCACCCACTGCGCACGCCCGACGCGGGCGACATCGATGAACTCCGCGCGCTCGGCCGCCGTGAACCCGTCGCTCAGCAGGGCCGCGACCTGCTCGAGCTCATCGGCATGACGCGCCGACTTCGAGTAGCGCACGGCGTGCAGCGCGGCGATCACCGCGCTCGCCCCGCGGGAGGGGACGTCGATGTCGACGTGGGCCACATCCATCGTGGACCTCGTGCGCCACAGCCGTTCGAACACGGTCTGGTCATCGGCGAAGAAACCGGGGAATCGCACGTGCACGTCGATGTCATCCGGCCAGTCGTCACGGATGAAGGTGACCGAGTGCGGGCCGAGCAGCGACGGCACCTCGCGCTCCACCCGCAGATGCCACCCATGAGCGGCCACCAGCGTGCAGAACTCGTCGAAGCGCGAGGGGTCGACGATGACATCCGCGTCCGCCGCCACGCGCGGACGGCGCAACCGGTAGCGGTCGGCGACCAGACCCTTGATGGACAGGAGCCGGATGCCGGCATCCCGGCCGATCCAGGACAGCAGGGCGTGCGCCAGTTGATTGGCCTCATTCAGCGAGAAGCTCGCCGATCGCTGCTCCACAGCATCCCTTCCTCAAACCCTGACGCGCATCGATGACCGCGCTCGGCGCGCAGCCCCGCCCCCTCACACGGTGAGCAGGCGAAGATCGGCGAGCTCCGAGATCAGGCCGTCGACGTGGACGCGGATGTCCCGGGCCTCGACGCCGAAGACCTCGGAGAGCCGGCCGAGCAGTGTGCTGTGGGCGAGAGGGCCGTCGGCGGCGATCCGCCCCCAGATCACCGCGGCGCTCTCCTCGAGCACACGGGGCACCGCCCCGGGCGTCGCCAGGCTCATCGCGACCACCCGGGAGTCCGTGCCCGTCCAGGCGACATCAGCGGCGATGGCCACTGTCGAATCCCCCCGCACGCTCACGATTGGTAGCCTAGCGAGTATCCGCCGTCCCCAGCGCCGGACACCACCGTCGCACTGCACACTGATGATCCCCAACATGACTCGCTCGAGCGTCGCCTCCCTGCTGGCCGCACATCTCGGCCTGCCCACGCATGTCGCAGGACTCGTCGCCACGCGCTCCTTCCGCTCGATCACCGTCACCTACCACCGGGTGCGGGACACGACATGGCGCTGGGCGCCCGCCGCGACCGGCGCCCACAGCACCGCCGTGCTGTTCTCCGCGGACGGCGCCGAGCCCCGCGCCCCGACCGGGGACGCCGACCACCCGGCGGCGCCAGTGGGACTGTTCCTCTCCCCCTCCTCCGAGCGAACGCTGCCCTGGCGGCCCCGCTCCGAGGTGCTCGGGGTGTGGGTACCCGAATCGCTGCTGCAGGACTTCACCGAGGGCATCACCCCCGACGCCGTCGACCTGGCCCCCACCCCGCTGACGATCGGGTTCCGCACGTTCGCGCAGGCGGTCGTGCGGCACGGCGACGAGGGATCCTCGATGTCGCAGTACGCGATCGAACGGCTGTTGGCCGAGATGACCTTCGGCGCGCTGGTGGAGCAGCAGTCCGTGGAGACCGGGCAGCGCCCCAGTTCGCTGCTGGAGCGGGCCAGGTCCATCATGCTGATGCGTCGGGAGGATCCGAACTTCTCCACCCCTCAGCTCGCCGCGGAACTGCACATCTCGCAGCGCCAGCTGCAGCGCGCGTTCGCCCGAGCCGGCATCCGGCCGGGCGACATGCTCCGGCGGATGCGGGTCGAACTGGCGGAGTCGATGCTGCGGAACCCGCTCTACTCGGGGCTCACTGTGGATGAG
This sequence comes from Microbacterium soli, assembly GCF_039539005.1. Classification (NCBI taxonomy): domain Bacteria; kingdom Bacillati; phylum Actinomycetota; class Actinomycetes; order Micrococcales; family Microbacteriaceae; genus Microbacterium; species Microbacterium soli. Next base: position 686,456 of record NZ_BAABCP010000001.1, read on the forward strand.
GTGGCCCACTACGCCGGATTCACCTCGGCCCTGCAGCTGCGCCGCGCCCTGCAGGTCGAGGGCGTCCCCTCGCCCACCGCGCTGCGCCGCTCCGAGACCCCCTCCCGCTGACGCGCATCGTCAGCGACGCCGCAGCACTCCCGCCTCGATCAGCTCCTCGAGCGCGCTCCGGACCAGCGCCGCCGCGTCGCCCTGCGGCGGCGGTCCGTACTCGGCCAGCACCCCCGCGACGATGCCGTCGATGTCCTCACCGCGTGCGCAGGACAGCCACACCTGCGGGGCGATCCCGTCCAGGACATGCAGGGTGGCCCCCACCATGACGATCAGGAACCCGTCGGTGAGGATGGCGTCCGCGGTGCCGTCGGCGATGAGGGGCGCGTCCGGGACCGGCTCCGGAGCCGGAGACCACCCCGATGCATGCGTCTGGGAGGTCAGCAGCTGCGGCAGCAGCGCGGGCACGGTACCGGCATCCGGGTAGCGCAGCAGGCGGATGCCGCCGACGGCGTCGGCGAGGGAGGCGACCGCCTGCAGGGGCCTGTCCAGGAACCGGAGGTAGCTCATCTGCGGCACGAGCTGCGGCAGCGCCTCCGCCAGCGGGATCGACGTGACCTCCGGGGCCGCCAGCCCCGCATCCCGCTCGATGAGCACGAGCGCTCCCAGCCGGAGTGCCGCAGCGGGGAGGTCTTTCAGCCCCGCCTCCTGAGCGGGCACTTGGCGCTTGGGTGCGCCCGGGCGCACCACCGACAGCGGCTTGCGATAGGGAGACACGCGCAGATCGGGCTGCACCGCGATCGTCTCGTCGGACACGTAGCCCCACTGTCGGCCGAGTTCGCGGCTGAGGGTCGTCTTGCCGCGGCCGGACGGACCGACGAACGCCGCCACGGTTCCCCGCTCGTCCGCGACCCCGGCGGCATGGAACATCAGGGCCCGACCACGCAGCGCCTCCAGGGCGGCGAGGGTGACGTCGACCGTGAGCCGCTCCATCGCCCTGTCATGATCGGCCCCCGCGGGAAACGGCACGGTCAGGTCGGGGTCTCCGTCACCGGTGCTCAGCGCACCGGACCACGCCTGCCGGACCCGTCGTCGCTGCGCACCGTCGAGCCCGGCGCCGAGCTCGATGCGGACTCTGAGTCCCAGCGCATCGACATCCAGGGCATCCCCGGCGATCATCGGTGCGTGCTTCGACGGCGCGGCGAATTCCCGTCATCGCCATCGACGACGACGGACGCCTGTCCGAAGATCCCGACGGCGTCCTCGGCGACGTCCTCCTTCTTCTCGGTCCGGTAGTAGTCGCCGTGATACTGGTAGCCGTAGTATGCGGCGCCACTGCCGCGACGCGGCACACGGTTGAGCACGATGCCCAGTGCGCGCGCATCCGCGCGTTCGAGGTTGCCGAGCGCCTTGCCGAGCACCTCGAAGGTCGTCTTGCCGACCGTGGAGACGACGATCGCGCCGTCGGTGCTGTGCGCGAGGACGGCGGCATCCGTGACGGGGATGAGCGGGGGCGCGTCGATGATCACGATGGCCTCGCGCGCGATGGCCTCGAGCAGCTCCCGCATCCGCACCGAGCCCAGGACCTCGCTGGGGTTCGGCGGGATCTTCCCCGCACCGATCACCAGCAGACGGCCGTTCCCGCCGACACGATGGGCGACGTCGACCAGCTCAGCCCGCCCGGCGAGCACATCGGAGAGGCCGGCCCCCTTGGGCAGTCCGAAGATCGTGTCGATCACCGGGCGGCGCAGGTCGCCATCGATGAGCACGACCTTCTGGCCGCTGGAGGCCAGCGTGATGGCGAGGTTCGAGGCCGTCGTCGACTTGCCGTCCCCGGGCAGGGGACTGGAGATGACCATGACGCGCGGCGGGTTGTCGACGTCCATGAACTGGATGTTGGTGCGCAGCTCCCGCATCGCCTCGGCGATCGCGAAGAGGTGCGCCTTGGCGCTGCCGACGGAATTGCCGCCGTCGAACGGGATCAGCCGGTCGTCCGCCGTGAAGGACTTCTCCTCCGGGACGGTCCCGACCACGGCGACGCCCGTCTCGCGCTCCACGGCCTCCACGCCGCGGATGCGCCGGTCGAGCGTGTAGCGCAGCAGTCCGTATCCGACCGCGAGAGCGAGCCCGCCCAGGGCCCCGACGGCGATCGCGAGCTTTGTGTTCGGCGAGGACGGGCTGCTGGGCAGGCGCGCCGAATCGATGGGACGGAGGAACACCGCACCCTGCTCGGCCGCATCGCCCGACTCGATGTCGTTGACCTCGGCCGCCATTCCGCGCACCCAGGCTTCCGCGATGTCACGGGCGTCCTCCGGCGTCGACGCCTTCGCCGTCACGCGCAGCGAGGTGGTGTCCAGCGGGTTGGTGACATCGATCGACGAGACCAGGGCGTCGGCCGACTCCTTGAGGGACAGCTCGTCGATGACACGGGTGGCCACGCTTCGGGAGCCGCCGAGCTCGACGTAGGTCTTCACCTTCTGTCTGGCGATGTTGTTGCCGAGGGACTGCATACCCAGATCATCCGACCCGGTGTCGGCCTGCAGGATCGCCGTCGCATCGGCGGAGTAGAGCTTGGGCTGCGTGAGCGTCCACCCGAACGCGAGCACCACGCCGGCGACGATGACGGCGAGCATGCCCAGCCAGTGCGCACGGAAGATCAGCAGGTAGTCCCTCAACTCCATGTGCGTGTGCACCCCTCAGTCTCACCGACGCAACGACCTCATCGAATCTAGCAGTCGAGGGCGGCGCGGCCGCGCCGGAATGCCGCCGATCGGGCTTCCAGGGCGGGCCGTGGCGCGTCACCCGCGCCGGCACGGGGCCGCCCTGCCCCCACCTGCTCCCGGCTCGACGCGTCATGGGCGAAGATGGAGGGCGTGACCCCGCACGAGACCACCGCAGCCGCCCCGCGTCCGTTGTGGCGGCGGATCACCGGCAGCACGTGGTTCCACCTGATCGCCGCGTTCGTCGTCGTCGGCGCGCTGCTGTCGTTCGTCGCCAAGCCGTACTCCGTCCCCTCCGGTTCCATGGAGCAGACGCTGGAGCCCGGCGACCGGGTTCTGGTGAACCGCCTGGCGTACGTCGGGTCCGCGCCGACCACCGGGGACATCGTCGTCTTCGACGCGGATGAGACCTGGGGCCCGGACGGCTCTGCCGACGACGGCCCGCTGAAGTCGGTCCTGCGCTGGGTGGGGGAGGTCACCGGCTTCGGTCCGTCGGGGCCGCACACCCTCATCAAGCGCGTGATCGCCGGCCCCGGGCAGACCGTGTCCTGCTGCGACGCCGAGGGGCGGATGCTCGTGGACGGCGTGCCGCTGGACGAGCCGTACATCTTCGAGGACTTCCCGTTCACCGCAGGTTCACTGGACTGCACCACCGCGCCCGTCTCACTGCGCTGCCTGCCGGAGGTGACGGTGCCGGCGGGCTCGTACCTGATGCTGGGAGACCACCGCGCGGCATCCGCCGACGGGGCGATGTCCTGCCGCTCCCCGGGCACGGATCCGGCGTCGTGCTGGCGCTGGGCGCTGCGCGACCAGATCGTCGGGAAGGCGGCCGTGATCCTCTGGCCCGTCGATCGCTGGACGGGACTGTGACACGCACTGTACGCGGCGGCGGTTCCGGCCTAGACTGAAGTCGTGTTCTTCTGTGGGAGAAGAACGTGTCGCTTGCTGGGGCAGCGACGACTCATCATCCATGCGTTGGGATCGCATGCGTGATGTGACGGATGACAATCCTCTGGGGAGGGATCGTGGCCGTTTCCGAGCCATGGGGGGTGCAGCTGGGGGCGATCTCGCCCAGCCGGCTCATCGACGCGCAGCACAGTGCTTCCACGAAGCAGGCGGACTGGCAGTCGGCGTATCGGCGCCGACTCGCGGTGACCGATCTGATCGTCGTCGTGGTGGCCGTCTTCGGGGCGCAGCTGCTGCGCTTCGGAGAGGACTCCGCGAGCCTGTTCATTCCGGGCGTCAGCGGCGCGAACTTCACGATCGCGTACACGGCGGTGTCGGTGATCTTCTCCGTCGCCTGGCTGCTCGCCCTGCACGGGTACGGGACACGCGACGCGAAGACGATCGGCACGGGGACGCAGGAGTACCGGAAGCTCGCCGATGCCAGCATCCGCGTCTTCGGCGTCCTGACCATCGCCGCCTTCCTGCTGCACATCGAGGTGGCACGCGCCTACCTGCTGCTGGCACTGCCGGCCGGTCTCTGCCTGCTCATCGCCGGCCGCTGGCTGTGGCGGGGCTGGCTCAGCCAGCAGCGCTCGCAGGGCCGCTTCCTCACACGCGTCGTGCTGGTGGGCGAGCACGGCAAGTCCGTGCACGTGGCCCGGGAGGTACAACGCGACCACGCCGCGGGATTCCAGGTCGTCGGCGCCGTCACCGAGCGCGGCAGCGGGCAGCTGCTGCCCGGCATCCCTGTCATCGGCGACCTGGACGAGCTCCTGCCGTCCATCGAGGCCGTCGAAGCGGATGCCGTCGTCTACAGCGGCTCCGACCAGATCAGCCCGCCGCGTCTGCGTGAGTTCGGGTGGGAGCTGCAGTCCCGGAGCATCGACCTGATCGTCGCCGCCGCGCTCACCGACATCGCCGGCCCGCGCATCCACGCGCGTCCCGTCGCGGGCCTGTCGCTGATCCACGTCGACTACCCCGAGTTCACCGGCATCCGATATGCGACCAAGCGCGCCTTCGACGTCATCGCCTCGGCACTGGCTCTGATCGTGCTGTCCCCGGTGCTCGCGGCCGTCGCCCTCGTCGTCCGCGGCGATGGCGGCCCGGCGCTCTTCCTGCAGGAGCGGGTCGGTCTGGACGGGCGCCGTTTCCGGCTCGTGAAGTTCCGCTCGATGGTCGAGAATGCCGAAGATCTGCTCGACGATCTGCTGCCCTTCTCCGACGGCAACGGGCGGTTGTTCAAGATGCACGACGACCCGCGGGTGACCCGGGTCGGTGCGTTCCTGCGTCGGCACAGTCTCGACGAGCTGCCGCAGCTGTGGAACGTCCTGCGCGGGGACATGTCACTGGTCGGCCCCCGCCCGCCGCTTCTGCGCGAGGTGCAGAACTACGAGCAGTGGGATCAGCGCCGACTGCTGGTCAAGCCCGGCATCACGGGGCTCTGGCAGGTGAGCGGCCGCTCCGACCTGTCCTGGGAGGACAGCGTGCGGCTGGACCTCTACTACGTGGAGAACTGGTCGCTCACGGGCGACCTGGTCATCCTGTGGCGCACGGTGCGCGCACTGCTGCACGGCCACGGCGCCTACTGACCCCCTCTCTACCTCTCTCCCTCCCCCCTCTCTCTCCCCGCCCCTCTCTCCCCGCCCCGCACCGCCGCGTGCCCTGCTCACCCCGCCGAGCCACCATCCGACCGCCGAGCCACCAGGCGAATCACACACATCTGCGTGGTGGCTCGCGGATCGCGTGGTGGCTCGACGCTGAATCGGCGGCGCACGAGTGTACGGAGCGAGCGCGGCGGACGCGGCGGGCGCGGGCGATCAGCGCCTGGCCAGGCGGAAGTCGCCGGTGATCGGCACGTTGAACGCGGCGAGACGGGTGGCGAGGGCGCGGCGGCTTCCGATGTGAGCCGCGCCCCATCGCAGCACGGGGCGGCCTGTGCTGCCGCGGATCCAGTCCTCCCGCCGCTTCTCGTCGAGCACGACGTCCTCGATGTCACGGCCGCCGCGCAGTGCGGGATCGATGTACTTGCCCTCGCCGTCGTACTCCCCGTACGCCTGGATGTCGTCGAGCCCGAAGTCGACGAACCAGCCGGATCCGTACAGGGAGGGCACGGGCACCTGCAGCTCGACCCTCCGGAAGCCCATCTCCTGCAGACGCAGCCTGCTCACGCTCTCCCCCGGCAGCTGTGCCCGCCCGTCGGCGAAGGCGACGACGGCGCGGGCCTGACGCACGCCCCGCGCCCCGACCAGTCGTGCGAGGCGCCTCTGCATGCCGTCGAACCAGATCCCGGCCCGCTCCTCGTCGAGGAGCTGATGGTGCACGCTGACGGCGCGCAGGGCGGCATCCGCGACGCTCTGCGCCGTCTCTCGTGAGCCCCTGCGGGCGATATCGATGACCGTCCGGGACGCGCTCGTCAGGCGCAGCCCGTCGATCTCGACGATGTCGGCGGCGCTCAGATCCGCCTCGTGACGCAGCAGATCACGCACGCTTCCTGCATGCCGCGGGTTCGGGACGATGACATGCACACGGTCCGTCGAGAGTCTGTAGAGCGGGAGGGAATGGGCCACCGCCGCAGAGACGCCGGAGAGGACCGGCGGCACCTCGGCATCCTGCACCACGGCCAGAAGGTGGATGAGATGCTTGCCCTCGGGCCACAGCCGATCCCAGTCCTCACGTGCCACGAAGTGTCCACGGCGGACGCGGTGCAGTGCGCCCTCACTCACCCGCGCCCGGATGTCCCGATCGTTCAGGCCGCTGTCTCGAAGGTCATCGGTGGTGCGGAGGAGCTCCCGCCCTTGACCGATCGTGATCCGGCGTCTGGCGGGCGGGCGGCGTCCGCCACCGTGCTGCGAAGCTTCGGTGCACATCCACCAACCCTGACGCCGCAGCGTGCCCTGTGCGGCCCATCCACAGCCTTCCCGTACGTCCACACAGATCCCCCTCATCTGTGGAGAGAGGTCGAGAACGCCCTCCGACAGCCGCCGAGCCACCACGCAATCCGCGACCCACCACGCAGAATCACGACAATTCGATGGTGGCTCGAGGATCGGATGGTGGCTCGGCGACAGGTCGGGAGGGAAGGGAGAGAGGGGACGCCGGCGTCAGGCGGGCGGACGGACGCCGTGCAGCGACTCGTACACGTCGCCGATGAAGTCCTCGATGGCCTCCACCCCGGTGACCGGGCCGCCCGCGAGGAGGCCGTCCACCCCCAGGAGGACCGCGGTCGGCGTGCGCCACTCCGCGATCGAGCCGCGCACGTAGTCATCCGGATCGTGCAGCGTCTGCGGTTCCTCGGCGCTGGTCAGCGCGCTCTGGTCGGGGCTGCTGCGCAGCAGCAGTCGCACCGAGACCTCCGGCAGCAGCTCCCGCCAGCGCGGAGCTCCCTCGATGACCGGCTCGCACGCACCGCAGGTCTCGGACACGGCGAGCAGGAGGATCGGCTCCCGCCCGGCGAGAGTGCGCAGGTTCTCCGTGGTTCCGTCGCCCAGCTGCACCGGCACGGCGGGTGTGCGGGTGCGGATGTAGTCCGCCAGTCCGTCATCGTCCACCGCGATGCCGTCACCGGCGGCGACCCCGGCGGAGGCGCCGCCCCCTGCGGCGGCCCCCGTTCCGCCGTCCGCCTCCTCCACGGCACCCGCTGCAGACGACGACCGCCCGGTCAGCACGAACGTGACGGCCACACCGGCGAGCGCCAGCAGCCACGGCCAGACGACGGGCAGGTCTGCGAACGCCGCGGCGACCGCCCCACCCCACAGCGGCGCCGCTCCGATGCCGACGAGCACGAGGGCAGACAGCAGCACCAGCCAGCCGTTGCGCAGCAACGTACGGGTGGTGATGGGCGTGCGTTCGCCGAAGCACGCGCACGAGGCATCCGGCGTGCGCCGTCTGGCGAGCCAGACCATCACGAGGTAGACGAGGAACAGCACGGTCGACACGGCGGCCGCGAGGACGCCGAGGACCCCGCCGAGGAGTAGGAGACACGCCGCCAGGACGATCTCGGCGATCGGATGCAGCCGGATCAGCCAGGCGCGTCGAAGCGCGGCGGGCACCCCCAGCTCCGCCCACCCGGCCTCGTCATCGGGGGTGCGCAGCTTGGCGACCCCGCTCACCAGCAGCACGGCGGCCACGATGAGGGCGGGGGCGATCGTGAGGGCAGTGGGCATCAGTCATCCTTCTCGATCGTGAGCAGTCCGGCCTCGATGAAGGCCGCGACGTAGTCCTCGGTCTCTCGGTCGCTCCCCGCCGCAGCGCCTGCCGCTCGCCAGGCGGCGGCCGCGTCGTCGGAGAGCACGAGGATCGGACCGTCCGGCAGCGTGGCGACGTACACGAGCCCGTCCTCTTCCACGACCCCCACGTTCTCGGCGATCGCGACCCTCATCCGGGCCTCCCGCCGGACAGCAGATCGCGCAGCGCGATGCGGGATCGGGTGACGGCCGCGGTGAACACGTCCCACCCGGTCGGGGTGCGCCCGAGCTCGTGTCTGAGCCTGCTGCGGTTCACCCGTGGAGCGCGCAGGACCACGCCCAGGGCCTCGGAGGCCGATCGCGCGGCGCGCACCCGACCCCACCACTCCTGGGTGCGGGTGCCCCCGGCCGAGATGACGTGCCACAGCCGGTAGTCGGGGCGATGACGCCACTGCTCCAGCTCCCCGGTCACGACCGACGCCGCGACCTCGGCCTCCAGCTCGGCCAGGAGCGCGTCGAGCTCGCGGTGCTGCTCCGTCGGCATCCGCTCGCACTGATCCCGCGCCGCCTCCCGCTCCTGTCGCGTCCCGCGCGCGGCGTTGAGCAGGAACAGCGCCCGCTGCACGCCCACGCCGGGGACGACGATGGCCCGACCCGCGGCCGAGCTCATCGCATGGCTCCGCCACAACACGTCGAACGCCGCGGCATCGTCCAGACGGATGCCGGGGAACCGCCGATGCAGGTCGACGTACCCCCAGTCCGGGTGCCAGTACGTCTGCGCGTGGCCGAACGGCGACCCTTCGTCGAAGGTGCTGTACACCTGCCATCCGCCGTCGAGGAGCTGCGCGTGCAGCTCGGCCACCCGCCCCGGATCGACGATCACGTCGACATCGCTGCCCTCGCGCACGTCGGGACGGATGCTCGGATCGACGGTACTCCCCTTGATGTGCAGCATCCGGATGCCGAGTCCGTCGGCCCGCACCTGCAGACCGGCGCGGCACAGCTCGATCCGCACGGACAGCGGAATCGGCTTCTCCTGCAACGCTCCCACGGCGTCAGCTTAGGCCAGGGCGTGCTGTCCGGCGCGCTCCAGCACCTCGCCGTACGCCCGGGCGTGCGCATGCGCGACGGCGATGTCGTCCATGAGCCCGGGGGTGCGCACGGCGGCATCCGCCAGCCGTTCCCGCAGGGCCGCGTCGTCGCCGAGACGGCGGAGCGCCCGGCTGAGCTGTGCGACGCTGCGCGGCGGGACACGCAGGCCGTTGCGGCCGTCGTCGACCCACTCGATCGGGCCGCCCTCATCCGCGACGACCGTGGCCACTCCCCCGGCGAGGTACTGCAGCACGTTCTGTCCCAGCGGCTCGGGCCTGGTCGAGTACTGCACCGCGATGTCCCAGCTCGCGATGCGGGCCGCCGTGTCGTCCACGTGCCCGAGCAGGTGGACGCGATCGCCGATCCCGAGCTGGTCTGCGCGGGCCCGCAGCGACGCCGCGAAGTCCTCGTGCGCGAACGGTGCGCCGCCGGCGAATTCGAGCTGCGCGTCTCCGGTGGGGAAGGCAGTGGCGAAGGCCTCCAGCAGTTCGCGCTGACCCTTCCACGGGTCGATGCGCGCCAGCATCCCGACACGCAGTGGCCCTCGCGAGCCGGCCCCTGCCGTCAGAGCGGTGATGCCGGAGGCGCTGGGGATGCTGACGGCGACGGCGCCGTCGCGCACGAACGGCAAGGCGCTGTCGAGCGTCGTCCGGGAGTTGGCGATGATGCCGTCCGCGCGGGGCAGGATCAGCTCGGTCATGAGCCGGTACCCGAACCCGCCCAGGCTCTCCCTGTCGATCAGATCACGGACGTGGACGACGAACGGCCGGTCGGTCCCCCGCACGGCGAGGGCACCGTACGCGGCGGCACGGGTGCTGTTGGCGACGACGAGGTCGCTGCGGCGCACGGCGCGGTGCCGACGGGTGGCGACGGCCTGCGCCAGCAGCCTCGCACCGAGCCCGAGCATCCGCAGCGGTGAGGAGCTGCTGCCGCCGGTGAGCTGCCGGACCCCGGAGAACAGCCGCGGCACGTCGTCGGGGAGCGCCGCGAACACGTCGTCCTCGTCGGATGCGGGCAGGAGGACCTCCGCATGCCAGTCCGGCTGAGCCGAGAGCAGGCGCACGAGCGCCAGCTCCGCGCCGCCTCTGACCGTGGTGTGGTCGAGGTGCACGATGCGTGGTCGAACGTCCCCAGAACGCGCGCTGTCCATTCCCCTTCGATCCCCAGAATCGACCGTCGCGGCGCACTCCCCAGTGCGTTCCCCGACGGATATGGTTGCTGAGGACAGCATACCTGGGGAGGGCTCGTGCGTGTACTCCGCATCTCGCACAGCGCCACGATCACCGCGTGGCGCGGCCGGGAGCGCGCCCTCAGGGATGCCGGGGACGACGTCGTGCTCATCACCGCCCGACGCTGGCACGCCGGCGGCGTGTGGGTGGATCTGGATGCCGGGCCCGAGGAGCAGGTGCGCCCGGCCCGCACGTTCTTCGGCAGGCATCCCGCGCTGTTCCTCTACGCCCCGGCGCCGCTGTGGCGGGCGCTCGGCGAGCGCTGGGACGTCATCGACATCCATGAGGAGCCCTTCGCGCTTAGCACGGCGCAGGTGCTGCTGCTGCGCGCGCTGCGCCGCAACCGGGCACCGGTCGTGCTGTACACCGCGCAGAACATCGACAAGCGCTATCCGGTGCCGTTCCGATGGCTCGAGCGCTGGGCGCTGCGGACCGCGCGCGGGGTCTCCGCCTGCAACAGCGAGGCCGCCCGCATCGCCGAGCGCAAGGGGTTCGCCGGGCGGGCGCGGGTGATCCCGCTGGGGGTGGACCCGGTCGGCTCGGACCCCGCACCCCGCCCGGTGGCGCCCCCGGCGGATCCCACGCCCACTGATCCGATCGAGGTCGGCATCCTGGGCCGCATCGTGACGGAGAAGGGCTTCCGGCCGCTGATCGAGGCGCTCAGCCGCACCCCGGGGCTCCGCCTGTGCATCGGCGGTGAGGGTCCGGACGCCGAGGAGGTGATGCGGTCTGCCGCTCGGGCCGGGGTCGCCGACCGGATCCGGATGGTGGGGCCGGTCCTGCCCGATCGGGTCCTCGACTTCTACCGGGCGATCGATGTGCTCGCCGTCCCCTCGATCCCCACCGCCCGCTGGACCGAGCAGTTCGGCCGCGTGGCCGTGGAGGCGATGGCGGCGGGGGTGCCCGTCGTCTCCAGCGACGCCGGCGCCCTGCCGGATGTCGTGGGCGGGGCGGGGATCGTCGTTCCTGCCGGTGATGCCGCCGCCCTCGCCGAGGCGCTCGTGGCCGCCGCCGGCCCGCGGCGCGACGCTCTCGTCGAGGCGGGCCTGCGGCGTGCGCAGGAGTGCTCGTGGGAGTCGGTCGCCGCGCGGTACCGCGCGCTCTACGCATCCGCCCTCGCGCCCGCCGCACCCGCCGCCGCCCTCGCCGCACCCGCCGCACCCGCCGCCGCCCTCGCACCTTCCGCCGAGCCACCACGCAATTCCCGACCCACCACGCAGATGGCAGCAAATTCGATGGTGGCTCGACACTCGGCTGGTGGCTCGGGGCAGGATGCTGAGAGGCCGGGGCAGGACGCCGAGGGGCCGGGACGGGATGCCGAGGGGCCGGGACAGGGCCTGGAGATCATCGTCGTGGCGTTCGGGGCGGTGGGGATGCTGCGGCGGGCGCTCGCCCCCGTGGCCGGGCTGCCCGTGACGGTGATGGACAATTCCTCGCTGCCCGAGATCGCGGAGCTGTGCGCGCAGCTCGGCATCCGCTACCGCGACTCCGGCGGGAACATCGGGTTCGGCTCTGCGGTGAACCTCGCCCTCCAGGACCGTCTGGTGCCCGGCGGCGACGTGCTGCTGCTGAACCCGGATGCCGAGATCGATGCGGACTCGATCTCCCGCCTCCAGGCGGCGTTGCGCGCTGCGCCCGACCTCGCCAGCGTCGGCCCCGCTCAGGTCGACGATGCGGGACGCGCCGCGCGGGTGGTCTGGCCGTTCCCCGCCCCGCATCGCAGCTGGCTGGAGGCCGTCGGCCTGGCCCGTCTCATCCATGGCCCGCGGTTCGTGATCGGTTCGGCGCTGCTGCTGCGCGCCGAGGCGCTCGATCAGGTCGGCGGCTTCGACGAGCGGTTCTTCCTGTACGCCGAGGAGACCGACTGGGCGTATCGGGCCCACCGGCTGGGCTGGCGGCACGTCGAGATTCCCGAGGTGCGCGCGGTGCACGCGGCGGGCGGCACGAGCACCGACCCGAGACGCCGGGAGGCGCACTTCTACGCGTCCCAGGAGCGCTACTACCGCAAGCACTTCGGAGCATGCGGATGGCAGAGCGCACGGCTCGCGGGCTGGCTGGGCTCCATCGTGCGGGCCGTCGTGCTCGCCGGCGACCGCCGGGCCGCGGCCAGACGACGCGCGACCCTGTACCGGCTCGGCCCGGTGCGCGTCGAGCGCCGCTTCCGGGAGGCCGGCTGATGCACATCGTGCAGATCGTCCCCTCGATCGGCCGCGGCAGCGGGGTCGCGGGAGTCGCCTGGGAGCTTCAGGAGCAGTTCCGGGCGATGGGGCACTCGACCGAGGCGCTCACCGCGCAGATCCTGGGCGGGGCACAGAGCGCACCCCGCTCACTGCTCACCCACCGTCTGTCGCGGCTGAGGGCCGCGGTCGCGGTCAGCGTCCTCGGCGGGCGGCGCGCACGGCGGCTGCTCGATGCCCGACCGGATGCCGTGTCGATCTGCCACAACGCGGCGCTGGCCGGTGACGTGTACGTGAACCATGGCGTGGTGGCGGAGACCATGCGCGCACGCGGGCACGGTCGGTGGCGGATGCTGCGCAATCCCCTGCACGTCTTCACGCATCTGCGCGACCGGCACCGGTATCGGGGCGACACCCACCGCGCGGTCGTCGCGCTCACGGCCGCCGAAGTGGACGTGCTGCAGCGGACCTACGGGCGGGTGCACCCTCCCGTGCATGTGATCGCGCACGGCGTCGACCTGGACCGCTTCCGCCCGCCCACCGCTGCGGAGCGCCGCGACGCGCGGTCACGGCTCAAGCTCGATGAGGATCACCGCGTGGCGCTGTTCGTCGGTCACGAGCTCGACCGCAAGGGCGTCGGGTTGCTCATCGACGCCCTGGTGGACGCGACGACCGTCCTGCTGCTGGTCGTCGGCGGATACCGGTCCGCCGTGGACCGGATGACCCGGCGGGCCCGGGCGAACGGGGTGCAGGACCGCGTGCTGTTCGTCGGGCCGCAGAACGACCTCGCCCGTTGGTTCGCCGCCGCCGACATGTTCACGATGCCCAGCGCGTACGAGTCCTTCGGGCTCGTGTACACCGAGGCTCTGGCATCCGGCCTGCCCGTGATCGCCACCCGCGTCGGCGTCGCGCCGGAGCTGATCGTGGACGGCGAGAACGGCTACCTGGTCGACGCGGATGCGAAGCAGATCGCCGATCGGATGGAGAGGCTCGCCGCGGAGTCCGTCGACGATCTGCGTGCCGCGTGCCGGGCCTCGGTGACGCATCTGACCTGGCGGCGCACCGCGGAGCGCTATGTCGGACTGCTCTCGGGGATCGCAGCGCGGAGAGGGCGCGGATGAGGATCGTGCATCTGGTCCGCTCGGACCGCTTCGCCGGTGTCGAGCAGTTCGTGCTCCGTCTCGCGATCGCTCAGGTGCGGGCCGGACACCGGGTCGAGGTGCTCGGCGGCGCTCCCGACCGGATGGCGGATGCGAGCCGGGCGGCAGGGGTCGCCTGGCACCCCGCATCCGCTGTCCGCACGGCGCTGTCCGCGCTGCGCGCTCGGCGCGACGACGCCGACGTCGTCAACACGCACATGACGGATGCCGATGTCACGGCCGTCCTGGCGCTGGGACGACGCGGGCCCGCCCTGGTGTCCACCCGGCACTTCGCCCTGCCTCGGGGCCGGGTGCTCGGCATCCCGCTCGACCTGTTCGTGCGCCGGAGGGTGGATGCCGAGATCGCGATCAGCTCGGCCGTGGCGGAGGCCACGGGCATCCCGTCGACGGTGGTGCACTCCGGCGTCCCCGCCGCAAGCCCCTCCCCCGCCACGACGCCCGCGCGCATGATCCTCATGGCGCAGCGCCTCCAGCCCGAGAAGCGCGCGGACATCGGCATCCGCGCCTTCGCCGCCTCCGGACTCGCCGACCGCGGCTGGCGCCTCGACATCGCCGGAGACGGGCCGCTGCGCGCGGAGCTGGAGGAGCTGATCGACACGCTCGGGGCGGGTGGCTCCGTGCGTCTGCGTGGGTTCCGCGACGACATGCCCGACCTCCTCCGTACGGCCTCCCTGTTCCTGGCTCCGTGCGACATCGAAGGGCTGGGGCTGGCCGTGCTCGAGGCCATGGCCGCCGGTGTCGCACCGGTCGCCGCGGCGGCCGCAGGGCACCTGGACGTGCTGGCGGGGCTGGACGAGCGCAGCGGGTTCCGCGCGGGAGACGTCGAGGACGCCGCTGATGCGCTGCGCGCGTTCGCCGGCGACGACGAGCGTCGTGCCCGGCTCGCCGAGGCGGCGCAGCGCCGGGCGCGCACGGAGTTCTCCCTGGACCAGCAGGTCGCGGGTTCCGACGAGGTCTATCGTCGTGCGATCGAGCACGCCCGAGCACGGGGGTGGCGGCCATGAGCGATCCATCGGCTCCGAAGGATCTCGTGGTGCTGTCGCTGGAGCGCTGGGACGGGGTCTGGCGCCGCAACCAGCATCTGCTGTCGGGCCTGCTCGCCGCCGAGCCTCGACTGCGCGTGCTGTTCGTCGAACCGCCCGACGACCCTGTTCACGACCTTCTCGGCGGACGTCGCCCGCGCTTCGGGACTCGACTGCGCCGCATCGACGAGCGGCTGTGGGGACTGCGGCCGGTGAAGCGGCTGCCACGGCGCGTCGACCGTCGAGTGGACGAGCGCCTGGCCGGCGCGGTGCAGCGTGCGGCCGACCACCTGGGCATGCGCCGACCTGCGCTGTGGGTCAATGATCCGGCCGCCGTGCAGCTCGCCCAGCGCACGGGCTGGCCGGTGCTGTACGACATGACCGACGACTGGCTGGCCGCCGACCGTCCCGATGCCGAGCGGGAGCGCATCGCGGCCGGTGAGGCCTGGCTGCTGCGGCACGCCCGGACGGTGGTCGCGTGCTCCCCCGAGCTCGTGCGGCGCAAGTCGGCCCAGCGGGCGGATATCGCCCTGGTGCGCAACGGCGTCGACGCGGACCGGTACCGGACGCCCCTGCCGCGCCCGTCCGACCTCCCCGACGAGCCGTACGCCCTGTACGTCGGGACTCTTCACCGCGACCGCATCGACGTGGAGCTGTGCGCGGCGACGGCGAGCGCCCTGCGCGGCAGAGGCCGGCTCGTGCTCGTCGGGCCGGAGGCGTGGGCTGCGGCGGATGCTCGGCGCGTGCGGGACGCGGGGGTGCTCGTGCTGGGGGCGCGCCCGCATGACGCCGTGCCCGCGTACCTGCAGCATGCGGACGTCCTGGTCGTCCCGCATCGGATCACGGAGTTCACGGAGAGCCTCGACCCGATCAAGCTGTACGAGTACCGGGCCGTGGGACGGCCGATCGTGTCCACACCGGTGGCGGGGTTCCGGGATGCGGACGGGGTGCGCATCGCCGACAGCGCAGCCTTCGCGGAGGCCGTGGCGGATGCGGTCCCCGCGACGTCGCAGTTTCCGGACGGCGCGGAGGACGGCGACGCGGACTGGTCGCTGCGGGTCGCAGACTTCCGGGCGGCGTCCGGGATCTGAGCCGCCGCCCCGCCTCGCGGCGCGCCCCCTCGCGGCGCCCCCGCCCCTTCGCGGCGTGCGAACCACCATCCAAGCGGCGAGCCACCAGGCAGATCGCGGTGATCCGCCTGGTGGCTCGTCAAATGCGTGGTGGCTCGTGAGCGGTCACGGCCCACACCGCAGGAGAAGTCAGCAGGATCCGGGAGGAGAGGTCTCGGAGTGCGCGACACCGCTATCGGCGACCGAGCAGTCGTCGGCACGTCGCCACTCCCAGGCCACGTCCTGCGTGCCCTGCGGGCTGGACCCGAGGGATCCAGACGAGACGAAGAAGGTCATCGACGTCGTGCCGGCGGGCACGCACACGGCCTTCGCACCGGGCGGCAACGTGCACGTCGAAGAACAGGTGGACGACACCGGCGAGCATTCCCCCGTGTACAAGCTGTTGATTCCGACCGCGTTCGTGCCGGCAGCATACGAGGTGAAGACGATGATGTAGTCCTCGAGAGACGGATTGGACACCGTCACCGGCGTTGTGTACGACTGCTTCGCCACGCAGGCGAGCTTGCAGCTTGCGCCCGGGTTCTTGAAGCCGCTGCCCCAGTTGAACACCGGCGGCGGCGGGACGACGATACTCGCCGCGGCGATCGGCACAGTGGCGGCGACGGCGATCGCGGGACCTGCCCACGCCATCGCCTTGGTGACAGTACGACGGCTGATCCCGTCGTTCGAGCCGTGCGTGTTCTCACTCATGAACGTTCCCCAAAGAATGCCCGCCCAGAGCGCGGCTCCCCCATAGAGCCGTGAACGCCAAGGGCCTCACTGGGACAGACTAACCCATGACGAGCCTGTGCGGAAGACACCGATATTACGGATCCGTGTCGGCTCGGACACGATGTTAGATTCGTCGGGAGTCGTCGGTCCACGGGCCGGCGATCCGGAGGGGATGGAGAAGAGCATGGGGCGTCAGTCCAGGATGACTGAACTGCGCCGGCTCCTTGAGACCACGGGCGCCGCGCCCGGGCGCTGGATCGCCACCACGGTGGCCGTGTCGCTCCTTCTCGCCGGGCTCGACATGGTCGGTGTGCTGGCGATGCTGCCGCTCATGCAGCTCATCACGAGCGGGGACACCGACGGCTTCTTCCTCGAGGCCGTCTCGCGGCTGGTCGGCAGCACGGATGTCGGGCAGCTGCTGCCGCTGGTGTCCGGGCTGGTCATGCTCGCGTTCCTGCTCAAGAGCGTCGGCGCGCTGGTGTTCCGCTGGTGGCTGCTGGGGCGGACGACGCGCATCTCCGCGCTCGCCGCGTCGGAGCTCATGCACCGCTACGTACTCGCCCCGTACAGCGCCCACCGCCGGCGCAGCGCCAGCGAGGTGTACCGCAACATCAACGACGCCACGATGCAGAGTTCGAGCGTGCTCCTGGCCACGGTGAGCATGGCGACGGACATCGCGACCATCGCCGCGATCGTCGCCGTGCTCACGTGGAGCTCGCCGATCGCCACGCTCTTCGCCGCGATCGCGTTCGGCATCGCCGTGTTCGGCGTGCAGCGGATGCTGCGGCGCCGCCAGCTGGCGGTCGGCGAGGTGACCGCGGCCGCGGCGCTGGAGTCGTGGCAGGCGCTGATCCCCGGCATCGAGGGATTCCGTGAGACGCGTCTGACCTCCAGCTCGGACGTGTTCGTGAACAGGTTCCGCAACGCCCGGCTGCGCGGAGCCCACGCGCAGCGGGTGATGGGCATCCTCAGCGACATCCCGCGGTACATGCTCGAGATCGCCTTCATCCTCGCCATCGCCGCGATCGCCGGTGTGCTCGCCCTCACGGGATCCGGGGATCAGATCCTCACGGTGCTGGGCGTCTTCGCCGCCGCATCCGTGCGACTCCTGCCCACGCTCACACGGATCACCGCGAATGTCGCGACCATGCGCGGCGGCAGCGCGGGACTGCGGATCATGGTGGATGCCCTCGACGAGCTGGCATCGGAGGGGCAGTACGAGGCCGGCGCCGCTGCGAAGCCGATCTCCGGTGAGATCACCGTCCACGACCTCGTCTTCCGCTTCCCCGACTCCTCGGAGAACGTGCTCGACGGCATCACTCTGACGATCCCCGAGAACCGCACGACGGCCTTCGTCGGCGCCAGCGGCGCAGGCAAGAGCACACTGCTCGATCTGCTGCTCGGGCTGCTGTCGCCGACGACGGGGGAGATCCGCTGCGACGGGCACCGGATCGACGAGGATCTCGCGACCTGGCACGCCGGTCTCGGCGTCGTCCCCCAAGACGTCTTCCTCGCCAACCTGTCTCTCGCTGAGAACATCGCATTCGGTCAGGAGCGCGACGCGATCGACCGCGAGCGCCTCAACGAGGTGGTGCGCCTCGCGCTGCTCGAGGATGTGGTCGAGGAGCTTCCCGACGGCCTCGACACGCTCGTGGGAGACCGCGGCGCGCGGCTGTCGGGCGGCCAGCGTCAGCGGCTGGGCCTGGCCCGTGCGCTGTACCGCCGACCGACCGTGCTGGTGCTCGACGAGGCGACCTCGGCGCTCGACAACGCCACCGAGTTCGAGATCTCGCAGACCCTGCAGCGGCTGCAGGGGTCGATGACGATCATCGTGGTGGCGCACCGGCTGTCGACGGTGCGCCATGTCGATCAGCTCGTCTTCCTGCGTCGCGGTCAGGTCGCCGCACGGGGCACGTTCGACGAGGTCCGCGCCCAGGACGCCGAGTTCGCACGGCTCGTGAAGCTGGGGTCGTTGGAGTAGGAGAGTTCCCGCACCGGGTGCCTGCGCGCTGCCCGGCTATGCCGGTCGCTCATGTCCTCACCGCTCACCTGCGGAGCCACCTGTTGTCCGGTGCGGTACGGCTCCCGTCGACCGCAGTGGCGCATTGACCTCGCGCGCACGGTCGTGAGGACGTATTGCGGCGAGCAGTCCGATCACCGTGCCTGCGATGTCCGCCCCGGCGCGCACGATGCCGCCGCCCACTCCGCGAAGCCGCGCACGCAGTCCACTCTTGGAGGACCAGTCCCGGAATCCCGCCGCTGCTGCCGCACCCGAGGACGCCGCCATCGAGGCGAGATAGCGGATCAGATGCGGATCCGTCCAGCCCAGTGTGGTCGTCAGGAGCAGGATGTGGTTGCGCGCGCCGTAGAACCGGTAGCGCAGGTCGAATCGCGCGCCTTTGGAGTACGCACCGGCGACGTGCAGCACCACCGCCTCAGGGGCGTATACAATGCGGTATCCCGCGAGCTTGACCCGGAAAGCGAGGTCGCTGTCCTCACGCAGACAGGTGCCGGGATAGTAGTCGTGGATGCCACCGAAGGAGCGCAGCACGTCCGTGCGCACCGACATGTTCGCTCCCAGCATGTGATCGACTTCGATCACGCGTTGAGGATCGGCGGCGAAGTTCCCCGTGAGGCGCCCGTTGCGCAGGAATCTGCCGATCCGCTCGATGCCGTCGCGTTCCTCGCCGTCCTGTCCCATTCGAGCACGGCCACCGACGGCGCCGACATCCGGCGGCTCATAAGCAGCGAGCAGCCACTCCAGCCAGTCCGGTTCGGCATAGGCATCATCATCGATGAACGCGATGACGTCCTCCGTCGCATCCACCGTCCCGATGGCGCGCGAGGCCGCGAGCGTGCCGAGCCCCAACTCGTTGCGGCGGTACTCGACGCGGTCGAACCCTGCCACGACCTCACGGGTCTCATCGTCGGGGGAGGCGTCGACGACGACGATCCGCCGCGGGGCGATCGTCTGGCGTTGCAGATGCTCCAGACAGATCCGGACGTGGTCCGGCCGCCGGAACGTCGCCACGACCACGACCGCGGTCCTCCGCATACGCCCTCCCCTGATCGGCTGACTCAATGCTAGTGGGGCCCCGGCCATAGACTTGAGCGGAGGAGGACGGCCATGGCGACTGCTGCACGGCACCTGTGACACGTGGACCCCGACTGAGCATCGCGACCATCGCGACGGCGACGCCGATGGGCGCCCAGGCGTACGAGCGGCGGATCATCGCGCAGGCGGAGGACGCCCTCGCGGCGACGTCGGCGGCGGCGTGGCGCTTCCGCGAACTCACGGTGCGGTCGCTGCGCTCCCCCCTGCCGGGTGCGCGTCGGCTGCCGATGCGGTTCGTCGCACGCGCCCCGGCGTCGGTGCGACGCGAGATCGGACGGATGCTGTTCTCGGGCGACGCGGTCTCCCACCGCATGGGGCTCGAGCTGCCGCCGTCTCCCCGAGCGGACGTCGTGACGCTGCACGACGTCGTCGCGTGGCGCTTCGCCGACGAGTCCTCCCCCGTCCCCGCCGCGGCTGAGGAGCTGCGCCGCGCCGCCGCGGTGATCTGCGTCTCGGAGTTCAGCGCGCTGGAGGCGGTCGAGGTGCTGGGCATCCCGCATCCGCATGTCGTGCACAACGGCGTGGATGCGCGCTACTTCGATGCGCCGCCGATGGACGACGACGCGCGGCGGGCGCTGAACCTGCCCGGTCCGTACGTGCTGCACGCGGGCGGCGCCGCAGAGCGCAAGAACCTCGCCGCCCTGGCCGCGGCCTGGCCGAGGGTGCGCAGCGAACGGCCCGGGCTGACGCTCGCGCTGGCCGGTCCGCCGCATCCGCGTCGCACGGCGCTCTTCGACGGGATGCCGGGAGTCGTACTGCTCGGGCGACTGCCCGACGAGGCGATGCCGGGTCTGGTCGCCGCGGCGAGCGCCGTGGTGGTGCCCTCGTTGTACGAGGGGTTCGGCCTTCCTGTGCTCGAGGCGATGGCGGCGAACGTCCCGGCCGTGGTTGCGAACACGAGCAGCCTCCCGGAGGTGGCCGGCGGTCACGCCATCCTCGTCGATCCCGACGCCGCCGCTCTCGCGGGCGGGTTGATCGATGCGACGTCAGCGGATTCCGCCCTGGCGGGGATGGTGCGCGGGGCGCGCACACACGCCGACGGGTTCACCTGGGAGCGCAGCGCCCTCGGTCACGCGCGCATCTGGGAATCGCTGCGATGATATGGATCATCGCCGTACCCGTTCGGCGGCAGATGAGGTGATCGTACGAAGATGGATCGCACAAGGGTCGCACGTGCAGAGGCGATGATCACCGCGCCGCCACGTTGGGAGAGAGCCGACGGCCACATAACGATCAGTTCGGCTGTCAGCGATCGCGCCCCTTTGTGGTTCTCGGTTCAGGAAGAGTTCTCAGATCTCCTCAGCGACCGCGCAGACCACGTGCTGATCTCATTGTTGATGCCCGCGATGAAGGAGGGGCGCGACCTGCACATCGGAGGGACAGTGACCGATGCGCTCCTCCACAACGCCAACACCGACCTGCAGGCATTGCTGCGGATGGAGAATCCAGAGTTTCACGCGATTCGGGTCACAGCTGACTCGGTCGCGGCCCCAACACCACGAGCCCTTGGGGTTGCAACCGGGTTCTCGGGCGGAGTCGATTCGTTCTCCACCTTGGTGGAGTACTTCTGGAGCGTGGATGCACCGAGGTCGCTAAGGGTGACGCATCTGTTGAACAACAACGTCGGAGCACATGGACATTCCGAGGCCGCTACCGCACTCTGGCGTGCCCGTCGAGCCCCTCTGGAACGGATCGCCGTCGAGATCGGGCTGCCTTTCGTCGCCGTCGACAGCAATCTCGACGAGCATTACCCTCGCATCGGATTCGTCGAGTCTGTGACGATGCGAAACGCCGCGGTACCCCACCTGCTGGGAGCAGGCATCGGGCATTTGCATTTCGCATCATCGCTTCCTTTCTCACACGTCCACGTCACCGGAACAGGTGACATCTCGCTGCTCGACACGATGCTGGTGCCGATGTTGTCCACGGCCGGCGTGACGATCACATCCGCGAACTCCGGGCAGACCCGCGTGCAGAAGACCCTGTCGTTGATCGATGTGCCCGAGGCACGACATCTTGACGTGTGCATCGACGGCGACCCCACCCGCACACGCAACTGCTCCGCCTGTCCGAAGTGCATGCGCACCATGCTCACCCTCGAAGTCGGGGGATACCTTGAGAAGTTCTGCCCGGACACCTTCTCATACGACCGGTACTCAAGGCGTCGCAACGACTTCGTCGCCGAGGTTCTGACCTCCGACGACCCGTTCCATCAGGAGATCCGCGAGTATGCTGCTGAGGTCGGCTGGCAGTGGAGCACCGCAGACCGCGTTCGTGCTGTCCGGACCGCGCTGAAGCAGCGTATCCTGCGCGCGGCCCGTGCAATTGCTGGGCTCCCCGTCCTGCGCCCGCTGCGGCGCGTTCTCGGACGTCTCCGGCGCTGACGCGCTCAGCTGCGCAGAAGCGCGCGCATCGCGCCCAGCGGGAAGTCACCTGATCCCAGACCGCGGACATCCGTGAGCGCGGTTTCGAGACCATCGCCGAGCCGCTGCACGACGGCGCGGTCGGCGGACCACGCCCCGTCCACGAAGTCGGCCAGTGAACCGGCATCCGCGAACGGCCGATATCGCGTGCGCCCGGGGGTGACTGCCGCCTCGTAGTCTCGGAACTCGAAGTCTCCGCCTCCCAGCGGGGGTTCCAGGGTGGTCCAGACCGCGGGGATCCCGTAGGCGTCGGCGGTGATCAGCCCGTGCAGCGATGTGGTGATCACCGCGCGCGCCGCAGCGATCGCGCGGACGGCCCCCGCCGCTCGCTGATGCACGTTCACCGTGCGCGCCGCATCCCCTGCCTCGGCGATCAGCCGCGCGAGCCGCTCGTGCGACCGGTGATGGCCGTGCGGCACGACCGCGATGCGTCCGTCCGGCGGAGGCTGCGTGATGTGTCGGGAGACGAGGATGCCCGGGTCGCCGAACGCGGGTTCGACTCGCAGACCGAGCCGCTCGGCAGTGAGCGGTCCCCGAACGGCGAGTGCCGCGGCGCGCGGAAGCGGATGCCGTGCATCTTTCATCAACCCCGCACCCCAGATCGCACCGGCGTAGTCGGCGGGCATGAACTCCAGCAGGCTGTCGACACCGACCAGGCGCGCTGCACGAGGCTCCCGATACAGCGGGACGATCCCGTACCGGGGCAGCAGCGCCGGAGTCAGATCATCGCCGAAGTTCGGATGCCCATCCCACCAGAAGGCGGGGACGATCACGCCTTCTCGACGCGCGCGCGGCACGGTCAGCGCGTCAGCGAGCCGGCGCAGCTGCCTGCTGCGCCGCCTCAGCGCGCCTTCGTATCTCGGCATCCGCATCCCGATCACCGAGGCCCCCTGCGCTCGCGGCGCACGATCGCACCGAGCATCGTCTCGTACAGCAGTGCGACCCGCGGCCAGCTGAACGCCCCGACGCGCTTCGCGCCGGCGACTGTCAGACGCTCGCGCAGCCCGGCGTCCGCCAGCAGACCGCTGATCGCCGTGGAGAGCGCGGCGACGTCGACGGGATCGACCAGCAGTCCGTCCTCGCCGTCGCGCACGAACTCCGCCGCGCCCCCGCGCGAGGTCATGAGGAGCGCGGCACCGCCGCGCCACGCCTCCAGGGCGACGATGCCGAAGGACTCCGATCGACTGGGCACGACGACCACGGCAGCCGCGGCGATCCGCTCGGCGACGCCGGCGGCATCCCTGGCGCCGAGCAGCTGGATCCGATCCTGCTGCCCTGCACGGTCGATGCGCTGCTGCAGCGCCTCCCGCTCCGGTCCGTCACCGACGATCTCCAGTCGCCCCGCGTCGAGGCGTGCGAAAGCGTCGATGAGCAGGTCGAATCCCTTCATCCATCCCAGTCTCCCGACGGCGACGACGAGGTCCTCCTGGCGCTCGACTGCGGGGAACGTCGGCAGCGGGCCGACCCCGTTGGGGATGATCGTGCCCTCTCCGGCTCCGAAGCGCTCGCTGAGATCGTCGAGCACGTAGCGGCTGGGTGCGGCGTGCGCCGAGGCGACGGCGAGCGACTCGCGCAGTGCGGAGCGCAGCTGCCGTGACCGTGCGAAGACGCTGTTGTCGTCACCGAGCGTCTCGCCGTGGGAGACCACGACCAGGGGGAGCCCGGTGCTCCGGTGCAGCCCGAGCGCGTAGACGCCGTTCGGGCCGAAGCACTGCACGACCAGCACGTCCGGTCGCAGATCACGCGCCGCCGCGCGCCAGCGTCGCCGCGCGCCAGCGCCGGTCATCGCGAATCGCAGCAGTGCGGGGAGGGTACGAGCCGGAAGCGGGGTGGGCAGATACCGCACCGGGAACGGGTCGGCGGGTCGCCCCGCATCCGGATCCGCCGGCTGGGGCCGCACTCCCCGGTCGACGGTCCACACCTCGACGACGTGTCCGTGGGCGTGCAGTGCGCGGGCGACCTGGGCGACGTGCTCCTCGACGCCGCCGATGTGCGGTGCGTACGAGGAGGAGATCAGGGCGATCCTCAGCGTCGCACCGCGGTCAGCGCTCCGCATCGACGCCGTGCTCGGCCGGTGCCGGGCCGGCGGGCTTGTCGTTGAACAGCTCGCTGAGCAGATCCGCATCCTCCGGCGATCTCCTGGTGGGCTGGCGGCGGGAGCGCGTCGCAGTCCGCGCCCCGGTCGATGCCGACGCGGGGCCCTTCGACGTGGACTTCCTCACCGTCTCGGGGGTCTTCTCCGGCGGCAGCGGCGCGTCGGGCACCCGCGCCTCCGACGGCGCCGTATCCGGCGCGGTGGCCTCATACGCGTAGACGCCGCCGTACATGCCGCCCGTCACGGGCACCCGGTTGAGCACCACACCGAGGACGTGTCCGTGGATCTTCTCGAGCATGCCCACGGCGTCGTTGACGATGTCGTAGCCGGTGCGGCCGGTCGAGACCACGACGAGCGCACCGTCGGCCTGACGGGTCAGCACGGCGCCGTCGGTGACCGACAGCAGCGGCGGCGCATCGACGATGACCATCGCGTGCTCGGCGAGGTTCCGCAGCAGGGTGCGCATGCGCTCGGAGCCGAGCAGCTCGCTCGGGTTCGGCGGCGGCGTGCCGGCGGGAAGGACGAGCAGGTTCGGGACGCCGGTGACCCGGCGCAGGGCGTCCGTGATCTCCAGTCGTCCCGCGAGCACGTCGGACAGTCCGACATCGCCGTTGATGCCCGTCGTCTCCGCGACGGTCGGCCTGCGCAGGTCGCCGTCGATGAGGATGACGTGGGTGCCGTTGGCCGCCAGGGTCCCGGCGAGGTTCGCCGCGACCGTCGACTTGCCCTCGCCGGGCATCGCGCTCGTGACGACGATCGTCCTCGGGGGGTCGTCGACGTTCATGAACTGCAGGTTGGTCCGCAGCATCCGCAGCGACTCGCGGACGGCGAAGTCCGCGCGCTGCGCCTTCGGCCCTTCCGCCACATCGGTCGGCCGGTAGAGACGGTTCCCGTCGGCCAGGGTGCCGACGTCGGGCAGGGTGCCCGCCACCGGGATGTTCAGGCGCTGCTCCACGTCGTCTGCGCTGCGCAGGCGGCGATCGGCGAGCGCCCGCACGAGCGCGAAGGCCACTCCGCCGCCGAGGCCGATCAGCAGCCCGACGATCATCGCCATCCGCGTGTCCGGGAACTGCGGCTCGGTCGGCAGCGACGCGGATTCCCCCAGCTGGAGGGTCATGTCCGCGCTGCCCGGTTCGCCGTCGCCCTCCACGCGGTCGATCTCCGCGGCGAGAGCGGTGACCCAGGCCGAGGCCAGGTCGCGCGCGACCGTCGGCGAGTCCCCCGTGGCGGAGATCTTCAGGATCGCCGTGCCGTCGGGGTTGGTCACGGAGATCCGCTGGACGAGGGCCTCCGGGGACGCGGACAGCTTCAGATCCGACGCCGCCTGCTCGGCGACGGTGCGCCAGGTGGCCATGTCGAGGTAGGTCGGGACCTTGGCCTTGGCGAGCGTGTCGGCCTGCCCCGGTGAGAAGAGGGAATCGTCGAACTTCTCGCTCATGCTGATGTAGCCGCTGGCGTCGGCCTGGTACACCGGAGTCTGCAGCTTCGCCCATCCCAGACCCACGCCGACACCGACGGCGATCATCAGGACGATCGCCGGCCAGTATCTGCGGAACGCGCCCGCGTAGTCACGAAGCCTCATCCCCCGCCCCTTCGTCTCGGTCGATCATACGCTGGCGGCCTGCGGGTGCCCACGTCGGCGCGGGCACGACGGTCGGCACGGGGACGGGCGGGTCTCGACCTCGCGGCGCGCCCGGACGGCATCCAGATCTCCTGGTCCGGATCGCGCTCCCGCGCGAACGCCTGCGCCCCGAGACAGATCCCCGCGACGAAGAACGGGACCGACACCTGAGCCGCCACCCAGAACAGGTCGAACTGCGCCTGCACGATGCGCGAGAGCAGCAGGCCGAACGCCGGCATCCCGAAGCGCGGACTGACCCGCCACAGCACGATGAGCATCACGCCCCACATCACCACGAAGCCCGCAAGGCCGACCAGCCCGGTGGACGCGGCCACCTCGACCTCGGCCTGCGGCGGCTGGAAGTCCGCGCTGGGGGTGACGTACCAGTACCGCAGGCCGTGCCCGAACACCGGCGAGTGCTTCCAGAGCGCGTACACCTCGCGCAGCCAGTCGACGCGCTGATAGAAGGAGTTGAACCTGTTCTGCGACTCGATCTGCTCGATGACGCTCTGCACCACCAGGTATGCGCCGGGAACGGCGAGGACGAGCACGAGCGCGATGTGGTTCCGGATGCCGCGGCGCAGGGTGTGCACGAGCAGGGCGATCGCGAGGCCGACGCCCGCCTGCCGCGACTGGGTGAGCACGAGCGCGACGAGGAACACGACGAAGGCCGACTTCGTCCAGCGCGTGTCGATCCTCGCCCAGTCCGGGTTCACATAGGCGATGAAGGCCGCGAACGCCAGCATCCCGCCGGCGAAGTTCTTGTGCATCGGCCACGGCCATTCAGGGTAGACAGCCGCGAGGGGCTCGCCGGAGACCGCCTGCACGATGGCGGTGCTGAACGTTCCTGCGGCGATCACCGTCGCCGCGCACAGGATGAGGATGAACGCCAGCCGCGCATGACCGGCGCGCCCGATCACCCATCCGGCGACCAGCGCGCCGGAGACGAGGACCCACGCGTGCACCCATTCGACGGTGTTCTGCGGGAAGGGGTTGACGATGACGGTGAACAGCGTGGCGAACTGATACCCGAGGTTCGCCCACAGCATCGCCTTCATCGGTGCGCTGTAATCGTGCTTGCCCAGCAGCACGGCGGTCCCCAGCGCCGCCGCCAGCGCCGCGTCCGACACGGTCAGGTCGACCCCGCCCAGGCCGAGTCGTTCGGTGATGAGAACGGCCGGCGTCGCCATCAGCACGATGGCGAGCGGTTCGGCGACGGTGAGCACGACGCCGACGGCGAGCGCGGCGACGACGGATGCCATGACCGCGCCGTTCGGGATGCCGCGGTCCAGCAGCAGGTAGACGGCGAACACCACACCGCACGCGAACAGGAACCACCTCCAGGCGTCGGCCCACAGCTCCCCCGCCCGCGAGCGCGTCGCCTCGCGTCGGCGAATGCGCATCGCGGTCCTCCCCATCGCCTCAGTATCTCAGGTCACCGATCGGGCGCTTTCGATCGGATTGCGTCAGCCTTCGATCATCCAGCGACACCTGGTGAGCACCCTCTCGACTTCTCCGGCAATGTCGGAGATGTCGTTTCGACGACGCGTCGCTCCCCCAGGAGCGGCATTCCTCTTCTTCGCCGGCGTCATGCCACGAATCCCCAGGAGAACCATGACAATCGAGAACACCGAACTCTCCCGCCGTTCGCTCGTCAAGGGCGCCGCCTGGTCGCTGCCCGTCATCGCGGTCGCCGCAGCGACGCCGATGGCCGCGGCGTCTCTCACCAACGCGACCGTCAGCTTCGACGGCACTACGACGAACCTCGCCGAGATCTCCCTGCTCGACGGCAGTGACGTGCTGATCGCAGATGTGCTGCCCACCTTCCCGAACAACGTCGTGATCGAGAACGGCCCCGGCACCCTCGAGGGGCCGCTGACCGGACTCGTGACGATCACCTGGGCGTCGGGTTTGCCCGCGAGCGTCCTGAGCAGCGGGGTCGCGCGCGGGTTCGGTGTCATGGACATCCCGGGCGCGACGCTCGGAGCACGCACGATCACCGAGAAAACGATCGTTGACCTCGGCCTCATCAAAGTGGGCGTCAATGAGACCTCGCAGACGTTCACCATCGACGACCCGAGCATCGCGGGCAACGCCCAGAAGGTGCTCGGTCAGATCGTCTACGGTGCGACCTCGAACTCCGGAGTGACGATCAATGTCTTCATGACCTTCACCGTCACCGTCACGATCTTCTCGAACGGCACTGTCGTCGACTCCCCGGCGAGCGCGACGATCACGATTCCGCTGGGTGCCGGCCTCCTCTGAGCGCCTGACTCACCACGAAGGGCGTGTCCTCCCGGAGGGCACGCCCTTCGCCATTCCGCCGTGCTCCGCGCCCTCCCGTCGTGGGGGATGATGGAGTCAGTGTCTCGGGGGAGGAACCCTTATGCGTGTGTCCGTCATCGGCTGCGGGTATCTCGGTGCGGTCCACGCCGCGGCGATGGCGTCCATCGGCCACGACGTCGTCGGCATCGACGTCGACCCGCACCGGATCGCCCTGCTCGCCGCAGGCGAGCCGCCGTTCTTCGAGCCCGGTCTGGCCGAGATCCTCACCGAGGGCATCGCCTCCGGTCGCCTCGCGTTCACGACCGATGTCTCCGCGGCATCCGGCGCGGCCGTGCACTTCATCGGTGTCGGCACGCCGCAGCAGGCGGACGGCCACGCCGCCGACCTGACCGATGTGCACGCGGCGATCGACTCGCTCATCCCGCACCTGTCTCCGGGTGACCTCGTCGCCGGCAAGTCGACGGTGCCGGTCGGCACCGCGGCATCCCTCGCGGAGCGCATCGCGCCGACGGGCGCGACCCTGGCGTGGAATCCCGAGTTCCTGCGGGAGGGCTGGGCCGTGCAGGACACCATCGACCCCGACCGTCTCGTCGCCGGGGTCCCGGCCGGCGCCGCCGGTGAGCGCGCCGCCGACATCCTGCGCGAGGTGTACGCCCCGGCGGTGGCCAAGGGCACCCCGTTCATCGTCACCGACTACGCGACCGCCGAACTCGTGAAGGTGTCC
Organism: Microbacterium soli; assembly: GCF_039539005.1. Classification (NCBI taxonomy): domain Bacteria; kingdom Bacillati; phylum Actinomycetota; class Actinomycetes; order Micrococcales; family Microbacteriaceae; genus Microbacterium; species Microbacterium soli. The sequence continues at coordinate 715,081 of NZ_BAABCP010000001.1, forward strand.
GCCAACGCGTTCCTGGCGACCAAGATCTCCTTCATCAATGCGATGGCCGAGATCGCGGAGGCGACCGGAGCCGACGTCACGCAGCTCGCCGACGCGATCGGCCACGACGCCAGGATCGGGCGCAGGTTCCTCGGTGCGGGCATCGGCTTCGGCGGCGGATGCCTGCCCAAGGACATCCGTGCGTTCGCGGCCCGCGCGGAGGAGCTCGGCAAGGGCGAGTCGGTGAACTTCCTGCGCGAGGTCGACGCGATCAACCTGCGGCGGCGCGACCGTGCCGTGCAGCTGGTCGTGGACGCCCTCGGCGGCGTGTACGGCAGGAAGGTGACCGTGCTGGGGGCGGCCTTCAAGCCGCACAGCGACGACATCCGCGACTCCCCCGCCCTCGACGTCGCCGTGCGCCTGCGGGGCCTCGGCGCGGACGTGGTGGTCACCGACCCACAGGCGATCGAGAACGCCCGCCGTGCGCATCCGCAGTTGACGTACGAGGCCGACCGCGACGAGGCGATCCGGGATGCGGACGCCCTGGTGCTGGTCACGGAGTGGGACGAGTACCGCCGACAGCTCACCCCCGAGCACGCCTCCGCGCTCACGCACGGCCGGGTGGTGGTCGACGGCCGCAACGGCCTGGACGCCGCCGCCTGGCGCGCGGCGGGCTGGTCGTACTACGGAATGGGGCGCCCGTAGTGACGGGCCTGCTCGTCCACGAATGGATCGAGTCCTCGGGCGGTGCGGAGAATGTGCTCGAGGCGATGGCCAGGGTGTTCCCGGATGCCGACATCCAGTGCCTGTGGAACGATGCACCCCACCGTTTCGCGCAGCGCCGCGTGCGCGAGACGTGGCTCGCGCGCACCCCGTTGCGCCGCCACAAGGCGCTGGCACTGCCGTTCACGGTCGGCGCGTGGCGACGGCTGTCGGTGCCGTGCGACTACGACTGGATGCTCGTGAGCTCCCACCTGTTCGCCCACCACGCGACGCTCGCCGGCCGCGACGTGCCCAAGTACGTGTACGCGCACACGCCGGCGCGCTACATCTGGAACCCCGAACTCGATGAGCGCGGGAACAGCGTCGCCGTGAAGGCCGTCGCGCCGATGTTCCGGCGGATCGACCGCCGCCGCGCGCAGGAGGCCACCGCGATCGCCGCCAACAGCGCGTTCGTGCGCGACAGGATCGCTCAGGCGTGGGAGCGCGATGCCGTCGTGATCCACCCCCCGGTGGTCGTCGAGCGCATCCTGTCGCAGAACGACTGGCGCACCCAGGTGACGGATGCCGAGGCGCTCCGGCTGCTCGAGCGGCTGCCGTCGCCGTTCATCCTGGGGGCGTCGCGATTCATCCCCTACAAGCGCCTGGACCGGGTGATCGAGGCCGGGGAGCGGGCCGACCTGCCCGTCGTGATCGCCGGCCGCGGGCCCGAGGAGGAGCATCTTCGTGCGGTCGCCGAGTCCGCTCGGGTTCCGGTGCACGTGGTCGCCTCCCCCTCGGATGCCCTGCTGTACGCGCTCATGCAGCAGGCCGCCGTGTTCGTCTTCCCACCCGTGGAGGACTTCGGCATCATCCCCGTGGAGGCGCAGGCGACCGGCACCCCCGTCGTGACCGGGCCTGTGGGCGGACAGGTGGAGACGTTCGTCGACGGAGTCAGCGGGATCGCCGCGGCATCGACAGATGCCGCCGATCTGGCGGATGCCGTGCAGCGGGCCGTCGCACTGCCGGCGTTCGACGCCCGGAAGCTCGTATCTCCGTACGCTGAAACCGCATTCACCAAACGGATCAAGGATTTCATCCGATGATGAAGAGCAACCGCAGGCCTCCCGCAACTGTCGTCTTCTACGATTCGAAGACCGGACGAGGCGGTGGACAGGCTGTCCTCGAAAGTCTGCTTATGCGGATGTCCGACGATGACGATGTGCGCCTTGTGATGCCGTCTCAGGGGCTGACTGCCGTATCTATTCCGCCTCACGTACGCACGTACACGAAGTTCGTCGAACTTGAGAATGACACAATCCCCGGCTCAGACATGCTTCTGATCTGCAACACCAACGCGGGTATGCCCGCGCTACTCCGCTTCGCACGGACACTGCGGGCAAAGTCGAACTCAGTCAGAACGTTCGCGATCGTGCACAATTATCCGATGACACTCGCCAAGAGTGCTGCGACCCGCCATTTCCTCAAGCAGTTCGACGATGCGGTAGTCGTAGAGCCCGGACTCCTCTCTCTGCACGGTGACGCACATTCGCCCGGTTGGCTCAGTTTGGACGAGCCGTTGACCCGGTCTGTCGACTACATCGATCGGCCCATCCGCCGCACCGGAAGAGTGAAGTCATACGGCAGGCCCGACCCGGAGAAAGGACTGGACCTGCTGCCGAAGATCTATTCTGCCCTCACTGCTCGAGGGTATACATGTGAGGTGGCGCTCGGTGGGTCCCTCGGCAGCAACAGGCGATATGCCGATCAACTGAGAAGCTCTCTCGCGCCCTGGCTCGTCGACGGTCAGCGAAACTCAGACTGGATCGATCCTGGAGACGTCTTCGTCATTGCATCACGCGCAGAAGCCGCCTGCCTTTTGGCGCAGGAGGTTCTGTCTCGAGGGGCGTTCGGTGTCGTCAGTCGCGTCGGCCTCATGCCCTATCTCTCGCCTGACGGCACCTCGATGCGTGGATTCGCGCCTGGGAAGACAGCGAGCGCGATCAGCGCCGCGCTCGACGCCCTGACGATGCCCGAGGAGCAGTTCTCTGCCGAGTGTCTGGCAGGAGTCGCATTGATCGAGCACCGCGCCGGCCTATGGCATGACAACGTCGTGAACTTGATCCGCCAGCGCAGACAGGTGTCTGCATGAGACCCAGGCCATTGCGCACGGCGCATATTGCGGACATCAGCAGCGCTGATCCGTCTGGCGGCGGAGCTGAGATCATGTTCGATATCACCCAGCGAGCGGCTTGCCAACTCGGCTACAGCGTGGCCGCGCTGACCGCGGAGCCGCGGAGAAATCCGCTTTCGTACGTGTATTCACTGCGCAATCGTCGGCGTGCGAAAAGATTTCTGCAAGAAACGCGTCCCGATGTGGTCCACGTGCAGAACTACTATCATTTTCATTCCCCAAGCATCCTTTCGGCGATCCGCACCTACAAACGCAGTCATCCAGAAGTCCGCGTAGTCTTCACCGCACACGACTATCATCTGATCTGCCCTAACAGCGGCTTCCAGCACTTCACACGTACCGGCGCTGTTCATTACGACGTCGACAAGCCGCGAATTCGCTTGTGGCACAACTTCGATGCCCGCTCCCGCGCGTACTCGCTGTTAAAGCTTCTGCAGCACATGGTCGCCTACCGGCTGCTGAAGCTGCAGAATGTTTTTGATGTGATCATCTCTCCCAGCGAGCTCGTGGCCCGCGCCTTCCGCGCCGCCGGCATCACCGCTGATATCAAGGTGATTCGGAATCCCGTGGACGTGCCAGGTCCATCGCCCGTCGCCGGCTCTGGGTTAGTCTTCCTCAACCGGCTCAAGCCCGAGAAGGGTCTGATCCCGTTCATCACCGCGCTCGAGAAGGAGCACGTGGAGTGCACGATAGACGTGTATGGAGATGGCCCCGAGAAGGACTCACTGATCAATCTCGCCAATTCGTGTACGTCAGTTCGCGTGACGGTGCATGGTCATATTCCGCACGCCGAAGTACCGTACGCGTTAGCCCGCCACCAGGCACTGGTGTATCCATCTACCTGGATCGAGAACGCACCGATGGCAGTGATCGAAGCGGCTTCACTCGGCCTTTCCCTCGTGGTACCGCACTGGGGCGGTGTGTTGGAGATGGCTGAGCTCGCCGAATACCAACATGCATTCGACCCGGCCTCCTCCCGCAGCATCGCCCAGAGCGTTGCAGCAGCACTGAACGATCCTCACCCCAATCGGCTGAGAGATCCTCGCCCTTTCGAACTGCAGACTTACGTGAACGCAATCCAGCGCACGTACGATCCTGACGCGCGTCACTCTGTCCCGATGACTGGCGCGCCCGGTGTGGACGGATCAACTGCTTCATGAGAACACGCGCCAGACCGATGCATGCGTCCCGCGAGGGCCGACTCGCATACTCGCCTCTACTCGGCGGCATCCACGCGATCGCCGCAGACATCGTCGGCCACATGCGTGTCCTCCCCGACGTCGGAGAGGTGAGCCACCTCGACAATGGCTTCGCGCCCTCCAAGTTTCGATACACGATGACCGCGGCTGTCACTCGGGCCCTCACGTCCGCAGTACAAGCGATACCGGAGCTTTAGGAAAGAAATGGGAATCGTCTCCGACGCCGCCTACGCCATCGTCGCCGTGATTGTGGCCTTCGTTGCCATTACGTTGTTGCTCAGCATCCCCATCAAGATCCTGTGGCGAACGCTCTCCATCGTGTCGTTCCTGAACCTGCCCGCAACCCTGCTGCCGATCGGCTACACCGAGAGCATCGGACTCTCCGGCATCCTGCGCAGCGCCCGCCAACTGACACCAATGCTCCGGCGAATGATCCCCTGGCTGCTCATCGCGCTCACGATCATCAGCCTTCTCATGTATACGCGATCTTCCACTCCAAACGTCGCCGTTTTCAGCGCGATCGGACTGGCCACGCTATTCACTTCGATTGCACTTGCCTCGGGCGCAGTGCGGCAGGGCATCGACGTCGTTCGTCTCACCGTCCTGCCGATCGCACCGATCGCCATCGTTCAGGCTGTGTCCACCATCGTCTTTCGATTCTCTCCGACCCTGGAGGAAACATACCTGCGATCAGCGGTGGCATCATTCCTTCTCGGCGATGACGCACGCCTGCTCTATACGACGAGGCCGAACAACGTCACGGATCCGCTGAAGGCTGGCGGAATTCTGTTCGTGAACGGCAACCGCGCGTCGATGGTCATGGCCGTTCTCGCGCTGCTCTATCTCTCGTTGTGGATCCGGCGCCGGTCGTTCACCCTGTTCGTTCTCTTCGCCGTTTGCATTGCGGGCGAGTTGACGACCAGTTCCAAGACAGCTCTGGTCCTCTCCATTTCCATCCCCTTCGTATTCCTGATCCTCCCCAACGCAATCCGCAGTGGACGTCGACAAGGGACTGCTGTCGCCGGAGTCCTCGCGCTCAGCGCCACGGGTGTCGGACTGTGGCTGTTGTACTCCAAGCTCCCCAGCTTCATCGCGGGTACCGACGAGGCAGCGCAAAGTCGGTCCGCCATATTCGCTGGGTGGATCACATATTTCCGCGAGCATCCGATCGCCGGGCTCGGCTTCGGAGGCTGGGCGGAACGCTGGGCACGCGACGCTGCCAGTTACGGTTCGTCACCGCGGTACCCTCCCCACAACTTTCTGCTCCTGGAATGGGCGAACACCGGGCTCGTCGGCTGCTTCACCGTCATCGCACTGATGCTTGCCTTGGTGTGGGGGTATCTGAAGCTTGTCCGTCGAGCGGAAACATCTCGAGATGCCCGAGTCCTCAGCCTCCAACTCGGAGCGATCGTCTGGATCTTCTTACACGGCATGTACGACAACACATCGTTCTACGGCACTTCCAATACCCTGATCATTTTCGCCGCCCTCATCGCTCAGATGCTCGTACTCACTGACGAGCGGACTGGCCGCGTCGCAAGTGAAGGCAGATACGCCAGCGGCGATCTCCGCTCTGCAACGCCCGCACGACTCCGGGGAGGACGAATTGAGCGGTGATTCTGAAGGAGCCCCCCTGCCGCCACCCCCAGGTTCAGCACGACACTTCGCGACAGCGATCTTCGGCAACATGTTCCCACCGTCCGTGTCCGTGCTCACCGCACCTATCCTCGCCCACGCACTGGGTGTCGATGGCAGAGGGGCCGTCGCTGCCGCCACGGCTCCGCTGCTGCTGATGCTGGCTGCTGCCACCTTCGGCATCCCCGAAGCCGCCACCTACTCGATAGCGCGCACCTCTCAAGTCGCGCGCTGGGTGATACTGCGCGGGAGTCTGTTGATGTTGATCAGCGGCGTGGCGGTCACTGCGGTCGTCCTCCTGTTGTCTCCATTGCTCTCCGCCGGTTCAGACGACATTCACCACAACCTCATCATCGCTTCCTTGGCCATCACGCCAAGCCTCATCGTCGCACTGCTGCGCGGCATCGCGATGGGTCTGCACCAGTGGCGCTTCGTGGCAGCATCACGCGGAGGTGACGCGCTCTTCCGGCTCATTCTCATCGCCGGTCTGGCACTTGCCGGTCACCTCACGATCTTCAGCGCAACGTTGGTGATCGCAATTTCACCACTCTTCGGCGGGCTGCTGCTCATCCCTGCACTGCGCCGCGTCAAGGGCCAGCTTCACCGCCGGGATCCTGCAGCCAGTTTCTCCTCGCTGACCAGTTACGGCGTACGAGTCTGGTTCGGGGCCATCTCCGGCGTGCTCTTGCTGCGACTCGACCAAGTGCTGATGAACCCGTTGGGAGGCGCGTACGAACTCGGCCTCTACGTTGTCGCAGTGGCGATCAGTGAAGTGCCGCTGATCGTGAACAGTGCCGTCCGTGACGTCACCTTCGCCTCCGATGCGGCACGAGCAGACACCGAGCGCCTGACTATGGCGTCCCGCCTCTCGACAACGGCCACCTTCGCGATTGCTGCCGTCCTCGCAGCCACGATCGCCTGGTGGCTGCCCGTCGTGTTCGGCCGGGACTTCGTCGGCGCCGTACCGATCGCGCTCGTCCTACTCGCCGCAGTGACCGTGGGGAACCCCGGTTCTGTCGCAGGAGCGGGGCTCAGCGCTCGGGGACGCCCTGGCCTGCGCAGCACATCCCTGCTCATCGCTGCCGTCCTGAACACTGCACTACTGGTCTCACTCGTGCCTCTCTGGGGCGCGATGGGCGCAGCGATAGCCACGTTTGTCGGCAACGTCACAGCGAGCAATCTCAACATCTACTTCCTGAACCGGAACTTCAACGTTCCATGGAAGCAGTTCTATGCGTTTCGAATCGGCGACCTAAGGGTCCTGATCCACGCGACGCGTCAGCTTCTGCGCCGATAGTGAAAATCGTCCCGGATATGTGGCAATCGCCCGATCGTAAAGCTCCTCCAAGACAGCTGTCTGGGCGACGATGTTGAACTTCTCCTCCACTCGGGCCCTGGCCGATCGCCCCATCCGCTCGCGTCTTTCAGGGTCGCTCACCAATGCGACGATATGTTCAGAGAGTGCCTCAACGTCTCCTTCATCGGCAAGAAGTCCGGTTTCGCCTTCAATGACGAATTCCGGAACTCCTGCATGTCGGTACCCGACGGCGGGCACACCAAACGCCGCGGTTTCCATATAGACCGTCGGTAATCCCTCGGCATCTCCAGTGGATGCACGTTTCGACGGACCGACGAACAGCTCGGCTGATGCAATCGCCTTCCGAACCTCCGAAGGGGTGCGTGAACCCTGGAACGTCACCGAGAGGCCAAGCGCATGCGCCTCCGCTTCAAGTTCGGGTCGCTGCGGTCCGTCTCCGACGATGGTCACGGAGAGTTCATAACCGAGCTTGTCGGTCGCCTTACGCGTAGCCTTCAGCAAGTCTGAGACGCCCTTTTTCTCGACAAGGCGACCGACGAACACAATATTCCATTCCTTGATCTCCGCAGCGCTGACGGAATCCGGCACGGGAATTCCAATATGATGCACGACGATCTTGCCTGGATCCGCGCCCCAACGGATGGCTTCCCCTCGGATGAACTCTGACACGGCGATGAGCAGATGCGCCTCCTTGAACACCTGACGGAGCCGCCGCCGTGCGCGTCTCCCCATGCCACCCGTGGCTGCGGGCATCTTGGTCACATCTTGGCCGTGCAGCGTGACCACCAGCGGCACACGCAGCTTTCTTGCGGCGGGGGAGATTCTCCATCCATCTTGCGCAAAGTGTGCGTGGACAAGATCGGGTCGTTGTTCGCGTAACGCGCTGAGCACCGCGGGAGAACGCCGTGTCACACGGAAGAAGCGGTACCGCAACGTATCGATGACGCTCCCACCGAACACGACTTTGTCGTCGGACGCGGAGAGCGGGGAGACCTCCCGCACGGCGCCCAACATCGACGGCGACCAGGACAGCAACTGGCCGACCTGGTTCCGGATGAATGTCTCCGACGCGGGCAACAGATCCGTCCGCCATACAGACACACGATGCCTGGTCATACTTTCACCAGGTCCAAGAACTCATCCGCGAATTCCCTATAGACCATTGAGAACCCGTGCCTCCCCTCAAGTGCCTTGGATCCATGCAACTGACTCACCCACGTCGACCGGGAGAATACGTGAACCCCCGAAGACGGTTCCAGACACCGACGACTGGTCGCACCGGATTCCCAGTAAGTAGCTGTCCGAACAAGTGATAGATTCTCTTCACCCAGGACGGATCGGCCACACGAAGCTGCGAATGAATCATGCGGCGCATCTCACGCTTCTGGGCCCGTGAGAACTTCGCCTCGTGCTTTGCGTAGAAGTACCTCAATGCCTCGACGCGCCCTAGCGACTTGGTCGTCAGTTGCCCGAGATCATGAAGATGGCGCCGAAGAAGTCTCTCCTCGACGACCACATAATCACGTCCGCTCTCGAGATAACGGATAAAGAAATCAGCATCATTCAGTCCGCGGGCGCGCGGGTCGAACCCACCGATGGCCGACCACGCCTCTCGAGTGATGAGAAAGTTGCCGCCTGACATGCCGGCCGGTGGGATTGCCGCGGAACTGGGACTATGACCCGCCCTGATCGTCTCCCCCGGCCACGTCTTGTCGCCGCGAATCTGCTCAACCCAGCTGACCGCAAGCTCAGCCCTGGTTTCAGCTTGGAGCGCGCGCTGCGTCGCCTCCAGGAACCGCGGGTGCCAGGCGTCATCGTCGTCGAGGCAAGCGATCAGCTCCCCCGAGGAGACCTCAACCCCCGCGTTGCGACTAGCCCCCGCCGAGTTGAACTCATTGCGGGCGTCCACGTAACGAACTGGTACTTCCGACTGAGCATCTATGCGCTCAACAAGCGCGCGCGTAGTGTCCGACCCGGTGTCATCGGCAACGATGACCTCTGCTGGTGACACGGTCTGTGAGAGCACCGAGTCGATGGCACGCAACAGCATGTCATCGCGCTGGTGGGTCGGGATGATGCAACTGATGGATGGGGCTGGTGTCATGACGCCAGATCACGCATATTCGTAATCGCTAACCTCCGGAAATCGTGCCTGGAACGCTCGCGCCAGCGTTGCTTCTCGTACATCTAGATCATCGATTGCCGCATCGTTGAGGCAGAACTGCGCATACTTTTCCGACTCGATTGCGGCGATGATCGGGGCTAGATCTCCAGATAATGAGAAGTATCTACCCAGCGTCTTCTTTGAGCGAGCGGTGTACGCGCCCCGCGCGAAATGCCACATGGATGCGTAGTACAGAGGGGCAACATCCAGAGGTGATCTGAAGACGGCGCGGCTCGCCGCGGCGATCGCCTCCGGCTCCGCAGCGAATGCCTCTTCGACGACTGTTCGCAAGAACGGCATTCCGACGTGCGGATCGGTCACAGGAGGAATTACGCTCGACGCGAGAAACAGAGGCGCGCGAGCAAGCATCGCTCCCGATGCTGGTCGCAACGTCCTCCGTACGACGTGACTCCAGTATTCCCGTCTGGAGAAGTGTCGGTTGATCAATCCAGAAGCGTTCAACATGGCATGAGCACGGTCATCACCGTCGGCGAGAATCGTGGGCACGTTGACCCCATATGGAAGCCCGCCAGGGAAGAAGAAGTCCGGCCGCAACGGTCTCCCGATATAGAAGTCATCGTTGAAGTAGACGAACTTCTCACTCAGACCTTCGAGGCGGAGCAACTGCGACTCAACGGCGTGGGAATTGAATGTCTGCACATCGTCGCCCAACAACTCTTGGTCGCTGACGACTGACAGACGAGGATGCGACACATCCAACCACTCCGGCAATCGCCCCGCGTGCACGAGGTATATCCGTCGAACCCATGGGCAGTGCTTCTCGATGGAGCGAAACCAGTATCGGAACAGACCCCACTCTCGATGCCGCTCTTCTCCTGCACCGCCACCACTGACCGACAGCCCGTGCTTTCGACGTGCGCTATCGCGACGTGCGCGCCATTCAAGATCGTCGCTGTTGACCCAGGTCACGACGAAGTCGATGGGGTCTGCCGACAATGATGTTCCTGACTCGTGCGGTAAACGAGAAGGATGCCCCATATGTCGTCCTCCCGTACGCGCGGGGCTACGTCCGCAACAGTCAAAGCCCCACACGATGCTATCAGCGGCTGCGTGCGACCCGCTCGTCTTCCAATCCTCCATCGCGACGTCGTGCGATCATTCCCTCTCCCGTACCGACGCTCTACGAAGTCGATCGTGCGGTGGAGCGGGCCTCCATGCCACAATGTAACTGGCTGGGCGTGTGGGGACATGCTCGGCCAAGAGTAGGACACAAGCCCTCGCGGGCTGTCGTCGGCTGACCTGGGGCAGACCGACGGATACACCATGCGTCCCGCAACGTAGTCGTTCAGGAGGCGGCTGTCGATGACCCTAGGAGAGAGTATTCGGCTGCTCACGGCCGCGCCTGTGAGCACGCGGGTGGAACGGCAGCAGCGTCGGTACGCGCACCTGGTCGCGACGACCGACGCCCTCATCGTCACTGCGGCCGTGTTCGGTGCGCACCTGCTGCGATTCGGGCTCAACGACGAGCCCCTCGCGATCGGCGAGCGGAGCATCGACTTCGAGGTCGGGTACGTCGTCACCTCACTCCTCTTCATCGCCGGCTGGCTGCTGTCCCTGCAGGTCTCCGGCACCCGCGATCCCAGCGTCCTCGAGGGCGGATCGACCGAATACCGGCACATCCTCGACGCCACCATGAGGGTCTTCGGCACACTCGCGATCCTGGCCCTGGTGTTCCAGATCCAGTTCGGGCGGTTCTACCTGCTGATCGCCCTGCCCACGGGGGTCGCGCTACTCATCCTCTCCCGCTGGTTGTGGCACCGCTGGCTTCGTCGACAGCGTTCCGCCGGCCATTACCTCCAGCGCGCCATCGTCATCGGCGACCGACTGAAGGCGACGCACATCACCGAGAAGATCCTGCGGGATCCCGCATCGGGCATCCGGATCATCGGAGCCGTCACCACGCACGGCACGCGAGAGCCCATCGCCGACGGCGTACCGGTGCTCGGAGACTTCGACGACGTGCACGACATCATCGACTCGCACCAGATCGACTCGGTGATCCTCTCCACCGCCGATGCGATCACCCCCGAGCGCGCGCGACGGTTCGGCTGGGCACTCGACCAGAAGCGCATCGGCCTCATCGTGGCGCCTGCGCTGACCGACATCGCCGGCCCCCGCATCCACACCAGGCCGGTCTCGGGGCTGCCCCTCATCCACGTGGAGTATCCGCACTTCGAGGGGCGCCAGCGCATCGCCAAGCGCGCCTTCGACATCATCGGCTCTCTCATCCTCCTCGTGCTCTTCTCCCCCGTGATGATCGCTGTCGCGCTCGCGGTGAAGCTCACCAGTCCAGGGCCGATCTTCTACGCGCAGGAACGCGTCGGGCTGCACGGCAAGCCGTTCAAGATGTTCAAGTTCCGCTCCATGGTCGTCGGCGCCGACGATCAGCTGAAGTCTCTGCTCGACCAGCAGGGCACGGCCGACAGACCGCTGTTCAAAGTCGACGACGACCCGCGGATCACACCAGTCGGCCGGTTCATCCGCCGGTACTCCCTCGACGAACTGCCACAGTTCGCGAATGCTCTCATCGGCACGATGAGCCTGGTCGGCCCGCGACCGCAGCGCGCAGCCGAGGTCGCGCTCTACGATGACGACGCCCACCGCCGTCTGTTCATGAAGCCCGGAATCACCGGCCTCTGGCAGGTCAGCGGCCGCTCCGACCTGTCGTGGGACGACGCGATCCGCCTCGACCTCTACTACGTCGAGAACTGGTCGATCACCACCGACATCGTCGTCACCGCAAAGACGGCCGGCGCCATCATCAGACCCTCCGGCGCGCAGTGACCCCGGGCGGCGGGCGGGCACCGTCCCCTCACAGCCTTCCTGCATGTCGCCAGGCCCGATAGCATGACCTCACTGGGGTCGAGGGGACATTCACATGGATCGTGTGGCTGAACGCGCCTCCGCGCGAGACGGTTACATTCCCGCTCTCGACGGACTGCGCGCCATCGCCGTCCTCGCCGTGTTCCTACTGCACCTGGCGGGCGCCTACTTCCCCGGCGGTGCCGTCGGTGTCGACATCTTCTTCGTGCTCTCCGCCTTCCTCATCACCGGCCTGCTGACCGCCGAGTTCGAGAAGCACGGCCGGGTGCGGTTCGGGGCCTTCTATCTGCGCCGGGCGTTCCGCCTGCTGCCTGCCCTGTTCGTGTGGCTTGTGATCGCATCCATCACGGCTGTTCTCGCCGGTGAATCGACGAAGGTGCCGTGGAGCGTCTCGGGCGCGCTGTTCTACTTCAACGACTTCCAACAGGCGTGGACCGACCGCGTCGCGGCGGCGTTCAACCAATCGTGGTCGCTCAGCGTCGAGGAGCAGTTCTACTTCGTGTGGCCGCCGTTGCTCGTCCTCGTGCTCCTGCGCACCACACGTCGCACACAGCGGTGGTTCCTGCACGCCTCTGTCGTCGCCGCGGCGGCTATCGCCTTCGCTGGACCGAACTACTTCCTGCCGACCGGGCATCTGCTGCCTCTCGTGATCGGATGCTGGGCCGCCGAGCAGCACGCCCACGGCCGCTCCCGCTGGGTCGAGATCGTGGCCCGTCAGCCGTGGCTCGGCGCCTCTGCCCTGGTCGTCTTCGCATTCGCGACGGTGTTCGTGATTCGCCCCCTGAACGTCCCCATGTTCCTGCTGATCAGCGCAGCGGGGGCTGCGATCATCCTCAACATCACCTCGGGCCGCGACAGCTTCGTCACCAGGATGCTGGCGAGCAGTACACCGCGCTGGGTCGGCGAACGCTCATACGGCATATACCTCTACGGGCTGACGCTCATGCAGCTCGTCCCGATCATCATCCCGGGGATCGAGCTGAAATGGGCGGCGCCGATCGACGTCATCGTGACGCTCGTGGTCGTCGCACTCTCTTATCACTTCATCGAAGCGCCGATCCGCGCGTGGGGCCGGAACCGACTGCACCGCCGACCCGTCGCGGAACAGGTGGGATGATGCACGCCTCGGCTCCGACCGATCAATGGAAACCGTCCAGCGCCGTCCACGCCGGATCCAGCTGGTGAGCATCACTCCCATGCGCCATACGCGCGTGGAAGCGCGGCATCACGATCCGCGTGTCATCATGCAACGCGTCCGCGATGTACGCACCCCAGTATGAGAAAGTCGAATTCGCGCCGATCAACGTGCGAGCGTGAGCGAGCACGAGCAGGTTCTGCAGCGCATCCGGTTCGGCGTATTCGACGTCTCCGACCGCTCCGCGCAACATCCGATCCAGATGCTCTCTGCACCACTCCGCATCACCCGAGACGACCAACGCACCATTCGACGATGAAACGTGCCGAAGCGCCTCCTCGAGGTACGACGCGATGTTGAAACCGTGCTTCGGCTCGAACTCCGTACCGTAGAAGTCCCCCCGGCGAACGTTCACGACCAGCCGCTCCTCACGGCCCGCATCCACCCGGTCGGTGAACACATCGCGGATGAAAGCGTGCAGTTGCGCCCTCGAGTAATCGACGCCGAACCGCTGATACAGCCAGTCCCGGTCCCACTCTCGTCGATCTGAGAAGCGCACCTCCCTTGGTGACGCCGTGAGGGCGCGCAGCGCGGGAAACTCCTCCCACCACTCCGCCATCCCCTGCGACTGGCGCACCACGACATCCGATCCATCCGCACGTCGAAGATGCACCTGCAGCCACAGATACAGCAGGTTGCCCAGCCGCATCCCTGCAGGCGGGGCATCCAGCAACACGCGATCTCCGCGACGAAGCACGTCCACTGCACTCGCTGCACCGCCTTCCGCGGCGTTGAGCGCGCGTCGGGCGAGACGCTTGGCCGCGCGCAGACCACCAGACATCAGCCGGCCTCACCGTCAGCGACCACACGGATCGGCTCACCACCCGGCGGCTCCGGGATGCGCGAAAGGCGGTAGCGGCCATCGTCCCGCCGCCGCAGCGGCGTGGTCGCGACGGTGAGTAGCGGATGCCTCGTCCGCCACACCCAGCGGCGATACACCTGCGGAGCCTGCATGTGCTCACTGTGCCCCGACCAGCCGAACTTGCGCTTGATCACATCTGGCTCGCGCACCCACGAGAAGTGCAGCACACCATCGTTCGGAGCGATCACAGCATGCACCTGTGCATCCGCGGGCCGCCACGGATCTGTGTTCCGCGGCGCGAAATCCACTCGGAACAACTCGGCATCCGTCTGCCGTGCGTGCCGAAGCTGGGAGCCCGCGCGCACGGCCAGCGGGCCCGGATACGAGGCAGCGATGCCCCAGAATCGTCGCGTCACCTCGAGGTAGCGTCCAGGGCTCGTGCGCGTGTACAGCCATCGCGAAGGGAAGTCCAGCCCAGCCGCCCCGCTGGTCTCGGCTCTGTGCAGCATGTCGAAGAACACGTCGGGCGAGCGCATCACCTCGTCGGTGTCGAGCTGCAGCACCCAGTCGGCGTCCTCCGACGCCTGCTCCAGCGCGATCTGGCGCTGGTGGGTGTCGTTGGCAAGGCCGGTCTCGCCAGGTCTCGCGAAGTCCCCAGGGGCGAGGACGATCTTGCGATCGGTGTCGAGCGCAGAGATGATCCGCAGACACTGTTCCAGAGGAAGCGGGGTGCCGTTCCACGACGTGTGGGTGCGGTCGTACGACGCCACGATCCGATCCACCCGGTCATAGTAGGAGCTGACGCTCTCACGCAGATAGCTCGGATCGGCCAGCAGCACATATGCTGTCCGCCGCACACGTGTGCCCATGGCTGTAATCCTACCGAGAGGCGTTGGTCCGAAGTACACGGCGCAACCGACTCAGCGCTGCACCTGGGGCCGCCAATAAGACGGCACCGATCACCCGCAAGAATCGAAGCCGAGGCGCCGCGATGAACGCCTCCCAGTTCAATCGGAGCACTCTGTCCGGGGCATATGCCGCCGCCGCGGCCGGCAATGCTGAGCGGACGCGTTCCGAGAGCTGCGGAGTGCGGCTCAGTGTTCGCAGCGCGTCGAGATAATCTTCAGCAGAATCACTCGATGCGACCACCATCGTCTCGCCATCCCGACCCGTCTCCAGATACCCGACATACGGGCCGCACACCGGGATGGCCCCTGCCCGCCAGGCCGCGACCAGTTTCGTGGGCGGCTTGCTAAGCGGGTCGGCCCGCGCGGGGTGCGTGCACAGCACCGCGTCGACGTCTGTGAAGTCCTCCCAGCGTCCGTCTCTCTCCGTGTCGATGCGCAGAGACAACCCAAGATCGTTGAGAGCGCGGATGAAGTCCGGGCCCATCCAGTCCGGAACATTGTAGGAATATGCCTTCAGCGCGATCACACGAAGACTGTCGCCCCGCGATGCATCACGCGGATGCAGGCCGCGCTGCGGAAGCAGCGGGAGCACGCGCTGACGCGACCGGTGCACACTCGCACGCGTCGGCATCGCCTCGAGCGTCGTGAACATCGGAGCGCGCACGCTGAGCTCCGTGTCCACGCGGAGCACTACCACCGCCGGTCGCCGCCTTGCCCGCAGCAGAGCTGCACCGAGACGCAACGTCATCCGTGCTGGAATCTGAGGCTGGTGCGCGACCAGCTCCTCCATCGAGACGACCACCGAGCTCGTCTTGCGCGCGATGACCGGTCCGATCGTCACGCTCCGGCCGTCGGCGCGCATCCGATGGAACAACTCAAGGAACGCATGCCCGTAGGCGGTCAGATGCAGTCCGGGTTCAGTATCCGGGTCCCACGGTTCGATCGCCTCCGGATGGCGCGTCCAGAAGTGCACATGCGCTGGCATCCGTCGCCTCCCCTCGCGCCATCGTATCCCACCGCCACGTTGAGCCACCACGCAAGCCCCGAGCCACCACGCGGGTGACGGTGATCCGCATGGTGGCTCGCGATTGGATGGTGGGTCGGGGCACGGGCACGCGATGGAGGGCGATGCGGGCACACGATGCAGGGAGGACGCCGGCGCGAGCAGGCGGCGCGCGGGTCAGGGCCCGGGAGCGCGGGAGGATCGGCGCCGTAGGGACTCGATCACGACGAGGCCGACGAGCCCCAGCGCGGCCCCGGCCGCATTCGCGAGGATGTCATACAGGCTGAAGGTGCGCTGCGCGAGGAAGACGGCCTGCCCCGCCTCGATGGTCAGCGACGCCAGCAGCGCCGAGGGCAGCACCAGGTGACGCTGCGACGGCAGCAGCAGCGCCAGCCCGACACCGAACGGGACGAACAGCAGGATGTTGGCGCCGAACTCGATCCTCGGGTACGTGAGCACGGGGAAGCTCGCCGTGATGGAACGCAGCAGACCGCCCGCCCCCGCATCGACGGGAACCGGCCAGAAGGCGATCAGCACGAGCACCACCCCGTACACGCACACCCAGATCGAGATCCGTCGCCGCCCCGAGGACACCGTCATCACCAGCCCCTGCGGGGGTCAGAGCGCGAGGTGCTGGCGGACCACCGAGGCGAGGGACTCCGCATGGGCGTTCGCGGTCTCGGCATCCGCCGCCTCGACCATCACCCGCACGAGCGGCTCCGTCCCCGACTTGCGCAGCAGCACCCGGCCGGAATCGCCGAGTTCGGCCTCGACGGCCTTCACCGCCTCCTGCACGCCGGAGTGATCGGAGACGGCGTCCTTGTCGACGCCCTTCACGTTGATCATCACCTGCGGGTACACCGTCATGATCGACGCGAGCTCGGCCAGCGACTTCTTCTGCCGGGCCATCTCGGCGACCAGGTGCAGGCCGGTCAGCACGCCGTCACCGGTGGTGGCGAACGCCCGCATGATCACGTGGCCGGACTGCTCTCCGCCCAGCGAGTAGCCGCCGGCGTTCATGTCCTCGAGCACGTAGCGGTCGCCCACGGCGGTCTGCCGCACGGTGATGCCGTGCTCGCGCATGGCCAGGTGCAGGCCGAGGTTGCTCATGACCGTCGCGACGAGCGTGTCGTCGGCGAGCCTGCCGCGGCTCTTCATCGCCACCGCGAGGATCGCCATGATCTGGTCGCCGTCGATGACGTTGCCGTCGGCGTCCACCGCCAGGCAGCGATCGGCGTCCCCGTCGTGGGCGATGCCGACATCCGCGCCGACGCGCACGACCTCCGCCGCCAGCTTCTCGAGGTGCGTGGAGCCCACGCCGTCGTTGATGTTGATGCCGTCGGGGTCGGCCCCGATGACGGTCACCTTGGCACCTGCCGCGCGGAACGCCTCGGGGGATGCTCCGGATGCCGCACCGTTGGCGCAGTCGAGCACCACGTGGATGCCGTCCAGGCGATGCGGCAGCGAGGCCAGCAGGTGCAGCACGTAACGATCCTCGGCATCCGAGAACCGCTCCACGCGACCCACCTCGCCACCGGTGGGCTGCAGCCTGGTGCGCTCGTCGATGGCCCTCTCGATGCGCTGCTCGACCTCGTCGGGCAGCTTCACGCCGCCGCGGGCGAAGATCTTGATGCCGTTGTCGGGGGCGGGGTTGTGGGATGCCGAGATCATCACGCCGAAGTCGGCGTCGATGTCGGAGATGAGGAAGGCGGCCGCCGGGGTCGGCAGCGTACCGGCATCCAGCACGTCCACGCCGGAGGAGGCGAGCCCCGCCTCGACAGCGGCGCTGAGGAAGTGACCGGAGATCCGCGGGTCGCGCGCGACCACCGCGGTGAGACGCTTGCCGGCGGCCTTGCGAGCCTCGGCGATACGGCCCTGGCCCAGGACGACAGCCGTCGCCTGGGCCAGGGTGAGGGCAAGCTCAGCGGTCAGGAGCGGGCCGTTGGCCAGCCCCCGCACGCCGTCTGTACCGAACAGAGCCATATGTTGCAGCTGTGCGGATCAGCGCTTGGAGTACTGAGGAGCCTTGCGGGCCTTCTTGAGACCGGCCTTCTTGCGCTCGATGACGCGAGCGTCACGCGACAGGAAGCCGGCCTTCTTGAGGGTCGGACGGTTGTTCTCGGCGTCGATGTTGTTCAGCGCGCGGGCGATGCCCAGGCGCAGAGCGCCGGCCTGACCCGAGTCTCCGCCGCCCGAGATGCGGGCGATGACGTCGTACGCACCGACCAGGTTCAGCGCGGTGAACGGGTCGTTGATCAGCTGCTGGTGCAGCTTGTTGGGGAAGTAGTCCTCGAGGGTACGACCGTTGATGGTGATCGTGCCCGAGCCGGGGATCAGACGCACGCGGGCGATGGCCTGCTTGCGCCGGCCCACGGCGGCCCCCGGCACGGAGAGCACGGGGCGGGGAGCGGACTCCACGACCTCGGCCTCCGGCGTGGAGGTGGAGAAGTTCTGCGGGAATTCTGCGGTGTCCTGAATGTCAGCCACGAGTATGTCCTTAGTCTGTGCGGCGCTTACTGGGCGACCTGGTCGAGGGTGTACGGCGTGGGCTGCTGAGCGGCGTGCGGGTGCTCGGCACCGGCGTACACCTTCAGCTTCGACAGCTGCTGGCGGCCCAGGGTGTTCTTCGGGAGCATGCCGCGCACGGCCTTCTCCACGGCGCGAACCGGGTTCTTCTCGAGGAGCTCGGCGTAGGAGGTCGCCGTCAGGCCGCCCGGGTAGCCCGAGTGGCGGTAGGCCATCTTCTTGTGGAGCTTCTGCCCCGTGAGGGCGACCTTCTCGGCGTTGACGATGACGACGAAGTCGCCGGTGTCGACGTGCGGAGCGAAGGTCGGCTTGTGCTTGCCGCGCAGGATCGCTGCGGCGTGCGAGGCGAGGCGGCCGAGAACGACGTCGGTGGCGTCGATGACGATCCAGTCACGCTGGACCTGCCCGGCCTTCGGGGTGTAAGTGCGCGTCACAATAGTGCTGCTTTCTTGGAATCGAACGGAGAGGTTCGTGAATCCCGCTCCGGGGTGGTTCTCAATGCGGAGAACACGCCAGTGGAGGGCTCACGTTCGTCGCACCCGATCCGCGCATGCGCACATCACGAGCACCAAGGGGCCAGCTTACCGCATCCGCTCCCCGTCCCCAACTCAGGGCTTCGGTCATGGAGCGGGGAACATCGATCCGCACGAGGCATCCACCGTGACCGGAGTCTCCGTCACGGTGGGCGAGTATCGCACCTGCAGCGGCTGATCGGCATCCGTCGGCACCGTCGTCGTGAACGAGACCGTCCTCGACTCGCCCATCGGCACCATCACGACCATGCTCCTGAAGTCGCGCCCCTTGTACGTGCCGACCCGCTCCTCCGCATCCCGATCCCCCTTCGCGGGACTCGAGCCCACGAGCTCTCCACCGGGGAGCGCCATGCCGATGACATCCAGCATGATCGTCGTGCGCGGCTGGCCCCAGCGCTCGTTGCGCATCCCCAGCGTGTAATGACTCAGGTCGTTGCCGGGAACGGCGCTGTGCATCGTGATCGACGTGGTCATGGTGCGCTTGTCCGCATCGCACGTGACCGCCATCTCGTTGCTGAGGTAGTACTCCAGTTTGGAATGCGCATCATCGTTGAGATAGATGCCGGTCTGCGTGACCTTCTCGTTGTCGGTGGTCACCGTGCCGTCCACGCCCAGTTCCGCCGCGACGGCCTGCTGATCGGCATCCGCGAACCAGGCGTACACGCGCTGCTCGTCCGCAGCCCTCTGCAACTGCTCGAGCATCGCCAGCGGATCCCAGCCGCCGCTCATCACGGTGCTGAACACCGCCGCCGACACCTTCGCGAAGTACAGGTCGGCGAGCTCACCGCGCGCGCCGAACCGCTCGTACGTGTCACTGAGCAGCAGCTTCACCGCGTTGTCCGCCGTGACGGGGGTGTCCTCCCCCTCCACCGTGACAGGGCCCGCCACCTTCAGCATGTACGAGAGCGTGACCGGGTCGACGGAGATGATGCCGTCCAGCCGGTCGCCCACCGTCTTGCCCCACAGCCCGCTCACCAGTCGCGCCGTGTCGGTGAAATCGGGCATCCGGGTGTAGTTCTGCGAGTACTTCCAGGTGTCGCTCTCGAAGAGCTTCTCCTCATCCGGATTCTCCAGATGCTGCGGGAAGAAGCCCTTGGGCCCCTTCAGCACGAAGTCCAACGCGGCCTGGTCCTGGCGCATCTCGACTTTGCCGCCGTCCACGCGCAGCACGGCGCCCGCGCCCGGGTTTCCGCCCGTCGCGCGCGTCTCGGCGTTGTTCTGGAACAGCAGCGCATAGTTGCGGGGGCCGTCTCCGCCCAGCATCGACAGCACCATCGGCAGGTTCTTCTCGGCGAAGTCGATCGCCGGCGTCGCCTGTTCGACGATGTCCACCAGCTGGCCGATGTTGTCTTCGACGAAGGGGTGGATGGCGTCCAGGTCGATCCGGTCGATGTGCGACTTCGCCTCGTCGAACACCGACTTCAGCTCGGGCAGCTTCGGCTGGGCGGTGCGGAAGGGCTCCAGGTTGATCCCGCCGCCCTCGACCTTGAAGTTGGCCGGGTCGGCCAGGGGAAGAAGCTCGGATGCCAGCGGCAGGGCGTCCCTGACCAGGATGTGCGTCGCCTGCGTCGTCTCGCTCACGGCCGTGACGTTGGCGCCCACCCACGGCACCGCGCCGGCGATCCCCCACAGCGGCCCGTTCACGATCTCGTCGGCGTCGGAGGTGAGCTTCAGCACCTCCTGGCTGAGCGACTCGACGCCCGCGACGTCGCCGTCCTTCATGAGCGGGACGACCTGGCCGATCTTCGATTTCGCACCCTGGAGGTCGTCCTTCACCTGCAGCGCCTGCACGAGCAGGATGCCGCCCATCACGACAGCGGCGACCAGGAGGAGGAAGATCCCCAGCACGACCCACGGCCAGACGCGGTGGCGGCGGGGGCCGTCTGCGTCGTCGTAGCTGCCGTACTCCGGGTCGAGGGCGGGGTCGAGGTCGGCGAGCGTACCGTCATAACGACGCTCGCGACGCGAGCGCGGTGCATTCGAATCAGTGATGGCAGCCCCCTCGGTGGCCTCATGCGCGCCGCCCGGTCGACACGCTCAGCAAAGGATACCGAGCATCCCTGGGGCTGACCCTGGGCGGTTCCGAGGCATCGTCCTCGATCCTCCGCTGACGGAGCGGCATTGCCGTACGCGGACGGCGGTTTCGTCAGCGCAGGAGTTGCTCTGAGATGCTCGCCGAAGTGCTCATAAGCGTCCTGGACACGTCGTCCAGGTCAGGCAACCCTCCCGCGACCGTGACCAGTCCTATGCTCCCGACCGCACGACGCTTGCGATCCAAGATCGGTACCGCGAGACCCGAGACTCCGAACCGGATCTCATCGCTGGAGTATGCGTAGCCCCTGCGTCGAATCTCGCTCAGAGTCTCGCGTAGCCTCTCGGCGGTACCGACATCCGACAGCTTCCCCAGCATCGCTTCGACAACCTTCGGCGGAGAGAACGCGAGGATGGCACGTCCGTGGCCGCCGGCCGCCAACGGGCTGCGGAAACCCAACGAGTACCTGATCTGCGTCGGCCCCGACTGGCTCACCCGCTGATCGAGAATGACACCATCCGTGCCGTCTGCGACCACGAGGACGCAAGTCGCGTCGTAGCGGGCTGCGAGCTGCTCAAGTCCGGACTGCGCCGCTGTCCGGATGTCGGACTCGATGGAGTCGCTGAGATTCAGAATCGTGAGACCCAGTGAGTAGCTGCTTCCATCACGACGTACGAAGCCTCGAGCCTCCAAGGTGGAGAGTGAGCGGTAGACGATCGTCCGGCTGAGGCCCGTGAGCTTCGCGAGTTCGATGGAAGTAGCGGCTCCCTGCTCACCCAGCAGTTGCAATATCCACAGCGCGTTATCGACGGTCTTGGAAACCTGAGCCACGCTTCTTACCTCCGCAACATCCACGCACCAGAACAATCCGAGCGTTCGCACACCCATGCCGCCTCAGCGATGAGTACCACCCTAGTGCGGCCAGGCGGGCACGAGCGCAGGGTCCGTCCGCACCGTCTCTACGACGCGGACGCTTCCGGCACGCGCGTCAACAGTGCGCCACCAGCGCCGATTACGCCCAGACCGAGAGCGACCAACCCGCCCACGGCGCCGAGATCCAGCGTCTGCCACCAAGTCGCCCCCACGGCGAAGGACCCCGGCCCCGCGAACGCGACTGCTGAAGCCAGCACGATGATCGCAAGAGGATAGGTGAAGCCGCCTTTCGCGTTGAAGTAGCCGTTCTTCCAATGCACAGCGAAGGTGGCGACGAGCATCGACGCGATGAGTCCCGCGGCCGCGAGCGGAATGAGCAGGCCGAGCAGCATGAGGATGGCCGCGCCCGCTTCGCACGCTGCGGATATCGGTCCGATGATGCCGGCCGACCTCATCCGCAACGAGCGCAGATATGAACTCCACCCCTTCAGCCCCGGCCCTCCGAACAGGCCGAAGAGCTTCTGCCCTCCGTATGCGATGAAGTTGACTCCGAGATACACCCTCACCAGAAGCATCCCGATGTCAAAGCCGAGATCGATCTCGTTCATCCTGTGCTCTCCTTCCATCATTCTTCTCTGCGCCATCCACGATTTCTGGCGTCTCACTCGCGTTGCCAGACCTGCTCGGCACCTCGGCCCAGTCACGAAGGCCGTGGAGCATTCCACTCAGACCGCGGGGCTGAAAGACGAGGATCGCCACCACCAGCAGGGCGTAAATGAGGTTGCTGACATATGTAGGTCCGAAAGCCGACTGTGTATCGGTGTCGGCGACGAACGGGAGCACGCTGGAGAAGTGATCCAGCAGTTGGGGTATGGCGGTCACGACGATCGCCCCGAGTGCGGCTCCCGTCACGGACCCCATCCCCCCGATCACGATGATCACCGTGTACGTAATACTCATATCCAAGCCGAACGCGTCGGGGACGACCTGTTCGTATGTGAGTGCGAGCAAGACTCCCGCCACACCCGCATACGCCGAAGACACAGTGAAGACCGCCGCCTTCGTACGCTGAACATTCACTCCCAGAACAGCTGCCGCAACCTCACTGTCACGGATGTTCTGCAGCTGCCGACCGAAGCGACTGTCACGGAGGTTGCGCGCGACCCAGACGCTTCCGACGGCGAGCACCACACCTAGCAGCCATAGTCGCTCCAGTCTCTCGAACGGAACCCCCAACAGAGAGAATGCCGGGTCGCCGGAGCTGAAGCTCCAGCCGAAGACGGTGAATTCCGGTGTTCGACGACCGGAAGTCCCACCCGTCAACGGACTTGCGTTCAGCATCACGAACTGGCCGATGAACACCAGCCCCAGAGTGGCAATGCCCAGGTACAGTCCGCGGAGCCGCTTTGCGACGGGGCTGAAGAGGACCCCGGCTGATGCCGTGATGGCCACGGCCAATACGGCCGCGATCAGGGGCGGCAATCCCATCCCCCACGACCCGTCTTCGGGCTGAGCCGCAAGGATCGCGTACGCGTACGCACCCACGCCGATGAAGAACGCATGCGCCAACGAGAGCTGACCCGCCAGGCCCGTGAGAAGGTCGAGGCCGACCGCGCCGATGACCGCCACACAGATGAACAGGCCGAGTTGCAGCCAGAAGGTCTCCAGATACACGGGCACGGCGGCGACGATGAGCGCCATGGCGATCCACACAACGATGCGGACCACGAAACGCACCGAGAACACGACACGGATGTCAGACACGGACGGCCTCCCGCGAGCCGAACAAGCCCTGCGGTCTCCACAGCAGAACCACGAACAGCACGACGTACGGCAGAACTCCGGAGAGCCCGATCCCCAGGAACGCGAGCTGGTGCTGATAACCGGCAGCCAGAGCCTCAACCACACCGATTATAAGCCCGCCCACCACCGCACCTCCGAAGGAATCCACGCCCCCGAGCATCACCGCCGGCAGCGCTCGCAACGCTGTCACCCCAACCCCGATCTCCAGCCCGGGTGTGGGAAAACTGACGAGAAAGACGCCTGCTATCACCGTCAACGCGCCACCAACCACCCACGCCGACGTCGAGATACGAGAGGTGTTGATTCCGGCGAGAGCGGCCGCTTCCTGGTCCTCTGCGTTGGCGCGCATGGCGACTCCCCACCCGGTGTATCGAAGCGCGAGGAAGAACACGGCGAGCAAGACGCTCGCCACGCAGACGGTGACCACACGGGACAGCGGAACTGTCGCGCCAAGGAAGTCAAGCGTCATGTCGCCCCACGGCGTGTGAACGGGGATGATCTGAGTGCCTATCTCCCGCCTTGCCTCCGTCGTCAGTGCGATGTCGACGGCGATCATCAGGATCGCCAGCAGCACCATCAGGTCCGGCCCCTTCACCCTCCGAGCCAGCACCAGATAGACCGCTCCCGACAGCATTCCTCCGAAGGCGACTCCCGCAAGCAGTGCGGGGAAGAAGCCGATGAGCGGCTCCAGGCGTGCCAGCACAAGAACGCTCATGACCAGTAGCGACCCTTGAGCCAGGTTGAATACACCGGTCGACTTGAAGATCGTGACGAATCCGAGCGCCAGGACGGCATAGACGGATCCCAGAGAAAGACCTGCTATCAGCAACGACGAGAGCGTCTCCACGTCACTCCTCTCCCTTTTCGTAGGAATCTGACGACCCCGCATCCAGGCCCAGATAGGAACGGATCACCTGCGGGTCACGTGTGACGTGCGCCGGCGTGCCCGTGGCGATGATCCGCCCGAAGTCGAGCACGGAGACCGTGTCGGCGAGCCCCATGACGAACGACATGTTGTGCTCGACGAGAAGTATCGTGAGATCGAGCGCGGAATGGGCTTCACGGATGGCCTGAGCCATCACCGACATCTCTTCTGCGCTCATTCCAGCGACGGGTTCGTCGAGGATGACTACCCGCGGCTCGGCACACAGCGCTCTAGCGAATTCCACTCGCTTCTGCACTCCGTAGGGAAGCGTTCCAGCCGGCCGGTCCAGCACATCGTCAAGGCCGAGGAACTCTGCCACTTCATGCACGCGAGAGCGATGAACGGCTTCGTCTCGCCGCGCGCGGGCGGATCTGAAGGCAAAGCCGACGATTCCGGCCGAGAAGAGATGATGGCGACCGTCCAACAGGTTCTCGCGCACTGTTCGCCCGCGCCCGAGCGCAAGATTCTGGAAGGTGCGCGCCACGCCTCGCCGCACGAGGTCGTCAGCCCTCAGATCAGACATCGGTGCGTCTCTCACACGGATCTCTCCGGCTGTCGGCCGGTAGATGCCCGACAACAGATTGAGCAGCGTGCTCTTGCCTGCACCATTCGGTCCGATGAGAGCATGGATCTCGCTCTCTTGAACTTGGAGGTTCACATCCGCGAGTGCGACAACACCTCCGAACTGCTTTGAGACACCGACCATCGAGAGCATCGAAGTCATGTCGAGCTCCAGCGGGTGAGTACGGGTCGGACTTCCGAGGTCGGCTGCTTCGCCACCGCATCCACCCCGCCGAGATATCTCTCGATCACTTCCGGAGACGTCGCCAATTCACTGCTCTCCCCCGAGAGCACAATCCTGCCCATATCCAGGACGTATGCGTACTCGGCGATGCGGAGAGCCATACCCGCGTTCTGCTCGACAAGCAGCACCGTTGTGCCCTCGCTGTTCACGGTCCTGATCGCATCTGCAACCCGTTCGATCGTCTGAGGCGAGAGTCCGAGCGAGGGTTCGTCGAGCATCAGCAGATCGGGATTGGACATGAGCGCCCGACCGATGGCGATCATCTGCTGCTCGCCGCCGGACATCAGTCCCGCGCGGATGTTCCTCTTCTCAGCCAGCTGGGGAAACAGAGCGAACACCCGATCCTTCGCCCGTTGTCGATCCCTCGCAGTCTTGGCGGCGAATCCACCCGCACGAAGGTTCTCTTCGACCGTGAGTCGTGTGAAGACTCTGCGTCCCTCCGGCACGTGGGCTATACCGGCCAAGACAGCCGCATGCGGGTTCCTCCCAGAAAGAGTACGTCCGAAGACCTCCATCGAGCCGGCGGCGATATGCCCACGACAGTAACCGAGAGTGAGCGAGAGAGCACGCAGTAACGTCGTCTTACCCGCCCCATTGCTTCCCAGCAGAGCCACAAGCTGCCCCTGTTCGACAGAGAGCGAGACGTCGGAAAGTCCGATGATCGACCTGTTGTAGAGGACCCGCAGGCCATCCACCGCAAGAGCACTCGTCATTCATGCACCTCTTCACTCGTCAGGATCGAGCACACGGGACCCGAGGAGGAAGCCGCACCGCGGCTCCCTCCCCCTGGTCATCGGCCTCACTCGTTCAGGGTCGCGGTGAGCTCACCGATGAAGGGCTGCTCCTCGATGCGCAACCCGTCGATCATGCTCGGATCAGGCCGCAGAACATAGCTCATCATCCCCGGCGAACGCAGATCGAACTCGAGCGGAACGATGGCACCGCCGGTTTCCACCTCTCCGAGACCATCGACCACCGCGAGAAGGCCTGCCCGGGTCAGGTCTCCGTCCTTGCACGCGGCACTGAGCGCCTGGTCCATGATGGTCGCCATACCCCATCCCAAGTTCATCCAATGCGATGGATGCGCGCCACTTCCGCTCTCCTCGAGAGCCGCTCTGTTCGCCGATGGGCCGTCAGATCCGTCGCCGAATGGGGCGACGTAGGCGACGAAGTACGTGTTCTCTTCAAGTCCTGGTCCCGCAGACGTCTCCAATGCAGAGGCATCGAACGCGCCTGCACTCGCGATGAACGGCACGTCCAGCCCCTGAGCACGAGCTATCGTCACCGCCGAGTTGAGGACACCGGCGCTTCCTGCCACGAACACGGCGCTCACGCCCGCGCCACCGAGGGCCGTGATCTGCGCCGTCATGTCCTTGTCCGTGACTTCGGCCGGCTGTGAGACGAGCGTGAGGCCGGCAAGGTCCGCCGCCTCCTCCACACCCACCAGAGACGCCTTGCCGAAGTCATTGTTGAGATAGATCGCTCCGATGACATCACCCTCCTGGACACCGAGGTTATCGACGGCGTACGAGACACCGTTCATCATCTCGACATCATTCAGCGTCCCCGCCAGCAGAATGTTGTCGTTCTCGGCGAGATCCGGCGCCGGCACGGCGATGACCATCATGTCGTCTTTCGCGAAGTCGTCCATGTTGACGACTGTGATCGGAGTGGCAGTGGTGGCTTGGATGGCAAGTACGTCGTCTCGCAGTTCCGCGTAAGCCGTCTTCGCCCGATCCGTCTTGTACTCCGTGTCCTTGACGACGAGCTCCACGGAGCGCTCGCAGACCTGGTGCGTCTGCCAATAGTGTTTCGCCCCCTCCACCGTGGGGACTCCCGTCGACGCGAAAGGTCCGGTCAGGTCGGCGATGATTCCCAGAGTGATGCTGTCTTCCGTCACTCCCGGAACGATTACAGCATCAGAATCGGAAGTCGCCTTGGAACTGGTGCAGCCGATTGTCGTGGCGAGGGTCACGCCGACGACGGCAAGCGTCAAGACGCTTCGCAGAACAGTCTTCTTCATTGAAAGTGTCCTTACTGTGAGCTGGATTACATGGGGTCTACTGTCATGTCACCGATACTTGAAGTCGACGCGCCCTGACTCGATCTGGCGCAGGAGACACAGCTCTCAACGGGGAGAACAGTCCCCAGAAGATCTGACTCCCCGCAGAGAGTCCACCAACAGATTGACATCGGTGAACTCATCGCCGCGCCATGCGACATGTCCGTCCGGCCGCACGAGCACCAGCCGCCGTTGATACAGCGATGCGAACCCCTGGTCGGTGAGGTCATGCACTTCGACGGGAACGGAATGAAGCGCGGCAGCACGAAGGAACTCCGCGATGTTGTCCCTGTCCGCGCCGAACGTGAGCAGCGCATATCCCGCGCCGAAGAGGTCTAGAGTGGACCGCCCATCACGCAACCAAGCATGCGGTGCTCGAACGCCCGGTATCGTGCTCGGTTCATACTCTTCTGACTCTTCTGATTCGGATTGCTGTGGTGACGCATCTGCGACGATCGCAGACGAACTGTACACATACCCGAGGTGCACGCCAACCGGACGCCACGCCTTCACATTCTCCGCTCTCAACCGACTGCCGAGTTCCTCGCGGATACGCTCGCCCTCATCCGTGTCGGCGTCCAAACCGTCGAGCGTCGTGTCCTCTGTGATGCGTGTGTAGTTACGCATCGCCTCGTCGACGGCGAACTGGACAACCGGCATCCGCTCCGTCTCATATGTGTCGAGCAAACCGGCGTCCGCCCAGCCCTCCAACACGGCGGCGAGCTTCCATCCCAAGTTCATCGCGTCCGCGAAGCCTGTGTTCATGCCCAATCCTCCGTTCGGCGGTGTGACGTGAGCAGAGTCCCCTGCGAGGAACACTCGACGGTCCTGCATGCGCTCGGCCACGAGCGCCCGCCTCGTCCATCTCGTGACAGAGAGGATCTCGTAGCGCAGGCCGGGAAGCCCGAGCCGATCGATCGCGTCGTCGGGGTCGAGCGCGTTGATCCCTGCGCCGTCAGTGCCGTAGACCGTCAACCGCCACACGTCACGGCCATCCACCGACCACAACGTGCCCCACGTCCCTTCTGGACCGATGAGTACGTACCGCAACGCATCAGCGAATGGCTGCGCGCCGCGCAGCGCACCGCTCCGGAAAAGGATATTGACCGAGTAGTCCACCCGCTGCCGTCCGGTCATGGAGACACCGAACGTCGGACGCACAGTACTGTGATATCCGTCACACGCCACGAGGTATTGCGCGTGAATCGTCTCTTCCGCACCGTCGACCACATCGCGCAGACGCGCTTCCACGCCGTTGTCGTCCTGGTCGTAGCCGATCAGTTCCTTTCCATACTCGAACCGAACGCTCGAATATGCTGCAGCCCTCTCTCTCAGAATCGGATCGAACCAGTTCTGAGGGCAATGTGTCGTTTCCTCGGGACTGAATGGGGAAGGGGGAGTATCAGCGATGGACGGAACATTGATCCGGGCGAGTTCATGACCTGTCATCGACGTGACGAACGCTGTATCCTGCGGATGCTCCTCCGGAAAACCCCAATGACGCACCGCCTGGGATATCCCCAGTCGCCGACAGAACTCCATCGTGCGCACGCTGACATGCATGATCTTCGGATCGCTCACATCAAGGCTCTCGAGCCGCTCGACCACCCGGCAGTCGACTCCGCGACTGCCCAGATCCGTGGCCAGAGCGAGTCCGATGGGCCCGGCGCCGACAATGAGCACGTGAGTCGAGATGACGCTCATCGAGTACCCCAATCGACGATGATGCTCGACATTCGCCGCGCGAGGTCGGGTCTGCCCTGGAAGTAGTGGTCCGCACCTTCGATCTCGACAAGCTCGACGTCGTCGTGGCGCACCGCATCAGCCATCCCGCGCGCATGGCTCGGAAACGCCGCGCAGTCCGCACTGCCGTACACGACGAGCACCGGTGCCTGCACCTTCGGCAACTGCTTGTACGCGTTCGCGCGACTGAGATCGTAGCTCCATTGACTCAACCAGGAGCGCAGGCTGGAGTAGTGGCCCAACGAGGCCGGACGGAAGTTCGCACTCCACGGTGCACCCCACAGCGTCGTGAGCTTGCGGTCCGACGGATCGATGGTGCCGTCGAGGAAACGCGGGTCCGCCGCAGTGCCATGCACGACGAACGGCAGATCGTCCAACGCATCGGCCTCGGAACCGCCCGACGGCTCAGCTTCCTCCGCGATCTCGATGAGTGTCTGCTGTGCCCATTCCGTGATGCGCCTGTTGCGTGCTATCTGCGCCTCACGGTAACGACGGATGAACTCGTCCGGGTACACCGGACCGTTACGCGGATCGAACATGTCCAGAGATTCATCTCGGGCGAACGGGTTCAGCTCGTCCACGATCGCCGCATCGAGGGCCTCTGTGTAGACGACAGCCCTCCCCGGGTGCGCCATCGCCATCACCAGGGAATCAGCCGGTGACAAGCCCGCTCCCGCGATGTCGACGGGATCCCCCGCCGGCGTCCGGGTGATATCCGGCGACTCCGCCTGCGCCTGATAAAGGGCGGCGAGCCCACCACCGCCGCTGTTTCCGACCAGCACGACGCGCTCGTAACCGAGGTCTCGCAGATGGGCAATGGCCGCACCGATATCGAGCAAGCAGTTCTCCATGATGAGCGCGGAGTCATTCCCGACGTAACGCGTCGCCAGCCCCGCAGCGTCCACCCCGAGCGTCGACATGTACTCCGTGGCATAGTGACCCATGAAATTGGACGCCGGGTGGACGAAGAGCACCACCGTGGATGCTCTCCGCGGCCCGCCACGCCAGAGCACCGCCCATGTCTTGCCACTCATACGTGCAACGCCGGAGTTGACATCCAACCTGCCCGACGCGACGACATCGATGGCCAGCAGCTCCCGAGTCGGCATCGTCCCTCGCTTCCCGTGACGGCATCGTTGCACGTCAACGTCGTCATATTCGCACATGCTGTTTGAATATTGCAACTATCTGTTTTTCAGTGATTACGTTTCACTTCTACTTGCATTATACGAACGTGTTGTGCGTATAGTGACCGTACTGGTATGCCAGATGCGGGCCGCCACCTCTTCGGCGACCCCGAATCAAGGAGCACAGATGACACACGAACGCCTCATACAGAAGCTCTTCCACTTCGCCTATCCGTGCCGCGATGGCGAAGAGACACGGCACTTCTACGAGGACTTGCTTGAGCTTCCTCTGGTCAACTGCATGCAGGCGGATGTCGTGCCCAGCACGGGGGAGGAGAAGCCGTACGCTCACATCTTCTTCGAGATGGGTGACGGCTCCTACATCGCATTCTTCGACCTTGGTGAGGACCAGATGCCTCTGCCGTCTCCGAACACACCCGCGTGGGTCCAACACCTGGCGCTGGAAGTGGGTGACATCTCAAAGGTCCTCAAACTGCGGGACCGTCTCAAGAGCGCGAACGTTCAGGTCACCGACATCGTCGACCATGGTTTCATCAAGTCGATCTATTTCTTCGACCCCAATGGTCTACGTCTGGAGATCACCACTCGCACCGAAGACCCGGGCTACCTCGAAGAAGCCGCGTCCAGCGCCCGGCCTGCCCTGGACGCTTGGACCGCAAAGAAAGCGGCCCTGCGCAGCACACGCTGATTGCATCGCCCGGAACGTGCACCGCCCCCCTACGCGGCCTCCGCCGTGATGAGGATGGGACGGTGGTCGCTCGTGCCCTGCGGGAGCGTGGTGATGTCGGAGATGTCGAAGCCCGCGGAGGTGGCGAAGTCGTAGTGCCCGCGGAACACCCGGTACCGCGTGTAGGTGCGATCGTCGCTGAGGGTCAACCGGTAGCCCTGCTTGCGCACGCTCTGCCCGAGGTTCTCCTTGAACACCGGGTAGTTGTAGTCCCCCACCATCAGCACGGGCTGCCCGGGCGCCAGTGACTGCAGGGCGTCGAGCGCCGCCCGGATCTGCGTGCGGCGCAGCGAGTTCAGCGCGGTCAGCGGCGCCGCGTGGAACGAGGCCACCACGACATGGCGCCCCGAGTCGATGTTGGTCAGCCTCGCACCCAGCACCCGCTCATCGGCGGGCTTGAGCACCCGATCGTGCAGCGACTTCTTCAGGCCGATCGTGCGCACCCGCTCGAGACGGAACTGGTTTCGCCGCAGGTACATCGCCAGCCCCAGCCGGTTGCCACTGGTGGCCTGGGCGAGGGTCAGCCCGCCGATCGCGTCCGGGAGCATCGACGTGTCGCACTCCTGCAGGCAGAGGATGTCGGGGTCGTGCTCGGCGACCAGCGCGGTCAGCTCGGACGCCGCGCGATGCTTGCGCAGGTTGTACGAGATGACCTTCATGCGGCAACGTTACCGCCGCGAAGCCGTGAGTCGGCTCACTCCCGGTCGCGTCGCGCACGGGTCTGCCGGGCTCGGGATGCCAGCAGATCGTCGGCCGGATACCCCACCTCGCTGAGCGTCAGCCCCCGCGCGGGGAGCACTTTGAACGCGCTGGTGCGGGTGAGCTCGTCACGCAGCCGCGCCACGTCGTCGACGGACAGCCTCCCCTCCCCCACGGCCGCGCAGGCCCCGACCAGTGCGCGCACCATGCTGTGGCAGAACGCGTCGGCCTTGACCTCGGCGACCAGCACGCCGTCGGCATCCCGAGTCCACCGGTAGTCCAGCAGCGTGCGGATGGTCGTGGCCTCCTCGCGCGGCTTGCAGTACGCCGCGAAATCGTGCAGGCCGATGAGGGTGCGGGCCGCCGCGTCCATGGCATCCGCATCCAGCTCCGCCCGGACCGTGGTCGTGTCGCGGCGCCGCATCGGGTCGTACCCCGCGGCCTGATCGGCGAGCCGATACCGGTACCGGCGCCACACGGCCGAGAACCGCGCGTCGAACCCGTCGGGCGCGAGACTCGTGCGGGTCACGGTCACGTCGGGGTACTTCCCGAGAACACCGCGGATGCGGTGG
The DNA here is from genome assembly GCF_039539005.1 of Microbacterium soli. NCBI lineage: Bacteria > Bacillati > Actinomycetota > Actinomycetes > Micrococcales > Microbacteriaceae > Microbacterium > Microbacterium soli. The sequence continues at coordinate 747,469 of NZ_BAABCP010000001.1, forward strand.
GCGAGCGACCCCGCCGGATCCGCGGCGGCACGGCCGTTGCGCACCTCGACGCGCGACCACTGCACGGGATCCAGGTCGACGTGCGCCACCTGTCCGGATGCGTGCACCCCGGCATCCGTCCGCCCCGCCACGACGAACTGCACCTCCGACCCGACGATGCGCGCCAGCGCGGCCTCCAGCACGCCCTGCACGGTGCGCAGCCCGGGCTGGCGCGCCCAGCCGTGGAAATGGGTGCCGTCGTAGGCGATGTCCAGGCGAATGCGCACGTGCCCAGCCTAGACTGGAGGGTCCCCGCCCTCTCTCTCGGAATGCACCTGATCCTGCCGTGACGTCCTCCTCTGCGCCCCCGGTTCCGCGGTACGCGGGACTCGACGGGCTCCGGGCCATCGCCGTCGTGCTCGTGCTGATCTACCACCTGTTCCCCGGCGTCGGTCTGGCCGGCGGGTTCGTCGGCGTGGACGTGTTCTTCGTCGTGAGCGGGTTCCTCATCACCTCGCTCATGCTGCGCCCCAGCACCCTGCCGCTGCGACACCGACTGGTGGACTTCTGGCGGCGCCGCGCCCGCAGACTGCTGCCGGCCGTCGCCGTCATGCTGACGGTCTGCGCGACGGTGGCCTGGGCGATCGGCGGGGACGTGCTGGTCGGCATCGGCAGGCAGCTGCTGGGTGCGTCGACGTTCAGCTACAACTGGGTGGCGCTGGCGGGCGGGTCGGACTACTTCTCCGGGACCGAGCCGGAGCTGTTCCGCAACATGTGGTCGCTGGCCGTGGAGGAGCAGTTCTACCTGCTGTGGCCGCTGCTGCTCCCCCTGCTGCTGATCGTGCTGCGGGTGCGCGGCGTGCTCGTGGCGTTCGCGCTGCTGGCCGCCGCCGCGTCGGCGTGGTGGATGTCGCAGCTCGTGGCTTCGGATGCCGTGACCCGCGCCTACTTCGGCACCGACTCGCACGCGTTCGGGCTGCTGCTGGGGATCGCGCTCGCGTTCGGCATCCGGGACATGCCGGAGCGGGAATGGATGCGTCGGCGGCTGGTGCGCATCGGTGGCGCCGTGCTCGGAATGCTGGGCATCGGCCTCGTCGTCGTCGCGGCGCTGCGGCCGGAGCTGCCCGGCGGCGAGGGCTTCCCCACCACGCTCGTGCTGGCATCCGTCGGGTCGTCGATGGCGGTGCTCGCGGGAGTGCTGCCCGGGTCGTGGTTCGGGCGCGGGATCGACGTGCAGCCGCTGCGGTGGATCGGCGACAGGTCGTACGGCATCTACCTGTGGCACTGGCCGGTGCTCGTGCTGGTGGCCGCATCATCGGGGCTCGGCGTGTCCGGCACGCTCGACGCCGTGCCGGCCTGGGCGGGCTGGACGGCGCTGGTGGTGTCGGTGACGGCGGCTGCGATCTCCTACCGGGTCGTGGAGACGCCGCTGCGCAGGCTCGGCTTCCGGCGGTCGCTGCGGGCGGTGCGGATGAGGTTCACGCGCGGCCCGGTGAGCAGGCTGGCCATGCTGAGCGCGACGCTGGCGGGCGTGCTGGCGCTCGGAGGGACGACGGCCGCCGTGGCGAACGCCCCGGCCATGACGACCTCCGAGATGGCCATCCGTGCCGGGCAGCAGGCCATGCGGGATGCCGCCTCCCGCTCCGAGCCCCGCCGGGCGGCCGCGCCGAAGGCCATCGTCGGGGACGACATCACCGCCATCGGCGACTCCGTGATGCTGGCATCCGCCCCCGCCCTGTACGAGAGGCTGCCAGGGATCTCCGTGGATGCCGCCGTCTCGCGCTCCATCTGGGCGGGACCGCGGATCGTCGACGCGCTGGCCGCATCGGGAACGCTGCGTGAGCACGTCGTCGTCGCTCTGGGCACCAACGGCCCCGTGGATGCGGGTGTGCTGCAGCAGATCGCCGACACCGTGGGGCGAGACCGCGACCTGGTGCTCGTCAACGCACACGCGCCGCGCGACTGGATCCCCGGCGTCAACAGCGACCTGCAGGAGTTCGCCGAGGCACGCAGCGGCGTGGTCGTGGCGGACTGGTCGGGCACCATCAGCGCGCACGAGGACCTGCTCGCCGGCGACCGCATCCATCCCGGCATGGCCGGCGGGCGGATCTTCGCCGAGGTCGTGGAACGGGGCGTCCAGGCCGCTCAGGCCGAGCGGCTGGCGCGCCGCGAGCCGCTCGCCCGCACCCCGCAGATCCCGTAGAGCGGGTCTTCCGGGTCTCCTCGCGAGCCTCTCCGCTGGGAACCGCACGCAGATTCCCGTGTGCTCACACCAGGCTTGCGCTCCCTGCGGAGACGAGCATGACGGGGACACCAGTGCACGGGCATGTCTTGGATGCGACCGTAACGTGCTCTGATCGTTTCCTCGGCACGGCTGGCGCCTCACCATCTCCCGGTACACTCCCCCGCGCCGCCGGGGCAGCGGGAGAGATGACCAGAACTGAACCGACGCAGTACTGACGGCCTCAGTGCGAGAGCGGGCCTCCCCCGGGGTGTGCGCCGGCCGCGCACGCGGGGAAGAGCAGACCTCGGAGTGCGGTCAGTTTGTGCTCGAGATCGGAGTCATCCGCCGCAAAAGCGTACGGATGACGGTCCGGACGCACGATCGCGTACGCGGCGTTCTGCTGTCGGAGCCACGAGCGCACCGAGGAGGATGAGGTCGCGTACCGGGGTATCGCGCCCGGCCCACCCGATGCGTCGACCACGCCTTCGGAGCCCTCGCCGATGATCACGAACCCGGCGGGGAGGGCATCATCGAGCAGACCGCCCTCATCGAGAACCTGCGGCAGTGCGGACGTCCCGGCCGGCAGACTCGGATGCACGAAACCGTGATCGATGCTGAGCGTCAGGGTGCTGTCGAGAGAGCTCCCCCACGCCGACCTCTCCGATACGGCCCGGTCGCGCTCGCGAGCGCGAGCCGGGTCGAGAATACAGATCTCGCGCCCCTTCTGCACTGCGCGGGCGACGATGCTCCTCACCTGGGGCTCGCGCTCGGCCTGGTACGTGTCCAGCAGTGCGGGGTCGGCGCCCGTCGCGACCTCCCTCATCCGCCAGGCCAGGGCGCGCGCATCCCGAATGCCATGGCACATGCCCTGTCCAAGGAACGGCGGCGTCTGGTGCGCGGCATCCCCCGCGAGGAACACTCTTCCGTGCTGCCACCGTTTCGCGATCAGGGCGTGGAACCTGTACACACTCGCCCGGATGACGGTGACCAGCGCCGGATCCACGTGGGCCCCGATAAGCGCCGACACGATCTCGGGATCGGGCATCCGATCCGGTTCCTCGCCGTCGAGGAGCATGAACTCCCACCGCCGGTGTGCGCCAGGGCCGGGAACCAGCGTGGTGGGGCGGGTGGGGTCGCAGAACATCTGCGAGGCGGACTCCGGGAGCCCGTGCCCATCCGCGACCAGTGCGTCGACGACGAGCCAGGGCTCATCGAAGCCCAGGTCGTCCAAAACGATCCCCAGGGATTTCCGAACGGAGCTGGATGCCCCGTCCGTGGCGATCACGTACTCGGCCCGGGCGGATCGCGTCTCCCCCTCCTCCTGCCAGGTCACCGAGACATCGTGCACATCGGACTCGACACCGACGACGTTCGCTCCGCGTCGGAACTCGACGGAAGATCGGGTCTCGAGCCTCCGGGTGAGTGCGACCTCCAGCGCGGGCTGGTAGAAGTTGTAGTGCGCGCCCCAGCCGTCGACGTCTCGTCCAGCGCTGCTGGAGGACAGCAACTGCCCGTCAGCGCCGTACGTGTCCATCCGCTCGATCAGTCGGCACTGCTCCTCGATCTCCTCCGCCATGCCGATCGACTGGAAGACGCGCATGATGCTCGCATCGAAGTGGATCGCGCGAGGGATGTCCATCGGCTCGAGGCCGCGCTCGAGGACCAGCACACGCAGCCCCGCATGCGCGAGAAGGTTGGCGGCAACCGCTCCGACCGGGCCGCATCCGACCACCACCACATCGAAGACGTCGAACCGCCCGTCGTCCCGGGTCGCCATCTTCAGGCCTCACCGGGCGCCACGCCGCGCTCGACATAGCGATACAGGGGGTCCTCCGGCCCGAAGTCTCCGAACGAGATGAGGTGCTTGTTCTCGTTGTCGTCCCAGAATCGGCGGACGGCGGGCTCCGTCCGGGACCAGTCGAAGGTCACCTCGCGATGCGCGATCGCCCACCGGCCGTCGATGCGTCGGAACGTGTCGAGGTAGCGGCCCCCGATCATCGTGTCGGTTTCCTCCTCCCCCGTGCCGCCCGACATGAGGCAGAGGTGATACGACTCGACGAAGGCCTCGTCGCCGCGCAGATCGATCAGCACATTGGTTATCAGATGCATGAGCGTGTGGCTCGGGGCCTCCTTCCCCGGAGCATAGAGGGACTTCTCGAGCAGGAAGTCCTTCGCGGTCGTGCTGTAACCTTCATGCACCTCGGTCGCGCCCTCGTGGTAGCACGAAAGCGCCAACGCATGATCGCGACGATCGGCGGCGCGAGCCCTGGTGTAGAGGACGCGTGTGATCGCATCCTTGTCGATGAGCTCGTCGAGCGCTGTGTTGTCTGACATGTCCTCCGACTCCTTGCTTGATCCTCTGGGCTCCTGTTCCCGCACGATCGATGCGCGGCGCGGTCGTGCCGGGTCCCTCGCATCGAGGCCGCGGGACCAGTCGTAGACGACGGTGCGCTTCTGGATGCGCCACTGTCCGTGGACCCGACGAAGCAGGTCCAGGTACCTGCCCCCGACCAGATCGTCGGTCTGGGTTCCGGTCATGCCCATGCGGTGATACGCGAGGTGGTAGCTCTCCGCGAACGCGCTGTGATCATCGATGAAGTCGATGATCACGTTCGCGAGGACGTGCTTCTGCGGGCCGTTGTCGGGGTCGCGGTACCGCGTGGCCGCGACATCCTCGATGAACCGGCGGGCGGCCGAGAGCCCGTCGCCGTGATCGTCCATCCCATCCTCGGTATGGCAGGCCACCATGCGTTCGACGTCGTGGTCATCGCTGGCGACCGCGCGGGAGGAAAGCAGGGCGGTGATCCGCCGGGCATCCAGCAGCCGTCCGATGTCACTCATGCCCACGGTCCCATGAAGACCTCCCCCTGGAACACGTCGTCGCTGGGGTCGATGACCGCCGGCCAGTCCGCGGCGGGTCCCACGACGGATCGACTCCCCTCCCGTCCGTCACCGGTGATGCACTGACGCATCTGGAAGTACAGCTGAATGATGTTCCCGTCCGGATCCCGCAGGTGCGCGACATGTCGGAAGCCGGGGACGAGCTCCGCGGGAACGGCGATCTCCTCGAGACCGTTCTCTGTCAGGAACCCGACGGCGGCGCGCAGTTGTCGGTGATTCGCCACCTGGAAGCCCGTGGCTACGAGACCGGCGTCGTCCGCGAGGCCCAGAACAGGTCGCACGGACGCCTCGTACAGCATCATCGCGTGATGAGCGGTGTTGCAGGCCAAGGCTGCGAACCGCACCCCGTTCCATTCCCCGCGAAACCGCAGATCGAACCCGAAGATCTGCTCGTAGTGGGCGACGGAGCGCTCGAAGTCCTCGACGACGATCGACAGCGGACCGAGTCCGACGATCTTGAACGGACGAGGCAGGCGCACCCCGTCGACGTCGTATCGACCGTCCTGGGGCGTGGGCTCGAATCCTGCGCGCAGATCGACTCCCGCGTCGCGCTGGCCCGCCATCTCGATGTTCTCCGGCTGGTGCGGCAGGTCGGGGAACTCCCCGAACCGGAGTGCGTCCCACGACGCCCTCGGCTTGCTGAGCCTGTCCCATCCGATCTGCTCCATCCCGAACGTGAGCTCGAACGTGTAGCCGTCGGGATCGAGGACGTAGGTATGCCAGTTCGACCCCGGCATGTCGCGGCCGGAGCGGGTGATCCGCTGCTTCTCGCCGCCCAGGCACTCGATCGCATTGCGCACCTCCTCCAGCGACCCGACCTGCCAGGACAGCTGATTGACCCGCAGCGTCGTGTGATCGGGATCCAGGATCTCCCAGAGTCGCTGATCCATGAGGACGAACTGGTGATGGTCGGCTCCGTACCGGTAGAAGTGGAGCCCCCGTGATCCGGGCTCGGGGATGATCCGGTGCTCAGGATCGAATCGGTCGGCGAGACCTTCCGAGACATCGGTCTGAACGAGTCCGAGCAGGTCGCCATAGCACCGTTTCATCTCCGGCATGTTCCGGGCGTTGAGCCCGACATGCGAGACACGCCGGATCTTGAACGGTCTGCGCATCCGCACGCCTCCGACCTCAAACATGATGTGTGCTCCTCTCGTGCGCGCCCGGCCGTGCGCCGGGCAGGGGGTGACGCGGTGCTGACGCCACGATCCGATGGGTCGCCCTCCCCAGGAGACCTCCGTCGATCTCGACGACGTCGCCGACAGCCAGCGGCGGCGCCGAGTCGGGGCCCTGGCGACCCCATCTCTCGGCGAGGCATCCGTCGTCGCACGTCCCGGAACCGAGGACATCACCGGGCATCACCCATGTCCCTCGGGATGCGTACGACACGAGTGCGGCGAACTCCCAGGCCATCTCACGCAGGTTTCCCGCACCGGTCCGCACTCCGTTCACCGAGACCGTGAGCGGCAGGTCCACGCGCGCGGAGTCCGTGAGCGCATCGATCTCGTCGGCGGTGACGAACCACGGGCCCAGGGTCGAGACGGTGTCCTTGCCCTTGGCCGGCCCGAGTCCGATGGTCATCTCATGCATCTGGATGTCCCGGGCCGACCAGTCCACGAAGAGCGAGTACCCGGCGATATGGCTCCGCGCCTCCTCCAGCGTGAGGTTGTGGCCCGCGCGGCCGATGATCGCGGCGACCTCAACCTCGTAGTCGAAGCGCTCCGTTCCCGGTGCGAGGGGTACATCGTCCTGCGGGCCGCAGATCGCGTACGGATTGGTGAAGTAGAAAGTCGGGATCTCCCACCAGGCCGGCGCGACCGCAGACGCGTCGCCCCTGCCCATCCCGCCGATCGTGTGCCCTTCGAAGGTCATGAAGTCGCGTACCGTGGGCGGGTTCGGCAGCGGCGAGGCCAACGACGCCTCGGCGATCGGAACCCGCAGCGCCGGATCGCTGAGCGCGTCGTCGGCGAACGCGTCGATCGCGTCGCCGTCATCGCGGAGGAGGTCGAGGAGGGTGCGTCCCCCCTCGGGAATCCGGAGCTCGTCGTCGACGAGCAGCCCGAGCAGGGCACCGCCCGGACGGTCTGATGCTCTGATCGCACCGAATCTCATTCTGTCTCCGATCTTCTTCTGTTCACACCCGAGTCCTGAGCGGACCCCCGTGGAAGGCGATGGCGTCGGTGAAGGCCCGTTCCATGTCGAATCCGTGCTCCGGGTTCACGTCGGCGAATGCGCGGTGCAGGTTGAGCACGATGCGCTCGCTGTCAGTCCGGTCGCCGAACTCGTCCAGATCGAGTTCACGGGCGACGCCGAGGGGGGTCATGCCCTGCTCGATCCCGGCCCTGGCCGCTTCCAGCACCAGACGCACGTACCGCTCATGCGCGTCCACCTCGTCCTGATCGCACGGCTCACCATGCCCCGGTACGAGGATGCGTGGAGCGAGCCGACGAAGCAGCGGAAGCGCCTCGAGGTACCCGGTGAGCGAGCCGGAGATGAACAGGGGCGTCCCGCCGCGGAACAGCAGGTCGCCTACGAAGGCGACCTCGTCGAGCACGATGACGAGATCGTGGTCGGTGTGCGCGCGCCCTCCGACGGGCCAGACCTCCACCCTCCGGTCCGCGCAGTGCACCTCCGTGTGTTCGTGGATGGTGATGTCAGGCAACCGCAGCGGCAGGTCCGCCCAGCGCGGGACGGGGGCCCACCACTCGCGGGCCGGCGACCAGCGGACCGGATCATCGGCCATGGCGGCCCGGCAGCCGACGTGGGCGATCACCGTGGCCTCGGGGAAGACTGCATTCCCGTAAGTGTGGTCGCCGTGCGCATGAGTGTTGATCAGCAGGCGGGGAGCGTGCGGCGTCAGCTCCGCGATGCGTTCGCGAAACGCGGACGTCCGCGGACGCGTGGCACAGGTGTCGATGACGGCGGCGACACCATCGCGCACCACGACCCCGGAGTTGTTGAGCCACCAGCTGCCATCCCGCTGAATGTGCGCGAAGATCCCTTCGCCCACCTCCCGCAGCTCCGTCCCGATCGGCTTCACGATCGTGTCACCCCTGCAGGCCACGGGGCCGACGTCGCGACCGGTTCCGTGACGCCGTGGGCGAGGGTGCCGACCCCTTCGATGGTGATCTCGACCCGGTCGCCCGCCCGCAGGAAGAGCGGCGGCGTCTGTCTGGCTCCGACTCCTCCCGGGGTGCCGAGGGCGATGACGTCGCCCGGACGCAGGACGGTGACGGCGGACAGGTAACTGACGACGTACCGGACGCCCCAGATCGCCTCGCCGACGGCGCTGGACTGCACGACTCGATCGTTGACCGCGGTCCGCAGCATCCGCCCATCGATGTCGCCGACGTCGTCGGCCGTCGTGATCCACGGTCCGAGCGCGCCACTGGCGAAGAAGTTCTTGCCCACGGTGATCTGATTCGTGTGCCGCTGCCAGTCCCGCACGGACCCGTCGTTGAAGCAGGTATATCCCGCGACATGCTTGAGGGCGTCCTGCTCCGAGACGTGCCGGGCCCGTGCGCCGATGATGATCGCCAGCTCCCCCTCGTAGTCGAGACGGTCCGAGAACCAGGGTTTGTGCACGCTCCCGCCGTGCGGTACGAGGGAGCTCGCGCTCCGGATGAAGAAGGGCGGGAAGTCCGGTCTCGCGAAGCTCCCCTCCGCGAGGTGCTCGGAGTAGTTCGCCGCCGCCGCCCAGAACGTCGCATCGGCATCCACGGGCAGGTGCCACTCGACGTCCTCGACGTCGTGGTACGGCGCTCCGTCCAACCGGGAGCGGACGTCGCCGGAGATGGCCGGCCAGGCCTCCCAGAACCCGGCGAACGTCCGGACCCGGATTCCGAGGTCTGCGAGATCGACGCATCCTCGCTCGGTCACGACTCCCAGGCGGGGCTTCTCGCCTTCGAGTGAGTAGAGTGCGATTCTCATGTGCTTGCCTTCTCCTTCGTCTGTTGACCGGTGTCCCGGCGTGTTGCCGAGCGCATCATCGCCGCGACATCGAGCATTCCGTTCGCTGCCCCGTCCCGCCCATGGAGGTGGCAGGCGACTCGTCGACCGTCGGCCACCGTCCGCCAGGCGGGCCGTTCTCTCGAGCAGATGTCCATCGCGAGCGGACAGCGGGTGCGGAACATGCATCCGGAAGGCGGATCGACCACGGAGGGCTGAACACCCGACAGGATGATGCGACGATTGGCCCGCGCTCGCGCGGGATCGGGGATGGGGGCCGCGGACACGAGCGCGGCGGTGTAGGGATGCAGCGGCTGATCGACCAGCCGTTTCGCCGGGCCCTCCTCGACGATGCGGCCCAGGTACATCACCGCGATGCGCTCGCTGACCCGGCGCACCACGTGCAGATCGTGCGAGATGAACAGGTAGGAGACACCGAGCCGGTCCTGAAGTTCCTTCAGCAGACCCAGCACCTGCGCCTGCGTGGACACGTCCAGGGCCGACACCGACTCATCGCACACGATCAGCTTGGGTTCGCTCACGAGGGCGCGGGCGATCGCGATCCTCTGGCGCTGACCGCCCGAGAACTCCCGCGGCCGACGGCCCAGGTGCTCGGCACCCAGTCCGACGTGACGCAACGCGGTCAGCACCTTCTCGCGCCTGACCTGCGCGGTGAAGTCTCCGGTGATCGTCAGCGGCTCGGCGATGATCCGCTGAATCGTCCACCTCGGATCCAGCGCGGAGAACGGATCCTGGAACACCATGGACACGTCGCGGAGGAATTGCTTGCGTCGTCTCGCGGAGAAGCGACTGATGTCCTCCCCCTCGAACCGAACGACCCCCTCATCCGGCTTCTCCATCCCGATGAGAACGCGTCCGACGGTGGACTTCCCCGATCCCGACTCGCCGACAAGCCCGAGAGTCTCCCCTGCCGGGATCGTGAAGGAGACACCGTCCACGGCGCGGAAACGACCTCCCGCCTCCCGCCCTCCACGGGCACGGTAGAGCCGACTGACCTCGGAGACACGCGCGATGTCCGTCATAGATCCATCTCCTCTGCACGACGGCACCGGGTGCTTCGAGTGCCGATTCGCCGGAGCGGGAGGGGCTCGGCCGTGCAGGCGCCCTCGACCGCGATTTCGCACCGCGGAGCGAACCGACATCCCCGCGGCCACTTCCCCGGCTGCGGCACACTGCCGGGAATGCCGCGCAGTGCCCCGTCGTCCAGTCGGCTGCAGGACAGCAGGGCCCTGGTGTACGGATGCCGTGGCCTTGCGAAGACCTCCTCGACCGTCGCCATCTCGACGATCTCGCCGGCGTACATCACGATGACGTCGTCGCACAGCTCCGCGACAACGCCGAGATCATGCGTCGCGATGAGAGTCGTCATGCCCAGTCGGTCCGCGAGCTCTTTGAGAAGTGCCAGTACCTGAGCCTGCGTCGTCGCATCGAGCGCGGTCGTCGGCTCATCCGCGAAGAGCACATTCGGCTCCCCCGCCAGGGCGAGCGCGATCATGACGCGTTGGCTCATGCCGCCACTGAGCTGGTGCGGGAACGCCGCCGCGGTGCGCGCGGGGTCGGGGATGCCGACGAGCTCCAGCAGCTCAGTCGCCCGGTGCCGTGCCTCGCGACCGCTGACGCGCTTGTGTCGTCTGACGACGGCGGCGATCTGGTCCCCGGCGCGGAAGGCGGGGTTGAGACTGCGGATCGGCTCTTGGAAGATCATCGACAGCTCGTTGCCCCGCCGGGCGCCGACCGTGCTCCGGTCGATGCTCTCGAAAACGTCATCGCCGATCCGCACTCTGTCGACAGCGACCTCGGCCTCCTGCGGGAGCAGGTCCATGATCGCCAGCGCGGTAACACTCTTGCCCGACCCCGATTCGCCGACCAGGCCGGTGATCCGGTTCCTCCGCAGGGAGAAGCTCACGTCGCTGAGCACCTCGACGGGGCGATCGCCCATGACGAACGACACTGTGAGACCGCTCACCTCGACGGCAGTATCCGAGTGCCGTGCCTCCGTCCCGATCGTCATCGCGCCTCCCGTCTCTCGAGCACGCGACGCATCTGCGCCGCCGTGCCGGTGAACACCAGGACGACGCCGACCATGCACACCCCGGGCAGGATCGCGAGATTGTTCGCGAGCCCGAGGTAGTCGTCGGACTCGGCCAACAGGGTTCCGAGGCTCGCAGCGGGCGGCTGGACGCCGAGTCCGACGAAGCTCAGCGTCGCCTCGCTCAACACGGCGACTGCCATCGTCACCGTCGCCTGAACAAGCGTCGCGGACAGCACCGCGGGCAGAACGTGGCCCATGATCGTGCGCCACGCCGGCGACCCCATGGACCGCGATGCCGTCACGTAGGTCTCGGCCGCCGCCGACAGCGCCGCGGCGCGGATGACCCGATAGAACCGCGGCACGAAGACGACCCCGATGGCGATCATCGCGTTCACGAGGCTCCTACCGGTCATCCCGACGATCGCCATCGCGAGGATGAGACCGGGTATGGTCTGAAGGATCCCGACAGCCTGCGTGAGGATGCCGTCGATCCTTCCTCCGGAGAACCCGGCGACGAGGCCGAGCGGCAGCCCGATGCCCAGACCGACGGCGACCGCGAGAGTCGCGGCGAGGATCGACGTCCGCGCTCCGGTCAGAGTTCTGCTGAAGACATCGCGGCCCACCGCGTCCAAGCCGAACCAGTGCTCCAGGCCCGGTGGCTGCAGGCCGGGCCCCAACCCCGTCTGGTTCGGAGGGTAGGGGGCGAACAGCGGCACGACGAGAAGTCCGGTGATGAGCGCGACGAGGATGAGGAGCTGCCAACGTCCGCGCATGGTCCGCGAGGACCCGTGTCCCGACGGGTCGGCGGGTGCGGCCGGTGTGGATCGGAGCTCGGTCATGATGCACGCAGCTTCGGGTTGAAGTACATGTAGGAGAGATCGACCAGCAGGTTCAGCAGGAGCACGAACGCCCCGACCACCACGATGATGCCCAGGAGCATCGTCGTGTCCGAGTTCAGCGCCGACGTCACGGCGAGCGAACCCACGCCCTGCATCCCGAAGACCGTCTCGACCGGCGCGGCGACGCCGATGAGTCGATCCATCTGCAGGCCCACGACCGTCACGACCGGCACCATCGCATTCTTACCTCCCCAGCGAGCGACGATGGAGAAGCCGGATTGCCCGGCGGCGCGCGCCGTGCGGATGTAATCCTCCGAGAAGACGTCCGTCGCCGCGGACCGCGTCTGCAGGAACAATTCGCAGATCGATGGAATAGCCAGCGCGACCGCCGGAAGGACGAGGTAGCGCAGATGGTCGATGAGACCATGCGACACAGGCATGTACCCATAGGGCGGGAACCAGTTCAGCCCCAGGGCGAAGACCGCCACGAAGACGAGCCCCAGCCAGAACGGCGGCAGTGCCTGACCGACCGAGACCGCGATGGCGGCGATCCTGTCGAAGATCGGATTGCGGGCATATCCGGCCAGGATGCCGGACGGCACGGCGATCACGATGATGACGACGACGGAGAGCACGACGAGCGAGATCGTGACCGGCAGACGCGCCATGATCGCCTCCAGAACCGGGGTGGCTCCCAGTAGCGATGTCCCGAAGTCCCCCTGGATCACCGACCCCAGCCAGATCAGGTAGCGCTCGACCGGGTGCTTGTCCAGACCCAGCTCTGCGCGCACCGCGGCCACGGCCTCCGGCGAGGCGGACTCACCGAGAATCGCGTAGACGGGATCGCCCGGAACCAGGAGCGTGAGGCAGAACGCGAACACCGTGACGGCGAAGAGCGTCGGGATGAGCATCAGCACTCGGAAGACGATCATCCCGGGTATCGACCCGGGCCGCCGGATGATCCAACGCCATCGCCCGCCGGGGGCGACGCGAAGTGCGTCACCCCCGGCTTCAGCGCGGAAACCCGGGTCTGCCTCCCGCGTACGGCTCGTCGTCATCGCGCGATCACTCGCCCATTGTCAGACCGCGGGGATCGATGTGCAGCGGCATCTTCACCTGGAGCCCCTCGACGCCCTCACGCACCATGTACGGAAGTGTGAGGTTGCAGAGGCCGACGCCGAAGGCACCCTCGGCGAAGCGCTCATTCCACTTCGTGTAGATCGCTGCGCGCTCAGCCGGGTCCGTCGCGTCAGCACCCTCAGCGGCCAGCTGGTCCAGATCGGCATCGGACCCGCCGGGGCTCATGGTGGTACTGAGCTGTGCGACCAGCGGAGCCGAGTCGAAGTCTCCCGTGTTCACGGTCCAGTACGCATCCGCACCGCCCTCCACGTAAGTGCTCAGCAGCTGAGCCCGGGCGAGCGGGTTGATGTTGATGGTGATGCCGACCGCCTCGAGCTGACCCTGGATCGCCTGCAGGATGGTCGAACCCGGCCCGGCCGAGCTGACGACCACGTCGAACTCGACACCGTCACTGAAACCGGCTTCCGCCAACAGTGCCTTCGCGGCGTCCACGTCGCGTGCCGGCGCCTCGATACCGTCAGCGCCCGGCAGCGCCTGGACGGCCGCCTGCGGAACACACGCCCCCTGAAGGACATCGTCACTGATCGACTGCCGATCGATGCCCAGAGAGATCGCCTGTCGAACCCGCGGGTCGCCGAGAGGACCGTCCTTGGCCATATACATCAGGTGCTGATAGGCCACCTCCGGGAACGTCTGCAGGGAGAATCCCGCCTCCTCGATCGTCGGGATCTGATCCGGCCGGGCTTCGACTGTACCGATGTCGATCTGGCCGCCCAACAGCGCGTTCGGCGCGGTCTGCGCATCCACGAGCTGGATCTCTATCCGGTCGACACCCTGGACGTCGGGGTTCCAGTAGCCGTCATACGCCGTGTAGACCATGCGCTGCCCGACGACGGAGTCATCGCTCACTGTCCACGGTCCCGCGCCGATCGGCTTGATCGAGTAATCCTCCTCCACGAACGCGGCCGGGGATCCGACCATGCCCGCGCGCCCGGCCAACGCCGCCAGCACCGCGCCGGAACCGCTCGGAACGATCAGCTCGACCTCGGTCGTCGAGACGGCAGTCGCGCTCTGAACAGTCTCGAGATCGCGGCGGACGACAGAGCGCTCGTCGTCCCGGGCGCGCTCCAGGTTCGCGACAACCGCCTCCGCGTCGACCGGGCTCCCATCGTGGAAGGTGACGCCCTCGCGCAGGTGCAGAGTGATGCGTTCTCCCTCGACATCCCATTCCTCCACGAGTCCGGGGCCGAGGGTGTCGCCGTCGGCGACCAGCAGAGTGTCGAAGACCGGCGAGACGTAGCCGGCGACGAAGGCGTTCGGGTTGGTGATGGGGTCGTAGTTGCTGCCGGCTTCGGTGGTCATCCCGATGCGGATGACCGACTCCGGTGCGTCCCCGTCGTCCACTGGGCTCTGCCCATCGGTGCTGCACGCGGTCGCGGTCAGGGCCGCTACCGCGATGAGGGCGATCACGCCCAGGAATTTCGATCTCATCAAGGCACCTCCTCGTGCTTCTCGTGAGTAATTAAACACGTTTAATTATGATCAAGCAACATCGAATGTGTTTTGTATCTAGAATCAAGTGACCGTACCGATGCGAGAGGGTGGGAAACTGTGGCGAACGAGACTGTGCCGACCACCCTTGTGGAGCCCCTCCGTGCGAGCCTCGCGCTCAACGGGTTGGGCAGCACCGGATCGTTGCCCGAGAGCATCGCGGATGTCATCGAGCGGTTCATCGAGCAGGAGGCCCCCGCAGTCGGCAGCCTCATCGGAACGAAGAGCGAACTCGCATCGGTGTTCCAAGTCGCGCCGTCGACGCTCAGCGAGGCGATGAAGATCCTCGCGAGCAGAGGAGCCGTACGTCTGCGTCCGGGCCCACGGGGCGGAGCGCTCGTGGCCGAGCAGCGGCCCGTCTTGAAGCTGGCGCGCTCCATGGTGCGTCTGACCGGTGGAGACAACAGCATCTCGGATGTCGTCGACGTACGTGACGCACTCGAGGAGGCCGTGGCGCGGGACGCGCTCCGAAACCGTGATTCCATGGACCTGGAGCGACTTCACGAACACCTCGACGCAATCGAGACGGCATCGGACGCCACCGACGTGTATCGCTCGGTGCTCACACTCCATGCAGCCATCGCCGAAGCGGGTGCGAACGAGTTCCTCAAGCTCGTGTACCTCACCGCGATCAGGACTCTCCTCAGGCGCACGCAGAAGGTGAGCCCGTCGACACCGGAGAACGATGCTGACGCGCTTCGCGTCGACCGCACGGCGGTCCATCGCGCGCTCGTGGAAGCGATCGAGCTTCAGGATGAACAGCTGCTCCGCGATGTGCTCGATCGTCATTCGACGTACCGCACGGCGTAGGTGATGCCGCACCTTCCATCAGCATCCGCATCTGGGAACCGCGCGCGGGTTGCACGGCGTTCCGACCGGCGTTGCACTCCCATGCGGAGTCGGTCGCGGAGCATGGCTGAGGGACACCGCCCGGATGGGAGCCGAACTCCGGCTCCAGGGCGCCCGGGACGGCGGGAGACGTACTGACACACACGAGCGGGTAGATCCGTGCAATGCCGCAGGGTTCTCCCTCGATGGTGCGGTTCGGTCATCGGAGCGGTCATCCGGAGCGAGGTGAATCCGGCTACCCGGCTGAATGCTTGTTCACGTCGCATGCCGCCGCCGCGTGGTCGCACTGGCCCCAGCGCATGCGCCTGTCCGTCAGCGAGCGGAGCCCCGAAGGTGTGTCCGCACGGGTCGTGGTCGGGCTGTTGTGGCATCCGCCGGTGCTCTGGCCGTTCGTCTCCGACGGTGTGCCGCTGCAGGCCGCCGCGACCACAAGCGCCGCGCTGGGGTGGCAGCGCGAGGCGCCGTTCCGGCGGCCGGACTCGCTGCCCGGCCGCCGGAGGGCATCACATATGCATCACGCGGCGGCGACGGTGGCAGTGGCGCGTTGCACCAGTTCGCGGCCGAGACGGCGTGCGCTGTCCAGGCTCTCCGTCCTGTGTGCGGCAGCGGCGTCGGCGAACCGGTCGAGCGCGGGATTGACGCCGACCAGCGTGTATGAGCGCTGGACGACCTGGAGCTCCAGTCCCCAGACATCTTCCAGCACGCGTCGGATCCACGGAGTGGAGTGGTCCCAGCCGTGCTTCGGGGTTCCCTCGTCGTAGTTGCCTCCCAGCGCGGTGACGAGTACGGCGGGCTTGCCGCGCAGCGCGGAACCGGCGGGGTCGATCCGGGGGTCCGTGTAGGCCATGTCGAACCAGCTCTTGACGTGCTGCGCGACACCGTAGTTGTAGAGCGGGAAGTCGAACAGCAGTGCTGTGGCGGAGATCAGCTCGTCCGCAAGCGACTCGGCCAGGGCGATGGCGTCGCGTTGCGCCGCGGTGCGCTGATCTTGAGGGGTCATGCCGCCCGTGACTGCATCTCTCCACGATTCGAAGCGGACCGGATTCTCCGTGAGATCCCGCCTGCGCACGAGAGCATCGGGGCGACCCGACGTCCACTCGGCCTCGACGATGTCTCCGAGCTCCCGCGTGGCGGAGCTGTGCGGGTGGATGCTCGCATCGATACGGAGCAGTGTCATCGAAGAACTTCCTTCCTGTTCGCATAGTTACTAGTAAAAACGCAGCAACCTGTCGAACACTAGCATGCGTACAATGGGCACATGACGGCGGATGACGAGGAGGAGCCCTGCGACCGCGCGGTCCTGCTGGCCTTCACGATCCTCGGCAAGCGCTGGAACGGCGCGATCATCGACGTGCTCAAGCGGGGGCCGCTGTCCTTCGGTGCACTGCGCCGCGCCGTCACCGGCATCAGCGACACGGTCCTCTCGGACCGGCTCGGTGAGCTCGCGCAGACTCGGCTGGTCGTCCGCCAGGTCGAGCCCGGGCCGCCCGTCGCCGTGACCTACGAACTCACCACGATCGGCCGCGAGCTGCTGCCGACGCTCCGCCTGGCGGGCGAGTGGGCCGAGAAGTACCTCGCCCCGCTGCAGCAGCGGGCGGTCGACGGCTGAGCGCGTCGGGCTCAGCCGCGCCTGCGCGGCAGGTATCTCGGGGCCCCGGGCAGGAAGCCGGAATACCATGCGTGTCGCTGCGGACGCCGTGATGAAGGTGCGCCACCGACCCTCCGCCGGGGCTCCCCGGCGTCGACCAGATCCATCGAATCAGCGTGATGCGGGCTCGGATTCGGTCGCGCGCAGGCCGACGACGACGATGGAGATCATCCGATCGAGCTGATCGCGCTGCTCGGGCGCGCCGGCGACCGACAGCAGCCCTGCCAGGATCCCACCGACATCGATCGCCGCGATGTCGGCGCGGAACTGGCCCATGGCCGAGCCCGCATCCAGCAGCAGCTGGAGGATGTGCTGGACCTCGTCGCACACCGGTCCGGTGCCGAAGCGACCCGATGCGCTCATCGCGACCAGGGCGTCGACGACGCCCCGGCGCTGCGTGGCCCACTCCGCGAAGGCGAGCATCCAGAGCTGCAGCGCTCGAGGAGGCTCATGCTCGGCCAGGAGGGACATCGCCTCCTCGCGAAGCGGTCGCACCTGATCGCGATACACCTCCTCGACGAGATCCTCACGGGTGGGGAAGTGTCGGTACAGGGTTCCGCTTCCGACACCGGCTCGACGGGCGATCGCATCCAGGGAGACCTCCCGCCCGGAGGTGAAGGCCTCCACGGCGGCGGCGATCAGGCGCTCCCGGTTCCGTTTCGCGTCGGCTCGCAGGTGCTGAGGGGCAGTGGTCATGGGATCTCTCCGAATCGTGACGTCATCGGAATAAAACGGAGAGGTCCCCGTTACTGTCTGATGTCCATCCGGGGAAGTCCCCGCTTAGAGCATCCTACTGGAGGATCATTGACTCTCGCACTTGACACGTACCGGCAGCTGGGAAGATCCGGACTACGCGTATCGCCCCTCGCGCTCGGCACGGCGACGTTCGGGCAGGACTGGGGGTGGGGAGCCGACAAGGCCGAATCCCGACGGCTGTTCGAGCACTACGCCGAGAGCGGGGGGAACTTCATCGACACGGCCGTCACCTACACCAACGGCACGTCGGAACGATTCATCTCCGAGTTCGTCGGTGACGCGCGGGACGACTTCGTGCTGTCCACGAAGTACAGCACTCTTCGCAACCCCACGGATCCGAACTCGGGCGGCGCCGGCCGGAAGAGCCTCTTCGGCGCCGTCGAGACGAGCCTCCAACAGCTGAACACCGATTACATCGACCTGCTCTACCTCCACGTGTGGGACCCGTCCACGCCGCTGGAGGAGATCCTCAGGGGGCTCGACGATCTGGTCCGACAGGGCAAGGTGCTCTACATCGGCATCTCCAACACCCCCGCCTGGCAGATCGCCCGCCTCGACACGATCGCCGATCTGCGGGGCTGGTCGCCTCTGGCCGCCGTCCAGCTCGAGTACAACCTGGTCGAACGCACCCCGGAGCGCGATCTGCTCCCCATGGCCGACGAACTCGGGCTGGGCACCGTGCTGTGGTCGCCGCTGGCCGGGGGGATCCTCACCGGAAAGTACAGCCGGAACGATCTCGCGGCGCAGCCGAGCGAGGACGACGGCACGCGTCGGAGTTTCAATCTCGCCCTCGGCGGTATCAACGAGCGCAGCCTGGCGATCGTCGAGACCGTCCGCGGGATCGCCGAGGAGGCCGGCGGCACGCCCGCCCAGGTGAGCCTCGCGTGGGCGCTGAGCCGGCCCGCGGTGACCGCACCGATCGTCGGGGCGCGCACCCTCGCGCAGCTCCAGGACAACCTCGGTGCACTGGAGGTCGAGCTCACGGATGCGCAGATCGCTCGACTCGACGCGATCAGCGCCGTCGACCTCGGCTTCCCGCACGACATGCTCGGCAGCGATCACATTCGGACCCAGACCCGGGGCGAGCTGACTATCGAGCCCCGTACCACAAGAGGAGGAAATCGTGCCTAACGCACTCATCACCGGCGGAACCAGCGGAATCGGCGCCGCCACTGCGCAGCTGCTCCACAGCCGCGGCTACCGCGTCGCCGTGACCGGCCGCAACCCGGAGACTCTCGCCCGCGCCCGCGAGGAGCTTCCCGACGGCGTGATCGTCGTGCCCGCGGACTCCGCGTCACTGAGCGACACGACGCAGCTCATGTCCGTGATCGAGGACCGTCTGGGAACGCTCGACCTGCTGTTCCTGAACGCGGGCGTGTTCACCCCGGCGCCGATCGCGGATGTCACCGAGGAGTCGTTCGACGCCCAGGTGGGCATCAACTTCAAGGGGCAGTACTTCACTCTCCAGAAGGCGCTGCCACTGCTGAACGACGGCGCGAGCGTCGTGCTGACCGTGGGGATCGGCTCCTCGCGAGGGGCGCCCGGCGCCAGCGTCGCGGCAGGCACCCGCGGGGCGCTGCTGACGATGCTCCCCTCGCTCGCTCTCGAACTGGCACCGAGACGCATCCGCGTCAACGCGGTCAGCCCCGGGGCCATCGACACCCCGCTCTTCGACAAGCTCGGGGTGCCGGACGAGGGCCGCGAGATGATGCGCAGCAGGATCCCCTTCGAGCGTTTCGGGACCGGGGAGGACATCGCGGGGATCGTCGCGTTCCTCGGCTCGGATGAAGCCCGCTACATCACCGGTCAGGAGATCGTCGGCGCCGGCGGATACGGTCTCAGCGCCTGAACCGGGAGACCGATGGGCGGGGGCGTCACAGGGTGGACGCCCCCGCTACGGGACATCGAAACCGTCGCGCACGTCGCGGCCGTCCGCGACGCCCCTTGGTCGCCGCGGACGGCCGGATCAGTACGACCGCGTCCCCGGCCCGGACGCGTATCCGAGCAACGGGTGCGGTCTACGCACGCTCGGTCACGACGTCCAGCGCGGGAAGGCGCGGCGACGGGCGAGACTCGCGGTCAGCGCGGTGGGGATCATGATGACAAGAGCCGCCCAGGGCAGCGAGAGAACGCCGAGCCCGTCGATGAGCAGGCCGCCCACGAGGCCGCCGGCGCCGATCATCAGATTCACGAGCGTCACCATGATCGCCGCGAGATACAGCAAGGTCGGGTGCACCAGCGCCAGGCACAGAAGAACGGCTCCGATTCCGACCAGCCACATGCCCGACACCGTCAGGAGCCGATGCTGCCGGTCGATCCACGCGCCGGTGATCCAGATGCTCACCATCGCCGCGAGTCCGAACACGAGCAGAAGCCACTGAATCTGCCGGCCGATGCCTGCTCGCCCCGCGAGGGGTGCGATGTAGGTGTACAGCACGTTGTGCGCGAGGAAGAACCCGCACATGACGAGCAAGATCGTGACGACGCCACGGACGCGGAGAATGCTGCCGAGCCGAGTGGGGTCCTGTGCGACGACCCCGGGGATGTTGGGCAACGCGAGAAACACCCACCCGATCACGACGATTCCCGCGATCCCGGTCGCTGCGAATGTGAACTGCCATCCGGTGGCGTCGCCCAACAAGGTACCGAGCGGCAACCCGATGGACAGGGCCACGGGGGTTCCGGCGTTCGCAATCGCCATTGCGCGCCCCTGCAGGGCGGGCGGTGCGATACGCGCCGCATAGGCCGCCAGATTGGTCCAGATCAGGCCTGCTCCCACTCCCGCGACGGCTCGAGCGGCGAGGATGACGACGAAGTTCGTCGTTGCGGCGATCGCGAAGTTCGCGACGACGAAGGCGGCCAGTGCGCCGACCAGCACCGTGCGGCGCCCGCAGCGCTCCAGCAGCGTGCTCAGCGGTACGGCGGTGAGTGCGGTTGCCAGGGCATAGATCGTGACCGTCTGTCCGGCTTCGGCTTCGGATACGCCGAGCCCGGCGGCGATCTGCGGAAGCAGGCCGGCCGGCGTGGTCTCGTTGATGATGCTGAGGAACCCGGCGGCGAAGAGCGCCAAGAGGCCGAACCAGGGCAGCTCGTTCGTCTTCTGAGTGCGCCGCGGGGCGGTGTCTGTGCTGGTCATGTGATCCTTTGATGGTCAGGTACGACTGTCGTCGTACCTGACCGATGATGCCACAGCGCAAGGTACGATACAAGACGTACCCTGCTGAATCAGAGGATCACCGGACGGAGTCGCGCATGAGTGAAGGGAAGATCCCCGGGCGCAACGAACTGGAGATCGGCAAGATCTTGAGCGCGCTTTCTGACGCCAATCGTCGCCGTGTCGTCCTCACCCTGCTTGCCGAACCCGAGGGAACCGAGCGAACCTGCACCAGCTTCGAACTGCCGGTCACGAAGGCCACGAGCACGTTCCACTTCCGAGTGCTCCGGGAAGCGGGGCTGACCTACGACGTCAGCTACGGCAACCGCAAGGGCGTGTCCCTCCGGCGCTCCGACGTGGAAGCCCGGTTTCCGGGGTTGCTGAAGGCGGTCGCCGACGCCGAGTCCCACCGCACGATGTCGTGATGAGCGGTGTCGTGCCGAGTGGCGATGCCGGCACTGAGCAGCAGAGGTGCTCCAGGCCGTCAGAGGCTGACGAGCAGGTCGCGGATGGCTTCCGGTTGTGACAGAAACGGGTGGTGCCCCGTGTCCAGTTCGACCACGGCATCGGCCCGCTGGGCGTACCTGCGCTGCAACTCGGCCGGAGTGCCACGATCCTGACTGCACACGACGTACGTCGTCGGGATGGCCTGCCACGATGCCGCGGCCACGGGCTGCGCGGTCACGCGCACGCTTTGGGCCGAAAGGTGTTCGAACGCTTGGGACTGGATGTCCGTGGGGCAGTCCTGCAGGAACGTCTCCACCAGTGCGTCGGGGTCGACCTGGAGCGTGCCGTTCACCGCGTCGACCTGCAGGAAGGGAGCGGGCTCCCCGTCCCCGAAATCCGCCAGGCTCTGCCCGATCTCGGGGAGGTAGCTCGAGATGAGGACCAGGTGACGGACTGCATCGGCGCCGGCCGCGGCCTGCGCCGCGACGATGCCGCCGTAGCTGTGGGCGACGAGAATCGTCGGCTCGTCGCTGCTCTGCAGTGCACGTCGTACGGCGGCCACATCTTCGTCGAGGCCCGCCCCGTCGACGCCGGCGGGAATCCCCGACTCCCCGCAGCTCGGCAGCTCGGGTGTGACGCTCCTGATCCCGTGTGCATCCAGCAGCCTCGCGGTCCGATGCCACCACCAGTGCCCGTCCTTCACGCATGCACCGTGCACGAACACGACTCTCATCTCGACTCCTCACGTTCAGGCGTATCTCGAATTGACGTAACGAGTATTACATGAAACGATGCGGGGATGGGCAGGAAGGCGCAACCTCAGATCAAACAGAATCTGCTCGACCGCTGCACCGAGTACGCGCTCGCGCATGGTCTGCCCGACCGGGTCGAACCCCTCGCCAAGGCCAGTGGCACCTCGGCACGCATGCTGCTCTACCATTTCGGCACACGAGACGATCTGCTGCGCGAGATTCTTCGGCAGGCTCGGCAGGGCCAGCTCGACATGTTCACGAGTCTGCTGAAGCCGCGCGGGGGTGAGCCGTACACTGTCACGCTGGAGCGGGCATGGCGGCAGATGACGAGCCCGGACGGCCAGCCCTATCTGCGGATGTTCGGGCAACTGCGCGAGAGCACGGGGCAGCGGCTCTGGCCCGGCTTCAAGCGGATCGCCACGACCGACTGGATCCCACCGTTGGAGGAGGGGCTGGCGAGCCTCGGCAGGCCGGAGCTGGCCACGCTCACCCTGGCCGTGATCCGGGGCCTTTTCATGGATCTCGACGCAACCGGGGACAAGACCCGTGCAGACCTGGCCTTCACCGACTTCATCGGGATGCTAACCTGCGACGGGCCTGACCGAAGCACGCCTTCCTAATCATCGACAGTCACGAGTCGAAAAGGCGAGACCTTGCCGATCTGCTGAAGCCAACGTAGCGGTCAGGTCATGGCGCGGGCAGGACGCGCCGGCCGGCCGTGCCCACACCACGAGGTGCTCGAGGACACGCACACCTCATCGACCGAGGCGGCACTCGCTGTGCGCGACGCGGTCGACCTCTCGAATCGTGAGGTCTCGAATCAAGGAGGCGATGGGGCGAAAAAACCGGCTATGACCAGGTCTTCTGATCTGTAGCAGGAGCGGGGCTCGAACCCGCGACCTCACGATTATGAGTCGTGCGCTCTCACCAACTGAGCTATCCTGCCGCTGCCTAGAGTTTTCTCGCTCTGACCAGGTAATCCTTGCCTGGAGTTTTTCTCTGACTCATCGATCATACCAGTCAGTTAGAGCGGTTTCGGACGATCTCGACCGAATAAACGTCGAATAAACGTCGACTGCTCAAATCTCGCCGACGCACCTTCCGTGGCCGCCCGCGCGCGGGTGTCGGCATGATCCATGCCAGTCAGAGATGCCGCGTACAGCAGGCTGGCGCCCTGTTCGATTATTGGTCAGGTCGGGATCTCAACGCTGCCGTATACCTGCTGATAGACCGGGGTCCAGAGATCGACCTCGATCTCCGGGGACTCGATGCTCACGATCAGCGAGTAGTGGACCCCATGTTCGCTCTGGTCCTCGTGTGGACGGTTCTTCCACCACCCGGCTACCGGGTACACCGCGATCGCACCCTTGCTGGCGAGATCAACGGCATTCCCTGACCAGATATCGGTGTGGAGTGACCCGGCAGCCTGCTGTTGGTTACTGCCGAACATCCAGCCTTGCTCCGTACGGAGCTTTAGCGGCTTCTGCTCATCCAGACGGGCGCGTGCGTTGACCCGTTGACGGAACGCCTCAACACTGTCGTCAGGTCGGCGTGTTGCAAAGCGCAGTCCATGAGACGGGTAGATGTAACGGCCGGTCCATCCGCGGCTGGAGGGGTTCGGTTCGACGAAGTACGAAAGAGTCACCCGCATTCGGACCTGAGCAGAGCCGAGCGCTTCCAGCTCCGCCGTGGGCCACGGCAGCTCGTGAAGATTCATCTCACGTGTCCTGCCGGCGCTGCTGTTTCCTTCGCGTTCGTAGGGATGGATCGTCGCTTCGGCGACCAGGGTGAGTGCGTCGGCGGCACTGTACAGGGCCCGGTCAGCATCGGGGACACCCATGCCATAGCAACGCAGCAGCGCGGCCAACGCGGTCTTGTTCGATTCCGCATCGAAGCGGGTTTGCATCGCGTCCGTCCATTGCGCGGAATGCACGATGAGCGCGCGTACCGTCTCCGGTCGAAGGTCCGGATAGGCGGCATAGATATCAGCGGCGATGGCAGCCACGGTCGCGGTCGCGGCCGAGGTGTCACGTGTCGTTGTGAAGAACCCCTCACCTGGCATCCGGAAACGGGTGGTGAGCAGTGCGAGGTTTTCGGGCGTATCGGCCGTGCTCTTATCGGGGGATGCGGCAAGGTTGCCGCCGTCAGCGACAACATCGGGTTTGAATGGCCACTTCTTACTGTCAAACAGCACCGAGGTGCGAC
This sequence comes from Microbacterium soli, assembly GCF_039539005.1. Classification (NCBI taxonomy): domain Bacteria; kingdom Bacillati; phylum Actinomycetota; class Actinomycetes; order Micrococcales; family Microbacteriaceae; genus Microbacterium; species Microbacterium soli. The sequence continues at coordinate 771,855 of NZ_BAABCP010000001.1, forward strand.
TGACCGGGGAGAGTTCACCGCGCGGAGCGATGGGCTTGTATCCGGCGAACTCCTGCGGTGCCCCGGACATATCATCCTTCGCGGAGTAGGCACCAACGGTGAGCGCGTTCCATGCCTGTGCGGGATCTTCTACCGGCTCGAGAATGCTGCGTTCGAGGTGGTCATCGGTGGCGGAGACGTTTCGAATGTTCCCTGCGGAGACGACGAAGAGTCGTGGTCGGGGCGGCTCATCACGGTCCAGATAGGTGAACTTCGGGTCAGTGTCGTCGATCGCGCGCCCGAAGGCCAGTGCATCGATCGCCGCTGACCAGGAGGTCGGTTTTCCTGCTTCGGCTTTCACGTTCTTGTCGTCGCGAGCCGGTGCGCGGGTTTGTTCCGCGGTGACGGCGAGCATGAACACGCGTGGACGGTCAGCCGCTTGGATCTCGGGCCGGTCAACGGCGCGAGCAGTGATCGCTCCGTAGAGGTCTTGATCGGTGTTGTCTCGATCGGGCAGGATCTTCACCGACTCCAAACGGTGGCGAAGTTCTACGACTGCCTGCTCCTGAACCGCTCGGTGTACGTCCCCGTAGAGCGCCAGACCTGCCATTTCGGTGCCATGTCTATGCACCGGCGGTAGCTGCCACAGCGGATGGGCGACATGCATGTCGCTCTCTGCGATCGAGTCCGTCAGAAGCGGGTGGCTGTCCTGAACGCCTGTGTCAAGAATGCAGACGACAGGGGCACCGGGACCGGCTGGTCGCAGACGGCCACGGAGGTCTTCGACCCACTCTGCTTGCTCTGATGCTGGCAGTTCACTGAGGAAGCTCTGGACGTCGTGCGGCTGCCGTAGCTCCGCAATGTCGTCAAGGGACCGGAAAGCATCAGCGAGTTGATCTGCAGTCGAATGGACCAGCACAACGGTCCTGTCTCCGAAACCGAGATAGTGCTCACTCGTGCGAAGACCGCGGGCGGCGGCGAAAGCCGTGAACCGTTCGAGTGCGTGACCGTCACGTTTACGGAGCCAGACCTCCCACCAGCGCATCTGCGTCGGGTCGGCCGGGTAGGCGTCGTCCGCATCCGTCCACAGCTGTCGGATTGTTGCTCTGCGGATCTCTTGGATGCCTTCCACAAGGTCCGCATGACGTGCTTTGTCCGCATCCGCCGTCTCGACGTACTGCGTCAGTCGTTTCAGGAAATGCTGTTTCTTTCCGTCCGGGATGTAGACGGTTGCGACTTGCACGCGGCCGTCGCCCGCGTCCATCTCGCTGACAACGACCAGCTCAGGCTGTTCGCCGCTGCTTTGGACGTCGAGGCTTTTCAGCGCGAGTTCGAGTCCGGGGAAGGAGAGGAAGGACAGGTAGGTACCTTCGGTCGGCGGCTCATCCGAGGTGGGGCGTACCGCGCTTTCGTACTGCCGGATGAGGGCGTTCCCATGCGCCCGCCGATCACGCGAAAAAATGGGACGCTCGGTGCTCCCGCCGCTGCTGGGAATCGTGAACGGTTCAGATCGGGGCGTCATCGGCACAACGATGTGCGGACGGTCACGCTCAGCCATACCTCTATGCGCTCCGGTCACCCAATACCGATCGGGAACGTTCCCCGAGAGCGGCAACAAGATCGTCGGTCAGGATTCGAGTGCGGCCCGCAAGAACACTTCGCTTCGCGGCGTTCTCGGCAGCAGTCGCGATCTCTGCATGACTCAGCCCTCGCCCGGCGTCGAGCACCCTCGACCAACTGAGGTTGCCGATGCGGAAAAGAGCGAGCCGGTTCTTGATGACCGCTTGCGCAGCATCGTCGTCAGGCAGGGAGAAGTCCATGACCGTGTCGAACCGCCGGTACAACGCGCTATCCAGAAGCTGCGGGTGATTCGTCGCTGCTACAATCACGCTCTCCGATGTGTCTTCCTCAAGGAACTGCAGGAACGAGTTCAGAATCCGACGGATCTCTCCCACATCGTTTCCGGCTGCTCTGTCACCAGCGAGGGCGTCTACCTCATCGAACAGATAAACACCACGCGTCTCGATCAGCGCATCAAAGATCAGCCGCAACTTCGCGGCGGTCTCGCCCATGAACTTGGTGATGATCGTGTCCAGGCGGATGGCGAACAACGGAAGACGCAGTTCTCCGGCCAGCACACGCGCCGTCGAGGTTTTCCCGGTGCCGGGCGGGCCGATCAGCAGTAGCCTACGCGCTGGTCGGAGTCCGTGGCGGGCAAGTACGTCCCGCTGGCGTTGTTCGTGCAGAACCTGATGTAGCCGCTCCCCCAGGTCGTCCGACAGAACTAGATCGTTGAGTCGGGAATCGGGGTAGCTCACCGTCAGCAACGAACTGAGTTCCCCCCGAGGCTGCGCAACCGGCACGACCGATGCGCCCTGTTCCCGCGCAGCACCGCGTTGGCGGAGGTCATCAACAAGATCACGAAGGTCCTGCGCGAACCTTGATTGACCCGAGCGTGCTGCTTTCGCCGCTACCTGCATCGCGACCGCGTAGAACTGAGGGTCGTCGCCGTCAGCGTGGCTTTTCACGAGCGCCTTGAGCTGATCGTTCGTTGCCATGACCAGCCAGCCTCCTTCCGCGACTCCCCTTGCCCGCGACGGACCCGACAGGCTTACCGCTGAATTCTACCCGCGCGCGTAGGCATGATACGGAGGCACGCTCCACACTGATGGCGGCACTATGCGGCACATGCTCAACTCGTACCCGGCACTTCCTTCGTACCGTCAGCCCGGTGTCAAGATCTCTCCTGAGAACGAATTGCCAAGCATCGGCGAGTTCGCCGCAGCAGGCTCAGTGAGCCCAGAGCGCATAAATCGCTTCAGACAACGCGCCGAAGTACGCGGCGAGCGCGAGGGCAATGAGCGTGGGTCCAAGGCAAGCCCGGTTCGACGTTCACTATCCATGTCGAATAGGTGCCGATCCGAGAGCGCCCGAGGTCGCTCGACCTGCACCCTATGCAGACGCCAGGACAACGACCTGTCGCGGAATAAGCGTCGAATAAACGTCGACCCAATCAATCTTCCGTCCCTCCATAGGGACAAAAAATCCTGATCAGACGAGAAATCTAGTAGCGGAGGCGGGACTCAAACCCGCGACCTCACGATTATGAGTCGTGCGCTCTCACCAACTGAGCTACCCTGCCGCACGGCATCCGCTCGGTGAGCGAACACTGCGAGCCCCGAGTCAGGATTGAACTGACGACCCCTTCCTTACCATGGAAGTGCTCTGCCACTGAGCTATCGGGGCGTGCTGCTCCTGTCAGAGCAACCAGACGAGACTATCATCTGCGGGGCCGTGGCACGAAATCGAACCGGCCGTCTGCGCCCCTCGCGACGGCGCCTCTGCGCACGGTCGCGATCACGCGGCCCGTGCACCCCGGCTCGGATGTCACAGCCGGCCGCTGCAGGCCGACGGATGCGACGATGCGCGCCGCACGAGGACGCGGGACAGGCCCCGACGGGGCTCAGTACTCGTAGCGGCCGGCGTTCTTGCGCATCCACGGCAGCGGGTCGACCGTGGAGCCGTTGATGATGATCTCGAAGTGCAGGTGCGCGCCGTAGGAGCGGCCGGTGTTGCCGACCTTGCCGATCGTGTCGCCGACCTTGACCTTCTGCCCGGCATGCACCGCCAGCGAGCCGTACTGCATGTGCGCGTAGTGGCTGGTGACGACCTGGCCGTCGATGATGTGGTCGACGTACGCGGTCACGCCGTACGCGCCGCCCGATTCGGTCGCGATGCGCACCGTCCCGTCGGCGATCGCCTGGATGGTCGCGCCGGCGCCCGGCACCAGGTCGATGCCGGCGTGCAGCCTGCCATCGCGCATGCCGTACGGTGAGCTCATGGCCACGCCGACCATGAACGGCCACTGGATGGCGGCGTTCGGATCGTTCGTGTAGAGGCTGTCGGAGAAGCGGATGTGCTCCTCGGCGGCGACGTCCAGCAGCGACACCGTCGAGTACTCGGCATCCCTGGCGACGGACTCGTCCTCCACGTCGGAGGCCGCGACGAACGCCTGGATCTCGTCCTCCTCCACCTTCTTCGCCGCCGGTGCGTCCGCGGCCAGCAGCGACGTCGTCGCGCGTGCGCCGCCGGCCTGCGCGGCGGCGACAGCACTCGCGGGAAACGTCATCGAGACGGCGATGAGCCCTGCCACACTCATCACGCCCAGCGTGGCGGCTGCGGCGGCGATGCGGTGACGGATGCGGCGCGGCCGTGCCACGTGAGCAGAGGACGCGGGCGATGAATCAGCCACGACGTCGTCGACCCTCGGCGCCTCCCGGTCGGATTCGTCCTCGACGGGCGAGAAGCCGAAGGCGTCGGATGCCAGCGCGAACGCGTCCACCCCGACGGGCCGGTCGGATGCTGCTGGACGGGCGTCGGCGGCCGCGGCCTGAGCGAGGCGCCGCGCCCGCCGGCTCAGCGGAGCCTCCGCACTCACCGCCGGAGTCTCCTCGGGCACTGCGGAAAGCGCGGTGGATCGCCCGGCGGACTCGGGCGACGACTGCACGGCATCCGAGGTCGCCTGTGCCGCCGCGGCCGCGCGGAGCCGGTGGGATCGGCGCGTCAGCGCGGGCTCGATCTCAGGGCGTGCAGGAGGCAATTCGGGTCTTTCGGGTCATCGTCAAGCTCGGGCAGCTTGTCCACTCTCCGTCCTCGGGGGAGGAAAGTAACGAACAGGTAAACACTGTACAGGTTCGGAGCCGATAAAGCTACGAACGGGTACCGCCTCCGCGGGACGTTCTCACACCTGCCCCTCGACGAGCGCACGCAGGCGATCGTGCACCGCTGGACCACCGGCCACGACCATGGGCCGGGCGTTCTCGATCTCGAGCCTGCTCACCGCGCCGCCGGCCTCCTGCACCAGGATCGCCCCGGCCGCGAAATCCCATGGTTTGAGCCCTCGCTCGAAGAAGCCGTCGAGCCTTCCCGCGGCGACATAGGACAGGTCGATCGCCGCCGACCCCATGCGCCGCAGATCACGCGCGATCGGCATGATCCGCCGGACCATGGCGAGGTCGCCGTCATGCGTGGTGGGGTCATAGCCGAACCCCGTCGCCAGCAGGGCACCGGCCGGGTTTCCGTCGGAGACGGTGAGACGGATGCCGTCGAGCCACGCCCCCTCGCCCCTGGCTGCGGTGAACAGCTCGCCGAGCACGGGCGCGGACACGGCGCCGGCGACGCCGTGCCACTGCTCCGGGTCGGGCTCCCCCTCGACGACGGCCACACTGACCGCGTACGCACCGATGCCGTAGGCGTAGTTGACCGTGCCGTCGATGGGATCGACGACCCAGGTCAATCCGCTCGTGCCGTGCTGGGCCCCGGTCTCCTCGCCGAGGAAGCCGTCATCGGGTCGCTCGGTCTGCAGGCGCTCGCGGATCAGCCGTTCCACCTCGCGATCGGCCTCCGTGACGATGTCGGCCAGGGTCGACTTCGTCGCCGCCAACGACACGCCTTCCGTGCGTCGCCGTTGCGCGAGTTCACCGGCTTCCCGGGCGATGTCCGCGGCGAGTTCTCCGAGGTCGGCGGGGTTCACCGTCCGGCCTCGGACTGCCCCGATGCGTCCTGATCCGGGCCGGGCTGCGTCGCGGCGTCGCCTTCGGCGGGCTCGGACGCGGGAGGCGGCGGGAAGGCGGCATAGGCAGGAGGAGCGGGAGGCACCGGCGGCACGGGCGGAGCGAACGGCGATACCTCCGGCGCGCCGGAACCCGCCTGAACAGCATCCGCAGCACCCGCATCCGTGCCGTACTGCTCCTCCCCGCCCAGCGCCGGGAAGCCCTGCTGCTGCGCGTACGTCGGGTGGCCCGTGTAGTACGCGTTCCAGTCGGGCGAGCCATCGGGCATGACCGGCAACGGTGTGCGGCCGTCGGCATAGGTCGGCCATGCGGCGACCGGCTGTGCGGGGGCGGCGTCCGGCTGCGCGCCCACCACGCCCGCTGCCCGAGGCATGGCCGCAGGCGTCGCTCGAGGCGAGCGGGGTGCGAACAGCGCGTTCAGGAGCGGAATGAGCGTCGTGCCCACTGCGGCGAGGATCGCCAACGCGATGACGATGCGCCAGTACAGGTCCGAGTAGTCGAACTGATCGGGGAAGGTGAGGAAGAACACCAGCATCAGGACCAGCAGCGCGAGCATCGTCAGCGTCACCATGACGATGACGCGCGTGAACGTCGTGACGTAGCGCTTGGCGGCGGTCAGGTACAGGCGCACATGCAGGAGCGCGAGCTGCAGGATGCCCACGACGAGGAGCAGCTGCAGGAACCGCGCGAACTGCCAGCCGCCGTAGGCGTACGCGCTGGGCAGCCAGATCTTCACCGCGCCGACCAGCAGCGCGACGATCCACGTGATCATGCTCGTCAACGCCAGCCAGTCCGGACGCCGCGATGCGAGATTCGACTCGACGATCGCGATCCCCGCGAACACCGCCAGCAGCAGGATCGTCAGGAACGCCCGCCCGATGATGCCGTCCTGGTTGCCGACCAGCACCCAGACGACGCACACGAGAGCTGCGGCGATCAGTGAGCCGATCGCGATCCAGATGGCACCCCGCATGAGTCGCGATGTCGTCTGCTGAGAATCCGAACGCGACGTGCTGTCAGTCATGGTGTCCCTCCGGCGGTCGTGATCTCTCATCCTGCCACGGGAAGCCCGCACCGCGAGGAAGACTGTGGATAACCTCAGGCTTCGGCCTGCCCGCCGCGCGCGGACTTCCTCGACGCCGCGGCGAACGCGGCGACCCGCGCCCTGGCATCCGTCGTCTCGAATGCGACGCCGATGGAACGCGCCTCCTCGGCCAGCTGCTCCGCGTATGTACGCGAGCGCTCCGAGCGGATCAGCCGTTTGGCCTCCCCATACGCTCCCGCCGCGCCCGCCAGCCAGAACCGCGCGACCTGCTCGGCGCGCTCGCGCACGGCATCCGCCTCGGCCTCCGCCGTCTCCGAGCCGGCCGGGGCGGCGACGGCCTCGGCCACCAGCCCCCACTCCACGGCCTCGGCGGCCGACAGCATCCGGTCCTGCAGCACGAGCTGCAGCGCACGGCGCTCACCGACCGCGCGCGCGAGCTGCGCGGTGACCGACAGGTCGGGCGTCAGGCCGATGTTCGCGTACAGGCTGCCGATCTTCGAACCGGCGCCGACGATCGCGTAGTCGCTGCACATCAGGATGCCCAGCCCGCCGCCGGCCGTCGTGCCGTGCGCGGCGGCGACCACCGGGATCGCCGACGTCGTCAGCGACAGGATGCCCTCGTTGATCACCTGCGCGAGTGCGGTGATGTCGTCGCCCTCGCCCATTCCGGTCGCCATCGCGAGCACGTCGCCGCCGGCGCAGAAGGCACGACCGTTGGCATCGAGAAGGATGGCGCGCACATCGTCGCGCGCCACGGCCTCGGCCGTCGCATCACGCCACGCCACCGCGAGATCGGCGTCGAACGCGTTCAGACTCGCCGGGCGGTTCAGAGTCAGACGGGCGAGGCCCTGCTCGACCGTGAGCAGGATGGGATCGGTCATGGCTCTCCTTCGATGCTCAGGACTGCCGCGGTGGGGTCGGACTCCGTTCGCGAACTCGGACGGGGTCTCAGCATACCCGCGACCGGGGCTCAGCCGGTGAGCACGGATGCTCAAGACTCGTCGAGCACGCGGACGACGAACGCCTCCATGCGGTGACGCGCGCCGTCGAGGCGCATGTCGGCCTGCCCCGGCGCGCGCACCTCGTTCGGGGCGAGCGGATGCGCGAGCCGGACGTTGTCGTGACACGAGAGGTCCGCGCAGATGTACGTGCCCGCGCTGTCTCCTCGACGCCCCTTCGCTCCGCCGCGCCGCGCGGTCAGCAGCGCCACCTGGTTGCCGGGCTGCAGCGTGTGGCAGATGTTGCACATGCCCGAGCGCACGCGCGCCGGATCCGTCGCACGCAGCACGATACCGCGCGGACGCCCCTCGTGTTCGATGACCACCACCGCCCGGCGGCTGGATTCCGGGTCGCGCCAGGCGAGGAAGTCGATGTAGTCCCAGTCGGTGAGCACGAAGTCGTGCGGCATCCCGATCTGCGCGATCTCCTCGGCATCCGCGTTCCCGATCGATGCTCGAACCTCGGCCTCGGTCAATGGTCGCATCGATTCAGTCTAGGAAATCCCGGGGAGCGACGGGCGACCGGATGCCGACCGCCGACGGCACGATCTCCGAACGAGGTGCACCCGCCCGGGGATGCGGGGCTACGGCGCCACGTCGAAGATGCCGTGCGCGCCGCGCTCCGCGTCGATCATGTAGTGCGTCACGAAGGGGTAGTGCCCGGCTTCCGGGAACACGAGCTCGACGAAACCGCCCTGCGCGGGCTGGAGCCCCAGCGCCTGCGACCCCGTGTCCTCCGAGCGGTTCAGCAGGTACGCTCCCTCCGACCACACCGTGTCGAACTGGCCGCCGATGACGTGGAAGCTCGTGGGACGGTCGATCCCGGCATCCAGCACCCACACCCGCACCCGTTCGCCGACGGCGGCCGGCAGGGGTGCGTGATCGTACTGGTACGCGTAGCCGTTGAACGTCACCAGATCGGGGTTGCGGGCCGCGATCTTGTCGACGTCGACCTCGCCGCCGTCGTGATCGCCCAGATAGTACTCCCCCTGCACGAGCACGTAGCTGCGGTCCACGGCGGGCAGATCGTCCGGCTCGATGATGACGGCGCCGTACATGCCGTTGGCCATGTGCGCGGGCATCGGCATGGTCGCGCAGTGGTACATCCAGATCCCCGCGCGCGTGGCCGTGAACGTGTACGTCAGGCTCTCCCCGGGGGCGATCGTGCGCATCGGCCCGTCGGGAGCGAGGGCCCCGGCGTGGAAGTCGATGGAGTGCCCCATCGACGCCCTGTTCTCCAGCGTGATGACGAATCTGTCGCCCACCCGGCCGTGCAGCACGGGTCCGGGGGCGGAGCCGTTGTACACCCACAGCGTCTGCGTGATCCCCGGCGCGACCTCCCGCTCCTCATCGCGGACGGTCAGCGTGATCTCACGGGTCACGGGACCATCGGATGCCGGAAGCGGGTCCAGCACCGCCTCGTACGGCGTGAAGTCCGGGCCGGGCTCCGCGTCCATCCCCGGCATCGCGCCCATGTCGTGATCGCCGTGACCGCCGTGGTCACCGTGCCCGGCGCCCTCGGCGGGTGCGGCGTCACCGTCGCCCGCACCCGCCCCCGTCGCGACGATCTGCATCGTCATGCCCATCTGACGGTGCCCCACGATCGAGCACCACCCCTCGACGTCGGCGGTGATCACGCCCACATCGATCGTGTCCGACTCGCCGGGCGCGAGCCGCTCGCCCGTCGCCCCGTTGGCGAAGACGAGGTCGTGCACGAGCTCGTCGTCGGTGTTCGTGATCTCGATCACCAGACGGGTCCCCGCCGGCACCTCGATGCGGTCCGGGGTGAAGCGCATGTCGGCCGCCTCGACCTGCACCGTCTGCACGGGGGCATCCGCGTCTCCCGTCGGCGCACCGCCCCCGCCGAGCCCGATCGGATCGGCCGCCGCGGCACCCGAGGTGACCAGCAGCACGGCGAGCAGGCCCGCGACGGCCTGTCCGGCGCGGCGTCCGGGGGGCTGCTCGCCCTCCGGGGTGATCGGCCCGTGCCGACGCGGGGGCTGCTCCCCCGCATCCGTCGCCCCCTCCCCCGAGGAGCCGCCGGGTGAGGAGACGGATGCCTTGGCACGGCGCTGCGCGCGCATGGCCCGCAGCATGACGAGCAGGAACGACGCCATCGCCAGCAGGTACATCACCGACGCGACCACCCGGATCAGGCTCGACACCGGCAGCGCGCACACGGCGAGTGCGGCGTTGGCGACGGTGACGCGCAACGGCCCGAGGGAGTCGAACCCTGTCGTGCCGGTGCGCACCGGTGTCGGGCCGCCGCCGAGCACCACCGGGATCAGATAGCTGAGCGCGCCCACGAGCACCTGCGCCGCGAAGCCGGCGGCGAGATAGGGGACCGTCTGGTCGACGAGGCCCGCCAGGGCGGCAAACCCGCTGCCCGTGAGGAAGGCGACGATCGCGCCGACCACGACCACGGCGACCGCGCCCGCCCACCACACCAGCGCCATGCCCACCGACAGCGCCGCGAAGCTGCGCGGCGCCTTCTGCCTGGCAGCGCGCAGCAGCGAGACGCCGATGATCACGAGACCCGCGAGATAGCCCAGCAGCCCGACCGCCACGACCGGGAGCAGGGCCAGCGCCGCGCCCGTCGCCGCGACGACGACTCCCGCGGCCAGCAGCGGCAGGGCCCGCAGCGCCCCCGTGGCGGCGTGCTCGTCGGCGCGGGTGCGCAGGATCGTCGGCCACAGGGTCACGACGGTGCCCGCGACGGTCAGACCGATCCAGCCGAGCACGTTGAGGAACGCGTGCGCGAGCACGAGGCCGGGCTCGCCGTCGCCGCGCGCCAGCCAGGCCCCCAGCGCCGCACCGATCGTCAGCAGTGCGGCGGAGGCGACGTAGTACCGGATCGTGCGGCCGAACCGGCCGGGCATGCTGCCGCGGGCCCGGCGGACGAGGCTGATCCCGTGCCAGACGACGGCGGCGATGAGGGACGCGGCCCCGGCGATCGTGACCGGCCAGATGCCCGACAGCACTCCGGCGATGACCGCGGCGGACCCCGCGTTGGAGAGGATCAGCCGGTACGTCTGAGTCCGGCGGTCGGCATCCGTCGACTTGCTGCGCAGCAGTGCGAAGGAGAAGAACTGACTCCAGGTGAGGATCGCGTGCGTCACTGCGCCCAGCAGCAGCAGGTGCAGCATCAGCCAGCCGGGCATCGGGAGTGCGCGGTGCCCGATGGCCGCCACGACGGTCAGCAGCAGCCAGGCCAGGGTGGGAATGTCGCGGATCGGCCAGAAGCCGCGGTTCTTCGCCGGGGCCGCGGGCGCGGCGGGGCGGCTGGTCAACTCGGGGCTCATCGAGCACCGTCCGTCTCTGAGATCTCGGAGGCGGCAGGCCCCTCAAGCGCCTCCTGCGTCCCCGCACCGGTCTCCGAGGCCGTCGCGCGCACCTGTTCCGGCGCGCCGTCCTGCGCGGCGTCCGGGTCGGCGGATGCCGACGGGCGGGCCTTCACGGGCCCCAGGATCGCACTGGTCACCGCCGTCACCACGAACAGGAGCAGGGCGATCACCCCCAGCACGCCCCCGATCTGCCATCCCGCCGGGATGCCGAGGCCGTCGCCGACCCACACCCGCACGATCAGCGCGACCTGCAGGAGCGCGATCGGCGCCCAGAACGCCCTCCGGTACGGCAGGGCGATGTGCAGCACGGCGGGGAGGATGGTCGTCGCGTGCGCCATGATCATCGAGAACGTGTAGCCGAGGAACACGGAGTGGATCACCGCGTCGTACGCGGGCTGCTCGGAGGGGTAGCCGAGCAGCAGCACCAGTGCTGCGACGGCCAGCCACACGTATCCGGCGAGGATGCACGCGGCCATGTACCGCGTGACGCCGGATGCACGGATCGTGCGCCGGGCCACGTCGTGCACGACGAGCCAGCCGGTCAGCGACAGCAGTGCGATGCCGAGCAGCATCGCCCCCGCGTCGGGGAGGAACAGGCCCACGGCGAGGGCGGCGGTGATCGCCCAGGCGTGCAGGAGCAGACGGATGCCGGCCTGCGGCCCCATCGTGATGCGTGCGAGCTCCACGCGCTCGGCGGCGATCGTCAGCACGAGGAAGCCGATGAGCCACGGGATGATGAGCGTCAGCTGCTCCTGCCCGATCCACACCACGGCGCCGCACATGGCGAGGCCCGCGGCCAGCAGCTGAGTCAGCAGCGCCGCGTCGTACTGCCGCCGCCACAGCGGGATGTACAGCAGCACGAAGGATGCCGCACCGGCGGCCAGCACGACCTTCGCGACGATGAGGGGCACGGGCGATACCAGCAGCAGGATGCCGCCGACGCCCAGCAGGGCGGGGGTGACGAATCCGGCCGGACGCGCGTAGGCCGTGGCCCGCTCGAGACTGATGAGCGTGCCCACGAAGCCCAGCGTCAGGAGCATCCCGTGCACCTGCGGCAGGCGGTCGGTCGTGACCGGCGCGGGCAGGCCCAGCAGCAGCATCCCGGCATCGAGCCCCGCGAGCAGCGCAAGCCCGGCCGGCAGCATCCACAGCATCCGCACCGGGATGCGCTCGCGCCGACTCACGACGCGGCGTGCAGGTGCAGCACGCACCCGCCGTCGGCGCGGAGCGGCAGCAGCGCGGCATCCGTGTGGTCATCGCGGGAGCTCAGGATGCCGGCGATCATGCCCTCGTGCACGGCGCAGACCACGTCGGTGCGGCGCGCGGCGGCCGCCAGCAGCGGGCAGCGGCGCAGCACGATGTCGGGCTCGTCGCCCCCCGCCGTCACGGGCTCCTCGGACGTCTCGGGCGCGAACCCCTGCTCGCGCATGAGGTCGATGACGAGCGTGCGGGCGTCCTCCTCGGCATCCGGATGCTCCTGGGCGATCTCGGCGCCCCACCGCACGCCCGAGGTGCGGGCCAGCGCGACCGGGTCGTCGACAGCGCGGGTCAGGGAGTCGGCGAGGGCGAGGGCGAGGCCCGCGTACGGGTTGGCGACATCCGCCCGCGGAGCCGTCCAGCGCCAACCCGGGCGTCCCCGTCCGTGGGCCGCCGCGCGGGTGCGACGGAGCCTGCCCTCGCACCGCAGCCGCTCGAGATGCTCGCGAACCGTGTTCTCGTGCAGGCCCGTCACGGCCACCAGATCGGCGGTGGAGACGGCGCCGCGCACCTCGACCTCGCGGAGGATCCGTTCGCGCGTGGAGGACCGGGGACGGGCATCCTCACCGCCGCGGTCGCGCGCGCCGCGGCCCTGTTCGACACCTCGACTCTTTCCCACGGTTTCCATTGTAATAAAATGATCTGCGAAACCCCCACCCTCAGATTCGGAGAACATCATGGGCCACATCGAGATCCACCGCTCGAGGTCGGAGGCGACCGATCAGTCGCCCACCGCAGGATGCACCTGCGGCGAGGTCGACGAGGACCTGCCCGAACTCGACGTGCAGACCATCCCGCACGCCGTCCGCCATGCCGCCATCTTCGGCGCCATCGAATCGCTGCGTCCGGGGGCTGCGATGGTGATCTCCGCCACGCACAACCCGGTGCCGCTGCTCACGCAGCTGCAGGCCAAGCACGGCGGTGCCTACAAGACGCGCTACCTGGACGAGGGCCCCGAGCGCTGGCGCATCCTCGTGCGCAACGCCGCCTGAGCATCCGCTCCCGGGACTCCCCGAGACTCGCGCCGTCGACTATGTTGGGCCCATGAGCCTGACCTGGTCGGCGGCGTCTTTCGTCGTCGGCGGCGTCCTGTGCGGTGCTGCCCTGGTCCTGACGGGGTGCGCCTCCCCGTTGCCGTCGTCGGGTCCGGTCGCCGTGTACCCGCGGCCGGACAGCGGGATGGACGCCGCGCTCGAGGGCGTCCTGCGGGCGGATGACGACTGCGTGGCGGTGTCGACACACGACAGTGCGGTCGTGCCGCAGTTCCCGGCGGGCGACGCGAGCTGGAGGGACGGCGTGCTGACCTGGCGCGGCGGGGAGTACCGCGACGGCGACGCGATCTCGCTCGGCGGCGGGATGGGCGGCGAGGACGGCTTGGATCGCGGCTACTGGCCGGACGGATGCCGAGGTCTCGTCTCCTTCACCGTGTCGCCGTACTGACCACCGTGCAACGGCGCTCGATCCCGGCCGCCTCCCGCCCGGCCGCCTCCCGCCCGTTCGCTCGCGGCCGTCCGCGTCTGATGACGGCGAAGGCGGCCTCATGCTCCTTCCGGGCGACGGCGGAGACAGATGAAGACCCCGACAGAGGGGCCCCATCCTGCGGTGGCAAGTGAGGGATTCGAACCCCCGAAGCTTACGCGGCTGATTTACAGTCAGCTCCCTTTGGCCGCTCGGGCAACTTGCCGAAGCACCCCCGTCCGGCTTCTCCAGTCAACCGGGGGCGCGAGTTCCAAGCATACTCGCACGTGGTACCGCTCAAGAAATCGGGAGGCATCCCGCGCGAGCCGTCCCGTCGCGGTGCCGCTCGTCACAGTTCTCCCGCTCCGTTCCCTCTCCGGGGTCAGCTGCCGTAGAGGCCGTGATCACCCGCAGCGAGCGACTCGGGCGTGCGCAGCAGGCCGCCCTCCGCGCGCACCGTCGCAGCGGCGACGGCCATGGCGCGATCCAGCAGGGCCCGCCACCCGGCATCCGTCGTCGGATGACCGTCCAGAAGCCCCTCGACCACCGCAGCCATCGTGGCGTCCCCCGCTCCGACGGTGTCCACCACCCGCCCCGGCAGCGCGACGATCGGCGCTGCGAACTCACCGCTGTCGGATTCCAGCACCGCGCCGTCCGCACCGGCGGTGGCCAGCACCGCACCGGCGCCGAGGTCGCGCAGACGGCGGCGCAGCGCATCCAGATCGCCGTCGTACAGCAGAACGGCGTCGTCCGCGCCGACCTTCACCAGTTCCGCACGGGCGGCGAGGCCCTCGAACCCGCGCACGAACTCCGCCCGGTCACGCAGCATGCCCGCCCTCGGGTTCGGGTCGATCACCAGGTGCGAGTCGGCGACGGCGTCCGTCAGCGCCGCGACCTCCGCCGCGGAGTCGAACGGGAAGCAGCTGATCGCGATCAGCGCAGCATCCGTGATCGCGTCCAACGCGTCGTCGGAGAAGCGGATGCTGCGCCGCTGCGCCGCCTCGTTGAACGTGTACTCCGGCTCGCCCTGCGGCGACCAGTGCACGACCGCCCGCGAAGAGCCGTGCTCGGAAGGACTGTCGATGAGAGGGACATCATGGTCTGCCAGATACTCGCGGATGTGGTCGCCCGCGGCATCCGCCCCGACCATCGCGATCAACGTCGCCGGCACGCCGAGACGGCGCAGCCCCACGGCCACGTTCAGGGCCGCCCCGCCGACCAGCTCGCGGACCCCGGCGGCATCCCGGATCTCATCGATCAGCGCATCGCCGATCACCACCACTCCACGGCGCCTATCACTCATTCCGCGAGACTATCGCGCCGGTCGTTCCTGCGCCGTCCGCCGGCCCGGCCGCCGCACACACGCATCCCCCATCCCCATGCCCCATCCCCTCATCCCCCATCCCCTCATCCAGCACAGGAGATTCGTCCGGAACAGGACGGATTCGGCCGGATTCTCCTGTCCCCACGAAATCTCCTGTTCTCGATGAAGGGAGAGCTGGGCGAGGAGAGCTGTTCGAGAAAAGCTGGGCGAGGACAGCCGGGCGAGGAGAGCATCGGGAGCACGAAGGCCCCGGCCCTCCGAAGAGGGGCCGGGGCCTCCGCGGCGGAGAGCCGGACGAGCAAGCTCGCCGGCCCTCACCGGGGTCAGTTGTACGTACCGGGGGTGATGTCGTCGGTCGAGAACGCGTCGAAGTCGACATAGCCGAAGTCGCCGTCGGCGTACGCCCCGTCGGAGGCGAAGATCCGGTTCGGGTAGCGCTCGCTCTTCGCCTCCTCGGTCGCCTCGACCGTGATGTCGCGGTACTTCGTCAGGCCCGTCCCGGCGGGGATGAGCTTTCCGATGATCACGTTCTCCTTGAGGCCGACCAGCGGGTCGCTCTTGCCCTCCATGGCGGCCTGCGTGAGCACGCGGGTCGTCTCCTGGAAGGAGGCGGCCGACAGCCACGACTCCGTCGCGAGCGACGCCTTCGTGATACCCATCAGCTCCGGGCGGCCGGATGCCGGGCGCTTGCCCTCGGACACGGCCTCGCGGTTGAGCATCTGGTAGCGCTTGAGGTCGACCATCTCACCCGGCAGCAGCTTGGTGTCGCCGTGGTCGACCACGGTGACCTTCCGCAGCATCTGACGGACGATGACCTCGATGTGCTTGTCGTGGATCGGCACACCCTGCGAGCGGTACACGCCCTGCACGCCGTTGACGAGGTAGCGCTGCACCTCGCGGGCGCCCATGACGCGCATGACCTCCTTGGGGTCGAGCGTGCCGACCAGGAGCGGCTGACCGACGGAGACGTGCTGGCCGTCCTCGACGAGGAGCGTCGCCCGCCTCAGGACGGGGTACACGACCGGCTCGTCACCGTTGTCGGGCGTGAGGATGACCTTGCGGCCCTTCTCGCTCTCCTCGATCTCGATACGGCCGTCGGCCTCGGCGATCGGGGACGCGCCCTTCGGGGTGCGGGCCTCGAACAGCTCCTGCACGCGCGGCAGACCCTGGGTGATGTCATCCGCCGACGCCGACCCGCCGGTGTGGAAGGTGCGCATCGTCAGCTGGGTTCCGGGCTCGCCGATCGACTGCGCGGCGATGATGCCGACGGCCTCGCCGATGTCCACCGTCTTGCCGGTCGCGAGCGAGCGTCCGTAGCACTGCGCGCAGACGCCGACGGCCGAATCGCAGGTGAGCACGGAGCGGACCTTGATGGTCTCCACGCCGGCGTTCACGAGCTTGTCGATGAGCACGTCGCCGACGTCCTCACCGGCGGTGGCGAGCACCTCGCCGGACTCGCTGACCACGTCGGACGCCAGGGTGCGGGCGAACACGGAGTTCTCGACGTTCGCATCGCGCACCAGCACACCCTGCGAGTTGGGCGCGGCGATCGGGAGCTCGAGGCCCTTCGTCGTGCCGCAGTCCTGCTCGCGGATGATGACGTCCTGCGAGACGTCCACCAGACGACGGGTCAGGTAACCCGAGTCGGCGGTGCGCAGCGCGGTGTCGGCGAGACCCTTGCGGGTGCCGTGCGTGGCGATGAAGTACTCCGCCACCGACAGCCCCTCGCGGTACGAGGAGATGATCGGACGGGGGATGATCTCACCCTTGGGGTTGTTCACCAGACCGCGCATGCCCGCGATGTTGCGGATCTGCAGCCAGTTGCCTCGAGCACCCGAGGACACCATCCGGTTGATGGTGTTGTCCGCCGGGAAGTTCGCCCGCATGGCCGTCTGGACCTCGTCGGTCGCCTCGGTCCAGATCTTGATGAGCTCCTGGCGGCGCTCGGCATCCGTGGTCAGACCCTTGTCGTACTGGGACTGCACCTTGGCCGCCTGCTTCTCGTAGCTGGCGACGATCTCGGCCTTGTTCGGCGGGGTGAGGATGTCGCTGAGCGCGACGGTGACACCCGAGCGGGTCGCCCAGTGGAAACCGGCATCCTTGATGCGGTCCAGCGCCGCGGCGGTCTCGACCTTGGGGTACTCCTCGGCGAGCTTGTTGACGATCTGGGACAGCTTGCCCTTGTCGGCCACGCCGCGCACGAACGGGTACCCCTTCGGCAGCGTGTCGTTGAAGATCGCCTGGCCGAGCGACGCGTCCACGAGGCCGTGGCGCTCGTACCCCTCGGGGGCCTCGCCCTCGAGGAAGGTCAGACCCGGGATGCGGATGCGGACCTTCGCCTGCAGGTCGAGAGTGCCCTCGTCGTTGGCGAGGATGGCCTCGCCCACCGACCCGAACGCCCGTCCCTCACCGGTTGCGCCCTCCTTGACCGTGGTCAGGTGGTGCAGACCGATGATCATGTCCTGCGAGGGCAGGGTCACCGGGCGGCCGTCGGACGGCTTGAGGATGTTGTTCGACGCCAGCATGAGCACGCGGGCCTCGGCCTGGGCCTCGACCGACAACGGCAGGTGGACGGCCATCTGGTCGCCGTCGAAGTCGGCGTTGAACGCCGCGCACACCAGCGGATGCAGCTGAATGGCCTTGCCCTCGACGAGCTGCGGCTCGAACGCCTGGATGCCGAGGCGGTGCAGGGTGGGGGCGCGGTTGAGCAGGACGGGGCGCTCGCGGATGATCTCCTCGAGCACGTCCCACACCTCGGGGCGGGTGCGCTCGACGGCGCGCTTGGCTGCCTTGATGTTCTGCGAGTGACCGAGGTCGATCAGGCGCTTGATGACGAACGGCTTGAACAGCTCCAGCGCCATCTGCTTGGGCAGACCGCACTGGTGCAGCTTCAGCTGGGGACCGACGATGATGACCGAACGGCCCGAGTAGTCCACGCGCTTGCCGAGCAGGTTCTGACGGAACCGGCCCTGCTTGCCCTTGAGCATGTCGCTGAGGGACTTCAGGGCGCGGTTGCCGGTGCCGGTGACGGGGCGGCCGCGGCGGCCGTTGTCGAACAGCGCGTCGACGGCCTCCTGCAGCATCCGCTTCTCGTTGTTGACGATGATCTCGGGGGCGCCGAGGTCGATCAGACGGCGGAGGCGGTTGTTGCGGTTGATCACGCGACGGTACAGGTCGTTGAGATCGCTGGTCGCGAAGCGGCCGCCGTCCAGCTGCACCATCGGACGCAGCTCCGGCGGGATGACCGGGACCACGTCGAGCACCATGGCGGCCGGGCTCATCCCGGTCTGCAGGAACGAGTCGACGACCTTGAGGCGCTTGATCGCGCGGATCTTGCGCTGGCCCTTGCCCTCGGAGATCTGCAGGCGCAGGCTCTCCGCCTCGCCCTTCAGATCGAAGGTCTGCAGGCGGCGCTTGATGGACTCGGCGCCCATGTAGGCCTCGAAGTACTGGCCGAACCGGTCCTGCAGCTCGTGGAAGACGTCGTCCTCGGGGCGCAGCGCGCCCACCTCGAGGGTGCGGAAGTCCTCCCACACGCGCTCGAGCCTGGCGATGGCCTCGTCGGCGCCCTTGCGGATGAGGGACATCTCCTTCTCGGCGGCGTCCTTGACCTTCTTCTTCGCGTCGGCCTTGGCGCCCTCGGCCTCGAGCGCCGCGAGCTCCTCCTCCAGCTTCGCCATGCGCTCCGCGATCTTCGCGTCGCGGCGCTCGCCCAGGGTCTTCAGCTCGAGGCGGATGTTGTTCTCCTGCGTGGCGAGGTCGCGGTGACGCGCCTCCTCGTCGACGGAGATCACCATGTACGCGGCGAAGTAGATGACCTTCTCGAGGTCCTTCGGCGCCATGTCCAGCAGGTAGCCCAGGCGCGAGGGGACGCCCTTGAAGTACCAGATGTGGGTCACGGGCGCGGCGAGCTCGATGTGCCCCATGCGCTCACGACGGACGGAGCTCTTGGTGACCTCCACGCCGCAGCGCTCGCACACGATGCCCTTGAAGCGGACGCGCTTGTACTTGCCGCAGGCGCACTCCCAGTCGCGGGAGGGTCCGAAGATCTGCTCGCCGAAGAGGCCGTCCTTCTCGGGCTTCAGCGTGCGGTAGTTGATCGTCTCGGGCTTCTTGACCTCGCCGTAGGACCATCCGCGGATGTCCTCAGCGGTCGCGAGGCCGATTCGAAGCTCATCGAAAGTTGTTGCGTCGAGCACTTGTTCTCCTGTGTAGAAAATCTGTCGAATGAGCCGAGATCAGATCTCGTCGATCGATGCCGCTTCGAAACGGCTGGAGATGTTGATGCCGAGCTCCTCCGCGGCGCGGAAGGCCTCGTCATCGGTGTCTCGGAGGTTGACCGCGGTGCCGTCCGCCGAGAGCACCTCGACGTTCAGGCAGAGCGACTGCATCTCCTTCATGAGCACCTTGAAGGACTCGGGGATGCCGGGCTCCTGGATGTTCTCGCCCTTGACGATGGCCTCGTACACTTTGACGCGGCCGAGGATGTCGTCGGACTTGATGGTGAGCAGCTCCTGCAGCGCGTAGGCGGCGCCATAGGCCTCGAGCGCCCACACCTCCATCTCACCGAAGCGCTGACCGCCGAACTGCGCCTTGCCGCCGAGCGGCTGCTGGGTGATCATCGAGTACGGGCCCGTCGAACGCGCGTGGATCTTGTCGTCGACGAGGTGGTGCAGCTTCAGGATGTACATGTAGCCGACCGACACGGGCTCAGGGAACGGCTCGCCGGAGCGGCCGTCGAACAGCTGCGTCTTGCCGGAGCGGTCGATCAGGCGCACGCCGTCGCGGGTGGGGAGCGTCGAGTCCAGCAGGCCGGAGATCTCGCTCTCGCTGGCGCCGTCGAACACAGGGGTGGCGACCTTGGTGTTCGGGGGGACGTCGCGGGCGTCGTCGGCGAGCTGGGCGGCCCACTCCGGGTTCCCCTCGACCTTCCAGCCGGTCTTGGCGATCCACCCGAGGTGGGTCTCCAGCACCTGGCCGAAGTTCATGCGACCCGGGATGCCGAGCGGGTTGAGCACCACGTCGACGGGGGTTCCATCGGCGAGGAACGGCATGTCCTCGACCGGCAGGATCTTCGCGATGACGCCCTTGTTGCCGTGGCGGCCGGCGAGCTTGTCGCCCTCGGTGATCTTGCGCTTCTGGGCGATGTAGACCACGACACGGCGGTTGACGCCCGAGCCCAGCTCGTCGTCGCCCTCCTCGGCGTTGAACTCCTTGACGGCGATGATCGTGCCCTGCTCGCCGTGCGGCACCTTCAGCGAGGTGTCGCGGACCTCACGGCTCTTCTCGTTGAAGATCGCTCGCAGCAGGCGCTCCTCGGCGCTCAGCTCGGTCTCGCCCTTCGGTGTGACCTTGCCGACGAGGATGTCACCGGGACGGACCTCGGCCCCGATGCGGATGATGCCGCGCTCATCGAGGTCCTTCAGCAGCTCCGGGCTGACGTTGGGGAGGTCACGGGTGAT
The DNA here is from genome assembly GCF_039539005.1 of Microbacterium soli. Taxonomy (NCBI): domain Bacteria; kingdom Bacillati; phylum Actinomycetota; class Actinomycetes; order Micrococcales; family Microbacteriaceae; genus Microbacterium; species Microbacterium soli. Next base: position 792,295 of record NZ_BAABCP010000001.1, read on the forward strand.
CTCCTCCTTGCCGAGCTTGGTGTCGCGGGCGTCGACCTCGTACTCCTCGATGTGGATCGACGAGAGGGTGTCCTCCTTCACCAGCTCCTGGCTGAGGATGATGGCGTCCTCGAAGTTGTGACCCTCCCACGGCATGAACGCGACGAGAAGGTTCTTGCCGAGCGCGAGCTCGCCGTTGTCGGTGGCGGGACCGTCGGCGATGACCTCACCGACCTCGACGCGCTCACCGGCGCTGACGATCACACGCTGGTTGTAGGAGGTGCCCTGGTTCGAGCGGTCGAACTTGCGCAGGTGGTACTCCTGGGTGCCGCCCTCGTCGAGCATGACGACGACACGGTCCGCGGAGACCTCGCTGACCACACCGGCCTTCAGCGCGGTGACGACGTCACCGGCGTCGATGGCGGTGTAGCCCTCCATGCCGGTGCCGACCAGCGGCGCGTCCGAGCGCAGCAGCGGCACGGCCTGACGCTGCATGTTGGCGCCCATGAGCGCCCGCTGCGCGTCGTCGTGCTCGAGGAACGGCACGAGCGAGGTCGCGACCGACACCATCTGGCGCGGCGAGACGTCGATGTAGCCGATCTCCTCGGGCAGGAACAGGTCGACCTCGCCGGAGCCGCCGCGGGGGCGGGCCAGGACGGACTCCTCCAGGAAGCGGCCGTCGTCGTCCAGCGGAGCATTCGCCTGGGCGATGTTGAAGTCGGCCTCCTCGGCCGCCGTGAGGTACTCGATCTCATCGGTGACCCGGCCGTCGACGACGCGGCGGTACGGGGTCTCGATGAAGCCGAACGAGTTGATGCGCGCGAAGGTCGCCAGCGCACCGATCAGACCGATGTTCGGGCCTTCAGGAGTCTCGATGGGGCACATGCGGCCGTAGTGCGAGGGGTGCACGTCGCGGACCTCGACGCCGGCGCGGTCGCGGCTGAGGCCGCCCGGGCCGAGGGCCGACAGGCGGCGCTTGTTGGTCAGACCCGCGAGCGGGTTGTTCTGGTCCATGAACTGCGACAGCTGCGAGGTCCCGAAGAACTCCTTGATGGCCGCCACGACGGGACGCACATTGATCAGCGTCTGCGGGGTGATCGCCTCGATGTCCTGCGTGGTCATGCGCTCGCGGACCACGCGCTCCATGCGGGACAGACCGGTCCGGACCTGGTTCTGGATGAGCTCGCCGACGGCGCGGATGCGGCGGTTGCCGAAGTTGTCGATGTCGTCGGTGGCGATGCGGATCTGCGTCTTCTTGCCCGAGCGGATGCCCTCGAACGACTCGTCGCCGCGGTGCAGGCGCACCATGTACTTGATGGTCGCGACGATGTCCTCGACGGTCAGCACCGAGTCGGTCAGCGGAGCAGCCAGACCCAGCTTCTGGTTGATCTTGTAACGACCCACCTTGGCCAGGTCGTAGCGCTTCGGGTTGAAGTAGAAGTTGTCCAGCAGGGCGCGGGCGGCCTCGGCGGCCACCTGCTCGCCCGGACGCAGCTTGCGGTAGATGTCGCGCAGCGCGTCCTCCTTGGTGAGGATCGTGTCCTTGGACAGCGTGTCCTCGATGGAGGGGAAGCCGGCGAACTCCGCGAGGATCTCCTCGCTGGTCATGCCCAGTGCCTTCAGGAAGACCGTGACGGACTGCTTGCGCTTGCGGTCGATGCGCACGCCCACCTGGTCGCGCTTGTCGACCTCGAACTCGAGCCAGGCGCCGCGGCTGGGGATGATGCGGGCGGTGACGATGTCCTTGTCACTGGTCTTGTCGGGGGTCTTGTCGAAGTAGACGCCCGGGGAGCGCACGAGCTGCGAGACGACGACGCGCTCGGAGCCGTTGATGATGAACGTGCCCTTGTCGGTCTGCAGGGGGAAGTCGCCCATGAAGACCGTCTGCGTCTTGATCTCACCGGTGAGGTGGTTCATGAACTCGGCCTCGACGTACAGCGGGGCGGCGTAGGTCTTGCCGCGCTCCTTGCACTCCTCGATCGAGTACTTCTCGGGCTCGAGGTACGGGTTCGTGAACGAGAGCTGCATGGTCTCGCCCAGGTCCTCGATGGGGGAGATCTCCTCGAAGATCTCGCCCAGGCCGGAGACCTCGGCGACGTCGGTGCGGCCGGCCTTCTTCGCCTCGGCCAGTCTGGCCTTCCAGTCGTCGTTGCCGACGAGCCAGCCGAAGGACTCGGTCTGCAGCGCGAGCAGATCCGGTACTGTCAGCGTGTCGGAGATCTTGGCGAAGGAGAGGCGGGAGACTCCGCGTCCGTTCTTCTTGGTGGTGGATGTGGATGCGTTGCGAGCAGCAGCCAAGGGAGTAACCTCCGTGAGCCCGGGCAAGGGGCTGGTCGATTCCTGGACGTCGATGGAGTGCACGCTCGAGAACTCAACGATTGCCGACCACCATATGAGGGCACGGAGAAGCGAGCGCAACCACTAACTATAGGTGTGATGTTGCGACATGGCAAGTGCAGTCCTTGACCAACTCGCGAAGCTGCGGTAAAGGCATCCGCTCGGCGGCGGTTCCCGGCACCCCTGCGCCGACGGATGCCGCGGAGCTGTCGCGCGGGATCAGCGGCGTCGACCTGAACCAGAGCGCCTGCACCAGCCGGAGGTGACCGGCCGCCGCTGGGTAGGCTCGATGCCATGGGACGGTCACGGGCACGGGATACCGCGAATCCGCGGGCACGGCTCGACCACGGCGGCATCGCCGAGATCGTCCCGAGCGAGTTCACCAGTGGCTTCGAGCTCATCGTGGACGACACCCCGCAGTCGCACGTCGACCTGGACGACCCCACCCACCTGCATTTCGAGTACGTCGTGCGGATGGGCGCCGTGATCGATCAGCTCGGGGCCACGGCATCCGCTCCGCTGAGCGCCGTGCACCTGGGCGCCGGCGCTCTCACGATCCCCCGCTACATCGCCACGACCCGGCCCGGCTCCCGACAGCAGGTGATCGAGTGGGAGGCCCCGCTGGTCGAGCTGGTGCGCACGCACCTGCCTCTGCCGCGCGGCGCGGCCATCCGCATCCGGATCGGCGATGCGCGGGAGGGTCTGCAGCGCCTGCCGCCCGCCCTGCGCGGGAACTGCGACCTCGTCGTCTCGGACGTCTTCTCCGGTGCGCAGACGCCCGCGCACCTGACCAGCAGGGAGCTGTACCAGGAGGTCGCGGACCTGCTGGCGCCGTCCGGGGTGCTGCTGGTGAACGTGGCCGACGGTCCCGGGCTCGCCTTCGCACGCCGCCAGGTCGCGACCATCTCGTCGGTGTTCTCCGATGTCGCGGTGCTCGCCGACGCGCAGGTGCTCAAGGGGCGTCGCTTCGGCAACCTCGTCGTCGCGGCATCCGTCGCCGACCTGCCCGCGGAGTGGCTGCCGCGGGTGCTGGCCGCCGGGCCGCACCCGGCGAAGATGGCGCGCGGCGAGGAGGTCGTCGCGTTCTCGCGGGGTGCGTCGGTCGTGACGGATGCGGATGCCGTGGCCTCGCCCCGACCGGACGCCGGCCTGTTCCTGCGCTGAGGCCGGCGCCGACGGACGGGTCGGGTCGCGGGTCGACGTGCGCGAGCCCTGCGCGAAGACGCAGGCCGACTCCTGCGTCGAGGGCGTGGCTTCGGGAGGTTCGGCGTCCGGGGAGGCAGACTGGGACGACGGTCGCGGAGAGGAGCAGACAATCGTGAATTTGATCCATGGTTACGACCCCGAGACGCTCCGCGAGATCGTCGACGAGCGCGAGTGCACGATGCGGCTGGCCGAGCTCGAGAACCAGCGGAGTCTGCCGGTGCTGCTGGAGCGGGTGTGGCTGTTGAAGGTGCTGGGCCGGCTCGACGAGGCTCTGGAGACGGCGGAGGAGACCGTGCGCCAGGCGCGGATGGCCGGGACCCGCAAGAGCCTGCTGCGCGCACGCGTGCTGCACGCCACGGTGCTGCAGAATCGCGGCGCGCACGCCGCCGCCGCTCTGGAGCTCTCGCACTGCGCGAGCGAGGCGGAGGGGCAGGGCTGGGCGGCGATCGCCGCCTTCGCGTACCGCCATCAGGGGCGCAACGCGTATGAGGCCGGGGACTTCGAACGGGCGCGGGAGAGCTTCAAGCAGTCGCTGTTCCTGCGCCGTGAGGCCGGCGCCGACGACGCGGAGCTGGAGATCGCGCTGCGAGCGATCGAGACGGCGGAGCGCCGCGGTTCGACCGCACCCGGCGTGCTGGTCTGAACGCCGAATGCGGCCGCATTCCCCCGGACTGTCCGGGAGGGGCCGGCGGCGGGCGGTGATGTCGGTTCCGTGCTCTACTCTGATCTCATGGCCGATCTGAACCGTGTGCGCGTCTGGGCACAGGCGCTGATCGTCATGCATCTCGACGACTCGTGGACGTTCGACTTCGATCATGCCAAGCGCCGCGCGGGGCAGTGCGACCACCAGCGCAGGCGCATCACCGTCTCCCGCTATCTGGCGGCCCGGTTCGAGGACGACGAGATCCATCAGACGCTGCTGCACGAGGTGGCCCACGCCCTCGCCGGGCATGCCGCGGGTCACGGCCCCGAGTGGAAGCGCGTCGCGCGGGATCTCGGCTACGTGGGCGGCACCACGCATCACGGCGAGACGGCGACGGAGCTGGCGCCGTGGGTGGGCCGGTGCCCCGCCGGGCATGTCACCTACCGACATCGCCGGCCGTCCCGGGAGACCTCCTGCGCGATCTGCTCGCGCCGGTTCGACAGGAGCCACCTGTTCACCTGGACGCGTCGCGAGATCACGGCAGCGGATCGTCGGGCCGCACAGCTGCCCCGCTGACCCGCCGCCGCGGCACGCCGGTCAGGCGGTTCGGCGCGGCCCCCGGTAGCGGCGGATGAGAAGGGCGGCGAACCGCCAGCCGAGCAGGAGGGCCCCCAGCACGAGCGTCGCGACGACGATGAACGGCGTCTCGGCCGTGTCTCCCGTCACGACGCGCAGCAGCATCCCGCCCGCGACGGTCACGATCCACGCGATCGCACCCCACCCCGGTGACCAGGGCCTGCGGGGGCGCATCGGCACGAGGGCGGCGAGCGCGTGGCCGACGAGCAGGGCGATGAGGAAGGGCCAGGCCGTCACGGGGAAGCCCATCGGGTCCTCGCCGTGGGAGGCCCGCCCGACGACGGCGAACACGAGAACGAGGACGGCGTCGACGAGGAGGGCGGGAAGGTACCTCATGCTCCGACACTATGCGCATCCTGCACGCCGTGGCCATGACGCGCGGATGCGACCGCGGACGCCGACACGGATCTCCCGGCGCAGGGAGCAGGTGAGGACGCGTCAGACGAAGCGCTCGAACACACCGTCGCGCAGCACCGGCACGGCATCGACCGCATCGAGCTCCGCGGCCTCCTCGGCCGTGGCAGGGCGGATGCCCGATTCCCGCATCCGCGCGGTGGAGGCGACCCCGGCGGTCAGCTCGCGGCCCGAGCCACTCGCGACGATCATGTGCCGCAGCGCCCGGCGCAGGGACCGGAACGATTCCGCTGCGACGGCGCCGTCGGGCGCGCAGTGGTCGATCCCCAGGTCGGTCAGCGCCGAGATCACGGCACCCGCGCCCAGCTGGTCCTCGACGGCGAAGCGCAGCGCGCCCTCCGGCGTGCGCTCGCCCGCGGCGATGACCGCGACCGAGGTGCGCTCCGCCCGCCGCTCCTGCACGGCCATGACCGCGCGGGCCGTCGCCGCCGCGTTGCGGATGCCGCCGACCAGCACCACGGCTCCGCCATCGGCGACGGACGCCGCGACCGCCGCGCCGTCGGCGGACCAGTCCCCGGCATCCGTCAGGGCGACCCGGCCACCGTCGGCGACGATGTCGGCGATCGTCGACGAGAACCGCAGCACGTCGACGATCACGACGACGTCGGCGGGGGCGAGGCGGGCCAGGCCCTCCGCACCCCACTCGACACGGACCTGGTAGTACGACTGATCGAACGGCGACGACATCCCTCCAGCCTATGTCCGACCCGGCTCAGACGGCGGCGAGGGCCTCCACGGGAGCGACGCGCGTGGCCAGCCGAGTGGGCGTCACGGCGGCGAGCGCGGTCAGCACGGCCGTCGCGACGACGATCACCGCCACCGGGCCCCACGGCACCGCGGGGAGCACGAATCCGGCGGGCTCGAAGTCGGGGGGCAGCCGGATCGAGCCCAGCAGCGACTGCGCGGCGATCCAGCCGTACAGGTTGCCCACGACGAGGCCGGTCAGCGTCGCGGCGACCGTGATGTGCACGGCCTCCAGCAGCACCATCCTGCGCACCTGCCTCGCGGTCAGCCCGATCGCCCGCAGCAGTCCCAGCTCGCGGGTGCGCTGCACGACCCCGATCGTGAGCAGGTTGACGAGCCCCACACCGGCGATCACCGCCGACACCGCGACGAGCACCATCATGACCGTCACGAAGGCGTCGATGGGGGCGAACATCTCGGCCGGAACCCCCTCCGTCCCTCTCACCAACAGGGCTTTGACGGACTGCAGCGCGACGGCGAACATCGTCACCAGTGCGACGCCCATCACCACGCCGATGGTCATCCGACTGGAGCGCTCCGGGTGGCGCAGCGCGTTCTCGGCGGCGAGCCGGGCCGTGGCGCCGCGTCCGAACATCCGGCCCACCAGGCGCAGCACCGGCGGCATGACCCGGTCGGCCCCGATGACCAGCCCCGTGAACGACAGCACACCGCCGAAGAACGCCACCACGACGCCCAGCGGCAGGTACAGCCCGATCAGCACGCCCCCTGCCAGCAGCGCCGACCCCAGCACCAGCATCACGAGCGACGCGATGCGGGCGCCACGCCGCGTCGAGACCTCCTCACGGGTGCGCTCGACGGATCCGCCCAGCGCCTCCAGCGGAGTCACGGTCAGCACCCGCCGCGAGCCGACATGCGCCGCCAGCCACGTGGTCAGCGCCACCCCGACGGCGGGGGCGAGGATGCCCGGGGTGAAGAGCGTGAACTCGTCCGGGGTGAGCGCCAGCATCCGCTCCCCCGCCACGACGCCCAGCCCCGACACGCCCAGCCCGACCCCCAGACCGATCACGGCCCCGATCAGGCCGACGACGAAGCCCTGACCGGCGACCTCCGCGCGCTGCGCGCGGGCGGAGGCCCCGATCAGCCGCAGGAGCGCGATGCGGCGCATGCGGCCGGTGATGATCGTGGCGAAGGTGTTCGCGGTCACCATGGCCGCCACGTACATCGCCACCCCCACCAGCAGCACGGTGAGGATGCTCACCACGAGCGCCAGCGTCTCGCTGTCGCCCAGGAACGGATCGGCCTGCAGCGCGCCGCCGATGTACCCGGTGACCTCGACGAGGATCACGCCGAAGGCCGCGGTGAGGGCGGCGACGAGGATGGTGGCGCCCATGCCCCGCTCGCGCAGCCAGGACAGCCGCGATGCCCAGGTCGGCTGGGAGGCGCGGGCGGGCTCGACCGTGCGGGTCGGCTCAGCCGTGCGGATGCCCGCAGCCGGGCGATCCGAGACGCCGGTCATGCCGCCACCTCCGCCGCCAGCATGTGCGCGGCGATCTGCTCGGCACTGCGTCGTGGATGGTCCGCGGTGATCCGCCCGTCGCCCAGGAACAGCACGCGGTCGGCGTAGCTGGCGGCGACGGGGTCATGGGTGACCATCGCGATCGACTGGCCCTGCTCACGACTGGCGTCGGAGAGCAGCTGGAGCACCTCGCGTCCGCTGCGGGAGTCGAGGTTGCCCGTCGGCTCATCGGCGAACACCAGGTCCGGTGCGGTGGCCAGCGCCCGTGCGATGGCCACCCGCTGCTGCTGGCCGCCGGACAGCTCGTGCGGGCGGTGATGCAGCCGTGACTCCAGCCCCAGCCGCTCGACGAGGCCGTCGATGCGGGCGCGCTCGATCGCGCTCGGGCGCCGCCCGTCCAGCTCGAACGGCAATCGGATGTTGCCGATGGCGTCCAGGGTCGGAACGAGATTGAACGCCTGGAAGATGAAGCCCACGCGCCGTCGGCGCAGGATGGTCATCTCCAGGTCGTCGAGGCCTGTGATCTCCGTGTCGCCGATCCAGGCCCGTCCCTGCGTGGGCGCGTCCAGCCCTGCCATGATGTGCATGAGCGTCGACTTCCCCGACCCGGACGGCCCCATGATCGCGGTGAACTGGCCGCGACGGATGCCGACGCTCACGTCGTCGAGCGCGCGCACGGTCGACGCTCCCGACCCGTAGGACTTGGTGAGGTGCTGGACACGGGCGGCGAGCCCGAGGTCCGAGGTGGTGATCTCCATGCCTTCGACGCTATGGCCGGCTCCCGGCGCCGCACATCGCCCGTCGGATGCATCCGCAGTACATCTGCAGGATGATCCGCGCGGATGCGTCTCAGACGAGCCCGTGCTCGAAGGCGAACACCACCAGCTGCACGCGGTCGCGCAGGGCCAGCTTGGCGAGGATACGACTGATGTGCGTCTTCACGGTCGCTTCGCTGAGGTACTCGCGCGCCGCGATCTCGGAGTTCGACAGTCCGCGCGCGGCGAGCTCGAAGATCTCCCGCTCCCGGTCGGTGAGGTCGGAGAACTCCGCGGGCACCGGCGTGGTCTCGGTGGTGAAATGCGCGAACAGCTCGCGGGTGGCGGATGCCGCGATCACGCTCGCCCCGGAAACGACCGTGCGGATCGCCGCGAGCAGGAACTCGGGCTCGGCGTCCTTGAGAAGGAATCCGCTGGCGCCCTGCTGGATCGCCCGGGCGGCGGCCTCGTCGAGGTCGAAGGTCGTCAGCATCACGATGTGCGGGGCCTGCGGGAGCTTCAGCAGCTCGGCCGTGGCGGTCAACCCGTCCATGACCGGCATCCGGATGTCCATCAGCACGACATCCGGACAGGTGCGTCCGATGACCTCGAGCGCCTCGCGCCCATCACCCGCCTCTCCGACGACATCCATGTCGGGCTGGGAGGACACGAGCATGCGGACGCCTGCGCGGAACAGCGCCTGATCGTCGACGAGCACGATCCTGATCATCCCGACCTCCAGGTCATCGACTACGCATCCATCTTCGCGTGTCGAGGGCCGTGCGACGTACGCGATTACCGCATCGCATCCGCGGGCCCCGGTGACGGCGCCCCGACCGGCAGCGTCGCCTGCACGAGGAACCATCCCGCGTCCCGGCTCGTCGTCAGCGAGCCGCCGACCAGCTGCGCCCGCTCGCGCATCCCCACCAGCCCGTGACCGCCCGCGGAGCCCGTCCTGCCCTCCGCGATCCTGTTGCGCACCTCCACGTCGACGCGGTCGGCCCACCAGGACAGGCGCACGTCGACATCACCCTCGCCGTGGCGCAGGGCGTTGGTCAGCGCCTCCTGCAGAATGCGGTAGACGGCGAGCTGGATCGCGCTCGGCGGTTCGCCCGGCGGCATCGGGTCGACGGTGATCCGCGGCTCGACTCCGGACTGCCGCACGTGTTCGAACAGCGTCTCCAGGTCGGCGAGGGTCGGCTGCGGCCCGTCGCCCTGACGATGACGCAGCTGGGTCAGCAGCATCCGGACGTCGGAGAGCGCGGAGCGCGCGGTCTGCGCGATCGTGGACATGGCCTCCTGCGCGAGCTCGGGCTTCGTGGCGGCCGCGTACCGCGCGCCGTCGGCCTGCGCGATGACGACGGCCAGCGAATGCGCGACGATGTCGTGCATGTCGCGCGCGATGCGCACGCGCTCGGCCTCCTCCGCGGCGGTGGCCTCCGCCCGCAGCTGGGCCTCGTGCGTGCGCCGGCCGTGCAGCACCAGCCGCCACAGCAGGCCCGCGCTCCACGACATCGCCAGCGAGAGCACGACGACGGTGGCGACCAGCGCGCCGACGGCCAGCAGCCGCAGCGGGTACTCCCCGTCGACGACGAATACGTCGCGCTGCATCACCGCCACGTAGATCCCGGCGATGAGCCCGCCGCCGAACGCCGAGGCGCCGCCGATCCAGAGCAGGCGCCGGGTGCCCCAGGCCGCCGTCGCGAACAGCACGACGAACACCGCGACATCGATGGGCGAGGGCCACAGCCCACCCGCCATCTGCAGGATCGCACCCAGCCAGGCCACCGCCAGCGCGATCGGCGGGGAGAGCCTCGCGATCGCCGCCGCGCCCCACAGCACGACCGCCACGAGGAGGTGGAACACGACCGCGACGCTCCCGCCGACGACCCACGAACCGGCGCTGCCGGCGACGATGAGCAGGCTCAGCGGCAGGGTCAGCAGCAGCCCCAGCACACTGCCGATGATGTCGAGCACGAGCTGGTAGGGCTTGAGCGGGCGGATCACGCCACCACGCTACGGGAACGCCCGGCACCCCGGCATCCGCCTGCGGATGTATCCCGGTGCCCCGCAGGCCGCCCCGGCGCCGATCAGCAGCCGAACCGCCCTGCGCCTCTCAGGCGCGGCAGAGGATCTCTCCGTGCGGGATGAGGAACCAGCCGTCGCCGTCGGCCGCCCAGGCACGCCAGGCGTCGCTGAGGCGCTGCAGGTCGGCATCCGTCGCCATCCCGGATGCCGTGAGCTGCCGTGCCAGAGCGGACTCGACGACGCGATCGGCCCACAGGCCGCCCCACCAGTCGCGCTCCTCGGGCGTCGTGTAGCACCAGACGGATGCCGTGGCCGTGACGTCCGTGAAACCCGCCGCCCTCGCCCAGCCGAGCAGGCGACGCCCGGCATCCGGCTCACCGCCGTTGGCCCGTGCGGCCTCCCGGTACAGCCGAAGCCACTCGTCCAACTCGGGGAGCAGGGGGTACCAGATGAAGCCCGCATAGTCGGCGTCGCGCACCGCGACCAGGCCGCCGGGCCGGGTGACCCGCCGCACCTCGCGCAGCGCCTGCACGGGGTCGCCGACGTGCTGCAGCACCTGGTGCGCGTGCACGATGTCGAAGCCGTCGTCGGCGAAGCTCAGCGCGTGCACGTCCTCCACGGAGAAGTCGATGTTGGCCGCACCCTGTTCGGCGGCGAGCGCCTGCGACAGCCGCAGCGCCTCGTCGGAGATCTCCGTGGCGGTCACGTGGGCGACGCGGCTCGCGAAGTCCACCGTGATGGTGCCGGGGCCCGCCCCGACGTCGAGCAGTCGCGCATCGGCGGTGAGGTGCTCGGCGAGGTACGCCGCGGAGTTGTCGATCGTGCGGTTGCGGTGCGAGCGCAGCACCGAATCGTGATGCCCATGCGTGTAGATCGCCATGCGGGTCAGCCTAGGCGCTGCCGCGTCAGGGCTCCCGCAGCATCCGGCGCAGCGCCTCGCGGTCGGGCTTGCCGGATGCCAGCATCGGCACCTCCGGAACGACGACGAGGCGGGACGGACGGGCGGGTCGGCCGATCTCGTCCGCCACGCGCTCGCGCACGGCCTCCCACAGCGACTCGTGAACGGGGGGCGCCGTGACGACGACGGATGCCTCCCCCCAACGCTCATCCGGCACACCGACGACCACCGCGTGCTCCAGCCCCGGGATGCCGTGCACCGCGCGTTCGACCCGGTCGAGCGACACGTTGACGCCGCCGGAGACGATGACGTTGTCGATGCGCCCGGTGACGCGGAGGGACCCGTCATCGGAGACGACGCCGGTGTCGCCGGTGCGATACCAGCGCACACCCGCCTCATCGGCCGGGAACGCGCTCGCGGTCAGCGCCGCATCCCCCAGGTAGCCGGTGGCCAGGTGCGCGCCCGCGATGCGGATCTCCCCGCCGACCTCCTGCAGGCGCACCCCATCGAGCGGGACGCCGTCGTACACGCATCCGCCGCCGGTCTCGCTCGAGCCGTAGGTGCGCACGATCCTCGCGCCCGCCTCGTGAGCCCGCCGTGCCAGCACCGCCGGCAGGGCCTGCCCGCCGACGAGGACCGTCCGGTAGGACACCAGCGCGTCACGGATGCCGGGGTCGTGCTCGGCGGCATCCAGCAGCGTCGACAGCTGCGCGGGGACGAGGGAGACGTACCGGTCGGCGTCGGACCGCAGCCGCCCGGTGGCGCGCCGGAACGCCTCCGCCGTGAACCGCCCCTCCAGCAGCACGGGGGCGCGTCCGGCCAGCAGCGAGCGGCCGATCACCTGAACCCCGGCGATGTACCCGGCGGGCAGGGCGAGCATCCACTGCCCGGCCCCGATGCGCTGCGCCGTCGCGGCCGCGCTCGCCCGCAGCGCTTCGGCGCTGAGGATGACCCGCTTGGGGATGCCGGACGACCCGGACGTCGCGATGACCACGGCGGTCCCGTCGGGAACCTCGTTGCCGGGTTCCGGGGCGAACCCGAGCGCCAGCGGTCGGGCGCCGTCGAGGGCCGCCGGCAGTGCTTCGAGCACCGCACGCGGGTCGCCGCCGTCGATCGGATGCAGCCTCATCGCCGCACCCTCAGAAGTGGTAGGGGAACGACGACCAGTCGGGGTCGCGCTTCTGCAGGAACGCGTCGCGGCCCTCCACGGCCTCATCGGTGCCGTAGGCCAGGCGCGTGGCCTCGCCCGCGAACACCTGCTGGCCCACCATCCCGTCGTCCACCGCGTTGAAGGCGAACTTCAGCATCCGGATCGCCGTGGGCGACTTCGTCAGCACCGTGCGCGCCATCCTCAGCGCCTCGCGCTCGAGCTCGGCGTGCGGCACCACGCGGTTCACGGCGCCCATCTCGTACGCGCGCTGCGCGGAGTACTCCTCGGCGAGGAAGAACACCTCGCGCGCGAACTTCTGGCCGGTCTGGCGGGCCATGTACGCGGAGCCGTACCCGGCGTCGAAGCTGCCGACGTCCGCGTCGGTCTGCTTGAACCGGGCATGCTCGGCGCTCGCGATGGTCAGGTCGCACACGACGTGCAGCGAGTGCCCGCCACCGGCCGCCCACCCGGGGACGACGGCGATGACGACCTTGGGCATGAAGCGGATCAGCCGCTGCACTTCGAGGATGTGCAGCCTTCCGGCACGCGCCGGATCCTGCACCGATGTCGCGGAGTCGGAGTACTTGTACCCGTCACGGCCGCGGATGCGCTGGTCGCCTCCCGAGCAGAACGCCCAGCCGCCGTCCTTCGGGCTGGGGCCGTTGCCGGTGAGCAGCACGGCGCCGATGCGGGGATCCTGCCGGGCGACATCGAGCGCCCGATAGAGCTCGTCGACCGTGTGCGGGCGGAAGGCGTTGCGCACCTCGGGCCGGTCGAACGCGATGCGCGCGACGCCGCCGTCGCGCGAGACGTGCGCGGTGATGTCGGTGTACTCCTCGGCGCCGGGCGCGGGCGCCCACTCGGCGGGGTCGAAGATGTCGGAGACGAAGTCGGCGGTCACGGGATCCAGCCTATTCCGGCCCGCTCGAAGGTGCGGTGAGCCGCAAGTGCACGTCACGGTGAGCGCAAGTATCCTTATGCTTGTATGCAATTAATCGCACTCTGTCACTGGCAGAAAGTGCGATGAAATCAGCATTGATAGCCCAGTTGTCGCAAATAGTTCTCCAATCCGACGCAAATCACAGAATGCCGAGGAGCAAGATGCCCGACCTGTACCGCATACCGCCGCTCTCCTTCGACTCCGATCTCGTCGCCACACTGTTCGAGATCGAGCGGCTTCGCGCGGACATCGGAACCGGCGATACACCACGGGATACGTTCGCTGAGCTCCAGCTGCTGTTCGATACCGTCATGAGCGTCGTCTCGGCCCGCATCGAGGGGAATCACACGACCGTCTTCGAAGCACTTGATCATGCCGGTGGCGAACCGGCGGATGCAACCGACGAGAAGCTCCGGGAGATCACCAACATCGTCTCCGCAGCCCGCTACCTGGACAGCCTCGACCCTGCGGAGCCCCTGACCCACCTCCTCATCCGCGATCTCCACGCGCGCACGGTCGCGGGGCTGACCACGGAGGGAGATCCCACACCGGGTGCGTACCGGAAGGTCGACGTGGCGATACGAGGCTCCGCGCACCGCCCGCCTTCATCACCGCTCGTGCACGCAGAGATGTCGTCGCTGCTCGACTTCGCGAACGCCGAGAGGCCGCTGCATGAGCAGATGATGCAGATCGCCCTCGCGCACCACCGCTTCGTCTGGATCCATCCGTTCCGCAATGGAAACGGACGCGTCTCGCGACTTCTCACCTATGCGATGCTGCGCCGTACGATCTTCGCGACCCGCGGCTTCAGCGCAGTCAATCCGACTGCTGTCTTCGGCAATGACCGCGGTGCCTACATCTCGGCGCTGGAGTCCGCGGACACGCTCAGCGATGACGGGACGATCGCGTGGGCTTCATTCTTCGTGAGAGGCATCCGCGATGACATCGCAAGGCTGGTGCGCCTCCAGGACAGGCTCCACGTCATCGAGGCTCTCGTGGGTCCCTCGCTGGACAGGCTCCTCCGAGACGGGCAGGTCACAGCCGATGAGCATCGGGTTCTTCATCGAGTCCTCGACCTGGGGACGGTCAAGGCCGGGGATCTCAGCGATGTCGCCCCGGGCAGCGCGTCCACGCGTTCACGTCTCATCCGCGATCTGCTGGATCGACGACTGCTCCGGCACTCCAGTGAGGGTCCGCGCTTCTACCGCCTGTCGATCTCCCAGGGACCGCTCGCGCCTCGCATCATCCGGCAGCTCGATGTTCTCGGCTACTTGCCGAAGATGTTGTCCGAGGACTGACCATCGTGCGACGGGTGCCGGGTGGCATCCCGTACGATCTTCGAATGCGAAACTCCCTCTCCCGCCCGCGCCTCGGCGTGCTGGCGCTGACCGCCGCGGCCGCCCTCGCCCTCGCCGGCTGCGCATCGAGCCCCGCCAGCAACTACGGCGAGCAGCCCACGTCCGCGGCATCCGAGGCACCCGAGACCCCCGCCGCATCCGGCGAGTGCAGCTATCCCGCCGACTCCCGCCCGGCGGCGAAGCAGGTCGAGGCTCCGGACGCCGAGCCCTCGGCCACCGGTGAGGTGCCCGTCACGGTGTCCACGAGCATCGGGGATCTCGCCGTGACGCTGGATGCGGATGCCGCGCCGTGCACGGTGGGCAGCTTCCTGTCGCTGGCTGCGCAGGGCTACTTCGACGGCACCACCTGCCACCGCCTGACCACTCAGGGCATCTTCGTGCTGCAGTGCGGCGACCCGACCGGCACCGGCACCGGCGGTCCCGGCTACTCGTTCCCCGATGAGCTGACGGGCACCGAGACGTACCCGGCGGGCACCCTCGCGATGGCCAATGCCGGCCCGAACACCAACGGCTCGCAGTTCTTCATCGTGTACGCCGACACCCCCCTGCCTCCGAAGTACACCGTGTTCGGGCACGTCGACGACGCGAGCACGAAGGTCGTCGCCGACGCCGCCGCGGCGGGAACCGAGACCGGCGCACCCGACGGCGCCCCGAAGACGCCGGTCGACATCACGACGATCACCGAGGGCTGAGGCCCGCCGCGCGGGCGGTGCAGCACGTGTGGCCCGGGCGACGGCGCGGCATGATGGACGCATGACGCCGCCGCTCACAGAACTGCTCGACACCGCCCGTGTGGTCGCCCTGCCGATGAACACCCGGTTCCGCGGGGTGGACGTGCGCGAAGCGCTGCTTCTGGAGGGGCCGGCGGGCTGGGCCGAGTTCTCGCCGTTCGTCGAATACGAGGATGCCGAGGCCGCGACCTGGCTGCGGGCCGCCGTCGACTTCGCGTGGAGCACCCAGCCGACGCCCCTGCGCGAGCGCATCCCCGTCAACGCGACGGTGCCCGCGGTGACCGCCGAGCGGGTGCCCGAGGTGCTGGCGCGCTTCGACGGATGCCGCACGGCCAAGGTCAAGGTCGCCGAGCCCGGTCAGGTGCCGGCCGACGACATCGCCCGCGTGCGCGCGGTGCGGGAGGCGATGGGGCCGGAGGGCCGCATCCGTGTCGATGCCAACGGCGGCTGGAGCGTCGACGAGGCGGAGCGCGCGATCCATGCGCTGGCCGAGTTCGATCTGGAGTACGCCGAGCAGCCCTGCGCGACCGTGGGCGAGCTGGCCGAGCTGCGGCGGAGGGTGAAGCACACCGGCATCCCCATCGCCGCCGACGAGAGCGTGCGCAAGGCCGCCGATCCGCTGGCCGTGGCGCGGGCGCAGGCCGCGGACCTCATCGTCATCAAGGCGCAGCCGTTGGGCGGCATCCGCCGCGCCCTGGGCATCGTCGCCGAGGCGGGCCTGCCCGCGGTCGTCTCCAGCGCGCTGGACACGGCGGTCGGGCTGTCGCAGGGTGCGGCGCTGGCCGCAGCCCTCCCCGCCCTGGACTACGACTGCGGGCTGGGCACGGCATCGCTGTTCGCGGACGACGTCGCGGATGCGCGCCCGTCCGGCGGGTCGGTGTCGGCGGCGCGGGTGACTCCGGATGCCGCGGCGCTGGCGCGCCTGGAGGCCCCCGCCGACCGACGGGACTGGTGGCTGGAGCGCCTGCGGCGCTGCCACGCCCTGATCGAACTGCGCTGAATCCAGCGACGGCGGTCGCCACTACTCGCGCAGCAGCTCGACCATCCGGCCCAGGGCCTCGCTACCCGCGCTGCGCAGCCGGTCCGCATCGCCGCCGTCGATCGCGTCGCGCACGGTCATGCCCTCCCAGACGATCATGAGCAGCCGTGCCGCCTGCTCGGCATCCACGCGCAGGCGGATCTGGCCCGCGTCGACGATGTCCTGGATGATCGTGGCGATGCTGCCGACCATCTCGCTCTCCTGGGCGAGGTAGGCGACGCTGAACCCCGGATCGCGGAGGGCTCTGATGCGGATCTCGCTCAACATCATGACGCCCATGCGGTCATCCGCACCGGAGTCCATGATCCGTCTCACGAGATCGACGGGATCGGCGACCGACAGCTCCCCCGAGCCGACCATCGTGCTCACCCGTTCGCGCACCGAGTTCAGGCGGGCCTCCCCCAGGCTCGATGCGAGAGTGAGGAACAGTTCGTCCTTGGACTCGAAGTTCGAGTAGAAGGCGCCGCGGGTGAATCCGGCGCGCTCGCAGACCGCCTCGACGGTCGCGCCCTCCAGGCCCACCTCGGCGAACACCTGCGCGGCGGCGTCCAGAAGGCGCGCCCGGGTGTTCTCCCGGCTCCGCGTCGCGGGTGTCGACATCGCTCCTCCTGGGTCAACTCTGCCACGAGTTCCGCATCGAGCGGCGTGCGGACACCCGCCCGGCACTGATCACGCCTCACCGGGAGATCACCCGATGTTCACACCCCGTGCACAGCATCCGGCGTGGGCTGCGACTTACGATACGTGTACGTATTGAATACATTCGTGTATCGAACCGTGACGGAGGCCGCGTGTCCACTCTCCTGTCCTCGCTGGGGCGCTGGTCGTTCCGCCACCCCTGGCGCGTACTCATCAGCTGGCTCATCGTGCTCGGTGTCGCCGGAGGCGGTGCGCTCGTGCTGGGCACGGGCACCGACAACACGTTCTCGATCCCCGGCACCGAGTCGCAGGCGGGGCTCGAGCAGCTCTCGCGCACCTTCCCGCAGGTCAGCGGCACGAACGCGCAGTTCATCGTCGTGGCGGCCCCCGGCGACGACATCACGGATGCCCCGTACCGCGCCGGCATCGAGGATGCCGTGGATCGCATCGACGGCATCGACCTGGTCCTGGCGGCGACCTCGCCGTACGACGAGCTCGTCGACGGCATGGTCAACGACGACGACACCGCCGCCATCGTGCAGGTGCAGTTCGACGGCCAGTCCAGCGACATCCCCGATGAGCAGGTCGACGAGTTGCGGGGCATCGTCGACGACCTGACCGCCGCCCTCCCGGACGGCTCGCAGGTGGCGCTGGGCGGCGACCTGTTCGCCCTCTCGATCCCCTCCGTCACGCTCACCGAGGCCGTGGGCCTCGTCATCGCCCTGCTCGTGCTCATCGTGACCTTCCGCTCCTTCGTCGTGGCCGGGCTCCCCCTGCTGACGGCCGTGCTCGGCGTCGGCATCTCGATCGCGGGGATCTTCGCCGCCACCGCGTTCGCGACGGTGTCGTCGACGACACCGCTGCTGGCGCTCATGCTGGGGCTCGCCGTCGGCATCGACTACGCGCTGTTCATCGTCGCCCGCCACCAGGACCAGGTGCGCGCGGGCGTCGGCCCCGAGGAGTCCGCATCGCGCTCGGTGGGCACGGCCGGATCCGCCGTCGTCTTCGCCGGCGTCACGGTGCTCATCGCCCTCATCGGGCTCGGCTTCGCCGGCATCCCCTTCCTGACCACCATGGGCATCGCCGCGGCCGTCGCCGTCGCGATCGCCGTCGCCATCGCGGTGACGCTGACCCCGGCACTGCTCGGGTTCCTGAAGGGGCGGGTGGCGGGCAGGACCCGCCGCGCGACCGCAGGAGCGAGGAAGAAGCCGGATACCGGGAAGCCGCACCGCACGTTCTCCCAGCGCTGGATCGCCGGCGTCACCCGCCGCCCGATCCTCGTGACGATCGCCGTCGTGCTGGGCCTGGGCGTCGTCGCGGTGCCCGCGCTCAGCCTGAACCTCGCGCTGCCCAACGCGGGCGTCCTGCCGAAGGGGTCCGAGGCGCGCCAGAGCTACGACCTGACCGCCGAGCAGTTCGGCCCCGGCTTCAACGGTCCGCTCATCCTCACCGGCACGATCGTCACCTCCACCGACCCGCTGAATCTCATGCAGGATCTCGGCGACGAGGTCGCGACGCTGCCCGGCGTCCGCGAGGTGGCCCTGGCCACCCCCAACGAGACCGCCGACACCGGCATCGTGCAGATCATCCCCACCACCGCCCCCGACGACCCCGCCACCAGCGACCTCGTGCGCGAGCTGCGCGCGCATCACGACCGGTGGCAGGACGAGTACGGCATCGACCTGAAGGTCACGGGCTTCACGGCCGTGGCCATCGACATCTCCGACCAGCTGGGCTCCGCCCTCCTGCCGTTCGGCGTCTTCGTCATCGGCCTGTCGCTGATCCTGCTGGCCATCGTGTTCCGCTCGATCTGGGTGCCGGTCACCGCCGCCACCGGCTACCTGCTCTCCATCGTCGCCGCGTTCGGCGTCGTGGGCGCGGTGTTCGAATGGGGCTGGTTCGCCGACGCCCTGCATGTGGCGCGCACCGGGCCCATCATCAGCTTCATGCCGATCGTGCTGATGGGGGTGCTGTTCGGCCTGGCCATGGACTACCAGGTGTTCCTCGTCTCGCGCATGCGCGAGGACTACGTGCACGGGCTGCGCCGCACGCAGGACGCCGAGTCCCGTGCGGCCCGGCGGGACACCGCGATCGATGCCGTGCGCACGGGCTTCTCCGGCACGGCCCGCGTGGTCACCGCGGCGGCGCTCATCATGTTCGCCGTGTTCGTGGCCTTCGTCCCGGAGGGCGACTCCTCCCTCAAGCCGATCGCCCTGGGACTCGCGGCGGGCATCGCGATCGACGCGTTCCTCGTGCGCATGACGCTCATCCCCGCCGTGATGACGATCCTCGGCGAGCGCGCCTGGCGCATCCCGCGCTGGATGGAGCGGGTTCTCCCGCACGTCGACATCGAGGGGGAAGCCGTGGAGCGGGAGAGGTCGCTGACCGCATGGCCCGGCGACGACAGCATCGTCGCCGCCGACGACCTGACGATCTCCTCCGTGGGCGTCTCCGGCGCCCGTCTGCGTCTGGCTCCCGGTGACGCGCTCATCGTCACCGGCGCGTCCCCCCGCGCGCTGCGCGCCTTGTCCCTGACGGTCGCAGGGCGGATGAAGGCGGATGCCGGGCTGCTCCGCGTCGACGGGCACCTGCTGCCCGGCCGTGGCACGTGGGTGCGCGCCGGAGTGGGTGTCGCCCTGCTCGGCCAGGCGGATGCCGCGACCCAGACCGCCGAGGCACTGCGCGGACGCACCCGCCTGGTCGTGCTCGACGGCGCCGACCGGCTCGCACCCGCGGAGCGCGACCAGATCGCGGCACGGCTGCGGGACGCCGGGGCGGGCGTCGCCGTGCTCGCCACCGCGACCGACCCGGCCGCCGCGCAGCTCCTGTTCGAGGAGGCCGGCCGGCCCACCGCATCCGTTCTCGACCTGCGCGACCCGGTACCCGCATCCGCCGAGCCCGAGGACTCCGGCAGTGCGGGACCCCCGACCGAATCCTCCCCCGATCCGACCGAGGTGACCGCATGCGACGTCCTGAGCGAACGGAGTGAGACGAAGTGACTCTCCGCATCGAACGCGCGCGCTCGCGGCGCCCGATCACGTGGCTGACCCTGATCGGCGTGCTGCTGCTGCCGGCGATCATCGGCGGCGTGCTCGTGGTCGCGCTGCAGAACCCGACCGGGCGACTCGACACCATGACGGCCGCCGTCGTCAACCTCGACGAGCCGGTGACCGTCGACGGGCAGTACACCCCGCTCGGGCGGCAGCTGGCCGCCGGCCTCGTCGAGGGCTCCGACGACATGAAGTCCAACCTCACCTGGGCCATCTCGAATGAGAAGGACGCCGCCGAGGGACTCGGCGACGGCACCTACCAGGCGGTCGTGACGATCCCGAGGAGCTTCTCGGCCGATGCCACGTCGGCCGGTGCCGCCCTGCAGGACGCGGACGGCACCGCGGAGCAGGCGCGGATCACCGTCACCACCCCGCCCGACGGGCGCGTCGCCGACGACCTGATCACGAGTCAGATCGCGACGGTCGCCTCGTCGACCATGGGCACGATGCTCAGCGAGGCGACGGTCGGGAACGTGCTGGTCGGATTCACGACCATCGGCGACCAGATCGGGCAGGCCGCCGACGGTGCCGCAGCCCTCGCCGACGGGGCGCGGTCGGCTGCTGACGGGGCGGCGGCTCTGCCGGGCGGTGCCACCCAGCTCGCCGACGGCGCGCACAGGCTGTCCGACGGAGCGTCGACGCTGGCCGGCGGCCTGGGAACGATCTCCTCGAAGGCCCGCGAAGCGGGTGCCGGGGCGACCCGGCTGGGTCAGGGTCTCAACGCCGGCGCGGCGATGCTGGAGCGCGACGGGCTCATCCCCGACGAGCTGTTCGCCGCGGCGGACGGCGCGGCACAGGCGACCGCGGGCGTGCAGCAGGCCGTCGATGGGGCGAAGCTCGCCACGGCCGGCGTGCAGCAGGGCGTGGACGGTCTCGCGAAACAGCTGGCCGCGGCGGCCGCCCTGTGCGACCCCGCCACCACCGAGGAGCTGTGCGCGAAGCTCGCTGCGGCCGTCGACACGGCCGACGCGCTGGTGACGCCGTCCGCACAGGCCGCGGGCGCCGCGGCGACGGCCGCGCAGTATGCGGGGCCCGCTGCGCAGGCCGCGTCCGGAACAGCCGCGGGCCTGAGGGCTTTCGACGAAGCCGCACCAGCCGAGCTCGCCGGGCAGATGCGCACCGCAGGTTCCGCGGCCGTGCAGCTGGGCGGCGGTCTGGACCTGCTGGCCGACGGCGTCTCGCAGTCGGCGTCCGGAGCGTCCGCGCTCGCCTCCGGCGCGACCGGGCTCGGCGACGGAGCGACGGCCCTGGCCGACGGCGCGGGCGAGCTCGCGGACGGTGTCGACGCCCTGGCGTCCGGCACCGGCGAACTGGCCGACGGGCTGAGGACCGCATCCGCCTCGCTGCCGTCGTTCGACGAGCAGCAGTCCACGGAGCTCGCCGCCGTCATCGCGAACCCCGTGAAGGCGTCGGCCGAGTCGGGTGCCCTGTTCGGCCCGACCGCGATCCCGCTGCTGTCGGTGGTGGTGCTGTGGTTCGGCGCGCTGGCCTCGTTCATCGCGCTGCGCGCCGTGCCCGGCGATCCTCTCACCTCGCGCCGCCCGTCGGCGTCGATGGTACTGCGCGGGTTCTGGCCCGCGGCAGCGCTGGGTGCGGGCCAGGGCGTGCTGGTGGCGCTGATCGTGCAGATCGTCGCCGACTACGACGCGGCGACGTGGTGGGGCTTCGCCGGGTTCGCGGTGCTCGCGGGCATCTCCTTCGCCGCCGTCAACCAGGCGCTCGTCGCCCTGCTCAGCGGGATCGGGCGTTGGGTCGGCGCGCTCGTCGGAGTCGTCGCGTTCGCCACCGGGCTGATCTCGACGATCCCCGGCTGGCTCGCCGGCCTCGGGTACGCGATGCCGACCGCCCCGGCGCTGGGCGGGCTCATCGCCCCGAACGGCGCGGCCGCGAGCGGCCTGGTGGTGTGGGCCGTGCTGTCGCTGGGGGCCGCGACCCTCGCCGTCGCGCTGCGTCGCACGACCTCCGCGAAGGCCGTGCTGGCCGCGGCATAGCATCCGGAGGTCGCGTCCCGGTCCTACCACTGCCCCGAACCGCTCCCGTCGCAGTTCCCGCCGCTTCCGACCACGGGCGGTCATCACCGGGAACAGGACATTCACCCAGAACAGGACGAACACGGCCGGGATCGTCCTGCTCCGGCCGAATCTCCTGTTCTCGGGTGAGGATGCGACCAGGGTCGGCGGAACGCGGGCCCGCCGGACGCGAGAAGTCCCGGCTCAGCTCAGGCCGGAGTAGGCGTGCAGGCCCTTGAAGAAGACGTTCACGATCGTGAAGTTGAAGATCACGGCGGCGAAGCCGGTGATCGACAGCCATGCCGAGGGGGTGCCCCGCCATCCGCGAGTCGCCCGGGCGTGGATGTATCCGGCGTAGAGCACCCAGATGATGAAGGTCCAGGTCTCCTTCACGTCGAAGCCCCAGTACCGGCCCCATGCGTCCTGCGCCCAGATCGCGCCTGCGATGAGCGTGAAGGTCCAGAAGATGAACCCGACGACGGCGAAGCGGTACGCCAGGTTCTCCAGGTGCACGGTGTCGGGCAGGGTGCGCAGGAAGCCCGCACCGGCGTTCACGGCGCCCTCCGCCACACGGCGCTCCCGCCGGGTCTGCAGCAGCTGCACGACCGAGAGCGCGAAGGCCAGAGCGAGAATCCCGACCGACAGCGAGGCGACGAAGACGTGGATGACCAGCCACACCGACTTCAGCGGGTCGACGAGCGGGGTGACGATGACGTAGAAGTTGGAGGCCGCGGCTCCCAGCAGCACCAGCACCAGGCCGGAGATGAACGTGCCGAGGTAGCGCAGGTCGAGCCGGGTGAGCGTGACCAGGTACACGAGCACGATCAGCAGGGTGCCGATCATCGCGAACTCGTACAGATTCGCCCACGGCACCCGGCCTGCGGCGATGCCGCGGGTCAGCGTCGCGGTGAGGTGGAACAACCAGCCCAGCACCATCAGCGAGGTGCCGATGCGCCCCATCACGAAGCGCTGCCGCACGGGCGCGCCCGTGGCATCCGCGAGCGCCGACTCCTCGGCATCCGCCGACACGCCCGATGCCGCCTGCACCGACGACACGGCAGAGCTCCCCGCGCCGGCGGCCACCAGCATCCGCTCCTCGCTCCTGACCGTCGCCGACCGTCGGGCGAGGTCGAAGGCGAAGGCGATGAAGGCGCCGGCGTAGATGGCGATGGCCGTCCACAGCGTCAGGATGGAGATGGAATCCAGATCGGGCATGTCATGCTCCCTTCACGGGGCGCCGCGCGGCGGCCGCATCGAGCAGCCTCTCATGACCGCGGACGAGGTCGTCCAGGGCTGCGGCGAGGGTGGGATCCTCGCCGCGGGCGAGGCCGGCGTACTCAAGATGAATGATGTCATCGGATGCCGTCGCCTTGACCCACATGCGACGGCGGGGGACGAACAGGGCCAGGCCGAGGCCCGCCAGCGCCACCAGCGCGAAGACGAGCACCCAGACGGCCGAGTCGTCATGATGGATCTGCAGCGACACATAGCGCTTGACGGACTGCGTGAAGTCCTTCGCTCCCGCCGGGGCCTCGTTCTCGAACGTCACGGTGCCCAGGCCGTCCGGCAGGTCGGCGGTCTCGCCGGGCTGCAGCTGGATGGACTCCGCGTCGGTGCCGCGTCCGTTGAGCTTGGTCATGTCCTCGGTGTCCAGCTGGTACACCGACACGGGGGCTCCGCCGTCGATGCCCAGGTCGCCCTCGTAGACGTCCAGCGTCAGCAGCGGGATGTTCACGGCGCCGTGCGCCGAGGTGAAGGCCCCGGAGTCGAGCTTGACGGCGGTCGGGTAGAAGAACCCGATGAGGCCCAGCTGCTCCGGCATCCCGTCCGGGATCTTCACGACGCCCAGCGAGGTCATGTTGGGATCCTGCGGCAGGAACTCCACCGCCTCGCTGAACACCTGCACGCCGTCGGCATCGCGCACCGTGATGGTGGGCGCGTAGCCGTTGCCGAGCAGATACACCTTGTCACCGCCGACGACCAGCGGGTGGTTCACCTCGACCGCGCCGTCGGTCGACGAGCCGTCGGGCTCGCGCACGCTCAGGTGCGCTTTGAAGTTGCCGGCCTGCCCGGCACCGGGCTCGCCGAAGCCCTCATAGGTCACGTCGAACGAGTCCAGGGTGAGCGCGTAGGGGTCCAGCGCGTCGTCGGCGACGAAGCGGCCGCGGTTGATCGAGTTGTAGTCGATCAGGGCGTTCACGAAGGTCTGTCCCTCCACGATCACCCGCTGCCCGGTGTAGGCGAAGCCGCCGCCGATGCCGACGGCGATGAGCACACCGACCAGGGCGATGTGGAACACGAGGTTCCCGGTCTCCCGCCAGTAGCCGCGCTCCGCGGACACCGACCAGGTGCGGCCCGCACCGGTGCCGCGATCGTAGCGGGCGACCCGGTAGCCGAGTGCCTTGAGCTGCTTCTCGGCGATGTCGACGGATGCCGCGGCGTCCGCCTCCGTCCCCTCCCGCGCGACCGAGCGGTGGTCCTCCAGCCGTGCCAGCCGCACGGGGGTGCGCGGCGGCTGTGCGCGCAGCGCCTTCGCGTGGTGCTTGATGCGCGGGATGATGCAGCCGATGAGCGAGACGAACAGCAGCAGGTAGATCGCCGAGAACCACGGTGACGAGTACACGTCGAACAGGCTCAGCCCGTCGAGGATCGGGAACAGGTCGGGGTTGTCGGTCTTGTACTGGATGACGCCGTTGGGGTCGGCGCCGCGCTGCGGGAACACCGACCCCGGGATGGCGGCGATGGCGAGCAGCAGCAGCAGGATCAGCGCGACCCTCATGGAGGTCAGCTGGCGCCAGGCCCAGCGCAGCCAGCCGATGACACCGAGCTTCGGCTGGGAGATCCCGTCATCGACGGGAGCCGCGGAGTCGATGTGGTCGGCGGGGCGCAGCGGATCGGATGCCGCGGACGCGCCGTCCCGGTCAGAGCGGGAGGACGACACTGGACATCACCGCCCCGATGCGCGACATGAGCTGCGTCCACACGCCGGTGACCATCAGCAGTCCGAGGAGGATGAGGAGCGAGCCGCCGATGATGTTGACGGCGCGGATGTGGCGGCGCATGAACGCGGTCGCCGTCGTCGCCCAGCCGAAGCCGAGGGCGACCAGCAGGAACGGGATGCCGAGGCCCAGCGAGTACGCGACGCCCAGCAGCGCGGCGCGCCACGGATCGCCGAGGGTCCAGCCGACGCTGATGATGGCGCCGAGGGTGGGGCCCGTGCACGGCGCCCAGCCGATCGCGAGCGTGACGCCCAGCAGCGGCGCTCCGACGAGCCCCGTGGTGGAGGTCACCGGCATCCGGAACTGCCGCTGCGCGAACCCGAAGAAGCCGAGGAACACCAGGCCCATCGCGATGACGACGACGCCCAGGATGCGGGTGATCAGTTCTCCCCACTGCAGCAGGAAGACGGATGCCGTGCCGCCGACCACCGTGTAGGCGACGAAGACCACGGTGAAGCCCGCGATGAACAGCAGCACGCCCAGCAGCATCCGCCGTCGGTCGCCGCGCGTCCGCGTCACGGACCGCGCCTCTCCGCCCGGGGACGGCGTGGAGCCCGCCGCTCCCCCGATGAACCCGAGATAGCCGGGCACCAGCGGCAGGATGCACGGGGAGAGGAACGAGACGAGTCCCGCCAGCAGCGCCAGCGGGATCGCCAGCCACAGCGCCCCGGCGCCGATCACGGCATCCGGAGTCACGCGGTCTCCTTCAGGACGTCCTTGATGAGGGTCGACAGGATGGAGGTGCCGTCGATGGGGCCGATGATGCGCGCGGCGACGCGGCCCTGCCGATCCAGCACCAGCGTGGTGGGCGGCGCCTGGATGGGGGCCACCTTCGCGAAGGCGAGCTTGGCCTCCCCGGTGTCGGCGTCGATGAGGCTCGGGTAGGTGACGCCGTACTTCTGTGCGAACGCCTTGGCCGTGTCGGCCTGATCGTAGATGTTGACGCCCATGAAGACCACGCCATCGGCCCGGTGCTGCTGCCAGACGGCCTCGAGGTCCTTCGCCTCGACGCGGCAGGGCCCGCACGTCGCGTACCAGAAGTTCACGACGACGACCTCGCCGAGCGCGTCCGTGCTGGAGAACGCCTCCCCGGTCTCGGTCGTCCCGCCGAACTCGACGGTCTCGCCGCGCTTGTCCGCGGGGATCTCCACGACGCGGAAGTCATCCGTCGTGTACGCGTTCTGGTCGCCGTTGAGATACGCCTCGGTCGCGGGGTCGGGCGCGCACGCGCTCAGCCCCGCGGCGAGCGCGCCGGCGAGGACCACGGCCCCGAGGCGCAGGACGTCGCGGCGGGATCGAGCAGGCGAGGACACGCTGGGAATCGTACGCGTGTTTCCTATGGGTGCTCTGCGATGGCGGGCTGTGCGGCGGAGCGGACTCCGCTGGGATCAGACGGCGCCGAGGTCGATTCCGGATGCCGCGGGCTCGGCGTAGTCGATCTCGTGCCACGCATCGCCCACACGCTCGAAGGTCGTCACGCTGGAGAGCGCGCAGCGACGCGACCGCGGGTCGTGGCGCAGCGGGAGGCCGGCGACGGCGAGGTGCGTGATCCAGATCGGCGCCTGGTGGGAGACGAGCACGATGTCCCCGGCGTCCGTCCCTGTCGCGGCATCCGCGCAGTCGCCCATCGCGGCCAGCATCCGCTCCGCGACCGACCGGTACGGCTCCCCCCAGCTGGGCACGGAGGGGCGACGCAGATACCACCAGTTCAGGGGGTTGCGCAGCGCGCGCGACATCCGTCTGCCCTCGAAGACATTGGTCGGCTCGATGATGCGCTCCTCGAGCACCGGTGCGAGGCCGGTCAGCTCGGCGAAGGGCGCCGCCGACTCCTGCGTGCGCTCCAGGGGGGAGCAGCGCAGCTGCGCGATGGGGCGGCCGAGACCCGCCACGTGCTCCGCGGCCGCGCGGGCCATCGCCCGTCCCGACGCGCTGAGATGATAGTCGGGGAGCCGCCCGTACAGCACGCGCGCAGGGTTGTGCACCTCGCCGTGCCGGACGAGGTGGAGGCGTGATGCGGTCACGCACCCACCGTAGCGCGGTGCCGCACGCGCTGGCCGCCGCCGACGGCGTCATGCAGCGCGACACGCCGCATCCGGCCCGTCGAAGCGACCATCTGCGTCACGGGAGGCCTCCCGTGACGGCCACGTAGACTGGGGCGGTTCGCATTCACCTATCCGAAGGACTCCTCCGTGCTCCGCACCCACACGGCAGGCTCGTTGAACGCCGCCCACATCGGTCAGACCGTCACCCTCTCGGGCTGGGTCGATCGTCGCCGCGATCACGGAGGCGTCGCGTTCATCGATCTCCGGGATGCCTCGGGCATCGCGCAGGTCGTCATCCGTGACGAGGAGGTGGCGCACCCGCTGCGCAGCGAGTTCGTCCTGCAGGTGACCGGCGAGGTGTCGCGGCGCCCCGACGGCAACGAGAACCCCAACCTGCCCACCGGCGAGATCGAGCTGATCGCGACCGACGTGGTGGTGCTGAACGAGTCGGCGCCACTGCCCTTCCCGGTCTCCAGCGGCCTGACCGAGACCGACCCGATCGGCGAGGAGGTGCGCCTCAAGCACCGCTACCTCGACCTGCGCCGCCCGGCTCCGGCCTCGGCTCTTCGCCTGCGCTCCGAGGTCTACAAGGCGATCCGCGACGAGCTGCACGCACGCGAGTTCATCGAGGTCGAGACCCCGACGCTCACCCGTTCGACCCCCGAGGGCGCCCGCGACTTCCTGGTGCCGGCGCGCCTGCACCCGGGGAACTGGTACGCGCTGCCGCAGTCGCCGCAGCTGTTCAAGCAGCTGCTCATGGTGGGCGGTGTCGAGAAGTACTTCCAGATCGCCCGCTGCTACCGCGATGAGGACTTCCGCGCCGACCGTCAGCCCGAGTTCACCCAGCTCGACATCGAGATGAGTTTTGTGGACCAGGAGGACGTCATCGAGATGATGGAGTCGCTCATCGTCGCGATGTGGAAGACCATCGATGTCGACGTCCAGACCCCACTGCCGCGGATGACCTACGCCGAGGCGATGGCCAGGTACGGCTCCGACAAGCCCGACCTGCGCTTCGGCCTGGAGCTCGTCGAGGCCACCGAGTACTTCGCCGACACGCCGTTCCGGGTGTTCCAGTCGGAGTACGTCGGCGCGGTGCTCATGCCCGGCGGCGCCTCGCAGCCGCGCAAGACACTGGATGCCTGGCAGGAGTGGGCCAAGCAGCGCGGCGCCCGCGGCCTCGCGTACGTGCTGTTCAACGAGGACGGAACGCTCGGCGGCCCGGTCGCCAAGAACCTGTCCGAGGCCGAACGGGCCAGTCTCGCCGAACTCGTGGGAGCGAAGCCCGGCGACTGCGCGTTCTTCGCCGCGGGCTCCGCGAAGGACTCGCGCGCCCTGCTGGGCGCCGCCCGCGTGGAGATCGGCCGCCGCCTGGACCTGCTCGACCCGGACGAGTTCGCGTTCACCTGGGTCGTCGACGCCCCGATGTTCGAGCCCGCGGGCGACGCGATCGCCTCCGGCGACGTGGCCGTCGGGTCCGGCGCCTGGACGGCCGTGCACCACGCCTTCACGGGGCCGAAGCCCGAGTTCGAGGACACGTTCGACACCGACCCGGCATCCGCTCTCGCCTACGCATACGACATCGTCTGCAACGGCTCCGAACTGGGCGGCGGGTCCATCCGCATCCACCGCGAGGACATCCAGAAGCGCGTCTTCCAGGTCATGGGCATCACTGAGGAGCAGGCAGACGAGAAGTTCGGGTTCCTGCTCGACGCGTTCAAGTTCGGCGCTCCCCCGCACGGCGGGATCGCGCTGGGCATGGACCGCGTCATGCAGCACCTCACGAAGACCGACTCGATCCGCGAGGTGATCGCGTTCCCGAAGTCCGGCAACGGCTTCGACCCGCTCACCGAGGCCCCCGGCACGATCTCCCCGGAGCAGCGCGCCGAGGCCGGTGTGGACGTCGTCCCGGAGGATGCCGAGGCGTAATCCGCCGACGCACAGGCTCAGAGGACGGGCGCGATGTTCTCGTCCCAGACGTCCAGGCCCAGCTTGCCGATCAGCAGCACCACGACGATCAGGAAAACGACCCGGATGAACCGGGAGCCGCGGGCGATCGCCATCCGCGAGCCCAGGTAGCTGCCGGCCACGTTGGCGGCGGCGAGGATGATCCCCAGCACCCACAGCACGGCGCCGTGCGGGATGAACAGCAGCAGGGCGCCGGCGTTGGTGGCGAGGTTGACGATCTTGGCCTTGGCGCTGGACTGCAGGAAGTCGTAGCCCAGCAGCGCCACCAGGGCGATGACGAGGAACGTCCCGGTGCCCGGGCCGATGAGCCCGTCGTAGAAGCCGATCACCGCTCCCGTCACGCCCGCCGCGGCATGGTGCCTGCCGCCCGCGAAGCGCAGCGCGGTGCGGGCTCCGAGCTGCGGCCTGGCCACGGTGAACACGGCGACCGCCAGCAGGGCGACGACGATGATCGGCTTGAACGCCGAGGCCGGGAGCACGATCGCCACGGCCGCGCCCCCGAAGGAGCCGCCGAGCGCGATGAGCGCCATCGGCACCGCCGTGCGCAGGTCGGGTTTCGCACGGGCGTAGTACGTGATCGCGCTGGTGGTGGTTCCCGAGAGCCCGGCGAGCTTGTTGGTCGCCAGTGCCTGCACGGGCGTGATGCCCGGTATCAGCAGCAGCGCGGGCAGCTGCAGCAGGCCGCCGCCGCCCACCACGGCATCCACCCACCCCGCACCGAACGCGGCGATGGTGACGAGCACCAGCGTGCCCCAGGTGAGCTGTTCGAGGCCGAGGAGTGCACCGATTTCCATCACGTTCAAGGATGACAGACCCGGCGTGCCCCGATGTGCACGCGCGTGCTCGATCCCGCCATCGGCAACGCCGACGCCGCACGCACCGTCGCCGCTCGCCTCTTCCCGAACCGGTCGGCCCCGGCTAGCGTGATCTCAGAGCGAGGATGCTCCGCGCCCACAGGGAGAGGATGTCTCATGGCAGGCAAGTACGAGCTGTACCAGGACAAGGCCGGCGACTGGCGATTCCGGTTGAAGGCCGGCAACGGCGAGGTCATCGCCACCGGGCAGGGCTACGCCTCGAAATCCGGGGCGATGAACGGCATCGACTCGGTGCGGCGCAATGCGGACTCGGAGATCGTCGAAGTCGAGAGCTGACCGGATGCGTGCACCGGCCCCGTCGTGCCCGGGCGCGAGGGGGCCGACTCGATGCGGATCATCCCGCAGTGCGCTCCGCTCCCCCACCGCCCATGGGCGCACGCAGGTCGGCGAAGCCGTCGTGCCAGGCGTGACGGGCGAGATCGAGCTTGGATCTGGCGGGTCGGCCGAGTGCCTCGTACTTCTGTTTGATCCGGGTGAGGTACTTCCGCGCGGTGTCCTCCCGCACGCCGATGGCCTCCGCGACGGATGCGATGGGCCGACCGCCGACGTACAGTTCCAGCACGCTCGCCTCCTGAGGCGACAGGCGCGGCGCGTCGTCTCCGAAAGCCAGCGCCGTCTCCGCTGCGGGAGTCATCACCCGGTCGCCGCTGAGCACGCGTTCCACGGCCTCGATGAGGGTCCCCACATCATCGCTCTTGGCGACGACGCCGTCGACACCGGCCTCCATGACGCGCCTGGCACCCCAGCGAGGGGTCAGCGACGAAAGTGCGAGCACGCGGACCCCGGCTTCGCGCAGGGCCGCGAGCGCGGCGAGGTCGTGGTCCGGCTGCTGCAGCGGGAGCATCTCGACGACGAGCAGATGCGGCCATCGCCGGCGGTCCTTCGAGCGCATCCAGGTCAGCAGACCACCCAGCCTGTCGCCACCGTGGACGACCTCCAGCCCGCCGTGCTCGACCAGCACCTGCACTGCTGCGCGACGCTGAAGCACGTGCGGCTCGATCACCGCCGCACGACGACCACGGACACTTCTGCCGGTCACCCCGCTCCTCCCACCGGTGGACAGCTCGACGGCGGGATCGCCCGGATGCCGATGCCTGTGGTCAACCCCGTCGTAGTGTCAGTGCTCATCCGGGCCGAAAAGTGACGCGGAGCATCGGAATGACCCCTGGAGGAGGTCAATCAGCCGCGCCGGCATCACGCGCACCGCTCGGCTCCAGCGCGGTCAGTAGGGTTCTTCCGAGGATGCTCGGCAGCCGCCATGCAGACAGCAGCGCGGAGTCGGCTTCCGACCGTCCGGTCCCCCGTCCGGCGCTTCCACCCCGATCTCAGACCGGATTGCGCCCTGACGAGCCGCGACGATCGGTCCGCTCTCCGCGCGGTTCCTCACGCGATGAACACCGACCCCGCAGACGAGAGCCCCACCGTGGACGCTGATCCCCCCGCCACCGCACCGCCGGCGACCGACGAGGACCACTCCGCGCTGTCGGACAATGAACTCGTCGATCTGCTTCGCGGAGGCGACCTGGGTGCGTACGAGGAGCTGTGGCGCCGCCACATCGTCACCGCCAGGCTGGTCGCCCGACGGATCGCGTCCTCGGATCAGGAGGACCTGGTCTCGGAGGCGTTCCTCGCGGTGTTCCAGCAGGTGGCCGTCGACGGCAAGGGCCCGCATTCGTCGTTCCGCGCCTACCTGTTCGCCGTCATGCGGAACGTGGCCGCCCGTTGGTACCGGGAGGGGCGCGTGCTGGTCCACGATGTGGAGCCCGAGCTCGCCGTGAACGAGCCGGGGTACGACCGCATCGAGCGCGAACACGACGACGCACAGCTGCTGGACGCGTTCCGCGCGCTGCCCGATCGCTGGCAGCGGGTGCTGTGGCTGTCGGATGTGGAGCACGTCGATCGGCCCGCCATCGCGAAGGAGATGGGCATCGCCGCGAACGCGGTCTCGGCGCTGCGCCGACGAGCGCGCGTCGGACTGCGTGAGCAGTGGCTGACCCGCCAGCTGCCGCCCGATCTGCGCGACGATCGAAGCCATGTCGCCCACCTGCTGCCACGGTGGATCACGGCCGGCGATCACGACGGCGACCCACGGTTCGCGGCGCACCTGGCCGACTGCGATCGATGCCGGCGCGCGGAGTCCGATCTGCGTCTGGCGTACGGCAGCCGACGCGGCGCGGCCGCCTCCGTCAGCGGTCTCGCGGCGCTCGGCGTGATCCTGCCCGGTGCGACGACGCTGTGGGCGGCGCCGACCAGCGCGAGCATCGCCGCCGGGGTCGGGCTCTCCCTGGCGGCCTCCACGGCGGCGATCATCGGTGCGGTCGTGCTCGGTGTGGGCACCGGGTTCCTCCCTCCACCGGTGCCGTCCGCCGACGCTCCGCCGATCGAGACGGCCGCTCCCGCACCGACACCCCCGGCTCCGGCCCCTCCTCTCGCGGAGGAAGCGCCCGAACCGATCGCGGTCGTGATCCCGGAGCCCGCGCCGCCGGAGGGCCTGCCGGAACCCGAACCGATCGACTTCTTCGTGCCCGACGGTCCGATCGCCGCCCCGCCGACGCGGCCCGCGCCGACACCGGCCCCGCCCGGCAGCGTCCCGCCGCCCGCGGACGGTGGGATGGACCCCGGCGACCAGACGCCCCCGGGGTCCGGACCCGAGGGGGATCCCCGCGGCGGCGCCCCGAACACCGCCCCCGCCGTCGCCGTGTCCTCTCCCGCCTCGACCTACCTCGCACCGACTCTGTCAGGGAGGGCTCCCGCAGAATCCGTCGTCGCCATCGCCGTCGCCGACGCGGTCTACACCGTCGAGCCGTCACCCTCAGGCGACTGGAGCTTCGATGTGCGCTCGCTGTCCCTGCCGGCCGGTGATTATGTCGCGCAGGTCTGGACGGTGGCCGAGGACGCCCCCTCCCCGGCATCCGAGGTGCCGTTCACGCTCGAGCCCGTGACCGTGACCGGCTTCGAGGGCGACGTGCTCATGGACCTCGGTGAGGCCAGCACGACCGGGTTGGTGTTCACCGCGACGGGACCGGCTTCCGGGACGCTGTGCGTGGCGTCGGACGTCGGGCAGGAGGTGAGCGTGCCGCTGGATGCGGATGGGAGTGCGACCCGCCGCATCCGGTTCCTCACGACGGGCTTCTACGCCCTCTCGCTGTCGGCCTGCGACGACGGCTACCACGGGCCCACGGTGGATGCCGGCAGGTGGGTGTCCGCGGGCATCTTCGACCCGTGGGACGACGTGCCCTTCTTCGAGCTCAGCGAAGTGGATGACACCGCGCCCGTCCCGGAGCAGGAGCCCGTCTCCGATCAGGAAGCGGCTCCGGAGCCGTCGCCGATTCCGGAGCCGTAGACCGTCCGTCTCAGAGCACTCGGGAGAGGAAGTCCTGAGTGCGCGGATGCTGAGGATTCGCCAGCACCTCGCGCGGGTCCCCCTGCTCGAGGATGTGCCCGCCGTCCATGAAGATCAGACGCGACCCGACCTCGCGGGCGAAACCCATCTCGTGCGTGACGACGAGCATCGTCATGCCCTCATCCGCGAGGCTGCGCATCACCTGCAGCACCTCGCCGACCAGTTCGGGGTCGAGCGCCGAGGTGGGCTCGTCGAAGAGCATCATGTCGGGGTTCATGCACAGCGCCCGGGCGATGGCCACGCGCTGCTGCTGTCCTCCGGAGAGGTGGCTCGGGTAGGCATCCGCCTTCTCCGCCAGGCCGACCCTGCCGAGCATCTCCCGCGCGACGTCCTCGGCCTCGGTCTTCGAGCGCTTCTTCACCCGCCGCTGCGCGATCGTGAGGTTGCCCAGCACGGTCATGTGCGGGAAGAGGTTGAAGCTCTGGAACACCATCCCGATGCGCTGGCGCACCCGGTCGATGTCGGTCTCCTCATCCGTGATGTCGATGCCCTCGATCAGAACGGTGCCCCCGGTGGGCTCCTCCAGCAGGTTCACCGAGCGCAGCAGCGTCGACTTGCCCGAGCCGGACGGTCCGATGATGCACACGACCTCGCCGGCGTTCACCGTCAGGTCTATGCCCTTGAGCACCTCGTTCTCGCCGAAGTGCTTGACCAGGCCTTGAATGTCGATCGCCGGAGCGTGGACGTCGATCAGATCCGTGCTCATCTCTCCCTCGCCATCCGTCGTTCCAGCCACGCGGTGAAGCGCGTGAGCGGAATGGTGACCACCAGGTACAGCAGTGCCGCGATGATCAACGGCGTCGCGTTCGCCTCCGACGTGTTCGCGTCGCGCGCGAACGTCGTCAGCTCCTTCGACCAGATGAAGCTGCCCGCGATGAACATCAGGGAGGTGTCCTTCAGCAGCAGCACGAACTCGTTGGTCATCGGCGGGATGATGATGCGGAAGCCCTGCGGGAGGATCACCCAGAACATGGTCTTCATCGGCGACATGCCCAGCGACCGGGATGCCTCGGTCTGTCCCTTCGGCACGGCCTGTATCCCGGCGCGGATCACCTCGGCCATGTACGCCGATGCCACCAGGATCAAGCCGATGAGCGCGGAGCCCACCGGACCGCCCGGGACCTTCCAGCCCAGGGCGATGGGCAGGATGTACGTCATCGCGAAGATCGTCAACAGCGCGGGAAGACCCCGGAACAGCTCGACCCAGCCGGTCGCGAACCAGCGGAACGGCCCGATGCTGGACAGCTTCATCAATGCGAAGAGGATGCCCAGCAGCAGCCCGCCGGCGAACGCGATCAGCGTGAAGAGGATCGTGTTGCGGAGCCCGATGAGAATGACATCGGGGAAGAGCTTCGCCGCGACCTCGAGGTTGAAGAACTGCTTCTGCAGTGCGGGCCAGTCCGCGGTGAAGACGAACAGGAGGATGACCGCGATGAAGACCGCGTACATCGACCACCGATAGATGAGACTCCGAGTTCTCTTGCGCAGCGCCATCGTGGGCTATTCCGTCCGACGCTTACTCGGCGCTGAAGTACGTGTCGTAGATCTTCTGATAGGTGCCGTCGTCACGAAGCTCGCCGAGCGCGGTGTTCACGGCATCCTGCAACTCGAGCTTCTCGCCCTTGGCGAAGGCGAAGCCGTACTGCTCGTCGGTGTTGTACTCCTCGACCACGACATATCCGGGATCGTTCTTCTGGTGCTCGATGTTCACCGGCTGGTCCTGCAGGATCGCGTCGATCTGCCCCGCCTGGATGGCCGGCCACAGCTCGCCGTCCGAGGGCAGCTGCAGCAGTTGGGCTCCCGTGGCGTTCTCTTCGGCGTAGTTCTCTCCGGTGGTGCCCTGCTGCACGCCGACGATCTTGCCGTCGAGGTCGCTGATGCCCTTGATGTCGGAGCCGACGGGAACAAGCAGAGACTGCAACGAGTCGTAGTACGGGTCGGAGAAGTCGATGTTGGCCTTGCGCTCCTCCGTGATCGTCATCGCCGAGGCACCGATGTCGCAGGTGCCCGACACGAGCGTGGTGCCGGACTGCAGAGCGTCGAAGCCCACGTCCTGCACGGCGATCTCGAGCCCGAGCTTGTCGGCGATGGCCGCGAGCAGGTCGATGTCGAAGCCGGTGTACCCGGTGCCGTTGTCACCGCCCTCGAACTCGAACGGCGGGTAGGGGATGTCCGAGCAGGCGGTCAGCGTGCCGTCTTGCACGAGTCCGTAGTCGGGCCCGTCGGACGCTCCCGTGGGCTCGGCATCCGATCCCGGGTCTCCGGCGCAGCCGGACAGCGCGAGAACGGCGGCCGCCGCGAGCGCGGTGCCGAGAAGAAGAGGACGACGATTCATGGTCACTCCTGTGTGACGAGGCTTGTGCCTGGAACGGTTTCCCTTCATCTTGACACGGCATCGGGTCTCACGACCAATGCGAACGAGGCGCACGTGGTCACGTTTGGGTTGCGAGAGTGCGCACTTGTGCACGGCAGTCCGCTCAGAATTCGGTGACTCTGCTCAGAATTCCTGTGCAGAACTGCTGATCGGGAATTCCTCTCAGAAGGGAATCCTGCTCAGATCTCGAAATCGACGGCCACGCGCGATGCGGCGACGGACCCGATGTACGCGCCGACCTCCTTGTGCGCGGGATGGACCTGGTAGGCGGCCAGGTCCTCCAGCGAGTCGACGTCGGCGACGAGGGCGACGTCCCAGTTCGCCTCGGGGTGCGCGACGTTCGCCCCGGCGGAGACCGCGCGCAGTTCCGGCACGACGCCCATGAGCGCGTTCAACCGCCGTGCGACCTTCTCGGCCTGCTCACCGCGCCGCGCGGCGTCCGGCTCTGCGAGCTTCCAGCTCACGACGTGACGGATCATCCGACCGCCTCCTTCAGGGCATCGCTCAGCCGCTCCGGCGAGATCCGCCAGTGGCCGTGCAGCTCGCCGTCGATGAGCACGACGGGGATCTTCTCCCACCAGCGTTCGTGCAGTGCCGGGTCGTCGGCGATGGACCGCTCGACGATCTCGACGCGCTCGGCGACGGCAGCCGGGAGCTCCGCGATGACCGCCTCGACGACCTCGCTCGCCACATCGCAGAGGTGGCAGTCCGGCTTGCCGATGAGGGTGAGGGTGGTCACTTCTCCACCGGGTGGCCCTGGGCGATCCATTCGCTCGTGCCGCCCTCGACGTTCGTGGCGTCGTAGCCCTGCGACTCCAGGGCCTTGACCGCGCGGGCCGACCGGCCGCCGGCGAGGCAGATCACGTCGAAGGCCCCCTCGGGGAGGTCCTCGAGGCGGTCCACGAGCTCGGAGAGCGGGATGTTGATCGCGCCCGGCACGTGTCCGGAGGCGTACTCGTCGCGTTCGCGCACGTCGACGAGCGGCACGCCCTCACGGGCCGCGAGTTGGGCGATGTCAATGGACTTCATGGCATTCCTTCGTCTTCGGGGCGACCGCAGACACGAAGCGCCCGTCCGAAGACAGGCGCTCGGTGTCGTGCCGCTTACTTCTTGTTACGGCGCTGATGGCGAGTCTTGCGAAGCAGCTTGCGGTGCTTCTTCTTCGCCATGCGCTTGCGGCGCTTCTTGATGACTGAACCCACGGAAACCTCACTAAGTCAGGGGCTGGGTGCCACGGAAACGGGCACCCGGGTACGGGCAGGGAAAATGCCTCTCGCGATTCTAGCAAAAGGTCGCACCCCGCCCGAACCGCGCCCTCCCATCATCCCACGTCGGCGATGGGCCGGCGCAGCGCCTCCGCCACGGCCGACTCGGGCACACGGTAGCTGCGACCGAAGCGCACCGCCGGCAGCTCACCGGCATGGACGAGCCGGTACACGGTCATCTTCGACACGCGCATGAGCTCGGCGACCTCGGCCACCGTCAGGAATCGGACGTCAGGAACTTCGGGCATCCCCTGTACCCCTTTCTGCTGAGCCACAGCATATGGGGTGGATGGGACAACTGTAAACAGCTGTGAGTGACGTGACTGCTGTGACAACCGTCAACTCCCGAATCTCCGCAACGCCGACGTCACCGCATGCTTGGCCGACGCGGCTGCCCGACCGACCACCTCGGCGGCGTGCGCGGCACCGTCGGGCAGCGGCAACATGGGGAGGTCGACATCCGGCGCCTGCTCACCGTAGGCATCCACGAGGAACGGCACGAGCCAGTCGTCCACGGCCTCGAGAGGGCCGGCGGCGATGCTGTAGAACCGGCGCTGCCCGTCCTCGCGAACGGTGACCAGCTCCGCCTCCCGCAGCACCCGCAGGTGCTTCGAGACGGTCGGCTGGCTGACTCCGAGCTCGCTGACGATCTCGGTGACGCTCGTCCCGCCATCGCCCTCCGTCGACCGACGCAGGAGCAGCTGGAGGATGTCGCGCCTCGTGCCGTCGGCGATCACGTCGAAGATGTCGGTCATGCCCTCAGGGTAGTCGGCACCGCCGACGAGTACCACGCGCACGCACGGAGTACCATGGCGAGGGCTCGGCGAAGGGCGCCGCGCACGGATGCACCAGACGCAACAGATGCAAGGGGGACGGATGTCTGGCACGTTGTCGGCATCTTCCTCTCGGAGCGGGCTTCATCTCGCGGCGAGACGGGTCAAGCACGTCATCACCTCGTCGCCGTCGCGATTCGCGATCGTCGTCTTCGCCGCGCTGATCCTGCTGTTCACCGGGCTTCTGTCGTTGCCGATCTCCTCCTCCGACGGCACCGTCACCGAGCTCAGCGATGCCCTGTTCACCGCCGTGTCCACGATCTGCGTCACCGGGCTGTCGACGGTGGACATGAGCACGCACTGGTCGTGGTTCGGCCAGATCGTCGTCTTCATCGGCGTGAACATCGGCGGGCTCGGCGTGCTCACCCTCGCCTCCCTCATGGGCCTTGCGATCTCCAAGCGGCTGGGGCTGAGCGCCAAGCTCCTGGCCGCCGGTGACACCAATCCCCTGCGCGCGCACGGCGGAGTGGTCAATGAGAGCCAGACGGTGCGTCTGGGCGAGGTGGGTCAGCTGCTGACGACGGTCGCGCTGTCGGCCCTGATCATCGAGGGCGCTCTGGCCGTGCTCCTCTACCCCGCCCTCGTGATGGCGGGAGTCGATGCGATCTCCGCGCTGTGGGAGGCCCCGTACTTCGCCGCGATGTCGTTCACCAACACCGGGTTCGCCCCCAATGCCGGCGGCACGGCCGTGTTCGGAGACGACTACCTCGTGCTCATCCTCCTCATGACCGGGGTGTTCCTGGGCAGCATCGGCTTCCCCGTCATCTACACGCTCGCCAAGCACGTCTGGCATGTGAAGCGCTGGTCGCTGCACTCCAAGCTGACCCTCGTGACGACCGTGCTGCTGTTCTTCGCCGGTGCCGGGGCGTTCCTGATGCTGGAGTACGACAACCCGCGCACCTTCGGATCGATGGACGCCGTCGACACCACGGTGCAGGCGTTCTTCCTGTCGGCGATGACCCGCTCGGGCGGATTCAACGTCATCGACATGTCGGACCTCAACGGCTCGTCGATGCTCGTCGCCTCCATGCTGATGTTCGTCGGAGGCGGCTCGGCCTCCACCGCCGGCGGCATCAAGGTCACCACGCTGGCCGTCCTCGCGATCGCCGTCTGGTCGGAGGCCAGGGGGCGCCAGTCCGTGGAGGCCTTCGGCCGTCGCATCCCCTCCGACGTGCAGCGCGTCGGACTGTCCGTCGTCGCATGGGGCGCCACCATCGTCGCCGTCTCGACCGTCGCCATCACCCAGATCACCAAGCTGCCGGTGGTCGATGTGCTCTTCGACGTCATCTCGGCCTTCGGAACCGTGGGCCTCTCCTCCGGCGTCGCCGAGGGCCTCCCCGACTCCGCGGCGTACGTGCTCGCCGCGACCATCTTCATGGGGCGCGTTGGTACAGTGACTCTCGCCGCGGCCGTCGCCGCGACATCCCGTTCGCAGCTCTACTCGCTGCCCGTGGAAAGGCCGATCGTTGGTTGAGATGGTTCGCGGCGACTCACCGGTGCTCGTGATCGGACTGGGACGCTTCGGCGCCGCCTGCGCGGGCGAGCTGGATCGGCTCGATCGGGAGGTGCTCGCGATCGACGAGAACCTCGAGCTCGTGCAGAAGTGGTCGGACCGGGTCACGCACACCGTACAGGCGGATGCGCGGAACATGGACGCGCTGCGACAGATCGGCGCACAGGACTTCCAGGTCGCCGTCGTCGCCGTGGGGTCGCTCATCGAGGCATCCGTGCTGATCACCGCCAACCTCGTCGACCTGAAGGTGCCGCAGATCTGGGCGAAGGCCGTCTCGCAGTCGCACGGCAAGATCCTCGCCCGCGTGGGAGCCAACCACGTCATCTACCCGGAGCGGGAGGCCGGCGAGCGCGTGGCGCACCTGGTCAGCGGACGGATGCTGGACTTCATCCGCTTCGACGACGACTTCGTGCTGGCGAAGATGTACCCGCCGAAGTTCATCCGCGGCATCGGTCTGAACCAGTCGGGTGTGCGCACCAAGTACAACGTCACCGTCGTCGGCGTGAAGAGCCCGGGCAAGCCCTTCCGCTACGCGGAGGCCGACACGGTCGTCACCAACCACGACCTCATCATCGTGTCGGGCACCAACGGCGACATCGAGCGGTTCGCCGGCCTCGACCGCTGAACGCGGCCGACTCCCGAGTTCGCCGGCTCACGGGCTCACCGCGCAGCCGGTCACGCGCCGGCGGCCAGTTCCTTGGCGCGGGCGAGCGCGGCGGCGGTCGCGGCGGCGAACATGTCGTCCAGGCGGGCGTCCTGCATGACGGCGATGGCGCGCTCGGTGGTGCCCTTGGGGCTGGTCACGCGCCGGCGCAGCTCGGCCGGGTCCTCCCCGGATGCCGCCAGCAGGGTGGTCGCGCCGATGAAGGTCTGCTCGACCATCAGCCGTGCGTCGGCCTCGGAGAACCCCATGCCGGATGCCGCCTTCGTGAGTTCCTCGATGAGCAGGAACACGTAGGCGGGCCCGGAGCCCGATATCGTCGAGACCGCGTCGATCTGCGACTCCGGAACCTCGATGACCGCACCGACGGTCTCGAACATCGCGCGCACGAGCGCCATGTCCTCGTCGGTCGCGGTCGCGCCGGCGGCGATGCCGGTGACCGCGCGTCCCACCGTCGCGGGGGTGTTCGGCATCGACCTGACGGTGTGCACGTCGGGTCCCAGCGCATCCGCGAAGGTCCGCAGCGTGACCCCCGCCGCGATGCTCACGACGATGGCGTCGTCGCGCAGCACGGGGGCGATCTCACGCAGCAGGTCCGGGACCATGGCCGGTTTGACGCCCACCACCACGATGCGGGCGGAGGCCGCGGCATCCGTGTTCCCGCCCGGCTCATCCTCCAGAGCGACGCTGGTCACGCCGGGGAGCGCGGCCAGGGCATCCGCCTTCGCCCTGGTGCGGTTCGTGACGCGGATGCCGTCGACGGGAACGCCCGAGGCGACGACACCCTGCAGGATCGCGCCTCCCATCGAGCCGGCACCGAGGAACGCGAGCGAGGGGAGCAAGTCGACCATGACGCCATCCTACGAGCCGCCCCGTGTGAACCCGCCGGCACCGCCCGACACCGCGCCGGCCCGAGTGTCCCGGAGCCGGGAGAGTCCCGAGCCGTAGACTCGAGCCATGAGCGCATCCGGTGGCAGCAAGGCGATCATCGCGGCATTCCTGGCGAACATGGGCATCGCCGTGGCCAAGTTCATCGCGTGGGCACTGTCCGGTTCGGCGTCGATGCTCGCCGAGGCCATCCACTCCGTCGCCGACTCCGGCAACCAGCTGCTGCTCATGCTCGGCGGGCGCCAGGCCAAGAAGGCGGCCGACCGCGAGCATCCCTTCGGCTACGGCCGCGAGCGCTACGTCTCGGCCTTCGTCGTCTCCATCGTGCTCTTCTCGGTGGGCGGTCTGTTCGCCGCGTACGAGGGCGTGCAGAAGCTGGTCGACCCGCACGAGATCGACCGCACCTGGTGGTGGCTGCCCGTCGCGGTGCTGCTGATCGCGATCGTGCTGGAGTCGTGGTCGCTGCGCACGGCCGTCAAGGAGAGCGATCAGGTGCGGGAGAAGGGGCAGTCCTGGATCTCGTTCGTGCGGCGGTCCAAGGCGCCCGAGCTGCCCGTCGTGCTCCTGGAGGACACCGGAGCGCTCACCGGTCTGGTGTTCGCCCTGCTGGGTGTGGGGCTGACGCTGGTCACCGGGAACCCGCTGTTCGATGCGCTGGGCACGCTGATGATCGGCCTGCTGCTGATCGCCATCGCGCTGATCCTCGGGGCGGAGACCAAGAGCCTGTTGGTCGGCGAGGGCGCGAACCGCGCGGATCACGACCGCATCGTCGACGCGATCAGCGGTGGCCCCGGGGTCGAGAAGCTCATCCACATCAAGACGCTGCATCTCGGCCCCGACGAGTTGATGGTGGCGGCCAAGATCGCGCTGTCGGCCGACAAGCCCGTCCGTGAGGCCGCCGCCGACATCGACGAGATCGAGAAGCGCATCCGCACCGCCGTCCCCACGGCGCGCGTGATCTACCTGGAGCCCGACGTCTACCGTCCGGCCCTGGATCCCGAACCGCCGACGGACGCCTTCGTTCTGAGGTCCTCCGACTGACGCGCGCCATGATCGACGATCTCCGCGCGGAGCTCGCGCGCACAGACCTGTCGCCGGAGACGGAGCAGAAGCTGCGCAACCTGCTGACCGTGCTCGAGAGCGACGCCCAGGCGCACCTCGAGTCGTTCGAGATGGTCGAGCCGGGTCCGCATGCCGTCGTCTCCTTCGGGGATGTCGACACCGCCGATCTCATCGTGTTCCTGCTGCACGGCATCGAGACCGATCTGGCGCAGTTCCCGGCGTGGGCGGATGCCGCGCAGCGGCTGTGCGCGGACATCATCCGCTCCTGTGTGGTGCGCGGCACGCCACGGAACGTGGCGACCATCGCCTGGTTCGCCTGGGACTCGGGCACGCACGTGTCGGCCCTGGCCACCAAGCACGCCACGGTCGGCGCGGCACGGCTGGCCGTGAGCATCGACCGGTTGGGACCGCGCAACCCGCACGCGCATGTCGCCCTGGTGACGTACTCGTACTCGTCCACCCTGCTCGGCGAGCTGTTCGCGATGAACCTCGGCGAGAACGTGCGCACGGCGTTCTCCATCGCCTCCGCCGGCGTCACGCACGCGGCCGGCGTCGCCCTGGCGGATGCCGTCTCGCGCGGCGACCTCGTGCTGCACGCCACCGAGGGCGCGAACGACAGCATCGCCCCCTTGGGACGGCTCGGTCAGCACCCGCTGGACCCGCGGGACGTCCCCGGTGCTCTCGTCTACGAATCCGACGGCGGTGAGGCGCCCGCCGTCACCGGGGGGACGACCGTCGGCGCCGCCGTCGAGGGGCACGCCTCGCAGACCTCCGTGGACGAGCACGGGCGGCACCTCGGCTATTTCGACGAGAACGCGCAGTCGTACCTCATCCTCGTCGCGCGGCTCGCGGACGCGGCCGTCTCCGTCGATCCCTCGGCATCCGTCGATCTCCCCGCCTGAGCGGTGGGACCGGGCCGCGTGTCAGCGGCGGGCGTCGAAGAAGGCGCGCAGCTGCGCGGTCGCCTCGTCGGCACGGATGCCGGTGATGACCTCGGCGCGATACGGCAGCCGCCTGTCTCGCAGCAGGTCGTACATGGATCCGGCGGCCCCGGCCTTGTCATCCCAGGCGCCGAAGACCACCCGACCGATGCGCGCCTGCAGGATCGCCCCCGCGCACATCACGCAGGGCTCGAGCGTGACGACGAGGGTGTGCCCCGCGAGGTTCCACCCGCCGTGCCCGTGCGCGGCGGCGCGCAGCGCGACGACCTCGGCGTGCGCGGTCGGATCGTGCGAGACCTCGCGGAGGTTGCGGCCCTCGCCGACCACCCGCCCGCCCGGATCCAGCACGACGGCTCCGACGGGCACGTCGCCGGCGGCGCCCGCCTCCGCGGCGAGGGCGAGTGCGCGCGCCATCGGCTCGTCGTACACAGCGGTCATGCGGTCGAGCCTAATCCGCGGTGCCGGCGAGGGCTGTCCGGAACGGCGCGACCCGGCTCGCACGTCGCGGAATCTCGTACGGCCGCGAAGAGGGCATCCGACTAACCTGTACTCATGCGCGTTCATGTGGCCGACCACCCGCTCATCACCCACAAGCTCACGGTGCTGCGGGACGAGCGGACCCCATCCCCGGTCTTCCGGCAGCTGACCGAGGAGCTGGTGACGCTGCTGGCCTACGAGGCGACGCGCAACGTCAAGGTCGCACCGATCGAGGTCACCACGCCCATCACGACGACCACGGGGGTGAAGATCGCCGAGCCGCGGCCGATCGTCGTGCCGATCCTGCGCGCGGGTCTCGGCATGCTGGAGGGGATGGTCAAGCTGCTGCCGACCGCCGAGGTGGGATTCCTCGGCATGGTGCGCGACGAGACGACGTTCCAGCCCACGACGTACGCCGAGCGACTGCCCTCGGACCTGAGCGACCGGCAGTGCTTCGCCATCGACCCGATGCTCGCCACCGGCGGTTCGCTGGGCGCGGCGATCCAGTTCCTCTTCGACCGCGGCGCGAAGGATGTCACCGCGATCTGCCTGCTCGGCACGCCGGAAGGCGTCGCCGCGATCGAGAAGCTCGTCGGCGACCGCGACGTCACACTGGTGCTGGGCGCCCTGGACGAGCGCCTCAACGAGAAGGGCTACATCGTGCCCGGCCTCGGCGACGCGGGCGACCGTCTGTACGGCACGGTCTGACCGCCGAGACAGCACGGTCCGTGCCCACGGCCCGTCACGGGATCCGCAGCGCGTAGGAGCGCTCGTCACCGTAGTGGGTGAAGCCCGCTCGGGCGAGGATCGGGGCGGATGTCGAGACGCGCCCCTTCACGAGCGCCGTGGTCGCCCCGGGCTCGGCGCCGATCCGCAGTCGTTCGGCGAGCACGGCGCGATAGGCGCCGCGGCCCCGCGAGCCCGGAAGAGTCGCCGCTCCCCACAGTCGCACGAACCCGTCCACGACCGTGCAGCCTCCGGTATAGCGGACGAGCTGCAGCTCGGCATTCTCCTGTTCACTACCGCGGGGATCCACACCCAGGCGGCCGACGCGCGCATGATGTCATCGATGCTGCGCACCCCGGCAACCTAGAATCCGGATCCGGAGTCGACACCGCACGCTCGGCCCGCTCCGTCGCGATCGGCTCCGACCAGATGAGCGAAGGCGCTCAGGCGCGCCACGCCCTCCGGGGTCCACGGCAGATCGTCGAGGAGCGCCGGGGAGTGCACGAGGTACGCGGCGCTCTTCGCCCGTGAGATCGCGACGTTCAAGCGGTTCTGCAGCAGCAGGAACTCCGGCCCGCGCGGGGCGTCGCGGCCGCTGGAGGCGGCGAGTGAGGTGATCGAGACGACGGCCTCCCTGCCCTGGAAGTTGTCGACCGTGCCGACGGCGATCTCCCCGAGGCCCGCGGCGGCGAGCTGCTCGTGGATGAGCTGCTTCTGCGCGTTGTAGGGGGCGACGACGATGATGTCCGCCTGCTCCAGCGC
Source organism: Microbacterium soli (assembly GCF_039539005.1). Taxonomy (NCBI): domain Bacteria; kingdom Bacillati; phylum Actinomycetota; class Actinomycetes; order Micrococcales; family Microbacteriaceae; genus Microbacterium; species Microbacterium soli. Next base: position 837,117 of record NZ_BAABCP010000001.1, read on the forward strand.
CCGCGGCGCGGCATCCGTCATGCCGTCGATGTACAGGCGGCCGATCAGGTCGCGCACGATGCGGACGACCTCGGCGGCCTCCTCGGCCGACTCCGTCGCGTTGCCGCGGTGCCGCACGGGTACGACATGGAGCCCCGGGTCGATCCCCTCGACGATGCGACGCTCGGTTCCCGGCGCCGAGGCCAGCCTGCCCGCGTAGGAGAGCCGGGAGACGGGTGCCGCGACCTGCGGATGCATCCGCCATGACTCGGCGAGCAGGTAGCCGTGGGCGGGGTCGATGACGGAAGCACCGTCCATCAGCCAGCCGAGCGCCGAGGTGTCCACCGGCTCCGGGTGCGTGCCCTGGCTGACCTGCGGAAGCTGCTGCGGGTCGCCCAGCAGCAGGAGTCGCTTGGCTCCGGCGGCGACGGCGATCGTGGATGCCAGGGAGAACTGCCCGGCCTCGTCGATCACCAGCAGGTCGAGCCCGCCGCGGTCCACGCGGCGCGTGCTGCTGAAATCCCAGGCCGTGCCGCCGACCACCACCCCGCCATGGGCGTGCTCGGCGAGGAAGGACGCCATGCCGTCGCGGGAGAGCAGTGTGTAGGGCCGTTCGCCGTCATCGCCGGATTTCGGCTTCTTGGCGACCTTCGCAGCCGGGACTCCGGCGTCCACGACGCGCTCCAGCAGGTTCTCGACGATGGCGTGCGACTGCGCGACGACGCCGACCCGGTAGCCGTGCTCGTGAACGAGCCGCGCGATGACCTGGGAGCCGGTGTGGGTCTTGCCCGTGCCCGGAGGGCCCTGCACGGCCAGGTAGCTGGAGTCGAGATCGAGGATGCCGCGCACGATGAGGTCGACACGGTCACCGGTCTCGGCGGGAAGCCCGGCACCGGACCGGGTGCGCGGGGGGATCCGGCGCAGGATGTCGGTCGCGGCGTCGGAGGGGAATCCGGGGGCGGCCGTATGCAGGGCGGCGGCCCACTCCTCGATGGCGCCCTGCTGACTGGCCGGGTTCGGCGGCGCCGCCGGGGTGAGCGCGAGGGGCAGTTCCTCCCAGGTCTGGCCGGCCACGGTGCGCTCACGGACGACGTACCCGTCGTCGAGCACCTCGACCACCTCCACCTCGTGCGGCACGTGGATCACCCGGGAGGGCGCGGTCGCGGCGAACGGCGCGGGCATCGCGTACAGCGCGAACGGGCGGCCGCCGACCCCGAGGGTACTGCCGGGAGCCACCTCACCCCGCAGGCGGACCAGACGGGTCTGCGTGCGTTGTCCCTCTCCTACGGACCAGTCCTCCAGCATGGTGCTGGCCGAGGCGTCCACGTGCAGCACGTCGCGGGTGGACGCCCACATCGAGACCGGTTCGCGCAGGCGCTGGAAATGACCCTGCCAGAAGCTCTTCGACTCACGCGGGTAGTAGTCGATCGCGGCGGCCGCCACCCGGAACGCCTCACCGTCGTGGCCCCGGCTCTCGGCATCCGCCGCGTCGGCCTGCAGGGCGAGGGAGAGCGGGGAGGGTTCGTAGGCGCGGGTCTCCGGGTCGTCCGGCGGCGCGGGCAGCACGCCCTCCTGCCGGGCGAGGCCCACCAGCCAGTCGCGCAGCCGGCGCGTGGAGATGCAGTCGTACCGGTTGTAGTCGGCCAGGTCGTCGAGGATGCTCTGCGCCTCGTCCTGCCGGCCGTTCTCGATCAGGGCGCGAGCCCGCACGTACTGGACGATCGAGTCGTCGCCCCTCTGCACGTCGCTCGTGCGCACCTCGGCGCCCATGTACAGCGGTTCGAGCTTCTTGATCGAGTAGGAGCGCGATCCGATGCGCACCGATCGCAGCACGATCGGGTACAGGTCGACGAACACGCCCTCGCGCAGCAACCGGTCGACATCGGCCTCACCCACACCGTGCCGTGCCGCCATGGCCGACAAGTGGGTGGTCTCGTAGGGTGCGTAGTGGTAGATGTGCAGATCGGGGTGGGTGCGGCGGCGCAGCTTCACGAACTCCAGGAAGTCGAGCAGCGCCCGCTTCTCGTCGGCGAAGGTGTGCGCCCACAGCGCGGTGTACTGCTCGGAGTCGTCGACCCAGCCGAACAGGTAGTCGATGCCCCACTGCGGCGGCTCTCCGGGCTCGGTGTGCAGCGGATCGCCCTCGAAGTCGAAGAACAGGTCGCCGCGGCTGGGCCTGGGCATCATGCCGATGGCGGAGGCCGACACCAGCTCGTACGGCGGAACAGCACCGGGCTCCTCCACGATGCCGGCCTGCAGGCGCGCCTGCGCGCGCAGCGCTGCGAACACGTCGGGGTTCATGCCGTCCGGGGCATCCGAGGCCGCGGCCAGATCGTCGATGGTGCGGATGCCCGCGGCGCGCAGGCGCTGCCGGTGCACGGGACGCATGCGGGCGACCATGAGCAGGTCACGATGCGCGATGACCTGCTCCTCGCAGGTGGGGCAGCGGCCGCAGGCGGTGATCTGCAGCTCACCGCGGTCGTCGCCCCAGGCCAGCGGCGCGCCGACCGTGCCCGCCGCCGGGTCGCGATCCGCGATGAGGGCCCGCAGCCGCGCCCGGCGCACGTGGAACAGCGGCAGGATGTCGTCGACACAGTGGGTGCTCGTGCTGCCGTCGCCGAGGATGAGGTCGACGTGCGCGGAGCGGAGGACGCCGAGGCGGTCGAGCTGGTCGACATATGCGGCCAGCTGCATGAGCGCGGTCGACCGTGCCGTGCGGGCGAGTTTGGAGTCCTGCACACGCCAGCGGCCGTCGTCCTCGTCGCGGCGGATGAAGTCGGCGAACCCGACGAACTCCGACGTGGCGAAGGCGGCCTGATAGACGGCCGATGCCGCCGAGCGCAGCGCGCGCTCGGTGTCGGCGACCACAGCGCCCAGCGCCTCGGCATCCACCGACGACACTTTCGGCAGCACCACGACGCCGGGCCCGCCGTCGACGGACTCGCCGAGGTCGGCGATATAGCGCGCGAGCACCTGCTCCTCGTGGCGGTCGCCCAATCGCGCGGCGCGCTCGAGGGTGGCATCCGCCGGGTCATCGACGGCGGGGATGCGACCAAGCTTCGCGTCCAGCGCGCGCGCCCAGGCGAACTCGCACTCCGCGGCGGCCTTCAGGTCACTCGCGCTCCAGACCACCCGGTTCTCCGCTGCGATGACCCGCACGGCGCCCCTCTCCCTCGACTGCCTCCGACATTAGCCGGAGGCACGGACATCCTCCCCGCGGGGACAGACATCCTCCCCGCGGGGGCGGACGTCCGCATCACCGGAACCGTACGGACCGTCGGTCTACGGCGGAACCCTCACCGCCACCAGGTGTCCGACGGCGCCACGGGCAGGTGGCGCTTGTGCCGGGTGGCGAGGTACTTCGCCTCGATGCGTGCGGCGACCTCGTCGGGAACCTCCCGCCCCTCGAGATAGTCGTCGATCTGCTCGTAGGCCAGCCCCAGCTCATCCTCATCGGCGCGGCCGGGCGTACCGTCCAGGAGGTCGGCGGTGGGGGTCTTCAGGTACAGCCGCTCGGGAGCACCGAGCTGCCGCAGCAGCATCCGTCCCTGCCTCTTGCTCAGCCCGGCGAGCGGCGTGACGTCGGCGGCCCCGTCACCGAACTTCGTGTAGAAGCCGGTGACGGCCTCGGCGGCGTGGTCGGTGCCGATGACGAGCAGCCCGTCGTGACCGCCCAGCGCGTACTGCGCGACCATGCGCAGGCGCGCCTTGATGTTGCCGCGATGGAAGTCGGTGATCGGCTCGCCGAGGCCGGTCTCGAGGTCGCGTTCCAGCCCGTCGACGCCATGCTCGATGTTGATGGTGACGGAGCGGTCGGCGGCGATGAAGTCGATCGCGGCCTCGGCATCCGCGGCGTCCTGCTGCACCCGGTACGGCAGTCGGACGGCGAGGAAGCTCGCCTCTTCGCCTGCCGCTCGCGCCCTCTCGACGGCGAGCTGCACGAGCCTGCCGGCGAGCGTGGAGTCCTGTCCGCCGGAGATGCCGAGCACGAAGCCGGCGGCCCCGGTGGCACGCAGGTAGTCGACGAGGAACACGATCCTCGCCTCGACCTCGTCCGCGGGGTCGATGTCGGGCTTCACACCCAGGTCCTCGGCGATCTGCTGCTGCATGCTCACGGCGGTTCCTCCTTCCCGGGCACCGAGCCCGCGTCGGATTCCAGTCTCCCCCACTGACAGAATGTCGGTGTGAAACTTCTCGTCGCAGCGCTCGCCTCCGAGCTGCAGGCCTTCCCGGCCGAGCTCCCGGGCTTCGATCGACTGGTCACCGGTCCAGGAAAGCTCATGGCCGCCGTCGGGCTCACCCGGGCTCTGGAGGCGAGGGACGCGACGGACCCGTATGACGAGATCCTCGTGGTGGGCACCGCGGGTGCGGTGGGTGACGAAGTGGCATCCGGCATCCATGAGGTCGGGGCCGCCATCCAGCATGACGTGCAGGATCTCGACGGGGTCGTCGGACGACACGTGTCCCTGCCGGCCCGCGTGGAGACCGGGCGGGCGGGGGCCACGATCGCGACGGGAGACATCTTCGTCGACGACGCGGATGCCGTGGCCCGGATCCGCTCGCTGGGCGGCGAGCTGGTCGACATGGAGACGTTCGCACTGGTCTGGGTGGCCCAGCAGTTCGGGGTGCCGATCCGGGTGCTGCGCGTGGTCTCGGATCGTGCGCAGGACGGCGCCGTCCAGGTGTGGGACGAGGTCGTCGCGGCGTGCAGCGCGCAGCTGTGGCAGCGCGTGCGGCACGAGTACGACCTCTGACGCCCTTCTTCTTCGGCGGGCCTGCGCCCCAACCCCCTGGCCCGGCCTGCGCCTCATCCCCTCGGCGCGTTGATGACACTGGGCCCGTCGGGCAGCGCGTGCACGGTGAGCTGGGCGGGGATCTGCTCCTGCATGGCCTCGACGTGGCTGATGACGCCGACCGTGCGGCCGCCCTGCCGCAGCTCGTCGAGGGTGCGCATGGCGGTCTCGAGCGTGTCGGAGTCCAGCGAGCCGAAGCCCTCGTCGATGAAGAGCGTGTCCAGTCGGATGCCTCCTGCACGCGCCGTGACGACTTCGGCCAGCCCGAGAGCGAGGGCCAGGGATGACAGGAACGTCTCGCCTCCGGACAGTGAGGTGGCGGGCCGCGCCTGCCCCGTGAAGGCGTCGAACACCGTGATGCCGAGGCCGGATGCCGCGCCGCGCGCCGCCAGGGCGTCGGAGTGCCGCAACTCGTAGCGCCCGTCGGACATGTCGCGCAGCCGCTGATTGGCGGCGGAGACGATCTCCTCCAGCTCGGCGGCCAGCACGAAGGTCTCCAGGTTCATTCTGCGGGTGTTGCCGGAGCGGCCCGCGAGGGTGTCTGCGAGGCCGCGCAGCACCTCGAACTCCGCCGCGTCCTCGGCCGAGGCGGCGTGCTCGACCGCAGCGGCATCGAGGGTGGCCACCAGGCTCGACTGCACGCCTCTCGCACGGCTGTGGGCGTCGACCGCGCTCGTCCACGACCGCCGGGCAGCGGCGGCCTCCTCCTCCGCCGCGGTCAGGTCGATCGTCTCGTCCGGGAGTGCCCGCAGCTCCAGATCGAGCAGCAGAGCGCGCTCCTTCTGCACCGCCACCGCATGCCCGGTGACCAGGTCGTCGAGGGCCGTGATCTCCGCCGCGCTGAGCAGTGCCTGCTCGACCTCCACGACCTCGGTGAACATCGATGCCTCGACAGCCTGATCACGCTCGTGCCTGGCGAGGTTCGCGCGCTCGGCGGCTTCGACGTTCGCGTCGATCGCGTCCGCGGCGGCCGTCGCGGCGGCGATCTGCCGACGCGCCTCCGCGGCACGCTCGGCGACCGTGGTGCGGTCGCCTCTGGCCTCCGCGATGAGGCGGGAGGCGTCGGCGTCCCGCTGCGCTGCGAGCGAGAGCGCCGTGCGCGCTGCGCTGAGCCGGTCGGACGCCGCCGCACGGCGCTCGTCCAGGTCGGCTGCGCTCGCCTGCAGCACGTCCAGATCACGGGTGAGTTCCTCCGCGCGCTGCACGGCCGCGACGGCGGATTCCCGCGCCGCACGAGCCCGCTCGAGCTCCTCAGCGGCCTGCGCGGCCGAGCGGCCGCCCGCGCGCTCGACCGCCACGGCGTGGGCGGCCGTCACCGTCGCAAGAGCGGCGGAAGCCTCCCGTTCGGTCCTGGACGCGTCGTCGCGGACGCGCTCCGCCGCCGCGATGTCCTCGGCGGAGACCGGGTCGGCATGCGCAGCCGGTGCGGGATGCTCGAGGGAACCGCACACCGCGCACGGCTCTCCCGGTGCCAGTGCGTCGGCGAGCTCACCGGCGTAGCCGTCGAGGCGCCGCCGTCGCAGGGCGGCGAGCTCGGCCTGTGCACGGGTGTGCGCATCGCTGGCACTGGACTCCACCTGCCGCGCGGCATCGATCTCCGCGGCAAGACGCTCGACGTCGAGCACGGCGGCAGCCCGCTGCTCAGCGGACGCGACCTCCCGCTCCGCCGTCTCGGCGAGCATCGCCGCCGCCCGGGCCGCGTCGCGGTCAGCGGACAGCGCCGCCAGACGAGCGGGCAGCGTCTCCCGCTCGACGTCGATCGCGGTGAGAGCGGCGGATGCCGCCTGCTCGGCCTCCTGCGCCGCCACGAGCTCGGCGGTGCGCTCGGCGGTGGACTCCTCGAGCTCCACCGCACGCTGCCAGGAACCGCTCTCGCGGGTGCGGTCGGATGCCCAGGTGCGGTAGTGAGCGGCACGGTCCGTCATCGTCCCCATGGGGACTCCCGCCGCGGTGGCCGCGTCGACGGCATCCGCTTCCCGCGTCGCCGCGTCTTCCGCAGCAGCCAGTGCCCGTGCCGCGGAGGCGATCAGCGCTCGCATGCCCTCCGCCGTACGGGCGCGATCGCGCCGCGAAGCCGCCGCAGCGACCTCCTCGGCCCGTTCCTCCAGCACGGCGAGGGCCGCTCGGGCACGGTCCCGGTCGAGCTGCGCCTGCCGCTGCTCCTTGAGAGCGGCGAGCGCTGCATCCGCCGTCGTGAGCGTCTTCTCGGCGGCTGTCCGCTCGGTGCCGAATCTCTCCACCCGGTAATCGGCGCGCGCGACCGCCCGGCGGAGACGCTCGATCCTCGCATCCGTCGTGTCCGGCGTCGCATCCGCATCGTCGCCCCACAGGGCCGCGTCGGTCACGACCCGTTCGGCCTCGTCGAGGCGCGCTTCGACCGTGGCGCGCCGACCGGCGAGGGCCTGTTCCGCGGCTCGGCGTCGATCGTCGAAACGAGCCTGGATGTCGGAGAACCGCTCGGTGCCGAACAGGCGGCGCAGCAGCGCCTGCCGCTCCCTGCTGTCGGCGAGCAGGAAGTCGGCGAAGCGGTTCTGCGCGAGCAGGATCACCTGCAGGAACTGCTCCTGGCTCAGCTGCAGGATCTCGTCCAGTTCGTGGGCGACATCCACGACCCGGGCCGCGCGACCCACCCACTCGTCGTCCACGAACTGCTCCAGCAGTGCCGACGGCGCCTGCGTGGTCAGGCCGCCGCCGCGCTTCGCGGGCCGCTCGTACGCCGGCGAGCGCGTCACCCGGAAGCGCCCGGCGACGGTGCTGAACTCGACCACCACCTCGGTGGGGTCGCTCGGCTCGCTGTGATCGCTGCGCAGCCGCTTCTCCCCGCCGTCGTATCGCGGCACCCCGCCGTAGAGCCCGAAGCAGACCGCATCCAGGATGCTGGACTTGCCCGCCCCCGTGCGCCCCGCGATGAGGAAGATGCCGTCGTCGGCGAAGGCGTCGAAGTCGACCGACTGACGTGCGCGGAACGGCCCGAATCCCTCGACCTCGAGACGGTGCAGTCGCATCAGATGAGCGCCTCGGCGCGCACCCGGTCGTCGAGCACCTCGCGGATCAGCTCGGCCTCGTGCTCGGTGGCGCCCGCTCCGGCTCGGACGTGCTCGAGGAAGGCCTCGATCCGATCCATGTCGGTGATCGCGGAGCGCAGCCGCTGCGCATACGAGAGATCCGACCCGGTGCCCGCACCGACGGGCTCGTGCTGCACGAGGGCGCAGAACGGGAACCGCTCGCGCAGCCGCCGCATCGGCTCGTGCTGCGGTATCGGGTCGGTGTACACCGCGCAGACCCAGTCGTCGGCGTGCGCAGCGACGTTCTCGTCGGACAGGATCTCGTCCAACGCGCCGGTCAGGGTGACCAGGGTGCGGGGCACCGGCAGCGGCAGCCACTGCGTGGACGCGAGGCCATCGGCATCCAGGTCGACCAGCCAGGATCCGCGCTGCTTGTGCTGCTCGCCGAAGCTGTAGTGCAGCGGTGCACCGGAGTAGTGCACGCGGTCGCTGAGCCGCTGACGGCCGTGGATGTGCCCGAGCGCGACATAGTCGGGGCCGTCGAAGAACGCCAGCGGCACCACGTCGAGCCCGCCCTGACGCACCTCCCGCTCGAGTCCGGCGGTGGCGTCCACCCCGGCGGCGAAGCAGTGCGCGATGGCGACCGCACGGCCGGGAGCCGCGGCCATGCCCTCGCGCACCAGGTGCATCGCGTGGTCCATGACCTGCGCCTGGGTGCGCGGTGCGGGGGTCCCGCCCCCGGCATCCGTCCAGTGGTGCCGGACGATCGCCGGCTCCAGGTACGGGATGCCGAAGAAGCGCACCGGACCGTGCTCGTCCTCCACGGTGACGGGCTCGACGATCGTGCGCGGGTCGGTGAGCACGTGGATGCCATCGCGCAGCAGACGCGAGTGGAAGCCGAGACGCGCCGCGGAGTCGTGATTGCCGCTGGTCATGATGACCGTCGCCCCGGTCTCCCGCAGCGCCAGCAGCGTGCTGTCCAGCAGCGTGTAGGCGGACGCGGCGGGGGTGGCGGAGTCGAAGACGTCGCCGGCGATCAGGACCACCTCGACGTCGTGCTCGTGCACCTGCTCGACGAGAGCGGTCAGCACGTCGGTCAGCGCCTCGAGCGTGGAGTGCCCGTGGAAGGTGCGGCCGATGTGCCAGTCGGAGGTGTGCAGGATGCGCATGCTTCAAAGGTAGGCAGGGCCTCCGACATCCGGTCCGAGGCGTGCCGCCGACCGCCTCGGTGCCCGGTGGACGGGGCCCGACACGCCGCATCGCCCGCCCGGAGGCGCCCCTCTCCGCCACATGAGCCGTGGCAGGGCGGGAACGAAGTACTCGATCGGGAGGAGGCGCCGGCTCAGCGCGCGCGCAGCAGGCCCTGCTTCTCCGGGTGCGCCTCGAACCACTCCGCCACGTACCAGCAGACGGCGTCGATCTCGCGCCCGCCGTGCGCCTCGATGTCGGCGACGGCCCGCGACACGATCTCGGCGGCGTGACCTCTGCCGCGGAAGGTGGGGATGGTGAAGGCACGGGTCAGCGCCACGGTGCGGCCGTCGTCGCGATAGTCGAGCACGCTGACGAGGACGCCGTCATGGGTGAGCGTGTAGCGCGATGCATCCTTCTCATCGGTCAGCTCGAAGCCGATCGCCTGCGCGGCGCTTCCGACTGTCTGGGAACTGCTGTTCATGCAACTGACGTTACGCTGTATAACACGTGAGGGACCCGCTTCGTTTGACACGGTCGGTCATGTTGCGAAATAATCGGGCCCATGACCACCGACGCAAGCCCTTTGTCCGCCCAGGAGGCGAGCAGGACTGCCGGGATGATGCCCGGTCGCGTCGGCATGTGTTGCCGAATGTGTTGCTAAGGCGCAACCACCCAGATCGATCTGTGCTCTTCCCCCGATCTCGAGGGGCAGATCTCTGAGCGCCCACCCATCGCGCTCATTCCCCACCGGCTCATCCCGGTCATCCGTGCAACACATCCCGAGCCCGCCGGCTCGAACCCCTCAAGGACCGTCGTCATGTCGAATCCCGCCCTTCTCGAGCGTCCCGTCACCGCCCCCGTCCGCGCCATCTCCCCGGCGGACGCCGCCGCCGACCTCCCCTCGATCCGCTCGCCGCGCGGCTTCGCCCTCTACGTCGGCATCGACGAGATCAAGGCCGCCGAGTCCGGCGTCAGCCTGCCGCTGCTCGTCGACGCCCTGCGCCGCACCCTCGCGGAGCTGGCTCCCAACGCCGAGACGCACGCCACCGTCGCCCTCGCCCCACAGTCGGCCGGCGGCCGCGACCTCGACGTCGTGCGCCTCGCCCTGCACGAGCCCGGCGCCATCGCCCGCGCCCATGCCTCCGTCGAGGAGGAGAAGGACGAGGATGCCGGCGTGGTCGTCGACATCTCCCGCAAGCGCGTGCTGCTGGACGGCGAGTCCGCCGCCTTCACCTACAAGGAGTTCGAGCTGCTGCAGTACCTCGTGCTGCGCGAGGGCCGCACCATCGAGCGCTCCGAGCTCGTCGCCGCGCTGTGGCAGTCGTCCTCCGACGAGGCCGCTCCCGGCGAGCGCACGATCGACGTGCACGTGCGCCGTCTGCGCGCCAAGCTCGGCCGTCACGAGGACATCGTCCGCACCGTCCGCGGCGTCGGCTACCGCTTCGACCGTCACGCCGACGTCACCATCCGCTACGGTCACGGCACCCCCTCGCCCGACCGCTTCTGAGTCCCTCTCCGGCGGAGTAGGATGCTCCGGCGCGGTCGTCCGCGATGTCGGCCGCCCCGCGTAGGGTGCTGACATGACCCTGACGACGGATGCCGTGCCGCAGACCGATGCGCCGGCGCGATCCGTCCATCGTCCCCGGCATCCGCTGGATCTCCTGGCGACGGTGGGGATGCTGCGCCGTGGGCGCAATGACCCGACCATGGCCGTCGAGAACGGCCGCATCTGGATGGCGTTCCGCACGGATGCGGGGGTCGCGACGCTCTGCCTCCGGCAGCGCTCCGACGGCGTGCACGCCACGGCCTGGGGTCCGGGCGCCGGCGAGGCGCTCGACCGGGTTCCGGCGCTGTGCGGCGCGGAGGACGACCTCGACGGATTCGACGTGTCGTCTCATGCGGGGCTCGCCGAGCTCGCGCACCGCTTCCCCGGTATCCGGATGCCGCGGACCGAGCGCGTCTTCGATGCGCTGGCCTGCGCGATCCTCGAGCAGAAGGTGACCGGCATGCAGGCGTTCGGCGCCTGGCGGCACCTGGTGACGGGGTTCGGGCAGCGTGCGCCGGGGCCGACTCCGCGACCCCTGTTCGCCGCGCCGAACGTCGAGGCGTGGCGCGCCGTGCCCTCCTGGGCGTTCCATCGTGCGGGCGTGCAGCCACCGCAGGCGCGCACCATCGCCCGCTCCGCCATGCGCGGGGCGAGCATCGAGCGCGCCGTGCTCACGGCATCCGACGGTGAGGCACGGGAACGAGTGCTGACCAGCCTGCCCGGCATCGGGCCGTGGACGTCCGCCGAAACCCGCATCCGCGCGCTGGGCGACCCGGATGCCGTCAGCGTCGGCGACTTCCACCTCGCGCACGAGGTCGGGTACGCCCTGACCGGCTCCCGCACCGACGATGACGGGATGCTGCAGCTGCTGGCGCCGTGGGCCGGGCACCGGCAGCGCGTCATCCGGCTGATCTTCGCCGCCGGCATCCGGGAGCCCCGGCGCGGGCCGCGCCTGTCCCCCGAGGACCACCGCCGACGCTAGTAGTACACCGCGAGCGGCCCGTGCGGCCCGTCGATCACCTGGACGGGAGTCTCGAAGACGCGGGTGAGCACGGCATCCGTCATGATCTCGTCCGGTGTGCCGAACTCGACGACCCGGCCGTCCTTCATGGCGCAGATGCGGTCGGCGTAGTGGCCGGCGAAGTTGACGTCGTGCAGCACGATCACGATGGTGCGGCCGAGTTCGTCGGCGGCACGGCGCAGCTGCGTCATCATCGTGACGGCGTGCTTCATGTCGAGGTTGTTCAGCGGCTCGTCGAGCAGCACGACCGCGGTGTCCTGGGCGAGCACCATCGCGACGTAGGCGCGCTGACGCTGCCCGCCGGACAGTTCGTCGAGGTAGCGGTTCTCCAGCGCCCCCAGGTCGAGGAAGTCGATCGAGCGGCTGACGATCTCCTCGTCGGCGCGGTTCAGCCGGCCCTTCGAGTGCGGGAAGCGGCCGAAGCCGACCAGCTGGCGCACCGTCAGCCGGGTCACGAAGTGGTTCTCCTGGCGCAGGACCGAGACGATCTTCGCGAGGTCGGCGGACTTCGTGGTCGTCACGTCGTACCCGGCGATCTCGATCGTGCCGGCGTCCATGCCCATCAGACGGCCGATCATGGTGAGCAGCGTCGACTTGCCCGCGCCGTTCGGCCCGATCAGCGCGGTGACGCCGCCGGTCGGGATCACCAGGTCGATCGGGCCGATGCCGACTTCGCTGCTGTAGTCGCGGCGAACCCGGTCGATGGCGATCATGGGGGCGGTGGTGATCACAGGCGGCCCTTCCTGAGGATGACGATGAGGAACACGACGCCGCCGACCAGTTCGATGATGATCGACACGACGCCCTGGGCGTAGAAGATGTTGCGCATCACGAAGTACGCCCCGGCGATGATCGTGAACGCGGTGAGCACGGCGACCGGCAGCACCAGCCGGTGGTCGTCGGTGCCGGCGAACTGGTAGGCGAGGGTCGCGACGAGGAAGCCGAGGAAGGTCATGGGGCCCACCAGTGCGGTCGAGGTCGCCATCAGGACCGCGACGAGGAGCAGCACGATCATCAGCTCGCGACGATGGTTCAGCCCCAGCGACTGCGCCGTGCCGGCGCCGAGCGCCATGACGTTCAGTCGTCGGGCGCGCATCCACAGCAGCATCGACGCCGCCGCGCACAGCGGGATCGCGAGCGGCAGGCACGACGCATCGGCGTTGGAGATGCTCCCGAACAGTCGCGCGGCCAGCACGTCGAACTCGCTCGGAGTGAGCAGCCGCTGCATGAACGTCGCGATCGCACCGAGGCCGCCTCCGACGATGATCCCGATCAGGAGCATGATCTGTAGGTTCGCGTAGCGCCCGGTGAGCAGCCAGCCGTACAGCAGCATCGCCAGGGCGACCATGATCGCCACCTGGATGCCGAACTGCCACAGCCCCTGCAGGGCGACGAGCCCCGCCACCCCGAACAGGTACACCGACGAGGTCTGCACGGCGCGGTACAGCGACTCGAAGCCCATGATCGACGGGGTGATGATGCGGTTGGTGGTGACGGTCTGGAAGGCGACCGTCGCCACCGCCTGGCATACCGCGACGATGACCATGACGAGCAGGTTCGTCGCACGCAGGTTCGCGATGCGCCAGAACCCCGCGGTGCCGACCGGCATGGGGTTCCCCCACGCCAGCAGGCCGAGTGCGAACACGGCGGCGAGCACGATGAGCGCCATGAGCACGATCCGGTAGCGGCGCCGCGCACCGGCATCCGCGAACGACGGCGAGGTGGTGCGCCGGGGGGTCGCCGCGGATGCCGAGGGCGCGGGCATCCGCTCCGCCACCGGCCTAAGCACGGCGACGCTGCCTGAGCAGGAGGAGCACGAACACGACCGCGCCGACGATCCCGAGGATCAGCGAGACCGGCACCTCGAAGGGCATGATGATGGTCCTTCCGATGAGGTCGCACACCGTGACGATGGCGATGCCGAGCAGGCAGACCCAGGGCAGGTTGCTGCGCAGGTCGTCGCCGCGCACCATCGAGACGACGTTCGGCACGATGAGCCCCAGGAACGGCAGGTTGCCGACGACCACGGTGACGACGCCGGTGACCACGGCGATGAGCGCGGTGCCCAGCAGGATCACCCGGTCGTAGTCGAGCCCCACGTTCGTGGCGACCTCCTCGCCGAGGCCGGCGACGGTGAGCCGGTCGGCGGCGACGAAGACGATCACGCCGACCGCGGCGACGATCCACAGCATCTCGTACTGGCCGCGCAGCACCGAGGTGAAGCTGCCGGCGAACCAGACGCCCAGGCTCTGCAGGGTGTTCGTGGCGAGGGCGAAATAGGTGGAGAGGGCGCCGACCACGGCGCCGAGCATGATGCCCACGATGGGGACGATGAGCGAGGAGCGGAGCGAGATCCGTCGCAGGAACAGGAAGAACACCATCGTGCCGATGAACGCGGCGACGACCGCACCCGCCATCCGCAGCGGGAGGGACGGATGCGGAACCAGCGCCATCACCGCCAGCAGGCCGAGGCCCGCCCATTCCGTGGTGCCCGTCGTGGTGGGCTCGACGAAGCGATTCTGGGTGAGCAGCTGCATCACCAGACCCGCCATCGCCATGGAGGCGCCCGCGAGCACGAGCGCGATGGTGCGGGGGATGCGGGTGATCCGGAACATCTCGGCGCCGTCGGCGCCGCCTGCGATGTCGTACACGCCGGTGAAGAGCGAGACGACGAGGAGGGCGGCGACGACGAGGATGCCGATGAGCAGCTTCACGTCGAAGAGCCGCCCGGGACCGGGGCGGGAACGGGCCGTGCCGGTCCGGGATCCGCCGCGCCGCGGCGCGAGGGGGACGGTGGGTGTCATGATGCGATGCTCCAGCGGGAACGTCCGCCCGGCTGCATCCGTCCTCGGAGGCGGGGAGCGGCTGCCGCCGGGCGAGGCCTACTTCGCGGCCTTCTCGAGCGCGTCGGCGAAGTCGTTCAGGAAGGTCGTGTACGTCTGGATGCCCTCGTTGAGGTACGTGTCGGTGGGCATGTAGATGATGCGGCCCTCCTTGACGGCGGTGACGTTCTTGAGCGCGTCCGACTTCTCGAGGATGTCGGCGGCCTGCACGTAGTCCGGCTCCTCGTCGGCGAACACCGCATCCCGGTCCATCACGAGCATCCAGTCGGGGTCGGCGTCGGCGATGGCCTCGACCGAGATGTCGTCGCCCTGGTGGTCGTCGGTGGCGCCTTCCACCTCGAGCGCGGGGGTGAGGCCGAGGCTGTCGAACAGCGGGCCGATCGTGCGGCCGACGGTCGGGGCGATGTATCCGATCTCGCCGCCGGAGGTGGTGACGGCCATGACCGTGTCGGCCGCGTCGTACGCCTTCTTCACGCGGGCGATCGCGGCGTCGAAGTCGGAGGAGAGCTTCTCGGCCTCGGCCTGCTTTCCGAAGATCTCGCCGAGCACGGTGATCTGCCGCTTGAGCTCGGCGTCGAACGGCTCGCCCTCACGCGGGTCGAGCTCGAGGATGGTGGCATCCGGCACGAGGGCTGCGAGCTTCTCGTGGTGCTGCGTGAAGCGCTGTCCGTTGATGATCAGGTCCGGCGCGACGGCGACCACCGCCTCGAGGTCGGGCTCCATGTGGGTGCCGAGGTCGACGATCTGCGGGTCCTGCACGTAGCCGACGGTCACGGGCATGAGAGAGACGGCGGCGGCGCTGAGCTCGATCCCCCAGTCGCTGAGCGTCTGGAAGGTGCGGTTGTCGGTGGCGACGACGGATGCCGGGGGCGTGGAGATCTCGTGCGAGCCGTTGTTGTCCTCGACGGTCACAGTGCTCTCGGTCGACGTCTTCTCGTCGGCTTCGGCCGTGGGTGAGGACGCGCAGCCGGCGATGGCGAGGAGGCCGGCGAGGCCGACGGCGGTCGCTCCGAGGATTCTGGGCACGGACATGGAGAGTCTCCTGTTCTGCTTCTGCGAGGTGCGCGTGGATGCGCGGACGCCGGGACTTAGGTGACCCTTACCCGGCTTTGAATTAGGTTAGCCTTACTTTATGACTGAAGTGAAATCGGCTTTCACGGTCGGCCACCGCAGCCTCGATCTGCCGCTTCGCGGCGTCCATTCCGGACGGATCCTGCTCTGATCACCGCGCGGGCGAGCGTGCTGCCGGCCTGCACCGCCCCCGGACTCCCGGCGAATGCGGAGGAACAGGCATTGCGCGCGCGCAGCGGGACGCTCACACTGAAGGGATCCTCGTTCGACCCTCGTGCGGAAAGGCGCACCATGAGCATTCTCACCGCCTACCTGTCGTTCCGCGACAATGCGCGCGAGGCGATGACGTTCTACCGATCCGTCCTCGGCGGCTCGCTCGACCTCGTCGAGTTCTCGTCGTTCCCCCAGATGCCGCACGACCCGGCCGACGCGCACCTGATCATGCACTCCTGGCTCACCACCGACGACGGCATGGTGCTGGCCGGCTCCGACACGCCGACAGGCATGGACCACCAGGCGCCGCAGGGCATCTCCGTGTCGGTCAGCTGCGAAGACGTCGATCGCGCGCGGTCGATCTGGGACGGTCTCAGCGACGGCGGCACCATCACCATGGCTCTGGGCGCACCGCCGTGGGGCGGCCTGTTCGGCATGCTCGTCGACCGCTTCGGGATCTCCTGGATGGTCACCGCCGACCAGACGCAGTAGCGTCGATCCGGCGGCCCGTCCCCTGTCCACAGGCGGCGCAGTGCGCAGACCTGTCCACGGGTCCCGGACCGGTGCGACTCCCGAACCGCCGGGATCTGGCGCGCGAGCGAACCCGGTGCGCCGGTGTCAGACGGCCGGCCCGTCCTCGACCGCACGGTCGGTGAACGCCTGCTTCGGCACGAACGCCAGCAGCACGGCCGCGGCCAGCGCGGTCGCCCCGCACACGACCCACACCGTCACGTACCCCGACAGCGACCCCGCGGTCGCCTCGGCCGCCGCGGCGCCGGCATCCGTCACCCCGTTCAGCAGCGCGATGCCGAACACGCACGACGCGATCGCACCGCCCACGGTCTTGACGGAGTTGGTGAGTCCGGTTGCGACGCCGGTCTGCGTCGACGGGGCGGCGGATGCCGCTGCCGCGGGCAGCGCCGCCACGAGCGCCCCGGAGCCCAGCCCGACGATCACCATGTTCACGACCACCTGCAGGTAGGTCCCGTGCAGCGGCAGGAACAGCAGGAATCCGACGCCGACGAGCACGGAGGCGCCCATGAGCGTGAGTCGGGGCGCCGTCAGCCGCGCGACGACGGGGAACAGCAGCGCGCCGCTGATCATCGCGATGAGGTAGATGCCGATGATGAGCGAGGTCGCGAAGCCCGTCGTCCCCAGCCCGTAGCCGTACACCGCAGGCTCCGTCCGTGCGAAGGTCGACAGCGGGGCCTGCGCGCCCAGCACGCTGACGCCGAACAGCCCGGCGGTGAGGAACACGGGTCCGAGCGCCGGGGAGCGGAACATGCGCACGTCGATGACGGGGTCGTCGTGGCGCAGTTCCCACAGCACGAACGGGACCACGAGCAGGAGCCCGGCCGCCACCACGGCCCACGACCAGGGGCTCGTCAGTCCGCCGGGCAGCCGCAGCAGGCTGAGCCCGCCGGTGAACGCGATGAGCGCGAGTGAGATGAGCACGATGCCGACGGTGTCCAGACGTCCGCCGGTCAGCTCGGGCGACTCCTTCACTCCGACGAGGATCACGAAGAAGCACACCACGATCAGCAGCGCGGGGATGAGCAGCACGACCGTCAACGGCAGCGCGTCGATGAGCGCCCCGCCGACCAGCGCCCCGATGATGGCGCCGGCCTCGAGGGCTGCCACGAGCAACCCCGCCGCGCGTGCGGTGATCACCGATCTGCCCGTCATCGACCGCGACCGAGACCAGATCAGCGCGATCTCCAGCGGCAGCCACACGACGTAGAACCCCATCAGCGCCCAGCCGACGAGGAACACCGCGAACGAGTCCGTGAACGGCAGCACGAGGGCTGCGGCGCCGGTGAGCGCCGTGGACCACAGCAGCATCCGCTTGTGCCCGATCATGTCGCCGAGCTTCGCGAAGGCGGGCACGACCAGGGCCGACAGCATCAGCTGGGTTCCCTCGAGCCAGTTCACATCGGCGTCGTGGATGCGCAGATGCCGGGCGATGTCGGTGAGCATGGGCGTGTAGTACCCCTGCAGCACTCCGCTGGTGAACTCGACGAAGGCGAGGAAGCCGACCACGGCGGCGAGCGCGCCGAGGGTCACTCGTGCGGGATCGGTGCGCGTCATCGCGCCTCCTGTTCGGATCGGTGCCGGGTCAGCTCACTGTAGCTGTTCGAGCAGAGCGCGATGGAATCGCTCGCCCCTGCGCAGCGACGCGATCTCGACGTACTCGTCGACGCCGTGGATGGCCGCTCGCTGGGCGGCGGTCATCTCCAGCGGGGCGAACCGGTAGACGGCCGGCGCGAAGCGGTGGAAATGCCGCGAGTCGGTGGCGGCCATCATCACGTACGGCACGGCGGGGACGCCCGGATGCGAGACGCTGAGCGCCTTCTCCAGCAGGGCGAACGGCGCCCCGTCCGTCGCCGATTCCGGCGACGGACCGCTGCCGTCGAGCACCTCGATCGCCACGAGCGGATCGGCGATGCGGTCGCGCACGCGCAGCACGGTGGCATCGATGGTCTCGCCCAACGCCAGGCGCAGGTTGATCGTCGCGGCGGCCTGCGAGGGGATCACGTTCGCGGCGGTGCCGCCGGACTGCATGGTGGCTGCGACCGTGGTGCGCACGAGTGCCGCGGGCTCGCCGCCGAGCCGGGAGAGCACCCGTGCGGTGATCCACGGCATCCGGCTCAGCAGACGCAGGCCGAGACCTGCCGCGCCCGGGGTCCGCGACCCGAGCTGTGCGAGCATCCGTCCGATGGCCCGCGGCGTGCGCGCGGGGAACATCGACGGGTCCAGTCTGCTCACGGCACGGGCGACGCGACGCACGGCCGTGAGCTCGGGCGGAGTCGAGGCGTGGCCGCCCTCACCGCGGGCGGAGAGGCGCAGCGAGAGGATGCCCTTCTCCCCCACCCCGATCATGGCGGCGCTACCGGGCACGAACGGCAGCGGGGCGTCGACGACCGCACCGCCCTCGTCCACCACCAGCCACGGCGTGATGCCTCGCTCCCGGAACGCATCGGCGATGGCCAGCGCGGCGTCTCCGAACGTCTCCTCGTTGCCGCCGAAGGACAGGTAGACGTCGCGGGCGGGGACGAAACCGTCGGCCAGCAGGTTCTCGACGGCCTCGATCACGACGATCAGCGGACCCTTGTCATCCAGCGCGCCGCGCCCGTGGACGCGTCCGTCGGCGATCACGCCGTCGAAGGGCGGGTGCGTCCACGGGTCGGTCTCGTCGACGGGCACGACGTCGTAGTGCGCCATGAGGACGACGGGGTCGGATGCCGCGTCCCGCCCCTTCCAGTGGAACAGCAGCCCGAGGTCGGTGTGCTTCTCGATGGCGAGGTGCTCGTGCACGAGCGGGTACAGCTCGGCGAGCAGCCGCTCGAACGCCGCGAAGGGCTCGAGCCCGCGCTGCGCGAGCTCCGCCGACACGGTGGGCAGCCGGATCATCTGAGAGAGGCGCTCGGCGATGCCGGGACGAACGGTGCTCATGCCCTCAGCCTATGGCGAGGACGCCGACGCCGGGCCCCGGCGGGCAGGCCTGCGCGGCATCACCAGAGCGTGAGCTTGTCCGGGTTGCGGACGATGTGGACCTCGGTGACGCGGTCGCCGGAGACGGTCAGTGAGATGAGCGCATCCGGGCGTCCGTCGACGGTGCCGAGGAAGGCGATGCCGTCGGGAGTCGTCACCGGGGTCAGCACCCGATCGGGCGAGAGACGCGGCGCACCGAGCAGGAAGCGCCCCACACGGTCGGCGCCGAACACCGGGCGACGAGCGGCCGACACCCTCCCGCCGCCATCCGAGCGAAGCACGACATCGGGGTCGAGAACCGTGATCAGCCGACCCAGCTCACCGGTCGCCGCGGCCGCCGCGAACGCTTGTGCCACCGCATCGTGCCGCTCGCGGGTGGCCAGACCCGCGCGGCGATCACGCACGCGTCGGCGCCCCTGCGAGGCGAGCTGCCGCACGGCATCCGTGCTGCGGCCGACGATCTCGGCGATGTCGGCGAACGGGACAGCGAACACATCATGGAGCACGAACGCGACCCGCTCGGCAGGCGTGAGCGAATCCAGCACGATCATCAGCGCCATGCTCACCGACTCGTCGAGCGTGACACGGTCCAGCGGATCAGCGGAGGCGGTGACGGTGACGGGCCATTCCCCGGGGATGGGCTCGGGCAGCCATTCGCCGACGTACCGCTCGCGGCGACTCCGAGCCGAACCGAGGATGTCCAGGCACACTCGACCGACGACCCGCGTCAGCCAGGCAGCCGGATTGCGGATCGCCTGGCGCTCAGACGAGGTCAGGCGATACCAGCGCACGTACGTCTCCTGCACGGCATCCTCGGCATCGGCGACAGTGCCCAGCATCCGGTACGCCAGCAGCGTCAGCGACCGTCGCTCCCGCTCCAGCTCCTCACCCAATCGGCACCTCCTCTCGAACATCCGACGAAGCTGCGTGCCCAGATGTGAGGCTCACGTTCGCGGAGCCTGCGTCGTCGGTGATGTATGAGCATGTTCGCACGACGCATCCTGCTGGGTGTCACGGCCGCGATCGGCGTGTACGTCGGCCTGTGGGCTGCGGTATGGCCGACCGGGTTCTACGACGCCTTCCCGGGTTTCGGACGAATCTGGGTGGCGGTGGACGGGCCCTTCAACGAGCATCTGATCCGCGACGTCGGCGCCCTGTACCTCGGACTCGCCGTCGCGAGCATCGCCGCGGCGTTCGCCCGTGACGCGGCTGCGGCGCGCGTGGTCGGAGTGGCCTGGACGGTCTTCGGTCTCCCGCACCTGCTCTACCACGTCACGAAGCTCGGAGGGATGGCGACTGTCGACGCGATCGGCAACGTCGTCTCCCTCGGCGGGAACCTGGCGCTCGGCATCCTGCTGATGCTGCCCGGACCGCGTGAGACCATCGATGAGAAGGAGGACGTGTGATGAGGATCGCCGTCGCAGGAGGGACTGGGACGGTCGGCCGCCCCACCGTCGAGGCGGTTCGCGCCGCCGGCCATGAGGCCGTGGTGCTGAGCCGATCCGAGGGGGTCGACCTCGTCACCGGCGAGGGTCTTGAGGAGTCGTTGGCCGGCGTCGACGCCGTGATCGACACGACGAGCATCTCGACGCTCAAGGCGGATGCCGCAGTCTCGTTCTTCACGACCGCGACCGGGAACCTCATCTCCGCCGGCGCGAAAGCGGGCGTGATTCACCTCGTGCTGCTGTCGATCGTCGGCATCGACCGGAATCCGCACGACTACTACGCGGGGAAGGTCGCCCAGGAGCGCGTGGTCGAGGCGTCGCCCGTGCCCTGGACGATCCTTCGCACGACGCAGTTCCACGAGTTCGCGGAGCAAATGCAGGCGCGGGCGAGCATCGGTCCGCTGCGGTTCGCTCCGAACGCCAGGGTCCAGCCGGTGGCCGCCGCCGAGGTGGCTGCGCGGCTGGCGGCCCTGGCCGCCGGCCCCGCCGCAGGCCGCGTGCGGGATCTCGCCGGACCGCGCGAGGAGAGCCTCGCCGACATGGTCCGCCAGGTGGCGCGCGCCGATGGGCGCCGGGGGTGGATCCCGGCGCTCAACGTGCCGACCAGGCAGATGGCGGGCATGCGCGCAGGCACCGCGCTGCCCGGCCCGGACGCGGACCACGGGGTGCAGACCTTCCGGGAATGGCTGGCGTCGCGCTGAGCGGAGCCGGTCGCCGAGGAATCCGGCGAGCCGGATCAGTGCAGCGCGTGCGCGGCGATGAACTCCCGCAGCGCCTGCTCGTCGTCGACCATCTCGGTGACGTGCTGCGGGGCGTCCAGCATGCCGCGCAGCTCCGGTGACAGCTCAAGTTCGATGCCGGTCGCCTCACGGATGGTCTCGGCGAACTTCTGCGGCTTCGCCGTCTCCAGCACGAGCATGGGCACGTCCGGCTCGAGGTGGTCGCGGGCGACCTTCACGCCGTCGGCGGTGTGCGGATCGATGAGCTCACCGGACGCCTCATGCACCGCGCGGATCGTCGCCAGCCGGTCAGCGTGAGTCGACGTGCCGCTGACGATGCCGAACTCCGCGTCGAACCGCGGCTGCTCGGCCGAGAGGTCGACGAACCCCTGCTCGTCGATCGCCCGGAAGAAGTCGGCGACGCGCCGCGGGTCGCGCCCGACGAGTTCGTGGATGAAGCGCTCCAGGTTGGAGGCCTTGGAGATGTCCATCGACGGGCTCGAGGTGGCGTAGGTGTCGGCGGCCGAGCGCGGCCGGTAGACGCCGGTGCGGAAGAACTCGTCCAGCACGTTGTTCTCGTTGGCCGCGAGCACGAGGCGACGGATCGGCACGCCCATGCCCTTGGCGTAGAAGCCGGAGAGGATGTTGCCGAAGTTGCCGGAGGGCACCGCGAAGGAGACCTCGAAGCCTCGGCGGAACTCCGGCTCCACGGCATCCGTCACCCGAAGCCAGGCCCAGAAGTAGTAGACGGCCTGCGCGGCGATCCGCCCGAGGTTGATGGAGTTGACCGCCCCGAGCCGGTGGGCGTGCTTGAAGTCGAGATCGCCGGAGAGCCGCTTGACGAGGTTCTGACAGTCGTCGAACACGCCCGCCACGGCGATGTTGTGCACGTTCGCGTCATCGAGCGAGTACATCTGCGCACGCTGGAACGGGCTCATCCGCCCCTGCGGGGAGAGCATGAACACCGACACGCGCTCCTTGCCGCGCAGCGCGTGCTCGGCCGCGGATCCGGTGTCTCCCGAGGTGGCTCCCACGATGTTGAGCACCTGATCCTTGCGCTCCAGCACGTGCGAGAGCGCCTGGCCGAGGAACTGCATGGCCATGTCCTTGAACGCCAGCGTCGGCCCCTCGGACAGCCCGACGAGGGTGATGCCGCCGCCGATGGAGCGCAGCGGCACGACCTCGTCGGGGAAGTCCGCATACGCCGCGGCCGTCATCCGCGCCAGGTCCTCACGGGGGATGTCGGTGGCGAACAGGCCCAGCACCTCGGCGGCCAGCTGCGGGTAGGTCAGCGCCCGCCAACCCTCCAGGGTCTCGGCGTCGACCGAGGGCAGCTGCGCGGGCACGGCCAGGCCGCCGTCGGGTGCGAGCCCCTCCAGCAGCGTCTCGCTGAAGGGCTGCGGTGCCATGCCGCCGCGGGTGGACACGTACCGCACATCGGTCCTGGTCAAGGGGTCTCCTCGGGTCGAACGCTCGGGACGGGTTCCATTCTCTCAGGAGTGCGGATGGGCGGCAGACGGATGACGGGTGCGGGCCGCCTCGTCCCGCAGGGGCCGCCACCGGGCGTCGACTGTCACACTCCCGTGCCCCGATCCGACATATACAGGAGGGCGCCAGAGTGGCGACCTCGCGGAAGGATGATGATGACCCGGATCGACTTGTCGCGCACCAACAGGACCGGCTACGCCGCAGTGCTCGGAATGGAGGCGTACGCGAGCAAGTCCGTGGAGAAGCGGCTGTACGAGCTCATCAAGCTGAGGGCGTCGATCCTCAATGGCTGCGGGTTCTGCGTCGACATGCACGCCACGGACGGCGCGAAGGCCGGCATCCCGCAGCGCACGCTGCACGCCGTCGGGGCGTGGCAGCACGCGCGGAACCTGTTCGAGCCGAAGGAACTCGCGGCACTCGCCCTCACCGACGCGATCACGAAGCTCGGCCCGGACACCGTCACCGATGAGATCTGGGATGCCGCGGCCGAGCACTTCTCCGACAGTGAACTGGGCGGGATCGTCATGGCGATCTGCACCATCAACGTGTGGAACCGCATCGCCATCTCGACCCGCATGCAGCCGCCGGTGGACGACGAGCACCCGATCGTGTGACGGAGCGTAGCCTGGCTGCATGATCCCCATCACGCCCGCGGCGCGCGCCTGGGCGGCGGAGCGCGGCCGGCTGATCGGCATCGCATATCGGATGCTGGGGGATTTCGGCCACGCCGAGGACGTCGTCTCGGAGGTCGCGATCGACGCGCTGAAGGCGGAGCGGTCGAATGCCGCGCCGGTGCGCTCGTGGCCCGCGTGGCTGACGACGACCTGCGTGCGCAGGGCGATCGACCGTATGCGCGCGCTGGCCGCCGTCCGTGAGGAGTACACCGGGTGCTGGTTCCCCGAGCCCGTCGCCACCTCGCGGCTGCCGGAGGACGCCGTCGCCGACCGCGAGATGCTCTCCCTCGCCCTGCTCCATCTCGCCGAGCGGCTCACGCCCGAAGCCCGTGCGGCTGTCGTGCTGCACCGTGCGCACGGCATGTCGGCCGTGGAGATCGGTGCGATCATCGACAAGTCGCCGGCGGCCGTGCGGCAGCTGATCTCCCGCGGCGAGCGCCGACTGCGGATGTCCTGACCGTCGAATTCGACCGGCGGGATGATCCGCGGCATCCGTCAGAGCAGGTAGTGCAGCAGCAGCTCGTCCCCCGCCCGAAGAACGGATGCCAGTCGGGCATCGCGCGGCGCGGCGGGCCCCGTCGCGATGCGACGCGCGCCGCCGGCCTGCAGGCTCGGCGCGATCGTGAGATGCAGGGCGTCGACGGCTCCGGAGGCGAGCAGCGCTCCGAACACCTGCGGGCCTCCCTCGGAGTGGATCCGGTGCAGCCCGCGCGCGGCGAGGTCGGCACGGACGCGCCGCAGGTCGGCATCCGTCTCCCCCACGGTGACGACATCCGCCACCTGCGACAGCGTCTCCCGCCGCCCGGCGGGAGCGGATGCCGTGGTGTAGACGATCGGACGCACCGGGGCGTCCTGGAACAGCGCCGATGCGGGGTCCAACGTCAGACGACGGCTGATCGTGGCGAGCACGGGATGCGGCGGCAGCCCGGCATCCGTCCGCCAGGCGACCGACGCGTCGTCGACCCGCAGCCCGCCGTAGCCCTCCGTCTGCAGCGTCCCGGCCCCCACCAGCACGACGTCGGCGGGCCTGCGCAGCAGGTCGAACAGCCTCCGGTCGGCGGCGTCCCCGAGCGTCCCCGAGCGCCCCTCGCGGTCGGAGGCGCCGTCGATGCTGGCGATGAAGTTCACCCGCAGCCAGGTCCGATCCGGCGGGAACGCCGTGAGCGCGAGCAGTGCGGCGTCGTCCAGGTCGGCCGCGGCATCCGGCCAGATGCGGTCGATCGGCGCGGTGGCGGACGTCTCAGACATTGTGCGTGGGGTGCGTGTTGTGCTCGAGCCGGACCGGCTGCCGCCAGCCGAGGATGGCCTCTGTCATGCGCACAGCGTCGACGGTCTGCGGGATGTCGTGCATGCGCACGATCCTCGCCCCGCTGAGGATGCAGGACACCATCGCCGCGAGCGAGCCGGACAGCCTCTCCCCCTGGGGACGGTCGAGGGATTCCCCGATGAAGTCCTTGTTCGACACGGCCACCAGCAGCGGCGCGCCGATGGAGGCGATCTCGTCGAGCCGTCGGGTGATCTCCAGCGTGTGCAGGGTGTTCTTGTCGAGGTCATGACCGGGGTCGATGATGATCCGCTCCCACGGCACTCCCGCGGTCTGGGCACGGGCCGCGCGCTCGACGAGGAACGAGCGCACCTCACCGACGACGTCGTCGTAGTGCGCGGCGGGCTTCTCGGCCCGTGGCGGGCCCACGCTGTGCGTGATCACGACGTGCGCCCGGCTGCGCGCGATGACGTCCGCCATGCGCGCGTCGCCCAGCCCGCTGGTGTCGTTGATGACGGCGGCACCCGCGTCGATGGCGGCGGCCGCCACGTCGGCGCGGTTGGTGTCGACGGAGATCACCAGCTCCGGGCGGGCGTCGGCGATGGCGGCCACCACGGGCACGACCCGGTCGATCTCCTCGGCGGTGGTCACCGCCGGCCCCCGGCCGAACGGGACGCCGCCGATGTCCACCCAGTCGGCGCCCTGGTCCCCTGCGCGCAGCGCGCGCTCCACGGCACGGTCGAGGGCGAAGGTCGCACCCCGGTCGTAGAACGAGTCGGGCGTGCGGTTGATCACCGCCATGACCGCGACCTGCCGGGAGAAGTCGAAGTCGCGGACGCCGATCCGGCGCGTCAGCCGGCCACCGGGCTCACCGGCATCCGCTCCCCCGGCGGGCGTGTGCGCGCCTGCCGTCATCGAGCCGTGCCGATGCTGTCGCGCACGGCGCCGGATGCATCCCAGTCGTTCGCATGCATGGCCGCGCGAACGGTGCCGTCCTTGACCCAGTAGGCGCGGAACGCTCCACCGTGGGCGACGTCGGTATTCCCCTCGATGTCGACCCTGTCGTAGCCGTCGGGGCCGACGCTGCCGAAGTACTCCATGCCCAGATCGTACTGATCGGTGAAGAAGTACGGCAGACGGGTGTACTGCTCGGAACCGCCGGCGAGGTTGTGGGCCGCGACCTTGCCCTGCTCGATGGCGGTGTCCCAGTGCTCGACGCGGATGCGACGGCCCAGCACCGGGTGCTGCTGGGAGGCCACATCACCGATCGCGTAGATGTCGGGGTCGGAGGTGCGCAGGGTCTCGTCGACGAGCACACCGCGGTCGACGGCGAGGCCGGCCTGCTCGGCGAGCTCGGTGGCGGGGATCGCCCCGATGCCGACCACGACGAGGTCCGCCTCGGCGAGCGCGGCCTCATCGACCGCGGTGCTCAGCCGCAGGTCCACGCCGTGCGCGCGGTGCAGGTCGGCGAACAGGGTGGCGACCTCGGGGCCGAGCACGCCCACCAGCGGCAGGTCCGCGACCTCGTAGACGGTGACCTCGGCGTCCTTCTGCCGTGCGGCGGATGCCACCTCCAGTCCGATCCAGCCCGCTCCGACGATGACCACCTTCGCACCGGGCTTGAGCGCCTCCACCAGCCGGGCGTTGTCCTCCACCGTGCGCAGGTAGACGGGGTCGGCGACCCGGTCGGCGACATCGAAGTGCCGGGGTGAGGCGCCGGTGGCCAGCAGCAGTCTGTCGTACGAGTGCTCGGCCCCTTCACCGCCGGCGACCGACTCGGTGCGCAGCGTGTGCGCGGCGGGGTCGATCGAGACGACCCGCACGCCGCGTTCCAGCCGCACGTCGTTCTCGGTGTACCAGGACTCGTCGTGCACTCTCGCGTCGTCGGCCTTCTTGGCTCCCAGCAGCACCTCTTTCGACAGCGGCGGACGCTCGTAGGGGAGGTGGTCCTCGGCGGAGTAGATCACGACCTCCCCGTCGTAGCCCTTCTCACGCAGTTCCGTTGCGGCAGTGGCGGCCGCGAGGCCCCCGCCGACGATCGCGATGGTCATCTCTTCTGTTCCTTCCATGGGTGCTGTCTCGTCTGTGGTCCGCACGGATGCTCAGCGCGTGCGGTCCGCCGCGAGGGCGAAGAACTCCGCCCGCGAACGCGCATCGCTGCGCAGGATGCCGCGCAGGGCGGAGGTGGACGTCGAAGAGCCGGTGGCCCTGGCGCCGCGCAGGGTCATGCAGGTGTGCGTCGCCTCGATGACCACGCCGATCCCGCGCGGCTGCAGCCGCTCGGCGAGCGCCTCGGCGATCTGCACGGTCAGGCGCTCCTGGGTCTGCGGCCGCCGGGCGAAGTGGTCGACCATCCTCGGGATCTTCGACAGCCCGACCACGCGGTCCGCGGGCAGGTAGGCGACGTGCGCCACGCCGGTGAACGGCAGCAGGTGATGCTCGCACAGCGACTGCACGGGGATGTCCCTGATGAGCACCAGCTCGTCGTAGCCCTCGGCGTTGGCGAAGGTCGTGAAGTCGAAGGGCGCGGGTGAGAGCATCTCGGCATACGCCTCGGCGAAGCGGCGCGGCGTGCGCGCGAGGTCCGGCGCATCCTCGGCATCGGGGTCGATGCCGAGCGCCTTGAGGAACATCCGCCCGGCCTGCTCGGCGGCGTCGAGATCGACGGGCCTGGGCACCGTCTCGACGCGCACCCGTCGCGGTGCGTCGACGCGCGCATCCGTCTCTTCCCCCTGCATCGCCGTCATCGTCATGGCCGTCCTCCTGTGCGTGCTCATCATCCATCAGACACCACATGCCATTCTAAATGCAAGTGTTCTCTTTTTTAGAGATTGCGCGGTGCGCCCATCGTACGGCCTCGAGGACGCACAGCCCAGGGATCGGCCGCCCCGGTCGCGGAGAGAGCGCGGGAACGACACGCACGTCGCTCCCGGAGCAGTCGTGCGAAGCCGCGCGTCACTCCTCCGGGAGCGACGGGTGCGCCTCCTCGGCCGGCGCCGAGGGGATGAGCATCGCGATGGCGAACGCGACGGCCGCGGCGATGATCCCCAGCACGAACGTCAGCATGAAGCCCTCCGAGGTCGGCAGCCCGGCGGGGCTCTGCGCACTGGATGCCGCCAGCACCGCGCCCATCACCGCGGCCGCCGCGCTCGTGCCGAGCGAGCGGAACAGGGCGTTGAGACCGTTGGAGGCGCCCGTCTCGTTCTGCGGCACGGAGCGCATGATGAGCATGGGCATGGCGGCGTAGCCGAAGCCGATCCCGACGCCGATCAGCAGGTTGGCGACGAGGATCTGCCACACCGTGGTGTGCAGCGCGATCGTGAACCCGTAGGCGGCGACGAGGGCGAGCGAGCCCACGATCAGCAGCACCTTCGGCCCGACCGCGCGCGCCACGCGCCCGGCGACGGGCGAGAGCAGCATCATGAGCACACCGGAGGGCATGACGATCAAACTCGCCATCAGCAGGGACAGTCCGAAGCCCGCGCCGGATTCGACGGGCAGCTCGAGAAGCTGCGGATAGACGACGTTCGAGGCGAACAGGGCGAAGCCCATCGCGATGGACGCGAGATTGGTCAGCAGGACCGGGCGCCGCGCGGCCACGCGCAGATCCAGCAGGGGCTCTCGAGCGCGCAGCTGGTTCCACGCCCACAGGATCCCCACGAGGACGCCGCCGATCCCGCATCCGAGCGTCAGCGGACTCAGCCACCCCCACTGGTCCCCACGGGAGACCGCCAGGAGCACGCCCAGCAGCGCGATGCTCAGCCCGATCGTGCCGAGATAGTCGAAGCGCCCGGCCACCCGCAGCACGTCGACGGGGATGATCCGCAGCACGAGCACGAGGGCGATCGCGCACAGTCCCGCCGTCATCCAGAACAGCACGTGCCAGTCGGCGTGCTCGGTGATCAGCGCGCTGACGGGGAGCCCCACCGCGCCGCCCACGCCGAGCGTGGCGCTCATCATCGCGACGGCCGCGTCCACCCGTTCGGTGGGCAGCACGTCCCGCATGACGGAGATCCCCAGCGGGATGACCCCCGACATCGCGCCCTGCAGCGTCCGACCCACGATCACGACGGCGATCTGCGAGGACAGCGCGACGATGATCGATCCGAGCAGTGTCACCGCCAGCAGCCAGAGGATGATGCGGCGCTTGCCGTACATGTCGCCGAGGCGCCCGGCGATCGGGGTGACCACCGCGGATGCCAGCAGCGTGGCCGTCACGACCCACGCGGTGTCCTCGCGATCGGCGTTCAGCAGCGCTGGAAGCTCGGACTGGATGGGCACGACCAGCGTGAACAGGAACGACGCGCACAGCCCCGTCGACAGCAGCACGGCGATGATCGCGCGATAGGGCGTCGGACTGGACAGCCGACGCCGCAGCGTGTCATCCCGCATCATCGGCGGACTCGTTCGAAGGGCATCGTCACCCAGCTTATTGGCCCCCGTGCGGGGGTGGGAGCACGGTGTCGCTCCGAATGCGCACCGGCGCCCGGCCGGGTGGCTATCCTCAAGGTGCGCCCGAGTCCACGCGGGTGCCCGCTTCGACGACACCGCACCCGGCCGACTCGGCTCCTCCATCGCCGTGAAAGGCAGTCCCGCCCACCGTGTACTCGTTCCTGCTCGCGATCATCTACATCGCCTTCATCAGCCTCGGCCTGCCGGATTCCCTGCTCGGCGCGGGCTGGCCGGTCATGCAGCGCGACCTCGACGTGCCCGTCTCGTTCGCGGGCATCGTGACGATGATCATCGCCGGTGGGACGATCCTCTCCAGCCTGGCCTCCGAACGACTCACCCGCCGGTTCGGGGCCGGGGTCGTCACCGCGGTGAGCGTCGGGCTCACGGCCGGGGCGCTTCTGGGGTTCTCCGCATCCGGATCGTTCTGGATGCTGTGCGGGTGGGCGGTCCCGTACGGCCTGGGCGCCGGGGCGGTGGACGCGGCGCTGAACAACTACGTGGCGCTGCACTACGCCGCACGGCACATGAACTGGCTGCACAGCTTCTGGGGAGTGGGCGCGTCGATCAGCCCGTTCATCATGAGCCACGCGCTCACGGCCGACCTCGGATGGTCCAGCGCATACCTGGTCGTCGGGCTCGGGCAATCCGTGCTCACGCTGCTCCTGCTGATCACCCTGCCGCTGTGGGGCCGCATGGACAGACTCCGGCCCGGCGGTGGTCCGCTCGCGGCGGATGCCGGGAAGACGGATCCCGGGAAGACGGATGCCGGGAAGACGGATGCGGGCGCTCCGACCGCGGCATCCGAGGACGGCACCGGTCCCGTGGGGCTCGTCCGTGCGCTGCGCATTCCCGGCGTCGGGCTGATCCTGACGGCGTTCTTCGCGTACTGCGCGTTCGAGAGCACGTCGATCCTGTGGGCGTCCACCTATCTCGTGGCCGATCGGGGTGTCTCGCCGGCCACAGCGGCCGCCTTCGCCTCGCTCTTCCTGCTGGGCATCACGGCCGGCCGCTTCCTGGCCGGGTTCTTCGCCGACCGCATCGGGGATCGGATGCTCATCCGCGGCGGCTTCGCCGCCGTCGCGGCGGGGTCGGCGCTCATCGCGCTCCCGTTGGAGGCCGACCTGCCGGCGCTGGTCGGGCTCGTGATCGCAGGGCTGGGTGCGGCTCCCGTCTACCCGGCCATCATCCACTCCACGCCCGCAAACTTCGGCCCGCGCAGCTCGCAGGCCATCATCGGCATCCAGATGGCGGCCGCCTACACAGGGTCCACTCTCGCCCCACCCGCGTTCGGCGCGATCGCGGAGGCGACGGGCACGGGGACCCTCCCGCTGTTCCTGCTGGTGCTGGTGGCGCTGGGGCTCATCATGTCGGAGCGGTTGAACCGGGTGGTCGGCGCCGCATGAGAAGATGTGCACCAGGTGGACCATGACCAATCCCGACGACATCCTCGACCTCACCCAGCAGGCGCTGCCGGGGCTGCGCCGATCGGAACGATCCATCGCCGACATCGTGCTGGCCGAGCCCGAGGCGGTCGAGCGGATGACGATCACAGAGCTCGCCGCGCGTGCGGGGGTGTCCGTCGCGACCGTCGCCCGCTTCTGCAGTGCCGTGGGGACGACGGGCTTCGGCGACTTCAAACGACGACTGACGGCCGCCGTCACACGGGCGTCCACCGAACTGAGCCGCTTCGGCCTGTCCGACACCGCCGTCTCGGCCACGGACACCGCGACAGAGGTCATCAGCAAGGTGACCATGCACGAGCTGCACGCGATCCAGGCGACGGCGGCGGCCGTCGATGTCGGCGAGCTGGAGGCGATCGTCGCCGCGCTCATCGCCGCACCGCGCATCGACATCTACGGCTCGGCGACCAGCGCGATCGCGGGCATCGACCTGCAGCAGAAGCTGCTGAGACTGGCGCTGGCGGCCTCGCACTGGTCCGATCCGCATCTCGCCCTCACCAGCGCATCACTGCTGAACCCGGGGTCCGTCGCCCTGGGCATCTCGCACTCCGGTCTGACCGTCGAGACCGTGCACGCGATCGCGACGGCCAAGGAGGCCGGGGCGACGACGGTCGCCATCACGAACTACCCGGACTCTCCCCTGGCCCGCACAGCGGATCACGTGCTGTGCACGGTGGCCAGGGAGACCGAGTACCGTTCCGGTGCGATGTCGGGCCGGATGGCGCAGCTGGCGCTGGTCGATTTCATCTTCGTCCGCGCCGCGCAGCTGCACCGTGAGGCGGTGCCCGGCTCCGACGAGGCGCGTCGGCGGCTGCTGGACGCGCATCGGCTGCGCTACGACGGAGGCGGCTTCGAGCAGACCGGAGACGACCGCTGAGCGGACTCCGCTCAGGACACCAGCGCGAGCGCCTGATCGCTGAAGCGACGACGAGTCGGCGAGATGTCCACCGCATCACGGTGCGGATGGACCCGATTGGTCAGCAGGACGACCGCCAGCTGCTTCTCGGGGATCGCCCACCACATCGTGCCCGTGAAGCCGGTGTGGCCGATCGCCGGGGCCGCGCCCATGAAGCTCGCGTCACCGATGCGCAGTCCCAAGGAGTGCGCGAAGCCTCCGGCGTGATCGGGGATGGGCGAGGGTCTGGTCATGACCGGGTACCCGTCGGGCCCGAGCAGCCCGTCGTCCAGGAACGACTCGGCGAAGCGGAGCACATCGTCGATCGGGGCGAACAGGCCTGCGTTGCCGACCCGCCCGCCCAGGTACCAGTTCAGCTCGTCGTGCACCTCTCCGCGCACCAGCCCGCGCCCGATGTAGGACTCGTCCTCCGTCGCGACGGCCAGGTCGGCGGGGACGGGGCCGTACGACGTCGCCGCCGCGCCGAGCCGAGAGGTGATGCGGGCGGCGACCAGGTCGGACAGGCTTCGGCCGGTCACCGTCTCCGCGATCGCGCCCGCGGCGATATAGCCTGTGCAGGAGTAGCGGAACTCGGCGCCGGGGGCGGTCTGCAGGGGCGTGCTGAGCACGCGAAGCAGACGCTCGCGCTCCGGCACGTGGGGTTCCTTCCACAGGAAGACGTCCGAGGGCAGTCCGGCGGTGTGGGTCAGGAGCATGCGCAGGGTGATGCGCTCGGCATCCGGACCGCTTCCCACCGGCAGCACCTCCGCGACCGGCGCGTCCGGGTCCAACCGGCCCTCGGCGATGAGCTGAGCGATCACGGCGGCGGTGTAGGTCTTCGACACCGAGGCCAGGTCGAACAGCGCGTCGGCGTCGATCGCCCGAGCGTCGTCGCGGGAGAACGTTCCCGCCGTCGCGATCGCGCGCACACCGCCATGCGACACCCCGGCCGCGGCGGCCGTCGCCAGCCGTGCGCCGACCACCTGCGAGACGACGGCCTCGACGATCTCGTCTGCTTCCATCGCCGTCACCGCGCCGGGATCCCGGTCACCAGGCGCGCCGTGATCCGCTGCGGATTGGTGACAGCGGTCCCGACGACGACCGCCCACGCCCCGGCCTCGAACGCATCGGTGACGTCCTGCGGTGACCAGATTCGACCCTCGGCGACGACCGGCGCATCGACGCGACCGCGCAGGTCGCTGATCAGGGCGATGTCGGGCTCTGCGGGCACCGTGCCGCCGGTGTACCCGGAAAGCGTGGTGCTGATGAGGTCGGCTCCGGCCTCGGCCGCGGCCTCCGCAGCGGGGATGCCGTCGATGTCCGCCATGACTCGCACGCCCAGTTCCTCCCGGATGCGACGGATGAGCGTCGCACCCGACTCGCCGCCGTCCCGGTCGCGCAGCGACGCGTCGACGGCGACGATGTCGGCGCCCGAGGCCACGACCTCCGCCGCGACCTCCAGTGAGGGCGTGATGTAGACGGGTCTGCCGTCGAGGATCTTGCGGATGCCGATGATCGGAACGTCGACGGCCGCACGGATCGCCGCCACGTCTGCGGCTCCTTCCGCACGGATCCCCACGGCGCCTCCCCGCACGGCCGCGACGGCCGCCGCCGACATGTGCACGGGCCCGTGCAGGGCGTTGTCCTTGCGCGCCTGACATGACACGATCAGCCCTCCGGCCAGCACGCTCAGATCGATCATGGAATCTCCTTCGTCAGGTAGGGATCGCCCGCGGCGATCGCGTGGAAGTCTTCGGCGAGAGCGCGCGCGATCGCCTCGGCTCCGTCCAGGGATGTGCCCGCAGGAGTCCGGTCCTCCAGGCCCGCCTCCTGCAGCCGTCCCGCGAACGCGGCGAGCAACGGGGCGCCCGCCGCGCGGACTCCGCCGACCAGGGCCGCCCGGCGCGGCACTCCGGGCGCCTGCGCTGCGATGGCGGTCTCGGCGAGATGCGCACCGGCGGTGGCGAGAATGGTTCGGGCGACGTCATCGTGGGCGGCGGCCGCCGAGACGTCGGGGGCGAACTCCGCCAGAACGCGGGAGCGGTCCTGCCGGGTGTAGATCTGCGACGGCAGCTGCCGGAGCGGACCGAATCGGGCCCGCGCAGCGGCCATGAGTGCGGCCGATCCGCCGGGTCGCCCATCGTGCCCGCGCAGCGCTGCGCGCAGCCCCTCGATCCCGATCCATGCCGCGCTGCCCTCATCACCGAGCACATGCCCCCAGCCGTCCGTGCGGCGCCAGATCGTCTGGAGGTCGGAGCCGAGACCGATCGCGCCGGTTCCGGCGGAGACGACGACTCCGCCGCCCAGGCCGTGCGCACCGACGAGCGCGCTGACGGCATCCGAGCACACGACGGTCCGCGCCGCCGGCCACCACGACCTGATCGCAGCATGCACGTCCGCGATGCGCCCCGCCAGTCCGAGGACACCGCTCATCGCGAGCACGACGAGGTCGGGCTCCTCACCCAGACTGCGCGCGACCGGCTCCAGCAGCTCCGCGACGACGATCCCCTCCTCGCCGATCCGGAATCCGGGCGCGGTGCCCTCGGCATCCGTGGTGCGCCAGCGACTGGCGCTTCCTCCCACGTCGATGGCGAGGAGACTCACTTGCTCATCCCCGCCGTCAGTCCGGAGATGATCTGCTTGGTCGCCAGCAGGAAGAGCACGACGAGCGGGATGGTGGCGATCACCAACCCGGCGAACAGCGCCGACCAGTCGGTCTGGTACTGCCCGAAGAACGACGTCAGCCCGACCGGCAGCGTGTAGTGCTGCGGCGAGCGCATGAGCACGAGCGGGAAGAGGAAGTCGTTCCAGATGGGCACGAACCGGAAGATCGCGACGGTGGCGATCGCCGGTCGCACCAGCGGCAGCATGACCGAGACGAACCGCCGGAAGGGTCCTGCCCCGTCCAGCTCGGACGCCTCCTCGAGCTCGATCGGCAGCTGCCGGAAGAACGACGTGAGGATGAAGATCGAGAACGGGATGCCCAGCGCGGAGTAGATGAACACCAGGCTGACCGGGTTGTCGACCAGGCGGAGCGAGTCCATCAGGTAGAACAGCGGCAGGATCGCCAGATGCACCGGGAGCATGAGCCCGGAGATGAACACGGCCTCGATGGTGCCCACGATCTTCGACGTGGATCGTGCGATCGCGTACGCGGCCGGCACCGCCACGATGATCGTCAGCAGGACCGAGCAGGTGGTCACGGTGAACGAGTTGAGGAAGTACTGCGAGAAGTTCCCCTTGGTCCAGGCCAGCTGGTAGGACGCGAACGTCGGGGGGATGGGCAGGCCGACCGGATCGGTGTAGATCCCCCTGCTGGGGCGCAGCGAGTTGGACACCATCAGCAGCAGCGGGCCGATCGCGACGAACGCGTACAGCGACAGCAGGATCGTGACGGTCAGTCGACCGGCGGAGAACGGCTGTCGCCGCCGGATGGCCGATGCCGGAGCGGATGCGGTCACGTCAGCGCCTCCTCTCGACGGCGGGACAGATAGGTGGTCAGCAGAGCGACCCCGAAGATGAACACGAACAGCAGCGTCGCCAGGGCGGAGGAGAGCCCGACGCCGTTGCTCGCTCCGGACTCGAAGGCGATCCGGTAGAAGACCAGCGACAGCACGTCGGTGGCGCCGGCGGGGCTTCCGCTCACGCCGCCCATCGCATAGGGCAGGGCGAGGGATTCCATCGCGCCGATGAACGCGAGGATGCTCACGGTGATGATGGCGGGCCACAGCAGCGGCAGGGTGATGGAGAAGAACCGCTGGCGCGCCGTCGCGCCGTCCACGGAGGCGGCCTCATCCAGCTCCTCCGGGATGCCGCCCAGCGCGGCACCGTACAGGAGCATGGGGAAGCCGACCCACTGCCAGACCGAGACGACGACCACCACCCAGATGGCCGTGGTCGGCGAGCCCAGCCAGGGCAGCGCGAGGGATTCCAGTCCGATGGCCTTGAGCATCGCGTTGACCGGCCCGAAGGTCGGGGACAGCATGAGCGTCCACAGATACCCGATGACGATGGGGCTGACCAGGTACGGCATGGTGAACAGCACCTGGAAGAGGCGCTTGCCCCACCGCCGTCTGTGGAGGGCGACGGCCAGCGCCATGCCCAGCGTGTTCTGGCCGACGATGGCGCCGATGAACATCAGGACGTTGTGCAGGAACGCGTTCGGGATGTCTCTCTTGTACGGGTCCTGGGTGAACAGCGTGAAGAAGTTGTCGAGCCCGGAGAAATCCGACCTCGCCGTCCCCCTCCAGGAGAAGAACGAATAGGAGAACGCCGTCAGCATCGGGTAGAGCACGAAGATGCCGAACAGCACGAGAGCCGGCAGCAGGAACACCATGGCGGACCTCAGCGGCAGCCCGCCGCCCGCCCGCCACCGCGAGACCCTGCCGCCACGCGGGCGCGTGGCGGCAGGGGTCGTGCGTGACGGCTCGAGAGCGTCGTCGGTCAGGGCGTGGTCAGCCACTGCGAGACTCCGTCTGTCACCTGCTGCGCGAGGTCAGCGGCCGACAGGTCCCCGAGCAGCAGCGACTGCAGCCCCGGGTTGAAGATCTCCGACGCCGCCGGGGTGCCCCACCGGAAGTCGGTGTACAGCAGGTACTTCTGCGGGTTCGCGTTGTAGGTGTCCAGGATCTCCTTCAGGAGCGGATCGGATGCCGAGACTCCCAGCACCGGGGAGGGCTGGGCGGTCTGATCCGTGAACAGCTGACCGAACTCGGTCGTCGTCATCCACGACAGCAGCTTGGCCGCGGCCTCCTGCTTGGCGGAGGCCGCGTTGATCGCGAACGCGCCGTCCTGGTAGCCGGTCACGACCCCTTCGGACATGGAGGACCCGTCCACCGGGGGAACAGGGAACATGCCGAGCTCGAGGTCGGGGTTCTGCGTGGTGAAGAAGTTGATCTCGAACGACCCGCCGGGGAACATGCCCGCCTGCTCGGCGATGAACAGCGTCTGCGCGTCGGTGTAGGCGACACCGGTGACGTCCGCCGGCATGTACGGCTGCAGGTCCTTCATGACCTGGATGCTCTGGACGAAGCCCGGGTCGGTGAAGTCCTTCTCCCCGGAGCGCACCTCGTCGCCGAACACGTCGCCGCCGAAGGCCGTGGTCGCGAGCGCCGAGTGGACGATCGGGAGGGTCCAGTCGTCCTTCGCACCCACGGCGATCGGCGTGTAGCCGCCGTCGGCGAGCGCCTCGTTGACGTCGATGAACTCCGCCCACGTCGTCGGCTCGTCGAGCCCGAGCTCGTCGAAGATGCCCTTGTTGTAGAACATCTGGATGGCCTGCGTCGCGAACGGGACGCCGTAGATCTTGCCGTCCTCACGGCCGAGCGACGCCTCGAGCGCCGCCGGATCGATGTTGTCGAGTCCGTCGACGATGTCCTCGATGGGGACGAGGTTGCCGCCCTCGATGAACGGCTGGATGCGGTTGTACGCCTGCACCTGGACGACGTCGGGGCCGCTCGACGACGTGCCGGTCAGACCGGTGGTGAGGATCTGCGTGTACTCGGAGTTCTTGAACGTCTGCAGATCGATCGTGATACCGGGGTTCGCCTCCTCGAACACGTCGAAGATGGCGTTGTACACATCGGCGTCCTCGGTGCGCCAGGACCACACGGTGAGGGTGACGTCCTCGTCGCCCTCCGCATCCGTGCCTGTGCTCCCGCCTGTGCTCGGAGCACAGGCGCTGAGCGCAAGCGCGGCGAGCGTGAGCGAGGCCAGCGAGAATGCCAGCTTGTGTTTCATGTTTCCTCCAGGGGTAGTGCCATGCGGGAGTGTGCACGTCAACTCGGGAGTCGAGTCGGATCGAGTATAGGGATATAACTTACATATATAGAAGCAATATG
The DNA here is from genome assembly GCF_039539005.1 of Microbacterium soli. Classification (NCBI taxonomy): domain Bacteria; kingdom Bacillati; phylum Actinomycetota; class Actinomycetes; order Micrococcales; family Microbacteriaceae; genus Microbacterium; species Microbacterium soli. The sequence goes on from NZ_BAABCP010000001.1 coordinate 874,508, forward strand.
GAAAATTTGTTACCTCATAGTGATTCGGATGCCTTCAGCGGCAGGTCGATTCCGAGGGCATGCCATATAAACAGACGCGAGGCGGCCGCGGCCCGAAGCGCGCCGAACGTCGCGCGGGCAGCGCTCATCCGACCCGCTCGAGCTCCTCGATCGACTCGATGCCGAGCCCCGGGCGGGCGGAGACGACCACGCTGCCGGCCTCGTATCCCAGTGCCGCCGAGACCCCCCGGATCCACCAGGCGGCGTCGAGATCGCTGACCGCCGTCGTCCCGTGCGCCGCGGCCACGCTCGCCGATGCGGCCACGCCGACCGGCGACTCCATCATCGATCCCACGATCGTCCCGAGCCCGCATTCCCGCGCGAGGTCCAGCAGGGTCGTCGCCACCGCGATGCCCGCGCATTTCGCCAGCTTGACGTTGATCATGTCGACGGCGCGGCGATGGATGATCTCCACCAGATCCGCGATGCCGAACACCGCTTCGTCGGCCATGACGGGCGTGTGCACGGCACGCGTCACGCGCTCGAGCGCGGAGACATCACGCGCGAGCACCGGCTGCTCGACGAACTCGACCCCGGCGCCCGCATCCTCGAGGTCGCCGATCACCCGGATCGCCTGCTTGTCGGTCCAGGCCTGGTTCGCGTCCAGGCGCACGGCGATGTCCGGCCCCACCGCGTCGCGGACCGCCATGATGCCGCGCAGCGCCTGTCGTTCGTCGGCTGCGACCTTGACCTTGAGCGTGCGGAACCCCTCGGACACTCGCGCGCTCGCACTCGCCGCCAGATGGTCGGGATCCCCCACCGAGAGAGTCACGTCGGTCTCGACAGCGGCGACCGCGCCACCGAGCATCCGGAACAGCGGCAGACCCCTGCTGCGGGCGAGAAGATCATGAAGGGCGACGTCGACGGCCGCCTTGGCGCTCGTGTTGCCGACGACCGCACCGCGCACGTCCCGCAGGACGGCCTGAAGATCCTCGGGATCCCGTCCGATCACCACGGCGGACAGCGGGCCCTCGATGCAGGCTCGCGCTCCGTCCATCGACTCACCCGTGACCTGCCACACCTGCGACGCCTCCCCGAGGCCGATCACGCCGTCGTCCGTCTCGACCTCGACGATGAGCGTCTCGACGACATCGGTCCGTCGCAGGGCCGTGACGAACGTCTCGCGCAGCGGCAGCACGACGCGGTGCGTCCTCACCCGGGTGATCCTCATCGACATGCCCTCCTGCAACTGGGTAGATGTTTTCGGCTTATGAGAATCTATTGTAAACTTTTTACCTCCATACTCTCCCGACGAAAGGCCACCGCATCGTGCCGAGTCACTCGTCCTCCCTCGACGACCTTCTGAACGTGCTCGCCGACCTCGACACCGAAGCCGTGACGACGGAGCGCGGAGACCTGGACCTGCTCGAGACCTCCGAGCTCGTGCGCCGTATGAACGCCGAGGACCAGCTCGTGGCGCTCGCCGTCGCCGAGTGCGCCGAATCGATCACCCGCGCCGTCGACGGGATCACCGAGCGGTTCCGCCGCGGAGGGCGGCTCGTCTACATCGGCGCCGGCACGGCGGGCCGGATCGGCGTGCTGGACGCCAGCGAGTGCCCGCCCACGTTCGGCACGGATCCCTCGATGGTCGTCGGCCTCATCGCCGGCGGGGAGGAGGCCATCCGCTCGGCGGTCGAGAACGCCGAGGACGACACGGAGGCCGCCCCGCGTGCTCTCCGAGACCTGGCGCTGGCCGAACAGGACACCGTCGTCGGGATCTCCGCATCCGGACGCACCCCCTACGTGATCGCGGGCCTGGAGTATGCCCGCAGCCTCGGGGCGCTGACGATCGCGGTCGCCTCCAACCGGGCATCCCACACCGGGGCGGTCGCCGAGATCGCGATCGAGACGGCCACCGGTCCGGAGTTCCTGTCCGGATCGACGAGGCTCAAGGCGGGCACCGCGCAGAAGCTCGTGGTCAACATGCTCACGACGCTGTCGATGATCAAGCTCGGCAAGACCTACCACGGCGTGATGGTCGACCTGATGGCCACGAACGAGAAGCTGCGCGCCCGGTCGATCCGCACCGTCATGCAGCTGAGCGGAGTCGATGCCGACCGGGCCTCGGCCACACTGCACGCAGCGAACGGCTCGGTCAAGCTCGCGCTCGTGATGCTCGCCGCCGACACGGACGCCGAGCGGGCGGGCACCGCACTCGCCGACGCCGGCGGCATCCTGCGCGATGCGATCGCCGCGCTGGCCGCGGCGTGAGGAAGGGTCCGGGAACCGACCCCACGGGGTCCGTCCCCGTGCCGGCCAAGGCTCCCGATGGGGACAGAGGTCAGGCCGATGCGCCGGAGTTCCGGTCCGTATCGTGTGAAGGCCGCCGGCAGGGATTCCGCATTGCTCGCCGTGGTCAAGGCGACAGAGCGCTCGAGGCCAGTCGCGATCCGTCAGACACGCGGTGCGAGCTTGTCGCTGATCTCGGCGCAGGCCTCGATCACAGCCTTGCTGATCTCGTCGAGGATGGGACGGACCCTCGTCGTGGGCCCCGCGATGGCGAGCGACCCCACCAACTGGGTGCCGACGAAGATCGGCGCTGCCGCAGCATGCACTTCCGGGATGGTCTCCCCCCTGTTCAGTGCCACGCCCGCGGCCCTGATGCTTCGCAGCTCAGCGGCGATCTGCTCCCGCCGATCCTCGTCGGCCTCCGCTGCGAGGAAGGCATTGACCCTCTGTGCGGAGGAATGGGCGAGGATGACCTTGCCCGTGCTGATCGGGTAGACCGGCCGACGGATGTGGAGAGGCGTCGAGTACTTGATCGGCTGCGTCGACTCCGCGCTGTCGACATACACGATCGAACCCCCCACCGGTTCGGCGAGCATGACCGTCTCGTTGAATCTGTCCCGCAAGCTGTCCAGGTAAGGACGCGCTGTCTCCGGCAGAGTGCGAGCAGGCGTCCCCAGGAGGGCGCTCACAGCGGGTCCGATCGTGTACCTCCCATCCGTCTCCGTGAGGTAACCGGCGGCGACAAGCCCCTTGACCAGACTGTGAATGGATGACTTCGGTGCTCCCAGGAGCCGGGTCAGGAGGGGAACGCGCACCCCTTCGTCCTCAGCGGCGGCGATCTCGAGGATCGCCGCGATCCGATTCACCGTCCGGTGCTCCTGCGGATGACTCCCACCGCCCGGAGCGAACGACTGGACGATGTCGAACGATGCGCCCCCCCGCTGCGGCACCCGATCACCATAGGAGAGCTTCGACAGTTCAGAGACCTGAGCGTGCTCCGTCATCAGGTCCTCCTTCCCTCCGCCCACGCGGCCGCATGGCCGGGAGCGTTCGTCGCGCACCGCCGTCTCCGGAGGATATCAGCGGTGCAGGATCTTTCCGTCGACGCGGCGCGGGATGCGCCACGGGTTCGACTCGCGGGCACCCTCCGGGAGCCACGCGTCGGGGATCGACTGGTAGGCGACGGGCCTCACCCACCGTGCGAGCGCGGACGCTCCCACCGAAGTCGCCGCCGGAGCGGTCGTCGACGGCCAGGGTCCCCCGTGATGCTGCGCCCAGGTCCACGCCACGGAGGTCGGCCAGTCGTCGACCGTGACTCTCCCGACCATGTCGGAGAGCGACTCCACCAGACGACCGGCATCCGGATCGGCATCCGTGCCGTCGGTGATCACCGACCCCACGAGCGCCCCCTGCAAGGCGTTCAACGCATGACGCAATTCGTCGGCGTCGTGATACTCCACTATCACAGCGACCGGCCCGAAGCACTCCTCCCGAAGTCGGCTCGTCGGATGGAGGGCGGTGATCGGAGCGGTGAGGACGGTCGTATCGGCCGACCATCCGCGGCCGGGGCCGGGGACCTGCGACACGATCTCCGCCCCCTCGGCGATCAGAGCCTGCACGCCCGATCGCGCCGCCTGCGCGATCCCCTCGGTCAGAAGCACCGCGGACGTCGCCGTGCGGCTCGCGGCGGCGGCGAGCCTCTGAACGGCCTCATGGCCGGTCGGCACGAACACGAGACCCGGCTTGGTGCAGAACTGGCCGAACCCGAGGCTGAACGACTGTGCGAAACCGTCCGCGACATCGGCGAGTCGGCTGACCGCGGCGCTCGGGGTCACGACGACCGGATTCACGGTCCCCATCTCCGCGTAGACGGGGATCACGCGCGGTCGAGCATTCGCGAGCTCCCACAGTGCCAGACCACCTCCCTGTGAGCCGGTGAACCCCACAGCGCCGATCTGCTCCGATTCCACCAGCGCCCGCCCTGCGCGCAGTCCGTGCACCGCTTCAAGGGTCCCTCGCGGAGCGCCGGCCTCCGCGAGTGCCGTCTTCGCGAGCGCCACCAGCCGGTCGCTCAGCACGGGATGGGCCGGATGCGCCTTGACCACCACAGGACAGCCGGCGGCGAGAGCGGAGGCCGTGTCATTCCCCAGAACACCGAACGCGAACGGGAAGTTGCTGGCCCCGAAGATCGCGACGGGGCCGAGCGGGCGCGCCATGCGCACGATGCGGGTCGGTGCGGTGTCGATCGTGAGGCCGAGATAGGACCCCTCTTCTGCCACGTCACCGTAGAAGCGGAGCTGAGACGCGGCGCGCACCACTTCCGTGCGCAGACGCTCCATGCCGAGTCCCGTCTCACGGTCCGCCAGACTCGCGAGCTGCTCGACCTCGGCCTCGAGCGCATCGGCGATCGCGGCCAGCCATGCACGCCGCGTCGCCGGTGAGACCTCGGCAACGGCATCCGCGGCCGCTGCGGCGCGTGAAAGCGCCGCCGAGACGTCCTCGGGGCGAGTATCGGGGACCTGCGTCGTCGGCCGTCCCTCCCGCGGCAGGTAGCTCGTCGTGGATGACATCGTTCTCCCATCCCCTTTCATGTGTCCGGGCTCGGTCTCTGCGCTCATGCGCTCGGGAGGCGCATGACGCGCTCAAGCGCCTCGTGCGCCGGCTCCCCCGCTCGACGATAGCCCACGACCGCGGGCCGCACGGGGGCCGAGGATCCGGACCCCGTGTCGACGGCCGCGTTGATGACGATCGCGTCGGCCGGCACATGATCGAGCACCCGTGGAGCGCCCTCGGTGACGTCGACGATCGGCTGTCCCGCTCCGATGACCGTGCCATGCCCGACGACGGCACGGGTGCGGACGAGCACTCCGGCGCCGATCACAGCACCGGAGCCCACCCAGCAGTCGTCCTCGACGATCGCCGGCAGCGCATCGATCGGGTGCAGAGCACCCACGATGCTCGTATTCGGCAACAGCGTGACACGATCGCCGATCTGGGCGCACGTGCCGAGGGACACCCACGTGTCGACGAGTGTGCCCTCGCCCACCCGGCATCCCAGGTTCACGAAGCTCGGCATGAGGGTCGCGCCGGGTGCCACGTAGGAGCCGTGACGCGCTGCCCCGGACGGCGCCACACGATAGCCGCCCTCCTCCGCATCCTGTTTGAGGGCGAACCTGTCTCGCACCGTCCAGGGCCCGAACCGCGCTGTGACGACCGGCTGCGTGCGGAAGTGCATGGCCAATGCCTTCTTGACCCAGGTGTTCACTCTCCACGCGCCGTCCACCTGCTCGGCGCACCGGTACACACCGGCATCGAGACCGCTCACGACCTCGGAGACGGCATCCTCGGCTTCACTCCCCGGGTTCTCCCAGAGCACCTCGATGCGCTCCTCGAGCCGGGACTTCTCCGCTTCTGACATGTGCACTCCCTCTCCATACAGACATCGCTCATCAAAATATCCATATATAGGAACTGATGATCATATATCGGGCTGCTTCGTCGTCCGGGTGCGATGATGACACCGGATGCGCCTACTCCGCGCGCGCCACCAACCCGCTCACCGTCTCGGCGCTGAGGAGCGGGACGACGTCCTCGACCAGCCGGTGCAGCTGCTCCATGCCGAGCTTCAAGTCCTCCCAGCCGTGGAAGTGCATATCGAGGGCTATGTAGTCGACCCCCGAGGAGTAGAGCTCCTCGATCTGCTCCGCGCACTGCTCGGCCGTCCCGTAGACGTGGGTCTCCCCGTGCGCCCCTCCCGGGCGCTCATGCTCGAGCAGCGGCTCGATGTGCGTCCGAAGCCACTCTGGGTCGTCCGACGGGCGGGTCACATGCACGAGCGTCGACATCGCGATGCGCACCTGGCGTCCATGCGCCGCCGCAGCATCGTCGAGCATGGGCTTCAACTGCGTTCGCACGTCGTGCGGCGACACCCCGGTCGGTTTGAGGTAGTGCGCCCACCGCGCCGCAGCCTCGATCTCCACTGCGCTCTTCCCGTTCACCCAGATCTCGACGTCGGACGGCGGTGCCGGATCGATTCGCAGTCCCGCGACATCCCACATCGAGCTCAGCTCGTCCGGCACCCTTTCCCCGCGCATGAGCAGGTCGAAGACCTCGAAGCCCGCCAGCATGCGCTGCTCCGCCTCGGACTGCGGGCTCATGCCGACCTGGAACTCCGGAGTGCGCCGACCGAGCGCCACCGTCGTCATCACCCGCCCCGGCGCCGCGTGCGCGAGCGTACTGATGTACTGGGCCCAGAAATAAGGGTGGAACTCCGAGAAGCTCCAGTGCGTGATCGAGGCCCGCACGCGCTCCGTCTCGCTGAGCACGTACGGCATGAGCGGCATGGCATCCACCACCGACTCATTGCCCCACGGCCAGGTCTCGGTGTCGAGGGCGAGGAAGTACGGGAGATGCACCGAGTCGAGGCCGAGCGCTTCCACCTCCTTCGCAGCCGAGATCAGCTGCGCACTGCTGGGGGGCGTCTTCCCCCAGGGGAACAGGAACATGCCCATTCGATCGAGCACCGATGTGCTAGTCATGACTCTCTTCTCCCATCGTTGTTCGTAAACGCACTGCTGCCACCCGGCGCGATCATCCGATGTCCCGAAGCCGGGGGATCACATGCTCGGCGTACAGTCGCAGGAAGCGTTCCTGATCCCGGCCCGGCGCATGGAAGATCAGGTGATCGAATCCGAGCCGGGCGTACTCCAGGATCCGTTCGACATGCTCGGCCGGGTCGTCCGAGACGATCCAGCGGCTCGCCGTCCGGTCGACGGGCAGCGCACCTGCACGGCGCTCCATCTCGATGGGGTCCTCGACTCCCATCTTCTCCTCGGGGGACAGGGCGAGCGCCGCCCACTCCATGGTGTCCGCCTTGGCGCGCTCCAGCGAAGGGTCGAACGACACCTTGAGCTCGATGATCCGCTCCACGGCGGAGGAGGGACGACCCGCCTTCTCCAGTCCTTCATCGACAGCCGGAAGCAGAACATCGGTGTAGAGCGGCATGCCCTTACCGCTGGTGCAGATGAACCCGTCGGCTATCCGGCCGGCAAGGCGCGCCGCCGCGGGGCCCGACGCGGCGATGTGGAGCGGAATCGGTTCGACGGGGCGATCATAGATCGTCGCGCGCTCCGTCCGGTAGTAGTCGCCGGTGAAGGTGACTCGTTCCCCACTCCACAGTTCCCGGATGAGCAGGCAGGCCTCCTTCAGGCGTGCGAAACGCTCCTTCTGACCGGGCCATTCCACGCCCAGGGGCGTCTCGTTGAGCGACTCACCCGTTCCGACCCCGAGCCACACACGCCCTGGGTACAGGCAGCCGAGGGTCGCGAACGCCTGCGCCACCACCCCTGGGTTGTAGCGGAAATGCGGAGTGAGCACGCTCGTCCCGAGCTCGATCCGCTTGGTTCGCTCGCCGACCGCCGCCAGCCAGGACAGAGAGAACGGGGAATGGCCGTCGTTGTGCCGCCAAGGCTGGAAGTGGTCGCTGATGGCGACACTGTCGAACCCGGCCTCCTCGGCGAGAACCGCGTATTCCACCAGCGGCCGCGGGGCGAACTGCTCGGCGGATGCCTTGTAGCCGATCTTCACCGCGAGGCCTCCCCTCGCCGATCGTCGATGAGGGGCAGGACATGCTCCACGAACCGGTCCATCTGACGAAGGACGGGCTCTCCGCTCGGCGTGGCGCCATGGAAGTCGAACTCGAGGAGGATCTCGTCGACCCCGGCCTCGAATTGCGCGCTGATGCGATCCGCGCACTCCTGTGGGGAGCCGATGACCGCGCCGGTCGAGTCGCGGTCCTTCGGCCGCGACTCGAGGGGACCCCACACGTTCTCCTGCTGCCACTCGGCCGAGTCGCCGGGCAGCACGATCGCGCAGGTCTGCGTCACCACCAGGTCCACCGACCTGCCGTGCGCCTGTGCGGCCTCGGTGAGTCGGGGGCGGATCTCGTCACGGATCGCCGCCACGTCCAGTCGCGTGGGGTTGTACGCCTGCGCCCAGCGTGCGGCCCGCTCCAGAGAAGGCGCCCCGCCGCCGACCCACAGCGGAAGGTCGGGGCGCGGAGCGGGGTGCAGAGCGAGCGCGCGAGCGTCCCAGAAAGCACCCGGTTCAGCGATCTCCTCACCGTGGCACAGTGCCGTGTACAGGGCCAGCGCCTCGTCGAACCGCTTCCCGCGCTCCTTCACCTTGGACAGGCCGACGCGGAAGTCGTCCGGCGCCCAGCCCAGCGCAGCGCAGGCGATCGCCCGTCCGCCGGACAGAATATCCAGGTTGGCGAAATACCGTGCCCAGAAGTACGGGTGCATCGTCGGGAAGATCACGGAATTGATCGCCACCCTGACGTTGCTCGTCGCCTGGGCGATGAGCGGCACCACCACCAGGGGATCGAGATTGTGGGTGTTGTCGATGTTCTTGTCGGGTTGCGTGAAGTGCCACGCCACGTGCACGGATCCGAAGCCGAGCTCGTCTGCGTGCACCGCCGACGTGACGATCTCGGAAGTCGTCGGCCTGCTCACCCCCCACGGGAACAGATACACCCCGAGCCGGGAGAGCGTTTCCTTCTGCGTCACCGGATTCGACCTTTCATACGATTCGATTTGATTTGGATGGGACGGCACGGCACGGCGCCGCCCTGCTTCAGCGTCCACGTTCACCTCCGGTGATCGTCTCCAAGGATGCTGTGCGTGATCGGCTCACGAACACGAGCGCAGCCACGAGCACGATCGCCGCGACGATGATGGACAGCGTCCCCACGACCGCCACGGTGGGATCGGACAGGACCACGATCGCCTCATAGACGCGCTTGGGCAGGACCGTCACGTCGATGCCGGATGCGAACACCGGAATGACGACTTCGTCGAACAGGGTGAGGAACCCGAAGAGCAGGGCGACGATGATCGATGGGGCGATGATCGGCAGGATGACCTTGCGCATGACACGGGACATACTCGCGCCCATACTGCGTGCCGCCCTCTCATACAGCGGATCGAGCGATTGCATCGCCGCCTGCGAGATGACGAAGGCGTAAGGTATGGCCGCGGTGGTCTCCACGAGGATCAGTCCGATCACCGTGTCGTACAGACCCACGTTGATCAGTGTGATGTAGAAGCCGACCGACACCACGACGACGGGGACGATCAGCGGGCTGAGCAGCAGAGGCACGCCGAGCATCCGCCACCCGCGCGTTCTCGATCGTTCCACACCGATGGCGGCGAGGGCCCCCAGGACCGTGGCCAGCACGGCGGCGACCGGTGCGACGATCATGGTCGTCCCGGCCGCGCCGAGCCAGTCCGGAGTGAAGAACTGCTCGTACCACTGCAGAGAGAACCCTTCGGGTGGGAAGACCATCGTCCGCGTCCCCGAGAACGATATCGGGATCGTGACGAGCTGCGGCACGAAGAGGAACAACTGGACCAGCGCGACGAAGCCCCACAGGATCCAGCGCTGGCTGGACAGCCGGGTCCAGTCGAGGATCCTCATGAGCCCGATGATCGGGCCCCAGCGGAGGCGTCCGAACCGGGGCGGCGAGGGTGTGTAGTTCCCGTCCCGCGCACGAATCCATCGGCTGCCCGGCGCCGTCACGAGGCGAAGGAGCCCGATGAGCAGGAAGATCGTCACGGTGAGCAGGAGCGCGAGTGCTGCGGCCGGTCCGCGTTCTCCCTGCCTGTTGAGCAGGTCGTTCACGACGGATGCCGTCATGGTCGCATCCTGACCGCCGAGGATGTCGGGGATGACGAAGGACCCCAACGCGACGACGAAGGCAAGCGTCGCGCCGACCTGCAGGCCGTTCCGCGTCTGTGGAAGATAGACCCGCCAGAACGCCTCCGCAGGCCCCGCACCCTGGGTGAGTGCCGCACGGGTGTTGCTGGTGTCGATCTGTCTCATCACCGCGACAAGCGGAAGGATGAAGAGCGGTGCGATGATCTGCACGAGTCCGAAGAGGAGCCCCGCCCACGTCTGCAGCAGGGACTGAACGTCGAAGCCCAGCCACCGCAGCGCCGTCGGTATCGGGCCGATCCGCCCCAGCAGCACCTGCCATCCGAACGTGCGGATGAGGACGCTGGTCATCCACGGCGCGATCACCCCGACCAGCATGACCGCCTGCAACCTGGGCGGTGCCCCCGCGATCACGTAGGCGACGGGGTAGCCGATCGCGATGGCGACGAGAGTCGCCGCGCCGGCGATCTCGATCGTTCGCAGCAGGGTCTGCAGATTCGTCGGGGAGAGCGCCGCCTCGATGTTCTGCAGACCGGGTGTCGGGTCCGTGAACGCCGTCACGAGCACCATGATGAGGGGCACGACGTACACGACGAGGAGGAAGACGATGGCCGGCAGCGCGAGGGCGCCGATCGCTCCCCCGTTCCCGGGTGCGCGCGCCACGCGCGCGTCGATTCGGTCCGTCATCACGGGCGCTCCGCGTCTTCGTTGAGGAACACCGAGGCGGAGTGCGCGGGGAAGGCCAACTCGACCTGTGCGCCGATCTCGTGGAACGAGTGGTCGAAACCGCTCTCCACGAGGATCATGGGCGTGCCGTCGGCGAGTCTGACGTGGTACCGCATGGTCGGTCCGGTGAAGACGTGGTCCTCGACGACGGCTTTCAGCCTGTTCCCGCCGCTGGTCCCATCCGTCCCGAGGCGGATCGCCTCGGGACGGACGGTGATGTTCACATCGTCGCCGACCTTCAGCTCAGCGGCCCGGCACCGCACGACGCTGCCGGCGCAGAGCACCTCCACCGCGTCCCGGTCGACGCCCGTCACCGTGCCCTGCAGCACGTTGTTGTCACCGACGAAGTTGGCAGCGAAGAGCGTCTTCGGGTTGCGGTAGATGTCCGCGGGCGTCCCGAGCTGCTCGATTCCTCCGTTGTTCATCACCGCGATCCGATCCGACATCGTGAACGCTTCGTCCTGGTCGTGGGTGACGTAGATCGTCGTGATGCCGAACTCGCGCTGCACGCGCCGGATCTCGTGCTGCAGATGGCCCCGGAGATTCCTGTCCAGCGCTCCGAGCGGTTCGTCCATCAGCAGAACCGACGGCCTCGAGATGAGCGCACGTGCCAGGGCGACCCGCTGCTGCTGCCCACCGGACAGCTGGGTCGGATAGTGATTCTCCCGGCCCTCGAGCTGCACCACGCCGAGCATCTGCTCCACTTCATCGCGGATCTGCGCGTTCGGAACGCGCCGCGTCTCCAACGGGAACGCCAGGTTCTCCCAGACCGTGAGATGCGGGAACAGCGCATAGTTCTGGAACACCACACCGACGCCGCGACGTTCGACGGGCACGCGGTCCAGCCGCACCCCGTCCAGTTCGATCGTCCCTTCATCGGGCGTGACGAACCCCGCGATCGCCATCATCGTCGTCGTCTTCCCCGATCCTGAGGGGCCGAGCAACGAGAAGAACTCTCCTGCTTCGATCTCGATGCTGACATCACGAGCAGCGAGGAGGCTTCCGTATCTCTTCGAAAAGCCACTGATCTTGAGATGCCCCTTCCGTCCGCGCGGCGCGGAGTCCGAGGCCACGACGGTCGGGAGAGCACCGGAGTCGGTGTGAGCGTTCTGCACGGATCAACCCTTCTGCAACCAGTCGGAAAAGCGCTTCTCCGCCTCGACGCCGTTCTCCGCCCACCAGTCGGCCGAGATGTGCAGAGCCTGCGAGTCGGTGACCTCTGACGCCGGCAGGTTCGCGGCCGTCTCCTCGTCGATGGCAGCCTGCGCCGCCTTTGTCGCCGGGGTGTACGACAGCGCCTCGGCGACGCGTGCCTGCACCTCGGGACTGGTCATGTAGTCGATCAAGGCGGAAGCGGCATCCAGGTCCTTCGCATGGCGGGGGATGCCGTAGTAGTTCACGTCGACGAGGTGCTCATTCCAGGTGTAGCCCACCGGAATGCCGTCCAACACGGCCTGCCGAACGCGGATGATGTTGAGGGGGCCGGCCACGATGTCCTGCTGGGACAGCTGATTGTTGATCGTGTTGATGTCGAGGAATACGGCATGAGGACGGATCTCGTCGAGCCGCTCGAAGATGAGATCCATGTCCATCGGATAGAGGTCGGCCGGCTCGATCCCCATGCCCAGCGCGGTGGCTTCGAAGGTCTTGTGGGCTTGGTTCAGAAAACCGCGCTTACCGGGGAACGCCTTGACATCCCAGAGGTCCTCCCACTTCTCCAGCGGATCGCCGAACACCGCGGTATTGCTCCAGAGCACGTCGCCGAACGCCCACATTCCGGCGCCTTTGGGGTGCTTGTAGGAAGGGTCGGCGTAGTCGGCAGCGCCCGGGATCTTGGAGTAGTCCAGGTCCTGGAGAAGGTCGTTCGCCAGGCAGAGCGCAAGCCCTGAGCTGTTCAGGATCAAGATGTTCCAGTCCGGGGACTCCGCCTCCACACCCGCCTGAATCGGGCCCACGGGCGGCGGCGAGTCACCGGTCATGACGACGGGAAACCCGGTTTCCTCAGTGAACGGGTCGAAGAAGTTCTTCTTGACCAGATCGTCGAATGTGCCCCCGAATCCGGCGTAGACGACTCGGCCTTTCGAGGTACCGCCTCCCGAGGCGGGACTGCATCCGACCAGCGACAGCCCCGCGGCGCCCCCGAGGACGGCCAGACCGGCCGCTGTGAGCAGACTACGGCGAGTGAGAACGGTGCTTTGCGCGAATGCGCGGTTCTGCATCTCCATGGGGATGCTCCTCTTCTCTTTCATCATTGAAACGGGTCGAGTTCCAGGTATTGCTCGAGACAGCCTCACGACTGCGCTCTGGTATGGGGACTGTGATTATGGATGGACCGTCTGCCGTACCCGGTCGCCGGCGAGCGGCCACCGGGCACTGGTGGTGACCGGGGGCTTCGTGACATTGGGCACCTCTATCAGGGCAGGTCCGGGCAGGAGGAGCTCCGCCTCGATCGCCGTGCCGAGTGTCTCCAGAGTCGCTCGCTGCGAGCGCATCCCGAACGCCTGTGCGAGCGTGACGAAGTCGGGGGTGCACAGCCCGGTGAGACCCTCCCGACTCCGATCGGCCGGGACGCCCTGCTCCAGCATCTTGTACGCCTCGTCATTGAAGACGATCACCTTCACCGGCAGGTTCCGCTCCACGAGACTCGCGAGATCTCCCACGGCGAAGAGGAAGCCGGCGTCGCCGACGACCACCACTGTCGGCTGACCACTGCCGTGCGCCACTCCGACGGATGCGGGCAAGGCGAAGCCCAGAGTCCCCCATCCCATCGGGAACATGAAGGTCCGGGGCTGCGAGCGCTCGAGATAGCCCGACGCCCAATACCCCATGAGCGTCATATCCGCCACGACCGGCACATGCGATGGCAGCGTCCTGTTGAGGGCGGCGACGACGTTCGCGGCGGCGGCTTCCTCACCGTCCTCGCGCAGCCGATTCGCGATGGCGGCGGACGTCGCCTTCGCAGCAGCCTCTGCGCTCGCCCGTCTCTCATCGGACGCCGGAGGGATCACCTCCAGGACGGACTCGATGAAGGAGCTCACCGTGGCCCGTACGGGGAAGTCGGGGATGGCGTTGAGGGTCAGCTGGGTCTCGTCGACATCGACTCGAAGGAGGGGCGGGGAGATGCTCAGACGCCAGTTCTGGGTGGTCTGGCCATCGAAGTCGGTTCCCAGTGCGATCACGAGATCCGCCGAGTTGAGCAGGTCGGCCACAGCCTGCTCCTGCGGCGGTGCCACGACCGCGAGAGGATTTCGGGCGTCCATCGTCGATCGAGCCATCATCGTCGAGACCACGGGTGCCGCCAGATGCTCGGCGAGGTCGGCCACGCGTGCGCCGATGCTGCCGGCACCAGCCCAGATGATGGGCTTTCGAGAGGACGACAGTGCCTCGACCGCCGCCTCGGGCAGGCGGAGGCGCGGCTTCACCGGGACGTACTCGCTCGCGGCGATCGAGTCCTCCGGCACGACTGCACCGAGCAGATCCGTCGGCAACTCGACGTAGACGGGGCCCGCCTGCGGGCGCAGGGCGTCCTTGATCGCGATACGGACCTGCGTGCCCGCATGGCCCGCGCGCTCAACGACGCTGACCGACTTGACCAGGGCGGTGAAGATCGAGGCCTGATCCGGGATCTCGTGAAGCGATCCTCTGCGCACGCCCGGTTGCGAGCTCTTCAGGGAGAGATGAGGGGTGGTGCTGATGTGGAGCACCGCCGACCCGGAGGTGAGGGCCTCACCGGTCGCCCCCGCCGTGTTCGCCGCACCGGGACCGCTCGTGGTGATGCAGACGCCGAGCTTCCCGGTTGCCCGGAAGTAGCCGTCCGCAGCGTACATGGCCGTCTGCTCGTGCCGCACCAGCACCCGATCGATGCCGGCCTCACCGAGCGCCCACCAGAGCGGCATGTTATGCACGCCCGGAATGATGAACACACGCGTCACTCCTGCGCGACTCAACTCATCAACGATCGCCTCGGCGACGGTGGGTGGGGTGGATGCGGACGGTCTCAAAGTGTGCTCGCCTTCAACTCTCCGACGTGTCCATATATAAAGACGCTGGGTCTGCTATATGAACTTTTGAGGAGACAATATCGAGAACGCGAGCAAGCGTCAAGCATCGTCTCCGAATTGAATTCGGTCTGGTGCAGGCATGGGTCGACTCCTCATCCCGACCCCCTGCCCCGAACCGCAGAAACCCCGCCAAAACGACGACTGCGCCGTCACGACCACAGGATCGACAGCACCGACCACAGGTGCGGGGTCGACGGACAGGCAGAACTCCGTGACCAAACCGTTGCATTCGTTACCTCGCCGTTATATACTCATCACACGGTGAATGTTTGCTGTGGCATACACCGCATGTGATTGCAGGACACTCTTGGTGCAAGGGACAAGGGCCGGTCGGAAGCCTCTCCGACCGGCCCGACTGCATGCGACCACGATGTCGGCGCCGACACTACGCTGAAGACCATGACCGATCGCCAGCTCGCCCTGCAGGCCTGGGAGAGCCTGTTCCGCGCGCAGCACGAACTCCTCGCGGCCATGTCCGCCGACTTCGCGGGCGCTCCGATCACGCAGGCCGAGTACGACGTGCTGCTGACGGTGGTGCGCGCACCGGGCATGACCACTCGCCTGCGCGACATCACGGCGAACTCGCTCATCAGCCAGCCCAGCGTCTCTCGGCTGGTCGATCGGATGGTCTCCCGTGGCCTCGTCGACAAGGCCACCGATCCCGACGACGGCCGCGGGGCCATCGTGACGGCGACGGATGCCGGTGCGCGTGCCTTCCGGGTCGTCGCGGCGACCCACGGCAGGTCGATCGCCGAACGGATGTCGGTGCTGGACGACGACGAGATGCGCACGCTTCTCGCACTGACCGAGAGGCTGCGCGGAAGCTGACCACGAACACCTCATCCGCCGCGTGATCTCTGGCAGGGTGGATGTGAACAACCTTCTGAGGGGAAAGGCAAGGTCACCATGGAGATCGCCGGAGTCATCGGCATCCTGATCGTCGTCGGCATCGCCGTCGTCGCCGTCGTCATCATCGGGCTCATCCTGCTGCTGTTCGCGCGCAGCTGGATCAAGGTCGCCCGGGCGGACGAGGCGCTGGTCATCTCGGGACGCAAGCAGAGAGTGCAGCGAGCAGTCCTCAATGCCGACGGCACCACCAGCTCCGAGCAGGCGGAATCGCCGGTGACGGTCATCGTCAACGGCAAGTCCCTCGTCAACCCGATCACGCAGCGGCACGAGGTGATCTCGCTGCGCTCGCGCCAGGTGTCGCTGAACGCCGAGGCCCAGTCGCTCGACAACGTGACCCTGAACGTCGACGGCGTGGCGATCGTGAAGATCGGCTCCGACCCCCTCTACGTGCGCCGTGCGGCCGAGCGCTTCGCCTCGCAGGACAAGGCCATCGAGCAGTTCACCACCGAACAGCTGGAGGGTGCGCTGCGAGGCATCGTCGCCACCCTGTCCGTCGTGGAGCTCATGCGCGAGCGCAAGAAGTTCTCCGAGCAGATCGCCGCGGACATCTCCCAGGAGCTCGCCGAGCAGGGCCTCATCCTCGACTCGTTCCAGATCAAGGGCATCACCGACAAGGTCGGCTACATCCAGTCGCTGGGTGCGCCGGAGATCCAGGCCAAGCGCCAGGCCGCCGAGATCGCCCAGACCAACGCCGACCGCGCGATCAACCAGAAGGACATCGCCAACCAGGAGGCGAACCTCATCGAGCAGACCGCGCTCGACACCAACACGGCCAACGCCGACGCGCGGATCGGCCGCGCTCGCGCCGAGGCCGAGCAGGCCGAGCAGCTGGCCCGTGCCCAGGCCGAGCAGGCCGTGCTGCAGCAGCAGGCGGAGAACAAGCAGGCTCAGCTGGATGCCGACGTCAAGCGCGTCGCCGACGCGCAGCGTTATGAGGCCGAGACCCGTGCTCAGGCCGACCTGTTCACGCGTGAGAAGTCGGCCGAGGCCGCCGCGATCGAGCAGGTCAAGCAGGCCGAGGCCCGCACCCGCATCGCCGAGCAGCAGGCCGAGGCCGACAAGGCCAGGGCAGCCGGTGAGGCTGCAGCGGCCGAGGCCAAGGCCACCGGTGAGGCCAACGCCCTGCGTGCCCGGGCCGAGGCCGAGGCCGAGGCCCGCCGTATGCGCGCCAACGCCGAGGCCGAGGCCATCCGTGCCGAGGGTGAGGCGCGAGCGGCGGCCGTCGAGGCCGAGGCCAAGGCCATCGCCTCGAATCAGGAGGCGTTCCTCTCGCAGCGCGTGCTCGAAGTGCTGCCGTCGATCATGTCGGAGTTCGCGAAGGGGTACGCCGCCATCGGCAGCGTCTCCATCGTCGGCGGCTCCGGCGAGGACGGCGCGTCCAGCGTGGTCGGGGGCGACAACGCCAAGGCCATGCGCGCCGTCTTCGACAGCGTCAACGCCGCCACCGGCTTGGATCTCGCCGCGATCATCCAGGGCCAGGCCGTCGGCCGCGGCTTCGGCGCGGGTGTCGCGCAGGGCGCCGACGCCGCCCCTGCCGCAACACCGCGCACATCTGCGCGGACCGCTGCACCGGAGACGCCGGCCGAGTGATCCCCATCGGAGGGGAGGCGTCATACGGCGCCTGCCCTCCGGCACCCGCTGCCGGATCCGTAGACTCGGAGCATGACCATGCCGAGCGCGCTCCCCGCTCCCGTGCGACGCCCCACCCTCTGAACGATGCCGGGCAGAGGATTCGATCTGGCGCGGATCGGCGACGGGCTGTCGTTCGCCGATGCCGTCGACGATGTCACCACGGCCCTCGACGCGAGCCGCGCCGTCGTCATCACCGCCCCGCCCGGCACCGGGAAGACCACGCTGGTGCCGCCCCTGCTGGCCTCCCGCACGGACGGACGGGTGATCGTGACCCAGCCGCGCCGCGTCGCCGCACGGGCCGCGGCGAGGCGCCTCGCCGCGCTGGACGGCACCCCCCTCGGGACACGGGCCGGCTTCACCGTCCGCGGCGAGCGACGGATGAGCGACGGGGCACGCGTCGAGTTCGTCACGGCGGGTGTGCTGCTGCGGCGGATGCTGCAGGACCCGGGCCTCGAGGGCGTCGATGCCGTCGTCATCGATGAGGTGCATGAACGCGCGCTGGAGACCGATCTGCTGATCGGGCTGCTCGGCGAGGTGCGCGAGCTGCGCGACGATCTGATGCTCGTCGCCATGTCCGCGACCCTCGACGCCGACAGGATCGCGCGGGTGCTCGGCGCCGACGACGCCCCCGCCCCCGTGGTCGAGCACGTCGTCCCGGCGTTCCCGCTCACCGAGCGCTGGGCGCCCGCGTCCTCACCCCGCCTCGACGAGCGCGGCGTCACCCGCGCCTTCCTGGACCACGTCGCCCGCGTCACCGCATCCGCCGCCGCAGACCTGCATCGGAGCGACCCGGCCGCCGATGTGCTCGTGTTCGCGCCGGGCGCACGCGAGGTCACCGGCATCGCTCATCGCATCCGGGACGCCGCGAGAGGATTCGACGTGCGGGAGCTGCACGGGCGGCTCCCCGCGCGCGAGCAGGACGCCGTGATCCGCGGTCGCCGGCCCGAGGATCCGCCCCGCATCATCGTCACCACCTCGCTGGCCGAGTCGTCCCTGACGGTCCCGGGCGTGCGCCTGGTCGTCGACAGCTGCCTCTCCCGGCATCCGCGGCGCGATGCCGCACGGGGCATGAGCGGGCTGGTCACCACGAGCACACCGCGGTCGTCGAGCATCCAGCGCGCCGGCCGCGCCACGAGGCAGGGTTCGGGAACCGTGATCCGCTGCGTCGACGAACGCGCGTACGCGGCGGCACCCTCCCGTCCGGATCCGGAGATCGCGGTGGCCGACCTGACCGACGCCGCACTGCTGCTGGCGTGCTGGGGCTCGCCCGGCGGCGCGGGTCTGCGCCTCATCGACCCGCTCCCGGCCGACGGCCTCGCCGAGGCGCTCGAGACCCTCACCGGTCTCGGCGCCATCGACGATGAGGGGAGGGCGACCGCCCATGGGCGCGCACTCGCCCAGATCCCCACGGACCCGCGTCTGGCTCGGGCGCTGCTCGACGGCGCCCCTCTGGTGGGGCCACGCCTCGCCGCGGAGGTGGTCGCCCTCATCGGTGGCGACCTCCGCGTCGGCGACGCCGATATCGCCGACGCGCTCATCGCCCTGCGCGGTCGTCGCGGACCGGATGCGCAGCGCTGGTCCCGAGACGTGGACCGGATGCTGCGCTTCACCCCGGACGCCGGAGCCGTGCGCGCCGGTGTCGACGACGTCGGCGCGGTGGTGGCCCTCGCCTTCCCCGAGCGCATCGCGCGTCGCGTGGACCGCTCGGCGGACGGGGCGACGTTCCTGCTCGCCTCCGGGACCCGTGCCGCCGTGCGGGGAGCACTGGCCGGCACCGAGTGGCTGGCCATCGCCGACGTCGCGCGCGCCACCGGCCGCGTCACTGCCGACTCCGGGGCGATCATCCGGTCCGCCGCCGCACTGACGGAGGAGCAGGCGATCCGCGCCGCCGCGCACCTGCTGACGGATCGGGTGGAGGCCGAGTTCGCCGGCGGCCGGGTCACCGCCCGCCGCGAGCGACGGATCGGGGCGATCGTGCTGTCCTCCGTCCCGCTGCGCGCCGACCGCGACACCGGCCGCGATGCCGTGCGGCGGGCGCTGCAGGATCAGGGGTTGAACATGCTGGTCTGGCCGGAGGCGGCTATCGACCTGCGCCGACGCCTCGCCCTGCTGCACCGGGAGTTGGGTGCGCCATGGCCGGATGTGTCGGATGCCGCGCTGCTGGCCGCCGCGGACGGCTGGCTGGCCCCGGAGATCGACGCCCTGGCATCCGGCACCCCCGCCGGGCGGCTGCAGCTGGCCCGGGCACTGCGCCGCCTGCTGCCCTGGCCGGAGGCCGCGCACCTCGACGATCTGGCGCCCGAGCGGCTCGAGGTGCCCAGCGGCAGCCGCATCCGCATCGCCTATCCCCCGTGGGACGACCCCGGTGCGAGGCCGGTCGTCGCCGTGAAGCTGCAGGAGTGCTTCGGCTGGGCCGAGACGCCGAGGCTGGCAGACGGACGCGTGCCGGTGTTGTTCCACCTGCTCTCCCCCGCCGGGCGCCCACTGGCGGTCACCGACGACCTGGCGTCGTTCTGGTCGGGCCCGTACGCGCAGGTGCGTGCCGAGATGCGCGGGAGGTATCCGAAGCATCCGTGGCCAGAGGATCCCTGGCAGGCCGCTCCGACCCGGCACACGAAGCGTCGCTCCTGAAGCCGGCTCCTCGGCGCCGGATGGTGCGATCGATCGCATCCGTGCTCGAGACACCGCCGTCGGCACCAGGTGAGAGGCGGCTCCCGGTGGACGGGCGGGCGATCAGCGCGACGCCGGAGAGAACGCTCACGAGGAGGCCGTAGCCGATGACCGTCGGGACGAGCCCGACGGTGGAGACGAACACCCCCGCGACCACCGCGGGGACGGAGAACGAAAGGTAGGCGATCACGTAGATCACCGAGAACAGGCCCGCGCGTTCGCCGTCGGACACAGCGGGGAGCACGAGGCGGAGCGCGCCCGCGTAGGAGACGCCGAAGCCCACACCGGTCACCGCCGTCACCGAGAAGTACAGCGGTGCGGAGCCGACGAGCACGGCGAGAAGGCTCGCCAGCGTCCCGATGGCCAGCGCGACGGCTCCGGCCGTCAGCAGAGTGCGCGCGCGCAGACGCCACAGCCCGACGATGCCGACCGTCGCGCACACGGCGAGCACGCCCACCGTGGCACCCTGCAGCGTGTGGCTGTGCACCCCGAAGACACCACGCGCGATGTGCGCGCCGAGCGAGATGAACAGCCCTCCGGTGCCCCAGGAGGCGATGATCGCCGGCGCGACGCGCAGCAGTACGCTCCGGGCTCCGACGGGGACGCGCAGCCGGGGAATCAGCGAGCGCACGACGCCGGGACGCCCGGCCGCGGTCTCCGGCAGCAGCCAGATCAGTACGGCGATGGCGAGGATCACGGCGATCAGGATGCCGAAGGTCAGCGCGAGAGCCTGCCGAGCCGCGTCCAGCAGGACCCCGCCGAACATCGTGCCGAGCGCGAGGCCCGCCGTCGGCCCCGCCGAGTTGGCCAGTGCGACATGTCCGACCAGGGCGGGTGGTGCGAGTTCAGCCATGTAGGTGCTCACCGTCGACATCACCAGCGCCGTCGCGACGCCCTGCAGGATGCGTGCGGCCAGGAGCGCGGTGAACGAGCCGCCCCAGCCGAACAGGCCGAGGCTGACGGCCAGCAGAGCGAGCCCCGCGAACGCCACAGGGCGACGGCCCAGGTGGTCGGACAGTGTGCCGGCCACGAGGAGTGTGACGAGCAGCCCTGCCGGGTACACGGCGAAGATGAGGGTGACGTGGACGACGCTCAGCCCCAGGGCGTCCTGGATCTGCGGGTAGAAGGGGGAGGATGCCGTGGAGCCGGCCATGACTGCCGCGATGGCGGCGACCGCGAGGAGGAATCCCGCAACGCTCCGTGCTGGTCGGTCGGCTCCGAACGCTGTTGCGGGCACGTCATCCCCTTATAGTTCTATGTTTATCGAACCATAAGAGAATGGCACAGTTCATCCATCAGTTCAACTATTATCGAACCGTGTCCGGTCCCATCATGCTGTCCCATCCGGAGCCCGAGGACTTCACGCTCTCCGCGGTGCTGAAGGCGCTCGGCGACCCGGAGCGCCTCGCGATCGTGGCGCAGCTCGTGGCGGGCCCGCAGGACATCGGCGAGTGCTTCCGGGAGAACCCCGCCGTGCCGAAGTCGACCCGTTCGCACCTCATGAAGGTGCTGCGGGAGGCGGGGATCATCCGCAACGAGCCCTCACCGTCCGGCCCCGGGCGGCGCGTCCGGCTGCGGCGCGATGACCTGCAGGCGCGCTTTCCCGGCCTGCTCGACTCCATCCTCGCGAACGTCGAGGACGGAGCGGTCTTCAGCACTCGATGACGTTGACCGCGAGGCCGCCCTCACTGGTCTCCTTGTACTTCGTGGACATGTCCGCGCCGGTCTGCCGCATCGTCTCGACGACGGCATCCAGCGACACGTAGTGCTCGCCGTCACCGCGCAGCGCGAGCCGTGCGGCCGTCACCGCGGTGGACGCCGCGACGGCGTTCCGTTCGATGCACGGGATCTGCACGAGCCCGCCGATGGGGTCGCAGGTCAGCCCCAGATGGTGCTCCATGGCGATCTCCGCGGCGTTCTCGATCTGCCGGGTCGTGCCGCCCATCACCGCCGTCAGGCCACCGGCGGCCATGGCGCACGCCGAGCCGACCTCCGCCTGGCACCCGCCCTCCGCGCCGGAGATCGACGCGTTGGCCTTGAACAGGGACCCCAGCGCGGTCGCCGTCAGTAGGAACCGACGGATGCCGCGGCGCCGGTTCGCCTCGATGGTCTGCTCGTCGTCGAGCTCCTCGGGTACCGGTCCGCCGGGCGACCCCTGCCCCCGATACTCACCGCCGAAGCCCAGCAGGGCGCTGCCGACGAGCTCACCGTGCGGGGTGACGGCGTTGCCCGCACCCAGCCCGGAGTCGGCGAGGAAGCGCCACCAGTACATGGCGACGGCCGGCAGGATCCCCGCGGCGCCATTGGTCGGCGCCGTGACCACTCGCCCCCCGGCGGCGTTCTCCTCGTTGACGGCGAGCGCGAACGCGCCCAACCACTCGCCGGGCAGCGACGGATGGCCGTCCGACTCCACCGCCTCGAGCTGCGCACGGATGTCGGAGGCCCGCCGTCTGACCTTGAGGACGCCCGGGAGCGTGCCCACGGCATGCAGACCCGCCTCCACGCAGGCCGCCATGGCGTCCCAGATCGCGTCCAGCCCGGCGGCCACCTCCTCCTCGCTGCGGATCGCGGTCTCGTTCATCCGCGCGACCTCCGCGATCGACAGGCCGTGCTCGTCGCACAGCGCGATCAGCGATGCCGCGTCGTCGTAGGGGAAGGGCTGCTCGGCCGAGGTGATGTGCGCCTCCTCGCAGTCACGGCGGATGAAGCCGCCGCCGATCGAGTAGTACGTCTGCTCCAGGAGCGGCGCCCCGTCCACGCCGAACGCCCGCAGCGTCATGGCGTTGGGGTGTCCGGGCAGCCGGGTGCGCGGTGCGAAGGAGATGTCGTCCTTGGCGAAGTCGATGGGATGCCGCCCGGCGAGGTTCAGCCGTTGTCCCTCCGGCCACTTCTGCCAGGCCGCGCGGACGTCATCCGGATCGCAGGTGTCCGGCAGCAGTCCCTGAAGCCCTGCGACCACCGCATCCGGCGTGCCATGGCCGAGCCCCGTCGCGCCGAGGGAGCCGAAGAGCTCGCACGTGGTGCGATGCACCCGCTCCAGCACGCCCTCCGCCTGCAGCCGCGCGGCGAAGTCCACTCCCGCCCGCATCGGCCCGACGGTGTGCGAGCTCGAGGGGCCCACTCCGATGGAGAACAGATCGAAGGCCGAGACGTACGCTGTCACGCCTCAACCCTAACCCGGCGATGGGTCCGATGCATTGCTCATCTGCTCTCGATAGCCTGGGGGCATGAACCTGGAACAGCTGCGCGGTTTCGTGGAGGTCGCCCGTCTGGGCCACTTCACCCGGGCCGCCGAGTCGCTGCGCCTGGCCCAGCCCTCGCTCAGCAGGCAGATCTCCACCCTCGAGCGCGAGCTGGGCTCTCAGCTCCTGCACCGCGCACGCGGACACATCTCCCTCACTGCGGCAGGGGACGCGATGCTGCCCCGCGCGCTGCGCATCCTCGCCGAGGTGGACGCCATCGGCACCGAGATGGACGAGCTCGCCGGGTTGAGCCGTGGACGCGTGCGACTGGGTGCCCCGCCGACGCTGTGCACGAGTCTGGTGACCGAGGCCATCAGCCACTTCCACGGCCGGCATCCCGGCGTGGACCTGCATCTCGCGGAGGCCGGTTCCCGCACGCTCATCGAGCAGCTGGCGGTCGGTGAGATCGACATCGCCCTGCTCACGACATCGGATGCCGGCGGCCTGCCCGAAGTCGCCCTTCACCATCTGCCGCTCCTGGCGGAGGAGCTCGTGGTGGTGACATCGGCGGACGACCCCCTCGTCCCGGAGGACGCGGTGATCGGCATCGACCTGCTCGCCGAGCTTCCCCTGATCGCGCTCGACCGCAGCTACGACCTTCGCGCCGCCACGGATGCCGAGTTCCGCGCGGCGGGACTGTCTCCGTCTCTCGTGCTGGAAGGGCCCGAGATGGACGCCGTCCTGCGCTTCGTCGAACGCGGCCTCGGCGTCGCGGTCGTACCCGCGATGGTGCTGACCGACCGCCCCGGATTGCGCTCCGCGCGCCTGTCGACGCCGTTGACGCGCACCGTGAGCCTGGCCCACCGCTCGGATGTCTCCCCCGGCGTGGCCGTGGCCGCGATGCGCGACGAGATCATCGCGACAGCCGCGAACTTCGCCGAGCGCGATCCGGCGCTGCGCTCGCTCTCCGGCGCCGTGTGAGCGCACCGGAGCTCACACGGCGAAGGCACGCGCCGATCGACAGTGGCGGTCATGTGTGCAAGGATCGGATGCCGTGCGGACCGCATCCGAACAGGAGAAGCCCCCTCAGACGAGGGGGCTTCCAGACTGTCTCAACACAGTGCGCGCCACGAGGGACTCGAACCCCCAACCTTCTGATCCGTAGTCAGATGCTCTATCCATTGAGCTAGTGGCGCATGCCCGTTCAGCGGGCCAGGGAACAGACTACAGCACGCTCCGCCGCGAAATGAAATTCTGACGGCTCTCGACGAGTCAACCGCGTGTCGATTCCCCCTGTGCGCGTCGCCCGGCCCGACCGACCTCCTTCTCCGCACTCTTGGCCGCCGCCCTCTCGCGCTTGCGACGCGCACGCTGCTGCGAGGAGAGCGCCTGCAGATCGACGAGCTTGAGCGCCTGCATCCGCGCATCGCGCATCTGCGCGTAGTCCGGATCCTGATCGGGGCGCATGCCCTCCACCCGCAGCCGACGATCAAGGTTCCCGCGCACGTCCCCCCATGCCGCCGCCCGCGCCTCCTCCACGAGGGCGTGCAGGGCGGCGGAGTCCTCTGCCATGCTGCGGAGCCGCTCCGCGACGCCGGTGGACTGCTTGGCACGGCGACGCAGATTGCGGACATCCCGATCCCGATAGTCGTGGGTGCCGTGCGGGTCGGAATGCCTGCCCTTCGCGCGCTTGCGGAGTTTGATGAGCAGCTCGGCGGCCTCCTCCGACTCCTTGGCCATGGTCAGCAGAGCCGCACGGGCGACGTCGGTGTAGTGATCGATCTCGAAGACGCCGCCGCGTGCGATCGTGCCGACCAGGATCTGGTTCTTCACCGCCAGCCGGGCCGCCGCCGTGGCGATCGCGACCCCCTCGCCGATGGCATCCGTCGTGCGTCCCACGATCACCTCCCGCATCGAGCGTACCGGCCGCCGCCGACGCGGTGGCCCCCGACCGGGTGGATCCGTATCCGCCATCCGCGCCCGCGGCGCCCGCGCCCCTGCGACGCGAGGGACGGATCACCCTCGCGGACGGGTGGATGCGCTCCGGCGCACCCGACCGAGCAGGATCGGCCGCACGTCGGTGATGGCCGTCTCCACCCGTCCGTGGATGCGCGGGGTGAGGGGCACGGTGCCGTCGAAGTCGGCCGAGGAGGCGAAGACGGCGACCGGGACGGTCATCGCCTGGAAGAACCCGAACAGAGGGCGCATGGCGTGTTCGAGGACCAGGGCGTGGTGCTCTCCCCCGCCTGTCGCCGCGAGCAGGACGGGCGTGTTCGCCAGCGCGTACTGATCGATCAGGTCGAAGAAGTGCTTGAACATCCCCGTGTACGACCCGCGGAACACCGGCGTCGCCGCGATCACCAGATCGGCGGTCTCCACCCGGCGCAACGCTGCTTCGGCGGCCTCGCTGACGTCCTCCCGCTCACGGGCGCCGTTCAGTCCCGGCCCCAGTCCGTAGACATCGATCCGGGACATCTCGACCTCGATGCCGTCCTCGGCGAGGACATCAGCGAGCACCTCGCTGATCAGCTCGGTCAGCCCGACGGTCTTGGATCTCCTGCTCGGACTGCCGTTGACGACAGCCACGGCCAGACGCCCGCCCTCCGGACGCGACACCGTCGGCGGCCCGGCCTCGGCGGACGACGCTCCCGGCTCCATGGCGGTCATGCCGCTGCCCTGCGTCCGGCGACCTCGCGTCGGACGACCGGCGCGACCTCGGTGCCGAGCAGTTCGATCGCCGACAGGACGTCCCGCTGCGGCATGCCGCCGAAGCCGATCTGGATCAGCGCGCGGTCGAGGCCGTACACCTCGTGGTACCGCATCAGCTTGTCGATGACCTCCTGCGGGCTGCCGACGATCATGCCGGCGTTGGGGGACGTCTGCGCGTCGAACGCCGGGCGCGGCATCATGAAGCCCCTGCCGCGCTGATGGTTGTTGTCCATCATGCCCCGGGCGAAGTACGGGTGCATCGTGTCGCGCGCCGCACGACTGGTCCTGGCGACGTATCCGTGCACGTTGATGCTGGTGCGCAGCCTCCGCAGGTCGTGCCCGGCCTGCTCGGCGGACTGCCGGTACAGGTCGACGGTCTGCTCGTGCATGAGCAGCGGACCCGCCAGGAGCGCGAGGGCCATCGGCAGACCGAGTCGCCCGGTGCTCACCGCCGACGCCAGGCTCCCACCCACGCCGACCCAGATCGGCAGCTCATCCTGCAGCGCCCTCGGACCGATGTCCGCCGCCTCCAGGCTCGGCCGGAACGCGCCCTGCCAGGTGATCGGGTTCTGCGCGCGGATGCGCAGGAGCAGATCGAGCTTCTCGCGGAACAGATCGCCGTAGTCCTGCAGGTCGTACCCGAACAGGGGGAACGACTCGGTGTACGAACCGCGACCGGCGATGATCTCCGCCCGGCCGCCCGAGAGCTGGTCCAGTGTGGCGAACTGCTCCCACACGCGCACCGGATCGTCGGAGCTCAGCACCGTGACGGAGCTGGTCAGACGGATGCGCTCCGTGGCCTCGGCCGCTGCGGCGAGCACCACCTGCGGGGCGGAGCCGACGAAGTCGGTGCGGTGGTGCTCTCCGACCGCGAACAGATCCAAGCCTGCTTGATCTGCGACCCGCGCCTGCTCGATGGTCTCCCTCGCTCGCTGATGCGCGGATGGCATCGCGCCCGTGGCGGGGTCCGCCGTCAGCTCCACGAACGTCATGTGCCCGATCTCGAACGACGGACGATCATCCGCGCGGAATGCGCTCTCCTGAACATTCTCCTTCATGTCCGCTCTCCTCTCTGTGACCCGCCCGGCGGCGGGCATCCGGTGATGATCTGAATAAACTGTCTGCGCAGACAATTATTCCCGTGCGGCAGCTTTCGACCTCTGCGCGAGCAGGTAGGCTCATCGCATGGTCGCGGCGCACCTGACCGAGCTGGAGGACGACGCGTGGCGGGGATTCCTCCTCACGCATGACCGCGTCTGGCGGGAGGTGGAAGCGGGACTGTCTGCGCTGAACGTCTCGATGGCGGAATACAGCGTGCTGGCCCTGCTCGGCGGGGCCGGGCGCGACGGCATGCGCATGACCGACCTCGCCCGCCGCCGCGTGATGTCCACGGGTGGCTTCACACGGTTGGCGGACCGACTCGAAAGGCGCGGGCTGATCACCCGCCGACCGGCCCCCGACGATGGCCGTGGACTGGTCGCGGTGCTCACCGCAGACGGTCGCTCACTGCTGCGCAAAGCGTGGGAGGTGCAGCATGCCGACCTTCGCCGCCTGTTCTTCGACAGACTCGACGAACAGGATCTGAAGGATCTGTCGCGGATCTGGGCGCGACTGCGCCCGGATCCCTCCTCGCACGGCCCAGACGACGGACCGACCCGCCGTCAGCCCGGTCCCCGTCCCTGAGCGCGCAGACGCCGTTCGGCTGCCTCCCGGCCCTCAGCCAGATGCGCCGGGACCAGGCGATGGACGGCCTCGACGTCCCCCGCCTGCATCGCCGCGAGGATCTCCCGATGCGAGGAGGCCATCGCGGACAGATCGTCATGCTGCCCGAACAGCCAGCGCAGCCGCGTCGTCAGCGACGAGGCCAGTTCGGTGAGCATGGCGTTGCCCGCCAGCTCCACGGCTGCGACGTGGAACCGCGCGGATGCCAGACGTCCGGCATCCGTATCACCGGCCGCCGCATGCTTCTCCTCCTCGTCGATGATCGACCGCAGAAGGGCCAGTCCCGCCGGGCCGGCCCGCCGCGTCGCGAGCGCGAACGCGAGCGTCTCGACCGACTCGCGCACCTCCGCGAAATCCTGCACGTCCTGGATGGAGAACTGCCGCACGACGGCCCCGCTCC
This sequence comes from Microbacterium soli, assembly GCF_039539005.1. Lineage (NCBI taxonomy): Bacteria > Bacillati > Actinomycetota > Actinomycetes > Micrococcales > Microbacteriaceae > Microbacterium > Microbacterium soli. The sequence goes on from NZ_BAABCP010000001.1 coordinate 902,500, forward strand.
GCGGCCGGGCCACGACGATGCCCTCCGCCACCAGCGCCTTGATGGCCTCCCTGACCGGAAGCCGGGACACCTCGAGCTCGGCGGCGATGTCGCGCTCCACCAGCCGCGATCCCGGAGAGCGCCGCCCGAGCACGATGTCGTCGCGCAGCGCATCGGCGACACGCGACGACTCGAGCCCGAAGTCCCTCTCCAGCGTCATGGCTGGATTCAACCACCCGCCTCGGACTTGTGCCAGTGTCATGGGAACCGACCTCGAGACGGACACGATGCCGAGCCGCGCGGAACGACCGCCCCGGAACTCGGGCGTCCGCCGACCGCGGCCTTCCGCCTGACGTGCTCTGAAGAGGTGTCAGACCGCGAGGATCACCTTGCCGAAGTGACCGCCGGCCTGCAGCAGCGAGTGCGCACGCGAGGCCTCGCTGAGCGGAACCACCTCGTGCACGGGCACGGTCACCGACCCGGATGCCAGCATGGGCCACACGAGCTCGTGGGTGCGCCGCAGGATCACGGCCTTGTCGGCCCGCCCCCGCGAGCGCAGTGTCGTGCCGATCACCCGGGCGCGCCGGGACATGAGGACGCCGACGTTCAGCGTGCCGGTGCCGCCCCCGATCGTCCCGATGATGACGAGCCTCCCGAACTCCCGCAGCATCCGCACGTTGCCCTCGAGCGCGGGCCCGCCCACCACATCGAGGATGACATCGGCCCCGCCCTCGGCGGTGACGACCGCGGGGATGTCGGTCGTGCGGCGGTTCCACGCCCGATCGGCTCCCAGCTCGGTGACGGCGCCGACCGCGTCATCCGAGCCCACGACGGCCAGCACGCGCGCGCCCAGCGCACGAGCGAACTGCACGGCGAAAGTGCCGATGCCGCCAGTCGCGCCGTGCACGAGCACGGTCTCCCCCTTCTGAAGCCCCGCCTCGATCACGAGGTTCGACACCACGGTCGCGGCGACCTCGATCAGGCCCGCCGCAGTGGTCGTCGCCATCCCGTCGGGCAGCGGAAGCAGGTGCTCCTCGGGCACGGCCACGGCCTCGGCGTATCCGCCGCCCGCCAGCAGCGCGACGACCTCCTCCCCCGTGTCACGGCGCCGTCCCGCCACTTCCAGCCCCAGCACCGGTGAGGCTCCGGGCGGGGGCGGGTAGTGTCCGGCGGCCTGAGCGAGGTCGGCGCGGTTCACACCCGCCGCGACGACGTCGACGAGCACTTCGCCCTCACCGGGAACCGGTTCGGGGACCTCGCCGATCTCGAGCGTGCGGGGCGAGGGGACGATGACGGCGCGCATGGCTTCACGCTACCCCGCGCGTCGCCGCGGAGCGCCTTCCGCCACGATCACCAGCGGGGGTGGACGGCGGCCCGCAGACGGCGATCATAGATGTCGCGCACGGATGCCGTGAACTCGGCGCCGAGGTCCGGGACGGACCCCGCCGCGGCGTTCGCCTCCGCCTGCGCGACGCTGCGCGCACCGGGGATCACCGCGGAGACGCCCGGGATCTGCGAGACCCACGCCAATGCCGCCGCAGCCGGCGCGAGTCCGGCCTTCTCGGCGAGCGCCGAGAACTCCCGAGCGGCCTCGACCCCCTCGTCGAAGTCGACGCCGGAGAACGTCTCACCCTGGTCGAAGGCCTCGCCGTGGCGGTTGAAGCTGCGGTGGTCGTTCGCGGCGAACACGGTGTCGTGCGTGTAGCGTCCCGAGAGCAGCCCGCTCGCGAGCGGCACGCGGGCGATGATCCCCACACCGGCCTCACGGGCGGCGGGGAGCACCTCATCGAGAGGCTTGAGCCGGAACGCGTTGAGGATGATCTGCACGGTCGCCACTCCCGGCCGGGCGATGGCTGTGAGAGCCTCGTCGACCGTCTCGACACTCACCCCGTAGTTCGCGATCGCCTGCTCCTCGACGAGCGTGTCGAGGGCGTCGAACACGGCGTCATCGGAGAAGACCGGGGTCGGCGGGCAGTGCAGCTGCACGAGGTCGAGCGTGTCCATGCCGAGGTTGCGGCGGCTGCGATCGGTCCACGCGCGGAAGTTCGCCAGGACGTAGTTCTCCGGAAGCTGATCCATGCGGCGCCCCATCTTCGTGGCGACCGTCAGCTCGGCATCCGGATTCTCACGCCGCCAGGCGCCGATCAGCGACTCGCTGCGCCCGTCGCCGTAGACGTCCGCCGTGTCGAAGAAGGTGACGCCGGCGGCCGCACTCGCGTCCAGGACGGCTCGTGCATCGGCTTCGCTGACCTCCCCCCAGTCGGCGCCGAGCTGCCAGGTTCCGAGGCCGATGAGGGACACGTCGCGGCCGGTGCGGCCCAGGGTGCGATGCTGCATGCCCCCAGCCTACGGCGGTGGGGACGCAGGACGCTCCGGCCGCGACGGCCCTGATGGGCGCCGCCGAGCCTTGCATCCTCATTCCGCCGTGTGAGAGGGCGGTTGCGAGCCGGTTTCCGTCGCCGGTGCGATGGTTGCGATCCACCGCGTGCGGTCCGGTCAGCGCGTCGTGGCGAAAGGATCGAAGCCGTCGACCATCAGCGGCACGGGGGCGACGGTGCTGGAGATGTCCACATCATGGCCCGCGGCCGCCGACTCCTGGGCAGAGAGCATGACGTCGAGCACGTGGTACCCGAGTTCACCACTGGCGACATGCGGACGGCCCTCCGCGATCGCGCGAGCCATGTCGAGCACGCCCAGACCTCGGCCGACCACCGTGCCCTGCGACGGGATCTCGATCCACTCCTGCTCCACCGTCATGCCGTCGCGCAGCACGCCCAGGGGCTTGACGTACGCGATCCGTCCGTCGAACTGGTTGGGGTCCGGGAGCACGATGGACCCCTCGGTGCCGTGGATCTCGACGACGCCGGAGCGCTCGAGTGCCGAGTCGAAGCTCAGCAGGTGGGTACCGTGCTGCCCGCCCGCGAAGCTCGTGAGAACCTGCACTGTGGAGGGCACCTCGACCGGGAATGTCTCCCCCGCCCGGGGGCCTGTGCGGATGTCCCGCACGGTGCGCGACCGCGATCCCCTGGCGGCGACCGAGACGATCGGACCGAGCAGACTCACAAGTGCCGAGAAGTAGTACGGACCCATGTCGAGCAGGGGGCCCGCGCCCTCGGCGAACAGGAACGCGGGCTCGGGATGCCACATGTCGGGCCCCTGGGTCTGGAAGATCGTGTTGACGAACAGCGGTCGGCCGATGACGCCGTCGAGGATCGCGCGCTTGGCGGTCTGGAAACCCGGGCCGAGGATGGTGTCCGGCGCCGAGCCGACGCGCACCCCGGCGTCCTTGGCGGCGCGCAGCAGCCCGGCAGCACCATCCCGCTCCAGCCCCAGCGGCTTCTCGGACCAGACGTGCTTGCCCGCCGCGATCGCCCTGGACGAGATCTCCACGTGCGCGCGGGGGATCGTCAGGTTCACGACGAGCTCCACGGCGGGATCGGCCAGGACGTCCTCCGCGGTGCCCCAGGAGGCGATGCCGTGCGCAGTCGCCTGCACCTGCGCGCGCTCGGGAAGCATGTCGCCGACGGCGACCACCTTCACATCGGGGAACGAGGTCAGATTCTGCAGATAGGTCTCACTGATGACACCCATCCCGATGATGCCGATGCCCAGCGGGGAGCTCATGCGACGAACCCTCCGTCACGCAGGAAGGCGAGGCTCGCAGCGACGTCCTCGAAGACGTCTCCGGGGGCGTGGTCGTACTCGACCACGGCGTAGCGGATGCCGGTGCCGGCGCGCAGCGCCTCCGTCAACGGCACATCACCGGTGCCCGCGTGGCTCTGATCCAGACTGTCGGACCCGAAGCCGTCCGACCCCTCGGCCCAGGGATTCGTCGCCGGCGCATGCCCGTCCTTGACGTGCACGGCGGTGAGACGGCCCCCCAGTCGGGAGACCAGCGCCGGGACGTCCTGACCACCGGCCAACGCCCAGAACAGGTCGAGCTCGAGCTGCACGCCGTCATCGGTCAGCTCGACGAAGCGCTCGTAGGCGGACTGACCGTCGAAGGATGCGATGAACTCCTGCGCGTGGTTGTGGTACCCGACAGTCAGCCCGAACGTCGCGGCACGCTCGGATGCGCGGTTCAGCCGCTCAGCGATGTCTGCGACACCGTCGGCGGTGCGCCAGCGCTCCGGCGCGACGAACGGATCGATGACGGTGGACATCCCGATCTCCGCTGCTGCGGCGAAGACGACGTCCGGCTCCGGGGTGGGGATGGCGCCGTCCGGGGTCCACAGCTCATCGGTCAGCAGCGGCGCGTGTCCGGTCGGGGCGGCGAGCCCGCTGGCCTCCAGCGCGGCCCGGATCTCACGCGGCCGGGAGACGAAATCGAACGCCTCGACGTTCGCGAAGCCGATCTCGGCGAGGCGATCGAGCGCACCGTGCATATCGGCCGAGAACTCCTTCGCGAGCGAGTAGAGCTGCACAGAGGCGATGGGCTGGGACATGTCGGTTCCTTGTGTGTCTTCGTCGGCTGCGGGGCGATCGTACCGATCGAGGGTAACACAAAACCTCCATATGGAGGTTTTAGCGCACGAGCATCGGTATCATCGAGATGTGACCGCCAGCCGCAGAACGACCATCGGGCACGCTGGCTCACTCCCCAAAGGGGTCGCACGTCGCCTGGAGATCCTCGACCGTGCGATCGAGGTGTTCCGTGAGCGCGGTGCCGACGGGACGTCGTTGCGCCGAATCGCCGAGGCGATCGGCGTCTCGCACGCCGCACTGCTGCACTACTTCGACTCGCGTGAGCAGCTGCTCGTGGCGGTGTACGCGCACGCGGAGTCCCAGCGGCATCTCGCGGAGGGACCCGCTGCACCATCGGGAATGGACAGGATGATCGCGGCGGCCATGGCGAACGTCGACGTGCCCGGGCTCGTGCAGCTGTACACGACGCTCGTGGCCGCCTCCCTGGAGAGCCGGAGCGAGGTCGGCAAGGAGTTCTTCACCGCACGCTTCGCACGGATCCGGGAGAGCCTGACCGCCGAACTGCGCGAAGGACAGCAGGCCGGCACCGTGCGCGACGACGTCCCCGCCGAGCACCTGGCGGCACTGATCATCGCCGCATCCGACGGGCTCCAGATCCAGTGGCTCCTCGACCCCGCCGTCGGATTGGAGGCGCCCCTGCGTTCCCTGGCGGCGATGCTCGAGCCCCGCTGACGGCGCACGCGCCGGTCCTGCCGTACGGACCCGGGGTGCGTGGTGAGCGCCTGTCGAAGCGACCCGCGCGTGCCGGGGCTCACGCCGACGCGGCGTCCCGCGCCTGCTGCGACTGCCACATCAGCGCCACCCGGCTCGCGGTCGCCACGATCTCGCCGCGCTGGTTCCGCCCGGTGTGCTGCATCGTCACGATCCCCTGACCGGGGCGGGATCTCGACAGTCGCTTCTGCGTGACGAGGGTCTCCGAGTACAGGGTGTCGCCGTGGAAGACGGGATGCGGGAACGAGATGTCCGTCAACCCGAGCTGAGCGACGAGCGTCCCCTGCGTGATCTGCGCGACGGATGCTCCCACCAGCGTCGACAGCGTCCACATCGAGTTCATCAGCCGCTGGCCGAACGGCTGCCCGGCGGCGAACGCCGCATCCAGATGGAGCGCTTGAGCGTTCATGGTGAGCGTCGTGAAGAGGGTGTTGTCGGCCTCGGTCGCCGTACGGCCCGGGCTGTGCACGTAGCGCACGCCCTCTTCCAGCTCGTCGTAGAACAGTCCGCGCTGGTGGACTTCTCGGATCCCATCGGTCATCGCGCTCGGTCTCCTGTTCCTCGTGCCGCTGTCGGTGCCGGCCCGATTGAGCCCAGAACTTCCTGACCACCGCCGCTGGATAGTTTCCCACGGTCACCGCCTCCTTCGAAACTGGAGGCAACGGCTACGAAGCGCCAGACGCAGACCCGGTGGGCGGCGACTCTTGCCGCCCACCGGGCTGACTGACTCCTACTTGAATCGCACGGTAGACCAGTCCACGACTTGATCGGTCCGATAGGCGACTCCCTCGAGTTCGTCTGCCACCGCCCAGCTCGCCTTCGTCTTGGCGATGAAGACGTTCGGCACCTGGTCAAGAAGGATCCGCTCGGCGTCGTTCCACGCAGTGGCGCCTTCGGGTGTTGCTGGATCACCGACGGCAACCGCAGCATCGATAGCGGCCGAGAACGAAGCGTCTTTCCACAGTGCCCAGTTCGCAGATGCATCGGGCCCGAAGAACACATTCATCTCGTATGTCGGCGCCAGCACGAAGGACTGGTCGCGGATAAGTAGCGCTTGGAAGTCTCCGCTGCTTCGCCCCTGGTTGAACGCCGCGACGGGCACCTCGTTCAATGTGACGGTGAATCCGGCCTCTTCGGCATAGTTCTGAATCTGGACTGCTGCGTCGGCCACATCAGGAGACTCCGAGGCGTACGTCAACGTGAATTCCACGTTGTCGAACCCAGCGCTCCGCAACAGCTCATGCGCCTTCTCGGGGTCATAGTCGTATGCGGGCAGCAGCGCAGCGTCCTCTGGAGATGGCGTCGTCGAGTTCAGGTATCGTTCCGGCTTTGTCGCGCGCCCGTAGTATACGGAGTCGATGATCTGCTGGTACGGCACCGCGTAGGCGAACGCGCGACGCACGTCGGCGTTGTCGAAAGGAGCCTTGTTGTTCACCAACGGCATCATCAGGAACTGATTGGAGAAGGTGTTCTCAGGCACCCACACGTCAGAGCTCTCCCCGAGTTCCGAAGAATCCACTGGACGCAGACCCAGAGCCGCGTCAACCTCTCCAGAACTGAGCGCGGTCGCGCGGGTTCCCGGATCCGACACGGTGCGGTAGACCACCTTCTTGATCGCAGGCTCCCCCGACCAGAAGCCGGGGTTGGCTGTCAGCACCATCTGAGTGTCCTCTTGCACCTCGCTGACGACATAAGGGCCGAACCCCCAAGGCGTCTCCCATTGGCTGTCTGTCCATTCGACGGCGAAGGGGTCCTCCGGCGTCGCGTGTTCCTTCAGCAGATCCGAATCATAGATCCACCCGGTCGTGTTGGAGAGAAGTGCAAGGAGCGTGAGCCCGTACCCGGCTTCGGGAATCCTGAACTCGACCGTGTAGTCGTCGATCTTCGTCACCTGGTCCGGATCCGTGATCACTGGACGTTGAATCGCCGGCGCCGAACTGAGATCATGACCGAACTTGCGCTCCCAGGACCACACGACGTCGTCGGCCGTGAGCTCGTTCCCCTCCGCGCTCATCACGCCCTGTCGAAGGTGGAAGGTGTATACGGTGCCGTCTTCGCTGACGTCATAACTTTCCGCGAGTTCACCCTCGAACGAGGTCAGATCCTGCACCAGGGTACGGCCGTCATCACTGGTGACGTAGGCGTTCTGGATGAGGTTCGCCTGAGTGTTGATGAGGTAGTCGTACTTGCCCGCAACCAGCACGGCGCTCTCGGACCATGCGGTGGGGATGCCCTCGGCCGCGATGGTGATGGAATCGACATTCCCTTCTGTCTCACTTTCGCCGGAACAACCGACCAGTGCGAGACAAGCCGCCGTCGCAAACGCGAGAGCGGCGGTGAGTCTCGCAGTTCCTCTCTGTCCCATCTCTACATTCCTTTCGTAATTTCGGTAGGTTTCGTCTTTGCTGCACATGGTGTCCGTCTCCTGTTCCCTTCCTGCTGTCCGGAACACCACGCCTATCGCCGTAGGCGCTCCACGAGAAGCCCCCCGGTATAAGCCACGCTCGCAACGGCCATCGCGAGGAACACCGCGGGGAACAGCGCCGGCCACCAGCGGCCCGAGATCATGTCCGATGTTCCGCGTGCGATCATCGATCCCCATTCCGGCGTCGGTGGCGCGAGGCCCACCCCCAAGAATCCGAGCGCGGCAGTGATGACGATCGACGTCCCGAAGACGACCGACATGTTCTCGACAGCGGGTAGCGCCGCATTCGGCAGCACGTGTCGGATGCTGAGCCGAAACTCGCTCATGCCGCCGATGCGCGCAGCATCGAGGTATGCCTCGTGCCGGACCCGCAACACCTCGACTCGTGTCATCCGTGCCGGATTGGGCGCGAGGATGATCGACAGGGCGATGATCAGAGTGGCAGGACTGGCGCCCACGAACGCGACGACGACCATCGCGACGATGACCATCGGCACGGCATCGGCGAGATCCAGCATGCGAGACAACCCTCTACCTGTGATCCCAATGATCCCTGGCCGTGGTTCGCACATGCCTGCCACAAGTCCGATCAGAACCCCGGCCAGCGTCGCGAGCACCGTGACGACGAGTGCGATGGCGAAGTCGACTCGCAACGCTGCCACGCACCGCGAGAACACGTCCATGCCGCTCGAGTCGGTCCCGAACCAGTGGATGGGGGACGGCGACGTGGTCGGAGGTCCGACCACCCGAACCGGATCGAAGGGAACCAGCAGCGGTCCGATGAGCGCCGCGATGACCAAGACCACAACGGGAAGGACCGGGAGCCAGTCGGCGATGGTGCGGCTCGTCACGCGCGATGGACGCGTCCGAGCGGCTTGACGGCTGACATTCGACATCATGCGGTCCCCTCCTGCGACGCCCCGGGACGACGGCGGGGATCGAGAATCATATTGGTAAGGTCCACGACGAGATACACGACCAGTGCGATGCCCGCCGTCAACACGAGGAAACCCTGCATGACCGGGAAGTCGTTCGTATCGATGGCTCCGATCGCGAACTGCCCCACGCCGTTGAGACTGAAAAGCTCGTCGAGGATCATCGAGCCGCCGAGCAGGCTCGCGAAGAGCATGCCGCACACGACCACTGCAGGCGGCGCTGACCGTCTGAAGATGGACACCATGACCATCAGGCGGCTGGACCCCGTCGATACACGAAAGCGTGTCGCCGGTGCATCGACGGCGGACTCGATGGAGATGATGAGAATCTTCATGATCAAGGGCGCGTAGCCCAGCGTGAGAACCAGGACGGGCAGCGCAAGATGCGCGAGTATCGACCCGATGATCACGAGATCTCCCGCGAGAATGGCGTCGAGCAGGGCGAAGCCGGTGAAGCTTGGCGGTAGGTTCTGCGTTGCGGAGACCAAGCCGATCGGCGCTGGTGCCCACCCGAGCACAAGGAAGAAGAGGAAGATGGAGATCACTCCGAGCACGAAGTCCGGGACCGCACCCGCTGTGCGTGCGTACGCCCGCAGAACCTTCCCTGCGATCGAGGAGCGCTTCACCGCCACGATGTAGCTGGCTATCGTCGCGAACAGCACCGTGCATAGCATCGCGATGAGTGTCAGTTGAAGGGTCGTCGGCATCCGCAGCAAGAGCTCCTGGCCCACAGAACGTCCGGAGATGAGCGACGTACCGAATTCGAAGCTGGCCAGCTGGCCCAAGAATTGCGAGAACTGTTCGAAGAGTGAACCGTCGAGCCCCAGCGCCGTGCGCACGCGCGCATACTCCTCGGGAGTCGGGGTACCCTCCCGCAGCACTAACAGCACAGGATCACCAGGAACCAGGCGAACCAGGAAGAATGCGAGCAGCGCAAAGAGCAGTAGATGGACTGGTAGAGCGGCGATACGGGTGATCCACCATCGGTGACGGGTGAAAGTTCTCATGCTGGATCTCATCTCCTTCCCGAGGGCTCACACGCGCGGCAGACCCAGCACACGCCAAGCCAGAACGTTCTTCTGGATCTGCTCAGTGCCACCGAAGACGCTCAGTACTCGCGACCAGATGTAGTCGCCCATCGGGTTGTACTGCGGGTCGGCGAGGGGCCTGGACCCAAGAAGGTCCAGCACGAAGTGCTGCATCTCCTGGCCCGCATAAGTCCAGAGGAGCTTGCCCACCGAACTCTCCTCGCCGGGGTACACCCTGCCCTCCGCCACCCGAGCGGACAGCTGTTCGAGCCCCACATAGACGAGCCCGTCGATGCGCGTTCTGATATCCGCGAGCCGACGACGCACGTGTATGTCGTCGAGCTTTCCCAGGTCCGAAGCAAGCTGCTCAGCGCTTCGCATCCACTGTCGCAGCTCCGAGATGTACTCGGTCTCCACAGGGTTGCGCTCGTAGGAAAAGGTCGACAGCGCGATTCGCCATCCGTCTCCCTCACCTCCGAGCATCTGATCGTCGGGGACGAAGACGTCGTCCAGGAACAACTGGCCCGTCTCGGGATTCCCGTTCGCCAACTCGACTGCGCCTGCGGTGATCCCGGGCGAATCGAGCGATACCAGAAAGGCCGAGATCCCGCGGTGCTTGGATACCGAATCGTCCGTGCGAGCGAGCAGGAAGCACCAGTCCGCATAGATCACGGAGGTCGTCCACAGCTTCTGACCGCTGATGATCCAGCCGCCCTCGCTCCGCACGGCTCGAGTCGACATCGATGCGATGTCGGAGCCGGCACCGGGCTCCGAGAACCCCTGGCACCAGATGATCTCGCCATCCAACGTCGCCGGCACGAACCTCTCGCGCTGAGCGTCGGTCCCGTGAATGGATATCGCCCTGGGGAAGATGTTGATCCACCCCGGATAGGGAGGGCAATCGGCTTTGCCGATCTCATCGTTGAGAATGAGGTTGAAGATCGGCGATAGTCCCTGTCCGCCCTCCTCAGTCGGCCAGCCGATGGCGAGATAACCTGCGTCATGCAGTGCCTTGTTCCATATCCGCATGCGCCGCTGCGCCTCAGATATCGAATCGGCGTCCTTCCAATTCGGGACCTTCGTCTCCGCAAGCCATCCACGAAGCTGATGGCGGAACGCCGCCTCGTCCGGAGTGTCTCTGTAGTCCATCGCTAGTTGCCTCCCGTAGGTGCCTCTGTCAAGTGGCCGAAGTGTTCGTCCTCGGAACCGAGGATCATCCGATCGGCCATCACCCGCCGCGTGAACAGGTGCGCGACGTGTTCGCGCGTCACGCCGATCCCGCCGAAGACCTGCATCGAGCGCTCGGCGACAGCGAGACCGATGCGACTGACATACGCCTTCGCGCTCCGAGCCGCTCGCAGAGCCTCATCCGCGGACAACTCATCGAGCGCCCACGCCGCGAACGATGTGTGCGCCGATGCCGGCTGCAGATCGACGTACGCCTCGACCATCAGGTGCTGCAGAGCCTGGAATGATCCGATCGGTCTTCCGTACGCATGGCGCTGCTTCGAATACTCGATCGCATTCTCCAACGTCTGACGCATCGCACCCACAGCGTCAGCACTGGCGAGCATCAGGGCCATCGCCTGCCAGCGAGTGTGCTGCTCACGCGACACGAATCCGATCGACTCGGCATCATCGAGAGTCGTCGCCGCGCACCACCTCGTGGGGTCGAGCGGGGAGGCTACGCAGGAACCCGACGTCAGTGGCGCTTTCACGATCTCAACGGTCTCATCGGTGACAGCGCCCACGGCGACCGCGAACTCAGCGTCTTTCGCATCCCACGCGATCGCGGCCTCTCCCACCTCAGCCAAGCCCGAGAAGTCATCCCGCAGTGCCACCGCGCAACGGGATTCACCGGCCGCGATCGACTCGGCGAGGTCTGGCTCCACGTTGCCGAGGAGCTCTACGGCCAGCGTCGTGCTGAAGAACGGCACGGGCACGAGTGCCGCGCCGATCGCCTCGGCGAAGAGGCGCACTTCGGTACCGGAGGCGACGGGGCGACCCTCCTCCCGAAGACGCAGACCGAGGGCGCCCACCTCTCCGAGGCGGTCCCGTGCGCCGATGTGGTCATAGCGCTCGAGATCGGACGGGTTTCTCACCGCAACTCGATCCGTCACGTCGCGAGCGAGGTCCCGAAGCGATGACTGCTCCGGTGTCAGAACTGCGTGCATGGCTTCTCTGCTCCTTCAGTGGGGTGCGATATCGACGAGGCTGAGCTCGTGCGCCTTGCGGCCAGTGCATCGAGGGCGCGGACGCCAGCTCCTGCCCCGAAGACGCGTATCGGATTGACATCCATCTCTTCGAATTCGTCGCGCAACCAGTGGGCAAGCTGCGAGACCCCCCGGACCGCGTCTGCAAGCGCTTCCAGGTCGCCGCCGACGCCTCGGATCACACGCGCGACCGCGCTCTCCTCCACCAGGGCTCTGGCCTCTTCCTCCCCCATCGGGCACAGGGCGGTGGATACGCTGTCGATCGCCTCCACGAGCACGCCTCCTGCTCCCAGCGCGAGCACGGGCCCGATACCCGGTTCGATCGTGCAACCGACGAACACATCGATCCCGTCATCGGCCATCTCCTGGACCAGAACACCTTCGATGGTGGCGGTGGGATGTGCTTTCTCAACCGACGAGAGGATCCGATGGAATCCGGCACGCACGGCGTCGACATCTTCGACCCCGAGCAGCACCCCGCCTGCGGCAGCCTTGTGCGCTATGTCGCTCGACTCGACCTTGAGCGCGACGCGCTCGACGCCTAGCGTCTCGAAGGCCGACACAGCCTCGTCGACGTCTCGGGCGAGGATCTCGCGAGTGACGGGCACACCGACCCTCGACAGGAATTGCTTCATCGTCCGTTCAGGCACGACCGCTTCGCCGAGGGCGCGAAAGTCGTCGACGAGCCGCGGTGGCGAGGCCTCGTCTGTGGCACTGGAGTCCTCGGACAGCCACCGCAGGCGACGAGTCGACTGCTGAGCGGCCGCGATCGCCGCCAAGGAACTGCGAGCACCGCTGAGAAGCGGAATATCGTGGGCAGCAGCCACTTCCACGAATGCCGGGTCGAAGGCACCGCCGACCATCGTGAACGCGGCTGCCGGTTTGCGTGTGCCTCGGTCCGATGCCGTCCCGAGCGACTCGATCATGCCGGCGTATGTCTCGCGACTATCGTCTACGGACACGCCGGGGGTGTGGAATGCCCAGGTGACGATCTCAACCTCGTCGTCATCGCAAAGGGTGCGAAGAATGTTGTGTCTCGATTCCTCACCGAGCCCGAAGGTGGTGACATCGAGCGGGTTGTTCGGCGTTGCGTATGCGGGCAGGACTTCGCGCAGTCGCGCGGTCGTGTCGTCGCTGAACGGTGCCATCTCCAGGCCGGTGTCGGCGGCGAGGTCGGCCAGCACTCCGCTTCCTCCCCCGGATACGGACGCGATGCCCACGTTTCCATAGCCCAGATCCGGGTATCTCGCGAGCAGGATCGCTGTCTCGATCAACTCATCCAGATCTCTCACTCGCGCGACGCCGAGCTTGCGCAACCACGCGTCGATCGCGCTGTCAGCGCCCACCAGCGCACCCGTATGGGCGAGCGCCGCGCGCCGTGCCGACTCGGAGCGCCCTGTCTTGAGGACCACCAGCCTCTTCCCCGCCGCGGCCGCGCGACGGGCGGCGGCCTCGAAGGAGCGGGGGTCTCGGAACCCTTCGACGAAGCACGCGATCACCGTCACGTGCGGGTCGTCGATCAGGTAGTTCATGTAATCGGCGATGCCGACCTGTGCCTCATTACCGACCGTGATGATGTGGCTGATGCCGAGCCCCCGGAAATACACCGGCTCGTCGACGCTGTTCGTAAGAGCGCCACTGGCGAACAACAGCGCGATATTGCCCGGGCGCAGCCCGCTGGGGATGGGTCCGACAGAGAGGACGGTCTGATCGTGCAGACTCGCGACGCCGTAGTTGTTCGGACCGTTGATGGTAAGTCCGTACTGGTTGGCGGTCTCGATGATCTGACGCTCGAGCGCTTCGCCCTCTCCGCCGACCTCCCCGAAGCCAGATGCGGGGATGATCGCCGCCTTCGCACCTCTCTCGCCCGCTTGAGCCAGAACGTCGTTCACGTGCCGCGCGGCGACCACGACGGCGACCAGCTCCGGTGCCATCGGCAGTTGCGCAAGGCTCGGGTAGCACGTCAGACCCCGCAGATTCTGGTATCGCGGATTCACCGGATACACGGGGCCAGAGAACCCCCAATCGAGCAGCTGGTCGAGAAGGCGCCCCCCCATTCCGCGTTCGCTTGCTCCCACGACCGCTACGGATGACGGTGTCATCAGCGCCCGCATATTCTTCGGATTCTCATGCATGGCTACTCCTCGATGGGTGGAGGTGCGCAGGCCTCTGCGCGTAGGAAGTGAGCGGAACAGCCTGTTGCGGCGGAGCGTGAAATCCCTGAGCCGGCCCCAGCTGGGCACCCTCGGTCTCCACACAGCGCGATCCTGCGGCGACTCCGGCACGCAAGGCGGCTGACGGCTCTTCTCCGGCGGCGAGTGCGCAGGCGAACGCACCGAGGAACGCGTCGCCCGCCCCCGTCGTGTCCACAGCCTGTACGACCGGCGCAGGGCAGAACTCGACGAGATCATCCCGCACGAGCGTCGCCCCTGCCTCGCCCGCGGTGACGACCAGCCCCAGGTCCCATGCCGCCGCGGCCGCCACCATGTGCTCTGCAGTGGGCTCCTCGTCGAATGCGCTTCGGAACTCGACCTCGTTGAGAACCGCCCAATCGGACAGCTCGAAGAGTGCGACCGCCGAGGGTCGGAAGGGTGACGGGTTCAGCACGGTCGTCGCACCCTCGCGCTTGGCGAGACGGAACCCGCTCGTGATCGCGTCATCGCCCACCTCACAGCAGCTGACGACGCAATCGACCTCCGTCAGAGCCGAGAGCGCGGAGGCGACATGCTCTGCTCCCAGCTGAGCGTTTGCACCAGCACCCACGACGATGCGATTCGATGCGTCGGGCTCGACCAGCACGACGGCGGTACCCGTCGGAGCGGGGTTGTGGATCACGCCACCGTCACCGACCCCCGCATTCCTCATCCAGGTTCTGATATCGCGGCCGAGCGCATCGTCGCCAAGGGAGGCGATGAGGTCGACGACAGCGCCGGACCGTCGGGCGGAGACGGCCTGGTTGAGGCCTTTCCCCCCGGGGGCCAGCGTCATCCTCTCAGCCGTCAGGGTCTCGCCCTCGGCCGGCAGGCGGGGCACATTGCACAGAACGTCGACATTTGCCGACCCTATGACGACCACGCGTGGTGAGCGGCTCATTCGTTGATGATCTCCGCACAGAACAGGACATCGAAATCATCGACCCAGCCTGCCCAGTCAGCTGCCACCTCGCCGCCGCTGCCGGTCTCGTTGTCGTGCTTGAACGCCTCGATGGATTCGATCTCGATCACCTCGATCAACTCGGTCTGGGACGTCGATCCGTCGTATCGGCTCAGCACCCGGAAATCCCGGAACCCTCGCACGGATGGCATCGCCAACATGCCCGGCTTGATGAAGGAGTTGGAATAGTCCACGTACTCCTCGACGGTCACACCGGGGCGCAATCGGAACAGTGTCAGCGCAAGCATCAGTGGCTCCTCCCATCTGCAAGCCAACGGAGCAGCCGATCCCAGAATGTGGCGTACCCTTCCCACTGCATGAAGGCGGGCGAGCCCCAGTGCGGTGAGCAGTCCGAGGCGAAGGCCGCAGCCCGCCCCTGCCCCCAAGCATCCACCACGAGGAGTGGATCGCTGTCGACGGAGATGAGAACCTCGCCTCTGTCGGCCTCGAAGCGGTTGTAGCCCAGTAGCCAGGGCCACTCGCCGGGAAGATCCGCAATAGCCGGGTGCATGGGTTTGACCACTTGTGGCACGACGCCGTCGGGCCTTTCGACGCGATCGTCGTAGCCAAGCATCGTCACCGGCAGGCACTGCTCGATCGGCGTACCGTGGTATCCCGCGTTCCCACCGAATCCCGAGAACGACAGGTATCCGCCGACCATCAGCAGCCCGCCACCCTCCGACACCCAATCGGAGATCTCCGCCAGCCGGTTCGGTGTTCGCTCTCCGCGCTCGAACGTGGCCGGATGCAGCAGCAGAGTGTCGGCACCGATATCGCTGAGAATCACCACGTCGTAGTCGCTCAACTCTTCCGCCGTGAACGGGAACTCCTCGGTGGCGAGGTGATTCGGAACGTGTGTGACACTCCATCCGGCGCCTTCGAGCGCGGCGACGAACTCCTTGTGGCCCTGACCGTATCCACCGGTCGTGTAGGTGCTCAGGCCCTTCTGATGCACTCCGTACGTGACCCACGTCTCGCCGGCGAGCAACACCCGCCCGGGTTGTGCCGATTCCATGGCCTTCACTTCTTACCTTCCTTCTTCTCGGGTACCGCAGAGACGGGCAAGAGCTCGCTGAGATTCGCCACGCGCCGCTTGCCGTCGTGTGACCACGCGACGCCGACCTCGTGGCCGAGCGAGTGCTCGAACGCGAGGCGCACATCGGTGAACTGAGTGAACGCCTGAGGCAGCACCCGTTCGAGCAGAGCCAGGCTCTGCACCAGATGCGTCCACATCGCCTCTTGCGGGTGATCGTCGTCCGGCGAGTGGATGATCTCTTGATCGTCGTGCGTGAGCATCGCGACCGGCAGCCCCGCGAGGAAGAAGACATCATGATCTCCACCACCAGGCGGGGGTGTCAGCGCGGTCAGGTGATCAGAGGGTCGGGACCAGCCCAGGTCACGCCCCGCCTGCGCGAACAGCCCATGCAGCCAGACCTCGAACCACTCTGGCCCGGCCCACAATTCGAGCAGTTCAGTACGGCCGAAGCCATCGAGATTGATCACGAAATCGAACTCGCCCGCTCGTTCAGACGCGAACGCCGCGGAACCGGTCATCGACCACTCCTCAGCGTTGAACCATACGAAGGTGATGTCTCCGTGTCGGTCCAGCCGCGAAACGATATCGACCGCACCCACCAACGCTGCTGCGCCCGTGGCATTGTCGTACGCGCCCGCCGTCGTGTACACGGAGTCGAGGTGAGCACAGATGAGTACCGTGGGCAACGCCGGATCACCGGCGAGATGAGCAACCAGGCTCTCCGCCTGCTCGCGATCTCCCAGCGAGGCAGAGCACACGAGTTGTACTCGCAGCGACTCCTGCAATGCGCGACGGAGTGGTGCCTCCGCCTCTGCACCGACGATCACGTGAGGCACACCGAGCGATCCCGGAAGCATGGGCTCGGGGATCGCCTGGCCTCTCGGGCGGACCAGAATCACGGCGAGAGGCTCTTCCTGCCGACCGACGACGACGTAGCGACGCCACCGGCGCATGCCCCACACCACCTGATGCCCAGCAAGTGCCAGGGTCCCCTCGACGTGCTCGGCCTGCGGGGACTGGATTGCCGGCAGGCAGACGAACGTCTCCTGCTCCACCGTCAATGTGCCCTGCTCCCCGTGCCAATTCGTGATCTGGAACGGGTGTCGCTCCCAGCGATCGACAATCGGATCGAGCTCGGCCTCGATTGTCTGCTGAAGGTCGGCGACCGCATCGCTGAATGGACCCCGCGGCCCGGCATCGATGATCGCATTCCACATCCGATGCACTCTCGAGAGATCGACCTGGGTGTCGCTGGTCATCGGGTTGCCTCCTGTGCCTTGGGGAAGTTCTGCGCAATGGTCCAGCCGCCGTCCACGACGAGCACCTCGCCGTTGATGTACGACGCCTCAGGCGAAGCGAGAAGGCTCACCGCCCCGGCGACCTCGTCAACGTCGCCGATCCTTCCCAGCGGGATACGCTCCGCGAATGCCGCCTCGAGCTGCTGCTCCCGCAGTTCGACATCGTTGATCTCCGTGCGGATGAATCCGGGGGCGACAGCGTTGACTCGTACTCCGTGTGGCCCGAGTTCGAGTGCGGAGACCTTGGTGAGTGCATCGACCGCCGCCTTGGAGGCGCAGTATGCTGCACGCTCTGCGTTACCGTAGCGCCCGGCGATGGAGCTGACATTCACGATCGCCCCTCGGCCCTGACGCGTCATGGGCTCCGCGACGGCCTGGGTGAACCAGAGCACGCCTTTCACGTTCGTGTCGAAGACGCTGTCCCATTCCTCCTCATCAGTCTCTGCAACTGAACGCCGGCAGATGATCCCCGCATTGTTGACGAGGACATCGATTCCCCCCTCGCGCTCGACAAGATCCTGAACAACGGCTGCTACTCGGTCGCGATAGCGGACGTCCACGGAATAGGTGCGGACTGCAGCACCGCGTTCTCGAGCTGCGTCCTCGACGGCGGAGAGGCCAGCGGCGTTCCGCTGACATAACGCGAGAACAGTGTCGGGACGGGCGAGAGCAAGCGCTGTGGCGGCACCGATGCCCCGGCCCGCGCCCGTGACGATGACGACGCGAGACCGACTCATGCTGACGGCGAGTAGGAAGCCCCGCGCAAGGCGGCGAACGTTGCAAGCGACCGGGCGAGGTCTGCATCGACCTCTTCCGCGTTGCTCGTGCCCAAATAAGTGTGGCGCTGGTAGGCGCTTCCGGGATCACGCAACGCCTCTTCGACCTCAGCCGGCGGCCGCTCTGCTTCCGCAAGCGAAAGCTCGGGTTCGATCATGTACGGTCCGTCGAAACCAACCGCATCGAGTGAGCTGAAGATCTTGCCGTAATCGATCTCACCGTCACCCAAGGATGGAAAATCGTAGACCCCGCGGCCACCGCGCTTGTCCTTGACGTGGACATGCGCAACGTGCGGAGCAAGAAGATCGATCTCTTCCTCGGCCTTGCGTCCGCCCCAGTACACGATGTTCGCCGCATCGAGGTTGACCTTCACGTTCGACGAGCCCAGCTTGTCGAGGAGCGCCAGCGCCCCCGCACCACTGGTCATCTCCCAGTCTTGGGTCTCCAGAGCGAGGACGACACCAAGCCGTTCGGCGACCTTGACCAGCTCCGCCGCGTGACGGAAGAATGTCGCGGCGTCATCCCCTATCGGGCCCGTGCCGGTGTTCACGATTCCCGCACCGATGGTCGAAGCGTACTCGATGCATGCGCGGATATGACGGTATCCGTCCACGGAGGCGATCGTCGTGTGCGCACTGATGCTCAAGGCGCGAAGACCTCGATCTTGCAGCTCTGACTGGAGGCGGTTGGTCTCAGCGCGGTCGGCCAGCGGCGAGATGTGCTCGCAGTAGTCGGGAATCGCGGCGAGGTCGACATTCTGCAATCCAGCCGCTGCGATGCCGTCAAGCGCTCGCACCAGCGGGAACCGCAGATAGCCGACGGTAGTGCAGCCAACGACGTCGGCCATGGGATCTCCTTCTCGGTCATATTCTGTGGATTGTAGGAACGTTTCCATACAGTGCCGCAAGCACTACCTATCACGGCAGGAGTTGTCAATAGTATGATGCAGATACCCCGATCCGAGCTTCGTGATAACGTTTGTCTAGGAGGTATCCTCTGCCCGAAGAATCGCGCTCAAAGTCGGTTCCCGCCGCATCTCGCCGGCGACCGACTCTCGCTGACGTCGCCCGCCTGGCGAACGTGAGCGTGTCCACGGCGTCGCGCTCAGTGACGAACCACCCGCGGGTCGACGCTGAGACTCGGCGTCGAGTCCTGGAAGCCGTTGACCGCCTCGGCTACCGTACGTCACGAGTAGGACGCTCCTTGGTCCTCCAGCAGACGAAGACGATCGGCATGCTCACGCCCGAGATCACGAACCCGTACTTCCCCGAGTTGATCGTCGCTGCCGAAGACGAGATGCGACGACAGGGATACACATCGGTCCTGGCCAACGTGAAGGAGTCGCTTCCGTCCAGCGAGGCGATCGCCGAGAGCCTGATCGACTACGGGGTCGACGCACTCCTCACGGCGTGCGCTCGCCCCGACGATCTCTTCATCACGAGGCTTCGCAAGGCCGGTGTGCCAGTCGTCCTGGTCAACCGTGCTCACCCGGCCCTGACGGATTCCATGGTGGTCCCCGACTATGAGGCTGGCGGGGCCATGGTTGCTCGCCACCTTCTCGCTCTCGGACACGAGCGCATCGCCTACATCGCCGGCCCGTCTCGATTGGAGCCGAGTGACGCCCGATTGCGCGGTCATCTGCGCGAACTCTCCAAGGCGGGAGCAGACTACTCGCGAATAGCACATGTCGAGAAGCTGAGCATTGAAGCCGGTCACCGCGCCGCGCTAGAGCTGCTGCAGACCGGTAGCCCGCCCACCGCAATCGCCGTGGCGAATGACTTCTGCGCCTTGGGAGTGCTCGCAGCGCTGCCTGAACTCGGAATGCGCGCCCCCGACGATGTCGCCGTCGTCGGGTACGACGACATCTGGGTATCCAGCCTCCCGTCCATCCGACTGACGTCAGTGACTACTCATACAGCCCGCATGGGAGAACTCGCGGTGCGGATGGCGATCGACCTCATCGATCGCGGGGCGGTGTCAGCCGAGCCGATCATCCTCGAACCGGAGCTACGAATCAGACAGAGCACCGTAGCCGACTAGCCATAGTTGCAGGTGACTCAGCGTCGGCCGGGTTTTGATGGTTCGTGGGTGACCGCGGATCGTCGTCCCATCCGCCCACTCCGGCATCATTCGCCGAACCCCTCAGCCCGACGAACGCCGGGTGTACTCATATGCTCCGACCAGTTGCCGTGTGTATGGGTGCTGTGGGTGCTCCAGGACCTCAGCCGTCGTCCCACGTTCAACGATCTCTCCTTCCTTCATGACGACGAGCTGCTGACTGATGAACGCGGTCGCAGGCAGACCGTGGGACACGAATGTCATGGCCGCGCCAGTCTGTCTGCAGTAATCGCGGAGCAGGTTCAGGATCGCCCCTTGCACAGACACGTCGAGGGCCGACACGATCTCGTCGCAGAGCAGAATCTGCGGACGCACGATGAGTGCCCGCGCGATCGCGAAGCGTTGCCGTTGTCCGCCCGATACCTGATGCGGCCGGCGATCGGCGAGCGTCGGATCGATACCGAACGACTGGAACAATTCGTCTGCCTGTTCGTTCGCGCTCGACCGCGAGGCCCCGGTGAGCAGCATCGCGGGGATGGTCACGGAGTCTCGGAGTGAGCGCCGCGGATCGAACGTTGAGCTTGTGTCCTGCCCGATGTACTGCACAGTGCGCCGGAAACGCCGGGCCGACGCGGGCTTCGCGAGCCGGAGGCGGGTGTCTTCGCCGTCGAGCGTCACGGTTCCCGAACTGGCCGATTCGAGTCCCATCACAATCCTGCTCATCGTGCTCTTCCCAGACCCCGATTCCCCGACGATTCCGATCGAAGATCCGGGAACGATCGTCAGATTCACCTCCTTCAGCGCCTGGAACGCCCGATGACCGCTGCCGAACCACTTCGACACATCGGTGAGGCGCAGTTCGCGAAAGGAGACCTGCTCAGGGGTGCGCTGATCAGACATCGTTGCCCTGCCCTTCGACCAGAAGAACATCCTCTGCCTTGTGCGAACGGACGAACTGCTGGATCGTCGGCAGCCGGTCGACCTTGTAGTTGTCGAGCGTCGGCACGCAGTTCAGGAGCCCCCGTGTATACGGGTGCCGAGCCGTGTCGGCGCCGGCCGCCGAGAGATCTTCCACGAGTTCACCGTCGAACATGATGAGCAGACGGTCCGTGTACTCACGGCAGAGACTGATGTCATGACTTATCAGCAGAAGGGCGACCTCGGACTCCTCCGTTAGCTCGACCATGAGCTCCATCACGTCCTTCGAAAGCGTGGCGTCCAGCGCCGATGTCGGTTCGTCGGCGATGAGCATCCGAGGCCTCCCGGAAAGCGCGATCGCCAGCATCACCCGCTGTCGCATTCCACCGGACAGTTCGTACGGTCGCGCGCGCAGGATACGTTCGACGTCGGTAAGTCCGACGCGTCGCAGTGCCTCTTCGGCAACAGGAAGCCAATCCCGGCGCCGGACACCGCCACCTGATACGATCGCGGATTTCAGCTGATTCCTGATTGTCCACACGGGATCAAGTGAGGTCATCGCATCCTGGAAGACCATCGTCATGCCCGGAGTCCGGACAGGGATGTGGGTGCGGCGTCGTCCCCGAAGGTCCTTTCCTTCGAACTCGAGGACGGCAGCATCGATAGACGTTCCGTCATCACGGAGGAATCCGGCGATCGCGTTGCAGACCGTGCTCTTTCCGGAGCCCGACTCTCCGACGATGGCAACTCGTTCCCCAGCTTTGACGTCGAAGGATACTCCGCGAACGGCGGCGTGGGCTCCGAATCCGAACGTCACCGTCAATGAACCGACGCGCAGAAGCGGAGCAATGCTCTCTCCCTCCGGCTCCCCCGTCCGCTCATCGCGCGGGTGGAAACCGCCGCTTACCGGCGTTTCTCCGATCAGAGCTTTCCTTCTGCCGTCGGATCTCTGGCTTGTCGACCGGCGGTTCACATCAAGCCTTCGCTATGAGCCTCTGAGGGCATGACAACGACTGCTCGCGAAGGCGCGAGTACTTCGCCGTCGTCGTTCTCGGTCCACACGTCGAGCGAGATGACCGCCCGATCGGTCTCCGCATTGATGGCTGTGACCACCCCGCGCGCGGTGATCGTCTGTCCTCTGAGGTTGGGGGCTTCGAATCGCGTCGAGATCGACTTGATCTCCCCCTCAGCCCCAAGCCAATCCCTTATGAGATTGTGCAGGTATGCCACCTGAAGGTTACCCATGCCGATGGCAGACGGATAGCCCGCGGCGATCCCCGCAGCGTCATCCATATGTATGGGGACGAACTCATCGTTGACCGCCGCGAACCGGTTCCAATTCTCCAGGTCCGTCGTCCGCGAACTCGACGGCAACTCATCTCCGACCTCGATGTCGTGCCACATCACCTTCTCCTGCCCTTCCCTCAGTACCGGATCGTGGTGTTATAGACGGTCTTGACGAGCTCGTCCCGACCATTCCACCACTCGGACTTCGTGCGTGTGAGCAGCATCAAGCCGAGTCTCCCTTGCTTCTCAACATAGGAGTCCAAGGTCGTTGTGCTCGAAATGGTCTCTCCCACCCGCATCCGAGTGCCATAGTGCACTTCCATCCCTCCATTCAGACCGTGCTCGAGACCCGGGCCTTCGATTCCCAGCTGATGCTCGATCTGATCGATATCGCGGCCTGCGGAACCCATCGGTAGCCCCGCAGGCAAGACCCACGCGAAAGGGTTGAACTCCTCGGGCACGTCGATGTGCCCGCCCTCCCCGTGCCAACGATGACGCGGCGGGGCATCGGGAAAGTACGTCGCGACGATCCAGCGCCGCACGTCGGACTCGTCTATGGGGAACGACGTGCTGGTCTCGATTACTCGGCCTACCGCCGCCCGCATCGACTCTGAGATGTAAGTTGCCACGGCGCTCCTCTCGAGTTGACGTCCGTCACTCGGTATAGAGTATTTGACCATGTTCTAGTTGCATGCGCAAACGTTTTCATGCAATCCTCGGGTATCGCCCGCCAACTTGCAACTGGCATCCGTCGACAGGAGTCATATGAATCCGCCCAGCGAACCAGAGATCATCACCGAACAGCGGGGTCATCTCGGACTGATAACGCTCAACAGACCTGGCAAATTGAACGCACTCACGCACGAGATGGTCAAGGGCATCACAGCAGCGCTGAATCGTTGGGCCGACTGTGACGCTGTGCAGACCGTCGCGATAACGGGCGCGGGAGATCGCGGCTTGTGCGCCGGTGGGAACGTTGTCAGCCTGCATCACGACGTCACTGTCGGCGACGGGTTGACCGCAGCCGCATTCTGGCGGGACGAGTACGTCATGAATGCGAGAATCGCGGCATATCCCAAGCCGTTCGTCGCTCTCCAGGACGGGATCGTGCTGGGAGGCGGAATGGGGGTGTCGGCACACGGCTCGCACAGGATCGTCACCGAACGCTCCAAGCTCGGATTTCCCGAGACGACGATCGGCTATATTCCGGACGTGGGGGCGGCGTGGTTGCTGTCTCGCGCGCCCGGCGAGCTCGGAACCCGCGTCGCACTGTCCGGCGAGACCGTCGGTGCCGCCGATGCGATCTTCCTCGGCTACTCGGACGCATTCATCCCGAGTCATCGCCTCTCTGCCCTGCTCGCCGGTCTCGAGACCGACGAGCCCGGCCACCTGATCGACGAATTCTCGGAGGACCCGGGCGAAGGACTCATGGCCGCGCAACAGGAATGGACGGACCACGCCTTCTCAGCAACGCGCATCGTCGATGTTCTGCAGCGCCTCCACGACTCCGGCGAAGCCGAGGCGCTCGCGTTGGCGGAACTCATCACCTCGAAGTCGCCGCTCGCGCTCGCTGTGACTCTCGAAGCCGTGCACCGCGCTGCAAGCCTACGTTCGCTCGACGCAGTGTTGATCCAGGACTACCGCGTCTCGAGGAGGTCTTCGGGTACCCACGACTTCGCCGAGGGAATCCGCGCCCAGCTCATCGACAAGGATCGTAAGCCACACTGGTCACCCGCCGCACACGAAGAGGTCACTCGGGAAACGGTCCAGGAGTTCTTCGAGCCGCCTGCCGAAGGCGACCTTGTTCTCCCTCCGAGCTTTCAGATCGGCATGAACCTGCATTTCATTCACATCACAGAAGACCTCGATGAAGTGTCGGCCTGGTACCAAGACGTCTTCGGCGGCCACGCGACCTGGGCGGCGAGCCCGGAGTTTCCCTACCTGGAAGTCGAGGCCCGGAACGCTGACCTGATCGTCATCGGGAATACCATTGTCGAGCCTATGGCTCCGGCGAAGCAGGTCGACGGGTGGGCCGACAAGCCGGTGGGTCGGTTCCTCAAGAAGTTCGGCAGCCGTTGGCAGACGATGTCCTGGTATGTGGACGACGTTCAGGGGGTCTACCGTCGTATCGCAGACAGCGGCGTGCGCTTCTTCATGCTTGGCGGAGAGCATGGCGACGATGGCCTCGGCGACAACAACTGCTTCTTCACCCACCCCAAGGACACCTTCGGAGGGCTGGAGTTCGCCTCCTACGCGAGTGAGAATCCACGCCGGGGCTATGCGGGAGATCCGAGATTCCTTCCCCACTTCGATCAATCGCGGTGGGCCACACATCATCCGCTGGGAATCGAACGGCTCGCGTACCAAACCGTCGTCGTCGACGATCTTGATCGTGCCGTCCAGTTCTACGTCGAGGTTCTCGGCGGCGAGGTTGTCTTCGAATCTCGGTCCGACCTCACAGGAACCAGGAACAAGATGATTCGCCTTGGGACCGACAGCATCGTGGAGATCGCGGAACCGTTCGATCCCACGTCGCTTGCGGGCAAGGATCTCGCGCGCAATGGTGTCTTCTTTCACGCGCTCACGTGGAAAGTCACGGACTTGGACAAAGCTGCTGCACACCTGACAAGCAAGGGTGTCCGAATCTTGGATGGCGACGATGAGCTTCTCATCGCAGACCCGGCGACGACCCATGGCGCAGTCCACCGATTCACATCATTCGACGTACCGGGCGATCCCCGAGACGCTTCCCGCCCGACCACGTGAACAGGACGAACCGGAACTCTCGCGTGCTCCCCGCTGCCTTCGGCCTAGGCCGTGTTGCTAAACCTGTTTGAGGGGCGCGCAGGCGAGGCTGGATGTTGTGTCGCGTGATGTGATCTCGGATGAGGTGTGGGCTGTGATCGGGCCGTTGTTCCCGGCGGTGAAGGCGACCGGGCGTCCGCCCGTCGACCGTCGCACTGGCGGCATAAACCCCGGACTCAACCAAACCTTCAGCAGACCCGTGGCATGGACGGAGAAGCTCGCCCTCGACGGGATCGCCCCCTCGATCGGGTCCGTCGGCGACGCATACGATAACGCCCTCATGGAGACGATCAACGGGCTCTACACGGCCGAGTGCATCCGCACCACGATCTTCCACGACGGACCGTTCAAGACGATCGCAGACGTCGAGTACGCGACCGCGGGCTGGGTCGATTGGCACAACCACCGCAGGCTCCACGGTAGCCTCGGAATGAGCAGCCCCGTCGAATACGAGGCCGCCTACTACGAGTCCCTCACCCGAGAGATTCTCCCCGCATAGAAGCGGCAGAGAACCCGGGACGGTTCAAATTCACCATCGACCCCACCAAGAATTACCAACCCAAGAACCCTTGACCAGCACCGTCAACGATCACGCGACTCACCAGCCCCCCACCAGCCGTCAACACCCCAAGACACGAAAAAGTCCTGAGCCGCGACCAGTCCGTAAACTATGTCGCGACTCAGGACAACTGGCGGAGACGGAGGGATTTGAACCCTCGGTCCCCTTGCGAGGACTCCACCTTAGCAGGGTGGTGCACTAGGCCTGACTATGCGACGTCTCCCGACATCCGCGAGCTGGACTCACGAACGCGTCCTGCCATCATAACGGTTCTGCTGGGCTGTCACGAATCGCCGGGACGCCCGCGCGAGGCGCTCAGGCCTCGTCGATCGGAACGACGTCGAAGCCCATCAGATCGACCCGCATCCCCCTCCGGCGGTCATCCTCGCGGTCCGCGGGCACGCGCGCGGATGACCACGCCTCGTACGCCTCGCGGGACTCCCACCGAGTGAGCACGAAGTAGCGCTCGTCACCGAACGCGGGGCGCAGCAGCTCGAAGTCGAGAAATCCGTCGGCCTGGTCGACCGCGCGCTTGCGGGCCGCGAACCGCCGTTCGATCTCATCGCCCGCACCTGCGGGGAACGTCAGAGCGGTGATGTGGACGAACGGCATGGCGGGCCTCACTCGAGAGAGTCGGACAGGGGAGTAAGGCTATCCTAACCCCGCCGATCAGCCCCGCACGTTCCCGTTCGAGCACGTGGTGACCGCGGCGGAGGTGCCCCTGATCGACGAGGGGAGCTCCACGACGTCCTCGGACGGCGTCTCCGCGGGATCCGGCGTCGCAGAGGCGCCCGGTGCCGGCTCCTTCACCACGACACCGTCGTTCGACGTGTTCTCGTGCGTGATCTGCAGCTGCTTGTTGGCCTTGATGGCGTCCCACAGCGTGGTGGCGGCGGTCTGGTTGGGCACCACGCGGTTCCGGTCGGCCGGGTCGTCGACGGTCGGATACTGCACGAACACGATGTCCTCGAAGGGCACGTCCTTGACCGCCAGCGCGATCTGGGCGATCGTCATCGGGTTGGCCAAAGACGTCGACGCCTCCAGGTTGTTCAGCCCGGTGTCGGCGAGCTTGAGCATGGTGCCGACGTTGCCGAGCACCTCGCCGCTGATGAGCTTGCGCACCAGGCTCGACATGTACTGCTGCTGGTTGCCGATGCGCCCCAGGTCACTGCCGTCACCGACCCCGTGCCGGGTGCGCAGGAACTGGAGAGCCTGCATGCCCTTGATCGTGTGGTCGCCCGCCGCCATGTCCAGGCCCGTGAAGCGGTCCTTGATGGGGTTGGCCAGGCACACGTCCACACCGCCGATGGCGTTGGTGATCTCGATCACGCCGCCGAAGGTCACCTTCGCGGCGAACTCGATGTCCTCGCCTCCGACGAGCGACGAGATGGTCTTGGCGACGCAGTTCAACCCGCCCTTCTCCCCGCCGTGTTCGTAGGCGACGTTCAGCTGCTGCTTGCTCATCGCCGAACGCGTGTCGCCATTGGCATCCGTGCATTCCGGGATCGGGATCATGAGGTCGCGCGGGAAGCTCACCACGGTCACCCGGCGAGGCGCTTCGGAGACGTGCACGAGCAGGTTGACGTCGTTGAGGGTGCCGCCGGCATCCTTCCCCGTGCAGCGCTTCCCGAACAGGTGCGCGTACTCCGGCTCGCAGGTGTCGACACCGGCGAGGAGGATGTCGAAGCCGCCTTCGTAGGCGGTGATGTCCGGCGGGAGCTCCTTCTGGTTCTCGAGCTCGACGGCGTTGGCGCTGACGGTGCCCAGCATCCCGCCCACGACGAATCCCACGACCCCGACGCCGCTGACGAGGACGACGGCCATCGCGATGCCGATGAGCTTCAGCAGCTGCCCCGCGACACCGGGCGAACGCAACTGACCATGGCGTGCGATGGGCTCGCGCCGTCTGCTGGACCTGCTCACTCAGTGCCTTTCGGAAACTCTGCGGAGGGTGTGGGATTCGAACCCACGGGACATCTCTGCCCACTGGTTTTCAAGACCAGCTCCATCGGCCGCTCGGACAACCCTCCCGATCCCGGCTGTGCGCCGGTCGATCAAGGGTCGAGTCTAGCGGCTCCGGGTGGGGGACGATCGAGTCCGCCGATGCCCCATTCTCACCTCCCCACCTGGACAAGACCTGGATCGTCGGGGGATGCGTCGCCGCAGGGCGGATCGGATGCGTCGGAGCGCGCTGTCGGATGCCTCAGAGCAGCGTGCGCAGGGCGCGCGCCAGTCCGCCCTCCTCGACGGCGTCCGTCACCTCGCCGGCGACCTGCTTGACCTCGTCCGGAGCCTGCCCCATCGCCACGGCCCTGCCGCCACCGGCGAGCGCCCACTCGAACATGCCGATGTCGTTGCGCCCGTCGCCCACGACGAGGACATCGCCGCGATCGTGACCGAGCTCGGCGCGCACGCGTTCGAGCGCGGTGCCCTTGTCCACTCCCCGCGGGGCGATGTCCAGCCACGCCGTCCAGCCGATCGCATAGGACACCTCGTTGAGACCGACGGTTGCGACCAGCCGCTGGAAATCCTCCTCGTCGTGGCCGGGTGAGACGACCACCACGCGGGAGACCGGGTTGGACACGAGCTCGGCGAAGTCGACCCGACGGCCGTCGTCGAGCGTCCAGTCGGCGAGGACCTCCGTGTACAGGCGCTGCCCGGATTCGAGTTCCACCATGTAGCGGGCTTCGGGAAGTCTGTCGTGCAGCAGCTCGAGCACGGGTGCGGGGTCGAACACCTCGACGTGCCAGCGCGTCCACTCCTCCCCGACCCTGCGCATGATGACCGCGCCGTTGGAGCAGACCGCGAACGAGGAGGTCAGCCCGAGCGCGTCGACGAAGCGCTGCGTTCCAGCCCAGCCGCGGCCGGTGGCCAGCATGACCTCGAACCCGACGTCGCGTGCCGCGGCGACGGCGTCGGCCACCCCGGGGCTGAGCGTCTCGTCCTGCAGGAGGATGGTGCCGTCGACGTCCAGGCCGACCAGCCCCCGCGAGCTCACTCCGCGACCTGCGCCGCGTCGGCGCCGTCGGACCACCCCAGCGGATGGATCACCTCGATGCCGCCCAGGTACGGGCGCAGCACCTCCGGCACCACGACGGAGCCGTCCGGCTGCTGATGGGTCTCCAGCAGCGCGACGATCCAGCGGGTGGTCGCCAGCGTGCCGTTGAGCGTGGCGACCGGGGTCGTCTTCGCGCCCTCCTCCGGCCGGTAGCGCACATCCAGGCGGCGGGCCTGGTAGGTCGTGCAGTTGGAGGTGGAGGTCAGCTCCCGGAAGGCGCCCTGTGTGGGCACCCAGGCCTCGATGTCGAATTTGCGCGCGGCGCTGGAACCGAGATCCCCGGCTGCCACGTCGATCACCCGGTACGACAGACCGAGCGAGGTCAGCATCTCCTCCTGCAGGGCGACGAGCCGCTCGTGCTCGGCCTCCGCATCCTCGGGGGTCGTGTAGACGAACATCTCCAGCTTGTTGAACTGGTGCACGCGGATGATGCCGCGGGTGTCCTTGCCGTAGGACCCCGCCTCGCTGCGGTAGCAGGTGGACCAGCCCGCGTAGCGCTGCGCACCGCCGGTCAGGTCGAGGATCTCGTCCTTGTGGTAGCCGGCGAGCGGCACCTCGCTGGTGCCGACCAGGTACAGGTCCTCCTTGTCGAGGTGATACACCTCGTCGGCGTGCTCGCCGAGGAATCCGGTGCCCTGCATGATCTCCGGACGCACCAGCGTCGGGACGATCATCGGTGTGAAGCCGTTGCGCAGCGCCTTGTCGAGCGCGAGGTTCATGAGCGCGATCTCCAGGCGCGCGCCGATGCCCTTGAGGAAGTAGAAGCGGGCCCCGGAGACCTTCACGCCGCGCTCCATGTCGATGGCGCCCAGCAGCTCGCCGATCTCGAGGTGGTCGCGCGGGCCGTCCGGATACGCCTCCGGGTCGAACGTCGGGATCTCGCCGACCCGACGCAGCTCGACGAAATCCTCCTCGCCGCCGGCGGGAACGCCGTCGATGATGATGTTCTCGATCCTTGCGAGAGCGGATGCCGCGGCATCCGCCGCCTCGTTCGACGCCTGCTGCGCGGCCTTGACCCGCTCGGCGAGCTCCTTGGCCTGCGCGACGAGCGCGGCCTTCTCCTCCTTCGGTGCCCTGGCGACGGTCTTGCCGAAGGCGTTCTGCTCGGCGCGCAGCGACTCGAAGGCGTTCAGCGCGTCACGGCGAGATCGGTCGGCCTCGATCGCGGCGTCGACGGTCTCAGGCGCGTTCCCGCGCGCGAGCTGTGAACGACGGACGAGCTCGGGCTCGTCGCGGAGGAGGGCGAGATCGATCATTGTGCAAGTCTATCCAGCGGGCGTGTCGCCACCCGGCCGGGTCCGTGCCCGTGGCGCAGGGCGGCGCGGGCGCGCAGCATCCGCCCTCCCGACCGCCACCATGCCATGCCCGGGGAGCGACGGCGTCACACCACCCGCAGGGGGTTCGGTCGTAGAGTGGCGTCATGTCGGCATCCGGTGATCAGCGCAGCCACGCGGCGCTCGTGCTCAATCCGGTGAAAGTCGACGCGGAACGGCTGCGCTCCGTGCTGCGCGAGCTGTCGACCGTCCACGGCTGGGAGCCGCCGCGCTTCTACGAGACCAGCGTCGAAGATCCCGGCCAGCGGGTCACGCGCACAGCTCTCGACGAGGGGGCGACGGCAGTGCTCGCCGCCGGCGGTGACGGGACGGTGCGCGCGGTCTCCGAGGCGATGGCGGGTACCGACGTCCCCTTCGCCGTGGTCCCCGGCGGCACCGGGAACCTCTTCGCCCGCAACCTCGGACTGCCGCTGCTGGATCCGGAGAAGGTGATGGATGCCGTCTTCACCGGCTTCACGTACCCCGTGGACATCGGCTGGGCACGGCTGGCCAGGGAGGACGGGTCGGAGACCGAGCACGGGTTCGTCGTGCTCGCGGGCATGGGCCTGGATGCCGACATGATCGCCAACACCCGTCCGGATCTGAAGAAGACCGTCGGGTGGGTGGCCTATCTGGACGGTGCGGCGCGTTCCCTGCCGGGCGCGAAGCCGTTCCGGGTCGTGTACCAGCTGGACGACGGCCGACTGCACGCGGCGAAGGTGCACAGCATGCTGTTCGCGAACTGCGGGGCGCTGCCGGGGGGCATCGCCCTCATGCCGGATGCGTCGCTGGACGACGGAACGATGGACATCGCCGTCATCCAGCCCAGCGGCCCGCTGGGCTGGCTGGGGATCTGGCGGAAGGTGTGGTGGGACAACTCGGTGCTGCGACGGTCACGGGCAGGTCGCCGGGTGCTGGAGCGCCGCGGACGGAACTCCTCGATCCGCTACCTGCGCGGGCGCACGGCGGATGCCGCGATGGTCGCGCCCACCTCGATCGAGCTCGACGGCGACGAGCTCGGCACGGCCGTGCGGATGTCCTGCCGCATCGAGCAGGGCGGGCTGCGGATCGTCCTGCCGGAGGGCCACGACGTCTCGCGCTTCTGACGCTGTGGCGCACCCCGTGCACGGCGTCTACTGCAGGGCGGAGGTGAGCCGGGCGAGGTTGTCGAGCACCGTGGAGCGCAACGGCTGCTTCATCCATTCCTCGAGCGTCAGCTCGCGGCTGAGGGCGCGGTACTCGTCCTCCACGACGCGCATCTCGTCGACGAACTCCTCACCGCGCACGAGCATGGACACCTCCATGTTCAGACCGAACGAGCGCATGTCCATGTTGCTCGACCCGATGACGGCGACCTGGTCGTCGATCGTGAGGCTCTTGGTGTGCAGGATGTACGGCTTGGGGTACATCCAGATCCGGATGCCGGCGCGCAGCAGCGCCTCGTAATAGCTGCGCTGCGCGTGGTAGACGACGGCCTGGTCCCCCTGCTCCGAGACGAACAGCTCCACCTGCACCCCGCGGTCGACGGCGGCGGTGACCGCCAGCAGCAGCGCCTCATCGGGGACGAAGTAGGGGCTGACGATCATGATCCGCTCCCGCGCCGCGTACAGCAGCGCGAGGAACAGCCTCAGATTGTTCTCCACCTCGAAACCGGGCCCGGAGGGCACGATCTGACACCCCAGCTCGCCACGGCCCCGTTCGATGCGGGTGAGATCCCCGGCATCCGGGATGCGGTCGGTCTCGGCGTAGTAATCGCTGAGGAACACGGCGTTCAGGCTCGACACCACCGGGCCGTGCACGCGCACCATGAGGTCGATCCAGTGCAGCCCCCGTCGGATGTTCTTGGGCAGGTTGTACGACGAATCGGTGACGTTCTGCGACCCGACGAATCCGATCGCGCCATCCACCACCAGCAGCTTGCGGTGATTGCGCAGGTCGGGGCGCTGGATCCGGCCGCGCAGGGGCTGGACGGGGAGCATGAGGTGCCAGTCGGCGCCCATCTCGTCGAGGCGCCGCAGCGTCTGGCGGTAGCGCGGTTTCCAGCGATTGGCCCAGTAATCCAGCAGCACGCGCACCGGCACGCCCCGGGCGGCGGCCTCCTCCATCGCCCGGAAGAAGTTGTCCGTCGAGGCGTCGCTCTGCAGGATGTAGAACTCGACGTGGATGTAGTCCTGCGCCTGGCGCATGGCCTCGGCCATCTCGTCCAGCGACTGCTGGTAGTCGCTGATGAGATGCGCCTCATTGCCGCCGGAGAGCGGGAGGGCGCCCAGGCGCTGGTTCATCGCCACCAGCGGGGGGAACCAGTCCGGGGCGTTCGGGCGCAGCGAGCCGAAGTTCAGGTGGCTGGCCGCCTCGGTGATGTACTCGTTGATCTGCTCCTGCTTGCGCCGTCGGGCGCGCGGCAGTTTGGGGTTGCCGATCAGCAGGAACAGCAGCACCCCGATCACGGGGATCAGGAAGATGGCGAGCAGCCAGGCCATCGCCGAGGTGGGGCGGCGGTTGCGGGGGACGACGATGATCGCCACGACGCGCACGCTGATGTCGAGGATGAGATAGCCCAGCGCCGCCCACCACGGCCATGATGCGATGTCCACGTTCGCCTCCTCCCGCACGCAGAATCACTCGCTCTGCATCAGAGTAGCCGCAGCCGCCGACAGGCGCGGCAGACCGGTCGGTCAGCCGCCGGTGGTCGCGGCGGCGCCGATGGTCGCGGATGCGTCGATCAGGACGCCTTGGGCGGCAGCCCGCGCGCAGCGCGCTCCTCCGCCTCGATGCGCGCGTGCACCTTGCGCTCGGTGCGGTCGGCGCGCAGAATCCCGCGGAGCACGACGGCGAAGATCACGCAGATCGCCAGGGTCGGCAGAATCGCCCATCCCGCGGCGATCCAGATGTTGTCCACGTCATCCATCGTACGCCACCGTGCACGCCGTTCCCCCTGCACATACGCCGTCGTCCGCGACCTCTCCACAGTCACCGGGATCCGGCTGATCCCGGATGCACGGCAGCGGGCAGACTCCCGGCATGAACACCGTCATCCATGCCGCCGAACCCGCCGAGCTGCTCGGCACCGTCCCCGTCCTGGCGGGGTTCACCCCGAGGCGCAGCGTCGTGCTGCTGCCCTTCCACGGCACGAGGGGCCGCGGGGCGATGCGCATCGACCTGCCCGACCCGGGCGGTGATCCGCATACGTTCGCGAGCGCCGCCCTCCAGGCGCTGCTCCAGGTCGACGATGTCGACGCGACTGCGATCGTCGTGTACTCGGACGCCCCTCCGCAGTCCGACGCCGACCGGCTGCTGCCGCCCTGGGCCGCCCTCGCGGAGGCCCTCGTCGAGGCGTGCGAGGGCTCGGGTCTGCGCATCATCGAAGCGATGTGGGTGACACCGACCGGCTGGGGCGACTATCTCGACGAGGACGCCGTGCCACGACCGCTGGACAGCATCCCGTCTGCGCCGGACATCCCCGGCGTCGGGGACCTCAGCGGAGACCAGCTGGCCGGGGCGGACCTGCCTGCGAGCGACCTCGCGGATCGCGAGCGCGTGGGTCGCGCCCTCGCTGAGCTGGAGACGATCATGGACGGCCATCGGGACGGGCGCGCGGGCGATGCGGGCGATGAGAACCCGCTCGCCCTGATGGGCGCGGCGATGATCCTCGACGACCTGCCCGCCTTCGTCGAAGACCTCCTGGAGGCGCCGACCCGCACGGACTCGTACAGCTGCGCGGCACTGCTGTGGTGCCTGAGCAGGCCCGTCCTGCGCGACGCGATCCTCGTGCAGTGGGCGAGCGATGAGGAGTTCGGATGCCGCGCGCTGGCCGCGCAGCTGGCGTTCACCGGGCAGCACTCGGAGCTCCCGGACGAGATCGGCGACGTCTTCACGGGGCGCGGCGCCCGACCCGATCCCGACCGGCTGGGATGCGCGCTGGAGGTCGTGCGGCACGCCGCAGCGAGGGCGCCGAGACCCGCGAAGGCCGGTGCGCTGACGGCTGCCGCCTGGCTGGCGTGGGCGCTGGGCCGCTCCTCGCATGCGGGCAGGTATGTCGACGAAGCGCTGCGCATCGACCCCGGGCTCGGCATGGCGACGCTGATCCGGAGCATGCTCGATGCCGCCCGCCTGCCGGAGTGGGTGCTGCGACGACCGTGAACGACCGGTGACCGCCTGCTCGACGAAGGGGGTCCGCCTACTTGACGAGAGGGAAGAGGATGGTCTCGCGGATGCCGAGGCCGGTGACGGCCATCAGCAGACGGTCGATGCCCATGCCCATGCCGCCCGTCGGGGGCATGCCGTGCTCGAGGGCGCGCAGGAACTCCTCGTCCACGCGCATGGCCTCGAGATCCCCTCCCGCGGCGAGCTTCGCCTGTGCGACGAAGCGCTCGCGCTGGATGACCGGGTCGACGAGCTCGGAGTATCCGGTGGCCAGCTCGAAGCCGCGGATGTAGAGGTCCCACTTCTCCACGACGCCGGCGATCGAACGGTGCTCCCGCACGAGCGGCGAGGTGTCGACGGGGAAGTCCATCACGAAGGTGGGGCGCACGAGGTCGCCCTTCACGAAGTGCTCCCACAGCTCCTCGACGAGCTTGCCGTGCGTGGCGTGCGGGGGGATCTCCACCCCGCTGGCCTCGGCGAACGCGATGAGGTCATCCACCGGGTCCTCGGGTGTGACGGGGCGACCGGATGCCTCCGACAGCGACTCGTACATCGAGATGCGGTCCCACTCGCCGCCCAGGTCGTACTCGGTGCCGTCGGCCCAGGTGACCGTCGTGGAGCCGGCGACGGCGATGGCGGCGTTCTGCACGAGCTCCTGCGTCAGCTCTGCCATCTGGTGGTAGTCGCCGTAGGCCTGGTAGGCCTCGAGCATGGCGAACTCCGGCGAGTGCGTCGAGTCCGCACCCTCGTTGCGGAAGTTGCGGTTGATCTCGAAGACCCGCTCGATGCCGCCGACCACCGCGCGCTTGAGGTACAGCTCCGGCGCGATGCGCAGGTACAGCTCGGTGTCGAACGCGTTGGAGTGGGTGATGAACGGGCGGGCGGATGCGCCGCCGTGCTGCACCTGCAGCATGGGCGTCTCCACCTCGAGGAAGTCGTGGCTCGTGAAGGTCGCACGCAGGCTGGCGTTCACGGCCGCGCGGGCGCGCACGGTGGTGCGGGCCCGGTCGCGCACGATGAGGTCGAGGAAGCGGCTGCGCACGCGCGTCTCCTCGCTCAGCTCGCCGTACATGTTGGGCAGCGGCAGGATCGCCTTCGACGCGATCGTCCACGCGTCGGCCATGATCGACAGTTCACCGCGACGACTGGAGATGACCTCGCCGTGCACGAAGACGTGGTCGCCCAGGTCGACGAGCTCCTTCCACGCAGCCAGCGACTCCTCACCGACCTTCGCGAGCGACACCATGGCCTGGATGCGCGAGCCGTCTCCGGACTGCAGAGTGGCAAAGCACAGTTTCCCGGTGTTGCGACTGAAGACCACCCGGCCGGCGACGCCGACGACCTCGCCGGTCTCCGCACCGGCCGCGAGGTCGCCGTACTTCGCGCGCAGGGCGGGGATGCTGTGCGTCACCGGCACGCCGACGGGGAACGCCCCGCCGCCGGCATCCGTGCGGTTCGCGATGAGCTTCTCGCGCTTGGCGAGCCGCACGGCCTTCTGCTCGAAGACGTCGTCAGCCGAATCGGCGGGGGTGGGGGTCGGCGCGGACGCGTCAGTCATGGGTGGGGGCTCCTCGAGGAAAGTCTCCGCCAGTCTACCGGCGAGCCGACGCCGTCCCGGAGACGGCGGCGGTGCCCGGGTTAGCCTCGATGACATGTCCTCCCTCGCAGCCGCCCGCCGACGCCACCCCGGGTCCGCTCCCGCCCGCGGACGCGTCCTCGCGATCCTCGCCGTCGTGCTCGGAGCGCTCATCGCCGTGCTCGCGCCCGCCGCGGCGAGCGCGGATGTCGACGACTTCGACTATTCGTCCTGGGAGTCCCGGTACGACGTGTCGCTGGATGCCGAGGGGCGCGCGGTCGCGCACGTGACCGAGACCGTGGTGGCCGAGTTCCCGGAGTTCGATCAGAACAAGGGCATCATCCGCGGATACCCGCAGCGGTTCGAGGGCGCGGGGCTCGACATCCGCATCCTGTCGGTGACCGACGGGGCAGGCCACGACGTGCCGTTCGAGACGGACACCGAGGACGGCATGCTCCTCGTGCTCACCGGCGACGACGACTACGTGCACGGCCCGACCACCTACGTCATCGAATCGACCATGCGCGACGTCATGATCCACGGCACGCAGACCGGCAACGACGAGTTCTACTGGAACCTGCTGCCCCTGAACAGCACACAGGACATCGGCCGCTTCCGCGCCACGATCGCCTTCTCCCCGCCGCTGGCCGCCGCGCTCACCGGTGATGCCGCCTGCTACCGCGGGCTCGCGGGGATGTCGTACCCGTGCAGTCTCACCGGTCCGTCCCCGTCGGCGGACGGCGCGACCTTCACGGTCGAATCCGGCGAGCGCGCCGCCGGCGACGGAGTGACGGTCGCGATCGGCTTCACGGCGGGCACGGTCACCCAGCCCGCCGCGCGCCTGCCGGATCCCGTGGCCGACTTCGGTCCCGCGCTCGTCGGACTGGGGGCGATCATCACCGCCGGCGGAGCCTGGTTCTCCCTCGCGGCCATGAAGCGGCGGCGCCGGGCGGCGACCGGCATCATCATCGCCCAGTACGATGTGCCGGCCGACCTGCCTCCGCTGGCCGCCGCACCGCTGATCCCGGGGGCGCCGAACCCGATCCCCGCGCAGATGGTGCACCTGGCGGTGCAGGGCGTGCTGCGGCTGGAGGAGGAGCCGGGGGCGAAACGACGTCCGTCCCTGCGACTCCTCGACCGCGACCTCCCATCGGACCCGCTGGACCGCGCGATGGTGGCGGCGCTGTTCCCCGGGGAGCGGACCGAGCGACGGATCCCGAAGTCCAGCACGAAGTTCGCCCAGCGCATGGAGAAACTGGTCGCGAAGGGGCGCGCCGCAGCAATGCGGAACGGCTGGCTGACGAAGGAGCGCAGCACGGCCGCCATGGCGTTCGGCTGGGTGTCCATCACTCTGCTGGCCGCCACCGCGGCCTTCCTGGCCTGGTCGGCCGTGAAGGATCGGGAGCTGCTCGGCCTGTCGATCGTCGCGCTCATCGCGGCGGGCATCGTGGTGGCGATCAGCTCCATCGTCGTATTCAGCAGGCACACCGTGCTGACCCGGGAGGGCGCCCTCCGCGGTGAGCATCTGAGGGGCGTCAAGGAGTTCATCCGCGTCGCCGAGGCCGACCGCCTGCGCATGCTGCAGTCCTACCAGGGCGCCGAGCGCCGCCCGGACGGCACGATCGACGTCGTGCACCTGTACGAGAAGCTGCTCCCCTACGCGATGCTGCTGGGCGAGGAGAAGAGCTGGTCGAAGGTGCTGGAGACCGGCTACTCGGCATCCGACTCCTCCCCGACCTGGATGGACACCGCCGTGGGCACGTCGATCAGCGCGCGACTGTCGCACTACTCGAGCGCGATGAGCTCCGCGGCGACCTACACCCCTCCGAGCTCCTCGGGCGGCTCGACCGGCGGCGGGTTCTCCGGCGGTGGCGGAGGGGGAGGGTTCTCCGGCGGTCGCTGACCCCGAGCGCGGACGGCGAGTCAGAGCGCGATGGGAGGGTCCACCGGGCCGGACGCCTCGCGCAGCGCCTGCTCCACCGTCGACGACACGAGCGCGGACAGGTAGCCACCCGGGTTCTCCACGCCGACCTCGCGCAGCAGCGAGGTCGCCTGGCCGATGATCGAGCGGGAGAACTCGGATGCCGTGGCGATGGCCTCGCCGTATGCGGCCCTGTCCTCCTCCGCGATCACGACGGGCTCGCAGCCCATCTCGACCGCGAGCGCCTGCGCGATCGGCAGCACGGCCGCCGGCGCCGTCACGCCCGCGAAGGCCGCCTGCAGCTGACGCAGGTCGACGGTCGTGCCCGTGAACGCGATGGCGGGGTGCACTGCGAGGGGGATCGCACCCTGCGCGGCGGCAGGCCGCATCACCTCGATGCCGTGCCCGGGGTCGGTGTGCATGACGAGCTGTCCGATCTGCCATCCGCTCACGTCGGCGATGCCGCTGACCAGACCCGGCAGCTCATCGTGCGGCACGGCGATCACGACGAGTTCGCTGCGCCGCACGACCTCGAGCGGCTCCAGCACCGGAACGCCCGGCAGCACCGCTGCGACGCGATCGTCGTCGGACCCGGAGGTGATCCCGGTGAGGGCATGACCGGTGCCCGCCAGCGCCGCGCCGACGATCGGCCCGACTCTGCCCGCGCCGATGATCCCGATGCCCAGGCGACCGTCTCGGCGCATCGGTTCACTCCGGGGAGGAGGTCGGCGGCAGCGGTGCGGCCTGGACGGGCTGCGCCCCCGGCACGGCGTCCGTCGGGGCGACGATGACCCCCGCACCCGTCGGGGCGGCGGCGCCTTCGGCATCCGTCGAGCTCGCCTCGCCCCAGCGATGCGTGTGGTCGTGCGCGGCGGCGAGCGCGGCCGCCCGGCCCGTCCCGTCCAGCAGTGCGAGGGCCTCGTCGCGGTCGACGCCCGACAGCCCGCCCGAGACGGGCCCCAGGATCGAGTGCACATGCACGGCGGTCACGTGCTGGATGCGGTCGATCGGCCCCTGCGAGAGCGAGACGCTCTGCAGTCGAGCGAGCGGGAACACCGCGAGCTTGCGCCACAGCACCCCGCGCCGCAGCAGCAGCCCGAAGTCGGTCATGACGAAGCCGTGCCGCTTCCAGGACAGCGGACGATGCCACCAGGCGCGTCGCGGGATCGTGCGGTAGGGGTCGTCGGGGCCGGGGCCCAGGATGCCGTGCTCCCACACCAGGGGGATGTCGGCCCGGGGGATGTCGGGCAGGATGAGCGAGAGCACCCGCTCGACGTCGGCGCGCTGGCCGACCGGCAGCACGGTGTTGAACTGCTGTGTGCTGCTGTTGCTCTGCTGGGCCGCACTGCGACCGCTCATCCGGTTGATCTTGATCGTCCACCAGCCGAAGGGCCGCCACAGCAGCGACTGCGTCACCTCGACGGCGAAGATGCGGCCGGGGGGCAGCGTCTCCGTCACCGTGGTCAGCAGCCCGTACGTGATCCGGACACCGTCCGGCGTGGGTGCGATGGAGTAGCGCAGCGACTTGGAGATCTGCGCCCAGGTGATGCCGACCGTGGCGATCACCAGCGGGATGCCCATGCCCAGCCCGATGCCGAGCATCGCGAGGCCGATGTCGGCGGCGCTCTCCCCCGAGGCGATCATGCCGAAAAGCGTGCCGCCCATCGACGCGGCGAACAGGGCGCCGAAGAACAGCAGCCAGAGGATGCCGCTCAGCAGCTGCGAGCCGATGAGCCGGCCGGTGGGGATCTTGACGACGCTCTCCGGGGCGACGTCGTCGAGGTCCACCCCGGTGAACAGGTCGCTGACCCCGTCGTTGACCGAGTCGACCAGGTGGGCGGTCCCGACGGGCGCCGTCGCGTCGGCGGTGCGGTGCGGTCGCCCGGCGGCCTGTTCCCGGGCGGAGCGCGCACCGGAGGCCAGGCGCAGGATGTCGGCGCGGATGGATTCGGCTCGCGGGGTGGCGAGGTACTCCAGGGGCACGTTGGCGTCGGTGCCCGCGCCGATGACCTCGAGTTTGGCGAGGCCGATCAGTCGGGCGGGGAACGGCCGGGTGAGATTCACGCCCTGCACGCGGTCCAGCGGCGCCCGGCGCTGCGAGCGGAAGATCATTCCCTTGCGCATCTCGACGTGATCGCCCGTGATGCGGAACTGCTGGAACCGCCACACCAGCCAGAACACCACGACGAGCAGGACCGCCACGCCCAGCACGCCCAGCAGCGCCACCAGGAGCAGATTGTTGGCGAGCACCCAGTCCACCGGATCACCGGTGTGGTCGATGTAGACGGACTCCTCCGGGGCGAACAGGCCCACCGCCCAGGCGATGAGGCGGTCGCGCATGTTGGAGATCGCGACGCCGGCGACGATGATCAGCACGAGGCCGCCCTTGAACAGCGGCGTGAGCGGATGCATCCGGTGCCATTCGCCGTCGGCGAGCGCCGAGGAGCCGCCCTCCGGCAGCACCGGAGGCGTCGCCGCGGGTGCGGGAGGCGGGGGCACCGGCGGTACCGGTGCGGCGGCGGGAGAGTCCCGGCGGGGGTCGGACGGCGTGCTCACAGCCCGGTCCTGCGGGTCTCGGCGACCTCGATGAGGGCGTCGCGCAGGGCCTCGGCGGCCTCCTGCGTGAGCCCGGGGATCTGCACGCCCGTCGCCGCGGCGGCCGTGACCATCTTCAGCTGCGAGATGCCGAAGGCGCGGTCCAACGGGCCCTGCGTGATGTCGACGAGCTGCAGCCGCCCGTAGGGGACGGCCACCATGCGCTGCCACAGGATGCCCTTGCGGAAGACGATGTCGTCCGCACGCAGCGCGTACCCCAGGGCACGGGCCTGGCGCGGCACGATGAGAAGCGTGATCAGGGTGATCAGCACCAGCGCGCCGGCGGGCAGCCACGGCCACGCCTGCCCGGTCACGAGGCCGACGACGACGGCCGCGATGATCACGACGGCGATGAGGATGGCGTCCTGCACGATCTGCGACACGACGTAGCGCGGGGAGATCTGATGCCACACGCCGTCGAGGGCGAGCGCCGACAAGCTTCGCGGCGCGCGCAGGGCCCGGTAGGTGCCCGCGTCCAGCGCGGGAGCGGATGCCGGGGCAGCGGCGGATTCGGAGAGCTGAGCCGCTGACGCGGCGCCGTCCGGATCACGGGGCGGGGTCGTCGGGCTCTCGGTCATCAGGTTCCTCCGGCAGAGTGCAGAACTGTTCGGCGACGAGCGCCGCCCCGACCAGTACCAGTGCGCCGACGATCAGGGCGATCATCGCCACAGTCGACCCTACCTGCGCGGGCACCGGCCTTGTCGACAGGAACACGAGCAGTCCCGCGCCGAATCCGGCGATGAGGGCGCCCAGCAGGCTGGACGCCCTGGCGAGCGTCGCGGCGTGCACGGCGCGGAACGGGTCCACCCGTGCGCCGCCGCGCAGACTGCGGCGCACCGGCCAGGCCAGCGCCAGCGTCGCGGCCGCGATGAGCAGCAGCATGACCGGCAGCAGCGGCGACGGTGTGAACGTCGCCCGGCCGGTCGCGGTCAGCACCTGGTCGAGCCCGAACCCGCAGCCCGCCGCCAGCAGGGCGAGCACGGCCAGCACCCCGGCGGAGGTCCGCCTCACCGTCGGCCCTTCAGACGCCGCACCAGCTCGTCCACCCGTCCGGCGCCGGGCAGCACGGCATCCGGGTCTATGCTCAGCCACGGTTCCAGCACGAACAGCCGCTCGGCCGCGCGCGGGTGCGGGACCAGCAGATGCTCCGCATCGCTGCGGAAGTCGCCGTAGGCGATGAGATCGAGGTCCAGGGTGCGGTCCCCCCAGCGCTGCAGGCGCACGCGACCCTGTTCCTCCTCCACCGCGTGCAGCATGCCCAGCAGCACCTGCGGAGCCAGTCGGGTGGTCAGCAGCGCGACGGCGTTGAGATAGCGCGGGGCGTCCGGGTCGGGCCCGTCGAGCTTCACGGCGACGGTTTCCACGGGCTCCGACAT
Organism: Microbacterium soli; assembly: GCF_039539005.1. Classification (NCBI taxonomy): domain Bacteria; kingdom Bacillati; phylum Actinomycetota; class Actinomycetes; order Micrococcales; family Microbacteriaceae; genus Microbacterium; species Microbacterium soli. Next base: position 944,149 of record NZ_BAABCP010000001.1, read on the forward strand.
GACGAGGTCATCGACCAGGGGCAGCCTGCGCAGCCGCTCGGCCGCCGCGCGGAGCATCTCGCCACGGTCGCCCTCGTTGGATCCCAGTGCCACCACGGCGACCTGCGGCTCGCGGCCTGGACGCGGGTCGGGCGGCTCGGGCAGGTGCGTCAGTCGGACGTCCACGCCGGCGCCTCCTTCTGCATCCGGTGGACGCTGACCGCCACGTCCGCGAAGGTCTGCGCGATGGGCGCGTGCGGCTTGTGCACGGTCACGGTGACGACCTTGACGCGCTCGTCCTCCAGCACGGCGTCCGCGATGCGCTGCGCGAGGGTCTCGATGAGGTTGACGGGCTCGCCGGCGACGATCGCCGCGACACGGTCGGCCAGTTCGCCGTAGTGCACGGTGTCGGTGACGTCGTCCGAGGCCGCCGCGGCCCCCAGCGGCAGCCCGAGCCTCAGATCGATCGTGAACTCCTGGCCGTCACGGCGCTCGAAGTCGAAGACTCCGTGGTGTCCGAAGACCGTCAGCCCGGTCAGCACGATCTCGTCGAGCAGGTCCATCTCACACTCCGTCCCACGCGCCGACGACCGCCAGCGCATCCCTCGTGGCCGCCACGTCGTGCACGCGCACCGCCCAGACCCCGGCGCGCGCGGCCAGCGCGCTCGTGACCGCCGTCGCCAGGTCGCGCCGGCGCTCGCTGAGCGGCGTGTCATCGGAGGCCCGATGCAGGGCATCCGCCAGCAGCCGCTTGCGGGAGGTGCCCACCAGCACCCGGTGGCCGAGCACGGAGATCTCGTCGAGCCCGCGCAGCACCTCCCAGTTCTGCTCAGCGGTCTTCGCGAACCCGATGCCCGGATCGACGATGATCCGCGCCGGGGCGATGCCCGCCGCCATGGCTGCCTCCACGCGCCCGCGCAGCTCCGCCGCCACCTCGCGCGCCACGCGCGTGTACTGCGCGTGCGCGTACATGTCCTCGCTCGGTCCCCGCCAATGCCCGAGGGCGATGTCGGCCCCGAGATCGGCGACGGCGGGCAGCATCCGCTCGTCGGCGAGCCCGCCGGACACGTCGTTGACGATCCGGGTGCCCGCTCGCACGGCGGCGACGGCGGTGTCGGCGTTGAGGGTGTCGATGGAGGTGGGGATGCCGGCATCCGTGAGCGCCTCGATGACCGGAAGCACACGTGCGCGCTCGACGGCCGGATCGACGCGCACGGCGCCGGGGCGGGTCGACTCCCCGCCCACATCGATGATCGCCGCGCCCTGTGCGCGCATGAGGTGCGCCCGCGCGATGGCGGCGTCCGGGTCGACGTACCTGCCGCCGTCGCTGAACGAGTCGGGGGTGGTGTTGAGGACGCCCCAGATGCCGGTCATGCCCCGGCCTCGTGCGAACCCGGCGCACCGGCTCCGATGAGGGCGATCAGCTCGGTCCGCGCGACGGGATCGGTGAACTCCCCGCGGACGGCGACGGTGAGCGTCGACGCGTCCGGCTGACGGCCGCCGCGCATGGTCACGCAGCCGTGCGAGGCGTCCAGCACGACCAGCACCCCACGGGCGTCCAGGTGCGCGTCCAGGGCATCCGCGATCTGCTCACCGAGCCTCTCCTGCACCTGCGGACGCGCGGCGAGGGTCTCCACGACCTTGACGAGCGACCCCAGCCCGACGACCTGCTCACCGGGGAGGTACGCCAGGTGCGCGACACCCGCGAACGGAAGCAGGTGGTGCTCGCAGACGGAGCGGAAGCGGACGCCGCGCAGCAGCACCGCACCCGACGGCAGCGTGCCGGGGGCCGGGCCCCGGGACACGCTGATCGTGCGCGCGAGGTGCGCGCCGGGGTCCTCGCCGATGCCGGCGAACAGCTCATCGTAGAGCATCGCCATCCTGCTCGGGGTCTGCGTCAGCCCCGGACGATCCGGGTCCTCGCCGATCGCCTCGAGCAGCTCTCTCACGAGCCGTTCGATGCGTGCTCTGTCGACAGCCACGTCAGGCCGTCGCCGGTCGCGCCTGCCCGGTCACGGGCTTGGCGCCCGCGGTGCGCGCGTCGGCGGTGGGAGCCGCCGCGTCGGCGGCGATGGCCTCGCCCGCCCGTGCGGGCACCTCGATCGGCGGTCTCGTCGAGACGGGTCGCTCCTCGCTGGAGAGCCACTGCGGGCGCTCCGGGAGCTTGCGCACGTCGGTGAAGATCTCCGCGATCCGGTGGTGGTCGAGGGTCTCCTCCTCGAGCAGCGCGCGGGCGAGCCGATCCAGGATGTCGCGGTTGTCGCTGATCACCTGGTACGCCTCGTTGTGCGCCTGCTCGATGAGTGCCCGCACCTCGGTGTCCACGCGCTCCGCGATCGTCTCGGAGTACTCCCTGCCGCGGCCCATGTCGCGACCGGCGAACGGCTCACCGCCCTCGGACCCCAGCTTCACGGGACCGAGCTCGGTGGTCATGCCGTACTCGATGACCATCTTGCGGGCGATGCTCGTCGCCTTCTCGATGTCGTTGGACGCGCCCGTGGTGGGGTCGTGGAAGACGAGCTCCTCGGCGACGCGGCCGCCCATCGCGTAGGTGAGCTGATCCTGCAGCTCGTTGCGGGTCACGGAGTACTTGTCGTCCATCGGGAGGACCATGGTGTAGCCGAGGGCCTTGCCCCGCGGCAGGATCGTGATCTTGGTGACCGGGTCGGTGTGGTTCATGGCCGCGGCGGCCAGGGCGTGACCGCCCTCGTGGTAGGCGGTGATGAGCCGCTCGCGGTCCTTCATCACCCGGGTGCGACGCTGGGGACCGGCGATGACCCGGTCGATGGCCTCGTCGAGGGCGCGGTTGTCGATGAGCTGCGCGTTGGAGCGGGCGGTCAGCAGCGCCGCCTCGTTGAGCACGTTGGCGAGGTCCGCACCGGTGAAGCCGGGGGTCTTGCGGGCGACGACCTCGAGCTCGACGGACTTCGAGAGCGGTTTGCCCTTGGCGTGCACCTCGAGGATCTTCAGTCGGCCCTTCAGATCCGGCGCGTCCACGCCGATCTGGCGGTCGAAACGGCCCGGGCGCAGCAGCGCCGGGTCGAGGATGTCGGGGCGGTTGGTGGCCGCGATGACGATGACGTTGGCGTTGGGGTCGAAGCCGTCCATCTCGACGAGCATCTGGTTCAGCGTCTGTTCGCGCTCGTCGTTGCCGCCGCCCATGCCCGCGCCGCGGTGACGGCCGACGGCGTCGATCTCATCGATGAAGATGATGGCGGGCGCGTTCTCCTTGGCCTGGTTGAAGAGGTCGCGCACGCGCGAGGCGCCGACGCCGACGAACATCTCCACGAAGTCGGAGCCGGAGATGGAGTAGAACGGCGCCCCGGCCTCGCCGGCGACCGCCCGGGCCAGGAGGGTCTTGCCCGTCCCGGGAGGGCCGTACAGCAGCACGCCCTTGGGGATGCGTGCGCCGATGGCCTGGAACTTGCCGGGGTCCTGCAGGAATTCCTTGATCTCGTGGAGCTCCTCGATGGCCTCATCGGCGCCGGCCACGTCGGCGAAGGTGACGGTCGGGGTCTCCTTGTTGACGAGCTTGGCCTTGGACTTGCCGAACTGCATGACCTTGCTGCCGCCGCCCTGCATGGAGGACAGCAGCCACCAGAACAGCAGACCCAGCAGCACGAGGGGCAGCAGGAGGGTGATGAAGCCGTCGAACCAGCTGGCGCGCGGCACCACATCCGTGAAGCCGTCCTTGGGCTTGGCGTCGTCGACGGCCTGGACGATCTGGTCGGCGCGGGCCTGGACGTAGTAGAACTGCACGTTCTCGGAGCCCTCGAAGGGTTTGGACAGGGTCAGATCGACCCGCTGGTCGCCGTCGGTGTTGACGACCTTGGTGACGGTGTCCCCGCGCAGCAGCTCCAGGCCCTTGTCCACGCCGATCTGCTTCGGCGCGGAGAGGTTCGAGATCAGCAGGAAGCCGGCGAACAGCAGCACGCCGATCAGCACGATGTAGATCAGCGGATTCCGGGAGACCTTCTTGACGTCCATGATCCGTTCAGCGTACCGCCCGGCCACTGGCCTCCCGCTGTGCGTTCACCATCGGCGTACCGTGAGTCGCCCATGGGGTCGCTGAGCGCGCGCCCCACCGTCGGGTCAGGAGTATACGTGCGGGGCGAGCACGGCGATGTCACGGAGGTTGCGGTAGCGCTCGGCGTAATCCAGCCCGTAGCCGACGACGAACTCGTTGGGGATGTCGAAGCCGACGTACTTGCAGCGGATCTCGACCTTGGCGGCATCGGGCTTGCGCAGCAGGGCGAGCACCTCGATGGACTCCGCGCCGCGGGACTCGAAGTTCTCCAGCAGCCAGCTCAGCGTCAGACCGGAGTCGATGATGTCCTCGACGATGAGGACGTGCTTGCCGTGCAGGTCGGTGTCGAGGTCCTTGCGGATCTGCACGACGCCGCTGGACTTCGTCCCCGCTCCGTAACTGGACACGGCCATCCAGTCCATCGGCGCGTGGAACGGCAGGGCCCGGACGAAGTCGGCCATCACCATGACCGCCCCCTTGAGGACGCCGATGAGGATGAGGTCCTTGCCCGCGTAGTCCTGCGCGACCCGGACGGCGAGCTCGTCGAGCTTGGCGTGGATCTCCTGCTCGGTGACGAGGATCTGGGCGAGGTCTGCTTCGATGTCCGCTACGCGCATGGGACGAGTTTAGAGTGTGCTCCTGCGACATCCGCACTACTGTGAGCGGAGGAGCGGGCACCCCGCCTGCGGGGAAAGATGAAGATGAACCTCGACGAGATCCTGAAGCAGGTGCCGATCGATGACATCGCCGAGAAGTTCGGCGTGAGCCGCGATGTGGCCCAGCAGGCGGTGCAGGAGGGCGGCGCGGCGCTCCTGGGCGGGCTCGCCAAGAACGCCGAGACGGCGGAGGGCTCCTCCGCGATCGAGCAGGCGCTGAGCAGGCACGGCGGCTTCTCCGGTGCCGCGAAGGTCGACGACGTGGACCAGGTCGACGGCGGGAAGATCCTCGGGCACGTGTTCGGGGAGAATCAGCAGGAGGTGGCGGCCGGGCTGACCGCTTCGGACAAGACCGCCGGCGGCATTGACTTCGGCAAGCTGCTGCCGATCCTCGCTCCGATCATCATGGGCGTCATCGCCAATGCGAACAAGGGCGGCAGCGGCGGAGGTCTCGGCGGCATCCTCGGGGGGCTGCTGAGCGGCGGGCAGCAGTCCGCCCAGTCCTCGGGCGGCGGCCTGGGCGACATCCTGGGTGGCCTGGGCGGTCTGTTCGGCGGCGGGCAGAGCAGCGCCTCCGGCGGCGGGAACGTGATCGGAGACCTCCTCGGCGGCCTCTTCGGCAAGAAGTAGGCCCGACCTCGCGGGGGCGCTGGCCGCACAGACGGATGCAGGGCGTCGGCGAGGCCGGAGAACCCCTCCGCGGCGAGCGCGGTGAACAGACCCCTGCGGTCGCCGAAGTGGTGCGCGGGGGCGGCGTGGGAGACACCCGCACGCCGGGCGAGGTCCCGCATCGACAGCGCGTCCGCTCCCGCCGGAGCGCCGTCGTCATCGCCGTCGTCATCGCCGTCGTCGGCTGACCCGTCCGGCGCTGCGGCGCGGGCGATCAGGCACCGGTGCTCAGCGGCGGGCGGCGAACACGATCCGCGGACCGACGCGACGGGCCGTGCATCCGGGCAGGTCGATGGGCCCCTGCCCCGACCAGTCGGTCGCGAGCCGGGCGACCTCGAGGGTCTGCACGCGGGTGAGGCCGACGCCGAACTCGCTGTCGACCACCAGGCGGATGATGCGGTTGCGCAGCGCCGCGGGGTTGGCGGCGAGGGCGGCGACGCTGACGGAGATGCCCGCCTCGGCGTGCTCGACGATGTCCTCGATGGTCTCGTGGATCATCTCGTCGAACGCCGCGGCGTCCTCACGAAGCTGCTCGGCCGTGCGGGCCAGCGCCGCCGCGATGCCGGGGCCGAGCTCCCGCTCCAGCACCGGCAGCACCCGCTCGCGCACACGCACGCGGGCGAAGCGCGGCTCGCTGTTCTGCGGGTCGTCCCACGGCTGAAGACCGGATGCCGTGCAGCACGCCCGCGTGGTCACACGGGTCACCGCGAGCAGGGGCCGCAACCACCGCGTCCCGTCGTCGTCCTCGCGCACCGGAGCCATGCCCTGCAGGCTCGCCGCACCCGACCCGCGGGCCAGTCCCAGCAGCACGCTCTCGGCCTGATCGTCGAGGGTGTGCCCCAGCAGGACCGCGGATGCCCCGAGCTCGCGTGCGCAGCGCCGCAGCGCCTCGTAGCGGGCGATGCGCGCGGCGGCCTCCGGCCCGTCCGGATGCCGTGGGTCGACGTCGACGGCGATCACCTGCGCCGCCGCTCCCAGAGACCGCGCCTGGTCGGCGGCCCGCCGGGCCACGGCATCCGATCCCTCCTGCAGACCGTGGTCGACGACGGCCGTCGTGACCTGCGCATCGATCCTGGCCGCCTCGAAGACCGTCGCCGCCGTGAGCGCGAGCGAGTCGGCGCCGCCGGAGAGCGCGACCACGAGGCGGCCACCCGCGTGCGGGGCGACCGCCGCGCGCACGGCACGGCGGACTTCGGCGATGGCGGGATCGAGGGACGGCATACCACCACCGTATTGCGCTCGGCTCCGTGGAGCGGTACAGAGCCGCCGGACAGCCGCGAGTAGGCTGGTCTGCGGCATCCACCCGACATCATCTCCTGAGGAGCATCCGCATGGCACATGACGCCGTCATCGAGATCCCGCGCGGCAGCCGCGTGAAGTACGAGGTCGACCACGAGACCGGTCGGGTGCACCTCGACCGCGTGCTGTACACGACCTTCGGCTACCCGGCCGACTACGGCTACTTCGACAACACGCTCGGCGAGGACGGCGACCCGCTGGACGTGCTCGTGCTGCTGGACCACGCCATCTACCCGGGCGTCGTCGTGAACGTGCGCCCCGTCGCCGTGCTGAAGATGAGCGATGAAGCCGGCGGAGACGACAAGCTCGTCGCGGTGCTGTCGAACGACCCCCGCTGGGCGCACATCCAGGACGTCGACGACCTGGCCGAGTACACGAAGAAGGAGATCGCGCACTTCTTCGAGCACTACAAGGACCTCGAGCCGAACAAGTGGGTCAAGGTCGACGAGTGGGGGAACGCCGCCGAGGCGCAGCGCATCCTCGACGAGGCGATCGCGCGTTTCGAGGCCGAGGGCCACTGAGCTCTCCGCCAGACGGACGAAGGACCCCGGTTCGCGCCGGGGGTCTTCGTCGTCTGCGCCCGTTCCCTCCGCCCCGTGCCGGCCGTGTGCGGGGAGCGGATGCTCAGATCGCGCCGCGCGCGACCATGAACGGGTACGGGTCGATCCGTCCGCCGTTGACGTAGACCTCGAAGTGCAGGTGGCACCCGAACGAGTTGCCGGTGTTGCCCGCGTACCCGATGACCTGACCGGCGCTGACGTACTGCCCCCAGCGCACGGCGAATCGCGCCTGGTGCCCGTACCCCGTCGCGATGCCGCCACCATGCTGGATGCGCGTGTAGTTCCCGTAGCCGCCGTTGTAGCCCACGTAGTCGACAGTTCCGGAATGGGCCGCGTAGATCGGCACTCCGCATCCGTTGGCGATGTCGATGCCGCCGTGGTCGCGAGACGCGCAGTAGCTGTTGCTGCACTGGACGTTGCGGCGGCCGTAGTAGGAGGTGATGCGGCCGCTCGACGGGCGCCGCCATGCTCCCGATCCGGACCCGCCGGACCCGCCCCCACCGCCGCCCCCGCTGTTGTGGTTCTTGGCGGCCTCTTCGGCGGCCTTGCGTCGGGCCTCCGCCTCGGCGGCCTCGCGGGCCTTGCGAACCTGCTCGCCCTTCTGGTAGCCGGCGACGGTCGCCGACGTGGTGTCCTTGAGGGCGGCGAGCTGGGCTTGGAGGGTGGCGAGGTTGTTCTGCTTCTCCTCGAGGGCGGCCTGCGCGGCGTCGGAGGCCTGCTGCGCCTTGACCATCTTCTCCTCGGCGATCTTCTGCAGGCGATCGCGCTCGTCGCGCGCGCTCTTGGCCTGATCGCTGAGCGCCTGCGCGGAGTTGCGTGCGGCCGCCGCCCTGTCGGCGACGGTGCGGTTGTACTCCAGCAGCTTGTCCAGGCTGCCAAGACGCGAGAGCAGGTCGTCGGCGCCGTGCGCGGAGTCGGAGAGGAAGAGTTCGAGTGCGGCCTGGTCTCCGCCGCTGCGGTACAGCTGGGTGGCGACCTGGCCCGCCTTACGGGCGCTCTCGTCGGCGATCCCCGCCTGCTCGTCGGCCTGCGCCTGCAGGGTGTCGGCTCGATCGACGGCCTCGAAGTACGCCTGCTGAGCCGCGAAGAACTCGTCGCCGGCGGCACGGGCGGCCTGCTCCGCGGCGGCCGCGCGCTGCGTGAGGCTCTGGATGAGGCCCTGGATGCGGGTGATCTCGGCGCCCTTGGCCGCTTCATTGGCCTTCGCGCGCTGCACGTCGTCCCAGCTGGGGTAGCCGGGTTCGGCCCGGGCGGACTGCGTGCCTGAGGAGACGCCGAACACGGTGAGGGCGATGGCGCTGAGCGCGCCGACGGTCATGGCGCTGCGGCGGGTCACCTTCGAGGACGGCCAGAGGGCGCGCCGTTCCCCGAGCGTCGGAGCGCACCCGCAGTCCTCGGATGCCGCGCGAGCATCTGCCATGGCTTCGTCGTTCACACGGCCCCTTCCGCCGGTTTCACAAGTGCCACACTAACAACATTCGTCACATCCGCAACAGGTATGATGCGTGCGGCGCACCGCAGGGCACAGCGTGCACCCGCGCGCACGCAGGTACAGCGCATCTTTCATCGTCCACCCGAAACGCCCGAGAGAAACGATGACCCGCCCTCGATTTCGTTTTTCGTCGGCGCGTCCCTTATGCTTGAGCGTCGGCAAGGGAAGCCCCCAGGGACTCTCTTCGGCCCCATCGTTTAGCGGCCTAGGACGCCGCCCTTTCACGGCGGTAGCACGGGTTCGAATCCCGTTGGGGTCACTCATCCGATACAATTGAAAAGTTATGGCCCTGTAGCGCAGTTGGTTAGCGTGCCGCCCTGTCACGGCGGAGGTCGCGGGTTCAAGTCCCGTCAGGGTCGCTCCATGCGGCGGGCCTTCTTTCGAGGAGGCCCTTCGTCTCGGACGCGACAGGTTCGCCGGTCGCGCGGCTCTGTAGCTCAGTTGGTAGAGCGTTCGACTGAAAATCGAAAGGTCACCGGATCGACGCCGGTCGGAGCCACTGGAACCCTCGCGTAGCTTCTACATCGCGGGGGTTTCCGCTTTCTCCTGGTGAGGGACGGTTTCTGCGGCGCTGCAAGCTCCCGGTTGCAGAGCGAGCAATGCGAGATGAAGGGCCGGTCGTTGAGCGAGGGTAGCGAGACGAAACGCCCTCGCCGAGTGCGTTTGGGCCGGTCTGGGGCCGGTTCGCGGTCAGATTCCGTGCGTTTCGTTCCCCGGATGCACATCCGGACAATCCGCCAAGCAGCACCCGCAGATCGGGGAACCGCCCCACCACAGATCGGCTTCATTCGCGCAACTGCACTCCTGACAGCCGCACGCCGTGCCACGAGGAGGCATTCCCTGGGCGACGCGTTGCTCATCGTCGAGATCCCCGACGAAGGTCAGGGCGTACTCCACCCCATCGAGCTCAACAGTCTCTTCCGCCTGATTTTCCATGACCGTCCAGGGTCACACACGGGGGCCCGGTCGAACCCCCTGAGCCCGGAACGCATCAGAGTGATCGAAGCCACGCATCGATCGCGCTGAACGGAACCGGCTCGAACCCGAAGGCATCCACACCCACATGGAACTCATGCGTACCGTGCGCACCGAAATCATGCTCATGCGTGTGTCCGTGGATGAGCGGGATGCCTTCGTCAGCCGGACGATGCCTGGTGTGCCGATCCGGGCCGGTCGTGTCACTGGAGTATGGGTAGTGCGAAGCGAGCAGCCGCTTGCCAGAACGAGTACCGTCGAGGAGTTCGGGAAGCACGGTCCACCCTGCCTGTTCATACAGCGGACGGAAACGCTCGATCGCACGCTTGGACTGCGTCGCGGACGACACACGATCATGATTCCCCGGAACAAGCAGGCGCCGCCCGTTCAGCTGCGCCGTCAACCTGACACTGTCCTCAATCGGACCGAGAGCGACATCCCCCAGTTGAAGCACGACATCATCTGGACCGACGAGAGCGTTCCACCGTTCGATCATCACGGCATTCATCTCATCCACCGACGAGAACGGACGCCCCGCCAACTCACTGATCCGCACATGACCGAAGTGATGATCACTCGTCACGAAATCGACGGCATCGAAATCGAAACCCGACATGTCGGCAGCTACCATGCCTTTTACGTCAACCATTCCAGTGCGAGCTCCGCGAATCGACGCCGCGGACGAACCGGGCGAGAAGCTCACGATCATTCGCGGGCCCGCGGTCAACCCACCCGCCGGAGGCGAGATACAGAGTACGTACGTCACGATCAAGCTTGTGATCGAACCGGCTCTCTGCCGCCGCTCGGATCACCGCATAGGAACCTACCTGTGCGGACATGCGGCCAGCACGGCCAAACGCATAGGCAGGCTCGAGCGCATGAAACCAGAACCACTGCCCTTCAAGGCCGGCCTTCGGCCGGCTGCGCAGTGCGCTTGACCCACCTGCGGTGCGTCCGGTCCTCGCTCCGCTGCGGTCCGGGCGCTCCTCGGCACCTCAAGCACACTGCATCAATTGCCATGGAGAGGCTCCCGAATCGAATCGCACCGCCGCGAGCCTTTCGACCGCTAGTGTGCTGTCTATGCCGCTTGACCTCAGCTATCCCGCCGTGCTCGACCAGTTCGGACGACACCGCGTGCCTGGCCGAACAGACTCTCGCGCGTTTTTGGGCTGGTTCCTTGAGAACTACTTCCGGCTTGAGGCGCTCACCGTTGAAGACTCAATCTGCGACGGTCCCGACGACAAGGGCATCGACGGGATCTACGTCGATGACACGTTGGAAGTGGTCTACGTGCTTCAGGCCAAGCTCCTTCAAAACCCATCTAAGACAGTTGGCGACGGAACGCTACGAGACTTCTCGGGCGCGATCCAGCAGCTGACCACCCCAGAGGGCGTTGAAGCTGTGGCGAACTCCACGGGAAACGTGGAGCTCAAGAACCTCCTCGCGGATGCGGACGTTGCAGCAAAGGTCAAAGCCGGTTACGAGGTCCGCGGGATCCTATTGACGAATGCTCCGCTCGACGCCAACGGCCTAAACTTCGTGGCCGCCCATGGCGCGATCACGGCATACGATGCCGATCGCCTCCAGAAGGATTGGCTCCCCCTCGGTGATACTGAGCCCGTCGAGAAGGAGGTCACATTTCACCTCGATAGCTTAGGGCACATCACCTACAAGACTGAGGCCGCAACCGCGCACTTCGTGTCATTGCGTGGCTCCGAGCTTGTCCAGATGGCAGGTATCGAGAACCAAGCACTTTTCGCCTGGAACGTGCGCCAATCGCTCGGTCGCACCAAGGTCAACCGTGCCATCGCCTCAAACGTCCAGACGCAGCCCGAACACAAGAACTTCATGCTTTATCACAACGGTCTCACCATCCTGGCGCGCACGGTCCGCCTTGACGAGGAGAACGACACCCTCACGATCGACCAGTACAGCGTCGTGAACGGTGCTCAGAGTTTGTCGACCTTGAATGAAAAGAAGGATTCACTGAGCAACGACCTTCGGCTTCTCGCACGGGTCGTCGAACTTGACCCGGCATCGGATCTCGCCGGGATGATCACCCGCAACAGCAACAACCAAAACTCCATCGGTGCCCGCGATCTCCAGTCAAACTCGGTAATCCAGAAGCGACTGAAAGAGGACTTCAATCGCTCCTTCGGTGACCAGTTCGACTACGAGGTGAAGCGTGGTGAGGCTTCGTCAGCGGAGCGCGTCATCACAAATGAGGACGCAGCCAAGGTTCTCCTAGCCTTCGACCTCGGGCAGCCTTGGAGCTGCCACCAGTCCTATCGGTATTTCGATGACCTTCACGCCGACATCTTTGGTCGCCCGGTGGTTACCGCGGGGCGAATCGTTGCCCTGATCGCAGTCCGCGATGCAGCGATCGAGAGTCTCGCAGCCCTCGACAATCAGCTCGTCGCCCGTTACTCGGTTACACCGTACTTCTTGATGTACCTACTCAAGCAAGCCCTCAAGATCGATGACGTCGGCGAAGAATTCTGCAAGGATCCCGGCGCCTTCCTTGCCGAAAAGGGCTTTGCCGCGGTCGCCGCGGTGATCAAACGTGTTACGGATGATCTTGTCGTAGATCTCAACTCAGAGATTGAAGAGCGAGAAGAAGCCCGAAACCCGTTCGACCACAAGCGCGAACTTAAGAGCCCAACCGCGGTTCGGGCGCTAAAGCAAGCCGTGATTCCGATCTACCAGAAGGCCGTTCAGCGGAAACGCGCAACTTCATTCGCTGAGGAGTGGAACGCCGCAGAGCCGAGTGAGCCCGCGTAACCCTGTGCCGGTTTCGTGCCGGTAGCCCCGCTGAAACCACCCTCAACCAGCCGCGACCAACCATGACCACTTCCGCGGAATCACGCGGCAAACAGCGACCAACGAGCACCCACTGCCCCGCCGTATCCAACTGAAAATCGAAAGGTCACCGGATCGACGCCGGTCGGAGCCACACGGGTGATCGTTACAATCATCCCAGGAACCCTCGCGTAGCTTCTACATCGTGAGGGTTTTGCTTTGCCCTGGCGAGGGGCAATTTCGGCGGCCTTCGGTCGTTGAGCGAACGCAGCGAGACGAGACGCCCCCGCACCCCGGTCGTTGAGCGAGCGAAGCGAGACGAAACGCATCCCTCGACGAGGCTCACGCCAGTAAGCGCGACCACCAGCACCACAGATTCAACCACCGGCGGCAACCCATTTAAGCTCTTATCTGGGTTATCGTTTTGCTACGGCGGGCAGTAGCCCTCGGAGCCTGGCAGTCTTCCGGACGGTATGACGAGCCAAGCTCACGTATTTCTACAGCCGAGTCACGCGAGACTCGATGATCGCCTCCGCTCGGCGGATCCAGTCCCCTCCACGTGCGCCCGGCGCGAATAAGTGACTATTGCATATCCTTCCGCCGAGCCCATGCGGAGCGTAGGCTTTCTGTATGAATAACTAAGTTACTCATACAGAAAGGGGTGGGCGTGTATGAGTAATGCCGCAACATCGTGGCCGGCTCTCGAATGGGAGAGCCAGGTGTGGCTGCCCACGACGGGCTTCGGCGGTGGCCGATACAAGGCAGCGGTGCCACCACTCATCGCCATGCTGACGCCGCAGCCATCCGCCGAGGCGGCAGAGGCAGCGTCCACCGCCGCGAATGCGTTGAGCAGGTTCGATGCAGAGCTTGGTCATCGAGTCGCCGCTTTCGCTCCCGTTCTCCTCCGTTCAGAGTCCGCGTCCTCGTCTCGGATAGAGAACCTGACCGCCAGTGCCCGCGCGATCTTCAGTGCAGAGCTCGGCGCCAAGGGCAGCCGGAATGCGGAGTTGATCGCGGCCAACACGCAATCGTTGCAAGCCGCACTCAACCTGAGCGCAGGCCTTTCCTCCGATGCGATCCGTGACATGCACCGCATACTCATGGCTGGGCAGCCGCGCCACACTCCCGGCGAATGGCGCGACCAGGCGGTATGGATCGGCACCCGGGCAGACAGCCCGATAGGTGCGGATTACGTAGCCCCCGATCACGTCCGCATCCCCGCGTTCATCACCGATCTCGTCGCCTTTGCGACGCGCCACGACCTTGCTCCTCTGACTGCTGTCGCGGTGGCTCACGCGCAGTTCGAGACGATCCACCCGTTCAGCGACGGCAATGGGCGAACCGGCCGCGCACTTGCGCAAGCAGTGCTGCGCCATCGCGGAGTGACTGAGAACGTGGCAGTGCCGGTCTCGGCTGGACTGCTGGCAGATGTCGAGGGATACCACCAGGCGCTGACGGCCTATCGGGCAGGAGACGTGTCCCCCATCGTGCTGGCCTTCGCGAACGCCTCCATGAGGGCGGTGTCGAACGCGCGGCGACTCATCGCCGACATCGACGAGATCCAACGCTCATGGGCCACTCGGTTGACGGTACGGCGTTCAAGCAACGCGTGGAGGCTTCTGGACATCGTCGCCCGCAGACCGGTGCTTGACGCCGTCACCGCCGCCCGAGAACTGGGCGTCCAGCGCCCCAACGCCTACCCACCACTTCAAGCGCTTGTCGACGCCGGCATCCTGACCGCGAAAGCGGAACGGCCGTTCTGGCGAAGCACCGAGATCCTCGGAGCAATCGACGCGTTCGCCGAACGGGCCGGGCGGCGCGAGATGCCTCGATGACACTGCGAGAGCTGTGAGAACATTCTTTGCGCATTCAAGGCGCGCCTCCGGCTGACCGCGCCCTCTGCCGACGCGGCGCAGGCCAGATATGGTTGCCGTATGAAGCAACTGGGCCGTACCGCCGACTCCGTATTCGGCGTCAGCAGCGACGTCAACCCCGAGTCGTATGTCGACCGTGCGGGCTCGGCTCAAAGGTAAGGCGTGAGCTGGACCGATCCCAGCGTCATATCTCGCTCGTAGGCCCATCAAAAAGCAGAAGATCGTGGCTCAGGCAGAAGATGATCCCCCAGGGGATCATCGTTCAGTGCCGACACGGCAAGACGGTCGATGACATTTACCGCGAGGCTCTCGGCTCCCTGGGGATTGAGCTCACCTTAAAGAAGACAACATCTGACAGTGAAGAGCATCCTCACCAAATTGGACCAGCTTCAGGTCGACTCCGATGGGCGCGGACTGGTCGTTAGTTACGATGAGTCGCGAGAGCAGGTCTTCCTGGTTGATCGGCAGCTCCTCCTTTGCAGAGCATTCTCGACAGTCCGATGGTCCTGGGGTGACCTCCTTGCGGAGGCGATGCTGGCAAGGACCGCTGCGGTTCGCTTCATCATCCGCATCATGACACCGTCACCGACAGTTCGACGGCATAGTCATCAGCGCTCTGACCGATGACCGTCTGACGCACCTCGACATCACCGAGTTCGACCCCGCGTTCGGCGATCGCGTCGAAGAGCCCGACGGCTGCGGGATGCAGTGCCCCCTCAGGCGGCTCTTCTCCGTCGACCGGACGCCACGTCGCCACGAGCTCCGTCCGGGCGGGGAGCTCGGCGGAGAAGCTCTCGGATCCACGCGCCTCCTCGGGCACATGGGACGCGGTCGGCCAGCAGCACACCACCTCGATGGTTCCTCGATCACCGGCTCGCAATGTAAGCCAGAACGGCCCGCTGGGGCCGGCGCCTGCGGCCTGGAGCCGTGCGAACAGCGCACCCAGCACCGCGTTCGCATCGTCATCCGAGACAGCGCCGGCATCGTCGACCGGAGCAGTGATGGCCTGCCCGACGAAGTGCTGGACCAGCATCGACCGCTCGCTGACGTTCACCGGGACGGCCAGCGCACGCAGCATCCGCGCGGCATCGTGGAACGCACGATCCTCGCGTTCCCGCTGCTCGAGGACACGGACCCGATGAGCGGCGAGTGCTTGCTCGGCGTCCCCTCCCGCGATCGCAGTGGATGCCTCCGGCAGCGGCACCCCGGCGTCCCGCAGCGCGCGGATCACCACACCCGCCCGCACCTGACTCTCGGCGTACAGCCGATACCCCGAGCGGTCATCCACATCCGCGGGGACGAGCGCGCCCGTCTCGTCGTAGTGACGAAGAGCCTTCACGCTCAGCCCGGTCAATCCTGCGAACTCCCCGATCTTCAACATGAGACCAGCTTCCCGTCTCCCCCAGCAGGAGAGTCAACCCGCGCATCCACGACCCACCGGACCACCCTCGTCGATGCCACCCCGAGCGCCATGGCCGGCGACAGCCACCGGCGGCGGTGCCGGGTGAGACACCACTTCCCGGGTGAGAAACCATGCCTGAGCGGGGTCTCACGCCAGAAGCGGTCTCTTGGCGGGAGGGAGGACGCGGACAAGAGAGAGGGCGCGGGGGGAGGGGCGCCCGTCACTCGTCCGGGATCGACGCCCCGGGGTTCGCGGCGCGGAGCAGGGCGAGGGCGTCGGCGCGCAGCGCCTCGGTCTCGGCCCGGAGCGCGGCCGTGGCGGCCTCCGCATCGGCCAGGGAGCGCGCCCGTTCCTCGATGTCGACGCGATAGCGCTCGAGCTCCTCGTGCCGGTACGTCAGCGACTCCTCCCACGACATGGTCATGGGCTCCCCACCCTTCGGGGTCAGCGTCACCTGCCATCGCTCGCGCTCCTCGGCCGGCGTCGCGTCGAACTCCGCACGGTCGGCGTCGTATGCGCGCACCGCCTCGTCGTAGGCCGCACGGTCGGCATCCAGCTGGGCGCGCTGCTGCGCGTTCGCCTGCTCCTGCTCCGCGACGTGCGCCCACGCCGACTTGACCGCGGCGAGCACGTCATCGACGGCGTCGAGCGACCGGCGGTGCGCCTCCACGAGCGCCATGCGGTCGGTGAAGACGCCGGCGTAGATCTCCTCCAACGCGGGATCGAACCCGCCGTCGAGCGCGACCTGCGAGCCGAGATACGCGAACTGCTCGGTCGCCCGGCTGTCGTCCTCGTCGCCGACGGATGCCGTGATCTGCGCGTGCACGGGATCGTCCGCCGGCACGCGCGCTGCCGCCGCCGGCATGAGTTCGTCCACGACCGCCCGTTCATCGGCGCGCATGTTCGCGTAGACGGCATGCAGCAGCTCGTGGGCGGCGACGGTGACCATCGCATCCACCAGCCGGTCATCCCCCGGCCGATACACGTAGATGCGTCCCGGTCTGCCCTCGGCCGAGGTCAGGAGGAAGCATCCGCGCACCGACCAGTCCTCGGACTGCCCGTGCACGGCATCCGCGCACACCTCGCCGATCTCGTCGGCGCCCACCAGCTCCGGGCGGGTCCGCGCGAACAGCTCCCTGCCCTCGTCGCTCAGCTGCATCCGGTCGGCGAGCTCCGCGGTCTCGCCGGTCAGCGGCGGAGGCGGTGCCTCGACCTCGACGAACGGAGCCGCCCTCCCGTCCGGCGGGTCGGACGGCGACTCGGATCCAGGACCACCCAGCACGGCCGACAGCACGACCGCGACGAGCGCGCCGATCCCGATGACCACCACGACGGCGGCCACGATGCCTCGCCGACGACCGGACGCCGGTTCCTTCACGCTCCGGTCCGGGCCGTCGGACTCGAAGAGCGTCATCGACCGTCCTCCCCGCGCACGGGAACCGCCGTGCCCGCGCACACCGGTGACAGCGGCATGGTCCGCGGAACGACGTCGGCGGACATCCGCCCGGATCTCGACAGCATCGTGCTCACCCTACACACGCCACCGGACGGCGCGGCGAGCGCGGAGAACCGCGATGATGGAGCCATGCCCTCCCGCAGCGATCATGCCGCCGAACGCCCGCGTTTCACCCGCGCCGAGCTGTCGGCGTTCACGGGCGGGACGCTGCCGGATCTCCTCCCCGACCCCACCCTGCTGCTGTTCGCGGGCATCAACCCCGGCCTGCTGTCGGTGGCCGTCCAGGCGCACTTCGCACCCCGCGGCAACCGGTTCTTCCCCGCCCTCGCGGCGGCGGGCATCGTCGACCGCCGGATCGATGCCTCCGCCGGCATGCTGCCCGCCGATGAAGAGCATCTTCGCAGCCGCGGCGTCGGGATCACGAGCATCGTCCGCGGCGCCACGTCCAGGGCATCCGAGCTCACCGCCGCCCAGCTGCGCGCGGGCGGCGCGGATCTGCGCGAGCGCGTCGCCGGCATCCGTCCGCGCGTGGTCGCGCTGCTGGGGATCACCGCCTACCGGACCGCGTTCGACGCCCCGCACGCCCTGGTCGGCCGGCAGCCCGGCGACTGGGACGGCGCCGAGGTGTGGGTGGTCCCCAACCCCAGCGGCCTGAACCGGCACCACACCACCGCCGATCTCGCACAGGCCTACCGCGAGGTCGCGCTGCGCGCGGGGATCCGTCCGCCGGCCTGACCCGGCCGACGGTGCTCCGATGACGGATGCCGAGGATGCCGCGTACGAGCACCGCCCCCGCACGAGCATACGCACGGTCCCGTCCCCGCCCCGTGCCACACTGGCTTCATGCCCCAGGACTCCCCCGATCCCCGTCAGGCGCGACGCCTGCCCGAGACTCTCGACGAGTTCCAGCGCGCGGAGGGGCATCCGAACTTCCGGGTGGATGTGGAGCGCATCCGCTTCTCCCCCTTCTACTCGCGGCTCTCCGCCGTCACCCAGGTGATCTCACAGGCGGGCGCGGGGCTGGCGGTGAACAACCGGCTCACCCACTCGGTCAAAGTCGCCGCCGTGGCTCGGGCGATCGCCACCCACCTGTCCACGCGCACCGACGAGCGCGGCCGGATCGTCGCCGAGCTCGGCGGTGCGCATCCGGTCGTCGTGCAGGCCGCCGCGGCCGCGCACGATCTCGGCCATCCGCCGTTCGGGCACCTCGGCGAGCAGACGCTCGACCGGCTGGCCCGCACCCGGTTCGGGCTCGCGGAGGGCTTCGAGGGCAACGCCCAGACCTACCGCATCCTCACACGTCTCGACGAGCACGATCGGCCCGGCGTCGGCCTCAACCTCACCGCCGCGGTGCGCGCGGCCGTACTGAAGTACCCCTGGCTGCGCGGCGAGGGCGGCACACGTCGCGGCGGCGCGAGCAAGTTCAACTTCTATGCGATCGACGAGCCGGACGCCCGGCGCGCGCTCTCCGCCTACCCGCTGATCGAACCGGGCCAGCAGACCGTGGAGTGCTCCATCATGGACATCTCGGACGACATCGCGTACTCGCTGCACGACCTCGACGACTTCTACCGCGCCGACCTGCTGAACCCCGCCGCCCTGTCGGCGGAGTTCCGCGCGTGGCGTCGGGATCTCGCCCGACTGCGCGCCGCCGAGGTCGAAGCCCTCGCGGCAGACACCCGGACCCCCGGTCATTCGCTGGAGCTGCTGTGGCGGCGGATGCAGGAGAAGGACGCCTGGATCGCCGACCCGGATGCCTTCAGCGAGGCTGTCGCGAAGGTGGCCGCCGAGGTCGTCGACGGGCTCGTCGCGGAGCCGTTCGACGGCTCGCTGGCCAGTGAGCGGTCGCTCGCGCGGTTCACGTCGGGCTGGATCGCCCGGCTGCAGTCCTCCGTGGAGGTGCACCGGCATCCGGATGCCCGCTCCGGCCATGTGCGACTCAGCAGGACGGCTTGGCATGAGGTCGGCGTGCTGAAGTTCCTGCACGAGAGGTTCATCCTCGAGCGCCCCGACCTCACGGTGTACCAGCGGGGTCAGGCGGGTGTGCTCGAGCGGCTCGTGGACGGGTTCACCGCTTGGCTCGACGATCCACGCGACGCCCGGCGCGCACCACGACGGCTGATCGACCTCGTCGAGCTGGCGACGGACGATTACCGGATGCTGCGCAGGGACGCCCCCGAGATGACCGACCCGCACACGGATGCCGATCTCGACCGGCTCGGCCGGGGCCGCGGCATCATCGACTACGTCGCGTCGCTGACCGATGCGCAGGCCGTCTCGCTGGACGCCCTGCTCGCCGGGCACACCGAGCGGCTGTGGGATGCCGGGCAGGGACTGTGAGCAGCAGGACACGAGCAGCCGCCGGGTCTCGCTGTGCGTCCTCGCGTGACGTTCCCGGAGCCTCCCCGCGGTGGGCGTCAGTACGCTGAAACGCATGACCGAGCCCCGCGTCTACATCATCCACGAGAACCCCCAATGGATCCCGCCGCTGGCGGCCGCGTTCGCCGCGGAAGGCGTGCCGATCGAGTCCTGGTCGCTGACCGACGGCTCCATCGACCTGTCTGCCGAGCCGCCGCAGGGCGTGTTCTGGTCGAGGCTGAGCGCCTCCGCGCACACGCGCGATCACGGCGCCTCGAAGGAGTACGGCCGGGCCGTGCTGCGCTGGCTGGAGTCGTGGGGGCGGACCGTCATCGACGGCAGCCGCGTCCTCGAGCTCGAGGTCAGCAAGGCCGCCCAGCATGCGGCGCTGCGCCGTGCCGGCATCGACGTCCCCCGCACGATCGCCGTGTTCGGGACCGCGGACCTCTCCCGGCGCGCGCGCGAGCTGCCCGCACCGTTCATGTCCAAGCACAACCAGGGCGGCAAGGGGCTGGGCGTGCGCCGGTTCGACAGCCACGACGAGTTCGACGCCTGGGTATCGGGCCCCGACTTCGAGCCCTCCCCCGACGGCATCACCCTGCTGCAGGAGCATCTCGCCGCCCGGGAGCCCTTCGTGACCCGCGCCGAGTTCGTGAACGGCGAGCTCGTGTACGCGGTCCGGGTGGACACCAGCGACGGATCCTTCGAGCTGTGCCCGGCGGAGGCCTGCGCGCTGCCCTCCGCCGCCGACGAGCCGCCGCTGCCGATGTTCACGCTGCGCCGCGACATCGACCCCGCACTGATCGCTCAGTATCGCGGCTTCCTCGCCGCGGAGGGGATCGACATCGCCGGCATCGAGTTCATCGAGACCGTCGACGGGCGCACGGTCACCTACGACGTCAACACCAACACCAACTACAACCCGGACGTCGAGGCGGAGTCCCCCCGCTCGGCGCCCCGCGAGATCGCCCGCTGGCTGGGCTCCCTGCTGCCCGCACTCGCACAGGTCTGAGGGGAGCGCGCTCGGGTCCGTGCACTCGCGTCCGCGAGCACGGGCCCGAGCGCACGGCATCCGCTGGACGGACGAAGGACCCGGCCGGGTGAGCGCCCCGGCCGGGTCCTTCGCTCTCACCCGGCGGTCGTCGCCCGCTGCGCGCCGATGGCCCACACGTACGGCGGCTCGGTGCCGTTGATCGCCCAGTCGCCGACGATGCGCTCCTTGAACACGACGGGGTTGTGCGAGGACACCGTCCGCGCATTGCGCCAGAACCGGTCGAGCTGCTTGCCCCCGCCCGCCGCCGACGCGCCGAGCGCGTCGAAGACATGCGAGGTCGCCTCCTGCGCGATCGCGGTGATGACGATCTGCCCCTGCGCGGAGTCGAGCTCGGCGCGGATGTTGGCATCCCGCTCCGCGGCCTCGTCATCCGCGAACGCCGCCAGGTACGCGTCCTGCGCGGCCTGCGCGGCGCGCACGGCGACGGCCCGGGCGGCGAAGCCCTGCGCGGTCGCCTTCCCGATCACCTGGTGGATGAGCGGGTCCTGGTTCCAGACGTCGCCGGCCCCGTGGCTGTACACCCGGGTGCGGCGCTGCGCCTGCGCCGCGAACTCCGCGGCGGCGTTCTCGGCGATGCCCGCGAGCGTCGCCAGCAGCACCAGCTGGTAGAAGGCGGTCTGGTAGCGGAACCGCTCGGAGAAGTCGATGACGTCGGATGCCTCCACGCGAGCGTCCGTGAGCACCGTCGTGCCGCTTCCCGTGGTGCGCTGCCCGAAGCCGTCCCAGTCGTCCAGCAGGGCCACCCCGGGCTGGTCGGCGGGCACGAGCGCGATGACGCGCACGCCGTCGGACTCCCGCTGCGCGAACACGTCCAGCCAGTCCGCGAAGATGCTGCCGGTGCTGTAGTACTTCGTGCCGGACACCGTCAGGACGCCGTCCGACTCGCGCACCTTCGTGCCCACGTCCCCGACCTCGACCGCACCGATCTCGGTCCATGCATTGCCGCCCAGCTGTCCGGCGACGAACCTCTCGAACCAGACGCTCTGATCGGCGTGCGCGTGGGCGACCAGCCGGTCCTCCACGAGCGCGAAGTGGCCGCGCAGCGCCTGCGGCAGGTTGGAATCCGCGGCGGCGAGGTCGGTCAGCAGCTCGATGAGCTGCGGAAGGCTCGCGCCCGCGCCCCCGTGGCTGCGCGGCACGCGCACAGCGCCGAACCCGGCATCCGCGAGTTCGCGGATGAGCTCGCGGGGCAGTTCCCGCGAGGCGTCCCGCTCCGCCGCGCCCTGGGCGATCCGCTCGAAGAGCGGCCGGAATCGTGCGCGCAGCTCCTCGAGATCAGCCCCGGTGGATGTCTGGTCGGTCATGTGAGATCCTCTCGCCGTCGATGGGGACGCGCGGTGCGCGCCCCGCCGACGGTAGACCCGCGCCGCCGCCGCACGCCACCGCGGATGCCATACGGTGAAGCGATTCGTCATACGCCGAAACGCGGCGACACGGGACGACGCCCACCGTGGACGACGACGCACCGGCGCGAAGATCGTCGAGGTGGGCCGGTTCGCCCCGCTGGGCGAGGTTCCCGAGCCCGGCCGGTGCCCCTGAGTCCCGCATCGTCACGGAGGGAAATCAAGCATCTCGGGACGGACAGCGGATTCTACGGTGGATGGCATGACCGACCAGATCGCTTCCCCCACCCTGACGACAGGCGTCGCAGCCCCCGAGTACGACTGGGACTCGTACGGCTTCGACACGCGCCAGGTGCATGCGGGGGAGTACGACGAGCTCACCTACGGAGCCCGGGTCTCCCCCGTCTACCTCTCGGCCGCCTACCGGTTCGATTCGTTCCGGCAGGCGAAGAACCGCTTCTCGGGCGAGGAGGCGGGACAGCTGTACTCCCGCAATCTGAACCCCACCAACCAGGTGGCCGAGCACCGCATCGCCTCGCTGGAGGGCGGTGCGGGGGCGCTCGTCGTCGGCTCCGGTCAGGCCGCCGTGACCTCGGCCCTGCTGGGCCTGGCCGGAGCCGGCGACCGGATCGTTTCGGCCGCGAGCATCTACAGCGGCACGCGGCTGCTGTTCGAGCGCACCCTGTCGCGCCTCGGCGTCACCGTCGACTACGTGTGGTCGCCGTCGGACGAATCCGAGTGGGACGCACTGATCACCCCCGACACCAGGGCGCTGTTCGTCGAGACGATCCCCAACCCCAAGAACGACATCATCGACCTCGACGTGATCTCGCGGGTCGCCTCCCGGCACGGGATTCCGCTCGTCGTCGACAACACCATCGCCACCCCCTACCTGATCCGCCCCATCGAGCACGGCGCGAACATCGTCGTGCACTCGGCGACCAAGTTCCTCACCGGTCACGGCACGACGGTGTCGGGCGTGATCATCGATGCGGGGAACTTCGACTGGGAGGGGACGTCGCGCCCCTACCCGGCGCTCACCGCGACGCCCGTCGCCGGTCACCGCTCGCTCGTGGAGGCCTTCGGCCCGCGCGCCTTCGAGATGCACGTGCGTCTGGGCGTCGCCAATGACACCGGCCCCGCCCTGTCGCCGCTGGCGGGCTTCCTGCTGCACCAGGGCATCGAAACGCTGTCGCTGCGCGTGCAGCGTCACCTCGACAACGCGCACCGGATCGCCACCTGGCTGTCACGGCATCCCGACGTGGAGAGCGTCGACTACGCGGGCCTGGACGGGCATCCGCTGAAGCCGCTCGCCGACCGCGATTACCGCGGCACACCCGGCTCGGTGTTCTCGTTCACGATCGCCGGCGGCGCCGTCGCCGCCGAGCGGTTCTTCGACGCCCTGCGGGTGTTCAGCAGGATGACGAACATCGGCGACACGCGCTCCATGGCGCTGCATCCCGCCACCACCACGCACCTCGGCTTCACGCAGGAGATGCGCGACCGGCTCGGCATCGCGGACGGGCTCATCCGCCTCTCGGTCGGCATCGAGGATGTCGCGGACCTGCTGGCCGATCTCGATCAGGCCATCGCCGTCGCGCGTCGCTGACGCCGACGGGCAGTATCCGTCTGCTCAGCGGGCAACGGATGCCGGGCACGGGCGCCGGCGCGGCCCCTGCCCGTGGACGCCGATGCGCGGCATCCGCCGGCTCAGGCCGCGGCGCGCAGCGACTCCAGCCTGCGCACCCGCGGGATGACCTCCTCGGCGAAGCGCTGGAGCTCCGGCAGGTGCGGCGAGAACTGCAGCAGCAGTGTCTCCACGCCCACCTCGCTGAAGCGCAGGATGCGCTCGGCCACCTGGTCGGGCGTGCCGACGAGGTTGGGGCGGAGGCCCCGGTTGGAGACCGAGTACTCCTTGAGGTCGACCTGCACGTCGAGCTTCGACTTGCTCACGAAGTCCTGATACGAGCCGTAGGCGGCGCCGGTGCGCACATCGGTGATGCGCTCGACCTCGGCCAGCGCCTCCTCCTCGCTGTCGCGGACGATGGCGTACGCGGCCATGCCGAACGCCTCGAAGGGGGCCCTGCCGGCCTCGGCGGCGCGGCGGCGCATGTCGGCGATCTTCTCACCCACCTCCTCGACCGTGCCGCCGTGGGTCAGGTACGCGTCGGCGAACCCCGTGATGGCCGTACGGCCCGCCTCGCTCTCGCCGCCCGCGTAGATGCGGGGGATGCGCTGCGGCTTGGGCTCCAGGTAGGTGCCCTCGGTCCGGTAGTAGTCGCCCTCGAAGGCGAACGGCGTGCTGCTCCACAGCCCGCGCAGCACCCGCACCCACTCGGCCGTGCGCGCATAGCGGTCGTCGTGCGCGCTGAACAGACCGCCGTACTGCTTCGCCTCCTCCGCCCACCACGCCGAGACGACGTTCAGCGTGAAGCGTCCTCCGCTGATCTCGTCGATCGTCGCGGCCTGCTTGGCGGTCAGGAACGGGTTGTGGAATCCCGGCCGCACGGCCGCCAGCAGCTCGATCCGCTCCGTCACCGCAGCGAGGCCCGCGGCGATGCTCCAGGCATCCAGCGACGGCGCCTGCACGCCCTTGATGTCGTTGAGGCTCAGCTCGGGGATGAGCGTCACATCGAACCCGCCCTGCTCGGCGGTGCGGGCGATCTCCGCCAGATGCGAGAAGGAGACCGGGGTCTGCTCGTCGGCGATGTTGCGCAGCCATCCTCCGAAGATCGGAGTCCAGTAGCCGAAGCGGACGGGGGCGGGCGATGCGGAGTGCGAGGGCATGTCCTCCATCCTGACGGCGGACGGCGCCATCACCGCGTCATATGAACAACCGTTACGTCTCCGGCGCACGAGCACCCCTTCGCCCCCTAGCTTCGGAGAGGGCCTCCTGCGGCCCGCACGACCGAAGACGAAGGGATGCCGATATGAGCCACTTCTACGACAAGGAGAAGGATGCGTCCTTCACCTCCGTCTACAAAGCGGAGACCCCCGACATCCTGAACGCGTTCGCGGACTTCAACAACGCGGTGTTCGCCGCGGAGGGGCGGGAGATCCCGCTGAAGTACCGCGAGCTGATCGCCGTCGCCGTGAGCACCACCACCCAGTGCGTGTACTGCATCGACGCGCACACGCAGAAGGCCATCGCCGCCGGTGCCACCGACGCGGAGCTCGCGGAGGTCGCCTGGGTGTCCTCGGCGATCCGTGCGGGCGGCGCATACGCGCACGGCCGCCTCGCCTTCAAGACCGCATCCGAACACCGTCACTGAGGAACGACATGACCGACCTCTCGAAGATCCGCAACCCCCTCAAATTCGCCTACTGGGTCCCCAATGTCAGCGGCGGGCTCGTCATCAGCAACCTGCCGCAGCGCACCTCCTGGGACCTCGACTACAACATCGAGCTCGCCAGGACGGCCGAGCGCGTCGGGTTCGAGTACGCGCTCAGCCAGGTCCGTTACGCGTCCAGCTACGGCGCCGCCCAGCAGCACGAGTCCACGAGCATCAGCCTCGCCCTGCTGCTGGCGACGGAGAAGCTCAACGTCATCGCCGCCATCCACCCGGGCGCCTGGCATCCGGCCGTGCTGGCAAAGTTCATCAACTCCGCCGACCAGTTCTCCCACGGCCGGGCGGCCGTGAACGTCGTGTCGGGATGGTTCAAGGACGAGTTCGTCGACCTCGGGCTGGAGTGGCCCGAGCATGATGAGCGCTATGTGCGCTCCGCGGAGTTCATCCAGGTCCTGCGCGGCCTGTGGACCCAGGAGAAGTTCTCCTTCCACGGCAAGTACTACGACATCAACGAGTTCACCCTCCGTCCCTTCCCCGCTCAGGTGGAGGGCAGGCCGCACCCGGAGATCTTCCAGGGCGGGAACTCGACCGCCGCGCGGTTCAACGGCGGCGCGCACGCCGACTGGTACTTCTCCAACGGCAAGGACTTCGACGGCTTCACCGAGCAGTACGACGAGGTCTCCCGGATCGCCGCCGAGCACGGCCGCCGCACGCGCTTCGCGCTGAACGGCTTCGTGATCCAGCGCGACTCGCTCGCCGAGTCCGAGGAGCAGCTGCGCGAGATCATCGCGCACGCCGACGACGACGCGGTCGAGGGCTTCCGCGCCTCGGTCCAGGAGGCCGGCAACGCCACCGCCGACAAGAAGGGCATGTGGGCCGACTCCACCTTCGACGATCTCGTGCAGTACAACGACGGCTTCCGCACCCGCCTGTTCGGCGACGCGCAGCAGATCGCCGAGCGCATCATCGAGTACAAGAAGCGCGGCGTCGACCTGTTCCTGCTGGGATTCCTGCACTTCCAGGAGGAGCTCGAGCGCTTCGGGCTCGAGGTGCTGCCGATCGTGCGCGAGCTGGAGGCCGAGCTCGACGCGAAGACCCCGCAGGAGGAGGCTCCGGTCACCGCGTGACCGGGACGGGTGCGTCGGGTCGGTCCCGGCGCACCCTGCGCGGAGCCGGGGTGCGGTGCGGGCGTGCATCGCACCCCGGTGCCCGATGTGCGCGCCGACCCGCGCCACACGCCTAAGATCGCACGGTTCGGGCGACCGGGTCGCGCATCACGAGCACGACGACCACCGCGACGAGTGTCGCACAGGTGACCAGCACCGACGACGGCAGCAGCAGCGCGTCGACGAGCACGACGATCGCCGCCAGCGGCACGACGACGTTCACCACCCGATCCGCGCAGATCCGGATCGCCACCCACCAGATCCCCATCAGGAACACCGCGATGGGGATCGCCACCGCGAAGGACGCGTCGCGGTCGGAGGCCCGGGTCGCGCCCGTGAGCACATCGATCTGCAGCTCGATGCCGACGGAGAACGCCGCGGCGGCGGCCAGCACGAAGTAGTGCACGTAGCCGTAGCGCAGCGACTGGGCCAGCGACCCGATCGCCCGGTGGTGCGGCGGCCAGAAGTAGATCCACCACATCGATGCGGCGGACACCAGCGTGAGGGCTGCGATCCCGATGAGCGGCAGGAGCGTCTCCACGACGTCGAGGGCGCTGATCACCGCGCCCGCGGATGCCAGCACCGTCTCGCCCAGCACGATGAGGGTGAACGCCGAGTAGCGCTCGGTGATGTGATGCGGATGCCAGGGCGTCAGCGCCTGCCGCTCGGCGATCACCGGCACAGCCAGCTCCACGACGACGAGCGCCGCGAAGCCCACCAGGCGCAGGCCGCCCACGGGCACCAGCAGGAACAGCGCCCACAGCACCTGCACGGATGCGATGCCCACCGCGTACGTGAGGGCCGTGCGGCGGTGCACCCGACCGGACGCCGCCGCACGCAGCCACTGCGCGATCATCGCCACCCGCATCACGACATAGGCGACCACGAGCAGGCGCAGATCACCGGACTCGTACACGGGCCCGATGCCGGCGGCCAGCACCAGCACGCCGCTCATCTGCACGATCGTGACGACGCGGTACAGCCAGTCGTCGGTGTCGAACGAGGTGGCGAACCAGCTGAAGTTCATCCACGCCCACCAGATGGCGAAGAAGACCATCAGGTACGTGACGATCCCGCCCTGCACGTTCCCGTCGCGGAGCTGCTCGTGAAGCTGCGCGGAGGCGATGCTCACCGCGACGACGAACACCAGGTCGAAGAACAGTTCCAGGGAGCTCGCGGTGCGATGCGGCTCATCGGGGTCTCTCGGCAGCATCCGCTCCAGCCTGAACCGCGCCCCGCGCGCATCCCCGTTCACCTCAGCAGAGTAGCGCACCGGTCACAGCTCGCCGGGGCGCATCGCCTCCGCATCGATGGCGCGGATCACCCGCAGCGCCGCCGTGTCGGCGGGCGGCTCCCCCTCGGCATCCGCCGCGCTCTCGGCGTCCGTCACGGCTGCGGCATCGGTCGCATCCGTGCGCCGGCGCCGCCGCGGGGCGTACACGACGAGCGCGTGGAAGAGGAACCGCGCGAAGAACGCCACCACGAGCGAGATCGCCGTCGCCAGCACCGCCGAGATGTGCCAGGTCTCGACCATGAGCGCCATCACGGGGATGCGCAGCGCCGCCTCGATGCCGTTGAAGGTGACGGATGCCGACAGTCGCACCCACAGCCGCGGGGCGTCCTTGCGCTCCTCGCGGAAGACGAACAGCTCCTGCAGCACGAAATTGCCGATGATCGTCGCTCCGGCGCCGATCACGGCTGCGAGGACGTAGTCCATGCCCAGGTGCACGAGCACCCACATGATGCCGATGTTGGCGAGCGCGCCCACGCCGCCGATGAGCGCGAACAGCCCCATCTTGCCGAACCGCAGGCGCGCCAGATGGGCGAGGAACAGCGCCCCCTGCCGCAGGCTCGCCTTGGAGGCCCCCGCCCGGCGCTCGTCGAAGGCGAGCGGGACCTCGGCGATGCGCAGCTCGCGGTGCTCACCGCCGCGCACGAGGATCTCCAGCAGGATCTTGAAGCCCTGCGGACGCAGCTCGTCCAGGTCGATGCGCGCGCGGTCGACGAGGAAGAACCCCGTCATCGGGTCGGTGCTGCGCCACAGCCTGCGCAGGAACATCGCCTTGGTGACGGCTGTGGCGGCCCGGGACACGGCCAGGCGCAGGGCGGTGCCGAGCCCCGCCGAGTCGCCCCCGCCGATGTAGCGCGAGGCCGCCACGATGTCCGCATCCCCTCGCGCCCAGCGCTCCAGCATCGCCGGGATCAACTCCGGCGGATGCTGCAGGTCACCGTCCATGACGATGCACACGTCGTGCCGCGCCTCGGACAGCCCCAGCACGACCGCGCCGCCCAGGCCGCCCGTGTTGCGCTGCCGGTGGATCACGCGGACCGGGAGCGGAGCGGATGCCGACACCCGCTCGATCTCGGCGGCCGTGTCGTCGGAGCTGTCGTCGATGAAGAGGAGCTCGCCGTCCACACCGCCCAGCGCCGCTGCCGCGCGTTCGACGAGTTCGGCGACGTTGTCGCGCTCGTCGAACGTCGGGATGATCACGGTGACCGAAGCGCTCATCTGCTCCCCTCCGGCCTGATGATGCGAGGCGGCATCCATCGTCGCATCTTTCCCTCTGCGCCGTGTCATCGATTTCTCTCCGGCCGCGGCGGCCCGCCGGCGGAGGGGCGGCGGCCCGTGGCCGCTCACGGCGGCTTACGCTGGAGGCATGACCACTCCTGCATCCGACACCATCACGATGTTCGGCGCCGACTGGTGCGGCGACTGCCGTCGCACCAAGAAGCAGCTCGACGAGCTGGGCGTCGCGTACACGTACATCGATCTCGTCGCCGAGCCCGCCGCGGCCGACGTGGCCAAGGACATCTCGGGCCGCACGAACATCCCCGTGGTCGTGTACCCCGACGCGAGCCACCACGTGGAGCCGAGCAACGCCGACGTCGAGGCCAAGCTGCGCGAACTCTCCCTCATCTGAGGAGCCCTCGCGGGTGTGTCCCGTATGGGAAGGAGACGACGATGACTCAGGAAGCGACCGCTCCCCCGGCGTCCGGAGGGCGCGCACGCCGAGGGTCGGCATCCGCCCTCCCCCCGCTCGATGCGGCCGAACAGGAGGCGCTGGACGTCGACATCGCCGTCCTGCAGCAGGGCTCGCGCACGTGGACCGGGCTCACCGTGGCGCAGCGGGCGACCCTGCTGCGCGCCCTGCGCACGAGCGTCGCCGCGGCCGCCGCCGACTGGGCGAACGCCGCCGCCGACTCGAAGCAGCTCCCCGCCGGCCATCCGCTGCGCGGTGAGGAATGGCTGAGCGGCCCGTACTCCGTGCTCGGGGCCATCGACGCGTACGTCGACACGCTCACGAAGCTCGCCGACGGCCGCAGCGCCCTGGACGGCGTCGACATCGCACGGGCCCCGGGCGGGCGCACGAGGGTGCGCGCGTTCCCCCTCAGCGGCATCGACGCGTTCCTGCTCTCCGGGTTCAGCGGGGAGGTCTGGCTGAAGCCGGGCGTCACGCCCCGCACGGCGCGCACGGCCGCGGGGCTCGCGCAGCTGACTCCCACGGCGTCCGGCGGCGTGGGACTCGTACTGGGGGCGGGCAACATCACCGCGATCCCCGTGCTCGACGTGCTGTACGAGCTGCTCGCCCACAATCGCGTCGCACTGCTGAAGGTCAACCCCACCCAGGACGCCCTCGTGCCGGTGTTCGAGCGCGCGCTGGCCCCGCTCATCGAACCCGGCCTGCTGCGCATCGTGCGCGGCGGTCCGGCCGTCGGCGCGCACCTGACCGCGCGCCGCGACCTCGTGCACGTGCACATCACCGGGTCGGCGGCCACGTTCGACGCCATCGTGTGGGGCCAGGGCGCGGCGGCCCGTCGCCGGCGACGCGAGAACAGGCCGCTGCTGAAGAAGCCCATCACGGCCGAGCTGGGCGGGGTGTCGCCGATCATCGTCGTGCCCGGCGAGTGGACCGACGCCGACATCGCCTTCCAGGCCGAGCACATCGCGACCATGCGTCTGCAGAACTGCGGTCACAACTGCATCGCGGGCCAGGTCGTGCTCATCTCGCAGGACTGGCCGCAGGCCGAGCAGTTCCGCATCGCCCTGCGGCACGCCTACGCGTCCGCCCCCGAGCGCCCCATCTGGTACCCGGGCTCCTCGGCGCGCATGCAGCGCGCGGAGGACGACTATCCGGACGCCCTGCAGCTGGGCGACCGGCTCCTCGTGGAGATCGAGGAGGGGCAGGACGCCTCGGCTCTGCAGAGCACGGAGTACTTCGCCCCGGTGCTGGGTGTGGTGGAGCTGCCCGGCACAGGGCAGGCGTTCCTCGACACCGCCGTCGCACACGCGAACGAACGGCTGCAGGGCGCGCTGGGCGCCAATGTCCTCGTCGACCCGCTGACCGAGCGATCACTGGGCAGCGGGTTCGAGCGCGCGATCGCCCAGCTGCGCTACGGATCCATCGCGATCAACGCCTGGACGGCGTTCGGGTTCATCATCCCGACACTGACCTGGGGCGCCTTCCCGGGCAGCACGATCGAGGACGTCGGCAGCGGCATCGGCGTGGTCCACAACGCCCTGCTGCTCGACGACGTGGAGCGCTCCGTGGTGCGCGGACCGTTCCGCCCGTTCCCGCGATGGGTCTCCGACGGCATCCGCCGGCCCGGATCGCTGGGCCTGTCCCGGCGCACGATCCTGCCCACCCCGCCGTGGTTCGTCACCGCGCGCACGGGCGCGCGGGTCAGCGAGGGCCTCACGCGCTTCCGTGCCCACGGCGGCGTGCCGGGCCTCGTGCGGACCCTGCTCCAGGCGCTGCGCGCCTGATCGCACCCGGCGTCACGTGCCCGGCATCCGGATGCCGGGCAGGGGGCCCACGAAGCCGGGCGTGCCCCGCGCCGGCGCCTCAGGTGCGGGCGAAGCGGTCCGTGGCGGCACGGAGGGCCGCGGCGATGCCCGGCTCGGCGGCGGAGTGCCCGGCGTCGTCGACGATCACCAGCTCGGCCTCCGGCCACGCCGTGTGCAGATCCCACGCGGTCATCATCGGCGTGCACACGTCGTGCCGTCCCTGCACGATCACGGCGGGGATGTCCCGGATGACGCCGACATTGTCGATCAGCTGGCCCTCCTGGAACCAGCCGCCGTTGAGGAAGTAGTGGTTCTCGATGCGGGCGAAGGCCGTCGCATGCACCGTGTCCGTCGCCTCCGCGACATGCTGCGGATCCGGTCGCAGCGTGACCGTCGCCGCCTCCCACCTCGACCACGCGACGGCGGCGGGAACATGCACGGCGGGGTCCGGATCGAACAGGCGCCGATGGTAGGCCTCGATCATCCGGCCGCGCTCGACCGGCGGGATGACGGCCGCGAAGTCCTCCCAGGCATCAGGGAACAGCGCCGCGGCGCCGCCCTCGTAGAACCACTCCAGCTCGTGCCGGCGCAGAGTGAAGATCCCCCGCAGCACCAGTCCGGACACGGCGTCCGGATGCGACTGCGCGTACGCCAGCGCGAGGGCGCTGCCCCAGGACCCGCCGAAGACCTGCCACTGATGGATGCCGAGGTTCTTGCGGAGCAGCTCGATGTCGGCGACGAGGTGCCAGGTCGTGTTGAAGCGCAGATCGGCATCCGGCTGCCCCGCGTGCGGAGTACTCAGACCGCAGCCGCGCTGGTCGAACAGCACGATGCGGTAGACCTCGGGGTCGAAGAACCGGCGCTGCCACGGCGAGGTGCCGCCGCCCGGGCCGCCGTGCAGGAAGACGACGGGCTTCCCGCCGGGATTCCCGCTCTGCTCCCAGTGGATGCGGTTGCCGTCGCCGACGAGCAGATCGCCCGTCTCGTACGGCTCGACAGGCGGATGCAGTCCGTCCGGTTCCATGATCAACTCCCCCGAGTGCCCGTTGATCGGGCCCTCCCACGGTAACCCGGAATCGGAGCGCCGTGCGTCCTCGCGCGCGGCCTACAGTCGCACCCCAGGCGCGAACGTGTCGCACACGCCGAGTCCGTTCTGGTAGCCGTTGGCGAACCAGTACTGCCGCTGCTCGCTCGTGCCGTGCGTGAAGCTCTCCGGATTGACGAATCCGGACTGCGCCTGGATGTGGTCGTCGCCGACCGTGTAGGCGGCGTCGACCGCATCCGCCAACTGCTCCTCGGTCGGCGGCTGCAGGTACGGGTTGCCGTTCGGATCCCGGGAGTCGGCCGCGTCCTTCAGCCAGGCTCCCGCGTAGCAGTCGGCCTGCAGCTCGATGCGCACGCCGTCGCTCTCCGGGCCGGTTCCGTTGCCGGGATGGTCCTGCATCACTCCGGTGATGTTCTGGATGTGGTGCCCCCACTCGTGCCCGACGATGTACAGCTGTGCGAGCTCGCCCGCCGAGGCTCCGAACTGCTGCCGCATGAGCTGGAAGAAGTCCGGGTCGATGTACACGCCCTGCTCGGGCGGGCAGTAGAACGGCCCGACGGCGTTGGACGCCGTGCCGCACTGCGTGGGGGTCTGCCCCTCGACGACGGTCATGGTGGGTGCGACGTAGCCGTCGACGTGCCGGGACCAGTAATCGTCGAGCATGACCTGGGCGCCGGCCATCCGGCAGTCGTCGTTCACGTTCGCGTCCTGACCGGTGGCGCACTCGCTGAGGGTGTTCTCGCCGGTGACGGCCGACTGCCCGCCCGCCCCGCCGCCGGTCATCCCGCCGACGAGACCCGACAGGTCGACGCCCAGCATCGGTCCGAGGATGAGGGCGAGGATGCCGATCACCCCCACCCCGCCGCCGGCGGCGATGGCCGCTCCCCGTCCTCGGCGGCGGGTGGTGTTGCCCGAGATGTCGGCGTCGGGATTGAAGGTCATGGGGAAAAGGTACCCTGCCCGTACCCCGCGCACGGACGTAGGCTCGACGGATGGCGACGACGATAACCCTCACAGGTGCCGGCGGTCAGATCGGATACGCGCTGCTGTTCCGCATCGCGGCGGGTGACATGCTCGGTCCGGACGAACCCGTGCGGCTGAGGCTGCTGGAGATCCCGCAGGGTCTGCGGGCCGCCGAGGGCGCGGCCCTGGAACTGCAGGACGGCGCCTTCGAGCTGCTCGAGCACGTGGAGGTGACCGACGATCCCGCCGTCGGATTCGACGGTGCGAACCTCGCCCTGCTGGTGGGCGCCCGCCCGCGCGGCCCGGGGATGGAGCGCGGCGACCTGCTGGCGGCCAACGCGGGGATCTTCGGGCCGCAGGGCTCGGCCATCGCCGCGCACGCGGCCTCCGACGTGCGGGTGACGGTCGTGGGGAACCCGGCGAACACGAACGCCCTCATCGCCGCATCCGCCGCCGACGGCGTCCCCGCCGAGCGGTTCAGCGCGCTGACCCGCCTGGACGAGAACCGTGCGCGCGCCCAACTCGCCCTCGCCCTGGACGCGCCCGTCGCGAGCATCCGCGGCGTCACGATCTGGGGCAACCACTCCGCCACCCAGTTCCCGGACATCTCGCGGGCGAGCGTCGACGGCGAGCCGGTCGCCGAGCGGCTCGCGCAGCGCGTGGGGGATGTGCGCGCCTGGCTGGAGGGGACGTTCATCCCGCGCGTGGCCCGACGCGGAGCGGAGATCATCGACGTGCGCGGATCCTCGTCGGTCGCGTCGGCGGCGAACGCGACCATCGACCACGTCCGGGACTGGACGGGCGGCACCGACCGGCGGCACGGCCCGGACGGCTGGACGAGCGCGGGCGTGGTCTCGCACGGCGAGTACGGAGTGCCCGAGGGGCTGGTCTCGTCGTTCCCCGTGCGCGCGATCGACGGGGACTGGCGGATCGTGGAGGGATGGGAACCGGATGCCCCGGCACGGGCCCGCATGAGCGCCTCCATCGCGGAGCTCGCCGAGGAGCGGGACGCGGTGCGGAGGCTGGGCGTGCTGTGAGAGCACCCGGCGGGGAACCGCGGACTCGGGCACAATGGGAGCCGGAGGTGGGCGAAGGATGAACGACGCGAGGAACGCCACAGATGCGCAGGGGGGTGAGCCCGTCACGAGCCCGCTGCATCTTCCGCACGCGGCGGCGTCGTGCCCGAAGTGCCTGGCCAACGACGACCACGCCTGGTGGTCGGCCCGTCCCGAGGGCGCGCGGCTGGTGGGCCTGGTCGTCGCCCGCGAGGGGATGCCCTCGGTCACGCAGCAGCGCGAGGACCTCACGCGCTTCGGTGTGCCCATCGAGGGCTTCCGCCATCCGGCGCCGGAGATCCTGGAGAGCTGGGCGGACCGGCTCGCGCGCCTCATCGACACGCTGCGGCGCGGCGACGTGCTGGTCGTCGCCAACGTGCACGCGCTGGGTCGTGACATCGACGAGGAGACCCGCACGGTCGCGGAGCTGCGACGGCGCGGCATCATGGTCAAGGTGCTCAGCCACCATGCTCGGCATCTCGCCGACGCAGGCCGCTGACCGCTGACGCCCGAACCGCCACGCCCGCCCCGTCGGTGCCGGAGACGACGAACCGGCTGCCGCCCGTGGGGCGACAGCCGGTCGCATGCATCGATCGCGTCAGCGTCGAGGAGTCACCACCGACTCTCGTTGCGAGCCTCGGTGGAGCGCGCGTCCATCGAGTCCTGCGTGACCTGGCGGCCGATGTCGCCGAGCAGCACCTTCATCTCGCTCAGCGCCGCGGTCCACGAGGCCTTCGCCCGAAGGTACGCCTCGGAGGCCGAGCCGGTCCAGTTCGCCTGGAGCGGCTTGAGGTCCCGCTCCATCTCGTCGAGCTTGTTCTCGATGCCGGCCGCACTGCGGACGAGGTCGCCGCCCGCGGTGTCGACGGCACCGAAGTTCATCTTGTAGCCGTTGTTGCCCTCAGCCATGATCTGCTTCCCTCCGGTCTCAGCCGAGACGGCCCATGAACTTGTTCTGCGCCTGAGCCGACGCGTCGTCGGCCTGGCTGTACGTCGTCTGCGACTCGAGCAGGTTCTGCTCGAACTGGTCGAGCGAGTTCGTGATGCGACGCGACTTCTCCTGCCACGCCTGGAACGTCTGCTGGAACGCGGCAGCCCCCGTGCCCTGCCACGACGCACCGATGTCGGACAGCTTGCCCTGAATCGCGTTCAGCTCCGCGATGATCTGCGTCTTCGACTGGTTGACGATGTTGGCGCCACGCTGCAGGGCTCCATCCGCTGCAGAGACTTCTCCGCTCACGGTCACCTCCTGGTCCTGAGGGCTTGTCCGCCCCTGATGCTTCAGCCCTGTGGGCCGTGACGCCGATGCCCGGCGACAGGTAACACTCTACGGTCCGTTCCCGATGGCGCCCATGGGTAGCACTGCCCACGTCCGCGCCTCCGCTCCACCGCCGCACTCACAGCGGCGACGGGGGCGCGTAGGCGAGCTGCATGATCTGCAGGCCGTGCTCGCGCGTGATGACCTTGGCCCGGCCCGGCACGGCCAGGGACGCCTTGACGTTGCCGATCAGCGCGCCCTCGTCGGGGCTGCCCGACAGCAGGATGCCGGGGGCGGCGAGATCGCGCAGCGTCTGCATGACGGGCTCGAAGGTGGCCCGGGAGGCGCCGCCCGTGCGCCGCGCCAGAGTCAGGTGCAGCCCGACGTCGGTGGCCTGCGCGAGAAGCGGCTGCAGGGCGGAGATCGGATTCCCGGATTGCGTGTTGACGAGGTCGTAGTCGTCGACGAGCACGAACACCTCGGCGCCCGACCACCACGAACGGTCGCGCAGCTGCTGGGGCGTCACATCGATGCCGGGCAGGCGCCCGCGCAGGTACTCGGCGAGCTCGGACAGCTCCTCCGTCGCCTGCTGCGCGGTGGTGTAGTACCCGGCGAGGTATTCGTCGGGCAGTTCCGACAGCAGCGCGCGCCGGTAATCGACGAGGAAGAACTGCGCCTCCTTGGGCGTCTTCGTGCGCATGACCTCCCGCGCGAACCCGCGCAGGAAGCTGGACTTGCCCGACTGACTGTCGCCGAACAGGTACACGTGCGGGTTGCGACGCGTGTCGAAGGTCGTCGGAGCCAGTTCGGCCTCGTCCACGCCCAGCAGCACCTGGTTCTGCTGTCGGGTGCCCTCGGCGCGACGCTGCAGCTCCGACAGCTCGAGCAGCTCCGGCAGCAGCCGCAGCTTCGGCCCCTGCGGGCCCTTCCAGGCCGCGTTGACACGGGTGATGAGATCCTCCACCCCCTCGCTGAGCATCCCCGGGTCCCCGGACCCGTCGATGCGCGGCAGCGCCGTGAGCATGTGATGCTTGGACGGCGAGAGGCCCCGCCCGGGGCGCCCCTGCGGCACGTTGGCGGCGATCCTGCGGTCGATCTCGGAATCGCTCGTGTCGCCGAGCCGGAGCTCCAGCTTCGAGCCGAAGGTGTCGCGGATGGCGGTGCGGAAGTCCATCCACCGGGTGGTGGTGATCACCAGATGCACGCCGTAGGTCAGCGCGCGCCCGGCCAGCGACTGGATCTCGAACTCCATCTCGTCGAACTCGGCGCGGATCGTCGGCCACCCGTCGATGATGAGGAACACGTCGCCATAGCCGTCGTCGGCCGCGCCCTGGGCGCGCAGGCGTCGGTACGTCTCGATGGAGTCGATCCCGTTGGCGGTGAAGTACCGCTCCCGGGCGTTGACGATGCCGGCGACCTCCTGGAACATGCGCCGCAGCACGTCCGGCTGGTTGCGGCCGGCGACACCCGCGACATGCGCCATCTTCGCGAACGGCACGAACGTGCCGCCGCCGAAGTCCATGACGTAGAACTGCACCTCGCGGGGTGTGTGCGTGAGGGCGATGCCGGTGAGCACGCTGCGTGCGAGCGTGCTCTTGCCGCTGCGGGCTCCTCCCACGATAGCGAGATGACCGCCGGCGCCCACCAGGCTCATGACGAGGCTGTCGCGGCGCTGCTCGAGCGGGCGGTCCACGATGCCCAGCGGGATGGTGAGCGGGCCGGCCTGCCGCCAGCGCGGCGAGATCAGACCCAGCTGCGGATCCTCCACGAGGTCGCCCAGCAGCTCGTCGAAGGTGGGCGGCACGTCCAGCGGCGGCAGCCACACCCGGTGCGCGGGTATGCTGCGCCCCTTCATGAGCGAGACGGCGATGTCGAAGGTCACGCGCTTCTCGGGCGCATCGCGCGACGCATCCGGGGCGGCTTCCGGCTCCGGAGCGTCCTCCTGCACGATCACCGGTGCGGCGGTGAACGCGCGTGCCTCGATGGTGCGGGCGGGAGCGGCGGAGCCCTCCGCCTCGGTGGCGGCGTGACGGCGGCGCTGGGTCTTCGGCGGGGCCGAGACGTAGGCGGCGCGGAACTGGGTGAGGGTCTCGGCATCCGACTTCAGGATGCCGTGGCCGCCGCCGCCGGGGAGGGTGAACGCGTCGGGGACGCCGATGACGGCGCGGGAGTCGGCCCCGGAGAACGTCTTGAGCCCGATCCGATAGGACAGGTGGGACTCCAGCCCGCGCAGCTTGCCCTCCTCCAGGCGCTGCGTCGACAGCAGCAGGTGCACCTGCAGCGAGCGGCCCAGGCGTCCGATCGCGACGAACAGCTCCGTGAAGTCGGGTTTGGCCGCCAGCAGCTCGGAGAACTCGTCGGCGACGATGAGCAGCGCCGGCAGCGGCTCGAGGTCGGTGCGACCGCCGCGGCGCGCCGCCTCGTAGTCGGTGACGTTGGCGAAGTTCCCCGCATCGCGCAGCAGCTCCTGGCGCCGCGTCATCTCACCCTGGATGGCGTCCTGCATGCGGTCGACGAGCGTGAGGTCGTCGCCGAGGTTGGTGATGACCGCGGAGACGTGCGGCATGTCGGCCATGCCCGCGAACGTCGCACCGCCCTTGAAGTCGATGAGCACGAAGTTGAGCGCCTCGGAGGAGTGCGTCATGGCCAGCGAGAGCACGAGGGTGCGCAGCACTTCGGACTTGCCGGACCCGGTGGCGCCGATGAGCATGCCGTGCGGCCCCATGCCCTGCTGCGCGGATTCTTTGATGTCGAGGATCATGGGCTGTCCGGCGGCGGTGAGACCGATCGGCACGCGCAGCCGGTCGCGGGCGGAGCGGGGCTTCCAGGCCACCTCCGGGTCGAAGTCGCGCACATCGGGCAGTCCCAGCAGATCGGTGAGCTCGGCGGAGATCGCGCGCGCGCCGCCCGCGGCGGCGTCCTCGTCGGGCCCGCTGTCGGCGAGCCCCGTCAGGCGCCGTGCCACGGCCTCCGCCGATGCGATGCCGAGGAAGTCGGGGGATGCCTGGATGGTGCCGTGCCCGTGACGCGCGACGGTGAGCTGCGGCTGCTCGCCCTCCTCGATGATCAGCCGGATGCGGAAGGGGTCGGTCAGCTCGGACCACTGGCGGGCGATGTCGATGACGGTCACGCCGTCCACCCCGCCCTCCTCGGCGAGGGGATGCCCGGGAGGCAGCTCGGCGCCGTCGGTGACCACCACGAGATGCGGGAGGGTGCTGCTGCTGCCGCCCGCGACGCCTCGTGCGCGGATGTCGGCGACCAGCGGCTCGATCTCGTCCCACGTCGATCCGATCCGGCGCGCACCGCCCACGGCATCCGTCCTGCTGTCGGACTGGGCGTGCGGCAGCCACTTCACCCATTCCCAGTACGGCAGGTCCGCCCCGGAGGCGACGACGGCGATCTGCAGATCCTCCGGAGCGACGAAGGTCGCCAGATGCGCGATGACCGCGCGGGCCAGGCCCCGCCCGCGCACCGTGTCGCCGACGATCTCGAGTCGGGAGCAGGCGGCCAGGTCCAGGGCGAACGGCAGATCGGGCACCTGATCGTGCGTGAGCACGAAGCGGTGGGCGGCGGAGGCGCTGACCGGGTCGAGCTGTGCGAGGGCGGGGATGGGCGCCTCGTCGAGGGTGAGCGCGAGCGGCTGCGTCGCCGTGCCGATCCGCGTGACGAGGAACCCCTGACCCCCCGCGACGTGCTCCCACACCCGGGAGCCCTCCTCCACGATGAACGGCAGGGTCTCCGGGGCGGGCAGCATCCACTCCTCGTAGCGGCGCTGCCTGGCGGCCACCTCGCGGACGGCCTCGCGGGTCTCGGCGAGGTAGGCGAGGTACTCGCGGCGGGTGTTCTCGACGTTGGTGGAGTGCTGCGACTTCTGCCGCCACATCTGCCCGCCGACCATGGACAGGGCCATGAACAGGAACATCCCGCCCATGATGTAGGTCCGGGTGGCGTCGCCGCCCTGCGTGAGCGAGAGCACGGCGACGGCGCCGAGGCTGCCGACCATGGGCAGCGCCATCATGAGGGTGTTCGAGGCCCCTTCGGGCTTGGGGAGCTCGGGCGCCTGCTGCAGGGTGAGTTGGCCGCCGGCCGGGGGTTTCGGCGCACGGGTGCTGCTGGTGGTGCTCACGACTGGCCCTCCTCGAGTCGCCTACTATTGTGTCAGGATGCCGAGATGAGCCGGTGTCGCACGCAGGAGCGTCGAGGGGCGGGGGATGTCAGCGAAGACGATTCGCCTCACCGTCGCCGACGCGCACAGCCGGCACGATCTCGTCGTCCCGGCTGATTCCACGGTCGCCGACCTCTTCGCCGTCGGCGGCGTGGACCTGAGCCGCTATGTGGGCACGACCGCCTCCGGCGCCGCCCTGGATCTCGCCGACGAGGTGTCGGCGGTGCCCGGCGACGGCGGCGTGATCTGGCTCTTCGACCGCACGGCGGCAGCACCCGACGGGGGTGCGGCGAGAGCCGCGGGTCGGGCTGCGCCCGGTCTGCCGGCCCGTGAGCGCTGGACGCTGCTGGCCCTGTTGCTGACCGTCGCGTCGGCCATCCTCGCCGGCACGATCATCGCCCCCGGCCCGGTGACGATCTCCGTCTCGGTCGCCGTCCTGCTGGCGGGCGCGCTGCTCCTGCTCGCCCAGCCCGTGCGCGAGAGCAGCGGCCACGTCGCCTTCGTCGCTCCCGGGCTGGCCGCCGCGGGCGGAGCGCTCGCGGTCGCGTCCTTCGGCGACGCGGGGGCCATGATCGCGGCAGGCACGATCGCCGGGGCGACGGCGGCCTGCGCGCGTCACGCCCGCACCCGCGCGAGCGGGCGCACGGAGTCCGGGAGCACGGCGGTGATCGCGGCCATCTGGTCGGTCGTGGCGACGGTCGACGCCGCGGCCTTCCTGTTCGAGATCACGGCGGCGACGATCGCCGCCGTGCAGATCGCCGCGGCGGCGCCCCTGTTCCACTACATGCGCGGCAGCGCGCTGGACGTCGACGCCGACGACCTCCTCGACATCCCCTTCGTGATCCGTGACGCCCCGGGCATCCGCGCCAGGCCGCCGGCGGAGCCCGCGCCCGTGCGGCGCGATCTCGCCGCCGCGCAGTACCGGGCGGCGCGACAGCGCTCCACCGCCGGCATCGTGATGGCCTGCGCGCTGGCGCTGCTGTCGAGCCTGTACGCCCTGGTGTCCTTCCCCGGCGGCTCGGTCGCGTCGTGGTGCGTGATCGGCGGCACGCTGGGGGTGGGGTGCTACCTGTTGCTGGCCTCGCGGCGACTGCGCGACGGGTCGGCCCGCGCGGCCGCGCTGAGCACCGGTGCGCTCGTGTCCGTGCTCGCCGCGACGGCTCTCGTGCTGGCCCTGGCGGTGCCCGCGCTGCTGGTGGCGATAGTGCTCGTGCCGGCGGGGATCGTCATCGGATGCGTGACGGCCCCGCTCTCCGGCGGCTGGCGGTCGCTGGGCTGGTCGCGCACCGGTGACATCCTGGAGGGGCTGATGCTGGCGCTCGCCCCCGCGGCGCTGCTGTACGGCTCGGGGCTGGCCGGACAGATCCTGGAGGTCCTCCCGTGACGCCGACCCCGCCTCCCGCGGCCGCCCCGCCGCTCTCGCGCCGCACGATGCCGAACCCGCCCACCGCGTCGCCGGTGCGGGCGAGCGCGGGTCAGCGCATCGGCGCGTACCTGATCGACATCGCCGCAGTCGCCGTGGTCGCCGCCGCCGTGTGGGTTCTCAGCGGCTCGCCGCTGCTGCTCGCGGTGGCCGTCATCGAGCTGTGGGCGATCGGCTGGATCTGGGAGGGCCACACCGGGGGAAGCCCGGGGAGCCTCGCCCTCGGCATCCGCACGGTCCGGCGCGGCTCGGAGGTGACCGTCGGCGCACCCGGTCTGCTGCTGCGGAGTCTGCTGATGGGCGCCGCGCACATCGTGCCGGTCGCGCTGCCCGCCGTCCTGGCGGCGACGGGCGCGCTGGACGGCGTCGCCGGGGCGCAGGTGATCGACGTGCGCCGCACGCGCGCGGCGCAGTCCGCGGGCGTGCGGGCGCCGAGTCTGGACGCGCGGGTCAGCGGCGGCGACC
The DNA here is from genome assembly GCF_039539005.1 of Microbacterium soli. Classification (NCBI taxonomy): domain Bacteria; kingdom Bacillati; phylum Actinomycetota; class Actinomycetes; order Micrococcales; family Microbacteriaceae; genus Microbacterium; species Microbacterium soli. Next base: position 985,708 of record NZ_BAABCP010000001.1, read on the forward strand.
TCATCACGAGCACGCCGCTGGACCGAGGACAGCGGGACCCCGCGATGCAGCCGGCCCTCGGCGCCGGCGCACAGGCGGCGGGTGCCGCGGCGACCGCGCCCGCCGCGGCACCCGCGCAGGCCTCCCCCGCTCCCGCGCTCATCCCGGCGGGTGCGAGCACCGTGCCCGTGTTCGAGCTGTCCGACGGCACGGTCATCCGCGCCACCGGTCTGGGCTTCATCGGACGGGCGCCGCGCGCCCCGGAATCCGTGCAGGGCGCCATCCTCGTGCGCGTCCCGGACGGCGCCCGATCGCTGTCGCGCACGCACGCGGCCTTCGGCATCGAGGACGGCGACCTGTGGGTGCAGGACCTCGGGTCGGCCAACGGCGCCTCCGTGCGTCATCTCGGCGGCGGGGTCACGGATCTCGCCTCGCAGACCCCGTACTTCCTCGTCCCCGGGGATGTGCTCGTGCTCGGCGGGGCCGCCGAGCTGGCGTTCCGCCGTGTCGTGGAGCGCGCGGAGCCCCCTGAGCGCGAGCAGCGGCCGACCCCGGATGCCGTGCCGTCCGCGTCCGCGCCGACGACGCCTCCGCCAGCCGCGGCGCCCACGGGCGCGGTGCCTGCGGCCATCGCTCCCACGGACCAGGCGACCGTCGCCCTGCAGTTCCAGGACGGCACCACGGTCGGCATCCGCGGCATCGGCTACATCGGCCGCGCCCCGAGCCTGCCCGACGGAGAGCGGCCGGATGCCGTGCTCGTCACGGTCCCCGACGGCGACCGCTCCGTGTCGCGCACGCACGGCCGGTTCGGCGTCGCGGGCGGTCAGGCGTGGTTCGAGGATCTGGGATCGGGGAACGGGTCGATGCTGCACACCGATGACGGCCGTTCGGGCCCCATGACGCCGCACCAGCGCTTCAGCCTCGTGCCGGGCATGGTGCTGCGGCTGGGCGACTGCGTCATCCGCATCGTCGCCGGCTGAGCGGGCTTGCGCGGGGCGGTCGCCGCCCCGCGGTGCTCACCAGCCGAGTTCCTCGTACCCGTCGGATGCCGAGCTGCCGGCCTCTCCCGCCGCCCCGAGGTCGGGCAGTGCATCCTCGTCGTCCGGATCGACCTCGAAGGCCAGCAGGTCCTGACCGCGGCGACGTCTGCGTCTGCCCTCGCCGGCGCCCCCCGCTCCTCCTGCGGCACCGCCGGCGATCATGCCGGTCCGCCCCGCTCCGGCACCCGCCCCCGCACCGGCCTGCGCGCCGACCGCACCGGCACCGGGGGCTCCGGCACCGGCCGCACCGGGCGCACCCAGCGCACCGAGTCCCCCGAGTCCGCCCAGCCCGCCGACGCGACCCAGGCGACCCGCCAGTGCCGCGCCGCCGACACCGCCGGCCGTTCCGCCGACGACTCCGCCCACGCCGCCATGCGACGCGCCTCCGGCACCGCCGGGAATGCCCGAACCCGGAGCGGGCAGCCCGGAGCCGCCCGGGCCCGTGCCCGGGACCCAGCCGTCAGCGACGCCGTCGACGCGCGGCGGCCCGTCGTATCCGCCCGGCGGGCGCTCCCACTGCTCCGAGGGCGGGTACGGCGACCCGTCGGGGATGTCCGGGCCATCGACCCGCACCACGCGGGGGGCGTCGTAGTCTCCGCCGCCGCCGTCGAAGCCGCCCACGGGCGCGATGCCGTAGCCGGTGATGCCGAGATCCGGAGCGCCCATCGCCCCCGGTCCGAGGGGTCCGGAGCCGGCCGCCGGACCCGGCACGTTCCGGGGCGGGTCGTAGTCCGAGGTCGGCATCCCGTCGATGATCTCCTGGAGCCGCGCGTCCAGCGCCGCCGTCAGCCTTCGGGCGGCCTCCTCACGCTCGCCCTCCGCCTGGTCGAGGTAGTACTGCCTCGCCTGGGCGGGGGTCATCGTCGTGCCCGGCCGCACCTGCACCGGGCTCTCCGTCCTGATCGCCAGGTCGATGGTGCTCTGCTGGGCGGAGGTCAGCCCCGTCTGCGGCAGCCCGGCGATGTCGCCTGCTGTGCTCTGCAGCGCCGAGTCGGCGGCGATGATCGCCTTGTTGACCTCCACCTGGTACTCGGTGAACCGCTCCAGGTCGCTGCGGATCTTCGTGAGGCCGGTCCTGACCGTCTCACCGAGGTTCCCCTCGAAGCCGTCCGAGTTCGCCGCGCTCTCGACGCCGTTGGCGGCCTCGGCGACGGCGCGGGTGACCGTCGTGCGCTGCCGGGACTGCCCCTGCCGGGCCGCCTCCGCCAGGTAGCTCGTCATGCTCGACTCCAGTCGGCCGAGGCGCTCCACGTTGTGTCCCACGTCGTCCTCCGATCAGACCGCGACGGGTCCCTGCGGGGAGGTCGTGCTCCCCGTCCGGTTCAGCAGGTTGTGGTAGTGCTCCTTCTGCTGGTCGTTCAGCAGTCGCGTCTCCTCGATGGCCGTGTGGAGGTTCTCCCTGGCCGTGGCGAGGTCCTTCGCGATCGCGTCGAGCCACCGCTCGCCCGCCTCGTAGCGGGTCCTCAGCGCGGCCGCCAGCTCGACGGACTTCCCGTCGGCCGTCCACAGCAGAGCCGTCTGCCCCTGCCCCAGCTCGCGCATCGTCAGCCGTGACCGGTCCACCGTGTCCTGCGCCTCGTCGATGAGGGTGATCTGACGGAGGACGGCGTCCTCGTTCATCCCGAAGCCGCCGCCCGGCGGAATCACTCGGATGACCATCACGCACCCCCTTCTGCGAATCTGTCAGCGACGATCCTAACCCGCTTCCCGTCGGGCCCTCCATGGGGAGGGATCCCCATGATTCCGGCGAGGATCACGGAAGCGGATCGCAGGCGACGAAGGCGTCCGCGCCGACGTCGACGGCCGCGGCGCGCTCCGGACCGGTGACGTCCACCCCATCGGCGGTCGCCTGGAGCGCCTCGTCGGACAGGTCGGAGTCGTGGAGGTACTGCCCCATGCACAGGAAGAATCCCGGCTTGTCGTCGTATTCCGTGATCCCGTCTCCGTGCAGGAGCGCCTGGGCGCCCTCCGCGATCTGCTCGGGAGAGGGCCTCGTGGCGCTCTCGTCCGTCGCGGGCCCGTCGGCGGGTCGCTCGGTGCCCGCCCCCGCAGGCGGCGGCACCGGCAGGCCGGGTGCAGGACCGGCGGGAGCGCCGAGGATCAGGGCGACCAGCATCACGACGGTCCCGACGGCGCCGCCCACGATCGACAGGGCGAGACCGACGACGGACGGCCACCTGCGCGCCCCTCCGCGGAAGAGGGCGATGAGCGACGCGACGAACGCGATCAGCAGCACCGCGGCACCGACCCAGAACGTGACGGGGGTCGGGATGCACGCCAGGATCGTGCCCAGCACGGCCAGCGCCAGTGCGATGACGCCGAGGACCGGCCGCGGACAGGCATCCGTCGCCGCGACCGCAGGGGACCCCGCGACCGCAGGGGACCCCGCGACCGCAGGGGACCCCGCGACCGCAGGGGATGCCGGGACTGCGGGGGACCCCGGGACCGCGGCGGCCTCGGCGGCCTGCGGGGCGCCGCCGTCCGACGGCGCGATGTGAGCGGTCCACTGCCCGCCATCCCACCACCGCTGTCGGCCGGATCCGTCGTCGTACCATCCTGCCGGAGTGCTCATCCGACCCTCCTCATCGTGCTCATCCTCCGCGCGGCGACCGCGCACCCCTCAGGACGTCGAACACGCCCCTCCGTGTATATCAGCCGGTCGGTCGTCGCGTCGCCTCGACGTCCTGCGCGACGAACGCGTCCAGCAGGTCCAGGTCGTCGGGGGCGACGATGCGCGCCCCGACGGCGTGCTCGACCAGGCGCGAGCACGCCGAGGCCGGCAGCTCGCCGCGCGCATCGCGCTCCACACCACGGATGCCGAGTCTCGCGAACTTGCCGCACAGCACACCCACCCGGCGCTCGACCTTCTCCGTCGACCAGCCCAGCCGCACCGCCACCTCGGCCAGGGAGGGAAGCCGCACCGCGCCCTCTCCGCCCCGGCGCAGCAGCGGCTCGGCGAGCGCGGTCAGCAGGATGCGCTGCACGGGCGAGAGCGTCTCGGAGACGCCCTCCGCATCGGCCTCGGACCGCCAGGGGTGCGAAGACCGGTAGAACGGCGACTCCGCCGTCAGTCTCAGCTCGTAGGTGACATCGCCCGCGGTGAACATCACCGTCGTCACCGCGAACACCAGCGGCGTGCCCGCACCGGGGGCCAGCCAGGTCTGCGCGAGCCCGTCCGCCGAGGCGACGGACGCCGTCAGACCCGACCCGACGTTGCGGAGCCACCACATCCCGCCGCGCGCGGCGATCTCGAGGAAGCGCCGGTGCATGTAGGGGTTGTCGTCGATCGACAGGTCGGCACCGCGTCCGATCACGAAGCTCTCACCGGCGGGGATGCGCTCGTGCCGGCCCGCGAAGTCCAGCAGCAGGGCGCCGCCCGTCTCTCCCCCCGTGTCCCGACGTCGCGATTCCGTCATGCCGCCCCGCCCGATCCTGGGGCTCCGCGCTGCAGGCCGGCGGCCCGATCGCGCATGCCTGCGGCACGCTCGCGCAGCTCGACGGCGTCCTCCTGGGCGTCCGTCAGCTCATCGAAGGCGTCGTCGCGCAATCCCTCGAGCTCCGCGATCCGCTCTCGCGCCCCGGCCGTCGGCGGCACGCTGCGGGTGGAGAGGGCTTCGAGCTCGTCGAGCCGGCGGGCGATGTCCTCGATCTGCTCCCGCGCCCGACCGGCGTGCAGGTCGGCCTGGTCGGCCTGGCGCTCCAGAGCACCGGCGCGGAGGTCGAGCCGCTCGACCTCCGTCTCGACCGCGTCGTCGGTCATCTCCAGGTTCACAGGGGCTCCCAACCGTCTCGGACCGTGCAGACGATCCTACGGTCACGGCCGCACGGCACCCAGGGGGAGGACTCCCCATCCGCGCGCCGCTCAGTCATGGCTCCGCCGCGATCGTCCCCGGGACAGCAGCAGGAGGATGACGGATATCGTCGCCCCGGCGCCGAACGCCCAGCCGATGATGGCGCGGGCGGGCGCCAGCGGATCAGCAGCGGGGTCGACGTCGATCGTGCGCGCGGCAGGAGCCTCGGTCGTCTGCGCGTCGTGCCCGGGTGACGGCGGGCCCGGCAGACTCCCGTCATCGATGAGAGCGAGGGCCGCCGCGGGCCTGACCTCGCCCCAGCCGACGGTGTCGCCGCGCTGCGCGGGTGCGACGCGCATGGCCGACTGAGTGAGCCGGAACGCCCACTGATCCGGGGACTCGTCGGGGAAGCGCGCGGCGACGAGCGCAGCGGCACCCGAGACCACGGCCGTCGCATAGCTGGAGGAGGCGGAGTCCACGTTGAACACGCAGTCGCCTCCGGAGATGTGGGCGGACGGCATCGACTGCCCGGGCGCCGCGATGTCGACGTGCTCGCCGGGGTACGACGAGTCGGCGTCCCACCGTCCGTCCTCCAGGACGGCGGCGACGGCGAGCGCGCCGGGGAGCTCGCCGGGCAGGAAGCGCACGGGGTCGGGACTGTCGGCGTCTGCCGTGCGGCGGTTTCCCGCGCTGGCGACCACGAGCGCGCCCCGGGCACGGGCGTGGTCCACGGCATCCCGGTACGCGGTGGCGGATCCCTCGTCCGACAGTGAGACGTTGATGATCTGCGCGCCGTGGTCCGCCGCCCAGCGGATGCCGGAGACGAGCGCCTCCGCCGACGGCTGCACGAGCTCCCGTGACGCACCGGAGCCCGGGGCGCTCTCGAAGGCGCGCACGGGCATGATCCGCGCCTCCGGAGCGATCCCCACCACGCCCGATCCCTCCACCCGCCGGGCTGCGATGAGACCCGCCACCGCGGTCCCGTGCGCGGCGACGTCGGCGTCCGCTCTCGCGGAGCCGTCGCCGAAGCTCGTGAACCCCGGCACCAGGGCGTCCTGCAGGTGCGGGTTCCCGCCGTCGACGCCGGAGTCGACGACGGCGACCGTGACGCCTGCGCCGCGGCTCAGCGACCACGCCTCCTCCAGTCCCAGCCGCGCGATGAGGTAGCTCGGCGAGGAGACGAGCAGCCGCTGGTCGGGGGTGCACTGCTGCTCGGCATCGACCCAGGGCGCGGATGCCGGGACTCCGCCCGCCGCCGCGGCCGGCGGGACGCCCGCCGCCAGGGCCGCGAGGAGGCCGACGGCCGCCGCCGCGCTCCGCAGAGCACGCGGACCCATCACTCCCCCTGTCCCGGTGCCGTCCTCTGCGCGATCTCCCGGCTCAGGGTCGGCCCCTGCTCGAGCAGCTGCACCCAGGCACCCGGGACGACGACCGCCTGCGCGGTCCGGTAGCCCAGCAGCTCGAGGTCCGCGGCGGATTCGACGGGGAAGAACACGCCCGCCTCCGACACGAACCCGTAGGTGGCTCCCTCGCCCGTGCCGCGCACGCTGACGGCGACGCCCGTGCCGGGTTTCACACGGGTGCCCGGCTCCGCACCCTCGGGGACGTCGGCGACCGAGACCGCGGGGTCGTCCGAGCCGGGTGTCATCCGCAGGCAGGCGGCAGAGGGGTTCTCCGCCGGGACCGGCACCTGTTCGGGCCAGCCCTCCGGCACGGCACGGGAGTTCGCATCACGGAGGTTCGTGGCCTCGGCGACCGTCAGCTCCGCGGGATCGACGCCGACGTACGCGGTCAGGAGGGTGCGGGCGAAGGGCGTCGCGGGCACGAGGCGTCCGCCACCGTCCACGATGTACTCGGCCACCGTCTCTCCATCGGCCTGGGTGTGCACGACCTGGCCGACGACGAGGCCCGCGGCACCGGCATCCGATCCCAGCTCGCTGCCGAGGTCCACGGCCAGCGGCGGGCCGGGCGCGACGAGGTTCAGCCACAGCGCCGACACGGTCGGCACGGCGCGCACGTCGTCGATGCCGAGGAACACGCTCGCGACCACCGCGACGCTGTCGGTGGGCACCGCGTAGCGACGATCAGCCTGGAGGAACCAGTACGCGCCGTCCTCGTCCGCGACGAGTGCGGCCCGCTCCTGCGACGACCCGCTCGGGTCGTCCAGCAGTCGGGTGGAGATCCGCTGGGGAGCGTCCGCGGACACGCAGCCGAGCCACGCCCCGTCGTACTGCCGGTCGGGCGCGGGCAGACTGTCCGGCGCGCCGTCGATGCCGATTTCGGCCGGGTCGCGCGCGATGCCGTCGAGCTTGTCCGCCGGCACGGAGATGACCTCCGTCGTGCCGGCCAGCAGGCGCGCGCTGGCGAGGTTCCTGACCGGGTGGAGCGTGTCGTTCAGCGCGACGTACCGGGTCCCCTCGCCCTGCACGACGATGATCGAGCCGTCACCCCAGCCCTTCGGGAGAGTGCCGGTGAACGTCCCGATCAGCAGCGAGACGATGACGGTGAGGATGCCGAGGGCGACGCTGACGACGACGCCCCGCAGGGGCTTGGCCGGCGGCAGCTCTCGCCCGCCGGGCGCGCCGCTGGTGAACGCCGTCTGGAGCCGTCGACGGTTGAACGCCTGCGCCTGCAGCAGCTCGGATTTGGATGCCATGGATCAGAACCAGCCCCCGGCGATGATGGCCAGCGGCAGGAGCAGGGCGATCGTCGCCCATTCCGCGAAGTCGGCCAGGCGCGTCAGACCCAGTCGGGCCCTGCCGCTGAGCAGCACGATCACGATGACGCACACGGCGGTCGCGGCCAGGGCCACCACGAGGACGCCGATCCAGTCCGGGTGGGAGATCATGGCGGCGACGACTCCCAGCGCCACTGCGGTCAGGGCGCCGGCCACGACGATCACGATGTCGAAGTGCGAGTACACCTGCCTGGTTCCCAGCAGCATGCCGGCGAGGGTGAGCACCCACAGCAGGAGTCCCCAGAAGCCGGATGCCACCACGGGCGCCGTCGCGATCAGCACGATCAGGCACAGCGCGATCCGCAGCGACACCTGGTAGCGGTGAGCACGCACGTACAGCTTCGCGACCTGCTCGGGCGAGATGTGCTCGGGGGCGCTGTACACCTCGGAGTCGTCGCGGGCCGAGACGACGCGCAGCGGGACGGAGGCCAGCGCCACCCAGGGCGCGCCCAGTCCCGCGATGCCCGCGAGCGCCATGGCCGCGGTCAGGGTCCCGGCGACCGGGGCCGCCATCCAGGCGACCAGGGCGCCGATCACGAGGAGCACGCCGCCCAGCGCGATGGGGATGAGACCGTACTCCCGCCGGCTGCGCAGCGCGAGCATGGCGATGACGCCGAACACGAGCACCGCCGCGCCGCCGGCGACCAGCGGAAGGCCCCACCCCGGCCCGGTCGGCAGCGCCGTGTAGCCCGCCGCCCCCGCGAAGGCGGAGGAGACCAGCGCGAGCGCCATCGCCGCCTGGGAGGGGGCGCCGGTGCGGTCCATGACGATCGCGCAGATCAACAGCACGACGGCCGCGGCGCCCGTGCCGGCCGCGGTGAGGATGCCGCCTCCGTCGACCCACGCCCACACGGCGGGGACGAGCCCCAGCAGGAGCAGGACGGATGCCACGACGGTGGCGGCGGTGGCCGAACTCTGCGCGGACCACGGGCGCGCGTTCTCCTCGACGACGTCGGCGACGGCCTCGACGAGGTCGTCGTAGCGCTTGCCCGCGGCGGCCGTCGCCCCCTGTTCGAGCACGAGGAGGTCGCCGTCGTGCACGGCCTGCGCGGTGAGCGTGCGATCGGGGTCCAGCGCGCTGCCGTCCGCGCGGATCAGACGGAAGCCCGCGGATGCCGTCGAGCTGTCCAGCATCCGCAACCGGCGGGTCAGGGCGGGGAGCACCTCCGCGACGGGGACGCCGCCGGGGACGCCGACGTCGATGCGCTCGGACTCCCACTGCACCGACAGGCGCACGAACTGCGACGGCGCGACCGCTGTCGTCTGAGACGGCATGTGACCCTGCTTTCGTTGAACACGCGCGCTTCACTTTATCGCGCGACTGATGCGCTCCCCCGGCGACGGGCGCGTCCGGTCAGGAGCGCGCGGCGCCCTCCTCACCGCCGGCCTCGGCATCCAGCAGCGCGAGATCCTCCCTCGTGACGAGGCGGCTGGAGACGACGTGCTCGACGAGCCGGGCCCGCCGGTTCGTGGCGAGTCTGCCCTGGCCCCCGCGCATCCCCTGCACACCGATGCGATCGAACTTGTCGCACACGTTGTCGAGCTTGCGGTTGAAGCGGGTGCTGGTCCACCCCAGCCGCTCGGCGGCCTTCGCGGAGCTGGGGATCTCGCTGGTGCCGGTGCCCTCCCTGCGCAGCACCGGTTCGGCCAGCGCGAGGATCAGCAGCTTCTGGCTGGCCGTGAGCGGGACGTGCCCGATGGTGGACTGCCCGCCGTTCGCGACCTCGCGCGGTGCGATGCGGAAGGCGGACCCGGTGGCGTGGATCGTGAACTCGTACGTCGTGGGTCCGGCTGTGAACACGACCGTGGTCTGCTCGAAGACGATGGGTAGCCGCGCACCGGGGGCGAGCCACGCGTTGACGCCGCCGGAGGAGTCGGTGACCGTCGCGGTCAGCCGCGCTCCGACGTTGGCCAGCCACCACAGACCGTCGGTGTTCGTGATCTCCAGGAAGTTGCGATGCAGGAACAGGTTGTCGTCGAGCTCCAGGTCGCCCTGCCGCCCGACGTGGAACGTGCTGCCGGCATCCAGCGGGTAGTACTCCCCCGCGTACTCGACCGTGACCTCCGTCATCCTGCGCACCCCCTGACGGCCTCCGGCGAGGAGCGCCCGTCCCCCCTCCTGAGGACCACCTCCACGCACGTGCGCCCCGCGTCCGCCTTCTCGACGGTGGCGCTGGTCTCCGCGGTGACGTTCGGCTCCCCCTCTCCGTCGAGGGTGACCTCGTACCACATGTACTCGTCGCCCTCCTCCGGCGCGGGGTTCGTCCAGGTGAACGTCACGGCGTCCCCCTCGACGGTGCCGGTGAGGTCCGTCACGCGCGGCACCGCGACCGCGATCGGATCCTTGGGCTCTGGGGGCGGCGCGGATGTGCTCACGGGCGACGGCTCGATGCGATCGCCGAGCAGCGAGGCGGCGAAGACGATGCCCAGTACGACCAGAGCCGCGCCCACGATGACGAGGAGCCAGCCCCACCACGGCATCCCGCCGCGTCGCGGCGCCGGTCGCACGGCATCCGTCGGCGTCGGCTGCGCACCCGCGCCGGAGACCCGCTCCTGCGGCGCGTCGGCATCCGGGACGACGACCTTCGGCCTGCGCAGCACCGTGGCCTCGTCATCGTCCGCGACGGCGGGCGCCGCGGCCGGCGGGCGGCGTCGGGTGTCGTCCTCGACGTCCGTCGGCGGGGTCGTGAAGCGCGGCACGCCGGCCGGCGGTCCCTCTGCCTCCCTGCGGACCGTCGTCGCGGAGGGTCGGGTCTGGGACTGCGTGTCGGGGCTGATCGAACGGACCTCCCGCACCCGGGTCAGTCCGTCGCCGTCATCCTCCAGCTCCTCATGCGAGGGGTGCTCGTCGACGATGTCGATGGGGGTGACCGAGTGCGCGAGCTCGATCTGCACCTTCTGCAGAGCCCGCGCGAACGCCACCGCACTGGGATAGCGATCGTCGGGGCGCTTGGCCATGCCCCTGTTCAGCACGGCCTGCAGGCTGTCGGGGACGTCCGGGCGGTCGATGCGCGGGACCGCCATGCGCTCGATGCGCTCGATCAGGTCGGCGCTGGAGTTGCGCTCGCCCCTGCGCTCGAACGGCGACCGGCCGGCGAGCAGGGTGAACACCGTGGCGCTGAGCGCGTACACATCGGTGCGCACGCTCGTCGACGGGTTCTCGGCGAACGACTCCGGCGGAGACCAGGGGATCGACATCCCCGCGGCGCCGTCCACGGCTGCCGTCGTCGACGCGATGCCGAAGTCGGTGAGCGCGGGTCTGTTGTACGCGGTGACGAGGATGTTCGCGGGCTTGATGTCACGGTGCAGCACGCCGGCGCGGTGCGCGGTCTCCACGGCGCCGCTGACCTGTACGCCGACGCGCAGCGCCTCGGCGACGGAGAACGGCTCCCGGCGGGTGCGGACCTGCAGGTTGGGCCTGGGGCAGTACTCCATCACCAGGTAGGGGCGCCCGTCGACCGCCACGCCCGCCTGGTGGATGGTGACGATGGCGGGATGCGTGGACAGCATCGCCATGACGTTCGCCTCGTTGGTGAACTCCTCGGCGGCCCCGGCCGCCAGCCGGTCGGCGAGGAGCACCTTGACGGCGACCTCGCGCTTGGGCAGCTGCTGCTCGTAGAGGAAGACGTCTGCGAAGCCGCCGGTGCCCAGCGGCCTGAGGTACTCGAACCCCGGCAGCTCGGGCGGCGGAGACGGAGCGCGCGTCATCGCAGCTCCTCGACGGCGACCGTCACCCCATCGCCCAGGTCCACGACGTCGCCGCCCAGCACGAGGGTCTGCTCTCCCGGGTGCAGCCGCACGGGGTCGGATCCCGGTCGCAGCAGCGTCGAGCCGTTGGTGGTGTGCAGGTCGATGACGACGACGGAGTCACCCTCGGGCCTGACCTCGAGGTGGTTGCGGGAGATGTCGGACTGGGGGCTGTCGACCGCGATGAGGTGCGGCATCGTGCTGCCGCTGGCACGGGTGGAGCGCGGGCGGCGGCCGATGATGACCGTGCGGTCCAGCTCGACGACCTGTCCGGTGGACAGTCGGATGCGCGCCGTCACCGTGACGGGGGCATCCTCGTCGAGGACGGGGATCAGCTCGGTCGGCGCCTGCGAGGCGGCCGACGCCGTCCGCAGCCGGCGCATCTCGGCCATCGAGATGGTGGCACCGTCGTGGTCGCCGATGTCGAGGGGATCCGATGCGGCGGACTCAGATGCGGCGGGCTCGGCGCCGGCGAGCGCACGCGGGACGGAGGCGATGGTGGCCGCCACGTCGGGGACGGGCACGATGGTCGCGGCGACGTCGGGAACGTGCGCGACGGACGCGGCGGGCTGCTCGGCCTCGCCCTGCTCGTCGGCGTCGGCGTCCCACCCTTCGGCTTCATCGTCGTCCTCCGCCTCGTCGGGCAGCTCCGTCTCGTCGGTCTCGTCCCATGCCTCGTCCTCGGCGGGCTCCGCCTCATCGTCGGCGTCGGGCTCGACGTCCTCCTCGTCGGACTCCTCCGCGCCGCCGTCGTCGAACTCGTCGAACTCGTCGGAGTCGGCGAACTCGTCGAGCGCATCCTCCTCATCGAATCCGTCCGCGGCCTCGGCATCCGAGTCCTCGGCATCCGACTCGTCCTCCCGTGCGGCGGGGGCGACGAACGCCTCACCGACACGGATGCCGGAGGCGAGGACCACGCCGGAGCGGATCGGGTACTCTGCCGCGCCGTCGGCATCGCCCATCCGGATCTCGAAGTGCGCGTCACCGGGGAGGTAGCGCTCGCTCCAGGTGGTGATGTCCTCCCCGGAGAAGCCCTCCTCGAACCCGGTGCCGACCGTCACGGCGCCGCGCACGGCGAAGCGCGTCCCGCCGGAGCCGATGAGCGCCACGGCGAAGGAGCCCAGGCCCGTGATGGCGCCGCCGGAGAGCACGTCGATGACCTCGGTCAGGGCGGGCAGTCCGCGGCGGAGCATCTCGGACAGCGCGACGACCTTGTCCGCACCCGTGTCCGCCGGGACGGCGGCGATCCCCGACTCCTCGACGACGACCTGCCACGTCCCCGGCCGGTAGCTCACGTCACTCATCGCATTCCTCCATCCGCCACCGCACGCGGGCGCGTGTCGGCGACGTCCTCGTCGTCATCGGTCTGCACATGCACGCCGCGCACGGATGCCACCGTGAGCGCATCCACCACCAGCACGGTCACGTTGTCCCGGCCTCCGGCGCGCACGGCATCGGCCGTCAGGATCTCCGCGGCGCGCTGCGGGTCGGACTCGGCGGCCAGCACCTCGGCGATCCGCGCATCGGAGACCTCCGTGGTCAGACCGTCCGAGCACACCAGCATCCGGTCGCCCCGCTCCGCGGGGAACAGCCAGTAATCGGCGTCGCCCACGCTTCCCGCTCCGATCGCCCGCGTGATGATGTTGCGACGCGGGTCGGAGTTCGCCTGCTCCGGCGTGATCTCGCCCTCGTCGATCAGCTCCTGCACATAGGAGTGGTCCACGGTGATCTGCTCGAGCACGCCGTCGGAGAACTGGTACGTGCGGGAGTCGCCGATGTTGACGACCAGCCAGTACCCCAGCCCGTCGACCGTGGCCACGACCACGCCGCTGAGGGTGGTCCCCGCACCCGCGCCGCCGCGTCGTCCTATCCCGCCCACCGCGGTGCGTGCGGCGGAAAGCGTGTCGCGCACCTGGCCGAGCGTGAGGCTCTCGAGCCCGACGAGAGCGGAGAAGTGCTCGATGACCGTCGCGCTGGCGACCTCGCCGGCATCGTGCCCGCCCATCCCGTCGGCGACGATGAACAGCGGCGCGGCGGCGAGATAGGAGTCCTCGTTGAGCCTGCGACGGGAGCCGACGTCCGTCGCGCCCCCGCCCGCGGTGATGATCGGAGCGGTCACACGTACCCTCCGATCGTGACGATGCGATCACCGATCTCGAGGGCGTCGCCCAGGCGCACCGGGACGCGCTGCCCGGGAGGGCACGCGATGCGCACGCCGTCGCGGACGATGACGGTGCCGTTGGTGGACTGGCGATCGAGCACCCAGCCGCCGCGCGCATCCGCGCCGGCCTCGAAGTGCGTCTTCGACAGGGAGCGGGTCTCGTCGCGGACGGCCACGTTGACCGCGCCGTCGCCCTCCTCGGGATTGCGCCCGAAGACCGTTCGGCCCGAGACCGTCGCACGCTGCCCGTCGTCCCACGTGAAGACGAGGCGGTGTCCCGGCACGCTGATGCGGGTGGACTCGATGTCGTCGTCGTGCTCGTTCACGAGCGGAGCGGCGGCGGATGTCGGCGCGGCGGGGCTCGGTGCCACGGGCGCGGCGACGGGGGGCTCGGGAAGAGGCGCGTCGGCCGGCTCCGCGGCGCGCGGGACGGGGGCGGGCCCGAGGCGCGCGGCGACCGTCTCCCCGGGCAGGGGGTCGGGTGCGTCGGCGGCGGTGCGATCGGCGTGAACCGGATCCGCGGGTGCGGGGCCCACCGACGCGGGCACGACGGACTCCTGGGTGACGCCCGGCACGAACGAGATCAGCGGATCGTCGGGGAGTGCACGGCGCGGCGGTGGGGACAGCACGGTGCGCTCGGCCGACTCGTCCTGCTCCGCCTGCGCGAAGCCCTGCTGCGCGAACCCGGGAGCCGCCGGCTCGGGCACCGCCGGCTCGGGCGGCGGCGTCCCCACCGATCCGGACGCGACCTGCGGCGCCGGCGGGCGGGGCGGGATCTCCTGCGGAGCGGGCCATGCGAAGCCCGGCATCGACGTCTGCGCCGGCTGACCGGCATCGGTCGCGCCCTCACCGAACGGCTGCGCCGGCTGACCGGCCTCCGTGCGCGGACCGGCATCGACCATGAACGCCCCACCGGCCTTGTCGTGCCAGCCCTGGAACCTGCCGGAGCCGTCGAACAGCGGCGAGAAGCAGCCGACGACGATCGACGCCGCCAGACCCCACACGATGTTGCGCAGCAGGGCCCTGCCGAATCCGATCGGCGTGCCGTCGACAGTGACCAGCCGCAACCGCTGGATGCGCATGCCCACCGAGCCGCGTCCGCCCTGCATGGCCGTGAACGTCAGCGCCCAGGCGAGGCCGGCCGCGCCCGCCAGCAGTCCTGCCAGCAGGATGGCGGACACCAGGTCGCCACCGCTCACGATGATGGCGACCAGTGCGACCACCGGGACGACCACGCTGATCGCCGCCGCCAGGACGGCGTCGATGAGGTACGCGATGACTCGTCGTGAGATCGGCGCGACAGCGCCGAAGGGAAGCATCGTCATGAGGTCTCGCTCTCGGGTCGCGTGGTACTGCTGTCGATGGTGCCAGGTCGGCGGCGCACGCGCGCGGCCGCGGCCTCCCTCAGCCCCTGTATCCGTCCGGCGGACCGGCCGCTGCCGGTGAGCGAGCGGACGCTGAGGCGGGCCTTCAGGCGCTTCCAGAAACCGGCCTCGCGGCCCAGGCCGCTCACGACGGAGTCGATCTCGGTCCAGAACGCGTCGACCTCCTCCGGGGTGGGGTCGCCGGGACCGAACACCTGGTCGTCGGCCCGATCGGCGAGCGCGGTCACGGCGGGGACGGTGAGCGCCGTGGAGACGACGGCCGCCTCCTCGACGCGGGTGCCGCCCGCGGACAGCCGGGCGCCGTAGTCGATCGCCCGGTCGGTGAGCTCGTCCCACCCGCCGCTGATGCGGTCGGCGGTCAGCCGCGCACTGCGGCGGGAGCGACGGCGCGCGGCCTTCCACGCGCCGATGACGATGAACGGCGAGCTGAGGATCAGCAGCACCAGCAGCGAGGCGCCGCCGATGGCGAGGATGATCCCGATGATGCCGAGGATGTTCGGGGTGTCGTCCTCCGGCTCCCGGTCGTCCGGGACGGTCGGGGGCAGGTCGACCGGCTCCTGCGGCGGGGGCGGTGGCTGCAGCACCTGGGGTTTGGGGTCGGCGCGCGGCTTGGTGTTCTGATCCTGGGGGACCTGGTCCTCCGGAGGCGTCGGGTCGAACGGCAGCCAGCCGTAGCCGGTGAAGTTCACCTCGACCCACGCGTGCACGTCGTCGCCGGTCGCCTCGAAGACGGAGCCGGTGTCGCCGCCCTCCTTCGGGTAATAGCCCATCACGACGCGCGCCGGGATGCCGATCTCCCGCGCCATGAGCGCCATGGTCACCGCGTACTGCTCGTCGTCGCCGATCATCTGGTCACCGCCGATGAGCGTCGCGATGCGCTCGGCGGTGTGCCCGGCGCGCGACAGGTGAGCCTGCGCCCCCAGGCCGTGACTGAAGAAGCCGTCCTTCGACAGCAGAGTCTCCAGCGCGCGCACCTGCGCGATGGGGGTCTCCGCCTCGGTCACGGCCTCCGCGGCCATGCTGCTCAGCTCCTCCGGCACATCATGCAGCTCGGGCAGACGCATCTTCACGACGGGGGTGTCGCCGAGGGTCTCGTCGCTGGGCACGTCGGGGAACACGGCGTCCACCTCGTACGCGTCGCCCTCGCGCAGCCCGGCGGTGACCACCGTGGTCCCCGTCGCGGTGTTGTGATACCCGCTGCGACGCAGCTCTTCGGCCCGTTCCCCGTCGAAGGTGATCTGGTCCTCCACCAGGGTGCCGGGCACCCAGACGCCGCTGTACTCGCCGATCGTGAACTGCAGCGTCGCCGCCTCGCCCTCCACCCCGGCGGCCATGTTCGAGCGCAGCGGCGCGAACGCGCTGGATGTGCCCGGGCCGCCGTCGGTCACGTTGTAGACCACGCCGTCCCAGTCGTCCATGGCCGCCAGCCGCACCCGCGCGCCCTTCGGCAGTCCGGTGACGGTGAACAGCGTGCGGTCGACCTGATCGCGCACGTTCTTGCGGAACGCCTGCAGGGGGCTCGGGTAGTCGCGGACGTCGAACGGCGGGACGATCGTGTCGCGGAACACGTGCCGGGGTTCGGCGGGCGAGGCGATCGCCCCGAGGCCGCTGCCGGCGACGCCGGCGACGGCGAGGACGGCCACACCGCCCAGCAGCCGCCGGGCGCGCATGTGCGCGGTCCGCGTCGGGTCTGCCTCGGACACGTCGACGGCGCCGCGCTGCGGCACCCACCAGGTGCGCAGCGACATCCACACCGTCGTCACCGCGGCGAACACCACGCCCTGCACGAGCGGGAAGGCGGGATCCGGCACGCCCAGCGCGATGACGAGCATCAGGACGGATGCCGCGGGGATGAGCGCCCACCACGCCAGGCGCAGGGTCAGCGCGAGCGAGGCCACCGTGACGGCGCCCACCAGCGCGAGGATGAACGGCACCACCAGGTGCCCGTCGTCCGCCGACACCGGCGCCACCGTGGTCAACAGCTGCTTCCACGACGTGACCGCCCCGACTGCCAGCGCCTGCAGCGTGTCCAGCGTCGGCACGACGCGGAACAGTGCGGTGCCCGGCAGCGCGATCGCCCCGCCGAAGAGGAAGTAGGCCGCGATCGTGCATCCGGTGATGACGAGGATGCCCCAGCGCCGCCAGGCGCACACCGCCGCGATCGCGAGGCCCAGCACCACGCCGCCGACCGCGGCGGGCAGGAACGAGGGTCCGGCGAAGCTGGGCCAGAAGCCCAGCAGCGCCACGAGCATGAGCACCGCCGTCGCGGCCAGATCCAGCAGCGCACGACGCGGGCGCAGCCCCCGGCCCGGCGTCTGCGTCGCCGCGGTCATGCCAGCACCTTCTGCAGGGCGAGGGGCAGCTGGTCGAGGGCGCCCAGCGTCACCACATCGGCGTCGGAGATACGGCGCAGCGCGGGCTGGTCGACGCCGTCCTGCACGACGACGGCGATGACGCGCGCCCCGAACGGCATCCGCGAACACGCCAGGCGCAGGTCCTCCCCGGAGACCGCCGACCCGCACACCAGGGCGACGACGCTGGCGGATGCCGTGGTCGCCGCCAGTGCTCCGGCGAGCTCGGGCACGCCGCCGTCGCGGGGACGGGTGTGCTCCACCATCGACAGCGAGTCCAGCAGCCGCATGCCGGTCCCCGCGGGCAGCTCCCGCCCCTGCACGCGCACGTCCACGCGCTGCGAGTCGCGCAGCGCGCGAAGGCCGATGGATCCGGCGATGGAGATCGCGAGCTCGAACTCGTCGTCGGTGCGGTAATCGCGCGCAGAGCAGGAGAGCCCGATGACGAAGTGGGAGCGGCGGGTCTCCTCGAACTGCCGGACCATCATGATCCCGGTACGGGCCGTGGAGCGCCAGTGCACGTGTCGCAGGTCGTCGCCCGGCTGGTACTCCAGGAGGGTGTGGAAGGACACGTCGTCGCGCGACAGGTCCGCCGCGGGAAGCCCCTCCAGGTCGCGCAGGAACCCGAGCGACTGCCCGCCGAACAGCGTGGTGCGCGGATGCACGTAGAGGTCCACGGGGTCCTCGCGGTGGTGGGTCCGCTCGAACAGCCCGAGCGGGTCACCGCGCACGACGCTGACCGGCCCGACCTCGACGACGCCGCGACGGTGCGTGGGGATGGCGAACAGCTCCTCGGCCTCGTGACCGGGGGCCAGCCGGTGGATGGAGAACTCGCCGCGCCCGTTCCCCACCGGCAGCACCACCCGGGAGGGCAGGATCGCCCGCGATCCGTGGTTGCGCAGCGTCAGCGCACCGACCGCGCGCTCGCCGACCACGACGCGGTCACGGGCGAGATCCAGCTCGACGTCGTACTCCGTGCGGCCGATGAGGAACAGGGCGCACACGACGGCGACGGCCGCCATCACGAGCCCCAGCACGACGACCTCGTGCCAGCCGAGGACCTGACCGGTGATCCACGCCGCCACGGCGAGCGCCATCACCATCCAGCCGAGCGGGCGGACGACGGCCGCGATGCGCCGCAGGCGGTCGACCGCGCGCGCGCCGATGACGGCGACGATGTCGCGCCACCCGGCCTCGCGCGAGTCCGTCTGCGGTCCCGCGATCGTCTCCGTCGTCATCAGGCGGTCGCCCGTGCCTGCGGTGCCGCCACGATCTCGAGCACCCGGGCGATGACGGAGTCCGCCGTCGCGCCCGCGAACTCCGCCTCCGCATCCAGCAGGAGCCGATGCTGCCACACGGGGCGGGCGAGAGCCTTGATGTCGTCGGGGAGCACGTAGTGCCGTCCGTGCGCGGCGGCCCACACCTTGGCGATGCGGACCATGGCGATGGCCCCGCGCACCGACACGCCGAGCTTGATCGCGCTGTCGGTACGGGTGGCCTCGGCGAGCTCGGCCGTGTACCGCAGCACGGCGGACTCCACGTGCACGGTGGCGGCGAGATCGGCCATGTCGGCCACGGCGCCCGTGGTGATGACCGCGGACAGCGCTGCAGCGCGGTTGCGCTGCGCGGCGCCGGCGAGGATGCTCTCGGTGACGACGAGACTGGGGTAGCCGATCGACGTCTTGATGAGGAAGCGGTCCAGCTGCGCCTCGGGCAGTTTGTAGGTCCCCGCCTGCTCGACGGGGTTCTGCGTCGCGATGACGAGGAACGGCCGGCCGGCCTCGTGCGTGACGCCGTCGACGGTGACGCGCGACTCCTCCATGACCTCCAGCAGCGCGGACTGGGTCTTCGGCGAGGCGCGGTTGATCTCGTCGGCGAGGACGATGGACGCGAAGATCGGACCGCGGTGGAATTCGAACCTCTGCGTCTGCTGGTCGTAGATCGTCACACCCGTCACGTCCGAGGGCAGCAGGTCGGGGGTGAACTGGATGCGGGAGCTGGTGCCCTGCACGGTGGCGGCCAGCGCCTTGGCGAGGCTGGTCTTCCCCGTTCCCGGGGCGTCCTCGAGCAGCACGTGCCCCTCGGCGAGCATGGCCGCGAGCACGAGGCCGACGACCTCGGACTTGCCCTGCAGCGCCTTGTCGATGTTCTCCACGAGGCGCTGGAAGGTGCTCTGGAACCAGGCTGCCTGTTCGGGGGTCATTGTCATGTCGATGCTCGTTCCTCATCAGTCGATCTGCTCGAAATTCAGTTCGCGGTACCCCACGTGCGCGACTCGTACTGCTTGCCATCGGCGACCACCCAGACAGTGTCGTTCGGGTATCCGAAATACTCGTACGGCAGGTCCGCTGTGCCATTGGCCGGCAGATGAATCGAATACGTCCCCGTATTGCCGTGCGCTGACGTCTTCATGTACACGCTGTACGTCCCCGCGGAGAAGTCCTTGGTGTTGATGACGATGTGGGCGCAGGACCAGGTACTGCAGTTCGCGTTGTTGACGCTCGTCCCGCGGCTGATCCATGCCCTCGGTGGCGGCGGCGCACTCGTCGTGGCCGAGTACGTCGGCGAGAGCGCCTCGCCGCCCGGGCTGGCGACCGCCCGCACCCGGATGCTGTGGGTCTGGCTGTACCCGTTGCCGACCGTCTTGCTGCCCGTCGTCTCGACCTTCTCCCAACCGCCGCCGTCCACACTGATGTAGGTCGTGACGGGGTAGCCGTTGGCGGAGCCTCCGGCGTTCCAGGTGAGCTTGATCTGCTGGTCGCCGGACTTCGCGGCCGTTCCCGTCGGCGCGTGCGGCGTGCCATAGGGCCGGACCGTGGCAGACGGGGCGGAGGCGCTGCCCGGCTGCGACTGCTGACCGCCGACGACCGAATACGCCCGCAGCCTCACCGTGTAGTCGGTGCCGTTGCTCGCGGTGATGGCGCTCGTGCCGTTCCAGGCCACCCACGAGCCGCCGGAGAGCTGGTACTCGTACCTGATCTCGCTGCTCTTGGCACCGTTGAGGGCCGTGCTGGGCATCGTGAAGGTGACGGTGATCCGCCCGTCCCCCGCCGTGGCCTTCACGTTCGTGGGCGCACCGGGGGCGCCGAACGCGCGCTGCGGCGTCGACTGCGGGCTCGCGGCGCTCGTGCCCGCCTTGTTGGTCGCCTTGACCGCATAGGTGTAGTCGGCCGAGTTGGTCGGGACGGCGACCGTCTTGGAGGTGGCCGTGCCGGCCTGGAGCGTCTGGAACAGCGTGCCGCCGCGGTAGACCAGCAGGTCGTATCCGCTGACCGCGTCGCCGTTGGGCGCGGCGGCGTTCCACCGCACGGTCATCTGCGCCTCGTCGCCGACGGACGGTGCACTGGTGACGGTCGGCGCCGCCACGGTGCCGGGGATGCCGGCCGGGGTCTGCCCGATGGACCACATGCTGTATCCGGACGGGTCGGGGGCCCGGTTGTGCGCACGCACCCGCACCTGGTAGTTCGTGCCGTTCTCCAGGCCGTCCCAGGTGAGGGTGTTGACATTGCCGACGGTGCGCTCGGCGGACCCGCTCAGCGGTGCGGGGGATATCTGCAGCGTGTACGACTCCACCGGCGAGCCGTTGGACTGCGGCGTCGTCCACGACACCTTCAGCGCCTCATCGCCGGGCACCAGGGTGGGCGGCAGCGGCGTCTCCGGACGGACGTCCGGCCGTGCGGGCTCGGACAGCGGTGAGGCCGGCCCGTCGCCGACCCTGTTGTGCGCGGTCACCTGGAACGTGTACTCCACGTTGTTGACCAGGCCGTCCAGCGTGCAGGTCGTCGACTCGCAGGCCTTCGTGAACGGGCGGCCATCCACCGAGGTGACCGTGTAGTGGTCGATCTCGGCCCCGTTGTTCGACGGCGCCGACCAGTTCAGCACCACGGTGCGGTCCTCGACGGTCGTCGCATACGGCATTCCCGGTGCATCCGGAACGCCCTGGACGGTCACCGTGATGCGGCCGTCCACCTCACGATCCGGGTCCTCCGTCGCGTCCTGGATCCGGTAGCGCACGACCATGACACCCACGAAATCCGGGGCGGAGGTCACCTCGACCTGGTCGCCGACCACGCCCGCACTGCCGTTGCCGCTCTCCACGACGGCGGACAGCAGCGTCAGCGGCGTGCCCTCGTCGGCGAACGGGTTGATGTCGTTCTCCAGCACCGGGACGGTGATGGTCTTGCCCTGGTCGGCCTCCTCGACCGTGTCGGGTCCCGCCACCGCCAGCGGCCGGGTGGACGCGCTGACCGTCACGAGGACGTTTCCGCTGACCGGCTCGGTGGTGCCGTCGGTGATGCTGAGCCCGACCGTCGCCGTCGTGCCCTTGGGCGTGCTGGTGGCGGCGTCGACGAGCAGGGTGCTGCCGTCCAGCCGCGCGTTCAGGCCGGTCCCGGGGGCGTCGGTGATGGTGTAGCGGATCCTGTCCGCGTCGCCCTCGTCGGGGTCGGTCGTCAGCGCGGACAGATCCAGCGACGTCGCGTCCTCGCCGGGGGCGACGTCGATCTGCCCGTTCACGAACATCGGCGGCTGGTTCTCCGGCGGCAGCACCGTGATCGGGATCGACAGCGTGCTCTTGCGTCCGTCGGGGTCGTCGACGCTCGTGCCGTCGGTGACCTCGAAGCTCAGCGAGTCGTCGCCGAAGTAGCCCTCCTCGGAGGTGTACACCAGCGTGGTCGCGTCCTTGATGAGGTCGTCGCCGTTGGCGTGGCCCGCGCTGACCTTCGCGGCCTCGGTGAGGCGCACGGCGCCGCCGCCCACGACCGTGACGTAGTCCTTCAGCGGCAGCTCCACGGTCTCGCCGCTTCTGACCTCGACGGGCGTGGTGGAACGCAGCACGGGCCGCAGCTCGACGCGTGAGGGGACGAAGATGAACGCGGAGGCGCTCTGGCCGTCCTGGTCGGTGATCGTGTACCGGATCAGCTGGCGCTCGTCGGTCACGCTCACGCGCGCCTTGCGGTCTCCGACCAGATGCGCGCCCTCGTCGATCGTGACGGTGAGGCCCTCGACCGTGCCGTCCGGGTCCTCATCGTTCGCGAGGATGTCGATGTCGGCGGTGAGGGCGTCGTCGAGCTCCTCGAGACGCAGCCTGTCATCACGGGCGACGGGGCTGATCAGCGGGACGTCCTCGTCGACGGTCACGAGGATGGGGGCGGTCGCCTCCGCGCCCTTGGCGTCGCGGATCGTGTACCGCAGCGCCGCCTCGAACTCGCGGTCGGGCACCTCGACGACCACGCGGTCGCCGGAGACCCTCGCGGTGATGCCCGTGTCCTCGGGCACCTCGACGCCGTCGGCGACCAGCCGGATCTCATCGCCCTCGGGGTCGGAGTCGTTGGCCAGCACGGGGACGGCCACGGAGCGGTCGGGCCGGACCACGACGGTGTCCGTCACGGCGAAGGGCGCCTGATTGGTCGCCTCCGCGGGGGCGATGCCCACGCGGATGGTGGCCGTGCCCTCTCCGCCGAGTCTGTCGCGCACCCGGTAGACGATGGTGTCCACGCCCGTGGAGCCCTGGAAGGCCTCGTATTCGAGGAAGTCGCCGCCGGTATCGGTGATCCGCCCCTTGACGGGGGCGATGTCCTGCCCCAGCAGCTCGACGGAGTCGCCGTCGGTGTCGATGCCGTCGAGCGGTACCGGGATGCGGATGGTCGTGCCGGCGAGGGCGCGCGCGGTCAGGTCGCGCGGGCGCGGCGGCACGTTGGCCTCGGAGCCCAGCGGCAGGATCTGCACGGTGACGTGCCCGCCGGCGCGCTGGCCGAGGGAGTCCACGGCCTCGTAGGCGAGATAGACGGTGCCCGGCTTCGTGCCCGCCCGGAACCGCACGGCGTCCTGCGAGACGAACGCCTCGCCGTCGGCCGGGTCCACGAGCGGCTCGATGAGATCCGGCGCGACGTGCAGCGCGTCCCCGCTGGGATGCACGTCATTGTCCAGCACGGGGATCGTGACGACGTCGCCCACGCGGACGACCGCCTCATCGTCGTAGGTCACCGGCGGGGAGATCTTCGCCGGTGCGGGGATCGGCACCACCGTGACATCGCCCTCGGCGGACTTCGACCCGTTCGAGATCCGATAGGTGATCTTGACCGGCTCGTCCAGCGCGACCTGGCCGCTGATGCGCAGCGTCTCGTGGTTCAGGATCGACACCGCGACGCCGCTGTGCGGCGGCACCGACACGGACTGCACCACGAGCACCCCGCCCGCCGGGTCGGAGTCGTTGTCCAGCACGCCGACCAGCGCCTCCTTGCCGCTGGGCAGCAGCGCCACGTCGCGCACGGCGACCGGCGGCAGCTCGGACTCCTGCTCGTCGAGCACGTCCACGCGGACGATGCCCTCCGCGTCGGCCTGTCCCGCCGACACCAGGTACTGCACGTAGTAGACCCCCGGCGCGTCGGCTTTGAACGTGAACTGCTTCTTCGGATAGTCCGGCAGCACGGTGGTCCCGTCCAGCGGCTCCACCCTGGTCAGGCGCAGCTCGTCGCGCCCGGAGCTCGAGTCGTTGGCGAGCGGCGCGACCGTCGCGGTCTCGCCCACCCTGGTCACGATGTGATCGGCGTTGGTGACCGGTACGGTCGTCCCGACGGGTTTGACATCGAGGAGGATCGTCGCGTCGGCGACCTCGCCGAGGGCATCCGCCACCGCGATCCCGATCTCCTTGCGACCCTGCAGGCTCCCGATCGCCCGGTAGGTCATCTGGCCGTCGGTCGTGAACTCGACCTCGTCGCCCTCAGCCGCGACGACGCCCTTGAGGTAGAGATCGTCGCCCTCGGGATCGAGCCAGTCCTGCAGCAGGTTGTACGCCAGGGTGCCGCCCGCCTCCACCGACAGCTGCGTCTTGCGCTTGGGCCGGGGAGCCGAGTTGGAGTCCCAGTCGTGGACCGTCGCGGTGACCGTGGCGGTGTCCGTGCCGTTCACCCTGCCGTCATCGACCTCGTACCTGAACACGGCCGTACCGGTCGCATCGTCGGGCACCATGATCTGCAGAGCCGCGCCGTTGAGGATGGACTGCACCTCGCCGATCGACGGCTGCGCGCCCACCAGCGACGCCACCAGCACGTCGCCGTCGGCGTCGTTGTCGTTGTCGAGCACGGGCAGCAGGGTGGTGCCACCGGGGCGCACCCCGAGCCTGTCGTCCTCGGCGACCGGTGGCGTGTTCTCCTCCTTGCGCTCCGGGAGAGAGGTCTCGACGATCTCCTGGGTGGAATCCTCCTCGTCGTCCGCCTCGCCCTCCGGCGGTGTCAGGATGCTCCAGTCGTCCACCCGCTGCAGGCTCTCGTCGGCGAGCCACGCGGCACCGCCGACGATGTCGTTGAGAACGATGACGTCGCGGTTCACACGGAAGGTCAGGCGTGTGCTGCGCTCGGCACCGGGGATGGTCTCGGCGACGTCGGCATCCTCCCCCTCGCAGTCGCGGAGGAACCGTGCCGAGCCCGCCCAGGCGCCGTACGCGCAGCCCTTCAGGAACACGGGCTCGGCGGGCGCGCCCGACCCTCCGGCCGGGACCGTGGTCGTCTCGCCGCCGTCCAGCGGCACGCGCACGAGCCCGCTGGGGGTCGCCACGAGCGCGGCGTCGGCGGCCGCGGAGACCTGCTGCAGCACGGCATCCTGCGCGCCGGCGACCTGCGCGCGCACCCCGTCGGATGTGACGACGACGCCGTCGGCCGGGTCCAGCACGACGGCGACGTCCCCGACGACCGTGATCCGCGCCTCGGCGGCCTCCTCGATGCCCTCGAGGGAGGAGCGCTTCGGAGTCAGCGGTGCGCCCTCATCGTCGGCGGGGATCCTGACGAGCTCGCCGTCGTCCGCGGAGACCGCGTACACCGTGCCGTCCTGTCCGACGGCGACGTCGGCCCCCTTCCCGAGCTCGACGACCGGCTCGGCGGCCTTGACGTCGAATCCCGCGATCCTGCTCGTGGGGATCACCCACAGCGCTCCGGAGGAGCGATCGAGCACGGCCGTCGTGCTCCCGCCCAGAGCCGTCTTGGCGTCTCCGGGGATGCTGGCGCTGTCCGCCAGCGAGACGGTCGCGGGGTGCACGGCGGTCAGCGTGGCCTCGGCGCGGTCGGCGACGAGGACGGTCGAGCCCCGTTGCAGCACGTCGTAGTCCTCGCTGCCGGCGCGCAGGCCTCCGTCCAGCACCGTCGACTCGTGGTTGAAATGCCCCACCAGCAGGCTGGAAGTCTTCGTCAGCCATACACCCGCGTCATTGAGATCGACCTTGGTCGTCGGAAGCCCGTCATAGGCGAAGGCCATGCCGGTGACGGTGACCGCGCCGACCACGACGCCCGCAGCCGCCGCAAGCGTCTTCGTGCGCGACCGCACGCGCGACAGCACCCTCATGACGTGGTCTCCCCCCTGGTGTCGGCCGCGTATGCCGGTGCCAGTGTAGCCGGAAGTCCCGATGAGAGCCCTATCAGCGGATGGGGAGCGCTCCCCGCACCCGCCGGTGCGGTCACCAGTACGTGCCCTCGATGTCGGCCTCCACGCCCTGGATCTCCACCGTGACGAACTTCCCCGCCTCGCCGGGGCACACGTAGGAGCCGAGCTCGGCCGGACCCTTCGCCGGGATGGGCACCGCATTGCCCTTGTTGTTGGCGAACCACCTGCCGGCCTTGTACGCGTCGACCACGTACCTGCCGGCCGGGAAGTCGCCGTACGTCGTCACCCGCACGTTCTGGCAGGTGCTGGGCCCGTATGTCGCCGTGCCGCCCCGACTGACCGTCACCCTCGGCAGCGGCTTCGCACCCGTCGCGCTCTTCGCGGTCACCGTCCTGGACTGGGCGGCCGCGGGCTGCGAGGAGGTGGGCTTGTCGGTCACCGTGACGGTGAGCGTCACCGACGTGCTCCAGCTGTAGCTCTCGGCGACATTGCCGCCGCCTGCGCCGACGGTGCCGGAGTTGCCCTTGTTGTCGGACCACGCGACGGTGACGTCGCGTCCGTTGCGCGCCGTGGCGCCGATGCGCCAGGTGATCGTCTGCCCGCTCACGCTCGCCGAGGCGGAGGGCACGTTCGGGGCGCCGTACGGGGACACCGCGTTGGAAGGAGCCGACGCCGGTCCCGCCTTCGATGTGGTGCCGGCGACATCGGAGACCGCCCGCACGTAGATGCTGTACGTGCCGTTGTTGGCCACCCCGCTGCGGATCACCCGGTCCGAGGGCATGGCCGTCCACGAGCCGTTCGATCCGATGCGGTACTGGTAGGAGACCTCGCCCTGCTTCGCACCCCCCAGCGATCCCGCCGTGTAGGACACCGTCACCGTGTTGTCGCCCGGTGTCGCCTTCACGTTCGTGGGAGCGCCGGGGGCGAGCACTCCGCGGCGCTCGGCCGACAGCGGACTCCACTCGCCCGCGCCGGCCCTGTTGATGGCGCGGATGCGGAACGTGTACCCGGTCTGGGAGGGGTCGACCTGCACGGCCTGCCGTGTCGCACCGGCCGCCGGCTCCAGGGTCCGCACCACCGTGCTGCCTTGTCTGACCTGCAGCTCGTAGCCGGAGATCGCGTCGCCGTTGGCATCCGGAGCCGACCATCTCACCTCCATCTGCGCCTGGGAGCCGACCGGATCCAGCTCGGCCGTCGTGGGCTGCGCGGGCGCCAGCGGCGGCCCCGCCGGCGTCTCGCCGAGGGAGTACAGGCTCCAGTCCGACGGCTCGGGCGCGCGGTTGTGCGCCCGGATGCGGACCTGATACTCCCGGCCGTTCTCCAGCCCCGTCCACACGGTGCTGTTGCCGGTCACGCCGCTGATCTCCGCGGGACCGCTGGGCGGGGCGGGACTGATCTGCAGCGTGTACGACTCGACCGGGGAGCCCGCCGTGCTCGGGGTGGTCCACGCCACCTCGAGTTCGTGGTCGCCGAACGTCAGCCACGGGGCGCTGGGCGTGTCCGGGCGGGTGTCCGGCCGCGCCATCTCGCTGGACGGCGACGGCTCGGACTCCCCGACGCGGTTGGTGGCCGTGACCTGGAAGACGTACTCGACGTTGTTGGTGAGCCGATCCAGCGTGCACGTGGTCGACTCGCACTGCTTCGTATAGGTGCCGCCCTGCACGGAGCGGACCGTGTACGTCGTGATCTCCGCCCCGTTGTTCACCGGAGAGGACCAGGCCAGCACGACGGTGCGGTCCTGCACGCTGACCACCCGCGGGGTGCCGGGCGCATCGGGCACTCCCTGGACGGTGAGCCGGATGCGCCCGTCGACCTCGCGATCCGGATCCTTGGTCGCGTCCTGGATGCGGTAGCGCACCACGAGCGCGCCGACGAAGTCCCCGTCGGGCGTGATCACGACCTCCTCGCCCCTCGTCGTCACGTCACCGCGACCGGTCTCCAGCGATGCGGAGACGATGCTCAGCGGGGTGTCCGGGAACGGGTTGATGTCGTTCTCCAGCACGGGGATCGTGATCGGCTCGCCCTGATCGACCTCGTCGTACACGTCGTCGGTCGCGATGGGGAGGTCGCGGGTGGACGCCGTGACCTCGACCGTCACCTGCCCGGGGACGGGCTCCGTCTCGCCGTCCGTGACGCTCAGCCCGACGGTCGCCGTCGTCCCTCGGCGCACATCCTCCGCGGCGCTGACCTGCAGCCGGCTGCCGTCCAGCCGGACGGTAATGCCGTCGGCGGGGGTGTCGGTCAGACGGAACGCGAGCTCGTCGTCGGGGTCGGGGTCGGATGCCAGCGGAGCCAGGTCCAGGGTCATCGCCTCCTCGCCGGGGGCGATCTGCATGCGCGCGTCGGTGAAGGCCGGCTGCTGGTTCTCCGGCGGGAGCACGGTGATGGGGATGGTGAGGGTGGCCCTGCGTCCGGCCGGGTCGTCGACGCGCTCGCCGTCGGTGACCTCGAAGGTCAGCGAGTCCTCCCCGAAGTAGCCTTCGGCCGACGTGTACACGAGCGTGCGCTCGTCCTTGATGAGGTTGTCGCCGTTGCCGTGCGGGGCGCTGACCTTCGAGGCCTCGGTGATGATCGCACGCCCGCCGCCGAACACCGTCACGTAGTCGTCCAGCGGGAGCTCCTTCGTCTCCCCACTGCGGACGACGACGGGGTCGACGCGGGTGAGGATGGGCCGCATCTGCGCGATCGACGGCACGAAGACGAAGGCGGATGCGCTCTTCTCGTCGCGGTCGGTGACGGTGTAGCGGACGATCTGCATCTGCTCGCCGACGACCACGCGCACGATGCCGTCCGGGAGTGCGGTGCCCCCGGGGCCGACGTCCAGGGCGAGGTCCTGTGTCGTGCCGTCCGGGTCCTCGTCATTGGCGAGCACGTCGATGTCGACGGTGGCGCTGTCGGTGACGTCCGTCATCAGCACCCTGTCGTCACGCGCGATCGGAGCCTTCAACGGCACGTCCGGGTCGACTCTGACCTGCACGACGGCGGTCGCCGTGGCACCCATCTCGTCGACGATCGTGTAGCGCAGCGCCGTCTCGAGCTCACGGTCCGGCACGCGGATGAGCACCCGGTCCCCGGAGACCCGGGCGGACACGCCCTCGACATCGGGGGCGGACAGCCCGTCCTCCACGAGGGAGATCTTCCCGCCCTCGGGGTCGGAATCGTTGAGCAGCACCGGCACGGCGACCTCGCGGTCCGGCCGCACCACGACGGAGTCCTTGACGGCATAGGGTGCCTGGTTGGCCTTCTCTCGCGGGGCGATGCCGACCCGGATGCTCCCGCTTCCCTCTCCGCCGAGCCGGTCGCGCACCAGATAGCTGAACGTGTCCACGCCCGTCGCGTCCGAGAAGGCCTCATACGTGAGGAAGTCCTGGCCGGTCTCCACCACTCGGCCCTTCTGCGGGCCGTCCGCCAGTCCCAGCAGTTCGACGGAGTCGCCGTCCTGGTCGAGGCCGTCGAGCGGGATGGCGATGCGCTGGGTCGCGCCGCTGAGGGTGCGGACCGTGAGGTCGCGCGGCACGGGGGCCGCGTTGCTGTCCTCATCGAGGGGGACGACCTGGATGCGGATGTACGCGGCGGCCTTCTGCCCCATCGAATCGACGATCTCGTAGGTGGCGCCCACGGTCTTCGGCGTGGTCCCGGCGCGGAAGCGCACGGTGTCCTGGGAGACGAAGATCTCGCCGTCCTCCGGGTCGGCCGGAGCCTCCACGAGCTCCGGGACGACGTGGATGGTGTCACCGCTGGGATGCGAGTCGTTGGCCATGACGGGGATCGTGACGACGTCGCCGACGCGGACGACCGCCTGGTCGTCGACGGCCACCGGGGCGAGGATCCGATCCGGGGCCGGGATGGGGAGCACCACGACCTCGCCCTCGGCCGAGCGCGTGCCGTTGGAGATGCGATACGTGATGTGGGCCGGACCGTTCAGGCCGCCCTGGTCGCCGATGCGCAGGGTCTGATGCTCGAGGACCGAGACGGAGAGGCCGCCGCGGGCCTCGTCGAGGCTCGCGGACTGCAGCACCAGCACGCCCCCGGCCGGGTCCGTGTCGTTGACCAGCGGATCCAGCAGCACCTCACCGCCCATCGGCAGCAGTGCCACATCGCGCACCGCCACCGGAGGCAGCGCACTGTCGGCGGTGTCGAGCACGTCGACGCGGACGAGACCGGGAACGGCGTTGGGGCCCGCCGCCACCAGGTACTGCACGTAGTAGACGCCGGCGGCCTGGGTGGTGAAGGTGAACTGCTTGTTGGGGAAGTCGGAGGTGATGATGGCGCCGGGCACGTCGTCCACTCCCGCCAGTCGCAGCTGCTCACGACCCGAGCTGGCGTCGTTGGCCAGCGGGGAGACCGTGACGGCCGCGCCGGGGCGGGTGACGACATGGTCGGCGTTGGTCTTCGGCAGTGTGGACCCCGGGGGCCGCACGTCCAGCTGGATGGTGCCGGAGGCCGTCGCCTGCAGCCCGTCGGACACGGTGATCTGGACGTCCTTGCGGCCCTGCAGGCTGCCGACGGCGCGATAGGTGATCTGCCCGCCGGTGGTGAACTCGACCTCGTCGCCGGGGGCGGCGGCGACGTCCTGCAGGTAGATGTCGTCACCATCGGGGTCGATCCAGTCGGGCAGCACGTTGTAGGAGATCGTGCCGCCGGACTCGACGGCGAGCCGGGTGACCCGTTTCGTCCTGGGGGCGCTGTTCACGCTCCAGTCGTGCACGGAGACCGTCGCCGTCGCCGTGTCGGACCCGCCACGACCGTCATCGGCCCGATAGGTGAAGGCCGCCGAGCCGGACGCGTCCTCGGGCACGTCGATCTGCAGCGCCGCGCCGTCGAGCACGGGCTGCACCTCGCCGACCGAGGGCTGCCCACCCACGAGCGATGCGACGAGGACATCGCCGTCCGGGTCGTTGTCGTTGTCCAGCACAGACAGCATGGTCGTCGATCCCGGGCGCACGCCCAGACCGGGGTCGTCCTCGGCGGTGGGCGGAGTGTTCTCCTTCTTGCGCTCGGGAAGGGTGGTCTCGACGGTCTCCTCGGAGTTCTGCTCCTCGTCCTCCGTGTCCCCCTCCGGCGGGGTGAGGACGCTCCAGTCGTCGACCTGCTGCAGGCTCTCGTCGGTGAGCCAGGCCGCGCCGCCGATGATGTCGTTGAGGACGATCACGTCGCGATTGACGCGGAAGGCCAGCTGCGTCGCGCTCTCGGCCTGCGGAATCCGCTCGGCCACGTCATCCGCGTCTCCCGCGCAGTCGCGCAGGAACCGCGCCGAGCCCGCCCAGGCTCCGTACGTGCAGCCCTGCAGCCACACCGGCGCGGCGGGCGCACCCGTGCCGCCGGCGGACATGCGGGTCGGCTCGCCGCCGTCCAGCGGCACGCGGATCAGCTCGTCCGCGGTGGCCACGGTCACGGCATCCGTCGCCGCCGAGGTCTGCTGCAGCACGGCGCCCCCGTCGGCGTCCAGTTCGACGCGCACGCCGCCCGGTGCGAGCACCGTGCCCGCGGAGTCCAGCACCACCGGGGTGGTCCCCACCGCGGTGATCGCCGGGCGCTCCGCATCGTCGAGCTCGCCGATCGGGTCACGGGTCTGGTCGAGGACCTCACCGCGGGCATCCGTCGCGAGGGTGACGATCTCGCCCTCGGCGCCGGCGACGCCGTACACCGTACCGTCCGTGCCGACGGTCACCGCGGAGTCGCCTCCGAGGGTGATGTCGGGCTCCGCCGATGCCGGGTCGAAACCGGCCAGCCCGGAGAACGGCACCACCCACAGGCGTCCGGAGCCGCGCTCCATGACGGCGACCGTGCCGCCCCCCAGCGCCACCTGCGCATCGCCGGGCAGGTCGACGGAGCCGCTGAGCGAGACACGGGCGGGGTCCACCGCGGAGACGGTCGCATTCCCCCGGTCGACGATGAGGACGTCGGACCGGTCCTGCAGCACGTCGTAGTCCTCGCTGCCCGCACGCAGACCGCCGTCGAGCACCGTGGACTCGTGATTGAAATGCCCCACCAGCAGACTCGACGTCTTCGTCAGCCATACACCCGCATCGTTGAGATCGACTTTGGCCGTGGGAAGCCCGTCATACGCGAACGCCATCCCGGTCAGGGCGACAGCGCCGATCACGACACCCGCCGTCGCCGCAAGAGTCCTCGGACGCGACCGGACCCACGACAGCACCCTCATCCAGCCGATTCCCCCCGGTTGCGCTTGGCGTACCCGGGCGAGTCTACAGATTCGGCGGGACCGCTTCCATGGGGAGAAGTCTCCCCGCTCGGCGCATCGGGTCTCAGAAGGACGCCGCGCGCCAGCATCCGACGACGTGATCGTCGACCATCCCCGTCGACTGCATGAGGGCGTACATGGTGGTGGGGCCGACGAAGCGGAATCCTCTCCTGCGCAGCGCGCGACTGAGCGCCGTGGATTCCACGGTGACGGCGGGGACGTCCTCCCGGCGTCGGGGGCGGGCGGATGCCGGTGGCGCGAACGACCACATCAGCGCATCCAGCTCCCCGTCGGCCATGTCGCGAACGAGCGCGGCGTTGGAGATCGTGGCGAGGATCTTCGCCCGGTTGCGGATGATCCCGGCATCCGCCATGAGCCGTTCGACGTCGCGGTCGTCGAAGCCCGCGACCGCCACCGGGTCGAAGCCCGCGAACGCCTCCCGGAACCGCGGGCGCCGCCGCAGGATCGTGATCCAGCTCAGCCCCGCCTGGAACCCCTCCAGCGACATCTTCTCGAACAGTGCTCGGTCGCCGTGCAGCGGGACGCCCCACTCCTCGTCGTGGTAGCGGCGGTACTCGTCGTCATCGCCGACCCAGGCGCAGCGGTCGCGGCCGTCAGGTCCGGTCAGGACCGAGGTCATGCGTTCCAGGGGAACGGGCGGTCCCGATCGAGCTCGGCGTCGTGGCCGATGTCGCTGAGCGCTTCGCCCGCCGCGCGGATGCACACCCAGTGCATGGGCGAGGGGCTGTCCGGGAGGGCGCGCAGCCCGTGCATGATCCCGGGGGCGACGCGCACCACGGTGCCCGCCTCGAGGGGGATCACCTCGTCGCCGAGCGCGAACTCGCCGCGGCCGTCGACGATGATGTAGACCTCCTCGAGCTTGGCGTGCGCGTGCCAGAACGGCGACTCGCCGCCTGGAGGCGTGGTGTTGACCGAGACGCCGGCGAACTGGGCGCCGACCTCCTTCTCCAGGAACTGCTTGCCCTTCTCGCCGCCCCAGGACGCGAGGGGCCCGACCTGCATCACGTTGCTCATGGCCCCAGGCTACCCGCGCCCCCTCTTCCGCATCCCGCTCCCCCGTCTGCGCCCGCGAGCCACCAGGCGATCGTCGAACCACCAGGCGATCGACCGTCATTCGGATGGTGGCTCGGCACTCGGATGGTGGCTCGGCACCCACATGGTGGCTCGGCACTCGGATGGTGGCTCGGCGGGAGGTGGGGCGCGGGGAGAGGGGGTCAGGAGGTCTTGCGGGCCTTGTAGAGCTCCTTCTCGGAGAGCGGGGCCTCGCCCGAGGCCGCGAGCGCGGCGTAATGCGCGCGGGCCTCATCCTGGCGCTGCTGCTCGATGCCGCTCGCGATCGTCGCCCGCACATGCTCGGGCTCGTACCCGAACGCCTCGACGAGCTCCAGGGCGTGCGGACGCAGCCGCGCGCAGAGCCGGTCGATGTAGCTGGAGACCGCGGCGGCGCGCTGCGTGGACAGGCGCCCGTTGATCAGGTGCCAGGCCAGATGCTTCTCCACCAGCGAGAGGCCGAACAGGTCGCGCAGCCAGGTGAGGACCTGCTTCGTGTGCTCATCCTCGATCGCATTGACGGCGTCGGTGAACGCCTCCCATTGCAGCAGCTCGCCGTGCGCACGGGCCGCCTCGATGAGCTCGGCCTGGTTCTCGTTGAAGAGCCTCTCGCCGAGGGCCTCGTCCTTGCCCGCCGCACGCAGACGTCCCGCGATGTCGGCGACCATCTGCTGCACCCGCTCGGTGAGCAGCTCGTGCTGCTGCTCGGCGCGCAGGCCGAGCTCCACCGACCGCGCGGTGGACCCCAGATCGGCGACGGCCTGGCCGAGAGCGCGCAGACCGGCGCCGTGGAACACCTTGCCCGCGGTGTGCTCGACGGCGTACTTGGCCAGGGCGGCCGCGTCCTTCCCCTTGAACTGCGCGGCGAAGTCGGTCAGCAGCCGCTTGCCCACCAGCTGCAGCAGCACGTTGTTGTCGCCCTCGAAGGTGACGTAGATGTCCAGGTCCTGCCGCAGCCCGACCAAGCGGTTCTCCGCCATGAAGCCGGCGCCGCCGCAGGCTTCGCGCGCCTCCTGCAGCGTGTCCAGCGCGTGCCACGTCGACAGCGGCTTGAGGGCCGCCGCCAGGGTCTCCAGATCCTCCCGGTCATCGGGGGTGTCCCCGCGGCCGGAGAACACGTCGTCGAACTTCCGCAGGAACTCGTCGTGCGCGAAGATCTGCGCGTAGGTGGTCGCCAGACGCGGCAGCAGCCGCCGCTGGTGCTTCCCGTAGTCCAGCAGCACCGTCTCCTGCCCGTCGACGCCGTCGAACTGGCGGCGCTGCGACCCGTAGGTGAGTGCGATGTGCAGGCCGAGAGCGGATGCCCAGGATGCGGCGCCGTCCAGCGAGACCCTGCCCTGCACGAGCGTGCCGAGCATTGTGAAGAACCGCCGGCCGGGGCTGGCGATGGGGCTCGTATAGGTGCCGTCGGCGGCCACATCGCCGTACTTGTTGAGGAGGTTGGTGCGCGGCACGCGCACGTGGTCGAAGCTGAGCCGGCCGTTGTCGATGCCGTTCAGCCCGCCCTTGAGCCCGTCGTCCTCGCGTCCGATGCCGGGCAGGTCGTTGCCGTCCTCGTCGCGCAGCGGCACGTAGAAGCAGTGCACGCCGTGGTTGACGCCCTTCGTGATGAGCTGCGCGAACACCGTGGCGGCGATCCCGTGCAGGGCGGCGTTGCCGAGGAACTCCTTCGTCGCCGCACGGAACGGCGTGTCGATGACGAACTCCTCCGTGTCCGGGTCGTAGGTGGCCGTCGTCCCGACGGCGGCGACGTCGGAGCCGTGCCCGATCTCGGTCATCGCGAAGGCGCCGGGGATGGAGAGGTCCATGATGCCGGGCAGCCAGCGCCGGTGGTGCTCCTCGGTGCCCAGCTGCAGGACCGCACCGCCGAACAGCCCCCACTGCACGCCCGACTTGATCTGCAGGCTGGGGTCGGCGGCCACCAGCTCCTCGAAGCCCGCGATGTTGGCGCCGTTGTCCTCCTCGCCGCCGAACGCCTTCGGGAAGGCCCGATGCACGGCGCTGTTCTCCACGAGCAGGCGCAGCTGTGCGAGCACGCGCTCGCGGTGCTCGTCCTTGCCGAGGCTGTCATCGCGCCAGAACGCGGGGTCCTTGATGAGCTCGCGAGCCTGACGCCGCACGTCCGCCCAGGTGCCCATGAGAAGCTCGTTGATGCGCGAGACGTCGATGCCGGTCTCGGCGGGGGCGTCGGAGCGGGTGGTGGCGGCGGCCATGGTGATACCTCTCAGGAGGGGACGGGATGCTTCGATGGTAGGTCTACCACAACAACCATTGAAGTCGACTGGTGATATCCCACAAGCGACGGATCGCGCACCCCTCCGCGTCGTTGTCGCGACTCCACAGCATCCGCCACCGCGAACCGCTGCCTCAGCCCGCGCTCAGTCCGCCGGAAGCCGGGACGCCGCGTGACGCCCGGGTGCGTCACGCGGCGTCCTGAACGTCACCAGGCGGGCTGGATGGTGCCGTTGGCCTCGATGACCTCGCGCACCTGGTCGCTCGTGAAGGCCTTCTTCAGCGCGGCCGTGGCGGCGGAGTCGGCGTCCTTCTTCTGCACGACGAGGTTCAGCGCGAAGCGGTCGTCGAGCTCGGTGATCAGGCCGTCGTCCTGCGGGGTCAGGCCCAGCGCGATGATGTGCGAGGGCCACTGGAAGACGAGGTCGGCCTCCTCGTACGCGGCGTTCAGCGAGGCGATCGGCACCTGCAGGAACTCGAGGTGCTTCGGGTTCTCCGAGATGTCGGCGACGGTGGCGTCGTACGGGTCGACCTCCGGGTCCAGCGAGATGACGTCGTGCTCGGCCAGCAGCTTGAGGGCGCGTCCGGTGTTGGACGGGTCGTCGGGCATGGCCACCGTGCCGCCGTCGGGCAGGTCGGCGATGTCGTCGAGGGTCTTGGAGTAGAACGCGATGACGAAGTTGTACACCGGCTGCACGCCCACCAGTGTGCCGTCGTTGCCCTCGTTGAAGTCCTCCATGTAGGGGATGTGCTGCGAGTAGTTCGCGTACACGTCTCCGGAGTTGAGGATCGTGTTGGCGGTGATGTAGTCGCCCACCTCGACGAGCTCGATCTCGTAGCCGTCCTCGATGGCCTCGCCCGCCGCCTTCACGACGTCGGTCATCGGGGATTGCACGGCGGCGACCTTCAGCACCTGCGGGGCGGCGGTGCCGGCGTCCGTGCTGTCCTCGGCGGGCGCGCCGGCCGCGCAGCCGCTGACGACCATCGCCATGCCCAGCGCTGCCGCCAGCATTCCGACACGTGACTTCTTCATTGCTCTGATCTCCTCGTGGGTTGGGGTCTCGGGGCCGGTCGCCGCCTGTTCAGCGATGATCCAGCCGGATGGAGGTGCGGTGCCCGACGGCCTGGATGGCGAGCACGCACACGATGATGATGACGATGGTGAGGTACATGAGGCTGTCGTTGTACACCTGGTACCCGTAGCGCATCGCGAAGTCGCCGATGCCGCCGCCGCCGACCACGCCCAGCACCGTCGAGTACGACAGCAGGCTGATGGCCGCCGAGGTCAGCGCGTAGACGAGTCCCGACCTGGCCTCCGGCAGCAGCATCCGGAACACCGCCTGCGGGACCGTCGCGCCCAGCGCACGGGCGACCTGCGGGATGCCCGGCGGGATCTCGCGGAGGATCTGCTCGGTGAGCCTGCCGTAGATGGCCACGGCGACGAAGCACAGCGGGAAGGTCGCCGCGGGGGTGCCGAAGCTCGTGCCGATCACCGCGCGGGTGAAGGGGATGAAGAACACCACGAGCAGGAGGAACGGGAATGAGCGGACCACGTTGATGTACAGGTTCGCGATCATGTTGACCACACGGTTCTCGGCGATCCCGCCGCGTTCGGTCAGGTACACGGCCATGCCCACCGGCAGGCCGATGAACACGGCCGCCAGCAGCGAGACCAGCATCATGTAGCCGGTCTCCGCCATGGACTTCGTGATGTCCTCGCCGTACTCGGCCAGCAGGTCGGTGAGCCAGTTCACGACATCAGCTCCCGCTTGACCTGCTCGTAGTAGCTGGGCAGAGTGCGCTCGGCGGCGCTCCGGGTGATGGGGAAGACCTCGCGCAGCCGCCCCTTCTCCAGCAGGGCTGCGCGATCGCACAGCACCTTGACGACGTCGAGGTCATGCGTGATGACGATCACGGTGGTGCCGAGCTTCTCGCGGGCGTCGGCCAGCACGCGCAGCACGTCGCCGGTCGTGGACGCGTCCAGGGACGAGGTCGGCTCGTCGCACAGCAGCAGCGACGGCCGGGTGACCAGCGCCCGGGCGAGGCCCACGCGCTGCCGCTCGCCGCCGCTGAGCTGGGCGGGGTAGTGGTCGGCGCGGTGTGCGAGGCCGACGAAGCTCAGCATCCGCTCGACCTCCTCGGCCTGCTGCCTGCCGCTCAGCGCGTCCTCGCCGCGGCGGCCGGCGAGCCGCAGCGGCAGTCGGATGTTCTCGCGGACGGTGCTGTTGCTGAGCAGGTGCACCCCCTGGAAGACGGTGCCGATGCCGCGGCGCAGGGCGCGCATCCCGCGGCGGTCCAGGCCGGCGACGTCGACGCCGCCGACGGAGACGCTGCCGGCGGTGGGAAGGGTGAGTCCGTTGACGAGTTCCAGGAGAGTCGACTTTCCCGCGCCGCTCTCGCCGACGATGCCGAAGATCTCGCCGGTGCGGATGCTGAGGGTCACGTCCTCGAGCGCGGCCGGCCCGTCCTCGCCGGAGCGGTACCGCTTGGTGATGCCGCGGAACTCCACGATCGACCGGGTGGTCGTCGTGGGCGCACTCGCGATGGTGGCGCGGGCCATGGAGGGGTCTCTCGGGTCGAGGGGAGGGCCGCGGTCAGGCCCGACGGGCCCGAGCAGCCCTTTCTGTACGTGATCCAAATTATAGTTGGGTTATGGGTGCCAGGTACCGGACGGAAGCGATCAACGGCGTCGACGGGCGCAGCAGAGTGCCGGGTGGGCTCGATGTCGCCGTGGCATCGCCTCTCAAGGCGGATGCCGATCCGACCGCCACCAACCCCGAGCAGCTGCTCGCGCTGGCCTGGGCGACGTGCCTCAACGGCACCGCTCAGGTACTCGTGGGCGAGCAGCGTCGCACGGCGGTCCGCGTGGAGGTGGAGCTGCACCCGGTCATCCCCGGCCCCGGGTACGAATTCCACGTCGACGGGTATCTGTCCGCCGAGGGTCTCTCGGAGGCCGAGACGGAGGACCTGCTCGCCCGTGCGCACGCCCGCTGCCCGGTCTCCAAGCTCATCGGCGCCGCCGCCACCGTGCACACGCACACCGAGGCGTACGCGGGCTGACCGGGCGCGGGCGCGGCGTCCCCGGGCAGCCCGGGCCCCGCACCGTGATCAGGAGGCGCCGTGCGCGGCGATCACCTCGAGCAACGCCGCGCCGTAGGCGTCGCGCTTCTTCGCGCCGATGCCGCTGATCCCGTCCAGCGCGTCGGCGCTGCCGGGGCGGTGCTCCGCCAGGGCGCGCAACGTGGCGTCGCCGAAGACGATGTATGCGGGCACACCCTGCTCCCGCGCGGTCGCCGCGCGCCAGGCCCGCAGCGCCTCGAACAGCGGCTGATCGCTCTCGTCCAGGCTCTCCGCGGCGGTGGACTTCCGTGCCCGCGCCGTGCGCACCCGCCCGATCGTGTCCTTGCGCAGCGGCACGGGAGTCTCGCCGCGCAGCACCGCCGCGGCGCCCTCGCCGAGCCCGAGGGTGCCGTACTCGCCCTGGGCGACGAGGATGCCACGGGCCAGCAGCTGCCGGACGACGCTGCGCCAGTCCTGGTCGGAGAGGTCGGCGCCGATGCCGTAGGTCGCCAGCCGCTCATGATGCATCTTCCGGATGCGGTCGTTCGCCGAGCCGCGCAGGATGTCGATGAGGTGCCCGGCACCGAAGGCCTGGTTCCGCTCTCGCTTGAGGCGCACGATCGTGGAGAGCAGCTTCTGGGCGGGGATGAGCCCGTCGAAGGTGTCGGGCTTCTCCAGGCAGGTGTCGCAGTTGCCGCACCCTTCGGCTCCCCCGGCTCCGCCGTTCTCGCTCAGGGACCGAGCCTCCGGAAGGTCTTGACCGAAGTAGCGCAGCAGGTTCTGCCTGCGGCACGTCACCGTCTCGCACAGCGCGAGCATGGCATCCAGATGTCTGCCCATCCGCATCTTGAAGGTGCGGTCGCCGGGGCTCTGGTCGATGAGCCGGCGCTGCTGCACGACGTCCCCCAGGCCGTACACCATCCACGCCACCGAGGGCTCGCCGTCGCGGCCGGCGCGACCGGTCTCCTGGTAGTAGCCCTCCACGGACTTGGGCAGGTCGATGTGGGCGACGAACCGCACGTCGGGCTTGTCGATCCCCATCCCGAACGCGATCGTCGCGACCATGATCACGCCGTCCTCGCGCAGGAACCTCGCCTGGTTCGCCGCACGCACCTCCGTCGGCAGGCCCGCGTGATACGGCAGCGCATCGAAGCCGCGGGATGCCAGGTACTCCGCCGTCTGCTCGACCGACTTGCGGCTGAGGGCGTACACGATGCCCGCCGCGTCCTCCGACTGGGACCGGAGGAACTCCACGAGCTGCCTGCGCGCGTCGACCTTGGGGACGATGCGGTACTGGATGTTGGGCCTGTCGAAGCTGGCGACGAAGTGCGCGGCGCCGTCCAGGTGAAGGCGCTCGGTGAGCTCGCGGTGCGTGGCCTGGGTCGCCGTGGCGGTCAGCGCCATGCGCGGTACGCCGGGGAAGCGCTCGGCGAGGTCGCCGAGCGCCAGGTAGTCGGGACGGAAGTCATGCCCCCACTGCGACACGCAGTGCGCCTCGTCGATGGCGATCACGCTCAGCACGCCCCGCTGCAGCAGCCGTGTGGTCTGCGTGGAGGACAGCCGCTCGGGCGCGACGTAGAGGAGGTCGAGCTCGCCGGCGAGGTAGGCGCGCTCCACCTCACGGCGCTCGTCCGGCGTCTGCGTGGAGTTGAGGTAGGCGGCGCGCACGCCGTTGGCGCGCAGCGCGTCGACCTGATCGTGCATGAGCGCGATGAGCGGGCTGATGACCAGCCCGGTGCCCTCGCGCACCAGCGCCGGCACCTGGTACGTGACGGACTTGCCGCCGCCGGTCGGCATCAGCACGACCGCGTCCCCGCCGCCGATGACCTGCTCGATGATCGCCGCCTGGTCGCCGCGGAACGCGTCGTACCCGAACACCGTCCGCAGCGCCTCCAGCGCCGTCGGGAAGCGGGAGGGCGCCGCGGTGCGCGGGTGCGCGGTCGGCGTCGGGGCGGATGCCGCGGGCTCCGCGCCCGCACCCCAGTCCACCAGCGGCTCCCAGCCGTCCTCCGGCGGGACCCAGTCCCTCTCCGCGCCCTCGGGCTCGCCCCACGGCTCCTCCGGGTAGGGGATGTCCTCGTACGGGTCGGACGGCTGCGGCATCCACCCAGCGTATCGATGGCCGCCGACGTCGAGGACCGGCATCCACATCCCGGCGAGGAGCGCGTAGGTTGGACGGAATCGAAGGAGGAGACATGCCCGAGATCACCGTCCGCCGCAACGACGAGGCGTCGCGCTACGAGATCCATTCCGACGGCACTCTCGCGGGCTTCACGCAGTTCGAACGGCGCCCGGGGGAGTTCAGATTCCTGCACACGGAGATCGACCACGCCTTCCAGGGACGGGGGCTGGCCCAGCGGCTGGCGGCCGAGGCGCTGGCGGATGCCGTGAATTCCGGTGACGCGATCGGCGCCTACTGCCCGCTGATCTCGAAGCACCTCGAGGACCACCCGATCGAGGGCGTGGAGGTGCGCAGGCCCGGCCGGAGCTGAGCGCAGCCGAGATCGCGTAGCCTGGAGCGGTGCCCTCCCTCGCCCGCCTGAGCACGCGCACGCTGCTCGTCTGTGCCGCCATCGGCGTCGCCACCGGCATCCTCGGCGGCATCGCGGGACTCATCACCCTGGGTGTCCTCGCGGTCACCCCGTACCTGTACGGCCTCGTCCTGGGTGTGCACGTGCTGCCGGGGATCATCGCGCAGGAGGTGCTCCGCCGGCCGCTGGTCGCACTGATCACGCACGTCATCGCGGCGCTCATCTCCAGCGCGTTCAACCCCGCGTGGGCGATGCGGTTCATCGGCACGGCGCTGCTGTTCGGCGTGATCCAGGAGGGCGTCGCC
This sequence comes from Microbacterium soli, assembly GCF_039539005.1. NCBI lineage: Bacteria > Bacillati > Actinomycetota > Actinomycetes > Micrococcales > Microbacteriaceae > Microbacterium > Microbacterium soli. The sequence goes on from NZ_BAABCP010000001.1 coordinate 1,026,676, forward strand.
GCGCTGACGCGCTACCGCTCCTGGGGACGCTGGCGGTTCTTCGTCTCGGCGGTGATCATCGGCGCGATCGTCGCCGCCGTGGTCGGGTTCGCCGTCGACCTGACCCGATTCGAGACCTGGGTGCAGGTGGTGTACCTCACGATCTCGGTGCTGGGCCCGGTGGCCTGGACGGCGATCGGCATCGCGATCGGAAACGCGCTGCGCCGCGCGGGCGTCGCGCCGAAGCGCTGATCGGCCCCGTCGCTCACCGACGCCCCGTTCGGCATGGGTAGGCTGAATTCTCTCCCGTACCGTCGATCGAGGACCAGCCGTGCGCCCATCCGCGCCTCTGCTGCGCGTGCAGCGCCTCAGCGTCACGCATGCCGGTGCCGCGCACCCCGCACTCCGGGACCTCTCCCTCGAGGTGGCCGCCGGCGAGGTCGTCCTGCTGCTGGGGCCGAGCGGCTCCGGCAAGTCCACCCTCGCCCTCGCCCTCAACGGGCTCATCCCGCAGTCCGTCGAGGCCGAGATGACGGGATCCGTCGAGGTCTCCGGCCAGGACACCCGCACCACCCCGGTCGCGCGTCTGGCCACCGACGTCTCACTGGTCTTCCAGGACCCGGATGCGCAGCTGGTCACCGGCACCGTGCTCGATGAGGTCGCCTTCGCACTGGAGAACCTGCTGCTTCCGGCGTCCGAGGTGCTCGCGCGCGCGGAGAAGGCGCTGCGCCGCATGGGTCTCTGGCACCGGCGCGACTGGAACCCCGACCTGCTCTCCGGCGGCGGCCGTCAGCGCCTGGCCATCGCCTGCGCGCTGGCCGTGCATCCGACGCTCATCGTGCTCGACGAACCCACCGCCAATCTCGACCCCCGCGGCGTGGAGGACGTGTACGCCGCGCTCGACGACCTCGCGGCGGATGCCGAGGAGCGCGCCATCGTGCTCATCGAGCACAACGTCGACGCGGCGCTGCGGTTCGCGACCCGCGTGATCGTGCTCGGCCGTGACGGACGGGTGCTGTGGGACGGGCGGCCGAGCGCGGTCTTCGACGAGCATGCGGCCGAACTGGCAGAACTCGGCGTGTGGCTGCCTCGGACCGCCACCCCGAGGGACGCCGCGCTTCCGGCCCCGGCCGGCCGTGCTGCGAGCATCCCGTCCCGCACCGCCCCCGCAGCCCCCGCGATCGCCGTGCGCGACCTCGTCGTGCAGAAGCGAGGCACGACCGTGCTGCGCGTGCCGGAGCTCGAGATCGAGAGCGGCTCGTTCACGGCCGTCATCGGGCCCAACGGCGCGGGCAAGACCACCCTGCTGCAGGCGCTGGGCGGCGTGGTGCCGCCGCCGCGCGGCACTGTGCGGATCGGCGATCTGGATGCCGGGCGGGCCTCCCCCCGCGAGCTCAGCGCCCGTGTCGGTTACGTGTTCCAGAACCCGGAGCACCAGTTCATCGCGCAGACCGTCCGCGACGAGCTCGCGCACGGCCTGCGCCTGCAGCGGATCGACGACGTGGAGATCGCCGAGCGCGTCGAACGGATGCTGGACCGACTGGGCCTGAGGGACAAGGCCGACGAGCATCCGTTCCTCCTCTCCGGGGGCGAGAAGCGACGCCTGTCGGTCGGCACGGCGCTGATCGCCCGGCCCGACGTGCTCATCCTCGACGAGCCGACCTTCGGTCAGGATCGACGGCGCGCCGCCGAGCTGCTCGACCTGCTCCGACAGCGGCAGCAGGAGGGCGCGACGGTCGTGGTCGTCAGCCACGATCCGGCGCTCGTGGCCTCCTACGCCACGCACACGGTCGTCGTCGACGACGGGGCGGTGCGCGCGGCGGGGCCGACCGCCGATCTCGTCGACGCGGTGCGTACCACGGCGCCCGACGCCGCCGCCGAGGACTCCGCGGCCCCGCGCACCGAGCCGTCACCGACCGACCCGTACGCGGCGGCACCGGCATCCGCCCGGCACTGGCTGCACCGTCTGAACCCCCTGGCGACCTTCGGCGCGGTGATCCCGGCGATGGTGCTGCTCGTGGCCACCCGCGATCTGATCACCCCGGCGGTCTTCCTCGTGCTCGCGTGCGTCCTGGTGCTGACGGGTGCACGGCTGACACGTCGCACTCTCGCCGCCCTGCTGCTGGGTGTGCCGATCGGCGTCGCCGCGCTCACCGTCGGCTTCGGCGTCTGGATCGCCCCCGCACAGGTCGCCGACACCGCACCTGTGCTGAGCATCGGCGACTGGACGCTCCATCAGGGCGCCCTGCTGATCGGACTGACGACCGCGCTGCGCCTCGCGGCCATCCTCGCACTCGCCCTCCTCGGCGGCCTGACGACGACCGGGCCGGATCTCGTGCGCTCCTCCGTGCAGCAGCTGCACGTGCCGTACCGGATCGGGTACACCGCGCTGGCCGCCTACCGCTTCGTCCCCCGCTTCGGCTACGAGCTGGCCGTGATCCGCGCCGCCCATCGCGTGCGCGGGCACGGGTTCGGCGGGCGCTTCGGCGGGCAGGGCCCGCTCGCCCGCGTCGTGCGGGGCTGGGGGTACATCGTGCCGCTGCTGGCGTCCGGCATCCGCCATGCCGAGCGCGTGGCCCTGTCGATGGACGCCCGCGCCTTCGGCGCGCACCCCACCCGCACGGAGCGGCGCATCGTGGCCTGGCGCGCCCGTGACACCGCGTTCGTGGTCGCCGTGCTGCTGGCATCCGCGGCCGTGTTCACCGCCACGTTCCCCTGGCAGCCGGGCTGAGCCCTGCGGGGCGGGCCCCCACCCGCCCCGCAGGGCTCGACGTCAGCGCTTGCCGGCGATCTGACGACCGACGATGTCGCGCATGATCTCGTTGGTTCCGCCGTAGATGCGGTGCACGCGGGCGTCGGTGAACGCCTTCGCGATGGGGTACTCCATGATGTAGCCGTAGCCGCCGTGCAGCTGCACTCCCATGTCGAGCACCTCCCACTCGCGCTCGGTGGCCCAGAACTTCACCTTCGCCGCGTCCTCCGCGGTGAGCCTGCGGTCCTTGTAGGCCAGCAGCGCGCGGTCGACGTATGCCCACATCGCCTCGGTCGTGGTGGCCATGTCGGCGAGGCGGAAGCGGGTGTTCTGGAAGTCGGCGATGCGCTCGCCGAACGCCTCGCGATCCTTCGTGTAGGCGACGGTCCAGTCCGTCGCGGCCTGCGCGACGGCCGCAGCGGCGACGCCGATCGACAGCCGCTCCAACGGCAGGTTCATCATCAGCTGGATGAAGCCCTGTCCCTCCTTGCCGCTGATGAGGTTCTCGTCGGGGACGAACACGTCCGTGAAGCTCAGCTCCGCGGTGTCCCAGCCGTGGAAGCCCATCTTGCGCAGCTTCTTGCCCTGGTCGAACCCCTCCATGCCCTTTTCGAGGATGAGCAGGCTGAACGCGTCGGGGCGGGTTCCCTCGCCGGTCTTCACGAAGGTGATCACGATGTCGGCCGTCGTGCCGGAGGAGATGAACGTCTTCGCCCCATTGACGATGTAGCCGCCGTCGACCTTCTTCGCGGTGGTCTTGATGCCGCGCAGGTCGCTGCCGGCGCCGGGGTCGGTCATGGCCAGCGCGCCCAGCACCTCGCCGGTGGCCATCCGCGGCAGCCACTTCTCCTTCTGCTCCTGCGTGCCCATGTGCACGAGGTACGGCACGGCCAGGTCGTCTTGGATCCCCAGGGCGCCGGCGAGCGATCCCGCCCCCGCGGCGATGACCTCCTCCATCACGATGGAACGGAACCGGTAATCCTGCAGCATTCCCGCGCCGCCGAACTCCTCGGGCACGGAGAGTCCGATGATGCCGGCCTCGCCCGCGGCGAGAAGGGTGTCGCGGTCGACCTCGCCGGCTGCCTCCCACCGCTCGATGTTCTCGTTGGTGGCGTAGCGCTTGACGAAGTCCTTGACCAGGTCGCGGAAGGTCTCGTGGTCCTCTTCGTAGATGTCGCGTTCCATGGTGTCCTCCTGACGATCGCGTGCGTCTTCGCACCGGGAGTCTACGGTCGGAAGACGGTTCGCGACACTGCATTGTGGGAACGCGTTCCATAGAAGTTGAGACTGCGTCCCGCATTTGTGGGATGCCGTCAATGCGGCCCGCACGACGGCATCCGCACTTCGAGCGCGGATGCGTCAGTGTCCGTAATCGGGAGCGGGCGGAAGCCCGAAGAACTCCTCGAGGGTGCGGAAACCGCCCTCGTGATACACCGTCGCCAGCTCGACCCCGATGTACCGCAGATGCCAGGGCTCGGGCATGTACCCGGTGACTCCCTCGGCATCCTTCTCGTACCGCACGATGAAGCCGTACTCATGCGCATGCCGGACGATCCAGTCGCTCTGCGCGGTCGCTCCGAATTGGCCGAGGGACCCGCATCCGCTCGAGCAGGCGACGACGTCGACGGCCAGACCGCTCTGATGCTCGCTGTGACCGGGGCGCGCCGACCCGGCATCCGCTCCCTCGACACCCTCCGAGCGCACGAAGCGCGAGTACGTGACCTGCTGCAGGCCGTAGGAGCGATACGCGTTGTTCACCCCCAGGGCGCCGCCCCCTTCCGCGACCATCGCGGCGCCCATCCGGCTCAGCGCGTCGGCGACCTCCGGCCGCATGCTCACCGACCCCGACAGTCCGCGCAGATCGGAGGCGACGACGGATGCCGGGGCGAAGTCCGCCGGCTGCAGCGGCCGGAGCTTGTTGACGACGACCCAATCACGGTGCGGGTCCTCGAGGGAGATGCAGGGTGCGTTGCCCGCCACGACCGCCGCACGGAACTGCTCGCCCCCGCCGAACGCGTGCACGGTCGCCTCGTCGTCGCCCGCCGTCAGTGCCGAGCGGACCGCGGCATCCGCGCAGGGGTCGGCGGCCGGTGTCTGCGCCATCCGCACATCCGGCAGCGCCATCGCCGCAGCGGGGGCGGGCAGGGGAATCGGCGCGGGATCCGCCGCGATCACCCCACCCAGTGCCCCCAGCGAAGCGATCGCCGTGAACAGCACGCCGATGGGCAGGGCGACCTTCACGGCGAGCGGTCCACGCGACGCATGCCGGGAGTGCGTGGCGCTCATCCGTCCATTCTGACGCATGACCGGAGGGGAACAGATGTTCGCCATGCCCTTGACGTCTCCATCGTTGTTATGTTCGAATGAAGAGATGCGGTGGCAGGGTCAGACGATCGACGACGCGGACGCCGCGGCGCTGCCCGGTCTGGAGAACCGCAGCGGCATCGTGCAGTCGGTCACGACGCCCGAGTTCGCGGGCATGACGTTCCACGAGGTGCTCGCGCGCTCCGCCCTGAACGCCGTGCCCGCCGTCTCGCGGATGCCCTTCCGCTGGACGATCAACCCGTACCGCGGATGCAGCCATGCGTGCGTCTACTGCGTGGATCCGCGCACACTCGTCCTGTGCGCAGACGGGCGCCAGAGGCCGATACGCGATCTGCGAACCGGCGACGAGATCATCGGAACCGAGCGGCAGGGCCGCTGCCGGCGCTACATCAGGACACGCGTGCAAGCGAAGTGGACGACCCGCAAGACCGCGTATCGGGTCACGCTCGCAGACGGGACCGAATTGATCGCAAGCGGCGACCACCGGTTCCTCACCGACCGCGGGTGGAAGCATGTGGCCGATGCGCATGACGGCCAGCGGCCGCATCTCACCGTGGACAACCGGCTCATGGGGTTCGGCGGAGGGACACCGCAATCGGCATCCGCGCCCGACAGCGCCGACTACCGGCGCGGCTACCCGGCGTCCGAAGGCGTCAGCACCATCACGCGCCCCTTCTCACTCCGGAGCGAGACTCGAGCACGGATGACCGGCATCCCCGTCTTCCCATCCAAGGATTGGAGAAGAGGATTCCTGTCCGGCATCTTCGACGCAGAGGGCAGCTGCTCGCGAGGCGTGCTGCGCATCTCGAACCGAGACCCCGTCCTCCTGAGCACGATCATGTCGGCGCTCCGTGCCTTCGACATCCCCTGCACGCTCGAACCTCCCCGCGTCAACGGCGTCCGCAGCGTCAGGGTCACGGGCGGATTGCCCTCTCGGATGAAGTTCTTCGCCGTTGCGAGCCCGGCAATCACTCGGAAACCGAGCATCGAAGGCACCGCCGTGAAATCCGTTGCGGATCTCCGCGTCATCAGTATCGAGGAGTTGCCAGGCACCCGCACACTCGTCGACATCACCACAGGCACGGGCGATTTCGTGGCCAACGGCGTCATCAGCCACAACTGCTTCGCCCGGGGCACCCACCAGTACCTGGACCTGGATGCGGGGCACGACTTCGATTCGCAGATCGTCGTGAAGACCAACGTCGTCGACGTGCTCCGGCGCGAGCTGCGTCGGGGGTCCTGGCAGCACGAGACCGTCGCACTGGGCACCAACACCGACCCGTACCAGCGGGCGGAGGGGCGGTACCGGCTGATGCCGGGGATCATCGCCGCACTGGCGGACTCGGGCACGCCGATGTCGATCCTCACCAAGGGCACGCTGATCCGCCGCGACATCCCCCTGCTGGTCGAAGCGGCCGCGCGGGTACCGGTGGACATCCAGCTGTCCATCGCGATGTACGACGAAGCGCTGCAGCGCTCCATCGAGCCGGGGACGCCGTCCACGCAGGCGCGACTGGACACGGTGCGCGCACTGACGGATGCGGGATTCCGGGTCGGCGTGTTCCTCATGCCCGTCCTGCCGTATCTGACCGACTCCGTCGACGCGATCGATTCCGCGCTGCGGCGCATCGCCGACGCCGGCGCCGCCCATGCCGTCTACGGCGCCCTGCACCTGCGCGCGGGCGTGAAGCCGTGGTTCTTCCAGTGGCTGCAGCGCGAGCGCCCCGACCTCGTCGCCGCGTACCGTGGACTGTACCCGGGGGCGGCGTCCGAGGCGCCGAAGGGCTACCGGCGGTGGCTCGCGGAGCGCATACGTCCGCTCATCCGCGCCCACGGCCTGCGCGCGCAGTCGGAGCAGGAGCACGACCGGATGCGGGGGATGCTGCGAGCGCGCACGAACCCGGCGCCTCTTGCAGCGCCTGCGCCCGCCACCCTGTTCTGATCGCCGCCGCGCTGTGTTGCGCGAGAACAGGAGATTCACCGAGAACAGGACATCACCCGGCGATTCCGTCCTGTTCTGGCCGAATCTCCTGTTCTGGGGCGACGGGCCGGGCGACGGGACGGGTGGGACGGACCGGGCGGGACGGACCGGGCGGGACGGGTCCATGGCCGCGGAAGGTGCCGTGATCACCGCTTCCCGAGCGGCTCGGTCAAGAAGACCAGGATCAGCAGCGCCAGCGGGCCGAAGATCATCCCGAGGATGAACCAGCCGAGCTTCGTGCGGCCCTGCAGCCCCGCCAGAGCACTGATCGTCAGCGCGATGCAGAACCAGACCGTGCCGCCCGCCGTCGCCCACTCGTTCCACTCCATGCGCTCAGCCTAAGCGGCCGGACTGCTCCGACGTCGCCGGCACCTCGGCATCCGTGCTCCCCCATCCCCGTCGCCGCGTCACCGAGAACAGGAGATTCACCGGAAACAGGACATCCTCCGACGAATCCGTCCTGTCGTGGCCGAATCCCCTGTTCTGGCGCGAGCGCCCGGGCTGAGGCGAGCGCCCGGGTTGGGGCGCGAGGAATCGCGCCGAACCACGCAGAGCCGCGACCGGCGTCAAGCGGTCAGCTCGGCGTCCGTCGGCATCCGCCCCGCGATCTCCTCGATGACGTCGTCGCCGGGCTCCGCGACGTCGAACGGGGCGTGGATCTGCGCCCGCGCCAGCAGATCCTCCATGCGGCGACGGCGGTGCCGGGTGATCAGGGTGACCACGCGACCCGCGTGCCCGGCGCGCCCGGTGCGGCCCGCGCGGTGCAGGTAGGTCTTGTACTCGTCGGGGGCGTCGGCCTGAACGACGAGATCGATGTCGTCGACGTGGATGCCGCGGGCGGCGACGTCCGTGGCGACGAGCACCCGCACCTTGCCGGAGGTGAGCTTGTGCAGGTTGCGGGTGCGCTTGGCCTGGTTGAGGTCGCCGTGCAGCGCGACGGCGGGGATGCCGGCATCCTCGAACTGCTCGGTGAGCATCTCCGCATAGGCGCGCGTGCGCGTGAACACGAGGGTGCGGCCCTCTCGGTCGACGAGCGAGCCGAGCACCTCCGCCTTGTCGCGGTGCTCGATCACGAGCACGCGATGCTCGATGGAGCTCGAGTCCTGATCCTCACCGGCGACCTCGTACACTGCAGGATCGACGAGGAACTCGTCGACGATCGCGGCGACCTCGCGATCGAGGGTCGCTGAGAACAGCAGCTTCTGGCTCGTCGTGCCGCCGGAGAGCCCCGTGCCCGTCCTGCGGAGGATGCGCTGCACGGGCTCCGCGAAGCCCAGCTCGGCCATGTGATCGGCCTCATCCAGCACGGCGATGCGCACGTCGGAGAGGTCGAGCTTGCGCTGCTCGATGAGATCCTCGATGCGGCCGGGCGTGCCGATGACGATGTCGACGCCCTTCTTGAGCGCCCCCACCTGGCGCGCCTGCGGCACGCCGCCGTAGATCTGCGTGGTGAACAGTCCAACGCTGCGGGCGATCGGCTGCACGGTGCGGTCGATCTGCAGGGCCAGTTCGCGCGTGGGCGCGAGGATGAGCGCGCGCGGACGGCGACCGAACTCGCGGCGCCCGCCCCTCTGCGACTGCAGGATGCTCTCCACCAGCGGCGCGCCGAAGGCGATGGTCTTGCCCGACCCCGTCCGCCCCCGGCCCAGCACGTCGCGCCCCTGCAGGATCGAGGGGATGGTGGCGGCCTGGATCGGGAACGGCGTCTCGGCGCCCATGTTCTTCAGTGCCTCGACGATGTTCGACCCCAGGCCCAGGTCGCTGAAGGAGACATCGGCGACATCGGATGCCCGGACGGCCTCGGCCTCGAGGCGCTCGTGCACGATGTCGACGTGCTCCTCGCGGGCTCGGACGCTCTCGGCGCGGTTCGCAGCGTCGAAGCGGTCGTGGCGGACAGGGCGCGCGGAACGGTGGCCGCGCTCGAAGCCCGGGCGGTCGTCGCGACGCGGGCGGTCATCGCGACGCGGACGCTCGTCACGACGGTCGTACCCGCCGCGCGTGCCGCGCTCGTCACGGCTGCGGTGCGACCTGTCGCTCCGGTCGTCGCGGCCGCGCCCGTCGCGACCGAAGCCGCCGTCACGACGCGGACGCTCGTCGAAGCGACGTTCCGGACGCTCCTCGAAACGCCGCCCGTGGCCGCGCTCGTCACGATCACCGCGACGGTGTGGCGCCTCGCGGCGGCCGGACTCCGCACGGTTGCGGATGGCGCGGGCCTCATCGCGCCCCGCACGCTCGGAGTCGCTCCATCGGCGCTTGGGGGCAGCGCCCCCGGCATCCGGCGGACGGTAGCCGCGGTGCTTGGGGCTGATGCTTCCCGGCCGACGATCGGCACGCCCGTCGGAGGAGGCGGAGCGGCGCTCTCCGGCATCCGTTCTCCGGTCGTCGTCACGAATCGGGCGTCCGCCGGCGTGACGGTCGCGGAACGACGTCTTCCTGGCGTAGCGCGGATCGAAGTTGCGGGACGGCCGTCCGCCCTTGAGTCTGCCGTTCTTCGGCATGGTGCTTCCTCACTGTCTCTGACACGAGAACAGCATCCGCTCCCGTGCGCACAGAGATCAGCGCACCGCGGACAAACCCGGGCATCCGTCGGCCGGGGCCATTCATGTGATGGTCGTCGAACCATCGGCCCCTGGGCTCACACTGTCACACGTCCCGCTGCCCGCGGGTGCCCGAAGCCGACCGCACCAGCATAGCGGAGCCGCCTGGGAGACCGCCCGGCGCAGCCCCTGCGGCTCTACGATGGCTCCATGCCTCTCGACCCCGCAGCCAGCTCCCCCACCGGTATCCAGACGCACCTCCGACTCGGCGACGTGACCGCGCAGATCGCGCAGGTCGGCGCCTCCCTGCGGCATCTCGCGGTCGGCGACGTCGACATCGTGCCGCCGTACCCGGAGGAGTCGCCGACGCCCGGCGCCTCGGGCATCGTGCTCGCGCCCTGGCCGAACCGGGTCCGTGACGGCGTCTGGCAGGACGGCGACACCACCCGTGCCCTCGCGATCACCGAGCCGAAGTTCCGCAACGCGAGCCACGGGCTGCTGCGCTTCACCGCCTACGAGATCTCCGATCAGACCGAGGACGCCGTGACGCTGACGGCGAGCATCGTCCCGCAGACGGGGTATCCGTACCTGGTGGGCACGAGTGTCCACTACGCGCTGACGGATGCCGGCATCGACGTCACGCACACCCTCGTCAACCGCTCCCCCGCAGCCGCGCCCGTCGCCCTCGGCACCCACCCGTATCTCACGATCGGCGACGCGGATGCGCGCGAGCTGGTGCTGACGATCCCCGCACAGACGTGGTTCGAGACCGACGAGCGGATGCTGCCGGTCGGTGAGTCCCCCGTGTCGGGCGGCACCGACCTGCGGGAGGGACGACGCCTGGGCGACGTGCAGCTGGACACCGGGTTCGCGAACCTGCGCCGCGACGCCGACGGTCTGGCGCGCAGCACGCTCGCCGCGCCCGACGGACGCACCGTCACCCTGTGGCAGGGTCCGGGACTCGACTACGTGCAGGCGTTCACCTACACCGGCTACCCCGGCCGGCAGCTCGTCGTCGCCGTCGAGCCGATGTCGGCCCCGGCGGACGCGTTCAACTCCGGACGGGGCCTGCGCCGCCTGGAGCCCGGCGAGTCGTGGACGCTGGAGTGGGGCATCCACTACTCGCGCTGACGAACGGCGCCCGCCGGACCGCGACTCAGTCCACCTGGTTCGCCGAAGGCAGGCCGCGGGCGCGCAGCTCTCGACGGGTGAGGTAGTGCTCCTGCCGGTCGGAGGCGGCGTTCGCGACGACGGACGCCGCTGCGGCTGCTGCGGAGGCGGCTGCCGCAGCGGCAGCGGATGCCGCGGCGGCCGCAGCCATCATCGAGTCGGTGCCGGCTCGACCGGCCCCATCGGTCTCGATGAGCTGCTCCGTGCGCGGCTCGCCTTCGGCGGGCGACGCGTCGGGGGCGCGGACGGCGAGCGCGCCGGTCACCGGTTCCTGCGCCGGCGCGGCCGCCTCGTGCGGTGCGTCCTCCCCCGCGGGCGCGGCGGAGAACGGCGAAACCGCAGCCGCCGGCACGGCCGCACCTGCATCGCCGGGGTCGGCATGCGGCGCTCCGCCGTGGCCGTCGCCGCCGTCATCCGCCGCTCCCCCACCACCGCGTGCGGAACGTCGGGCGGCGCGGCGCTCCTTCGCGCCCTCCACGAGGTTGTACAGGGTGGGCAGCACGATGAGCGTGAGCACCGTCGACGACACGAGCCCGCCGATCACGACGATCGCCAGCGGCTGCGAGATGAACCCGCCGTGGCCGGTGATGCCCAGCGCCATGGGCGTGAGCGCGAAGATCGTCGCGAGCGCGGTCATGAGGATCGGTCGCAGACGCTTCTCGCCGCCGGCCATCACCGCGTCCGCGGTGGACAGGCCCTTCGCGCGGTACTGGTTGACGAGGTCGACGAGCACGATCGCGTTGGTGACGACGATGCCGATGAGCATCAGCACGCCGATCAGGGAGGCGACGCCCAGCGGCACCCCGGTGATGATCTGCAGCAGGATGGCGCCGGTGGCCGCGAACGGCACCGACACGAGCAGCAGCAGGGGCTGACGCAGCGACTTGAACGTCGCGACCATGACGACGTAGACGATGAGGATGGCCGCCAGCATGGCCAGGCCCAGCTGCGAGAACGCGTCGGCCTGCTGCTCGGCCACACCGCCGAGCTCGGCGGTGGCCCCGTCGGGCAGATCGACGGCGTCCATCGCGCTCGTGACGGATGCCGTCGCGACGGTGAGGTCGTCGGACTCCTGCGGGATGGTGATGGTCGCCGTGCGACGGCCCTGATCGGTGGTGATCGAGGTCGGCCCCTCGCGCTCCTCGACGGTCGCGATGTCCTGCAGCTCGATCGGCCCGAGGGCGCTGAGGATCGGAAGCTCCCGCAGTTCGGCCAGTGTCGTCGGCGGCTCCTCGGCGGCCAGATAGATGGTCAGCGCGCTGCCGTCGATCTCGATCGATCCGAGCTGCTGCGGGCGCATGGCGTTGGAGACCATGGAACCGACCGCGACCTCGGACAGCCCGCGCTCGGCGGCCTTGTCGCGGTCGATGGCGACGGCGATGTACGGCAGGGACGCGGCGAGGTTGTCGGTCACCTGACCGATGCCGTCCCGGCCCTCCAGCTCGTCGCGCAGCGCCTTGGTCGCGGTGACGAGGTCGTCGCCGTTGGGGGCGGACACGGCCACGGTGATGTCGGTCGCGCCGAATCCGCCCGCGGCGCCGGCGACGGTCACCTCGCCGACGTCGTCGAGGTCGTCGACGGCCTTCTGCACGTCCGCACGCAGCGCCTCCTGGTCGGCGTCCTCCGCGGTCAGGATGGAGAAGGTCACCCCGCCGCCACCCGCGAAGGCGTCGCGCAGCGAGGATCCGCTGGAGCCGATGGAGGCCTGCACGTGCTCGATGCCGTCGATGCCGTCCAGCGCGTCCTCGACCTTCAGCGCCGCTTCGGACTTCGTCTCGAGGCTCGCCGTGGGGCCGAGGTCCTGCGTGACCGTCATGGTGTTCTGCCCCGTGTCGCCGAGGAAGTTGATCTTCATGAGCGGCGCGGCGGCGACGGTGCCGGCGAGCACGAGCACGGCCAGCACGACGGTGGTCGCCGAGTGCTTGAGCGTCCAGCCCAGCATGGGGCGGTAGATGCGCTGCAGCGGCGTCGGCGGGGCGGCGGGGTCCTCCGGGTCGATGCGCCGGCCCTGCTCGTCGCGCAGCTCCCTGCCCGGCCGCATGAACCAGTACGCCAGCACGGGCACGATCGTCAGCGCCACCAGGAGCGATGCGGCCATGGCGATCGTGACGGTCATCGCGAAGGGTCGGAACAGCTCGCCGACCATGTCGCCGACGAAGACGATCGGCAGGAACACCGCGACGGTCGTGATGGTGGATGCCGTGATGGCCGCTGCGACCTCTCGCACGGCGAGCCGGATGGCGTCGCCCTTGTCGGCGCCCTGCACGTAGTGCCGTTTGATGTTCTCGATCACGACGATCGAGTCGTCCACCACGCGTCCGATCGCGATGGTCAGCGCGCCGAGGGTGAGCATGTTCAGCGAGTAGCCAAACGCCTGCAGGCCGATGAAGGTGATCAGCACGCTCGTCGGGATGGAGATCGCGGTGACGAGGGTGGAGCGGATCGACAACAGGAAGACGAGGATGACGATCACCGCGAACGCCAGGCCCAGCAGCCCCTCGGTCGCGAGCGTCTCGATCGACTGCTGGATGAACGGCGCCTGGTCGAAGACGACGGTGAACTCGGCATCCGGGAACGTCTTCCGGATCTCGTCGAGTGCGGCCAGCACCCCCTGCGAGACCTCCACGGTGTTGGCGGCGGGCAGCTTCGTGACGGCGAGGGTCAGCGCATCCTCCCCGTCGACGCGCGAGATGGAGGTGACGGGGTCGTCCTCCTCCACGACGGTGGCGACGTCGCCGACGACGGCGTCGGTGCCGACCAGCGGCAGCGCGGCGATCTCGTCGACGGAACCGAGCTTCACCCCGCTCTGCACGGTGAGGGTCTGCCCGTCCTCGGTGATGTCGCCGCCGGGGAACAGTGTCCCGTTCTGCGCCAGCGCGTCGCGGATCTGCTGCGGGTTCGCGCCGTGCGCGGCCAGCTCCGCGGCATCCGGGGTGATGGTCACCCGCTTGCCGACACCGCCGACGACCTCCGCGGCGTTGACGCCGTCGACATCCTCCAGTTCGGGGACGACGACGTTCTGCAGGTCGGCCTGAGCCTCATCGCCCTCGCCGAGACCGGTGACGGCGATCTGGATGACGGGGAAGTCGTCGATCGAGATGCTCAGCACCTGCGGGTCCAGATCCTCGGGCAGCTGGCCGGAGATGCGGTTGATGGCCTGCTGCATCTTCTGCTCGGCGGTGGCGAGGTTGGTGCCGTAGGTGAACATCGCCTGCACGATGGACGCGTTGGTCGTGCTGGTCGCCGTCGTCGACTCCAGTCCCGGCACGCCCTGCACCGCGTTCTCGATGGGCGTGGACACGTCGTTCTCCACCACCTCGGGCGAGGCGCCGGGGTACGGCGTCATGACGATCAGCGCCGGCAGTTCGAGCGAGGGGATGAGCTCCTGCTTGAGATTGGTCAGCGCCAGTCCGCCGAAGACGGCGGCGACGATCGTGACGAGCGCGATCAATGCGCGGTTGCGCAGGCTCAGGACGGAGAGTTTCGACACAGTGCTCGTTTCAGTCGGTCACGGACGAAGGACGGATGCCGTCGCCGAGGATCCCGGCGAGGGCGGAACGGATGAGGGATTCGGAGGGCGGATCCTCGCTGATGCGGGAGTGCCACAGCACCCCGTCGATGAAGATCGCGGCGGCGGTCGCGCGCTCGGCGCCGTAGTCGTCGACGAGGAACTCGGCCATCCGCGCCGACCAGCCCCGCGCGAGCTCGCGCAGCTGCGGGTCGTTGACGGCGGCGGTGACGACGGCCCGGTCGGTCTCCATGGCACGCACGTCGGCGAGGCCGCGCAGGATGAGCTCGGTGAGGACATCGGGTGTGGCGCCGCGCTCGCGCAGCGCTTGACGGATGCCGTCGATGCGCCCGTCCACCTCGACGGCCAGGTGCTGCAGGGCCGCGGCCCGCAGATCGTCGAGGGTGGCGAAGTACTGGGTCGTCGCTCCCAGCGGCACGTCGGCGCGCGCGGCGATCATGCGGTGGGTGAGGGCGCCGACGCCGACTTCGAGGATCAGCTCGGCCGCGGCCACGATGATCGCCCGGCGACGGGTCGCCGGATCGCGCCTGCGCCGCACAGCCTCCGCCATCGCATCCCCTTCCTGTACATTTGTACATTCTCGGGCTAGGAGGCGGCTGAGAATGCGGGCTCGGAGGCGGCGGGGCCCGGCCCCGCCGCGGACGGTCTCAGAGGGCGCCGCCCACCGCCAGCCCGAGGACGGCGGCGGCGATGCCGGCCACGAGCATCCCGCCCGCATACAGCACGGAAGCCCGCCGTTCGCCGTCCCGCCACAGCGCGACCGTGTCGATCATCGCCGTGCTGAAGGTCGTGTACCCGCCCAGGAATCCCGCACCGAGGACGAACGCCGCCCCGGGCAGCAGCCCCACCACGAGCCCGAGCGCCAGCGACCCCGTCACGTTGATGACGAGGATGCCCCAGGGGAAGCGGGTCCCCACCAGCCGCGCGATGCCGACGTCGGCGAGATAGCGCGTCGCGGCACCGAGCCCGCCGCACACGGATGCGAGCAGGAGGACCCACCCGCTCATGAGCGCGCTTCCCTCCGGCCCAGCCGCAGGCCCAGCACGGCGGCGGCGACGCCGCCCGTGAGCGTGAGCACGACGTACCCCGCCGCCAGGAGCGGGGTCGCGCCCCACAGGCCGACGGCGTCGACGGCGAAGGAGCTGTAGGTGGTGAACCCGCCCAGTACCCCGGTGCCGAGCATCACGCGCAGGCCGGACGCGGGCAGCCGCGCGGTGAGCACGCCCAGCGCGAGGGCGCCGAGGATGTTGGCCGTCAGCACGCCCGGTGCGGCGTCCGGGATGAGCGTCCCGAGCAGCAGCCGCATGGCCGTGCCCGCCGTCCCGCCGACTGCCACCAGTGCGGTGCGGCGCAGCACCGTGCGCACGGGCGGGGAAGGGGTCACCTGCGTCACTCTAGTCACGTCCGCGAGCTCCTGCCCTCCCGGCGGCGCGCGCCGTGACGCCGCGGCGGCATTACGTAGACTCGGGGAACGGCTGGCCGCTCAGCCAGAACGAGCGGCCAGGGCCAGGAGGACGACACCCGCGTGCAGACGAGAAGGATCTTCGGATGGCTGCGTCTGCTCGCCGCGGCGGTGTGCGTCGTGTCGCTCGCGCACCGGATGCTGTGGGGCATGGGATCGCAGACCCTGGCCAGCCAGAACTTCTTCGCCTATCTGACCATCCAGTCGAACATCGCCTTCGTGGCGCTGGCCATCGTGGCGGGCGTCACCTGCCTGCGCCGGGCGGAGGACCCGGGTTGGCTGACTTCCGTTCGGGTGCTCGTGCTGAGCTGGACAGTCACCGCCGGGCTGGCGTTCTCGATCATCGTCTGGCAGGCCGGTGTCCGCGGCATCCCCATCACCGTGCCCTGGTCGGATGTGGTGCTGCACTACGTGCTCCCGGCCCTCGCCGTGCTCGCCTGGGCCGTCGGTCCCGGCCGTCGCGTCGCGTCGTGGCGGATCGTGCCGTTCGTGCTGCTGTACCCGGCGCTGTGGGGGATCTTCACGATCTGGCGGGGCCGGATCATCGGCTGGTACCCGTACTACTTCCTGGACCCCCGGCAGGTGTCGGGGCTGCCGGAGATGGCGCTGTCGTGCCTGGCGGCGCTGGCGATCTTCGCCGTGGTGGCCGTCGCGCTGGTCCTGATCAGTCGGATGCCGGTGAGCCTGCCGCCCTGGGGTGTGATCAGCTCTCGTCCGCCGACGCCGGCGCGAAGAGGGCCAGTGAGGCGCGGGCGGCGACCTGCGCGTCGTGGTCGCTGAGCCCGGCGAACTGCTCGGCCTGCGGCCCGCCGACGATGCCGACCAGCACGGGCTCCCCCGTGGCGGGGTGCAGATTGATCCAGGTGCGGATGGCGCCGTCGCCGCCGACGACGTGCCAGACGGCCTCATCGGCCTCCCAGAACGGCTCGTCGAAGCGCATCCACACGGTCTCGATGAAGCCGGATGCCAACGCGGCGATGGCACCGCGGTGCGAGAACGGCAGCGCCGGGGCGAACTCGATGCCCTGCTGCTGGAGCACGCCCAGCGGTGCGGTGACGACGACCCTGTCGAAGGACAGCGCCTCCCCGGTGCCCAGCCGCAGGCTCACGCCGCTGTCGTCGTAGGCCACGCGGACGACGGGTGAGGCGAGGGTGATCTCGAGGTCCTGCAGATGCTCGTCGAAGAACTCCCCGAGGTCCTCCGCCATGCCCGCCAGGCCGTCCTCGGGTGGTGTCGGCGGGTACCAGCTGGACGCCTTCTGCGGGTCGGCCGCCGTCGTGGCCGCCAGCCACGCCAGCGCCGCGGCGAGCGCGGGGTCTGAGGGGTCGGCGCCGTCCTGTTCGAGCGCCTCGGAGAGCGGCACGTCGGCCGGCAGCTCCTTCGCATGCTCGACGGCCTGCGCGATGGCCTCGCCGGAGGGCGCGTCGGTCGCGCCGTCCTGCGACCATCCCGTCGTCGTCTCGAAGGCCAGCTGCTGCTCGCCGAGCGCGGTGAGCCGGCCCTTGAGCGCGGCCAGCTGCTCGGCCGAGATGAGCCAGGCGCCCAGCTGGGCGGGGATCGGCCACTCGTCGGCGGTGCGGCTGAGGATGCGGCCTCCGGAGCGGTCGCGAGCCTCGAAGATCGTCACGTCGTGCCCGGCATCCGCCAGCAGTCGGCCCGCCACGACTCCTGAGGCGCCCGCCCCGATGACGGCGACGCGCTCCTGCCCCGTCGCGGCCATGATGAGCGCGAGTGCCGCGCTGCGGCCGGAGTCCACGGCTCCGAGGACGGTGCCGGGGCGGGTGTCGTCCAGCGCCTCCCCGGCGAAGAACAGCCGGTCGTCGACGGGTTCGGCGAGTGCCGCGCGCTGCTGCGGGTCGGTGCCGGCGGGCAGATAGCTGATGGCACCGAAGGAGTAGGGATCCGTCGACCACGTGCTGCGCAGCCAGGCGGCGGGCGCCGGCACCTTCGGCGGCGCGGCGGGCTCCGGTGCCGGGGTGCTGGGGGTCGGGGTGGGCTCCGGCTCCGGGGTGCAGGCGGCGAGAAGCATCGCGGCGGCGCCCGTCCCGGCGCCGAGCAGCAGTGTGCGGCGAGTGATCCTCATCGTCCAGCCAGACTACCTGTGACCCGCGGTGTCCACCCCCGACGGATGCGCGCCCCGCCTACAGGTTCGCCTCCGCATAGACGCGCAGGCGTCGCGGACGAACTCCGCCCCGGCGGTGCCGTCTCCTGAACCACTTGACATACTCGAGATATATCGTGTTATTCTCACAACACGCGATATATCTCGATATCGCCTCACCAGGAAGAGAACGACCATGACCGAGAAGTGGCTCATCGCCCCCGGCGAGGAACGCGTCATCGACATCGCCTCGGCGTCCCAGCTCAAGATCGGGCTCGTCGGCGGGCAGGTCGACGTCATCGCCCACGACGACCCCGGCATCCGCATCGAGGTGCACGGCGTCACCACCAAGGACCTGCGCATCGAATCCGACGGCACGAGGGTCGAGATCGACCACCCCCAGATCGGGTGGGACAACTTCCTCGAGGTGTTCCGCAACTTCGGCGCCGGCGGACCCCGTGCCGAGATCAGCGTGGCCGTGCCGCGCACCATCGCCCTCGCCCTGGGCGTCGTCAGCGCCGGCGCACTGGTCTCCGGCATCCGCACCGACATCAGACTCAACACCGTCTCCGGCGACATCATCGCCGACGAGGTGCGGGGCGACCTGTCGGTCAACTCCGTCTCCGGGGACGTGCAGCTGCGCGGCCTCGCGGGCGCCGTGACAGCCAACAGCGTCTCCGGCGACGTGGCCGTCACGGGCACGCTGCGCAAGGCGACCATCGACACCGTCTCGGGCGCCATCCTCATCGACGCCGTCGGCGACGCCAACACCGTGAACCTCAACACCGTCTCCGGCGGTGTGACCGTGCGGCTGGATGAGACCCTGCCCGCCAACTACGCACTGCGCAGCATGAGCGGACGGCTCATGGTCGACGGCATCCAGCGCTCCAGCGGGGGTCCCAGCAGCTACACCGGGACGGTGGGCGAGCTGGCCGGCAGCTTCGTCGACGTGCGCGCGAACACCGTCTCGGGCGGCATCACGGTGCTCCGCCGCCCGAGGGTCTCCGTCGCCGACGACGCGGAATGGGAGCAGTCATGACGCCCGCGGTCTTCTCGCACGGCGATCTGCGGCTGTACCTGCTGTCGCTGCTGGGCGAGGCCCCGCAGCACGGCTACGGCATCATCCAGGCGCTCACCGACCGCACCGGCGGCACATACACCCCCAGCGCCGGCACCATCTACCCGAGGCTCGCCAAGCTCGAGGAGGAGGGTCTGGTCACCAAGACCGTCGAGGGCCGCACGACCGTGTACGCCATCACGGACGCCGGTCGTGCCGAGCTCGCGGACAGGGCGGAGGATCTCGTCGGCATCGAGCAGGGGCTGTCCGACTCCATCCGCCTGATCGCCAGCGAGGTGCGGCAGAGCGTGCAGGAGGCCATGCGCAGCCTGCGGGCCGACCTCGCCACCGCCGAGCAGGAGGAGCGCAGATCCGCCAAGGCCCGGGCGCGCAGCGCGGGGATGTCGGATGCCCGGGTCACCAGCCGCGAGAATCTGCAGCGAGCGGATGCCGTGATCAACGCGTTCCGGGCACGGGTGCGCACCGACCTGCGCAGGCATGTCGCACAGGGCGGCGTGCTGGAGGCATCCGTCGTCACCGATCTCGAGCGCGCGCTGGACGACGCCGCGCACGCCGTCGTCCGCGCCCTGGCCGCTCCTGCCCCGTAGGGGCTATTCCGGCCAGACGTCCTTCTGCTCGTCGGGAACCTGCTCGGTCTGCGGCACGACGAGCACGGGCCGGTGCTGTCGGTGGGCGAGCCGAGCGGCGACGGAGCCCGTGAAGAACTCGCGGATCGACTCGCCGATGCCGCGCTTGCGCGTGCCGATGACGATCAGCTGCGCGTCGAGTTTGTCCGCGAGCTGCTTGATCGCCAGCGCGGGGTCGCCGACCAGCTGGCGGGCGGTCCAGACGATGTCCTCCTTGTCGAGGGCCTCCGCCGCAGCGGCCTCCACGTCCTCGAACTCGACGGCGCCCGCGTCGAGGTTCAGATCGATGGGTGCCGAATGGACGTACCCGTCGGGGTCCTCGTAGGTGACGAAGCGCGTCACGTCGACGTGCACGACCACCAGCGGCGCACCGAGCAGCTTCGCATACCGGAGCGCCTCGGCCAGTACGTGCGGCGGCTGACCGGGCTGGATGCCGACGATCACGGCCTTCTGCAGCGACTGGTTCTGGACTGCCTCATCTGCAGCCGAGGGCGTGGAATCCGACATGTCGATCCTTCCGCTCAAGGGCCGCCCACGCGGCCGGATGCTCTGGCGTGCGTGCTATCCTGAATGCTACTCTTACCGGCGCCAGGCCGGTGCCGTGAATAACAGCGGGCGTCGCACAGTCCGTTGCTGAACTCGTAAAAAGGGGGTCTCGCGCATGGGCCGTGGCCGTCAGAAGGCGAAGCACACCAAGATCGCCCGCGAACTCAAGTCGTACAGCCCGAGTGTGGATTTCTCCGCTCTGGAGAGCGAACTCGGGCACGCATCCTCAGGGGACGACCAGTACGTCGACAAGTGGGCGGACCAGTACGAGGACGAGGACGAGGACAAGCTCGAGCGAGCCTGACCGTCTCCTCGCCTGACAACGACCCTGGCGACCGGCATCCGCCGAGTCGACCAGGGTCTCGTCATGTCCGCCCCGTATCCGTCCGCGGCTTCGTGACCGTGCACACCCGTGAGGGCGGCTGAGCCACCCGCGGGCGGAAGGTCGTCACCAGGCCCCGTGCCGGCGCTCCCACTCGTCCTCGACGGTGCGGTGGCGGCCGGCGATCATGCCCGCGGGGATGACGGCGATGAGCACCGTGCTCATCAGCAGCAGCGACCACGTCCACGTCCCGGTGCTCTCATGCAGCATGCCGAACAGCAGCGGGAACACCGCCGCGAGCGTGTAGCCGACACTCTGCACGAAGCTGGAGAGCACGACGGCCGTCTCCGGCGTGCGGGCGCGGATGCTGATGAGCACCAGCGCCAGCGGGAACAGCACGCCGTTCAGCCCGAACAGCACCGTCCACAGCACGAGCAGGCCGGGCGCGGGCACGAGGATCAGACCGAGCAGCCCCAGCGTGCCGCCGAGTGATCCGAGCAGCATCAGCGCGCGCGTGGCGCGCCAGCGCACCACCAGCATCGGGACCAGCAGCGAGGCCGGCAGGCCGATGGCGGCGAACAGCGACAGCAGCAGTCCCGCCGTGGAGTCGTCGACCCCGGCGATGCCCATGAACACCGACGGCAGCCAGGCGAAGGACACGTACGCCATCGTCGACGAGGTCGCGAACGTCACCGCCAAGGCCCAGACCAGGGGGATGCGCGCCAGTCTGCCGAACAGCGACCGCGTCTGCGCGGAGGTGGGGATCGGTCCGGTCAGCTGTTGACGCTCGGCGGCCGGTCGATCGCTCTCCGTCGGCCGCGCGGCGGGCTCGTTCCGCGGCGCGGGGGACGCCGCGGCCGGTGACCGACCCGCGTGCTCCGCCGGATCCGTCGGCGTGGAGCGGCCGCGCAGCAGCATCGTGGTCCATGGGATCGTCCCGGCCAGGGCGAACACGCCCCACAGGGTTATCGAGAAGCGCCAGCCCACGGCATCCGCCACCGGCACCGCGACCAGCGGCGGCACGAACGTCGACAGCGCCATCGCCGACGTGTACAGCGTCATCATCAGACCGATGCGGTCCGGGAAGTGCTTCTTCACGAGCGGCGGCATGAGGATGTTGCCCATCCCCACACCGGCGAACACGAGGGCCGTCGTCAGCAGCAGCCCCACCGAGTCGCCGACGACGCCGCGCAGGAACAGCCCGAGCGTGATGAGTCCGAGGGCCACCGCGGTCAGCCGCTCCAGCCCCAGCCGGCGCTCGAAGATCGGTGTCAGCAGCCCGAACAGCGCGAAGCACACCGGCGGCGCCGACCCGATCAGCCCGACCACGGCGGGCGCGAGCGGGAAGTCCTCCTCGATCATGCTCAGCATCGGCGAGAGGGATGCCACGGCCGAGCGCAGCGAGAACGCGCACAGCAGGATGCCGAGCAGCGCCAGTGCGCGCCCCTGCCACAGCGGTCGGGCGGTCATCTCGACTCATTTCGCTCGATCGGCGCAGACGGCCGTCTCCGGGGTGCGCTCATGCGGTCACGAAGTCTGCGACTTCTCGACCCACTCCAGGTACTCCTCCGTCACCGTACCGGTGACGTAGCGACCGTCGAAGCAGCTCATGTCGAGGTCGGTGAGCGCGGACCCCTCGATGATCGCGTCCTTGAGGTCCTCGACCTCCTGGTACACGATCCTGTCGCAGCCCAGCACCTCGGCGATCTCCGGGATCGTCCGGCCGTGCGCGACGAGCTCGTGCTTGGAGGGCATGTTGATCCCGTACACGTGCGGGTAGCGCACCGGCGGGGCGGCCGACGCGAAGATCACCGAGGCGGCGCCGGCGTCGCGCGCCATCTGGATGATCTGCGTGCTCGTGGTCCCCCGCACGATCGAGTCGTCGATGAGCAGCACGTTCTTGCCCTGGAACTCGGTGGACAGGGCGTTCAGCTTCTGCCGAACGCTGCGCTTGCGCACGGCCTGGCCGGGCATGATGAACGTGCGCCCCACGTACCGGTTCTTGTAGAAGCCCTCGCGGTACTCCTTGCCGAGCTTGCGCGCGACCTCCATCGCCGAGGGGCGGGACGAGTCCGGGATGGGCATGACGACGTCGATCTCGTCGAGCGGGACGTGCCGGGCGATCGTGTCGGCGAGCTTCTCCCCCATGCGCAGTCGCGACTCGTACACCGAGACGCCGTTCATGACCGAGTCGGGCCGGGCGAGGTAGACGTACTCGAAGGCGCAGGGGGTCAGCTGGGTGCGCTCGGCGCACTGCCGGGTGAAGAGCTCGCCGTCATTGGTGACGAACACGGCCTCGCCGGGCTCGACCTCGCGCACGACCTCGTAGTCGGCGTTCTCCAGCACGAGCGATTCGCTCGTGACCACCCATTCGTCGCGCGCGTCGTCGGCGGATCGCCGGCGGCCGAGGATGAGCGGACGGATGCCGAAGGGATCGCGGAACGCCAGCAGGCCGTACCCCGCGATGATGGAGACCACCGCGTAGGCGCCCTCGATGCGCCGGTGCGTGCGGGCGACGGCCTCGAAGATGCGCTCCGGGTCGAGGTCGACGGACGAGGTGGTGGCCTGCAGCTCGTTGGCGAGCACGTTCAGCAGCAGCTCGGTGTCGCTGGAGGAGTTCAGATGGCGGCGGTCGCGGTTGGCCATCTCGGCGGTGAGCTCGCGGGTGTTGGTGAGGTTGCCGTTGTGGATGAGGACGATGCCGTAGGGCGCGTTCACGTAGAACGGCTGCATCTCCTCCTCGTTCGACGCGGTGCCCTTGGTGGCATAGCGCACATGCCCCAGACCGATGTTGCCGAGCAGAGAGCGCATGTCACGGGTGCGGAACGCCTCGCGCACCATGCCCTCGGCCTTGGCCATGTGCATGACGCCGTTCGGCTCCGCCGTGGCGATGCCGGTGGCGTCCTGGCCGCGATGCTGCAGGAGCAGGAGCGCGTCGTAGATGTCCTGATTGACGGGGCCGCTGCCGACCATTCCGACGATGCCGCACATGGGGTGTTACTTCGTTCCGTTCGCGTAGGCGCCGACCAGGCGCACGGCTCCACCATCGACGCCCTTGGCGCCCTCTTCGAAATCTCCCGCCGGTCGCGCATCCGCGCTCACCGTCGCCGCCTGCCAGGCGTGGATGCCCTGCCGACGGATCGCCGCGATCGCGGCATCCTTCTGGTCGTCGGCGACGACCGCGAGGAACCCGATGCCGAGGTTCCACGTGCCCTCGGTGTCGGTGATGGGCGTGCCGGCGATGTCGGCGAGCACCTGGAAGACGGGGCTCGGCGTCCACGTCGACCGGTCGATCTCCGCCCAGCTGCCCTGCGGCAGCACCCGGGCGAGGTTGGCGGCGATGCCGCCGCCCGTGACATGGCTGAGGGCGTGGACGGCACCCGCGGGCAGCGCATCGATGAGCTCCAGCAGCGGGGTCGTGTACAGCCGGGTCGGTTCGAGCAGCGCCTCGCCCCAGGTGGTGCCCAGGTCCGCAGCGCGGTCCCCGTAGCCGATGCCCGCGTTCGCGACGATGTGCCGCACGAGCGAGTAGCCGTTGGAGTGCAGTCCGCTGGATGCCAGCGCGATCACGGCGTCCCCGTCCTGCACGCGGTCGGCGCCGAGCACGGCATCCGCCTCGACGACGCCGGTGGCCGCGCCCGCGACGTCGTAGTCGCGGGGTCCGAGCAGTCCAGGGTGCTCGGCGGTCTCCCCGCCGACGAGCGCGGTGCCCGTGGCGGAGCAGGCCTCGGCGATGCCGCGGACGATGTCGGCGATGCGCTCGGGAACGACCTTGCCGCAGGCGATGTAGTCGGTCATGAACAGCGGCTTCGCGCCCACGACGACGATGTCGTCGACGACCATGCCCACCAGGTCCTGTCCGATCGTGTCGTGCTTGTCGATGGCCTGGGCGATCGCGACCTTCGTACCCACGCCGTCGGTGCTGGATGCCAGCAGCGGACGGCGGTAGCCGAGCAGGGCGCCGGCATCGAACATGCCGGCGAATCCACCGACTCCGCCGAGCACCTCGGGCCCGTGGGTGGCGCGCACCGAGGCCTTCATGAGTTCGACGGCGAGGTCGCCGGCTGCGGTGTCGACGCCGGCCTGAGCATACGGGTTGGTGGGGGTGGCTGCCACCTGTACAGCCTATCGGGCCGCACGCGTCGCCCAGGTCGTCGTTTCCCGCCGAGCGATGCGGCGCGCGGTTCCACACGGAGCTGCTGAGTCCTGGTCTGATAGAATGATGGCTGCGCTCACGCCTGCCGATCTCACCGGCGCAGCGCATACCTGACCAGGGCCAGCAGAGCGGGACCCGCACCGATGCGGATCCGCCGCCCGGTCATCGCGGAGGCGGCAGCGTGCCGCCCGCACACGAGTCGAGAATCATGAGCAGGACCCACGCACTCGCGCGCCCCGGCGCGCCCTTCCACGACCGTCCGGACGACGGCCGCCCCGAGACCCCGCAGACGGGAGCCCCCGAACTGGCCTGGCGTCAGGCCGACGAAGACGTCTTCGTCGCCACCGCCGGCGGCGAGTTCGCCGGTTTCGTCACGGTCGAGAGCAACACGCACGTCGCGCACGACCGCCACAGCCGCCGCATCGGCAGCTACCCGACCCTCGCCGCGGCCCGGCAGGCGCTGGCGGATGCCACCCGTCCGCCGTCCCGTCGGCTGCAGCGCCTGCACCGGCGCATCATCGCCCGCCGCCGCTGAGCCCGCGCCTTCGCGGCGGGCTCGCCGAAGACACGGAGCAGCGGCGATTCGCCCCATGGCACGGGCGACTTCCATACGATGGGGCCATGGTCGACAAGCCGCAGTGGCTGATCCGCGAGGACGCCGGCACCTCGGTGCTGGTGGCGCTCTCGCTGCGCCAGCTGCTGGGCATCCGCGCCCCGGAGGACCTGCCGTCGCTGCGCGGTCTGGAGGCACGCGGACCGGAGACCGACGACGCGACCGAAGCGCTGGAGGCGCAGTGGCGCGAGTACTGGGACATGACCGTCGAGCCGCGGGCGCACCGCTCCGAGGTGCCGCTGGACCTCGTGGACGGCTTCGACACGCTCGTCGCCCTGCCCACCACGGGGTCGGAGGATCTGCGCGAGGCGATCATCCCGCACGCGCCGACGGCGCTCCGCTACGCGCAGGACGCGCACAATCGGTACGTCGACTCCATGAACGCGACGGGCGGCGCGTACCGCGCGTACGCGAGCGCCATCGCGGAGTTCGAGCGCGACATCGGCCGACGCGCGCACTCCTTCGAGCTGAACGTGCAGGTGCTGCCGTTCACTCAACGCGGCATCTGGTGGATCGGCGCACTGAGCGTGGCCGTCACCGACGGGCTGCGTCGCGATGTCGTGGCGTTCGACGCCGCCATGCGCCCGGTCATCGCCGAACTGGCCTGACCGTCGCGACGGCGGTTGCCGCCCGGCGGGTCACCCCTCGTCGGTGACGTGCTCGTGCTCCACGCGCACGACGCGGGCGTGCCTGCGCGCGACGCGCTCGAGGATCAGCGCGACCAGTCCGCCCAGGGCGATGCCGATCGGCACGGTCCACAGCAGGACGAACCCGAACACCTGCCCGTCGGGGTAGACCACATCGAGCACCGGCGACTTGTCGTGACTGCCGACGACGGTGAGGATGGCCGCGCCGACGATGCCGAGCACCGCGCCGAGCCCCAGGAACACGCCGAAGCGCGGAACCGGGCGCACGGTCGCCTCGGTCGTCTGATGCCGGGTGCGAGAGGACATGCCTCCATTGTCCCATGGCCCGTACGCGGGCGGTGCATCGGCGCCGTCCGTCCGGAAAGTGGCGGAGGATACCGATGACGCGGACGGTTGTCAGGGGCGCAGCGGCAGCAGCGCGGAGAGGTCGGCGCGGGTCCCGGATGCCGACACCCGGCCGTCCGTCACGGCATCCGTCCAGGACTCGGCGCCCGTGGCCAGCGCGATCCACGTCGCCGCGTCCATCTCCACGACGTTCGGCGGGGTGCCGCGGGTGTGCCGCGGGCCCTGCACCACCTGCACCGCGCCGAACGGCGGCACCCTCACCTCGACGCTGTTGCCCGGTGCGCGCTCGTCGAGCAGCTGGAGCAGGTAGCGCACGGCCGTGGCCAGTGCGGGACGCGGCGCACCGCCTGCGGCCACCGTGGCGAGCGCGGCACGGCCGTCGGCGGTCCGGATCCTCGGGGTGGGCATGCACACAGGCTACGTCCTGCGCATTCGGGCTTAGGCTCGGATGCGATGAGGCAGGCACACGTGAACCCGAACGTCGACACCGCTCTGCGCGGGGCGCGCGCGCAGCTGCTGGGGGCCGCGGCGCACGCGGAGGACTGGATCCCCCGGCTGCCGAAGGCGGCCGACACCGTGCGCCCCGCATCCGTGCTCATCCTGTTCGGTCGGCTGGACGACGTGCCCGCCCGCTCCGACGAGCAGACCGTCGCCGCCGATCTCGACGTGCTGCTGCAGCGGCGCGCGGCCGATCTGCAGTCGCATCCCGGCCAGGTGTCGTTCCCCGGCGGGGCGCGCGAGGACGGGGACGCCGATGTCGTCGCGACCGCGCTGCGCGAGGCGCAGGAGGAGACCGGGCTGGATCCGGACGGCGTCGAGGTGCTGGCGGCGCTGCCGCAGCTCCCACTGGTGGTGAGCAGGTTCCTCGTCACCCCGGTGCTGGGCTGGTGGCGGGAGCCGTCGCAGGTCGCCGCCGTCGACCACGCCGAGACCGTCGAGGTGTTCCGGATGCCGGTGGCGAATCTGCTGGATCCGGCGAATCGGTACACCTCGGTGCTCGCGCACGAGGGCGGCACGTTCCGCGGTCCGGCGTTCGAGGTCGACGGAACAGTGGTGTGGGGCTTCACCGCCGGCATCCTCAACGCCCTGTTCGATGCGACGGGATGGGCCCTGCCCTGGGACCCGTCGGTCGAGCGACCCGTCACCGTCTGAGCTCGCGACCGGCCCGACGGGGCGGCGCCCGCCGCCGGTAGGCTGTCGGGCATGAAGATGCTGATCCTCGGCTCCGGTGCGCGCGAGCACGCGATCATCCTTTCCCTGCGCTCCGAGGAGGTCGAGCACGAGATCTTCGCCGCGCCCGGCAACGCCGGCATCGCGCAGGACGCCACCCTCGTCGACGTGGACATGCTCGACGGCGCGGCTGTCGCGGCGTTCGCGAACGAGCACGGCATCGACCTCGTCGTCATCGGCCCGGAGGCCCCGCTCGTCGCCGGTGTCGCCGACTCGCTGCGCGAGCGCGGGATCCCGGTGTTCGGGCCCGGCAGGGTCGCCGCCCAGCTGGAGGGCTCGAAGGCGTTCGCCAAGCGGATCATGGATGCCGCGGGCGTGCCGACGGGGAAGGCCGTGCGCGCGGCGACGATCGCCGAGGTCGAGGCCGCCTTCGACGAGCTCGGCTCGCCGCACGTCGTCAAGGCGGACGGCCTCGCCTCGGGCAAGGGCGTCATCGTCACGACCGACCGTGCCGAGGCTCTCGCGCACGCCGAGCGCTACCTGCCCGCCGGTCCCGTGCTCGTCGAGGAGTTCCTCACCGGCCCGGAGGTCTCGCTGTTCTTCCTCAGCGACGGCGACACCGTGCGCCCGCTGGCCCCCGCGCAGGACTTCAAGCGCGCGCTGGACGGTGACGGCGGCCCGAACACCGGCGGCATGGGCGCCTACTCGCCGCTGCCGTGGCTGGCCGACGACTTCGGCAGCGTGCAGGCGTTCGTCGACGAGGTGACCGAGACGATCGCCCTGCCCGTGATCCGCCGGCTCGACGCCGAGGGCACGCCGTTCATCGGTCTGCTCTACGCCGGGCTGATCCTCACCCCCGCCGGGGTGCGCGTGATCGAGTTCAACGCCCGGTTCGGCGATCCGGAGACGCAGGTCGTCCTGCCGCGGCTGCGCACCCCGCTGTCGCGGCTGCTGCTGTCGGCGGCATCCGGGCATCTCGAGGACGAACCGGCGCCGGAGTTCTCCGACGACGTCGCGATCACCGTCGTGCTCGCCAGCGAGGGCTACCCCGAGGCGCCCCAGACGGGTCGCATGATCGAGGGCCTCGCCGATGCGGCATCCGTCGACGGGGTGCAGCTCGTGCACGCCGCCACCGGCGCTCCGGATGCCCCCGGCGGCGCGCTCATCGCCACGGGCGGGCGGGTGCTGAACGTCGTCGCGACGGGTGCCGACTTCACGGATGCCAGGACCCGCGCCTACGAGGCGATCGGCCGCATCTCGCTGGAGGGTGCGCACTACCGGCACGATATCGCGGCGCGCGTCGCGCAGTAGCCGCCGGGTGATCGGCATCCGCCCGCGCACGGCGGATGCCGATGCGGGAGCGGGACGTGGACGTGGCGGGCCCGGATGCCGAACGGCGGGTCAGCGCAGCTCGTCCGCGCTCCTGCCCTTGTAGCGGCCGATGAACACGGCGGCGATGAGGGCGATGGCCAGCACGCCCGCCGGCAGCAGCATGGCCTGCGCCATGCCCGCCGAGAAGCCCTCCGCCACGGCATCCGGCATCCGTCCGCCCGCGAGCCCGGCCGGTGCCCGGTCGAGCCCGGGCAGGTTCGCCTCCAGGCGCGCCTGCATGAACGCGGCGATCGCCGAGGAGCCGACGACGGAGCCGATCGTGCGCGTGGTGTTGTAGATGCCGGCGCCCGCCCCGGCCTGCCGCGGCGGCAGGTTGCGGGTGGCCTCCGTGGCCAGCGGCCCCCACATGCCGGCGTTGCCGACGCCCAGCAGCGCGGACGACAGCAGGAACATCCAGGTCGGGGTGTCCATGTTCATCAGGGTGGCGTTCCACAGCACGCCCCCGGCCACGCACGCCAGCCCCGGCACGAGGATGAAACGCGGGTCGACGCGGTCCAGCAGCGCCCCGGCGAACGACGCCAGCACCCCGGAGATGACCGCCATCGGGACCATCAGCAGCGCCGCCTCGGTCGGTGTCAGACCGCGCGCCAGCTGCAGGAAGAACATGAACGGCAGCGACATGCTCGTCACCGTGAAGCCCACAGCGGCGATGCCGAGGTTGGATGCCGAGAAGTTGCGGTCCCGGAACAGCCCGAGCGGCACGAGCGCTTCGCTCTTCGTCCGCCACTGCTGCAGCACGAAGACGATCAGCAGCACGATGCCCGCGGCGATCATCCCCCACACCGTGACGGGGCCGACGATGACCCCCCAGTCGTGCTTCTGACCCTCCTGGAGCCCGAACACGATGAGGAACAGCGAGAGCGCGCTGAGCACGACGCCGACATGGTCGAAGCGGTGCGCATGGGTCGGCAGCCGCGGCACGAGGATCCCTGCCAGGACGAAGCCGATGACCCCCACCGGAACATTGATGAAGAAGATCCACTCCCAGCCGAAGCCGTCGACCAGCAGTCCGCCCAGCAGCGGGCCGACCAGCGTCGCGACGCCGGCGGTGGCGCCCCACAACCCCATCGCGGCGCCGCGGCGCTCCGGCGGGAAGGTGCGGGTGATGACCGCCATGGTCTGCGGTGTCATGCACGCGGCGCCGAGTCCCTGCACGGCGCGGGCGATGATCAGACCCACCAGGGTGGTGGACAGACCGCACCACAGCGAGGCGCCGGTGAAGATCACCAGTCCGATGAGGTAGACGTTCTTGGGGCCGAACCTGTCGCCGAGTCGGCCGGTGATCAGCAGCGGCACCGCATAGGCCAGCAGGTAGGCGCTGGTGACCCACACGACGTTGTCGAGGTTGTTGGTGTCGGGGTCGAGCGCGGCCTTGATGGCGGGGTTGGCCACCGAGACGATCGTCGTGTCCACGAGGATCATGAAGAACCCGATCACCAGCGCCCACAGAGCGGGCCACGGGCTGCGCGGCCTGTGGCCGTGCGCATGCGTGTCGGTCGACGGCCCACTGGTCGCGGACGGCGTGGGTTCTGTCATCGGCGTGGCGCCTTTCGCTGTGCGGTGCTGCCCGCGGTATGGGTCTGTGAGGGTCGGAGAGGCACGGATGCCGGGGAAGTGGTGTCTCCGCCCCATGCGAAATCCGGGTCGGCCAGGCGCTCGATCACGCGTGCGGTCCAGTCCAGCTCGGCACGCAGCAGGGTGACATGCAGGTCGACTTCGATGAGGAACTGATCGGGGACGAGACGCGCGCGAGCCTCGGCCAGCCTGTCTTGAAGCTCATCGTGCTCGTGCTGCAGGGCCTGCCGCCGAGCGCCGAGCAGTTCGAGCACTTCAGCGCGAGGCAGGTTGTGAGCCTCAGCGAGCGCCACCCGGAATTCGGCGGTGCGATCGGCGGTGCCGAGCCCCGTGCGCACCCAGTCGGTGAGAACGCCGAGAGCCGACGACTGAAGCGTGTAGATCGTGCGTTCCGGACGGTTGCCGTCGCGGTCCACGCCCACCTCGGCGATGAGCCCGTCCCGCTCGAGCCGGGAGACGGTGTGATAGAACGTGCCGTTGCTGACCCGGACGATACGGTCGTCCTGGCGCTTGCGCATCAGCCGCATCATCTCGTACGGATGCATGTCTCCTTCGGCGAGCAGCGCGAGCACCATGGCGCCCAGGGGCGTCAGCTTCGCGGCATCCGACATCTATTCCACCTCGATTAGTCCATATGGACTAGCGCATCGGGGCGAGCATCACACCGCAAGAGCTCATGCTGTGGGGGCGGCCCTTCGCGACGTTCCCGAGACACGGGAGACTCACACCTCCGGCGGCTACGTGACGGTCGAGATCGCCTCACCGGACGACGCGGCCACGGTGTTCGAAACCATCCGGAGCATGCCGGAGTTCACAGAGCTGCGGCGCTTCTCACTGGAGGTTCCGTTCAGCTTCAGTGTCTCCGACGACCCCGCGGGGTTCGCCGAGGCGCTGGATGTCGGGCTGGCCGCAGCCGCGCTGCCGCCGGTGATTCGAGCCGAGGCGCGTCGGAAGGTTCCGGATCGGATCGTGCTCGAAGAACCGATCACGACGCGCACTGCCGCGGATCGCGCATTCACCGCCGCGCTCATCAGGGTGTGGAACGACACCGCAGAGTGACGGCCCCGTCGCGGATGCCATGATGGACCCGTGAGCTCACCTCTTCAGATCCCCGGCTGGCGGCACATCTACTCCGGCAAGGTCCGCGACCTGTACGCCTCGGAGGACCCGGGAGACACCAGGATCCTGGTCGTCGCGTCCGACCGGGTGAGCGCCTTCGACTTCGTGCTCTCCCCCGGCATCCCGCACAAGGGCGAGCTGCTCACCACTCTCAGCAGCTGGTGGTTCGACCGACTCGACGACGTGCCGAACCACATCGCCCCCGGGGAGCTCCCGGATGCCGTGGCCGGGCGCGCCATGCTGGCGATGGCCCTGGAGATGCTGCCCATCGAATGCGTGGTGCGCGGGTACATCACCGGCTCCGGGTGGTTGGAGTACGAGCACAGCGGCACGGTGTGCGGCATCCCGCTGCCCGCCGGGCTGCGCAACGGCGACCGCCTCCCCGAGCCGCTGTTCACCCCCGCGTACAAGGCGCCGATGGGCGAGCACGATGAGAACATCACGTTCGAGAAGGTGGTCGAGCTCGTCGGCGCGGAGCGCGCCGCCCAGCTGCGCGACACCTCGCTGGCCGTGTATGCGCGCGCGGCCGCCATCGCCGAGGAGAAGGGCCTGATCCTCGCCGACACGAAGTTCGAGTTCGGCACGGACGCCGATGGCATCCTGCGACTGGCCGACGAGGTGCTCACGAGCGACTCCTCGCGGTACTGGGATGCGGAGACCTGGCGGACCGGTGCGACGCCCGAGGAGCGGATGGCGAGCTTCGACAAGCAGATCGTGCGCGACTGGCTGGCCGCGCACTGGGACAGGCAGGGCGAACCGCCGGAGCTGCCGGCCGACATCGTCGAGCGGACCGCCGACCGCTACCGCGAGCTGATCGGGCGCCTGACCTCCTGAGCCGCGAGTGCGCACCCGATAGGGTTCTCTCGATCCAGGTTTCTGGCCACCCCACCTCTTGAGGAGCCCCCATGCCGCTGTGGAAGATCCACGGCGACGGTCGCACTGTCGCGCCCGACGCCGTCGTCCGCCCCGATGAACGCCTGAACTGGCCCGCGACCATCGCGATCGGCGTGCAGCACGTCGTCGCGATGTTCGGCGCCACCTTCCTGGTGCCGATCCTGACCGGTTTCCCCGTGCCCACCACCCTGCTGTTCAGCGGCGTCGGCACCCTCCTGTTCCTGCTGGTCACACGCAACAAGCTGCCCAGCTACCTGGGCTCGTCCTTCGCGTTCATCGCCCCGGTCACCGCAGCCACCGCCGCGAACGCCTCCGGTGCGAGTGACGGCATGGGTGCAGCGCTGGCGGGCATCGTCGCCGTCGGCGTGCTCCTGGCCATCGTCGGCGTGGTCGTGCACACCGCCGGAGTGAAGTGGGTCGACCGCTTCCTGCCACCCGTACTGGCGGGGACCATCGTGGCGCTGATCGGGTTCAACCTCGCCGGCGCCGCACACCAGAACTTCGCCGCCGCGCCGGTGACCGCGACGTTCACCCTCGCGATCACGATCCTATTCGCCGTCGTGTTCCGCGGGTTCCTCGGCCGCATCTCGATCTTCCTCGGCGTGATCGCCGGGTACATCTTCGCGGCCTTCCGGGGCGAGCTGGACTTCAGCAAGGTGGACGAGGCGGCCTGGGTCGGGCTGCCCACGTTCCACCTGCCCGACTTCGCCAGCTCCGGCACCTGGGCGACGATGGCCATGTTCCTCCCCGTCGTGCTGGTCCTCATCGCCGAGAACGTCGGGCACGTGCGGGGCGTCGCGACGATGGTCGAGGATCCGAAGATCAACGAGCACACCGGCAGGGCGCTCATCGCCGACGGCATCTCGACCACGCTGGCCGGGTTCTTCGGCGGCTCGGGAACGACCACCTACGGCGAGAACATCGGCGTGATGGCCTCCACCCGCGTCTACTCCACGGCCGCGTACTGGGTGGCCGGGATCACCGCGATCCTGCTGAGCATGTCACCGAAGTTCGGAGAGATCATCAACTCCGTCCCCGCCGGCGTGCTCGGCGGCATCACCACCGCCCTGTACGGCCTGATCGGCGTGATCGGGGTGAAGATCTGGGTGGACAACAAGGTCGACTTCTCGCGCCCGGTCAACCAGTACACCGCCGCGGTCGCACTCATCATGGCGGTGGGCGGGTACGCGATCGTCGGGGAGAACGGCTTCGAGCTCGGCGGCATCGTCATCGCGACCGTCGCGGCGATCGTCATCTACCACGGCGGCAACGCCATCGCACGGTTGCGCAGGACCGGCGCCGACGACCCGAAGCCGCTGGCCGGCGTGGGCGCCCCCGGCGGCGACCCCGCCTGACCCCGGCATCCGGCGCGGCGAGGCCGGCCCGCACCGCGCCTCGCCTGCCGCCCCGCCGAGCCCCCTCCCCGCGCGCATTCACCGAGAACAGGAGATTCGCCGAGAACAGGACCGCATCCGCGAGATCATCCTGTTCCGGCCGAATCTCCTGTTCTCGCGCACGGTCACACGGGTCGACCGACTGCAGGAGCGCGCGTCAGCGACCCGCATCCACCCGCCGGAAGCGGATGCGGGCGCCCGGCGGCAGCTGGCCGGCGAGGTCGAGGCAGCGGTCGGTGAGCGCCGCGATGATCGGGTAGCCGCCGGTGAGCGGGTGATCGGCGAGGAACAGCACGGGCTGCCCGTCGGCGGGCACCTGGAGCGCTCCGGTGACGGCGCCCTCACTGGGAAGCTCCCCGGCGACGGCCCGCGCGAGCGGCTCCTCGCCGTGCAGTCGGATGCCGACGCGGTCCGAGCGCGGCGTGACGGTCCAGTCCTGTCCGGTCAGAGCGGCGACGGCGGCCGGCGTGAACCAGTCGTCGCGCGGCCCCGCGGTGATCTCGAGCTCGACGAGATCACCGGATGCCGGGAGCGCGCGCGGCAGCGGATGCGGGTCGACGGCCTGCCGGGGTTCCGGGCCGATGCGGAGGACGTCTCCGGCCCGCAGCGGCGCGGGACCGAGGCCGGCGAGGGTGTCTGTGGCCGCGCTGCCCAATGCCCGCTCGGCGAGGATGCCGCCGCGCACGGCGATGACGCTGCGCAGACCGTGGGTCGGCTCTCCGATCACGAGCCCGTCGCCGCGGGAGACGGCGAACGGGGCGCCGTGCGGCGCGGAGCGGCCGATGCCGTCGGCATCCATCAGCGTCAGGTCACCGATCGCCCCCGCGACCGCCACCACCCCGTCCAGGCGGAACCGCAGCTCCGCACCGCCCACGCTCTCCAGCACGGCGGCTCCAGGGGGATTGCCGACGGCGCGGTTCGCGTCGCGCATCGCCGTGCGGTCGGCTGTGCCGGATGCCGAGACCCCGAGCGCCGCGTACCCTGGCCGCCCCGGATCCTGCACGAGCAGCTGCAGGGAGGGACGGATGACCTCCAGGCTTCGGCCTCCTGCCTCACCGGCCGGGTTCTCGCGCAGGTCCCCGCCCGCAGAGCGCTCGGCCGGACGGATCCGTCCGCGCTGCGCCGTCGTGAACCGGACCGACGTGCCCGGCGTCAGCAGCGCAGGCGGGTCGCGGTCGATGTCCCACATGACCGCCTCGGTGCGCCCGATCAACTGCCAGCCGCCGGGGCTGGAGCGCGGGTACACCCCGGTGAACCGTCCGGCGAGGGCCACGGCGCCGGCGGGCACCCGGGTGCGCGGCGTCGCCCGTCGTGCCACGTCGAAGAGCGGGTCGTCCCCGATGAGGTAGCCGAACCCGGGCGCGAAGCCGGAGAAGGCGACCCGCCATCCGGCACGCTGATGACGCCGCACGACCTCCTCGGTCGAGACGCCCAGCATCGCGGCGACCTCGTCGAGATCCTCGCCGTCGTACTGCACGGGGATGGTCACCTCGCCCGTCGCCGGCATCCGCGTCCCGGTCGGCGCGGTCTCCCGCAGCACGGCGGCCAGCCGCCGCGCGGAGATGCGGCTCGGGTCGAAGCGGACGAGCACCGTCCGCGCGCCGGGGATGCGCTCGACCACACCCGGCGTCCCCTCCCAGGCGAGGTTCAGCCGCATCGCCTCATCGAGGTCAGACGCCTCCACCAGCAGGGCGCGATCGGATGCCGTGAGAATGCGCATCACGAATATTCCCCGATCGGCATATCACACCGTCCCGCCGGACGGGCGGCCCGCGCCCCTCTGCGTGAACGGCGTGATCGCGATGCCGGCGGCCTGCAGCATCCGTCTGACCTCTCCCGCCATCGCCACCGAACCGGGCGTGTCCCCGTGCACGCAGATCGACTGCGCATCGATGCGCACCTCCGTGCCGTCGACGGCGCGGATCGCACCGGTCTCGACGAGGCGGACCATGCGCTCGGCGACGACGTGCGCGTCGTGCAGCACCGCGCCCGCCTGCGTGCGGGGGACGAGCCGCCCGTCGGGCAGATAGCCGCGGTCGGCGAAGGCCTCGGCGGCGACCTGCAGCCCCGCACGCCGAGCGACCTCGAGCGCCGTGCCGCCGGCGAGCCCCAGCAGCACGAGGCCCGGGTCGATCGCCCGGATCGCCGCCACGACATCCGCCGCCCTGCGCTCGTCGCGGGCGATGGCGTTGTACAGCGCACCGTGCGGCTTCACGTACGCGACGGCGCCGCCGACCGCCCGAGCCAGGCCCTCCAGCGCCCCCAGCTGATACTCGATGTGCGCCTGCAGGGTCGCGGAGTCGACGTCCACGTCGATGCGCCCGAAGTTCTCGTGATCGCGGTAGCCCGGATGCGCGCCGATCACGACCCCGCGCCGGACGGCCGCTGCCAGCGTGTCGCCGATGCCCTCGGGGCTGCCCGCGTGAAACCCGCACGACACATTCGCGCTCGTGACGACGGCGAGCATGGCCTCGTCGTCGCCCACGATGCGGTCGGGGGTGTTCTCGCCGAGGTCCGAGTTCAGGTCAATGGATGCCATCACGCGCTCCCTCCGCATCCGTCAGCGGTGTCTGCAGTTCACGATGCCATGTCTGCGGCTGGGCCGAGAACAGGAGATTCGCCGGGGACAGGACGATCTCGCACGGAATCGTCCTGTATCGGCCGAATCTCCTGTTCTCGCGCGACGGTGTGTGCGCCGGGCCGCGAGGAGAGAGGACACGAGAACCGCACGGCGCCCACGCGACGCCCGGCGCACTGCCGCGTCAGACGGCCGGTGCCGACCCGCGCACGACGAGCTCCGTCTCGAGCATCGTCAGCGCGGCGGGCCGCCGCCCCGCCAGCAGATCGATCGTCAGCTCCGCCAGCAGCTCGCCCTGCTGGAAGGTCGGCTGACGGACGCTGGTCAGGTCGGATGCCGCGGCCAGCGCCGAGTCGTCGAAGCCGACCACCGCGATGTCCTCCGGCACGCGCAGTCCCGCGGCGCGCACCACGCCCATCGCCCCGCGCGCCATGAGATCGCTCGCGACGAAGAGCGCATCCGGACGTTCCGATCGCTGGAGCAGCCGGCGTGCGGCGTCGGCACCGCCCTGCTCGCTGAAATCCCCGTCGATGATGCCGGCGGGCTCCAGCCCGGCATCCGCGAGGGCCGCCAGGAATCCATCCCTCCGGTCGGTGCTCACCACCATCGTCATGGTGCCGGTGATGGTGGCGATCCGCCTTCGGCCCAGCGCGATCAGATGCTCCGTGGCCATCCTAGCCGACCGCACATTGTCGACGTCCACGATGACATCGCTGTCCCGCGTGTGCGCCGGACGCCCGCCGAACACCACGGGCACGGCGTCGGCGATGCTGCCCACGAAGGCGTCGCTGGCGTGATGGGAGACGATGATCGCCGCATCCACGCCGCCGTTGCGCACGAAGCGCACCATCTTCCCACCCGGATCATCGCTCGCGATCAGCAGGTTGAGGATGTAATCCGAGTCGTCCAGCCGCTCGCTGATGCCGGCGACGACGGATGCCAGGAACGGATCGCCGAAGAAGCGCGAGGTGTCCTCCGGCACCACGAGCCCGATGGCGTGGGTCTGCCTGCTGGCCAGCGAGCGCGCGGCGCGGTTCGGGGAGTAGTTCAGCTCCGCGATCGCCCGCCGCACGGCCTCCAGCGCATTCGCGCTCACCGCGGGCGCGCCGTTCACGACCCGGGACACGGTCGACCGCGACACCCCGGCGAGGGCGGCGACCTCTTCGATCGTGGGACGGTGCACGACAGCTCGATTCACGTGACCTGTGGCTCAGATCGCCCGCGCGGCGATGATGCGAGCGTACTCGAGACCGCTGTCCTTGATGGTGCGCTGCTGCGTGTCGTAATCGACCCGGACGATGCCGAATCGCTTGGCGTAGCCCCAGGCCCACTCGTAGTTGTCCAGCAGCGACCAGTAGAAGTAGCCGCGCACGTCGATGCCCTGCTCGATGGCGTCCAGCGTCGCGGCGACGTGGTCGCGCAGGAACGCCGCGCGATCGGCATCCGCGACCCGGCCGTCCTCGCCCACCTCGTCGTCGTAGGCGACGCCGTTCTCGGTGACGTACAGCGGCACCTCGGGGGCGTACTCCTCGCCGATGCGGACCAGCAGACGGGTCAGCCCCTCGGGCTGGACCTCCCAGCCCATGCCCGTGCGCGGCAGCCCCCGCTCGACCCAGTGCACACCTTCGTGGGAGGGGAACGGCGAGGCCGTGCGTCGCTGCTGTCCCGCGGTCTCGTGCGGGTTGCCCTCGGCGTCGCCCTGCGGATGCCCGGACAGCATCTCGCCGTGGTAGTAGTTGATGCCCAGCGCGTCGAGCGGGGCGGAGATGGCCTCCAGGTCCTCCGGCCGCACGGCCTGCTGCCACGCCGAAACCGCGTCGGCGTCGACGTCGCGGATGTCGCGGACGATGTCGGCCGGGTAGGCGCCGCGGAAGATCGGGTCGAGGAACCAGCGGTTGAACTGACCGTCGACGCGGCGGGCGGCGTCGACGTCGAGCGGGTCGGCCTCATCCGCCGCGTCCGCCACGGTGAGGTTCAGAGTGATGCCGAGGTCGAGCTCGGGTGCGCGCTCGCGCAGCGCCTGGACGGCGCGACCGTGCGAGAGCAGCAGGTGGTGCGAGGCCAGCAGGCCGTCACGGATGCTCGTGCGGCCCGGTGCATGCACGCCGGCCGTGTAGGAGAGGAACGACGAGCACCACGGCTCGTTCATGGTGGTCCAGTGCTGCACGCGGTCGCCGAGGGCGTCGTGCACGCTCAGCGCATACTCGACGAAACGGTCGACGATGTCGCGGCTCGTCCAGCCGCCCTTCTCCTCGAGCGCCTGCGGCATGTCCCAGTGATGCAGCGTGAGCCACGGCACGATGTCCGCCGCCAGCAGCTCGTCGACCAGGCGCTTGTAGAAGTCGAGGCCCCGCGCGTTGACGGGACCGCCGTCGGGGCGCACCCGCGACCACGACGTGGAGAAGCGGTACGTCTGCAGGCCGAGCTCCTTCATGAGCGCGACGTCATCGGAGTAGCGGTGGTAATGGTCGCAGGCGACATCGCCGTTGTCGCCCGCGACGACGGCTCCGGGAACGCGCGCGAAGGCGTCCCAGATCGATGCGGTGCGGCCGTCTTCGAAGGCGGCGCCCTCGATCTGGTATGCGGCCGTGGCGGCGCCGAACAGGAACCCGTCGGGGAAGGATCGCGTCATGGTCCTCTATCATGCCATGACTGGCTGGGAGCGCTCCCATATAATTCGACCCCGTCTGTTCCGCTAGCCTGAGCGGGTGAGTCCCGAACTGGCGCGCGCCGAGTCCCTCATCCGCGGGATCCCGGACTACCCGAGTCCCGGCATCCTGTTCCGCGACATCACCCCGCTGCTGGCGGATGCCGAGGCGCTGCGCACCACCACCGCCGCCCTCGTCGAACCGTTCGACGGAGCCTTCGACGTGGTCGCCGGGGTGGAGGCGCGCGGGTTCATCCTCGCCGGGGCGGCCGCCCTCGCCGCGGGATGCGGCTTCGTCCCCATCCGCAAGGCCGGCAAGCTCCCGCGTCCGGCCGCGTCCATCGACTACGCACTGGAGTACGGCACCGCCACCGTCGAGATGCACGACGACCTGCCGACGGGCACCCGCGTCCTGCTGATCGACGACGTCCTCGCCACGGGCGGCACCCTGGCCGCCGGGCGCAGCATCATCGAGCGGCTCGGATACACGGTCGCGGGCATCAGTGTGCTGTTCGAGATCGACGGGCTCGGCGGGCGCGACGTCATCGGCGACCTGCACACGGTCTTCCACTCGAGCTGATCCTCCGCCCGGCACCCGCTCAGGTCGGCGGACGCGGAGCGATCGGACTCCGGGCGATCGCCTAGAATCACTGGTATGCCCACCATCGTCGTCGACGTCATGCCCAAGGCCGAACTGCTCGACCCGCAGGGGAAGGCCGTCTCCGGAGCCTTCGCCCGTCTGGGCATCCAGGACTTCAGCCAGGTCCGCATCGGCAAGCGCTTCGAGCTCACCGTCGACGGCGAGGTCACCGACGCCGTGCTCGCCGAGGCACGGCGCGTGGCCGAGGAGGTGCTCTCCAACTCCGTGATCGAGGACGTGGTGGGTGTCTCCGTCGACGGCGCCGAGGTGCGGGCATGAGCATCCGCATCGGGGTCATCACCTTCCCCGGATCGCTGGACGACCGCGACGCGCAGCGCGCGGTGCGCATCGCCGGCGCCGAGCCCGTCGCCCTCTGGCACGGCTCGCATGATCTCGAGGGTGTGGATGCCCTCGTGCTGCCCGGCGGCTTCAGCTACGGCGACTACCTGCGCTCGGGCGCGATCGCCGCGCTCTCGCCGATCATGTCCGAGGTGAAGGACGCCGCCGCGAAGGGCGTGCCCGTGCTGGGCATCTGCAACGGCTTCCAGATGCTCGTCGAGGCGCACCTGCTGCCGGGCGGGCTGATCCGCAACGACCACCAGCACTTCGTGCGCCGCGACCAGAGGCTCACGGTCGAGAACGCGTCGACCGCGTGGACGAACGCGTTCGAGAAGGGGCAGGAGATCATCATCCCGCTCAAGAACGGCGAGGGCGGTTACATCGCCGCGGACGACACGCTCGACCGGCTCGAAGGGGAGGGCCTGGTGGCGTTCCGCTACGCGGGCGTGAACCCCAACGGATCGCTGCGCGACATCGCCGGGCTCACCAACGAGCGCGGCAACGTCGTCGGGCTCATGCCGCACCCGGAGCACGCCACCGAGCCGGGCTTCGGCCCCGACACCGCACAGGCCATGCGCTCCGGGGTCGACGGGCTGGGGTTCTTCGCCTCCGCGATCGCCGCCGTCACCGCCGTCGCCGCGTAAGGGGCTCCGCCTCGGGCTCGTGCGCGTGCGCACGGCATCCCCCTGGCACCCGCTGAGACGCGACCCAGGGAACGCCGCAGAGTCGGTCAGACGCCGACCGGCGGCCAGACGCCGATGATCGCCGCCATCACCAGGATGGTCACGAGTTCGTGCGCGATGTTCAGCGTGGTCAACGCTGTCGGGCGCCCCTCGAAGGCGTCGTGCGTGATCAGTCGCGCGGCGGTGAACCCCGCCCACAGCATGACGGCGGTGACGACGGATGCCCAGAAGTAGGACCCTTCGTAGAAATGCCACGCGATCGACGAGGCGCCGGCGAGCACCCACGCCGTGATGAAGCTGACGATCACCGTGGTGATCATCGGCCACAGCGGCCCGCGCGAGGGCCTGTCCAGATCGACACCCGCCAGCCGCGCCCACCTGGCGCCGAGGACTGCGCGGGCGTACCAGATCGCACCCACGATCATGCTCGCGACGGTCGCGACCAGCACGGCCCAGTAGTTGATCTCAGGAATGGTCATGAGAGCCTCCTCGCTCTTGCGCTCAGGGTACCCGCGGCCGCCGGCGCGCGGCATCCGCACCTCTGCCACGCGGCATCCGCCGCTCCACCGGACTAGGGTCGAGGTGTGAGCCTCCTCGTGACCGTCCCCACCGACCGTCTCGCCGCCGATGTCGGCGCCCTGCCCGCGGAGGTCGACCTGCGCGTCTGGGACATGACGACGCCGGCGCCCGCTGAGCGCATCGATATCGTGGTGCCGCCGTACGTGGGGTCCACCGGATCACTCGACGTTCTCAGGGGCGTGAGTGTCGGACTCGTGCAGAGCCAGTCGATCGGCTACGACGGCGTCGCCGAGGTACTGCCCGACGGGATGCCGTTCGCGAACGCCGCGAGCGTGCACGAGGCGTCGACGGCCGAGCTCGCCATCGGGATGATGATCGCCGCGCAGCGCCATCTCCCACGATTCGTGCGCGCGCAGGACCGCGGCGAGTGGTCACCGGTGTTCGCCGAGAGCCTCGCCGACCGGCGCGTGCTGCTGGTCGGCTTCGGCGGGGTCGGCAAGGCCGTCGCCCGGCGCCTCGCCGGGTTCGAGGTCGAGATGACGGCGGTCGCCCGCACCGCCCGCACCGAGCAGGTGGACGGCATCGGCGAGATGGCCGTGCACGGGATCGACGAGCTCCCGGCGCTGCTGGCGGACGCCGAGATCGTCGTGCTGAGCCTGCCGGGCAACGAGGAGACCCGCCATCTCTTCGACGCCGAGCTGATCGCCCGCATGGCGCCGAAGGCGCTGCTGGTCAACGTGGGGCGCGGTCCGCTGATCGACACGGACGCCCTGCTCCTCGCCCTGCAGGAAGGACGCGTGCGCGCCGCGCTGGACGTGTTCGAGCAGGAGCCGCTGCCGGCGGGGCACCCGCTGTGGTCGGCCCCGAACCTGCTGATGACCCCGCACGGCGGAGGCGCCTCCACCGCCATGAACCCGCGGATGGCGAAGCTCGTACGCACCCAGATCGAACGGATGCTGGCGGGCGAACCCCCGGTGAACGTCGTCATCCCGGCATCCTGACCGCGACGTTCGAATCGATTCGATCTCGTCGGCGACAGCCTGTACTGTGGTCGCATGGCACAGCTCGAGCAGTCCGCGACCTCCGGTTCCGAATGGTGGCGCAGCGCCGTCATCTACCAGATCTACCCCCGTTCCTTCGCGGATGCCTCCGGGGACGGCATCGGCGACCTCCCCGGCATCACCAGCCGCCTCGACGACCTGAAGAGCCTCGGCATCGACGCGATCTGGCTGAGCCCGTTCATGACCAGCCCGCAGAAGGACGCCGGCTACGACGTGGCCGACTACCGCGACGTCGACCCGCTGTTCGGCACGCTGGCCGACTTCGACGCGATGCTCCAGGCGGCGCACGCCCGCGGCATCCGCGTCATCGTCGATCTCGTCCCCAACCACTCCTCCGACCAGCACGTCTGGTTCCAGCAGGCGCTGAAGGCCGCGCCCGGCAGCCCGGAGCGCGCCCGGTACATCTTCCGCGACGGCCGCGGCGAGAACGGCGAACTCCCCCCGAACAACTGGGAGAGCGTGTTCGGCGGCAGCATGTGGGAGCGCGTGACCGAAGCCGACGGCACGCCCGGCCAGTGGTACCTGCACATCTTCGACGTGTCCCAGCCCGACTTCGACTGGACCAATGAAGAGGTCCGTGAGGAGTTCCGCAGCATCCTGCGCTTCTGGCTCGACCGCGGCGTCGACGGGTTCCGCGTCGACGTGGCGCACGGCCTGATCAAGGCCGAGGGTCTGCCCGACTACACGCCCGACGCGAGCGCCGACTCGATGGGCGGCGGCGAGGAGGACGTGCCGTACTGGGGTCAGGACGGCGTGCACGACATCTACCGCGACTGGCACCGGGTGCTGGCCGAGTACGACGGCGACCGCGCGCTGTGCGGCGAGGCCTGGCTGCCGACGCTGCAGCGGACCGCCCTGTGGGTGCGCCCCGACGAGATGCACCAGACGTTCAACTTCCCCTACATGATGACGGCGTGGGATGCCGACGCGCTGCGCGATGTCATCCGCGAGTCGCTCGACGAGTTCGGTCGGGTCGGCGCGCCCAGCACATGGGTGCTCTCCAACCACGACGTCATCCGGCACGCCTCGCGGCTCGCACTCACCGCCGACAGCCCGCAGGGCGACGGCATCGGGCCGCGCTCGGCGGGCAAGCCCGACCCCGTCATCGGGCTGTCGCGCGGTCGGGCGGCGACGACCCTGATGCTCGCCCTGCCCGGCTCCGCATACCTGTACCAGGGCGAAGAGCTCGGCCTGCCCGAGGCCATGGAGATCCCGGACGAGTTCCGACAGGACCCGACCTGGTTCCGCTCGAACGGCGAGCGCTACGGACGCGACGGATGCCGGGTTCCGCTGCCCTGGACGGCATCCGGCACCGCCTTCGGCTTCAACGACACCGGGGCGTCCTGGCTGCCGCAGCCGGCGGAGTGGGCGCGCTTCGCCCGTGATGCCG
Source organism: Microbacterium soli (assembly GCF_039539005.1). NCBI lineage: Bacteria > Bacillati > Actinomycetota > Actinomycetes > Micrococcales > Microbacteriaceae > Microbacterium > Microbacterium soli. The sequence goes on from NZ_BAABCP010000001.1 coordinate 1,070,246, forward strand.
AGGAGACGCAGCCCGATTCGACACTGAACCTGTACCGGGCCCTCCTCACCGAGCGCCGGGCTCGCAAGCTGGGGACGGGCACTCTGGTGTGGGAGGACACGGATGCCTCCGCCGTGGCGTTCCGTCGCGGCGACCTGCACGTGATCGCGAACCTCTCCGACGCGCCGATCGAGCTCGGCGAGGACGTGACGTTCGTCATCCGCTCCGAGCCCTTCACCGGCACGGCGCTCCCGGCGAACACCGCCGCCTGGTTCACCCGGGCCTGAGCCCGTCCTCGACTGAAAGACCCCCGCGACGCCGTCCCGTGTCGCGGGGGTCTTTCGGTGACCCTGGGAACGGCCCATCAACACTCAGGCATTGTCAGTACGTCACCGCGGCCCCGCCTGCAGTCGCACCCGCAGCCGGCCGCGGCGGCGGCGAGCGGAGGAGTGACACCCGCAAGCCGACGGCCCTCGCCGGCTACCCCGACGCCCTCACGAGTCTTGTGACGACGATCGTCGCGTGATCATGCCAGTTGAGAGCGATGCGCGCAGAATCTCTTTCGCCTTTTGATAGCGACCTCGCGCTGTCGAGGAAGGAATCTGGAGGATCTCGGCAGCCTCGGCGATCGAGAACCCATCCCAGTGCACGAGTCGGATCAGCTCGGCATGATCGCTGTCCAATCTGCCGATTGCATCACGGATCTCCACTCCGGCATCCGCCGCTGGAGCGGCGCGCGCGGTAAGCGTGTCACGAAGTCGCGCTGCGAGTTTCGCTCGTCGAATGATGCCGCGATCGGCATGCAGCAGTACATTTCGCGCGATACCGAACAGCCACATGCGGGCTTCTTCGGGCGTCTTCGGCAGGGCATCCACTCGCCTCCACGCGGTCGTCATCACCTCCGCGAGTGCATCCGCAGCGTCTTCGTAGTCGAGCCGGCGCAAGAAGTAGCCGAGCAGGTCATCGGAGGATGCCCGTAGGGCGCCTATCAGTCGATTGCGAGGAACAGGCAAGATCACTCGCAGTTCGCCTGTGCCGAGAATTGAGGCGTCGCATTGTCGATGCCATGCGCCTTGAGCGCGTCATCTATGTACGTGGCGACGGTCCAGTTGTACGCGTCTTGATATGCGTTATCGTCGGTGAGCACGTCCTTAGAATCGCCAGGAGTCGCGTTTTCGATGACATCGGCACTTTTGAACTCCACGCCGACGAGCGACTTTCGAATCAGGTCAGAGACTTCTGGGGGTGCTTGTTTCACGTTGCCGATGCGCATTTCACAGGAAACACCGCTGGGAAGCTCATAGTGAAGCGTTGCGAGCGCGTCGTCTTGCGCCCAGGGCGCCCAGATCCCGGTCACGGCGGCCGCAGCCGCTCCGCCACAGCCGAGGAACGCGACGACGATTGCTCCGATGGCGATCGGTTGAGCGTTGCGTCTGGGACTCTTCGGTGGTGCCGACTCATCAACCATGATCGCCACAGCGCGTCTCTCCTCGGCCATCAGGCCCCTCACAGGGCTACTGCCGTTCAAGAGATTATCGAAATCGTCGTCCGTGTACATCGCCTTCTCCAGTCATCGCGGGGGCTTATTCTGTACATTCCCGGATCGCACCAGAACGTCCGCAGTGCGTCAAAAGCCCCGGTCAGCCGTAGCGTGCTCGACGTCACAGGCGAGTCCGGCATCGTGAGGGGACGCAAGTCCAGAGCGGGGCAATGACCTACGAATGCGGCCCGTACTCACCGTCGTCACGGTCGCGGCCGGAGGAGATCGCTCTGGACGTGTGCCGGATACACGGCTGCCGGGCACGATCGTTTTCGGCAGGTGCACGAACCTCGCGTCTGCATGCGATGTCCTCCCGCGTCGACGCCGGACTGCGCATAACGGCGCGCTCCGCCCCAAAAGCTCTCGCCAACGTGCCTCCGACATCATCGAAGGATGACCCGTGCTCGATCTTCCGAAGTCCCAGCCGGTCGCGTCCCCGGAGCAGGTTCCGATTCGAGTGAGTTCGTCATCGATCTCGCGGGGCTTCCTCTTAGCCCTGATGTACAACGGCTGATCGCGAACGAGAAAGAAGAGTTTGAGGCGGTGCTTGGCCGGCGGGTCTTTAGGCCGGCGTCGGACACAGAAAGCGCGTGGGTGATCGAAGCCCCGACAGAGGCAGACACGGCACCTCAGCTGCAATGGCGCTCGACGACTCGGCTTGCTTCGATTGCGACGTCCGAATCGGACTTCCTAGCAACCATGAACGCCCTACACACTTTGCTCAGGACTCAGCGGGATGCTCACATCGTCGCGCCCGTGGCGTCCGTCGAAGAAGCGATCCATGTCATCTACGACGAGATCGCAAACACCTATCCGTACTTCGCGCTTCGAGGCCTAGACTGGGACCTCATCTCACGCAGGCATATGGGCTGCGAACCGTCACCGACCACCTTCCCTGACATGGCGGCAGCCTGGGTCGCTGAGCTTGGTGACGCGCATACGGGCATTAGGACGTCAGCTTCTGGCGGTTTCAACCCCGACTACCGCGGCAACCTTCGGACCGACGGCGTGCACTTGACCAATGTGCCCAGTCAGAGCGCTGCATGGGAGGCGGGCGTGCGCCCGGGATGGATCGTTGAGATCGAGGATGTCGAGCACCTTATGAGCACAGTCGGGGCGACGCCACAGCAATTGCCGGAGGTGCAAGCGAGGCGGGCGATGGCGATTCGCGGCACTCATCGCGTGTACCGCGCCCACGACCCATCTGGCACACGTGCGGCAGAATGGGACGAGACCGCCGCTCCCACGACGCTCGATGACTCAGTGAAGGTCGAGAGGGAGCAGGACGGCGGCCTCCGCATTCGCTTGCGCGCTTTTGCGTCCCGGTTGGATCTGCATTCGGTATTCGACGACGTGATCGCTTCCGCGGCCCCCTCTGCCCAGATCACCGTGGATCTCCGAGGGAACACAGGCGGTTCCATTCTGCTCGCGACTGACTTACGCGACCGCTTCCTCACAGAACGAACCAAGATTGGGTACGTCGCTTTCACCGACGGTCGGGGCGGCATCGCACCAAGAACGGAACGATGGGCAGAACTGAGCGACCGACGCCGCTGGGAAGGTAGAACCGAGATCTTCATCGATTCGATGACATACAGCGCGAGCGAGGACTTCGTCCTTGGGTTGCAAGGACTGGAACACGTTCGAGTCAGCGGTTCGGTGTCAGGGGACGGGTCCGGACGCCCACGCCGAGTGCCATTGCTTCCCGGAGTCGATCTGACAATCAGCACCGCGATCACATACGATCGCTGCGGCAGCCCCGTGGAATTCCGCGGCATCCACCCCGACACGATATGAACGGTCATCCGCACACCGTGACCACTGCCCCTGGCCAGGACGCTCCAGTCGCATCTCGCCAGTCGGGTCGCCAAGAACGCCGCCGAAAGCCCGCTCTGATCACCATATGCGGCAGCTCCGAGGCCACACTCCCTGCTGTGAAGCGCGACAGTAGATGTCGCACCTGTCGCTTTGCTCAATGTTCGAGTTTCCCCGCGAGCCTGTTGTGATCGAACCATCGCAGGTTGCGGGCGGATGTGTCCGCACCCTCGGTGGAGGCGCTACCGAGGGTCGCAGCGTTGGTCAAAGAGGGACCAGCCACGCTTCAGGAGGCGGTATGACCCGAGGAATGGTTCTGCAATGAGCTCTGGCGCGCCGCCGGCCTTGCCCTCGCCGATGCCTGTGCGTCGATCCGCGGGACCGAAGGCCGCTCTCTGGAAAAGTGACCAGCCGAGCACATGGGCATCCGCGCTCATCTCTCGCCACAGTCCACGAAGAGCCTCACGGGAGCTTCTATCCGGGAAGGTGGTGTCGACGGCGGTGCCGATCACGTCGGTGAGGTTAAGCGTTGCCGCGGTGGTCTTTCGTGCTGCCACCTGGGCGCGACGTTCGGCCAACCAGAGCTGTTGGTCGGCTAGTCGAGCGCGGTCATCGACCTCGAGATCTGTGGTCTCGAGGAAGTTGTAGTACTTGCCCATCTGGGCGTACATCTCTGCTGTCACTGTAAGGCCTCGCTCGCGGCGCGTGACCCGTTCGTCGGGTGCCAGTATCCAAACGGCTTGCGCTGCACCGACAAGTGCGCCGCGGAGCACTGTGAAGTGTGAGGACGGGTACAACTGCTTCGCTTTGACGGCATCGAGCGCGAGGCGAAGGTGCTCACCCGACGCGACGAGGGAGAGTCGTGCAACCGTACTGACAGGCATCCGCTCGAAGATCCCATCGTCTTCCGCGAGGTCACTACCTCGCTCCGGCTCTTCGATGCGTTGAGCTCGAATCCGCCACCGGTCGAGATCCTCCGCTGTATCGAGCATCTGCGTGATCGCCTCGCGCTGTGAGCTAGTCATCGCCATAGGAGAAATTTAACGTGACTCATGCGCCTGTCTCCCCTCCACCGAGCTGTACGTCCGGGCGATGGCCGCGAGCGCCTGGTGCCCTATCTGGCGGAGCAGGCCCGACGCGCGATCGCCACGAGCAGGCCGCTCATGCGTCCGCTGTACTTCGAGCATCCGCGCGACCCGCAGGTGTGGGAGCATCCGATCCAGTGGCTCCTCGGCGACGACCTGCTCGTCTCCCCCGTGCTGGAGCCGGAGGCGCGGGAGTGGCCGACGTACCTGCCTGACGGCGACTGGGTGGATGCGTGGACGGGCGAGGAGATCGCAGGCGGCACGGTCGTGACCCGTGCGACGCCGCGGCATCGCGTGCCGGTCTTCGTGCGCGCACAGGCGTGGCCCGCACTCGCCGCGGTCTTCACCGGGTGATCGGCCCGGCCCGCCCGGGGTCTTTCTCGCGGGAGGGCTCGCGCGCGTCGGTCAGGTGTTGACCGGAGAGGAGGCCGGGCAGGCCGCGCCCGTTCCTGGTGAACAGGAACATCACGCAGGCGAGGAAGATGCCGAAGCTCGACAGGGAGCCGAAGACTCCGCCGAGCATGCCCAGTGCGGACAGGCCCGCGACGCCGCCCGCCCAGCGCAGGAGGCGCGCGAGCGGAGCAGGCATCCGCGACCCGGCGTAGCGCAGCTCGACGGCGAGGTCGCCCACCGACCGTCCGGTGACGAGGATGACCAGCAGCCATGCGACGACGGCCGTGCCCGACCCGATCACCCCGGCGAGGATGCCCTCGTTCACGATGCTCCGAGCGTCCAGCACGTACATGAAGAACAGCTGCGCGCCGACCGACAGCGTCGAGGACACGAGGAAGAACCCGATGCCGTCGCACAGCATCGCCAGCGCCCGGCGCCCGCGGGTGACGGGGCGCGGCATCCCCGCATCCGCCGTCGCCCCCAGACCGCGGTGCGCGCGCGGCACCACGAGGCCGAACACCGATCCCAGCAGCGCCCCGGTCGTGTTGGTCATCAGATCGCCGACGTCGAAGAAGCGATAAGCGCAGGGGTAGACGCCCCACACGCCGGTGAGCTGCGTGGTCTCGATGAACAGCGACAGCCCGCCGCCGATGAGCAGCGCGGCGAGGAGGCCGCGGCCGCCGAGCACCCGCAGGAAGAACCCGAAGGGCACGAACAGCAGCACGTTGAACGCCAGCTGCAGGAACGCGGGATGCGTGAGCGGGTTCCCGGATGCGGTGAACGCCTTCTGCAGCTCCCGCACGACCTCCCCGGGGTCGGTGACCATGCCGACGCACCGGATGGCGCCGGGCTCGGGCAGCGGCAGCAGCGTGTACGTCCAGATCGCCCAGAAGGAGATCAGCGCCGCCGCCCATCCCAGCAGGCGAAGCAGACTCAGCCGGCCTCGGCGACGGTAGCTCATCGCGACGAACGGCACGAACAGCCCGATGCCCACGAGCACGCCGATACCGATCGCGATGACGCCCAGCAGCACCTGATCCCCCACGGCCGAGAAGTCTATGCCCCGTCCCTGAGGGACGGGACGCGGGGACCTGCCCCGGGCTCAGACCTCGAGAACGCGCTGGTTGGCCTCCAGCGCCTCGCGGTGCAGACGCTCCATGCGCTGGTCGAGCTCCTGCGCGGCATCCGAGGCGTCCGTCAGACTCTGGACGAGATGCGCGGGCACGCGGCCGTCGAACTTGTAGTGGATCTTGTGCTCGAGGCTCGCCCAGAAATCCATCGCGATCGTGCGGAACTGCACCTCGACGGGCACCGCGACCCGCCCGGTGGACAGGAACACCGGCACCTCGACGATGGCGTGCAGGCTGCGGTATCCGTTGGGCTTCGGGTCGGCGATGTAGTCCTTGACGATCCGCACGGTCACGTCGTCCTGCTGGGTGAACAGGCTGAACAGGCGGTAGACGTCGCTCACGAAGCTGCACGTGATGCGCACGCCTGCGATGTCGGTGATCCCCTCGCGCATGCTCTCGAAGTCCGTGCCGATGCCCCGACGCGCGACCTTCTCGGCGATGCTGTCCGGCGTCTTCAGCCGGCTCTTGACGTGCTCGATGGGGTTGTACGCGTGCATGTGGGTGAACTCGTCGCGCAGGATCGAGATCTTCGTCTCGACCTCGCGCATCCCGAACTCGTACTCGCGCAGGAACCGCTGGAACGCATCGCGCAGCTGCCTCGCCTCGGCGATCGCCGCATCATCGACAGGAAGCGTGGTCATACCTCGACGTTACGCTCCTGTGACCTGAATGGGCTGAAAGTTCCGGGACCGCGGACGGGCGTCGAGCGCGCGGACAGGGTGTCGCGCCGTGCCCCACTCGGATGATCATCCAGACGGAACCCGAGAAATATTAGGAGAGCCTAACCTATGCTGGAGTCGTGAGCCACCACCCGTACAGCACCTTCCGCACGACCGTCGCGCGCATCAGCCGCCTGTCACCGAGCTTCACGCGCATCACGCTGGAGGGGGACGACCTGCAGCACTTCGGCACCGACGGACTGGATCAGCGCATCAAGCTGATCATCCCGCTGGCGGATGGGACGGTCACCGATGTGGGGCAGCTGGACGCGAGCCTGAGCATGGGCGAGTGGTACCGGCGCTGGCGCGAGCTCCCCGACGAGCTGCGCAACCCCATCCGCACGTACACGATCCGCTCACCGCGACCGGTCGACCGTGAGATCGACGTGGACTTCGCGCTGCACGGCACGGACGGCCCCGCATCCGCCTGGGCCACCGGCGCGGAGGTCGGCGACCCGCTGCTGGTGGTGGGCCCCGACGCGCGTGCGGAGGAGCCCGCGGGCGGCATCGAGTGGAAGCCGGGTGCGGCGACCTCCGTCCTCATCGCCGGAGACGAGACGGCGGCCCCGGCGATCTGCTCGATCGTGGAGTCGCTGCCCGAGCACACCACCGGCGAGGTCTGCGTCGAGGTGCCCACCGAGGCGGATGCTCTGCCGCTGACCGCCCCGGACGGCGTGCGCGTCACCTGGCTGGCCCGCGGAGGCGCGGCGCACGGCGTGCGGCTCAGCGCGGCCGTGCACGAATGGGGGCGGCAGCGCTCCGCTGCCGCCGGGGTCGCCGAACTCGCGGAGCCCGACCCCGACGAGGTGCTCTGGGAGGTGCCGGACGCCGTGACGGGCGGCGAGTACGCCTGGCTCGCCGGCGAGGCCGGGACCATCACGGCGCTGCGCCGGCACCTGGTGCGCGATCTCGGCATCGACCGCCGCTCCATCGCGTTCATGGGGTACTGGCGACAGGGCCGCGCCGAGGGCAGCTGACGCCGGGCGCGCGCGTGCGCTGAGGCTCAGCGCTTGGCGGAATACGACGACTCCGGCGCCGACTTCTCCCGGTCGAACCCGACCACGGCGCGATCCGGGCCGACGGATCCGCTCTCGCGCATGCGCGCGATGTCGGCATCCGTGTAGCCGAGCTCGCGCAGCACCTCATCGGTGTGCTGTCCGACCGTCGGCGGCACCCTCCGCAGCGGCGGAGTGCGGCCGTCGTACTTGACCGGGTGGTTCACCACGCGCACGGTCCCCGCCGACGGATGCTCGAAGGAGAGCACCGTCTCGTTGGCCACGAGCTGCGGCTCCTCCAGCAGCTCCGGATACTCGTTGACGGGCGCGTTCCACACCCCGATCTCGTCCAGCCGTTCCCGCCAGTGCGCGATCGTGTTCGTGCGCATGTGCGCGCCGATGATCTCATTGACCTCCTCGCGCCTGTCGAACTGGTCGTCGCGTGAGAACTCCGCCAGCCGCGGGTCGTCGAACGCCCTCGCCAGGGTCCGCCCGTCGGCCAGCGACAGCGTGAGCCAGCCGTCGCTGGTCTCGAACACGCCGTACGGCGCCTGGTGGAATCGAGAGGAGATGCCGGAGGCGCTGCGCGGCCACAGCTCGCCCCCGTTGAGATGGCAGTTGAGCGGCTCGAGCTGGAGGTCCATCGCCGCGGAGAGCAGGTTGCTGTCGACCTTGGCGCCCTCCCCGGTGCGGCTGCGACGCACGAGCGCCGCGCAGATGCCCATCGCGCCCAGCACGGCGGAGTGCTCGTCGACGATGGCCGAGCCGACGAGGACGGGAGGATCGCCCGCGCGTCCGCTCAGCGAGGCCAGCCCGCTGAAGGACTGCATGAGCAGGTCCTGCCCCGGGCGGGAGGACAGTGGACCGGTGGGGCCGAAACCCGTCAGCGAGCAGTACACGATGCCGGGATTGCGCGCCTTGACGGCCTCGTACCCGAATCCGCGCCGCTCCAGCACGCCGGGACGGAAGTTCTCCACGACGACGTCCGCCGCCTTCAGCATCCGCCACAGCGCCTCCTCGCCGTCAGGATCGCGGAGGTTGATCTCCGCGCTGCGCTGATTGCGCCCCGCCAGCAGGAAGAAGACGCTCTCCTCGCCGAGGAAGGTGCGCGCACCGGACCAGAAGCGCTCGTACGAGCCTCCGATCGGTTCGACGCGCACGACGTCCGCCCCGAGATCGCCGAGCATCTGCGAGCAGGACGGTCCCTGCAGGTAGTGGGTGAAGCTCACGACCTTGATGCCGTCGAGCATGCCGTTCATGACAGTCCCTCCTCCTTCGCCGGGCGAGCCTCGATCTCGCGCGGTGCCGTGAATCGCGGCGGTCGCTTCTGCGCGAACGCCGCCAGGCCCTCCTCGATGTCCGGACCGGTGAAGACCCGGGCGCTGTCGGCCAGTGACGCGTCCACGGCCTGCGCGGTGGTCTGGGTGAGAGAGTCGCGCGCACCGGACTTGATCAGCCGCAGCGCGAGCGCGGGTCCGGATGCCAGTGCCGCGCCGCGCTCGAGGGCCCGCTGCAGAGCCGCACCGGGCGCGGTCACCTCCGTGACCAGGCCGATCCGCAGGGCCTCATCGGCCGAGATCCTCCGGCCGCTGTACAGCAGATCGAGGGCGCGCCCGAGTCCCACCACGCGCGGGAGCCGGAACACCCCGCCCGAGCCGGGGAACACGCCCAGTCCCACCTCGGGGAAGCCGATGACGGCGCCCGCATCGGCCACGCGAAGGTCGCAGGCGAGCGCGAGCTCGGCGCCGCCGCCCAGGCACACCCCGCCGATCGCCGCGATCGTCGGGATGGGCAGCCCCTCGATCGCGGTCATCGCCTCGTTCTCACGGCGCAGCTTGCGCTCGACGACCTCGGCGCGCACGTCCGCGAACTCCGTGACATCGGCTCCCGCGCAGAACGCCCGATCCCCGGCGCCGGTGATCACCAGCACGCGCACACGCGGATCCTCCGCGACCCGAGCGGTCGCCTCCAGCAGCTGACGCGTGGCCTCCCTGGTGATGAGGTTCAGCGGCGGTCCGTTCAGGGTCAGCACGCCGACGCCGTCGTCGCGCACGTCCAGCTCGATCACGGTCGCCCCGCTCGTCCGCGGCGCTCGCTCCCGGCCCGTCACGCCGTCACGCTCCCGCACGTATCGCGAAGGTGCCGGCGCGCTTGCCGGTGCGGATGTTGACGGACTTCAGCTCCGTGAACTCCTCGAACCCCGCCTGGCCCATCTCTCGGCCGACGCCGCTGGCCTTGTACCCGCCGAAGGGCATCTGGGGCGGGGCGTCGATCGTGGTGTTCGCATAGACCGTGCCACTCTGCAGGCGCTTGGCGACCTGCAGCACCGTGTCAACGCTCTTGGACCACACGCTGTTGGCCAGCCCGTACTGCACGCCGTTGGCGAGTCGCACGGCCTCGTCCTGATCATGGAACCGCGTGACGGTGAGCACCGGGCCGAAGATCTCGTCCTGGAACGCCGCCGACCCGGCGGCGACCCGGTCGATCACGGTCGGCGCGACGAACTGTCCGCGCCCCAGTTCGCCCTCGGTGAGTCTCGTCCCGCCGAAGATCACGGCCGCGCCGTCGCCCGATGCGCCGTCGATGTACGAGGTGACCTTCTCCCGATGCCCGGCGTGGATGAGCGCGCCGACGTCCGTGCGAGGATCCATCGGCTGTCCGACCCGCAGCAGCGCGGTCTGCCTGGCCACCTCGGCGACGAAGTCATCGGCGACGGCATCCTCGACCAGCAGCCGGGGCTGCGAGACGCAGCACTCGCCGTTGTTGAAGTTCACGCCGAACACGACGCCCGCCGCCGCATCCTCCAGATCCGCATCCGCGAACACGACGTTGGCCGCATTGCCGCCGAGCTCCAGCGACAGCTTCTTGAGGTTTCCCGCCGACGCGGCGAGGACCCGTCGACCGGTGGCCGTGGAGCCGGTGAACGACACGAGATCGATGCCGTCGGCCTCGGCGATGGCCTGTCCCGCTCTGCCGTCGCCGACCACCATGCCGATCACTCCCCGGGGGAAGCCGGCCTCCTCCGTCAGGCGCATGATGTGCTGCGCACTGGAGCTGGTCAGCTCGGAGGGCTTGACGATCGCCGTGCACCCGGCGGCGAGCGCGAACGGAAGCTTCTGGCTGAGGATGAGGGCGGGGAAGTTCCAGGGCACGATGAGGCCGACCACCCCGATCGGCTCGCGCAGCACGAGCCCGGTGAAGTCCGGCCCGTTGTTCGTGTACGTCGAGCCGCTCATGGTCAGCGCCAGTGACGCCGCGTACCGCCACAGCCCGACGGCACCGGCGATGTCGCCCTCGGCGAGTCGGATGGGCTTGCCGACCTCCTCCGCGTCGAGCGCGGCGAGCGTCGCCGCATCGCGTTCGATGAGGTCGGCGACGCGTCCGATGAGAACGGAGCGCTCCATCCCGGTCATGCGCGGCCAGGGCCCGTCGTCGAAGGCCGCCCGTGCGGCGGCCACCGCACGGGACACTTCGACGGGGCCGCCGGCCTGCACGACCGAGACGACTTCGTCCGTGGCCGGGGCCGACCGGTCGATCGGCGCGCTCTCGGCGCTGTCCTCGAACGCACCGGCGATGAAGTGCTGCACGGAGCGTGCGGACATTGCAGTGGTCATGATCGTCCTTCTTCCCGATGAACGGCCTCAGGCCGCCCGCTCATAGAGTGTGATGAGATCCTCCAGCGTGACCGGGCGGGGGTTGCCCGGCAGGTCGGCCTGCGCGAGGGCGTCCGCCGCCAGGCGGGGGATCGCGTCGCGGGGCACGCCGAGTTCGGACATCGTGCGCGGCACGCCGGTCTGCTCGGCGAGGCGATGCACGGCCACGGATGCCCGGGCCGCCGCCTCGTCGTCGGAGAGGCCTCCCACCTCCTCCCCCAGAGCCCGCGCGATGCGCGCGAAGCGCGCCGGAGCGGCGGGGAGGTTGAAATCGATCACGTAGGGGAGGAAAAGGGCGTTGGCCGTCCCGTGATGCACGCCGAAGTGCGCGCCGAGGGTGTTGGCGAGGGCGTGCACGGCCCCCAGGCCCGCATCGTGGAAGCCGATGCCCGCCATGGACGATGCCACGAGCATCCCGTAGAGGCTGTCGGGGTCTCCCTGCGTCGCGGCGACGAGGTGCTCGCCGATGAGCTCGATCGCCCCCAGGCACATCGCGTCGGTGACGGGATTGGCGCCCTGCGCCACATACGCCTCGATGGCGTGGGTGAGTGCGTCCATCCCCGTGGTCGCGGCGATGCGGCCCGGCAGCCCGGCGACCACCCGCGGGTCCAGCACGGCGATCTCGGCGAACATGAGGTCGGAGACGATCACCATCTTCACCTGCGTCTCGGGGTTGGTGATCACGGCGCCCTTGGTGACCTCGGAGCCGGATCCGACGGTGGTGGGGACGACGACCACGGGCAGCGGACGGGCCGTGAACCTGTCCACGCCCTCGTAGTCGGTGATCGACCCTCCGTTGGTGCCGAGCACCGCCACGGATTTGGCGACATCGATGCTGGACCCGCCGCCGATCGCGATGAGCACATCGGCGCCGGTCGTCTCCCGCGCGCGGGCGGCGGCTTCGACGGTGTCGATGTCGGGATTGCCCACGACGTCGGCGAAGGTGCTGAACGGGATCGCCGCGCCCAGCACGTCCGTGACGATCCTGTCGATGCCCGCGGCGACGATGCCGGGGTCCGTGACGACGAGAGCCCGGGTGCCCAGGCGCGGCAGGCGTTCTGCGGCGGCCTCGAGCGCGTCCGCTCCCATCAGGAGGTGCGGTGGTGAGGAGAACTGCTGTGTCATCTCGATGTCCTTCCGGGACTGTCTCGGATCGGCTGCTGTGCCGTCGTGGAGTCGGATGCGGAACCGCCGGGGAACCCGGCGAGAGTGCGCAGCGACGGTGACGAGGCCAGTCGCCACAGCGCCTCGGTGAAGTAGTAGTCGCCCCACATCACCGACTCGTCGACCCCGAGTCCGTTGCCATGATGATAGGTCGCGTGCCGCAGGACGCCCTCCCATTCCCGGTCGGGATCCGCGAGGAACGTGCTGCCGGTCAGCGCCGTGAGGATGCCCACCGCGTACCGCGCGTACTCAGCGCCGTCGTCTTCGCACAGCTCCGCCAGCTGCAGCATCCCCGATGCGGCGATCGCCGCCGCCGACGACTCATACGGCTGGACCGGTCGCGGGTCGTCCCAGTCGTTGGGAGGGATGTAGTCCGTCCCGGTGCGCTGCACATAGGTGTCCGCGAGGCTCCGGGCGGTGGTGAGGAACCGGCTGTCGCCGCTGCCCTGGAAGGCGGTGCCGAAGCCGTAGATACCCCAGGCCAGACCCCGCGCCCAGCAGGAGTCGGAGCGGAAGCCCTGATGGGTGGCGGCATGGAGGAACTGGCCGGAGCGCGGGTCGAACCATCCTTCGTGCACGGTGGTCGCATCGCCGCGCACGAGGAACTTGCGCGTGGTGAGAGCGTGTTCCACCGCGATCCGCCGCAGGCCCTCGTCGCCGCTCAGCGCCGCGGCCCGGAAGATCACGCCGATGTTCATCATCACGTCGATGAACGTGCTGCCCGCATCCACCCAGGTGCGCAGGTAGTGACCGTTCGGATTGAATCGTCCGGCCATCGTGCGCCCCGCCTGCACGAGCACATCGGTGGTGCGCGCACTGGCATCCAGCGCATGCCACCTGCCCCAGCTGGGGTCGAACAGGAAGCCGATGTCGTGCGTGCCGGCGTCGGTCTTGCGTGGTTCGAGGGCGAGGCTGTACTGCTCGGCACGGTTCCGCCACCATTCCTCACCGCTCAGCTCCGCGAAGATCCAGAGCTGCCCGGCCAGGAACCCGCCGGTCCACACCGGTGCCCAGGGATCGTCCTCGAAATGCCACTTCCCGCGCTGCGTGTAGGTGGGGAACTGCACCGGATAGTCGGTGACGAGCCGGCGAACCTGCTCCTCGGCGACATGCAGGGCGTGCTCGATGTCGAGCGACGGCGATTCCATGGGATTTCTCCTTCTGCGCACCGGTCGTCGAGCGGCCGGACGACTTCACAGTAGGAGTGGAAAGTGAGATGCTTCAATAGCATCTGGATAACGATGTTCACCATCAGCTAACGCACGACGACGTGAAGGAGGCGACATTGGAGACCTCGACCCTGACGACCGCGCCCGAGGTCCGGCGACCGCGCACCGTGCAGTCCGTGTCGCACGCCGTCACCCTGCTGCGCGCCATCGCCCAGCGTCGCACTCCGCTGACACTGAGCGACCTGGCACGGAAGGCGCAGCTCAGCAAGCCCGCCACATACAACCTGCTCGGCACTCTCGTCTCGCTCCAGCTGATCAGGCGCGACGACGACGGGTGCTATCTGCCCGACTGGGGGCTCTACGAACTGGGCTGCCGCATGGTCGACGCGGAGGCGCTGCGCGACGCCGCCCGCGCGCCTCTGCACCGCCTGTTGCAGCAGGTGCCCGGCGCCCTGCTGCTGTCGATCATGACCGGAGACAAGGTGCTGTACGTCGACCGCGCGGAGACGTCACCGGGATTCCGCATGGTCGCCGACATCGGGCGACGTTCACCACTGCACACGACCGCGTCCGGGAAGGTCTTCCTCGCCGCGATGCCGGAGAAGCGGATCAGCGGATACCTCAGCCGTCCGCTCGTCTCGGTCACTCCCGCGACGATCACGAGTCGCCGCGCCCTCCGCGCCGAGATCGCCCTCACCCGGGAACACGGCTACGGGGTGAGCTGGGGCGAGCAGGAGCGGCTGCTCTCCAGCGTCGCCGTGCCGCTGAGGGGGCAGCGCGGCACGGTCCGAGCCGCACTGGCCGTGGTCGTTCCCACGCGGGATCTCGAGCGGATCGCTCCCAGCCGCCTGGTGCTCAGGCTCGCTCACGCGGCGACGGAGATCTGCACGGAGTGGGATCGCACGACCCTCGCACCCGAGTTCAGCGGTCGCTAACAGGATTTGTCAGAGGTTAACACTTTCTGTCGGAAACGGCTTGTCCGGCGCCTGAGGGGATGTCACGCTACGGCACAGTCGCCGACGACGACGACTCTCATCAGTGGAGGGTTCCCCCATGAAGATCACAGCAAGACATTCCGCAGTGGGCCTGATGGCCGCGACACTCCTCGCCGCCGGCCTCGCCCTGACCGGCTGCAGTGCGCCGTCCGATGCCCCGGACACGTCCTCGCCGGGCGAAGCCCCCGCGCAGGAGGCGTTCACCATCGGGCTGCTTCTGCCCGATGAGACGTCCACACGATACGAGACGCAGGATCGACCGCAGTTCGAAGCCGCCGTGAAGGAACTGTGCGCCGAGTGCGAAGTGCTCTACGCCAATGCCGACCAGGACGCGGCGAAGCAGCAGCAGCAGGCGCAGTCCATGCTCACCCAGGGCGTGAAGGTGCTCGTCGTCGACCCGTGGGACGGCGTCGCCGCGGCCAGCATCGTCAATCAGGCCAAGGCGCAGGACGTCCCCGTCATCGCGTACGACCGGCTCATCCAGAGTCCTGACCTGGCGTACGTCATCTCGAACGACTACACCAAGGTCGGAGAGCTGCAGGGACAGGCCCTGGTCGACAAGCTCAAGAAGGACGGCGTGGACTCCGGCGGCGTGGTCATGCTCAACGGGGCCAGCACGGACAACAACGCCGTCAACATCCGCAAGGGCGCATCGGACGTGATCGAGGGCGCCGGATACCAGGTGCTCAGCCACATCGAGACGTGGGACGGACCGACCGCGCAGCAGTTCGCGGCATCGCAGATCTCGAAGTTCGGCGACCAGATCAAGGCGTTCTACTCCGCCAACGACGGCAACGCACAGGCGGCGATCTCCGCCATGAACGCGGCGGGCATGGCGCTGGTGCCCACCACGGGACTAGACGCCACCCTCGCCAGCATCCAGTCGATCCTCGCCGGCCAGCAGTACATGTCGGTGTACAACTCGTTCGCCGGTGAGGCCCAGCAGGCGGCCAAAGTCGCCATCCAGCTCGCCAACGGCGAGAAGCCCGATGCCACGGCCGAGGTCAACGGCATCCCGGCGTTCCTGCAGCAGCCGCAGGCGGTGACGATCGACAACATCGCCGACACGGTCATCAAGGACGGCGTCTACACGGTCGACGAGGTGTGCACGTCGCAGTACGCCGAGGCGTGCGCGGCGAACGGCATCCAGTAGGCCCGCGCACACCGCATCGTGAGGGTGCGCACCGCCCGCCCCACCGGCGCGCACCCTCACCACCACTCGACGCAGACGGAAGGAAGGGAGCATCGTGCCCCAGTCATCCACGAAGACCGCACAGCCGCTGCTCGCCCTGCGCGGCATCTGCAAGTCCTTCGGCGCGGTCAGCGCCCTGACCGACGTCGATCTGGACGTCCACCCGGGTGAGATCGTCGCGCTGGTGGGGGACAACGGCGCGGGCAAGTCGACTCTCGTGAAGATCCTCGCGGGCGCGCACGCGGCGGACTCGGGGACCGTGCTGTGGAACGGCGTGCCGACCAGCCTCAGCAGCCCACTCGATGCGCAGCGGCTCGGCATCGCGACCGTGTACCAGGATCTCGCGCTGTGCGACAACCTCAACGTCGTGCAGAACCTCTTCCTCGGCCGGGAGAGCGGATCGGCCTGGGCCATGGACGAGGTCGACATGGAGAAGAGGTCGTGGGGCCTGCTCTCGCAGCTGTCCGCCAAGATCCCCTCGGTCCGCATTCCCGTCGCCAGCCTCTCCGGCGGGCAGCGCCAGACCGTCGCGATCGCGCGCTCGCTGGTGGGCGACCCCAGCGTCGTCATGCTCGACGAGCCCACCGCAGCCCTCGGCGTCGCGCAGACCGCCGAGGTCCTCAACCTCGTCGAACGGCTCCGGGATCGCGGCCTCGGCGTCATCCTCGTCAGCCACAACATGGCCAATGTGCAGAACGTCTCCGACCGGATCGTCGTGCTGCGCCTGGGTCGCAACAACGGCACGTTCCGCACCAGGGAGACCAGTTACGAGGAGATCGTCACCGCCATCACGGGCGCCTCCGACAATGCCGTGAAGGCACGGGAGGACTCGCACGCCAGGAAGGAGCAGGCACAGTGAGCATGAGCACCCGCCCCACCGACGGGACCTCCACGGACGGGCTCCTGGATCGCCAGGACGAACGGCTGGCCGCCGACACCGGCGCAGCCGGCCAGCTGCGCGCCGCATGGCGGCGCATCCGCAGCGGAGACATCGGCTCGCTGCCGGTGATCATCGGCCTGATCCTCATCGCCGTCGTGTTCCAGATCCTCAATCCCCTGTTCCTGTCCAGCACGAACATCGTCAACCTCATGCTCGACAGCGCGGCCGTCGGCACGATCGCCGTCGGCGTGGTGCTGGTGCTGCTGCTCGCGCAGATCGACCTCTCCATCGGCTCGGTCAGCGGGCTCTCCGCCGCCGTCCTCGCTGTGCTCTACGTGCAGTTGGGGCTGCCGCTGTGGATCGCCCTGCTCGCGCCGATGCTCATCGGAGCCGTCATCGGGCTGATCTACGCCGGACTCTTCCTGCGCTTCGGTGTGCCGAGCTTCGTCTCGACCCTGGGCGGTCTGCTGGCGGTCCTCGGGTTGCAGCTGCTGCTGCTGGGCAACAACGGCTCGATCAACCTCCCCTTCGACTCGTTCATCGTGGAGTTCGCGCAGACCATGTTCCTGCCCGCTCCCCTCGCGTACGTTCTGGCCGCGGCCATCGCCGGATGGTACCTCCTCGCCGCCGTGCACACGCGTCGCACCCGTCGGCGGGGCAGCCTGTCCGCCGCGTCGATGACCGGCATCCTCGTGCGCACCGGCACGATCCTCGTCGTCCTCGAGGCCGTGGTCTGGTACCTGAACACCTCTCGCGGGGTGGCCGCCATGTTCGTGTTCTTCCTCGCCGTCATCGCCGTCGTCGCCTACGCGCTCAAGCGCACCCGGTGGGGCCGCGCGATGTACGCGATCGGCGGCAATGTCGAGGCCGCGCGGCGCGCGGGCATCCACGTCAACTGGGTGTACGTGTCGGCATTCGCGATCTCCTCGCTGCTGGCGGCGGTCGGGGGGCTGCTCGCGGCGGGCAGGCTGGCCGCCGCGACGCTCAGCAGCGGAACCGGGGACGTGAACCTCACGGCGATCGCGGCGGCGGTGATCGGCGGCACGAGCCTGTTCGGCGGGCGCGGCCACGCGCAGTCCGCTCTCCTGGGGATCCTCGTGATCGAGGCGATCGCCAGTGGCCTCAACCTGCTCAACCTGGACTCCTCGATCCGGTTCATGGTGACCGGAGGCGTGCTGGTCCTGGCTGTCGTCGTCGATTCCCTCTCACGACGGTCCCGGGCGGCGCACGGCACGGCATAGCGTCCGTTCCGCGTGCACCTCAGCCGGATCAACACGCACGGTCCTTATACTCGCTAGGTCGAATCTGAAGGGAATCACATGGTCGCAGGAGCCGCTCCCACCCCCGGCAAGCCCGCGGGCTCCGCGCGGACGGTGCGCGCCGTCGTCCACGCCGTGCAGCTGCTGCGACGTCTCGCCCAGTCGACGGCGCCCAGTCCGCTCGGAGAACTGGCCGAGAGCGTGGGCCTGAGCAAGCCCGCCACGTTCAACCTGCTGAAGACCCTCGAACTGGAGGGTCTGGTCGGCAAGGACGACGACGCCCGCTACCGCCTCGGCTGGGGCGTGTACGAGCTCGGCAGCGCGGTCGTGCGGGGAGCGGATCTCACCCGAGTGGGCCGGTCGCACCTGGACCACCTCGCCGAGGTCACGGGCGAGGCCACGCTGCTGGCCATCATCGACGACAGCACCGTGCTGTACATCGACCGCGGGCAGGCCGACGACTCGTTCGCGATGGTCGCCAACGTCGGCCGCCGGTCGCCGCTGCACACGAACGCCTCCGGCAAAGTGCTGCTGGCGTGGAAGGACGAGGCGTTCCTCGACGCCTACCTCTCCACGACGACGCTGGAACGCAGGACCGCCCGGACCATCACCGATCCCGACGTGCTGAGGGCCGAGCTGACGAAAGTGCGGCAGCAGGGGTTCGCCACCTGCGTGCAGGAGCAGGAGGAGGGGCTGTCGAGCATCTCCGTGCCCGTCGTCGGGCACACCGGCGAGGCCGTCGCGGCGCTCACCGTCGCCGCCCCCAGCCCGCGCATCAACGACGGCTCCATGCCCGAGATCCGCGATCTGCTGCTGTCGGCGGCCACGGAGATGTCCGTGCGCCTCGGCGGTCCCGCCGCCTGATCCGAGCCCCCTCGGACCGGGACCGGAGCGCCCACGACGGCTGTCGGCGATGCCTGCGGGATCCGTGCTTGCACACCGCCTGCAGCAGGCGTAGTGTCGCCGCTCGTGGCACACGATGGCCGCGAGAGTGCGGACGCCCCGCAGCTCGCGAAACGCATCCTCCTGGGGGAACCGCTCACGACGCAGCAGGTCGATGATCAGCTGCTGCCCAAGCGCATGGCGCTGCCGATCTTCGCCTCCGACGCGCTGAGCTCTGTGGCGTACGGTCCGCAGGAGATGCTGATGATCATGCTCATCGGCGGCACGGCGCTCCTCACGCTGAGTCCGTGGGTGGCGGCGGCCGTGGTGGTGCTGCTGATCGTCGTGGTGCTCAGCTACCGGCAGATCATCCGGGCGTACCCCTCGGGCGGCGGGGACTTCGAGGTGGCCCAGCGCAACCTCGGCGAGGTGCCCTCGGTGATCGTCGCCGCCGCGCTGCTGGTCGACTACATCCTCACGGTGTCGGTGTCCATCGCATCCGGCGTCGACAACATCATCTCCGCGGTCCCGCAGCTGGCCGGGGTGCGGGTGGAGCTCGCGGTGGGGTTCGTCGCCCTCATCGTGATCGTGAACCTGCGCGGCGTGCGCGAGGCGTCCGCCGTCTTCGCGATCCCCACCTACGTGTTCATCGGGTCCGTCGTCGTCATGATCGGCACGGCCCTGGTGCGGATGCTGCTGGGCGACGCCCCCGTCGCCGCGAGCGCGGCGTACACCGTGCACGCGGAGAGCCTCGGTCAGGCGGCCGTGGTGCTGCTGATCCTCCGCGCGTTCTCCAGCGGATGCTCAGCGCTGACCGGTGTGGAGGCCGTGTCCAACGGGGTGCCGGCGTTCCGCACGCCCAAGATCCGCAACGCGAAGACGACACTCACGCTCATGGGCTCCATCGCCGCCGTGCTGTTCGCGGGGCTGACGGCCGTCGCCCTCGTGTCGGGCGTGCATTATGCCGAGAACCCCTGCGACCTCGTGGGCTTCGACTGCACGAGCCCGCAGCCGAGCCTCATGGCGCAGGTGGCCGCGGCGACGTTCGGCGCGGGCAGCATCCCGTTCTTCCTCATCCAGGCCGCGACCGCCTGCGTGCTGCTGCTGGCCGCGAACACGGCGTTCAACGGCTTCCCGCTGCTGGGCTCGGTGCTCGCCCGCGAGGGCTATGCCCCGAAGGCGCTGAACACCCGCGGCGACCGGCTG
Organism: Microbacterium soli; assembly: GCF_039539005.1. Lineage (NCBI taxonomy): Bacteria > Bacillati > Actinomycetota > Actinomycetes > Micrococcales > Microbacteriaceae > Microbacterium > Microbacterium soli. The sequence goes on from NZ_BAABCP010000001.1 coordinate 1,090,302, forward strand.
GTGTTCTCCAATGGGATGCTCGTGCTGGGGCTGGCGGCGGCCGTGGTGCTCGTCGTGTTCCAGGCGAATCTCACGAGCCTCATCCAGCTGTACATCATCGGCGTGTTCGTGTCGTTCTCGCTCGGGCAGATCGGGATGGTGCGGCACTGGCGACGCATCCTGCGCGGCGGGGCCGGGGTCGCCCCGCAGGACGCCGACGGCGGGCGGCGCTCGGCGCGCATCGGCCTCGCCGTCAACTCCGCAGGAGCCGTGATGACGGTCGCCGTGCTGCTGATCGTCACGGTCACGAAATTCGCGCACGGGGCGTGGATGGTGTTCTTCGCCATCCCCGTGCTGGCGCTGCTGATGCTGGGCGTCAAACGGTACTACCGCGACGTCGAGCAGGAGATCGCCCTCGACGACACGACGCACTTCGGCTCCACGGGGGACGTCGCGATCGTGCTGGTGAGCAGGCTGCAGAAGCCGGTCATCAAAGCCCTCGACTACGCCATCGCCGCTCGGCACGAGAAGACCATCGCCGTGCACATCGCCCTCACACCGGAGGACGGGGAGGAGCTTCAGCGGCAGTGGCGGCAGCACGGCATCCCCGTCCCTCTCGTGATCGTCGACTCGCCGTACCGCACCTTCGCCCGACCCGTGGAGCAGTTCATCCTCCGGTACCGCGAGCGGCACGGACCGTCGGTGGTGACCGTCTATCTTCCGCAGTACATCGTCGGTCACTGGTGGGAGAAGCTGCTGCACAACCGCCGCGCGCGCCGCATCGCCGCGCAGCTGATGCTCGTGCACGGCGTGACGATCACCCTCGTGCCGTGGCTGCTGGACTCCTCCGAGCTCATCTACGGGCGGCGCTCGCGCCCCCTGCCCGGCCAGCAGCGCGCGGGCCGGCCGGTCGCCGACGAGGGACGGAGCGGCGACCGGCGGTGACCCCGGCGCCCGGAGCGGGCCTCACCGGAAGGAGCGCAGGCGCAGGCTGTTGCCGACCACGAAGACGCTCGAGAAGGCCATCGCGGCACCGGCGAGCATGGGGTTGAGCAGGCCGAGGGCCGCCAGCGGGACGGCGGCCGTGTTGTACGCGAACGCCCAGAACAGGTTGCCCTTGATCGTCCTCAGCGTGCGCCGGGAGAGGCGGATGGCATCCGAGGCCGCACGCAGGTCCCCGCGCACGAGGGTGATGTCGGACGCCTCGATGGCGGCATCCGCGCCGGTGCCCATCGCCATGCCCAGATCGGCCTGCGCGAGGGCGGGCGAGTCGTTGACGCCGTCGCCGACCATGGCGACGACGCGCCCGTCGTCCTGCAGTCGCGCGACGACGGCGACCTTGTCGGCCGGCAGCACCTCGGCGATCACCTCGGCGATGCCCACCCGGGCGGCGACGTCCCGGGCGACCGCCTCGTTGTCACCGGTCAGCAGCACGGGCGTCAGCCCCAGCGCCTTCAACTGCGCGACGGCCTCCGCGCTCGTGGCCTTGAGCTCATCGGCGACGGCGATCATGCCCCTGGAGGCGCCGTCCCAGGCGACGAGGATCGCCGTCCGCCCGGCGGCCTCGGCATCCGCCTTCGCCGCCAGCAACGCCTCCGACGGATGCACGGACCAGTCCTCCAGCAGGGACAGGCGCCCGGCCAGCACGGCGTGCCCGTCGACGATGCCGGAGACCCCGAGGCCCTCGTGGTTCTGGAACGACTCGACGGGCGGCAGCGCGGTGCCGTCGGTCGGAGCATCCGTCGTCGTGTCGGCGTGTCCGTCCTCGACACGCCGCGCCGGGCCCGCCGGCTCCGAACGGCGGTGCGCATCCCGCGCGCGCGAGGCGATGGCGCGGGCGATGGGATGCTCGCCGGCGTGCTCGACGGCGCCGGCCAGGCGCAGCAGCTCCGCGGCATCCGTACCCTGCTCGGGCACCACCTCGACGACGGTCATGCGCCCCTCGGTGACCGTGCCGGTCTTGTCGAGCAGGATCGTGTCGACGCGGCGGGTGGACTCCAGCACCTCCGGCCCCTTGATGAGGATCCCCCGCTGCGCGCCACGGCCCGTGCCCACCAGGAGCGCCGTGGGCGTGGCCAGCCCCAGCGCGCACGGGCAGGCGATGATGAGCACGGCGACAGCGGCGGTGAACGCCATGGACGCCGGGAAGCCCAGCAGCAGCCAGGCCACCAGCGTCACCAGGGCGATGCCGATGACGATCGGCACGAAGACGCCCGAGATGCGGTCGGCCAGGCGCTGCACCTCGGCCTTGCCGGTCTGCGCGTCCTCGACCATCCGGGTCATCTGCGCGAGCTGCGTGTCGGCGCCGACGCGGGTGGCTCGCACGACCAGACGCCCGCCGGCGTTCACGGTGGCGCCGGTGACGGCATCCCCCGCCACCACCTCGACGGGGACGGACTCCCCGGTGATCATCGACCGGTCCACGGCCGAGGTGCCGCCGGTCACGACGCCGTCGGTCGCGATCTTCTCTCCGGGGCGGACGACGAACTCATCGCCCACGCGCAGCTCGGCGATGGGGATGCGCACCTCGGCACCGTCGCGCAGCACCGCCACGTCCTTCGCCCCGAGCTCCATCAGCGCACGGAGCGCCGCACCGGCCTGCCGCTTGGCGCGCTTCTCGACATAGCGTCCTGCGAGCACGAACATCGTCACGCCCGCCGCGACCTCGAGGTAGATGCTGCCTGCCCCGTCGGTGCGCTCGAACGCGAACGAGAACCCGTGCCTCATGCCGGGCATCCCGGCCGTGCCGAGGAACAGCGCGTACAGCGACCACAGGAACGCGGCCGAGGTGCCGAGGCTGATCAGGGTGTCCATGGTGGCCGCGCCGTGGCGCAGGTTCACCCAGGCGGCGCGGTGGAACGGCCAGGCCGCCCACACGACGACAGGTGCTGCGAGCGCCAGCGACGCCCACTGCCAGTAGGTGAACTGCAGCGCGGGGATCATCGCCAGCAGGATGACCGGCACGCTCAGCACGATGGATCCGATCAGACGGTGTCGCAGCACACGCAGCTCGGGGTCCTCATCATCGTCCTGACGGGGCTGCTCTGCCGCGGGGACGGATGCCGTGTACCCGGCGTTCTCGACCGTGGCGATGAGCAGCGCCGGGTCCACGGCCCCCGCGACGACGACCTGGGCCTTCTCCGTCGCATAGTTGACGGTGGCGGTGACGCCGTCGAGCCTGTTGAGCCTCTTCTCGATGCGCGTCGCGCACGAGGCGCACGTCATCCCGCCGATGTCGAGATCGATGCGGGAGGTCTCTGCGATGGTCATGGGTGCTCCGGAATCGGATGCTCAGGCGACGACGGCCCGGTAGCCCGCCTCGTCGACGGCGGCGATCACGGCATCCGGGTCCACGGGGGCCACGGAGGTGACGATCAGGCGCCCCGTGGCGGCGCTCACGTCGATGCCCTCGACGCCGGCGATCTGCTCGACCTCCTCGCGTACGGACATCTCGCAGTGCGCGCAGGTCATCCCGGTCACCTGGAACTCTGTGGTGGTCATCTCGTCCCCTCGATCGCTAATACCCCCCTAGGGTACTCTTGTCCTGCCTCAACCAGATACCCTCTCTGGGTATTCCGGTTCGTCGGATCGGCAGGAGGCGGCGCCCGCCCTGCGACGGGGATGGGGAGTTGTCCCCGCGCGTGCACAGCGCCCCGCGGGGTAGCCTCGTCCAGGACGACGCAGAGCGAGACACCTCAGGAGAGCCGACATGATCGATGTGGACATGGGCCAGCTGTCGCTCGCGCAGCAGCTGCTGACCAGGCAGAGCGAGCACGCGGATGCCATCGGGAAGCACCTGGAGCAGTACGCGCGCATGACGGCGGGCGAGCTCGGCCTCATCCTCATGCTCTTCAAACCGATCGGCGACGCCGTCGTGGACGCGGGCATCGGCGTCGCGAACCTCTCCCGCAGCGCGTCGAGCCTCGGCGCCGAGCGGATGGGGCAGACCGTCCAGGCCTATCAGGATGCCGAGGAACGGGCGCACGAGCTGATGAGCCGGGTGATCCTCATCCTCACCCAGCAGCCGCTGCCGCCGTACCAGGCGCCGGAGATGCCGACCCTCGGCGGCGCGATCGACCAGGCTCCGTCGCGCTACGGCGAACCGGACGGGAACCTGTTCAACCAGATCTTCTGGGACGGCTTCTCGTTCGGCGAGTGGGCGGATGAGACCTCGCAGCGGGTGACGGACCGCATCCGCTCGGGGTTCTCCGACTCGCGCGAGGTCGTCGAGACCTCGGATGCCCGGTCGTACCTGCCCCGCCCACAGGGCGAGGATCCCGAGATCGAGAGCATCCGATGGAGCGCGGGGCCGATCTTCGGCGGGGTCGACTGGATCTGGGAGCAGCTGTTCGGATACTCCCTCCTCGAGGAGATCACCAAGCCGTTCGTCGGCGACTGGGAGAGGATGCGGGAGGCCTCGCAGGCCTGGAAGCACACCGGCGACGCGCTCACCGCCATCTCGCAGAACTACATGGGCCTGCTCCCGCCACTGGCCGTCTGGCGAGGCAAGGGCTCGGAGGCCTTCCTCGCCGCGGCGGGCGTCATCTCGCAGGCCCACACCGTCGCTGCGGGTCCGACGGGGCTGATCTCCACGGCGCTGACAGGCCTGATCTTCGCCTGCAAGCAGGCCGTGAGCCTCATCCTCGGGTACCTCAAACAGCTCGGCTACGACCTCATGCTCATGGCGGGCATGGCCGCCGTCCCCGTGGCCGGCTGGCTGGTCGACGCCGTCGTCGGTGCGATCAAGATCATGGAGTGGATCGACCAGGCGCGCAAGATGTACAAGATCATCAACTTGATCTACGACCTCGTCTCCAGCATGGCGGGCAACGTCTCCTCCGCCGTGGACGCGGCGCTGCGCATGTCGGACCTGTACGAGGGGATCATCCGGGCGGGAGCTGTCCGTGTCGGCGTCTGATGACGATTTCGAGCCGGTCGACGGGACGTTCCCCGAGAAGCTCGCGCACATGCTCCGCGTGATCCAGGAGCAGACCGCCGCGCTGGAGGCGGATCGGGCGGCGCACGAGGCGGCGTTCGCCGACGCCGAGAAGAAGCGCGCGGAAGCCGCCCGCGCGGGCGAGCTCGGACCGGAATGGCGCATCGTCCAGCGCCGGATCGACACCGGGCGGACGACGTTCGCCGACGTGCTCTCCGGCGCCGACACCTCGGAGGAGGCCGAACGGCTGCGCGGCATGGCGCGGCAGAACCTCTCCCGACTGCGCGCCTCGTGGGAGGAGTCGCTCGACGACGAGGACGAGCCCGCGGCCCGCGCGGAGCGAGCACCGCATCTTCAGGCTCAGGGCCTGGCCCGCGAGGCCCAGCAGAACTACGACGAGATCGCCGCGCAGATCGCACAGACCCTGCGCGACGCACGACGAGGAGGACAGTGGTGAGCGAGAGCGCCTACAAGGTCGAGCCCGACACGCTCGATATCGCCGCGACGGACATCACGAGCACCCGGGAACTGATCGACGGGCACCAGCTGGAGCTCGATCAGGCCACGGCCGAGCTCCTGACCCAGTGGACGGGTGCGGCGTCGGAGGCATGGGGGCGGACTCAGGCCGGCTGGCAGAGCGACCTCGGCGACGCGATGGCCGCGGCGACGGCGCTGTCGACGGCCGTGCGCGAGGCGGCGGACGGCTATCGGGATGCCGATGACGCCGTCTCCCGCGCATGGAGCATCTGAGTGTACGTCGGGCACGGCAGGAGCACGAGAATCGCCCCGGGCACGGATCGGCACGGCATCCGCGGGGCGCGGTTCATCGTGCGCGCCGCCCCCGCCGCCGCGCTGAGTGAGGGCGTCTCCGCTCTGCGGTCCGCGCGCTTCGTCCCGGACACGACGGCTCTGCAGGCGACGCTGACCGCATCAGGAGGCCCGTGGGTCGCACAGGCCCTGACCATCGGCCGCCCCGCACGTCGATGGGCGCTCACGCACATCGACTACGAGTACTTCCCGCTGAACCTGCTGCCGTTCCTGTGGCCGCGCGTCGCCCTGACCCTGGCCATCGCCTGCGCACGGGCCACGGAGGACGGCACCGAGCTGATCGTGTACGCCCAGCCGTCGATGCTGCGCGCCGGGGAGCGGACGAACGACAGCGGCCCGCTCATGGTCAAGGCCGCGGAGGCCCTGCAGCGCCGCTTCACGGCATCCGGCGCCCTCATCAGCCACGGCGAGGTCGCCCGCATCGACGATGACGGCTGCCCCGCCTCCCGCGCCTTCGTGCGACAGCGCCTCGGCTGGAGCTGAGCCGGACACCGCGCGCCGCCTGTTCGAGCTCGATCGTGACGAGCGACCGGAGGATTCCCTATTCCGCCGACACCGCCACCTCGGGTCCGCGGGCGTGGTGACGCCCGATGGGGGTGACCATCGGCGTTCCCGACACGGGATCGACCGTCACGTGGTTCGCCATCCCGAACACCTCGCGGACCAGGTCGCTCGTGACGACCCGCTCCGGCGCCCCCACCGCGTGCACCCTGCCCTGCTTCATCGCGACGAGCTGATGGCTGTATCGCGCGGCGAGATTCAGATCGTGCAGCACCATCACGATCGTCGTGCCCCGCCGGACGCTCAGGTCCGTGAGCAGGTCCAGCACCTCGACCTGGTACGCCACATCGAGGAAGGTGGTGGGTTCGTCGAGCAGGAGGATGTCCGTCTCCTGGGCGAGGGCCATCGCGATCCACACCCGCTGGCGCTGGCCGCCGGAGAGCTCGTCGACGCTGCGGTCGGCGAGATCGGCGATGCCGGTGGCCTCGAGCGCGTCGGCGACGACATCGTGGTCGTGCGCGCTCCAGCGAGACATCGCCCGCTGATGCGGGTGCCGCCCGCGCCCCACGAGGTCGGCGACGGCGATGCCCTCCGGAGCGATGGGCGACTGCGGGAGCAGCCCCAGCACCCGGGCGACCTCCCGGGTGGAGCGGCTGCGGATCGACGCGCCGTCCAGCAGGACCCGGCCGGATGCCGGGCGCAGCAGCCGGGCCAGGGCGCGCAGCAGCGTGGATTTGCCGCATCCGTTCGCCCCCACGATCGACGTGATCCGTCCGGGCGCGATGGTCAGGTCGAGCCCTTCGACGACGAGACGGTCGCCGTAGCCGAGGGTGATGTCGACGGCTTCGAGCTGATGACTCACGGTCACAGTGACGCCCCCTGTCTGTTGATGCGGATGAGCAGATAGATCAGATACGGTGCTCCGAGCACGCCGGTGATGACGCCGACGGGGTACCGGGAGCCGAGGGCGAACTGGCCGATCAGGTCCCCGGCCAGGACGAGCACGGCCCCCACCAGTGCGCTGGGGACCAGCAGCGCGGCGCCGGGGCCGGTGATGCGCGCGGCGATGGGCCCGGCCATGAACGCGACGAAGGCGATCGGCCCGGTCGCGGCGGTGGCGAAGGCGAGCAGCGCCACCGCACCGACGATGAACAGCGCTCGGGTCGCATCGACCCGCACCCCGAGGCCGGCCGCGGAGTCGTCGCCCAGTCGCAGCATCCCCAGCGCGCCGGACTGCGCGAGCAGCACCGGCAGCACGACCAGCAGGACGATCGCGAGGGGTGTCACCCGCTCCCAGGAGGCGTTGTTGAGGCTGCCGGTGAGCCACTGCATGGCGGTCTGGATGTCCCACTGCGCGGCGCGCGAGAGCACGTACGAGACGACGCTCTGCAGCATCGCGGCCACGCCGATCCCGATGAGGATCAGCCGGGTGCCGGCGAAGCCGCCGCGCACGGACAGCAGGTAGATCGCGAAGGCGGTCACCAGGGCGCCGCCCAGGGCCAGCAGCCCCACCACGGGGCCGTCCGCCGACAGCACGATGATGCCGAAGACGGCCGCGGCGCTCGCCCCCTCGGAGATGCCGATGATGTCGGGGGATGCCAGAGGGTTGCGCAGCATGGTCTGGAAGGTGACGCCGGCGATGCCGAACGCAGCCCCCGCCAGGACCGCCAGCACGGTGCGCGGCAGCCGCAACTCGCCGACCGTGAAGGACGCGCCCGGCACGGGGCGGCCGAGGATCACCTGGATGACCTCGCCGGGGCCGTAGAAGGTGTTCCCGACCATGAGGGCCGTGCACACCAGTGCCAGCAGCAGCGCGCCGAGCACGATGCTCGCCATCGCATGGCGTCGGTGGCGGGCTCGCCGTCCCCGGCGCACGGCGGCGGAGGTTCCTGCGGCGGGTGCGGAGCGGTCCACGTCGACGGTCACAGCTCACGCACCTTCTGCCTGCGGACGATCCAGATGAAGATCGGGGCGCCGATGACCGCCGTGACGATGCCCACCTGGATCTCCTCCTCGGACGCGATCAGTCGTCCGACGATGTCGGCCGCCAGCAGGAGCACCGCACCCGCCATGGCCGACAGCGGCAGCAGCCAACGATGGTCGGTGCCCACCAGCATCCGGCACAGATGCGGGATGACGAGGCCGACGAACCCGATCGGTCCGGCGATCGCCGTCGCCGCACCGGCCAGCACCACGGCGCCCAGGGCCGAGATCAGGCGGGTGCGGAGCACCCTCTCCCCCAGGCCCGCCGCCAGATCGTCGCCGAGTGCGAGGGAGTTCAGGCCGCGCGCGCAGGCGGCGCAGATCAGGGCGCCGGCGGCGAGCACGGGGACGACGACGGCGATCTTGGTCCAGTCCGCACCGCCCACGCCGCCGATCTGCCAGGACTGCCACGCCTGCAGCAGCTCCACCCGGGGCAGCATGACGGCGCTGATCAGCGAGGCGAAGGCCGCCGAGGTGGCGGCGCCGGCGAGAGTGAGCTTGAGCGGAGTGGCGCCCCCGCGCCCCAGCGACCCGACCGCGTAGACGAAGACCGCGGCGGCCGACGCGCCGACCACAGCCACGGCGATCTGCCCCCAGGCGCTGGTCACGCCCAGGAACGCCAGCCCCAGTACGACGGCGAGGGAGGCGCCGTTGGTCACACCGAGGATGCCGGGATCGGCCAGCGGATTCCTCGTGACCGCCTGCATGGCGGCTCCCGAGACGGCCAGGGCCGCACCGACGAGCACCGCGAGCACCGTCCGGGGCACGCGCTTGACCACGGCTGCCCTGCCCAGGGTCTCCTCGTGACCGGCGAGCCCGGCCAGGATGTCGGAGAGGCTCACCGCGCGCATCCCGAACGACACCGACAGCACCACGAGGATGATGAGCACCGCTCCTCCGGCGACCAGCCACAGCGTGCGCACCGTCACCGGATGCCGCACCGCCGCGGCATCCGGTCGAACGGATGCGACAGCGCTCACTGTCCGGACAGCGGGGCCGCCAGCAGGGCGAAGTAGTCGTCGATGCCCCACGGGATGGACAGCGGCGAGGGGTTCGCGGATGCCGCCAGCGGTGTGGCATCGGGCAGGATCGCCACGTGGCCCGCGGCGATGGCCGGGATCTTCGACAGCAGCGGGTCGGCCTGCAGCGTGGCGATGAGCGAGTCGTCGCCGTAGCCGACGAACACGTCGACGTCGTCGAGCTCGTCGGCCTTCTCGGAGCTGACGGTGAGGTAGAAGTCGGTGCTGTCGGCGTGCGCGTCGACGATCGACGGCATCGGCAGACCCGCCGCGGCGAGGAACCCCGGGCGCGTGTCGGCGGCCGTGTAGTAGCCGACCTGGCTGAGATCGCTCGGGTCGAGATAGGAGAACAGCACCTTCTTGCCCTTGAGCGCACTGTGCGCCTCCAGCGCCGCGGCGACCTCGCCGTGCAGCTCGTCGATGAGCTCCGCGCCCTCCTCCGCCAGCCCGAGGGCGGCGGCGTTCATCCTGATCATGTCGTCGACGGACGTGCCCCAGGCCACGCCGGGATAGGCGACGACGGGCGCGATCTTCGACAGCGTGTCGTACTCCTCCTGGGTCAGCCCGGAGTACGCGGCGAGGATGACGTCGGGGTCGGTGTCGCTGACGGCCTCGTAGTCGATGCCGTCGGTGTCGTCGAACAGCACGGGCGTCTCGGCCCCCAGCTCCTCGAGCCTGTCCTCCACCCAGGGCAGGACACCGTCGCCGTCGTCATCGCCCCAGGTGGCCTTGCTCATGCCGACCGGCACGATCCCCAGCGCCAGCGGCACCTCGTGATTGGCCCAGGCGATGGTCGCGACGCGCTCGGGCTTGGCGGGGATGACCGTCTCGCCGTAGACGTGCTCGATCGTCACCGGGAAGCCGGCATCCGCTCCTGTGTCGGCATCGGCGGCGGCCGTGTCGGGCGCGGAGCCGGAGCAGGCCGCCAGGCCGAGGACGAGAGCGGTGGCCGCGACGGCGCCGAGGATTCGGGAAGTGCGCACAGGCGTTCCTTCACTGTGAGAGGGCAGGGGTGCTGAAGTCAGCGTAGGTAAGCCTACCCTTACTCCATTGTCACGCTCAAGGGTGTGACAGATCCTCGTGCTGCTGCCGGTCCCGAGGAGGCCGGCCCGGCTCAGTGGTGGAACAGGCGCAGTCCCGTCGTGACGAGGGGGATGCCGTGCTCGGCGGCGGCCGCCGCGACCTCGTCCGAGCGCGTCGAGCCGCCGGGCTCGACGATCGTGCCCACGCCGAACTCCGCGGCGTGGTCGACGTTGTCGCGGAACGGGAGGAAGCCGTCCGAGACGAGGGTGACGTCGTCGAGCCGCTGTGCCCACTCCGCTCGCCAGCCGTCATCGCCGTACCGGCCCGCGGCCTCCGCACCGAAGAGCCCCTCGAACTCGACGAGCTGCGCGCGGGTCATCTCGGCGCCGGCGAAGCGCACCTGCCAGTTCAGGCGGTCCTGCCTGCGCATCCCCTCGACGGTCGGCAGCTCACGGACGAACGGATGCCGGCGCAGCCACCACACGCGGGCCTTGGCCCCCGCGAGGCGCACGCAGTCGACGCGGTTCTGCTGCCCGGCGCCGATGCCGACCGCCGCGCCGTCGCGCACGAGCACGACGGAGTTCGACTGCGTGTAGCGCGCGGTGGCCATCCCGAGCAGGGCGTCGCGGCGGTGGCGCCCGTCCAGCACGCCCGCCGGGAGCGCGGCGGCCAGGTCCGCGGCATCCCGGTCCTGCTCGATGACGGTGCCGAGCACCTCACGACGCTCGCGCGCCGGCGGCGCCCAGTCGGCACCGGCCTCGAAGACGAGGAACCGGCCGGACTTCTTCCCACTGAGGACGCCCACCGTGCCCTCCTCGTAGCCGGGGGCGATCACGGCGTCGCAGATGACCGTGCGCAGGAACTCCGCGGTCTCGGCATCCACCGGCCGCGACAGCGCCACCACGTCCCCGAAGGACGACTTCGGGTCGGCATCGCGGGCCCGCACGTAGGCCGAGATCAGGGTGTCCTCACCCACACCGGACGTGCGCCAGGTCTCGGCGGCGACCTCGTCGACGGGCCCGGCCAGGGCCGCACCCGCGGGGGACACGTGCTTGAACGACGCCGCCGCGGGGAGGCCACCCGCCTCATCGGCCTCGCGCACGAGCGCGAACGCGTTGAGCGCGTCGAGGTAGTTGATCAGCGAAGGCTCGCCGTTGAGGACGGCGGGGCCGCCTTCGACCGAGGCGGACTGGTGCGGATTCATTCCGTAGCGCATGGATGCTCCCATCTGTCGTGATGGGCACCCAGGCGGTCGATGCCGTGTTCTCGCGCTCCCTGCCGGTCATCCGGCTTCGCCAGTCGCCCACCCAGGATACCGGCCGCCGCTGAGGTGATGTCCTCACCGTGGAGCGGGGCGCCGGAGGGGCTGTGGCAGGCGGGCAGGGTACGGCGGGCGGCTGCCTGCGCGACTACCGTGGACGCATGCGCTTCCCCGCCGCGATCCGTGCCGCACGCCGTGCACCGCTCCTGCAGGTGCTGAAGTCGGCCGCGGCGACCATCGCCGCCTGGTTCCTCGCCGCGTGGCTGATGCCCGGCCCGCTGCCGGTGTTCGCCGCGATCGCGGCACTGCTGGTGGTGCAGCCCAGCGTGAACCAGTCGCTGTCCAAGGCCGTCGAGCGCAGCATCGGCGTCATCGTCGGCGTCGTCATCGCCGTGCTCCTGAGCGCGCTGCTCGGCCCGCAGGGCTGGGTGGTCCCGGCATCCGTCGTGGTGGCGATGCTCGTCGCGTGGGCGCTGCGCGCGTCGACGGGCACGGGGAACCAGGTGGCGATCTCCGCGGTGCTGGTGCTCGCACTGGGTTCGTCGAGCCCCGACTACGCCACCACCCGCATCATCGAGACCCTCATCGGCGCGGCAGTCGGGTTCGCCATCAACGTCGCCGTCGTCCCTCCCGTGCTCACCTCCCCCGCCCGCCGGGACATCGGGCTGCTGGGGCGCGAGCTCGCGGCGTCCCTCGACCGTCTCGCCGACGCGCTGCCGAGCACCAGGACGAGCGCCGAGCTGCACGAGCTGCTGCTGCAGGCGCGTCTGCTGCGCCCCATGAAGGACGCCGCCGAGGCATCCCTGGCATCCGCGGAGGAGTCGCTGTCCCTGAACCCCAGGAGGTCGCGGCACCGGGACGAGCTCGTCGAGCTGCGCGCGCTGTTCGATCGTCTCTCCCCGGTGACCACGCAGGTGATCGGGATGACCAGGGCGTACTTCGACCACTACGACGACTCGCTCGTCGGCGACCCGTTGGTGCGGGCGATCGCCGAGCAGCTGCGGCGCGCCGGGCACGACACGCGCCTGGCCGTCCAGCGGGCGGATGCCGCACCCGAGCCCGATGTCCTGACCTCGGCGGTGCCCGCGCTCACCGCCCCGCTGACGACGCGCCCACCCGCACCCGAGCACTGGGTGCTGATCGGGTCGCTCATGGAGGACCTCCGCCGCATCCACGGCGAGCTGCGCGACGAGGTCTGATTCGGCGGCGGGTCAACGCGCGGCGCGGACGATGTGGCTGCGGGCGTGCGCGACGGCGGTGCCCAGCTCGTCGAAAAGATGGTTCTGGTGGCGCAGTGAGCGCAGCACCCCCACATGCTCGGCGAGCTTGAGATGCCGCGGCTGGATGCCCTTGACGAGCACCGTGATGCCGCGGCGCTCCAGCGATACGATCATGTCGGTGATCACCTGCGCGCCGGTGGCATCGAGGATCTGCAGCTGCGACATCCGAAGCACGACCACCTCGATGTCGCGCAGCGCGATGACGCGCTCCATCATCCGCTCGGCGGCGCCGAAGAACAGCGCCCCCTCGATCCGGAACACGGCGATGCGCTCGTCACCGGGCTGTGCGGCGCCGGGCAGCTCCTCGCGGTGCACGCCGCTGGCCTTGGCGAGCTGGCGCAGCGCGAAGAATCCTGCCGCGAGCACGCCGATCAGCACGGCGTAGACGAGGTCGACGCTGACGGTGATGATCGCGGTGACGACGAAGACCACGGCATCCGATCGCGTCGATCCCATCACCGCACGGACCGTCGACGGGGCGACCATGCGGCACGAGGTCACCATGAGCACCCCCGCGAGCGCCGCCAGCGGGATCTGCGAGACGACGGCCGCGCCCACGAGCACGACGGCGAGCAGCAGCAGTCCGTGCGTGATGGCGGCCAGTCGCGTGCGCGCGCCCGCACGGATGCTGACCGCGGTGCGCGCGATGGCCCCGGTGGCCGGCATCCCGCCGAAGAACCCGGCGGCGATGGACGCCAGGCCCTGTCCGACCAGCTCCCGATCGGCGTCGTAGGCGCCGGTGTCGGAGATGCTGGCGGCGACACGGGCTGCCAGCAGCGATTCGATGGCGGCCAGCGCCGCCACGGCGAGTGCCGGACCCACCAGTCCCGCCGCCACCCCCAGGTCGAGCGCGGGCAGGACCGGCGCGGGAAGGCCGACGGGAAGCTCGCCGATGACGTCGACGGGCATGTCGAACACCGCGGCCAGGAGCCCCGCGACGACGATGGCCACCAGCGAGCCCGGGAACTTCGGGGCGACCTTCAGCGCGATGAGCATGATCGCCACGACGATGCCCAGCAGCAGCAGCGACCAGCCCAGCTTCGGCCAGGTCACGGTCATGAGCGACTGCACGGCCGCGACGGCGGCGTTGGTGCTCTCCCCCGGCTCGGTTCCGGTGCCGGTGGGAACCTGCTGCAGGAAGATGATGATCGCGATGCCGAGGGTGAAGCCCTCGATGACCGGCCAGGGGATGTAGCTGATCGTGCGGCCGAGCTTGAGGAGTCCGCCCAGCAGCACCATGATCCCCGACAGCAGGCAGATCATCGCCAGCGCCCCGGGGCCCTGCGTGGCCATGATCGGCGCGAGCACGACGACCATCGCCCCGGTGGGCCCGGACACCTGCACGTTGGAGCCGCCGAAGATCGCCGCGACGATGCCGGCGATGATGGCCGTGACCAGTCCGCTCTCCGCCCCGGCTCCCGAGCTGACGCCGAAGGCGAGGGCCAGCGGCAGCGCGACGATCCCGACCGTGACGCCGGCGAGAAGGTCGCCGCGCCAGGTGTGCGGCACTGCCCGGTAGTCGGTGCGGGACGGAAGCAGTGCGAGCAGGTCCCGCGGGCTCACGAGCGCACCGGGATCTCGGGGAGGCCGTCCTGCTCGATCAGCTGCCGCTGGGTCGTCTGCAGGATCTCACCCAGCAGTGCGCGAGCGACGCGCAGCAGGTCCGCCACCTCGGGGTAGGCGAGCCGGTAGAACACCAGACTGCCGCGCCGCTCCGAGTCGACGAGCCTGTTGCGCCGCAGCACGGCCAGATGCTGGGAGACGTGCGAGGCCTCCAGCTCGGTCACCTCGAGGAGTTCGGAGACGGATGCCTCGGGTGCCGCCGACAGGACTTCCAGGATGCGGATGCGGATGGGGTGCGCCAGTCCCTTGAACAGGCCCGCCTTGACCTCGTACAGCGGGCGGGTCAGGTCGCTCAGCATCCGTCTCCCCTCGGTCGTGCTGCGGTGCGCGCCGCATCCCACGTGCGCTGCGTGATTCCGCCGTGCGCGGGCACCCCGCACCGCGCACGATATGACGACTTCATCATACCGAAAGATTCGGGGACGCCCGCCCGGGTTCCTCGGGGACGCCCGTCCGGGTTCCTCGGCGGCGGGGAACGGAGCGCGAGGTGGGAGGATCGAGGCATCATGCTTCTCGATCCCGCCTCCGTCCGCGACGCCGATGCGGATGCCGTGTACACGGCCTTCGTCGAATGGGCGGAGTCCACCGGCATCAGCCTCTACCCCGCGCAGGACGAGGCGGCCATCGAGATCGTCTCCGGGCAGAATCTCATCCTGTCCACCCCCACGGGCACCGGGAAGTCGCTGGTCGCCGTCGCCGCGCACTTCTCCGCCCTGGCCGCCGGGCGCCGCAGCTACTACACGGCCCCCATCAAGGCGCTGGTCAGCGAGAAGTTCTTCAGCCTCGTCGACATCTTCGGGGCGGCGAACGTGGGGATGGTCACCGGCGACTCCGCCGTCAACGCCGACGCCCCCATCGTGTGCTGCACGGCGGAGATCCTCGCGAACCTCGCGCTGCGCGAGGGGCCGGATGCCGATGTCGGCCAGGTCGTGATGGACGAGTTCCACTTCTACGGCGACCCCGACCGCGGCTGGGCCTGGCAGGTGCCGCTGCTGACCCTCCCGCAGGTGCAGTTCGTGCTCATGTCCGCCACGCTCGGCGACGTCACCGCACTCGCCGACGACCTCACCCGCCGCACGCACCGCGAGACCGCCGTGGTCACCGGTGTCGAGCGCCCCGTGCCGCTGCACTACTTCTACGAGACGACGCCCATCCACGAGACCATCGACGACCTGCTGCACACCGACCGCGCCCCGGTGTACGTCGTGCACTTCTCGCAGGCGGCCGCCATGGAGCGTGCGCAGGCGCTGGCCAGTGCGAAGGTCGCCACCCGCGAGCAGCGGGACGCGATCGCGGAGCTGATCGGCGGGTTCCGGTTCACGACCGCCTTCGGAAAGACCCTCTCGCGGCTGCTGCGGATGGGCATCGGCGTGCACCATGCGGGGATGCTGCCGAAGTACCGCAGACTCGTGGAGCAACTTGCCCAGCGCGGCATGCTGCGGGTGATCTGCGGCACCGACACGCTCGGCGTCGGCATCAACGTTCCCATCCGCACGGTGCTGCTCACCGCCCTGACGAAGTTCGACGGCACCCGGATGCGGCAGCTGAACGCCCGCGAGTTCCACCAGATCGCCGGGCGGGCGGGCCGGGCGGGCTACGAC
Source organism: Microbacterium soli (assembly GCF_039539005.1). Classification (NCBI taxonomy): domain Bacteria; kingdom Bacillati; phylum Actinomycetota; class Actinomycetes; order Micrococcales; family Microbacteriaceae; genus Microbacterium; species Microbacterium soli. Next base: position 1,106,336 of record NZ_BAABCP010000001.1, read on the forward strand.
ACGGCGGGCACCGTCGTCGTGCAGGCGCCCGAGCACGAGACGGAGAACCTCGCGGCGCTGCGCAAGGCCGGTGACGACCCGAAGAAGCGCCGCAAGATCATCCGGAAGAAGGCACCGGACGGATTCGTGTCCTGGGGCGAGCCGAGCTTCCGGAAACTGGTGGACTCGGAGCCCGAGACCCTGACGTCCCGGATGCAGATCACCAGTGCCATGATGCTCAACGTCATCGGGCGCGGCGGCGACGTCTTCGCGAATATGCGCGCACTGGTATATGACAATCACGAGCCGCGCGACAGGCAGCGGATGCTGGCGCTGCGCGCCCTCGGGATCTATCGCACGCTCCGCGAGTCCGGCATCGTCGAGGACGGCCCCGACGGCATCCGCCTGACCGTCGACCTGCAGCCGAACTTCGCACTCAACCAGCCGCTGTCGCCGTTCGCCCTCGCGGCGTTCGACCTGTTGAACCCGGACTCGCCGTCGTTCGCGCTGGACGCGATCTCGATCGTGGAGTCGACGCTCGACGACCCGCGGGCGATCCTGTCGCAGCAGGAGTTCATCGCCCGGGGCGAGGCCGTCGCCGCCATGAAGGCGGAGGGCATCGAGTACGAGGAGCGCATGGAGCTGCTCGAGCAGATCACCTGGCCCAAGCCGCTGGAGGAGCTGCTGTCGGCCGCATTCGAGACCTTCAGCGCCGCGCAGCCGTGGATCCGCGACTTCGAGCTGCACCCGAAGTCCGTCGTGCGCGACATGTACGAGCGAGCCATGTCGTTCGGGGAATATGTCGCGTTCTACAAGACCGCACGGTCGGAGGGGGTCGTGCTGCGCTATCTCTCGGATGCCTACCGCGCAGCCTCCCAGACGATCCCCGAGCACCTGAAGAGCGAAGAGCTGCACGATCTCATCGAGTGGCTCGGCGAGCTCGTCCGTCAGGTGGACTCCAGCCTGCTGGACGAGTGGGAGGAGCTCGTCGCCGGCACGGACAACGGCCGGGTGGATCGCCCGGAGGAGGAGGTCGTCCCGCCTGCACCGAAACGGCTCACCACCAACATCCGCGCGTTCCGCACCCTCGTGCGCAACGAGCTGTTCCGCCGCGTGCAGCTCGCCGCACGGGAGGATGTCGCGGCTCTCGCCGAGCTGGACGCCGATTTCGGTGCTGAGGCGTGGGATGCGGCCCTGGACGCGTACTTCGCCGAGCATGATGAGATCCTCACCGGTGCCGACGCCCGCAGCTCTGCGCTGCTGATCATCGAGCAGGGCGCCGCGGAGTGGTCCGTGCAGCAGATCCTCGACGACCCCGCGGGCAACCACGACTGGCGCATCTTCGCGACGGTCGATCTGGCCGCCTCCGATGAGGTCGGCGCGGCCGTCGTCCGCGTCACCGGCGTGCACCGGCTGTAGCCGGGCGCCCCGATCTTCGGCCACTCCGATCCACGGCCAGTGTTGCAATATGCGGCCGTTTCTGCCGCATCCGTCCTCCGATCGCAACAGTGGCCGAAAATCGTGACGGACAGGTCTGACGACGGATGCCGGGGCCCACCCAGACGACGGAAGCCACCCTCACCAGGGGCTGGGCCGGTAGTCCTTGAGGAACACGCCGCGGAGGTCGACGCCGGCCTCGCCCTGCACGATCGGGTCGTACACGCGGGCGGCGCCGTCGACCAGGTCGAGCGGAGCGTGGAAGCCCTCCTCCGCCAGGCGCACCTTGGTGTGGTGCGGGCGCTCGTCGGTGATCCAGCCGGTGTCCACCGCCGTCATGAGGATCCCGTCGGTGTCGAACATCTCCCCGGCGCTCGTGCGGGTGAGCATGTTCAGCGCAGCCTTGGCCATGTTGGTGTGCGGATGCCCGGGCCCCTTGTACCGGCGGGAGAACTGGCCCTCCATGGCCGAGACGTTCACGATGTACTTGCGTCGCGCGGTCGAGGCCGCCATCGCGGGGCGCAGCCTGCTGATCAGCAGGAACGGCGCGGTGGTGTTGCACAGCTGCACCTCGAGCATCTCGAGCGGATCGACCTGGTCGACCGACTGCACCCAGCTGTTGACGCGGTTGATGTCGGGCACGAGGCCGCCCGCGTCGATGGCCGTGCCGTCGGCGTGCTTGGCCAGCGACGAGGATCCCGGGGCCATGGCCAGCCGTGCGAGGTCCTCAGCGGTCAGCGCCTGCCCGCCCTGCTCGGCGACCGTGCCGGCGACGGCGGCGAGCGACAGGAGCGGATGCGCGTCGACCGATGCCTGCAGGGCCTGCGGGTGGGGGTCGGCGGTGTGCCCGAAGGTCTCGATCTCCGGCAGCGGGCGGTCGGGGAGCGGCTGCAGCTCGGCATCCGTCAGCAGCGAATACGCCCCCGGCGAGCGCCGCACCGTCTGCGCGGCGTTGTTGATGAGGATGTCCAGCGGACCCTGCGCGGCGACGGAGTCGGCCAGCGAGATCACCTGCGCGGGGTCGCGCAGGTCGATGCCCACCACCCGCAGCCGGTGCAGCCAGTCCGCGGCATCCGGCAGGGAGGAGAAGCGGCGCGCTGCGTCGCGCGGGAAGCGCGTCGTGATCGTGAGATGGGCGCCGTCGCGCAGCAGTCGCAGGGCGATGTGCATGCCGATCTTCGCGCGTCCGCCGGTGAGCAGCGCGCGGCGGCCGGTGAGGTCGGTGCGGGCGTTGCGCTTGCCGTGGCTGAAGCGCGCGCAGTCCGGGCACAGCTGGTGGTAGAACGCGTCGACGAGCGTGTACGGCTTCTTGCAGATGTAGCAGTTGCGGGGTCTGCGCAGCTCCCCGGCGATGGGAGAGTCGACGCGGGAGGTCAGCTCGATCCCGCGCGTCTCGTCGTCGATGCGGTCGGCGGCGCCCGTCGCGGTGCGGGCGACGACGGCCCGGTCGGCCTCGGCGATGGCATCCCGGATCTCCTTGCGGCGAGCGCGTTTGACGGCTTTGAACATGTTCGCCGTGGCACGGCGCACGGCGAGGTAGTCCGGATGCCGCTGGTCGACGCGGTCGAGCTCCGCGAGCACCCGGAGGGTCGTCGCGAGGTCGTCCGGGTCGATGCCGGATGCCGGCAGCTCGGGCTCGCCGAGGACCTCCGTCCCGTCCCCGGGGTCCGTCGCAGGATCGGCAGAGGCGGAGGGATCGGTCACCGGGCAGATTCTACGCGGGGAAGCTGAGCCGGACGGATGCCGTCAAGCGGCGGGACGCCGTGGCGGGGTGCGCATGTCGGGTCTCCGGCGTATGGTCACGGGCATGAGGACCACCGCCGCAGAGACCGCATCGACGCACCAGGGCATCGTGCCGGGCTATCTGCTGGCGCGTCTGGCGGGTTCGAGCCAGTTCACCCGCGCCGCCGAGGCCGCCAGACAGACGCTGATCCGCGGGCGCCCGGAGTTCCGCGCCGCACTCGAGTTCTCCATCGATCAGGACGGCGACCTCGTCGCCGATGTGCGCGCCGCCCCGACGCGGACCGTCTACGACGCGGGCGGCGCCGAGCAGCTGCCGGGCACGCGTGTGCGCGGTGAGGACGATCCGGTCTCGGCCGATCCCGCGGTGAACGAGGCGTTCGACGGCCTGGGGGACACGCACCGGATGCTGCGGGAGGCCTTCCAGCGGGATTCGCTCGACGGGGCGGGCGCGCCGCTGATCGCCACCGTGCATTACGGGCGGAAGTACGACAACGCGTTCTGGAACGGCTCGCAGATGGTGTTCGGCGACGGCGACGGCGAGGTGTTCACGGGGTTCACCGGATCGGTGTCGGTGATCGGCCATGAGCTGGGGCACGGCGTCATCCAGACCTCCGCGGGGCTCGTCTACCAGGACCAGTCCGGTGCGCTGAACGAGTCCATCGCGGACGTGCTCGGGGCACTGACCGAGCAGTACGTCCGGGGGCAGACCGCCGACGAGGCGAGCTGGCTGATCGGCGACGGGATCTTCACCCCGGCCGTGCAGGGGCGCGCGCTGCGCGACATGCTGCATCCCGGCACGGCGTACGACGATGACGAGCTCGGCAGGGACCCGCAGCCGGCCGATATGGCGCACTACGTCCGCACCGTGGAGGACAACGGCGGGGTGCACATCAACTCCGGCATCCCGAACCGGGCGTTCGCGCTGGCGGCGACGACGCTGGGCGGGTACGCCTGGGAGGGCGCGGGCACCGCCTGGTATCGCGCGTTGACGGGCGGGCTGTCGAAGACCGCCGGATTCACGGAGTTCGCCGAGCGGACAATCACCGCGGCCTCAGGGATCGGGGCTAGCGTGGAATCGGCGGTCCGCGAGGCGTGGATCGCCGTCGGAGCGATCGAAGATGCCGCAGCGCGAACCCCGCGATGACAACGCGGATGCCGCAGGCGGCGCGGACAGGAGCCGTGTCGTCATCGCCGTCGTGCGCACCGGCGGAATGGCGGGACTGCGGCGCCGTTGGCGCGCCGAGCCCGCGCCGGAGCGCACTCCGGAGTGGGTGGCGCTCATCGACCGCTGCCCGTGGGATGAGCCATTGGACGCCGACCCGGTGGGTGCGGACCGGTACGTGTGGAGCATCCATGTCGTGCTGCGGGACGAGCAGCGCGAGCAGGTGGTCGCCGATGCGCACCTGCAGGGTCCGTGGCGGGAGTTGGTCGACGCCGTGCAGGAGGCCGACGCCGCCGACCGGTGACGCGCCCCCGGTGACCCGTGGCGGGCTGCCGCCGACCCACTGCCCGCGCGGGAGGGGTGCAGTCGGGGCCCGGACGCGCGACAATGGAGGCATGGGACTGTTCTCGCAGAAGCAGCAGGATCCGGCCGCGTGGGCCGCCCTGCCGGGTGAACCGCTCGATGAGGACAAGGTCGAGCACCTCGATGAGGCGCCGACCGTCGACCTGCTGGGCCTCGGCCTGGGCACGACGCTCTCCAGCACCGTCATCACCGTCACCGCGCCCACTGCGGACCCCGCAGCCGCCGCAGAGGCCGCGCCCGAGCCGGAGTCCGCAGCCGAGTCGGAGCCCGCAGCAGAGTCCGACTCGGACTCGGAGGAGTAGCCCCGGCTCATCGGCCGAGCAGCCACCCCCCCCCCCGCTCAAGCACCCCTCACCGAGCGGTGTCCTCCACCAGCACCCGTGTGCGGGGCAGCGCCTCGGGATGCTCCTGCTGCAGCCACGTCATCATCTGCTCCCGCACATCGCAGCGCAGTGTCCACTGATCGTCGGAGTCCTTCGCCGAGATCACGAAGCGCACCGTCACGTATCCGCCCTGGGAACCGGTGACCCGCACGTTCGAGGTGCGCCGATCCCAGGCATCCGACGCCTCGATGATCTCCGTGAACTTCGCGCGGACCGCATCCATCGGCACCCGCCAGTCCAGATCCATGTAGACGGTGCCGAGCACCTGGTCGGTGCGGCGCGTCCACGTCTCGAACGGCGTGGAGGTGAAGTGGCTGCACGGCAGCACGAGCCGGCGCTCATCCCAGATGTAGACGACGACGTACGACAGGTTGATCTCGCCGATGCGACCCCACTCGCCCTGGATCACCACGACATCGCCGACGCGGATGGCATCGGTGAAGGCGATCTGGATGCCGGCGATGAGGTTGCCGAGGATGGACTGCGCGGCCAGGCCCGCGATGACGCTGACGATGCCGGCGGATGCCAGCAGGCTGGTGCCCGCGGCCCGCATCTCCGGGAAGGTGAACAGCACCGCGCCGAGGGCCAGCACGGCGATGACCACCAGGGTGAGCCGGTGGATGACCACGAGCTGGGTACGACGGCGGCGGGAGGCGGCCCCCGCGGCCGCGTCGTCCTCCCTCGCGATGAGGCGCTCGAATCCGAAGGAGGCGAAGGATGCCAGCAGCCAGGCTCCGGAGACGGTCGTGAGGATGAGGAGTGCGCGGGAGACGCCCGGCCACCAGCCGAGCGTCCCGGGCAGCGAGGTCGCCGCGCCGATCCAGACCGCGACGATCCCGGCGACCACCAGCCACGGCGGCCGCACGCGCCGGTCCAGTTCGACCACCCACGTGGAGGTGCGCCCGACGAGTCTGGCGATGAGATGCACGGCGGCGATGACGGCGAGCGCGACCAGCAGCGCGATGCCGATGGCGACCACGGTGCCGATCCAGGAGTTCCAGTCGATGAGTGCCATGCCGTCAGCGTACGGGGATGCTCGGGAGGGTGCCGGGCTCGCCGGCGGGCCGCGCGTGAGTACGGGAGGCCGAGAGTCAGGGCGAGATGTCGCCGGCGGCGGCCAGCAGCGGTGCCAGCTGGTAGCGGCCTCGGTCCACGCGGAGCGTGACGCCGTCGCGTCCGCGCACGATCACTTTCGGGCGTCCGCCGACCTGCACGGTGCGCACCGAGGCGATGTCACGGTAGACGATGCGCTTCTCGCGCCCGAGGACGGTGCGGAAGCGCACGGCATCCGTCCCCACCTCCAGGTACCAGTTGCGGAATGCGATCAGCAGCACGACGCCGACGACGAACACGGCCACGGAGGCGATCCGGGCCGGCAGCAGCTGCGGCGTGTACCGTGCCGTGAACACCGCGAGCCCCAGGATCAGGCCGGCGACGATCAGCACAGCACCGATGAGCACGACCAGCAGCGGCATCCGCTGCCGGCGCGTCGCCGCCCTCACCGGTGTCACGCGGCGGAAGAAGCGGGCGATGAGCACGCCGAGGAGCGCGATCGCGATGAGGACGATCACGGCCTTCACGGCGAAACCGGTCACCCCTCGACGATACCGACCACGGGAGCGACCGGTGCGACGCTCTACGGTGGAAGGATGACGATCACCGCAGCCGCAGACGGATCCGCCCTCGGGAACCCCGGGCCGAACGGCTGGGCCTGGTACATCGACGACGAGCGCTGGGCCGCCGGCGGCTCCCCGCACGGCACCAACAACCAGGGCGAGCTGAAGGCCGTCCTCGAGCTGCTGCGCGCGACGGCCGGGACCTCTGAGAAGCTGCTGATCATGTGCGACAGCCGGTACGTCATCGACGCCGTCACCAAGTGGATGCCGGGCTGGAAGCGGCGCGGATGGCGCAAGTCCGACGGTGCGCTGGTTCTCAATCGCGACCTGCTGGAGGGGATCGACGACGCCCTGCAGGGGCGGGATGTGGAGTTCTCCTGGGTGAAGGGTCACGCCGGGCATCCGCTGAACGAGGCCGCCGACGAGCGCGCGAACGCGGCGGCGACCGCGTACAGGGACAAGCGGGAGCCACGACGCGGGCCGGGTTTCTCCCCGGATGCGGGGACCGCGGCGACCCGCCTTGCCGCACCCGCCGCGCAGGGCGTTTCCGCCGCCCCGGTGCCGACGAGCGCCCCGCTGTGGGCGGAGACGGCGGACCTTCTGGACGGGCTCGACGAGCCGCAGAGCCCGTCGGAGCCGGTCGAGCTGCGCGTCCGCCTCTCCGTCGCCGAACGGGCCCGACTCGAGGATCGGGCCCGCGCACAGGGGGTCTCCCCCGAGGAGGCGCTGCGCCGGCTGATCTGAGTGACCGTCAGCCCGGCAGGCGACACCGAAGCACTCGATCACCCGGAGGGTGCGGGCTGACTCAGGCCTTACGTGATCGTCTCGGCGGTCCGGGGAGCGCCCCGGCTGGACTTCGAGTGGGGGTGCGACGACGCGGGCGTCAGCCGGCGAGCACCGTCGACTGCGGCCTGCGGAAGGAGTTCATTTGTACAACCATTCGGTTGTGCGTCAAGAGACGCGGATGCCGGTGCCAAGAGGCTGCTCGTGCGGCACGCGGGCCCACCGGGGCGCTCCCGTCGATCTCCCACCGCGCGACAGCGCAACAGTCCCCTGACACGTCAGCAACCTGCTAAAGTGCCTGACGTGTCAGGTACTTTGAGAGGGCCCGGGCTGCAGGCCTGGGAGAAGCTGCAGAGCGTGACGGAGCAGCTGCGCCGGGAGACCGGCCGCGTGCTCGTGACGGAGGCGGGGCTGTCGGCCGCCGAGTTCACCGTGCTCGCGCACCTCGCCGCGAGCCCGGCAGGCGTGCGATCCGCGGAATGCGCCCGGGCGATGGGCTGGGACAGCAGTCGACTGTCGCACCAGCTGCGCCGACTGGAGAAGCGCGGGTACGTCGCGCGCCGAGGCGGAGACGGGAGCGACGGCCGCGCGACGGTGGTCGGACTCACGCCCGACGGCCGTCGCGCGCACCGACGTGCTGTCATCCCGCACCTCGAGGCCGCGCAGCAGTGGTTCGGGGATGCGCTCACGGATGCTCAGATCGCCGCCCTGCACGATGTCCTGACCGCTGTCGAGGCCCACATCGAACGCCGGATCACCGCATCCGAACCGCAGAAGGACACCCAGGAATGAGCATGCCGCAGAACGACACGGAACGACCGGGTTGGGCGAACGCCACCACGACCCTGAACGGAATGCGCGTCCTCGTCCTCGGCGGCACCGGCGGCGTGGGCGAGGGCGTCGTGCGCGCGCTGCTGGACGACGGCGCGACGGTGATCGCCACGAGCCGCACCCGCGACCGGCTGGACGACCTCGCGACGCGCATCGCGCACCCCAGGCTCTCCGGCGAGACGCTCGACGCCCTGGCATCGGGGTTGGACGAGCGGGCGGCACAGCTGGCCGCACGGCACGGCGGGCCCTTCGACGGGGTCGTCGTGTCGGTGGCATCCTGGGGCGCGCAGGGGCGCAAGCCCGTGCTGAGTCTGACGGATGCCGAGTGGGACGAGCAGGTCGCGGCCAACCTGACGGCGGTGTTCCGGCTGTACCGGGCATTCGTCCCGCACCTGGCCACGGCCGGCGCTCTGATCCAGCTCAACGGCATGAGCGCCGACATCCCGTTCCCCGGCGCGGCCGGAGTCGCACTGACGGCGGCCGCGCAGAAGTCCCTCACCCGCACTCTCGCGGCAGAGCTCGGCGCGCGCGGCCCCCGGGTGTACGAAGTGATCCTCGGCGTGATCCGCACCCGGGCCCGACAGGAGGCGGGGATCGATGATGCGGGCTGGATCCCCGCCGCGCACGTCGGCCGGCACGTGGCCGAGCTCGTCGCGGGCACGAGCCCGCTGTCCGGCGACGACCTGCACTGTTTCGCCGATGTGACGCGCGGCCCGCAGTCCGGCACGCGGCGATGACATCCGCGTCCCCCACGCTGGAGGTCATCCGTCCCGGCGACGACCGCTACGAGCGCGTGCGGCACGTGTACTCGGCGACCGGGTCCCCGGCCGCGGTCGTGCAGCCGCGGGATGCGCGCCAGGTGCCCGAAGCCCTCGCCTTCGCACGCGCGCAGAAGGCGCCGATCGCGATCCGCAGCGGCGGCCACGGCATCAGCAGCATCGCCACCAACGACGGTGGAACCGTGGTCGACCTGTCCCGGCTGAACCGCGTCGAGCACCTGCATGGCCGACGGGTGCGCATCGGCCCCGGTGCGCGCTGGGGCGAGGTCGCACGCGCTCTGCATCCGCTCGGTCTCGCCCTCAGCTCGGGCGACTCCGGCGACGTCGGAGTCGGCGGGCTGGCCACCAGCGGCGGGCTGGGCCTGCTCGGCCGGGCGCACGGACTCACCATCGACCACCTCGTCGCCGCCGAGATCGTCACGGCCGACGGGACGCAGCACCGCGTGTCCGCCCAGGAGGATCCCGAGCTGTTCTGGGCGCTCCGCGGCGCCGGCGCGAACTTCGGCATCGTCACCGCCTTCGAGTTCGACGCCGTACCGACCCCGGACGTCGCGCACGCGTCCCTGACGTTCCTGCCACCGGAGCTCTCCGGCTTCCTCGAACAGTGGGGGCTGACCCTCGAGGCCGCACCGCGAGAAGTCTCCGCATTCCTCTACATCGCCGGCAGCGCCGTGCACGCGACGATCGTGTACGCCCGCGCGGACACGACCGCGGCATCCGCCGCCCTGGATCCGTTCGCCGCCCTGCCCGGCCTGGTCGGCGCCCAGGCGCAGCTCGTCCCGTACCCCGAGGTCCCCGTGGCCACCGGAGCACCGCACAGCGGGCAGCAGCAGCTGGCCCGCACACGCACGGGCCTGGCAGTCCACCTGGACCGGGAGACCTCCCGGCGCATCGCCGACCTGGTGCGCAGCGTCGACATGGTGCAGATCCGCTCCGCCGGCGGGGCGATCAACGACCTCCCCGCCGAGGCGACGGCCTATGCTCACCGGCATCAGAACTTCTCCGTCACCGCCGTCGCCGCAGGCCCGGCCCGCGCCCTCCTCGACGCGGCGTGGCGTCCCGTCCATGAGCGCATGGACGGGATGTACCTGAGCTTCGAGAGCGACCACACCCCGGCGGGTGTCGTGGAGGCGTTCCCCGAGCCGACGCTCGGTCGACTGCGGGCGCTGAAGGCGCACTGGGACCCCGACCGCGTCTTCACCCAGAACTTCGACCTCTCCGCACCCGGCATTGATCCTGCGCGGACTCGCGCCTCGGACTGAATCCGTTCAGGGAGGATTCCCGGAGACATCCGAGCCGGGCAGAATCGTCGCTTTCACATGTGTATAAGTACTTGTACGCTTGTATCATGGATGACGACAGGACGGCCAGAGCAAGACTGCGCGACGCCGCCATCGAGATCATCGCGAACGGCGGCTCGGACAGCCTCACCGCCCGCGGTGTCGCCGAGCGCGCCGGCCTCTCCGCCGGATTGATCCGCCACCACTTCGGCTCGATGGGCGATCTGCTCACGGCGTGCGACGAACACATCGCCCGGACGATCAAGCGTCTCAAGACCGATGGCATCCGGGGGTCCGCATCCTTCGACGCCCTGAGCGTCATACGTCAGAGCAACCACCCGCATCTGCTGGGTTATCTCGCGATGCGCGTGTCGGAGGACAGCCCCGTCCTGGATCGTCTCATCGATCTCATCGTGGACGATGCGACAGTGTATCTCGCCGATGGCGTGGAACAGGGAATCTTCACCCCCACCGCGCAGCCGCGCCGGCGAGCTGTGATGCTGACGATCTTCACCCTCGGCGCACTCGCACTCCACCGGCATCTCGAACGTCTGCTGGACGTCGACCTGCGAGCGGTGGATGCGCACTCCGACCGACGCTTCATCGGCTACCTGCGCGCTCAGATGGATGTGCTCGCCGGCGTCGTCACGCCGGACGCCGCCTCCCGTTACCGTTCCCTTCTCGACGATCTTGAGGAGCAGTCATGAACCCTGTCCAGACAGTCGGCCTCACCAAGCGGTACGGCTCGTTCACCGCGCTGTCCGATCTCGACCTCGAGGTCCAGCCGGGCGAGGTCTTCGGGTATCTCGGTCCCAACGGGGCCGGCAAGTCGACGACGATACGCATCCTCATGGGCGAACTGACGCCCACGAAAGGCTCCGCGACGGTTCTCGGCGCGGCTCCCCGCGATGTCCCGCACCGTCGCAGGCTCGGATACCTGCCGGCTGATCTCGCGCTCTGGCCTGCGATGACGGGGAAGGACACCCTCCGATTCCTCGCGAATCTCCACGGCGGCGTGGACGAGGGATTCGTCGCGCAGCTCGCCGAGCGCCTCGACGCCGACCTCGACAAACGCGTCGGAGAACTGTCGACGGGCAACCGCCAGAAGGTCGGCCTGATCGCCGCATTCATGCATCGTCCCGAGCTGATCATCCTCGACGAGCCCAGCACCGGTCTGGACCCGCTCGTCCAGCACGAGTTCTGGGGGATGATGCGCGAAGTCGCCGATGACGGGCGCACCGTGTTCCTCTCCAGCCACTCGCTCGCCGAGGTCGAGCGAGTGGCGGATCGAGTCGGCATCATACGCTCGGGCGCTCTCGTGGCGGTCGAGAACGTGTCCACGTTGCGACGCCGGCAGATGCGCCGCATCGAGATCGACTTCGACGGGACGCTCGCCAGGGAGGACCTCGAGACCCTTCCCGGCGTCCATGATGTCGTCGTGCACGCCGATCGCGTCGAACTGGGCTTCGACGGCGAGATCTCCGAGCTGATCTCCGTGGTCACGGCAACGGTGCGCCTCCGTGACATCCACACGCGGGAAGCCGAGCTCGAGGACGTCTTCCTCACCTACTATCAGGGGCAGTCATGAGCCTCGCGCTGCTCCGCCGCGGTCTCGCGACGGGCTGGAAGAGCCTCCTGATCACCGCCGCGGCCGTCGCGGCCATGCTCGCGCTCGGCCTCGCCGTCTACGAGAACATCGATCTGCGCGTGTATGCGAACCTCCCCGAGGCCGTTCGCGCACTCATCGGCATCCCCGTGGGCGCCGATGCCGCGGTCCTCGCCTACAGCGAGATGCTGGCATCGGTCGGTGCGCTCGCCTTCGTCGGGGTCGCGATCGCGATCGGTGCGCAGGCCGTCGCAGGAGAGGAGCAGAGTCGAACGCTGCACCTCATCCTCGCCGCGCCGGTGTCTCGCGCGCGCTACATCGCGAGCCGTGCGTCCGCGATGGCCCTTCTGATCGTCGCAGCCGGCGCGCTGCTGTGGGCGGTGGCCGCAGCAGCGCCCGTCCTCGCCGGCGTCGAGGTCGGTGAGACGCACCTCGCTGCGCTCATGGTGCACCTCACCGCCGTGGCCTTCCTGCACGCTTCATTGGCGCTCGCCATCGGTGCCGCCTCCGGGCGGCGAGGGGCGGCGGCGGGGATCGCCTCCGCCGTCATGGTGCTCGGATGGCTCGGGTCCAGCCTGCTGCCACTGTGGCGAGCTGACGCGGCCGATGGGATCCCCTGGTACTGGTTCAACGGCTCCGCACCCCTCGTCAACGGCATCGACGCCGGTCATCTCCTGCTCCTGCTCGGCGGCGCAGTGGTGCTGATCGGGCTCGGGATGCTCGGATTCCGCGCTCGGGAACTTCGAGCCGCTCAGCCGGCGACCGGTCTTCTGAGCAGGCTGCGCGTCCTGCCGCTCATCGGGACACTGCTCGCCCCGACCGGTCGTGGCACCACTCCCCTGCGGCTGCGCATCGCGGCGCAGCGGACGCTCCTGTCCTTCATCGCGCTGATCATGCTGGTGCTCGGCCTCGTCCTGCCACCGATCTACGGCCCACTGAGCGCGGCGATCGGCCCCCTCGCGGAGTCCTTCCCACCCGCCGTCGCCGCACTGTTCGGGGGCGGAGACCTCCACTCCGCCGCCGGCTTCCTGCACCTGGAACTGTTCGGCATGCTCGCTCCTGCGGCGGTGATCGTCGTCGCGATCGTCACCGCATCGGCCGGTATCACGGGCGAGGAGCAGAGTCGGCGGATGTCGTTGCTGCTGGCCCAGCCCGTCTCCCGCTCGCGCGTCTACGGGACCGCCACGGCCGCTATGGTCCTCGACGTTCTGATCGTCGGGGTCGCACTGCTCCTCGGAAGCTGGGTGGGGATCACGATCTCAGGATCCCCCCTGCCCGTCCGCCACCTCATCGCCGTCTGCGTGCTCCTCATCCTGCTGGGCTGGTTCTTCGGTGGTCTGACGCTGCTGTGCTCCGGATTGACGGGCAGCGCGACGATCGCAACGTGGATCCCCGCCGTCATCGCGGTCGGCGCGTTCTTCGGCTGCACTCTGCTCCTGGCCGCGGGACACGAGGCGTGGGCATGGTGGTCCCCCTTCCGCGCCTACCTGGCCGGTCCGCCACTGATGGCGGGGTTCGACGGCTGGTGGCAGATCATCTGGCTCCTGACGGGAGCTGCGCTGTTCACCGCCACGGGGATGCCCTGCTTCCGCAACCGGGACCTGCGCATCACGGCGTGAGCTCACCCCATGCCGGGCATGGTGCGCCCGGTCTCGATGAAGGTCTTGAGCGCGGAGATGACCAGCGAGGTGCCGCCGTCGGCCTGCAGGTGCGTCGCGGACCCGGCCGTCACGCCGGTGTGGGTGACCGTCACGCGGGTCATCGCCTCGCCGAGCGCTTCGAGGCGCCATTCGTAGTGGGATGCGGGGTCCGCCGCCGTCTCCTTCGACCACAGGGCCCGGAAGGTGTGCGCGAGCAGGGCACCGCGCTCGATGGCGGTGATCTCCCCCGCGATGAGGACCGCACCGTCGGCGCTTCGCCATTGAATGGCGTCGCCGACGCCCCAGTCGCTGCGGACGAGCCCTCCGAAGAACCACCGTCGACTCTGCTCGGGGTCGGTCAGCGCGCTCCACACGCGCTCCGGGGTGGCCTCGATCACGATCGTCGCGACGAGCGTCTTCGTCTCGGACATGCGTACTCCTTCGATGCGGCGCCCTGATTCGAGGTGATCGCGGAGCCGGGTGAGCGCGAGCCCGGCGAAGGCGGAGTAGTCGTCGAGCCAGCGCCTGGCCAGATCGACGAGCGGCGTGGGGTCGAGGTGGACCAGCCGCCGACGGCCGACCTTCCTCGTGGAGACGAGCCCGGCGTCTTCGAGGATGCGGAGGTGCTTGAGCACGGCATGTCTGCCCAGCTCGGGGACGGCGGACTCCAGCTCCCCGACGCTGCGGCCGTCCTCGGCGCGCAGCGCGTCCAGGAGCGCCCGGCGGTGCGGCTCGACGAGAGCACGCAGCGTCCGTTCGGCATCCGGGGCGGGCATGCGTCGCAGATTAGGTGACCAGACGGTCACCTGTCAAGAAGAAGCGGATGCTCAGTGCGGGCGTCCCGGCTCTCGTGGGGTAACGTCATCGTTCGAAGGGTGGCAGACGATGGGGGCACGATGACGCGTGCGGGAGGACGACCGCCCAGCATGGTGGACGTGGCGAAGCGGGCCGGCGTCGCTCACGTCACCGTGAGCCGGGTCCTGAACGACCCGGATTCCGTGCGCCCCGCGACACGGGAGCGCGTGGAGCAGGCCATCGCCGAGCTCGGGTACCAGCGCAACGACATGGCACGGGCCCTCAAGAGGGGGCGCTCGGGAATGCTCGGCGTCATCATCGCGGGCGCCGAGCTCTTCGAGCTGCCCCGCGTGCTGCTGGGCGTCGAGGAGGCCGCGCATGCCGCGGGCTACTGGGTGTCGATGGCCAGCTGGCAGAGCGGCGGGCTCGAGCAGTTGAACGCCACGATCGACCGACTCGTGGGACAGGCCGCCGAGGGCATCGCCGTGATCGCGGATCGTTCGGTGGCCGCCCGTGCCCTCGAGCGCGTGGGGGCTCGCATCCCCCTCAGCGTCGTGATGTCCGGCGACGTCCCGAACCCCGCCATCGGTTCCGTCGAGCTGGATCAGGAACTGGGCGCGCGACTGGCGACCCGGCATCTGCTGGAGCTCGGGCATGCGCAGGTCGTGCACATCAGCGGGAGACTGGGAACGTTCGATGCGCAGGCCCGCGTGCGGGGCTGGACGGCTGAGATGCAGGCGTCCGGAACAGCGCTGCCCAGGATGCTGGAGGGCGACTTCACGGCCCGCAGCGGATACCGGGCGGGGATGGCGCTGGCATCCGAGCCGCAGCCGCCCACCGCGGTCTTCGCGGGCAACGACCAGATGGTCATCGGCCTGCTCGCGGCCTTCGCGGAGCAGGAACTGCGCGTGCCGCAGGACGTGTCCGTCGTGGGGTTCGACGACATGGCCGGCGCCGACTACTTCGTCCCCGCGCTCACCACCGTCCGGCAGGACTTCCGCCAGCTGGGCCGACGCTCGATCGAGGTGCTGCTCGAGCTCATCGGCGGCGCCGAGGCGCGGCACCACCTCATCGCCCCCTCCCTCGTCGTCCGGCGCAGCACGGCCGCCCCGCTCAGATGACCGGTGCCACCCGCGCGGCGGTGCGGCGGTACTCCACGTCGTCGAAGTGCACGGGGGCGCGACCCTCTGCTCCCCGGGCGAAGAGCCCGAGCACCACGCCGACGAATCCTCCGGCCGTCTCGGTGCTCAGGGCGGATGCCGGCACCTGCGCCAGCTCGATGAACCGGCCCTCCCGCATGCGCCCGAACCGGTAGCCGGCCTCATCGCCCTCGATCACCAGACGCAGCGGCTCACGGCCGTCGCCGCCCACGGGCTCGGCGGCCAGCACCCGCTCGACCCCGGCACTGCGCTGCGCGATCTCCAGCATCCGCGCTGATGCGCTCCCCGTCAGCCGCACGGCCACGTGGTGCTCGGGGTTCTGGAAGGCGACGATCCCGGTGTCGACGTCGGGGGCGGCGGTGGGATCGACGGTCACACCGAAGGCGAAGACGTGCCCGTCCTGACGCCGCCCCAGGAACGCCGGCGTCCCGGCATCCGCGAATCCCCGCGGATCGGGGGCGATCTCGACGTGCGCGCCGTCGACGACGGCGTCGACCGGACCGCGGATGCTGAGCCAGTCGTCGGCGTGCGGGCCGACGACGGCGGGATGCGAGGCCGTGAGCACTCCCGAGCCGTGGGCGAAGACGGGGCCGTCCGTCGTCCACTCGACGGGGACGAGGAAGCTCTCCCTGCCGAGGGTGTGGTGGCCGTCCGTGGGGCGCACGCCCAGCACGACCGCCCACGCGGCGCCGTCCGCATCGGTCACGAGGTCGGCGTGGCCGACGTTCTGCAGCGGCGCATCCGGCCGCAGATGGCGATGCGTGAGCAGCGGGCTGCGCGGATCGGTCCGGTACGGGCCTGTGATCGACGACGCTCGCGCCCCGGTCACGGCGTGGTTGCGCTCCGTCCCCCCTTCGGCGCCGATGAGGTAGTAGCCGGTCGCCCGGCGGTAGATGTGCGGTGCCTCGAGCCACTGACCGGTCAGTGCGCCGTGCCAGAGGATGTGCGTGGGGCCTGCGAGCCGAAGGCCGTCGATGTCGAACTCGCGCATCCAGATCTCCGCAGGACCGGTGGCGCCCGGGGCGGTGGCGTCCCGCGCGGCGGTGAACCAGGCCCGTCCGTCCTCGTCGAAGAACAGCGACGGGTCGATGCCGTCGGCATCCGGGATCGGCGCGATGCTCCACGAGCCGCCCGGATCGGTGGTCGTGCAGACGTAGGTGACGGATCCGCGGCGGCCGCGGGCGAGCGCGAAGACGACGTAGAAGACGCCGTCGTGCTCGCGGATGGTCGGCGCCCAGGCGCCGTCGGAGAGGTCGAGGTCACTCATGTCCGGCCAGGCATCGCCCTCCAGCACATGGCCGATGAGCTCCCACTCGCGCAGGTCGCGACTGCGATGGATCGGCAGTCCCGGATGGTACGCGAACGTCGAGGTGACGACGTAGAACGTGTCGCCGACACGGCAGATCGACGGGTCCGGGTGGAAGCCGGGAAGAAAGGGCTCGGGATTGGGCATCTGCGCTCCTGCTCGTAAAATCGCCCTCTGTCTCTTGACAAATGACAACGTTGCCAATAACTATAGAGCGATCACCCACCGCAGCAGAAGTCAGGCCGGAGCCTCCGCCTGGCGCATCGAAGGAGATGTCGGATGAACAGACACAGTGCAGGATCAGCGCGTGCTCGGCGCGTTCGCGGCGCCGCACTCGCGTGCGTCGCCGTGGGCGCCGTCGCCCTCGCCGGGTGTGCGAGTGGGACGAGCGATGCGGATGCCGGTGGTGATGTCACACTCGAGTTCTGGACCTGGTCGCTCAAGAGCGCCGACCCGGCCGCTCAGGCGATCATCCAGAAGTACGAGGACGAGAACCCCGGCGTCACCGTCAAGCTCTCCGAGGTCGGAGGCACTGCGGAGACCTCGTCCAAGATCCTCGCAGCGGATCGCGCCGGTGACACTCCCGACGTCATCCAGGTCGAGTACCGCGCCATCCCCTCGCTCGTCTCGGCCGGAGTGATCCGGGACATCACCGACGACGTCGCCGACGCGCGCGACGGCGTGGCGGAGAACATCTGGGCGCTCAGCAGCCTGAACGGACAGGTGTTCGGCGTGCCGCAGGACATCGGCCCGATGATGATGACGTATCGGGCGGATCTGTTCGAGAAGTACGGCGTCGAGCCACCGGAGACCTGGGCGGACTACGCCGAGGCCGCGGAGAAGATCCACGAGCAGGACCCGTCGGTGTACCTGGCGAGCTTCTCCGCGACGGAGTTCGAGTTCTTCGCCGCGCAGGCCGCACAGGCCGGCGCCCGGTGGTGGGACACGGACGGCGAGAGCTGGACGGTCGGCATCGACGATGCGACGTCGCTGGAGACGGCGGACTACTGGCAGGACCTCGTCGACCGCGACCTGCTCTCGGTCGAGCCACTGCTCACGCCCGAGTGGAACGCGAAGGTGAACGAGGGCAAGATCCTCAGCTGGACCGCCGCGGCCTGGGCGCCCAGCGTCATCTACTCCGTCGCGCCCGACACGGCGGGCTCCTGGGAGTCCATCCCCCTCCCGCAGTGGACCCCCGGCGACGCGTCCGTCCCGTTCCTCGGAGGGTCGGCGTACCTCATCCCCGAGAAGTCCGCGCATGCGGAGGAGGCCGCGAAGTTCGCCGCCTGGCTCGGGGCGTCCGACGAGGGCTCGAAGCTCCTGCTGACCCTCGACCTGTACCCCGGCGGGACCGCGGGCCGCGACGCGACGCTGTCCAACAAGCCGCCCGCGCTCATGCCGCAGCAGACCGACTTCTGGACGGTGGCCGATGAGATCGTGGAGAACACGACCATCCCGATCATCTGGGGGCCCAACGTGAACGTGGCCACGAGCGCTCTGGGAGACGCCCTCAACGAGGCCGCTCTGAACGGCGACTCCTTCCGAGACGTCTTCACGACGACGAACAAGACGGTCCGGGACGACCTGGCCAAGGCCGGCTACACCGTCGAATGACGCGGAGCGGGGCCCGGGCTGCGACGGCCCGGGCCCCGCGGAGGGAGAGACCGATGAGTTCACACGCCGTGCCGGTGCGACGCCGGCGCATCCGCGGCCGCGCGGCGACGCCCTGGCTGTTCGCCGGCCCCGCGGTCATCCTGTTCGTCCTGTTCCTGCTGGTGCCGATCGGTTATGCGATCTTCCTCAGCTTCCGAGGGTCACGGCTGGAGGGCGGCGGCGCCTACGGGCGGCGCGTGGAGGGATTCATCGGTCTCGACAACTACGCCGAGGCGCTGACCGACGCCGAGTTCCTCTCCGGGTTCGGCCGCGTCCTCATCTACGGCTCCATCTCCATCCCCCTCGTGCTCGGCATGGCACTGCTGTTCGCGCTGCTGCTGGACACGCCGCGCGCACGCGCCACGCGCTTCTCGCGCACCACGATCTTCCTCCCCTACGCCGTCCCCGGTGTGATCGCCAGCCTGCTGTGGGGGTTCCTCTACCTGCCCAGCACGAGTCCCATCAGCTACATCGCCCGCGAGCTCGGCGGGTCGGCCCTCCCGTTCTTCGACTACCCCACCCTGTACTTCTCCCTGGCGAACATCGCGCTGTGGTCCGGCGTCGGGTTCAACATGATCATCATCTACACGTCGCTGCGGTCGATCCCCGCGGAGATCTACGAGGCCGCACGACTGGACGGCGCGAGCGAGCGGACCATCGCCCTGCGCATCAAGATCCCCCTCGTGACCCCCGCCATCGTGCTGACCGGACTGTTCTCGGTGATCGGCACCCTGCAGTTCTACAGCGAGCCGCAGACGCTGCGGCCGCTGGCCAACACGATCTCCAGTACCTGGGTCCCTCTGATGTGGATCTACCAGGAGGCGTTCGCCAACGACAACCTCGGCGGCGCGGCCGCGGCATCCGTCTTCCTCGCCGTCGGGACCCTCCTGCTGTCCCTGCTCATCCTGCGCTTCTTCCAGCGCCGCACGTTCGGAGATGCGGAATGACCCTCACCCTCCCCGCCCGGCAGACGTCCCCCGCCCCGACGCACCCCACGGCGACGAGGCGCCCCAGCCGCCGCAGGCGCATCTCCCCCCTCGCCACCGGCGTGCTGCTCGTCGGCGCCGTGTACTGCCTGGTGCCCGTCGTCTGGGTGCTCATGGCCGCGTCGAAGTCACCGCGCGAGCTGTTCACCACGTTCTCCTTCCTCCCCGGAAGCGGATTCCTCGACAACCTCGCATCGCTGGCCACCTACGGCGGCGGCGTGTTCTGGCAGTGGGCGCTCAACAGCGTCCTGTACGCCGGCGTCGGCGCGGTGCTGTCCACGCTCGTGTCCGCGATGGCCGGGTACGCGCTGGCGAAGTTCGCGTTCCGCGGCCGTGAGCTGCTGTTCGCGGCCATCCTCGCGGGCGTGCTCGTGCCGGGCATCGTCCTGGCCGTGCCGCAATACCTGCTGCTGGCGCAGATCGGCCTGGCCGGCACCTACTGGTCGGTGCTCCTGCCCTCGATCATCAACCCGTTCGGGATCTTCCTGTGCCGCGTCTTCGCCCAGGCCGCCGTGCCCAGCGACACCATGGAGGCGGCGCGCATCGACGGCGCCGGCGAGGTCAGGATCTTCACGACCATCGTGCTGCCGATGATGATCCAGGGCCTGGTGACGGTGTTCCTCCTGCAGTTCGTGGGCATCTGGAACAACTTCCTCCTGCCGTTCATCATGCTCTCCGACCAGGACTACTACCCGCTGACGCTGGGGCTGTACACTTTCCTGTCCCGCGGTGCCGGCGACTCCGACCTGTACCCGCTCGTGATCATGGGCTCGGCCGTGTCGGTGGTGCCGCTGATCCTGCTGGTCATGGGGCTGCAGCGGTTCTGGCGGGCCGACCTGCTGGCCGGCGGCCTGAAGGGCTGAGCCGGCGCGCGGCGGTGACGAGGGTGCGGGCCGCCGGTCACCGCCGCCCGAACACGGCGTGCAGCAGCGGGATCGCCGAGGCGCACATGAGCACGATCCCCAGCGGCGGGACGGATGCCAGCAGCAGGACGCCCCCGACCAGCATCCCGGAGAACAGCACGGCCGAGACGACGCGGTACGCGACGCGGATGATCCGGTCGAGCCTGCCCTCCAGCCCGGAGACGTCGAACGCGAGGGTGCCGGCGTCGAGCCGGTCCAGGGCGTCGTCGACGCGAGCCGGCAGCCGCCACAGTGCACCGGCGTTCGACAGCGTCTGCGCGCCGAGGTCGCGGAGCAGGCCGCCGGTCTGATCGCGCAGCAGTCGGTCGGCGTACGGCTCGACGGGCACCCAGATGTTGAAGGTCTCGTCCAGTGCGCTGCACAGGCCTGAGGTCAGCGACACGGCGCGGATGAGCAGCAGCATCTGCTCGGGGAACTGCACGGGCAGCGACCGTACGGTCCGGCCGAACTCGGCGCCGAAGTCCGCCAGTTCGCGCGGATCGACGTCGCGCAGCTCATGGATGCCCATACCGCCGAAGCGCGCGAACAGCACGCCCAGCGCCCGCTCCAGCTCGGCTGTGCGCGTCGTGGGCAGCAGCACGCCGATCTGCTTGGCGGCTTCGACGAGCCCATGACCGTCGCGCGAGGCGATGGCGATCACGAGGGTGCGCAGCCCCGCGCGGAGGTTGTCGGGGACCTCGGCCATCATCCCGAAGTCGACGAACGCGAGCCGCCACGCCGGGCCCGCCGGGTCGGCCAGCGGGGTGACGAAGATGTTCCCGGGATGCGGGTCGGCGTGCACGAAGGAGTGCGTGAACACCTGGTCCAGCATGACCCGGGCGAACAGCACGGCGACCTCTGCGGGGTCGATGCCGGCCGCGCGCAGCGCATCCGTGTCGTTGATCTTGATCGCCGTGACGTCCTCAAGGGTCAGCACGCGACGTGCGGTGCGCTCCCAGACCACCGCCGGGGCGGACACCTGTGGGTCGTCACGGAAGCACTCGGCGAACCGCTCGGCACCGGCCGCCTCGTGCAGATAGTCGATCTCCTCGCGGCTGGTCTGCGCGAACTCCTCGGCCAGCCCCGGCGCATCCATCCGGTCGCGCACGAGCCGGATGCGCTGCGCCCAGCGCGCCACGCGGCGCAGGGCGGCGAGGTCGGTCGCCACGATCGCGTCGATGCCGGGGCGCTGCACCTTCACGATGACGTGCTCCAGCCCGGTGTCGGCGGTGTCGGCCGCGGTGAGGACGGCGCGGTGCGCCTGCCCGAGCGACGCCGCCGCCACCGGGACGGGATCGAAGGAGGCGAAGGCGCGCTCCAGCGGCATCCCGAGCTCGGCCTCCGCGGCGGAGCGGATCTGCGCGAACGGGACGGCGGGCACCTCGTCCTGCAGGCCCGCCAGTTCGGTCGTGATCTCCGGCGGCAGCACGTCCAGTCGCGAGGAGAGGAACTGCCCGACCTTGATCATCAGGCCGCCGAGCCCGACGGCGAGGTCGCGGAAGCGGCGCACGAGGCGCAGCATCCGTCTGTCCCGGCCGCGATCGGCGACGGATGCCAGGCCCAGTCGCGGCAGCACGAGCTCGAACCACCACAGCTGCACGAACGCGCGGGCGGCGAACGCCAGGATGCGGCGATAGCGGGCGCGGTGCGTTCCGACGGCGTCCGCCATGCGAGCCCCTTCCGTCGGAGTCACCCCTCGGCGAGGATGGCGTACAGCCTACGCCGTGCGTCTTCGAGGACGGCGACGGCCTCCTGCACCTGCTCCGGCGACCCGGTGCGGGCCACCTGGGCTGCCGCGGCCGCGAGCTCCATGCCCGCCTTGGGGAGGGCGGTGTGCACGCCCGCCGAGCGCCGGCCGGCGGACTCCCACGGCGCGGGCTTCTCGGCCGCCTCCTCGGATGCCGCGACTCCGGCGTCCGTGAGCGAGTACGTCTTGCGGCCGCCCTGCTCCTCCGCCGTGATGAGGCCCTCGTCGGCGAGCTGCTGCAGCGTCGGATACACCGACCCGGCGCTGGGCCGCCACGCGCCACCGGAGCGATCGGCGATCTCGGTGATGATCTGATAGCCGTGCATGGGCCGCTCGGCCAGCAGGCTGAGGACGGCGGAGCGCACGTCGCCGCGGGCCATCCGCGACCCGCTGACCCGCTGCTCGAGGCCTGCCCGCAGCTGCTCCATCGCCTCCCAGACGCCGGCGAGCGGGTTGCCCGAGCCGCCGCCGGTTCCGAAACCGAATCCGCCGGAGGGGAATGATCCGTCCATGATGACCTCCTGATCGCTGAACGACGGTTAACGATATGTCGTTGAATATCGCTGAGACAAGAGATTCCGGGCTCCGGATGCTGTGAATCCGCCCCACGACGACCTGGACGACGGAATGCCGACGCGGTACGCCGTCAGCCCGCCAGTCGTGCGAGCTCGGCCGCGGCATCCGTCAGCGCCCGCACCACCTCGGGCACCCGGGCGTCCGTGATCCTCGCCGCGGGGCCCGACACCGACAGCGCCGCAGGCCTGCCCAGCCCCGGCACCGCCACGGCGATGCAGCGCACGCCGACCTCCTGCTCGCTGTCGTCGGCGGCGAATCCCCGTGCGCGCGAGCGGCGCAGGTCGGCGAGGAACGCCTCCTCGTCCACGAGCGTCTGCGGGGTGAAGCGCGGCAGACCCGTGCGCTGGATGAGGGCGCGCACCTGCGGCTCGGGCATGGTGGAGAGCATGGCCTTGCCGACGCCGGTGGAGTGCGGCAGCACGCGACGGCCGACCTCGGTGAACATCCGCATCCGCTGCCGGGATGCCACCTGACCCGCGTACAGCACGAGATCCCCGTCGAGCACGGCGAGGTTCGCCGTCTCCCGGAACGCCTCCTCCAGGTCGGTGAGCAGGGGCATCGCGGCATCCGCGATCTCCGGCACCGCGTGCCTGCCCAGCCCGATCAGCCCCGCGCCGAGCGCGTAGCGGCGGTCCTCGAGCTGCCGTACGTAGCCGAGCTCCTGCATGGTGTTCAGCAGCCGATGCGCGGTGGGGACGGCGAGACCGGTGTCGGACGCCAGGGAAGCCAGCGCCCCCTCGCCGCCGGACGCGGCGAGCGCCTCCAGCAGCGCGAAGGCGCGGGCGACGGACTGCACGGTTCCTGGGGACGAGGCGACCATGACTTTCATCATACGGAATCACGGCTCCGAAATCATGCGTCTTCTCTAGCCTGGATGCGTATCCATCCACGAGGGGAATGACATGAACACCCGACAGATCACCGCGATCTCCTACAGCACGGCCGCACGCGCCGTTCAGCTCGCCATCGAGGTGGGCGAGAAGGCCGGCGTCCGCGTCGTCGCGGCTGTCGCCGACCCGTCGATGACGCTCATCGCCTACGGCATGTCCGACGGCGCGACACCGCACAGCGCCGAGACCAGCCGCCGCAAGGCCGCCACCGCCGCATCCACACGCCGCCGCACCGCACTCATGCCGGATGCCGTCGCGATCTCCCTGCCGCTGGGCACCGGCGGGCTGCTCACGAACATCGACGGCGGATTCCCGCTCTTCTTCGACGACGAGCATGTCGGCGGCCTCGGCGTCGCGGGCGGCACACCCGCCCAGGACGCCGAGATCGCCCTCGAGACGCTGCGCCTGCTGGGCGCCCGCACGGAAGGAGCCGGGCTGTGACCACCACGACCACCGAGACCGCCTACCTGGATCGCGCCGACCTGAAGGTCGCCCGCGAGATCGTCGGCTTCGCGGAGACGTCCCTGACGGATGCCGGGCTCGACGCCGACGCGTTCTGGGCGGGCGTGTCCGCCATCGTGCACGACCTCGGCCCGCGGAACGCGGAACTGCTGCGCACTCGCGACGAGCTGCAGGCCCGCATCGACGACTACCACCGCGCCCACCCGGGCCGCCCCGAGCCGGCGGCGTACAAGGCGTTCCTGACCGAGATCGGCTATCTGGTCCCCGAGCCCGCACCGTTCGCCGTCACGACCGAGAACGTCGACCCCGAGATCGCGACGATGGCGGGCCCGCAGCTGGTCGTCCCGCTGCTGAACGCCCGCTTCACCCTCAACGCGGCGAACGCCCGCTGGGGCTCGCTGTACGACGCGCTGTACGGCACGGACGCCATCGACCGGACCGGCGAGCTCGCCCCCGGTGGCGGCTACAACGCGGTCCGCGGCAGCGAGGTCATCGCCCGCGGCCGGGCTCTGCTGGATGAGGTCGCCCCGCTCGACGCCGGCTCGCACACGGATGCCGCCGCCTACCGGGTCGATGCCGAGGGTCTCGCGGTGGAGACCGCTGCGGGCATCCGTCGACTGGCCGATCCGGCCGCGTTCGTCGGGCATGCGGGCGACGCCGCCGCGCCGTCCGCGATCCTGCTGCGCCACCACGGGCTGCACGTCGAGATCGCCATCGACCGCGAGGGGGCGATCGGCGCCACGGATGCCGCGGGCGTGCAGGACATCGTGCTGGAGTCGGCGATCACCACCATCGTCGACCTGGAGGATTCGGTCGCGGCGGTGGATGCCGAGGACAAGGCGCTCGGCTACGCCAACTGGCGCGGTCTCATGGACGGCACGCTCACCGAGGAGGTCAGCAAGGGCGGGCGCACCTTCACCCGTCGCCTGGCCGCCGACCGCACCTACACGGGTCGCGACGGCGCGGAGTTCACGCTGCCGGGCCGCTCGGTGCTGTTCATCCGCAACGTCGGCCACCTCATGCGCACGGATGCCGTGCTCGACCGCGATGGCGGGGAGGTGTTCGAGGGCATCCTGGACGCCATCATGACCGCCCTCGGCGCGCTGCCGGAGCTGACCGGGCCGAACCGCGGCGCCAACAGCCGCACGGGTTCGATGTACATCGTCAAGCCGAAGATGCACGGTCCCGCCGAGGCAGCGTTCACGGCCGAGCTGTTCGGCCGGGTCGAGCAGCTGCTGGGGCTGCCCGCGCGCACGCTGAAGGTCGGGATCATGGACGAGGAGCGCCGCACCTCGGCGAACCTCGCCGCCGGGATCGCCGCGGCCTCCGACCGCGTCGTGTTCATCAACACGGGGTTCCTCGATCGCACCGGCGACGAGATCCACACCTCGCTGCATGCCGGCCCCTTCCTGCCCAAGGCCGCCATCAAGGCGCAGCCGTTCATGCAGAGCTACGAGGATCGCAACGTCGCGGTGGGTCTTTCGGCGGGCCTGGACGGGCGCGCGCAGATCGGCAAGGGCATGTGGGCCATGCCCGACCTCATGCACGACATGCTCGAGCAGAAGATCGGGCACGTGCGCTCCGGGGCATCCACCGCCTGGGTGCCGTCGCCGACCGCCGCCACCCTGCACGCGCTGCACTACCACCAGGTGGACCCCTTCGCCGTGCGCCCGACGCTGCCGCCCTATGATCCGGCATCGCTGGATGTGCTGCTGCAGCCGCCGCTCGCGGCCGACGGGGAACTGACGGCGGAGGTCGTGGCGACCGAGCTCGACAACAACGTGCAGTCGATCCTGGGGTATGTCGTGCGCTGGATCGACCAGGGTGTCGGATGCTCGAAGGTGCCCGACATCCACGGCATCGCCCTCATGGAGGATCGCGCGACGCTGCGCATCTCCAGCCAGCTGCTGGCGAACTGGCTGCTGCACGGCGTGATCACCGAAGCCGAGGTGGATGCCGCGCTGCAGCGCCTCGCGCCGGTGGTCGACGAGCAGAACGCCGGGGATGCCGCGTACGAGCCGCTCGCGTTCGCGCCGGGTGCCGAACCGGGCGTCGCCTACACGGCCGCGCGGCGCCTGATCCTGGAGGGGGCGGCCCAGCCCAGCGGCTACACCGAGCCGATCCTGCACGCCCTGCGCCGCGAGAAGAAGGCGCGCGCCCGCGCCTGACCCCCCCCTTCTCTCCCCCTCCCACCCTGTTCCCTCCCACCCCGTTCCCTCCCACCCCGTTCCCTCCCACCCCGAGCCACCAGGCAAGCGTCGAGCCACCACGCGATGTGCTGTCATCAGCGTGGTGGCTCGCGGCTCGGATGGTGGCTCGGCGGGGCGCAAGCGCGCGGGCGAGGGGGGAAGAGGGGCGAGCGGGGGGGAAGAGGGGCGAGCGGGGGGGAAGAGGGTCAGGGGCGCGCGGTGAGGAGCTCCTGCAGGCGCTCGTGCTCCCCGGGGGCCATCGGGTAGGCGTGCTCGGCGGCGGGGTAGGCTCTCGCGCGCACCTCGCGCGCGTACTCCGCGACTCCGGCCAGCGATGCGCCGCGCACGTCGGCGTACCGCTTGACGAACTTCGCGGCGGGCCCGTCGTAGATGCCCAGCAGGTCATGCCACACGAGCACCTGACCGTCGGCATCCGCCCCCGCTCCGATCCCGATCGTGGGGATCCGCAGTCGCCGCACGAGCTCCGCGGTGACCTCGGCCGGCACCGCCTCGATGACCAGCAGTGCGCACCCGGCGTCCTGCAGGGCGAGGGCGTCATCGATCACCCGCAGCGCGGCCTCGGCCGTGCGGCCCTGCGCGCGATACCCGCCGAGCGAGGTGGCGCTCTGCGGGGTGAGCCCGACGTGCCCGACCACGGGGATGCCCGCGGCGACGATGGCCCGCGCCCGCTGCACGGTCGTGCCGCCGCGCTCGATCTTCACCAGATCGCAGCCGGCCTCCTTCACGAAGCGCTGCGCCGTCGCGACCGCGAGCTCGTCGGATGCCTCGTAGGAGCCGAACGGCAGATCGCCGACCAGCAGCGGAGCCGACAGCCCGCGGCGCACGGCCGCGGTGAGCATGAGCATCTCCTCGATCGTGACCGGCACGGTCGAGGAATGGCCGAGCACGGTCATGGCGGCGGAGTCGCCGACGAGCACCATGTCGACGCCGGCGGCCTCGGCGATCTGCGCGCTGGGATGGTCGTACGCGGTGACCATGACGATGGGCTCGCCGGCCGCCTTCTTCGCGGCCAGGTCGCCCAGGGTGAGCGGGCGCGCCGCGCCCTGAGCGCTCATGCCGACGCCTCGGTGAGCAGCTGATCGACGGCGTCATCGACCTGGATGACGGAGTTCGACCGGTCGACGTGCACGACGACCGGCTCGTAGGTCTTGAGGTCCTTCGCCGAGTACTCGCCGTAGGAGATGATGATCACGGTGTCGCCCGCGTGCACGAGCCGGGCGGCGGCGCCGTTGACCTGGATGGTGCCGGTTCCCCGTTCGCCGGCGATGGTGTACGTCTCGAAGCGCGAGCCGTTGTCCACGTCGACGACGCTCACCTGCTCATGCTCGAGGATGTCGGCGGCGTCCAGCAGGTCAGCGTCGATGGTGATCGAGCCGACGTAGTGCAGGTCGCTGCCGGTGATCGTCGCGCGGTGGATCTTCGACTTCAGCATGGTGCGTCGCATCAGGAAAAGCCTCTCTCGACAGGGTTCAGGACGTGGTCAGGACGTGGTTGTCGATCAGTCGGGCGCCGCCCACGCGGGCGGCCACGGCCAGCAGCGCGTCGCCGTCGATGCGCGTGATCGGCCGCAGGTCATCGTTCGAGCGCAGCTCGAGATATTCGGGACGGATGCCGGCATCCGTCAGCACGCGCTGCGCGGCCGCGACGATCGTCGCCGCCTCGCGCTCCCCTTCCGCGTGCACGGCGGCGGCCGCGTCGAGGGCCCGGTTCAGCGCCGTGGCCCGCTGCCGCGCATCCGCGTCGAGGTAGACGTTGCGCGAACTCATCGCGAGACCGTCGGCCTCGCGCACGATGGGGAGCGCCTCTATGCGCACATCGAGGTTCAGGTCACGCACGACGCGGCGGATGACGAGCACCTGCTGGGCGTCCTTCTGCCCGAAGTAGGCGACGTCGGGCGCGACGATCCCGAACAGCTTGGTGACGACGGTGGCCACGCCGTCGAAGTGGAACGCGCCGCGCGCCGCACCGTCGAGCACCTCAGTGACGCCGGTGACGTGGATGCTCGTGGCGAAGCCGTCCGGGTACATCTCGGCGGGTGTCGGGGCGAACAGGATGTCGACGCCGACCTGCTCGGCGAGGGCGGCGTCGCGCGCCTCATCGCGGGGGTAGGCGTCGAGGTCCTCGGTGGGGCCGAACTGGGTGGGATTGACGAACAGCGAGACGACGACGAGGTCGTTGTCCGCGCGGGCGGCGCGCATGAGGGAGAGATGCCCATCGTGGAAGGCGCCCATGGTGGGGACGAGGCCGACCGTCCCACCGGAGGCGCGCGCGTCGCGCACGGCGGCGCGGACCTCGGCGATGGTGCGGAGGATCCTCATGCGCTCACCCGCTCGGGCCTGCGGGCGAGCGCGGCCGTGTCGGCGCAGAGGCGGTCGAACAGAGCGCTCAGCTCGGGGACGGTGGATGCGACGGCCTCGCGCTGACGACGCACGGTCTCCTCGTCGCCACGGGCGATCGGCCCGGTGAGGGCCGCGGCGGCGCCGGTGCGCACCCAGTTCTCCACGGTGCGGGTGACGAGCGGGGCCAGCAGTTCGCGGGTGCCTTCGGAGCGGATGCCGGCGGCGAGCGCCACGCGCTCCGCGGCGTCGAGGACGGTCAGCAGCAGGTTGGAGGAGAGGGAGGCGGCCGCGTGGTAGCCGGCGCGGTGGGCGTCGTCGACGGTGAACGGCCGGGCGCCGAGGGCCTCTGCGATCGTCCGCGCCGCGTGCACGGCATCCGGGGTGCGTCCGGCGACGGCCGCGCCGATGCCGCGGAGCACGTCGGGGGTCTCCGCGCCGGTGAAGGTCTGCAGCGGGTGCAGGCTGAAGTCGACGTCGTCGAGCGGCGTGGCGCCGGAGACGTGCCCGAGCAGCCTCGCGTGCGGGCGCGCGGCGCGGGCGGCTGTCGCGATCTCGGCATCCGGGACGCACAGCAGGACGATGTCGGATGCCGGGATGCCGTCTGTGCGGCCGAGCGGACCCCGCACCTCGAAGCCGGCGTGCCGGAGGGCGACCGCGAGCACGCGACCGAGCCGTCCGGCGCCGATGACGGCGACGGTCGTGGACGACTCGGAGGACGTGTTCATGACGGCTTGAGTATCCGCCCACCGGCGTGTCCGCGCAAAATCGTGGAGCATTGTGCGTGCTCGATACCGCATCAAGCTTGTTATTCAGATCATCTGAATTCAGATTCGCCTGTTTTTTTGATCTCGGCTGCTCACTGAGGTGCGACGTTCGGTGGCAGCTCGCCGCGCGCCGCCACTGCACCGTGGAACTCGCCCGACAGCTGGCCCCTTCAGCCTCTCCCGCGCACCTCGGCGACGGATGCCGTGCCGACGGGCTCCCCGAGCTGCAGGCCCAGTTCGACGAGCACGAGACGGCCGCACAGCCGCGGACCGTCTCCGGTGACGAGCCCCGCCTTGACGGCGCCGAACGTCACGGTGGTCGTGGCGGGCAGCACCACCGCATCCGCTGCTCCGGTGTCGGGGTCGAGGCCGCTCGGCAGGTCGACGGCGACCACGGGAGGAAGCACCGGCAGCAGCGCCGCGACGACATCCCTGGCGGTGCCGCGCAGGGAGCCCCGCGCGCCGATGCCGAGGATGCCGTCGACGACGAGGTCGTAGGCGGACGGGTCGATGCGGTCGGACGGGAGGGTTCGCGCACCGGCATCCGTCGCCGCCGCGAGCGCCTCCTCGTGCACCCGGTCCGAGGTGCGCAGGATGTCGGTGCGGATGCCGCTGCCTGCCAGTGTCGAGGCGGCGAACAGGGCGTCGCCCCCGTTGTCGCCCGCACCGGCGAGCACGAGCATCCGGGTCGGCGGATGCTCGGCGATCACCTCCGCGAGCGCAGCCGCAGCACGTCGCATGAGGGGCACGCCGGCGGCGAGCAGGGGCGCCTCGGCTGCGCGCACCTGTGCCGCGGAGTACGTCGGCGCGGTGAAGGACATGAAGTCACGCTACGCGATGCGCGGCCGGCCCGTGCTTCATGACGGACTGCGTCATCGATGTCGGACCTCGCCCCTAGACTGGCTTCCAGCCGGTCCTCGCGGACCACGGAGCATCTCCCCTGAACCCCGATCTTCCCGTCCTTCACAGGGCGGTGTTCGGCGTGCGCGCGAACCGGCTCCCCGTGGCATCCGCCGTGGGGCCCAACGGTGCGCGAGCACCTCATAGAAGGGGATCACCATGTCCGTACCCAACCCACCTGCCGCCTCCCCCGCGCCGCAGCTGCCGCCGGTCCCTCCGGCCGGCGCACCGCAGGCCCCGAAGAAGAACGTCCTGGCGCTGATCGCGATGATCATCGCCATCGTGGGGTTCATCTTCGCGTGCATTCCCGGCGCACTCGTCGTCGGCTGGGTGCTGCTGCCGATCGCCTTCGTGCTCAGCATCATCTCGCTGTTCCTGAAGGGCAGCCGCAAGTGGATGGGCGTCGTCGGGCTCATCGTGGCCGTGGTCGGGACGATCATCGGCTTCATCGTCTTCTTCGCCGTGGTCGCGACGTCGTTCAATGATGCGTTCAGCAGCGGGGAGACGACCGTTTCGCAGCCCCTCGACGAGGGGACGGATGCCGCGGAGTCCGATGACACCGCGGCCGAGTCATCGGATTCCGCCGCCGAGGGCACGCGGGAGAACCCGTATCCGCTGGCGTCTCAGATCAGCAACGACGACTGGACCGTCGTGATCAGCAGCGTCAACGCCGACGGCGATTCCGTGGTGGCCGACGCCAACCAGTTCAACGACGCGGCTCCGGAGGGTTCGCACTACGAGATCGTGACCTACACGGTCACCTACACCGGAGACGACAAGGGTCTCGCCGCCGAGGTTCAGCTCGACGCCGTCACCAGTGCCGGCAACGTCGTGAGCAGCTTCGACCACACCGTCATGCTCTCCGACTCCTTCGGCCTCGACGAGCTCTACAACGGCGCTTCCGCAACGGGTTCGCAGGCGTTCGCCGTTCCCGACGGCGACGCCGTACTGTACCGCGTGACGCCCGGGATGTTCGCCGATGAGGTGTTCGTCAAGCCGTAAGGCGCTCTCGGTCCGAGCCGGCTCGCCGGCCCGGCGAGTCGGAGAGACCGGCGGCGGCGTTCCGATGCCTCGGAGTGCCGCCGCACGGTTCCGAGGCTGACGGCCGGCCTCGGCTACAGCGACTCGGGCCGGGCGCCGAGGCCGACGAAGCGCGCGGTGACGCGGGTGAGCCGCGGGTGGTCGCGCAGCATCCGCAGGGCGAACGGCAGGGGTGCGTCCTGCTCGCGCTCGGCGATCAGCGGCCCCTGCATGCGGTGCTGGACGAACTGGGTGACGCGGGTGGGCCACATCCGCCGGCGCTGCACGCGATGCAGATCGGCGGGAGTCGGGGTGCCCTCGCGCAGCGCGGAGCCGAGGATGCGCGCCGTGGCGACGGCGTCCTGAATCGCCAGATTGATGCCGACGCCGCCCGCCGGCGACATGGCATGCGCGGAGTCGCCGATGCACAGCATCCCGTCGACGTACCAGCGGCGCAGCCGCTCGAGGCGCACCCGCAGCAAGTGCACATCGTCGAGGGTGATCGCGGCGACGGCATCCGCCATGCTCGGCGCGACCCGACCGACCCGCTGCTTGGTGGCGTCGAGGTCGGCATCCGTGCCGTGCCAGGTGCCGGCGGGGATGACGTGCGCGACCTGGAAGAAGTCTCCGCGATCGATCGCGATGACGAGCCCGGAGCCGGCCTGGATGAACGGCTGGCGCTCGCCCGCGGCCTTGGGGATGCGGAACCACAGCACGTCCATCGCGGACGCCATGCCCATCGGCGCGAGTCCCGCCGCGGCGCGGACGTCGGAGTCGCGACCGGAGGCGTCGACGACGAGCCGGGCGCGGATGGAGACCTCCCCGTCGGGTCCGTCCCCGGTAACGCCCACGACACGGCCGCCGTCGTGGATCAGGCCCGTCGCGCGCGTGGAGCGCAGCAGGGTGAACTCCGGATGCCGGGCCGCGGCGTTCGCGATCAGGTCGAGGAAGTCCCACTGCGGCATGAAGGTCATGACCTTGCGGCGGGTGGGCAGACGGGTGAAGTCCGCCAGCGTCAGCTCGGTGCCGTACCAGCTGAAGGTGACGCGCTGCATGTCGTCGTGACGGCGGGCGAGGAAGGCGTCGAGCAGGCCGAACTCGGCGAGAAGGTCCTGTGTGGAGGGGTGGATGGTGTCGCCCCGGAAGTCGCGCAGGAAGTCAGCGTGCTTCTCCATGACGACGGCACGGATGCCGCGGCGCACGAGCGCGAGCGCCAGGACGAGTCCGGCGGGCCCGCCGCCGACGATCGCGCAATCCACGTGGAGCTCGGTGCTCATGGTTCCACAATCCTCCACTCCGCGCGTGCGCGGGGGATGAAGTGACGCCCGGGCTGCTCGCCGACGAGGTGGTCGTCAAGCCGTGAGGCGCGCTTCGCGCTGAAGAACAGAGCGGATGCCGGCGGCAGAGGCTCCTACGCGAGGGAGGAGCCCCCGCCGTTCGGCGCATGCGGAGTGGTTCTATTCGTCGAGCGTGCGTCCGTTCCAGCGGCGCTTCCGCCCGATCTGACGGTTCACGCGCCAGGGTGAACGACGGGCCTTGCCCTGTCCACGCCACTGGTGGGGCTTACAGAGAGCGCAGCCGCGGTGCCGACGATGAGGTGAGTGTGCCATGTGCACGTCCTTCCCGGAACATCTCCCGCCCGGGCGGGCGGGATGGGAACCGGAGCGACATGGCCATGGGGTGAGTGTAGTTCGTACCGGGGACGCTCAGGTGAGTTTCTCGAACACCATCGTCACTTGAATGCGGTCGCCACCGCAGCGGGTGGAAGCATCCCTCAGCAGTAGTCGCAGGTTCCGCTGGCGGGCAGCTGCATGCCGCAGTCCGGGTTCGGGCAGGTGGCTCGTTCAGCATCCGTCCGACTCCGCTGTCTCGACGCGCCGCCACCGCGGACCCGGTTGTACGGCAGGGTGACCTCGTCGAGCGTCCCGTCGTCCTTGCGGTAGGAGATGAAGCCGACGTGCGCCCAAGCGCTCGGCCGTTCGGCTCCGCGCTCGATCATCGCGATGTAGGTGCGCGAGGGCGTGGTGTAGAACCTCTCGAAGTCACGCTCCATTGCGAAGGCGCGCACGCGCGTCCTGTTCTCGACCGGATGCCGGAAATCGTCGAGCGCTGCATCGAGCGAATCGAAATAGGTGCGTGCCGAGTCCATGCCCTCGATCGTGTAGCCGAGTTCGCTGAGGCGGCCGGCCGCAGCATCCTTCCCTCCGCTGAACTCGTCGCTGCCGAGCGGCGTGCCGTGCTGGATGCCGTACGCGACGCCGAAGATCGCCTTGGAGTCGTAGCACCCGTCTTCGGTGATCAGGAAGTAGGTGGATGCCTCACGGAAGCCGTACTTGTGGAGGAATGCCGCGCGGCCGACGCGATCGCATTCGTCGATGGCCGCGTCGACGGCGGATCTGTCGGTGAGTGCGGTGTAGGAGACCATGATCGGATGCTATCGGGAGGGGCCGACATATGGTCGGGCGGGACCGCGCTCAGTAGAGCCGAGCGCGAGCGGCACGCTCTCTGCAGGTTCAAGGATGAAGTCGTTGAGCAGCGCCCCGTATAGGACGTTCGCGTCGAAGAAGGCCGGAAATCTCACTCAGCGTCCAGCTCCGTCACACGCTTCACCTCGCGCGGGTCACCAACTCGGATCTTCGATTCGACGCTGGTGCGATGAAGTTCCCGCAACGCTGCTCGACGCTCAGCGAGGAACTTCGTCTGGTACGCAACCAGATCTTCCAGTTGCACTCGACGGTGACGTCCCGGCATCGTGTACGGAATGTCGTCGGCTTCCAGCAGGCGAACGAGCGTCGGACGGCTGACGCCTAGAAAGTCGGCAGCCTGCTGTGTCGTCATCGTCGCGCCCTGCGGAATGATCGTGATGCCTTCGCCGGCCGCGAGCGTATTCGTCACCTGATCGAGGATGCGGAAGATCTCGTCAGGGATAGGACGCGCGTTGCCATCCGGGTCGACGAGCGCCGCTCTGGAAGCCCCCTGCGATAGATACGCCTCAAGCTCACGCATGAGTTCGGCGAAGTCGAGCAATTCCTCGCGCGAAGTCGCTTCCGGGAGATAGGTCTGTGCCTTGCGCGCACCGCCGGGTATTTCAGTGGAGGTGCTCATGACACCAATACTAACGCTGAAACGAAAAAAACGAACGCGATCGGCTCCTCAGTTCGACACCACCACGCACCGGTACCTCGCCCGCGTCAGCCCCACGTACAGCAGGTCGAACCAGTCGAGTCCCTTGCCGCGCACGAAGGTCATCGCCTCATCGCCGATGTCCGTGAGGATCACGGCCTCGGCATCCAGACCCTTGTACTTGAAGATCGAGCCCCACCGCACTCGCCCCGGCGGGGCCTTCGGCAGCGGAGCCGGCGGCAGCGGAGCCGGCGGCTGGGGCACGGGCTGGGGTGAGGCCTGCGGGACCGCCCGCTCCACAGTGACCGGCGCAGCACCGGCATCCACCCGTCCGATACCCGCGGGCTGCTCATCCGCCTGCACGCGCAGCCGGTCACGCAGCCAGCGCTCTTCTTTGCTGAAGTGCTCCGCCGCCAACAGCCTGCCGACGAGAGAATGCCGCTCACCGAAACGGCTGAGGATGACGATGTCGTGCGCCTGGTGATTCTCGAGCAGACCACGCAGCGCCTCGGCGCATCAGCTGGCTTACTACGCGGGGTTTCCGGTGAGGCGAAGCACAGAGGACGGAGAGGAGTCGTTTCCCGCTTCAGGAGCGTTCTTCCAAGCGTGAAGCTCGCTCACTCACCTACCTCATGGAGCACTATTTGAACGGGACGATCGGGGCTTCGTTGATACGGTCGCCTGCGGTCGCGACTCGCCAGCGTTGTCCGTCAAGTTCAGCAACGAATGGATCGTCCATCGAGGCCTGCGCAAGCCGAATGCTCATCACCTCACCCGCCTGCGGAACTTCGACGCCCAGTTGAGCCGCGACGTTCCGGTGCTTGTCATAGTCACCGCCAAGGATTATGTAGCCCTCGCCTCTGAGGGCTGTGCGAGCGCCGCCATTCGCGCGCACCCTCTTCATGAAGTCATCCTGCTGGGCCACCGTAGCGATTGTGTTCCGACCGATGCGTTCACCTGTCACGCGTCGGAGTAACTCGTTCACTCTCTTCTGTCCCGAACGCGGAGCAAAGATGGCCGCGAGTGTTTCCTCATCGCATTGAAGCAGGACATTGGGTGGCAGGTCGCCTGGACGCTCAAGCCACCTCACTGCGTCACGCCCGACTGGATTCAGCTGCACCTTAGCATCGCGGTTTGCGGCCGTACGGCAATGTTCGGGGGAAGCTCTAACGACCCCAAAGGCAAACTCGGACGTTGCGTCGTTGACGTAGCCGACAACGAGCAAGTGTCCGATCGCTTCCGGTGGAATCATCCACCCATTCATCCGCTGCGAGAACTTGCAATCGACGTCGATACCGGTGATCTTGTAGTCGAGCTTCTCGCCTTCATCAATCACATCATCAAATTCACGACGCAAGTTGATCTCGAAAAGCGTCCCGAAATGCGTTCGTTCCGTCTTGTGTAGTTGGGCCCATGAGTAGCGCCCAGTCCGCTGCCCGTCATACAACTGGTCGAGGGTTCTGCGCATGAGCCGACCGATTCTCGATCCGTCGGGGTCCGCGAAGCGAAGCGCCTCGAATACTCCGATCAGTTCATGATCGGTTTCGCCCTCAAGGGGATCCGGTCGCCATCCCTGCATCAAGTCCGCGGCCATCACGGTCAGCTGATCCGGTTCCGCGCCCGAGCCACCACCTCGTGCCGCCAGTGGTCTCTCTGCCCAGTAAAACCTCTGAAGTCTCCCAGGATGTAACGCTCAACACCGTCGTCGTCAACGCGAAGAAGTTCAAAGTCTCGGCCGATCGCGGCCAGACGCTGCTGGACAGCGGCGGTACTCCCAGCGTTGTATGCGGCGACTAGCTCTTCCAGACTGAGCGGCTTCTGGCTACGCGCGAGAGCCCTGTATACGGGATCATGGAGACTCATCGCGACTACTGGTTCGGAACGGATCTCACCATCGTGGTGCAGGGCGGAGCTGATGCTCAACCCGATCGCACGCGCGACAGGAGGCGGGAACGCGTTGCCAATCTGTCGATACTGCGATGTCTTCCGACCGGAGAATACGTAAGCGTCTTCCGCCTTCCACCCTTGAATCCGAGCAGCCATTTCGATCGTTAGCCGCGGTGCCAACGTTCTGAAGGAAGGCGACTTGCGGTTCGGGGCGGCGTCGGCAATCCCTTTGCCGTCGACGGCAAGTTTCGCCCAGCCAGCCTTTGCCCGCGTGGGGCCGAGATCAGCGCCACCATGCTTCTTACTGCCGCCAACCAGTGTCGGCCCGATGTCCGCTGCATAATCGCGCCAGGCGTCCGCGTACCGCCACCCGTCCGCCGCCATCAGGTCGTGAAGGGCGGCACCTACCGTGGTGCGGGGCTCAGCGTTCTCTTCTGGCCAGTGGAAGTAGCGCATATCGTCAGCCGACATCGCTACGAGCACGAAGCGCGGTCGAAGCTGTGGGACTCCGAAATCTGAGGCGTGAAGAAGCCTCCACTCTCCGACATAGCCGATCTCATCAAGCCGATCGAGAACCCTTTGTCGATACGCGGAGAACCGTGGTGAGGACAATCCGCGCACGTTCTCGAGCATTACCGCCCTCGGACGCATGATCGCAACCTGCTCAATTGCCCAGGCAAACAAGTCCCGCTCATCAGAAGTCCCGAGCTGTTTCCCGGCAGCGGAGAAGGGTGGGCATGGCACTCCTCCCGCAAAGAGGTCCACACCCGCGTAGTCCTCAACCTTCCAGAGATTTGAATCGGCCACGTCGCCGACAAGCACCGGCACCTCGAGATTCGTTCGAAGTGTCTGCGCCGCAGTCTCATCGATCTCAACGGCTAGTTCATGCTTGAACCCAGCCTTGTGTAGGCCGAGAGACTGCCCACCGGCGCCCGCGCACACCTCAACAACTCGTAGTGCTTGATCCGTCACACTGCCATCGTATGCGGGGGTTCCGACGTTGCGGAGTCAGCTCACCGATGTCCTGCTGTAGACCAAACCTGCGTTGACCGCAGTCCTGCAGCAAGTTCACTCCACCAGATGCTGAACCCGCGCTCGGAGCGCCCTCGCCTTTGCTCGCATCTCCTGCGGATTACGGAGGAACTTGTCCACGAAGGCCCGCTCGCGCTCTGCCGCCCTAAGTCCCCCTGAGACTTCGTCGTTAGCACCTCGCAGATTTCCCATCTTCAAAGAGATCGAGTTCACAGACCGGAACGACTCATCAAAGACATCCACCCGGGGAAAGTTGGCCGCACGGAGCAATCGTGAAAGCTCAATGTACTCCGGCGTCTTGGCGTTTCCTCCATACCACCCACGTCGATCTAGCAGCTCGATCGCGAGAGTCAGTTCTTCGTCCGTCCACGCGGGTTGGTGTGCCACGGCACGAGCATATCGAGGAACCGCCGCTCGCTACCGCCTGGCTGCCTGCTACCGTGCATCTCATGCCCTCCCCCGCAACGCTGCAGGCCCTCCGCACCTTCGTCGCCGAGCGGGAGTGGGATCAGTTCCACACGCCGGAGAACCTCGCGAAGTCGATCTCGGTAGAGGCGGCGGAGTTGCTCGAGCTCTACCAGTGGGGCGGGCAGCCCGACCAGGAGCGGGTCGAGGAGGAGCTCGCCGACGTGCTCACCTACTGCATCCACCTGGCCAACCGGATCGGCGTCGACATCGACGAGATCATCCTCAGCAAACTCGAGAAGACACGGGCGAAGTACCCGGTCGAACTCGCGCGGGGCCGGATGCTCAAGTACACCGAGTTGGCGAAGGAAGTCCGAGCACAGCACGAGGAGTGACTTCGCACCGAGCCCCGCGGGTCGCTGTCCGCCCCACACGATAGCGTGGGCTCGAAGAGAGGACTCCTGTGCCGAAGTATCGTGTGACCCAGTCTGCCGTGACCCAGCTGCTCGAGGATGTTCGCAGGGAGAGCATCGCGATTCCAGAACTGCAGCGGCCGTTCGTCTGGGACACGATCAAGGTCCGCGACCTTATGGACTCGCTGTACCACGGCTACCCAGTCGGATACCTCATCACCTGGCAGTCGGTAGGAGCACATCTGAAGGGTGGTCAGGTTGCCGCCCACCAGCAGATACTCATCGACGGGCAGCAGCGCATCACGGCGCTGCGCGCTGCTGTCGCAGGCCTCGAGGTGATCAACAAGCGGTACCAGAAGAAGCGCATCAAGATCGCGTTCAACCCGCTCACGGAAGAGTTCGCCACCCTCACGCCGGTGATCAGAAAGAACCCGGAGTGGATCCATGACATCAGCGAGCTGTTCAATGCTCCCTCAACATTCGGTTTTGTCAGGGGCTACCTCGAATCGAATCCCGACATCGACCATGCGAAGGCCGAAACCACCATCGGAAACCTCGAAGCCATCAAGAACGCCCAGATCGGCATCATCGCCCTCGACGATGAGCTCGACGTCGAGACGGTTTCCGAGATCTTCATCCGCATCAACTCGAAGGGTGTCCCGCTCAGCAGCGCCGACTTCGCGATGAGCAAGATCGCCACCTACGGCGACCGCGGCCGGAACATCCGCAAACTCATCGACTACTTCTGTCATCTCGCTGTAGCCCCGCATGCGTACTCCGACATCCACGACAACGATGACGAGTTCGCCGCATCCCCCTACCTTTCGTCGATCTCCTGGCTGAAGGACGACAGCGAAGACCTCTATGACCCGGCGTACAGCGACGTCATCCGTGTCGCCGGTCTCGTCGGATTCAGCCGCGGAAAAGCCTCCTCCATCGTCAGCGAACTCTCCGGCCGCGACCCCGAGACTCGTAAGGTCGATGAGGCGCGGATACCGGTGGCGTACGACAAACTCGAAGACGCGCTGCTGCAGATCGTCAAGAAGTACAACTTCGAGAACTTCATCATGACCATCAAGTCCGCCGGGTTCATCACCGCTGGGATGATCGGATCGAAGAACGCCCTCAACTTTGCGTACGCCCTGTACCTCCGCCTCCGCACAGACGGTTCGCTGTCGGAAGGCGAGCGTAAACGCATCGTCCGCCGCTGGTTCGTCATGTCGATGCTCACCGGTCGGCACTCCGGCAGTTTCGAGTCCAACTGGGAACAGGACATTCGTCGGATCGCCCAGCAGGGCGCCGCAAACTACCTGAAGCAGGTCGAAGATTCCGAGCTCACCGATGGCTTCTGGGAGGTGGCGCTTCCGAACGCTCTCGAGACCACCAGCACGGCGAGCCCGTTCTTCCAGACCTTCCTGGCGTCCCAAGTCGCCAGCCTCGCAAGAGGATTCCTCTCGAAGAGCATCACCGTCGCGGCCATGCATCAGCAGTCCGGCGATATCCATCACATCGTCCCCAAGGACTACCTGCAGAAGAACGGATATCCCGATCGCGGCGACTACAACCAGGTTGCGAATTTCGCTCTGACGGAGACGCCTATCAACATCGCCATCAGCAACCGTCCCCCCAGCGCGTACATGGCAAGTGTGAACGAGCAGATCGCCTCCGGCCAGCTCACACTGGGTGAGATCACGGATGTCGATGACCTCCGGCGCAACCTCGAGGAGAACGCGCTTCCGGCAAGTCTCGGGCTCGTGTCCGCGGCGTCGTACCCGCAGTTCCTCACCGAACGCAGAAGTCTCATGGCCGCCGCGATCCGCCGCTACTACGAAGGCTTGTAACGACCATCGGATCCTGTAGCAACACACAGGCGCGGACCGGCTACTGGCCAGTCCGCGCCTGCGGAGGACAGATCACCGCACGCTCACGCCGCCGCGACGACGGCATCCGTTCCGTTGAGTGTCGCGATGACCTGCGCCTGATCCCCGCGCACCTCCCCGAAACGGAGGAACTTCACGCGCTCGACGAGGATCTCCGTCGCATCCGGCTGTGCCTCCAGCAGACCCATCACCTCGTCGATGTACTCGTCCAGCGGCATCGCGAACGGGTCGTCCGCATGCCCGGGCATGAGGTCGGTCTGCACCGACGGCGGAACCAGCTCGACCACCTGCACGTCCGACCCCGCCAGCTGCAGCCGCAGCGTCTCACTGAACATGTGGATGGCCGCCTTCGAGGCGTTGTACGTCGGCGTCACCCGCAGCGGAGCGAACGCCAGCCCCGACGACACGGTCAGAATGGTGGCATCCGGCTGCGCCTTCAAGTGCTCCAGGAACGCGGCGATCAGCCGGATCGGCCCGAGCACATTGGTCGTCACTGTCGCCTCGGCCTCCGCCAGAGCCTCATGCGGAGACCCCCAGTCCTCGACGCGCATGATGCCCGCCATGAGGACCAGCACGTTCAGATCGGGGTGGCTCGCGATGACCTCGCCGGCTGCCTCCGCGATCGAGCCCTTGTCGGTGGTGTCGATGCGGACGGTGTCGATGCCGGGATGCTCGGCGGCGATCCGCTCGAGCAGCTCGGTGCGGCGCCCGCCGACGATGACGGTGTTGCCCACCTCCTGCAGGCGAAGCGCGAGAGCGAGGCCGATGCCGCTGGTCGCGCCGGGGATGAAGATGGTGTTTCCGTTGATTCGCATGATTCGAGTCTCCAGCGGGCGACGGATGCGCGGCAGAGTCCACTCATCGGGGGATCGGCGATCCCTGGATGCCGCCGTACGATGCGCGCATGATGGAACCCATGGACCGTGAAGCAGTCGCCGAGTTCCTGCGTCACCGCCGTGAGCAGCTCAAGCCCTCCGACGTCGGGCTGCCCGACGGCGCGCGGCGCCGCGCCCCGGGCCTGCGCCGCGAAGAGGTCGCACAGTTGGCGATGATGTCCACCGACTACTACACCCGACTGGAACAGCAGCGCGGCCCGCAGCCGAGCACGCAGATGCTCAGCTCCATCTCCCGTGCCCTCCGCCTCACCTCCGACGAGCGCGACTACCTGTTCCGCGTCGCAGGCCAAGCGGTGCCCGACCGCATCGGCACCTCCGAGCACGTCGCACCGGCGCTGCAGCGCGTCTTCGACCGCCTCTCGGACACCCCGGCGCTCATCATCTCCATCCTCGGCGAGACCCTCCTGCAGAACACCCTCGCCGCGACGCTCTTCGGCGACCACGTCGGCGCCCCGGGGCTTGAACGGTTCGAACCGTACCGCTGGTTCCTGCACCCGGACGAGGCCCGATCCCACTATCCGCCCGAGGACCACGACCGCAACAGCCGCGCCCAGGTCGCCGGCCTCCGCGCCGCCTCCGCGACAGCCGGCGCACAGGCGCAGGCACGGATGCTGGTGACCGAACTGACCAAGCACAGCGACGAGTTCCGCCGACTGTGGGAACGCCAGGAGGTCGCGCAACGCTTCGCCGACCACAAGACGCTCATCCACCCCGAGGTGGGCTCGTTCGAGGTGGACTGCCAGGTGCTGTTCACCGAGGATCGCGGTCAGGCGCTGCTCGTGCTCACCCCCGAGCCCCGCAGCGAGGCCGAGGAGAAGATCCGCCTGCTGAGCGTGCTCGGCAGAGAGCGCTTCGGCGCCCGTGCCGGCACACCGTCGTCGATGCGCTGAGAGCGCAGCGGCACCCGCATCCGTACCCGAAGCGGCACGCGCATCCGCTCCTACAGCAGGTCCGGCGTGCGCTCCGGCTCCGCACCGATGAGCTCCTCCGCGAGATCCCACATGCGCCGCGCTCCCACCTCGTCCCGCAGCGCCCGGAACAGCTTGCGCTCGCGCGGCGGACCCGACAACCCCAGCCGACCGCCGGGAGCGAAGAATCGCCCGTCCGGGGCATCCGCCGCCAATGCCGCGAGCGCGGGCTGCGCGGCCTCCGCCGGCGTGCCGCCGAGGCGCCGCGCGAGACCCGCCTTCCCATCGGAGGCGCCGTGGCGGGCCGCCCTCTGCCGGCGCAGATCACCGGCGATCCCCGTGTCGGGCGCGACGCCGGGGTGGCACAGGTTCACCTGCACACCCCAGGCTCCGGCGGCCGCGCGGCGGGCCAGCTCGACGCCGTACAGGCCGAACGCGCGCTTCGACGCGGCGTAGGCCCGCACCGCGCTGTAGCGCCGAGTGCTCTCCAGGTCCTTCAGGCTCCCGACCGCCGACGCCAGGCTCAGCTGCACGGCGATCCGCGCCGCGCCCGCCTGCAGCAGCGGGCACAGCTCGCGCGTGAGGAGCACGTGCCCGAGGAAGTTCGTCTGGAAGTGCAGCTCGTGCCCGTCGACCGTCTCGTGGCGCTGCGCGTCGCCGAGCAGGATGATGCCCGCGTTCATCACGTACAGTTCGATGGGCTCGGCATCCTCGCGCAATCGCCGTCCGAGAGCCGACACCGAGGCGAAGTCCGCCAGATCCAGATCACACAGCTCGAGCGAGGCATCCGGAACCGTCTCACGGATGCTGTTCATCGCCGCCTCACCGCGCCCCCGGTCGCGCACGGGCATGAGCACGTGCGCACCGCCCGCGGCGAGCGCGCGGGCGATCTCCCGCCCGACACCGCTGCCGGCCCCCGTGACAAGCGCACGCCGACCGTCCCACCCTCGCGTCATCACTGCCCCTTCGCCCGTGAACCCACCCCAGATTGGCGTATGACCGGGAGAGAAGGCAAGGAAGCGATCGACTTCCGGAACCACCGATCATTCCTGGGAACAGCGCATGACCCTCGGCGATCTACACCGTATAGATCGCCGAGCTGTCCGAATCCTCCTGACTTCGGTGCAGAGCACCGGCCCGACAACCCACCGCGACGGCGGGCGACCCCGCATCCGACGCGCAGACGACACCTCCAGGCGACCTCTCCTAAACTGGTCGCAGACCTTCTCCCTTCTCTCCTGGAGCCCGCGTGTCCGCCGCACCCTCAGCATCCGCTCATCAGCACATCCCCGACTCCGTCGAGAACGCCATCGCCACCCCCGAGAAGGAGCAGCCGTACGCGGCGCTCGGCCTCAAGGACGACGAGTACGCCCGCATCCGCGAGATCCTCGGGCGTCGGCCCACGAGCGGCGAGCTGGCCATGTACTCGGTCATGTGGAGCGAGCACTGCTCCTACAAGTCGTCCAAGAAGTACCTGCGCCGGTTCGGCGAGAAGGTCTCCGAAGAGATGAAGGCGCGCCTCATGGTCGGCATGGGGCAGAACGCGGGCGTCGTCGACGTGGGCGAGGGCTGGGCGGTCACCTTCAAGGCCGAATCCCACAACCACCCGTCGTTCATCGAGCCGTTCCAGGGCGCCGCGACGGGCGTCGGCGGCATCGTCCGCGACATCATCTCGATGGGCGCGCGCCCCGTCGCCGTCATGGACGCCCTGCGCTTCGGCGCCATCGACCACCCCGAC
The DNA here is from genome assembly GCF_039539005.1 of Microbacterium soli. Taxonomy (NCBI): domain Bacteria; kingdom Bacillati; phylum Actinomycetota; class Actinomycetes; order Micrococcales; family Microbacteriaceae; genus Microbacterium; species Microbacterium soli. The sequence goes on from NZ_BAABCP010000001.1 coordinate 1,149,930, forward strand.
ACCCCCCGCGTCGTGCACGGCGTGACCAGCGGCATCAGCTTCTACGGCAACTGCCTGGGCCTGCCCAACATCGGCGGCGAGACGGTCTTCGACGCCGTCTACCAGGCCAACCCGCTCGTCAACGCCCTCGCGGTCGGCGTGCTGCGCCACGAGGACCTCAAGCTCGCCAACGCCACCGGCGTGGGCAACAAGGTCGTCCTGTTCGGCGCCCGCACCGGCGGCGACGGCATCGGCGGGGCCAGCATCCTCGCATCCGACACGTTCGCCGACGGCGGCCCCACCAAGCGCCCCGCCGTGCAGGTCGGCGACCCCTTCGCCGAGAAGGTGCTCATCGAGTGCTGCCTCGAGCTGTTCCAGAACGAGCTCGTCGAGGCCATCCAGGACCTCGGCGCCGCCGGGATCTCCTGCGCGACCAGCGAGCTGGCCGCCAACGGCAACTCCGGCATGCACGTCTCCCTCGACGACGTGCTGCTGCGCGACCCCACGCTCACCGCCGAGGAGATCCTCATGAGCGAGTCGCAGGAGCGGATGATGGCCATCGTCACCCCCGACAAGCTCGACGCCTTCATGGCGGTCGTGAACAAGTGGGAGGTCGAGACCAGCGTGCTCGGCGAGGTCACCGGCGACGGCCGCCTCGTCATCGACTGGCGGGGCGAGCGCATCGTCGACGTCGACCCGTCCACGGTCGCCGTGGACGGTCCGGTCTACGACCGTCCGGTCGCCTACCCGACGTGGATCGACGCGCTGCAGGCGGATGCCGCGGAGCTGCTGCCCCGCTCGAACGACCCGGCCGTGCTGCGCGAGCAGTTCCTCGCCCTCCTCGGCTCCCCGAACCTCGCCGACACCAGCTGGATCACCGACCAGTACGACTACTACGTCGGCGGCAACACCGCGCTGGCCTTCCCCGACGACGCGGGCATGATGCGCGTGGACGAGGAGTCCGGCCTGGGCTTCGCGATCGCCACCGACGCGAACGGCCGCTACAGCCAGCTCGACCCCTATGCGGGTGCGCAGCTGGCCCTCGCCGAGGCGTACCGCAACGTCGCCGTCACCGGCGCCGTGCCCACCGCGATCACCGACTGCCTGAACTTCGGATCCCCGGAGAACCCTGAGGTCATGTGGCAGTTCGGCCAGACCGTGGACGCCCTGGCCGACGGATGCCACCAGCTGGGCACCCCGGTCACCGGCGGCAACGTGTCGTTCTACAACCAGACCGGTGACGTCCCCATCCACCCCACCCCCCTCGTGGGCGTCATGGGCATCATCGAGGACGTCTCCCGCCGCATCCCGTCGGGTTGGCAGGACGAGGGCCAGAACATCTACCTGCTGGGCACCACGTCCACCGAGCTGTCCGGCTCCGCGTGGGCGGACGTCGTGCACGGCCACCTCGGCGGCCTGCCCCCGAAGGTCGACCTCGCCCGCGAGAAGGACCTCGCGGGCCTGCTGTCCGCCGCCCGCGACGAGTGGCTCATCTCCTCCGCCCACGACCTGTCCGAGGGCGGCTTGGGCCAGGCCCTCGCCGAGGGTGTCATGCGGTTCGGTCTGGGCGCGCGCGTGTGGCTGACCGAGCTGATGGACCGCGACGGCGTGGATGCGGCATCCGCCCTGTTCTCCGAGTCGACCGGGCGCGTGATCGTCACCGTGCCGCGTGAGGATGACGTGAAGTTCCGCGGCCTGTGCGAGGGGCGCGGCTACCCGGTGCTGCGCATCGGCGTGACCGACTCCGCACCGGTGCTCGAGGTGCAGGACGTGTTCACCCTGACCGTTGACGAGCTGCGCACGGTGTCGCAGGCGACCCTGCCCGCGGTGTTCGGGCCCACCGTCTCCGAGGCGGCCGCGTGACGGACACCGTGCGCGACGACGCGGACTACAGCGATTTCGAACGCCGGAACCGCCGCATCCGGCTGACCGCGTGGGTGACGATCATCGCCCTCATCGTCACCGGCGGCGGCGCGACGCTGCTGACTCTGTTCTTCGGCTGAGACCGCCGCCGCCGCTCGGCAGAGCCGCCCGCGCCGACGAGTCGGCCGATCCGGCGAATCAGCTCACCAGAAGACGGCGATGGCGATGTTGATGAGCGACAGGCCGCCCACGGCGTGCGCGAGCCCGGTGCCGACCTCCTCGCCCTTCTTGACCCGGCGACGGCCGATCAGGGCGGCCACGAGCACGCCGATGAGGATGACGAGCTTCACGCCGATCTTCGCGTGATTCACGCCCGGGCCGCCATCGTCGCGCGTCAGCTCGGCGAGCAGCACGAGCAGCAGGCCGGTGACCAGCTGCACCCAGGCTCCGGCCATCTGGAAGACGCCGACGGTGGGCTTGCGGAAGGTGGCGAGCCAGCCGCCCACGAGCGCGGCCGCACCGAGGATGTGCAGGAAGATGAGAGCGCTGAAGAGGAAGTCCATGCCCTCACCCTATGTTCCCCGCCGGGCGTTGGCGAATGCGGCGCCGAGCCGCGGCGCGGGTCAGCTGAGGTCGGACTTGCGCCCGCCGGCCTCCAGCGAATCGCCCGCGGGAAGCTCCTTGTGCCCGCCGAACTGCAGGCGCATGGCGGAGAGCACCTGGTTGGCGAACTGGTCCTCATCGCGCGAGGCGAAGCGCTCGAACAGCGAGGCGGCCAGCACGGGCACCGGAACGCCCACATCGACGGCGGCCTTCACGGTCCAGCGGCCCTCACCCGAGTCGGACACCCGACCGGCGAGCCCGTCGAGGGTGGGGTTCTCGTGCAGCGCGGTCGCGGTCAGGTCCAGCAGCCACGAGGAGATGACCGATCCGCGACGCCACAGTTCGCTGACCTTGGCCGTGTCGATGGGGAACTGGTAGTACTCCGGCTCCTCCAGCGGGGCGATCTCCGCGGAGTGCTCGGCCTCGCGCACACCGGCGTCGGCGTTGTCGAGGATGTTCAGGCCCTCGGCGAGAGCGGCCATGATCCCGTACTCGATGCCGTTGTGCACCATCTTCACGAAGTGGCCGGAACCCGACGGCCCGCAGTGCAGGTAGCCCTGTTCCTCGGGCGCGAGCTCTCCCGTACGACCCGGGGTGCGTTCGATCTCGCCGGCACCGGGTGCGATGGTCTTCAGCAGCGGCTCGATGTGGCTCACGGCGGCTTCCGTGCCGCCGACCATGAGGCAGTAGCCGCGCTCGAGGCCGAACACGCCGCCGCTGGTGCCCGCATCGACGTACTCGATGCCCTTCTCCCGCAGCGCCTTGGCGCGGCGCACGTCGTCACGGTAGTTCGAGTTGCCGCCGTCGATGAGGATGTCACCGGGCTCGAGCACCTCGGCGATCTGCTCGACGACCGAGCCGGTGAGCGAGGCGGGGACCATCATCCACACCACGCGCGGGGTCTGCAGCTTCGAGGCGAAGTCGGCCAGATCGGACGCCCCGACAGCGCCCTCGGCGGCGAGCGCGGTGACGGCCTCCTGGTTGACGTCGTACGCGACACAGTCGTGTCCGTCCGCCATCAGTCGACGGACGATGTTCGCGCCCATCCGCCCGAGTCCGATCATTCCCAGCTGCATCGCGTCTCCTCGCTTGTTCTCGACTCTCCATGCTCTCACGCCCTGGACCGCACCGGCTCCGTTCCCCGCCTGATGGCCCCTGCCCCGCAGACACGCCTAAGGTGTGGGCATGACGCAGATCACCCGGGAGACGCTCGTCGGCCTCCGCCGTGAGGCGGAGGAGCGGGCGGCGGCCGCGGCATCCGCTCTCGCCGAGCTCGTGCACGACCGTCAGGGCTCCAACGATGACGATGAGCACGACCCGGAGGGGGTGACGCTGTCGTCGGAGTGGTCCCGGCTGACCGCCCTGTCGGATGCCGCGCAGAGCGAGCTGCGCAGCATCGACGACGCCCTGAGGCGATGGGATGCGGGCACCTACGGCGTCTGCGCGAGGTGCGGTCGGCCGATCCCCGCCGGACGGCTGGAGGCGCGCCCGTTCGCGGAGCTGTGCGTGCCGTGCGCGGAGAAGGCCGGCTGACCGGCCACTCCGCACCAGGCGCGGATGCCAACGCGCAGCCGGGACGGATACCCGGGCCCGCGCGGATGCGACAGGATGGAGTCCATGACCAGTGACCTCACCGCCCTGCACGCCCTGCTCGAGGGCGACACTCCACTCAACTGGGTGTTCACCGGCGACTCCATCACCCACGGGGTGGTCCACACGCACGGGGCGCGCAGCTTCGTCGACCACCTGCACGAGCTGATCCGCAACGACCTGCTGCGCCTGCAGGACGTCGTGCTCAACACGGCGATCAGCGGCTGGAAGGTCGTGCAGCTGCTGGAGGACTTCGACCGGCGCGTCGCGACCTGGCATCCGCACGTCGTGACGCTCATGATCGGCACCAACGACTGCTCCACCACCGGGGCCTCCCCCATCGAACCGGCCGAGTTCGCGGCATCCGTCACCGAGGTCGTGCGTCGCGTGCGCGAGCTGGACGCGATCCCCGTGCTGCAGACCCAGCCCGCCGTCGACGTGCTGCACGCACCCGAACGCGCGCGCATCGCCGAGTTCGCGCAGGCGGTCCGCGACGTCGCGGAGGCGGAGGGGACCATCCTCGTCGACCAGTTCGCGAGGTTCGCCGCGCTCGGCGAGGGACGCCAGGGAGGAGTCCCCTGGGGGCTCATGGCCGACCCGTTCCACCCCGGTGCCGCCGGGCACGCCGTCCTGGCATTGGAGATCGCGCAGACGCTGGGGATCAGCCCCGAGCCCGACCGCGACCGGGTGCTGCCCTTCCTGCGCGCGCAGGTGCAGGCCGCGCGGTGACCCCGCACCGACCGGGCCCCGCTCCGGAAACGGGGTCTCGCCCGGACGCGCGGCGACGTAGGCTCGGCGTCATGGACGGCACGCCGCGGATCGGGATCGTCGGATCGGGTGGGATCGCCCCCTCGCACATCGAGGGCTGGCTGGCCCTGGATGCGGCGGTCGCCATCCTGCGCCGCACGGGGGCGGATGCCCTGGCCGCACGCTACGGCATCCGCGTCGTCGACGATCTGGACGAGCTCATCGCCGGAGCCGAGATCGTCGACATCGTCAGCCCCACCCTCACGCATCCGGACATCGCCCGCCGCGCGTTCGCGGCGGGCAGGCACGTGGTGTGCGAGAAGCCGCTGGCCGCGAACGCCGCACAGGCGCAGGAGCTGGCGGATGCCGCAGCGTCGGCGGGTGTGAGGCTGTTCCCCGCGCACGTCGTGCGCTACGTCGAGGGCTACCGGCGACTGCACGAGCAGCGCGCCTCGATCGGCGCGCTCGCGGAGCTGACCTTCCGGCGCACGGTCGCGGCGCCGGAGTCCGCCTGGTTCTACTCGCAGGACGCCGGCGGCGGCCTCATCCGCGACCTGATGATCCACGACCTCGACCAGGCGCTGTGGTTGGCGGGCCCGGTCGCCGAGGTGTCGGCGACGCAGGACCCGCCGGCGACGGACGGGATCGTGCAGCCGCCGGTCTCGGCGCAGGTCACTCTCACGCACCGCCAGGGGGCGATCAGCCACATCCGCGGGGACTGGTCCGAGCCCGGCACGCGGTTCCACTCCGAGGCGTCACTCGTGGGCGAGCACGGCTCGCTGTCCGTGGACACCGACGAGGCCGCCGAGCCCGGCGCGGCCGGTGACGCGGCCGGCAGCCCGGCATCCGTCGCCGATCCGCACCGGGAGCAGCTCGCCGACGTCCTGCACGCCGTCCGCACCGGAGCGGATGCCCGGGTCGCGCCCGCCGACGGCGTCGCGGCCGTCGCCCTCGTGGACGCGGCGTACGCGTCCCTGGCGACCGGCCGCCCGGTCGCGGTCTGAACGACCAGGCCGGGCGACCCGTGCTGCAGGCGTCGGCTCGCCGTCAGGCCTGCGGGAGGGCGGCGACCACGTCGATCTCGACGAGGATGTTCGCCAACTGCGAGCCGACGGTCGTGCGCACCGGGTAGGGCGCCTGGAAGAATTCGGCGTACGCCTCGTTGAACTCCGCGAAGTCGCCGAGGTCCTGCAGGTGCACGGTCGTCTTGACCACGTCGGCCATGGTCAGGTCGTGCACGGCGAGCACCTTCTCGATGTTGCGCAGCACCTGGCGGGTCTGGTCGCCCACGTTGTCGGCGATCGCGTTGTCGTTGGCGGCGTCCTGCGGGCCGAAGCCCGCCGTGTACAGGAAGCCGTTGGCGACCACCCCGTGGCTGTACGGGCCTGCGGGGGCGGGGGCGCCTTCGGCGTGGAAGCCTGTCTTGGGCATGTTCTTCTCCTTCTGTTGTCGGTTCTGTGTTGTCGGTTCTGCTCATCCCAGCTGGTGGGAGATCGCGGCGGCCGTCTCCCGCAGGATGGGCACGCGCTGTTCGAGCTGTCGGCGGCTCTGGGCGACGCGCAGCGCGGTGAGGGACAGCGCCCCCACCACCCCCGCGGCCGTCACGATGGGCACGGCCACGCAGCCCACGAAGTCCTCGAACTCGGCGTCGTCGAACGCCCAGCCGCGGCGCGCGGTCACGGCCAGGTCGGCGTCGAGGGCGGCGCGGCTGGTGAGGGTGTTCGCCGTGTACGGATGCCAGTCGCAGCCGGCCAGCACGCTGTCGCGCCGGTCGACGGGCAGCTCCGCGAGCACCGCCTTGCCGATGCCGCTGCAGTGCGGCCGCACGGCGGCACCGACGCGCGAGTACATCCGCACCCCCGAGGCGTCCTCCACCTTGTCGACGTAGACGATCTCGTCGCCTATGAGCGCGCCCAGATGCAGGGTGTTGCCGACGATGCCGTGCAGTCGTCGCAGGTGCGCGTACGCGGCGTCGCGCAGGTCGAGCTGCTCGAGCGCCGCACCGCCCAGCACGGCGAGCCGGATCCCGACGACGTAGGTGCCGTCGGCCTGGCGGCGCACGAACCCGACCTGCTCCAGGCTCTGCAGCTCGCGGAACATGGTCGAGCGATGGATGCCGAACCGTTCGGCGAGTTCGATCACCGTCGCCGGCTGCGCGGCGAGCGCCTCGAGGATGCTGGCCGCTCTCTCCACACTCTGCGACATGGTCAGGCCCCTTCCCTGCGCAGGCCGCGGCCGGGCAGCGCGCCGGTGAGCTCGCCTCCGGCGAGCACCTGCACGCCCGCGACGAACACGTCGTCGATCCCCACGGCGGGCTCCGTCGGCCGCTCGTAGGTCGCGGCGTCCGCCACGGTCTCGGGATCCACCAGCAGCACATCGGCGACCGCGCCGGCCTCGATCACGCCCCGGCGCCCGAGCCCGAACCGGTCGGCCGGCTGCGCGGAGAGGTGATGCACGGCATCCGCCCACGACCAGGTGCCCAGCTCGCGCACGAACACGCGCAGATACCGGGCGAACGACCCCGCCGCCCGGGGATGCGGGTGTGCGCCGATGAAGATGCCGTCCGAGCCTCCCGTGTGCGCGGGGTGCGCGAAGATGCGCGCCAGCTCGCCGTCCGGACGCGGATTGTGCACGGCCATGACGGCGCTGCTCTCCATGCGGGATGCCGCGAGCACGTCGAACGCGAAGTCCATCGGATCGGCGCCGGCGCGGGCTGCGGCCTCGCGCAGGGTGAGGCCGTGCGCCCACGCGAACGCGGATGCCGCGATGTGCGCCAGCGCGATCATGTCGGGCCAGTCCGGGCCGAGACTCGGGCTGTGCGAGGCGCGCTGCACGCACGTCTCGCGCAGGGCGTCCCGCCCGGACGGGTCGGTGAGGCGCGCGACGATCTCATCGGTCTCCAGCGCCGAGATCTCCGGCGGCAGCAACGGCATGCCCAACAGCGTGCAGCCGCGGATGTACGGGTAGGCGTCGAAGGTCGCATCCACCCCCGCCTCGGCGAGCGCATCGATCTGGGTCAGGACGATGTCGGCATCCGCGTGCAGGTGCGACACGTGCACGGGCAGCGGCGCTCCCGCCGCTCGCGACGCGGCCTCGGAGATCGCGCGCATCTCGTCGATCCCCGCCGCCGTGTTGTTCTCGTATCCGCCGCGCATGTGGCTGACGTACACGCCGCCGGCGCTGGCCACCGGCACGCACAGCGCGGCGATCTCCGCGGCATCCTGGAAGATGCCCGGCACGTAGTCCAGGCCGGTCGACAGCCCGAGCGCCCCTTCCGCCATCCCCTGCGCGACGAGCTCGCCCATGCGTGCGCGCTCGGCATCCGACGCCGCCCCCTCGCGCCTGCCGCACACCTCGAAGCGCACCGTGCCGGCGGGGACGAGATACCCCGCGTTCACCGGAGAGGCCCCGTCGACGGATGCCAGGAGCGCGGCCACCCCGCCACCGCGGTAGGTCGGATGCGGGCCGTTGATGGCCGCGAAGTAGGCGCTCGCGTAGGAGCCGTCGCCGGGCGCGTAGGAGATGCCGTCCTGTCCGCCGATGACCGTCGTCACGCCCTGCCGCAGCAGCGCCCTGGTCACGTCGGGGTCGCGCAGCAGGCCGTCGGCGTGCGAGTGCGCGTCGACGAACCCGGGCAGGATCAGCCGCCCGGCGGCGTCGACGACGGCATCCCCCTCCCGCGGCGGCACCGCGCCGACCTCGGTGATGAGATCGCCCTCGAACGCCACATCGGCGCGGACGAGGCCGTCGGGTGCGGCGATCGAGCCGCCGCGGAGGACCGTGCGAGACATCCTGCTCTCCAGCATCACGCCGCTCCTCAGAACCACGTGCGGATCAGGCCGGTCACCGCGCCGGACTCCACGTTCTCGACGACCGGCAGCACCCGCCACTTGTCGAACGCCGTGCAGGGATGGGAGAGCCCGAACCGCACGACGGAGCCGACGGCGAGCGGCTGGGCGGGGCGCACATAGGTGTGTTGGTCGTTCATCGCCGAGACGGTGGCGTCGACCGGATGCCAGGGCCCGGCGAGCTCGTCGGCGGTGGCGCGCGGGATGGGCAGGCCCTCGTCGTAGGGGAAGTCCCGCTTGCCGGCGTCCACCAGCGCCAGCCCCGGCTCGGGGCTGGAGACCACGCGGGCGATGCCGTGCATCGCGCTGACGAAGTGCGGCCCGTCCGGCAGCCCGGGTCCGCCCTCGTCGAACGGCGAGATGCCGCGGTAGAAGCCGTCGTCGTGCACGATGTACGCCCCCGAGCGCAGCGTGAAGTGCGTGCGGGCGTCTCGCTCGGCGCCGCCCCACACCTCGGCGACGATATCGAAGTAGGCGCTGCCGCCCGCCGTGACGTACAGCTCGCCCTCGTCGTACAGCGGCGCGAGCGCGCGGTGCAGCTCCAGCTGCGCCTGGAGGTAGGCGCGCACGGCGGCGAGGCCCTGCTCGGAGCGGTCGTGCGCGAGGCTTCCCTCGTAGCCGGCGACGCCGGCGAGGCGCAGCACCTCGGATGCCGCCAGGCGCCGCGCGACCGCCATCGCGTCCTCGGGCGTGCGCGCACCGGTGCGCCCGCCGGCCGCCCCCAGTTCGACGCACACGTCGATCGGACGGGCCGGGTCCACCCCGCGCAGCGCACGCTCCATGGCGTCGACGGTGGCCACCGAGTCCGCCCAGCACACGAAGCGGAAGTCGGGGTCGGCGAGCTCGCCGGCCAACCATGCGAGCGAGCGGGGGTCGACGGCGGAGTTGGCGAGCATGATCGAGTCCAGACCCAGGTCGCGGCCGGTGCGCACCTGCCCCATGGTCGCCAGGGTGATGCCGAGCGCCCCGGCATCCGTCTGCCGCTTCCACAGCTCGGGCACCATGGTCGTCTTGCCGTGGGGCATGATCTGCAGCCCCCGCTGCGCGCACCAGGCCGCCATCGTGGCGACGTTCGCGCGCATGGCGGAGTCGTCGAGCACGACCAGCGGCGTCCAGAACTCGTCGAGGCGCGGCTCGGTCGCGAGGAAGGCGGATGCCGTCATCCCGACGGCCCGCGCCGGGATCCCCTTGTCGCGGGCCGTGAGCAGCTGTTCGTCATCGTTCATCGTGACACCCGTTCTCCTTCTTGTGCGTATATTGCAACAGACGTTGCAGGGACTGCACATGTCGCCTCATCATGGTAACCATGCCCGACGCATCCGCACCACGCCTGATCACGATCGGCGAGACGATGGCTCTGGTCACCCCGGCGCACGCCGAGCAGCTGGCCACCGCGCAGGACGTGCGCCTGCTCGTCGGCGGTGCGGAGTCGAACGTCGCCGTGCACGCCGCACGGCTGGGCATCCCCACCGCATGGATCAGCGCCCTCGGAGACGATGCGCTCGGCGAGCGCGTGCGCGATGAGGTCGCCCGGCACGGCGTGGACGTCGGCTGGGTCACGAGCGACCCGGATGCCCCGACGGGCGTCTACTTCAAGGATCCCGGTCGCGGCGTGCTCTACTACCGGCGCGGCTCCGCGGCGGCCGCGATGAGCCCCGACAACCTCGCCTCCGTGCCGCTCGAGCAGGCCGAGATCGTGCACGTGTCCGGCATCACCCCGGCGCTCTCCCGCAGCTGCGCGGACCTCGTCGAGAGCGTGCTCGATCGCATGGCGACCGCACCCGGCCTCGTCAGCTTCGACGTGAACCACCGCCCGGTCCTCTGGGAGCCGGGTGAGGCGGCATCCGCTCTGCTCACGCTCGCCCGGCGCGCCGACATCGTGCTGGTCGGCCTCGACGAGGCCGACGGACTGTGGGGCACCGCCGACGCCGACGCCGTGCGCGCGCTGCTGCCCGAGCCCGGCCTGCTCGTCGTCAAGGACGGCGATGTGGGCGCGACGGAGTTCGACAGCCGCGGCGGCGCCGACGCGCGCACCTTCGCACCCGCGATCAGGACCGAGGTGGTCGAGGCCGTGGGCGCCGGCGACGCGTTCGCCGCCGGCTACCTGTGCGCACTCCTGCAGGGCGCGGGCGCTGCACAGAGACTGGCCTCCGGCCATCGCCGTGCGCACCTGGTGCTGCAGTCCACCGACGACGTCCCGCCCGATGACGGCACCCCCGCCATGCCGAGCGAGCGCCCCTCCACGAAGTGAACAGGATCCGAACATGACAGACAACTCCGCATTCGAGCAGCTCTTCGGCAACGCGCCGCTCATGGCGATCCTGCGCGGCATGGGGGTCGAGCGCACGCTCGCGACCGCCACGCGCGCGTGGGACCTGGGCATCACGGCCGTCGAGGTGCCCGTGCAGACGCCCACCGACGTCGAGGCGCTCCGCGTCGTCGCCGACGCCGCCCGCGAGCGCGGGCTGGTCGTCGGGGCCGGCACCGTGATCGCGCCCGAGCACGTGCGCCAGGCCGCCGGCGCCGGCGCCGCGTTCACCGTGAGCCCGGGGCTGGACATCGAGATCGTGCGCGCGTCGCACGCCGCGGGCATGCCGTCCCTGCCGGGCGTCTCCACCGCCACCGAGGTGCAGCGCGCGCTGAGCGAGGGGCTCACCTGGATGAAGGCGTTCCCGGCCTCGCTGCTGGGCACCGGCTGGTTCCCCGCGATGCGCGGGCCGTTCCCACAGGCGAGGTTCGTCGCCACCGGCGGCATGGGCTCCACCAACGCCCGGGAGTTCCTGGATGCCGGCGTGCGCGTGGTGGCCGTCGGCTCCGCGCTCGAGGACGAGGCCCAGCTTCCGGCGCTGGCCGCGCTGCTGGCCTGACGGCATCCGCCCTCCCCCTCGCGCCGCAGCCGCAGGCACGGCACGGGCAGGGCGCGGCGCCGGGTGCGCGACCCGTTCCTCTGAACGGGTCGCGCATCCGGCGCAGTCCTGTGCTCTCGACGCATGTGAGCGGATGAAGCGGGGTGGTCGGCGTCAGCGGGCGCCGGTGCCGGCGAGCTCGTGCAGACGGCCCGCGCCCTCCACATCGGGGCGGATGGATGCCACGAGCGTGGCGATCACTCCCACGATCGCGATGACCGCCGAGTACGCCACGACCGGCCAGAACGCCCCACCGGCGGCAGCGACCAGGGCCGTGCAGATCAGCGGTGCGAATCCGCCGCCGAGGGTGTTGGAGAACTGGTACCCGATGTTCACGCCAGTCGTCCGCGCCTCCGCGTCGAACATCTCCACGAGCATCGTCGACAGCGTCGCCTGCATGGCCACACCGAACACGACGAAGCCGAGGATCTGACCGAGCCAGATCAGCCACATGTTTCCGGTGCTGAACAGCGCGAACGCCGGGTAGACCATGGCGGCGAAGCCGAGGCATCCGATGATGTAGACCGTGCGACGGCCGATGCGATCGGAGATGTGGCCCCACAGCGGCGCGACGACGATCTGCAGCAGACCCACGATCATCGTGCCCGCGAAGCCCATCCACGCGGGCAGGTGCTTGTTCGACACCATGAACCCGAGCCCGTAGGTGAGGATGACGTAGCCCGCGATGGACTGCGGAAGGCCGATGAGGATGCCCATGATCGTGTTCTTCGGGTGCCGGAACACCTCGATGAGCGGATTGGCCTTCCTGCCCGTGGCGGCGACCTGCAGGGTCTGGGTCTGGACGAACTCTTCGGACTCCTCGAGCTTGCTCCTCAGCACGACCGCGATGACGGCCAGGACGATCGAGAAGACGAAGGGGATGCGCCACCCCCACTCGATGAACCACGAGCCGGGGGTGAGTCCCAGCGCGGCCATCAGTCCGCCCGAGACGACGTTGGCGATGCCGGCGCCCGAGATCAGGAACGCCCCGTACAGACCGTGCTTGCCGGTCGGCGCGTTCTCGACGACCATCGTCGCCGCCCCGCCCATCTCGCCGCCGACGAAGAAGCCCTGGAACATGCGGCACAGCAGCAGCAGGAGCGGCGCGGCGATGCCGATCCGGTGGTCCGGCGGGATGAGCCCGATGCCCGTGGTGGCGATGCCCATTCCGACGACGGTGATCATCAGCACCGCCTTGCGCCCGACGCGATCGCCGACGATGCCCCAGATGACGCCGCCGAGCGGGCGCAGCAGGAAGCCGACCGCGAACGTGGCGAACGAGGACAGCTGCGCCACCAGTGGGTCGTCGCTGGAGAAGAAGACCGCGGGGAAGACGGCCGCCGAGGCGAGCCCGTACAGGTAGTAGTCGTAGTACTCCATCAGCGTGCCGATGGAACCGCCTGCCACCATCCGGCGCTGCCGGGGTGTCAGGCCTCGTCGGGCCGCGGTCTGGGACATGGAAGCCTCCTTGCTCTGCGAGGGATCGGGTCGGGGATCACTCTCGACGGGATGTGCTGTCGCCGCTAAGATACACACGAGACAGACATAATGTCTACATTAGATAATTTTTGTAAAGGCTGAATCTCTGCAAGACTCGGGGCACGATGAGGACACGAACGGCCATGGAGAACGCGGCAGCCGCGCTGGCGGAGGACACCACTCGCCAGACCTACGAGAGCGCCGAGGAGGTGCTGCGCCTGTACCGTCCGGTGATGCGCGCGCTGGCGACCGCGGCCGGCCCTTCCGTCGAGGTCGTGCTGCACAATCTCGACAGCAGCGACGTCGACCTGGACCACACGATCATGGCGATCGAGAACGGCCATGTCACGGGCCGCTCGGTCGGCGGGCCCTCGACGTCGCTGGGCCTGGACGTGCTCAAGGACAGGCGGGGGAACCACGATGCGTTCGGCTACCGTGCGTTCACCAGCGACGGACGCGAGCTGCGCAGCTCATCGGTGTACTTCCACAACGCGGCGGGCGACATCATCGCCTCGCTGTGCATCAACGTCGACCTCAGCCCGATCCAGCACGCCCGCAACATGCTCGAAGCGCTGCTGCCGGTCGCGCCGGTGAGCGCCGAGAACGCCCCGCAGGAGCACTTCGGCTCCGACCTGCTCTCGGTGATGGACCAGATGATCACCGAGGCCATCGCCGAGATCGGTCGCCCCGTCGCGCAGATGTCGCGCGACGACAAGATCGCGGTGCTCGAGAAGCTCGACCAGCGAGGCGTCACGCAGATGCGCAAGTCGATCGAGACCATCGCGAAGCGGCTGCGCGTGTCACGGGTGACCGCCTACGCCTATCTCGACGAGGCGCGCAGCTGATGGCCTCGACTGCTGAGATCGCCGCGCGGCTCGCGCACGTCGACGCCCGCCTGGGCTACGAGATCGACGTGGTCGCCGCTTCGCACGCGGTCGCCGCGGGCTCCGCAGTGCTCGTCGACACCCGGAAGCAGACGTCGTGGGACCACGGTCACATCGCCGGAGCCCTACACCTGCCCGTGTCCGCACTCGAGACGGGCATCCCCGCCCTCCCCCGCGACCGCACCCTCATCGTCTACGGGTGGGGGCCGGGATGCAACGGCGCGGCCTCCACGGCGCGGGTGCTGCTGGCCGCCGGCCTGGACACCCGCGAGCTGCTCGGCGGGTACGAGTACTGGGTGCGCAACGGGTTCCCGACCGAATCCGAGGGTCGGATCACCCGGAGCGCACCGGACCCTCTGGTCACCGCCGAGGTCTGAGACGACCGCAGCGGAACGAGGCCCCCTCCGGGAGACGAGTCTCGGAGGGGGCCTCGGTGATTCACGCGAACACGAAACGGATCGCGCGACGGGTGTCAGGAGGTCAGACCGTCGACCCAGTCCGTGTTCTCGTCCATCCAGGCGCGGACGATGTCGGTGTAATCGGAGATGTCCTCCTCGCCGGAGTTGTACATCACGTTCTCCAGCTCGAACAGCACGTCGGAGTCCATGGTGAACCCGCTCAGCCACTCGTTGACCTCGGGGAACTCGTCGGCGAAGGTGCTGCTGACGATGGTGTGGATCGACTCGGCCTCGCCCAGGGTCTTCTCCGGGTCGTCCAGGTCCTTGATGTCGAAGGCATCGTAGGCCCAGTGCGGACGCCACAGCGTGACGACCACGTTCTCGCCCGCCTCCAGCTTGGACTGCAGCTCGGCGAGCATCGCCGGCGTCGACGAGGTGATGAAGTCCATCCCCTCCAGACCGTAGGTCGGGATGGTGTTGTCCTGCGTCGCCGCGGTCAGGCCCGCGCCGGGCTCGATGCCGATGAGGCGGTTGTCGAACTCGTCGGCGTGGTCGGCCAGCTCGGTGAGCGAGTCGATCGGGGCATCCGCGTTGACGGCGATCGTCAGCAGGGCGTCCTCGTTCCAGGCGCCGAGGTCGACGATGTCGTCACCGAACTCCTCGAAGTAGTCCGCGTGCGTGAACGGCAGCCAGCCGTCCAGCGCGATGTCGTACGTGCCGTCGGCGACGCCGGAGAACACCGGACCCGCATCCGCGTACTGCAGGTCGACGTTGTAGCCCTTGTCCTCCAGAGCGAGCTTCCACACGTAGGAGGCGACCTCGCCCTCGGGCCAGCCGTTGAACACCCCGATCGTGATGTCCTTCGACGCCGGAGCCTCGGGAGCGTCGCCGGAGGGGTCGTTGCCACCGCCTGCGCAGCCCGCCAGGGCCAGCGCGGCGACGGAGCCGAGCGCGACGGCGCTCAGGATCCTCTTCGTCTTCATGATCGTTCCTTTCCTCCCGTGTGCTGTGTCACGGGTGTTGGGGATGCCCGTGGGATACCACGGGCGGTCTTGTGCACGACGCTCGCGTCGCGCGCTATTCACTCACCGAGGCCTGCTCGGCGGCATCCGTCTCCTGCGAGTGCTCCCCGGGAGCGCCGCCGTTCCCGGCGTGCCGCGCCCTGCGGGACTGTCCGAACCCGCTCGTGATGCGGTCGAGGACCATCGCGATGATGACCACCGCGAGCCCGGCCTCGAAACCGAGCGGGATGTTGACCGAGCTCAGCGCCTGGATGATGGGGCGGCCGAGGCCCGGTGCCCCGACCATGCTGGCGATGACCGACATCGACAGCGAGAGCATGATCACCTGGTTGACGCCGGCCATGATCGACGGCATCGCCAGCGGGAGCTGGATCTGCCGCAGGATGCGGCCCGGGGTGGCGCCGAACGCGTTGCCGGCCTCGACGACCTCCTCGTCGACGCCGCGGATGCCGAGTTCGGTGAGCCGCACACCCGGGGCGACGGCGAACATGATCGTCGCGAAGATGCCGGGCACCGGCCCGACGCTGAACAGGAAGATCGCCGGCAGCAGGTACACGAAGGCCGGCATCGTCTGCAGGAAGTCCAGGATCGGACGCACGATGTTCGACACCGCGCGCGAGCGCGCCGCCCAGATGCCCACGGGGATGGCGATCACCGTGGCGATGACCACGGCGACCAGCGTCAGCGCGAGGGTGAGCATCGCGTTCTCCCACTGATTCACCATGATGATCAGCACCAGTCCGACCACCGTGCCCACCGCGAGCCGCCATCCCTTGGCGAAGTACGAGACCGCGGCCAGCACGATGATGATGGCCCACGCCGGCGGCTCGGTGAACACCCAGCCCATCGCCTGGTAGATGCCGTCGAACAGCATCGCGAAGAAGTCGAAGAGCCAGCCGACGTAATCCTGCAGGAAGCTGATGAACTCCTTGACCCACTTCCCCAGCGGGATGCGGGCACCGTCTGCGATCCACTCGAGCATCAGCGGTCGCCTCCTTCGCGTGCGGAGCCGGCGGCGGCCGGAGCGGCGTCCGCGACCTGGTCGACGAGCGGAGTGAACTCGGCCACCATGTCGATCGGCGTCTGGATGATGGGCATCTCGCGCGTCGTCGCCGGCACGTTGCCGAGCGCCGCCAGCAGCGTCACGCGCGGGATCACGCCGATCAGGCGGCGCTTGTCGTCGACGACGGCCAGCGGCACGGGGGTCTCGACCGCGCGCTCGACGATGTCGGTGAGCAGGTCATCGGGCCCGACGGTGAGCACGTTGGTGTCGACGATGCCGCGGACGTCGGTGTTCCCGGCCTTGACGGCCCGGATGACGGCCCGGTCGGTGACCACGCCGATGAGCTTGCGGCTCTCGACGGCGAACACCGCGCTGCTCTGCTGCTCGCGGAGGGTGCGCAGCGCGCCGCGCACCCCCGCGCTGATCGGGGTGGTGGCGTGCGGCGGCTCCATGACGGCGCTCGCGGTGAGCACACGCGTGCGGTCCACGTCCTGCACGAACTGCGCCACATAGTCATTGGCGGGGTCGGTGAGGATCTCCTCCGGCGTGCCCTGCTGCACGATGCGCCCGTCGCGCATCACGGCGATGCGGTCGCCGAGGAACATGGCCTCGTTGAGGTCGTGCGTGATGAAGATGATCGTGCGGCCCAGCTCCTGCTGCAGCTCGATGAGCTGCTCCTGCATCTCGCGGCGGATCAGCGGGTCCAGCGCGCTGAACGCCTCATCCATGAGCAGGATGTCGCTGCCGGCGGTGAGTGCGCGGGCCAGGCCCACCCGCTGACGCATCCCACCGGACAGCTCGTCGGGGTAGGAGTCGGCCCACTGGTCCAGACCCACCTTGCCGAGGATCTCCCGAGCCCGCTTCAGTCGCTCCGCGGCGGGGACCCCCTGGATCTCCAGTGCGTAGGCGGCGTTGTCGATGACCGTGCGGTGCGGCAGCAGCGCGAAGTGCTGGAACACCATGGCCACGGACTTGCGGCGGATGTCGCGCAGCTCGGCGGCGGATGCCTCGGTGACACTGCGGCCCTGCACGAGCACCTCGCCGTCCGTGGGCGTGAGCAGCCCGTTGAGCATGCGGATGATCGTCGACTTCCCCGACCCCGACAGCCCCATGATGACGAAGATCTCACCACGCCGCACGGTGAAACTGGCGTCGATGACGGCGGCGGTGCCGGCGTCGAGCACGTCGGTTCGGGTCTCTCCGGCCTTCAGCCGCTTGACCGCCTGCTGCGGATTACGACCGAAGACCTTGTACAGATTATGCGCTTCCAGAGCGATCTCGGACACGTTTCCCCCGCACGACTCGCCGGTCTTCAGGGTATCGGCGAGCCTGCTTCGGTTACGCCCGGGTGATGATCACATGGCCGTTTCGACAGACGCTGTACTGGCGGCGCGGTCGGGAATTTCGGATCCCCGCAAAGAACATCGACCGTACGCCCACGCCTCTTCGTGTACAGCTCTGGTCGAAAGAAGGACGCGGCCGCGGACTGGTGTTGTGGTCTCCTGACCACCCATCCACGCTAACGAATGGCTGATCCCGTGGCAAATCTGATTTTTCGATTCCTGGCCTCACCTGGTGTTAAGCAGGTTCCCGCGACCGTGCTCCGCGGACGATTCCGGGCGGCTCAGCCCCGTCTGACACTGCGGGTGACGGTGAACTTCGGCGTGCGCGACACCTGCTTCGTGGGTCCGACATGGCGGCTGAGAGCCCTGCGGTGATCCAGGTGCGAGTTGAACACCGTCCACACCTCGCCACCGGGCCGCAGCAGCCTCGCCGCGGCCAGGATGAGCCGCTCGCCGGCGCGCGAGTGGACGCTCGTGCCGAGATGGAACGGCGGGTTCAGCAGCACGAGGTCGACGGATGCACCCGGCAGCGCCGAGCCCGCGTCATCGAGGGTCACGGTGACGCGGGCGGTGAGGCCGTTGGCCGCCATGGTCGCCCGGGCCGACCTCACCGCGGCGGCGGAGCGATCGGTCGCGACGAGCACGGCGTCCGGATGCCGCAGAGCGAACGCCGCGGCGAGCACGCCCGTCCCGCAGCCCAGATCGACGACGCGGCCGCGGGCCGGCATGTCGGGCACGGCGTCCAGCAGCACGCGCGTGCCGATGTCCACCCGCGCACCGGCGAACACGCCGCCGAAGGCGCACAGGGTCAGCCCGTCGCGGGTCCGGGTGACGGGGAACGGCGGGTCGGCGGGCACGGGGAGGGCCCCGGATGCCGTGATGAGCCGTGACTTCCGCTCGCCGCGGTGCGCCTGCACGGCGGCGAAGTGACGGGAGAGCACCTCGTTCTGAGCGAGGGTCATGTGCTTGACCCGCCCGCCGGCGATGAGGACGACGTCGGGCTCCGCCCAGCGCGCGACGGCATCGGCGATCTCCGCCAGCTCGTCCAGACCCTTCGGCAGCTGCAGCAGCACGAGGCGCGCACCGGCCAGGAGATCCGGGCCGAGCTCATGGGAGGCGAACGGCCCGGCATCCGTGCCCTCGGTCGGAGCCCCGACCGCCTCGCCGGCGTGTCGAGCCGCGACACGCCGTTCCTGCGGCTCCGGCTCCGACCCTGGTACCAGCCCGAGCGCGACGGCGTTGCGCACGAGGGCACGGCGTCCCGTCACGAGGTCCTGATGCACACGGATGCCGTGCATCCCGGCATCCGCCAGGGCCAGCGTGATCGCCCCGTACCCGTCGCCGATCACGACCGTGCGGTCCCCGGGAATCCCCGCGTTCAACCCCTCCCGCACGAGCAGCTCGTCGGTGGCGTCCCAGGCCTGCAGGTTCGGGGCCTCGACATCCGGGAACCGCCGCAGGCGGCTGACGTCGAAGGGCACCCGTTCACCCTACCGATCCAGCCGCGGGTCGCGTCCGACACCGGGGTCGGCATCGTCGGAGGCGGCGAGGATGTCGATGTCGTAGACGCGGGTGCCCTCGGCGCCCTTGACGTGCGCGTCGTGCGCCTCCCGGATCGCACGGTGGATGGTGTGCAGCAGAGCCTCGAACTCCGCGGGGGTCAGCACGGCATGACTGGTGGAGAAGGTTCCGCGACCCGTGGTCTGCTCGCCGCGGAGGTACTCCGGCATGTCCGCGAGGACCCGCTGCAGCAGTGCCTGGTGATCCTCGACGAGTCCGCGGATCACGGCATCGGCGAGCACGGGGTCCGCGGCGGGGACACCCGTACCGGCCACCCCCAGGGACTCGACCTCGACGGCGGTCCAGACCCGGTCGCGGCCGTCTCGGGCATGCTCGGGCGACTCGACGATCAGCCCGGCGTCGGCGAGGACGCGCAGGTGGAAGCTGATCTTGTTGGCCGGTTCCCCGAGTGCGGCGGCGATGTCGGCGGCGCGGCTGTGCGGATTCCGGTTGAAGGATGCCAGGATGCGGCGGCGCAGCGGATTCGCCAGCGCCTTGAGCATCGCCGTCGTCATCATGACGGTCGACGGCGACTCCTCCTCAGCCATATCCGCAGTATATCCAGAAGTTATTGCGCAACTATTCTTGCGCAATAACTCTTGCGGAACTATCGTGTCAGCATGACCTCGATCTGGAGCAACCGCCGCTACGTCTCCTGGCTCGTCAGCGACACCGCCAAGGGCGTCTCGAGCGGGCTGTTCGGGTTCGCCGTGCCGCTGCTCGCCCTGATCATCACCGACGACCCGGTCCAGGCAGGCGTGATCGGCGCCGTCGGGATGGGCACCCGGGTCGCGCTCATGCTCTTCGGCGGTGTGCTCGCCGACCGTCACCGACGCGTGACCCTCATGGTCCTCGGAGCCGTGATCGGCGTCGTGCTCTCCGCCGCCTTCACCCTGCTCGCCCTCGGCGATGCGCTGACCTTCGGCACGCTGCTCACGGTCGACGCCCTGCTGGCGGCGCGCACCGCACTGCTGGACGTGGCAGGGGAGAGCCTGCTGAAGGACATCGTCGCGCCCGAGACCATGGGACGGGCGCAGGCGGCGAACCGCGCGCGGGATGCGGCGCTCGAGCTGGCCGGCGGCCCGGTCGGCGGCACGCTGCTGGCCATCGGCGGCTGGCTCATCGGCGTGGTGATGACGGCCTGTCACCTCGTCTCCGCCGTCGCCGCCTGGCTCATCCCCCGGCTGCGCGGACCGGTCGCCACGGATGCACCGGCCGCACCGCGTCCTCCTGTCGACGGCGCGGCGCCGCGCACGCACGCCCTCCGGGAGATCCGCGACGGCCTGTCCTGGCTGTTCTCCCGCACCGACCTGCGCGGGGTGCTGTTCATCAGCACCATCATCAACCTCGGCATCAACACGGCCACGACGACGGTGATCTACGCGCTGCAGCAGGACGGATACTCCCCCGCCGTGATCGGCTGGGTGGGCGCGGCGATGGGAGCCGGGATGCTGCTCGGCGCGCTGTTCGCCGGATGGGCGGTGTCGCGGATCGGGGCCGGCGTGATCATGCTCATCACGCTGGTCGTGCTCACCGCGGGCGCCGGTGCGCTCGCCCTCGTGCACAGCCCGGTGGCGATCGTGGCGGTGTTCCTCCCCGCGGCGCTGCTGCTCGCCCCGGTCAACGCCGCACTCGGCGGATATCAGATGGTGGCGACGCCCACCGAGCTCATCGGCCGTGTCAGCAGCGCCTCGGGCGTCTTCGCCCTGGGGGCGATGCCGCTGGCGCCGCTCATCGCCGGGTTCGGCCTCGCTCACCTGGGGCGCGGCGGGGCGATCCTCATCGGCGCGGGCCTCTGCGCAGCGGCGGCACTGCTGGGCGCGGGAAACCGCGGGCTGCGCTCGCTGCCCGCCGAGTCCGGCTGGGCGGAGCACGCCGCGCAGTTCGAGGTCGCCGCGCCCTCGGCATCCGTCTCCTGACCCCGCCCTTCCCGGCGTACGGACGGGCCGGTGCAGGGGCGAGGAGTCAGCGCAGCGGGTCGAAGGGTTCGAGCACGGAGTCGATGCGGCCGGTCGTGATCTGCTCGGCGAGCAGCTTGCCCGTCGCCGGCCCCAGCACGATCCCCCACATGCCGTGACCGCCCGCCACGTACACGTTGGGCGCACGGGTGGCGCCGATCAGCGGCAGTCCGTCGGGCGTGACCGGGCGCGAGCCCACCCACTCGTCCTGACGGTCGTCCAGGTCGACGCCCTGGAACAGCTCCCGCGCCTGGGCGACGATCGCCTGCACCCGCCGCGCCTGGAACGGCTCGTCGGGCCCGCGGAACTCCATGGTCCCGGCGATGCGGAACCGCCCCTGGTACGGCGTGCACGCGATGCGCTGCGTGGGCAGGTACACGGGGTGCTCCTGCGGCTTCTGCGTCGCAACCGTGAACGAGTACCCGCGGCCGGCCTGCACCCGGGTGCGCACGCCGAGCCGGCGCGCGAGCTTCGGCATCCAGGCACCGGTGGCGATGACGACGGAGTCGGCCACCAGGTGCTCCCCGTTCGACAGGGTGACGACGGGTCGACGGGTGGAGGACACATCCGTCACCTCGAAGCCCGTGCGCAGCTCGCCGCCGCGCGCGACGACGGCGTCGCCGAGGGCCTCGACGAACGGGGCGGGCTCGAAGAACCGCTGCCCCTCCAGCCGGTAGACGTGCGTGACGGCGTCCGAGAGCACCGGGGCGAGCTCGCCGGGGTCGTCCAGCCGCTCGAACGGCACGTCCTGGCCGTGCCGGATCACCCCCTCGATCTCGTGCAGGAAGCCCCTCGAGTCGGCCTCCTTCCTGAAGCCGATCACGAACGGGCCCTCCCGGGTCCACGACTTCACACCGCCGTCGATGAGCTCGTCGTAGCACTCCAGCGCCATCTTGTCGATGGGGGTGAGCGCCGCCATCGTGCGATCCCAGGCCCGGTTGGTGCCGTGCGCGGCGAACCGGGCGAGGAACGACCACAGGCCGGTGTCCACGCGGAACGGGACGTGCAGTGCGGCATCCGGGTCCAGCAGCGCCCGCGGACCGTACGTCCACAGGCCGGTGTCCGCCAGGGGGATGGCCTTGCCCGGGGTCAGCCATCCGGCGTTGCCCCACGACGACCCGGCGGCCACGCCGACCCGGTCGATGACCGTCACCTCGACGCCCCGCTCCTGCAGGTGCCATGCCGTTGCGAGCCCAACCATCCCGGCTCCGACGACGATCGTGCGCGTCATTGCGTCCTCCCGAACACACGAATCCCAGACGAGCGGGCCATGATGAGACCTGCTCTCTCCCGATTATGCAGATCTCAAGCATCGTTCGGGAAGTGATGGAGATCTTCTGCGTAGAATCAAGCAGAACTCCGCAGATTCTGCATTCTCGGGAAGGAAGTGAGCATGGCGGCATCCGATTCTTCGACGTCCCGTCGCGCGGCGATGACGGATGCCGGGCTGGACGCCGTCGATCGCACGATCCTCTCCGAGCTCAGCCGCAACGGCCGGCTGTCGAACACCGAGCTCGCGGCGCGTGCCGGGATCGCAGAATCCACGTGTCTGAAGCGCGTGCGCGCGCTGCAGGCGAACGGCGTCATCGTCGGGTTCCACGCCGAGATCTCGCCCGCCGCGATCGGACTGCACCTCGAGGCGCTCATCACGATCCGTCTGCATGCGCACGCCCGCGGCGACCTGCGCCGCTTCCAGGCGTACGTCGAGGAGCTGCCGGCCACGCAGCGGGTGTACTTCCTCGCGGGCGATCGGGACTTCCTCGTGCATGTCGCGGTTCCCGACGCCGCGGCGCTGCGCGAGCTGGTCTCGGACACTCTCAGCCTGCGCCCCGAGGTCGCCTCCACCTCCACGAGCCTCATCTTCGCCCACGCCGCGGGCTCTCGCGGCATCTGACCCGGCATCCGCCGCCGGCGCGCGGAGGAGCGGCGTGGGAACGAGGCTCAGCCCGCTGCGAGCACCTGGAAGCCGGCCTCCGTCAGCGAGTCCCGCTCGGACGCGGTGACGGCGGCATCCGTGATGATCAGTGGGAACAGCTCGGGGCCGCCGACGCGTGCGAACGCCTCCCGCCCGATCTTCGACGCGTCCGCGACGATCACCGCGCGCACGGCGCGCTCGGCCATCATGCGGTTCACCGCGGCTTCGGCCTCGTCCTGCGTGCTCGCGCCGTGCGCACCGGACACCCCGTTCACGCCGATGAACGCGACATCGAGACGGATCCCCGCCAGCAGCTGTTCGACGAACGGTCCCACGAGCTCGAAGCTGCGCGAGTGGATCATCCCGCCGGTGACGATCACCTTGAACTCGGGGCGCATGGCCAGCTGCGCCGCGATGTTCACCGCGTTGGTCACGACGGTGATCCCCTCGGCGGCGAGGTCGTCCCGCGCGGCGAGCGCCGTCGCGATGGCATTGGTCGTCGTCCCGCCGGACAGACCGACGACCTGCCCCGGGACGACCATCGCGGCCGCCGCCGACGCGATCTGCTCCTTCGCGCCGGTGCCGAGATGGCTCCGGTAGCGGATCGGCAGCTCGTAGGCGACGGACTGCGTGACCGCGCCGCCGTGGGTGCGGGTGAGGAGTCGGCGCTCGGCGAGGCTGTCGAGGTCGCGGCGGATGGTGGCGGCGGACGCCTCGAAGCGGTCGACCAGTTGATCCACGGACACCTCGCCCTGCTCCGCGAGCAGATCGAGGATCGCGGTGAGGCGAGCGGCACGGTTCACGTCACTCCCCCTTTCCGTCCGGCCCCCCGGGAGGGAGCGAGTCGGGGTCGAGGGCGAACAGGCGCAGCATCCGCGCGGCCTCCGCGGTGACGGCGTCCCGGCCGGGCGCGACGTACCTGCGCGAGTCGACGAGGCCCTCGTCGAGGGCGAGCGCCGCACGGATCGCGCGCGTGAAGAACCCGTTCAGATGCGTGGAGACGTTGATCTTGGTCATGCCCGCGCGCACGGCGCGGACGATCACGTCGTCGGCCACGCCGGAGGAGCCGTGCAGGACGAGCGGCACGTCGTTCCCGGCGCCGTCGACATCGCGCAGCGCCGCACGCAGCCGCCCGATCAGCTCGATGTCGAGGGAGGCCGAGCGGTCCCGCATCGCGTGCGAGGAGCCCACCGCGACGGCCAGCGCATCGACGCCGGTCGCCGCCACGAAGGCGCGCGCCTCGTCGGGGTCGGTGCGCACGCCCGGGGCATGCGCGCCGTCCTTGCCGCCCACTTCGCCGAGCTCGGCCTCGACGTGCACGCCCGCGGCATGCGCCCGCGCGGTGATCTCGGCGGTCAGCGCCGCGTTCTCGTCATCGTCGAGCCTCCCGCCGTCGAACATGACCGAGCCGAACCCCAGCCCGATCGCTTCGTCGACGAGTTCGGGCCGCTCGGCGTGGTCGAGGTGCACGACGACCGGTGTCTGGGCGGCGCGCGCCACGGCGAGGGTCGCCAGCCCGATCGGCTCCAGTCCGCCGTGGTAGTCGGCGCAGTTCTGCGAGATCTGCAGGATCACCGGCAGCTGAGCGCGCTCGGATGCCGCCACCAGGGCCTCGGCGGTCTCGAGATGGATCACGTTGAACGCGCCGATCCCGGTGCCGGCGGACGAGGCGGCCCGCATGAGCTCACGGGCGGAGACGAGCGTCATGGGGACTCCTCGGCGGTGACGACGGTCAGGGCGCCCTCGAGATCCGGCCACGAGGCGTGGATCTCGCCGGCGAGCGGCATGAGCACGGCCGCGGCCGACCAGGCCGTCGCGCGGCGGAGGATCCGCTCGGGGTCACGGATGCCGGCGTCCATCATCACCGCGCACGCGGCGACGGCGGCATCCCCCGCCCCTGTCGGGTTCCCCGCGAGGGGCGCGTCGAGTCGGGCGTGCAGGGTGCCGACGTCGGCACCCTGCGACACGGCCAGCATGCCCTCCGGGCCGAGCGAGAGCAGCACGAGCTCGGTGCCGCGGCGCAGCAGCTCACGGGCGCCGTCGACGGGGTCGTCGAGCCCGGTGGCGTCCCGCAGCTCGTGCTGGTTGGGTTTGAGGACGGATGCTCCCGCGTCGGCCGCCACGAGCAGCGACGGTCCCGAGGTGTCGACGATCACCGTCGCGGCGGCGTCGCGCCCGAGGCCTATCAGAGTCGGCAGCACGTTCTCGGGCGTGCCCGGCGGGAGACTGCCCGAGATGACGAGCACGCCCGGGCTCTCCGCATCCGCCGTGCCCAGGGCCGTCGCGACGGCATCCGCCAGCGCGTCCCATTCCTCAGGCGTCGGGGCGGTGCCGTACTCGTTGACGATGCTCGTGTCGCCGGCCGACTCGTCCACCAGCGCGAGGCTGCGACGCGTCGCCGCCGCAACGGGGACCAGCACGTGCGGCACGCCGGAATCCGCCAGTTCTGCCGCGAACTCCTCGCCCGTGGCACCTCCGGCGGTGGCGACGGCGACCGCCTGCGCGCCCTGCGTGTGCGCGACCCTGGCGACGTTCAGTCCCTTGCCGCCGGCGCGCACGGCCCCGGCATCCGCCCGGTGCACATGGCCGGGCATCAGCGACGGCACCCGCCACGTGAGATCCACGGCGGGGTTCGGGGTGACCGTGACGATCACGTCAGCGCGTCCCTGGCCAGCAGCGCGGAGCCGAGGAGCCCGGCATCCTCCGACAGCTCGGCGGGGACGAGGTCGGGAAGCCGGTGGAAGCTGAGTCGGGCGGCGAGCCGGGCGCGCAGCGGGGCGAACAGGGCGTCGCCGGCCCGGGAGAGCCCGCCGCCGATCACCACGGTCCGCGGCGCGAGCACGGCGGTCAGCTGCGCGAGCGCCAGGGCCAGGGCGTCCAACGCCTCCTCCCAGATCCGCGCCGCGGTCCCCTCCCCGGCAGCGGCGAGCGCGATCACCCCGCGGGCACCGTCCACCGCGGTGCCCGCGGCCTCGGTGTACCGCCGTGCGATGGCGCCGGCCGAGGCGACGGCTTCGAGGCAGCCGCGCGCGCCGCACGAGCACGGCCAGTCCCCGATGGGGGCGTGGCCGATCTCACCGGCGTAGCCGCCTGCCGCGTGCATCCTTCCGTCGATCAGCAGCGCCCCGGCGATGCCGGTTCCGATGATGAGCATCACGGCGTCCGTGCTCTCCCGCGCGGCGCCCAGCCTCCGCTCGGCCCAGCCCGCCGCGCGTACATCGTGGTCGAAGGCCACCGGCACGCCGAACCGGGCTGACATGAGCGCGCGCAGGGGCACGTCGCGCCAGTCGAGGTTGCTGCTGAACACGGCGACCCCCTCGTCGGCGTCGACGATGCCGGGCACGACGAGTCCGACGGCCTCGGGCACGGCATCCGGATGCTGCGCACGGAGTTCCTCGGCAAGCTCCGCCACCCGGTCGACGAGCCGGTGCGCGCCGTCGGGGCCGGGTGCCGGAGTCGGGGTGCGGCGCAGGCCCCGTGATGCGCCGGTCGCGTCGAACAGGGCCGACTTGATGTCGGTGCCGCCCACGTCGAACGCCAGGACGGCTCGGCCCGGGCCGATCGTCGCCGTGCGGGCGGGGACGCTGCCGGGTGCGCCGGCGTCGGGTGCGTGCATGACCGCCCCGCTCAGGCGTCGAGGATCACGGACCGGGTGAGGTTGCGCGGCCGGTCGGGGTCGAGTCCGCGCGCGACGGCGCGGTCGAGGGCGATCCGGTGCACGCGCACGAGGTCGGCCATGGGGTCGACCGGATGCTGCACGAAACGCGCGCCGGTGGCCTCCACCTGCGCACGCAGGCCGTCCTGCGCGGGGCCGAACTGCCAGGTGAGGCGGCCGGGGGCGGCGATGGCGATCGGTCCGTGTCGGTACTCCATCGCGCTGTACGACTCCGTCCACGACTGCGAGGACTCGCGCAGCTTCAGCGCCGCCTCGTGGGCGAGTCCGATGGTCCAGCCCGTGCCGAGGAAGCTGTACTGCTCGGCATCGGCGAGGGCGGGGGCTCCTGCGTCGGCGGGATCGTCGGCGCCCTCGAGCACCGCCTGCGCGTCGGCGATCGCGGCGTCCAGCGACTCACCCACGGAGGCGCGCAGCAGCGCGAGCGCCGTGGTGGCGAAACGGGTCTGCACGACGGAGCGCTCATCGGCGAACGGCAGGGCGATGACGGCGTCGGCCAGCTCCACCAGCGGCGAGGTGTCGTCGCCGAGGACGACGATGACGGGTGTCGTGCCTCGGACGCGCTCGGCCAACTCGAGCACCTCGGTGGTGGTTCCCGAGCGGGTCAGGGCGACGATGGCGTCGTAACCGCGGGCGATGGGGACCTCGGATGCCGTGAACGCATCGGTCTCCCCGTGCCCTGCCGCCTCCCGCAGGGCGGCATAGGACTGCGCCATGAACCAGGAGGTGCCGCAGCCGACGACGGCGATGCGCGCGCCGGGCGCCGGCAGGAGGGCCTGCTCGGCCCGCATCCCGGCCGCCCTCGCCCAGGTCTCGGGCTGGGAGGTGAGTTCCGTGCGCATGTGCGCGCCGACGGCATCGGTCATGTCCAACCCTTCACAATGCGTGTTTCTGATTGTTCAATGTGGATTTCAATCAGATTATTGCATTATCGAGAAGCGCTGTCGACACGGCTCCGTCGGATGCCCCGCCGCGCCGCGCCGAGGTCAGCGGCCCGAGGCGGTCTCGGTGTGATGACGGATGACCTCGGCGACGACGAAGTTGAACCACTTCTCGGCGAACTCCGGGTCCAGATGCGCCTCCGCGGCGAGCGCCCGCAGGCGTGCCGTCTGCTGCTCCTCACGCTTCGGGTCGGATGCCGGCATGCTGTGGTCGGCCTTGAGCCGCCCGACCTGCTGGGTGGCGCGGAACCTCTCGGCCAGCATGAAGATCAGCGCTGCGTCGATGTTGTCGATGCTGGCGCGCAGGCGCAGCAGCTCGGCACGGGCGTCATCGTCGGACATGATCCTCCTCAGGGTGGGTGCAGATCCGACGATAGTGGGCGCGCCGCCCCATCGCGGCACGAACTGCCGCACATCCGCTTGCGCACCGCGGCAGTTCGCGCCGCGGGAAGCAGCGTGCGGCCCATAGAGTGTGGGGCATGAGCGCCGATGAATCCGCCCCTGTCCAGGACGACGCGCCACCCACGCCGCCCCGGACGGTGCTCGAGCCGCCGACCCCGAGCCGCTCGTTCTGGACCCGCATCGACAAGCCGTTCGTGTTCGGATTCCTCGTGACGATCGGAGGCCTCGCCGCGATCCTCCTCGCGATCACGCTGACGAGCCTGTCGACCGTGCTCATCTACATCGCCTTCGCCCTGTTCGCAGCCCTGGGCCTGGACCCCGCCGTGCGCTTCCTGGAGCGGCGCGGCCTGTCGCGCGGACTCAGTGTGCTCGCGGTGATCCTCGGCCTGATCGTCGTGCTCGGCCTGGTGCTGCTGATGATCGTGCCGGTGGTGGTGGAGCAGATCACCTCGTTCGTGAAGTCCGTCCCGGGTCTCATCACCGATTTCATGAACAGCAGCGTGTACGTCTTCCTGGAGCAGCAGTTCGGCGGACAGTTCGAGCAGCTCGTGGCGGATGCGCAGACCTTCCTCACCGACGGGAAGACCTGGCAGGTCATCGGCGGCGGCGCCCTGCAGGTGGGCAGCTCGATCGCCGCGGGCGTCTCGGGCTTCATCGTCGTGCTGGTGCTGACCCTCTACTTCGTGGCGGGGCTGCCCGCCATCAAGACCGCGATGCTGCGCTTCGCGCCGGCCCGCGACCGCGGGCGCGCCCGGGAGATCGTCGACCAGATCACCGATTCCGTCGGCGGCTATGTGCAGGGGATGGTGATCCTGGCCTTCGCCAACGCCGTCATCACGCTCATCCTCTATCTCGTCCTCGGCCTGCCGTTCCCGCCGCTCATGGCGACGGTGGCGTTCCTGGTCACCCTGATCCCGCTGGTCGGCTCGGTGCTGTTCTGGGTGATCGGCTCCGTGATCGCTCTGTTCACCGACCCGCTCCACGCTCTGCTGTTCGCCGTCATCTATCTCGTGTACATGCAGGTGGAGGCGTACGTGCTCACTCCGCGGGTGATGAACAGGGCCGTGTCGGTGCCGGGCGCGCTCGTGGTCATCGGCGCCCTCGCCGGCGGCACCCTGCTGGGCCTGCTGGGCGCCCTGGTGGCCGTTCCCGTCACCGCGTCGATCCTCATCATCATCAACCAGGTGTGGCTGCCGCGCCAGGATGCCCGGGTCTGAGCATCCCGACGCGGCCGCAGAGGAACGGACTCAGTCGACGACGTTGTCCTTCAGCCACTGCGCGGCGATGTCCCCCGCGGAGGCCTGATCCACCGTCGAGCGGACGTTGAGCGCGACGAGGTCCTCGGCCGAGAGCATCCCGCTGACGGCGTTGATCACATCCGCGATCTCGCTCGCGACGTCGCTCGACGCGATCGGCACGACGTTCGAGGCGAGGATCATGTTCTCCGGGTCGGTCAGCGCCACGATGTCCTCGGTCTGGAACGCGGGCGCCGCGGTGTAGATGTCGGCGACCTGCACCTGCCCTGCCAGCAGCGACTCCAGCGTGCTCTCGCCCGTGGCGGAGAAGCCCAGGTCGATGCCGTAGACCTCCTTGGCGCCGGTCGGCCCGTACGGACGCTGCTCCAGTTCGGGAGCGCCGCCCAGCACCGGCTTCGCGGTCAGCTTCGCCAGGTCGCCGATCGAGGTGAGGCCGTTGTCCGCGGCGAACTGCTTCGTGACGGTGTACGTGTCCTGGTCGCTGGCCTGCGCGTAGTCCAGCGCGGTGAGGCCGTCGGGCAGCGCGTCCTTCAGCGCCGCGTAGACGTCGTCGGGGCTCGTGGCGGTGGCGTCCGCATCGAGGTACTCCAGCAGGTTGCCGGTGTACTCCGGGAACAGGTCGATCGCGCCGGACTCCACCTCGGGCATGTAGGCGTCGCGCTGGCCGACGTTGAACTTCCGCTCCACCGTGAACCCGGCGTTCTCGAGCGCCTGCGCGTAGATCTCGGCGATGATCTCGTTGGAGTAGTACGCCTGGGATCCGACGACGATCGTGTCCGTGCTCGCGCCGTCGCCGGCACTGCCGGTGGGCTCGTCGAGCGGGTTGCTGCTGCCGCAGCCGGCGAGCGCGACGGCCGTGGCCAGCGCGACGCCCGCGGTGAGCGCGATGCGGAGCTTCCTTGCGGTGATCATGATGTGCCTCTCTGTGGGGATGATGTTGCTCAGACTGTGGCGGGAGCCGCACGGCGCGGGGCGCGGCTCGCATCGGTGCCGGGTGTCGGATGCTGGGCGCGGACGCCCGCGGGCACGACCGCGCGCTGCGCGCCGGCCAGCAGCAGGTCGACGAGGAGCGCCAGTACGGCCACCAGCAGCGCCCCGGCCAGCACCTGGTCGAAGCGGCGCAGCGGGATGCCCTGGATGATCGGCCAGCCCAGCCCGCCGAGGTTGACGTAGGCGCCGATGGTGACCGTCGCGATCACCTGCAGCAGGGCGGAGCGGATGCCGCCCACCAGCAGCGGCATGCCCAGGGGCAGTTCGACCTTCGTGAAGATCTGCCATTCGGTCATGCCGACGGCCCGCGCGGCCTCCACCGTGCGCCGGTCGATCGCCTCGAATCCCGTGTAGGCGCCCGCCAGCAGGGACGGGATCGCCAGCAGCACGAAGGTGATGACGGCGGCGAGGGGCGTGCGCAGCACGCCCAGCACGAGAACCAGCAGCACCAGCAGTCCGAACGAGGGCACGGCGCGGGCGGCGCCCGAGACGGCGACGGCGATCTCCCGTCCCCTGCCGGTGTGCCCGATCAGCCAGCCGGCGGGCAGGGCGAGCACCGCCGCCACGACGACCGAGATGATCGTGTACAGCAGGTGCTGGCCGAGCAGCGTCGGCAGCGCGTACTGCCCCTGCCACTGAGCCGGGTCCAGCAGCCAGGCGATGGCGTCGGTGAAGAGGTTCATGCGGCGGGCCTCATGATGCCACGACGCGCCCCGGCGCTCCTCGCTCCGCCCGGCCCGCCTGCGACGCGCGCCCACGGCATGAGGAGGCGCCCCAGCAGCACGAGCAGCAGGTCGATCGCGAGGGCGATCACGACGACCGCGACCACGCCGGCGAGGACCTCGGCGATGATGCGCCGCTGCAGCCCGTTGGTGAACAGGTAACCGAGATTGGTGACGCCGATGAGGATGCCGACGGTGGCGAGCGAGATCGTGCTGACGGCCGCCACGCGCAGCCCGGCGAGGATGACCGGTCCCGCCAGCGGCAGCTCGACGCCGAAGAACCGGCGGCCCGCCCCGAAGCCCATGGCCGTGGCGGCCTGCCGCACATCCGGGTCGACGGAGTCCAGCCCGTCGGCGACGGCCCGCACGAGGATCGCGATCGCGTAGATCGTCAGCGCGATGATGAGGTTGGGCTCATCCGTGGCCGAGTAGCCGAACACGGCGGGCATGAGGATCAGCAGCGCCAGCGACGGGATCGTGTACAGCAGTCCGGTGAGCACGATGATCGGCCCGCGCACGAGTCGGAAGCGCCACGCCACCCAGCCCAGCGGGATCGACAGGACGAGCCCCAGCGCGATCGGGATCGCGCTCTGACGCAGATGCACGAGCGTCTGCTCCAGGATGAGGTCCAGGTTGTCGATGACCCAGCTCACATCGGCCTTCCGCCATCACGGGGCAGGGCCGGGACCCCGGCATCGTGCAGGATCCCCTGGGTGCGCCCCTCGGAGTCGACGACGACGGTTCCACGCGGGGTCTGCTTGAGGGAGAGCGCGCGACGCCCGCGCTCGGCCCCGATGAACGCCTCGACGAAGGCATCCGCCGGGTCCTCCATGATCTGACTGGGACTGCCCACCTGCACGATGCGGGCGGCCCGGTCGAGGATCACGACCTGGTCGCCGAGCAGGAACGCCTCGTCGATGTCATGGGTGACGAACACGACCGTCTTGTCGAGTTCGCGCTGCAATCGGATGAGCTCCTGCTGCAGATCCGCGCGCACGATCGGGTCGACGGCGCCGAAGGGCTCGTCCATGAGGAGGATGTTCGGGTCGGCGGCGAGGCCGCGGGCCACTCCGACCCGCTGCTGCTGCCCGCCGGAGAGCTGACTGGGGAACCGGTCGCCGAGGTCGCGGTCCAGCCCCACCGTGTCCAGCAGCTCCCGCGCCCGCGCGTGCGCCTCCGTGCGCCTCGCCCCGTCCAGCCGCAGCACGGTGGCGACGTTGTCGATCACCGTGAAGTGCGGCATCAGTCCGGAGTTCTGCATGACGTAGCCGATGCTGCGCCGCAGCCGCACGGGATCGCGGCCCAGCACGCTCTCCCCGTCGATGGACACCGTGCCGCTGGTGGGTTCGACCATGCGGTTGATCATGCGCAGCAGCGTGGTCTTGCCGGATCCCGACGACCCGACGAAGACCGTCGTCCTGCGCGAGGGGATCACGAGGCTGAAGTCCTCGACGGCGACCGTGCCGTCGAGGTACCGCTTCGAGACCGATGCGAACTCGATCATCGGCTGAGCGCTGCCCTCACGGGCCCACCCGCACACTGGGGTCGAAGGCCAGGTATCCGGAGAAGTCGCGCCCCACCTTCTCGATCGCCGAGGGATACGGCGTGGGATACGCCCACGCCAGATCGTGGTGCGTGCGCCCGTCGAGCACCAGCGAGTAGTACTGGGCTGCTCCCTTCCACGGGCAGGTGTACGGCGTCGGGCTCTCGATCAGCTCCCCCGCGCGCAGCGCGGAGGGCGGGAAGTAGTGGTTGCCTTCGATGAGGACCGTCTCGGCGTCATCCGCCTCGGCGATCACGGTTCCTGCGAGTACAGCTCTCATGCACGTACCTCCTGGCTTCCCTTCGAGCGTAGGCGACACCTCCGACAACTCGGCGAAATCACGGAAACTTCCCGGAATCCCGAACTCGTCGCCCGGGCTGTGCCGCCCCGGCGGGACGCTCAGCGCACGGGCAGGATCATGGTCGGCGCGGGCGCCGTCGTCGTGTGCCGCACCTCGCGCGGTGCGCCGGTGCGCTCGTCGAGATCGATCGCGCTGACGGTGCCGGAGCGCTGACCCGCCACCAGCAGGACGCCCTCGTGAACGAGGTGGTGGCGCGGCCAGTCGACGCCGGAGTCCGCGAGGGCGTACGGCTCGACGGCCTCGCCCGCCCCGGTGACCCGCAGCGCCGAGATGGTGTTGCTGCCGCGCAGCGCCGTGTAGAGCGTGCGTCCGTCCTTCGAGACGGCCAGCTCGGCCGGGAAGTCGGTGCCGACCTCGGCGAGCTGGGAGACGGTCGTGGCCGACACCGGCGCCCAGCGACCGTCGCGGGCGGATGCCAGGGTGAAGACCTCGCAGGAGTACTCGGTCACCACGTGCAGGTGCCCGCTGGGGTGGTGCACCATGTGCCGGGGGCCCGTGCCACGGGGCAGGACGACCTCGTGGTCGAGGGCGAGCCCCGTGGGGCGGCTGCGCCAGATGCGCACGAGGTCGAAGCCCAGATCGGTCGTCGCGATGCGTCCGTCCGGGAGGAAGATCGCGGAGTGCGCGTGCGAGACCCGCGGCTCCTCGCCCGCGGGAACCGGGTGGGGATCGGATGCCGCGGACGCGCCCTGCTCGGCATCCGCCCCCTCCTGGCCGAACAGGGCGGCGCGCAGCACGGCCGCCCGGTCGGGCGCGGCGGGCACGAGGCCGCCGTCCTCGGCGATGCCGTATCGGATGACCTGACCGTCGCCGTAGCAGCTCGCGATCAGCATCCGTCCGTCGGGGGAGACGGCGAGGTGGCAGACGGAGTCGCCCGCCGTGAGCGACGGTCCCAGCG
Source organism: Microbacterium soli (assembly GCF_039539005.1). Taxonomy (NCBI): domain Bacteria; kingdom Bacillati; phylum Actinomycetota; class Actinomycetes; order Micrococcales; family Microbacteriaceae; genus Microbacterium; species Microbacterium soli. The sequence continues at coordinate 1,183,814 of NZ_BAABCP010000001.1, forward strand.
GCCGCAGGGTCGCCTCCCCGCTGCGTGCGAAGGCCTGCACGGCGCCGGCGCCCTCCAGCGCCGCGTAGACGACGTCGAGTCGCGGATGCTGTGCCAGCCACGACGGCGAGGCGACCGGAGCCGCCGTCCCGCGGTGGGCGAGGGTGGACGGTCCCCGTCCGTCGTCGACGGCGAGGAACCCGATGCCCTCGGCATCCCCTTCCATGTCGGGGCCGTAGCCGCCGAGCCAGAATCGTGTCATCGTGGCGGGCTCAGTCGACGAGGTCGTGACGGACGACGACCTGCTCGCGCTCGGGGCCCACCCCGATGACCGAGATGCGGGTGTTGCTCATCCGCTCCAGGGCCAGCACGTAGTTCCGGGCGTTCTCGGGCATGTCCTCGAAGGAGCGCGCCGCCGAGATGTCTTCGGTCCAGCCCGGGAAGTACTCGTAGATCGGCTTGGCGTGGTGGAAGTCGGTCTGGTTGACGGGCACGTCGTCGAAGTGCCGGCCGTCGACGTCGTAGGCCACGCACACGGGGATCCGCTCGAGGCCCGTGAGCACGTCGAGCTTGGTGAGCACGAGGTCGGTGATGCCGTTCACGCGCGTGGCGTAGCGGGTGATGGGGGCGTCGTACCAGCCGGTGCGGCGCAGCCGTCCCGTCGTGGTGCCGTACTCGAAGCCCGTCTTGCGCAGCCACTCGCCCTGCTCGTCGAGCAGCTCGGTGGGGAACGGGCCGGAGCCCACCCGGGTGGTGTACGCCTTGACGATGCCGACGATGCGGTCGAGCCTGTTCGGCCCCACGCCGGAGCCGGCGGCGGCCCCCGCGGCGGTCGCGGTGGACGAGGTGACGAACGGGTAGGTGCCGTGGTCGATGTCGAGCATGGTGGCCTGCCCGCCCTCGAAGACGACGATCTCGCCGCGGTCGAGCGCCTCGGCGACGAGGTGACCCGTGTCGGCGACCATGGGGCGCAGCCGCTCGGTGTAGGACAGCAGCTCGTCCACGATCTCGTCGCACGTGATCGCCCGCCGGTTGAAGACCTTCACCAGCAGGTGGTTCTTCTGGTCGAGCGCGCCCTCCACCTTCTGGCGCAGGATGTTCTCGTCGAACAGGTCCTGCACGCGCAGGCCGACGCGGTTGATCTTGTCGGCGTAGGCGGGGCCGATGCCGCGGCCGGTGGTGCCGATGTTGCGCTTGCCGAGGAAGCGCTCGGTGACCTTGTCGAGCGTGCGGTGGTACTGGGTGATCAGGTGAGCGTTGGCGCTGATCTTCAGCCGGGACACGTCCACACCACGGGCCGAGAGCGCCTCGATCTCGCTGAAGAGGACCTCGAGGTCGACGACCACGCCGTTGCCGATGACCGGGGTGACGCCGGGGGTGAGGATGCCGGAGGGCAGCAGGTGCAGGGCGTACTTCTCGTCGCCGACGACGACCGTGTGTCCGGCGTTGTTCCCGCCGTTGAACTTGACGACCCAGCCGGTGCGCTCGCCGAGCAGGTCGGTCGCCTTGCCCTTGCCCTCATCGCCCCACTGGACGCCGACGATCACGATTCCTGGCATGGGTGTACCCCCTGGTACTGCACGCTGTTCGCCGGGTTTGCACCGGCCGATGAGCTGGCCCGAACGGGCGGCTCCATCCTACCGGAGCCCCTCCGACAGCCCGCCGGCCCGGATCGAAGGACGGCTTCCGCGGGGGTCCCGGTGCGTCCTCGACGCGGACACCCGGCATACCGCTCCATCACACCCGGCATACTGGAGGGGGAAGGATCGAGCTTCGGAGGTGGTCGATGACGGACGAGCAGCCGTCTCCCCTCGCCGACCTCTGGACCGATGCGCCGCCCCTGCGACGGAATGCGCGAGGCGGTGCGCCGACGGGCCTCCCCGCCGCCGCACCGGTGCCTCGCGCCGCCGCGTCCGCGCCACTGGTCGACCGCGCCCGACTGATCACCGGCTTCGCCATCGTGGTCGCGCTGGGACTGGCGGGAGGGACCACGACGGCGCTGACCCACGGCTCCGGAGACTCCGACGCGGGCGTGGTCGCGGACGCGCCGGTGCGCAGCGCCGGTGCCGCCTCCTTCGGCGGCGAAGGCGGCGGCGCGGCGCCAGGGCCCTTCGACGACGACCGCACCCACGGTGCACAGCCGCAAACCGATCGGCAACCGGATGCCGAGCGCGAGGATCCGCAGGAGGATCCACCCCAAGACCCTCGGCACGACGACGCGTTGCAGGACCACCCGCAGGCACCCGACAAGCATCCGGCGGACGACCCGAGCACGGACGACCCGGGGATCGCGGGTCCCACCGCCCCGGCCCCGACCCCGGAAGGACCGACCCCGCCGCCGTCCGAACCGACGACTCCCCCACAACCGGCTCCTCAGCCTCCCCCGCCCGCACCGCAGCCGCCGACGCCGCCGAAGCCGAGCGAACCGCCGCCCCCTCAGCCCGAGCCGCAACCGCAGCCGCAGCCGCTGCGCTTCACCGGGCTCGTCGAGCATCACACCATCTCGCTGCTCGGCATCAAGCTGCTCTCCAGCTACACGCTGTCGCTGTCCGGCGAGCCGGGTGCCACGGCATCCGTCACCTACGGGTCGGTGCACGCCGGCTCGGTGCGCTTCAGCGGCGCAGGACACGCCTCCCTCACTCTGGGCGGATCGCTCATCGATCTCGGACTGCACAATCCGATCATCCGCGCGGAGTACTCCGACGGAACCGCGGGAGCGGCGATCGAGGTCCGCCGGAACGCGATCTGACCGCGGCCCGACCCGGCGATGTGCCGCCCGGCATCCCGGTTACCCTGTACCGGGGGGATCCGCGGTCGTCGTCGATCCTCCGATGCACGAGGAGATGACATGACCGACCTTCCGGTGCCCGGTGCCGCCTCACCCGCATCGCCGCCCGTGCCCGCCGCGCCGCCGCCCGCACCCCCCGCCCCGGCGACGGCCGCTCCCGCGCCGCCGATCCCACCGATCCCTCCGATCCCGCCGATCCCGGCCGCGCCCGCGTCGGCCGTCCGGGCTGCACAGGCCGCGCCCAGCGCACCCTCGACGCCCCCGGCGAACGCGGCCGCACAGGACCCCGCCGCCGCGGACGACCTCGCCCGCGCGCAGCGCATCCTCCAGGTCATCTCCGACTCCTACTCCACCAAGATGGTCGGCCAGGATCGGTTGCGCAGCAGCCTGCTCATCGCGCTGCTCGCCGGCGGGCACATCCTGCTGGAGTCCGTGCCGGGCCTTGCCAAGACCACCGCCGCGAGCACGCTGGCAGACACCGTGAAGGCCAGCTTCAAACGCATCCAGTGCACCCCCGACCTGCTGCCCAGCGACATCACCGGCAGTCAGATCTACGATGCTGCGACCGGCACGTTCCGCACCGTGCTGGGCCCCGTGCACGCCAACTTCGTGCTGCTCGACGAGATCAACCGCTCCAGCGCCAAGACCCAGTCGGCCATGCTCGAGGCCATGCAGGAGCGGCAGACCACGATCGGCGGAGAGGTGCATCCGCTCCCGAGACCGTTCCTCGTGATCGCCACGCAGAACCCCATCGAGCAGGAGGGCACCTACGAGCTGCCCGAGGCGCAGATGGACCGCTTCCTGCTCAAGGAGATCGTCGAGTATCCGAGCCCCGCCGAGGAGTTCGAGATCCTCGGACGCATCGACTCCGGCGTCCTCGACCCCGACCGTCACGTGCCCGGTGTGATCTCGCTGGAGCACGTGCGCGAACTGCAGGAGATCGCCGCGCGCGTCTACACCGACCCGGCGATCCGGAACTACATCGTCCAGCTGGCGTACGTCACCCGAAACCCGGCGCCGTACATCGGCGAGGAGCGCGCGCGCTTCATCAAATACGGCGCGAGCCCCCGCGCGAGCATCGCGTTCCTGCAGGCGTCACGGGCGCGGGCGCTGCTCGACGGGCGCATGCACGTGCTGCCGGAGGACGTCCGCGCGCTGCGGCACCTCGTGCTGCGGCACCGGGTGCTGCTGACCTTCGAGGCGGAGGCCGAGGGCGTGCGCAGTGAGGAGATCATCGACCAGATCTTCGCCTCCGTCCCCACCCCGTGATCCCGATGAGGGGCGACGTGCGCAGAAGCAGAAGAGGGAAGGCCGGTCCGAGGATCCAGAGCAGGACCCGCGAACCGGCCTCGGAGAGGACTCCGCTCAACCGAGCGGGACCATCCACTCCTTCGGGGAGTCGATCCACCGGCCGCTGGCGCCGTCGGAGATGATGAACCCGTAGTCGCCCGGGTTCACCCTGCTCATCGTCGGACGCATCATGAGGATCGCCGACTGCTCATAGGGAGCGCGGACCTCCTGGATGACCTCCAGCGAGTGCGGGTCGATGACGCGACCGAGCAGCGTCCCGCCCTCGATCATCGTCGACAGGGCGCTCTCGTCGACCTCGGGGATGTAGATGCCGCCGTGGTCCATGCGGACCAGGTAGCGCTCGTACATGAGCAGCTGCTTGTCGGGCATCGTGCGCTCGACGTCCATCATCCCCATGGCGGAGAAGAAGTTGTCGACGCGGTTCGCGGCGAGGTCGTACCAGCCGGCCGGGAGGGTGTCACCGCCCTGCTCGGCCACGGCGCACAGCTTGCCGCGCGACTTCATGTAGCCGTCGATCGTGCCGGTGAACGGATCGGCGTCGTGCGCGAACACGAACGGCGTGCCCATCAGACGGGCGAAGTTGAAGCTGTCCGGCTCGTCGCCGTTCTCATCGCCGATGGTCAGCACGTAGTTGATGGACGTATCGCTGCCGCAGTGGTAGTCGACGACCGCATCCGCACGGTCGAGGACGTACTCGGTGAGCGCGTTCGCCAGCTTCTGCGTGACCCAGCCGCCGCGGTTTCCGGGGAAGACGCGGTTCATGTTGTTCATGTCCGTGTTCATGCCCTGACCGGTGGTGCGAGTGTTCGACTCGAACGCGACCGGGTTCGCCACCGGAACGGCGAGGACCGTCCCGGAGAGCTTCTGCGGGTCGATCCGCTGGATGGTCTCCATCACCGTGCGGGTGCCGGAGATGGCGTCGCCGTGGACGGCGGCGACCAGGGCCAGCGTGGGGCCGTCCTTGACACCGCGAACGCCGTGGACGTTCATCATCAGGTTCTCTCCCGAGGACCGGCGCGTGATCGGGATGCGCCACTGCCCGCGCGTTCCGGGTGACAGGGTGATCTGATCCGGGGAGGTGACGATCTCCGCGCCTGCCGACCAGTCCAGTTCCGTGGGGGCGAACAGGTTGTTGCTCATATGCGAGTGCTCCTTGCTGTTTTGCGAATGGTTCGCGGGTGCTCTTGGCGACCCGACGGATCAGGACATGTAGCGGTCGGTGAGGTGCTTGCGATAGGGCGCCGCGTTCAGCGGCGAACCGGTGGCGGCCAGCAGGATCTCCTGGACCGACGTGGTGCGACCGGGACCGTGCACGTGCTCGCGCAGCCAGCCCAGCACCGCGCTGAAGTCGCCGCCGGCGATGGCGTCCGAGATCGAGACGCCCTGGTCCTCCATCGCCTGCGCCAGCTGCGCCGAGGCGACGTTGCCGATCACGTAGGCGGTGAACAGGCCGAACATGCGTCGCGTCCAGTGCGGGTCCTGCAGGGCGCCCTCACGGATGTTCGCGGGGATGATGCCGAGATACTCCTCGCTCTTGGCGTTCCACACCGTCGGCACGTCGGCAACGGAGATGGAGCCGTTCAGCAGGCCCTCCTCGATCTCGAATCGCAGCAGGATGTGCAGGTTGAACGAGATCTCATCGGTCGCGATCCGGATCGGCGAGGATGCGGCGCGCGTCTGGCTGCGGTGGTACATCGAGGCCCACTCGGCGGCGCTGCGGCGTCCCAGACGGCGCTCCAGGATCTCGCCGATGCGCTCGGCGAAGTCCGCCCGCCGGCCGACGATGTTCTCCCAGAACTTGGCCTGCGACTCCTGCAGGTAGGGCATGCTCCCGTGGCCGGCCGGGGTGTCCCACAGCTCCCTCGCCACGCCCTGCCCGTACAGGGCGTGCCCGTACTCGTGCACCATCGTCGACACGGCCTCGAAGAGCGGCACATCGCTGCGGAAGGTGATGCGCACGTCGTTCGCGCCCGCGGAGCTGGTGTAGCCGTGCGGGGAGAACGCGATGCCGCCGCGGTCGAAGTCGAAGCCGATCAGCTCGCCGATGTCGTGGGCGATCGCGAAGAGCAGGTGCTCCTCGGCGGGGCCCTCCTCCTCCACGTAGTCCTCGACGGGACGGGCCTTGCGGGCTTCGATGAGGAAGTCGCGCATGTCGTTGAGCACACCGGAGATCTCGGCGTGGGTGGGGCCTGCCGCGTAGACCGAGAGCAGCGCGTCCATCGGGTGCACGTCGTAGCCGACGGTCTCGGCGTACTCCTTGTCGATCTCGACCATCCGCGCGAGCCAGGGCTCGAACGTGGCCCAGTCCTCGTCCTGGCGCGCCTGCTCCCAGACGCTGAACGCCTCCGCGCCGACCTCGAGGAAGCGGCGCCAGATGCCCGAGCTCAGCCGCAGCGCCTGCTCGCGATCCTCCCGGACGACGCCGAGCCACGGCTCGTCCCCGGAGGCCGCATCGAGCAGCGCGCCGAGCTCGTCGGAGACGAGGCGCTCCTGGATGAGGTTCTGCAGGATGCCCGCCTGGCGCGCCCGCTCGGGGAGGGCGGCGGGCGGCATGTAGGACTGCTGGTCGAGCCACATCCGCTCCGCGATGTTCTTGAGGGCCTCGAGTTCGCTGAGGTACTGCTTCAGGGATTCGGTCACGATTCGCCTTTCGTCTCGGTCATCTGTTCTTCCGCTCACCCGGCCGTGCGAGGCTCGGCGCCCTCGCCCGCCCGTAGGAAGCAGGACGCCTGGTGGTCGGCGGCCCCTGCGGGCACCGGCATGAGCCGTGGCGGCTCACGGTCGCACAGTCCGCTCCGTGCGATCTCGCACCGCGGGTGGAAGGCGCATCCCGCCGGCGGGTTCAGCGGCGAGGGCACCTCGCCGAGGTTCAGCCGCACCGTGCGCCGGTTGCGCGGGTGCGCCGTGGGCACGGCCCGCAGGAGCGTCTCGGTGTAGGGATGCTGCGGGTTGGCGAAGATCTCCTCGCGGCTCGCCATCTCCACGACCCGGCCGAGGTACATCACCGCGACCCGGTCGGACACGTTCTCCACGACGGCGAGATTGTGCGCCACGAACAGGACGGTGAGGTTCAGTTCCTTCTGCAGATCGCGGAGCAGATTGAGGATCTGCGCCTGCACCGAGACGTCGAGCGCCGAAACCGGCTCATCCGCCACCAGCAGGTCGGGTTTGAGGATCAGCGCGCGGCCGATGCCGATGCGCTGACGCTGACCGCCCGAGAACTCATGCGGGTAGCGGTTCGCGTGGGATGCCTGCAGACCCACCATCTCCAGCATCTCGGCGACACGGCGACGGCGCTCCGCACGGTCGCCGACGCCATGGTGCACCAGGCTCTCCGCCATGCTCTCGCCCACGGTCGTGCGCGGGTCGAGCGAGGCGTACGGGTCCTGGAACACGATCTGCGCACGACGGCGGAACTGCTTCAGCGCGGAGCCCCGCAGCGAGCTGACGTCGCTCCCGTCGAACTCGATCGATCCGCTGGTCGGAGCGAGCAGGCGCACGATCATCCGGGACAGCGTCGTCTTGCCGCATCCGGATTCGCCGACCAGGCCGAGCGTCTCACCGCGACGGATGTCCAGGTCGATGTCGCTCACCGCGTGCACGAGATCGCGCGAGATCCCACTGGCCCCGCGAGCGCGGTACTGCTTGTTCAGACCGCGCACCTTGACGATGACGTCATCGCTCATGGCTACGCCTCCTCCCCACTGCCCGCCACCGGTGCGGTGTCGTCGTACAGCCAGCACCGAACGCTGTGCCCCGGTTCGATCTCGCGCAGCTGCGGATGGTGCGATTCGCAGGCCGTCAGCCCCGCCTCGATCCGGGCCGTGCATCGGGACGCGAATCGGCATCCCGGACCGACGTCGGCGAGATTGGGGACGTTCCCCGGGATCACGACGAGCCGCTCACCGGCCGCGCCCAGCAGCGGCGCAGACTTGATGAGGCCCTTCGTGTACGGGTGCATCGGATTGTCGAAGAGCGCCTCGACGCCGGTCTTCTCCACGATCTCCCCGGCATACATGACGGCGACGTCATCCGCGATCTCGGCGACGACGCCCAGGTCGTGCGTGATGAAGACCACGGCGGTGCCGCGCGACTTCTGCAGTTCGGCGACCAGGTCGAGGATCTGCGCCTGCATGGTCACATCCAGCGCCGTCGTCGGCTCGTCCGCGATGAGCACGTCGGGCTCGCACGCCAGCGCCATCGCGATCATGACGCGCTGCGCCATGCCGCCGGAGAGCTCGTGCGGGAACGCCTTGAGGCGGGCCTCGGGGTCGGGCATGCCCACGTCGCGCAGACGGGCGATGATCGCCTCCGTCTGCTCGGCGCGCGTCCAGTCGCGGTGCAGCGTGAAGACCTCCCGGATCTGCGTCCCCACCCGATAGCTCGGGTTCAGTGCGGAGAGCGGCTGCTGGAACACCATGGAGACTTCGCTGCCGCGGATCTTCTGCAGCTCGCGCGGCCGGAGGTCGGCGATGTTGCGGCCGTTCAGCAGCACCTCGCCCGAGACCACCTTGCCCGGCGAGGGGACCAGCCCCATCACAGACAGCGAGGTCATGGACTTCCCGCAGCCGGACTCGCCGACCAGGCACATCGTGCGTCCGGCCTCGACGTCGAAGGACACCCCGTCCACGGCGTTGAAGTCACCGCCCGGCAGCTCGAATCGTGTGCGCAGGTCACGCACTCGGAGCACGGGTTCCGAGGACGCCCGGCCCTCGGAACCCGACATCTCCGACAGGGTCGTGTCTGTCATCGTCTTCTCCCTCATCAGCCGAGTTTCGGATCCCGGACATCGCGCAGCCAGTCGCCGAAGATGTTCAGGGAGAGCACCGTCAGCACGATCGCGACACCGGGGAAGGTCGCCACCCACCAGGCGCGCACCAGGTAGTCGCGGCCGGTGGCCAGCATCGTCCCCCAGCTGGGCACATCCGGCGGGACGCCCAGTCCCAGGAACGTCAGGGACGCCTCGGCGACGATCACGACGCCGACCTGGAGGCTGGCGAACACGAGGAGCGAGGGGATCACGTGCGGTGTGATGCGCCGCATCATGATGTACCAGCCGTTCGCTCCGGCGGCCTGCGAGGCGAGGACGTACTCCCGGTTCCGCAGGCTCAGCACCTCGCCCCGCACGAGGCGGGCGTACAGGGCCCAGCCGGACACGCCGAGGGCGACGATGATGCTGCCGAGCCCGGGGCCCAGCGCGATGCGCAGCACGAGCGCCATGAGGAAGAACGGCATGACGATCGTCACATCCACGGCCCGCATGATGATCGTGTCGATCCAGCCGCGGTAGTACCCCGACAGCACCCCGAGCAGCAGCCCGATGCCGAGCCCCAGGACCACCGCGGACAGCGCCACGGTGAGCGAGATCCGCGTGCCGTGGATCACGCCGCTGAGCACATCCCGGCCGAGAGCATCAGTCCCCAGCCACCGGTGGTGCCCCTCCGCGTCGACGCTCCCCGGCGGCATGAGGCGCATCGAGAGATCCTGCTGGTTGGGGTCGAACGGGGCGATGAGGTCCGCTCCCAGAGCGGAGATCACCACGACGACGATGATCACCACCGAGAAGATCGCGCCCGGATTCCTGCGCAGTTGGACCAGTGCGGCGCCGAAGGCGCTCTCGGGCTCCGCCCTCTTCTTGGTGCGCGTGGCGGTGTCAGCTCTTTGCGACATCACGGCTCCTCGGGTCGATCAGTGTGTACAGGACGTCGACGATCAGCGAGGTGATCACGACCAGGATTCCGATGAGGATCACCGTCGCCTGGATCAGGGTGAAGTCGAAGGTGTTGATCGATCGGATGAGCAGCCATCCGAGTCCCGGCACCGCGAAGATCGTCTCGATGATGATCGAGCCCGAGATCAGCGTGGCCGTCTTCAGACCGACGACGGTGACGACGGGGATGAGGGCGTTGCGCAGCACGTGCACGACGGTCGCCCGAGCCGGCCCCGCCCCCTTCGCGTACGCGGTGCGCACATAGTCCTCCTGCGCCGCTTCGAGCATGGAGGATCTCGTCAGCCTGGTGACGTCGGCGACCACCATCACGCTGAGCGCGACCGTCGGGAGCACGAGCTGCCCCCACGTTCCATAGCCGGAGGCGGGGAACCAGTGCAGGCCCACGCTGAAGATGATGATCAGCATGAGGCCGAACCAGAAGTTGGGCATCGCGCGGCCGAGAGTGGCCAGCGCGGTGGCGACGATGTCGATGAGCTTCCCGCGGCGCAGCGCGGCGACGACGCCGAGTGCGAGGGCGAGGGGGACGCCGATCACCAGGGAGAGGACGGTCAGGGTCAGGGTCGGGGCGATGTGCGCGAGCACGATCTCACCGGCGGGCTGGTTCTGGGTCATCGACATGCCGAAGTCGAATCGCACCAGACCGGTCAGGTAGTTCCAGTACTGCACGAGGATGGGCTGGTCGAGACCGAATCGCGCACGCAGCGCATCGATGTCATCCCTGCTCGCTTCGGGCGCGACCATCAGCTCGGCGGGATCTCCGACGACGCGGAGCAGGAAGAACACCACGGTGACCAGGAGGAAGACCGTCACGATGGTCTGTCCGATCCGGGTCAGGATGGCAAGAGTGATCTTCATTTCACCTTCAATCGGGTGGGAGTCCGTGGCCGGGGCCACCCGGCCACGGACTCGTTGGCGGGCGTCGGACGTCGCTCAGCCGAGCGGCGTCACTCCGCGCGCTTCAGATCCTTCGCGATGACGTACTGGTCGAGTCGCGGAGAGAACTGGACGCGATCGCTGATGCCGTAGACATCGGGGATCTGGTAGAGGAAGATGAACGGCGCCTCCTCCTTCAGCAGCGCCTGGATCTGCTTGTACAGGTCCTCACGCTTGGTGATGTCCATCTCCTGGCGCGCCTGCTGCGTGAGATCATCGAGCTCCGGGTTGCTGTAGTAGGCCGAGACTCCGCCGGTCTCCAGCGTTCCGTTGATCAGCGAGTCGGCGGAGGGCTCGAGCGCGCCCCACTGCCAGGCGAACAGCGGCGCGACCTCGTTGGCCTCCTGCCCGTCGATGACGACCGAGCGGTAGCTCGGGTGATCGAGGACCTCGATGGTGGCGTCCACGCCGACCTCGGCGAGCTGGGCGGCCAGGGCGTTGATGACCTCTCCCGCGCTGGCGAAGATCTCCTCGCTGAACTGGATGCTCAGCGACAGTCCGTCGCCGTAGCCGGCCTCGGCGAGCAGTTCCTTCGCCTTCTCCGGGTCGTGCGGGTACGGCTTGAGATCGGGGTCGAACCCGGTGAAGTCGGGTCGGAACACGGTGGCCGTGCGGTCGCCGTAACCCTCCATGACGGTGTCCAGGATGAGCTGGACGTCGACGGCGTAGTTCAGCGCCTGACGGACGCGCTTGTCCTGGAGCGCCTCCTCGCCGCCCGGCAGCAGGTTCATGCCGATGTAGGCGATCCGGCGGCCGGCCAGTGCCTCCACGTGCACGCCGTCGGCGGCCTCGAGCTCGGGGATCTGGCCCACGGGCGCGTTCTTGATGATGTCCGCACCACCGGTCTCCAGCTCGGCCGTGCGCGTGGACGCCTCCGGAACCGGCTTGATGATCAGGCGGTCGACCTCGGGCTTCTCACCCCAGTAGTTCGGGTTCGCCTCGAGGACGATCTGCTGACCGGGGACGAAGTCGGCGAGCGTGTACGCACCGGTGCCGATGGGGTTCATCGCGAACTCGCTCTCCGACACGGAGGAGGTGTACTCCGGCGGGACGATGTCCAGCGCGTAGGCCCGCTCCGGGAAGATCGGATCCGGAACGTTGGTGTGGATGCGCACCGTCGTCTCGTCGATGACCTCGGCGGACTCCAGGGTCGGGAACGAGTAGCCGATCCGGGCGACCTCGGCATCCGGGTCCATGATGCGCTCGACGGAGAACTTGACCGCCTCGGCGTCGAAGTGCTCGCCGTTGCTGAAGTCCACGTCGTCGCGGAGCGTGAACTCCCAGGTGGTGTCGTCGATGGCCGCCCATTCGGTGGCAAGCGACGGCAGCGTCTCCTGCAGGTCCGGACTGAGAACGGTCAGGGTGTCGAAGACGTTCATCACGACGTTCGCCTTCTCGTCCGCCCCCGGGGTGTGGGGGTCGAAGTCGGGCGGATCGGCGTTCGCCAGAAGCGTCACCTCGAAGGGTCCGTCGCCGCCGTCCCCGCCCTGCGCCGCCGTCCCCGCACCGGGAGGCGAGCATGCGGCGAGTGCGAGCGAAAGAACAGCCGGTACGACCAGCAGAGCGGACAGCCGCCCAGCGCCAGGTCTCTTCATAAGGTTCTCCAATTCGCTGTGTGTAAGTGTCTGCAGGACCCGTCAAGTGTCGGCAGGCTCCGCATAGTGTCGGCAGTGTCTGCTATTGTCGACAGCGTTCGCCACAGTAGCCGAGTACAACGGCGAGCGCAACGTACCTACTCGGTCATCCACTCCGGAATCGGGCACCACTGCCGCAGCTTCCCGCAGCCAACAGTCAGGAGAGATCCAGTGATCATCGATTTCCACACGCACATCTGGAACGACCAGATGCACGACATCGACACCTTCATCAAAGGCCTCGACGAAGGGGGCATCGACAAGGCCTGCGTGCTCCCGATCGCGCCGTACATGAGCAATGAGGACATCGCGAAGCTCGTCGAGAAGCACCCGGACCGCCTGATCGGCTTCGCCTCGGTCGTGCCGTTCTCGCAGACCACCGGCATCCCGCGCACCGACCCGTCCGAAGAGCTCCGGCACGCCGTCGAGGACCTCGGGATGAAAGGGCTGAAGATCCACCCGCTCATCCAGGGTTTCAAGATCGACGACCCCGGCCTAGTACCCTTGATGACCACAGCCGCCGAACTGGACATCCCCGTCCTGCTGCACACCGGACCGAACATGGGGAAGGCGGGACGAAGCGCCAATGGGAAGGTTGAGTTGATCGAGGATCTCGCCCTGATGTGCCCGAACACGACGATCGTCGCCGGGCACGCCGACCCGTTGGACATCGCCACCCCCTACATGGCCGCCTCCATGCCGAACGTGTACCTCGAGCCGTCGATCTCCTGGACGAAGCGCCACGAGATCCTGCCGAAGCTCGCCGCGCAGGTCATCGAGATCGCCGGAGCGTCGAAGGTGCTCTACGGCACCGACTACAGCATCGGGCGCGGACAGCGCGTCACCGATATCAACGACATGCTCGACGACTGCCACCTGTCCGCCGAGGACCGCGACCTCATCGAGAGCGGCAACGCCCGCAGACTGCTGAAGATATGAGCGAACAGGCCCCTCTCCCCGACGACGACGAGACGGACCTCCCCACCCGGGTGGCCCAGTGGGTCGCCGCCGGCATCATCGACGGTCGCTGGCCCACGGGTCAGCGACTCAACGAGGTGCACATCGCACAGGAGCTCGGGATCTCCCGTGCTCCTGTGCGGGAGGCGCTGCGCACCCTCGGCGAGCAGGGGATGGTCACCTATCAGGCCAGGATCGGCTGCGTGGTCAACGAGTTCTCTCCGAAGACGGTCGAGGACCTCTACGCCGTGCGTGCGGCGATCGAGCGCTGGTGCGTCACCGAGGGCGTATCGCGCCTCACGGACGAGGACATCGAGCAGATGGAGCGCTACCTGATCCCGATGGAGTCGGCCTGGGTGCGCCGGGACTACCCCGCCTTCTACACGCATGCCTGGGCGATGCGCGAGATCATCCACGCGCGCAGCGGCAACGAGGTGGCCGTCACCGAGATCCGCAAGCTCCGCTCCCGGCTCCACCAGCTCCCGCTCGTGCTCCACAGCATCCCCGAGCACAGCGAATGGGTCCTGCGCCGTCACCAGGACATCGTGACGGCGGCCCGGGCGAGGGATGCCGAGGCCGTGGCCGACATCATCGTCGAGATCCTCACCGCGGCCGGACGCTATGTCCGCGAAGCATACGAGGACCGGTTCACGGGCCCTGTGGAGAACCGGCCCCGCCCCCGGCCCGGCGCCGCGGCAGAAGACCTGCCGAAGCCGCAGGTCTTCTACGGGCTCTGAGTCTTCTTCACTCCGCGCCCAGGGCGGAGGTCAGCCCCGCACTGGCGCGACGATCGTGCCGGCCCGTGACTGGTACGCCATCCCGATGCGGAAGCAGGTGTCGTCACGCCAGTGCGGGGCGATGATCTGCAGTGCCGTCGGCATCCCGGTGCTCGGCCCCGCTCCGCTGGGAACAGTCAGTGCAGGATGCCCTGAGATGTTGAAGATCGAGGTGTTCCTGGCCACCACGTCGGCGAGCGGCATCATCCGTCCACCCAGTGTGACCGCATCCTCCTCCTCGAAGGGAGCCACCACGGCCGAGGTCGCGCACACCAGCGCGTCCACCCCGTCGAACAGCGCCGTCGCGCCCTGCGCGAGGAGCGATCCGAGTCGGAGCGCGTGGATGTAGTCGACCGCCCGCAGCCGCGATCCGCTCTCCAACAGCTGTGCGAACACCGGGCCGTAGCCCGGTCGGGACGGGTCGTGCAGTGCCGCCGACTCGGCATCCACGAGCACTCTCTTGATCGCATCGGGATTGATGCGGTCGACCAGAGGGAACTCCACGGGGACGAGCCGGGCGCCGAGACCGCCGAGCACGGCGATCGCCTCCTCGGTCGCCGCCGCGACCTCGGTGTCGACCAGCTGGAACCAGCCGCCGAGGACTCCGATCGTCATGCCCTCGAGCGGATGTGGGCCCTCCTCGCCGACATCTGCAGCCCATACGGGTTCGCCGGCGAGGTGACCGAAGACGGCGGCCGCCGCGATGACGGTCTGCGTCAGCGTGCCGGTGTGATCCAGATGCCAGCTCAGCGGCGGCACACCCTCGGTGGGAACTCGCCCTCTGGTCGGCTTGAACCCGACGGCGCCGCACCAGGCCGCGGGCACCCTGATCGAGCCCCCGCTGTCCGTCCCGAGCGCGAGCGGGAGCAGGCCCGCGCCGATGGCGGATGCCGACCCCGAGGACGAACCACCGGAGCGGCGACGTGGATCCCAGGGATTGCGGGTGCGGGCGTTCGGCCCCGACGCGAACTCGTAGGTGGCGAGCTTCGCGACGAGGATCGCTCCGGCCGCACGCAGGTTCCGCACCACACGGGCGGTGATCTTCGGACGGTATCCGGTGTATGCGGGCGAGCCGAAGGTCGTGGGCGTTCCCTCCACCTGGATGACGTCCTTCACCCCGAACGCCAGTCCCTCCAGAGGGCGCGCAACTCCTTCGGCGAGGCGACGGCGGGAGTCGGCGGCAGCCTGCCGGGCTTCCCGCCCGAAGAGCTCCTCGACCGCCCCCATCGCTCGCCCAGCGCCCTCCAGATTCGCGAGGACCGCCTCGATCTCCGCCACGGGATCGGCGATCGCGGGCAGCGGCGGCGCTTCCCATCCGCGCATGCCCGCAGGGCGAGGCGGCACTGAGCGATCGAGCGCGGTGACGGGTTCGGGGAGGAGCTCGAGCGGATGGTCCCGAAGGGACGCGACATCGTCATCGACACGGGGCGGCTTCATGTCATGGACCTCCGCTTTCACCTCGACACCGGATCACGCTCGATGACCGCACGGGTGTCGACAGTTTATCTGAGTGTCGACACCCAACGAGACAGAGACTCGACGGAGCCTCAGGACCTTCATGGCGGTTGCGGATAACCTGGTCGGGCTCGACGAGAGGAGTCGGCCCGACCGAGCCACCATGACCACCCTGATCACCCGGGTGAAGAGCAGACTCTTCATCCGCTCGTCGCAGAAGTCGATGCACGCGCTCGACGGCGCCTACGCGTCCCTGCTGCGCGGGCGCAGCCTCGACTTCGAGGACCTGCGCCCCTACGAGTACGGCGATCAGGTGCGAGACATCGACTGGCGCGCGACGGCCAGGCACGGTGAGCCGCTCATCAAGCGCACGAGGGCCACCCGTCGACACACCGTGCTGTTCCTCGTCGACACCGGCCGCGGCATGCAGGCGCTGGCCGAGGACGAGCGGCCCAAGAGCGAGCTGGTCGTGCTGCTGGTCGGCGCGCTGGGACTGCTCACGGTGCGCCACGGAGACGACTTCTCGGTGATCCACGGGGATGCCGGCGGCATCCGCCGCCTCCCGCCGGGAGGCACGGAGGGGTCGCTCGAGCAGGCGCTGCGCACGCTGCGCGGCACCATCGACGCGAGCACCGCTCCCAGCGATCGGGATGCGGTGCTGGCCTGGACCGCGCGCCACGTGCCCCGCCGGTCGATCGTCGTGATCGTCACCGACGAGGCGCCGTTGACCGCCGACACCGACCGACTGCTGCGTCGACTGCGAGTGCAGCACGACGTGCTGTGGCTGACGGTGCGCGATGCCCGGATCGTGCCGGCGGAACGGTCCGCGGGGGCGTTCGACCGGCTCGTCGACCCCTCGCCGCCCCGCACCGCCCCCGTCCGCCGCCGCGATGTGGACAGCGGCTGGAGCGTCCCCGACTTCGTGTACGGCGACACCGGAGTGATGGCGGAGCTGGCCGCGCAGGAGGCAGCCGACACCGCCCGGCGCCACCAGGTGCTGCGGCGTCACGAGATCACGCATGCCGAGTTCGACGGGCAGGATGCCGCGGTGCCGACACTGCTGACGATGCTGAACCGGAGATCGCATGCCCGCCTCTGACGAGCTCTACCCCCCAGTTCAGTACACCGGCGGGTGGATCCTGTTGGCCATCGGCATCCTGCTGGTGCTGGCCGCCGGGGCCTGGCTGCTGATGGCGCTCACCCGCCCGCGGCGCAGCATCACCCTGCGCGGCGCGCCCGCCCTCGCGCCTGCGCCCGCCGCGATCCTGGATCGGCTGAGAGTCGAGCACCTCGCCGAGGTGCAGCGCATCGAAGACGAATACCGATCCGGGAGGATGAATCCCAAGCGCGCGAATCTCGAGCTCAGCAGGCTCGTCCGCGGATTCGTGAACGAGTACTCGGGTCTCGAGGCCCCCGTCCTCGCGCTCGACGATCTCGTCGCTCGCGGGGTGAGCCCCGCCCTCCTCGACGCGATGCGCAGGCACTACTACCCCAGCATCTTCCAGCGCGGTCCGGCGATCGACCCGGCGCGCGGTGCCGAGGCCGCCCGCATCGTCATCAGAAGCTGGCGCTGAGGGGTGGCGAGATGACGCTGAACACATGGTGGATGCTCCTCGTCGCCGTCGGCATCCTCCTGGCGGCCGTGCTGATCGGCATCCTGCTGGGGTTGCGCAGCCGCAGCAGGGCCGAGAGCGCCCCGGCCGCGCTCGTCTCCCGCGCCGAGCGCCTGCGTTCCCTGCCCTCCTTCCGGACCTCCGTGCGCCGCCGCATGGGCGTGCTGTCCGGCGTCCTCGCCGTCGGGGCGGTCGCCGTGCTCCTGGGAGGGCTCGTGGCCGCGCGCCCCCTGTCGCCCAGGACCATCCATCCTGTCGACACCAGCCGCGACATCATGCTGTGCCTGGACGTGTCCGGGTCGATGTCCGAGGTCGACGTCGAGGTGCTGAACGTGTTCGAGAAGCTGCTGGAGGGCTTCCGGGGCGAGCGGATCGGCCTGACCATCTTCAACAGCTCGCCCGTGCAGGTCTTCCCCCTCACCGACGACTATCCGTTCATCAAGGAACAGCTGCAGAGCATCCGCTCCAGCTTCTCCTACCTGGACGAGACGCCCGAGCACTGGGTGGGCACACTCAACGGACCGGGCTCCTCGCTCATCGGCGACGGCCTGGCCGCCTGCACGCTGCGCTTCGACCACGCCGACTCCGAGCGCAGCCGCTCGGTGATCCTCGCCACCGACAACGAGCTCGTGGGCGCCTCGATCCTCACGATCGAGGAGGCCGCCCGGTTCGCCGCCGCGAAGCACGTGCGCGTGTTCGCGCTGAATCCCGTGCAGGGGAAGGACGCCGCCGTCAGCGCCCAGCTCTCCGACGCCGCCCGGCTGACCGGTGGGCAGTCCTACGCGCTGCGGGACACGACCAGCGTCTCCGACATCATCACCGAGATCCGGAAGCAGGAGGCGCGGGCATTGCAGGGGCAGGCGCAGGTGGTGCGGGTGGACAGCCCCGGCCTGCCGATCGCGCTGACCCTCGTCGCCGTCCTCGGCTTCCTGGTCCTGCTGTGGAGGGTGCGACTGTGATCCTCCAGCCCGTCCTGCATCCGGTCCTGCTCGTGCTGCTGTGCGCGGCGCCCGCGGTGATCGTCGTCCGCGCACTCATCACGGGTTCGCCCGGGAAGGGGTCGGGCGCCGGGGGACCCGGCAGGCCGATCTGGGCGCTGCGCCTGGGGATGATCGTCGTGGTGTTCGCTATGCTGCTGCGCCCCGGCATCCCCGGCGGCACCTCGCAGACCCTCGCGACCGACACCGACATCGTCATCGTCGTCGACACCACGGCGAGCATCATCGCCGAGGACTGGGACGGGGACCGACCCCGTCTGACCGGCGTGCGCGCGGACGTGCAGGCGATCGTCGAGGAGTACCCCGGCGCACGGTTCGCCCTGATCAGCTTCGACGCGGCGCCGCAGCTGCGGCTGCCTCTGACGACGGATGCCACCGCACTGGTGTCCGCGTTGGACGTGATGGCGCCGGAGATCACCGACCGGTCGCGGGGCTCGTCGATCAGCATCGCGAACCGGATGCTGGCGCAGACCCTCTCCGCCGCCGCGCAGGCGTCGCCGGACCGCAGCCGCATGGTGTTCTACCTGGGTGACGGAGAGCAGACCGCATCCCGCGGTCCGGAGTCCTTCGCGAGCAGCGCGACGTTCATCGACGGCGGATCCGTGCTCGGCTACGGCACCGCCGAGGGCGGACCCATGCAGAGGACCATGGGCCGTGCCACGACGGACTCGCCGCCCCCGGAGTACATCGAGTACCAGGGCGCGCGCGCCCTGTCGGTGATCGACGAGGACAACCTGAACGCGATCGCCGGGCAGCTGGGCGTGCCGTACCAGCATCGTTCGGCGGATGCCGAGATCACGCTGCCGGAGGCCCCCACCCGGACCACCGACTACACGGCATCCGGAGAGGTCGGCAACGTCATCGAGTTGTACTGGGTACTCGCTCTCGTGCTCATCGTCCTGGTCGGCGTCGAGATCGCCCGCGCCACGATGCTCATCACCCGCCTGCGCGGACTGACCCGCCCCGTGAACGGAGGCGGACGATGACGACCCCCGTGAATCCGACCCCGGCCGACGCCGCAGCGGCACTGCTGGCCGCGAACAGGCGGCGCCGCAGCATCCGCCGCCGGCTGGCCATCGGCACCCTGCCGCTGACCCTGGCCGCGCTGCTGCTGACCGGGAAGCTGCTGAGCATGTACGCGTTCGCGCACCAGTCGGTGAGCTCGTTCCTCGTCGGCGGGTACGCGGAGTCGGAGGATGCCGCGCGCGCCCTCGACATCCTGAACTGGTTCGAGACGTTCAAGGCGCCCTACGACATCGGCACGGCGCTGGCCGGTGCGGACCGGCTGCCCGAAGCGCGCGCCGAGCTGGAGCGCGCGCTCCCGGATGCCGCCGGACTGGACGTCTGCTACGTGCGCATCAACCTGTCGCTCGTCATCGAACGGCAGGGCGATGCGGCCCAGGCCGAGGGCGACGGCGCCCGCGCGGCCGAGCTGTACGGGCAGGCACTGCAGATCACCGTCGAGACACCGGAGGAGTGCCGCAGCGAGGATGCCCGGAACCAGTCCCCCGACCCGAACCGGGACATGAGCGACACCCTGGACGAGAACCGGCAGCGCCAGCAGCAGAAGCAGCAGCAGAACGGGCAGGCGCCCGAGCCCCGTCCGGACCGGAGCGCGCAGGAGCCGCAGGACCAGCCCTCGCAGAGCGACCTCGACGACATCGAGAAGAAGCTCGGCGAGGGTGCGCAGGAGCGCGAGGACCTGCTGGGCGGCTCCGACGGCGACGGCGGAGGGACGGACAGGCCGTGGTAGAGCAGCAGCGCGGCAGATACCTGGGCGGCTCCGACGGCGCCCCGCCCCCTCCCCCGCCGGGCGGCTATCGCGGCGCCCGGCGGGTACCCGAGACGGCATATGCCACAGGTGGCATGATCCCGGCATCCGCTGACGTCGTGTACCGGGCCGAGCCCGAACCGCAGAAGCGGACCGTCAGCACGCTGGGGCTGATCGCCCTCTCGGCGACCGTGCTGTTCGTGTTGACGATGCTGCTGATGATGGGGGCGGGCGGGACGGATGCCCTGTACGGGACGACGATGATCGTCCTCCAGCTCATCGTGCTGGGCGCCGTCGTCGCGGCCGTGCTCACTCCGCGCGGGCGTATGCTGGGCACCGTCGCCCTCGCCGTGACCCTGGTGTTCAACGTGGCGACCGTCGGCGCGATGGGCGCGCTGCGCTCGGCGGCGACGCATGCCTACAGCGGCACGAAGTCCGCGAAGCAACTGCACGACGAGGCATACCCCGGCATCAGGGACGTGTCCGACGCCAGCGTGCTGAGCGCTCCGTCGCTGGAGCAGACCCAGGTCGCCGGCGACCGGCTCATGGCGGAGGTGCGTGAGCGCCTCTCACGCGAGTTCGGCTTCACCTGGGTGCCGTCCGGTGCCATCGACGTCGGCCCCGAGCGCAACGGCTACGGCGGAGAGTCGATGCTCAAGAGGTACGCCTCCGTCGTGTGGACGACCGAGCAGCCCGTGCACGACACGGCCCGCAAGAGGGAGGTCATGCGCGCCATCGACGGTGTGCTGGCCGAGCAGCGGCTCATCATGCCGCTGTACCCGCTCAACGAGCCCGGCAACGGCATCTCCGACGACATGGTCGCCAAGCTGTACGGCTCCCGCGACCCCGCCGCCCAGCACACCTGGGAGTACTACGCGGGCGCCTACCCCGACCCGCTGCGCTTCTACGCGTACGCGTACGACCTGTCGAAGGATCCCACCGGCGAGTTCCGCATCCAGCGCGAGGCCATGCACCGGCAGACCGGCGAGCCGCTCGAGGGCATCCAGCTCGCGGTGTTCGCCCGGCAGGTGCTGTCCGACGCCGACCGCGCGGAGTTCGAGGAGCGGCTGCGGGATTATCCGGGATACTGAGCGGGCCACGGTGGCCTACGCTTACTGCGGGCCGGACACTGCCGGCCCGCGCCCGAACCCGGCAGAGAGGAATCCGCGTGGCAGAGGAACAGGGCACGGCACGACGGACGGCGACGCTGCTCGCGATCGACGCCGGGCAGACCGGCATCAAGACGCGGCTGATCAGCGCCGACGGCCGCTCGATCGAGGCGCTGTTCCCCGGCATCCTCACCGACCGGCCGTTGCCACCGCAGCTCGCCGAGGTCGTCGCATCCGTCGGAGGCTCCCCCGACACGGTCACCTTCGGCGTCTCCGGACTCACGGACGCGGATGCCGAGGCATCCGCCCTGCTCTCCCACCCGGCGCTCGCGGGCGTGCGGCGGGTGGTCGTCACCCACGACTCCGTCACCTCGTTCCTGGGCGTGCTCGGCGACCGGCAGGGCGCCGTGGTCGCCGCCGGGACCGGGGTGGTCACCCTCGGGGTGGGTCCCGCCCACTCCACCCGCGTCGACGGGTGGGGCTACATCATGGGCGATGCCGGCAGCGGCTACTGGATCGGCCGTGCGGCGCTGGATGCCGTCATGCGCGCCCACGACGGACGCGGGCCCGCCACGTCGCTGACCGCCGTGGTCCGGGACCGCTGGCCCGACCTCGAGACCGCGTACGTCTCGCTCCAGGCATCCGAGGACCGCGTGCGCACCGTCGCGTCCTTCGCCGCCGCGACCGCCCGGCTCGCCGCAGCGGGCGATGACGTGGCCACGGCCATCTGCCGCGAGGCCGGCCGCGAACTCGCGCTGGCGGCGACGACGGCACTGCGCGTGACCGATGCGCCGGGCGACGCCGCCGTGGGCGCGGTCGGCGGGGTGTTCGGGTCGGAGCTCGTGCGCACGGCCTTCGAGGTCGCCGTGCGTGCGGAACGACCGGATGTCCGGTTCGTGCCGCCCGCCGGGACGGGCCTCGACGGCGCCGTCTCCCTCGCGGGGCTCAGTGCCCGGCATCCGCTCCGCGAGCGCTTCGCGGACCTGCGCCGCTGACGCCCGCCCGGGCCGTCCCGCGGGCGGGGCAACGCGGGCAGGGCGACACGCCGCGCGCCGATACACTGGAACCCATGTCCAAGGTGCTCCAGTCCCTCCCCGTCGGCGAAAAGGTCGGCATCGCGTTCTCCGGTGGTCTCGACACCTCCGTCGCCGTCGCGTGGATGCGCGAGAAGGGCGCCGTGCCCTTCACCTACACGGGCGACCTGGGGCAGTACGACGAGGACGACATCGCGTCGATCCCCGGACGCGCACTGGAGTACGGCGCCGAGGCATCGCGCCTGGTGGATGCCAAGACCGCCCTGGTCGAGGAGGGATTCGTCGCGCTGAGCTGCGGCGCCTTCCACATCCGGTCGGGCGGCAAGACCTACTTCAACACCACTCCGCTGGGCCGCGCCGTCACCGGCACGATGCTCGTGCGCGCCATGCGCGAGGACGGCGTGGAGATCTGGGGCGACGGCTCCACCTACAAGGGCAACGACATCGAGCGGTTCTACCGCTACGGCCTGCTGGCCAACCCTCGCCTGCGCATCTACAAGCCGTGGCTCGATGCGGACTTCGTCACCGAGTTGGGCGGACGCCAGGAGATGAGCGAATGGCTCGTCGAGCGCGGCTTCCCGTACCGCGACTCCGCCGAGAAGGCGTACTCCACGGATGCCAACATCTGGGGCGCCACGCATGAGGCGAAGACCCTCGAGCACCTGGACGTCTCGCTCGAGACCGTCGACCCGATCATGGGCGTGAAGTACTGGGACCCGTCCGTCGCGATCGACGCCGAGGACGTCACGGTCACATTCGACGGCGGCCGCCCCGTCGCGCTGAACGGCGTCGAGTATGACGACCCGGTGGCGCTGGTCATGGAGGCCAACACGATCGGCGGCCGGCACGGCCTGGGCATGAGCGACCAGATCGAGAACCGCATCATCGAGGCGAAGTCGCGCGGCATCTACGAGGCCCCCGGCATGGCGCTGCTGTTCATCGCCTACGAACGCCTGGTCAACGGCATCCTCAACGAGGACACCCTGGCCACCTATCACGAGCAGGGCCGGCGCCTGGGCCGGCTGATGTACGAGGGTCGCTGGCTGGAGCCGCAGTCGCTCATGCTGCGCGAGTCGATCCAGCGCTGGGTCGGCTCCACGATCTCGGGCACGGTCACGCTGCGCCTGCGCCGCGGGGACGACTGGACCATCCTCGACACCGTGTCGCCGAACCTGTCCTACGGCCCGGAGAAGCTGTCGATGGAGCGCGTCGGGGATGCGGCCTTCGGCCCGGTGGACCGCATCGGCCAGCTGACCATGCGCAACCTCGACATCGCGGACTCGCGCTCCCGCCTGGAGCAGTACGCCGGCCTCGGCCTGGTCGGCGGCGCGACGGGCGAACTGGTCGGCAAGGTCACCGCCGGGGGGGCCGCCGAGATCGCGGCATCCGAGACCGCCGACGAGCAGCTCGCGGGGGCCGTGGATGCGGCATCCGAGGGCGCCGCCTTCGACACCGGCACCGACTGACCCTGCCCTGTCAGCCCCGCCCTCTGCCCTGTCAGCCCCGCATGGCCCCGCCCGACCCGGCCCCGGGCCTGTCGCACTCCCCGGCCACTGTTGCGTTTATCGGCCAGCTTCACCAGATCCGGCCGCTATACGCAACTGTGGCGGCCGGGCGGATGCTGGGGACGGGGCGGATGCTGGGGGGCAGGGCGGATGCTGGGAGTCTGCCGAGACAACTTGCACATAATTGTGCAGGTTAATTAGCCTGAAGGCATGAACCGTGCATCTCGTGCTGACGCGCAGGCCAACCGCGCCGGTATCCTCGACGCCGCGCGCGCCGAGCTCGCACAGGACCCGCGCGCGTCCGTGGATGTCATCGCGCGCCGAGCAGGGCTGAGCCGCCGCACGCTGTACGGGCACTTCGACGACCGAGAGGCACTGATCCGCGAGCTGATCTCGACAGGCGCTCAGCGCTTCAACGCCATCGCCACGTCGATCACCGACACGGACGCCCGCCTCGCACTGGCCCGCCTGGCCGCACGACTGTGGCGCGAGGCCGCGCACGTGCAGCTCGCGGCCTCGCTCGCACTGGACGAGGCGCATGTCGAGCACACCGCTGCCGCCCTCGCGCCGCTGCGCCGCGCGGTGGCCGAGCTCGTGCGCCGGGGTCAGGACGACGGCAGCTTCCGCACCGACCTCGCCGCCCCCACCCTCGCCCGTCTCATCGAGGAGATGGCCCGTACCGTCGTCACCCGCACAGACGCGGCGAGCGCGAACGCCGACCTCGCGGTCCGCACCGCGCTGAGCCTCGCGGGGCTGTCCTGGCGCGAGGCGGATGCCCTGCTGGCCGCCCATCCCGGCATCACGGACCCAGGCGCCACGGAGCCCCCCGCATGAGCGCTCGCGCGCGAACCAACCCGGCCTCACAGGCCACCGCGACGCCCACCGCATGGACGGTGTTCCGCCGCGACCTGGGCCGGCTCGCGCGCGTCAGCAAGGCGTGGATCATCATCATCGGCGTGATCGTCACGCCCTCCCTGTACGCATGGTTCAACATCGTCGCGTTCTGGGATCCCTACTCCCACAC
Source organism: Microbacterium soli (assembly GCF_039539005.1). Lineage (NCBI taxonomy): Bacteria > Bacillati > Actinomycetota > Actinomycetes > Micrococcales > Microbacteriaceae > Microbacterium > Microbacterium soli. The sequence goes on from NZ_BAABCP010000001.1 coordinate 1,208,432, forward strand.
GCAGCACGTGAGCGTGGCCATCGTCAACCAGGACGAGGGCGCGTCGTCGGACCTCACCGGCAGTATCGACGTGGGCGACGAACTGGTCGACGAGCTGAAGCAGAACGACCAACTCGGCTGGACCTTCGTCGAAGAGGATGAGGCGATGGATGCCGTGCGCAGCGGCCGCAGCTACGCCGCCATCATCATTCCGCCGGACTTCAGCCGCGACCTGCTCAGCGTCACCTCCGGCGAGCTCACCCGCCCCGACCTGAGGTATTACGTCAACGAGAAGGCGAACGCGATCGCCCCGAAGATCACCGACGTCGGCGCCTCCACTCTCGACACCCAGATCAACGGCACCTTCGTGTCGGTGGTCTCGAAGGCGGTCACCGAGCAGCTGAAGGGGGTCGGGGCGGATGTCGAGGACCGCCTCGGCGATGCGCGCGACGGCTCGGTCGCCGCGCTCGACGATGCCGTCGCGAAGGTCACGTCCGCGCGCGGACGCCTCGTCGAGCTGCAGAACGGGCTGACGGATGCCCAGAATCGTCTCGACAGCGCCGCGGGCACCCTCGGCAGGGTCGACAAGACGCTCGGTGACGTGCAGACCGCGATTGCGCAGGCGCAGGCCCTCGCCGCCGAGGCCCAGCAGGAGCTGCTCACCGTGACCGACACGGTCACCTCCGCGTATGTGAAGGGTGCGACGCTCATCGCCGACGCCTCGGCGAAGACGAACGCCTCGATCGCGTCGCTGTCGGCCGGGCTGCAGCAGGCGAACGCAGCGGTCGGCACCGCGATCGACGACGTGTCGGCCGTCATCACAGCGAACGGTGCGGCGCTCGACGAGCTGCAGTCCGTGCTGGATCAGACCGATCCCGGCTCCGAGGCCGCGCAGAAGCTCCGCCAGGTCATCGACGACCTCACGCAGCGCAATGCCGCCGACCAGCAGGTGCTCGACCGGCTGAAGACACTGAACGGCGACGTCGCGGACACGATCGACTCGGTCAAGGCCGCGGCCGACACCATGAACGCGGCGACGGAGCAGGCGGCGACCTCGGCCGGCGCCATCCGCGATGCGCTGACGAAGAGCGTCCCCGAACTCAACCGTGCGATGTCCGCGCTGTCCGCCGGTGCCGACGGCTTCTCGGCGGCGCTCGGTGCGCAGCGCTCCCAGGTCACGCAGGCACAGCACCTGCTCGCGGAGCTGAAGACCCAGCTGGCGTCGACCACCACGGCGCTCGGCGGGCTGGACGGCAACCTCGCGACCGCGGAGGAGGGTCTGACCGGCGTGCGCACCGACGTGCTGGCGCTCAGCACCGCCGACGTGTGGGACGGACTCAGCACCATCACCGGGCTCGATCCCGAGCAGATCGCCACCTTCATGGCCTCACCCGTCGAGGTGCATGAGAACGCCATGTTCCCGACCAAGGCGTACGGCTCCGCGATGGCCGCGCTGTTCACGAACCTCACCCTGTGGATCGGCGCGTTCGTGCTCGTGGTGATCTTCCGCCTCGAGGTCGACACCGAGGGTGTCGAGGGCATCTCGGTGCGTCAGGCCTACCTCGGGCGCTGGATGCTGTTCGCCGCGATCGGCGTGTGCCAGGCCGTGCTCGTCTCGGTGGGCGATCTGCTCATCGGCGTGCAGACCGCCGATGCGTTCGCGTTCGTGGGCACCAGCGTGCTCATCGGCCTGGCGTTCCTCAGCATCATCTACGCGCTCTCGGTGTGCTTCGGGTATGTGGGCAAGGGCATGTGCATCCTGCTGGTGATCTTCCAGATCCCCGGGGCATCCGGTCTGTACCCGATCGAGATGATGCCGGACTTCTTCCGCGGGCTCTACCCGTTCCTGCCCTTCACCTACGGCATCGATGCCCTGCGCGAGACCATCAGCGGGTTCTACGACGGCGCCTGGTGGCGGGCCATGGGGACGCTCGCGATCCACGTCGTGCTGGCGTTCGCGCTCGGGCTGTTCCTGCGCCGCAGGATCGGCAACTTCGCCCTGCTGTTCAACCGCAGGCTGTCGGAGAGCCGGCTGCTGGTGAGCGAGGACGTGCAGATCACCGGCCGCCGCCGCACACCGCAGATCATCCGCGCCCTGACCGACGGCGACGGTTACCGCGCCCAGATCGCGGAACGCGCGCGCAGATTCACCGAGCGGTACCCGACCCGGCTGCGCCTCACCCTGATCGTCGGCATCGCGGTGATGGCCGTGATCGGGGTCGCCGCGTGGCTGCTGCCGGACGCCAAGGCGACGATGCTCGGCCTGTGGGCGCTGTGGTGCCTGATCCTGATCGCCTTCCTCGTCGCCCTGGAGTACCTCAAGCAGAGTATCGAGCAGGCGTCCGAGCTGGGCGAGATGCCGGATGCCGAGCTGCGGCGCGCCCTCGTCGAGGAGGCCACCGGCGGCGCGGCCGTGCTCACCTCCGCGACGGCCGTCGCGTCGACAGGAGAAGCGGATGCCGTGCGCACGGCGGTGCTCGAGATGACGGATGCCGACAGCGCCGACCCGCTGGAGGATCTGTTCGCCCCGGACGCGGAGCCCGGAACCGCGGACGTGGGGGCCGCGGACCCCCGGGCCGTCGAACCGGAGCCCGTCGAACCCGAGCCCGTCGAACCCGAGGACGCCGAGGAGACGGCATCCGGGACCGATGAGGACGCCGCCCGGGAAGGAGGGGAGGACGGATGAGGAACATCCTGCAGGTGCTCCGCTTCGATCTGCGCCGCGCGACGAGCAGCGTCATGGCGGTCATCGTCCTCTTCGGCCTGGTCGTGGTCCCCTCGCTGTTCACGTGGTTCAACGTGATCGCCAGCTGGAACCCGTTCGACAACACCAAGAACCTCAAGGTCGCCGTCGCCAGCGCCGACGAAGGGTATCAGAGCGATCTCGTGCCGATCCGCCTGAACGTGGGCGAGCAGGTGCTCTCCGAGCTGCGCGCCAACGACGAGCTGGACTGGATCTTCACCACGAAGGACGACGCGATCGACGGCACGCGGTCGGGCGAGTACTACGCCGCGATCGTGCTGCCGCCCACCTTCAGCACCGACATGATGACGTTCTACGCGCGCGGTGCCGAGCATACCCGCATCGAGTACTACACGAACGAGAAGAAGAACGCGCTGGCCCCGAAGATCACCGGGCAGGGCGCCGACGAGGTCGCCACCGCCGTCAACGAGACGTTCACCTCGACGCTCAGCGAGGTGGGCCTCGCCCTCATCACCTCGCTGTCGGACTACCTCGACGACGCCGACACCCAGGTCGCCCTGTCACGCCTGCAGTCGCATGTCGGCGAGGTGGCGGCTCAGCTGCGCGCGGGAGCATCGACCGCCGACATGTTCACCGCGCTCGTCGCGTCGAGCCGCCCGCTGGTCGACGGCGCCTCGGGCCTGGCATCCGCCTCCGGCGACGCCCTGCGCAGCGCGACCGGCGCGCTCGGCGACGGCAGGCGGGCCGCGCAGTCGCTGAAACAGGTGCTCTCCTCCACCGCCGCCGCCCTCGGCGACGCCCTCGCCGACACGGTCGACGGCTACCAGACGCTGGCCGGCAGCGTCGACGACGTGTTCGCGTCGATGAACGCGCAGGCGACGAGCGCGGCCGACTCGCTGAAGGCCATCGCAGCACGCGTGCAGACGCAGGTCGATCAGCATCAGCGACTGCGCGACGACCTCGTGGACACCGTGCGTCCGCTGCTTCCCGAGAGCGCGCTGGATGCGTTCGACGCCGCCGTGTCGAGGATCGACGCCGCGATCGCCCGCGAGCAGTCGCTGAAGGATCGTCTGGACGAGGGCGCGACACGGATCGCCGACGGCGACACCGCCGGCCAGGCCGCGCACACCGAGATCTCGAAGCTCATCGCCGAGGCGAAGACGGCGATGCAGGATGCGCGCAGTGCCTACACCGACAGTCTGCAGCCGAAGCTCGACGCCCTCGCCGACACGCTGGCCTCGATCAGCCGCGACGTCGACCGGATCGGCGGCGAGCTGTCCTCCGCCATGCGCTCGCTCACGGGCTCGGGTTCGGTGAGCGGCGCGCTGACGGATGCCGAGGCGCTCACCACCGGCATCTCGCAGTCCCTCACCGACACCGCCGACCGTTTCGACGAGCTCGACGCCGCGCTGTCCAAGGCCATCGACACCGGTGATCTCAGCGACCTGACGAAGGCGATCGGATCCGACCCCGAAGCCCTCGCAGGCTTCCTCGCGGAGCCGGTCGGGCTCACCCGCGTGCCCGTCTACTCGGTGGTGAGCTTCGGCGCCGCGATGACACCGCTCTACACCGTGCTCGCGCTGTGGGTCGGCGCGCTGCTGGCCGCGGTGTCGATCCGGGTCGATCCGCCCCAGGGCGAGGACTCGCCGCTCCCCCCGCTGTCCCCCGCCGAGACGTACCTCGGCCGGTTCGGGATCTTCGCGATCGTCGGCCTCCTGCAGAGTTCGCTGGTGTGCCTGGGCAGCATCCTGTTCACGCAGGTGCAGCCCCAGCATCCGCTCCTGCTGCTCCTGGCCGGCTGGGTGGGCTCCCTGGTGTTCATGCTGGTCATCTACACCTTCGTCGTCGCGTTCGGCAGTGCCGGCAAGGCGCTGGCCGTGCTGCTGCTGGTGATCCAGATCTCCGGGTCCGGCGGCGCCTACCCGCTGCAGGTGCTGCCGCCGTGGTTCCAGGGCATCAGCCCGTTCCTGCCCGCCACCCACGCGGTGAACGCGATGCGCTCGGCGATCGCCGGCATGTATGAGAACGACTACTGGGTGTCGCTGGGCTTCCTGGCGTTGTTCGCCGTGCCGGCGCTGCTGCTGGGACTGGTGCTGCGGCTTCCGCTGATGAACGGCAACCAGAGGATGCTGCAGGCGCTGCACTCCACCAGGCTCCTGTGACGCACGAGCGGCTCTCCCCGCCTCTGACCAGGACATTATCGGACCAGGTGCAGAAATTCCACGACGACGCCCGCGGCTCGGAAGCTCCTCGGACCATCGATAGGATGCCGGGTGTGCGCGGGACGCGCACCCGGAGTCCCTGACACGGGGTTCCACGCCGACCCCTGGGAAACCTGCTGATGACGACAGACACCACGACCGCACCCCGCCGACCCCTGGCGGGGCGGATCGGCCGCATCCTGTTCCTCGTCCTCGCGATGATCCTCGTCATCGCGACCGCCGCCGCCTTCTTCCTCGCCTGGACCATCCAGCGCTCGTTCCCGCAGACCTCCGGCGAGCTGTCCGCGCCGGGCCTCGACAAGAGCGTCACCGTGCAGCGCGACGCCCGCGGCGTCCCGACCGTCACGGCGTCCTCGACGGACGACCTGTTCTTCGCGCAGGGCTACATCCATGCGCAGGACCGCTTCTTCGAGATGGACTTCCGACGGCACGTGACCTCGGGCCGGGTGGCGGAGATGTTCGGCGAGTCGCAGGTCGCCACCGACGTCTTCCTGCGCACGCTCGGCTGGCGGGACGTCGCCGAGCAGGAGGTCGAGGCGCTCGACGACACCGACCGCGGCTACTACGAGGCGTACGCCGACGGCGTCAACGCCTACCTGGCGTCCCGCTCCGGCGCCGATCTCTCCCTGGAGTACGCGATCCTCGGCGTCCAGAACCCGGACTACGAGCCGGAGCCGTGGGCGCCGGCCGACTCGGTCGCCTGGCTGAAGGCGATGGCCTGGGATCTGCGCACCAACATCGACGACGAGACCGATCGCGCCCGCCTCGCGGCGGCGCTCGGAGACGCTGGGGAGACGGATGCCGACGCCCAGGCGCTCATCGAACGGGTCTACCCCGGGTATCCGTTCGACAAGCACCCCGTGATCGTCCCCCGCATCTCGGAGGTCGACCCCCTGCCCGAGGACGAGGCCGCGGATGCCGAGGAGTCCGACGACACCGCCGCACCCGCCGCCTACACGGGCGGCACGAGCGACGCGGACAGGGCCGCCTCGGCCGCCGCCGACGCGCTCACGACCGTCCGCTGGGAGCAGGCCGACAGCGTGATCGAGGCGGCGAGCATGCTGCTGGCCCCGCTGGGCGAGGGGATCGGCTCGAACTCCTGGGTCGTCTCCGGAGATCTCACCGAGAGCGGGCGGCCGCTGCTGGCCAACGACCCGCACCTGGGGGCTGCGCTGCCCTCCGTCTGGCACCAGATGCAGCTGCGATGCGCGCCCGTCAGCGACGCGTGCCCCTTCGACGTGGCGGGGTTCTCGTTCTCGGGGCTGCCCGGCATCGTCATCGGGCACAACGCCGACATCGCCTGGGGGTTCACGAACCTCACCACGGACGTCGCCGATCTGTACATCGAGAAGGTGCAGGGCGACCGGTACTGGCGCGACGGCGAGCTGCAGCCGCTCGAGCAGGAGCAGGACGTCATCCGCGTCGCCGGCGGCGAGGACGTGCCGATCACCATCCGCCGCACCGTGCACGGCCCGATCATCTCGGGACTGACCGACGACTTCACGGCGGTCGCGACGGAGCCCGTCGTCGGGCTCGGACAGGGCGCCGACCAGAGCATCCTCCCGCTCGCGGACGCCCCCGAGGTGCCGGACGGCGAGATCGCCGTCAGCCTGCGCTGGACCGCGCTGGATCCCGGGACGACGGCCGGCGCGATCTTCGCACTGGACACGGCGCGGGACTTCACGCAGTTCCGGCGGGCGGCATCCCTCTTCGACGTGCCCGCGCAGAACCTCATCTACGCGGATGCGGAGGGCAACATCGGCTACCAGGCGCCGGGCCGGCTGCCGATCCGCGGGGCGGGGGACGGCTGGCTGCCCCAGCCGGGCTGGGACAGCGCGTACGACTGGACGGGGTTCATCCCGTTCGAGGACCTGCCGGTCTCCTACAACCCCTCCGAGGGGTTCATCGTGACCGCCAACAACGCCATCGTCGACGACGAGTACGGGCACTTCCTCTCCCGCGACTGGGATTACGGCTACCGCGCCGCCCGCATCACCCACCTCATCGAGCGCAGGGCCGCCGCCGGGCCGTTGACCGTGCAGGACATGCAGGCCATCCAGCTGGATGAGGAGATGTGGATCGGCAAGCAGCTGGCCGCCGTGATGGTGGACGTGCCGGTCGAGCGGAAGGGGCCGAAGGCCGCCGTCGACCTGCTGCGCACGTGGGACGCCCAGAACGACGCCGACTCCCCCGCCGCGGCGTTCGCCAACGTGCTGTGGTCGAACCTCGTGCGCAACATCTTCACCGAGCGCGAGGTGCCCCTGCCCACCGGTGACCAGGGCCGGCTGTTCACCGTCGTGGGCGCCATGCTCGGCGACCCGTCGCACCCGCTGTGGACCAACGACCGACTGGCCGCGGACGGCAGGACGGGCATGCTCGCCCTGTCGGCGAACGAGGCCTACGACGAGCTGGCGAGTCTGCAGGGCCAGGACGTCACGCGCTGGAACTGGGGCGAGCTGCACGCCCTGACGCTGACGAGCGAGACGTTCGGGTCATCGGGCATCGCCCCGATCGAGATGCTCTTCAACCGCGGCCCCTACCCGGTCGGCGGCGGCTCCTCCGTCGTGAACGCCACCGGGTGGCGGCTGGGCCGCTCGTACGCGACGACGACGGTGCCGTCGATGCGGATGGTCGTCGACCTGTCCGACTTCGACGCCTCCACCTGGATCCACCTGACCGGGGCCAGTGGACACGCCTTCCACGAGCACTACACCGACCAGACCGAGGACTGGGCGACGGGCGTCCAGCAGCCCTGGCCGTTCACGCCCGACGCGGTCGCGGATGCCACCGTCGACACGCTCGTGCTGACACCGGGGTCCTGAGCCCCGGTCCGGCGTGGGGGCTCGCGTCGATCCGCCGCGCGCGCCACCGCCGCCCGGCCGCTACCCCGCGGCGGGCGGCGTGCGCTTGGACTCGGCGTACTCGTCGGCGACCAGCGCGTGCTGGTTGATGGTGCCGTTGCGGTAGGCCTGTCGACCCACCATGTGCGCCGACAGCGGTGCAGTGGCGAACTGCAGCAGGATCACGGGCGTCACGATCACGACCCCGAGGAGGATCCCGCCGACGGTGCGCTGCGCGACGGCGATGGCCAGGCAGATCAGCACGAGACCGAGCACCTGCGGCTTGGTCGCGGCATGCAGTCTGCCCGGCACGTCGCGGAAGTGCAGCAGGCCGACGGATGCCGACAGGCACAGGATCGCGCCGATCAGCACGAGAACCAGCACGACGGTGTCGGCCACCTGCTGCGGCAGCGCGAGCTCGAGGAAGGACATCATGGTGTCGGGTTGTCCCTTCTCGCCACGTAGCGGGCCACGGCGATCGAGCCGAACACGCCGACCGCCGCGATGATGAGCATGACCGGGATGTTGCTGGTGTGCCCGTTGATGGCCATGTCGGCGCCCAGCACGCACATCACCTCGGTCAGCAGCACGTCCGACGCGACGGTGCGGTCGAGGATCGACGGGCCCCGCACGATGCGGATCACGCACAGCACGGCGGCCACGCCGAAGACGACCATGATGGCGGCCATGAGCATGTCGTTCACGATCCCTCCCCTGCGACGGATGCCGTGGTCCGGGCGCGCTCGAGGGCCTCGTCGGCCTTCAGCGCGCGGTACTGCTCGGGCGTGCCGACCGCTCGCACGATGCGGCGCTCCCAGCGCAGCACCTCCTCGCGGAAGGCGTCCACGTCGGCCCTGCTGTGCATGCCGATCACGTGCAGGTACAGGATGCGGCGCTTGCGGTCGCTCTCCACGACGAGCGACCCGGGGATGAGCGAGGCCGTCACCGACACGTGCGTGGTGACGATGTCGTCGGCGTACCGCAGCGGCACGCCGACGATGGCGGCGCCGGGCTGACGGCGGAAGTCGAAGACCTGGACGGCGACGCTGACGGCGCCGGCCACCACGGCACCGAGGAACAGCACGACGAACACGAGGGCGTACCAGAGGTTCACCCTGCCGACCAGCTCCACGGTCGGCAGTCGGAACACGCGCGTCACGAAGATCGCGACGAGGATGCCGGTGACCAGCGCCAGCGGGGTGAACTGGTGCCACAGCAGCATCCACAGCACGGTCAGCCACAGCAGGAACGGCAGCTGCAGCAGGGTGTCGCGGAGCACGCCGCGCTTCGACTCGGGACTCATCCGGCCTCCTCGTCGATCTGCTGGAGCGTGACCGGCTGCAACAGCCCCGCACCGATCCGGTCGCACAGAGCGTACAGCGGACCGGCGAAGACCGTCAGAGCCAGGGTGACGGCGACCATGCCGCCGGTGGCGACGGTCATGATCGCCGGGATGCGGCGGGTCTCCTGCTGCACATCGGCGGCCGGCGCGCTGCCGAGGTAGCCGACCCGGCCCTCGATCTCGGCGAGGTCGTCGCCCTCCCGCCAGAACGCGAGGTTCCAGGCGCGCATGAGCGCGTACAGGGTGAGGAGGGAGGTGAGGATGCCGCCGAAGATCAGCACGATCATGATGGGCGTCCCGACGGCGGCGGCCGCCTCGAACAGGGCGATCTTGCCGATGAAGCCGGAGAACGGCGGCAGCCCGCCGAGGTTGATCGCCGGTACGAAGTACAGCACGGCCAGCAGCGGTGCGGCCTTCATGAGCCCGCTGACCCGGAGGATCGACGTGCTGCCGGCCCTGCGCTCGATGAGCCCGACGGCGAGGAACAACGTGGTCTGCACGACGATGTGGTGCACGATGTAGTACACCGTGGCGCCGATGGCCGCTTCCGTCGCGACCGCGAGGCCGAAGATCATGTAGCCGACGTGGCTGACCAGGGTGAAGGACAGGATGCGCTTGAGCTCGGCCTGCGCGACGGCGCCCAGCACGCCGATCACGAGCGTGGCCAGCGCGACGATCAGCAGCAGGGTGTCGATGCTGTTCGAGGCGAACAGCTGCGTCTCCGTGCGGATCAGCGCGTACACGCCGACCTTCGTCAGCAGGCCCGCGAACACCGCGGTCACCGGCGCCGGGGCGGTGGGGTACGAGTCCGGCAACCAGAACGACACGGGGAAGATCGCGGCCTTGATGCCGAACGCCACGACCAGCAGCAGGTGCAGCACCAGCTGCGTCTCCTGCGGCAGCTGGGCGACGCGCTCGGCGACCTGCGCCATGTTCACGGTGCCGACCGCGCCGTAGATCATCGCGATGGCGGCGAGGAAGAGGATGGACGACACCAGCGAGACGACGATGTAGACCGCTCCGGTGCGGATGCGGGATTCGGTGCTGCCGAGGGTGATGAGCACGTAGGAGGCGACGAGCAGGATCTCGAACCCGACGTACAGGTTGAACAGGTCGCCGGCGATGAACGCGTCGAAGATGCCAGCGGCGAGGATGAGATAGGTCGGGTTGAAGATCGAGGTCGGCGTCTCCTCCACGCCGTCCGCGACGCCCTGGCCGATCGAGAACAGCAGCACCGCCAGCAGCACGACACTGGAGATGAGCACGAGCAGGGCGGCGAACCGGTCGACGTACAGCACGATGCCGAACGGCACCGGCCAGCCTCCCACCGACACGGCGAAGGGCGCGCCTGCGGCGTCCACCGACGCCAGCAGCACGGCGGCGATGACGGAGACGCCCGCCAGCGTCAGGACCGTCACGCCCATCTGCAGTCGCGGGTTGCGTCCGAACACGAGCGTGGCGGCCGCACCCAGCAGCGGAAGCATGACGAGGAGGGGGACGAGTGCGCTCACGGGCGATCCTCCCCGTCATCGACGTTCCCCGCGGACTGCTCGTGCTCCGCGGACGGCTCCGGCTCCGCGGCCGTCTCGCGGAGGACGAGCGGTCGGTCGACGGGCGCGTCGTCGTGGATGGCGGCATGGTCGCGCATGTGCAGCACGGTGATCGGTGTGGTCGCGACGTCGATGAAGTCCGTCGTCGCCTCCTCCTCCTCCGGCGTGGACTCGTCGTCGATGATCTCGTCCTCGGCATCCGTGCGCTCGCGCAGCGCGATGTCGTCCTCGTCGTCCTCCACCGTGTCGGCCTGTCCGAGCTGCCACGAACGGTAGATGAGGGCCAGCAGGAAGGCCGAGACGGCGAAGGTGATGACGATGGCGGTGAGGGTCAGGGCCTGCGGCAACGGATCGCTGATCGCATCCTCCTCGCCGAAGAACGGCGCCTTGCCCGGCACCCCCATGACGATCAGCAGCAGCAGGTTCGTCGCGTTGCCCAGCAGCAGGAAGCCGATGAGCACGCGGGTCAGGCTGCGCTCCATCATCGCGTACACGCCGCACGCGAACAGCACCGCCATGATGATGATCAGGGTCAGCGACGCGTCCATCAGACACGCACCCCCCGCTTGCGCATCTCGACGGTCTGGCGGTCCACCTCGGCGCCGAGGCTGCGCAGCACGTCGAGCGCCAGACCGATGACCACGAGATACACGCCGATGTCGAAGACCGTCGAGGAGACGAACTCCACATGGCCGACGAGCGGGAGCGTCCCCTCCCACAGCGTGCTCTGCAGCGCCGTCATCCCGAACAGCACCGGCAGCAGGGCGGCCCCCACCGACAGCACCAGGCCGAACCCGAGCAGGCGGCCGGCGTCCGTGGGCGCGGCGGCGCCCAGCTCCCACCGGCCGCCGGCGATGTAGCGCATGACCAGCGCCATCCCCGCCACGAGCCCGCCGGCGAAACCGCCGCCGGGACCGTTGTGCCCGGCGAACAGCAGGAAGATCGACACGACGATGATCGTGTGGAACAGCACCCGCACGATGACCTCGAGGAGGATCGAGCGATCCTCCGCCTTCAACTGGGTGCCGCTGACGAGCCAGGCACGCGGAGCGCCGCGGTTCTCCGGGGTCTGGAAGCGCAGCCCCTCCGCGGTCTCCACCAGCGGACGACGCGCGGTCCGTCGGCGCTCGGTGGGCGGCAGATCGCGGGTCGCCGAGAGCAGGTCGGCGCGATGGGTGACGAAGACGAGGGAGGCCACACCGGTCGCCGCCAGCACGAGCACGCTGAGCTCGCCCATGGTGTCCCAGCCGCGCAGGTCGACCAGAGCCACATTGACGACGTTCCTGCCGTGCCCGAACTCGTACGCCAGCTGCGGGAAGTCCACGGAGATCGGATCGAAGATGCGGGCCTGCGTGGCGAGGATGGCGACGAGCGCCATCGTCACACCCACCCCGACCGCGAGGACCGCCCGCGGCAGGCGCCCCACGGATGCATTGTGCTCACCCAGCCTCGAGGGCAGCCGCCGCAGCACGAGGGCGAAGGTGACCATCGTCACCGTCTCGACGAGGATCTGGGTGAGCGCGAGGTCCGGCGCCCCGCTGGTCGCGAACAGCACGACCATGCCCAGGCCCGTCACCGACACCAGCACGACCCCCGTGTAGCGCTTGCGGGCGCGCACGGCCACGACGCCGGCGATGGCCATGATGGGCGCGACGACGAGCTGCGTGGGCGTGTGCCACGCGGACAGCTCCAGCTGGGCGGGGCGCGCACCGATGAGCGCCGTGGCCTCGGCGGCCAGCAGGACGACGAAGATCGTGCCGACGTACAGCGGCAGCGAACCGCGCTGGGTCAGGCTCGTGGTGAGCACGGAGAGCCGGTCGACGCCGCGCATGACGACGTAGTAGACGTCCGCAGCCGTATGGCGCAGCATCCGGGGCCAGCGATGCCAGCCGGAGCGGATGCTGAGCACGAACACGCCGATGCCCGCGGCGATGGCCGCCAGCGACAGCAGGAGCGCGGGCTCGAGCCCGTGCCACAGCGCGAGATGCCCGATCTCCTCGGGCCCGGGGTCGAGGGTCTGCGCGTAGCCCTGCAGCACGACGTCCACGGCCGGGGCGCCGATGCCCGCGGCGATGCTGAGGCCGGCGAGCACGATCGGCGAGGCGAGGAAGCCCACCGGGGGGTCGGGCCATTCCGTCTCCGGCATCCGTGCGCCGTGCAGGTCCTTCTTCCGCCAGAACGCGCCCCACAGGAAGCGGCATCCGTACGCCGCCGTGAGCACGGCGCCGGCGGTGACGCCGATGAGTGCGACCCACCCCCACATCGAGCCGTGCTGGGCGTCCTCCAGGAGCGCCGTGAGGGTGGACTCCTTCGCGACGTAGCCGATCGTCGGGGCGATGCCCATCATCGAGCCCGCGGCGATGAACGCGGCCGTCGCCATCACGGGCGCCTGTCTGCCGACTCCGGAGAGCTCGGTGAGGTCTCGCGTGGAGAGCTGACGGTCGATGACGCCGACGATGAGGAACAGCGCGGACTTGAACAGTGCGTGCGCGATCACCAGGGCGAGGCCGGCGAGCGCCGCGCCGGGGGTGCCGTAGCCGATCACGACCGAGAAGAAGCCCAGCTGGCTGACGGTGCCGAAGGCGAGGATGCGCTTGAGGTCCGTCTCCCGCAGCGCCTGGATGCCGCCGAGCAGCAGGGTGAGCACGCCGAGCCCGATGACGATGGGCCGCCACGGTGCGGACAGGGCGAAGATCGGCGCGAAGCGCGCGATGAGGTAGATGCCGGCCTTCACCATGGCCGCCGCGTGCAGGTAGGCGCTCACGGGGGTGGGCGCGGCCATGGCACCGGGCAGCCAGAAGTGGAAGGGGAAGACGGCGGACTTCGACACCGCGCCGATCAGAAGCATCACGACCGCGGCATCCACGACGGGTCCCGTCGGCGCCAGCTGCAGCAGCCCCCGAATGCTCGCGGTGCCGGCGTCGACGACGAGGAGGATCGCCCCGACGAACAGCACGAGCCCGCCCAGCGTCGTCACCAGCAGCGCCTGCAGTGCGGCACGACGGCTGGCCGCGCGGTGACGGTAGTGGCCGATGAGCAGGTAGGAGAGGATGCTCGTCACTTCCCAGAACATCACGAGCATGATGAGATCGTCGGTGAGCACCAGCCCGTACATGGCCCCGGCGAACCCCAGCAGCACACCCGCGAACTGGCCGACCTCGGCGGCGTCGTCGTAGAAGTACCACCGGCAGTACAGCAGCACGAGGGCGCCGACACCGGTGACGATGAGGGTGAGCACCCAGCCCAGCACGTCCATGCGCATCGACAGATGCAGACCCAGCTGCGGGATCCACTCCACGTCCTCGAACGGCACGGACCTCTGGCCCAGCACCGCGGGGGTCCGCAGGAGCGCGTCGATGAAGGCGGCGGCGGGCACGAGGGCGCCGATGAGGAATGCCCGTGCTCCGAGCCAGTGGACCAGAAGGGGGAAGAGCAGCGACCCGATCAGGAACACGGCGAGGAGCACTAGCATAAGCGGCTCCTCGGGCTCGTCAGGGCCTTCTGGCGCGGGCGGGCGGTTTCTCCCCAGTCTACCCGGCTCGATGCGGGGGCGCGGCGGCCGTCTCGCCCTCGCGGAAGGTGCATGTGAAGTGCACGGACTCGCCGGGCCCGCCCGCCAGCATCCGCGTGATCTGCTCCCCCGCCGCGCGGCCCTTGGCCACCGCGGGCTGCACGACGGTCGTCAGACGCAGCGATCCGAGCCCGTCCGCGGCGATGCCGTCGAACCCGACGACCGTCAGATCCTCCGGTACGCGCAGACCGCACTCCTCCGCCGCGCGGATGACGCCCACCGCGAGCAGGTCGCTCTGCGCGACGATCGCCGTCGGCCGGTCCGCGCGCACGCCGCCGTCGGCCTCCGTCAGCAGCGCACGCGCCGCGATCATGCCCTCATCCACCAGACTCGCCGATGCCGTCACACCGGGGGCGTCCGGATACACCTCGCGGAAGCCCGCCAGGCGGTCCAGGGTGACCTCCACGGTCGCGGCCGCCACCCGCTCGGCGGTCACGGCGCCGCGTCGGCGGTCGGCGTCCAGCGGGAGCGTCACAGTCGCCACGTCGACGTGCCCGAGGCGGGAGACGTGGCGGGAGATCGCGGCGCTGGCCTCACGGTTGTCGAGGGTGACCCGCGGGATCCCCTCACCGGCATCCCCCTCGATCATCACGACCGGGAGGCCACGCCGACGGACGATCTCCAGGGCCGAGGGGGTGCGCCCGGACCAGCCGATGAGCACCACCGCGTCGACGGGCGCCTCGGTGATCGGCGGCATCTCGTCGCCGCGCGGGTCGTCGCGCAGCAGGAGGATGCCGGTGCTGACGGAGGCCAGGGCGTCGGTCAGACCGTCCATCATGGCCGTGGTGACGGGGTCGAGGAAGGCGTGGCGCAGCTCTCCGCTGATCACCACGCCGACGATGCCGCTGCGCCCCAGGCGCAGCGAGGCCGCTCGCGGGTCGGGGCCGGCGTAGCCCAGCGATGCCGCGGCCGCCAGCACCCTGCGACGGGTGGCCTCGGCGACGTTGACCTTGCCGCTGAAGACCACCGACGCCGTCGACGTCGACACCCCGGCGGCGCGCGCGACGTCGGCGAGGGTCACGCGTCGGCCGGGGGTGCTCGTCATCCTCCGAGGATAACGTGGGCCGGACCGTACGGATCGAATCGATTCGATATACTCGTCGGATGGACACCGCGCTGACCCGATCCCAGTTCCTGCGCTGGCGCACGGCGATCTTCGCGATCTTCCTCGCCAGCGGGCTGTCGATCTCGACCTGGGCCTCCCGTGTGCCGAGCATCGCGGAGTCCCTCGACATCGACAAGGCCCAGGTCGGCCTCCTGCTGCTGAGCATGGGCATCGCGTCGATCATCGGCATCTCCACGGGACCCGCCGTCATGGCGCGCACCGGCGCACGGCTCGGGATGCTGCTGTCGATGGCATCGTTCGGTGTCGGCGTGGCCGTCATCGGCGTCGGCGCCGATGTCCTCGGCTCCATCCCCCTCGTCGTCCTGGGCCTCGTGCTGTTCGGATTCGGCAACGGTGCGGTCGACGTCATGATGAACGTCGAGGCGACCGCCATCGAGCAGCACATGGGCAGGACGATCCTCCCGGTGTTCCACGCGTTCTTCAGCTTCGGCACCGTGATCGGCGCGGGAGCGGGAGCCCTGGCCGCGAAGCTGTCGATGACCGTCGCCGCCCATGCGGGGATCATCAGCGTCATCATCATCCTGGGCGCGTTCGCGTGCTATCGGAACGTGCCCGTGCGGGAGGCCGCCCCCGCACCCGCCCCGGGCCCCGCGCCCCGTTGGACGCAGCGCATGCACACCGCCCTGGAGGCCTGGCGCGAACCGCGCACCTACGCGCTGGGCGTCGTCATGCTGGGGATGTCCTTCGCCGAGGGCGGCGCGAACGACTGGATCGCCCTCGGCGTGGTCGACGGGCACCACCTCGACGAGGGCATGGGCGCGGTCGCGCTGGCCGTGTTCTCGGTGGGCATGACCGCCGCGCGGCTGTTCGGCGGGCCCGTCGTCGACCGCTTCGGGCGGGTCGCGGTGCTGCGCGTGCTGGCGGCGGCCGCCGCATCCGGTCTGCTGCTGTTCATCCTCGGCACGTCCCTGCCGGTCGTGCTCGCCGGTGCCGCGCTGTGGGGCATCGGGGCGTCCCTCGGCTTCCCGATCGGCATGTCCGCCGCCGCCGACGACCCCGCCAAGGCCGCCGTGCGGGTGAGCGCCGCGGCGACCATCGGCTACATCGCCTTCCTCGGCGGACCTCCCGTGCTCGGCTTCGTCGCCAATCACATCGGCCTGCTGAACACGCTGTTCATCCTCGTCGTGCTGGTGCTGATGTCGGGCGTGTTCTCGGCGGCCGCGAAGCCGCTGCGCGTGGAGGAGAGGACCCCCGCCGCCTGAGGAGGTCAGGACCGCCGGCGCACGAGCGCGGCGGCATGCGAACGGCTGCGCGCGCCCAGCTTGGCGAGCACGTTCGACACGTGGGTCTTCACCGTCGGCACCGAGATGCCCAGCCGCTCGGCGAGCTGCGCGTTCGACCAGCCGTTCAGGATGCCGTCCAGAACCTCCCGCTCCCGCTCCGTCAGCCCCTGACCCGCCGCGTCGTACGATCGGCCGCCGTGCGCACCGTCGTCCCGAGCGCCGCGCCGCGCCGCAGCGAGCGCCCGTCGCGTGACCCGCGGGTCGAGCACCCCGTCGCCGGATGCCACCGTGCGCACCGCCCGTACCAGCGTGGCGGCGTCCGCCGTCTTCAACAGGAACCCCACAGCTCCCGCGGCGATCGCGCCGTGCACCAGCTCGTCCTCGTCGAAGCTGGTGAGCACGAGCACCTCGGCGAGCCCCTCGTCGACGATCTGCCTCGTCGCCGAGATGCCGTCCCTCCTCGGCATCCGCAGATCCATCAGCACGACATCGGGGTGCAGCGCCCGCGCGTTGCGCACCGCGACGTCGCCGTCGGCCGCCTCCCCCACGACCTGCACGCCGTGCGCCTCCAGCATGATCCGCAGCCCGGCCCGCACCGCACTGTGGTCGTCGGCGAGGAGCACGGTGACGGCGTCCTCGCCGGATCCGTCCTGCCCGGTGGCATCCGTCATGATCCCACCCTCCGCGGCAATGTCGCCGCCACCGACCAACCGCCGGGCCGCGGCCCGGCCCGGAAGTCGCCTCTCAACCGGCCGATGCCGTCGGCCAACGTCGCAAGCCCCGTCCCCGACCCCGTCAGCGCACGACGCGGACGGGCGGACCCGGCCGACGACTCGATGCTCACGGACACCGACTCGGCGTCCCCGGCCAGGCGCACCTCCACCTCGGCGCCGGGAGTGTGCCTGTTGCAGTTCGACAGCGCCTCACGGACGACGGCTGTCGCGGTGTCCTCGATCACGGCATCGACGTCGCCGGTGAGCTCGCTGACGTACCGCACCCGCAGCCCCGACTCCTTCCCGGCCTCGACGAGGGCGGGGACATCGGCCAGGCGCAGCGAAAGACTGAACCGGCCGTCGGTGTCGCGCAGCACCGAGATCATGGATCGCAGCGCCTCGTGCGCGTTCAGGCTCGCGTCCCGCACGGCACGCAGCGCCTCCCTGTCGCCGTCCCGATCCGGCGGGGTGGACAGCGCCGCCTCGGCCCGGATCGCGATCGCCGACACGTGCCCGGCGACGACGTCGTGCAGTTCCCGCGCCATCAGCTCGCGGTCATCTCGGATGGCCTCCCGCGCCCGGTCCGCCGCACGCGAGCTCTCCAGCTCCGCGACATCCTCCGCCCGTCCCACGGCGACCGCCCACCAGTAATCGGTGCCCAGCAGCGCCGCCAGGGTCAGCCCCATCAGGAACGTCACCCGGACATCCCCGGTGCGCGCCAAGGTGGCGGCCACGACCCCGACCGTGACGGCACCGATGCCCGCGCCGATGATCTCGCGTCGGCGGCGGGACCCGGAGCGCACCGCGTTCCACAGCACGTCCATGAGCACCAGTAGCGGGCCAAGGCCGCCCGCGGTGAGCAGGTCGCCGAGGAACAGCACCAGACCGCCGAGCAGTGCGACCATCGGCATCCGCTCCCGCAGCGCCATGAGCACGCAGCCGGGAAGTAGGAACGCCACGCTCCACCACCCGCTCACCGGTTCGGGCGTGACGCGGAGGAAGTCCCACATCCCGCTGAGTCCGATCAGCGGCGCGATCACACCCAGCAGCGCGACGCCGACGGCATCCCACACCGGCCGCGGCAGCAGGCGCAGGGCGCGGTCACGGATGCCGGCGAGCATGCCGGCGCGTTCCCCGCTCACGTGCATGCCTCCCATCGAAGCACAGCCCGCACGAACGGCATCCGCCGAAAGGATGAGCGCGGCGGCTCCGTCCTCGGTATGAACCCGGCGGATCCGCTCTCCGTCGTTCGTCCGATCCCGGAGGCGAGGCTCGGGCGGAGGCTGGAGGCATGGAGATGCTGCTCGACGGCCCGCTCGCCCTCGTCCTCGCCGGTCTGGCGCTGCTGGACGGCCTAAGCGTGGGCACGCTGCTCATCCCGCTGTTCCTGCTGCTCGCTCCCGGCCGGGTGCGGGTCGGGCGCATCCTGCTGTACCTCGCCTCCATCACCGTGTTCTATCTCGTCGTGGGCCTCCTGTTCCTGTGGGGGCTGGTCAACATCGTCGGCGTCGCGACGGACGTGCTCGACTCCACGCCGGGGACGTACGCCCGCCTCATCACCGGCGCGGCGATGCTCGTCGGCTCGTTCTTCATCCGGCCGTCGAAGGACCGGGCCGCCGCGCGCACCGGCGCCGCCACGGCGGCCGGCACGGAGCGGATCAGCGACGATCCTCCGTCCGCTCCGGCTCCCCCGCCGGGACGCCTGACGCGCTGGCGGGACCGGATGCTCGATCCCGCGACGACACCCGTCTCGGTCGTGGGCCTGGCCATCGCCGCCGGGCTCGTCGAGGTGGCGACCATGCTGCCCTACATCGTCGCGATGACAATGCTCGCCGATTCCGCGGTGAGCGCACCGCTGCGCATCGCCGCGC
Source organism: Microbacterium soli (assembly GCF_039539005.1). Taxonomy (NCBI): domain Bacteria; kingdom Bacillati; phylum Actinomycetota; class Actinomycetes; order Micrococcales; family Microbacteriaceae; genus Microbacterium; species Microbacterium soli. Next base: position 1,227,573 of record NZ_BAABCP010000001.1, read on the forward strand.
TGGTCGGATACTGCCTGGTGATGATCGCCCCGGCCCTGCTGCTCCTGGTTCTGCGCGTAGTCGCCCACCGGGCCGTGGAGCGGCCGCTGCGGCGGTTCGCGGCCTGGCTCGGCAAGGACAGCGCCGAGACGACGGCGTGGATCGTCGGCATCATCGGGTTCTTCATCGCGGGAGGCGCGCTCTCCGATCTCGGCGGACTGCAGGGCGTCCTCGGCGGCGCCCTCGGCGGGTAGGCTCGGCGTCGTGCGTCTCGTCATCGCCCGCTGCGCCGTGGACTACACCGGCCGGCTCAACGCCCATCTCCCCCTCGCCACGCGTCTGCTCGTGCACAAGGGCGACGGCAGTCTGCTCGTGCACTCCGACGGCGGCAGCTACAAGCCGTTGAACTGGATGAGCCCGCCGTGCTCGTTCGCCGCCGAGGAGCCCGGGGAGGAGGAGGCCGGTGCCGGGGTCACCGAGGTGTGGCGCGTCACGCACCGCAAGACCGGTGACGCGCTGCGCGTGCAGATCCACGAGATCCTGCACGACTCCCACCACGACCTCGGCATCGACCCAGGCCTGCAGAAGGACGGCGTGGAGGCCGATCTGCAGCGCCTGCTGGCCGAGCAGGTCGACCTGATCAGCGAGGGCGGCACGCTCGTGCGCCGCGAGTACCCGACCGCGATCGGTCCCGTCGACCTGATGATCCGGGATGCCTCCGGCGCGGCGATCGCGGTGGAGGTCAAGCGCCGCGGCGACATCGACGGCGTCGAGCAGCTGACCCGGTACCTGGAGCTGCTGGGGCGCGACCCGCACCTGGCACCCGTCACCGGCGTGTTCGCCGCGCAGGAGATCAAGCCGCAGGCGAGGGTGCTGGCCGAGGACCGCGGCATCCGCTGCGTCGTGCTCGACTACGACGACATGAAGGGCACGGCCTCGGGCGCTCCGCGCCTGTTCTAGCCCTTCGCCCGTTCTGCCTGGCGCCGTCATCCGAGATCGGCTCCTCCGCGCCTCCGCCTAGGCTGGAGACATGCCCTCCTCGCCTTACACCTGCATCCTCTGGGACGTGGACGGCACGATCGCCGATGCGTCCGCCGGCATCCTCCCCCGCCTCCGCCGGGTGTTCGCGTCCTACGGACTGCCCGAGCCGGATGCCGCGGAGCTCTCGCTGTGGATCGGGCCGCCCATGCACGAGTCCTTCCAGCGCCGCGCGGGCCTGACGTCGCAGCAGGCGCACGAGGCGGTCGACCGCTACCGTGAACTGGCCGCGGCCGACGGCTATGCCGCGGCGGTCACGATCTATCCCGGAGTGCCCGAGGTGCTGCGTGCGGTTCAGGCCACCGGCATCCCGCAGTCCACCGCCAGCACCAAGCCCGAGAACCAGGTGCGCGCGATCCTCGAGCACTACGGGCTCATCGACGTCTTCACCGCCGTGTCGGGAGCCCGACCGGTGCCCGAGGGCCGCACCGACGGCAAGTCGTTCGTGATCGGGCAGGCCATGGACCGGCTGCGCGCAGCGGGTGTCGACACCTCGCGTCCCGTCCTCATCGGTGATCGTCATCACGACGTGGACGGCGGCGCGGAGCACGGCATCCCCGTCATCTTCGTGGACTGGGGCTTCGGCGAGCCGCAGGAGGCCGACGGTGCGGCGCTGCGCGCCGCGGACCCCGAGAGCCTTCGCGCGTTGCTGTTGAATTGATCGCACGAACGCAGAACTCCTCATCGAACGCCGCATGCACGGCATCCGATGAGGAGTTCAGGCCCGCCTCAGAGCGGGCGGATGTTCTCAGCCTGCAGGCCCTTGGGGCCCTGCGCCACATCGAACTCGACGCGCTGGTTCTCGTCGAGGGAGCGGTAGCCGGAAGACTGGATTGCGGAGTAGTGCGCGAACACGTCGGCGCCTCCGTCGTCAGGGGAGATGAAGCCGAAGCCCTTCTCCGAGTTGAACCACTTGACCGTGCCCTGGGTGCTCATTTACTGCCGTTCTGCTTGTTGCGATGCCGACGCAGGATGCACCGACTGTCGCTAACGCTATCCCAGTGGGCCCCTCGGGCAACAGGCGGGGGCAGAAGGTGATCTAAATGTTGCAAGACGGACCACCCCCGGGGGGAAGAAGTTGGCCCTCACCGCGGGGGGAGCGATGAGGGCCTAAGACGACCGGAGGGTGCGTCAGCCTTCAGCATACACGCGTCGAGCCCTATTTGTCCCCCATTTGGGGGACAAATTTCTCGTCGGCCCGGCCACCCGCTTCCCATCGAGGGGAGAAGCCACCGATTCGCTCCTCCGCACGCCCCATCCTAGGCTCGGGGGATGGACTCATCGCGGACGACGACACGGGCGGGCACTCTCCGCGGCGTCCTTCTGCTCCTCACCGGTGTGGCCCTCGCGCTGTGGGTCGTCCTCGGGCGGTTCCTGTTCGGCATCGGCGGCGACCTGACACTCCCTTATCTGGCACTCGGCGTGCCCGTCGCCGTGCTCTTCGTCTTCATCGGGCGCGCGCACGACCGCATTCTCGCCCGCGGGTTCACGACGCGCCCTGCGACGTGGGGCGCGCTCGTCGCGGCCTGGGGGTCCGGTGTCCTCCTCGGCCTCACGCTGCCCGACACCACCCCGGACGGGATGCAGACCATCCTCAGCGGCGCCCGGCAGCCCTGGCTCGACGTCGCGATCGGGATCGCGAACCCGGCTGCCACCATCATGATCGCCTTCACGATCATCGCCCTGGTGCTGGCCGTTCAGGACGCCCGCGGACCGCGCCCCGTGGAGGACCACTGAGCCCGGCCGCGGTCTCCGGCCGGGACGCCGCCGCGAACGCGCGGAAAAGCCTCCCCCGCACGGAGTCGTCGCCGTGCGGGGGAGGCTCAGGGTGCTACGGACGGAACGTCTCGATCATGTCGCTGTAGTTCTCCGTGAGCGGGATGACGACGATCTCGTCGATCCCCGTGTCGTGCCACTTGCGCATCTGCTCGCGGCACTCGTCCGGCGTGCCGGCGACCAGCTGGCGCAGCGCGATGTCCTCGGTGACCAGCTCGGTCGCCTCGTCGAGCGCCTCCGGGCGAGCCGGCCAGCCGCCGACGACCCGGCGCACCTCGGCGAGGAAGTCCTCGGGAAGACCGCTGGCCTTGCCGATGTGCGGCTGCTGCCCCAGGTACATCGCGAGCAGGCGGCGTGCGGTCAGTCGTGCACGGTCCCCGTCCTCGTCGAGCGCGACGTTCACGTAGGCGGGAAGCGCGACCGACTTCGGATCGCGGCCCGCGCGCTCCGCACCGATGCGCACGCGCTCGACCCCGGCACGCACATAGTCGGGCGTGAGGAGGCCGTTGATCAGCGCGCCGTCGCAGATCTCGCCGGCGAGCTCGGTCATCTTCGGTCCGGTCGGTCCCAGATAGATCGGGACGTTCTGCGGGACCCGCGGATCGCCGTGTCCGAGGTCGAGGGTCAGGTCATCGACGGTGATGAAGTCGCTGTGGAAGCTGACGTGCTCCTCGAGATCGAGCAGACGGCGCACGACGCCGACGTACTCTCGCATCTGCGTGAGCGGCTTCGACCGGGCGATGCCCTGCTTCGCCGCCAGCGGGTCCCAGTACGCGCCGAGGCCGAGGATGATGCGGTCGGGCGCGAGGTTGTTGAGCGTCGCGAACGTCATCGCCATGAGCGCCGGGTTGCGGTTCCAACTGTTGACGACGCCGGAGCCGATCTGGATCCGCTCGGTGGTGGCCGCGATGGCGCCCATCACCGAGATGGCGTCGCGGGCGAGCCGCGTCTCGCAGACCCAGATCGAGGAGTAGCCCGCCTGCTCCGCCTCCTGGGCGAGAGCGATCTGCTCGCGGACCGAGGGCCTGTCGAGGACGCCGAATCCGTACTTCATGCGCGTCCCTCCCCTTCGGATCGGATGCCGGATGCCGGGCTCTCGCCGGTCGGACTGCTGGTTCGTCTCACGGTGCCTCCTCGCTGTGTGCGGTTCCCCTCCAGGCTGGTCGCGTGGCCGATCGATGTCCAATACCCAATCGGTCCCTCATTCAGAGCGAACGCTACATAGTGGTGGGGATCTCCGGCGTCGGCAGCACACCCTCTGCGATCCGCAGCACCTTCTCGAGCGCCGCGGAGTGATTGTTGGCGCGCCAGGCGAGGGCCGTGTGCAGCACGCGCCGGGGGCCGGCGAGTGGGCGGTACACGAGGCCCGGACTCGTCACGTGCGTCACCGAGGACGGCACGAGCGTCACCCCGGCACCGGCGGCGACCAGAGCGAGGATCGTGTAGGTGTCGGGAGCCTCCTGCGTGATCTGCGGGCCGAAACCGCTCTCCACACAGGCGTGCACGAGCGCGTCCCGCACGGCGGAGCTCACGGTCCCGGGGAAGGTGATGAACGGCTCCTCGGCGAGATCGGACAGTGTGATGCGCTCCTGTTCGGCGAGGCGGTGATGCGCGGGCAGCGCGACGAGAATCTCCTCCTCCTCGATGATGCGGTGCGCGACCCCGTCGCGATTCAACGGAAGCCGCACGAAGGCCAGGTCGAGCTCCCCGTCCACGACTCCGCCGAGCGCGTCGTTCGCGTAGTCGCGCTTGGCGAACACCAGACGGAGCCCGGGATGCTGGCGGCGGATCGCCGCCGTCAGCCTCGGCAGATGCTGATGACTGGACGCTCCGGAGAAGCCGAGCACGATCCTGCCGAGCTCACCGCGGCCACCCGAGCGCGCCGCGCCGATGGCTATCTCGAGGTCCTCGAGGACCTTCCGAGCCGGATCGAGCATGGCCTCTCCGGCTTCGGTGAGAAGCACTGCGCGGGTCGTGCGCTCGAACAGCTGGACGTGCAGTTCGCTCTCGAGCTGTCGGATCCGCTGGCTGAGCGGCGGCTGCGCCATGTGGAGGCGAGCCGCCGCTCGGCCGAAGTGCAGCTCCTCCGCGACGGCCACGAAGGCGACGATGTGACGCAGCTCCATGCCGTGATTGTACGCAAGAGGTCTCAATGCACGATCAACCTATTCTGGGACTCTCTGAATCCCGTGATCACGAGGCCGCCAGGGTGTACCCCTCCTCCGCCGCGCTCTCGTGGGACGCCGCCCGGCGCAGCAGCTGCTGGCCGACGATGCAGCCGGTCAGCGACGAGACGCCGATGATGGTCAGCAGCAGCGCGATCCCCCAGGAGCTTCCTCCGGAGGCTCCGATCATGGCGACGCCGACGGCCGGCATGAAGCCGCCCACCAGGCCGCCGATGTTGTAGGTGACGGCGAGACCGCTGTACCGGGTCGCGTCGGTGTAGAAGCTGCCCAGGATCACGCCCACGATGCCGAAAGGCGAGGTGACCAGGCCGATGCCGATGACGATGCCGAGCACGACCAGCGCCGGCTGGCGGGTGTCGACGAGGGCGAAGACCGGGAAGGCGCAGGCGGCGGCGAGGAAGGCCGCGACCATGAAGACCCGTGGCGCTCCGAACCTGTCGCCCGCCCAGGAGTAGATCATGATCATGACCATCTCGACGACGGTTCCGACGAGGATGGCGTTGAGCACCAGGCTGCGCGGCATCTCGAGCGTCTCGGTGCCGTAGTTCGTCATGAACGTGGTGACCACGTAGAAGCCGCTGACGCTGAGCTGCACCATGAAGAAGCCCGCGATGACGCGGCCCCAGGAGGTCTTCAGCAGAGTCGCGAACGGGAGCTTGGCCAGACGGTCGGCACGGGCGGCCTTCTCGAACAGCGGGGACTCCGCGATGCCCAGGCGCATGTAGAGCCCGATCGCGAGCAGCACGAACGACAGCAGGAACGGGATGCGCCAGCCCCAGGCCAGGAACGCCTCGTCCGACAGCAGACCGAAGAGGTTGAACAGCCCCGTCGACAGCAGCGTGCCGAGTGGGGCGCCCTGCTGCACGAACATCTGGTACCGCGTGCGGCGGTCCGCCGGGGCGTGCTCGAGCACCAGCGTCGTCGCACCGCCCCACTCGCCGCCGAGGCAGAACCCCTGCACCAGACGCAGCAGCAGGAGCAGGAGCGGCGCGGCGACGCCGATGAGGTCGTAGGTCGGAAGCAGACCGATCAGACCCGTCGAACCGCCCATCACGGTCATCGTGATGATGAGGGTGAACCGACGACCCCGCTTGTCACCGAGGTGACCGAAGAAGATCGCCCCGAGCGGGCGGGCCATGAACCCGGCCGCGAAGGTGAGGAACGCCGCGAGCGTGCCCAGGGCGGGCGGCATGTTCGAGAAGAACACCTCGTTGAACACCAGGGCGGCAGCGGTGCCGTACGCGAAGTAGTCGAACCACTCCAGCGCCGTCCCCGCCGTCGATGAGGCGATGACGCGTCGGATCATCCCCGGCGACGCCTGCTCCCCCACCTCCAGGTCACTCTTGTTCACTGCATTCATTGCCTAACTCCTTCGTCGTGCTATGAAAGTCCATCGCGCTGCAAACGCAAAACGGGACGACCCTCAGCGGTGATAGATGTCGAGGCCCGCGCGCAGGCGCTCGACGAGGTCCCGGATCTCGTCCGGGGTGATGACCAGCGGGGGTGCGACCATCACGGTCAGGATGCGGCTCTCCCCCGAGTGGTACGGGGTGGCCGGGTACAGGATCAGCCCGGCCTCCCGCAGCGCCCCGAGCAGGTCGCCCATCCTGTGTGCTGCCGCCCCGTCACGGGCGACGACATCGATGGCGTTCATCAGGCCGATGCCCCGCACCGCGGTGATCACCTCGGGCCGCCGGAGCTGCTCGCCCCGGAGGAGAGCACGCAGCTCGGCACCCCGCTGATCCGCCTCGGCGAGGAACTCCGGGTCGAGGGTGATCCGCGAGGCGGCCAGTCCGACCGCGCTCGCGATCGGCGTGTTCATGTAGGTGTGCCCGAGGCCCACCCCGCCGGCGCCGGCGAGCCGGTCGGCGATCGCCGGACGCGCGATGACCCCGGCCAGGGCGCCGTAGCCTCCGCTGACCCCCTTGCCGAAGGTCAGGATGTCGGGCTCGAGGCCGAAATGCTCGCACGCGAACGCCCGTCCGGTCCGACCGAATCCGGTCATGACCTCGTCGACGATGAGCAGCGCACCCGCCTCGGCGCACCGGCGGCGCACGCGCTCGATGTACGCGTTCGACGGCACGATGGCACCGCCTGCGGCTCCGCTGACGACCTCGAGCATCACCGCGGCCAGCGCTCCGTCCGCGACGACGTCGAAGGCGGCGTCGACGCGGCGCAGCAGGTCCGCCTCGTCGTCGTCGGTCAGCTCGGGGGCCGGCGCGGGCATGCGCGCCAGCTCCAGCAGATAGCGCTCCATGCCCTCGCGGCGCTCGGCCAGCCCGGTGAGAGAGAGCGCACCGAGCGTGGCCCCGTGGTAGCTCCGGTCACGGGCGAGCACGACCGTGCGGCCCTGCTCGCCCCGTGCCGCCCAGTAGCGGGCGGCCAGGCTCAGCGCCAGCTCGTTGGCGTCGGACCCGCTGCTGACGAACAGGCACCGCTCGAGGTCGCCGGGGGCGGCATCCGCGATGAGCGCGGCCAGCTCCTCCGTCGGACCGTTGCGGAACTGGGTGCGGTGCGCGAAGGCGATGGCCTCCGCCTGTGCGGCCAGGGCCGCGGCGATGTCCTTCCTGCCGTGCCCGAGATTCGCGGCGAGCGCTCCCGAGCTGCCGTCGAGGAAGCGACGCCCGTCGAGGCTCTCGATGTACACGCCGTCGCCGGAGACCGCGTAGGGGAGATCGGCCGCATGCGCGCCCGCACCGAGCAGGTGCTCGGTGGTGGTCGGAGGCGTGACGACCGCTGCCGCCTCGCTCATTCTGCGGCCTTGGGCGCGGCCAGGGAGGCGTACATCTCCGGCCGGCGAGCGCCGAAGAAGTTCATGGCGCCGCCGCGCACGCTGTCGCAGAACTCGGGGTCGACGTCCGCGTAGGCGATCTCCTCACCGTCGCCGCACTCGACGAGCACCTGCCCGCGCGGGTCGAACACGACGGACTGGCCGGGGTAGCGCGAGCCGGGCACGACGCCGTCGCCGAGCACGGGGCCCACCTTGTTGACGCCCGCGACGTAGATGCTGTTCTGGAACGCGTACACCTGGAGCTCGGAGCGCCAGATCTCGCGGATGATCGAGTCGCGGTAGGACGCGGTGGGCACGAACAGCATCTGCGCGCCCTGCAGCGCGTACGCACGGCCGCACTCCGGGAAGTGCCGGTCGTAGCAGATGACGGACCCGGTCGAGATCCCCGCGATGGGGTCGGGGAGCACGAAGCCGGTGTCGCCGCCGGAGAAGTAGAACCCCTCGTCGGCGCCCTTCTGCCCGTTCGTGTCGCCGAGCACGGGGATGTGGGTCTTGCGGTACTTGCCGGTGATGCCGCGTTCGGGGTCGAGGTAGACCACGGTGTTGTACCGGGTGTCGCCGTCGAGCTCGTACAGCGGGAGCAGCACGGCGGCGCCGGTGCGGCGCACGGCGTCGAGCAGGGCGTCCGTCGACGGGCCGGGGACGGTCTCGGCGAGCGCGAAGTGGTCGGTGTCGCCGTCGTCGTAGCAGAAGTAGTCGGTGGTGGCCAGTTCGTGGAAGAGGACGAGCTTGGCGCCGTTGGCCGCGGCTTCTTCGACGATCGACACCATCTTCGCGCGGTTCGCCTCAACGGCGGCGGTGCTCTCGAACTGGGCGATGGCAATGCGGGTGGAAGGCACTCTGACTCCTGTCTCGGTGGTGCCGAGAGGATGCTCGGCGACGACGGGCTGTTGTGCGCAGCAACATTTCCACCACTTGCGATCCGTGTCCAATACCTGATCAGTCCCTGATTGAGTTGAAATCGCACATAATCGAGTTCCGTGCATTCATATCGAGTTCATCTCAGTCCATGCCCGATTCGGTCCTGGCATGTGCATCCCCCATCTGCGAAGCTCGGATCATGCGCACCCGCGACGACCTCAGCATCCGGAACGCTCGTCTGACGATCGACGGCGACCCCGTCGACATCGGCATCGTCGACGGGCGGATCGTCTCCCTGACGGCATCCGCCGTCGGCGTCGGCGCCACCGGACCGAACGTGCTCGACGCCGAAGGACGTCTCGCACTGCCCGGTGCGATCGACCCGCACATCCATCTGGGCAACGGCCCGCACAGCGTGTACGACGACCTGGTGACGGAGACACGGATGGCCGTGGCCGGCGGGGTCACCACGATCTTCCCGTTCCTCATCTCGCCCGACTCGTACACCGAGCTCATGGACGGTCTGGCCGACGCCGTGTCCGAGAACAGCCTCGTCGACGTCTTCCCGCAGCTGGGGATCGTCGGGAGTGAGCAGATCGGCCAGGTCGCCGAGCTGCACCGCCGATACGGGGTGCGCGGCTTCAAGTGCTTCATGGGCTACAAGGGAACGGATGCCTCGCCCAGCGGCATCCGTGGGATCGACGACGCGACCATCCTCGAACTCATGACCCTCGTCGCGAGGATCCCCGGCGGACGACTGACCGTCCACCCCGAGAACATGGAGATCGTCGACGCCGCCCGCACGCGCGTCGAAGCCGCCGATCCGGCCGGTTCCCTCCCCTCGTGGAACCGCGCCCGTCCGGCCATCGCCGAGACGGAGGCGATCGGCCGCGCGCTCGCGTTCGCCCGTGCGACCGGCTGCCCGATCGCCATCCCGCACATCAGCGTCGGCAGCGACGTCGCCGTCCTGCGCGCGCAGGCAGCGGGTGTCGACGTCGTCTTCGAGACGTGCCCGCACTTCACGACCTTCAGCTGCGAGGATGAGCTCGGCACGTGGGGCAAGGTGAACCCCCCGCTGCGCACCCCCGCCGAGCGCGACGACCTCGCCGCCGCGATCCGCCGGGGGGAGATCGACACGCTCGGCAGCGACCACTGCCCGTTCGACGCCCCGACCAAGGAGATCGACAAGGGCATCTGGGGCGCGCGCGCCGGCATCCCGAACGGGTCGGCGGTCATCCTGCCCGCCGCCCTGCAGCTGCTGGCCGACGACCCGGATCCGGAGGCCGTCGTCCGACTGACCTCGCGCAACGCCGCCGGGCGCTACGGCATCCCCGGCAAGGGCCGCATCGCGCTGGGCGCCGACGCCGACATCGCCCTCATCGATCTCGGCGTCCCCGAGCCCTTCGACTCGGCGCGCCTCGGCGGCGTCGCGACGGCCTCGCCCTACGACGGCCGCAGCTTCACCGACAGCGTGTGGGCGACCATCGCACGGGGTGCGGTCGTCTATGCCGACGGCACCGCCCGCACCCCGGACGGACACGCGCGCCTGGTCGGGCTCGACGCCGCGACCGGCGGCGCAGAAGGAGGAGCGCTCGGATGATCTCGAAGACGACGGCGGATGCCGCGGAGGCCGTCTCCGCGATCCGCGACGGGATGACGGTGATGATCGGCGGCTTCGGCACGGCCGGACAGCCCGTCGAGCTCATCGACGCGCTCGTCGCCCACGGCGCGGGCGACCTCACCGTCATCAGCAACAACGCCGGAAACGGCACGACGGGCATCGCCGCCCTCCTCGCGGCCGGCCGGGTGCGCAGGGTCGTGTGCTCGTTCCCCCGGCAGGCGGACTCCCAGGTCTTCGACGCGCTGTACCGCAGCGGCGAGGTCGAACTCGAACTCGTGCCCCAGGGGAACCTCGCCGAGCGCATCCGCGCGGCAGGCGCCGGCATCGGCGCGTTCTACACCCCCACCGGCTACGGAACCCTCCTCGCCGAGGGCAAGGAGACCCGCGAGATCGACGGACGGATGTACGTCCTCGAGCATCCGCTGCACGCCGATGTCGCACTGATCGGTGCGCACCGCGGTGACCGCTGGGGCAACCTCGTGTACCGAAAGACGGCCCGCAACTTCGGCCCCGTCATGGCCGCGGCCGCGCGGACGACGATCGCCCAGGTCGACGAGGTCGTCGAACTCGGGGACCTCGACCCCGAAGCCGTGATCACCCCGGGCATCTACGTCGACCACGTCGTGCCCGTCGGTGCACGCACGCAGACAGGAGCAGACGCATGACCACGCGCATCAGCCGCTCCGAACTGGCGGCGCACATCGCCGCCGCGATCGGCGAGGGCGAGATCGTCAACCTCGGCATCGGCGCGCCGACCCTCGTGGCCGACCATCTTCCCGCAGACCGGGAGATCATCCTGCACACCGAGAACGGGATGCTGGGGATGGGCGGTCGCCCCCCGGCCGGTCAGGAGGACCCGGATCTCATCAACGCCGGGAAGGAGCCGGTGACCGCGAAACCCGGCGCCGCGTACTTCCACCACGCCGACTCCTTCGCCATGATGCGCGGCGGACATCTCGACGTGTGCGTACTCGGCGCGTTCCAGGTGTCCGAGCACGGCGACCTCGCCAACTGGTCCACCGGTGAGCCGGACGCCATCCCCGCCGTGGGCGGGGCGATGGACCTCGCCCTGGGCGCGAAGCGCGTGTTCGTGATGACCGACCTGCTCGCCAGGGACGGCAGCTCCAAGCTCGTCTCGCAGTGCACGTATCCCGTCACCGCGCTGAACTGCGTGAGCCGCGTCTACACCGACCGCGCCGTCTTCGACGTGACCGGCGACGGGCTGGCCGTGATCACCCTGTTCGGCGACAACACGGTCGCCGAACTGAGCGACCTGACCGGTCTGACGCTCATCGACGCCACCGAGTCCGGGGCCTGAGGGCCCCGACCTGAGAGGAGACACCATGTCGGCGAGTTTCGTCTACGACGCCGTCCGCACGCCGTTCGGGCGCCTGGGCCGGTCGCTGTCCGGCATCCGTCCCGACGATCTGGCGGCCGGTGTGATCACCGGACTGATCGAGCGGCACCCCGAGCTGGACACCGCGCGCATCGACGAGGTGCTCCTCGGGGATGCGAACCAGGCCGGCGAGGACAACCGCAACGTCGCCCGGATGGCGGCGCTGCTGGCAGGGCTCCCGGTGTCCGTCGCGGGTGCGACGGTGAACCGGCTGTGCGGTTCGGGCATGGAGGCCGCGATCCAGGCCAGCAGGGCGATCGAGACGGGCGACGCGCGACTGCAGATCGCCGGCGGCGTGGAGTCCATGAGCCGCGCGCCGTGGGTCATGCTCAAGCCCTCCCGCGCCTTCCCCGCCGGTCACGAGACCATGCACTCGACGACGCTCGGGTGGCGGATGACGAACCCGCGGATGCCGGATCAGTGGACCGTCTCCCTGGGTGAGACGGCCGAGATCCTCGCCGATCGGTTCTCGATCAGCCGCGAGGAGCAGGACCGGTTCGCCCTGGCCAGCCATCGTCGGGCTGCCGAGGCCTGGGATCGGGGCGTCTTCGCGGAGGAGACGGTCGCCGTGCCCGGCGTCGCCCTGGAGCGCGACGAGGGCATCCGTGCGGACACCTCGCTCGAGGCCCTCGCCGGGCTCGCCCCGGCATTCCGCGAGGCCGGCACCGTGACCGCCGGCAACTCGTCCCCGCTCAGCGACGGGGCGGCCGCGCTGCTGATCGGTGCCGAGGGCGCGCTGCCCGACGAGCCCCTTGCGCGCATCGCCGGTCGGGGCGTCGCGGCGAACGAGCCGCACCTGTTCGGCATCGCGCCCGTCGAGGCCGCCAACCGCGCGCTCGCACGAGCCGGCCGGACCTGGCAGGACGTCGACGTCCTCGAGCTCAATGAGGCCTTCGCCGCGCAGAGCATCGCCTGCCTGCGCTCGTGGCCCGAGCTGGATCCGGCCGCGGTGAACATCCATGGTGGTGCGATCGCGATCGGTCACCCGCTGGGCGCCTCCGGCGCCCGCGTGCTCGGGCACGTCGCGCACGAGCTGCGCCGTCGCGGTGGCGGCGTGGGCGTCGCGGCCATCTGCATCGGCGTCGGCCAGGCGCTGGCCGTCGTGCTGGAACGCTGATCCGCGCGGATCGCGGGGAGCGGACGCGACGTCAGGTCGTGGCGAGGTCACGGCGACGGAAGCCGACGAACCCGACCAGCAGCAGGAAGAGCGTCACCAGGCTGATCCAGAGCAGTCCCCATCCGTCGGCACCGGATTCGGTGACGTTCGGGACGTGCCAGAAGGGGCTGATCGCGAGGACCCAGTCCCACAGCTTGAACGTCGGCCCGAGCAGGGTCAGCACGAATGCGGCGAAGACGCCGACCCAGGCCGCGAGCGACACCTCGGGACGCGCGCCGATCACGGCGACGGAGACGGCCGTGATCGTCCAGACGGCGGGGATCGTTGCCGCCGCCTGCAGGACGGTGTCGCCGAATCCCGCGCCGATGTCCGCACCGGCGGCCAGCGCGGCGATGATGACACCCGCGATGAGGACGTGCACCGCCGGCACGATCAGCGCCAGGACCACGTTCGACGCGTAGAAGCGGGGGCGCGAGACCGCACCGGCCAGGAGGGGTTCGACCCGGTCCTCCATCTCCTCGCTGCGGATCTTGACCATCACCTGCACGCCCGGGATCGCGGCGATGATGCCGACGAGGCTGAGGATCGTGACGAGGAACGCGCTCGTGAGCGCCTCCGGGGTGGCGGCGCCGGCGGCGAGGATCGCGGCGACCGCACTGTCCTTGCCGAGCAGGTCCTGGATCGACGCCGCGAAGGAGCCGAACACCACGCCGAGCAGGGCGAACGCGATGGTCCAGGTGAGGATCGGACCCCTGTTCAGCGTGACCGCCAGGTGCCGGGTGGACCGCACCCGTCCTCGGGCGGGGCCGGGGCGGGGCGCGATGGCGCCCTGACCGAAGTCGCGACGGGCCTGAAGCACGAACGCGATGATCAGCGCGACGACGGTGAGGGCGAGCGCGTACAGGAGAGGCCACCCGTCGTTCCCGGTCGCGGGTCGGGTCTCGGTCATCCACCCCAGCGGGTTGATCCAGATCGTCCACGATGGGGCGCCGACCGAGTAGGCGAATCCGCGCATGATGAACAGCACGCCCAGGGCGCCGACGGCGAGGGAGCTCGCGGTGCGGGCGTCGGAGCCGAGCTGCGCGGTCACCCCCGCGATGCCGGTGAACATCCATCCGGTCGCGGTGAACGTCGCCGCCAGCAGCACCGACGCCGGCCAGTCCCCTCCGCACAGCCCGGTGACGGCGGCGGAGACGACGCCGACGAGGACGGAGCCGATCAGTGCCACACCGACGCCGGCGAGCAGTCGGCTGCCGCGGCCGAGCACGCCCGAGGCCAGCAGCTCCGCCTGACCGGAGTCCTCCTGGCCGCGGGTGGCCTTCGTCACGGTGAGGATCGCGCCGAGCGCGACGAGGAACCCTGCCAGCGCGAGCGACCGCCAGGCGTTGAACCCGTCGCTGGTGTGCACATCGAAGGCGGGGCCGAAGACGATGCCCAGGGCGGGATTCGCGCGGAGCGCGGTCGACAGGCCCGCGCGGTCTTCGGCGGTGGGGAAGATCCACGGATAGACGAGCACGGACGACGCCGAGAGCGCCGTGGCGATGGCGATCCACGGGGCGAAGCCGCGCAGGTCGTGCCGCAGGGAGGCGACCAGCAGCGGGCGGATGCCCGCGAGCACCGTGCTCACGGCTCCGCCGCCGCATCCGCGTCGTTCTCGTACAGACGCAGGAACAGCGACTCCAGCGACGGCGGCTCCACCGTCAGCGATGCCAGACCGTATGGTGCCAGCAGCGTCATCGCGTCGCCGATCCTGTCCGCGTCGGCCGTCGCCGTCAGCCTGCCGCCGTCCAGATGCACGTCGTGCAGCGATGCGAGATCGGCGGCGACGGGGATGCGCTCGAGCCTGGCGCGGATGGTCGTGCGCGCCTGCGCGCGCATCTCGCCCAGGGTGCCGGTCTCGACGATCCTGCCGTCACGGATGATGGAGAGCCGGTCGGCGAGGGTCTCGACCTCGGCGAGGATGTGGCTGGACAGCAGCACCGAGACGCCACGCGCCTTCGCCTCGCCGACGACCTCGGTGAACACCGCCTCCATCAGCGGGTCCAGGCCGCTCGTCGGCTCGTCGAGGATCAGAAGCTCGGCGTCCGAGGCGAGGGCGGAGACGATCGCGACCTTCTGACGGTTGCCCTTCGAGTACTGGCGCCCGCGCTTGGTGGGATCCAACTCGAAGCGCTCGACGAGCTCCGCGCGGCGCTGCTCGTTCAGGCCGCCGCGCATCGCCCCGAGCAGGTCGATCGCCTCGCCGCCGGTCATGTTCGGCCACAGCGACACGTCCCCGGGCACGTATGCGAGGCGTCGGTGCAGCTCGACGACGTCCTGCCACGGGTCCCCGCCGAGCACCTTCGCGGTGCCGCTGTCGGCTTTCAGCAGCCCCAGCAGCACGCGGATCGTGGTCGACTTGCCGGCGCCGTTCGGCCCGAGGAAACCGTGCACCTCGCCCTCGGCCACGCTCAGGTCGAGACCGTTCAAGGCCCGGAACCTGCCGAAGCTCTTGACCAGACCCCGCACCTCGATCACGTGCTCCGCGTTCATCGGCGATGTCCCTCCGATCGGCACGCCTCATCAGGGGAATCAACTTACACCGCGTCCCCGCCGTCTTCTCAGACCCTCGTCGAGACGACGGCCTCGCTCGGCCCGCCGCAGCGCTCGGTGCCGCCCGTGCGCGTCCATTCGGGCGCGACCTCGGACTCCGTGAGCACTGCTCCGTCGACATCGAGAGCACGCACCGTGAACGTCTCCGGCAGGCCGGCCACGGAGAAGATCCAGGCGTCGGTGTCGTGCTCCGCGACGGTGACGAGTCCGAGCGGCCCCGACGGGTCGATGTCCTCCGCAGGCGCGCACCCGGCATCCGTGCACAGCTGCACCCGGTCGACGACCGCCGCGTCGCCGCCGAGCTCGACCGTCAGCGTGTTCGACCAACCGATCGCCGGGCACACCGTCGCACCGGAGCAGCCGGCCGACACGGATGCGACGAGCAGGCTCGCGGCGGCCGCCGCCGCCCGCCCGCGGCCCGTCGTCCTCGTCGCGCAGCCGCTCGCCGGCCTACGACTCGGCACCCCGGCTCTCCTCCTCCAGCTGCTTGAGCCGTCTGAGCTTGGACCACGGGTAGCACGCGATCCACACGATGGACGCGATCGATGCGCCCATGATCAGCGATGAGATGTCCATGGGGACGACCATACGAGATGTCCGCGATCCCGACAGCGGCGATCTGCGCGGAGGGGAAGAACCCGATCACGGCGCGTCCATCGGCACGAACACACCGAACCCATTCACTCGTCGGGCCTACGGGCCGACTCACCGTGCGCGAGGGGGTGTCTGGTTTCAGGACATCGTTGACGGCTGGTCGCGGGGATCCGGTTCGTGATCGTTGACACCTGAGTCGGGTGATCGTTGACGACGCGAGGGTCGTGATCGTTGACGAGTGAGTCGCGTGATCGTTGACGGATGAAGCCGAAGAACCTCGTCATCGTCCGCGCTGTCACCGACCAGGGCCTCACCCACGTGGAAGCCGCCGCACCGTCAGCAGCATGAACACCGGCGAGATCATCGCCGAATTCACCATCGACCCCACCAAGAACTACCAACCCAAGAACCCTTGACCAGCACCGTCAACGATCACGCGACTCACCAGTCCCCCGCCAGCCGTCAACACCCCAAGACACGAAAAAGTCCTGAGCTGCGACCAGTCCGTAAACTATGTCGCGACTCAGGACACCGTGCGCGAGGGGGGACTTGAACTGACCTCGACCCCCTCGCGCCGCGAATCTCGGTAGAGCGTTCTGCCGCATGAAACCAACGATCTACGACATCTGACCTGTGGATAACTCCATCGCGATACCCCAACCTACAGGTTGTTTAGCACTTTCGTTAGCACTTTTTGCGGCTTGGGGAGCCGTGGAACCTCGGTTCGGGCTACACCCTTGGCCGACCTGCTACGAGGCTTCAACTCGCCAGTTCGTATCAGAGCACTTTGAACCCGTCGGCTCCGGTTGGCGGCATCATTTGTCAGGTTGACTAGGCCGTGTTGATAAACGCCTTCGGGTGCCTCGTGGGCGAATCTTGGACCGTGTTGCGTGATGTGATCTCGGATGAGGCGTGGGCTGTGATCGGGCCGCTGTTCCCGACTGCGAAGTCGACGGGTCGGCCGCCGGTGGATCGGCGCACGGCGGTCGAGGCGATGGCGTGGCGGTTCCGGACCGGGGCACCGTGGCGGGACGTGCCGGAGCGGTTCGGGAACTGGAACACGATCTACAAGAACTTCAACCGGTGGTCCGAGCAGGGCGTGTGGGCGCGGGTGCTGGAGAAGACGCAGTCGCTCGCGCAGCAGTCCGGTGATCTGGATTGGGTCGCGTCGATCGACTCCACGATCGTGCGCGTGCATCAGCATGGTGCGACCCTTCCGCGCACCACCGGGGGGCATTGTCGAACTACAAGAAGTTCGGTGACGAGCCGCCCGATCATGCGATCGGCCGCTCCCGTGGCGGGTTGACGACGAAGAATCACCTGGTCTGCGACGGGAAGGGACGCGCTCTCGCGTTCATCCTCACCCCGGGGCAGGCGGCGGACACCAGCATGCTGCCCGCGACGCTGCGCGAGATCCGCGTCCCCGGCGCGAGGGGTAGGCCACGGTCGAGGCCGGACCGGGTGCTCGCGGACAGGGGCTACCCATCGAAGGCGAACCGGGCCGGGCTGCGCGAGCGCGGGATCGCGGCGACGATCCCGGAGCGTGAGGATCAGATCGCTCACCGACGCAAGCGGCGCGGCCGGCCGATCGACTTCGGTGACGAGCAGCGGGCCCGCTACCGCGACCGTAACGTCGTCGAGCGGTGCTTCAACAAGCTCAAGCAGTGGCGCGGGATAGCGATGCGCTCAGACAAGCTCGCCCGCAACTACCACGCCGGCCTCTGCCTCGCCGCCACTCTGCACTGGCTCGGCAGCATGTCGGCTCCGGAGCGCATCGAGGGAGATCAACTCGCGGTCACGGTATCCTTGTGAGCATGATGACCAGCCAGGCCCGCGTCGGCCGCTCCCAGAACGGCGATCTGGTCGTGCGCTGATCCGCGCTCCTCCTTGTGTGAGTGACCCAAACTCACCCACACGACACAAGGAGAATCATGACAGCACACTTCAACCACACAATCATCGCCTCGATCGACGCTGCCGAAATGGCGGAGTTCTATCGTGACCTGCTCGAAGCCGACGACGCGCCCGCATGGGGCCCGTTCGTCAACGTCCAGATCGCCGGCGGGGTATTGCTGCAGTTCGCAGCCCCGCCGATGGAGTTCCCGCCGCAGCACTACGCATTTCTCCTCGAAGACCCCCACTTCGACCGTGCATACGCCAAGATCACTGACTACGGCTTCGATCACTGGGCAGACCCCCAGCGCTCCAAGCCCGGAGAGATCAACCACGAGCACGGCGGTCGAGGCGTCTACCTTCTCGATCCCTCAGGGCACTATCTCGAGCTGATCACCCAGCCGTACCTCTGACCCGCAGCGGGCGCGACGGAACATTCGCTCCGCCCACCCTGATGCTGACCGGGGGCGGGGCCGGCTCGAAACCCCGACCCCGGTTTAGCAACACGGCCTAGAGCAGGCCGGCTTGATGGGCGAGTACGGCGGCCTGTACTCGACGCTCTACGCCGAGGCGTTGAAGCACTTCGCTGACATAGCCTTTGACTGTTGCTTCGGAGAGATACAAGCTGCTGGCGATTCGGGCGTTGTCCTCTCCTCGCGCGATCCCGAGGAGGACTTCGTGTTGACGCGGGGTGAGTCGTGAGACAAGCTCGTGGGCGTCGGCTTGCCGCGTCATCGGACCGGCAGCGTTCTCCAGTAACCAGCGGGCCACGACGGGCGATAATGCCGCACCGCCAGCTTGGACGGTGTGCACCGCGTTGACCAGGTCTTCCGGGGCGCTGGCTTTCGTCACATATCCGTCTACCGACACTTCTACAGCTCGTCGCAGATACTCAGTGTCGGCGAACGTCGTCAACACGACCAGTCGCGCAGGTACCCCTGCCGCGCGCAGGTCTGCGATCGCATCGAGCCCCGATCGGCCCGGCATCCTCACGTCCATCAACACAACGTCACACTGAGCCTTTCGTACCGCGGGAACGATGCCGAGACCGTCTCCGTGTTCGAGGACGACACGGATGCGTGGATCGTTTTCGAGGATCGTGCGCAGGCCCGCTCGGATGAGCGGTTCGTCGTCGATCAGTGCGACACGGATAGCGTGGGAGCCGTCGTTGACATTCGGTGCGGGGGTCATGGTGCTGGGATAGTCGTTGTCGAGTTCACTTGCCCGTTCGTGAAACAGACTTCGTAGACCTCGGTGCGCTCGAAGGGACTGAAAGTCGACTCGTAGTGGCGACAGTCCCCCGATCCCACTTGCTGCGGCGGTGCTTCCATCTCCACAATCGGAAGTCGGGAGCGGGCGCTGCTCTCAGACTCCCCGACGGTGATGGCGGCGAAATCTGTGGCGGAAAGGCGGGAGAGCGCAGCCTGACCGAGCACCATGCCCACGGGAATCGCGATCATGAGCGCGGCAGTCGCCACGGGGAGAGCGATGAGCATCCGCCGCGTTCGGCGACGCCGATGCATGAGTGTACGTCGAGCTTCGTTCACTCCGGTGGTGGCCTGTAGCGGCAGACTCGCTCGAATATGCCAACCGTCACCACTGGGTCCGGTTTTCAGTGAACCGCCCAACTCTTCGACCTGGGTGCGAAGCCCTCGCAGTCCGCGTCCGCCTGTGGGTGAGATGGTCGGCCCGACCGCGGTATCGACTGCATCGTTCTCCACACCGATGACGACCTCGTCACGGTCGCTTCGGATACGGATGCGGATCGGTGCTCCGGGTGCGTGGCGCAGCGCGTTCGTGCATCCCTCTCGCACCACCGAAATCGCGGTGCTGGTCGTGGTCGACGACGGCGTCGATCCAGCCAGGTTCCTCGCGACCTGAATATCGACCTGCACCGGGGTCTCAGTTTGACGGACAGTATCGGCGATGTGTTCGATGCTTTCCTCCAATCCCGAGCCTTCTGCCTCCAGGCTGAGACCGCTGACTGACCGATTCAGCGCCTCGACGCACTCTGCGATGGAAGCGCGCAACCGTTCGAGATCGGGTGCGAGATCCGTGCCTGCGCGCGTGCGTAGAGCGGCGGCCTCGATCGAAGCGAGCGTGAGGCGATGACCGAGGTCATCGTGGATCGTCCGCGAAAGCTCGGCGGCATGCGCCGAACGGATACGCTGCTCGGTCTCGACGGCGCGCGATTCTTTCTGCGCTGCGAGTTCCCAACCAAGCTCTGCCTCCTGACGGCGCAACAGCATCAGACGCCCCGTAAGCACAGCGGCGACGGACACTGGCAGCGAGATCGCGACCCAAACCAAGACATCGGACATGCTTCATATTCTCCCGGCCTTTCCTTACTGCATACACCCGCCGTTCGGGGGTACTTTGCTAAGCGAGGAGGGGCCGGACGGCCCTGCCGCCGCGCGTTCACGAGTTTCTACCGTGAGATGCATGAGCAGAACGGCAACAATAGCAACGACGACGCACTCCCGATTCACGCGCACTCGTCTGGCCGCTGCCATTGGCGTGGCCCTCGCGCTCATGGCGCAGATCATGCCGATCCAGGCCGCCTCGGCTGCACCGCAGGAGGACGTCCAGGGATGGCTGGAGGAGGTGAACGCGAGCGGAGTTCCGGCGATCGCCGTTGTCGTCACACACGGGAACGAGGTCGCGGTGGAAGCTGGCGCAGGGCAGGTCGACGGTCGCCCGGTCGATGAGCACACATCATTCCGCATCGAGTCGCTCTCGAAATCGTTCACCGCGACCGCGGTCATGCAACTCGTCGAGGAGAAACGGGTTGACCTCGATGTGCCGGTAACGCAGTATCTGCCGGATCTGCGACTCGATGACGAGCGTGCCGAGAGCATCACTGTGCGACAACTCCTGAATCAATCGAGCGGAATCAGCGACGCGACCCTCGGGTTCGACCAATACGCTGCCGGACCGCAGACTCCGCGAGAAGCAGGCGAACTGCTGTCGCGCAGTCGACTCGCTTTCGACCCCGGAACGGATTGGGCCTACTCGAATCCCAACTACTGGATCTGCGCCCAGCTCATCGAAGAAGTCTCCGGCCAGGATCTGGATACCTATCTGCAACAGAACATCCTTGACCCGCTAGGAATGGATGAGACTACGAGTGCGTCCACCAGCGGTCAGGTTCAGGGTGCTCCGGGGCATGCGCAGGCGTTCGGGGCACCGGTTCGAGTCACCGGTCCCGACAGTTGGGTCGCTGGTGCTGGTGGCGTGACCTCCACGGCTCACGATCTGGGCATCTGGCTCCGCTTCCAGCACGGTGTGCTGCCCGGCGGTGAGGAGGTGCTGTCCGCGGCAATGCGCGACGAGATGCACCGTCGCCAAGCACCGGAAGGGGGCCTGTATGCGCTGGGCTGGTACAGCGGCCCACCGGCAGACGGCGGCGTCGAACGGGTCTCACACTCCGGCGTCGGCGCGGGAACCAGCGCCTACCAGGGGTTGTTTCCCCACGAAACCGGTATAGCAGTTCTACAGGCGAGTTCTGCACTGGATTCCTACGAGATAGCGGCCTCTCTGTATGAAGCATCTTCGACCGGGGAACTCGGAACTGCGCCACCGGCACCCGGGCCGGGCCGGGACATCGTGATCACCCTCGTCGCCATTGCGCTTCTCGGGCTGTTTGCGCGAGGGATTGTGCGGAGCGCGCGTTGGGCAAGGCGTCTTGGGAAAATCCGCGCCACCATCACGCTCGGGATCGGCGCTGTCGTGGCAGCGGTGCTGTTCACAGTTCCAGTATGGGGCTCCGCTATCTTGGGACGCGCCGCGACCTGGCCTATCCTGTTCGCCGGAGCACCAATCCCCGTCATCGCGGTCCTAGCAATAGCGGTCGGAGTTGGCCTGCTCATCATCGCGCGACTCGCTCGGCTCATCGCCTATGTTGCAGCAGAACAGCATGGTCAATAAATGGAAAACGTAGAACCCTGCTGTCGATCGCGGCGCAGTCACTCTCCCGTCGATGGCAGCCAAGCCTTGCCTCGTCGATAAGCGCTGAGTACTCGCCCAACGCAGCAACGCTTCGCTTTCTCTCCTCCGCCCCACGTAGGCTCCTCTAACTCATCCCTGTTCTTCTGAATGAACGTATGCTACCGTGGTAGATAACATAGTTTCCGTATTGGAAATCCTGGGTGGTGAGCCTCATGCATGGCGGCGTGATCCTGTTCCGGGGAACCGGGGCCGACGCGCGCCGCTATGTCGAGGCCGACCGCTCTCGCGCGGATGACTACTACCTCGGCGCTGACGCGTCCGTGGCGGATTTCACTGCGCTCGATGGTGCCGGGAACGTGACAGTCGCGCTGGGCCTCCACCCGGAGGCGTATGCAGCATGGGTGGACTGGGCGAGCCCGCTCACAGGCGAGTCGATGGGCAGGCCCCGTTTGCCGGGCGAGGGGCGGCAGGGGTCTCCGCGGTTCGCGGAGATGGTCGTGAACGCCCCCAAGTCGCTGTCGATCGCCGCCGCGCTCCACCCCGAAGTCTCTGCTGCTCTCGACCGGGCGCAGCAGGACGCGGTGGCGGAGATTCAGCGGTGGCTCGCTCAGCACTCCGTGACCCGTGTGGGTCCGCGCGGCAAGCAGGAGGTTGTGCCCGTCCAGCAGTTGCAGACGGTGGCGGTGTCGCACCGCACGTCCCGGGCGGGTGATCCGCACCGGCATATCCACTTCCAGATCGGCACCCGCGTATGGGCGGCCGGGAAGCGGCGGGCGCTGGACACGGCGGCGTTGTTCCGGCAGCAGGGCGCGATTCGCGCGCTCGGTACTGCCGTGATCGCCGCGCACCCGGAGCTTGCGGAGGTGCTGGATCGGCACGGCCTGACTCTTGACCCCGTATCGGGTGAGGTGGTCGAGCTCGAGCGGTTCAACGGCGTGATGAGCAAGCGCGGCGAGCAAGTGCGCCGACACCTCGAACGGTTCGAAGCGGAGTGGGAGGCGGCACATCCCGGCGAGTCGATGGGGCCGGTTGTCTCCGCGCGTCTCGCGGCGAAAGCGTGGGCGCACGAGCGGCCCGCGAAGAAGCCCACGACCCTCCGCGAAGAGCAGGCGTGGGTGACCGAGCTGCACGACGTCGGCTACGACCCGGCCAGGTTGCGCCGGCCTGCGCGCCGTACGCCGGCGTCACTTGACGACCTCTCCGTGCAGACCGTCGCGAACCGGGCACTGGATCGGTGCGCGGCTGGTGGTTCGGCGTGGACGAGGCATACGGTGCAGGAGCACGCGACACGGATCATGACCGAGTATGGCGTGCAAGCAGCGCCCGCCGAGATACGCGAGTTCGTGAACGTCGCAACGGCGTTGGCGATGGAGGATTGCTTCTCGATCCTCCCGCCTGGCACACCCGCCCCGGAGCATGTGGCGCACCGCACCAGCCTGCGTGTCGTGCAGGCGGAGACGGAGCTGCGCGACCTCATCGCCGCGCGCATCCCGCAACAAGACCCGGAGCACCCGGACGTAAGCCGGGCGGCGCGCAGGCGCGGCCTGGACGCCGGGCAGGAGCGCGCCGCCGCCGCGGTCGCATCGACCGACCCGCTCGTGATCGGAGAAGGAGCAGCAGGTAGCGGGAAGACGACGATGCTCGGTGTTGCAGTCGAAGCCGCCGCACTGCACGGGCGGGCGTCGCGGGTAGTTGCGCCGACGCTGCGCGCCGCGCAGGTCGCACACGATGAACTCGGCGTGCCCGCGACCAGTGTTGCGGCGCTCGTGCACGCTCACGGATGGCGATGGAACAGCGACGGCGTATGGACACGCCTCGCACCCGGCGACACCGACCCCGACACCGGGCACACCTATCACGGCCCAGTCGAGGGCGCGCGGCTGGCGCGGGGTGAGCGGGTGATCGTCGACGAGGCCGGAATGCTCGACCAGGACACCGCAATCGCCCTCCTGACCGTCTGCGATGAGGCGGGCGCAACGGTCGCACTCGTCGGGGATCGCGCGCAGCTCGCCGCCGTCGGACGCGGCGGGGTGCTCGACATGGCCGCACAGCTCCGGGGCCGCACGTTCGACATGGCGCAGGTGCACCGTTTCACTGACCGCGCCTACGCCGACCTGACGGTGCGGATGCGGGACGGTGGCAACCCCGGCGAGGTGTTCGACCAACTCACCGCGCTCGGCCTCGTACGCCTGCACGCCAGCAACGAAGACGTGCGCGAGCACATCGCCAAGCGAAGCCGGGAGGGAGAAACCGTCACGGTCACGTCCAATGACGAGGCTCGCGCTGTGAACGCGCGTATCCGTGAGGAACGGGTGGCGCGTGGTGAGGTCGACGACCATCGCACCGCGACCGGCAACGACGGCCTCCCCATCGGTGCTGGGGACGTGATCCAAACGCGCAAGAACAACACCAGCATCGGTGTGGCGAACCGTCAGAACTGGATCGTGCAACGCGTCGAGCAGGACGGGGCATTGCGTGTGCGCGAGGCGGGGAACGGGCGGAAGCGGCAGCGCACCGTGCGCCTGCCCGCCGAGTATGTGGCCGAACACGCGCACCTGTCGTATGCGGCGACCGCCTACGGGGTGCAGGGCGCGACCGTCACCGGGTCGCACACGATCCTCACCGACGCCACCAGCGCGGCAGGTGTCTATGTCGGCATGACTCGCGGCCGCGAACAGAACCTGCTGCACGTCGTTGCCGAGACCCAGGAGCAGGCGCGGGAGCAGTTCATCGCGGCGATGGAGCGGGACCGTGCCGACCGAGGCCTCACCGACGCGACCGAACGCGCAGCAGACGCTGTGCGGGGGCTCGTGAACGATGGGCCGGTACGGCTCGTGCAGACGGAGCGGGCACGCCTGACGCAGCTCATCGAACGCGCAGAGCAGCACGCAGCACTGTTCGAGGATGCCGCCGCCCGATTCGCCGCACAGAAGCAAGCGCATCACGTCGAAGCCGAGGAGCACGCCGAGCGTGTGACCCATGCCAAGGCGCTTGCAGAGCACACCCGGCACGCGTTCACCGCCGAAGTGGAGACGCGGGTGCGGACAGATGGGCAAGAACTCGTGGAGGCTCGCGCGCAGCTTCAGGCCGCTCGCGACGCGGCGCGTG
The DNA here is from genome assembly GCF_039539005.1 of Microbacterium soli. Lineage (NCBI taxonomy): Bacteria > Bacillati > Actinomycetota > Actinomycetes > Micrococcales > Microbacteriaceae > Microbacterium > Microbacterium soli. Next base: position 1,252,473 of record NZ_BAABCP010000001.1, read on the forward strand.
CGGCGAAGTTCGGGCGCAGGCGCACCGCCGCCCGGGACATCAACACCGCGGAAGAGTCGGTGGCGAAGATCGAGCAGCGCGTCACCCAGACCTGGGGCACCTCGCCGTCTCTCTTGCGCCCTGTCGCCGAGTGGGCGACGAAGATCGCGACGGAACACGCTGACGCTCACTCGGAGGTGCAGGTGGCTGAACAGGCTCTCAGCGACACCGAGGCCGCGAGGCAGCAGGCGGCCCAGCGGCAGGCCGTCGAACGGGATCGCCTCACCGTCGAGGTGTACGGCGCGGAGCAGGCACGGCAGATGCGAGGCACCTTCCGCACCCCGAACCCCAAGGCCGACGCCGAACGCGCCAGGAAGCGGGCAGCCGACGCGCGGCGGGTCATCGCTGAGTTGGATGCCCGCCCCGTCGCTGAGGCCGCCGAATGGCTCGCCCAGCGGCGAGAGCAGCAACGGGCCGAGCGCGAGGCGCTGCAAGCCCGTCAGGAGGCCCTCACGCGCCGCAACGCGGGGCTGACGAGGACTGGCCCGGATCAGCGGCGAGAAGGGCCGGGGCGCAGCTTGTGACCCGGCCTGGTGACGCTACAGAGACAGCCCACCGTGGGGCGTTGGCGGCTCCGGGCGGCGCGCGCCCGTGCCGAACGACCCCGCGGCCGAATGAGAACGTCGGCGGCGGGCTGCGTCGAGTTCGCGATCCAGCACGTCCGGCGTCCGCGAGACACCCCGCGCTTGGAAGCTGCGCACCTGCTCCACCGTCACCGCCTCCCCAGCTCGCCCGCCTGCGTCGAGCCGGTGGAGGTTCGGCCGGATCAGCGCGTCGATGCCTGTGTGGTCTTCCACGATCGCGAGGGTGCGGGCGTGGGCGAACACGTCGCCGGGAATCTGAGACCAGTCGATGACCCATCCGGCGTCGCGGGCGAGCTGGTTGAACATGATGTGCTGACTGCGGGTGTTCACGTCACGGAACGGGTGGATCGCGGTCGTCTCACCCCACACCCAGGCCAGCCCGTCGGAGAACGCATCCGCGTCCAGGCCGCGGAGATGGTCACGGGCAGCGAGTTCCCCGAAGACGCGCTCAGCCTCGGGCACGATGAACGGCGGACGGCAGTGTGCGATACCCGTGCCGCCGGGGTGCGTGTCGGTGTCGCGGATGTCACCACCCCAGACATACAGATCGGCAGTCAGATGCCGGTGGATGGCCTGCAAGTGGGCGAGGTCGTATCGGCCGGGGATGGGGTGCTCGGTGAGTTCGACCATGCGCTGATGGATCGCGGCCGTCTCCACGGCTTTCCAGCGGTCGTAGTCGGTGATGCCGAGCTTGTTGATCAGAACGAGGCTGTTCGGGTAGCTGTAGCGGTCGGGCACTGGTGCTCCTGCCCGGACGGGTTACTTCTCGGGGAAGCGGTCAAGCGCCGCAGCGATCGCCTCGCGCACCGCCTCATCCGCGGACAGTTCACCGCGCACCTGACGGCGGGCAATCTCTCGGTCCGCCTCAGTCACGACCGCACCGGCCGTGACCTGCCCGGCCTCGACCTCCGCGAGCACTCGCCGGACATGGGCCTCGGATACCGGAGTCTTGAGAGCCATGCGGGGTGCCTCCTTATGGTTGGCGTTCTGTACCTAGTTTACGTCGCCCCACCGACATCCACCCGGAAGCCAGGGGCGGGGGTGCCGATTCGGCACAGCCAGCGGAGTGTCAGGATTCGCCGGTATCAGTCCCGACATCTGCGAAGAGGGCGAGGAACTTCTCACGCGGGATCACGATGCGCCGACCGAGCTTCACATGCGGGATGGTGCCCTCGTTGATGCTCGTGGTGATCGTGCGGGGATCGACGCCGAGTGCTTCGGCGGCTTCTTTGCGGGTGATGACGAGGCTGCGTCGCCCACGGAGGTCGTCCATGTCGAGGGTGCTCTGCCGCATGTCGCACCATCCGTTCGTGTCAGCGCCGAGAAATATGGTTCATCCCACCGTAGAGAATCGCACTTGCGCTGTCAAGCATTGCGCTGTAGTTTTCTACTATGGAAAACGAGAGGGTGCGGGGCAACCCCGCAGGCATCACGAACACGCACGTCGCACAGAACATCCGTGCGGCCCGGCAAGCGATCGGTATGGACTTGCGCACCATGTCCGACGGGCTGAGAGCCGCAGGGCGCAAGCTCTCCACCTCGGGCATCAGCAAGTTGGAGGCCGGGGATCGCCGCGTGGACGTGGACGACCTGACCGTGATCGCCTACCTGCTGCGCACCACCCCCGCCGCGCTCCTGACCCCGCCCGACGAGCAGACGACCCTCACCGGGGTGCCGGAAGGGTATGAGCCGGAGGAGATCGACAGGTGGATGCGCGGGGAACTCGTGCTCACCGATGAGGGGCTGTTCAACTACTGGCAGCAGGAATGGGTGATCTGCACCGACCGCATCCACCACCTCGAAACCACCCTCGCAGGCATGACCGCCCCAAGCAAGGACGATCCCGAGAAGCCGAGCGCCCACCCCAAGACCATCGCCGCCTACCAGGAACGTTTGGAGACAGCGCGGGCACGCGCGCGTGTGATCCGGGAGCGAGGCGTGCAACTCGACCCGGAGGGGCGTGTGTTCAACGCCGCCGACTACATCCAGAACTACGGCGATACCCATCGGCCCGGGCAGACGACGGCAAGGAGCACCCTGTCATGACGAAGAAGCCACAGTCCGCAGGGCGGGGCGGCGGGGGTGAGAAGCAGCAGCGGCGCTCCCGTTCCCGGCAGCCCGGTTCGATCCAGGCTTACGACACCGACATGGGGAAGCGGTGGCGGTTCCAGATCTACGTCCTGAAAGACCCCGAATACCCCGAGATGGGATCGCGGCGGCTGACTCGTTCCGGGTTCACCAGCACCGATGAGGCGAACGACGCCTTGCAGGAGGCGTTGAAGCAGCGCAAGCAGAACGAGAAGTTCGGCAACAAGGTGCCGACCGTGGGGACTTACGCGGATGAGTGGGTGGCAGGACTCAAGCTCGCGGCGTCCACGATCACCGGGTACAAGAAGATCATCCGCAACCACATCAGCCCCCAGCTCGGCGCGATCCGGCTCGACAAGCTCACCGCCACCCGTATCGCCCGCCACTACCGCGACCTCGAAGACCACGGCCGCAACGACGAATACGGCAAAGGACAGCCGCTCTCTGCCAACAGCGTCCACAAGGTGCATGTCGTGCTGGGTGCGATCCTCGACGCGGCGATCGACGACGGGCACCTGACGGTGAACCCGGCGAAGAAGAAGCGCACCGTGAAGCCGCCGAAGTCCAGCGAGGTGCGGGCGCAGAAACCCGAGATCGCGACCTGGACGGCCGAGCAGTTGCAGACCTTCCTCACCTGGAACCGCGACACCCTCGACGACGAACTGTTCCCGCTGTGGCGACTCATCGCCTACACCGGCATGCGCCGCTCCGAAGCGCTCGCCCTCAAGTGGTCGGACATCAACACGAAGACGATGCGAGTCAGCATCCGCCGCGCCGTCGATACCGACGACTGGACGAAGACGAAGACCACCAAGACCGGGCAAGCCCGCGTCATCGACGTGGACACCGAGACATTGAAGGTGCTCGCCTCCTACAAGGTCGCGCGGGCCGAGGTGTCGTTCGAGCTTGCGAAAGCCGACGCCTACATCTTCGGCGACGACGACGGGAAGCTCCGCTCACCCGACGCGATGACCAGCCGCTGGGATCGCCGCCTCAAATGGGCCACCGCGAAGTTCGACTCCCTACACCGGGTCACAATCAAAGGACTGCGTCACACCCACGCGACCCTGCTGCTCGAACTCGGCGAACACCCCAAGGTCGTGCAAGAGCGGCTCGGGCACTCCACGATCACCACGACGATGAACATCTACTCTCACGTCACCCCGACCATGCAGCGCTCCGCTGTAGACCGCTTCGCCGCCCATCTCAACTCGTAAGACCTATGGTCGTGCGTCGGCATCGCAACGCTAAAGGGACCCTGTCGTCGCCGATACGGGACGCCGTTGCATGAGCCGCATGATTCCGGTCACCTTCTAGTCTCCGAGAGCGTCTCGGCCTGTAGCCGAATGGCGCGAGAACAGTTAGCCTCTCGCAATTTCCCGAGGTGGCGTCGGCGTCAGCATGAAGAGTCGCCCGGCCAGCCCCGGCTACGAGAGACTGCCGCGGGAATATCATTTCGGAGTCACGGATGATCGGAGCGCTCGAGAGTGTTCGCGAGCGTCTGGATGAACTTGCCGACCGCATTAGGGGCTGGCAGGTCGATTCGGAGTCGGATGCTTCCCGCTTTCGGTCCTGTGCCGTTGACGATTGCCGCCCCGCCGAGTTGGTCGAGAAGCGGGCCTATGGCGTCTGCTGCATCGGCGGGCAGATGGCCGACGCCGCGTCCGTTGGAGGTGACGGCGACCCCGGCTGGGGATCTTCGCGTGCGGGGCTGGGTGCGGAGGACGTAGGTGCGAGGCGCTTGGCTGTCGCGTTCGCGATCGTTCACGAGGTAGTGGGTCCGTTCCAGGGCGACAGGCCGTGTCGGCAGGTGCCGGAGATCGGGAAGTTCGTGGTGGCGACTGATGCGACCGGTTGTGATGTGTAGAAGTTGTTCCCACCATGCGGGCATGAGCGCCCCTTCTCCTCGGATCGGTATGCCATCACCGCGGCGGAGCACTCTCCCACTATGTCAGCCCGTGCTGTGAATCCTCCGGTCAGCCGCAGGCCCGAACAGATCGCGCAGAGGCAATTTCGTTGATCACCGGTATTCTCGGGCGATTGAGCGTAGCGTGAGGAGCATGTGGACAGTTCTTCTCATCTTGCTTGTGGCATGGGTGGTGCTGTCGATCGTGGGATTCGTATTCGAGGGCCTGCTCTGGTTGGCCATCATCGGAATCGTGCTCTTCATCGGCACCCTGATCTTCGGGATACTCCGGCAGCGCGCCAAGCGAGCCAAGGCGTAGTCACCCCGCGCGGGACGCACGGGGCGCGGTCCACCTCCCTTGCCGTGGCGCCGAGGTTTCTAAAGGCGTGACGGCCGCTGCCGGGCGGCGGTGCCCTTCTCCACCGAGTTCGTTTCGGCCGCCACGCGCACATGCAGGGCGCCTGGGCGGACACTGACACGAACACGGGTGATGTGGCCGAAGCTGTCGCCGTCGAGTTCGATGAGGTGAGGGGCGTCGAACCGGGCGTCGAACCGGGTTCCTTGAACGTATGCGAGTGCGTGGAGGTCGGGTTTCTGCTGGAGGATCTTGCGGCTGAGCGGGGAGCGGCGGGCGAGGCCTTGCAGGGTGAGGCGGGTTCCGATCCGCGCCCACCCGAAGCGTCCTGTCGGGCGCATCATCACGACGTCCAGCAGCCCGTCGTCGATGATCGCAGCGGGGATCAGGAGCATGTTCCCGGTGAGGGTTCCGCAGTTGCCGACGATGACCGTGTGCGCCCGCGTCGACCTCACCCGCCCTCCGTCGATTCGGTAGTCGAGATGGAAGAGCTTGTTCACGATGACCGAGCGGGCGATCGGTGTGACGTACGCGAACCAGCCGAGATGCTTTTTCGCGATGGTGCTCGTGCTCTCCGCCATCTCCGCATCCAGTCCGATGCCGGCCATGACCATGAACGTGTGCGAACGCCGGGCGCCGCTCTCGTCCTCGAGCTCAGCCACCCCGACATCCACGGACCGGTCCTCACCTGCGAAGGCAACGGAGACGCAGGCGGCGATGTCGTTGAGCGGCGCACCGATATCACGTGCGAGGAGATTGCCGGTGCCCAGGGGAACCAGCGCGACCGGGATGCCCGTGCCTTGCATCACCTCCGCGACGGCTCGGACCGTGCCGTCGCCGCCCGCGACCATCACCACCGCCGGATCAGCAGCGAGAGCGTGCTCCGCGGCGGCCCGGCCCGCGTCGTCGCTGCGGGTCTCGTACCAGCGCGTCTGCGCCCACCCGTGCTGGATTTCATACTCCGCGACCACGGGGCGAAGCCGCTCCAGCGGGGTCTTCGCGGGGTTATAAACGACGACGGCGGCGGCGTGCCGTCGCCCGGCTGCCGGGTGGTCGCGCGTGCTCACTGCGGGGCTGCGGTGATGTAACGGCGCTGCTCGACCAGGGGGCAGGTGAACACGTCGCGCTCCCCGAGCCCGACACGGTTGATGTACCGCACGATGATCGCATAGGACGCCAGCAGCCCGGTCTGCACATACGGCACATCATGGCTCCGGCAGTACGCGGCGATGATAGGCGCCGCCTTGCGCAGGTGAGGGCGCGGCATGGACGGAAAGAGGTGATGCTCGATCTGATAATTCAACCCGCCCATCGCGGTGTCGAGCAGACGTCCGCCGCGGACGTTTCGGCTCATCATCGCCTGGCGGCGCAGGAAGTCGAAGCTCGCATCGCTCGGCACGATCGGCATCCCCTTGTGGTTCGGGGCGAACGAGACGCCCATGTAGAACCCGAAGAGCCCGAGCTGCACCGCGAGGAACACGAACGCGATGCCCGGCGACAGCACGAGGAAGACGAGCACCGGGAAACCGACCAGCCGGACCAAGAGGAACCCGATCTCGACCCATCGCCTGCTCAACGGACCGCGCGTGACCACCCGACGCACCCCGGACGCATGCAGCGAGACACCTTCCAGGAGCAGGATCGGGAAGAAGAAGATCCCCTGATGCGAGCGCAACCACGACAGAACCCGCCCTCTCGGCGCGGCACGCTCGGGAGCCACGACGATCACCGGCAGCTCGATGTCCGGATCAGACCCCAGCTTGTTCGGATTCGCGTGGTGACGGGTGTGCTTGTGCTGCCACCACCCGTAGCTCATCCCCACCAGCAGGTCGCCGAGGACAAGGCTCACCCAATCGTTCCACTTGCCCGAAACGAAGATCTGCCGGTGCGCCGAATCATGCCCGAGAAAGGCGATCTGCGTGAACACTACCGCCAGGAACACCGCCGTGAACAGCTGCCACCACGTGTCACCGATCCACACGAACGCCAACAGCCCGCCGGTGAGCACGAGCGGCAAGCCGATCAGCTTCGACCAGTAATACCCATATCGGCGACGCAGCAACCCCTGATCCCGGATCGTCTTCGCCAGGGCCGTGAACTCACTCCCAGCCCTGCCGCTCCGCCGATCCATCGAGCGCGGTGTGGTCGAACGAAACCCACCCATGATGCGCCCCACATCCCACGGCCACGGACGCCATCAACGCCCGTGACCACCCTCGTCAGTCCAGTCGTCGATACGGGCACGATCGTCGGTCGCCGCGACACGCCGATCCGGCTCAGGCACTCGTGTCTCGGAGGTGCGGAACGTCACCGACTCCGCGAGAGCCGCGACAGAGGCCGCTCTGTCATGCTCACCCGCAGCCGCCTCGCGGAACCGGACCGCCGCCGCATCCTGCTTCGCACGGACACCCTCGCTGATCTCCGCCAGGCGGTCAGCGAGCACGCCGCCGAGACCGTCGCGCAACTCCTCAAGATTCGTGTTCGCGATCTCCAAGCGACGATCCGAGATCGTCACCTCGACAGTCGAGTACCCTGCCTTCGCGAGACGTTCCCGCGTCTCGCTCCCCAGGATCTCCGTGATCTCGTCCCGTTCGGGGCGGCGCGTGAACACCGCCTCCACCGTGTAACGATCCGGGGCCTCATCAGTCATCAGCGCCGCAGGCAACGAACCCACCAGCACCGATCCCAGGCCCAGCGTCGCGGTATCTGCACCGCTCGTTCGTGTCTGCGTATCCATAACCCGACGTTACGCCCCCAACATGTACGCCTCACAGGTTCAACCAAACCCGCGCGCGCCGCAGAAAACTCCAGGAAACAACCGACCCCAGCACAGCGGTCGCACTCTCACCGGGGCTCGACACCGTCACATGTCTACGCATGGCACCGTGACCTGCACCACGCGCAGGGGACGAGCCGATGAACCGCCCCTTCAACGCGCGAAGGACAAATCTCCACCTCAGCCCGAGGAAGCCCTGAATGTCACCGTCGTTGGCGTCTTACGATCCTTCCGGATCCGCGCTTAGCACTTTTTCTAGCACTTCCAACACGAATGGCCCCCGACCCGAGAGATAGAATCCCAGGTCAGGGGCCATTTCATTCGTGTGCGCGAGGGGGGACTTGAACCCCCACGCCCTTGCGGGCACTGGCACCTGAAGCCAGCGCGTCTACCAATTCCGCCACTCGCGCAGTCGTGTTCCGAAGAACTCAACCTGAAGATCCTAACACGGCCGCGCCTGCCGTCCGCACACCCCCGGGACCGGCATCCGTCGCCCTCATCCGCGGTCTCGCGCGGCGCCGACGGACGCGCGAGAACAGGAGATTCACCCGTTACAGGACGTTCCGGGCGGAGATCGTCCTGTCTTCGCCGAATCTCCTGTTCTCGCGCGAACGCCTCGTGGGATGCACCACCGCACCCGCGCCCCGTGGCGAGTGAAAAACACGCCGACTGAAGCGCGCTTCCAGCGCGGCTGGCTACGATGGCCCTACCGGTCGGCATGCCAGAGGAACCACGTGGGACTACTTGACAGCTTTGAGAAGGGTCTCGAACGCGCAGTGAACAGCGCGTTCGCCAAGACCTTCCGCAGCGGCATCCAGCCCGTCGAGATCGCCTCCGCCCTGCGCCGCGAGGCCGACACGAACGCGGCTGTGGTCAGCCGTGAGCGGATCATCACGCCCAGCGAGTACCTGGTGCGCCTGAGCGCGGAGGACGATGAGCGGATGCAGGCACTCGGCCACGCCCTCATCGACGAGCTCCACACCCTGCTGACCTCGCACGCCCGCACCCAGGGATACAGCTTCGCCGGCCCGCTGCACATCACGCTGCAGAGCGACGAGCACGTGGCCACCGGGACGGTCCGCGTCAGCGCGTCCGCCGTGCAGAGCGGCGTCACCTGGCAGGGCGTCGTCGAGGTCGACGGCAGGCAGCACACTCTCACGAGCGCACGCACGGTGATCGGCCGCGGCGGCGATGCCGACATCACGATCGCCGATGCCGGGTCCAGCCGCCGGCACGCCGAGATCCTCTGGGACGGCGAGCGCGCCCTGCTGCGCGACCTCCGTTCGACCAACGGCACCAAAGTGGACGGGCAGAAGGTGAGCGAGGCCCCGCTGAGCACCGGCACCGCGTTCACCATCGGACGCACGCAGCTGGTCTTCCGCGTCGTTCCCGCCTCCGGCTCCCCCGCCCCGGGCGCCCACGGCCTGCGAGGAGGCGTCTCGTGAGCGAACTGATGCTGCTCGTGCTGCGTGTCGGGTTCCTCGTGCTGCTGTGGTTCTTCGTGTTCGCCGTGGTCTACTCGCTGCGCGCCGACCTGTTCGGCGTGCGGGTGCGCAAGCTGCCCGCCGCTGAGGTCGCGGCACCGGCCTCCCCGGTGCACAGCGCCCCTCGGCCGAGCGGAACCCCGGCCCAGGCCGCCACCCGGCTCCTGATCACCTCCGGCCCGAAGGCGGGTCTGGAGGTTCCGCTGGGCGGCGCCGAGTCCCTGTCCATCGGCCGCTCCAGCGAGTCGGGTCTGGTGATCCGCGACGACTACACCTCCAGCCACCACGCCCGCATCTCCCGACGCGGGGACATCTGGACCCTCCAGGACCTCGGCTCCACCAACGGCACCTTCGTGAACGGCCAGCGGCTGGGCGACAAGGCCGTGCAGCTGCAGATCGGCGCGTCCGTCAAGGTGGGCGCCACGACCTTCGAGCTGCGAGCGTAAGGGTCACCCGTCCCGATGGTCTTCGAGGGCTCGAGCGCCGCGATCTCCCACACCGGCAAGGTGCGCTCCAACAACCAGGACTCCGGGTACTCCGGCGCGAACCTGTTCGTCGTCGCCGACGGCATGGGCGGGCACGCCGGCGGCGACGTCGCCTCCAGCATCGCGATCAGCCGCATGGAGGGCCTCGACGAGCACTACGCCTCCACCGACGACGCCGAGGCCGCGCTGCAGGCCGCGGCCACGACCGCCGCATCCGATCTGGTGCGCGCCTCCAAGGAGCGCCCGGAACTGGCGGGGCTCGGCACCACGCTCAGCGCGATCATCATGGTCGACGACCACGCCGTCATCGGCCACATCGGCGACTCCCGCATCTACCTGTACCGCGACGATGCGCTCACCCAGATCACCACCGACCACACCTTCGTGCAGCGGCTGGTCGACTCCGGCCGCATCACCCTCGAAGAGGCCCGTTACCACCCGCGCCGCTCGGTGCTGATGCGCGTGCTCAGCGACATGGACATCGCCCCCGACCTGGACATGTTCGTCATGCCCACGCGTCCGGGGGATCGCTGGCTGCTGTGCTCGGACGGGCTGTCCGGCGTGGTCGACGACACGCACATCGCCAAGGCCATGTCGCAGGGGCTCGCCCCCGGACGCACGGCCGACATCCTGCTCAAACAGGCCCTCGACGGCGGAGCCCCCGACAACGTCACCGTCGTGCTCGTGGACGTCGGCGGGGCGCATCCGCTCTCCTCCGGCACTCCGACGGTGGTCGGCGCCGCGTCGGACCCCACCGACCTGCCCGTGCCCGCCCCGCGATCGTCGCTCAGCGGCTGGCTGCACCCCGTGCTGCAGGCCGCCAACGAACCCAGCCACTTCGAGCCGGACTCCGACTACTTCGAGGAGATCATCGAAGAGGACAGGCGTCGGCGCACCCGCCGCCGCATCGCCTGGCTGGGCGCGTTCCTCGTGGCGGTGCTCGCGCTCATCGGTTTGGGGATCCTCGCCTACAACTGGACGCAGACGCGCTACTTCGTCGGCGCCGACGACGACAGCGTGGTGATCTACCGCGGCGTGCAGCAGGACCTCGGCCCCATCAAGCTGTCCACCGAGGTGAAGGACACCTTCATCCTGCTCGCCGATCTGCCCAGCTATCAGCGGGCGTCGGTGGAGCGCACCATCAACGCCCGCTCCTTCGCCGACGCGGTCGCCATCACCGAGCGACTGCGCGCCAGCGCCCTGCCACCGGTCCCCGTGCCCGTCCCGACCCCCGACCCGACGCCGGGTGCCCCCACCGCGCCCGCCCCGAACGCGACGGAGGAGGCGCCGACACCATGACCGACGTCACCGCCGACACCAGCGTCGTCAAGGCGCTCAAGCGCATCCGGATGCCGCAGAAGCAGCGCAACCGGGAGTTCTGGCTGCTGCTGTTCGCCATCGTGCTCTCCGCCGGTGCGCTCACCCTCGTGCAGCTGGGTGCGCTGAAGACCATCGACCCGATGATCCTCCTCATCGGCGGCGGACCCGCCGTGCTGGCGCTCGCGGTGCACATCGTGCTGCGCGTGGTGGCCTCGGATGCGGACCCCTTCGTCCTCCCGATCGGCACGGCCCTGACGGGGCTGGGCATCGCGATGATCTACCGCATCGACCTCGCCGCGGAGAACTCCGGATGGTCCGCGCTGTCCATCAAGCAGCTGGCGTGGATGGCCATCTCGCTGGCGGGCGTCATCGCCCTGATCATCGCGCTGCGCAACTACCGGGTGCTGTACCGCTTCACCTACCTGTCCGGGCTCGCCGGCATCGTGCTGCTCGTGCTGCCGTCCATCCCGTTCCTCAAGGCCAGGGGCGCGACGGCCGACGTGTGGGTGTCGATCGCCGGCGTGTTCTCGTTCCAGCCCGGCGAGCTGGCCAAGATCTGCCTGGCGATCTTCTTCGCCGGGTACCTCGTGCGCACTCGGGAGAGCCTCAGTTCCGTGGGCACCCGGTTCCTCGGCATGACCTGGCCGCGCATGCGCGAGCTCGGGCCCGTGCTGGTGGTGTGGGTCGTCTCGCTGCTGATCATCGTCAGCCAGCACGACCTCGGCACCGGCGTGCTGATCTTCGGCATGTTCATCGCGATGCTGTACGTGGCCACCGGAAAGACCAGCTGGGTGCTCATCGGCCTGGCCGGCGTCGCCGCCGGAGCGTTCCTCGCCACCCGGGTGCTGGCGTACGTCGAGCGCCGCTTCACGAACTGGCTGGACGCCTTCAACCCCGACATCATCGACGCGCGGGGCGGCAGCTACCAGCTCGTGGAGGGGATCTTCGGGCTCGCCCACGGCGGCCTGATCGGCACCGGCTGGGGGCAGGGGCGCCCGCAGATCACCCCGCTCGCGGCCAGCGACTACATCATCCCGAGCCTGGGGGAGGAGCTGGGCATCGTCGGCCTGTTCGCGATCCTCTGCCTGTACATGGTGTTCGTCAGTCGCGGGCTGCGCATCGGGCTGGCCGGCCAGGACGATTTCGGCAGGCTGCTGGCCACCGGGCTGTCGTTCACGATCGCACTGCAGGTGTTCATCATGGTCGGCGGCGTCACCCGGGTCATCCCGCTGACGGGCCTGACCACCCCGTTCCTCGCCGCCGGCGGCTCGTCGCTCGTGGCCAACTGGCTCATCGTCGCCCTCCTGCTGCGCATCAGCGACGGCGTGCGCCGCCAACCCAGGGTCGTGATCGGATGAGGACGGTGATCGGATGACCAAAGAACTGCGGAGGCTCAGCTTCGTCGTCCTCGCGATGTTCCTGTCGCTGTTCGTCGCGTCGAGCTGGATCCAGGTCGTCGACGCCGACAATCTCGCCCAGAACGCGGCCAACACCCGCACCCGCCTGGACAGCTACCAGATCCAGCGCGGGTCGATCCTCGTGGACGACTCGGCGATCGTCACCTCGGTGCCCACCGGCGACCGCTACCAGTATCAGCGCGTGTACACGGATGCGGAGATGTGGGCGCCCGTGACGGGATACTTCAACCCCGCACTGCAGGCCGCCACCGGCATCGAGAGCGCACTGAACTCCGATCTGTCCGGGACCGGCTCCAACGCGTTCTTCGCGGAGATCGAGCGCATCCTCTCCGGACAGCCGCAGCAGGGGCTCAGCGCCAGCCTGACCCTGAGCGCGAAGGCGCAGCGGGCGGCATGGGATGCGATGCAGGAGAAGGGCTATCAGGGCGCCGTCGTCGCGATCGAGCCCGCCACCGGCCGCATCCTGGCCATGGTGTCCACCCCCGGGTTCGACACGAACAAGCTGGCCGCACACGATCCCGCGGCCGTCGACGCCGAGCACGAGCGCCTGGTCGCCGACCCCGCCAAGCCGCTGTACAACCGCGCCATCGCCGGCAACCTCAACCCGCCGGGGTCGACCTTCAAGCTCGTCGTCGCGACGGCGGCGCTGCGCTCCGGCGACTGGACGCTGGAGTCGACGCTGCCCAACCCCGCCGTCTACCAGCTGCCCGGCTCGGACAGGCAGGTCTCCAACGCGTGGAAGGGCACGTGCGGCGAGGGCGAGACGACGACGATCGCGGAGGCGCTGCGGCGCAGCTGCAACATCCCGATGGCGGAGCTGGCCGTCGAGCTCGGCGGCGAGGCCATCCGCGAGACCGCCGAGCTGTACGGTTTCAACACCGAGTTCGACATCCCCCTGGAGGCGACCCCCTCGAGTTACCCGCCCGACCTGAACGCGCCGCAGACGGCGCTGACCGGGTTCGGCCAGGGGCAGGTCACCGCGACGCCGCTGCAGATGGCGATGGTGGCGGCGGGGATCGCCAACGGCGGCACCGTCATGACGCCGCGGATGGTGGATGCCGTGATCGCCGACGACTTCGAGACGCACACCCGGTTCACCGACGAGGCCTTCGATCAGGTGCTCACCGCCGCGCAGGCGCGCGACCTCACCGCGGTGCTGGTCGAGGGGGTCGGTTCGGGGGCGGCGACGGGTGCAAGAATAGACGGCGTCGACGTTGCCGGGAAGACGGGGACCGCCGAGAACGGCGGAAACCCGTACTCGCTGTGGTTCACAGGTTTCGCGCCGGCGGAGAATCCGAAGGTCGCGGTGGCGGTCGTCGTCGAAGACGGCGGTGGAAGAGGACAGTCGGGCTCCGGTAACGGGATTGCGGCTCCGATTGCGAAGAAAGTCATAGAGGCGGTGCTGGGCAGATGAGGCCGACGCAGGGTGTGTCGTTCGGTGGTCGCTACGAGCTGCAGTCGCGGATCGCGATCGGTGGCATGGGAGAGGTCTGGGAGGCGACCGATCACGTCATCGGGCGAACCGTCGCCATCAAGATCCTCAAGGACGAGTACATGGGCGATCCGGGCTTCCTGGAGCGCTTCCGCGCGGAGGCCCGGCATGCGGCGCTCGTCAACCACGACGGCATCGCCAGTGTGTTCGACTACGGCGAGGAGAACGGCTCCGCCTTCCTGGTGATGGAGCTCGTGCCCGGCGAGGCGCTGTCGACGATCCTCGAGCGCGACGGCGAGCTCAGCCCCGACAAGACCCTCGACATCGTCGCACAGACCGCATCCGCCCTGCAGGCCGCGCACGCCGCGGGACTCGTGCACCGGGACATCAAGCCCGGCAACCTGCTGATCACCCCGGACGGGCGGGTGAAGATCACCGATTTCGGCATCGCCCGCATCGCCGACCAGGTGCCGCTGACGGCCACCGGCCAGGTGATGGGGACCGTGCAGTACCTGTCCCCCGAGCAGGCGTCCGGCCACGCCGCATCACCGGCCACGGACGTGTACTCGCTGGGCATCGTCGCGTACGAGTGCCTCGCCGGCAAGCGACCCTTCACCGGCGAGTCGCAGGTGGCGATCGCCATGGCGCAGATCAACGAGCAGCCTCCGCCGCTGCCCGATTCCGTCCCCCGCCCCGTGCAGAACCTCGTCATGGCGATGATCGCCAAGAAGCCGGGGGACCGGCCCTCCTCCGCCGCCACCGTGTCGCGCGCGGCGCAGGCGCTGCGCCGCGGCGACCTGAACTCGGCGGCGATCGCCGTGCCCGCCATCGCCGCTGCGGGTGCGGCGGATGCCGACGACGCCACGCGCATCCTGACGGGGATGGGCGACGGCGAGGCCACCCGCATCCTGCCCACCACGGCGCAGATGCCCGCCGGTGGCGCGACCGAGGAGGAAGCGCCGACGGAGAAGAAGAAGCGCAGCCCGTGGACCTGGCCGCTCATCGCGCTCATCGCCCTGCTCGTGCTCGCCCTCGGCGGCACGCTGTTCAGCCTGCTGCTCAACCCCGGCGATGAGACCCCCATCGAGTCGACCTCCAGCTCAGCCGCTCCCGAACCGGACGACAGCCCGACCGAGGAGGCCCCCGAGCCCGTCGACGTCGATGCGCTCAACCTTCTCGGCATGACGTGCGACGAGGCCACCGCCGCGCTGGATGCGGAGGGTCTCGTCGCCGACTGCATCGCGGGCACCCCGGCTTCCAGCGAGGCCGAGCAGGGCCAGATCTACGAGGTGGTCAACGGCGGCAACCAGACCCCACCGGCGACCATCCAGGTCAAGTACTACGCCGATCAGGTCGCCGTGCCGGCACCGTCCACCGCGCCCACCATCCCGGGCGCGGTCACCGAGGGCGAGGAGGCGACCGTGAACTGGAGCGCCTACAACTGCCCCTCCGGCACCGCGCCTCTCAGCTCCTACGAAGTCACCCTCGTCAACGCGACCTTCAAGGAGGGCGGCGGCACCGAGAGGAGCTTCCAGCCCGGCGTGGGCTCCCAGGTGATCGTCGTCGACGACGACACGGCGGGCAAGACGGTCACCGCCACGTACCGCGCGTTCTGCGGCGAACGCGCCTCCGGGATGTCCGGCTCGGGCACGTCGACGACCATCCAGGCCGCCGAGCCCGACCCGGGCACGGTCCTGCCCACGCCTCCCGCCGACCTGCCAGGTTCCGACGGGTAATCTGACAGGGGACTTCAAGGATCAGCTGGGGGGACGGACGTGTCGACAGAGCCGCGCATCCTCGCCGACCGCTACCGCGTGGATGAGATGATCGGCCAGGGCGGGATGGCGACCGTCCACCGCGGCTACGACCTCACGCTCGGACGCGAGGTCGCGATCAAGATCCTCGACCCCGAGCTGGCCAGGGACACGGTCTTCCGCACGCGCTTCCGCTTGGAGGCGCAGGCGGCGTCCCGCATGTCGCATCCGTCCATCGTGCGCGTGTTCGACGCCGGCGATCCCGGTGCGGACGGCCAGGGTCGCATCGAACCGTACATCGTCATGGAGCTCGTGCACGGCAGGCTCCTCAAGGACATCATCGCCGACGGTCCACTGTCGGTCGAGGACGCGATCCGCTACACCGACGGGATCCTGGAGGCACTGGACTATTCGCACCGCGCGGGTGTCGTGCATCGCGACATCAAGCCCGGCAACGTGATGATCACCGACGCCGGCCAGGTGAAGGTGATGGACTTCGGCATCGCCCGAGCCGTCTCCGACTCCTCCTCGACGGTGGCGGAGACCACCCAGATCATCGGCACCGCCGCCTACTTCTCGCCCGAGCAGGCCAAGGGCGAGTCGGTGGACTCCCGTACCGACCTGTACTCCACCGGTGTCGTGCTCTACGAGATGCTCACCTCGCGTCAGCCGTTCCGGGGCGACTCGCCGGTGGCCGTGGCCTACCAGCACGTCAGCGAGACGCCGATCCCGCCGTCCGAGCTCAACGAGGACCTCCCGCACGCGCTGGACGCCGTGGTGCTGCGGGCCCTCGCGAAGGACCCGTACCAGCGCTTCCCCGACGCCGGCACCTTCCGGATGGCTCTGCACGGCGTCGCCTCCGGCGAGACCGCCACGAAGAAGCAGATCGGCGCGCTCACCAGCGAGCTCTACGGGCCCAACCCGCGTCAGGCGCAGGAGACCGCTCGGTCGCTGCGCCAGCTGAGCACCGACACCACCATGACCCGCACGCAGTCCGGGCCTCCGGTCGCATGGATCTGGGCGGGCGTGGCGCTGCTGGCCGTGCTGCTGATCTCGGTGCTGTTCTGGGTCGTGAGCCTGTCGCTGCGCTCCACCGAGGTGCCCAGCGCGACCTCGGTGACGGTGCCGAACCTCGTCGACCTGACACTCGACCAGGCCAAGGGCGAGCTCAAGGAGATCGGGCTGAAGGCCGATGTGCGCGACGAGTCCAGCGCCGACTTCGCCGAAGATCACGTGATCCGCTCACAACCCGGGACGGGAGCGAAGGTCTCCAAGGGCGAGTCGATCATCGTGTACGTCTCCACCGGCGCCGACACCATCGAGATGCCGGTCATCGAGGGCCTGTCGCAGGATGCCGCGAAGAAGGTCATCGCCGACGCCGACCTCGTGCTGGGCACGGTCGAGCAGACCAACGACCCGCGTGCGGCCGCGGGAACCGTGCTGCGCTCCAGCCAGGAGGCCGGAACCCAGGTGGCGCCGGGCACGACCATCAACCTGGTCATCGCCAACGGCCGGGTCACGGTCAAGGACATGACGGGGTTCACCCTGGAAGCGGCCACCTCCGAGCTCGAGGAGCTGGCGCTGACCGTGGCGCCCACCGAGATCGGCACCTGCGGCGACGGACAGGCGCCGAACACCGTGCTGTCGATGACCGTCTCGCCCGGCGAGGTGCCGATCCTCTCGACGGTGGGCCTGAGCTACTGCGTCACGGGGGAGTGAGCCCGCACCCCGGCCAGCCAGTTCCCCAGCATCCGGTGCCCACCCTCGGTGAGCACGCTCTCCGGGTGGAACTGCACGCCGAGGATCGGCAGGCTGCGATGCGTGATGGCCATGACCGTCCCGCTCTCCGCGCGCGCGGTGATCCGCAGCTCGTCCGGCAGGGTCGCCTCGTCGAGCGCGAGCGAGTGGTAGCGTCCGGCGGCGAACGGTGAGGGGATGCCGTCGAACAGCGCCGACCCGTCATGGGTCACCTGCGAGACCATGCCGTGCATGAGCTCCGGCGCACGGATCACGCTGCCGCCGAACGCCTCACCGATGGCCTGATGCCCCAGGCACACGCCCAGCATCGGCATCCGCTCCTCCGCCGCCCGCCGCACCACCTGCAGCGACGCGCCCGCGCTCGACGGGGTCCCCGGGCCGGGCGAGATCATCACGGCGTCGTGCACCGACAGCATCCGCTCCCACCCGGCATCCGGCGCATCCGACTGGACGAGGGCGACCTCCGCGCCCAGTTCGCGCAGGTAGCCGATCAGGGTGTGCACGAAGCTGTCGTGGTTGTCGACCACCAGCACGCGCACGGTCACTCCAGATCCACCTCACCGGGCGTGACGTACGGACTCACCCACGGGAACACGTAGAAGAACAGGGCGTAGAGCACGGCCGCCAGCAGCGCCAGCAGGATGATCAGGCGCACCCACCACGGGCCAGGCAGCAGGCGCCACAGCGCAGCGTACATCGGCGTTCTCCTTACAGTGACGGGGAGGCGGGTTCGACGGGGGCGAGGGAGGCGGGAGGCCCCTCGGCGCGCGGCTGGAAGCTCTCGAACACCCCATAGGCGACGATCCGCTCCGCCAGGGAGTACAGCGGGGAGCACGCGGTGAGGGTGATGTACCGTTCCCCGGTCTGCACCCCGGGCTGCTGCGGCACATCGGCGAGGACGTCGACCTCGGTGGGCCGGACGTACTCCAGCGTGCGGAACCGGTAGGTGTACCAGCCGTCGAGCGTCTCGACGACGATCGCGTCGTTCAGCCTGAGCTTGTCGATCCGGTTGAACGGCTTCCCCCACGTGGTGCGATGCCCGGCCAGGGCGAGGTTGCCGACCTCTCCCGGCATCTTCGACTGCGTGTACAGGCCGATGCCGATCCTGTCGAGCGTGCGGGCGCGACTCGTGCCGCCGGCGATGTGCACGTTGTAGTCGGCCCCGAAGCGGGGGATGAGCATGTTGGCGAAGATCTCGGCATCCGCCGGATGCGGACGCACCGGCGGCTCGTACACGACCGTGCCGTCGGGCTCGGTCTCCACGACGGGCGGCGGCTCCGGCGCGGGTGCCTGGGCCCACTGCTCGGACAGCGCGGCGCCCTTCTCGTTGTTCTGGGCCCCGATGATGATGTCGCCGATCCACATCTGCCAGGAGACGAACAGCAGCACGAGCACCCCGGCCGTGAGCAGGAGCTCGCCGAGCACCCCGCTAAACGTCGCCCCTGATCGACGCCGCGGGCGCGATGAGTGCCGGGCGGGAGCGACAGCATGCATAGGGGGAAGTCTATTCGCCCCGGCTAGACTGAACCGCATGGCACGATCTCGCGTACCCGAAGAGCCCGTCGACCGTCCCGAAGGCGACCAGGCCGCGCCCAACGCCGTATGGTTCAAGCCCGTCATGGTCGGCTTCATGCTGCTCGGTCTCGCCTGGATCCTGGTGTACTACATCTCCGGCTCGCAGTTCCCGATCCCCGGCCTCGGCGGCTGGAACCTCGGCATCGGGCTGGGCATCGCCCTGATCGGCTTCCTCATGACCACGCGCTGGCGCTGACCCGCCGAGAGAGTTATCCACAGGCCTGTCCACAGGTGGGGAGAATTACACGGATGTTGTTCACAGGGTCGGACGGTTCTGTGAACAACCTCTGATCAGGCCAGCAGCAGCATCCGCCCGACGAACTCCACGACCACCAGCAGCACGACGGTGAGAGCGGCCAGCAGCGCGATCTGCCAAATCCGCTGCTCGCGGCGGCGGGTGCGCACGTAGATGAGCGAGATCAGCGCGCCGACGACCACCCCGCCGAGGTGCGCCTGCCACGAGATGCCGCCGACGACGAGCCCGAAGACGAAGTTGATCACGAGCACGACGAGGATGCCGGTGACGTTGGCTCCGAGATGCCGGCCGATGATGAGCAGGGCCGCCATCATCCCGAACAGGGCGCCGGATGCGCCGACGGTCGGAGCGCCGGGTGCCAGCAGCGCGACGGCGACGGATCCGCCCAGCCCGCTGATCAGGTACAACGCGAGGTAGCGGCCGCGGCCCAGCATGGGTTCGAGGATCTGCCCCAGCATCCACAGGGCCAGCATGTTCAGCCCGAGGTGGATGAAACCGCCGTGCACGAACAGCACGGTCAGCATGCGCCAGGGCTCGAACGGGGCGCCGGAGAGGTCCGGATAGATGTACGCCGCCGCGAACAGCAGCAGGTCGGTGATCGCGCCGCCCACGCGCGGGAGCAGCTGGAGCAGCCCGATCACAGCGGTGACGGCCAGCAGCGCGTACGTGACGACCGGCCGACCGCTGCGGCCGGCCATCGCCACCGCACCACCGCGCCACCGTCGGCTCGCCCGCCGCTGGGCGGGGGACTGGGCCTTGCGCTGCGCCTTCATGCACTCCGGGCAGATCACCCCGACGGGGCCCTGGGTCTGGCACTCCGGGCAGATGGTGCGCAGGCAGCGCTGGCAGAGCACGAAGCTCTGCCGACCCGGATGCCGGTAGCAGAAGTTGTCGCGATTGCTCGTGAACTCTGGAGTCGTCATCCGGGTCGGCCCGTGCTCTCAGGCCTTGACGATGTCGACGGACTGCAGCACGACCGCCTCGACGGGGCGATCGCCGGCACCGGTGGGAACGGCGGAGATCGCGTCGACGACGGCCTTGGAGGCGTCATCGACGACGGCGCCGAAGATGGTGTGCTTGCCCTGCAGCCACGGGGTGGGGTCGGTGGTGATGAAGAACTGCGAGCCGTTGGTGCCCTCGGCCTTGCCGGTGATGGCGTTGCGGCGCAGACCCGCGTTGGCCATGGCGAGCATGTAGGGCTCGTTGAAGTTCAGCTCGGGGTGGATCTCGTCGTTGAAGTTGTAGCCGGGACCACCGGTGCCCTGGCCGAGCGGGTCGCCGCCCTGGATCATGAAGTTCGGGATGATGCGGTGGAAGATGACGTCCTTGTACAGCGGACCTTCGCCGGGCTTGCCGGTGGCGGGGTGGGTCCACTCCTTGGTCCCGTCGGCGAGGCCGACGAAGTTGGCGACGGTGTTCGGCGCGTGATCGCCGTAGAGGTTGATGACGATGTCGCCGTGGTTGGTGTGCAGGGTTGCGACGTGAGAAGCATGAGGCATGGTCATATTCTCGCAGAGGCCTGCTGTGCGGGTGCAGATATTCGCACAAGTCGGACGGATGCGCCAGACCCTGCCCGCTTCCAGCCTCGCATGGCAAGATGAGACACCTACGGACTCCGACCGACGGGAGAGCAACGTGAACCTCAGCCGCAGGCGCAAGAAGGAGCTGCGCAAGCTACAGGACGATGCAGGGCAGCTGTGGGAGGCGCAGCAGGTGCTCGTGGGCCAGGCGGCGGGAATCGCCCGCGAAGCCGGCCGCCAGCTCGGGAACTTCAACCGTGAGCGGATCGTACCGGTCGTGCAGGACGCCTACGCGCGTAAGGTCGCCCCGACGGTGGATCGCGGGCTGCGGATCGGCAGGCACGTCGTCGACGAGAAGGTCGTCCCGATCGTGGGCGGTGTGGTCGGTACGGCGCTGTCGGCGTGGGACGTCGCCAACGCCAAGCGGCACGGCGCCGTGACCCGTGTCGCGCCCGCGCCGCGGAAGAAGGGCCTCGGCCTGGGATCGTTCATCGCGCTCGTGCTCGGCGCCGCGGCGGCGATCGGTGTGGTGGTCGCCGCCTGGCAGGCACTGCGCGCGGACGACGAGCTGTGGGTCGCCGACGACCCGCTGTCCGCTCCCGACGCGTGACAGCATCGACCGACGGCCACGGTAGAGCCGACGGGCTCGAGCGTGTCCGCGTCGCGGCATCCGCTCGAGGTCTGGACATCGACATCCGGGAGCGTCCGGCCGCCGGCAGTCTGCAGGAGGCCGCGAAGCTGCTGGGCCTGGAGCCCTCCGACATCGTCAAGACGCTGGTGGTCAAGCGCCACGACGACTCGTATCTGTTCGCGCTGGTGCCCGGCGGCCGCTCGATCTCCTGGCCGAAGCTGCGCGCCGTCGTGGGCGTGAACCGGTTGCGCCTGCCCGAACCGGACCTGGCGCTGGCTGCGACCGGGTACGAGCGCGGCACGATCGTGCCGATCGGCAGCAGCACCGACTGGCCGGTGTACGCGGACGAGTCGATCGTCGGGCGCCGGGTCGCGATGGGCGCCGGTGCGCACGGCTACAGCCTGTTCGTCGACGCCGACGCGCTGATCGCCTCCTACGGTGCGACCGTGGCGGACATCTCCGTTCCCGAGTCGCAGCGTTAGGGCGGCCGGCTGCGGCGGCCGGATTCAGAGGATGCCGGCCATCCGCAGCGAGATGTCCACGAGCTTCACCCTCTGAAGTCGGGCCACCTCCTCGAGCGTGAACCACGCCGCCATGTCGGTGGACCCGTTGGTCTCGAACCGCAGGTGCCCGCCGGTGATCTCCGCCCGGTACACGATGCGCAGGGTGTGCAGCGGTGACCCCGCCTTGTGCAAGCGCTGGGAGCCCGGAATGACACGGGAGTGGATGCCGAGCAGCGCGGTGGTCTCGATGCGGAACCCGGTCTCCTCGCGCAGCTCACGTCGCACGGCGAGCTCGGGATCCTCGCCCTCCTCGAGACCTCCGCCGGGCATGGTCCAGGCCACTCGGCGCCCCTCGGTCCAGCGTGCGAGCAGGATCCTGTCCTGGTCGTCGGTGACGACCGCGTATGCCGCCACACGCAGATCCATGTTTCACACAGTAGCGCGCGCCACCCCGGCATCCGGATTCCCGCGTCAGCGGACCACCGCCGTGACCGACGCCAACCGCTGCAGCACCTCGTGACTGATGGACCCGAGCAGGAAGCGGCGCACGGCGCCGTGCCCGCGGCTGCCCACGACCGTCAGCCGTGCGCTGCCGGCGAGCTCGTTGATGATGACGGAGGGGAAGCCCTCGGCCACGGCCTCCTCGATCCGCAGGTCGGGGTAGGTGCCGCGCAGGCCCGCCAGCGACAGCGCGAGCGCTTGTCGAGCGTTCTCCTCCATGCCCTCCCGGTACGCCTGAGGGCTGGCCATGAGGGCATTGCGCGGGGCGGAGATCGGCGTCCAGACGATCACGGCCGTCAGCGGCTCGCCCAGGCGGTCCGCTTCGGCCGCCGCGAAGGCGATCGCCGCCTCGGACACCGCCGAGCCGTCCACACCCACGACCACACCGTGGCGCTCCTCGTCCGCATCGAGGTCGAAGTCCGGGACCACGACGACGGGGCAGTGTGAGGCGGCAGTGAGGCGGATGCCGTGCGAGCCGCGCGCTGGCCCCTGTCCGGGGCCTCGGTAGTCGCTGCCGATCACCAGCAGCACGGCGTCCTCCGATGCGGCGGAGAGCACCGCGACGGGATCGCCGAGCTCGACGCGGGTGGTCACCGTCACACCGCCGGCAGTGAGGCGTTCGGCCTCGGCGGTGAGCAGCCGCTCGGTGTCGGTCAGGGCGGCGTCGATGACGATGCCCTCACCGACCATGCCGACCGCACCGCCGACGACACTCAGAAGCTCGATGCTCTGCGAGCGGGCGCGCGCCCGCTCCACCGCCCAGTCGACGGCCCGGCGGCTTCCGGAGGCATCCGTGACGCCCACGATGATCTTGTCGGTCATTTCGGGCTCCCGTCCGTGGTGGCCTCACTCTATCCAGTCACGGCCGGATCCGCACCGTGCCGGTCCCGTCGGCCGGATTCACACGCCCATCGCGTCCAGCGCGGTCCTGAGCCGGGCGACCGTGCCGTCGATATCGCCGAGCTTGTCGAGGCCGAACAGTCCCATCCGGAAGGTGGAGAACGACTCCGGCTCCCCGCAGTGCAGCGGCACGCCCGCGGCGATCTGCAGGCCGTGCTCGGCGAACCGGCGGCCCGTGCGCAGACCCTGATCGGCGGTGTGCACGACGACGACGCTGGGCGCGGCGAACTCCGAGGCGGCCACGGAGGGCAGCCCGCGCTCGGCCAGGAGCTCCCGCACCCGTCCGCCGAGCTCGATCTGCGCCGCACGCAGCGTCTCGAGGCCGCGATCACGGGTCTCGATCATCTGCACGAGGTTGCGCGCGATGGAGTCGGTGGGCATGGTCGCGTGGTAGCCGGCACCGCCGTCGCGATAGCCGTCGGAGATGGCCAGCCAGCGGCTCAGGTCGAGGGCGAAGCTGCCGGGAACGCCGGATGCCACGGCATCCCGCCCCCGCTCGCTGAGCATGACGAACCCGGTCCCCGGGGTGCCGCTCCACCCCTTCTGCGGCGCGCTGAGCAGCACGTCGACGTCGAGGGCGCGCATGTCGACCCACATCGCCCCGGAGGCGATGCAGTCCAGCACGAACACCCCGCCGACCTCGTGGACGGCCGCGGCGAGCGCGCGCACGTAGTCGTCCGGGAGGAGGATGCCGGCCGCGGTCTCCACGTGCGGCGCGAACACGACATCCGGACGTTCGGCGCGGATCGCGTCGACGACCTCCGCGCTGGGGGCGGGACTCCAGGCGGCCTGCGGGCCGTCGCCATCGGGTCGGGCGGCGCAGACGGTGACGGCGGATGCGACCGGCCCGGCCTCGAGGATCTGCGACCAGCGGTAGGAGAACAGCCCGTTGCGCACGACGAGGGCTTTCCGGCCGGTGGTCAGCCGGCGGGCGACGGACTCCATGGCGTAGCTGCCGCCGCCGTTGATCACCGCGACGCCGTCAGCGCGATACGTGTCGCGGAGGATGGTCAGGGTCTGCTGCATGACGCCGATGAAGCGCTGCGACATGTGGTTGAGGGATCGGTCGGTGAAGACCACCGAGTACTCCAGCAGTCCGTCCGGATCGACGTCGGCGTGGGGAAGGCTCATGCCTCCCAGGGTGGCACCGCGCAGGGGTTCCGGTAAAGGGCTTCCACAAGACGGAACCCTCCCGAGGCTGCCGCACCAGCTCATGTGGCGCGATCAGTCACATCCCTGGGAAGAGGCGACGTGTCGCGCCACATGAACCCGCCATCACGGCATCTTCGTGGCCGTGATGCTCAGGTTGGCCTGCTCGGAGAAGACGACCAGCACGCCGGTCTCGCCGTCGTTGAGGTTCCACATGTTGGAGGACCCGTTCTCGAACGGGCCGTTCAGGGTGTAACCGGCGGTCTCGGCATCCTGGAGCATCTGCTCGACCTCCGCCATGCTCACGCCGTCGTAGTTGAGGGCCCAGCCGCCGCCGACCGTTCCACCGCCCTCTCCGACCGTCACCACGGATGTCGGCGCCTTCTCGGGCAGCGGCAGGTCTTCGGGGAACCCGTCGGGGATCTTGGTGCCGACCTTGACGTCACCCAGACCGACCTCCACATCCCCCGCGGGCCCCTCGTCCGCATCGGCATCGGGGACCTCGGCGGCGCCCTCCGGTGCCGCGTCGCCCTCCTGACTCGTCGTTCCGGGCTGGTCGGCGGGTTCCCCGCCACCAGAGCACCCGGTCAGCAGCAGGCCGCACAGCGCCAGCGGCGCCGCCACGCGGACGGCGAGGGAATGGGGGAT
Source organism: Microbacterium soli (assembly GCF_039539005.1). Lineage (NCBI taxonomy): Bacteria > Bacillati > Actinomycetota > Actinomycetes > Micrococcales > Microbacteriaceae > Microbacterium > Microbacterium soli. Next base: position 1,277,555 of record NZ_BAABCP010000001.1, read on the forward strand.
TCTCATGCGTTCCCGAGTGGGCAAGTGATCCATGATGACTCCTGGGGATTGGTGATCATTGTTGCCCACATGATACAAACCCCTGGTTCGGCGGCGAGGCGCACCATCGTGATCCGCGCCGGCTTCGCGAGCCCATTCAGCGAGTTCGGGTAGCGCCGCAGCCCAACCCAACGAAACCTGGCAGTCCGACTCCGCGCACTGGCGCCTGGCCGACGGCCGGACTCTCACCTGTGACATGTCTCGCGAATCAACCGTGAAAGAACGAAGCGAAAGCGGTCTGTCGATCGCCGAGCGGTCCTCCATCGCGTACCGGATCGCAGATCTCGTCGCCTAGAGCGTCCGGCAGAGAACGTCGAACAGTGCGCGGGCGGCGGGCCCGGGGCTTTGGCGAACTGCGACCGAAAGCGCGGCATGTGCTGCATTGCGCAAAGGAACAGCCCTGAGCGGCGGGCCGATCATCGACTCAGCGAGCACAGCAACACCCGCGCCTCGAGCAACGAGCCCAAGCGCGGTATCAGGGGAATGCGCTTCGACAGCAGGTTGAATGTCGCACTTCGCCGCCTGGCCCATGAGCTCTAGTGCGGCACGGATGCCAGTGCCGGCCGCGAGCGTAATGACGTCGACTTCCGCAAGTTCACGCATATCGAGCGCATCGATCTGGCACCATGGATGGCCCTCCGGCACCCCGACGCAGATGCACTCATCGACGAACATCAAACTGGCGAACGACGCTGGAAGCGGTTCGCAGTGTGCGACCAAGATCACGTCGAGTTCACCCCGTAGTAACCCCTCGATCAATGGCTCCGAGTCGTCTTCGACCAACGTCGCGCTCACCCCAGGGTAGGTTGCACGGAACTCCGCGAATCCATCGAGGAAACCCGGGATCGTGCAACCGATGATTGTGCCGATCCGCACACTTCCGCGAACGAGCCCATTCAGTTCGTCGCTCACACGCTCGATGCTGTCGACTCCAGCGAGTACGGCTTGCATCGTCGGGATCATCGTCCGCCCCTCGAGTGTGAGCCGCGGGGTGCGCGTGGATCGGTCGAAGAGCGAAACGCGGAGTTCGCGTTCAAGCTTCGCCACCTGGGCGGAAACACCGGATTGGCTGACATGAAGGGAACGCGCAGCTTCGGTGAAGGAGCCGAGACGTGCGACCTCGACGACGTACCTGAGTTGATGCAGTTCCATAAGCAGAAATGCTAGTTCACATAAATATCAGATGTTTTACTTCTATTCCGGGAACAGCGAGCATACAAGCATGAACACCTCAGGGATGACACCAGCGACCATCGCCGAACTCTACTTCGAGTGCTGGGCGGCCGGAGACCCGGAGCCGCTTCGCGATCTCCTGCATTCGAACGTAACCTTCGATGGAGCTCTCGGTTCCACGCGCGGCCCGGAAGAGTTCCTGGAAGGTCTCGCCGGAATGTTTGCTGCGACGACGTCGAACGTCGTACGGCTGCGTCTGGCATCCGATGAAGATGTCGTCACCTGGTCGGAACTCCAAATCGGTGGTAAGGCTCCGATGCAGGTCGCTAACTGGACCCACGTTGAAAATGGGCGAATCGTCGCGGTTCGCGCGACTTTCGATCCGCGGCCGATATTTGCCTGAACACTGTTACCAAGAGGCCGTGACGCGCACGATGGGCAGATCCGATTGCCATTGTCGTGTCCGGGAGCTGCACGAGACGCCCCTGGCGACGGTCATGGCAGTACGTGGTCGACATAGCTGCCCGATGCGGTCGGCTGGTCTCATTGCGATATCGAGGCGGCGACGCATCCGCCCGAGTACTCCGACGTACGAGGTCCGCCGGCATCGGTCAGAGCGAAACGTCCAAGTGATTCGTCAGCAACCCGACTTGGCTGCCGGACTCGTCGTAGCTTGGCCTGGAGCAGGGGTTCTCTCGCCCGGTCAACATATCGTCCACAGCCGCGAACTGCCCGGTCGGACTGATCGACTCGCGCACTTCCGCCGCTTGCCTGGTGACGTCGAAACCTCTCAACGTCGCTGTTCCCGCATCAGCGTCGTCCCCCAGCCCCGGTCGACTACCGCCGACGGGAAGATCAGCTTCCGCCGCGCAGGCAGAATGCACCACACACAACGGGAGCCCGGACGATGGCCGGGCTGCCACCTGTGACACATCTCGCAACTCATCCGAGACCCATGTCCCGAGTCACCACACTGTGGAAGCAATGGAGCGTTGCGGGAACAGACGACCACGGGTTGAGAAGCTCGTTTCCACATGGAATCAAGGCACCCGCGATGATGCCGAGGCCACAGGCACCGCCGACGATCACCTAATCGACGCAGCGGCGGAACCAAGTAGACGACCTCGAACACGCCTCACCGACAAGGAAGTGGACGCTATGCGAACACTCCTCGCTCAAGGCGTCAGCGTTAAGGAGGTGTCACGTCAGTTCGGAGTGCATCGCGGAACCGTGTGGGCCAAGACTCGCTAGATTCAATGCCCAGACTGGACGCGAGTCCGTCGAGCTTGCGCTGCCACCGTCAGCACCACAACCCATGCGACGAGCAGCAACGCGCCGACCACGACGCCCCAGAGCGGCTCGATGCCCCAGAGAAGCGGCCGCCCGCCAACGAGATCGATGATGCCCTTACTCAGGAACCAGCCGCCCGCTACCGCGAGGAGGACCGACGCGACCACAAGTGGCCAGAATCGTATCGGAGCACTCGACGGTGCATATTGCTTCGCGTAGTCCTGGGGCGAGCCGAAGCTGTCATATGGGTCTTCATGCGTGTCGGCGATGTGACTCTCTACCTGGCGGAGAACATCAGCGATGCGGTCTTCATGAGTATCTTGCAGTTCCAGTGAGAGCCGGAGTTCGTCGAGATACTCGCTTGCTCGTTCGTTAGTCACGGTGCTCCTTTGAAGAGTGAATGATCGTGCTTGCGAGACGTGAAAACTCTGCCCATCTCCCGCGAATGCGGGCCAGCTCGTCCCGGCCTTGATCGGTGATCTTGAAGAACTTACGTCCGGGGCCGCCGTCGCCATCTTGCCAAGTGGCGACGAGGTGACCCGCAGCTTCGTACCTGGCCAGGAGTGGGTACAGGGTGCCACCCTTTACCTGCCCCAGCCCGCCCTGCTCGAGGCGCTGCGCGATCAAGTAGCCGTAAGTCTCACCTTCGGAAATGATCGAGAGAACTGCTGGCCCGAGCACGCCGCGTAGCCATTCTGAGGGCCACGAGTCAACTTCCATGACTAAACAGTATCGCAATCTAGTCAGTACTGCTACATAGTCGAAGATTATGCCCGCCCATCACGTGGACAGCCGCCTGGTTGGCGTCACAGTCGACGCGAGATTCCATCGCCGAGCGGATCCTTGCCCATTCCGAAGTTGCGGTCGCGTGCAGAGCCGTGGCGTTTGCGGGCACTAGCCTCGTCCGCGAGACGTGCACGTTCTGCGGCCAAGCAGACCCGGCACGTCCAGCACGCCCACCACCTGAAAGGGCTGCTCTACTGCGGCACCTGCGGGTCGCGGATGCTCCTCGACTTCGCCACCAACCCGCGCGGCACGACCTACGCCTATTTCATCTGCTCGGGCCGCGCCGCGAAGAAGACCCCTTGCACCAGGCGAGCGGTTCCGGTCGCGGTCGCGGAACGCCTCGTTGCGGACTCCTACGCGCGCATCACGATCAGCGACGGCACCTATAGCAACCTCGCGAAGCAGGTGGATGCGGCGTTTGATAAGCGCATGGCGGGTCGGGATCAGGAAATCGCCGACCTCATGGCGAACCGGGAACGCCTCGAAACCAAGTCCGACAAGCTGCTGGCGGCGCACTTCGCCGACGCCATCGACCTGGCCACGTTGAAGCGACACCAAGACCGCATCCGGGCGGGCCTCGCGGACGTGAACCAGAAGCTCGCCGAGCACGACGAGCACCAGTCCGGCGGGCGCGCGTTCCTCCACGACAGCCTGCGACTCCTCACCGACGCCCACCACGCCTACGCACGCTCAGACGACGCCGACCACAGGCTCGCGAACCAAGCGTTCTACACGCGCATCGACATCACGGAAGACGAGGAGCTGCGCCCGCAGCTCGCGGAACCGTTCGCGACGATCATCCGCGAGGGTATGCGCGCCGAGGACGACAGTGACAGCACGAACGACGACCCCGGAGACGCCAAACGGGAACCCGCAACATCTTTCAATGTCGCGAGTTCCCGTAAGACACTTTGGGTGGAGCCTAGGAGATTCGAACTCCTGACATCCTGCTTGCAAAGCAGGCGCTCTACCAACTGAGCTAAGGCCCCGACACCCCGAGGGGCGGCATAAAGCCTACCAGCATCACAGCGCGTCGAACGCACGGCATCCGCACCCCGCAGGTCGACGACGCGGATGATCTCAGCCCGGTCCGCTTCGACGGGCACGCCCTCTCCGGCGGCGATCGCGACGCCGTCCTCCCAGAAGCGCGTCGCTCCCTGGCGCCCTTCGTCGTTCACGCCGAACATGAGTGCGAGTTCATCCAGCCGCCGGCCGGCCGCCCTGTTCTGGACCTTGCGTCCCCAGGTGTCCGGCGCCGAATCGCCGAACGGATTGATCGGTTGCAACGACTGCGCCCCGGGGAAGAGTCCCAGCCCGGGTGTCAGCACGAAGGCCTCACGACTCCTCAGATCATCGGAGTCGTACTCGACCGAGCCCGAGATGAGAGCCGAACGCAGGTTCCCGGGTGCTCTCGTCGGCGTTGCGCTCCCCTGCGCGGGGTCGGGCAACAGTCACCGCGGATCGAGACGAAGAACCCCCGGACTTCCGCAGAGATCCGGGGGAGGGTGTCGACCTTGTGGTGGGGCTACCAGGACTTGAACCTGGGACCTCTTCATTATCAGTGAAGCGCTCTAACCGCCTGAGCTATAGCCCCGTCAACCTCCAAGACTTTACCGGAAGAAACGGGTGAAAAGCGAATCGAGCCCGACCCCGAAGGGCCGGGCTCGACGTCGGCTCAGTCGCCGAATCCGCTCGGCTCCAGCACGACGGTTCCCGCCGTCACACTCGCCCGGATGCGATGCTCGCTGCGGCTGTCCTCGCGAAGCGAGCTGCGGAGCGTTCCCGCCGATTCCTCACGCCGCAGGTCGTATGCCGCATCCGGGAGCAGGAGTTCGAGGCGCCCTGCCGCGACCCGCACATCCACGGCATCCGGCACCGAGCGCAGGGTCGACTCGATCTTCCCGGCGTTGACCGTGTACGAGGCGCTGCGCACCCCGTCCAGGTCGATCCTCGCGTTGCCGGCGTTCAGCTGCGCCGTCAAGGTCCGCGTCTCGCCGGTGACGGTGAGGGACCCGGCGTTGAGACGGACGCCCAGTTCGTCGAAGGCCCCGTCCACGGCGAGCGCCCCCGCGTTGAGGGTGAGGTCGGCGTCCAGTCCCTCCAGGGACTCCGGGAGCACGAGGGTCACCCTCGGGTCCTTGTCGAACCAGCCCCCGCGCACCCAGTCCGGACGGAACAGCTCGAAGGCCTGCCGCGGCCCCCGCACAGTCAGCTCGTCCCCGTCCCGTGTCAGCGACCATCCCGACGTCGAACCCTGTTCGATGCGCAGCTCCGCATCGGCGGCGCTCCCGCGGAACTCCACCCGCACGTCCGCGGCACTCACGTCCATGTCCAGGGAGTTCACGCCTTCGGCATCCGCTTCCAGCGATCCCGATCGCGCGTCCAGCTGGTGCGCACCGGCGACCGCGGCGGTCGCCCCCGTTCCCAGCAGCACCACCCCGCCGAACACCGCCAGCAGCACGGTCAGTGCGCCGACGCTCCTCTTCGTCGTGCCGTTCATCGCCTGCCTCCCTGGTCGTCGTTGCCGGCATCCGTCACGGCGGTGCCGATGTTCTCGATGTGCGCGAGTGCCGCCAGCACCCGCCGGTTCCCGTCCTCGCGTTCCAGCCCGAGCTTCTGGAAGATGGCGGTGATGTGCTTCTCCACGCTGGCCTCGCTGAGGAACAGCGTGGTGGCGATGGCACTGTTTGACCTGCCCTCCGCGATGAGGGCGAGCACCGTCCTCTCGCGCTCGGTGAGCCGCTGCATCCGCTCGTCGTGATTGCGGCGGGTGAGCAACTGCGCCACCACCTCCGGGTCCAGCACCGTGCTGCCGGCGGCGATGCTGCGCACCGAGTCGATGAACTCGGCGACGTCGGTGACCCGATCTTTGAGCAGGTAACCCAGCGCCCCGCCGCGCGCCTGCCCGGACTGCGACGCGATCAGCTCGCTCGCGTAGCGCTCCTCCACGTACTGGGAGAGCACCAGCAGAGGAAGCGACGGATACGCGGCGCGGATCTCCAGGGCGGCGCGGATGCCCTCGTCCGTGAAGGTCGGCGGCAGCCGGACGTCCAGGATGCACAGCTCCGGCTCGGTCTCCACGACGGCATCCAGCAGGCCGTCGGTGTCCGCCAGTGCGGCCACGACCTCGTCGCCGGCGTCCTCCAGCAGTCGCACGAGGCCTTCGCGGAGGAGGACCGAGTCCTCGCAGATCAGGATGCGCATGGCACCGTCACCTCCAGGCTGGTCGGCCCGCCGGCCGGGCTGTCCAGGCGGAAGGTTCCGCCGGCGGCCAGGATGCGGTTCGTGATGCCGTCGAGTCCGCCCCCGGGCTGCACCTGCGCGCCGCCCAGGCCGTTGTCCTCGACGCGCGCCCACAGCGCGCCCTCGCGGCTGCGCACGAGCACCCGGCATTCCCCGGCACGGGAGTGCTTGGCGGCGTTGGTCAGCGACTCGGCGATCGCGAAGTACACGGCCGCCTCGGCATCCCGGCAGGACGCGGCCGCACCGCTCGCACTCGGGTCGATGCGCACGTCCAGCTGCACGGGGATGTGCGAGCGGCCGGCGAGCGCCGACAGCGCCGCGTCCAGCCCGCGATCGTCGAGGACGGAGGTGTGGATGCCGCGGGCGAGCTGACGCAGCTCGGTGATGGCGGCCTTGGTCGAGGTGTGCGCCTCGCCGATGAGGGCCTTCGCGGCGGCGGGGTCCGAGTCGATCTTCTGCTGGGCGAGGCCCAGGGTCATGCCCACCGAGACCAGCCGGGGCTGGACGCCGTCGTGCAGATCGCGCTCGATGCGGGTGCGCTCCAGCTCCGCCGCGCGCACGGCCCCGGCGCGCTGCGCGGATGTCGTGCGCACCTGGGCGCTGAGCTCCGCCTCCCGGTCGGGCATGACGAGCGTGCGGCTGAGCAGCCGGTGCAGCAGGGCGAGGCCCACGATGCCGGCGGCCGCGGCCAGCACACCGAGGATGCCGACCAGCGGCGCCCACTCGGCGGACATGGCGGCGCCGAACGGACCCGCCACGATGCTCTGGCCGCTCGCCTCCGAGAAGGCGAAGAACACCGACCAGACGATGCCCCAGAACAGCCGGAGCACGATCGTGCCGGCGACGCAGGCCAGCACGAAGTTCAGCAGCACGCGCCACATCCGCCCGTCCACCGACTGGCGACTCACGGTGCGGAACCACCCGCCGAAGCCGGGGTGCGTCTGCGGCCGCCATGGCAGATCGGGCAGCTGCCCGCCGTAGAGACCGCCGACGCGACGCACCTCGAACCACGCCACCCCGTACAGGCCGTACACGAGCCCGAGCAGGACGAAGATCCCGACGCCGAAGACGAACAGCATCCCCAGTCCCAGCCCGAGGGCGGCGGCGAGGACGCCGAGGACCGCCGAGCCCGCCGCACCGAGGGCGGCCAGCTCGAGGATCGTCAGGACGATGCGCAGCGGCGGCTTGACGGCATCCGTCTGCGTCGCGGATGCCGCGGGCGACGCCGGTACCGATGATGCGGACGGCGCGGCCGCCGACGCCGCCGGCGGCGTATACGACGGCGGCTGCGGTGCCGGGGGCGGTGGAGTCGGATTCGTGGTCATGGCCTCCACGCTACGGGCGAGGCGTCTCGGGCGGAACGGAGGCGTCCGTAGGCGCGGGTTCGGGTTTTCCCTACACTGACAGGATGACGGATGCGCACGGCGACGAACCGCACGGCACCGGGCTCGGCCAGCGCCTGAACTGGCTGCGGGCCGGAGTGCTGGGCGCCAACGACGGCATCGTGTCGGTCGCGTCTCTGGTGGTGGGCGTCGCCGGTGCGACCAGTGGCACGACCGCCCTGGTCATCGCCGGGCTCGCCGGCCTCGTCGGCGGAGCCATCTCGATGGCGCTCGGCGAGTACGTGTCGGTGTCCAGTCAGCGCGACAGCGAGCGGGCGCTCATCCACAAGGAGCGCGAGGAGCTGCGCACCATGCCCGACGAGGAGCTCGAGGAGCTGACCCTGCTGTACCGTGAGCGCGGGCTCAGCGAGAGCACAGCGCGTCAGGTCGCCACCGAGCTCACCGCGCATGATGCGCTGGCCGCGCACCTGGAGGTCGAGCTGGGCATCGACCAGGACGACCTGGTCAACCCGTGGCACGCCGCCGTGTCCTCGGCGATCTCGTTCACGATCGGTGCGTTGCTGCCGCTGCTGGCCATCCTGCTGCCGCCCGCCGGGTGGCGGGTGCCCGTCACCTTCACGGCCGTGCTCCTCGCCCTCGCCCTGACCGGGTGGATCTCCGCCCGCGTGGGCGGTGCCAGCCCCGTCCGGGCATCGGCGCGTCTCGTGCTCGGCGGGGCGCTGGCGCTGCTGGCGACATGGCTCATCGGCACCCTGCTGGGCACCACGGGCGTGGTGTGACCGAGCGGCGGGTGACCGTGCGCCGGATCAGTTCGACATGAAGCCGACCAGCAGCCCGCCGGTCACCTTGACCGCCAGGTTGTAGATGCCGGCGACCACGGCGCCGAGCACCGTGAACACGATGAGGTTGAGGATCGACACCACGGCGCCGAACGCCATCACCTGAGGCAGACCCACCAGACTCTGCAGGTCGACCGCCCCGTCCGTGAGGGTGTCCAGGAACTCGCCCGTCTGGGCGAGCACGTTCGTGGCCTGCAGCACCATGAAGATGAGGAAGAACGACACCATCGTGACGATCGCCAGTGCCACCGCCCCCAGGAACGACAGCTTGACCGCAGACCAGAAGTCGACGTAGACCAGACGCAGCCGGACCTGCTTGCCGCTGGTCCTGCGGGTCGACTTCTTCGCCAGCTTGTCTGCGACTGTGCTCATTGCTCGGCTCTCTTCGGGTCAGGCTTCGGGGGTCTCGGGCGCAGAGGTCTCGTCTTCCGTCTCGTCCTCGTCATCGATGCCGCGCTCGCTGTTGCGCGCGACGGCGAGGATGCGGTCATCGCCCTTCATTCGAGCGAACACGACTCCCATGGTGTCGCGGCCCTTGGCGGGCACCTCGGCCACGGCAGAGCGTACCACCTTGCCGCTGGACAGAACCACCAAGACCTCGTCCTCCTCGGCGACGACCAGGCCGCCCGCGAGGACACCGCGCTCATCGCTCAGCTTGGCCACCTTGATGCCGGTTCCGCCGCGCTTCTGCACCTTGTACTCGGAGACCGAGGTGCGCTTGGCGTAGCCGCCGTCGGTGACGGTGAAGACGTACGCGTCGTCGGCGACGACGGATGCCGAGAGCAGGCAGTCCGCCTCGTCTTTGAACTTCATGCCGCGCACGCCCTCGGTCGCCCGACCCATCGGGCGCAGGGCGTCGTCGGTGGCGTGGAAGCGCACCGACATGCCCTTCGCGCTGATGAGGAGGATGTCCTCATCCGCGTTGACGAGCTTGGCGCTGACGAGCTCGTCGCCCTCCCGCATCCGGATGGCGATCACGCCGCCCTGACGGTTGGTGTCGTACTCGCTCAGACGGGTCTTCTTCACCAGCCCGCCCTGGGTGGCCAGCACCAGGTAGTCCTTCGCCTGGTAGTCGCTGATCGCGAGCACCTGGGCGATCTTCTCCTCGGGCTGCAGCGCGAGGAGGTTCGCGACATGCTGTCCCTTGGCGTCGCGTCCCGCCTCGGGCACCTCGTACGTCTTGGTGCGGTAGACCCGGCCCTTGTCGGTGAACACCAACAGCCAGTGGTGGGTGGTGGTGACGAAGAAGTGCTCGACGAGGTCGTCGGCACGCAGCTGCGCCCCCTTCACACCCTTGCCGCCACGATGCTGTGAGCGGTAGTTGTCGCTGCGGGTGCGCTTGATGTAGCCCTCACGGGTGATGGTGACGACCATCTCCTCGACGGGGATGAGGTCCTCCATCGACATGTCGCCGTCGAACCCGTGCAGGATGTGCGTGCGGCGCTCGTCGCCGAAACGGTCGACGATCTCGCCCAGTTCGGCGTGCACGATCTCGCGCTGGCGGGCCTCGGTGGCGATGATGTCCTTGAAGTCGGCGATGCGCGCCGCGAGCTCGGTCGCCTCGTCGATGATCTTCTGCCGCTCCAGGGCGGCCAGACGGCGCAGTTGCATCTGCAGGATCGCCTCGGCCTGGTCGTCGTCGATCTCCAGCAGCGCCTTGAGCCCCTCGCGGGCCTCGTCGACGGTGGGGGAGCGGCGGATCAGGGCGATGACCTCGTCGAGCGCGTCGAGAGCCTTCAGGTATCCCTGCAGGATGTGCATGCGGGCCTGCGCCTTGCGCAGCCGGAACCCCGTACGCCGGACGATGACGTCGAGCTGGTGGTCGAGCCAGTTCGTGATGAACCCGTCCAGCGCGAGGGTGCGCGGGACGCCGTCGACGATCGCCAGCATGTTGGCGCCGAAGTTGTCCTGGAGCTGGGTGTGCTTGTACAGGTTGTTCAGCACGACCTTCGCCACGGCGTCGCGCTTGAGCACGATCACCAGGCGCTGACCGGTGCGGTCGGAGGACTCGTCGCGGATGTCGGCGATGCCGCTGATCTTCCCGTCGCGCGCCAGCTCGCCGATCTTCACGGCGAGGTTGTCGGGGTTGACCTGGTACGGCAGCTCTGTGACGACCAGGCACGTGCGGCCCTGGATCTCCTCGATCTCCACGACGGCCCGCATGGTGATCGATCCGCGGCCGGTACGGTACGCCTCGTGAATGCCCTTGACGCCGAGGATCTGCGCGCCGGTGGGGAAGTCCGGCCCGGGGATGCGCTGGATCAGCCCGTCCAGCAGCTCCTCGCGGGGCAGTCCGGGATTCTCCAGCGCCCACAGCGCGGCGGCCGCGACCTCGCGCAGGTTGTGCGGCGGGATGTTGGTCGCCATGCCGACGGCGATGCCGACGGAGCCGTTGACCAGCAGATTGGGGAACCGCGCCGGGAGGACGTCCGGCTCCTGCGTCTCGCCGTCGTAGTTCGGCGAGAAGTCGACGGTCTCCTCCTCGATGTCGCGCACCATCTCCAGGGCGAGCGGCGACATCTTCGTCTCGGTGTACCGTGGGGCGGCGGCGCCCATGTTGCCGGGGGAGCCGAAGTTCCCCTGACCGAGGGCCAGCGGGTAGCGCAGCGTCCACGGCTGCACGAGACGCACGAGGGTGTCGTAGATCGCGGAGTCGCCGTGCGGGTGGTACTGCCCCATCACCTCGCCGACCACGCGGGCGCACTTGGAGAACTTCTTGTCGGGACGGTAGCCGCCGTCGTACATGCCGTAGATCACCCGGCGGTGCACGGGCTTGAGGCCGTCGCGCACATCCGGCAGCGCGCGCCCCACGATGACGGCCATGGCGTAGTCGAGATAGCTGCGCTGCATCTCGGACTGCAGGTCGACCTGGTCGATGCGGCCGTGCTCGTGGATCGGCTCGGGGCGTTCTTCGTCAGTCATGTGTCTTTCCGTACTGAAGTTGTGTCAGCGCCGCGATGAACGGCGTGGGCGTGAGAGCGACTCAGATGTCAAGGAACCGCACGTCCTTGGCGTTGCGCTGGATGAAGGTGCGTCGCGACTCGACGTCCTCCCCCATCAGCACGCTGAAGATCTCGTCGGCCGCGGCCGCGTCGTCGATGGTGATCTGGCGGAGCGTGCGGGTGGTGTGATCCATCGTGGTCTCCCACAGCTCCTTCGGGTTCATCTCGCCCAGACCCTTGTACCGCTGGATGCCGGCCTCCTTGGGCAGCCGCTTGCCGTTGGCGAGCCCGTCCTTCAGCAGCGCATCCCGCTCCAGGTCGGTGTACACGTACTCGTGCGCGGAGTTCGTCCACTTCAGCCGGTACAGCGGCGGCATAGCGAGGTACACGAAGCCGGCCTCGATGAGACCGCGCATGTAGCGGAACAGCAGCGTGAGCAGCAGCGTCGTGATGTGCTGGCCGTCGACATCGGCGTCCGCCATCAGCACGATCTTGTGGTACCGCGCCTTGTCGATGTCGAAGTCCTCGCCGATGCCGGTGCCGAAGGCCTGGATCATGGCCTGGACCTCTTTGTTGCTGAGCGCCTTGTCCAGTCGCGCCCGCTCGACGTTGAGGATCTTGCCGCGCAGGGCGAGGATCGCCTGCGTGTGCGGGTCGCGGCCCTGCACGGCCGAGCCGCCGGCGGAATCCCCCTCCACGAGGAAGATCTCGCTGATCGAGGGGTCCTTGCTCGTGCAGTCCTTGAGCTTGTCGGGCATCGCCGCCGACTCGAACACGCTCTTGCGCCGGGCCGTCTCACGCGCCTTGCGCGCGGCGAGACGCGCGGTGGCGGCGTCGATGGACTTGCGGATGATGTTCTTGGCCTGCGCGGGATTGCGGTCGAGCCAGTCGCCCAGCTGCTCGTGCACGATCCTCTGCACGAACGTCTTCGCCTCGGTGTTGCCGAGCTTGGTCTTGGTCTGACCCTCGAACTGCGGTTCGCCGAGCTTGATGGAGATGACCGCGGTCAACCCCTCGCGGACATCCTCGCCGGAGAGGTTGTCGTCCTTCTCCTTGAGCAGGTTGTTGGCCCGGGCGTAGCGGTTGATCAGCCCTGTCAGCGCCGCCCGGAATCCCTCCTCGTGCGTGCCGCCCTCGTGGGTGTTGATGGTGTTCGCGTACGTGAACACGTTCTCGGTGTACGAGGCGGTCCACTGCATCGCGATCTCCAGGGAGATCTTGCGCTCGGTGTCCTCCGCCTCGAAATCGATGATCTCGTCGTTGACGACCTCGGCCTTGCGCACCCGGTTGAGGTACTCGACGTAGTCGACGAGTCCGCGCTCGTAGAGGAACACGTCGGAGGGCTGCCTGGTGACGCTCGCGCCGTCCTCCGTGTCGACCTCGTAGGCGGATGCCGGGCGCTCGTCGCGCAGGGCGATGCGCAGCCCCTTGTTCAGGAACGCCATCTGCTGGAAGCGGGTGCGCAGCGTCTCGTAGTCGAACTCGACGGTCTCGGTGAAGATCTCGGGGTCCGGCCAGAACGTGATGATCGTCCCGGTGCCGTCGGTCTCCTCGCCCTTGATGAGCTTCTGCTGCGGAACCCCGCCGTTCGCGAAGCTGTGCCGCCAGACGTGCCCCTTGCGCCTGATCTCGACGTCGAACCGGGACGACAGCGCGTTGACGACCGAGGACCCGACCCCGTGCAGACCGCCGGAGACGGCGTATCCGCCCCCGCCGAACTTGCCGCCGGCATGCAGGATCGTCAGCACCACCTCGACGGTCGACTTCGTCGGGTCGGACGCATGCGGGTCGACGGGGATGCCGCGGCCGTTGTCGTCGACGCGGATGCCGCCGTCGGCGAGGATCGTCACCTCGATGTTGTCGGCGTAGCCGGCCAGCGCCTCGTCGACGGAGTTGTCGACGATCTCGTAGACGAGGTGATGCAGGCCGCGCGGCCCCGTGGAGCCGATGTACATGCCCGGCCGCTTGCGGACGGCCTCGAGCCCCTCGAGGACCTGGATGGCGTCGGCACCGTAGTCGCCGGGGACCCGGTGCGGGTCGGGAGCGGACTCGGACGATGCGGACGCGTCCTGTCCCGCACCCCCTCGGCTCGCTGAGTCCATCGCAGGATCGTTCGCGTCGGCAGGGGTTTCAGGCGTCATCAGAAAGGATTCTCCACATCGAAAGGACCCTGTCATTCTAGCGGGTTTTACAGGCCGACATGCCGCTCACAGGCCGTGTATGCGCTTCTGAGCGCTTGGAGGCCGGGCCGTGATGTCCTACCCGTAGGTGTCACGCGGGCCCCGTCCGGGAACGACTCGCACCCCCCATTTCCAGGACGGGACGTCCGGTCCGATGAATCGCAGGTTCTCGACGCCGGCATCCGGATACCGACGACCGATCTCCGTCATGATGACCGACCGCATGAACTGCAGGTTCTTCGCCCACGCGGTGGAATCGCACTTGACGGTGAGCACACCGCGCTCCAGGGACACCGGCTCGGAGTGCTTCGCGGTGTCGGCTCCGGCCAGTTCGGCCCACTGCCGCACGAGGTCCTCCGCCGCCAGCGTCCTCTCCCAGCCGGAATCCCTGGTCAGCTGCGCGAGAACGTCGCCGAGGGTACCGGGATCCCGCCCCTTCGTGAACGGCGCGTTGTCATCGTCGACGGCCACGCGCCTGCGGCGCCTCCAGTTCTTCGAGCTGGGCTTGAGGCCGCGCAGCCGCAGATAGGTGGCGATGGTCTCGGGCGGCTGCGGGTCAGTCATCGTCCACCTCCGGCTCCCTGGTCCTCTCGTCGCTGATGGTACCGGCATGGATGCGCACGACGTGCCTGTGCAGCTCCTCGGGGATGTCGGCTTCGACGGCCGCCGTCACGACGACCTGTTCGTAACCGGCGGTGATGGTCGCGAGTCGGCGCCGTCGGTCGGCGTCCAGCTCGGCGAAGACGTCGTCGAGGATGAGCACGGGATCGCCGGCGGGGGACTCCGCCCGCAGCAGCTGCGCCGAGGCCAGTCGCAGCGCCAGCGCGACCGACCAGGATTCGCCGTGGGAGGCATACCCCTTCACGGGCAGATCCCGCACGCGCAGCACGAGGTCGTCGCGATGCGGACCGACGAGCGTGAGGCCACGGTCGATCTCCCTGCTGCGCTTCGCCTCCAGGCGTGCCCGGAACTGCTCCTCGATCCCTTCGCGCGCGGCGCTCACGGCATCCGTGTCGGGGTCCTCATCCGGCGATTCCTCGGGATCCCCGCCCCGTACGGACATCGCCCACTCCAACTGCGGGCTGTGGTCGGCCCCGGCGATCGCACTGTACGCCTCGGCCAGCGGCGGCTGCAGGTCTGATGCCAGCCGCAGCCGCGCATGGATGATCTCCGAGCCCAGCGAGACGAGCTTGTCGTCCCAGACGTCGAGCGTGGACAGGCCCTCGCCGCGGATGCCGCGGGCTCTGGCCGACTTCAGCAGTGCCGTGCGCTGGCGCAGCACCCGCTCATAGTCGGCGATGACCCCGGCCATGCGCGGCGTGCGCTGGATCAGCAGCTGATCCGCGAATCTTCTGCGCGAGGCCGGGTCTCCCCGCACGATCTGCAGGTCCTCCGGCGCGAACAGCACGACATGCGCGTAACGGGGCAGCTCGTTGGTCTTCGCCGGTGATCCGTTGATGCGGGCCCGGTTCGAGCCGTGCCTGTTGATCTGCACCTCGACGAGCACGGTGCGGCTGCCGTGCACGAGCCGTGCGCGGACGATCGCGGACTCCGCGCCGTCACGCACCATCGGAGCATCCGAGGAGACCCGATGCGAACCCAGTGTCGCCAGGAACACCACCGCCTCTGCGAGGTTGGTCTTGCCCTGTCCGTTGCTGCCGACGAGAACATTCGGCCCCGGATGCAGGGTCAGGTCGGCGGTCGCGTAATTGCGGAAGTCGACCAGGTTCAGGTGCTCCACGATCACCGCATCAGCCTATCCTTCGGGTGCGACAGCACCCGGGCCGACGCCTCTCGCGGGCCGGAGCAGCAGTAGCTCAGCGCAGCAGCAGGTTGGGCTGGAGCAGATACTTGAAGGAGTCCAGGCCGGCCTGGTCGACGGAGGTCTGGCTGGTCACCAGCACGGGGCTGAGCTTGTTCGCGTTGTCGCTCGAGGTGAACGTGACGCGGGTGAACTCGCTCTTGACCGCGCCCAGCGCCTCGAGCAGGTACTGCGGGTTGAGCCCGAGGGTCACGTCGTCGCCACCGGTGAGGTGGGCATCGACGGACTCCGAGGCGCGAGCCTGCTCGCTGCCGGAGGCGTCCATCGTCACGCCGTCAGTCGTGAACGTGAAGCGCAGGGGCGCCGAGCGATCCAGCACGAGCGCGACACGGCGGACGGCTTCGATGAGTTCTCCCGTGTTCACGACGGCGTAGTGGTCGGTCTGTTCGGGGAACAGGCGACGGACCGGTGGGAAATTCCCCTTGATGAGCAACGAGGTGACGGTCTTGTTGCCCGAGGTGAACGCGATGATCTCACGATCCCCCTCGCCGGAGAACGCGATCTGGATGTTACCGGCGTGTGCGAACGTCTTGCCGACCTCGGTGAGGGTGCGCGCCGGGACGAGTGCGGTCTGGTCCGCGCCGTCGCCGTCCCAGGGCACATCGCGCAGCGACACCCGGTACCGGTCCGTCGCGACAAGGCTGAGCGTGGTGCCGGAGACCTCCAGTTGCACGCCCGTGAGCACGGGGGTCACGTCGTCGCGGGATGCGGCGAAGGCGACCTGCGAGATCGCCGTGCCGAACTCCTCGGCGGGGACGACACCCGTCGAACCGGTGACCTCGGGGATGGACGGATACTCCTCGACGGGCATGGCGGCAAGAGTGAAGCGCGCCGACCCGCAGGT
Organism: Microbacterium soli; assembly: GCF_039539005.1. Lineage (NCBI taxonomy): Bacteria > Bacillati > Actinomycetota > Actinomycetes > Micrococcales > Microbacteriaceae > Microbacterium > Microbacterium soli. The sequence goes on from NZ_BAABCP010000001.1 coordinate 1,294,056, forward strand.
GACGGCGATGCCGCCGTCCTCCTCCACGGCGACCTCGATGGGCGCATTGGGAAGTCTGCTGGCGATGTCGGACAGCAGTCGGCCGTGCACGAGGATCGTGCCGGGATCGTCGACGGTGGCCTCGATGGTCGTGCGCGCGGACGCCTCGTAGTCGAAGGCCGACAGGGTGAGACCCTCGGACGCGGCCTCGATGAGCACGCCGGCGAGGATGGGCTGAGGGTTGCGCTGCGGCAGCAGTTTGACGACGAAGGACACAGCCTCACTGAACACGTCGCGGTTGACCTGGAACCTCACGGGCGCTCCCTCGTTGCACTTCACCTGTCGCAGTGGGCCCACTGCAGGCGATCCCATGCTAGCCGCACACGGCGGCGCATCCGCTACGGGGATCCGAACGGATCACGGATGTCGTCCACATCCGTCCGGTGATCGGAGAACCCCATTCCTCTGAAGATCTCTTAACGGTGTTAACAGCTGTGGAATCTGTGGATAAGTCGGTGGATAGCAGCGGAGAGTAGGAAACTACACACGTGTGAGATGTGGAGACCCTGAGGAATTCGCGGGTTGCGGGAGTATCGCGGCCGGTTCGGCGCTCACCGGTTATCCACAGGCAGCTGGATCCGGCGGCATCCGGACGGAGAGATTTCCACAAGTTATCCACAGGCCCTGCGGACAACTGGCGAGTCACCGTGCGCCGTGAGGCGTGTCGCGAGGTCAACGACGGCTGATCTGCGTGGTGATCTCAGTGACCTGGTTGTAGATCGAACGGCGCTCCTTCATGAGCTCACTGATCTTCTTGCAGGCGTACATCACGGTGGTGTGATCGCGGTTGCCGAAGAGCTGCCCGATCTTCGGCAACGACAGGCTCGTGCGCTCACGGCACAGATACATCGCGATCTGCCGGGCGATGGCGATCTGCTGCGAGCGGCTCGAGCCGTACAGGTCGTCGACGGTGAGTTTGAAGTAGGCCGCCGTCGACGTGATGATGTCGGTCGGCGAGATGATGTTGTCCTCGGTCGTGTCGATGATGTCGCGCAGCACGGTCTGCGCGAGGGAGATGTCCAGGACCGACCGGTTCAGGCTCGCGAACGCCGAGACGCGGATGAGTGCGCCCTCGAGCTCCCTGATGTTGGACGACACCGCCGTCGCGATGTACTCGAGCACGTCGTCGGGGATGTGCAGGGATTCGCTCTGCGCCTTCTTGCGGAGGATCGCGATGCGGGTCTCCAGGTCAGGTGCCTGCACATCGGTGATGAGGCCCCACTCGAAGCGGCTGCGCATGCGATCCTCGAAACCGGTGAGCAGCTTGGGGGCGACATCGCTCGTGATCACGACCTGCTTGTTGTGGTCGTGCAGCTGATTGAAGGTGTGGAAGAACGCCTCCTGCGTCTCCGCACGACCCTGCAGGAACTGGATGTCGTCGATCATCAGGATGTCGACCTCGCGATAGCGGCTCTGGAACGCGGCGCCGCGATTGTTCGCGATCGAGTTGATGAAGTCGTTCGTGAACTCCTCGCTGGAGACGTACCGCACCTTCACACCGGCGTACAGCGACTGGGCGTAGTCGCCGATCGCATGCAGGAGGTGGGTCTTGCCGAGTCCGGAGTCGCCGTAGATGAACAGCGGGTTGTACGCCTTGGCGGGCGCTTCGGCGACGGCGACGGCCGCGGCGTGAGCGAAGCGGTTGGACTGCCCGATGACGAAGTTGTCGAACGTGTACTTCGGGTTCAGACGCGATTCGTGGCGCAGCGGCGTGGGCGCCTCGGGGGAGGGGTCGGGATGCGGTGGCGTCGAACCCGCGAAGTCGGGGACTGCGATGGGCGCGGTGTGCTGGTCGGCCAGCTCGTGGTTGACCACCGTGCGGTACGAGGTGACCTCCTCGCCGATGGCGGACAGCGCCTCCATGATCGGGATGCGCAGTCGCTTGTTGATCTGGGCGGCGGTGAGATCGTTCGGGACGTCGAGGTACAGCACTCCACCCATGACCCCGGCGGGGACGACCAGGCTCAGGAAGCCGTGCAGCTGCGGTGACACCCTCTCATCGGCCGAGAGGTGTTCGAGCAGGGTGACCCAGATCGGCACATCGGGATGGGATTCAGCTGTCATGGTGCTCCGGGCGAGGTTGTGGAAAGGTCGCTCGAAGCGTGATCTCCCCCTGTGGATAACATTGGATGCCACGGTAGTCATCGACCGCCGGATCGGCAAGCCGCCCCCGGAAACACGCGGATGCCCCGCATCCCGCGCCGGTGTCCACAGATGTGGATAATGGGTGTGCACAGTCAGCGGATGCCATCGGCGGGGTCGCTGACGGATTTGCTCTGCATGGCGGCAGGTCGTACCCTTAATCGGTTGACTTATGCCTGACGGCAGTACCCCTGTCTCCGGACGCGAAACCCCGGTGACACCAGTTCCGGAGTGATTCCATGAGCAAGCGCACCTTCCAGCCCAACAACCGCCGCCGCGCCAAGAAGCACGGCTTCCGCGCCCGCATGCGCACTCGTGCCGGCCGCGCCATCCTCTCGGCTCGCCGCGCGAAGGGCCGCGCTGAGCTCTCGGCCTGAGTCGGCTGAACCGCCGTGCTGGCCCGGCCGAATCGTCTGACGCGTGGCGTCGACTACCGACAGGTGGTGCGCCGCGGCACGCGATGCGGAGGACCGCGGTTGGTCACGTCCGTGCTGCGCGGCGCTGAGCGGCGCGCTCCGCGATTCGGCTTCATCGTCAGCAAGCAGGTGGGAACCGCCGTCGTCCGCAACACCGTCCGGCGGCGGCTCAAGGCCGTGTGCGCGGAGTTTCTCGACACGGTCCCGCAGGGCACGGATGTCGTGATCCGCGCCCTTCCGTCATCGGCAACCGCGGAGTTCACCCAGCTCCGCGCCGATGTGGCGCGCTGCCTGGGCCGGCTCGTCCTCGGAACGGGGAGCGCATGAGTGCTCTTCCGTCCTATGCCTTCGGCACCGCGCGATTCCATGCATCCGATGTGCTGCGCGGGGTGCTGCTGATCCCCCGGAACGCCGTCCTGGCCTTCCTCGTGGCGTATCGTGCGGTCATCTCCCCGATGTACGGGGATGTGTGCAGGTATTACCCATCGTGTTCCGCATACGCTGTAGGTGCGGTCCAGCAGCACGGTGCGCTGTGGGGGACTGTGCTGTCCGCCTGGCGCATCCTGCGCTGCAACCCGTGGAGCGGCGGCGGCGTCGACGACGTCCGCCCGCATGCTCATTTCCGATACGAACTGACCCGACGCGGGTTCGTCGTACCTGCTCGAAAGGAACTGAACAGTGGGTCCTGACCTCCTGCTCGCCGTCCGCGCCGCCGCCGATTCATCGGGGGGTGGATTCGACCTGTTCAGTGTCCTGCTGTGGCCGTTCAAGTGGATCGTCGAGACGATCCTCGTCGCGTGGCATTGGCTGTTCACCGCTGTGGGCATGGCGCCGGATGCCGGCCTCACCTGGGTGCTGTCCATCGTCGGGCTCGTGATCGTGATCCGTGCAGCCGTGTTCCCGCTGTTCGTGAAGCAGATCAAGAGCCAGCGGAAGATGATGGAGATCGCTCCGCAGCTGAAGAAGGTCCAGGAGAAGTACAAGGGCAAGCGCGACCAGCTCAGTCGTGAGGCCATGAGTCGCGAGACGATGGCGCTGTACAAGAAGCACGGCACAACTCCGGTCTCGTCGTGTCTGCCGATGCTCGTGCAGATGCCGTTCCTGCTGGGCATGTTCTGGACGCTGCGCGACGTCGCCGCTCACGCCGAGGCGGGCATCGGCGGCGTCGGGTTGCTCAGTGCCGAGCTGACGAAGAAGTTCTACGACGCGACGCTGTTCGGCGTGGCACCGCTGCACATCGATCTGCGCTCGGCGGTCGAGACCAAGCCCGAGGGGTGGCAGGCGACCGTCACGATCCTCGTCGTGCTCGTCATCCTCATGATCGGATCGCAGTTCTACACGCAGCTGCAGATCATCTCGAAGAATCTGTCACCGGAGGCGAAGACCGGCCAGGCGTACCAGATGCAGAAGATCATGCTCTACGTGCTGCCGCTGGGCTTCATCTTCTCCGGTGTGTTCTTCCCGCTCGGTGTGGTGCTCTACTGGTTCGTCTCCAACCTGTGGACCATGGGACAGCAGTTCCTCGTGATCAGGGAGATGCCGACGCCGGGATCGGATGCCGAGCGTGCGCGGCTGGAGCGCCTGGCCCGGCGCGGGAAGGCGATCAACTCCGAGGGGAAGATCGTTCCGATCGCTGTGTACGAGGCCGAGCAGAAGCGTCTGCTGGAGGAGGCGGAGCGTCGGAAGGCACAGACACCCAAGCGGCAGCAGCCGATCAGCAAGAAGCGCGCGAAGAAGAAGGGGCAGAGCTCATGACCGCCGAGGAACTGAAGTCGTCCGCGGACTCGACCGTCGAGGATCTCGAGCGCGAAGGCGACATCGCCGCCGACTTCCTGGAGGAGCTGCTCGACATCGCCGACATCGATGGTGATCTGGATCTCGACGTGAGACAGGGTCGTGCGTACGTGTCGGTGGAGGCGGAGGGCGGATCGCTTTCGTCGCTTTCGGCGCCGGACACCGTACAGGCACTGCAGGAGCTCACTCGACTCGCCGTCCAGAGCAGGACGGGCTCGTTCTCCCGCTTGATCCTCGATATCGGCGGTTCGCGCGATGCGCGCCGCAGAGAGCTCGAAGTTCTCGTCGATGCCGCCGTCGCGAAGCTCGATGACGGCGCGAGCCAGGCGTCACTGCCGGCTATGTCCAGCTATGAGCGCAAGCTCGTGCACGACATCGTGTCGGATCGCGGCCTCGTCTCGGAGTCCTACGGTGAGGGCGCTGATCGGCACACGGTGATCTCGCGGCACTGACCCGCGGTTGGGATGTTTCACGTGAAACATCCGCGTGGGCTCGACGGAACTCGACTGATCTCCTCTCCCTGTCATTGAGGTCGTGTTCACGCTTTCCCCGGTCATTGAGCGAGCGCAGCGAGACGAAATGCAGGATCATCGCTTACAGCACACCGTCCATGTCGGAGGAGCATCCATGACCGATACCAATGCGGCTGTCGAGCCGGAGCCCGCTGTCGCGGCGGAGCTTTTCGGTGATCGGATCGAGCTTGCACGACGTTTCACCGCCGCTCTGGCCGCCGAGGGGGAGCCACGCGGTCTCATCGGACCCCTGGAGCCGCCGCGTCTGTGGACCCGGCACGTGCTGAACTCGGTGATCGGGGCTCCGCTGTTCCACGGTTCGGTCGCCGATGTCGGATCCGGGGCAGGTCTGCCCGGTCTCGTCCTCGCCATCGCACGCCCGGATGTCCAATGGACGTTGATCGAGCCGATGGAGCGGCGCGTGACCTGGTTGACGGAGCAGGTCGACGCACTGGGCCTCGACAACGTCCGTGTGATGCGGGTCCGCGCAGAGGATGTCGGACTGGAGTTCGATGTGGTCACAGCGCGGGCGGTGAGTGCCCTGCGCACGCTCGTTCCCATCACCGCGCCGCTCGCGAAGGATGCGGGTGAGCTGATCCTTCTCAAAGGTCACAACGTCGCGGCGGAGATCGAGGCCGCTCAGAAGGTGCTGCGGAGGCATCGGGTGTCGAACGTGACGGTCGAGATCCTCGGTGAGGGCGTGCTGGCGGAGAGCACCCGAGTGTTCCGTGGGCTCGTTCGCAGCTGAGTGGTTTCCGGTCGTTGGGCGAGCGGAGCGAGTCGAAACGCACTCCTTGCTCTTGTTGTGTGTTTCGTTTGGTCGCTCGTTGCTCAACGGCGTTTCACGTGAAACATTCACAGGCGCCGGGATCATGGCGGAACCCGGATGGACGAGAGTTCTACACTCCGGTGATGAGCGGATACACGTACATTCCTCGTTGTGCGGATGGAACCTTCTACGTCGGCAGTACCCGCGACCTCCGCACTCGGCTCACCACGCACGCGCAAGGGATGGGCAGTGCGTACACGGCGTGCAGACTCCCCGTGACGCTCGTGTGGTTCGGTGTGTTCGATCGCATCGACGAGGCATTCGGTTCGGAGAAGCGGATTCAGGGTTGGAGCCACGCGAAGCGGCTCGCGTTCATCGAGGGTGGCATCGATGCGGTGAAGGGATGGAGCGCTCGCGAGCGGAAGATGCACCGAGGAAGGCGGAGTGACCCGCGCGCACTTGTGTGTGGAGCGAGCGGAGCGAGTCGAGACGTGTTCCCTCCCTCGGGGCGGGCATTTCCTCTCGGGGTTTCGCTCCTCGCTCGATGACCGGGGAACGACCGTGGAACGAGGGGGAGGGGTGCCGTCGATTAGAGTGGTAGACGGTCCCGAAAGGAGTCGATGTTTCACGTGAAACCATCCGACAGCGCATCACCGAACAACGACTTCGGGATGGACACCCCACTCGCCCGGGAACTCGCCGACCTCTCCAGCCGCCGCAAGGCGCTCAGTGGCGTCACCGTTCGATTCTCCGGTGAACCCCGTATCTTCGCGATGTCGAATCAGAAGGGTGGCGTCGGCAAGACGACGTCGGCGGTGAACCTCGCATCCGCCCTCGCAGAGCTCGGTGCCAAGGTGCTCGTCGTCGACCTGGATCCGCAGGGCAACGCCTCCACGGCGCTGAGCATCCCGCACACCGCCGACGTCCGCAGCATCTACGACGTGCTCATCGATGAGATGCCGTTCGCCGACATCGTGCAGGTCAGTCCGGAGTCGTCCAATCTGCTGTGTGCGCCGAGCACCATCCACCTCGCCGGCGCCGAGATCGAACTCGTGTCTCAGGTCGCTCGCGAGTTCCGGTTGCGGCGTGCGCTGGAGGCCTATCTCGCCGAGCATCCCGTCGATGTCGTCATCATCGACTGCCCGCCGTCGTTGGGGTTGCTGACCATCAACGCCTTCACGGCGGCATCCGAGGTTCTCATCCCCATCCAAGCCGAGTACTACGCGCTGGAGGGACTGAGCCAGTTGCTGGGGAACATCCAGATGATCCAGAAGCACCTCAACCCGCAGCTTCGGCTCACGACCATCCTACTGACCATGTTCGACGCGCGCACCCGCTTGTCGCAGCAGGTCGCCGAGGAGGTTCGTGCCCATTTCCCGGATCTGGTGCTGGAGGCCGTGATCCCGCGCTCGGTCCGCGTCTCCGAAGCGCCGAGCTTCGGCCAGACCGTGATCGCCTACGACGGGAACTCCGCCGGGGCCGTCGCCTATCGTGAAGCCGCAGTCGAGATCGCGCAGCGAGGCGAGCAGTCCTCGCAGAACAAGGAGCAATGATGGCCAAACGCACCGGGCTCGGTCGGGGAATCGGCGCCCTCATCCCCACCACCGATCAGACCGCTCGCCCCGTCGATGTGTTCTTTCCTGGAGCGGTGGCGCCGAAGGGCGGTGACGGGAACCCGTCCACTGACGTTGCACAGCCCGATCTCGCAGAGGTCCCCGGTATTCGGCTGATCCAGATCGATCCGCACAGGATCGTCCCCAATCCTCGCCAGCCGCGGACCGATTTCGACGAGGAGCGCCTCGCCGAGCTCGTTCACAGCGTGCGGGAGTTCGGCGTGCTCCAGCCCGTGGTCGTCCGCAAGAACGCCAACGGCGAGTACGAGCTGATCATGGGGGAGCGGCGGACCCGCGCCGCCCGTGAGGCGGGCCTTGCGGAGATCCCCGCCATCGTTCGCGACACGGCCGATGAGGATCTGCTGCGCGATGCCCTGCTGGAGAACCTGCATCGCTCCGAGCTGAATCCGCTCGAGGAGGCATCCGCCTACCAGCAGCTCCTCGATGACTTCGGCATCACCCAGGAGGAGCTGGCCGCACGAATCGGGCGCTCACGCCCGCAGATCAGCAACACGATCCGTCTTCTTCGTCTGCCCGTCCCCGTGCAGCAGCGCGTGGCCGCCGGTGTGCTCTCCGCCGGGCATGCTCGTGCGATCCTGTCCGTGGAGGATCCGGAGCGGATGCAGCGCCTGGCGGACAAGGTCGTCAACGAGGACCTGTCCGTACGGGCCACGGAGGCGGCCGCGAAGGCGCTTCCCGTGGCTCCTGGCAGGAAGGCCAAGCCACAGCCCGGTGCGCGTCGCGCATACCTCGACGAGGTCTCCGCGAAACTCGGTGACAGATTGAACACCCGTGTGCAGATCACTTTGGGCGCGAGAAAAGGCCAGGTCAAGATTGAATTCGCGTCCATTCAGGACCTCAACAGGATCCTCGTCGAGCTCGGTGAGGACGAGTACGGCGCGCGCTGAGCGCGCCTCGGCACCCCACCGGACTCGGGTCTGCCAGAACGGTCCCGAGCGTCCAGAACGCCGGAGGGGTGCTCCCGCCGCCTGTTCGGGGCGCGTAGGCTGAGACGGTGAACGATTCCGTCCCGCACCGCGCGAGTCTCGAGGTGCTCCGCGCGGAAGCCGCGGACGAGTTGGCCGTGCTGATCCAGGAACGATTGCGCGCGGGTGAGGACCCCTGGGACTTCATGGAGGACCTGCCCAGTGTGGACGAGCTCGTGGTGTACCTGCTGCGCGCGGAGAACATCGCCGCCGGTGACGGCGTCCAGCCCGGCCCGGCACGACACTATCGGGTGCTGAGGCAGATCGCCCTGGAGTATCCGCAGCTGACGGAGACGGTGTGGGGGATGCTGGGCTCTCGCAGCCATCGACGCTGGGACCTGCGGGTCGCCGACGCGTCCTGACCCGTTCGACCCGCTCCGCCCTGCCCATGCAGGAGGCCCGCCACCTCAGCGGTGACGGGCCTCCTGCGAGAACGGTGCTCAGCCGATGAAGTCGGCCAGGTCCTTCTCAAGCGCGAATTTCGGCTTTGCGCCGATGATCGTGGTCTTGACCTCGCCGCCCTGAAACACCTTCATGGCGGGGATCGAGGTGATCTGGTACTTCATGGCAAGATCGGGGTTCTCGTCGACGTTGAGCTTGAGAACCGTGATCTTCTCGGGGTTCTCCGCCTGGATCTCGTCGAGGATCGGCGAGACCATGCGACACGGCCCGCACCACGCAGCCCAGAAGTCGACGAGCACGGGGCCGTCGGCCTGGAGCACGTCCTGCTCCCAGGTCGCCTGGGTGGTTGCCTTGGCAGTCATGAATTCTCCTTGTTCGGTGTCATCCGGTCGAACACCGGTTGCGCTGAAAGTGTTCCCGCCGACCCTCAGCCGACGACCTCGGGAACGGCGTTCTCGACGGTGGAATCCTCCAGGGATGCCAGGAAGTGCTCCACATCGAGGGCCGCGACCACTCCGGACCCGGCGGCCGTGGCGGCCTGGCGGTATGTGGGGTCGATCACGTCGCCCGCGGCGAACACACCGGGGAGCGACGTGCGCGACGAGCGGCCGTCCACCCAGATGGTGCCCTCCGGGGTGAGCTCGAGTTTGTTGTGCACGAGGTGCGTGCGCGGGTCGTTGCCGATCGCGACGAAGACGCCCTGCACCTCGAGCTCGCTGGTCGAGCCGTCGACGGTCGAACGCAGCCGCACACCGGTCGTCTCGAACTCGCCGAGGATCTCCTCGACCTCGCTGTTCCAGACGAACTCGATCTTCTCGTTCGCGAAGGCGCGCTCCTGCATGATCTTGGACGCGCGCAGCGTGTCCTTGCGGTGGATGACGTACACCTTCGAGGCGAAACGGGTGAGGAAGGTGGCCTCCTCCATGGCGGAGTCCCCGCCGCCGACCACGGCGATGGCCTTCTCACGGAAGAAGAATCCGTCGCAGGTGGCGCACCACGACACACCGTGTCCGGAGAGGCGCTCCTCGCCCTCGACGCCGAGCTTGCGGTAGGCGGATCCCGTCGCGTACACCACTGCGGATGCCTCGTGCACCGCCCCGCTGCCCAGCTCGACCTTCTTGACCGGGCCGTCGAGCTCCAGCGACACGACGTCGTCGTAGACGACCTCGGTGCCGAACTTCTCGGCCTGCTCCTGGAGCTTCACCATGAGGTCGGGGCCCTGGATTCCCTCGGGGAACCCGGGGAAGTTCTCCACATCGGTGGTCTTGGTCAGCTCACCGCCGACCTCGACGGAACTCGCGATGAGCAGTGGCTCGAGGTTCGCGCGCGCCGCGTAGATGGCCGCGCTGAAGCCGGACGGACCGGAGCCGATGATGATGACCTTGCGCATGTGCTCTCCTCTGCGGGTGGGCGCGCTGCTGCGCGGCGGACCGCTACGAACCCTTCAACCCATGGTAACCGCGCGGCATTCCCCCGTTGCCCAGCACGGCGGATGCCGTGCGGCAGGATCAGCGGATGCCGGGATCCACGCTGCTCGGACCGGCGTCCCGGCATCCTCATGAGCGATGCGCGGGAAGGAAACGCCTGATCAGATCGGACACAACGGTCAACTCGGGCGCGCGCAGCAACGCCAGGACGATGAGATACACGGCGAACGCGGCGCCGCAGATGACACCGGTGCCGACGGCGCCGGACAGGCGGCCGACCATTCCGGTGCCGCCCACGGACCACCCCGTCGATCCGCCCAGGAGCAGATAGGCCCCCCAGCCGGCGAAGCCGGCGGGGATCGCGGCGAGCACGAACCGTGCCAGTGAACGTCCGGTGCGCGCGAGCTCCAGGCCACCGAGTCGACGACGCAGCAGGATCACCGCGATGACCGTCTGCACGAGGCCGGCGAGAGACTGGCCCAGGGCGATGGCGGCGGCCAGCTGGCTGAGCGGGACGAGGAGCGGGGCCACCAGCGCCGACACGAGGATGAGCGCGCACTGGACGACCGTGAACCAGAACGGCGTGCGGGTGTCGCCGTAGGCGTAGAACGTGCGCTGCACGATGAACAGCAGTGAGAGCGGAAGCAGCCCGACCAGATAGCAGATCAGCACGGGAGCGGCCTGCACGGCGAAGGCGCCGTTCTCCGTGAAGATGCGCGTCGCGGGCACGGACGCCACGGCCAGGCCCACCGTGGAGATGACGATGAACAGGCTGATGGCGCGGATGCTGCGCGCGACATCTCCCCGGACCTGATCGTGCCGGTCCTCGGCGGTGTGCTCGGCGATCTGCGTGAAGTAGGGCGTTCCGATCGAGACGGCGAAGATCGAGTACGGGAGCATGAACACGAGCCAGGCGGCGCCCATGATGGTTCCCGCGGGGTGGTCTCCGGAGGCTTCGGAGACGATCGTCGCCTGGGCCCAGCCGGCGAGCTGGCCGGCGATGACCATCGCGAACGTCCAGCCGGCGAGCTTGCCCACCTGACCGAGGCCCACTCCCCTCCAGCGGAAGTCGGGCCGCAGACGCAGTCCGGTGCGCCGCCACGCGAGCAGCAGGAGTGCCGCCTGCACGGCGATGCCCAGAGTGGCCGTGCCGCCCATGACCGCGATCATCGCGGGATCCCACATCTCGACCCTGTTGCGGTTGTCGCCGAACAGCGTCATGAAGGCGATGAACCCCACGATCGAGATCACGTTGTTCGCGATGGGCGCCCAGGTGTACGGGCCGAACACGCGCTTGGCGTTGAGCGTCTCGCCGATGAGCGCGTAGAGGCCGTAGAAGAAGATCTGCGGCAGGCACCAGTATGCGAACGCCGTGCCGAGGGCGAGCTGGTCGGGGGTGTACCCCTTGGCGTAGATGAACACGAGCCAGGGGGCCAGCACCATGGCCACTCCGGTCGCGGCGAGGAACACCGCCGTGCCGAGTGTGAACAGCTTGGAGATGAACGCCTGCCCGCCGTCCTTGTGACTGACCGACTTCACGATCTGCGGGATGATCACGGCGGTCAGGACGCCGGTCTGGATGATCGTGAAGACGTTGTTGGGCAGCTGGTTAGCCGTGCTGAAGGCGTCGCTGGCGCGCCCGACGGACCCGATCGCGGCGAGGAGCACGATAGTGCGCACGAGACCCGTGATCCGTGAGATCAGCGTCCCGGCACCGAGGATGGCGCTCGCCCGGCCGAGACCCGTCATTCGCTCTCCTTCGCGACGTCGGCGGTGTCCGTCGTGCCGGCGGCATCCTCGGCATCCGCCGCCGCATGCCGCTTCCGACGCACCGTGCGGATGAGGCCGAAGACCAGCAGCAGCGCGATGACGCCGCCGCCGATGCCGAGGCCGATGCCCTCCCAGTCGGCCCGCAGGGTGACCTCCGCCGACTCGACCGCGCCGATCGCGACCCCGGTGGGGCTCGTGAGCCGGAACTCGACGTCGACCTGGCCGCTGGCGACGCGAGCGGTGATGGGCACGTCCACACGGGTGGCGCCGTCGCCGGCGGCCTCGACCCGGGTCGTCGAGGCGATGTCCAGACGTGGGTCGGACGGGCGGCTGTGCAGCATCACGTGGACGGGCCAGGGCAGATCGTTGCGCACCCACACCGGCAGCGGCGCGGCGGCTGCGATGAGCTGCACGGGTTTGGGGCGCTGGATGGCGACCGATGCGAGGACGTCCCGGACGTGGTCGGCGCGATCGGCTGCGGCGGCCGTGAACCCGTCGTCGTCCAATCCCACGGCGATGGCCCTCAGCATCCGGATCCGTTCGGGTGCCATCAACAGCGCGGGCTCCTCCAGGACGGAGGAGAACGACCGCATCCGCGCCTCGCCGTCCAGCATCGTCGTGAGCGCGGCGGGTCGCGTCGCGTCCGCGGTCGTGACCAGGGAGGCGGATGCCGGCTTCGCGGCCTGCAGTCCGCTGAGCCGGACGGCGGGGGAGGCGAAGGCGGTCAGCAGCTGTCGCAGTGCGATGGGCGAGCGGGTCTCGGAGCGCTCCAGACCCACGAGCACGGTCGGTGTGGCCCGTGTCTCGAAGAACAGGTGCCCGGCGGCGGCGGCGAGGTCCCGTTCGACGGCCGAGGGATCTGCGAGCTCCGCGGCGGCGGACAGTCGCGCCGACGACGCGGTCGCCGTGACGAGCACGCTGTGGCCGGCCACCTCGACGTGCGTGGCCGGCGGCACGGTCTCGAAGGAGGTGGACGGCAGAATGGTCGTGGTCCGCTCGCCCAGATAGTCGTCGAAGCGGGCGAGATCGTCGGGCGTGATCCCGGGGCGCGGCCAGACCAGCCCGCCGTGCACGCCGGAGATCTCACTCAGAGTGGACTCCGGGGGCAGCTGGGGCTCGGGCGTCGGGGCGTCGGGGCCGCTCCGCGTGGGTGAGGGTGTGCTCAGCGGGAAGTCCGCGGGCTGGAGGAGAGCCGTCAGGTCGGGGGCGGTGAGCTGCTCCTCCAGGCCCGCCTGCGACTGCACCGCCAGGTCGGCGTCGCCGAACTGCAGGGCGAAGACGTCGTTCGGGAGCCGCTCCAGAGCGTCGATCCAGTCGACGGCGGTGGTCGGCGCACGGTCGCCGAGGGCCCGGATCGACGCGGCGATCGCGGGATCGACGGCGAGGATCGCCGCCGTCCCGGTGACGGCATCGAGTTCGGCGGTCAGCCTGCCGTCGGGGGACGTGAGCTCCGTCAGCTCCTTCGCGCTGAGCAGAGCGCCGTCCTCGGGTGTGGCGGTCACCGGCACGAGCACGCCGACGGACTGCGCCTCGGGGCCGGTGACCACCAGCACGGAGCTCGCCGTCGGATTCCACACCGTGCCGTCCGCGTCGTCGGCGGTCACACCGGTCAGGTGCGCGAGCATCGGGTACACCCCGGGGGCGAGGGCGCCCAGTTCCGTGAGATCCGCCACGGTGCTGACGTCGGCGGTCGCGCCGGCGTCGATGGCGGGGGTGCTCTCCACCGCCACGGTCCGGAACTCGCCCGAGGAGACGCCCTCGTCCAGCCAGGCGTCCAGAGCCGCGCCGTCGGCGAGCGGAGAGGGACTCACCTCGAACGACGTCGTCCCTGCGCTCAGTGCGCTCTCGGTGCGGTTGACGATCGTGACCGTGCCCACCAGCGGACCGGCCGCGTCGATGCGGGCGCCCGTTCCCGCCGAGATGCTCAGTTCGACGGTCGGGTCTTCGGCGGCGGCATCCTCGTCGTCCGCGGCGGATGCGGCGGGCGCGGAGCCCAGCGCGACGGAGCCCAGTGCGAGGGAGCCGACGACGAGCACCGCGGCGAGCCGGCTCAGCAGCCTGCGCGCGCGCTGGCGGGAGCCGTCGCGGGGGGATATCGCAGTCATAGTTCGCGTCGACGCGTCCAATGGCGGAGTCGACGCCCCCGATTCTAGGCGGCGCACGGTGCGGAACCCTGAAGGCGCGTAGAGTGACGGCCGTGCCGGATCGTGCCCAGCCCCACCCCGACTCCGTTCTCGCGCAGGCTCTCGCCTCGGATCTGGATGCCGCGGACTTCCGCTCCGATCCGCTGCGGCGGCTGTGGGGAGAGGAGGCCGATGACGCGCTGGCCCGCGGGCTGCGCGAGCCCATCCTGCGGGCGATCACCGGATGCGAGGACGCCCTGGCCGTGCTCGGACGGCTGTGGGTGCTCGGGATGCCGCAGCCGCACCACGCCGTCGAGGCGGCCGTGCCCCGCACGGGCGTGCAGGGGCTGACGGCGCTGGGGCTGGCGGACTCCGACGGCGCACAGGTGCGGCCGCTGGTGCTCATCCGGCCGCAGTCGTTCGTGGATGCCGACGGGGTCGGCGAGTGGTGGATCGCCAGCGACCTCGACGAGGTCGCGCTGGACGGGCCGCTTCCCGCCGACCATGTGCTGGGCGTGGGTGGAGCGTCCCGCACGCTCGCGGAGCTCGTCATCCCGGTCGCGGTCGATCGTGCGCTGGATCTGGGGACCGGATGCGGCATCCAGGCGCTGCTGGTGTCCCGCCACGCCCGCGAGGTCGTCGCGACGGACGTCTCGCCGCGCGCGCTGGCGTTCGCGGAGCTGAACGCACAGCTCAACGGTGTGCGCAACGTGATCTTCCGCGCCGGCAGCATGTTCGAGCCGGTGGACGGCGAGGCCTTCGACCTCATCGTCTCCAACCCGCCGTTCGTCATCACCCCGCGAGCGTCGGGCATCCCGGAGTACGAGTACCGCGATGGCGGCCTGGTCGGGGACGCACTGGTCGAGCGGTTCCTGCGGTCCGCACCCGAGCATCTCGCCCCGGGCGGGGTGGCTCAGCTGCTGGGCAACTGGGAGCGGCGCGACGGCGTGGAGGGACTGGATCGCGTGCGCTCCTGGGTGCGCGATGATCTGGACGTCTGGGTGATCCAGCGGGAGGTGCTCTCGCCGCTCGCGTACGCCGAGCTGTGGATCCGCGACGGCGGCACGGTCCCGCGTGACCCCGACTTCGCCCGGATGCTGGTGGCCTGGCTCGACGACTTCGAGGAGCGGCGTGTGACGGAGGTCGGCTTCGGGTACATCCTGCTGCGGCGACCTTCCCGCGGTTCGGCCGGGGCGGGGGAGCGGCTGCGCCGGTTCGAGACGGTCACGCACCCGGTCTCCGACCTCGGGCGGGCGCTCGCCGCGGGGCTGGTCGCGCACGACGCGCTCGCCGACGGCATCCCGGAGCGCCTCGTCGTCGCGCCGGACGTGACCGAGGCACGCCACCACCTGCCCGGCAACGACGACCCCAGTGTGATCGAGCTGCGCCAGGGCGGCGGGCTGGCGCGCACGATCAGCGTCGATCCCGCACTGGCCGGGTTCGTCGGGGCGTGCGACGGAGAGCTGACCGTCGCGCAGATCGCCGCGGCGCTCGCGGAGCTGTTCGAGGTGCCGCCCGCCGAGCTGTGGTCGGATCTGGAGCCCCGCATCCGTCGCCTGGTGCAGGACGGTCTGCTGCTGCCCGCCGTGGAATAGCATCCGCGATCCATGCGTTCGAATGGGCATGAAGGCATTCGGCTTCCTCTCCTTCGGCCACTACGCGGACGTGCCCGGCTCGGTCACCCGCACGGCGGGCGACATGCTGCGTCAGACCATCGAGATCGCCGAGGGTGCCGACGAGATCGGGGTCAACGGCGCCTATGTGCGCGTGCACCACTGGGCCCGGCAGGCGGCGTCCCCCATCCCCCTGCTGACGGCGATGGCCGCGCGCACGAAGCGCATCGAAGTCGGCACGGGCGTGATCGACATGCGCTACGAGAACCCCTTCCAGTTCGCGGAGGAGGCCGCCGCGCTCGATCTCATCGCCGACGGCAGGGTCGCGCTCGGCGTGAGCCGCGGATCACCCGAGACCGCGCTGCGCGGCTACGAGACCTTCGGCTACCACGACGGCGAGGACGTGGAGCGCGGCAGCGTGATGGCGCGGGAGAAGTTCGACCTGTTCCTGCGGGCCATCGATGGCGAGGCGGTCGCTCCCGGAGACCCGCGGATGGTCGGCGAGGGCCGGTACCTGGCCATCGAGCCGCAGTCCCCCGGGCTGCGCAGCCGCATCTGGTGGGGCTCCGGCTCGCGCGCCACGGCCGAGACCACGGGGCGGATGGGGCTGAACATGATGAGCTCGACCCTCGTCACCGAGGCCACCGGGCAGCCGTTCCACGAGCTCCAACGCGAGCAGATCGACGTGTTCCGCGCCGCCTACCGTGAGGCCGGGCACACCGGCGCGCCGCGCGTCTCGGTCAGCCGCAGCGTGTTCCCGTTGGTCAGCGACCGGGACCGGGCGTACTTCGGGCTGCGCTCGGCGGAGAACGGCGACCAGATCGGGGTCATCGACGGTCTGCGCTCCACGTTCGGCAAGACCTATGCCGCCGAGCCGGACGTGCTCATCGAGCAGCTGCGCGCCGACGAGGCGGTGATGGCCGCCGACACCCTCATGCTCACCATCCCCAATCAGCTCGGTCCGGAGTACAACCTGCATGTGCTGCAGGCGTTCGCCGAGCATGTCGCACCGGGGCTGGGGTGGAGGCCCAGCGGTGAGGGGCCGGTGCAGGGGGAGGCCGTCTGAGCGCGGAGGATGCCGGCGGCCAGCGCGCTTCACGCTCGCCGCGCGCATGGGAGCGGGCGCCGCGGGCCGGGGCGAGTCGGACCGAGACGCGGCGGGCGGGGGCCGAGCACCCGCCCCGGTAATCTGGAGACCATGCTCAACATGGCCGACGGCCTCGCCCGACTCGGCGCGCTCGCCGCGGACCCCGTCGTCTCGGACCTCGCCGACGCCTTCGCCGCGGAGGGCTTCGAGCTCGCCGTCGTGGGCGGGCCCGTCCGCGACGCGCTGCGGGGCCGCACCACCCACGACCTCGACTTCACCACGAACGCCCGTCCGGACGACATCCTGCGCCTGGTCACGCCGCTGGCGTCCGCGCACTGGGACATCGGCCGCGCGTTCGGCACGATCGGCGCGCGCGTCCGCGGCGAGCAGGTGGAGATCACGACCTACCGCGCCGACAGCTATGACGGCGTCACCCGCAAGCCCGTCGTCGAGTTCGGCGACAGCATCGACGGCGATCTGCTGCGTCGCGACTTCACCGTCAACGCGATGGCGCTGCGGGTCCCCGATGTGCGCCTCATCGACCCGACCGGCGGTGTGGAGGATCTCGTCGCCGGCCGCCTGCGCACGCCCATCGACCCGACGGTCAGCTTCGGTGACGATCCGCTGCGGATGCTGCGGGCGGCGCGGTTCAGCTCCCAGTTGGAGTTCGAGGTCGACGCCGACGCCATGACGGCCATGGAGCAGCTCGCACCCACCCTGGACATCGTGAGCCCCGAGCGGGTGCAGGGCGAACTGATCCGGCTCATGCAGACCGACGACCCGGTGCGGGGGGTGCGCACCCTCGTGGACACCGGACTGATCCAGCGGTTCCTGCCCGAGGTCAGCGCGCTGCGGCTGGAGGTCGACGAGCACCACCACCACAAGGACGTCTACGAGCACTCGCTCACGGTGCTCCGTCAGGCCATCGACCTGGAGAAGCAGCGTCACCCCGACGCCGAGCCCGACGTCCCGCTGCGGATCGCGGCCCTGCTGCATGACATCGGCAAGCCGCGCACCCGCAAGCTCGAGCCCGGCGGTGCGGTCACGTTCCACCACCACGACGTCGTCGGCGCGCGCATGGCGCGCAAGCGTCTGCAGGCGCTGCGTTTCGATGGGGAGACCACGGATGCCGTGTCCCGCCTCATCGAGCTGCACCTGCGGTTCTTCGGCTATGCGGAGGGAGTGTGGACCGACAGCGCTGTGCGCCGCTACGTGCGCGACGCCGGGGCGCTGATCGAGCGGCTGCACATCCTCGTGCGCGCCGACGTCACCACGCGCAACAGGCGCAAGGCCGCACGGCTGGCCGCCGCCTACGACGACATCGAGCAGCGCATCGTCCAGCTGCGCGAGCAGGAGGAGCTCGACAGCATCCGCCCGGAGCTGGACGGCAACGAGATCCAGGCGATCCTCGGCATCCGGCCGGGCCGTGAGGTCGGCGAGGCGTACCGGTTCCTGCTCGATGTGCGGCTCGACGAGGGGATCATCGGTGCGGATGCCGCCGAACGGCGTCTTCGCGAGTGGTGGGCCGCGCGCGGCTGAGCGTCCACGTGCGGGGCATCCGTCGACCATGTGACGGTCTCGTCACGATCCTGACCGATCGTTTGGGCGCGTCTTATGCGCGTGACTAGATTTGAGGGCACGAACCGCGCCGACAACGTGCGCGGAAACCCGATTCATCAGGGGGCAGGTTATGTCAATGAAGATCTCGAGGGGCCGACTCGGCCTTGCCATCGGCGCCATCGGCGTCACGGCCCTCGTCCTCTCCGGGTGTGCCACGAGCACCGGGGAGCAGGGCGGCAGCGACGGCGATGCGGAGAGCGGCGGTGACATCATCGTCGGGACCACCGACAAGATCGTCTCCCTCGACCCGGCCGGTTCGTATGACAACGGCTCGTTCGCCGTGATGAACCAGATCTATCCGTTCCTGCTCAACAGCCAGTACGGCACCGCCGACGTCACCCCCGACATCGCGGAGTCGGCGGAGTTCACCACTCCGACCGAGTACACCGTCACCCTGAAGCCGGGGCTGACCTTCGCCAACGGCAACGACCTCACCTCCAGCGACGTGAAGTTCTCCTTCGACCGGATGGTGAAGATCGCCGACCCCAACGGTCCCTCCTCGCTGCTGGGCAACCTCGAGTCCGTGGACGCGCCCGACGACACCACCGTGGTGTTCCACCTCAAGAACGGCAACGACCAGGTCTGGCCGCAGATCCTCTCCAGCCCCGCCGGTCCCATCATCGACGAGGACGTCTTCTCGCCCGACTCGGTGACCGCGGACGACGTGATCGTCGACGGCAAGGCGTTCGCCGGCCAGTACGTGATCGACGCGTACAGCGTCAACGAGCTGGTCTCCTACAAGCCGAACCCCGACTACCAGGGCAGCCTCGGCGCCGCGCAGAACTCCGGCGTGCAGACCAAGTACTACGCCGACGCGTCGAACCTGAAGCTCGCGATCGGCAACGGCGACATCGACGTGGCGTTCCGCAGTCTGTCGGCGACCGACATCGAGGATCTCTCCGGAAACGACGACGTGCAGGTCGTCGACGGCCCCGGCGGGGAGATCCGCTACACCGTGTTCAACTTCGACACCATGCCGTTCGGTGCGACGACCGCGGAGGCCGACCCGGCCAAGGCGCTCGCCGTCCGGCAGGCGATGGCCGACCTGATCGACCGCGCCGCCGTCGCGAAGGACGTCTACAAGGACACCTTCAGCCCGCTGTACTCCTTCGTCGCGGACGGCATGACCGGTGCCACCACGCCGCTGAAGGACCTCTACGGCGACGGCAACGGCGGGCCCGACGTCGACAAGGCCGCCCAGCGCCTCGCGGATGCCGGTGTGCAGACCCCTGTGACCATCAACCTGCAGTACAACGGCGACCACTACGGACCGTCCTCCGGCGACGAGTACGCCGCGTACAAGACGCAGCTGGAGAAGGGCGGCCTGTTCACGGTAAACCTGCAGCAGACCGAGTGGGTGCAGTACTCCAAGGACCGCAGCGCCGACGTGTACCCCGTGTACCAGCTGGGCTGGTTCCCGGACTACTCCGACGCCGACAACTACCTGTCGCCGTTCTTCGTGAAGGACAACTTCCTCGCGAACCACTACGACAACCCGGCCGTCGCCGACGCCATCGTCCAGGAGCAGACCGAGGTCGACCCCGACAAGCGCACCCAGCTGATCGAGCAGATCCAGGACATGGTCGCCAAGGACCTCTCCACGCTGCCGATCCTGCAGGGCAAGCAGGTGTCGGTCGTCGGCAAGGACGTGAAGGGCACCACTCTGGATGCCTCCTTCAAGTTCCGCTACGCGCCGCTGAACAAGTGACGCGGTCCCCGGGGGCGCTGCCGTTCGCGCAGCGCCCCCGGGGCATGCCCGCCCGACGAACGCAAGAAGAGGTGTCCGAATGACCGTCGACGCCGGCGCAGCCCTCGCCCCCGTCCAGCCGCGCAGCCGATCCAAGGGCGGCGGGCTGTGGCGCTACGTCCTGATCAGACTGCTGCTGATCATCCCCACCGTCTTCATCCTCGTGACGACCGTGTTCTTCCTCATGCGGATCACCGGAGACCCCATCACGGCCGCGCTCGGCGGGCGGCTCCCCGCCGACCAGCTGCAGGAGCGCATCCACGCCGCCGGTTACGACCGCCCGCTGTGGGTGCAGTACCTCGAATACCTCGCCGGCGTCGCCCGCGGCGACTTCGGCTCCACCATCACCGACCGCCGTCCCGTCCTGGAGATCCTGCTGCAGTACGGCTCGGCCACCCTTGAACTGGCGGTCTACGCGCTCATCGTGGCGCTGCTGGTCAGCATCCCGCTCGGCCTCATCGCCGCCTACCGCCGCGACCGCTGGCACGACGCCGTGCTGCGCGTCATGGCGATCCTCGCCTACGCGACCCCCATCTTCTTCGCCGGCCTCCTGCTCAAGCTCATCTTCTCGGTGTGGCTGGGCTGGCTCCCCGTCTCCGGCCGGGGCAGCACCCGCACCGAGCTGCTGATGGCCGGCATCGACACCCCGACGGGCATCTACCTGCTCGACGCCATCCGGCTCGGCAACCTTCCCGCCGCCGGTGACGTGCTCGTGCACGCCATCCTCCCCGCCATCGCCCTCGGCCTGCTCACCGCGGGTGTGTTCCTGCGGCTCATCCGCACCAACGTCATCGGCACCCTGGGTCAGCAGTTCGTCACCTCGGGCCGCTCCCGCGGCGTGAGCGAGTACCGGCTGCTCACCAAGCACGCCTACCGACCCGCGCTCATCCCCATCATCACCGTGATGGGCATGCAGATCGCCCTGCTGCTGGCGGGCGCGGTGCTCACCGAGACGACCTTCGAGTGGAAGGGCATCGGCTTCATGCTCACCGAGTACCTGAAGGCGCGCGACTTCGTCGCCGTGCAGGGCATCGTCGTGATGATCGCCGTGGTGGTCGCCGTGACGAACTTCATCGTCGACATCATCGCGGCGTTCATCGACCCGAGGGTGAGGTACTGACATGGCCGGGATCCCCGACACCCATGACGAGACGCCCACCCCGAAGACGGCGGCGCTCGCCGCCGTCCCACCGCGCAGGAGGAGCTGGGTCGAGAAGACGCCCGTGCTCCGGGAGCTGCGCCAGAGCGTCGGCCTGCAGCGCGGCATGCTCGTGACCGGTCTGGTCATCACGGCGGTGTTCATCCTCGTCGCCGCGTTCGCCCCTCTGCTCGCACCGTACTCCTGGGCGCAGCAGCAGACCGCCGACGGGGTCCCGTTCGGCACCCAGCAGGCGCCCAACGCCCTCAACGTGCTGGGCACGACCGTGTCCGGGTTCGACGTGCTCTCCCGGGTGGTGTGGGGAGCGCAGACGGCGCTGCTGGTCATCCTCGCCGCCATCGTCTGCTCGATCTTCATCGGCATCGCGCTGGGTCTGGTCTCCGGGTACTTCGGCGGGTGGCTCGATCGCATCCTCGTCGTCATCGCCGATGCGATCTACGCGTTCCCGTCGCTGCTGCTGGCGATCGTCATGTCGATCGTCATCAGCCGGGGCCAGTCCAAGCTCGCCGGCGGCATCATGGCCACGGCGATCGCCATCACCGTGGTGTTCGTGCCGCAGTACTTCCGCGTCGTGCGCTCGGAGGTCGTGCGCGTGCGGGCCGAGCCGTTCGTCGACTCCGCGAAGGTGATCGGCGTGCCGACCACCCGCATCCTGCTCCGGCACGTGCTGCGCAACTCCACCCGGTCGCTGCCGGTGATCCTCACCCTCAACGCCTCCGAGGCGCTGCTGACCCTCGCCGGTCTCGGGTTCCTCGGCTTCGGCATCGAGGCGACCGCCGCCGCCGAATGGGGGTACGACCTCAACCGCGCCATGCAGGACGTCACGAGCGGCATCTGGTGGACCAGCGTGTTCCCCGGGCTGGCCATCGTGCTGGTCGTGCTGGGGGTGACGCTGGTCGGCGAGAGCCTCAACGATCTTGCCGACCCGCGCCTGCGCCTGCGGCGCCGCGCCGGTGGACGGAAGCGGAAGCGGACCGGGGCCGCGAGCGAAGGAGCGCAGTCATGACCGCCGCACAGCAGAGCCCGGTCGCCGAGATCCGCGACCTCCGGGTGGTCTTCGCCACGGACGACCAGCCGGTCGAGGCCGTCAAAGGCATCTCGCTGACCGCCCACGCCGGTGAGGTCCTCGCGATCGTCGGCGAGTCGGGATCCGGCAAGACCGTGACGGCCAACACGCTGCTGGGGCTGCTGCCGGAGACGGCCACCACCTCCGGCGCGGTGATCGTGCGCGGCCGGAACGGCGACGAGACCGACGTCGTGCACGCGAGCCACAGCCGGATGCGCCACATGCGCGGGCGGGATGCCGCGATGGTGTTCCAGGAGCCGTCCACGGCACTGAACCCGGTGTACACCGTCGGATGGCAGATCGCGGAGGGACTGCGCGCGCACGCGAAGATCTCGAAGAGGGATGCCAGGGCGCGGGCCATCGACATCATGCGCCGTGTCGGCATCCCCGACCCCGAACGGCGCGTCGACGACTACCCGCATCAGTTCTCCGGCGGGCAGAAGCAGCGCATCGTCATCGCCATGGCGCTCGTGCTGGATGCCGGGCTGATCATCGCCGATGAGCCGACCACGGCGCTCGATGTGACGGTGCAGGCGGAGATCCTCGACCTGCTGCGCACGTGCCGGGACGAGTTCGGCGCGACCATCGTGCTCATCACGCACAACATGGGGGTGGTGGCCGATCTCGCCGACCGGGTGGTCGTCATGTTCGAGGGCGACATCGTCGAGGAGGCGCCGGTCGCGGAGCTGTTCGCCAACCCCCGTGAGGAGTACACCCGCAAGCTCCTGGCGGCGGTGCCGCACGTCGGACAGGGCAAGTCGGCATCCGCCCCCGTCGCTGTCTCGGAGCAGACGGATGCCCCGCACGTCGCGCCGCCCGTCCCCGAGGGGAGCCTCATCGTCGCCACCGGGGCCGAGATCGGCTACCCGGGGCGATTCGGCCGCAGCGCGGTCGTCGCCGTGAAGGGCGTCGACTTCCATGTCGGCCCGGGCGAGGTGGTGGGCCTGGTCGGCGAGTCCGGTTCGGGGAAGACGACGATCGGCCGCGCGGTCGTGGGCCTGACCACCGTTCTCGGTGGCTCGCTGACCGTGCTCGGACAGGAGATGCGGGGGGTGCGCAACCGGACGCTCACGCCGCTGCGCCCGCAGATCGGGTTCGTCTTCCAGGACCCGGCGACGAGCTTCAACCCGCTGCTGACCATCGCGGAGTGCATCGCCGAGCCGCTGATCGTGCACGGCCGGGCGTCCTCCCTGCAGACGGCGCGGCCGCGCGTGAACGAGCTGCTGGACGCGGTGCGGCTGCCCGCGAGCTTCGGCGACCGCTACCCGCACGAGCTCTCCGGCGGTCAGCGGCAGCGCGCCTCCCTGGCGCGAGCCCTCGCCCTGGACCCGAAGCTGCTCATCGCCGACGAGCCGACCAGCGCGCTGGACGTGTCCGTGCAGGCGACGGTGCTCGAGCTGTTCGTGCAGCTGCAGGCCGAGCTCGGCTTCGCGTCGCTGTTCATCAGCCACGACCTGGCCGTGATCGACGCGGTCTCGGATCGGATCATCGTGCTGCAGCAGGGGCGGATCATGGAGCAGGGCACGACCGCGCAGGTGCTCGGCGACCCGCGCGACCCGTACACCCGGGAGCTGCTCGCGGCCCTGCCCGTGCCCGACCCGGTGGCGCAGGCCGAGCGCCGCGCGCAGTGGGAGGCCGTGCGGCGGCACTGAACCGAGGATCGCGCCGGTTCGGTTCCGGCAGGGCGCCGCGGCTCAGCGCAGGAGCATCATGCCGAGGGCCCCGAGCACGTGGGGCACGACGGTGAACCCGATCACGAGCAGGACCACGACGATCGTCATCCACGGCAGGGTGCGTCTCAGCCGCCGACCCTGGACGGCGACTCCCGGCGGCGGTGTGAGCATCCCGGCGGGCGGCGCGAACGGCAGCGCGCCGCCCGCGGACGGCTCCGCTCCGACGGCGGACGGTCCCGGCTGCGCGGAGACGGGCGCGGGAGACGTCGCGACCGCCTGGGCCTCGCGCAGCCGGTCGTCGCGCCAGCGCGCCCACTGGTCGAACTTCGTCATCAGCGCCCCGACGGCGCCGAACAGCCAGGCCCAGGTCGCGGCATCCGTGGTGGAGGCCTGTCGCTGCATGTACAGGAACATCCAGTCGTCGACGATCTCCACGTCGAGCTGGGCGGCGTGGTCGATGAAGCGCGCCATGACGTCCGGGGTGAACAGGTACAGGGCGTCGGCCTCGTAACCCTGCGGGCAGTACAGCGAGAAGTACCGGTCGAAGTCCCCTTCGAGCGAGAGCCGCTGGTCGCGGGAGAACGACGCGGGCAGGTTGGTGCCCAGCGTGTTGTTGCCCAGCGCGTCGAGCACGATGTTCGGCAGCGGCACATCCAGCTTGACGGCGACATAGCCCCAGGTGTGGGTGGTGCGGTTCTTCCCCGACCCGGTCGTGTACTGGTGGTTGCCGAACTCCACGAAGCGCGGCGAGTGCCCCCGCACCAGGGAGGTCGCCACGCGGGAGGATCCGCGCTGGAAGATCATGCCCGGCAGGGGCGGGTCGTCCACCCTGTGCTCGTACGTCATGCCGTTGGCGGCCGCGAACTGCGCGATGCGGAACGCCGTCACGCGGCGGATGCGGGCGGCGCGGAAGGCGAGCGGGATGCCGACTGCGGCGATCACGACGGTCAGCAGCACCGGGACCGCGACGGCGAAGCGCGCCGGTCCCGTGTCGCCGGCCAGCGCGATGCTGAACAGGGAGAGCCCCAGCATGGGCAGAAGGATCATGACGCCGACCACGCCGATGATGATCCACACGACCACCGCGCCGACCGGAGAGGGGCGCTTCGCGCGGATCCCCCGCCAGAACTCCGCGACCGACCGGGCGTCGACCGGGTCCGTCAGCGCGCGGGTGTCGAACGGGTACGTCTGCGCCGTCATCGGTTCACCTCGTCGGCCCGCCAGCTCAGGTCGGCGCCCCCCGGCAGGGGGAGCGCCTCGATGACCGGGTCCTCGCAGAGGGCGCGGATCAGCTCGGCGGTGCCGGCGACCACGGTCGAATCGAAGTCGATCTCGCTGACCATGACCCAACTGCGGTCGGCCGGCCAGATCAGGTTCGGATGCTGTGCGGACGGCGGGAAGCCGCACTGCTCGGCCACCACATCGCGCCAGGGCGCGTCGAGGATCCAGTTCGGGTCGGCGAAGGTGCGCGGCGGGGCGGAGAAGAGGACATGGCCGCGGCCCGGCAGCCGGAGGCGGGGGCCGGTGGAGATCTCGTCGGAGAGGATGCCGGGCTGCCAGACCTCCTTGCGGAAGCCGTTGTTGAACGGATCGTGGATGCTGCGCCGCAGCATCTCCTCGTGCCGCGCGTCGGCCTCTGCCCGGCCGGACTCGTTCGCCTCATCGCCCCAGCCGAAGAACACGCGGGACCGCGTCTCTCCGAAGAAGCCGAGTAGACCGCCGTACCCCTCCCAGATCGCGGCGAATCCGGTGTCCGGCGTGCTCGTGTGCCTGACGAGGTGCCCGGCGACCGATGCCAGAAGCTCGGGCGGCATCTCGCCCTCCGGCGGTGCGCTGAACTCGCGGCCGTCCGGGGCGATCCTCGTGCGCCAGTCCCCACCGGCGGGAGTGCGCACGATGCGCTGCCACTGGGCGAGCGGATGCAGCTGTGTGCCGAACACGCCGGCGGTGACCGTCCAGGTGACCGTGTCGTCGACGTACAGCGGCAGGAGCGCGGCGCGCTCCGCATCCGGCATCCGCTCGTACTCCTCCTGCGTGGGGACGGGACGATCCGGCAGCGAACGGACGGATGCCGGGTGGAAGACGCGCGCGTAGGCGGGGAATCCGCGCGGGACCACGCCGTGCATCGTGGCGCACCCCTCGTCCAGCCGTTCGCGCAGCCATCTCCCCGCGGTCTCCGGGTCGCCGATCCACTCCATGTGTCAACGCTACCTGCGCACGCATGGCACGCGCCGACGCCGGGGCGGCGGGCACGGCCTGCGATCCGGTAGACTGTTGTGGTTGTCCGCCCGGCGGCACTCTGCCGAAGGAGCGGACGACGTGCACAACACCCTCCTGCTTCCGGGAAAGCCCCGGGAGCCGTTCTAGTCCGAAGGAGGTGGGTAAGTGACGCACCAGTACGAGCTCATGGTCATTCTGACCCCCGAGCTGGACGAGCGCCAGGTCGCCCCCAACCTCGACAAGTTCCTGAAGGTCATCACGAATGATGGTGGCTCGATCGACAAGGTCGACATCTGGGGCAAGCGCCGTTTCGCCTACGAGATCAACAAGAAGAGCGAGGGCATCTACGCCGTCGTCAACTTCACCGCGACGAGCGTGGCCACCCAGGAGCTCGACCGTCAGCTGAAGCTGAGCGAGCTCGTCTTCCGCACCAAGGTCCTCCGCGCCGAAGAGGCACAGGCCATGGTCGCCGCCGAGGCCAGGCGCGCCGCCGACAAGGCCGCGCGCAAGTCCAAGGTCGCGAAGGCGTAAGCACCATGGCCGGCGAAACCGTCATCACCGTGGTGGGGAACCTCACGGCGGACCCCGAGCTGCGCTACACGCAGAACGGCCTGCCGGTGGCGAACTTCACGATCGCCTCGACCCCGCGCACCTTCGACCGTCAGTCGAACGAGTGGAAGGACGGCGAGGCGCTCTTCCTGCGCGCTTCCGTCTGGCGCGATTTCGCCGAGCACGTGGCGGGATCGCTCACCAAGGGCATGCGCGTCGTCGCCCAGGGTCGTCTGCGTCAGCGCTCCTACCAGGACCGCGACGGCAACAACCGCACGACGATCGAGCTGGAGGTCGATGAGATCGGCCCGTCGCTGCGATACGCGACGGCGCAGGTCACGCGGGCCGCGTCCGGCGGCGGACAGTCGCGTCCGCAACAGCAGGTCTCCTCGGAGCCCTGGTCGACCCCCGGGTCCTCGAGCGCCGACGCCTGGAGCACTCCGGGCAGCTTCGGCGACGACACCCCGTTCTGAACTCCGGGTTCCGCTCCCGACCTCGGGCCGCGGCATCCGATCACATCTCTTCTTAAGGAAAACTCATGGCTGGAAAGTCAAGCGGCGACCGCCGCAAGCCGCGGAAGGGTGGCAAGCCCACCGCTCCTGCGAAGTCCATCCGCGTGGGCGTCATCGACTACAAGGACGTCGCGACGCTGCGCAAGTTCGTCTCCGAGCGCGGGAAGATCCGCGCCCGCCGTATCACCGGTGTCTCCGTGCAGGAGCAGCGTCTGATCGCCAAGGCGATCAAGAACGCTCGCGAGATGGCTCTCCTGCCCTACGCCGGCGCCGGCCGCTGAGGGGTGCTGACATGGCAAAGCTGATTCTCACGAACGAGGTCGCCGGGCTCGGAAGCGCCGGTGACGTCATCGAGGTCAAGGACGGGTACGCCCGCAACTACCTCATCCCCCAGGGCTACGCGACGGCGTGGACCCGTGGTGGCGCCAAGCAGGTCGAGTCGATCCAGGCCGCCCGCCGGGCGCGTCAGATCCACGACCTCGACGAGGCCAACGACCTCAAGGACAGGCTTCAGGCGACCAAGGTCCGCCTGACCGTCAAGGCCGGTTCCGGCGGACGGCTGTTCGGCTCGGTGAAGACCGGTGATGTGGCGGATGCCGTCGCCGCGGCCGGACTGGGCAGCATCGACAAGCGCAAGGTCAACTTCACGGCTCCGATCAAGTCGGTCGGCGAGCACGAGGCGACCGTGCGTCTGCACGAGGACGTCACCGCTGTGATCACCCTGCAGGTCGTCGCCGCGAAGTAACCCCACGGCGCTGCGAGAAGATCCCGGATCCAGTGCGGATCCGGGATCTTCTGCGTTTCACGGCGTACGGTCCTGACGGGAGCCGCGCGATCGGCGTGGCAGGAGGCGACTGTGGCCGTTGAGCGTGGGAGCGCGCCCACGCGCGTCTTGACATTGTGGAACGGGTGGGCGTACTGTGACGACGAAATAAAGAGGAAGCGCTTCGATGATGTGTCATGAAAGCGCACCCATCACATCCCGTACTCACGACATCCGCACAAGGAAGCGATCTCCATGAACGCATCACGGGGAGGATCGCCGCATCCCGCGCCGGCGCTGCGCGGGCAAGCAGTTCGTGGCGGGAATCATGCAAGGCGCAGTGAAAGGCTGACATGACACTCGAATCCTCCCCCCTCATCAAGGGCAGCCCCGACTACCGGGACACCGGCCTGGTCTTCCCCGCCGATTTCCTGCTCGGCGCGGCCACCGCCTCGTACCAGATCGAGGGCGCGGCGACCGCGGACGGACGAGGCCCGTCCATCTGGGACACCTTCAGCGCCACGCCGGGCAAGGTCGTCGACGGCGACACCGGAGAGGTCGCCGACGATCATTACAACAGACTCGAGGCCGACCTGGACCTCATGGCGGAACTGGGCCTGGAGGCCTACCGCTTCTCGATCGCCTGGCCGCGCATCCAGCCCACGGGCACGGGTCCGGTCAACCAGCCGGGACTGGACTTCTACAGCCGTCTCGTCGATGGGCTGATCGCGCGCGGCATCCGCCCCATCGCGACGCTCTACCATTGGGATCTGCCGCAGGCGCTCGAGGATGCCGGCGGATGGACCAACCGTGACACCGCCCATCACTTCGCGACCTACGTGCGTCACGTGGCGGAGGCACTGGGCGACCGGGTGGCGGTCTGGACGACACTCAACGAGCCATGGTGCAGCGCCTTCCTCGGCTACGGCTCCGGTGCGCACGCGCCCGGCCGCACCGACGGCGTCGCCGCGCTGCGCGCACTGCACCACCTGAACCTCGCCCACGGCCTGGCGGTGAAGGTCCTCCGCGAGGTCGCGCCGCGAGCGCAGGTCTCGGTGACGTTGAACTTCCACGTCATCCGCAACGAGGACGGCGCGTTCGGCCAGGCCGGGAACGACGAGGCCGTGCGGCGCATCGACGCGCTGGCCAACCGCTCGTTCACGCAGCCGATGCTCGTCGGAGGCTACCCGAGCGACCTGCTGGAGGACACCGCATCCGTCACGGACTGGGCTTTCGTGCTGCCGGGGGACACCGAGATCATCCACCAGCCGCTGGACTTCCTCGGCGTGAACTACTACGCCACCACCCGCGTGCGCATGTGGGACGGTGTCGCGCCTCGGCAGCGCGCGGACGGGCACAAGGACGTCGGCGGGTCGGCCTGGCCCGGCAGTGACGACGTCGAGTTCCTCCCTCAGGAGGGGCCCTACACCGCCATGGGGTGGAACATCGCTCCCGACGGACTCGAGCACCTGCTGCTGACGCTGAGTCGCGAGCACCCGACGCTGCCGCTCATGGTCACCGAGAACGGCGCCGCGTTCGAGGACGAGGTGGTCGACGATCGGGTGAAGGACGACGAGCGCCTGGACTACCTGCGCCGTCACTTCACGGCCGCGCACCGGGCGCTGGAGCAGGGCGTCGACCTGCGCGGATACCTGGTGTGGTCTCTGCTGGACAACTTCGAGTGGGGGTACGGATACAGCAAGCGTTTCGGCATCGTGCACGTGGACTATCGGACGCAGAAGCGCACCGTGAAGGACAGTGGACGCTGGTACTCCCGTCTCATCAAGGGGCATGTCATTCCCGAGTGAGGATGCGTGAACTCCGGCGCCGCCGTGGCGTACGGTGAAGGGACCGCCCCGGCTGCGCGAGGAGTCACCGGACGATGCGGGCGGGCAGCAGGAGAGACGACATGACGATCGACACGTCCGGCAGGAACGTCCCGTGGAGCCCGACTCTGGAGGAGGTCGCGGCTCTCGCGGGTGTCTCCAGCTCGACAGCGTCACGCGTGATCAACGGCTCGCCGCGGGTCACGGAGGAGACCATCGCCCGTGTGAACGCCGCCATCGCCAAGGTCGGGTACGTCCCCAACCGCGCAGCGCGCAACCTCGCCAGCCGGCGCACGCAGAACGTGGCCATGGTGATCCCGGAGCAGACGGCGGAGTTCTTCGCCGACCCGTACTTCGCCGAGGTCATCCAGGGCGCGGCCATGCATGCGTCCTCCTCCGACTACTTCCTGTCGCTGCTGATCGAGTCGGAGCACGAGCCGCACAGGACGCGCCAGTTCCTCCGACGCGGCAACGTCGACGGCGCACTGGTGCTGTCGCATCACAGTGCGTCGTCCTCGTACCGCGATCTCGCGCGCACGCTGCCCGTGGTGTTCGGCGTGCGCCCGCCGGGGGAGTACGGCGACGCGGTGCACGTCGTGGACGTGGACAACGTCGCTGCCGGTGCGCTCGGCACGCAGCATCTGATCGATCGCGGGCGTCGGCGCATCGCCACCATCACCGGCCCGCTGAGCACCTCGGCAGGACGCGACCGGATGCAGGGCTGGAGCGATGCGATCGCCGCGGCCGGGCTCGCGACGGGCGCGCAGGAGGAGGGCGACTACACGCCGTCAGGCGGTGCGGCCGCCGCCCGGCGACTGCTGGATGCGGACGGATCGTTCGACGCCGTCTTCATCGCGTCCGCGCAGATGGCATCCGGCGCCCTGACCGTGTTCAACGAGCGGGGACTCCGCGTCCCCGTCGATGTGGCGGTGTCGACCGTGGACAACAACGTCTTCTCGACCAGCAGCACGCCCCGTCTGACGACCGTCGACGTGCACACCTCCGAGAAGGGGGCGACGATGATGGCGACGATCATCCGTCTCATCTCGGGGGAGCAGGTGCCCGCCGAGACTCGCGTGCCCATCGATCTCATCGTGCGCGAGTCGACGGTGCTCTGAGGTACCGCATCAGACCCTGTGTTTTGGATCCAGAGCGCAGGATTCTGCGAACTTTCCGATAGCCTCGAAGTCATGAGCCAGATCACTGATGCCGCCGCCCCTCAGGAGAGCGCCGTCGCCCTGCAGAAGATCGCCCAGCGCCACGGCGCCGGCTATCGATCGGTGGGCGCGATGGCGTACGACATCATCCGCGAAGGCATCCTCGACGGAACCCTCCCACCCGGCATGAAACTGCGGCAGGAGACGCTGGCCGAGCTGATCGGGATCTCCCGCGTGCCCATCCGATCCGCGCTCACCCAGCTGGAGGCCGACGGGCTCGTCGAGGTGCACGCTCGCAGAGGAGCGATGGTGCGCGTGCTCTCCCTCGACGAGGCACAGGAGGTCTACGACCTGCGCATCCTGCTCGAGACGCAGGCGCTGCGCCTGTCGATGGCGGAGATGACGCCGGAGCGCATCGAACAGCTCCGCGGTCTCGCCGAGACGGCCGACGCCATCTCGGAGGGCGGCGAATTCGTCACCGCCCGCGCCGACTTCTACCGGCACCTCTACGACGCCGAGCGGCGGCCGCTGACCTGGGAGCTCATCGAGCAGCTGCGGCTGAAGCTCGGCCGCTACGTCCTCGGCTGGCGCCTGGTCGGCCACGACGACCACCACGAATCGCACAGCCACCTCATCGACGCCGTCGAGAGCGGAGACGTCGAGCGTGCGACCCGGATGCTCGTGTCCCACCTCACCCGGGTGCGCGACGGCGTGTTCGCCCTGCTGCGCGAGGCGACCGGCGAGACCCCGGCGCGCGGCGACTGACTCGAGGCGCCGCCGCGGCGCGCACCGGGGAGACGGTGGGGCTCAGGTGACCTCGCCGCGCCGCTCGAAGTGGGCCTCGCGCCACACGCCGGTGGTCAGGATGTCCTCCAGCCGCACCACCGCATCCCACACGTCGGTGAACGACGTGTACAGCGGGGTGAACCCGAAGCGAATCAGGTCGGGAGCGCGGAAGTCGCCGATCACACCGCGCTCGATGAGCGCCTGCATGATCGGGTATCCGCCGTCCACCCGCAGCGACACCTGGCTGCCGCGACGGTGATGCTCGCGCGGGGTCACGACCTCCGCGCCGAAGCGGTCCGCGAGCCTGGTGTCGACGAGGTCGATGAACAGGTCCGTCAAGGCGAGGCTCTTCTTGCGGATGCGCGCCATGTCGACCTCCGCCCACATCCGCAGCGACGCCTCCAGCCCCGCGGCCGACAGCAGCTGCGGCGTCCCGATGCGGAACCGGGTGATACCGGGAGCCGGCGCGTAGTCGACCGTGAAGTCGAACGGCTTCGCATGCCCGTGCCAGCCGGTCAGCGGCGGACGGACGGCGGCCTGATGCCTCTCGGCCACCCAGATGAAGGACGGGGATCCGGGCCCGCCGTTGAGGTACTTGTAGGTGCAGCCGACGGCGAGATCCGCTCCCGCCGCGTTCAGGTCGACAGGCACCGCGCCCACGCTGTGGCACAGGTCCCAGACGACCACCGCGCCGGCCTCGTGCACCTGTCGTGTCACCTCGGCCATGTCGTGCATCCGTCCCGTGCGGTAGTCCACGTGCGTGAGCACGACCACCGCGACGTCCTCGTCGAGCACGTCGGCGAGGGTCGGGCCGTCGTCGGCGATGAGTCTCCGCTCCAGCGCCGTGCCGCCGCCCATGAGCTCCTGCACGCTCTCGAGCATGTAGAGGTCGGTGGGGAAGTTGCCGCGCTCGGCCACGATCACGCGGCGCTTCGGGCGCAGGCGCGCGGCGGCGGCGGCCGCCTGGAACAGGCTGGTCGAGGTCGACTCGGCGATGACCGTCTCGCCGGGCGCGGCGCCGATGATCGGTGCGAGGCGGTCGCCGAGATCGGTGGGCTTGGCGAACCAGCCGGCGTCGTTCCAGCTGCGGATGAGACCGACGCCCCACTCCTCGCGCATCACGTGCTGCACGAACGCGGGGGTGTCGCGGGGGAGTGCGCCGAGGGAGTTGCCGTCGAGGTAGACGACCCCCTCCGGCAGGTCGAAGCGGGAGCGGAAGGATGCCAGTGGGTCGGCGGCGTCGAGCGCCGCACAGGCCCGTCGGTCGATCCCCGCCGGTGCGTGCGTCATGAGCGTGAGCTCCTTTCGAGGGTGGGGGTGTCGGCGTCGAGCCCGAGGAAGCGCAGTGCGTTGCCGCGCCGGATCGCGTGCCGGTGTGCGTCGTCGAGGAACGTCGAGCGGTCGACGACCGCGCCGACGGGGTGCTCGCCGAGCGGGTACGGGTAGTCGCTGCCGACCATCACCTGGGACGCCCCGAGGGTGTCCACGAGCAGGCGCAGCGCATCCGGGTCGAACACGACCGTGTCGACGCTGAACCGGTCGACGTAGTGCGACGGGGGCTGCTCGCTGACGCCGATGAGGTCGCGACGGCGCTGCCACGCGTTCTCGAACCTGCCCAGCCAGAAGGCGAACGAGCCGCCGCCGTGCGCGAACGCGAGCCGCAGCGAGTCCGGCACGCGGTCGAACACCCCGCCGAGGATGAGGGCGATGATCGACAGGTGCGTCTCGGCGGGCATGCCGGTCAGCCAGCGCGCCATCCAGCGGTTCAGGCGCGGACCCTCCGGCATGTCCCACGGATGGACGAACACGGGGATGCCGCTGCTCGCGCAGTGCTGGAGGAAGGTCACCAGACCCGCGTCGTCGAGGTCGCGGTCGCCGACGTGGTTGCCGATCTCGACGCCGAAGTGCCCGGAGGCCAGGGCGCGGTCGGCCTCCGCGCAGGCGGCGTCCGGATCCTGCAGCGGCA
Organism: Microbacterium soli; assembly: GCF_039539005.1. NCBI lineage: Bacteria > Bacillati > Actinomycetota > Actinomycetes > Micrococcales > Microbacteriaceae > Microbacterium > Microbacterium soli. The sequence goes on from NZ_BAABCP010000001.1 coordinate 1,327,793, forward strand.
CCTGCGCGAACGGGAGCAGCCGGCCCGCACCGGGCTCGCAGATCTCCAGCGCGAGGTCGTTGAAGATGCGGGCGACCTTCGCCGCCTGCGAGCCGGAGCTGTCGTAGGCGAAGAACACCGGGGTGGGGGAGACCACCTGCAGGTCCACACCGTCGGCATCCATGTCGGCGAGGCGCTCCGACGCGTCCCAGCAGTTCGAGCCGATGCGCCGGAACTCGCGATCGCCGAGCATGATCATCGCCTCGCGCTCGGACTCCACGCGCAGCGACGGCCACACACCGGGCCCGACCTCGGTGGCGAGGTCGGGCCAGGCGCGCGGCACGAAGTGCGTGTGGACGTCGATCGTGCCCAAGACGGTCATCCCTTGCCGGGGTGGACGGTGCCGCACTCCGGGCAGGTGCGGCCGTCTTCGCTCTCGTAGAACTCCGTGAACACCGGTGGGAGGTCCTCGACGATGTCCCGCACCTGCAGCTCGACCTCGTGCACCTTGGTGTTGCAGTTCGGGCAGAACCAGGCGAACTTCTCCAGCGTGCCCTCCTCGCGGATGCGCTCGATCACGATGCCGATCGAGCCCTCCTCGGGCCGCTGCGGGGAGTGGAAGACGTTGCCGGGCAGCAGCCACATCTCGCCCTCGCGGATGTCGATCCGCTGCAGACCCTCGGGGGTCTGGATGTTGACGTGCATGTTGCCCTTGTACTGGTAGAACCACTCCTCGTACGGGTCGAAGTGGAAGTCGGTGCGCTGGTTCGGCCCGCCGACGACCTGCACGATGAAGTCGCTCATCGGCGTGAACGCCTGCTTGTTGTTCACCGGCGGCTTGAGGAGATGCTCGTTCTCCTTGATCCACTTCGGGAAGTCGATGACGGGTGGGATGCTGCTCATGATTCCTCCTTGAACTCGGTTGTCTGGTCAGTGGTCGGGCTGGATGCGGGCGATGGCCTGGATCTCGATCCGCAGATGCGGGTGGGGCAGCTGGTGCACCGCCACGGTGGTGCGGGCCGGGCCGGTCTCGTCGAAGTACTCGGCCCACACCGCGTTGTACTCGGCGAAGTCGTTCATGTCGACGAGGAACGCGGTCATCTGCACGAGGTCCTCGAAGCGCGCTCCGGCCTCGAGGAGGAGCTCGCGGATGTTCTCCAGCACCGCACGGGTCTGCACGGTGATGTCGAGCCGGGTGGCGCCGAACTCGTCGGCCTCCGCCCCGGCGATGCTGTTGTCGGGGCGGCGACTGGACGTGCCGGAGACGAAGACCAGGTCGCCCGCCACTTTCACGTGCGGGAAGCGCCCCCGCGGGGTCGCCTTGCCCGGCACCGTGATGCCCTCGGATGCCGTCATCGGCCCGCTCCTTCCGCTGTGCGCACCGACACGCGGCCCAGGCCCGCGACGGTGGCCTCGATGACGCCGCGCGCGGGAACGGGCACGGCCTCGGTGGCGGCTCCCGCCAGCAGGATGCCGCCGGCGTTCGATCCGAAGCCGTGCGCACCGGCCAGCCGCTCCGCAGCGCCGCGCGCACGGGCCGGATCGCCGCAGATCGCGGCCGTGGAGCCGGTCTGCACGATCCTGCCGTCGATCTCCAGCCGCACGGCCCGATTGCCCAGCGGGCCCGCCTCGGCCCGGGAACGCCATTCGCCGACGACGAAGGCGCACGCCGACGTGTTGTCGGCCACGACGTCGCCGAGGTCGAAGCGGAAGTCCGCGTAGCGGGAGTCGATGATCTCCAGCGCCGGCGCGACGGCCGTGATGCGACCGTCGCGGTCCATCCGGTAGGCGACCTCCGGCTCGATGCGGGGGTGGATGCCGGCTGCGGGGTCGAACACCCCGCCGTCGGGGATCCGCATCCGGTCGGTCAGGGTGCCGAGGATGAGTTCGTGCACTCCCATCTGCACCGCCTTGGCGCGGCTGGTGAACCCGAGCTTGAGGCCCACGATGCGCTCGCCGCGCGCCGTGCGGCGAGCCAGCAGTGCGTGCTGCACGCGGTACGCGTCGTGGATGTCGAGCGCGCCCGACTGCGAGAGCTGCGCGGTCGGCGCGGCCCGCAGCTGCGCGTCGTCGAGGACGGCCGCGCAGGCGGCGATCGCCTCGAGCGATGCGGTCATGCCGCACCTCCGGCGTCCCGCGCCGCGGCCAGGTCGAGTGCGACGTCGATGATGAGGTCCTCCTGGCCGCCGACCATGCGACGCCGTCCGACCTCCACGAGGATGTCCCTGGCGTCGAGCCCGTAGCGCTGTGCGGCGCGCTCGGCGTGCAGGAGGAAGCTGGAGTACACGCCCGCGTAGCCGAGGGTGAGGGTCTCGCGGTCCACGCGCACCGGCCGGGTCTGCAGCGGGCGGATCAGCTCCTCCGCGGCGTCCTGCAGGGCGAACAGGTCGCAGGCGTGCTCCCAGCCCAGCAGGCTCGCGACGGCGATGAACGGCTCGATCGGGCAGTTCCCCGCGCCGGCTCCCTGCCCGGCGAGCGAGGCGTCGACGCGGTGCGCGCCGTGCTCGACGGCGGTGACGGAGTTGGCCACCGACAGCGAGAGGTTCTCGTGGGCGTGGATGCCGATCTGCGTCTCGGGCGCCAGCACCGCGCGGTAGGCGTCGATCCGCTCCGCGACGTCGTGCATGGTGAGCCTGCCGCCGGAGTCGGTGACGTACACGCAGTGCGCGCCGTAGGACTCCATGAGCTTCGCCTGCTGCGCGAGCGATTCGGGGTCGTTCATGTGGCTCATCATGAGGAAGCCGGACACGTCCATGCCGTGCTCGCGCGCCCAGGCGATGTGCTGCGCGGCGACGTCGGCCTCGGTGCAGTGGGTGGCCACGCGCACGCTCTGCACACCCAGGTCGCGGGCGCGCTCGAGGTCTTCGATCGTGCCGATGCCGGGGAGGATGAGGGTGGTGAGCCTGGCGTTCTTCACGACGTCGGCGGCTGCGGCGATCCACTGCAGGTCGGTGGCCGCACCGTGTCCGTAGGTCACGCTGGAGCCGCCCAGGCCGTCGCCGTGGGCGACCTCGATGGCGTCCACGCCGGCGGCGTCGAGCGCGGCGGCGATCGTGCGGACGTCGTCGATCGAGTAGCGGTGGCTGACGGCGTGCATGCCGTCGCGCAGGGTCACGTCCTGCACGTACACACGGGTCATGCGCTCTCCTCCGTCCTGTCCGACGCGCGGCCGGCGACGAGATGCTCGGCGGTGCGCAGCGCGGCGCTCGTCATGATGTCGAGATTGCCGGCGTACTCCGGCAGGTAGTGCCCGGCGCCGGCGACCTCCAGCAGCACGGTCACCCTGGTGCCGCGGAACGGTCCGCCCAGTGCCGGCACGTGGTCGTGCTCGACGGCGTCGAACTGCACCTGCTGCTTGAGGCGGTAGCCGCCGACGTACTCGCCGACCGCGGCGACCGTGTCCTGGATGGACCGCTGCACGGCATCCCGATCCGCGTCGCCCTCGACCAGGCACAGCACGGTGTCGCGCATCATGAGCGGCGGCTCGGCGGGGTTCAGCACGATGATGGCCTTGCCGTGGCGGGCGCCGCCGACCTGCTCGATCGCGCGGGAGGTGGTCTCGGTGAACTCGTCGATGTTGGCGCGCGTGCCGGGGCCGGCCGACTTCGAGGCGATGGAGGCGACGATCTCGGCGTACGCGACCGGGGCGACGGCGGAGACGGCGGCGACGATAGGGACCGTCGCCTGACCGCCGCACGTGACCATGTTCACATTCTCGGCGTCGCGATGCGCGTCGATGTTGACGACCGGCACGACGTAGGGGCCGATGGCGGCCGGGGTCAGGTCGACCATGAGGCGGCCGGCGCCGCGGACGAGCTCGTCGTTGCGGGCGTGCGCGCCGGCGGACGTGGCGTCGAACACCAGCCGCACCTCGTCCCACTCCGGCATCCGCAGCAGCCCGTCCACCCCCTCGTGGGTGGTCGCGACGCCGAGGCGGCGCGCACGCGCCAGGCCGTCGGACGCCTCGTCGATGCCCGCCATCGCCGCGACGTGCAGCGTGGAGGACAGCCTCTTGACCTTGATGAGCAGATCGGTCCCGATGTTCCCCGAGCCGATGATGGCGACGCCGACGGTCATGCCGTGGCTCCTTCCTTCGAGACGGATGCCCGGAAGTCGGCGTGCACATCGCCGAGACCGTCCAGGCGGGCCCGGTGCACCCCGGGCCGAGCGATGACCATGGGCCCCAGTGCGCCGGACAGGATGACCTCGCCGGCCCGCAGCGGGGCGCCGCGCCGGGCGACCTCACGGGCGAGCCACGCGACGGCGATGACCGGACTGCCCAGGCACGCGGCGCCCGAGCCGGTGGACACCGGGTCCCCGCCGTGCTCCAGCGTCGCGCCGACCTCGCCGAGATCCAGCCCGACCAGGCTGCGCGGCGTGGTGCCGAGGACGACGGCGCCGCTGGACGCGTTGTCCGCGATGGTGTCGGCCAGTCGGATGTCCCAGTCGGCGATGCGCGAATCGACGATCTCGATCGCCGGCAGCACGAACTCCGTCGCACGCAGCACGTCCGCGACGTGGGCGACGGGGGAGTCCAGGTCCCGCCCGAGCACGAAGGCGACCTCCGCCTCGACCTTGGGCTGCAGGAAGCGGCCGATGTCGATGGGCTCGCGGTCGGCGAAGATCATGTCGTCGAACAGCACGCCGAAGTCGGGGGAGTCCACGCCGAGCTGCCGCTGCACGGCGAGGGAGGTCAGGCCGATCTTGCGGCCCACCAGCCGATGCCCGGCCGCGAGCCGGCGGGCGGTGCGCAGCGACTGCACGGCGTAGGCCGCGTCCTGATCGGTCTCGCCGATCAGATCGCGCACCGGGGCGCAGGGCACGCCGGTGTCGGCGGCCTGCTGCAGCCGGGCGTCGGCGGCCCGGATGGCCTCCGTCGCTTCTGCGTCGATGGTGTTCACAGCTGCACGCACACGTTCGTCGGCTCGGTGTAGAAGGCCATCGAGTGCATCCCGCCCTCCCGGCCGATGCCGGACAGTCCGGTTCCGCCGAAGGGGCTGCGCAGGTCGCGCAGGTACCAGGTGTTCACCCAGGACATCCCCACGCGCATGCGCTGCGCGACACGGTGGCCGCGGCTGAGGTCGCTGGTCCAGGTCACCGCGGCCAGCCCGTACTCGGTGTCGTTGGCGAGGGCCACGGCCTCGTCCTCGCTGTCGAAGGGGATCAGCGCGGCGGCGGGGCCGAACACCTCCTCGCGCACGGTCCGGCTGGTGTTGTCCAGTCCCGTCCACAGGGTGGGCTGGATCCACGATCCGTCGTCGAGGCCGTCGCCGAGCGTGGGGATGCCGCCGCCGGCGAGCAGCTCGGCGCCCTCCTCGATCGCGAGCTCGTAGTAGGAGAGGACCTTGTCCCGATGGGTCCGGGAGATCAGCGGCCCGGTGGTGGTCGCGGGGTTCTCGGGGCGGCCCAGGCGCAGCCGGTTCGCCTGCTCGGCGAGCCCGTCGGCCACGTCGGCGAACACCGAGCGCTCCACGTAGATGCGCTCGGTGCACAGGCACACCTGCCCCGTGTTGAGGTAGGTGGAGCGCGCGAGTCCGGCGATCGCGGCGTCGAGGTCGGCGTCGGCGAACACCACGGCGGCGTTCTTGCCGCCCAGCTCGAAGGAGACCGGTCGCACCCGCGGGGCGACGGCCCTCATGATCGCCGATCCCGTGGACGACTCTCCGGTGAAGGTCACCCCGTCGATGCCGGGATGGGTCGTGAGCATCTCACCGGCGGAGTCCGGACCGAACCCGTGCACGACGTTGACGACGCCGGCGGGCACACCGGCCTCGAGCAGGATCTCCGCCAGCAGCGTCGCCGACGACGGGGTGTCCTCGGAGGGCTTGATGACGACGGTGTTGCCGGAGATGAGCGCGGGGGCCAGCTTCCAGGTCAGCAGCAGCAGCGGCAGGTTCCAGGGGACGATCACGGCGACCACGCCCAGCGGCTTGCGCACGGCGTAGTTCAGCGCCTTCCGACCGTCCGGCAGCTCGGTCAGGTACGAGTCCAGGCCGGCGGCCGAACCGGTGTCGGCGAAGGATCGGAAGTTGGCGGAGGCCCGGGCGACGTCCAGATCCCGGGCCAGGGCCACGGGTTTGCCGGTGTCGCCGACCTCGGCGGCGACCAGCTCCGCGGAGCGGCGGTCGATCATGTCGGCGGCCCGGCGCATCAGCCGGGCGCGGTCGGCCGTCGACATCCGCCCCCACGGCCCGTCGAGGGCGGTGCGGGCGGCGGCGACGGCACGATCGACGTGCTCGCGGCCCGCCTCGTGCACGTCGGCGATGACCGTGCCGTCGACCGGGTTGATCTTGGGGAAGGTCCGCACGCCGTCCACGTGCTCGCCGTCGATCACGTTGCGGATCGCGCGGCGCTCGCCGTCCGGCGCGGCGGGCGCCGACAGCGGTGAGATCGTCTGGGAGGCCATGGGCTCAGGCTAGGAAGAGAAGAGGGATGCCGACAAATACCTCTCTTGGCGCTGTGCCATGCCTGAACGGCTATAGTGCCCTGCATGGCAACCGATCGACTCCTCGACGGCCGGGTCAAGATCCGGCATCTCGTGCTCGTCACCGCGGTGGCGGATGCCGGAACGTTGGTCCGCGCCGCCGAGACGCTGCACATCACCCAGCCCGTCGTCACCCGCGGGCTGCGCGAGCTGGAGGACGTGCTGGGGGTGCGGCTGTTCGACCGGCTGCCGCGCGGCGTCTCGCCCACGCCCTACGGAGTGTCGTTCATCGAGCACGCCCGTTCGGTGCTCGCCGAGCTGCGCTCGGCGGGCGAGGAGGTGCGGCTGCTGAGATCCGGTCAGCTCGGGACGGTGACCGTGGGCACCCACCTGGCCGGCTCCAACCTGCTCCTGCCCCGGGCCATCGCGACGCTGAAGGCGCAGCATCCGAAGCTCACCGTGGTCGTGCGCGAGGGCACCCCGGACATGCTCGAGCAGCTGCTGCTGACCGGCGATCTCGACCTCACCGTCGGCCGTCTCTCGCCCACGGTTCCGGGGAGGCTGCAGCAGGAGCGCCTGCACCAGGAGCCCATCCGTCTGGTGGCCCGCGCCGGGCATCCGGTCGTGGGCACGGCGGACGCGTCGTCGCTGGCGGCCCTCATCCGCTATCCGTGGATCTTCCCCGTCGCCCAGACGGCGCTGCGCGCCGAGCTCGAGGCGGTGTTCTTCCAGGAGGGACTGCCGGTGCCCGCGGACCGGGTCGAGTGCACCTCGATGCTCACCCTCCGCAACCTTCTCGTGTCCACCGACGTCATCGCCGCACTGCCGATGTTCATCGCCGCCGACGACAGCCAGCTGCGCCTGCTGCCGACCCCGCTCAGCTCGATCCGCCGCCATGTCGGCATCACGAGGGCGAAGGACAGATCGCCCTCTCCGGCCGCGGCGGTGCTGCTCACGCACCTGCGGGAGGAGGGCGCGCGACTGGCCGAGCAGGAAACCAGGTATGCCTGAACGGTCATAGTTCGAAGCGATAAGGATATTGGACAGCATCGCACCGCTCGGGTGACGCTGTGGTGGACGACATGACGTCGTGATGATCTCACCACAGCCGATGGAGGCGACATGGCCGGCTCACCCTACGTGCCCGATGCGAAGAAGTACCGCCCCGAGGACTTTCCGCGAGTCGACGGCGAGCCCGCCGATCCGGAACCCGGCAGCTGGGGCATGCAGCCCGACGGCACCTTCCTGCCGCCCGCGCACAGCCCCTCCGTCCCGCGCGACGTGTTCGTCGACTGGCCCGGCCAGCTCGACCACTACGACGAGGAGACCTACAGCCTCAACACCGAGGTGGAGGCGTTCTACCCGATCGTCGTGAACACCAGCCACTCCTGGCAGTGCATCTACGACTGGGACGGCAAGCGGTACATGCTGCACTACGGCGGCGGCAACCACTGGAAGCTCTACGACATCACCGACCCCCGCGCCCTGACGATCGTCGACGAGGAGCAGTGGGGCTGGGGCGACCCGCGCCCCGAGTTCGGCGCCACCACCGTGCAGTGGAACGAGCGGCTCGGCAAGCACATCGCCATCCAGGCCAGCGAGACCCCGCGCTACTTCCTCAACGGCCGAGTCGCCAACAAGTGGCTCGACGACACCGTCGAGGGTCAGCTCAAGCAGTGGGAGGGCCTGCGCGGCTTCCGCACCTTCGAGATGAACGGTCCGAGCCCGCGCGACTGGACGCTGCTGACCGAGGTCTCCACCGACCCCAACCACTCTCCGGGCGAGATCCAGGAGGGCAACGGCGTCCTCGACCTTCCGGTCTACTACGGCGACAAGTACCTGTTCGTCGCGACGGCGCCCGACAACACCTTCACCAACCAGCCCTACCGGACCACCCTGTGGACAGCCGGGCACGCCGCCTACGACGTCTCCGACCCGGCCGCTCCGCGGCTGCTGTCCACGTGGTGGGTGCCCGGCTCGCGCGCCGGCGAGGAGGACGACTCCCCGTACCTGGCCACCAACGAGCGGTGGAACAACAAGACGTCGTGGTTCGGCTCCCGAATGGGCGTCTTCATGCCGCGCTCGGTCGAGTCCGGCTGGAAGTACGCCTACGCGGCGCAGGGCGGTCAGGGCTTCTTCGTGCTCGACGTCTCCGACCCCGCGAACATCCACCACGTCGGCTGGTGCCACCTGCCCGTCAGCGTCGCCGGCACCGAGGGCGACAACGTCGACACGACCCAGGTCGAGGAGACCGGCTACGTCTACGTGTCGGGCTACCCCATGAACACCGACTGCTACGAGCCCGCCAAGGAGATCTACCAGATCGACGTCAGCGATCCGACGAACCCGCGCGTGGTGCGGACGCTGCCCCGCCCGGTCCCGCCGGCGGGTGCGAAGATCACCGACTACGCGCAGCGCCGTGGCTCGTTCGGGCCCAAGCGCTCGGGCTACTTCACCAACACCGGCACACCGCACGGCGGCGTCATCCCCTACGCGTTCTACGCCGGCGGGCTGCAGATCTTCGACGTCAACGACCCGGAGAACCCCACGGTGGGCGCCTACTTCGTGCCCCCGATGGGGCTCAAGCAGGACGACGACATGGCCGCGCCCGTGCACGGCATCTTCGTGGAGTGGGATCGCAACATCATCTGGCTGTTCGCGAACCACGGCATCTACGCCATCTCCACCAGCTACCTCGGCGAGCCCGTCATCGGAGTCCCCGGATCCTGATGGAGACCTCCGCCCGGCCCTGGTCCGCCCTCTGGGCGCTGCTCATCGGCTTCTTCATGATCCTGATGGACACGACCATCGTGTCCATCGCGAACCCGGCGATCCTCGCCGCGTTCGCCGCGGATCTCAGCCTTGTGATCTGGGCGACCAGCGCGTACCTGCTCGCGTACGCCGCGCCGCTGCTGATCACCGGCCGACTGGGCGACCGCTTCGGTCCGAAGCGGGTCTACCTCGCGGGTCTCGCGGTGTTCACCCTGGCATCGCTGGCCTGCGGGCTGGCGGGCTCGATCGGGGTGCTGGTGGCGGTCCGTGCCGTCCAGGGCATCGGGGCGGCCATGATGACCCCGCAGACCATGGCCATCATCACGCGCATCTTCCCTCCGCAGGGTCGGGGCGCGGCGATGGGGCTGTGGGGCAGCGTGGCCGGTGTCGCGACGCTCGTGGGCCCGTTGCTGGGCGGCGTGCTCGTGCAGACGCTCGGCTGGGAGTGGATCTTCTTCGTCAACGTGCCCGTGGGCGTGGTCGGCTTCATCGCCGCCTGGCGGCTCGTCCCCGCGCTGTCGACCCGCGCGCACCGGATCGACGGGCTCGGGGTCGCGCTCTCGGGGGTCGGGATGCTGTTCCTCGTGTTCGCGATCCAGGAGGGCCGCTCCTTCGACTGGGGCGTCATCGCCGGGATCGTGAGCATTCCCGGGCTCCTCATCGCCGGCATCGTGCTGATCGTCCTGTTCCTCGTGTGGCAGCGGGTCATGCGCGGCGAGCCGCTGCTGCCGCTGACGCTGTTCCGGGACCGCAGCTTCTCGCTGTCGAACGCGGCGATCTTCCTCGTCGGCATCGCGATCACGGCCCTGCCGATCCCGCTCGCCTTCTACTTCCAGGATGCCCGGGGGCTCACCCCCACGGTCGCGGCGCTCATGATCGCGCCCATGGCGGTGGTCTCCGGCATCCTCGGGCCGTACATCGGACGGCTCACCGACCGCATCGGACCCCGCTGGGTCACCTGCGGGTGCGCGCTGTCCGCGGCGGGAGCGCTGACCTGGTACGCGCTCTCGCTGAGCGCAGACGCGCCGCTGGGGATGCTCCTGCTCCCCTCCGCCGTGCTGGGCGTCGGGGTCGCGGGGATCTTCGCCCCGGTCGCCTCGAGCGCGACGCGCAACCTGCCGCGCGAGCTGGCGGGGGCGGGGTCGGGCGCGTACAGCGCCATCCGCCAGGTCGGGTCGGTGCTGGGCTCGGCGGCCGTCGCTGCGGTGATGGCGATGCGGATCGCGGCCGAGGCGCCGGGCGCCGCCGGCGCGGGATCCGCCGGGCGCGCTCCCGCGGACGTCGCCGGCTATGCGGCCGCACTCGGTCAGTCGCTCTGGCTGCCGGCATCCGCGTTCCTGCTGTGCGCGGTCGTGGTGGCGTTCTATCCGCCCCTCGCACGCACCGCATTGATTCAAACTGGATCCAGTATTCAAACGATGAATGGAGGCCGCCGATGAACGCATCGGAGAGCACTGCCGGAGGACGGCTGGTCGTCGACGCGCTGAAGAAGGACTACGAGTTCGACGGGACCTCCGTCCCCGTCGTCAAGGACGTCACCTTCACCATCGAGCCGGGCATGTTCTATTCGCTGCTGGGACCGTCCGGCTGCGGGAAGACCACCACCCTGCGCTGCGTCGCGGGGCTGGAGCGCAGCAACGGCGGGCTCATCTCGCTCGACGGCGAGGTGCTGTCCACAGACAGGACGCACGTCACACCCGACAAGCGCGGCATCGGGATGGTGTTCCAGAACTACGCGATCTGGCCGCACATGACCGTGTTCGCCAATGCGGTGTTCCCGCTGCAGGTGTCCGGCACGAAGGTCTCCAAGGCCGAGGCCCGCGCGCGGGCGATGGACGCGCTCGAGCTCGTGCAGCTCGACCACCTCGCCCAGCGCCCCGCCACGGCCCTCTCCGGGGGTCAGCAGCAGCGCCTGGCGCTGGCCAGGGCGCTCGCCCACCGGCCGCGCCTGCTGCTGCTGGACGAGCCGCTGTCGAACCTCGATGCCAAACTGCGCGACACGATGCGCAACGAGCTGCGCAGCCTGCAGCGCGAACTGGGCATCAGCGCGCTGTACGTCACGCACGACCAGTCCGAGGCGCTGTCGATGTCGGATCGCGTCGCCGTCATGAACGGCGGCCGCATCGTCCAGGAGGCGGCTCCTCGGGAGCTCTACGACCGTCCCGCGGACAGGTTCGTCGCCGACTTCGTCGGCAGGGCGAACATGATCGACGCCGTCGTGCAAGACGTCGACGGCGCCGGCGACGCGGTCGTCGAGGCCCTGGGCACCAGCCTGCGCACCCCGGTCCCCGGCGGCGTCTCCGTCGGGGAGGGCGTCACCCTCACCGTCCGCCCCGAGAGCCTGCGCTGGCACGAGGGCGCCCAGGACCGGCCCAACGTGCTGCCCGCACGGGTCGTGCGCGTCGAATTCCTCGGAGAGATCGTCGAGTACGAGACGGAGATCGTCTCCGGCGGCGAGGTGGTCGGCACCCTCGTCGGTCGCGGGGCGCCCATGGCGAGCCCTCCCGAGGGCGGGCGGGTCTTCGTCGAACTGGCGCCGCACGCCTGCCGGGTGCTCGCCGCATGAACCCCACACCCACCCACAACCCATCACCACCCGAATCACACCGATGTATGTCAGAGAGGACATCGACCATGAAGAGAACGCTGGGACTCGCCGCGCTCGCCGCGGCCACCGCACTCGTGCTGTCCGGCTGCGGCACGCAGCAGGCGCAGGAGGCGCCCACCGCCGTGGAGCCGAGCGGCGGTGCCGCGGACGTCGTCTGCGACGCCGTCGAGGTCGGCGCGATCACGCGCTGCGAGAACTTCTACGAGGACTACTGGCCGGAGATCGACCGTCAGCTCGACGCCCTCTATGAGAAGGCGAAGGAGACCGACGGCGGTCGGCTCGTCATCTGGGACTGGTACGAGCTCTCGCCCGAGATCATCGCCCAGTTCAACAAGCGCTTCCCCGACATCACCATCGAGACGCAGGGGCTCACCTACAATCTGTCGTCGGCGATCATCTCGGCGAAGGCCACCGGCTCCCGCAACACGGATGTCGTGTCGGGCTCCATCACCTCGATGGCCGCCATGTACGACGAGGGCTTCTGGGAGAAGGTCGACTGGACCACCTTCGGCGTCCCGGCGGAGTACCTCACCATCGGCGCCCCCGAGCTCATGCCCGACAGCATCAACGGCACGCTCATGCAGTACAACACCGACAAGGTCGACGCGGTGCCGGACAGCCTCGACGGGCTGCGGGACCCGCAGTACAAGGGCAAGGTCTCGGTCGCGGGCTACAACGCCATCGTCTTCGCCGGCTACGGCATGGCCGAGGGCGAGGACGCGATGCTGAAGCTCATCGACGACCTCTCCTCCTCCGGCAACCTCAAGCTGCTCGAGGACCAGGGCGCCCCGCTCTCCAGCGGCGACGTCCCGATCGCGCTGAACCAGACCCTCTACAACCCGAACCCGGTGCTGAAGGTGGCGCCGTTCGAGCACTCCGGCGTGTTCGCGCAGTTCTCCGGCGTCAACTCGGATGCCGAGAACAAGCCCGGCGCCATGCTGTGGGCGCTGTGGAACGCGTACGACCCGGACTGGATCGAGCTGCGCATGACCGATGAGAACTTCTCCAGCACGCAGGTGCCGTTCGCGGGCCTGCCCACCTCGGTGTTCGATCAGGCGACGGGTCTCATGAAGGCCAACGCGGACGCCCTGCTGCAGGGGCTGGCGAACGGCGCCGAGACCGAGACGCAGGACACCCGTGACCAGTGGCAGGCGATGATCAACGCCGCCGACGAGGCGCTGAACGGATAATGATGTTCCAGGCAGGACGGACCACGGGGCGCAGACGTCGCCCCTCCACCATGACGACGGCGATGATCGTCTCCGGCGCGGCCGTGTTCATCCTTCTCGCCGTTCCGCTGATCGTTCAGCTGATCACGGCGTTCCGTGGTCCGTTCCTGCCCTTCGGGGTCTCCTCCGCCAAGTGGGGCGTGGAGAACTTCGTCACCCTCTGGGAGCTCCGCGAGGACTTCTGGGGAGTGCTCGGCGCCACGGGCGCGTTCGTGGGCGGCTCGACGGTGCTCTCCCTGCTGATGGCGTTCGGGCTCGCCTGGGTCACGGTGCGCACGGATGCGCCGATGCGCCGCATCATCTCGGTGCTCGTGATCGTGCCCTACATCATCCCGCCGATCGTCAAGGCGCAGGCCTACCTGCTGATGCTGTCGCCGGAATCCGGTGTGCTCAACCAGCTGCTGCGCCTGCTGCCGTTCCTGGGCGAGACGCCCATCGACCCCTACGCGTTCCCGACGATGATCTTCATCCAGTCGCTGACCAACGTGACCTTCCCGTTCCTGATGATCGTGCCGATCCTCACCAACATGGACGGCTCGCTCGAGGAGTCGGCGCGCGTGTCCGGCGCCTCCTGGCCCAAGACCCTGCGCAGGGTGACCCTGCCGATGCTGTGGCCCGGCCTCCTGGGCGTGGCGGTGCTGACGTTCATCCTGGGGCTGGGGAGCCTGGAGGTGCCGCTGCTGTTCGGGCAGGACTCCGGCAAGAACATCTTCGCCCTCAAGCTGTGGACCCTGATCAGCTCGAGCGCGGGAGAGCTGCCGCAGTACGGACTGGCCGCCGCCTGGGGTCTGGTGTTCCTCGTCATCACCACGATCGCCTTCGCCGTGTACCTGCGCGCCACGCGGGACGCCGAGCGCCGGGCATCCGTGTCCGGAAAGGGCTTCCGCCCGTCGACCATGCGGATGGGCGGCTGGCGGGTGCCCGTGCTGACGCTCGTCGGCGTGTACGTGCTGCTCACCGGCATCCTCCCCCTGCTCTCGCTGCTGTGGGGGGCGATCACGCCGTTCCCCATCGCCTTCTCGATCGACGCCCTCGTGAGCCAGACGCGGTGGAGTTCGTTCGGCGCCGTGCTCGGCGACCCGGAGTTCTGGGCGTCGCTGGGGCGCACCGTGATCATCGCCGGGGTGAGCTCGACGCTCGCCGTGACGGTGGCGACCGTGCTCGCCTACGGCATCGCGCGCTCGAAGAAGACGGGATGGGTGAAGGCGGCCGACCTGTTCGCCTCCTCGTCGGTCGCGATCCCCGCCACCATCGCGGGTTTCGCGACGTTCCTCACCTTCATGGTGCTCAACCCGATCATCCCGCTGGCGGGCACGCTCATCGCCCTCATCATCGCCTACGCGTACCGGGTGTCGATCGCGTACCGCACCTCGTACAGCGCGACGCTGCAGATCAAGCCCGAGCTGGAGGAGGCGGCACTGGTGAGCGGCGCGGGCCGGTTCGCGACGTTCCGGCGGGTGGTGGCGCCGCTGCTGCTGCCGTCGGCGATGGCGGTGTGGATCCAGATGTTCATCCTCGCCACCAACGAGTTCACGCTGCCCGCGTTCCTGGCGACACCGGCGTCGCGGCCGCTGTCGATGTACATCTACGCGACGATCAGCCCCCGTGCGGCGCAGCTGTACTCGCCCGACAAGGGCGCGGCGATGGCGCTGATCTTCACGCTCATGGTCTTCGCGATCGGCTACGGGACGCAGGCCCTGCTGGCCAGGCGCGCCATCGGTCGCGCACGGAGGGCGACGGCGTCCGCCGCCGTCCCGGTGCTCCCCGGCGCCCGTGCCGAGGACGGCGGCGGCGGCCTGTCCACCACGGTCACGGTGGCCGTGCGACGACGGCGCGACGGCGCGGAGGACTGAGCGCACCACGACGGATGCCGGGATCCGTCGCCGTGCGTCACAGTATCCGCTATTGTTGGATCCAGTATCCAATCAGCAAGAAGCGCACTGGAGCTGCCGGGACGCGCGCGAGCACGGGGCCCGGAGGACGACCCGTCCCGGCCGGACGCCCGTGAGGCGCCGGTCGGGGAGAACGCGACGGCCACAGGGCCGCGCACGGCGAGAAGGAGAGTTGACCCATGGCACTGAGACTCGGATACAAGGCGAGTGCTGAGCAGTTCGATCCGCGCGAGCTCGTGGAGATCTCCGTGGAGGCGGAGAGGCACGGCATGGAATCGGTGTTCGCGAGCGACCACTTCCAGCCCTGGCGTCACACCGGCGGCCACGCGCCCTTCTCGCTGACCTGGCTCGCCGCCGTGGGCGAGCGCACCTCGTCGATACGGCTCGGGACCTCGGTGCTCACCCCGACGTTCCGGTACAACCCGGCCGTGCTCGCGCAGGCCTTCGCGAGCCTCGGCTGCCTGTACCCGGAGCGGATCATCCTCGGCGTCGGATCGGGGGAGGCGCTCAACGAGATCGCCACCGGGTTCCAGGGCGCGGGCGAGCAGACCTGGCCCGAGTTCCGGGAGCGCTACGCGCGCCTGCGCGAGTCGGTGCGGTTGATGCGCGCGCTGTGGACGGGGGAGCGCACGTCCTTCGACGGCGAGTACTACTCCACGCACGACGCGTCGATCTACGACGTGCCGGCCGGCGGCGTGCCGATCTACATCGCCGCCGGCGGCCCGCAGGTCGCGAAGTACGCCGGGCGCGCCGGCGACGGGTTCATCTGCACCTCCGGCAAGGGCCGTGAACTTTACGAGGACCGGCTGATGCCCGCCGTGCGCGAGGGCGTGGAGCTCTCGGAGCGTCCGTTCGACGACTACGACCGGATGATCGAGATCAAACTCTCCTACGAGGAGACGCAGGAGGCGGCGATGGAGAACACCAGATTCTGGTCGCCGCTGTCGCTGTCGAAGGAGCAGAAGCACGACATCACCGACCCGGTCGAGATGGAGCAGGCCGCCGATGCGCTGCCGCTGGAGACCATCGCGAAGCGCTGGATCGTCGGCAGCGACCCGGACGAGGTCGTGGCGCAGATCCGGCAGTACGTGGACTGGGGCTTCAACCACCTGGTCTTCCACGCCCCCGGTCACGACCAGCGCCGGTTCCTGCGGCTGTTCGAGCGCGACATCGCCCCCCGTCTGCGCTGACCCGTGCGATGGATTCTCGAGGGGGGGGAGGCACACATGAGCGGTCCGGAGCCACCGCGGTGGTCCATCGTGATCCCCGTGAAGGCCGCATCCATCGGCAAGAGCCGACTGCGCATCGACGGCGCCGACCATGAGCGGCTGGCGCGTGCGATCGCCCTCGACACCATCCACGCCGCGGCGCGCTGCGCGGCCGTCACCGGCATCCGGGTCGTGACGGCGGATGCCGCGCTCCGGCGAGAGCTGGACGGTATCCGCGGGGTGACGGTCGTCGCGGACTCCGGCGAGGGCCTGAACGCCGCCCTGCGCACCGGACTCGCGGCGGCGGGCGAGCGCACTGATCGCGCGGTGCTGCTGGGAGATCTACCCGCCCTGCAGACCGTCGAGCTGGAGGTGGCCCTCGGCGCGGCGGCGGGGTTCGAGCGCGCGTTCGTGCCGGATGCCGACCTCACCGGCACGGTGCTCGCGACCGCCCGCCGCGGCGTGGAGCTGACGCCGCTGTTCGGCCCGCGATCGGCCGACGCGCATCGTCGGGCGGGATTCGTGCCCGTGGCGATGCCCGCCCGGTCCGGGCTGCGCCGAGACGTCGACCTGGCCGCGCACCTGCGCGCCGTGCGACGACTGGGGCCTCGCACCCGTGCCGCACTGCCCGCCGGTGCTCGCGCCGCGTCCCAGGCTTCCGCATGAGCGCGCCGCGCGTGGCGGTGCTGGCGGGAGGAGTCGGCGGGTCGAAGTTCGCCGTCGGGCTGCGCGACGCGCTGCGTCGACGGTTCCCCGACGGGGACGGCGGCTCCACGGCATCCGTCACCGTCATCGTCAACACGGGTGACGATCTCTGGCTGAACGGGCTGCGGCTGCAGCCCGACATCGACTCCGTGCTGTACGCGCTGGCCGCCGTGAACGACGTCGAGCGCGGGTGGGGTCGCGACGGCGACACCGACCGCGTCTCCGCCGAGCTGCGCGCGTGGGGCACCGGCTGGCCGTGGTTCACCCTGGGCGATCTCGACCTCGGCACGCACATCGCCCGCACGGGCTGGCTGCGCGACGGGCTCTCCGTCGGCGAGGTCGTGGAGCGGCTGTCCGCGCGCTGGCCGCTGGGCGCACGGGTGCTGCCGATGACGGAGGCCGAGGTCGACACCCACGTGGTCACCGATCGGGGGCGCATGCACTTCCAGGAGTGGTGGACGCGCCATCGCGCCGGCATCCCCGCGATCGGATTCGAGTCCCCGGGGATCGCGGCCGCCCGCCCCGCCCCCGGGGTGCTCGAGGCCATCACCGGAGCGGATGCCGTGCTGCTCGCGCCCTCCAATCCGGTGGTCTCCGTCGGCCGGATCCTCGCCGTGCCGGGCATCGCGGACGCCGTCCGTCGCGCGCCGGGAGGCGTCGCCGGGGTGTCCCCCGTCATCGGCGGGTCCCCTGTGCGCGGCATGGCCGACGCCTGCCTGGATGCCGTCGGCATCCGCACCGCGGCGGACACGGTCGGCGCGCACTACGGGTCGCGCGCGGGCGGCGGTCTGCTGGACGCCTGGCTGATCGCCGAGGAGGATGCGGCGCTCGCCGCGCCCCTGCGGGCATCCGGACTGCGCGCCGAGGTGCGACCGCTGTGGATGCGCGATCCGCCGTCGGCGGAGCAGGTCGCCTCCGACGCCCTCGATGCGGCGCTGTGCGCGTCCCGGTCCGCCGCCCGGGGGTGATTCGGCTCAGGAGGGCGATCCCGTGCGGGAGCCGAAGACGATGAGGGGACGGCCGGTGCGGGGATGCGCGAGCACGTCGGCGTCCACGCCCCACACCGCGGAGATGAGCGCCGGGGTGAGCACCTCGGCGGGGGTGCCGGATGCCCGGACGCGGCGATCCGCGAGCACGACGACCCGGTCGGCGTGGGCGGCCGCGTGATTCAGGTCGTGCAGCGCCGCCATGATCGCCATGCCGTCGCGGGCGAGTCCGCGCAGCAGCGCGAGGGTGTCGAGCTGAGCGCGGATGTCGAGGTGATTCGTCGGCTCGTCGCACAGCAGCAGGGACGGCTGCTGTGCGAGCGCGCGGGCGAGGTTGATGCGCTGGCGCTCGCCGCCGGAGAGCGTCGCGGCGTCCTGCGCGGCGAAGGGCAGGGCGCCCGCGCGGGCGAGGCTCGCGTCGATGACGGCGTCGTCATCGGCATCCGCTGCGAACCAGCCCTGGTGCGGCACCCGGCCGAGGGCGACGACGTCGCGGCCGGCGAGACCCTCGGCGGCGACCCACTCCTGCTCGACCAGGGCCACGCGCTGCGCGCGCTCGCGGCGGCGCATGGCGGAGAGGGCGCGGCCGTCGAAGCCGATGTCTCCGGCATCCGCCTGCAGGGCCCCGACGACCAGTCGCAGCAGCGTGCTCTTGCCGGCGCCGTTCGCGCCCAGCAGTGCGGTGACCTCGCCTCGGGATGCCGTGATGTCGACGCCGTCGACGATCATCCGGCCGGCGCGGGAGAACCGCAGCCGGAAGAGGTCGAGACCCGCGGGATCGCTCATGCCCGCCCCTTCTTCATCCGCATCATCAGCACGGCGAACACCGGGCCGCCGATGAGGGCGGTGACGATCCCGACCGGGAGCTCGCGCGGCTCGAACAGGGTGCGCGAGAGCGTGTCGGCCCACACGAGGAACAGCGCCCCGGCCAGGAACGACAGCGGCAGCAGCACCCGATGCCGAGCGCCGACCACGGCACGCACGGCATGCGGCAGGATGAGGCCGAGGAAGCCGATCGAACCGCTGACGGCGACCAGCGCGCCGGTCAGCAGCGCCGTGCACAGGAACAGCAGCACGCGCACCCGGGCGGCCGCGACGCCCAGGGCCGTGGCGGCGGTGTCGCCGAGCACGAGGGCGTCCAGCGTGCGCGCGGAGCCGATCAGCGGGATCGCGCACACCAGTGTCACGACGCCCGCCAGTGCCGCGTCCGCCCAGTCCGCACCGCCCAGGGAGCCCAGCAGCCAGCTGAGGATCTCGCGATAGCTGTCGCCGGTCGCGCTCCAGAAGATGACCAGGCTCGTCAGCGCCGACAGCACCGACGAGACCGCCAGCCCGGCCAGCACGACGGCGGTGGGAGAGAACGATCCTGCCGCTCGGGACAGCAGCAGCGTCAGGCCGAGCGCCAGCAGCGCGCCGGCGAACGCCGCGACCGGCAGGGCCAGCGCCGCGCCGAGGACGATGACCACCACGGCACCCGTGGACGCCCCGGAGGAGAGCCCCAGCAGATACGGGTCGGCGAGCGGGTTGCGAGTGAGCGCCTGCATGACCGCCCCGCAGAGCGCCAGCCCGCCGCCGACGGCCGCGGCGGTCAGCGCGCGGGGCACGCGCCCCTCCCAGATGATCGCATCGCGCAGGGGCGGTGGCCCGGCATCCGCTCCCACCAGGTGCCGCCACAGGCTGCGGGCGACCTCGGATCCCGAGATGTCGGCGGGCCCGATCACGACGGCGGCCACCAGCGAGGCGGCCAGGGCCAGCAGCAGCACCGCGGCCACGACCGCGGCGCGCCCCGGGCGTGCGCGCATGCTCGGCGACGGCGACGGCGTCGGCGGCGACGTCCTCCGCGCGGCGGCTGCGGACGTCGTGACCGGCGCTCGCAGCGTCGAGACGCTCACGGGAGCTCGGCGAGGTCGTCGACGAGCGCGGCCACCGCATCGACGTTGCGGATCCCGGCCTCCGTCGCGGGGAAGTCGACGATGAGGAAGCGCTTCTCGCGCACGGCGTCCAGCTGCGCGGTGATGGGGTTCGACCTGAGCCGCTCGATCTTCGATTCCGCGGTGTTCCACGCCGCATCGACGAGCACGATCACGTCGGGGTTCGCGGCGGCGACGAGCTCCCACGAGGTCGAGGTCCAGGTGTCGTGCACGTCGGCGAAGACGTTCGAGAGCCCGGCCGCCGACATGATCATCTCCGGCGCCCCGATCCCGGCGCCCACGTACGGCTGGTCCGTGCCGGAGGAGTACCACACGGCGGTGAGGTCACGCGTGTCGGGCGCGATGTCCGCCAGCTGCGCGCGCTGCCGCGCCACGAGGTCCGCCGCGGCGTCCCGCTCGCCGACGAGCCTTCCGGCCTCCTCGAAGCCCGCGAAGACCGCGTCGAAGGTGAGCGGGTCGGGCATGTAGCCCGCCGCCTTGCAGGCGGCGGGCGCGACGTAGGTGGTCACGCCGAGGCGCTGCAGCTCGTCGCGCTCGCCGACGCCCTCCGTCGAGAAGTTGGACTCCCATCCGGCGAACACCAGATCGGGCTCCAGGGCCAGCACCGACTCCCGCGAGGGGAGCTTGTCCGAGAGCACCGGTATGCCCTCGCCCTCATCGGCGAGGTCCGCGGGCAGCGGCCCGTCGGAGAAGGCGGAGCCGATGATCCGGTCGCCGGCTCCGAGGGCGAGCAGCAGCTCGAGCGGCGACGACTTGATCGCGATGATGCGCTGGGCGGGATGCTCGACGGTCACCTCCGTGCCGCAGTTGTCGATGGGGGCGGATGCGATGGCATCGGCGGCACCGTCGGCAGCGGCCGGACCGGCGTTGCCGCCGGCCGGCGCGGCGGGATCGATGCCGCATCCGGCGAGGGCGACGACGAGGAGCAGGGCGGGGGCGACGCCGATGACGGCGCGGCGGATGGGGGACATGGTTCTCCGACTCGGGATGGTTCGCAGGGCGGGTGCGGCGCGCATCTCCAGCGCCGACGCGCGGCCCAGTCCCGGACCACTTCGACCCGGCCAATCGGGTCGGGGCATCGGGGAGATCATAACTTGGATCCAGAATCCAAACAAGACTGGATTCTGGATCCAAGTTAAGTCATGATGGTGCGAGGTCGCATGCAGCGACGCAGAGGACGAGTGCGCAGCCGCACTCCGGCCGAGAGGATTCCATGCAGACAACAGCCGTCTCATTCTTCAGCGAGGGTCACCGCATCGCCGCCGAATGGCGCACCCCCGACGCCCCCGGCCCGTACCGTGCGATCGTCCAGGGCCCCGGCTGGCTCGGCCTCAAGGACGCCAAGCTCTACGTCCGCTATCACGAGGCGCTGATCGAGGCGGGCTTCGCCGTGCTCGTGATCGACTACCGTGGGTTCGGCGACTCCGAGGGCGACCGCGGCTACCTGTCGCCGGCCTGGCAGCTGCAGGACCTCGTCAACGCCGTCAGCTACCTCACGACCCGCGACGACGTCATCGCCGACGCGATCGGCGTGTTCGGCACCGGCGGCACGGGCGGCGGGAACGCCGTGCTGCTGGCCGACGCGGACCCGCGCATCAAGGCCGCCGTCAGCCAGGTCCCCGTCGCGGACGGCGAGGACTGGCTGCACCGCATGCGCAGCGAGTCCGAATGGCTCGACTTCCTGAAGGCCATCGACGAGGACCGCCGGGCGCGGGTCACGACCGGTCAGGGGCGCATCGTGCACCCTCGCGAGGAGATCATGATCCCCTCGGCCGAGCGCCGCGTCACCAAGGTCAAGGCCGACGTCGACGGCCGCATCCCCACCGCCGTGCCGTTCGCCTGCGCGGAGGGCATCATCGCCTACCGCCCCATCGACGCCGCCGCGCGCCTGACCACCCCGCTGCTCGTGATCGGGGTCGAGGGCGACGCCACCACCCCCACCGACCACGCCGAAGCGCTGTACGAGGCCGCGAAGGGGCCCAAGCAGCTCATCCTGCAGCGGCACACGACCCACTACGCCGCCTACGACACGTACTGGGAGCAGACCACCCCCGTGATCGTCGACTGGTTCGACCGCCACGTCCGCCCCGCGCACCTCATCCACCGCTCCGTCGCGTCTCCGGCATCCGGCGACGCCATCACCCCCCAGGAGGTCCAGCGATGACCATCGAACTCAAGATCACCGGCGGCACCGTCGTCACGCCGTCCGGTCCCGTCGAGGCGGACCTGCTCGTCGCCGACGGCAGGGTCGCCGGCATCGTGGCATCCGGCATCGGCGTCGAGGCGGACCGCACGATCGACGCGACCGGCAAGCTCGTGCTGCCCGGCATGGTCGACGTGCACGTGCACACCCGCGAGCCCGGCTACGAGCACAAGGACGACGTGTACACCACGAGTCTGCAGGCCGCCGCCGGCGGCGTGACCACCATCTTCGGGATGCCGAACCTCAAGCCCCCGACGACCGACGTCGCCACCCTGACCGACGTGTTCGAGCGCTACGAGAGCAGCTCGATCGTGGATTGGAACCACAACCCGGCCCCGACGAAGTTCGACGAGATCGCGGGCATGAGCGAGCTGGGCATCCGCGCCTACAAGATCTACATGGTCGTCGACACCGGCCGCGACTACCCGCACCCCTCGGGCACGGGCATCCACGACCACGGCCACCTGCTCGAGATCATGGACCACATCGCCAGGACCGGGAAGCGCTTCATCGTGCACCCCCACGACCAGGCGCTGATGGATTACATCGAGGGCCAGTACCTCGCCCGCGGGGAGAACACCCCGCAGGGATACGCCTCCGCCTACGCCGCGCGCGAAGGCGTCATCTGGGACACCGCGATCGACGTCGTGCTGCGGCTGGCGGAGGCGTCCGGATGTCCTGTGCACATCGCGCACATCCAGACGCGCCGGTCGATCGAGGCCGTCCGCCGAGCCAAGGCCCGCGGCATCGACGTGACCTGCGAGGTCAACCACTGGGCGCCGTTCCTGTCCACCTGGAACGACGTCGAGACCCTCGGTCCCTACGCGCTGAGCTACTACGTCCCCGACGACAACCGCGCCGCCGTGTGGGAGGGCATGCGCGACGGCACCATCGACATGGCCGCCAGCGACCACGCTCCGCACACCCGTGAGGAGAAGGAGATCGGCTGGACGAAGATGTGGAGCTCGCACACGGGCACCCCCGGCATCCAGTACTACTACGAGCTCATGCTCGACGCCGTCAACAAGGGCGAGCTGGAGCTGCAGCGCGCGATCGACATGGTCGCGCACATCCCCGCGGCGAAGTTCGGGCTGGCGGGCGTGAAGGGCGCACTGACCGTCGGGGCGGATGCCGACATCGTCATCGCCGACATGGCGCAGGAGTGGACGATCACCAACGACGACGTCCTCTCCAAGACCGGCTGGACGCCGTACGACGGACGCTCCATCAGCGCGCGCATCGTGCGCACCCTCGTGCGGGGCACCGATGTCTACGTCGGCACGGAGGTCGTCGGCGACCGCACGCACGGAAAGCTCGCCGCCTCGGCGGAAGACAGGGCGGCGCTGGCCGCCGCAGAAGGGAACTGACATGAAATTCGGACTGCTGCTGCCGCACTTCGGCGAGGAGGCGAGCAGGGAGAAGCTGCTCGAGGGGTCCAAGCTCGCCGAGAGCTACGGCTTCGACTCCGTGTGGGTGCGCGATCACCTCGTGTTCGAGCCGCACGGGGAGATGGAGAAGCCCAACCGCACCTTCTACGACGCGCTCACCACGCTCACCGCGATCGGCGCCGTCACCGAGAAGCTCGAGCTGGGCACGGGCTCGCTCATCCCGTTCCGCCACCCGCTGGTCACCGCCCTGATGGCGGGCACCATGACTCAGCTGCTCGGTCCGCGCCTCATCCTCGGGTTCGGCGCCGGCACCTTCGACCACGAGTTCGAGGCCATCGGCTGGGGCGACCGGGATCGCGTCGAGCTGGTGCGCTCGAACGCCGAGATCCTCCGTCGCGTGTTCACGGAGAACGACGTCAGCTACGACGACGGCGTGTTCTCCTTCGACAACGTCACCATCGAGCCCAAGCCCGTCGGCGGAGCCGTGCCGTTCTGGTACTGCGGTGCGACCCCCCGCTCGGCCCGCCTCGCGGCGGAGTTCTGCGACGGCTGGATGCCGGGACGCACGGGCCTGGCGACGATGGAGAAGCGCATCAAGACCATGCGCGACATCACCGACGAGAACGGCCGGAAGATGCCGACCGTCGCCGTGATTCCGCCGACCTCCATCGAGGACACCCGTGAGGAGGCCCTCAAGCACGTGAACATCCCCGGCCTGCTGGCGTGGGCCAACAAGGCCAAGTTCGCCGTCAAGCCGCCGTCCGGCAGCTTCGAGACCGTGGAGGACCTGAAGGGCCAGCTCATCGTCGGCAGCCCCGACGAGGCCGTCGAGCAGGTGAAGGAGTTCGAGGCCATCGGCACCGAGCACCTGGTGTTCGACTTCCGCTTCAAGTTCGACCGCTTCTTCGAGCAGATCGAGCTGCTCGGCACCGAGGTGCTGCCGAAGCTGCGCTGATCCCGAGGGCGGGTCGCGCGCGCAGCGCGGCCCGCCCGCACGGTGCACCTCTCCGACGGCGAGGGGCACCGGCTCCGCCGCGGCGGAGCGACCCGAAGCCCGTTCACCCGGGCAGGACGCGAATCAATGCCGACCCGTGTCCTGCAGGCAGCGCTCGGACGGCGGCCGGATGCGGCGGCCGGACGACGATGTGGTCGGCAGACCCGATCGATGAAGACCGTGGAGAGCCCCGATGAGTGATCACCCCCCTACCGTCTCCGCACCGCAGCGCGCGCCGGAACGTCCGCTGATCGACGTGCGGAACCTGACCGTCCGCTACAGCATCTCGCGCACCGGCCAGACCCTCACCGCCGTCGAGAACGTCAATCTGACGATCGAGGCCGGTGAGTTCGTCACCGTGCTGGGCCCGTCCGGCTGCGGCAAGACGACGGTGATGAACGTCATCGCCGGGCTCGTGCGGGCCACCGAGGGCGAGGTGCTCGTCGACGGCGTGCCCGTCGACGGGCCGAGCCCCGACCGCGCCGTCGTGTTCCAGGACTACGCGCTGCTGCCGTGGCGGACGGTCTTCGACAACGTGCGCTTCGGCGTCGAGATGCAGAAGCAGTACCGCGGCGTCGACATGCACGACAAGGTGCAGGAGACGATCGAGATCGTCGGGCTGAAGGGCTTCGAGAAGTCCTATCCGCGCGAGCTGTCCGGAGGCATGCAGCAGCGCGTGGGACTCGCCAGAGCGCTCGTGGGCGGCCCTCGCGTGCTGCTCATGGACGAGCCGCTCGGTGCTGTCGACGCGCTCACGCGTGAGGTGATGCGCGCCGAGCTGGAGAGGATCATCCAGGCCACCGGGTCGACGGTCGTGTTCATCACCCACTCCATCGAGGAGGCCATCCTCCTGGGCGATCGCATCGTCGTGTTCAAGAGCCATCCCGGATCCGTGCTGGAGGTGCACGAGACGAACATGAGCAGGCCGCGCAGCGAGCGCGGCGCTCAGGGCGACCCGCGCTACATCGAGCTGCGCGATCACCTGTGGGCCGCGCTCGAGCGCGAGGCCACCGACGCGGTGCGGGCGCGGGCATGAGCGCGACCGCGAGTCTCGCCGCGGTCCGCGCGGGCAGCGGACGAGCCCGGCCGCGGACCTCATGGCTGCGCCGCCGCGGGCTCTGGCTCTCCCTCGTCGATCTCGTGATCATCGTCGGCATCTGGCATCTCGTCGTCGTCACGTTCGGTCTGGTGAGCAGAGTGTTCCTCCCCGCCCCCGCCGACGTCGTGCTGGGCTTCGGTCAGCTGGCGGAGGCCGGCGTGCTGTGGTCGAACATGGGGTTCAGCGCCGTGACGTGGCTGATCGGCTTCGGCCTCGGCACCCTCGCCGGCATCGTCACGGGTCTGGTCGTGGGCAGTGTGCACGTCGTCTACAAGCTGGCGATGCCGGTCCTCTGGGCGGCCTGGGCGACGCCGCTGGTGGCGATCCAGCCCATCATCGGCGTCTGGTTCGGCTTCGGGATGACCCCCAACGTCGTGCTGGTGTTCCTCAGCACGGCGATCCCCATCTCGCTGAACACCGTCGCCGGCGTCGCGGGCGTGAGCCCCTCGATCCTCCGCGCGGCGACGGTGTACGGCGCCGGCCCTGTCCAGGCGTACCTGAAGGTGCGGCTGCCGTGGACGTTCCCGTACATCGTCGGCGGCATCCGTCTGGCCATCCCCACCAGCCTGATCGGGCTGCTCATCGGGGAGATGGTGTCGAGCCCCATGGGCATGGGGTCGCTCATCGTGACGTCGCTGTCGCGGTTCCGCACGAATCAGGCGTTCTCGGCGATCATCTTCTTCATCGTCGTCTCGGTGGTCCTCGTCTCGGTCGCGGACCGCCTCGAGCGCCGAACCGGTCGCTGGCGGGAGGTGGACGCCCGATGAGCGCGGCAGCCGTCATCGCGGATCGGCAGCGCCCGCACCGGATGCGGATGCTGTGGGATGCGACACGCTGGCAGCTCGCGATCCTCGTCGAGCTGGTCGTCATCCTGCTGGTGTGGCAGTACCTGCAGTCCGCCGTGGAGTTCTGGAGCCCGGTCTTCCTGCCCCCGCCCTCGGAGATCTGGGCGGCGCTGACCGACATGGCGGGCTCGGGAGTGCTGTGGGGGAGCCTCGCGTACAGCGCCGGCAACGCGATCGCCGGTTTCCTGCTGGCGGCGCTCTTCGGCGTGTTCACCGGACTGCTCCTGGGGTCGTCGAGGCTGTTCTACGACATCGTCGGCGGTCCGTTCTGGACGCTGTACGCCACCCCGCGCATCGCGTTCCAGCCGCTGCTGGTGCTGTGGATGGGCTTCGGCAGCGGTCCCAAGATCCTCATCATCTTCCTGATGGCGTACTTCCCCGTCGCGATCAGCACGATGGACGGCATCCGCGGCGTGGACCGCTCGCTCGTGCGCGCGGCGCGCGTGTACGGGGCGTCCCGCGCGGAGGTCTTCTTCAAGGTGCAGCTGTGGGCGGCGCTCCCGCTCATCCTGACCGGGCTGCGCATGGGCGTCGCGCGGGCGATGATCGGCATCGTCGTCGGGGAGTTCATCGGCGGATCCGAGGGGCTGGGCCACCTGATCCGCAAGAAGGCCGGCGAGCTCGAGCTCGGAGCCGCGATAGGGATCACGATCCTGCTGGTCGTGATCGCGATCGTCGGCATGGCGATCCTCAACCTCGTCAAGAGGATCGTCGCCCCCTGGTACGTCGAGGGCGTCGCGCGCGGGTGATCCGCGGGCGCACCCTCACCTCCGGCGTGCACCCGCACGTCGCATCGCAGGACGGAACAGAAACAGAAAGAAGGTACTCATGAAGAAGAGCATCATCGCCGCTGCTCTGGCGGGCACCCTCCTCCTGAGCGGATGCTCGGGATCTCCCGGAGGGAGCGGGGAGCAGGCCCCCGAGGTCTCGGTGGACACCCCGATCGGCGCGCCGGAGACCACGGAACTCACGATCGCGCTGTCGGCGCCGAACCTCGACAGCCAGGCTCCGGTGTACATCGCGCTCGACAAGGGCTACTACGAGGACGAGGGCCTGACGATCAACGTCATCGACGCGGACAACATCAGGGAGGGGCTGATCGGCGGCAGCCTCGACGTCGCCGTCGAGGACGCCGCGGCGGTCGTGGACGCCGCGGTGGCGGGCACCGGGCTGAAGATCGTCGCGGGCTACCGGGCCCGGCAGCCGTACATCATCGCCGCGAGCGCCGACATCCAGGACCCCTCGGATCTCGAGGGTCGGCAGATCATCCTCGGCGACGCACCGGGTGTGCCCATCAACGACGTCCGCATGGACATCATGGCGCAGGAGGGCGGCTTCGACATCCGCGACGTCGGCTGGAAGGACGTCTACCCTCCTGGATTCTCCAACGCCTGGGTGGAGAATTTCGTGGCGGGGCAGGTGGCGCTCACGCCGGTGTTCCCGCGGCACATCCCCATCGTGGAGGAGGCGGGAGGGCACTTCATCATCAACACGATGAAGGAGTGGCCGAATGACGTCCTGGCGGCCTCGGAGAGCTGGATCTCGGCGAACCCGAACACGCTCGCCCGGTTCATCCGGGCGACCACGAAGGGCATGGCGCTGTACAAGGACCTGTCCCAGCAGGAGTACGTGCAGTCGATGATGGAGAAGGCGGATTTCAAGATCACCGACACCGAGCGCGAGCCCGAGATCTATGCGTACGGGCCCGAGCTGTACAACGAGAACATGCTGATGCTCGAGGAGAGCCGGTACGCCGAGGCGCTGTCGGCGTTCGGGATGGACATGCCGGAGTGGAGCACGTTCGTGGACACGACGCAGCTCGAGCGGGCGCAGAAGTCGCTCGACGAGTGATGTCGGGGCTCCGGGCGGCGGTCGTCGGACGCCGCTGCCCGGCGCCCGTACTCCTGCGGGAGGCGAATCGCTCCTGCAGTTTGGATCCAGAATCCAATGAATGCTAGTGTAGAGCTCGACGCTGTTCGACGATGAAGAGGTGACGGATGAGTATCTGGCTGCTGCTGAAGGCGACCCACGTGGTCGGCGCGATCATGCTCATGGGTCCCGCGTTCGGGTACGGCATCATCGCCGCGATGGGGCAGCGGCAGCCGCAGCATCGCGGCTTCGCGAACACCGTCGTCGGGGTGCTGGACAAGCGCATGTTCAAGCCGGGACTCGCGCTCGTGATCGCGTCCGGCCTGCTCATGGGCATCCTGAGCCTGACATCCGAGTACGGCAACGTCTTCGCGGAAGGATGGCTGATCGTCTCGATCATCATCACCGCGCTCGCGCTGGGCTACTCGCACACCGTGCACCGCGGCAACCAGCGCCGGATCGGCGAGCTCGCCCGCCAGGCCGCCGGAGACGGAGCCGATGCCGCGCTCGAGGAGCAGATCGTCGCCGTGCGCCGCAGGCTCAAGATCGGCGGCAAGGCCATCGCGTACTCGTACGGTGTCGTCGCCGCACTCATGGTCCTGAAGCCGTTCTGAGCAGTCGGGAGAGGATGATCATGCGCGCTGCCGTCCTGAGCGGACACGACCTCCGCGAACTCGCGGTCACCGACACCGCCCTGCCCGAGCCCGGCCCGGGCGAGGTCGTCGTGAAGGTCGAGACCGTCGGCGTGAACCAGCTCGACCTCAACGTCATCGCCGGCGTCGGCCCCGGCGCCCGCGCAGCACTCCCGCGCATCCTCGGCATTGATCCCGCCGGGGTGATCGTCGACGTCGGCGAGGGCGTCGACGTCGCCCGGATCGGCGAGCCCGTCGCCGTCAAGCCCAACATCCCCTGCGGCTCCTGCGCCGCCTGCGCGATCGGCGCCGAGGAGGACTGCCCGCGCCAGAGCGTCGTGGGGGTGCACCGCGACGGCGGCGCTGCCGAGTTCGTCACCGTTCCCGCCACCAGCGCGTTCGCCCGTCCGGGGCTCGACGCGGCCCAGGCCACCGCCGTCATGCACAGCGCCGCCATCGTGCTCAACGCCGTGGAGGAGACCGGTGTCGCACCGGGCGACCGGATGCTCGTGATGGGCGCCGGCGGCACCCTCGGCCGCGCCGCCGTGGCGATCGGACTGCACCGCAGCGCCCGGGTCACGGCGGCCTCGCGCCGCCCCCTCGACGCGATCGGCTCGGAGCGGATCGTCACCGCCCCCGACAACAGCGCGCTCGAGGCCGCACTCGCCCACGAGGAGCCCTTCGACGCGCTCGTCGACGTGACCGGACACGCCCCCACCCTCGGCGTCGGCATCGCCACGCTCGGCTGGGGCGGACGCGCGGTGTTCTGCTCCGCATCCGTCGACCCCGACCTGCGCATCGACGCCCGCGACTTCTACCTGCGCCGCAAGCGGCTCAGCGGCGTCGCCAGCGCCGGCTACCGGCACGTGCGGGAGGCGCTCGAGCTCGCCGCATCCGGCGTGATCCCCGACCTGGTCGGTGATCGCTACCCGCTCGACGACATCGTCCGGGCGTACACGGCATTCCCGACCAAGAAGAACGGCAAGGTGATCATCGATGTCCGCTGAGACCCCGAGAACGGGCGGCCCGCTGGCCGGCATCCGCGTGCTGGAGCTCGGCCAGTACATCTCCGGCCCCTTCGCCGCCAAGCAGTTGGCGGACCTGGGCGCCGAGGTCATCAAGATCGAACCGCCCGACGGCGATCCCATGCGCCGCTGGGAGGGCAGGGCGACCATGAGCCCGCAGTTCGCGGCGTACAACCGCGGCAAGAGCAGCATGACGCTCGACCTGAAGGACCCCGACGATCTCGAACGGCTGCTGGCGCTGACCGAGAGCGCCGACGTCGTGCTGGACAACTTCCGCCCCGGGGTCACCGAGCGCCTCGGCATCGGACCGGAGGCGCTCGCCGCGCGGAACCCGCGGCTGATCACCTGCTCGATCACCGGATTCGGGCCGACGGGGCCGTACTCCGCGCGCCCCGCGTACGACACCGTCATCTCCGCCGTCGGCGGCATGTACAGTCAGGTCGTGCCGGCCTCCACCGTGCGACCGATGGGGCCGGCGTTCTCCGACCTGCTCTCCGGGATGTCCGCCGCGCAGGCCGTGCTGGCGGCCCTGCACGCCCGCAGCATCACGGGCGTCGGCGAGCATGTGGAGGTGTCGATGGTCGGCGCCCTCATCGACTTCCTCACGGAGTCCGCATCCGCCTTCCTGGAGACCGGACAGGTCGCCGGACCCGACTCCCGTCCCCGCCGCGCACAGGCGTATGCGTGCACCGGATCGGACGGGAAGGCGTTCGTGGTCCACATGTCCGTGCCGGAGAAGTTCTGGACGGGGCTGCTGGATGTGCTCGAGCACCACGAGCTCGCGGACGATCCGAGATTCGCCACGCGCGAGGCGCGGGTGCGCAACTACGACGAGCTGGATGCCGTGCTCAAGCGGATCACGGCGACGCAGCCGCGCGCGCACTGGCTGGAGCGCCTGGCCGCGCACGACATCCCGCACGGCCCGCTGAACACCGTCGCCGACCTCTTCGACGACCCGCAGATCCAGAGCATGGGACTCGTCGGCGAGCTCGACGGGCCCGACGGCACGGTCCGCGTGCCCATGCCGAGCACCCGGTTCCACCGCAGCGGTCGGGCGCGGCTCGCGTACGCGCCCCTGCTGGGCGGGCGGACGGATGCCGTGTCCGCCGGCTCCCCGGCATCCGATCCCACCTCAGAAGGAGCCCGAGCATGAGCATCGACGACCTCGTCGCCATCGACGTGCACACCCACCCGCAGACCGAGGAGTTCATCGCGGCGATGGGCAGTCGCCACAAGCAGATGGCGGCGCACTTCGGCAGGCAGCGGCCGGTGGTCTCCTTCGCGGAGCAGGCCGACCAGTACCGGGAGCGCCGGATGATGGCGGTCATCGTCAACTCCGACTCCGAGACCACCAGCGGCATCAAGGGCGCCCCCAACGACCTGCTCGGGCGGGCGCAGCAGGACCATCCCGACGTCTTCCTCGCCTTCGCGGGCATCGACCCGTGGAAGGGGGAGGCGGCGATCGCCGAGATCCGCCGCATGCACGACGAGTACGGCATCAAGGGCGTGGGCGAGCTGAACCCGTCGCGGCAGAAGTTCCTCGCCAACGACCGCCGGTTCTACCCGATCTGGGAGACCTGCGCGGAGCTGGGACTGGTCGTCATGTTCCACAGCGGCTTCCCCGGCGCCGGCGCCGGGACCCCGGGCGGCGGCGGGTACCGCCTCGAGAACGCGCGGCCCGTGCCCTACATCGACGACGTCGCGGCCGACTTCCCGGAGCTGAACATCATCAGCGCGCACCCGGCGTGGCCGTGGCACCTGGAGAACCTGGCGATGGTGTGGCACAAGTCCAACGTCTTCCTCGACCTGTCCGGGTGGGCGCCGAAGTACCTGCCCGAGGAGGTCAGGCACTACGCGAACTCGGTGATCACCGACCGCGTGCTCTTCGGCTCCGACTGGCCGGTCATGACGGCGGACCGCTGGATGGCGGAGTTCGACGAGCTGGGCTTCAAGGAGGAGTCCCGCAGGAAGATCCTGCTCGGCAACGCCAAGCGGCTGTTCCGGCTGTGATGCTGTTCACCCCGATGGAGAGGACGTTCTGTGGCTGACCTGGTCATGGCGGCGATGACGCCGCACAATCCCCTGCTGTGGCGCGCGATGCGCGACCCCGTGCCCGATGATCTCAAGCCCGTGGCGGCGAACTTCGCCCGCATCCGCGACGCCGTCGAGAAGCACCGGCTCGACGCGCTCATCGTGATCGGCACCGATCATCTGCGGCAGTTCTACTACGAGAACTCGCCGGCATTCGTGATCGGCACCGCGGCCTCGTACCACGGCACCTGGCAGAACGAGGTGCGCACCTTCGGCATGGAGTACTGCGAGGTGCCCGGCCACACCGGGCTCGCCGAGGCGCTGTCCGGACGCTCCCTCCTTCCGGAGGCCGTCGACTTCTCGATCAGCCGGGAGTGGCGACTCGACCACAGCTACGTCATCCCGCTGCGGTATGTGCGCCCCGCGCTGGACATCCCCGTCGTGCCCATCCACACCAACGCGTCGATGCCGCCGGTGCCCTCCGCGCACCGCTTCGCCGCGCTCGGCAGGCACGTGCGCGATGCCGTGCAGGCTTGGGATGCGGAGGCGCGCGTGGGCATCCTCACCTCCGGCCATATGGCCAACGACGTGGGCGGGCCGAAGACCTTCGCCGGCTCGCCGGATCCCGACTTCGACCGGTCGGCCTGGGAGTGGATGCGCGACGGCGACCTGGATGCCGCCATCGCCGGATGCCTGGACGTCGACCGGCTCTCGGAGGCCGGATCGATGACGTACCAGTACCTGAACGCGATCGCCGCGCTGGCGGCGATGGGGGGTCGCGCGGCGGATCACGCGGATGCCACGCCCTCGCGCTTCGCGAGCAGTCCCTTCTTCCTGTGGGAGGAGCAGTCATGAGCGACTACATGATCGGCAAGTTCATCCGCAGCGTCGAGATGGACGACGCCGTGCTCGCGCGGTACATCGCCGATCCGGCGGCGTACGTGCGGGAGTGGCTCGCGGGCGGCAGCGGGCCGGAGGCGGCGACGGACGATCGCATCCTCAGCCCCGAGGAGCAGGCGGCCTTCGCCGCGCGCGACTACGGGGCGCTCTTCCGGCTCGGCGCGCACCCCTATCTGCTGTGGCACTTCACCGAGGCGATCTACGAGCACGAGTACACCGAGGGCTTCGGATGGCGGGAACTCGTGGAGCGCTATCGTGCGGCCATCGCGCCGGCGGGAGGGCCCTCCGCCTGAGCCCGTCGGCTTGAGCGCGGAGTCCGCGCCGCGGATGCCCGGAGTCCTCGGACTCCGGGCATCCGTCGTGTGCGGGCCGTGCGGGCAGTTCGCCCCGTTGCGGCGCGGGTGGGCCGTTCGGGTCTGCGCGGGCTGAGCCGCCGGAGGGCGGTCGCAGAGCCGTTTCCCGGGCCGGGAAAGGGGCGGCGCCGCGGGGGAGGGGATTCCCGCGGCGCCGCAGGACGCCGGGCGCGCGGGACGCGGGGAAGCGTCACTGGGCGCGATGCCACGGCATCCGATCCGTCGACGGCGCTCGCCTTCCCCCGAAGGCGGCGTCCTCGTCGGCGGAAGTCGTCAGGCCGTGCGGTGCCGGCGTTCGCCCGTGCGGGCGGGGTGCACTGTCGTGTGCATGAGGTGATCTCCTGATCCGTGGTCGGGTGTTCGCGGCGCGTCGGAGCGCGCTCGGCGACGGAGACGACGCGAGTCGCCGATACCCCGGATCAGTCGGGTGAGACGTCGGCGGAGCCGACGGGAGAATCGGGGAGCAGATCCTGCCCACCGCGTGGCGCGGACGGCCCCGAGGACAGCGGAACGTCGTGGCCGACGGCATCGGGGAGCGCCCCGACGGCGACAGGGGCGTGTGCGCCGGATGATGCCGACGACGGCGCGGCGGGCGGATGCTGTCCGTACGCTGAATGCGATCCCGCGGGGTGCTGCGCGGGAGGCGCGGGCAGGACGGACTCCGCCGGCGGTGCCGGAGTGATGGCCGCGGTGGTGGCGTGTGCGGCTGTCGGAGACGTGCCGAAGGCGTGGGCGGCAACCCGCGCCGTGGGAGTCAGGAGCGTGGCGGGCGCGACGTGCTGGTTCGTGCTGCGATGCTTCCTCGCGGCATCCGCGGCCTGCGGGGGGCGGGTGTTGGGGCCGACGGCGTGTGCGGGGCGGGTGTTGGGGCCGACGGCGTGTGCGGGGCGGGTGTTGGGGCCGACCGCGTGCGGCGGGACGGTGTGTTGGGAGCCGACGGGAACGTCCTGGACGGCGGCCGTGGACGCCGTCGGTGTCGTGGGCGTCGTCGGTGCCTTCGTCGCCTGCGCTCTCGAAGACGAGGGCGCCTTCTGCTGACCCGGGATGTTCTGCTTCTGCGGTGCGTGCTTCGTACCGGTGTCGGCGCTGCCGGCGGGTTGTGCCGCCGCCGGAGGCTGTTGCGCCTGGGCCGGTGCTGCGGGACCGTCCTGTGCGTGAGCGGGTGCTCCCCCAAAGAGCACGCTGAGCGCAACCCAGATGAGCACGCCGAGGCCGACCAGCAGCCACATCAGTCGGCTGCGGTTGCCGATGACCTCGAACCGCACGTGCATCTCCCCGGGGGTTCGCGGATGATTCTCACGACCCAGTCTGTGAGACCCTACATGCCCGATGGCGCGGTGTCCATACCCCTGGAGACGTTCTACAGATTCGTCGTGTTCGAACGGAACTCCCCCTTGACTTTCCCCAGGGTTCTGCACACGCAGTCCGATACGCGGAAACCTTAAATCTTCGCTTGAAGTCGAATCTCATCCACAGGGTGGGGAGAAGGATAAGACCAGGTCAGACAGGAGAAGGCGTTGATTCAACACCACTCTCCACCGTGTTATCCACAGTCCTTGTGCACAGACACTCCCGAGTTGTCCGCACCCTCTCCACAGAGTTATCCACAGGCGGTGTTGCGCTTGCCGGAGGCTGCTCCTACGTTGAGTGGAACCGGATGTCCGAGGCTCGTGATTCGCTGTGTGCACGGCCGCACGGATGTCGGTCGTGTGGGTCCGCGACACGCCAGCGTGTCGTCGGCGGCGGGGAGGAGCACATTGTCGATCGCTGACATCTCTGAGGAGCGTCTGGGCGGGTCCCGTTCCCCCGAGCGCACCCCTCCGCACGACCTGCTCGCCGAGCAGAGCACCCTGGGCGGGATGCTGCTGTCGAAGGATGCGGTGGCCGATGTCATCGAGTCGCTCAAGGGCGCGGACTTCTACGTGCCCAAGCATGAGCTGATCTTCGAGGCGATCCTGTCGCTGTACTCGCACGGTGAGCCGACGGACGTCGTCGCCGTCACCGATGAGCTCATCAAGACCGGCGAACTGGGCCGGGCCGGCGGCGCCGACTACCTGCACACCCTGACGTCGATCGTGCCGACCGCCGCGAATGCGGGCTACTACGCGAGCATCGTCTCCGAGCGGGCCATCCTGCGCCGACTGGTCGACGCGGGCACCCGCATCGTGCAGCTCGGTTACTCGGGCGAGGGCGATGCCACGGACATCGTCAACAACGCGCAGGCCGAGATCTACTCGGTGACCGGCGCGGAGGCCGCGGAGGACTACGTGCCGCTCACGGTGGCCGTCGACGCGGCCGTCGAGGAGATCGAGGCCGCCAACGGCCGAGACGGCACGATGACCGGCATCCCGACGGGGTTCCGCGAGCTCGATGAGCTGACCAACGGCCTGCACGGCGGGCAGATGATCGTCGTGGCCGCGAGGCCCGCGATGGGCAAGTCGACCCTGGCGCTGGAC
Organism: Microbacterium soli; assembly: GCF_039539005.1. Lineage (NCBI taxonomy): Bacteria > Bacillati > Actinomycetota > Actinomycetes > Micrococcales > Microbacteriaceae > Microbacterium > Microbacterium soli. The sequence continues at coordinate 1,363,322 of NZ_BAABCP010000001.1, forward strand.
TTCGCCCGCGCGGCGTCCATCGGCCACAACCAGCCGTCGATCTTCTTCTCGCTCGAGATGGGCAAGAGCGAGATCGCGATGCGTCTGCTGAGCGCGGAGGGCGGCATCCCGCTGCAGAACATGCGCAAGGGCACACTGGACCCGCGCGACTGGACGACGGTCGCCGCCACCCGCGGCCGCATCAACGACGCGCCGCTGTACATCGACGACAGCCCGAACATGACGCTGGTCGAGATCCGCGCGAAGTGCCGTCGGCTCAAGCAGCGCGAGGGCCTGAAGATGGTGATCATCGACTACCTGCAGTTGATGACCAGCGGCAAGCGCGTCGAGTCCCGTCAGCAGGAGGTGTCGGAGTTCTCGCGTGCGTTGAAGCTGCTGGCCAAGGAACTGCAGGTGCCCGTCGTCGCGCTGAGCCAGCTCAACCGCGGGCCCGAGCAGCGCACCGACAAGAAGCCCGCCATCAGCGACCTGCGCGAGTCGGGGTCGATCGAGCAGGATGCGGACGTCGTGATCCTGCTGCACCGCGAGTCGGTGTACGACAAGGACGTCCGCCCCGGTGAGGCCGACCTCATCGTCGCCAAGCACCGCAACGGACCCACCGCCACCATCAACGTCGCCTTCCAGGGCCACTACTCCCGCTTCGCGGACATGGCACCGGGCGACTTCGGCGGCGGCGACTTCAACTGAGCGGCCGCTTCACTGAGCGGATTGGGGCGAGTGATTCCGGCGTAGCTGGACGGATCGGAGATCCGCCCCGCCCCGTCACCCCCGCCGGTGGTCCTCGCTCCGCAGCCACTCCTCGAAGTCGATGCGCCCGGTCTCGGCATCCGCTCCGCCGCGCAGCGAGCCGGACGCGAGGCCGCGACCGTAGGCGCCGGGGAAGCGCACCTCGATGACGCGACGGCGGATGCCGTCGAAGGCGAGCTGTCTGCGGGCGAGGTCGGCGAGGTCCTCGTCGCGCGGACCCACGAGGTCGGAGGCGCGGCCCTGCGGGCCGGCCTCCACGACGCGCACCAGGTGGGCGCCGACCTCGCGTGCGGCGACAGGCCGCACGCGAGCGCGGGGGACCACGGCGAACGGACCGGGCACACCGCTCAGCAGCTGACCGGCGAACTCGTGGAACTGCGCGGCGCGGGCGATCGTGAACGGGACGGCACTCGCCGCGACCGCCCGCTCCTGCGCGAGCTTGCCGGCGTAGTAGGAGGCGTCGATGTCGTCGATCCCGACGATCGACAGGGCGACGTGGTGGCGGACGCCCGCCCGCTCCTCGGCCGCGAGCAGGTGCCGGGTGCCGTTCTCGAAGAACGCCCGTGCGCGCTTCGCCGACAGCGAGGTCAGGTTCGTCACGTCGATCACGGCATCCGCCCCGATGAGAGCGTCATCGAGCCCTTCTCCCGTCAGCACGTCGGTGCCGGATGCCCGGGAGAGCACCACCACCTCGTGCCCGGCGTCCCGCGCGGCCCTCGTCACGTGCCTTCCGACTGTGCCGGTGCCGCCGGCGATCGCGATCCTCATCCGTCCCTCTCCGTCCTCATGTCGTCCGTCTTCGATCCGTCCGCCTTCACGCCGTCCGGGCTACTTGCGCGGCGGGTTCAGCGGCAGCCACGCCTCCAGCGTCGTCTCGAAGATCTGCGCGCCCTCCAGGGGGATGAGCGTGCGCTCCTCGATCTGCGCGCCGTAGTAGGGCGCGCTGTCGTCGCGGACCACGGTGCGCGGGTCGCCGCGGAAGGCGAGCGCGCGGCGGGCGAACTCGTCCATCCCGAACGCCTCCGGTCCTGCGATCTCCACGTCGCCCACCGGTGCGCCCGCGGCGGTGCGTGCCACGGCCGTGGCCACGTCCTCCGCCGCGATCGGCTGGATCAGCGCTCCGGGCAGGGAGACGACGTCGCCCTCGGTGGAGATGTCGGCGATGCTGCCGACGAACTCGAAGAACTGCGTCGCGTGCACGAGCGAGTAGCCGATGCCCGATGCGCGGATGAGTTCCTCCTGCGCGGTCTTCGCGGCGAAGTAGTCGATGTTCTGCGGACGGTTCGTGCCGACGATGGTCAGCGCAACGTGGTGGGTGACACCCGCCGCGGCCTCGGCCGCCAGCAGGTTGCAGGTGGAGGTCGTGAAGAACTTCATCACGTCCTCCGCGGCGAACGACGGTGAGTTCGACACGTCCACGACGGTGCTCGCACCGGCCAGGACTTCAGCCAGGCCCTCGCCCGTGAGTGCGTTCACGCCCGTCTGCGGGGAGGCCGCGATGGCCTCGTGTCCGTGCGCATTCAGCTTCGCGACGACCTTCGAGCCGATCAGGCCCGTGCCTCCGATGACGACGATCTTGGTCATGTCCACTCCTACTTCTCGTGACTGCTCGATGTGCGTTGTGCGACGCCGATGCCGGCGTCTGCCACGGCGTCGCTTCCGGCGCCTACAGGGATGACCGCTCGTGCCTCGCGGATGTGACAGGCCCCGCGGATGTGACGGGCGCCGTCCCCGCACCGGTCGTCCGCTTCCGCCAGTCGCGGTAGCGCGTGGGCGCGAGTGTGGCGGTGGCCTCGGGCAGTAGGTCGCGGCGGTCCAGCCGGGCGCCGAAGTACGTCCCCAGCGGGTCGGCGGCCACCTCGCGGTCGTCGTGCCGTGCATGCAGATCCATGGACGCGATGTCTCGGAGGCTGAACACCTCGGGGCCGCCCCACTCGACCATCCCGGAGCGCGGCTCGCCGACAGCTGCGCGCACGACGGCGCGGGCGACGTCGTCGGCCGCCATGGGCTGGATGAGCACGTCCGCGACGCTCATCGCGTGGCTGCGCATGGCGTGATCGGTGATGTCGCGGATGAACTCGAAGAACTGGGTCGCGTGCACGAGAGTGTACGGGCGACCGGAGGTGGTGATGAGCCGCTCCTGCTGCTGCTTGGCGATGAAGTACCCGCCCTGCCCCCGTGCGAGCCTGTCCGTGCCGACCACCGACAGCGCGACGTGGTGGCGCACGCCGGCATCCGCCCCGTAGCTGAGCAGGTTCAGGGTCGAGGCGTAGAAGAACTCCTGCGCGGCCGCTTCGTCGGTGTAGGAGGAGTTCGAGACGTCGACGACGACCTCCGCGCCGTCGAGAGCCTCCGCCACACCCTCGCCCGTGTAGGAGTTCACGCCCGTCGCGCGGGCCGCGGCGAACACCTCGTGCCCGCCCTCGCGCAGCATCCGGACGACTCTGGTGCCGATCAGTCCTGTTCCGCCGATGACTGTGATTCTCATGTCACTCCCTCTTCCGCCGATGTGCGGGCGCCTTCGCGCTCATAGGGTTGACCGGGCAGCGCGCCCGACTGTGACGGACCCCGACGCGGCTGTCACAGATCCGCATGGTCCCCGGTCTCAGCTGTGGGCGGGGTGCCCGAGAACCGGTTGCGGAGGATGCGGTGCAGATGGAGAGTGGAGCGGTGACGGACTCGCGGGAACGGATGCCCGAGCAGCTCGACGACGCCGTGGAGGTGTTCGCCGCGCAGCGACGACGTCTGTTCGGCATCGCGTACCGGATGCTGGGAACGGTCGCCGACGCCGAGGACATCGTGCAGGAGACGTGGATCCGCTGGCAGGGCACCGACCGCTCGCAGGTCCGGGAGCCCGCGGCGCTGCTCGCCACGATCGCCACGAGGCTCTCGATCAACGTGCTGCAGTCGGCCCGAGTCAAGCGCGAGACGTACATCGGGCCCTGGCTGCCGGAACCGGTCAACACCGACGACGACCCCGCGCTCGGCGCCGAGCGCGCCGACGCGCTGCAGTTCGCCATCCTGCTCACGCTTGAGAAGCTCACCCCGACGGAGCGGGCGGCGTACATCCTGCGGGAGGCGTTCGACTACCCGTACCCGCGCATCGCCGAGGTGATCTCCTCCAGCGTCGTCAGCGCCAGGCAGCTCGTCAGCCGGGCCCGCGCCCACATCGCCTCCGCCCGCCACCTGCCGGCCGCGGCCGCGCACCAGCGCCGGCTGCTGGAGGCGTTCCTCGTGGCGGCGCGCAGCGGCGACGCCCGGCAGCTCGAGAAGCTCTTCGCGGAGGACGTCGTCAGCTACACCGACGGCAACGGTGCGAAGCTCGCCGCCCGCATCCCCGTGATCGGGCGCGAGCGGGTCGCGAAGTTCGTGGCGGCCTTCGCGCACCACTTCTGGACGGGGAAGACGATCGGCTGGGTCGAGGTCAACGGGCAGCCCGCCGCCACGCTGACCGAGCACGGTGAGATCACCACCATGGTCACCGTGACGACCACCGCCGAGGGGATCGCCCAGCTGCTGTGGGTGATGAGCCCGCAGAAGCTCGGTCACGTCGCGCCGGTCGGCGCATGACGGAGGAGCGGATGCCGGTGTGGGCGCGTCGCCGACACCGCACGGTCGTCGCGCAGCGGGTCATGGGCGGGATCGCGGAGGCGATGAACGCGGGTGACCTGCACGGCATCCGGGCGATGCTGCACCCCCGTGCCCGACTGGTGATCGACAGCGGCCGTCTCCCCGCCGCGCCCGCCCCGCACGGCGATGCCCGAGCGGCGGCGGAGGCGCTGGGCGCGCTCATGCGCCCGGGCACGACCGCCGCGGTCCGGTCCGTGAACGGGTTCCCCGGGCTGGTGCTGCGCCGGGAGGGCCGAGTGGTCGCGGTCGTCGTGGCCGAGGTGCGCGCTCGCCGCCTGTCACGGATCTGGGTGGTGTGCAATCCGGACAAGCTCCAGGACTGGAACCGCTGACCCGGCAGGGCCGGACGCTCGCGGGCCGAGGGCGGCCCACGGAGATCGGCTCCCGCTCACAGCCTCTCGGCGATGATGCGGACGGTGGCGGCGGGGTCGAGCCTGTGCATGACCGATTCGGGCATGACGACGAGTTCGGCGCCCGCCATGACGGATGCCAGCCGGTCGGCCGCCGCCTGCAGGAACGGGAACGTCTGCTCCCCGCGCAGGACGGTCACGGGCGTCGAGACCTCCAGCAGGGCGGGGTCGACGTGCCTCAGTCGCAGGGTCAGGCGGGTGTCGTAGACCGTCGACTGCGCGAGGGGCGCGAGCGCGGTCAGTTCACCGCCGGCACGGGCGGCGGCCACCATCTCGGCGGGCAGGCCCACGGCATCCGTCTGGAACGACGCCACGGCGTCCTCGCCGCGACCGGCGTCGACGAGCTCCTGCAGCCGGTCGGGCAGTTCGTCACCGAAACCGGTGCCGTCGAAGTCGATGGGCGGCTCGGAGAGGAACAGCGCCCCCGTCGGCACGCCCCGCATCCCCGCATACAGCGCGAGGACGGCCCCCGAGGAGTGCCCGAGCACGGCATCCGTCCCTCCCGCCGCCTCGATGACCGCGGCGAGGTCATCGACCTCGTCCTTGGGCGTCGACCCGGGGCGGTCACCGCTCGCACCGCGTGCGCGCCGGTCCCACACGACCGCGCGGAACCCAGCATCCGCCAGCTCCTGCGCGAAGGGCGACGCGTCGGCGGCCGTCGTCAGCGCGCCACCTGCGACCACGACCGTGCGCCCCTCACCCGTCGTCGAGAACGAGACGGGGGTGCCGTCGGCGGAGATCGCGGTGCCCATGCCGCCATACAACCACGGCCCACGGGTGGGCGCCAGGGGTCTACTCCACGGCCTTCACCGACAGCTCCATGCCCATCGCCCGGTGGTTGCTCACCGAGCACCATCCGTCGAGGTCGGAGCCGATCACCCCGACCTCGATCACCTGGGAATCCCCCGGCGAGAGATGGTCGGAGCCGGCGCCGCCGTCGAACACGAGGTCGTGCACGACATCGCCGGTGTTCTCGAACGTGACGACGAGCGCGTTGCCCACCGGGACCTCGATCACATCGGGCACGAAGCGCATGCCCTCGACGTGCACGGTGACCTCGGTGGTCTCCCCGGTGGCGGGCACGTCGGCGGCGGGGGAGCATCCGGTGAGGGCGAGCAGGCCGATGCCTGTGGCGAGGGCGCTGCGGGTCAGGAGCGAGCGGCGGGTGAGGGGCATGGTGTCTCCGGGGTGGTGATCGGGGCGTCCGTCACGACTCGGACGGATGCAGCGGCAGGGCGGGCCCGTGGTTCCAGGCGAGGATCGCCGGCTGCTCGTGGGCGAACCCCAGGACGGATGCCGAGCCCGCGTCCAGCGAGATGGATGCCGCGAACCGCGGTGCCTGGCGGAGGAACACGGCGGTGAGGATGCGCAGGCAGTGGCCGTGTGCGACGAGGGCGACGTCGCCCTCGGCCATCGCCGGGAGCACCCGGGTCAGGACACGGGATGCCCGGGCGGCGACCTCCTCGACGGTCTCCCCGGGGGTCTTCCCGCGGATCACGCCGTGCTCGAAGGCCGTCCAGTTGTAGCCGAGCTCGGCGCGGATGTCCCGGGTCGTGCGGCCCTCGTACCCGCCGTAGTCCCACTCCACCAGCAGCGGGTCGATGTCGGCGCGCAGCCCGGCCAGCTCGGCCGTGCGCCGGGCGCGCTGCAGCGGCGAGCTGAGCACGAGCCGGAAGTCGTAGCCGCGCACGAGTTCGCCGGCGGCGCGGGCCAGCTCCTCTCCGTGCGCGGTCAGCGGGATGTCGGTGCGGCCGGTGTGCCTCCCGGTTCGCGACCATTCGGTCTCGCCGTGCCGCAGCAGCACGAGCCTGCCGGGCGGGCAGTCGGGTGCGGGCCGGTCGGGGAGGGGGTCGGGTGCGTCCACCTGCTCACCGTACCCGGTGAGCGGCCTCCGGTTACGCTGGGGTGATGACCAAGAGCACCGTGTGGAGCATCCTCGGCATGATCATCGCCGTCGTCATCGCGTGGTGGGTGGTCAGCGCGCTGTTCTCGCTGCTGTGGCTGATCGTCAAGCTCGCCCTGGTCGCGGTCGTCGCGGTGGCCGTGTACGCCGGCATCCGGGCCCTCACCCGCTCCGAGCGCGACTGACTCCGTCGTCGCGCCCCGTTGCTCGGCGGGGCGGCGGGTGGGGATCTCGGGACTACCCGGCGCGGAGGAATTCGAGCGCCGCGAGCCGGAACGCCTTCGAGCCGGGCGCGTTGAAGTGGTGCCGGCCGGGGATCGTGAAGAACGAGCCCTGCGGGGCGGCCTCGGCCAGGCGACGTGAGCCGTCGAGCACGCCGTCCTCCGACCCCGTCGCGAACAGCACCGGCTGCCTTGGCGCGTGCGCGGGGTCGGGATCGACGGCCTGCGAGCCCCGCATCCCCTCCGCCAGGGCCAGCAGCGCGTGCAGGTCGTTGCCCGGCACCCGCTCGGCGAGGGCGATGTAGTCGAGCGTGTCCGGATCGGTGACGGGGACGCCCTCGTCGGCGTAGCGGCACACCTGGTCGACGTCCAGTCTGTCCAGGGGGATGCCGTCGGGCACGCCGCCGAGCACCCCGCGCGGGATCCGGTCGCCGAGGTCCTGCAGCACCTGCCAGCCGACCCGTGCGCCCAGCGAGTATCCGACGTACAGCGCCTCGTCGATGAGGAAGGTCTCCAGCACGGCCTCGACATCGTGCGCGAGGCTGCCGACCGCGTATCCGGCGCCGTCGTGCGGCTTCTCGCTGGCGCCGTGCCCGCGCAGGTCGATGCCGAGGATGCGGAAGCCCTCGTCCTTCAGCATCCGCACCCAGCCGGTGTGCAGCCACGTGTCGGCGGTGCTGGACGCGAATCCGTGCACGAGCACGACGACCGGCGCATCCGGCTGGCCCCAGGAGTACGTCGCGAGTGCGACGCCCTCACCCACCTCGACGAATTGCGGGGCGGGCATCCGGGTCAGGTCGGCGAGCAGGTCGGTCACCCCTCCATCATGCTCCTGTCCGGGGCGTCGAGGACAGGCCCCTCGGCCCGAGCCGCGGCCGTCTTCCCTTCCGCCGAATCGATTCGATAGACTTGTGCGATGGCGCCGTGACCGATCGCGGTGCCATTGCTGTTCTCCGTCGCTCGACACCGCTCACGCTCTCCTCTCCTTCTCTCTGCACCTCTTCACCTCATGGCAACCACCCTCATCACCGGACGCCCGTGGCGCGTCATCCTGGTCTTCTCCGTGCCGCTGCTCATCGGCAACGTCGTGCAGCAGCTGTACCAGTTCGTCGACGCGGTCGTGGTCGGCAGGCATCTCGGCGTCAACTCCCTCGCCGCCGTCGGGGCGACCGGCAGCCTGATCTTCCTCGTCATCGGCTTCGCCTGGGGTCTCGCCAGCGGCTTCGCCATCCCCACGGCCCAGGCGTTCGGCGCATCGGATGCCGCCCGGCTCCGGCGGTCGGTGGCCACCGGATCCGTGCTGACGGCGATCACGAGCCTCATCCTCACCGTCCTCGGGCCGCTCGTGGCCGAGCCGCTCCTGGTGCTGCTGCAGACGCCTCCCGAGCTGCTGGCGGAGGCGACGGCGTTCACGCAGGTCACCTTCATCGGCGGCAGCACGATCATGTTCTTCAACTATCTCGCCGCGATCATCCGGGCGATCGGCGACTCCACCACACCGCTGGTGTTCCTCACCATCTCCTGTGCGCTGAACGTCGCCTTCGTCATCGTCATGGTCGGCGTCCTGGAGTGGGGCGTCGCCGGGGCGGCCTGGGCGACCGTCGTCGCGCAGGCGATCTCGGTGCTGCTGTGCCTGCTGTACGTGTGGCGGAGGCTGCCCGTGCTGCACGTGCGCCGCGCCGACTGGCGGATCACCCGGGCGGACGTCGCCGAGCATCTGCGTCTGGGTCTGCCGATGGGGTTCCAGGCCTCGATCATCGCGATCGGCGCGCTCATCGTCCAGGTGGCGCTGAACACGCTCGGTGCCGAGGCTGTCGCCGCATACACCGCGGCCTCCCGCGTGGACAGCCTCTCCAGCGCGTTCCTGGCATCGCTGGGGCTGGCGGCGTCGATGTACGCCGCGCAGAACCTCGGTGCGCGGCGCCCCGACCGCATCCGTCGCGGCACGATCCAGGCGGTGTGGCTGGCCGTGATCGTCGCCGTGACGCTCGGGGTCATCATGATCACGCTCGGTGCGCCCGTCGTGCGGCTGTTCGTCGGCGATGACGCGGAGGACGTGGTCGCCATGGCGCACCTCATGCTCATCATCAACGGCTCCACATACGTGGTGCTGGCGGTGCTGTTCGTGCTACGCGGCGTGCTGCAGGGGCTGGGTCGCGTGCTCGTGCCGACCATCACTGGCGTGATCGAGCTCGTCGCCCGCGCGGTCGGAGCCATCGTGCTGGGCGCCGTGTGGGACTTCGCCGGTGTGGCGATGAGCAACCCGCTGGCGTGGGTCGGGGCGGTCGCCCTGCTGACCCCGGCGTACGTGAGCGCGCATCGCGCCCTGGCGAAGATGCCGGTCGCCCCGCTCGAGGCGACCCTGACCACACCGATCCCGGTGATCGGCCCCGCCGACGGCTCGATGGTCGTCGACACCGTCTTCACCGCGCCCGTGCCGGTCGTCGCGCCGAGGCTCAGCAGACTTCGCCTGCCGCGGCGGACGCCTCATCGCTCCACATCGCGCCGACCGCGCTGAACACCGCGGGAGGACCCGCTTCGGCGCCCGACTCGCCCGTGTTCACGATGGGTTCACGGATCATCCCCCGGGATGATGCCGAATCGTTCTCCGGGCGGAGGATATCAGCGATCAACCCGCGTAACCTGTAATCAATCGGAGGCGCGCGGAAGCGCGAATCAGTGACCGGGGGGTCGTCGAATGTCCACACTCGCAGTGACGAACACGCTGTCATCGGTGTTCCTGCCCATCGGCATCGCCGGGGCGGTCATCGCCGTCGTCTGCGCCCTCGTCGCGCTCATCGCGCTCGCGCGCGGGGCGGCGGGCCTTGTCGGCGGCGCGATCGGCGTCTGGATCGGCGGTGCCATGCTGAGCCTGGCGTCGTCCTTCGCGGACGACTGGATCCCGGTGCTCGTCGCGCTCGTCGCGCTCGGCGGCGGACTGGTGCTGGGTGCCGCCGTGAGGGTCGTCGTGCGCGGCGTGCTCGCCTCGCGACCGGCCGTCGCGCAGCAGGCGTGGATGCCGGAGGCTCAGGCGCAGCCCGTGCGGATGCCCGCGCCGGCGCGCGCGACGGCATCCGAGCGCATTCGCGCGGTCGCGTAGCCGCGCGACCGGCGGGGCGGGTCAGGGACGGGTATCGGCCGAGCCGCCGGCATCCGCGCGCCGTCCGCGGCGCCGCACGATCCGCAGCTCGCCGACGAGGATGCCGAGCACCACCATCAGGCCGCCCAGCAGCGCGGCGGCGGGCAGCCGCTCCCCGGCGATGCGGCCGACGACGGCCGCCCACACCGGCTCGCCCGTGTAGATCACGGTGGCGCGCGTGGGGGAGACCGACTTCTGCGCCCAGTTCATGGTGAGCTGGATGAGACAGCTCGCCGCGCCCAGGCCGACTCCCGCGATCAGCCAGGCCCAGGAGAACTCCGGCACCGCTTCGCCGGTGAACGGCATGGTCGCCACCCCCAGCAGACCCGCGGTGAGCAGCTGCACGACCGTGATGCGGCCGAGATCGACACGGCCCGCGAAGGCGCTGATGAGGATGATCTCCCCGGCGATGGGGATCGTGCTGATGAGCGTGGCCGTCTCGCCGACGCCGAGGGACAGGGCGAACGCATCCGGCCCGGCGATCAGCAGCAGCCCGATGAAGGCGAGACCCGCGCCGAGGAACGCCATCGCCGGTGGCCGATGCCGGAAGAACAGCCACTGCGCGAACGGCACCAGGGGCACGTACAGCGCGGTGAGGAAGGCGGACGTGCTGCTGTCGATGGTCTGCAGACCGAGGGTCTGCAGACCGTAGCCGCCGTATATCATCACCCCGATCGCGGCACCGGCGCCGAGGTCGGTCCAGGTCATCCCGCGCAGGGCCCGGCGGAAGACGAGGATGCTGATGAGTCCCGCCACGAGGAAGCGCAGCGCGACGAAGAACCACGGGCCGGAGTGCTCCATGGCCCAGTGCACGAGGAGGAACGTGCTGCCCCAGACGGCGGTGATGCCGACGAGAGCGAGTTCCTGCGGGCGCAGCCGCAGCCAGCGAAGGTGCACAGTTGATTGTCCCGCATCCGCGTCATCCCCGCGGAGCCTGCGCCCTCGTGCGGCCCGCGGGGATCAGTGTCGACGCTGCGTCGTGACGGCGTGCGCGAGGCCGATCGTGAGCCACAGGCCGCCCAGCCAGATCCCCAGCATCGTGAGGAGCTGACCCGATACGAGCGCCCACGCCACCATCACCAGCCCGAGCGCGGCGAGCACCCATCCGGCCGGTCGGGAGCCGATCGCGATGACGACGGCCAGCACGAGGACGGCGGCGAGGAACGGCCACCCCCATGCGCTGACATCGAAGGTCGGTGCAGAGGCGGGGTCCGCGTAGCGGCCGACCAGTCCGCCGAGCACCGGCACCAGGAACCCCAGCACCGGCAGTGCGGCCAGCACCCCGCCGACGATCCGCCAGGCGATGCCGAAGCCCGAGCGGCGCATCCGCACCCAGGCGATCAGCGCCGCCCAGCTCAGCATCACGGTCGGCAGGTAGAACCCGCCGAGCGTGAACCCGCCGATCACCGCCATGGCCGTCAGCAGCACGGCGGCGACGGATGCCGTGGCGGTGCGCGCTCGCCGCGGCACGGCGACGGGCACGAGGGCGACGAGCGCCGGGACCAGTGCGATGAGCGCGGCCCACAGCCCGTTGACCTCGACGAGCGTCTCGGTCGTGCCGTCTCCGGTCGTGTAGGAGGGCATGATGAACGCGGCGACGACCGCGACGAGGATCGCCAGGGCCACGGCGGCGCCCTGCAGCACGCGCCACGCCCGTTCCGCTCGGGGTGCCGCGCCCGCGGCATCCGTTCCGAACTCCTCTGCGGCGCGCTCGGCGATCTCGGCGGGAGTGCCCAGGCTGCGGATCGTCTCGTCGACGGGCTGCCCGGCGTCCTCCGCGTCGGCGAAGTGCGCGCGCAGGTCGTCGAGGACCGCGCCGCGGTGCGCGGGGGCGATGTCGCCCAGCATCCGCTCGACCGATCGCAGGTAGTCGTCTCGCGTGGTCATCGTGCTCCCTCGAGGATGGTGTCGACCTCGGCGCCGAGCGCCCGCCAGACCTCGGCGAACGTGTCCAGCTGATCTCGGCCGGCCGCGGTGATCGTGTAGTACCGGCGCGGGCGTCCGCCGCCGACGGCTTCGGTGCGGGCATCGACCAGGCCGCCCTCGCGCATGCGCGCCAGCAGCGGGTACAGGCTGCCCTCGCCGGCGATCAGCCCGCGGGACTGCAGGTCGGATGCCAGCTCCAGGCCGTACCGCTCGTTCGCGGCCAGCACGCCGAGCACGCAGAACTCCAGCACCCCCTTGCGGAGGTTCGTGGCGATGCGCTCGGCGGCCTCGGTCATGCGGACGATCTTAACCTTGTGATGCAAATATTGCAATACAAGGTTTGCGGAGTCGGTGCCGGGATCGGCGCCTTCGCCGGCCCCGCGAGGCCGGCGGGTGTGCAGGAGGCCCATAAGCGGCCCCGGCGTAGACTGGAGGCGTCACCGATCCGAGGACTGTCATGCCCGCCGCTTCCCGCACCTTCACTGCACGCCACGTGCAGTTGACGCGTGCCGTCCTGGCGGCCGCGGCCGCCCTCATGATCACGTTCTCCGCGGACCACTCGGCATCCGTCGGCCTGTCCGTGTTCAGCGGCTTCGCCGTCGCCACCGGTCTCGTGCTGGCGCTGGCCGCGTTCCTCGTGCTCCCCGCCGGGCACCGCTGGCCGACTCTCGTCATCGCCGGCGCTTCGCTCGTGCTGGGCATGGCCGGCGGGCTGCCGCCGATCCGCACGGACGGTCTGTTCTTCGGCCTCGTGATCGCCTGGGCCGCACTGACCGGCCTCGTCGAGCTCATCGCCGGCATCCGTTCCCGGGGATCCGACGGCGCGCGGGATGCGGTGATCACCGGGGCCGCGGGCCTGCTGCTGGCCGGGGTGCTGGCCGTGCTGCCATGGGGGTTCGCCTACGAGTACACGACACCCGCCGGCGAGGCCGCGTCGTTGACCGGCATCATCCTCGGCGTCGGCGTCTTCGGCGCGTACACGGCGATCGTCGCCGTCCTCCTCGGCATCGCCGGTCTGACCCCGAGGGTCGATCGGCCGGCACGGGCGGATGCCGCAACGGATGCCGACATCGACCGCCTGGCCGACCATGGAGGACACGCATGACCGACCAGAAGCCGACTCGACGCGAGATCCTGCGGCCGCTGCATCTGCTGGGCATCGCCCTGGCCTGCGGCGCGTTCGCGGCCGTCGTCACGATGGTCTCCACCGGCGCGTTCACGACGCGCGTGAACACCGCTCTCGCCAACGGCACCTACGAGGACCTTCCCCCGGTCACCCTCGGCCTGGTGGTCGGCGGGATCTCGTTCATCGTCACCCTGCTCGTGCTGGCCATGCTCATGCTCGCCGTCAGTCCCGCGCAGGTGACGAAGACCATCGACAAGCCCGTGCTGCTCGAGCCCAAGCGGAAGAAGTCCCGCAAGGGCGCCACTGCCGCCGAGGGCACGGATGACGCCGAGGACGCGGGCGCGTCTTCGGGCATCGGCGACGCGGATTCCGCCCCCTCCGCCGACTGAGCATCACCCCGTCCTCCCTGCGGCGTCGGCGCAGCCGGCGGAAGAAGCCGGGGAACAACCGCAAGACCGTGGTGTTGACTGTTATCGTGCCTACATCTGTCGCCCGCGCCTCCGTCGGACTGCGATCGGAGCGCGGTCCCATCCTGGGCGCGCTCATGCTCGCCACCGGACTGATCGCCATCGACGCGACGATCCTCGCCACCGCGGTGCCGAGCATCGTGCGCGACCTCGGCGGCTACCAGCAGTTCCCCTGGCTGTTCTCGGCGTACCTGCTCGCGCAGGCCGTGAGCGTGCCGATCTACTCGCGCTTCGCGGACACCGTGGGGCGCAAGCCGATCATCCTCATCGGCATCGCGCTGTTCCTGCTGGGCTCCGCGCTGTGCGGATTCGCCGGCAGCATGCTGTGGCTCATCCTCTTCCGGATCGTGCAGGGACTGGGCGCGGGAGCGGTGACGCCGATGTCCATGACGATCGTCGGCGACATCTACACGGTCGCGGAGCGCGCGAAGGTGCAGGGGTACATCGCGAGCGTGTGGGGCGTCTCCTCCGTCGTGGGTCCCGCGCTGGGCGGCGTCTTCGCGCAGCTGGGCGCGTGGCGCTGGATCTTCTTCGTCAACGTGCCGTTGTGCGCGCTGGCGGCGTGGATGCTCCTGACGCACTACCGGGAGAAGAAGCAGGTGCAGCGGCATCGGATCGACGTCGCCGGCGCCGTGCTGCTGACCGTCGGCCTCACCGGCGTGATCCTGGGGCTTCTGGAGGGCGGCAGCGCGTGGGCGTGGATCTCCGTGCCGAGCGCCGCCTGCTTCGGCATCGGCGCCCTCGCGCTGATCGTGTTCTTCTTCGTCGAACGCCGCACGGCCGAGCCGATCATCGACTTCGCGCTCGTGACGCGCCGGCTCATCCTCATCACGACGATCATCGCCTTCGGGATCGGTGCACTGCTGATCGGTGTGACGAGCTTCGCACCGGCCTACCTGGAGGGTTCGCTGGGCATCGTGCCGCTGCTGTCCGGGCTCGCCGTGGCCGCGCTGACGCTCGGCTGGCCCATCGCCGCCGGCTACTCCGGACGGCTGTACCTGCGGATCGGCTTCCGCCGCACCGCCCTGCTGGGAATGGGCATCAGCACGGTGGCCGCCATCGCACTGGCCGTCTCCGGCCCGTGGCCCAATCCGTTCACGGTGGCCGCCATCGTCTTCGCCCTGGGTTTCGGATTGGGCTGGACCTCGGCCCCGTCCCTCGTCGCCGCACAGGCATCGGTCGGATGGGGCGAGCGCGGCGTCGTCACCGGCATGAGCGCCTTCGCCCGGTCGGCGGGCAGCGCGGTGGGCGTGGCGATCCTCGGTGCCATCTCGAACGCCGTGATCGCGCAGGGGGTGGGACCGCAGGACGCCGCGACGATCGTGGCCGCCTCGACCTGGGTGTTCGTGGGTGCTGCCGTCGCGGCCGCACTGACCTTCATCGCGGTGCTGTTCATGCCGCGGGACGGGGCGGTGCCGTCGGAGTGAGCCCGAGCGGGCGCGTGCCGGCTGCAGGGGCGCGCGGCGCGCGGGCTCAGCGCGCGAGCTGCTCGGCGACGCCGATGTAGGCGGCCGGTGTCAGCGCCAGCAGGCGCTGCTTCGCGGCATCCCCGATCTCCAGCTTCTCGACGAACTCCGCCAGCTCGGCCGCGCCGACGCGGTGACCGCGGGTGAGGTCCTTCAGCAGGGCATACGGGTCGGTGATGGTGGAGCGCCCGGCGACGACCTCCGCGCGGATGACGGTCTGGATGGCCTCGGCCAGCACCTCCCAGTTGTGGTCCAGGTCGTCGGCCAGCACGTCGCGCGACAGTGAGATGGCGTCCAGGCCGCGGCGCAGGTTGTCCAGCGCCAGCAG
This sequence comes from Microbacterium soli, assembly GCF_039539005.1. NCBI lineage: Bacteria > Bacillati > Actinomycetota > Actinomycetes > Micrococcales > Microbacteriaceae > Microbacterium > Microbacterium soli. Next base: position 1,378,685 of record NZ_BAABCP010000001.1, read on the forward strand.
CGAATGACCGAACGCGACGCCGATGTTGCGCTGCGTGGTCGAGTCGGTCAGGTCGCGCTGCATCCGGCTGGTGACCAGCGTCTGCGACAGCGAGTGCAGCAGACTGCCTGAGATCTCCAGGTTCGCCTCGGCGTTCTCGAATCGGATCGGGTTGATCTTGTGCGGCATGGTTGACGATCCCGTCGCGCCCGCGACGGGGATCTGCGCGAAGTACCCCAGCGAGATGTACGTCCAGATGTCGGTGGCGAGGTTGTGCAGGATGCCGCCGGCGTGCCGCATGTGGTCGTACAGCTCCACCTGCCAGTCGTGCGACTCGATCTGGGTGGTCAGCGGGTTGAAGTCGATGCCGAGGCCCTCGATGTACTCCCGCGAGACCGCCTGCCAGTCCACGTCGGGGTCGGCGGCCAGGTGCGCGGACCAGGTGCCCGTCGCGCCGGAGAACTTCGCCAGGTATTCGGATGCCGCGATGCGGCCGCGCACGCGCTCCAGCCGCCACGCGAAGACGGCCAGCTCCTTGCCCATGGTCGACGGGGTGGCCGGCTGGCCGTGCGTGCGGGAGAGCATGGCGGCATCCGCGTGCTCTTCGGCCAGCTCACGGAGCTTGGTGATGACCGAGTCCAGCGCAGGCAGCCAGACGCCCTCGACTGCGCGCTTGACGGTCAGGGCGTAGGAGGCGGAGTTGATGTCCTCGCTCGTGCAGGCGAAGTGGGTGAGCTCGGCGATGGCATCCAGACCCAGCGCCGCCAGGCGGTCGCGTACGAGGTACTCGACGGCCTTCACGTCGTGGCGGGTGACGGCCTCCTTGGCCGCCAGCCAGTCGATCTCCGCCTGCCCGAAGTCACGGTACAGCGCGCGCAGACGCTCCTTGTCGGCATCCGACAGCGGGGAGGTGCCGAACACCGCGCGATCGGTGAGGGCGATCAGCCACTCCACCTCCACCTCGACACGGGCGCGGTTCAGACCCGCCTCGGAGAGGAAGTCCGCCAGGCCCCCGACGGCGGCGCGGTAGCGGCCGTCGAGCGGGCTGAGCGGCTGGTCGGGGAGCGGGGGCAGAGAAGTCAGGGGAGATCCTCCTGATCGGGGCGCCGCGGAACGCGGAGCGCTGTACGGGGGGCGCGCACGGCGGGTTCGAGCTGCGAGAAGAGGCCGCACGTCGCGGTCTCAATCATAGCCAGCACGGAATCGAACATCGCCTCGCCCGCGTAGTACGGGTCGGGGACGTCCATGCCGGAGGCGTTGGGCTCATAGGCGCGCAGCAGCGTGACCTTGCCCTTGTCGTCCTCGCTGCGCGCCCACGCCTTCAGGATGCGCTCGTGCGTGCGGTCCAGGGCGACGATGAGGTCGCTGTCGGTGAAGTCCGCGGCGCTGAACTGGCGTGCGCGATGGGAGGCGCCGTCGTATCCGCGCCTGCTGAGCGCCTCCAGCGTGCGCTCGTCGGCGCGCTCGCCGAGGTGCCAGTCCCCGGTGCCCGCGCTGCGGGAGACCACCCGCGAACCCAGGCCCGCACGCTCCGCGAGGGCGCGGAGCACCACCTCGGCCATGGGGGACCGGCAGATGTTCCCTGTGCAGACGAAGATCACGCGAAAGGGATCCGGAGACGTCACGGCTCCCATTCTGCCGCCATCGACCTCTCTCCCCAATCGTCGATTTGTTCGGGTTGTCCACACCCGCCGGGATCGCCGGGAGGAGCGGACGCCGATGCCGCGCACCCTGGAGGCATGTACTCGATCCTGACCGCACAGGCTCCCGCGAGCGACGACCTGTGGACGGTGTTCGCCGCGCTCCGACTTCTCGACGAGGCGACGGAGGTGGTGGGGGCGGCCGCGGTCGAGGCGGGGAGGCTCGTCGAGAGGGCGAACTGGCAGAACGAGGGGATGCGCAGGCTCCGGTGGGCGCTGTCCGATCTGCGCGCGGAGTTGGGTGCAGAACGGAGCGAGCTGGCGTTCCTGCGGGAGCAGCTGGCGCGGATGGCGGACGCATGAGCGGGGAGGTGGAGATCAGCTCCGGCGGCGCGATCAGCGTCGACTCGGGGGAGTTCCGCGCCGTGGGGGAGCGGCTGGGCGACCTGTCCTGGGAACTCGTGCGGGCGATCGACGTCCTCGAGAGGGCGCAGGCGACCCTGGGATCGGTGTCGGATCCCGCCCTGCGGGCGAGGCTGCCGGAGATGTCCGCCCGTGTGCACCGGCTGACCGATCTCGGCCGTCGGGCGGGAGAGGCGGCACGGGGGACGCAGCTGATGGCCGACGTGTTCGAGCTCGTCGAGCTGCGCGCCGAGCAGGAGGCGCTCGCCGCGACCCGCCCGGACGACGCGCTCGCGCTGCAGTTCCGCATCGACGAGCTGATCGCGTCGGACCCCGTCGTCGACCGCATGGCCTCGGCGGTCGTCACCGGGTGGTCCGAGCGGCGGTTCGACGGGGTGACGGATCAGCCGTGGGACGACGCGCTGGGTCTCGGCGGGCTCGTCGGCGGTGTGCTCGCGCCTGCCGTGTTCTCCTTCATCGCTCCGCTGATGGGGGCTCGCCCTGTTGGTGCGACCATGAGCGACGCGGTCGAGAAGGCGGAGGAGCTCGACCGCGGCGTGCTGCCGTACGGCACGAGACTGCAGGGCGCCGCACCCGCCGTGGACGTCGCCCTCGTCGCGACGGCGAAGGTCGACCCCGTCACGAACCTGCAGGACTCGGTCGAGCGCATCCCGCGCCGCAGAGCCGCCGGGCAGGTCGTCGTGGAGAGGTACATGATGGCGGGCGAGGAGAAGAGGTATGTGGCGTACATCGGCGGCACCCGCAGGATCATGCCGGGATCCGACGATCCGTGGGACATGGGATCGAACTGGCAGATGTACGGGCAGCGGCACGTGGCGGCGTCCTACGAGGCCACCCTGCAGGCGCTGGCCGCCGCCGGCGCGGAGTCGGGCGACGCGGTGGACGTGGTCGGGTACTCGCAGGGGGCGATGATCGGCTCCTTCCTGGCGATGGACAGCCCCTACGAGGTGCACACGGTGATCGCCGCGGGCGATCCGGTGGATCCCGCGCTCGCCGCCGATCAGACCCTCGTGCGGCTGGAGAACCTCGGCGACCCCGTGGTCGCCCTGGCCCTCGGCGGCGACGTCGGCGGCACGGGGTCGCCGGAGAGCTTCACGGTGACGGGGGATCCGGAGCGCAGCAGTCCGATCGACCCGCACCGGATCGCCGCCTACCGGGAGACCGCGCGCCTGGCGGACGCCTCGGGCGATCCCCGCGTGCAGGCGCTGCAGGAGACCTTCTACGGGCGGTTGCGCGAAGCCGTGACCGTCGAGCGGATGGAGTTCACCGCGACGCGGAGGTGACCCGGCATCGGCTCCGGCGTTCCGCTGACACGGGGCGCGCCCCGTGTCAGCGGCGCCTCTTTTTCCTCTGCGGGCGCAGGATCGCGCCGAACACGGCGTTGATGACCGAGATGAGCACCGCCGCGACCACGCCCCACCAGAACGAGTCGACGCTCAGGCCCCACCCGAAGCCGCTCGTGATCCAGGCGGTCAGCCACAGCAGGAATCCGTTGACGAGGAGGGAGATGAGCCCGAAGGTGAGGATGTACAGCGGGAACGCGACGACCTTGATGATGGTGCCGATGATGGAATTGACCAGCGCGAAGACGGCCGCCACCGCCAGCAGGGTCAGGACGAACTGGAGCGTCTCGCCGGGCGCGAACGAGTGCACGTCGACGCCGAGGACGGGGATCAGCGAGGCGACCCAGATGGCGAACGCGTTGATGACGACGCGGATGATGAAGCGCATCTGTCGATCGTGCCATGGGATGCTCCACGGTGGGCGGATGAATCCATCGCACGGGCATGCGCGCGCAGCAGTGCGGCGATGGTGGCCCGTACCCTCGCCCGGCTCCGCCTCCTTAGACTGGTCGCGTGACCGAGCCAACGCTGCCCCGCATCCGTCCTGAGATCGCCGCTCTGCCGCCGTACCGTCAGGGCAGGCAGGCAGGCCCGGACGCCTTCAAGCTCTCCAGCAACGAGAACCCGTTCGAGCCGCTCCCCTCCGTGCTCGAGGCGCTCACGCGCACCGCGCCGATCAACCGGTATCCCGACGCCACGGCGGGGGCGCTGCGCGCTCGGCTGGCGCAGCGGTACGCCGTCGACCCGGACGCCGTGCATGTGGCATCCGGTTCCGTCTCCATCCTGCATCAGCTGGTGCTGGGCACCTCCACGGTGGGCGACGAGGTCGTCTACGCGTGGCGGTCGTTCGAGGCGTACCCGAGCCTGCCCCTCGTCGCGGGCGCGACGGGTGTGCAGGTGCCCCTCGCGCCCGGTGCGCGACACGATCTCGATGCGATGGCGGATGCCGTGACCGGCCGCACCCGAGCGGTCATCGTCTGCACCCCCAACAACCCCACCGGCCCGATCGTCACGAGTGCCGAGTTCGCCGCGTTCGTCGCGCGGGTGCCGCAGGACGTGCTCATCATCCTCGACGAGGCGTACGCCGAGTTCGTCACCGCGCCGGATGCCGTGGACGGGCTCGCCGAGCGCGTTTTCGAGAAGCACCCGAACGTCGTCGTGCTGCGCACCTTCTCCAAGGCCTTCGGGCTGGCCGGACTGCGGGTGGGCTACGCCATCGGGCACCCGAGGGTTCTGGACGCCGCCCGCACCACGGGCATCCCGCTGTCGGTCACCAGCGCCGCCGAGTGCGCCGGGATCGCGAGCCTGGACGCGGAGGACGAGCTGCGGGCACGGGTGGCCGTGATCGTCGAGCGCCGGACGCGCCTGGTGGAGGGGCTGCGCGCACAGGGGTGGGACGTGCCCGATTCGCAGGCGAACTTCGTGTGGCTGCCCGCCGGGGAGCGCACGGTCGACGTGGCGGCCGCCTTCGAGGCCGCCGACCTCATCGTGCGGCCGTTCGCGGGCGACGGCATCCGCATCTCCGTCGGCGAGGAGGAGTCCATCGAGAAGGTGCTGCAGGTCGCCGCGACGCAGGCTCCCGCATGAGCTACGACTTCCGCACCACCGTCGATCGCACCGGCACCGGCTCGGCGAAATGGGAGGGGATGCGCGCGGCGAACCCGTCCGTCCCCGCGGGGATCTCCCCGTTCTCCGTCGCCGATCTCGACTTGCCGATGGCGCCGGAGATCCTGGCCGGGCTGCGCGATCACCTGCAGGACGCCGTGCTCGGGTACACGGTGGCCACGGACGACTACTGGGACGCCGTGACCGGCTGGTTCCGCGACAGGCACGGCTGGTCCGTCGAGCGCGAGCAGATCGTGCTGGCGCCCGGTGTGGTGCCGGCGTTCAACACCGCCGTCCGCGCCGCGACGGCGCCGGGCGACGGCGTCATCGTGCAGACCCCGGCGTACTACCCGTTCTTCGGGGCCGTCGAGAACAACGATCGCGTGGTCGTGCGCAACCCGCTCGTCGTCCGTGACGGCCGGTGGCGCATCGACCTCGACGACCTCGCCGAGAAGGCCGCCGACCCCCGCACCACCGCACTGCTGTTCTGCAGCCCGCACAACCCGACCGGTCGGGTGTGGGAGCGCGACGAGCTGGAGGCCGTCCGGCGCATCGCGCGCGAGAACGATCTGACGGTCATCAGTGACGAGATCCACTTCGACCTGCTGATGCCCGGCATCCGGCACACCGTCTTCTCTACCCTCGGCGAGGATGCCGCGGCGCGCAGCATCGTCTGCACCGCACCCAGCAAGACCTTCAACCTCGCGGGCATGGCCACGAGCAACATCGTCATCGCCGACGCCGGGCTGCGCGAGCGCTACGCGCAGGAGCAGGCCCGCACCGGATTCTTCACACTGAACGCGCTGGGCTTCCAGGCGTGCCGACTGGCGTACACGAAGGCGGGTGCGTGGCTGGACGGACTCCTCGACCTCGTGCACGGCAACCACGAGCTGGTGCGCTCGTTCCTCGCCGAGCGGATGCCGGAGGTCGTCGTCCACGATCTGGAGGGGACGTACCTGCAGTGGATGGACTTCCGCGCCCTCGGCCTGACCGCGCAGGAGCTGCAGCGCGTGCACGAGCTCGAGGCGCTGGTGTTCTTCGACGAGGGCGCCATGTTCGGCCCCGAGGGCGAGGGCTTCGAGCGCATGAACCTCGCCGCTCCGCGCCGTGCCGTCGAGGACGCGCTGGAGCGTCTGGCCCGGGCGCACGGACGCTGAGCCCACGTCCACCGAGCCCCGGGTGATCGCACCGTGAGCAGCCGCTCACGGTGGATCTTTCGCATTCCGAGCAGGTGTTAGGGCCCCCGAGCTATGCGTGACGTGGCATGCGGGCGTGGGTAGCGTGGAGCCGTGACCTCGACCGAAACGCCCCTCGTCCGCGTCCTGGAGGCGGATGGAGCCTTCGCCCCCTCGGAGGCGGCGGAGCCCTACCTCCCGCTGATCGACGCGCTCACCGACCGTGAGCTCGAGCAGTTCCACCGCGACATGGTGGTCATCCGCGCCATCGACACCCAGGCCACCAACCTGCAGCGGCAGGGACAGTTGGCGCTGTGGCCGCCGAGCCGCGGACAGGAGGCCGCTCAGGTCGGCTCCGCGCGCGCCGCCCGTTCGCAGGACACGCTGTTCCCGTCCTACCGCGAGCACGCCGTCACCCGCATCCGCGGGGTCGATCCGCTGGACATCGTCAAGGTCATGCGGGGGGTCTCGCACGGCGGTTGGGATCCGACTGACCCGCGCAACGGCAACACCCGCATCTACACGCTCGTGCTGGGATCGCAGACTCTGCACGCGGCCGGTTACGCGATGGGGCTCGCCTTCGACGGCAGGACCGGCACGGGCGACGTCGACCGCGATGAGGCCGTGGTCGTCTACTACGGCGACGGTGCCTCCAGCCAGGGGGACGTCCACGAGGCGATGGTCTTCGCCGCCAGCTACGACGCCCCCGTGCTGTTCTTCCTGCAGAACAACCAGTGGGCGATCTCGGTGCCCGTGCAGACCCAGTCGAAGGTGCCGCTGGTCGGCCGCGGCGCGGGGTACGGGATCCCCAGCGTCCGTGTCGACGGCAATGACGTCCTCGCCAGTTACGCCGTCTCACGGGCCCTGCTCGACCAGACCCGCGGCGGCGCCGGCCCCCGGGCGGTGGAGGCCGTCACATACCGGATGGGTGCGCACACCACGAGCGACGACCCGACCAAGTACCGCGGCTCGGACGAGGAGGAGGCCTGGGCGCGGCGCGACCCCATCGCGCGCATGCGCGCGTACCTGCGCGGCAGAGGCGCATCCGACGCCCTCTTCGCCGAGATCGACGCCGAGGCGGCGGATGCCGCGGAGGACCTGCGCGCGCGCACGGTCGCCCTGGGGTCGCCGGCCCGTCAGACGATGTTCGACCACGTGTACAGCGAGCCGCATCCGCTCATGCAGGAGCAGCGGGCCTGGCTCGACGCCTACGAGGCCTCGTTCGAGGGGGGTGCCGCATGACCCTCGAGACGATGCCGCTGTCGAAGGCGCTGAACGCCGGGCTGCGCAAGGCCATGCAGGACGACCCGCGGGTGCTGCTCATGGGCGAGGACATCGGCACACTCGGTGGGGTCTTCCGCGTCACGGAGGGCCTGCGGAGCGAGTTCGGCGACCGGCGCGTGCTGGACACCCCGCTCGCGGAGTCCGGCATCGTCGGCACGGCCATCGGCCTGGCCATGGCCGGGTTCCGCCCCGTGTGCGAGATCCAGTTCGACGGCTTCGTCTTCCCCGCGTTCGATCAGATCACCTCCCAGCTGGCGAAGCTGACGAACCGGCACGAGGGCGCGCTGTCGATGCCCGTCGTCATCCGCATCCCCTACGGAGGGCACATCGGCGCCGTCGAGCACCACCAGGAGAGCCCGGAGGCGTACTTCGCGCACACTCCCGGGCTGCGCGTGGTGTCGCCGTCGACGCCCAACGACGCGTACTGGATGATCCAGGAGGCGATCCGGTCCGACGACCCGGTGATCTTCCTCGAGCCCAAGAGCAGGTACTGGCCCAAGGGCGAGGTCGACCTCGAGGCATCGGCCGTGCCCCTGCATGCCTCGCGCATCGTGCGCCGCGGCACCGATGTCACCCTCGTCGGGCACGGCGCCATGGTCACGACCCTGCTGCAGGCCGCCGCGCTCGCCGAGGCCGAGGGCACCAGCTGCGAGGTCGTCGATGTGCGCTCGCTGTCGCCGGTGGACTACGGCCCCATCCTCGACTCGGTGCGCTCGACGGGGCGCATGGTCTACGCGCAGGAGGCCCCCGGGTCCGTCAGCGTGGGCGGCGAGATCGCCGCCACCGTCATGGAGCGCGCGTTCTACGCCCTGGAGGCGCCCGTCCTGCGCGTCTCCGGGTTCGACGTGCCGTTCCCGCCCGCCAAGCTCGAGGGCGTCTACCTTCCGGATGCGGATCGCGTCCTGGAGGCCGTCGACCGCTCCCTCGCCTACTGATCCGGAGTCCGCGATGACCACTCAGACCTTCACCCTTCCCGACGTCGGCGAGGGCCTCACCGAGGCCGAGATCGTCTCCTGGCGGGTCGCTCCCGGCGACACCGTCGCGATCAACGACGTCATCTGCGAGATCGAGACCGCCAAGTCGCTCGTCGAGCTGCCCTCGCCGCACGCCGGCACGGTCGGCGAGATCCTCGCCGCCGAGGGCGCCACGGTCGAGGTCGGCGCGCCGATCATCATCTTCGTGTCGGAGGATGCGGATGCCGGGGCCGCGGCGCCCCCGGCTGCCGCCGCGGATCCGGAGGAGGGTGGCGGCGCGGTGCTGGTCGGCTACGGCTCCGGCGGTGGGGCGACCTCACGGCGCAAACGGCCCGCCGAGCGCCCGGTGCGCTCGTCCGTGGGGGTGATCGCCAAGCCGCCGATCCGCAAGCTCGCCCGCGACCTGGGAGTGGATCTCACCGAGGTGACGCCCACGGGCGCCGACGGCGAGGTCACCCGCGACGATGTCGTAAAGCACGCCTCGCAGGCCAGCGTGTTCCGCAACATCGAGACGCCGGACTGGGGCGATGTGCGCGAGGAGACCGTCCCCGCGCCGGAGCCCGCCCCCATCGGGCTGGCCCGCGGCATGCGGCCGGTCGTCGACGAGGAGCGCACCGAGTCCATCCCCGTCAAGGGCGTGCGCAAGGCCAGTGCGAACGCGATGGTGCAGAGCGCGTACACGGCCCCGCATGTGACGGTGTGGAAGGAGGTCGACGCCACCCGCACGATGGAGCTCGTCAAGCGGCTCAAGGCTTCGCCGGACTTCGCCGACATCAAGGTGTCGCCGCTGCTGATCATGGCCCGCGCGGTGATCTGGGCCGTGCGGCGCACGCCGATGGTCAACGCCGCCTGGGTCGACGCCGACGGCGGCGCGGAGATCGTGCTGCGCCACTACGTCAACCTCGGGATCGCCGCGGCGACGCCGCGCGGCCTGCTGGTGCCCAACATCAAGGACGCCCAGGAGCTGAGCATGCGCGATCTCGCCCGTGCGCTCAACCGTCTCACCGTCACCGCCCGTGAGGGCAGGACCGCGCCGGCGGATCAGCACGGCGGGACGATCACGATCACCAACATCGGCGTGTTCGGGATGGACGCCGGCACCCCCATCATCAACCCCGGCGAGGCCGGGATCGTGGCGATGGGGACGATCGCGCAGAAGCCGTGGGTCGTCGACGGCGAGGTGCGTCCGCGCTGGGTGACCACGGTCGCGGGGTCGTTCGACCATCGCGTGATCGACGGCGACGGCATGAGCCGGTTCATCGCCGACGTGGCCTCCGTGCTCGAGGAGCCCGCGCTGCTCGTGGAGTGAGCGGGCCCGCATCCGGTGGGCGCGGGCCGACCCGCCGTCAGTCGTGCGCCGTCTTCGACATCTCCAGCAGACGCTGCTCGTCGTCGTCGAGCCAGGTGGCGGCCTTCGGCAGGCGCTGCTCGATGCGAGCCTCGTTGCGCGCCTGACGCAGCGCGTGGACGATCGCGAAGCGGAGGATCGCATACAGGATGCCCGCGCCGGCGAGCACGTACAGGACCATGAAGATGATGCCGAGAGCTGCCATGTGCGCCTCCGGATGCGTCGCGGCCGGTGTTCTGTCGGTTGAGCATAGCAACGCCGGGAGAACGGGAGACCCGCAGGGCTCCTGACGACTGTGCGCGCTCTTGTTGAGAATGGTTCTCATTTGCATTAGTATCGGACGAGTGCAGAGATCCTTCATCGCCATCGCGCTCACCGCCGCATCCGTCATCGCGCTGTCCGGATGCTCATCCGCAGCCCCCGCAAAGAGCACGGACGGGACGGTGCAGATCGTCGCCTCGACGAACGTGTACGGCAGTCTCGCCGCCGTGATCGGCGGCGACCGCGTCACCGTGACGAGCCTCATCGACTCGACGGCCAAGGACCCGCACTCCTACGAGGCCACGGCGCGTGACCGGCTCGCCGTGCAGCGCGCGGACCTCGTCATCGAGAACGGCGGAGGCTACGACTCGTTCATGACACAGCTGCGGGACGGCTCGGATGCCGAGGTCATCACCGCCGCCGAGTTCGCGCACGACCACCCCGACGCGGCCGAGGGCGAGGACCACGACCACGAGGCAGAGGCCGACCACGGTCACGACCACGACGCCGAAGACGACCACGACCACGGCGCCGGTCATGGTCACGACGAGCACGGCCACTCCCACATCGAGGGATTCAACGAGCACGTCTGGTTCGACCCCGACATCATCGCGCACGTCGCGGAGCGGGTCACCGCCGACCTCACCGAGCTCGACCCCGCCGGTGGCACCGAATTCGCCGCCAACGCGAAGGCGCTGACGGCCGAGCTGGACGCCATCGACACCGAGATCGCGGCGCTGCACGGATCGCTGGAGGGGGTGCCGGTGCTCATCACCGAGCCGCTTCCCGGTCGGCTCGCCGCCGCCGTCGGACTCGACGATGTGACACCGGAGGGATTCGCCTCCGCCGTCGAGGAGGGCAACGACGTCGCCCCCGCCACGCTGCTGGACGCGCTCTCGCTCATCGACGGGGGCGAGGTGCGCGCGGTGCTCGCCAACGCGCAGACCGGCGGCAGCGAGACCAGCCGTGTGGAGGACGCCGCACAGCAGGCCGGCATCCCCGTGATCACCTTCAGCGAGCTGCTCGAGCCCGAACAGTCGTACGCTGAGTGGATGCGCGTCGCGATCTCGGACCTCGCCGCCCTCGAGAAGTGAGCGGCGCGGCGGCGGCTGCCGGCGTGCAGCCGGTCCTGACCATCGACGGGGCGTCCCTGACCAGAGGTCGTCGTGAACTGTGGTCGCGGCTGGATCTGGAGATGCGCCCGGGCGAATTCGTCGCCGTGCTCGGGCCGTCCGGGTCGGGCAAGACCACGCTCCTGCGCAGCATCCTGGGGCTCCAGCGACTCTCGGCCGGCGGCATCCGCGTCGCCGGAACGTCCGTGCGGCGCGGCGACCCGCGCATCGGCTACATCCCTCAGCAGCGTCCGCTCCCGCCGGACACCAGCCTGCGCGCCCGCGACCTCGTCGCGCTGGGAGTGCACGGCACGCGCTTCGGCCTGCCGATCCCGCGTCGCGGCGACCGGGCGCGCGTGGACGCCCTGCTGGAGGGCGTCGGCGCGGCGCACTACGGCGACCGCCCGGTCGGACTGCTCTCCGGCGGAGAGCAGCAGCGGCTGCGCGTGGGACAGGCGCTGGCGGACCGGCCGGCCCTGCTGCTGTGCGACGAGCCGCTGTCGAACCTCGACCTCGCGAATCAGCGCGCCGTGACCGACATCATCGACCGGGAGCGGCGCGAGCACGGCACGGCCGTGCTGTTCGTCACCCACGACATCAATCCCATCCTCGACCGCGTCGATCGCATCCTCTACATCGCCGGCGGGCGCTTCCTGCTCGGCACGCCCGAGGAGGTGCTGCAGACGCATGTGCTGAGCAGGCTGTACGGCACCCCTGTGTTCGTGTTCCGCGCCGGAGGACGGCTGGTGGTCGTCGGCGTTCCGGATGCCGAGACCCACCACGAGACGGATGAGGAGCCCCCCGCGATGGGGCCCTCGGCCGCTCCGGGAGGCCGCGCGTGAGCCCGCTGGTGGACTGGGGCGACGTCTTCTCGTTCCAGGACTACGGGCAGCTGCTGGCGCTGCTGTCGAACTCGCTGATCGCGGGCGCCGTGCTGGGCCTGGTCGGGGGGCTGACGAGTGTGTTCGTCATGCAGCGCGACCTCGCCTTCGCCGTGCACGGCGTCAGTGAGTTGTCCTTCGCCGGCGCCGCCGCCGCGCTGCTGTTCGGCGGCAGCGTGGTGGCCGGGTCGATCGGCGGGGCGCTGGTCGCGGCGATCCTCATCGGCGTGCTGGGCTCCCGAGCCAGGGAGCGCAATTCGATCGTGGGCGTGCTGATGCCGTTCGGGCTGGGGTTGGGCATCCTGTTCCTCTCCCTCTACGACGGTCGCGGGGCCAACCGGTTCGGCCTGCTCACCGGACAGATCGTGTCGGTCTCCAACCCCGACCTGGGCTGGCTGATCGGAATGAGCCTCGTGGTGCTGCTGGGTCTGCTGCTGATGTGGCATCCGCTGCGCTTCGACTCCCTCGACCCGGAGTCCGCCGCGGCGCGCGGCGTGCCGGTGCGCACCGTGAGCCTGCTGTTCATGGTGCTGCTGGGGCTCATCGTCGCCGTCAGCGTGCACATCATCGGCGCGCTCCTGGTGATGGCGCTGCTGGTCACCCCGGCGGCCGCGGCGATGCGCCTGACGGCGGGACCCGTGGCCGTGCCGGTGCTGGCGGCGCTGTTCGGCGTCGTGGCGGCCGTCGGCGGCATCCTGCTGGCCCTGGCGGGGACCCTCCCGGTCAGCCCCTACATCACGACGATCTCGTTCCTCATCTACGGCGGGTGCTGGGCGGTGCAGCGGGTCCGCGGACGCGTGCGCCGCACCTGACGATCGGCCCGGAAGACGGCGGGAGGGGCTTCGCCGCGCTCGCGGAGATGACATCATGGATGCCGGGGGCCGACGAGTTCAGAAAGGTGACGTCCGGTGAGCGAGACGCACGAGTCCGACAACGCGCAGAACGGCGACTTCTTCGACCAGCTGCTGACCACGGCGCCCAGGGAGCACGCCTCCTTCACCCAGGCGTTCCGCGGTTACGACAAGGCGGAGGTGGACGCTGCGCTCGCGACGCTGCGAGACCAGGTGGCGCGACTGACCGAGGACCGGGACGGCATGGAGGCCCGTCACCGCAGCGAGCTGGAGGCGCTGCACGCCGAGCACGAGCGGGCGCTGGCGGATGCCGTCGCGGGCAATGACGCCCGGCTCGCCCGGCTGGAGGAGGAGCTGGCCGCCGCCCGCGCGCAGGCCGAGGAGGCCGCGACGCAGGTCAGCGCGCTGGCCACCGAGCTCAGCGACGCGCCCAAGGACGGCGACGAGCCGCAGAGCCGACAGCAGTTCGAGGCCGTGCTGCGTGTCGCCGAGGAGCAGGCCAGTGTGCTCATCCACAACGCCGCCACACAGGCGGAGCGGCTGCTGGCCGCCGCCCGTGAGGAGGCCGAGGCCAAGCGCGCCGAGCTGGCCGCCGACGTGGCCCGCATCACCGAGCAGGCCGAGCACGACGCGGACCAGGTGCGGCTGAAGATCGAGACCGAGCTGACCGCGCACGAGGCGCGGCTGGAGCGCGAGTCCGCGCACGCCGCGGAGAAGGTCGCGCAGGCCGAGCAGGAGGCGGCCGCCATCCGCACCGAGGCGGAGAAGGGCGCCGCCGCGCTGCGCGCCATGGTCACCCGCGAGACGACGGACATGCGGGCGGATGCCGAGCGCGAGGTGCGCGAGATGAACGCCCGCGTCCTGGAGTTCGAGGAGACGCTCACGCGCCGTCAGGACGACGCGCAGCAGGAGTTCCTCGTGCTGCACAACCAGGCGGTCGCGCACGCGGAGCGCATCACGACGGACGCCAACGAGCAGGTCGCCGCGTCGCTGGAGCATGCGCAGCGCATCTCGGCCAAGGCCGAGGACTACGAGCGCCTGATGCGCTCGCAGGCACAGGCCATCGAGGCCGAGGCGCAGGTGAAGGCTCGGGAGACTCTGGAGCGCGCGCGGGCGAAGGCGCAGAAGATCATCGACTCGGTCACCGGCCACGCGACGGTCGCCCTGCGCGACGCCGAGGACCGCACGCGTCAGCTGCGGTGGCAGCAGCAGCAGCTGACCAGCTTCATGGCGGAGGTGCGCGAGCTCATCCGCCCGGAGGGCGTGCTGACCAAGCCCGCCTCCGAGGAGTCCGAGGGCTCCGAGGGCGCGGTCCCCGCCCCCGCCGACGTCGACGACGCCGTGCTCGACGACCTGATCGACGACGAGACCGGTGGCGCCGAGCTCGACGGTGCGGGCGAGACCGACGACTTCGACGACGCCGAGGCGCCCGAGGACGAGGCGGAGCTCGCCGAGGACGAGACCACTCGCGCCTGAGCGCCGTCCCGGGCCGGACTCCCAGCCGCCCGGCCTAGACTCGGAGCATGGCTCAGCGGAACACCTGGCAGCGGGAGCGCGTGCGCGACGCACTCGCCGATGCCGAGGGCTTCGTGAGCGCGCAGACCCTGCACGCCGACCTGCGCCAGGCCAACACCGGCATCGGCCTGGCCACCGTGTACCGGGCGCTGGCGGGGCTGGCCGCCACCGGAGAAGCCGACTCGCTGCAGAGTCCCGAGGGCGAGGCGCTCTACCGCGCCTGCCGCACGCAGGGCCATCATCACCACCTGATCTGCCGCTCCTGCGGGCGGGCCGTGGAGATCGAGGCCAAGGACGTCGAGCAGTGGGCGCAGCGCGTCGCCGCGCAGAACGGCTTCCGCGACCCCGAGCACGTCGTCGACATCTTCGGGCTGTGCGCGGACTGTGCGCGGCGCCGCGACCAGGAGGACGTGGACGCCGAGCGAGCGGGAGCGGACGAGTGACGTCAGCCCCGCCGCGGATGCCGGAGCCGGTGTCTTCACGCAGAGCATCCGGCACCGCGGCGCACGTGCACAGGCATCCGCCGCGCCGCGTGCCCACCGGACGCGCGGTGATCATCGGCGTCGTCGTGCTGGCCGTGCTCGTGCTCGTGGACGTCTTCGTGCCGACGCTGTTCGGGGACCCGCTGCCCGCCCGTGCGCAGGACGGACTGACCCTCACGATGAGCGTGCTCATCGAGGCGTTGCCGTGGGTGATGGTCGGCGTGGTGCTCTCGATCGTCGTGGAGGTGTGGCTGCCGGCGGATGCCGTGCAGCGCTGGCTGCCCGCGACCGCCTGGGTGCGAAGGGCGGTGCTCTCGCTGCTGGGCATGGTCATCCCGGTCTGCGAGTGCGGCAACGTGCCCTTCGCCCGAGGGCTGATGATGCGGGGCCTCGCGCCCGCGGAGGCGCTGACGTTCCTCATCGCCGCGCCCATCGTCAACCCCATCGTCATCCTCACCACCCACGCGGCGTTCGGATGGGACGGGGGCATCCTCGTCGCGCGACTCGTGGGCGGATACCTCATCGCGAACCTCATCGGCTGGATCTACAGCAGGCATCCCGACCCGCAGGCGCTGCTGACGGACCGCTTCGTGGAGACCTGCGAGCAGGTGGTCCACGAGCCCGGAACCCCCATGCGCCGCAGCCTCGTGCAGCTGCTCGTCGAGCTGCGAGCGGTGATGCCCGCCCTCGTGATCGGCTCGGCACTGGCCGGGGCCGTGCAGGTGCTCGTCCCGCGGGGCGTGCTGCTGGCGGTCGGGTCGAACCCGGTGCTGTCGATCCTCGCGATGGTGGCGCTGGCCATGACCGTCGCGATCTGCTCGAACGTGGACGCGTTCTTCGCGCTGTCGTTCGCCTCCACGTTCTCGGCGGGCGCCGTCATCGCGTTCCTGCTGGTGGGACCGCTCGTGGACGTGAAGATGCTCGCCCTGCTGCGCACCACCTTCACGGCACGGGTGCTGGCGGGGCTGGTGGGGGTCGTCGTGCTCGGCGCCTGCGCCATCGGGATCGGGGTGAACGTCTTTGGCTGATCAGCATGCCGCGGACACCCCCGCCGGCACGTCGCACATGCCCACCGGGCAGAGCCTGCTGCACGCCCTGAGCTCGCGGTGGCTGGGACTGGGACTCGCGACCGTGGTGGCCGTGGTGACCCTGGAACTCGGTGCGACCGGGCGCCTCACGCTGTACATCAGCCCCGGTACGGTCTGGTTCGCCTGTGCGGCGGCCGCCGCGACGCTCGCAGCCGCCGTCTGGTCCTTCGTCCTGCCGCCCGGCGCCGAGGGCGACCACGATCACACGCACGCCGCGACCGGTGCATCCGCGTCGGCCCTGCGTCGCCGGGCACTGCAGACCACCGGTGTCGTGACCGGTGGCGTCCTCGCCTCCGCGGTGGTGCTGGCCGCCCTCGTTCTGCCGCCGGCATCCCTCTCCGCGGAGCTGGCCGTGTCGAGGGCGGGGGAGACGCCCGTGCTGTTCGCCGGTGCCGACGACGTGACGCTGGGCATCGCCGACACCACGACGTTCGGGGTGGGGGACTGGGCGAGCGCGTTCGCCACGGCCACGCGCCCGGAGGACTACGACGGCGCCTCGGTCTCGCTGACCGGCTTCGTCACGCCGGGGGACGGCGATGGCATCGGACTGACCCGCATGACCATCACGCACTGCGTGATCGACGCGCAGCCCGCGACCGTGCCGCTGGGCGGGGTCACCGAGAAGTACGCCACCGGTCAGTGGATCGAGGTGTCCGGCACCGTTCGCGCCGACGCCGACGGCACGCTGCGCATCGACCCGGACTCGGTGCGCCGGATCAGCGAGCCGAAGGATCCGTATGAGTACTGACGGATCGGATGTCGGCGCCCCGCGCACCCGTGCGGAGTTGCGCGCGCAGCGCGCCGCACAGGCAGCCCGCGAGGCGGCGCAGGCGGCGGAAGCCGGGCCGTCGACTCCCGAGTCCGAGACGGCGGATGCCGGGCAGCAGGCGCCGGAGGTTCCCGCCGTCCCCGCACCCACGACCCCCATCTCCGTCGGCCTCTCGGTGCCGGTCCCCGAGTCGGACGCACACATCGGACCCGCCTCGGCGGGACGATCGCATCCGCACGCGGCGACGCCCTCCGCATCGCCGTCCCCCGCATCGCAGCGGGATCCGGCGTCGCCGCACCGAGACCGGCGCGGCGGTCGTCGCTTCGCCGTCACGATGACGTCGGTGCTGGGCGCGCTCGCCCTCGTCGTGGGCGTGCTGGGCGCCGTCAGCCTCACGCAGGGGCCGCGCATCAGCGACACGCAGGTCGACGCCGCACAGGCCATCGAGACCTCCGGCAGCAGGCTCATCCTCACCACCACCCAGCGGCTGGACGACGTCGACCCCGAGCGGGTCACCGTCGAACCCGCCGTGCCCTTCACCGTCGACACGGCCGGACGCAGCATCGGCATCCGCTTCACCGTCCCGCTGCACGACTCGACGACCTACCGCGTCACCGTCAGCGACGTGTCGGCGGCCGGCGGCGGTCCGGCATCCGATCTGGAGACCTCGTTCACCACGCCGGCGTCGAGCATCCTCCTGCTGCAGCGCGCCCCCGGAGACGAGGACGACACGATCTTCCTCGCCGACCTCAGCGGCGAACGGGCCACGCCCGTGTTCCGGCATCCGCGCATCGACGACTACCGCGCCACCTCGCGGCTGATCGTCGTCACCGTCCAGGAGGACGACGGATCCCGGCTCGTGGTGATGAACCGCGACGGCTCGGACCAGCGCGAGCTGACCCTCCCCGGCGAGGGCTACGTCTCCTCCGTGCAGGTCTCCGACCGCGGCGGACTCGTCGGCTACAGTTACTCTGACCGCGACCTCACCGAGACCTCGGGGCGCGCCAGCGTGCTGGTCACCCAGCCGCTGAACGGCGCGGAAGAGCCGCGCATCGTGCAGGTCGAGGGGTCGGACGCCAGCATGGCGGAGTGGCAGTTCGTGCCGGACTCCTCCTCGCTGCTGTTCATCGACTTCGATGGGGCGCTCGGCGTGGAGGACGCCTCTGCGGACACCGGCGTGAAGTCGATGGGCGTGGCCGCCGGCATCCTCGGCATCACGCGCGGCACCTACACCGCCATCATCGAGCGCACCGACGGCAGCATCGTGCAGCTCGATCTCACGGGCGGCCGCGAGACGCCGCTGCCGGCATCCGACCCCGACTACGGCGACGCCGATGCCATCGTCCCCTTCCCCGGCGGGACGCTGCGGCACATCGTGCAGCGCGACGAGTCCGGCATGCCCACGGGCCAGGCCGTCGTGCGGGTTGACGACGACGGCTCCGCCCGCGTCATCAGCGAGGTGAGCGGAACGGATGCCATCCCGCAGACCTGCGCGTCGCCCAGCGGCCAGTACGCGGCCGTCGTGATCGCCCCGGACCTGCCCACCAACGCGTACGACGACCTGCTGCTGCCGCTGCCGACGACCCTGCACACCCAGCTCATCGACCTGGGCGGAACGGAGAAGCTGCCCACCCTGAGCGGCTTCGACATCTCCTGGTGCGGGCAGGCGCCGCTGCCGTGACCATCGTCGCGGTCCCGCCCGTGGGCAGGCGGGGGAACCCGGGACTCGAGGAGGAGAGATGACGCGCACCGCTGATCGCACGGACCTGATGGGACTGCCGCTGGACGTCGCCCCGCGCCTGCTGGGCGCGCAGCTGGTGACCGTCGTCGACGGGGTGGAGACGCGGCTGCGGATCACCGAGGTCGAGGCGTACCACGGCAAGGGCACCGGGCCCGTCCCCGACCCCGGCTCGCATGCGCGGATGGGCTACACGGCGCGCAACGCCACCATGTGGGGGGAACCCGGTCACCTGTACGTGTACCTCAGTCACGGCATCCACTCCTGCATCAACGTCGTCTGCGGGCCCGAGGGGGAGGCGGGCGGTGTGCTGCTGCGCGCCGGCGAGGTGGTCGCCGGCGAGGAGGCCGCGGCGGAGCGCCGCCGGGTGCCGACGCCCCTCAGCCGCACCGCGCGTCGCGACCTGGCCCGTGGACCGGGGCGTCTCGCCCAGGCGGTCGGTCTGCGGCATGCGCTGCACGACGGCATCGACATCGTCTCCGGCGCGGAGATGAACGGCGCCGTCGCACGGGTCCTGCTGGACGAGCCGGTCGCGGAGGTGTCCGTAGGCCCGCGCGTGGGCATCGCCGGCACAGCCGGGACGATGGCGTTCCCGTGGCGGTTCTGGATCACGGGTGAGGCGACGGTCTCCCCGTTCCGGTGGGGACGCGGTGCGGCCGAGGCCGCCGCCGCGCTCGACGCCGGCTGACGGGCGGCGCGCCTCCCCGCGGAACTCGCCGTTGCGCCTCCCCGCGGAACTCGCCGTTGCGGGTCCCGGGAACGGTTCAGCCGTGCTGCGCGGCGCACCCGCAGGACTCGCGGACGCGCAAGTGCGTGAACAGTGCGCGATGGTGGCGTGACGCGGTGGGATCCGTCAGCAACTGCACGGCGACCTCCGCCATCTGCTCCAGCGGCTGGACCGCCGTGGTCAGTCTCGGCCACACGAAGTCGGCGGCGATCGTGCCGTCGAAGGAGACGACGGCGATGTCGTCCGGCACACGCACTCCGCGCTCGCCGAACGCGGCCAGCATGCCGATGCCGATCTGATCGGAGGCCGCGAGGACCGCGCGGGGCAGGGAGGGCAGGCGCATGAGCTCGACGGCCGCGTCGTAGCCGCCCTGATACCCGAAGGGCGTGTGCAGGAGCGGACCGAGCGGAAGCCGTGCGGCGGAGAGCGCTTCGCGCCACCCCCGTTCGCGCTCGTCGTAGCGGGCGGCGCTGCCGGCGAACGCGATGTCGCGGTAGCCGTGGCCGATCAGGTGCTCGCACGCCTCCCGGGCGCCCCGGGCGAAGTCCACGCCCACGCTGTGCAGGTCGTCGGTCTCGCCGAACTGGCCCATCACGACGGCGGGGATGCCCAGCGAGTGGACCACCGACTGCTCGCCGGAGGTGAGCACGTCGGCGATGATGAGCCCCGCGATCTGGCGGGAGGCGAGGTCGCGGATCTGGTCCGCGGTGGGCACCTGCGTGCGGTCGGAGTTCACGATCAGCAGGGAGCGGCCGGCATCCGCGGTCGCCTGATCCAGTGCATGGCACAGCTCTGCGAAGAACGGGCTGCGGTTGTCGTGCACGAGCAGGCCGAACATGTCGGCCGATCCCATCGACAGCGCGCGGGCGGCGGCGTTGGGCCGGTAGCCCAGCACGCGCACGGCATCCAGCACCCGCTCCCGGGTCAGCGGGGCGACGTTCTTCGGGCCGCCGTTGAGCACGTAGCTGACGACGGCGGTGCTCACCCCCGCGTAGCGGGCCACGTCCGCGCGGGTCACCGGTCGGGTGCGCCGATCAGCCAACCGGGTCACCCATGTCCGGCACCATGAGACGCTCACCGCCCCGGCGGGCCGACTCGTGGGCGATCACGCCGGGAAGGGTGAACCGGGCCGCCTGCCAGGCGTTCACGGGCGGGAGCGTCCGGCCGTTCACGGCGCGCACGAAGTCGTCCACGAGGAAGTGATGGCTGCCCTCGTGTCCGTTGTGCAGGGGGCGAAGCTCGTCGGGGATGCGGGCGCGCTCGTCCTCGTGGATCCGCGCGTACCCGGACACGAACGCGTCGCGGAGCGCGGGAGCCACCTGGGCGAGGGACGGGTCGTCGTACGGCACGGAGGCGTGCGTGTCGATGAGGTGGGAGATGTCCTCCACCCCCTCCCTGTCCTGCCACACGGTCGTGCGCGCCAGCTGTTCGAACGACCCCTCGGTGCCGAACCAGCGGAACCGGGACTCGCGCAGATGCGACGGATAGCCGACGCGACGGAATTCGTTGATGCGCATGGCGCCGCCCGCCGCCAGCTCGAACAGTGCGGTCGCGTTGGAGAAGTCGTTGTCGAACTGGCTGACGGCGCGGTCGAACACGCCGTCGCCGCGCTGGTCGACCACACCGATCGCCGAGACCGCCGTCGCATGGGTCGGCCACGCGCCCAGCACCCCGCCGATGGAGTGCGTGGGATACAGCAGCGGAGGGTAGCTGGCGGTGCGCTTCCACTCCGCCCCGCCCGAGTACCGGTACGCCTCGTAGAAGCCCAGGTCCATGTCGTGGACGTAGTCGCCCTCGCCGTAGAACAGCCGTCCGAAGGCACCCTCGGCGAGCCGGCGCCTGGCGTACACCGTCGCCGGGTTGTAGTAGCTCGTCTCGCCCATCATGTAGGTGAGCCCCGTCTCGCGCACGGCCTCGATGATCGCCGCGATCTCGTCGACGGTGATCGCCATCGGCACGGCCGAGTAGACGTGCTTGCCCGCACGCAGTGCCTGCACGACCAGCGGCCCGTGCGTCCAGCGCTGGGTGAAGATCGCGACGGCGTCGATCTCCGGCGATGCGAGCATGGCGTCGAACGAGTCGCTGACCCCCGCCAGCCCCATGCTGCGCGCGAGATCGTCGGCGCGGGAGCGGATCACGTCTGTCACATGAACCGCGGACACACCGGGATGGTGGTGGAACAGCGTCGCGAACTGGCCGGCGAACTGGCCCGCACCGACGATCCCCAGAGAGAACGCCATGCGCCGAGTCTTCCATCGTGAGTCTACGGGTGTCAACATGGTCGGGAGCCCCGGAACCGTGCCCCTCAGAACGTTTCCGGGACCCCCTGTACCCCAGCGATCTACGCGGGTAACGTATCACGAACAGACGGATGCGCACCAGCGTTCCGCCGTCGAGACAGGTATCGCGGACAGTGAGGTTCAGACATGACGACATTCACGGCTTCGAAGCGCTCCCTGGTGGCGATCGTGGTCGTCGCGGCGACCGGGATCGCCCTGACCGGATGCTCCGGTGAATCCGGAGGCGGCGACGGCGGCGATGTCGAGATCGAGATGCAGACCAACTTCGGCGCCACCGACCCCTCGCTGAAGGTCCTCGAGAAGATCACCGACGCGTACGAGGCGGACAACCCGGGCGTGAAGATCGAGCTGGTGCCCTCGACCGACACCTATGAGGACGACATCAAGGTGCGGCTGTCCTCCAACGACATCCCCGACATCTGGGCCACGCACGGCTGGTCGCTGCTGCGCTACAGCCAGTTCCTCGAGCCGCTGAACGACCAGCCGTGGGCCAAGGACTTCAACGAGGCGCTGGCCCCGGCGATGGAGAACGCCGACGGACAGTTCTTCGCGCTGCCCATCGACACCGACGTTGCCGGCATCGTCTACAACCGCACGGTGCTCGAGGACGCCGGGATCGACCCGACCTCGCTCACCGACTGGACCTCCTTCGAGACGGCGTTGAAGACGCTGAAGGATGCCGGGATCACACCGGTCTCCTCATCCGGCAAGGACAGCTGGTTCGCCGGGAACATCACCGACTTCATCGGCTCCGGCGACTTCAGCGAGGCGGAGTTGAAGGGGTTCCAGGACGGCACCTTCGACGAGAGCGGCTACACCCGCATCCTCGACCACATCGCCACCTGGCAGAAGGCCGGCTGGTTCAACCCGGACTACTCCTCCGCCACGACCGATGACATCGGACGCTCGCTCGCCGAGGGGACGACGGCGTTCGTCTTCGTGCAGAACTACCTCGTCGCCACCGCCCTCGGGTTCAACCCGGACGCCGACCTCGGCTACATGCCCATCCCGTCCGAGAACGGGGAGCCCTTCCTCGTCGGCGGCGAGGGCCGGGCCTACGGCGTCTCCAAGACCTCCCCCGACAAGGAGCAGGCGCTGGACTACCTGGCCTGGCTCGCCGAGCCCGACAACCTGTCCCAGCTGGCCGGATCGATCGGCGGCATCCCCGGGCTGACGAACGCGACCAGCGACCTCGGCGTGCTGACCGCCAGCTACGATCAGTTCGTCGCGCCCGCCACGCTGCCGCTCAAGCCGTACTTCGACCGCGTGTACCTGCCCGGTGGCATCTGGGACACCATGGTCACCACGACCGACGGCGTCATCACAGGTCAGATGACCCCGGCGGATGCGGTGGCGCAGATGAAGTCGAGCTACGACTCGCTGCGATGACGACCGCTGCGCGGGCGGTGCGGGATCCGGGACGGACGCGGGGCGACGCGCACCGGTCCCCCGCGGCGAATCGGGGGCGCGCGACCCCGCGCTTCGCCGGTCGACGGCTCGACCTGCTATACCTGCCCGCGCTGGCCGTGCTCGGCGTCTTCATGCTGTGGCCGCTGCTGAACGGGGTGCTGCTGTCGCTGACGGACTGGGACGGCTTCTCACCCGGCCGATCCTTCGTCGGCGCGGAGAACTACCTGCGGCTGTTCGACGACCCGAACTTCCGCACCGCGCTGGGCAACACGTTCCTGTACGGGGTGGGCTCGACGCTGCTGCAGCAGGTGATCGGGCTGTCCCTGGCCCTGGCGCTGGACGGTCACGTGCGGGGCCGCGGGATCGCGCGCGCGATCATCTACCTGCCCGTCCTCGTCTCGCCCGTGGTGATGGGCACCATGTACTACCTGTTCCTCTCCTACAACGGCGGAGGCCTCAACGACCTCGTCATCGCGCTCGGCGGGGAGCGCACCGCCTGGTTCAGCGATTCCGGCACGGCGATCGTGCTGATCGTCATCGTCAACTCGCTGCAGTTCGTCGGGATCTCGATGGTGATCTACCTGGCGGGGCTCCAATCCATCCCCACGATGTACTACGAGGCGGCCAGGCTCGACGGGGCCAATGCCGTGCGCACGTTCCGCAGCATCACGATGCCGATGCTGCAGCCCGCCTTCGCGACGAGCGTCGTGCTCAACCTCATCGGCGGCATGAAACTGTTCGACATCATCCAGGTGCTCACCGCCGGCGGGCCGGGCTACTCCACCCACTCCGTGTCGACGCTCATCGCGAAGATGTACTTCGGCAGTCAGCGCGCCGGCTACGCGTCCGCGATGGGGGTCGTGCTGTTCCTCATCATCGCGGTGTTCACGCTCGTGCTGAACACCGCCCTGAACCGGAGAAGGCTGGAGGAGCTGTGAGCGGCGCGTCCCCGGCATCCGTCGTCGCACCGCCCAGCGCGAGGCGGGCGGTCCCCACGTCGCCGTGGCCGGCGCGGCTCGGCATCGGCGCGGGGGTGCTGCTGGCCGTGCTGCTGCAGCTGCTGCCGTTCTACGTCACGGTCACCTCCGCGATGAAGCGGCGCAGCGACCTGTCGTCGCAGTGGCTGCCGCCGTCGGACGGCATCCACTGGCAGAACTTCGCGACCGCGATCCTGCAGGGCGGCATCCTGCGTGCGATCGGCAACAGTGCGATCGTCACCGTCGGCGCCACCGTGCTGGTATGCGTGCTGGGGGCGCTCGCCGCCTACCCGCTGGCGCGGCGCGCCACCGTGACGAACCGGCTCGTGCTGGCGGGCGTGATCGGCCTCATCATGATCCCGCCGCTGTCGATCCTCGTCCCGCTGTACTCGATGATGAGCAGCTGGCACGCCATCAACACCTACGGGGGCACGATCCTCGTGATGACCGCCACGCAGCTGCCGCTGGCCATCTTCCTGTACACCGCGTTCATGCGCGGCCTGCCGATCTCCATCGAGGAGGCCGCCTCCGTCGACGGCGCCGGGGCCGTGCAGGTGCTGTTCCGCGTCGTCGTGCCGATGCTCAAGCCCGTCACCGCGACGGTCGTGATCCTGACGAGCGTCAACGTGTGGAACGACTACGCGCTGAGCGTCTACCTCATGCGCAGCCCGGAGATGCGCACGATCGCCCCCGCGACGGCGACGTTCTTCTCCACGACCTCCAGCGACGTGGGCGCGGCGGCCGCGGCCGCCCTGCTGTCGGCCCTGCCGGTGCTGATCGTCTACCTCGTGCTGCAGAAGTACTTCATCAAGGGGATGGTGGCGGGATCTGAGAAGTGAGTCGTCCGTGCTAGACTGACTCTTTGTCTGTGCACGCTCCTGTGCGCAGTTCGCGTCCCCCACCTCCTTCCCGGTCGCAGAGCCGTGTCCGAGGGAGGGATGCAGACAAGGGATCTTGGGTGGGGCCGTCCGGTCTCACGGTAGAGAAGGAGTCACCATGGCCGCAGTGTG
Source organism: Microbacterium soli (assembly GCF_039539005.1). Classification (NCBI taxonomy): domain Bacteria; kingdom Bacillati; phylum Actinomycetota; class Actinomycetes; order Micrococcales; family Microbacteriaceae; genus Microbacterium; species Microbacterium soli. The sequence goes on from NZ_BAABCP010000001.1 coordinate 1,403,577, forward strand.
CCAGGTGACCGGCGCCGTTCCCGGCTTCGGTCACAACATCTCGCACTCGCACCGTCGGACGAAGCGCCGCTTCGACCCGAACGTGCAGAAGAAGACCTATTTCGTCCCGTCGCTGGGCCGCAAGGTCACCCTCAACGTGTCCGCCAAGGGCATCAAGGTGATCGACGCCCGCGGCATCGAGCGCGTCGTCGCTGACCTGCAGGCGAAGGGCGTGAAGCTCTGATGGCGAAGAAGGCTCAGGACGTCCGTCCGATCATCAAGCTGCGCTCGACGGCCGGCACCGGTTACACCTACGTGACCAGGAAGAACCGCCGCAACACCCCCGACCGCCTCGTGCTGAAGAAGTACGACCCGGTGGTCCGCAAGCACGTCGAATTCCGAGAGGAGCGCTGAGACATGGCCAAGAAGAGCAAGATCGCCAAGAACGAGCAGCGCAAGGTCATCGTCGCCCGCTACGCGGAGCGCCGTGCCGAGCTGAAGAAGACCCTGATCGACCCGAACGCCACCGACGAGGCCCGCGAAGCCGCCCGCGTCGGCCTGCAGAAGCTCCCGCGCAACGCGTCGCCCGTGCGCGTGCGCTCGCGGGACGCCATCGACGGCCGCCCCCGCGGCGTCCTGTCGAAGTTCGGCATCTCCCGCGTCCGCTTCCGCGACATGGCGCACCGCGGCGAACTGCCCGGCATCACCAAGTCGAGCTGGTGAGCATCCGCTTCATCTGCATGTGAAGGGGCGAGGATCTTCGGATCCTCGCCCCTTCCTCATCCACCCGCGGTGCACAGCGCCGCCCCGTGCTGATCGGCGGCCGTTCGCGCGGTTGTTGCTGGTGGGGCTCGAGTGAACGAAATCACGGGAAAAACATGCCGAAACCCGCGAAATGACGCGGAATCCTCGGTTGTGGTTGGTACATTCGAGGCGGTCGTTCGACCGACGGGGGGAACTCCGCACTCAACACGATGCGACGGACGTCGTCGCTGGAGGATGACATGGCTGACAAGTCCATCACCAAGACCGAGCTCGTCGCGAGCATCGCTTCCGCCACCGGCGAGAGCCAGGCCACCGTTTCGCGCGTCCTGGACTCGCTGTTCGGCACCGTCTCCGACGCTGTCGCCAAGGGCAGCAAGGTCTCGATTCCGGGCTGGATCGCCTTCGAGCAGGTCGCCACGGCCGCCCGCACCGGCCGCAACCCGCAGACCGGTGCCGAGATCAAGATCCCGGCGGGCAAGCGCGTCAAGGTGACCGCCGGCTCCAAGCTGAAGGCCGCCGTCAAGTAAGACCGCGCCAGGAAGGCCGCCCCTTCGGGGCGGCCTTCTGCGTGCGGGCGGGGCGCGCACAGCCGGCCGGCCGTAGGCTGGAGGGGTGAAATCGTACCGTCTCGCCGGCCTGGTGGTCCTCCTCGCCGGCGCGACGTCGGGGCTCATCGCGGCCCTCGTCGTCGGCGGCGGTGCCGTGCCCCCCAAGCTGCTCGACCCGGGCCCCATCGTGATGTGGGGGCTGCCGGCCGTCAAGATGATCGCCAACCTCGCGTCGGCGGCCATGCTCGGCTCCCTCGTGCTCGCGCTGTTCGGCCTGCGCAGCGGCACACGTCACTTCGACCTCGCCCTGGACACGGCATCCGCGGGCGCGGCGGTGTTCACCCTGGCATCGGCGACGGCGGCGGGAATGACCCTGCTGGCGGCCTTCAACCCCAGGCTCTCCGTCGACCGGACCTTCGGCGAGCAACTGGCCACGTTCCTGCTGACTCTCCCTCTCGGTCAGGCCTGGCTGATCACGGTGCTCATGGGCGCGGTCATCACCCTGCTGGCGTTCGGGTGGCGCAGCTGGACGGGCACGCTCATCACGACCGGCCTCGCGGCCGCCGCCTTCCTGCCGCTGGCGACCCAGGGGCACTCCGGCGACGTCGCCGGGCACAACGTCGCGGTCAACTCGATCCTGCTGCACACGGTCGGCGCCGCGGTCTGGGTGGGCGGCATCATGCTGCTGGTGGTGCTGCGCGCATCCACCCGCAGGAGCGCGAGGCCGGGGGGCGAGCGGCTCGACATGCCCGTGCTGGTCGGTCGGTACTCGTCGCTCGCGCTGGCCGCCTTCGTCGTCGTCGGCGTCTCCGGCATCGCGCGCACCGTCGTCGCGCTCGGGGACTGGGGCGAGCTGCTCGCACCGTACGGACTGATCATCCTCGGCAAGGCCGCGGCACTGGTGGGGCTCGGCGTGTTCGGCGCCTGGTATCGGCGCCGCCTCATCCCGAAGCTGTCCGGCGAGCGGGAGAGGAGCTCGTTCTGGACGCTGATCCTCGGCGAGCTCGCCCTCATGGGCCTCGCCTCCGGCGCGGCAGCGGCCCTGGCGCGCACACCCCCGCCGCTGGGGGAGCAGCCGCCGGTGGACCCGACGGCCGCGCAGCGGCTGACCCGGTCGCCGTTGCCGCCCGAGCTGACGCTGGACCGCTGGTTCACCTCCTACGACATCGACATCCTGTGGGCCATCGCGGTCGGCTTCGGCGTGTTCCTGTACGCGGCCGCCGTGCTCCGTCTGCACCGCCGCGGCGACGCGTGGCCACTGCACCGCACGATCTTCTGGATGGCGGGCCTGCTACTGCTGCTGTGGGTCACCTGCGGCCCGCTCAACGAGTACCAGGACTATCTGTTCAGCGTGCACATGGCCGGGCATATGGCGCTGAGCATGGCCATCCCGCTGCTGCTGGTCAGCGGCGCACCGGTCACTCTGGCGCTGCGCGCCATCCACAAGCGCGACGACGGCACGCGCGGCGGGCGGGAGTGGATCCTGTGGGCGGTGCACTCCCCGTTCTCCCGCATCATCACGAATCCGGTGGTGGCCGCGGCCATCTTCGTCGTCTCGCTGTGGGCCTTCTACTTCACCGACCTCGTGCGGTGGGCGATGTACGACCACCTCGGCCACGAGTGGATGATCATCCACTTCCTGCTGTCGGGGTACCTGTTGGTGATGACGCTGGTCGGGATCGATCCCCTGCCGTACCGGATGCCGTATGCGGGCCGGATGATCACCCTCATCGCCGTGATGGCCGCGCACTCCTTCTTCGGGATGGCCATCATGATGCAGGAGGGCCTGATGGTCGCCGAGTGGTTCGGGTCCATGGGGCGCACCTGGGGGCCGACCCCCATGGAGGACCAGTACATCGGCGGCGGGATCGCCTGGTCGGTCGGCGAGATCCCCACGCTCATCCTCGCGATCACGCTCGGGATCCAGTGGTCCCGGTCTGATGAGCGGCTGCAGCGCCGCAGCGACCGGCACGCCGACCGCACCGGCGATCTGGAGCTCGAGGAGTACAACGCGAGACTCGCGAAGCTCGCCGAGCAGGATCGCCTGATCGCGGAGCGGGAGACCCGCTGACGGCATCCCGTCGTTCAGCCGCCGGCAGGGGAGCCCACCCGGATCGACGCGGTCCCGTCGGGGAGGATGCCGATCGTGCCGTCGACCTGGAAGGGGACGTCCTCGGAGACCTCGCGCTCGGAGCCGTCGAACACCGACTTGATCGTCACGTCGATGTGCGCCAGGGCGTCGGTCGGGGGGATCCACCAGCCCGCGCCGTCGGGCTCGATCGTGACGACCGGCTGGCGGATGATCGACCACTTCGGCGCGGTTCCGTCTCCGAGCCGGTTGGACACCTCGAGGCCGAACGGGCAGGCGGTCGGCAGCAGCACCTCCTGCGTCGCGCAGGCCGTCAGGAACTCCTCCACCTTCTGCTGCACGAGTTCGGTGAACTTCTCCGTCGGCATCGCCTGCACGTCCACGGGCGTGCGCCCCAGGGGCGTGTCGGCCAGCACCCGCACCCCCGGGGTGGCGGCGACGGCCGTGTCGACGGTCACCGAGTACGCGCCGGGGGTGAACACCAGCATGTGCAGCGGGGCCAGCGGATCGGCCTCCGCGCCCTTCTCCGACACCTGACCGCGCTCCAGATCGAACCCGTTGACGGCGAAGGCGTCCGCGCCGCGGACGGTGAGCAGGATCTCGGCGAGGGGGCTGCGGGCGAACCGCCAGTTGGGGACGACGCCGATCCAGCCGTCCTGCACGATCTCGAAGGTCGATGCGCCGGACACCCCGCCGGCCCGGTATACGGCGCGCACCCGGTAGGCCCCCTCCTCATGCTCCTCGGAAGTGACCTCGTAGTCGGTGAGCGGCGCGAGAGCGCTCGTGCGCAGCAGCGCCTCCGAGGCGGTCGAGTCGAGGCCGACACCGGAATGCGAGGCCAGGTCGACGGAGACGCCCGGTACCCGCAGCGCGTCGGCGGCGCGACCGGCGGCGAGAAGATCGAGGTAGCGTCCCACGAAAGCGGACGGGCTGTACACCTGCTGGTACAGCGAGATTCCGCCGGCGCCGAGCGCGGCCAGCAGCAGCGCGCCGACGAGCGCGAGCACGGTGAGATCGGCGCGGAGGGTCGATCGTGCTCGTGACACCCTCCGCCCCTGCATCATGCGCTCAAGTCTAGGGAAACGGGCTGGGACGGAGCCGTGCGACCGGCGCGGTCGGCCGCCGACGCTTAACATGGGGTGCGTGTCCGTGACTCTCTCCGATGAACAGCAGGCGCTGTTCCGCCTCATCGAGGACACCGATCAGCACGTGTTCATCACCGGGCGCGCCGGCACCGGCAAATCGACCCTGCTGCAGCACTTCGCCTGGAACACCGAGAAGCAGATCGCCATCTGCGCGCCCACCGGCGTGGCGGCGCTGAACGTCGAGGGCCAGACCATCCACTCGCTGTTCCGACTGCCGATCGGGCTGATCGCGGAGACCGAGATCGAGCAGTCGGATGCCACCCGCCGCATCCTCAACGCCATCCAGACCCTCGTGATCGACGAGATCTCGATGGTCAACGCCGACCTCATGGACGCCATCGACCGCTCGCTGCGGCAGGCTCGGGGCAAGCGCGGCATACCGTTCGGCGGCGTGCAGGTGGTCATGTTCGGCGACCCGTACCAGCTGGCGCCGGTGCCGCCTCGCGGTGACGAGCTGCGCTACATCCAGGACCACTACCGTTCGTTCTGGTTCTTCGACGCCAAGGTCTGGACGGGCGGCAGGGCCGCCGACGGCGACGGGATGCTCGATGTCGGCGAGCACGGCGCGAAGCTGCACGTGCACGAGCTGACGCACATCCACCGGCAGTCCGACGACGGCTTCAAATCGATGCTGAACGCCGTGCGGTACGGACGCGTCACGAAGGACATCGCCGACGTCCTCAACGAACGCGGCGCGCGCACCCCGCCGCAGGCCGAGCCGGGCGAGGTGCCCATCATCACGCTCGCCACCCGCAACGACATCGTCAACACCATCAACAGCCGGCATCTCGCGGCGCTGCCCGGCCGCGAGCAGATCGCGCGCGCGGAGGTCAACGGCGACTTCGGCCGCGGCGAGGCGAACTACCCCGCCGATGCCGAGCTGAGGCTCAAGGTCGGCGCGCAGGTGATGTTCCTGCGCAACGACGTGGCCGTGCCCGGCGAACCGCCGCGGTGGGTGAACGGCTCGATCGGCACCGTCACCCGCATCCTCGGCGGGACCGTGCGGGTGGAGGTCGACGGCGAGGAGTTCGACGTGGAGCCGGCGGTCTGGGAGCGTTTCCGCTACGCGTACAACCCGGGCACCAAGACGCTCTCCCGTGAGGTGGTCGCCGAGTTCACGCAGTTCCCGCTCCGGCTGGCGTGGGCGGTGACCATCCACAAGTCGCAGGGCAAGACCTACGACCAGGCGATCATCGATCTGGGATCGGGCGCGTTCGCCCCCGGTCAGACGTATGTGGCGCTGTCCCGGCTGACATCCCTGGACGGGCTGTACCTGACCAGGCCGCTGCGGCCCCGCGACATCCGCGTCGACGAGGACGTGCGCCGGTTCATGCGCGAGGCGTGGGAGGCCAGGCAGGCGGCGAGGGTCGAGGGCTGAACGGCGGCGGATGCCGGCGGGCGCGCTCTCAGCATCCGTCTTCTAGACTCGGAGCATCCGTTTCCCGGGAGAGTCGATTCATGCATCTTCGTTCGCCGCGCCGTCTGCGCGCCGCCGTCGTCGGCGCGGTCGCGCTCGCCCTGGCACTGACCGGATGCACGGCATCCGGACCGGACTTCACCTACACGCCCCCGAAGCAGGTCGACGCGAACCTGCCCGACGAGATGACCGCCCAGCTGCAGGCCGCCGTCGAGCAGGCCATGGTCGCCACGGGCTCCTCCGGTGCGATCGTGGGCGTGTGGGTGCCGTGGAGCGGCCGCTGGGTGACGGGACTGGGCACGCAGGCGGCGGACGACACGACCGAGGTCAGCACCGACATGTCCTTCCGCGTCGCCGACGTCACGCGGATGATGACGTGCGACGTGCTGTACGGCATGGCAGACGAGGGCAGGGTTGAACTCGACGCCCCCGTGCCGAAGTACGTCTCCGGCGTGGCTGATCTCAGCGACATCACCCTGCTCGACCTGTGCAACGGCACGAGCGGTGTCGGCTCGTCGGAGTCATCTGCGAAGATGTACTGGCTGAACACCCCCGACCGGGAGTGGGCGCCGCTGCAGCTGGCCAGCTTCGGGCTGGGCGCTCAGCGCGGCCCCGCGCACACGGCGTACCGCGATTCGGATGCCGGGTACCTCATGCTGGGTCTCGCCCTGGAGCGCATCGCCGGCAAGAGCGCCTCGGAGCTCATCGACCAGTACGTGGTGGAACCCCTTCAGCTGACCGCCACCTCCCTGCCCGATGCGGCCGGGGCGGACCCTGCGCCTGCACCCGCGCTGAAGGGCGCCTATCTGCCGGCCGTGGAGGGCGGTTACGACTGCGCGGCGCCGATCGACATCACCAAGAGCTCCTCGAGCATCGGGTTCACCGACTCAGGTGTGGTCTCCACCATCTCCGATCTCGGGCGCTACGTGCAGGCCGAGGCACGGCAGGTGCTGCGCGCCGAGAACGCGCAGCCGGCCCGCTACGGAGCCCCGCTGCCGTCGTCGGAGAAGGCGCCGGCCTGGTACCAGGCCACCGGTGGGGCGTACCTGGTGGGATCGATGATCGGGCAGCACGGCTGGGTGCCCGGCTATGCGACCGCCGCCTACTCCGACCCCGCGACCGGGTTCACCGTCGCGGTGACGCTGAACAACTCCACCTCCGGGGCGAACCCGGCGGCGTATCTGGCCTGGGAGCTCGCGGCCATCGCCTCCAAGGCTCCCGCCGCGGAGGGGGAGACGGCGCCCGAGTTCGGCCTGCCCTTCACCTCCGAGCAGTACGCGCAGGCCATCGCCGACGGCGCGATCTGCCACGCTCCGGCCGAGGAGTGAACCCGCTCTCGGCAGCGAGCGCCGACGGCGCGCGCTCCGGGCGCTCCTCCGCCGTCATCCTCGTCGCGGCGGGACTGGTCTGCCAGGAGGTCGGCGCATCGCTGGCGGTGATGCTGTTCCCGCAGGTGGGGCCGCTGGGCATGGTCATGCTGAGGCTGGTGTTCTCCGCGCTCATCCTGTTGCTGATCGCGCGGCCGCGGTTGCGCGGTCACTCCGCCGGGGCCTGGCGCGCGGCGACGATGTTCGGCGGTGTGCTCGCCCTCATGAACGGGATGTTCTACCTGGCGCTGTCCGAGCTGCCGCTGGGGGTGACCGTCACGATCGAGGTGCTCGGACCGCTCACGCTGTCGGTGGTCACGGCGGGCACGCGCTCGGCATGGCTGTGGGCGGGTCTGGCGGCCGTCGGCGTGGGCACGCTGGGCGGTGGCGGCTGGGATCGCCTCACCGTCCCCGGCGTGCTGTTCGCTCTGGGCGCCGCGGCCAGTTGGGCGGGGTACATCCTCGCATCCGCGCGGGTCGGGCGCGCGTTCGCGCGACTCGACGGCCTGGCCCTGGCGATGGCGATCGGCGCGCTGCTGTCACTGCCGTTCGGGATCCCGGATGCCGGGGCCGCCCTGCTGCGGATCGACCTGGTCGGTCTGGGCGCGGCGGTGGCCGTGCTGAGCTCGACCATCCCGTACGCACTGGAGCTGATGGCGCTGCGCCGGCTGACGCCGGCGGTGTTCGGCGTCCTCATGAGCCTCGGGCCGGCGACGGCGACCCTCGCGGGGTTCGTGCTGCTGGGTCAGCGCCTGACACCGCTGGAGCTCACCGGCATCGCCCTCGTCATCGTCGCGAGCGCCGGCGCGGTGTGGGCGGGCCGGCGCAGGACCGCGGCGGAGGTCCTGCTGTGAGCGGCGTCACGTGAGATGATGGACGGGTGCGCCCCTCCCGTCGGATCCCGATTCTGCGCGGATTCGTCGGTGCGACGATCGCGACCTTCCTCGCACTGGCGTCGCACATGTGGGTGGGAGGCGGGATGCCGGGCATCCTCGGCATCCTCGTGCCGTGGCTGCCGTCCGTCGTGGTGTGCACGCTCCTGGCGGGACGCCGGCTGTCGCTGCTGCGGCTGAGCCTGTCCGTGGCGGCCTCGCAGCTGCTGTTCCATGCGCTGTTCGTGCTGGGCAGCGTCACGCCGACCGGTCTCCTCGCGCCGCACGTGCACGGGTCGCCGTCCTCGCTGGTCTTCACGGGCGATCAGGCCCTCGTCCCCGTCGACGCGGGCATGTGGGTCGCGCACGGCGTCGCCGCCGTGCTGACGATCGCCGTGCTGCATCGGGGCGAGACCCTGCTGGCAGTGCTGCTGCGGGTGGCAGCCGTGCTCGCGGCCTGGATCAGGCGGGCCGTGCCGGTCGGTGTCGGCGTGTCCTCGGACGACCGCCCATCGCAGCGGTGGGCCGTCGTCGCCGCCCCCGTGCGCCGTGCACCCGTGCAGGCCGCGATCCATCGTCGGGGCCCGCCGCCGCGTCTCATCTGATCTTCACGCAGCGTTCCCGCTGCGCGTCACGGCGGTTGCGCGTCGCACCCGCCGCCCACAGATGCAGACGCCGCACCGCGGCATCCGAAGAGAGGTTTTCCATGTTCCGTATCCGTACCGTCCTGGCGGGGGCCGCTGTGGCCGTCGCCGCCGCGCTCGCCGTCGCCGCGCCCGCCGCCGCGCACGACGAGCTGGTCTCCAGCACGCCCGCCGCCGACGAGCAGCTGACCGTCGCGCCCGAGCAGATCCAGCTGACGTTCTCGAACGATCTGCTGGCTCTCGAGGACAACAGCGGCACCGCCATGACCGTCGTCGACGACTCCGGCACCGACTGGGTGGCGGGCGACCCCGTGGTCGCCGCCGACACGGTCACCGTGCCGCTGGAGCCGGGCATGCCGGGCGGCACCTACCAGGTCACCTGGAAGGTGGTCTCCAGCGACGGCCACCCGACCTCGGGCGATTATTCGTTCTCGATCGCCGAGTCGGACACTCCTGACGAGCAGGCCACGGCGCCCGCCGAGACGACGGCGCCCGCCTCCCCGGAGGCCACCACCGCGCCGGAGGCCACGACGGCCCCCGAGCAGTCCGATTCCCGCCCCTGGGTGATGGGGCTCATCCCGGCCGCGGTGCTGGTCGTCGCCGTGGTGGTCATCATCGTCATCGTCGCCCGACGCCGCCGGAAGTGACAGCGCCGGCTCGGCGGGGAGCGCCCCGCCGAGCCGGATCGGGGGGTGGCGGCGGGCGTGTCAGCCCCGCAGCGCGGCCGTGACCGCGATCGTCCCCAGTGCGGTCACGGTGACCAGCACCCACAGCATCCCGCCGAGGGCCAGCGGGCGCCAACCGGCGCGCCGCAGGGCGGGGATGTCGGTGGACAGGCCGATGCCCGCCAGGGCCATGGTGATCAGGAACACGCTGGCCTGCACGAGCACGGCGCGCGGGGCATCCGGGATGATGCCCGTGGAGTTGATCAGCGCGACGATCACGAACCCGACGAGGAACCAGGGCACGAGCTTCGCGACGCGCCGTCCGGTGAGCCTCCGCCCGTCCGTGCTGCGGTGCGCCTCCATGACCGACAGGCCGACGCTGATCGGGATGATCATGAGGGTGCGCACGAGTTTGACGACCACGGCGTAGCCGAGGGCGGCGGTGCTGAACACGCTCGCCGCCGCGACCACCGAGCTGGTGTCGTTGACGGCGGTGCCGGCGAACAGGCCGAAGGTGTGCGGGTCCAGGCTCAGGGCGTGTCCGATGAGGGGGAAGACGACGACGGCGAGGATGTTGAACAGGAAGATCGTCGAGACGGCGTAGGCGATCTCCGCACTGGCCGCGCCGATCACGGGGGCGACGGCGGCGATCGCCGAGGCGCCGCAGATGCCCGTTCCCACGCCGATGAGCGTGGTCAGCCGGCGCTCGGTGCGCAGCATCCGGCCCAGCGCCCACGCTCCCAGCAGGCATACGGCGAGGGTGGTGAGCATGATGGGCAGCGAGTCGAGGCCGACCTGCGCGATCGATCCGACCGACAGCTGCACGCCCAGCAGCACGACCGCCAGTTGCAGCAGGAACTTGCCCGAGTAGGCGATGCCGGGCTGGATGCGGGCATCCGCTCGGTCGTGCCGGGCCATCACCCGCGGACGGATGACCGACAGCAACACGCCGAGGACGATCGCCGGCACGGCGGAGCCGAGCACGGGCACGAGCGCGCCGATGCCGGTGGACACCACGGCGATCGCGGCGGTGACCAGCACGCCGGGGAGCACGTCGGCGCCTCGCACGAGGAGTCGGGAGGGGAGGGTCCGGGTGGGGGAGAGCTGCACGGGTCAAGCCTGTCACGTCTCGGCGCGGACGCCGGCGGATAGGGTCGGAGCATGACGGATCTGCGGGTCGGTTTTCTCGGCGGCGGGCACATCAACGGGTCGCTCCGTCGGGCTGTGGAGGACTCACGGCCGTATCGGGTGGTCGGCACGTTCGGGCGGGATGCCGAGCTGCCGGACGCGGGGACCGTGGACGTGATCGTCGAGGCGGCCACACAGCAGGCCGTGCGCGAGCGCGTGCCCGCGCTGCTGGAGCGCGGCATCGACGTCATCCTGCTGTCGATCGGCGCGCTCGCGGACGCGGAGCTGCGGACGACGCTCGGCCGACGGATGCCGGGCCGCGGCCGGATCATCGCCTGCACGGGCGCGATCGGCGGGCTGGATCAGGTGCGCGCGCTGCGTGCGTCCGGCCCGTTGAGTGAGATCTCGCTGGAGAGCCGCAAGTCGCCGGCCGCGCTGATCCAGCCCTGGATGGCCGACTCCCTGCAGGCCGCGCTGCGCGCCGGCCAGACGGAGATCGTGTTGGCGGAGGGGCCGGCCGGAGACGTGGCGCAGCGCTTCCCGGCATCCGCCAACGTCGTGGCGGCGCTGGCGCTCGCCGCGGACGCCTGGGACATCGCGACCGCCCGGGTGGTCGCCGACCCCGGGGCGGTGCGCACTCGCCACGAGGTTCGCGCGGCGGGTGCACTGGGCGAGGTGCGCGCGGTCGTCACCAATGCGCCGTCCTCCGAGCGGCCCCGCTCCAGCGCCGTCGTCGCCTGGGCCGCTCTGCGGGCTCTCGACGACTGGGCGCGGCTGCGCGGGTTCCCGGACGCCGGTGGGCTGACGTTCCTCTGAACGGGGGTGCACCGGCTCAGAGCCCGGCGAACCCTCGTACGAGCATGTGGACGACGTCGTTCAGATGCTCGAGGTCGGCAGCGATCCTCGCCTCGATGTGAGGGAGCCGTCGGTGCGGCCTGCGCACTTCATCGACGAGACCCTCGATCAGGGTGAGGACGCGGCGACCTCCTCGCCGTGCCCGGTGAGGGCGTGTCAGGCAGGGGATCGCTCTTCTGCCTGAGGTCCCCGCACCCCAAGGCGCCGCGGTGGAGGGTGCTCTCAACCGCTGGTGAGGAAGCCGCGCAGCAGGGCGTCGGACCCCTCCACGTGTTCCAGCATGGCCTGCGCGGCGACATCGGGGTAGCCGGCCAGGATCGCGTGCACGATCGCAGAGTGCTGGTCGTTGGAGTTGGTGAGGTTCGGCGCCAGGAGCGGGAGGGCGCCCAGCGCCTGGTTGACCCGGGTGCGCAGGTCTGCCATCAGCCGGACCAGGTCGGATGAGCCGGTCAGCTCGGCGATGGTCAGGTGCAGCTTCGAATCGAGTCGGCGGTAATCCGCCGCATTCGCCGTCATCGACTCGTCGAGCACCGCCTGCAGCGTGGCGCGCTCGGCGGCGGTGAGGTCACGCCCGGCGGTGACGCGTGCCGCGCCCACATCCAGGACACGGCGGAGCACGGAGATGTTCTCGAGCTCCTCCTCGTCGAGTTCGCGTCGCCGGCCGACCGCCACGTCGCGTTCAGGCAGCGCATCCGCCACGAACGTGCCGCCGTAGCGCCCCCGCTTCGACACGACGTAGCCGTGCTCGACGAGTGTTGACAGGGCCTCTCGGACGGTGTTGCGACCGACCTTGAGCAGTTCGGCGAGGTCGCGTTCGCTCGGGAGGCGCTCGGCGGGCGCGATGATGCCGAGACGAATGGCCTGCAACAGGCGCTCGACCGTCTCCTCGTACGTGTTGGTCGGCCGCCTCCCGCGGTGCAGGAACGCGGTCGCAGCTGCCGACGCGTCCATCTTCCCCTTCACATCATCGATTTCCCGGCGATCATTACGACTTTAGCCCGCTGCCTCCGCCGGAGGACGGCGGGCGACGCCGCGGCTCACTCTGTCGAGATGAAGACGTTCTTCGTCTCCGTGAAATTCAGCGGTGCGTCCGGACCGAGCTCTCGTCCGAGACCGGACTGCTTGAACCCGCCGAACGGGGTCGAGTGGCGTACGGAGGAATGCGAGTTCACCGACAGCGCGCCGCTCTGCACTTCCTGAGCCACGCGAAGCGCCCTGCCGAGGTTCTCCGTCCAGATCGAGCCGCTCAGACCGTATATCGAGTCGTTGGCCAGTCGCACCGCGTCGGCCTCGTCATCGAAGGGGAGCACGGCGACGACGGGCCCGAAGATCTCCTCCGTGGCGATCCGGTCCTCGCGCGACGGCGTCACCACGGTGGGGGCGAACCACGCCCCGGGGCCGTCGGGGCGCGACCCCCGGAAGGCCACCGGGGTGCTGTCGTCGAAGAAGGATGCGACGCGGTCGCGGTGCGCGAGGGTGACCAAGGGGCCCACCTCGGTGCGCTCGTCGAGCGGATCGCCGACCACCACACTCGCCACGGCTTTCTCGAAGTGCTCCATGAAGCGCTCGTAGACGCTGCGCTGCACGAGCAGGCGGCTACGGGCGCAGCAGTCCTGTCCCGCGTTGTCGAACACGGAGTACGGGGCGGTGGCGGCCGCTCGCTCGATGTCGGCGTCCTCGAAGACGATATTGGCGGACTTGCCGCCCAGCTCCAGCGTGACCGGCTTGACCTGCTCCGCGGCGCCGGCCATGATGCGCCTGCCGACCTCGGTGGAACCAGTGAACACGATCTTGCCGACGTCCGGGTGCGTCACGAATCGCTCGCCGACGACCGAGCCGCGTCCCACCAGCACCTGGAGGAGCCCCTCCGGCAGTCCGGCATCGAGCGCGAGCCGCTGCAGTCGGATGCTCGTCAGGGGCGTCCACTCCGCCGGCTTGAGCACGACGGCGTTGCCCGCGGCCAGTGCAGGAGCGAAGCCCCACGAGGCGATCGTCATCGGGAAGTTCCACGGTGTGATGACCCCGATCACGCCGTAGGGCTGGTGGAAGGTCACGTCCACCCCGCCGGTGACGGGGATCTGCTGGCCGATGAGCCTCTCCGGCGATCCGGCGTAGTATTCGAGCACATCGCGGACTTGCGCAGCCTCGCCGCGCGACTGGGTGATGGGGTGGCCCGAGTTCTTCGTCTCCAGTCGCGCCAGGGTCTCGATGTCGGCATCGACCGCTTCCGCGAAACGGCGCAGGAGTCGGGCGCGGTCCTGCGGTGAGACGCGCGCCCAGGCCCGCTGCGCGGTGACAGCGCGTGCGATCGCCGCATCCGTCTGCTCGGGTCCGAGATGCTCGACCGTCTCGACGACCGTCTCATCGGCGGGGTTGATGATCGTATAGCTCACGACTGCTCCCTTGCGTTCGTCTCCGCTGGTGCCCTCCGCACGGAGGGAGATTCAAATATACGCTGACATAACCATTACAAGAGACAGGAGCTTCGATCATCTCCAGATTTTCCCAGTAGCGCTGATTTTAAAGTTCCACTAACATGACCATTACGTTCGTCCAGACGGACGGATCGGTCTTCTACTCAGAGTTGAGCGCGAGGGCGGGGAATGACGATTCGGCTCGATCGTGATGCAGAGCGGTATCTGCTGGGGCGTCGCGAGCACAGCGCCATGAGCAGTGCAGTGCTCGACGCGGCCGCGCTGAGGGCGGAGGAACGGAACCTGCGCCATCGCTACGGTCACGGCCCGAGGATGTGGAGCGAGTCGTCGCAGCCCGCCTCCGGCGACGTGCCACGACATCACATCCTCGACCCCGTGGAGAGCGCCGTCGGCGAGTTGATCTACATCCACGGCGGCGGCTGGGTGATGGGAGAGCCCGAGGACTACCTCGCGGTCTGCCGCGCGCTCGCCCACGCCAGCGGATGGCGGGTGGTCGTCCCGGACTACCGCAAGGCGCCGGAGCATCCCTTCCCCGCCGGTCTGGACGATGCGCGCGCCGTCGTCGGACACCGGCTGAGCATCCGAAGCTCCGACGCCGAGCCGATCCCGTTCGGCGTGGGCGGGGATTCGGCCGGCGGCTGCATTGCCGCGGTTCTGGCCGGGGAGCACTCCGCGGCTGTGTCGGTGCAGGTGCTCATCACCCCCGTGCTGGACAGCGACCTCGACACCCCCAGTTACCTCGACCCGCAGCGCCAGCTCACGCTCACCCGGGAGGTCATGGCCTGGTTCTGGGATCAGTACCGGCCCGGCGGCGACCGGACGGATGCACGGCTGGCCCCGCTGCGCTCGACCCGCCTGGCGGACCTGCCGCCGACCGTGTTCGTGTCGGTGGGCACCGACGTGCTGAAGTCCGAGGGAGACGCGTATCTTCAGCGGCTCCGGTCAGCCGGCGTCGACGTGCGCCACCGCGACTTCCCCGGCCAGCTGCACGGATTCTTCCAGCTCCACAATGTCATGGCGGCCTCGGCGGAGGCGGTCGACTGGATCGCCGGCGAACTGCGCAGGGTGTCGTCTCCGGGGCGCACCGCCCTCGTCGAAACAGGAGGACATCAGTGACCGCACGAGAGCATGTGACGGATGCCATCGTCGTCGGAGCCGGTTTCGCCGGCCTCTATCAGCTGATCCGGCTGCGCGATCTCGGTCTGGACACGGTGGTGCTCGAGCGTGCGCCGCAGGTCGGCGGCACCTGGTACTGGAACAGGTATCCGGGCGCCCGGTGCGACATCACCTCGCTGGACTACTCGTACTCCTTCGATGCGGAACTGCAGCAGGAGTGGGAGTGGAGCGAGAAGTTCGCCACCCAACCGGAGATCCTCCGCTATGCCGAGCACGTCGCCGACCGGTTCGACCTGAATCGCGACATCCGGTTCGGCCGGGCGGTGACCGCGGCGCGATGGGAAGAGCAGACGCAGACCTGGACGGTGACCGTCATGCCCGCGGACAGGTGGGGTGCGCCGCAGGACCACTCCGCCGGTGAACTCTACCGCGCGAAATACCTCATCCTCGCCGTCGGGAACCTCTCGGCCGCTCACCTCCCGGACATCGCCGGGATCGCGGACTTCGCCGGGCGCAGCTTCCACAGCGCACAGTGGCCCGAGGACGGCGTCGACTTCACCGGTCGGAGGGTGGGGATCATCGGCACGGGCTCGACGGGCATCCAGATCATCCCGCTGGTCGCCGAACAGGCCGGGCACCTCACAGTGTTCCACCGGACGCCGAACTTCAGCCTCCCCGCAGGCAACCGTCCCCTGCACCCCGAGGAGGTGCGGGAGCGCAAGGCCGACTACCCCGCCTACCGCGAGCGCGCACGGCATTCCTTCACCGGCGTGCCCGTCCCCGTGCCGACGCGGAGCGTCTTCGAGGTGACGGCGCAAGAGCGCGAGCGCGTGTTCGAGGAGGCTTGGGAGTCCGGCGTGTACGGCGCCCTGCTCGCCTCGTTCACCGACCTGTCCACCGACGCGGATGCCAACGAGCTGGCTGCGGAGTTCATCCGGCGCAAGGTGCGATCCCTCGTGGAGGACCCCGAGCTGGCCGCGGTGCTCGAACCGCGCGGCAACTACTTCGGGACCAAGCGGACCTGTCTCGACACCGGTTACTACCAGACCTTCAACCGGCCCGACACCACCCTCGTCGATCTCCGGCAGGAGCCGCTCGTGCGAATCACCCGCACCGGGGTGGCCACGGAGGGGCGCCACGTCGAGCTGGACGACCTGATCTTCGCCACCGGCTTCGACGCCATGACCGGCTCGCTGCTCGCGATCGATCCGGTGGGCAGAGGAGGGCTCGCGCTCAGTGAGGCATGGCGTGAGGGCCCGTACACGTTCCTCGGGCTCGCCGCGCATGACTTCCCGAACATGTTCTTCATCACCGGCCCCGGGAGCCCGTCCGTGCTCAGCAACATGATCGTCTCGATCGAGCAGCACGTCGACTGGGTCACAGGCTTCATCGAGCGCGCGGAGCGGGACGGCGCCCCTGCCATGCATCCGACAGAGCAGGCTCAGCGGGAGTGGATGCAGACCGTCCACGACGAGGCCGCCAAGACGCTGTACCTGCATGGGAACTCCTGGTACCTCGGCGCGAACGTCCCCGGCAAACCGCGGGTGTTCATGCCATACGTCGGCGGTGTCGGGCAGTACCGCGACATCGCCGAGCGGGAGGAGGCGGACGGCTACCCGAACTGGGAGCGCGTCGCCTGACCCACCCCCGACCTCAGTCAACGACGACGAAAGGGAACGACCGATCATGACCGAGAAGATGGACAGTACGGTCTCCGCGCAGCCCCAGGCTGCGAAGGAGGCATCCGACAGAGGTACGCTGCAGAAGGACTCGCTGAGCTGGGGTCACGTCGCACTGCTCTCCCTCGCGGGGTGCGGCCCGGCTGCGGTGATTGCGCTGAACCTGCAGTTCATGGGCCAGTTCGCGGGACTCGCGCTGGTCTTCGCGTTCGTCCTGGTCTGGCCCGCGATCCTGCTGTTCATGAACTCGCTCGCCGAGTTCTCCCGCCGGATCACCAGCGCCGGCGGCCTGTATGCCTACAACCTGCGTACCTGGGGGCCGAAGTTCGGCTTCGTGTACGGGTGGACCTTCATGGGCGCGTACATGGTGCTCGCCGCGGCCGGTTTCGCCGTGTTCGGCGGGTGGCTGGCTGAATGGCTGCTCAGCCAGTTCGGCCTCGACATCCCCTGGTGGCTGATCACGCTCGTCGCGCTCGCCGCGGTCACCGTGTTGTCGATGCTCGGGATCACCGAGAGCATGCGCACCTCCCTGGTGCTCATCGGCGTCTCGGTGGCCGTGATCCTCGCTCTCGCGCTGTGGATCGTCGTCACCGGCGGCGACAGCCAGGGCGGCGGATTCAGTGGCGAGCCGCTGATCCCCGGCGGTGCGGGCACCCTGGGCTGGGCCGGCATCGGACTTGCGATGACGTACGGCGTCCTCTCCCACGCGGGCATCGAGGAGGGCACCACGCTGTCCGAGGAGGTGCGCAAGCCGAAGAAGAACGTCGGCAAGGGGCTGTGGGTGGTCGCGACCATCCTGCCCGCCTTCTACATCCTCGTCAGCTATGCGATGGTGCACGGATACGGCATCGCCCGCATCGACGAGTTCGGTCAGGATCCCGCCCCGCTGCAGACCATTGCGCTGCACTACTGGGGCGAAGTGGGCCTGGGCATCGTCGTGGTGGCCGCGATCATCAGCATCCTGGGCTTCAGTCAGGCCGGCTACCTGGCCGGGACGCGCGTGATGTTCACCCTCGGCCGCGACCACGTCCTGCCGCGCTGGATCGGCCTGAGCTCCGAGCGCCGCACGCCCGCCAACGCGTCCATCGCGATGGGTGTGGTCTGCCTGATCCTCGGCATCCCGCTCGGGCTGATCGTCGGCCCCTTCGACGTCTGGGGGTACTTCGGGTTCCTGGTCGGCATCTTCTTCCTGGTGTCGTACATCGTCACCAACATCGCGATCGTCGTGTACTCGCGGCGGGAGGGCTTCTTCACCGTGTTCCGGCACGGCGTGCTCCCCATCCTGGCGGCGCTGATCTTCGCGTACCCGCTGTACAGCTCGCTGTGGCCGATCCCGCCCGGCGAGTACGCCGTCCTGCCCTGGGTGTACGCCGCCTGGGTGCTGATCGGCGTGGTGCTGCTCGTGATCACCGCGAAGCGCCGTCCGCAGGTGCTGGAGCGCATGATGGAGGAGGAGACGAAGTGGTGACGGGCTCCCCCGAGTCAATGCTGCCGGCGCAGGCGACCGAGAGCCTCGAGACCCTCGCGGCATGGTGCGAGCAGGAGGGCATCGAGACGGTCGTCCCCGGCACGGCCGACACCAACGGCGCGTGGATCGGCAAGCGCGTGCCGCTGGGCGACTTCCTGCGCATGGCGCGTGGGCACGGCATCCCATACTGCGACGTGCTGTTCGCGATCACCCGGGACGGCATGGAGAACGTCTACGCACCGGAGGGGGTCTCCACGTACTTCCCGACGCATCGCAACGGATACCCGGACATCTTCTTCCGGCCCGACGTCTCCAGCGCCCGCCTGCTGAGCTGGCACGAGCGCACGGTCGCCGTGAACGGCATCTACCACCTGCCGGACGGGTCGGAGGTGCCGATCACGCCGAGGCGCGTGCTGACGAAGGTGCGGGAGCGGCTGCGTGGGCTGGGATACGAGCCGTACGCGGCGACGGAGTTCGAGTTCTACGTCAGCGACGGAACGCCGGAGGAGCTGCGCGCCTCCGACTGGCGGCTGCGGCCGCTGTCCACGCGTGCGTACACCTACCAGGTGTTCCGCTCCTCACTGGATCAGGAGTTCCTCTCGCGCTGGCAGAAGCACCTGCAGAACGCGGGGATCGCCGTCGAGGCGCTCAACCCGGAGACCGGTCCCGGCCAGTACGAGCTGAACGCCCGGTATACGGATGCGCTGCGCTGCGCCGACGACTCCTTCCTGTACAAGAACGGAATCAAGGAGATGGCCGCCATGGAGGGGCGCACCGCCTCGTTCATGGCCATCCCGCGTTCGGACTGGGCGGGCTCGTCCTGTCACATCCACCAGTCGATCCGGTCGGCGGACACCGGCGAGCCGGTGATGATGGCGCAGGGCGGGCCGGGTGGGCATCCCGAGCTGTCCGAAGTCGGCAGGCACTACGTGGCCGGGGTGCTGGCGACGCTGCGGGACTTCGCAGCGATCTACTGGCCCACCGTCAACTCCTATCGGCGGGCGAAGCCGTACTCGTGGGCGGCCACCACGGTCAGCTGGGGCGTGGACAACCGCTCGACGGCGTTGCGGGTGGTCGGCGAGGACGCCGGCTCCCTCCGGCTGGAGAACAGGATGCCGGGGGCGGACGTGAATCCGTATCTCGCGATCGCGGCCACCCTGGCCGGCGGGGCGTACGGCATCGAGCGCAGGCTGGAGCCGCCGGCGCCCTACCAGGGGGATGCCTACGCCGACCCGTCGCTGGAGCCGCTGCCGAAGTCGCTGGACGAGGCGGTGGACATCCTCGAGCGCAGCGATCTCGTTCGTGAGCTCCTGGGCGAGGACTTCATCGTCCATTACGTGACGACGCTGCGCACGGAGCTGGCCCAATGGCACGCGCACGTCTCCGACTGGGAGGTGGGTCTGTACTTTGAGTCAGCATGATGCGATGCCCGCGGGTGTCGGCGATCCGGGCGAGCCGTCTGCGGCGCCGCGTCCTTTGATCGGGATCTGCGCGGCGTACGAACGTGCCTCGTGGAGCTTCTGGGACATGGAGGCGGCGCTGGTCGCGAGCACCTACCTGGAGCACCTCGCCCACGGTGAGGCGGTTCCACTCGCATTCATCCCCTCGGAACAGACGATCGCGGAGGCGGACGACCTCGTCGGTCGCATCGATGGGCTGCTCCTGCTCGGGGGGGCGGATGTCGATCCTGCGCACTACGGGGCGGAGCCGGAGCCCGAGCTCGAGGCGACGGTGCCGCTGCGCGACCGCAGCGAGATCGCCCTGGTGCAGGCGGCCGTGCGCCGGCAGATCCCGGTGCTGGGGATCTGCCGGGGGCTGCACGTGATGAACGTCGCCACCGGCGGGACTCTGCATCAGCACATCGGCGAGCACGCCGACAGCACGCACCGCAAGGCGCCGGGACACCTGGACGAGACGACCGCGCACGAGGTGGAAGTCATGGCGGGGTCGCGGCTGGGTGCGGCGATCGGCGCGGGTGTGCAGGAGGTCAACAGCCACCATCACCAGGCCGTGGATCGGCTGGGTGACGGGGCTCGGGTGACGGCGATCAGCCCGGGCGACGGACTGGCCGAGGCCGTGGAGTGGGACAGCCCGGTGTTCACACTGGGCGTGCAGTGGCATCCCGAGGCGGCACAGCTGGGCGGGATCATCCACCAGTTCATCGAGGAATGCCGCACGGCGCGGGCGGCGTGCCCGGCCGCGGCGGCACAGCACTGAGACGACGGAAGTCTGAGAGGAACATCATGGGGAAGCTTGACGGGAAGGTCGCGGTCATCACCGGGGCCAGCGGCTCGATCGGCCGGGCCAGCTGCGAGGTCTTCGCGCGCGAGGGGGCGACGGTGGTCGGCGTCGACCTCCGGGAGGGCGATGCGCCGTGCGACCACTTCTTCACGTGCGATCTCACCAACGAGGCCGACGTGCAACGGCTGTACGAGGACGTCGCCGCGCGCACCGGTCGCATCGACATCCTGTTCAACAACGCCGGCATCGCCATCCCGGAGGACCAGTCGGTGCTGACCACCGACCTGGCCGCCTGGCAGAAGGTCATCGACGTCAACCTCACCAGCGTGTTCCTGTGCTGCAAGTACGGGATCCCGCAGCTGCTGCGCAGCGGCGGCGGCAGCGTCGTGAACACGGCCTCGCTGGTGGCCTCGGTGGGCTCGGCCGCGTCGCAGATCGCGTACACCGCGTCGAAGGGCGGCGTGCTGGCGATGTCGCGCGAGCTGGGCGTCGAGTTCGCGAAGAAGGGCATCCGGGTCAACGCCATCAGCCCCGGACCGGTCGACACCCCTCTGCTGGCCGGACTGTTCGACCAGTCCGAGAAGGCCCGTCGGCTCGTGCACGTGCCGCGAGGTCACTTCGGCGCGCCGGAGGAGATCGCCGAGGCCGCGGCATTCCTCGCCTCCGATGCCGCGTCATACATCAACGCCACCGACTTCAAGGTGGACGGCGGCATCCACGCCGCCTACGTCACGGCACTGGACGAGGACTGACGCGCCCGCGACGCGGGTTCTCGACGGGTCCGGGCGTCCGGGTGCGGACATGTCCGATGATCGCGTCACAGCGGGCATCCTCTTCTCCGCGACCGGTGCGGAGCATCCGCTCCGATCACGCCGTCCGCTGCTCCCGTCCCGGCGGAGCCGCCATCCGGTGATGGCGAACCGGCGGGCACCGGGGGCGCCGTGTCCCCGTAGGAGCGGATTGCGTCGCCGACTCGACGACATCGCTGTCCCGCCGCTGAAACGACGGCCGTCGCCTGCTCAGAGCCCGGCGAACCCCCGTACGAGCATGTGGGCGACGTCGTTCAGATGCTCGAGGGTCAGTGCCCGAGCGCGCTCGGGATCGTGCTCCGTGAGGGCGCCGAGGATTGCTCGGTGCGCATCGATCTCCTGCTGCGAAGTGATCCGCGTCTCGATGTGGGGGAGCAGGTGGTGCAGTCTGCGCACCTCGTCCACGAGACCCTCGAGCATGGCATGGACGCGGCGACTTCCGGAGATCTCCGCCAGTGCGAGGTGGAACTCGCGGGCGGCGAGGAGCGCGACGTCGAGTGCCGTGGCCGTGCTGTGGTCATCGAGGAGTCGCGTGAGGGATGCGATCTGCGCGCCCGTCGCTGAGCGCGCGGCCTCCTCGGCGAGGGTCGGTTCGATCATCCGGCGGATTGCGAAGATGTCGCGGACATCGCGGAGTTCGACGGGTCTGATGAGGTAGCCCTTGCGGGGCAGCACGACGACCCATCCGGAGTGGGCGAGGAGTCGGAGTGCTTCACGGACCGGTGTCTTGGAGACCCCGAACTCCTCGGCGAGGTCGGCTTCGTAGATGACGTCACCAGGTCGTCGTTCGACTCTGAGGATCTGATCGCGCAACCTGTCATACACATCATCGGTCAACGACATGCGGCAACTCTCCTGGGTGTCTTGTGGATCCGTCAAGCCGATCGAGCCGTGAGCGGGGCTTCGGATTCAGATATATCACTATAACACTTGAGAAGTGCGGTATAGATATGACACTCTGTGAGCACGTCGAAGATGACTGAGGGAAGGGCACGTGCCGTGATCGCTCCGCAGAGGCCGACAGCAGTGGTGTCGCTGGTCGTGCAGCGCCTCGCGCTCGTGATCCTCGTGGTCGGGGCGTGGGAGATGATCGCGCGTTGGCTGGATGCACGCTCGATACCGTCGGTCGCGCCCGTGTTCGACGCGTCGCTGCACACCGTCGGCACCGATCGGTTCTGGAGTGCTCTCGGAGGCACGATGCAGTCCTGGGCGATCGGGATGCTGATCGCTTCGGGGGTGGGGGTGGCTCTGGGGCTGATGATCGGCGCGAGCCCGCTGCTGACCCGTGTCACGGGCGGCATGATCGACTTCCTGCGGACAGTCCCGGCCATCATGCTGGTCCCGCTGGTGGTCCTCGTCCTCGGCGCCACGGCGGAGATGAAGATCCTGCTGATCGCGCTCTCGGCCCTGTGGCCCATCCTGGTGCAGTCCACGTACGCCATCGGCCACGTGGATCCGGTCTCGCGCGATACCGCGACCGTGTTCCGCCTGGGCAGAGTGCAGCGGATCCTCCGGCTGTACCTGCCCAGCGCTCTCCCGCTGATCGCGACGGGCATCCGGGTCGCCGCGACGGTGGCGCTTCTGATCTCCGTCGGCGCCGAGATCATCACCAGCGCACCGGGGATAGGCCACGAGATCCTGCTGAGCCAGGCGAACGGGAGCCCTGCCCGCGCGTTCGTCTACGTGCTGCTGAGCGGTGCCCTCGGCGTGGCGATCAACCTGACGTTCCTGTTCGTCGAGCGGCGGGTCATCTTCTGGCACGGCATCCAGCAGCGGAAGGCCGCCTCATGAAGCTCAGGACCGTGGTCGCGCTCGAACTGGCCCTGCCCCTTGCGGTGGTGGCCGTGTGGTGGATCGTGTCCGATGACAGCTCTTCACCGTACTTCCCGCCGCTGCGCGAGATCCTCACCGCATTCGTCGACACCTGGATGCGGGGTCGGAACCTCGATGTGCTGGGGATGACACTGCTGACCTTCGGCGTCGGGTACGCCATCGCGATCGCTCTGGGGATCACGGCAGGCGTGCTGCTGGCGGCGAGCCGCGCAGCCGCCGACTTCATCGCACCGCTGTTGGAGTTCCTGCGGGCGCTTCCCGCCATCGCGCTCGTCCCGGCGTTCATCTCCGCCCTGGGCACGGACATGAGGATGCGGGTGAGCATCGTCGTCTTCGCGTCGGTGTGGCCGGTGCTGCTGAACACCATCGACGGCGTCCGCGGGCTGGATCCCGTGATCAGGGACGGCGTACAGGTCTTCCGCGTGCCGCGTCTCCAGGATCTGCTGTTCGTCACACTGCCCGGTGCGTCGCCGCAGATCTTCGCAGGGCTCCGCGTCGGGCTCGCGCTGTCGCTGATCGCCGTGATCGTCACCGAGATGGTCGCCTCCGCGGAGGGCGTCGGGGCGTTCGCGCGGGCCGCGCAATTCAGCTTCGACATTCCCGGAATGTGGACGGCGATCATCCTGATGGGAGTCGTCGGATTCGCGCTCAACAAATCGTTCGCACTCATCGAGAAGAGGATTCTGAGATGGCACTACCGGATGCGCGCGGTGGCGTCGTGACCCTGGCACGCTCCGTGGAGGTCCACGAGGCGGCGAGCAGCATGGTCCGCTGCGTCGGGCTTCACCATGTCTTCGGAGCCGGGGCGACGGAGCGGGTCGTCCTCCACTCGGTGGACATCGACATCGCCGCCGGCGAGTACGTCTCGATCGTCGGGCCCTCCGGGTCCGGCAAGACGACCATGCTGCGTTGCCTCGCCGGACTGCTCGCACCCAGCGCGGGTGAAGTCCGCATCGGCGGCCGGGTCGTGGCGGGCAGCACACCCGAGAACCTCGCGGTCGTCTTCCAGGACTACAGCAGGTCGCTGCTGCCCTGGCTGTCCATCACGTCCAACGTCACTCTGCCGCTGCGGGGCAAGGGCGTTCCGAAGGAGGAGCGTCTGCGCCGTGCCCAGGAGGCGCTGACGGCCGTCGGGCTCGCGAGGAGTCATCGACAGTACCCGTGGCAGCTGTCGGGCGGGATGCAGCAGCGGGTCGCGATCGCACGGGCACTGGCGTACCGCCCGCAGGTTCTGCTGATGGACGAGCCCTTCGCGTCTGTGGATGCACAGACCCGCGCCGACCTCGAGGATCTGGTGCTCTCGCTGCGGAAGCAGTACGACATGACCGTCGTCAGCGTCACCCATGACATCGACGAGGCGATCTACATGTCCGACCGCGTGATCGTGCTGGGCG
Organism: Microbacterium soli; assembly: GCF_039539005.1. Lineage (NCBI taxonomy): Bacteria > Bacillati > Actinomycetota > Actinomycetes > Micrococcales > Microbacteriaceae > Microbacterium > Microbacterium soli. Next base: position 1,428,026 of record NZ_BAABCP010000001.1, read on the forward strand.
GATCCCCGGCCACGATCATGCGGGCCATCGACGTCGAACTGGGTGCCGACCGCGATCAGATCACCACGAAGGCCGATCCCCGGTTCGCCGAACTGCGCGGTCAGGTGCTTCGGGAAGTCCGGCACTGACCACCTCCCGCTCCGGCGCCGCACCCACCACACCCGAAGGAGAACATGATGTTCAACAGACGAATCCGCGCCACCACGGCGCTGCTGGCGATGCTGCCGCTCGCGGTCCTGGCTGCGGCGTGCAGTGCAGAGGAGACCGTCCCCGAGAATGACGCCGCGGGCGGGCCGACTCCGCTCACCGTCGCGGTCAGCCCCGGCGCCGAGACCTCTGCCCCGATGTATCTCGCGATCGAGCGCGGGGTCTTCGAGGATCTCGGCCTCGACCTGACCCTCACCGTTCTCAACGACGGATCGATCGCGATCCCCAACACGCTGAATGGGCAGACGCAGTTCAGCATGTCCGGATTCGGCCCCGCCGCGCAGGCGATCGAGAAGGGCCTCGCGATCAAGATGATCGGCGCGGCGAACGTGATCCCCACCGATCCCGACAGCGTCTACCAGGCCATCGTCGTCGGCAAGGACAGCGGGATCGATTCGATGGCGGACGTGTCGACCTGGGCGGCCGACTCCACCGAGGTCGATCCGTCGCAGGCTTTCGCGGTCGATGCGCTGGGCGGCGACTACGCCGCTCTCCAGAAGGTGGCCGTGCCGTTCCCCTCGATCGGCGACGCCGTGGCCGACGGCACCGTCGATGCCGCGCTGCTCAACGAGCCGTTCCTCACCGCTGCGCTGGAGACCGGCAAGGTCGACGTCCTCTCCTACATCGCCGGCGAGCTGACCATACCGGGTGCCCCGGGCGCGGTGTTCATCGGATCCGACGAGTACATGGCCGCGAACCCGGACGTGACGGCGGCCTTCATCGACGGCGTGGAGGAAGCGTACCGGTACGCCAGTGAGAACATGCAGGAGGTCGCGGACTTCATCCCCGAGACCGGGCTGAGCGAGCGCATCCCGAAGGTCGAGGAGATGAGCGAATACCAGGTCGGCCCGTTGCAGGCATCCGCCGTCCAGCCGCTGCTCGACGTGTACGCCGACTACGGCGCCATCTCCGGCACGGTGTCTGCCGAAGAGATGATCCACCGCTCCTGAGGCGCATTCCCGCCGGGCGATGTCCGGTTCCTTCGACGAGTGATTGGAGCAATGACATGACATCTCGGAACTCCCGCCGCGTCATCGACGCCTTCGGACCGGCTGATGCCGATCTGCCGTGGAGCGAGGCGATCCTCGCCGGCGATTGGCTGTTCGCGGGTGCGCAACTGGCATCCGACGGCATCCACGGGCTGGATCCGGCCGCACGACCCGACGCTCGCTCACCGTGGACCCAGAGCCCGCTGGGGCTGGAATCCGCGCTCGTGCTCGAGCGGGTCCTCCGCATCCTCAGCGCCGCGGGCGGGGACGCCAGGCAGGATCTGCTGCGCGTCTGGCAGTGGATCCGTGCGCGCTACCCCGATGACGACCTCTATCGGGGCTTCGATCAGGGGTGGCCGTCGCTCCCGGACGGTTCACCGTACGCCCGGAACTTCGCCCGCACCATCGGCGACCGACTGCGTGCATCGACCGGGATCGGGGTGCGTCAGCTCCCTGTTCCGGACGCCATGCTCTCGGTCGACTTCCTCGCCGTGCCCGGTCGGGGGCGCACCAAGGAGGAGATCGCTCTTCCGCCTGAGGTCCCCGCACCCAAGGCCGGGTACGCACCCGCCGTCCGCTACGGCGACTGGGTGTTCCTCTCCGGATTCGGCGCGACGGACTTCGTCGGCGATTGGATGTCCGACCGGCACATGGGGGAGCCGTCGATGCTCGCGCCGGAGGCACGGGTCAACCCGTACATCTGGCTGGGATCTCCCATCGAGGCGCAGACCCGCTACACCCTGGAGAAGCTCGCGCTGATCGCCGAGGCGGCCGGTTCGTCGCTGGATCGCTGCGTGAAGGCCGATGTCACGCTGAGCCATCCCGCCGACTATCCGGCGCTGGATGCCGTGTGGAGGGAGTTCTTCCCGCAGAACCCGCCGGCGCGCAATGTCGTCACGGGAACTCAACTGGTCATCAAGGGCGTCCGGGTGGAGATCGCCCTCGTCCTGCTGGCCGATGACTCCGAGTCGACGCTGGAGTGCGTCCAGGTCGAGGGACCGTCAGCGGCGCTCGGCCATGCCAGTGAAGCGGTGCGAGCCGGCGACCTGCTCTTCACCAGCACCCTGCTGCCCATCGACGAGCACGGTGTCGTCCCGCAGGACATCCGCGCGTCGCGGTCGGCGCCGTATCACCGCGACACGGCGGCGCAGCAGACGGATGCGATCATCGGCCGTCTCTCCGCCCTGTGCGACGCCGCCGGGACCGATCTGAGCCAGGTGTGCCGGGTGCAGACGGTGCTGTCGGATCTGACTCATCTGCCGGCCATGTCCCGATCCTGGCGGGACGCCTTCCCGACGGAGCCGCCGACGCTCAGCGCGGTCGGTACGGGCGGCCCGGATCCGCTCCTGCTGCCCGGGGCCGTCGTGCAGTGGGACGCGATCGCGTACGCCCCGCAGGGAGCTCATCGCTGATCGGATGACGGTCACCGGCGGCGCGAGAGCATAGAGAAGGAGCGACATGTCGCAAGAGGGCATCCGACGGGCGCGAGGCGAGCTGCTGCAGGACCCCGGACCCGATGGACTGATCACGCGGGGGTTCCTGCGCGGTCTCGGCATCGGCGGTGAGACTGTGCGGCGACGGCCGGTGATCGGGATCGCCAACACGTGGAGCGAACTCAATCCGTGCAATGCCGGACTGCGCGATCTGGCCGAGCATGTGAAGCGCGGCGTCACGGCGAGCGGTGGACTGGCGTTGGAGTTCCCGACCATTTCCCTGGCCGAGGCGTTCACCAGGCCGTCGAGCATGTACCTGCGCAACCTGCTCGCCATGGACACGGAGGAGATGATCCGCGCCACGCCGATCGACGGTGTCGTCCTGCTGGGGGGCTGCGACAAGACCATTCCCGCTCAGCTGATGGGGGCGTTGAGCGCAGGGAAGCCCGCGCTGGTGCTCGCCGCCGGTCCACGGCCGCTGTCCCGCTGGCGGGGCGAGGACATGACGGTGGAGCGGCTGTGGCCGCTCATCGACGAGAGACGCTCGGGCGCTCTCGACGATGAGGGCTGGGCAACGCTCGAGGCATGCCTGAGCTGCGGTGTCGGCACCTGCAATGTCATGGGAACCGCGGTCACGATGGCGGTGATCGCCGAGGTGCTGGGAATGGCGCTGCCCGGCAGTGCGCTCCTGCCCGCGGCATCGGCTCAACGCGGCGCCATGGCGGAGCGGACCGGGCGGGCGATCGTCGCGCGCACCCGCGCGGACATCGCCCCGGAACAGGTCGTCACCCCGTCCGCTGTCGAGAACGCGTTCCGCGCCGTATGCGCGGTGGGCGGATCGACCAACACACTGCTGCATCTGCAGGCGATCGCCGGCCGCCTCGACATCCGCCTCGGCGACGATCGGCTGCGCGACATCAGCGCGTCCACTCCGCTTCTCGCCGACGTGCTCCCCTCAGGGAGACGGTTCCTGCATGAGTTCGAGGCCGATGGCGGGGTTCCTGCGCTGATGCACGAACTGCGGGACCTCGCCGACCTGGATGCGCTCGCCGGCGACGACCGTCCCTGGCGGGAGGCGACCGCCCTGCCTCCTGCCGACGCACGATGCCTGCACAGCGTCGCCGACCCGGCGGGCCCCTCGAACTCCCTGTCCATCCTGGCCGGGAACCTCGCGCCCGCCGGCGCGATCCTCAAGCGCTCCGCTGCTGACCCCGCGCTGTGCCATCACATCGGGCGCGCCGTGGTGTTCGACGGTGTGGAGGATCTGAATTCCCGCATCGACGATCCCGATCTGGATGTGGATGCCGATTCCGTGCTGGTGCTTCGCGGCGTCGGCCCGATCGGCGGGCCCGGTATGCCGGAGGTCGGCCACCTCCCCATCCCCGCGAAGCTGCTCCGCGAAGGCGTGACCGACATGGTGCGCATCTCGGATGCGAGGATGAGCGGCACCGCGTCCGGTGCCGTGGTCCTCCACATCGCCCCGGAGGCGGCCGTGGGCGGCCCGCTCGCCCTCGTCGAGCAGGGCGATCTCATCGAACTGGATGCGGACCACGGCAGCTTGACCCTGCTGGTGGCGGAGGCCGAGCTCGAGCGTCGGGCCGACGCGCTGCGGCTGCCCGAGCCCGACCTCCGTGGGTACGATCGTCTCTACCGAGACCATGTCCAGCAGGCCGACGTCGGCTGCGACTTCGACTTTCTCGCGGGGCGACGATGAGTGCGCAGGTGGGCTTCATCGGACTGGGCGCCATGGGGGCGCCCATGGCCGAGCGTCTGCTCGACCGTGGGCGGTCCCTCATCGTGCACAACCGCACGCGAACGCGTGCCGCCGGGTTCGACGGCGCCGGCGTGGTCGTGGCCGACAGCCCGGCGGAGGTCGCGTCGAGCGGGGCGACCGTGCTCAGCTGCCTCCGAGACACCGGCGCGGTGGAGGCGGTCTATCTGGGAGACCGGGGTGTGCTCCGCGCGGTGTCGGCGGGGCAGGTGCTCGTCGAGCTCGGAACCTTCTCGCCGGACCTCGCGCGGCGGATCGCGCAGGATGCCGCCGACGCGGGAGCCGCTTTCCTCGCCGCACCCGTCAGCGGCGGACCGCCGCGCGCCAGGGCGGGGACTCTGGTGATGATGGCGGGCGGGGACGCCGGTGCCTTCCAGCGTGTTCGACAGGTGCTCGAAGATCTCGGTCAGACCGTCGAGCACGTCGGCGATGCGGGAGCGGGTCTTGAACTGAAGCTGGTCAATCAGCTGCTCACCGGCACTCATATGGCGGTCGCCGCCGAGGCGGTCGCCGCGCTGAACGCCCTCGACATCGACCTCGGCCTGGCCGAGCGGCTGCTCGACCAGGGGTGGGGTCAGAGCGCGATGCTCGCCCGCGCACTCGCCGTCGCCCGGCAGGAGGCGCCCGAAGCGCGGGGCACGGGGGTCACCGTCGTCGGAATGTCGGAGGTGCTGGAACTCGTCGCCAGGCTGCTGCGGGCCTGCGGCGTCTCCGCAGAGGTGTTCGACGCAGGTCGGCGAGCCCTGCTCGATGCCGGTCGTCTCGGATACGGGGATCATGACCCCGCAGGGTTGTTTCACGTCAAGGAAGTGCACAGATGAGTACGTATGAGAAGCCGCACGTCGCCGTGATCGGGGCGGGCCCGGTCGGACTCGCAGCGGGCCTGCTGCTGAGCCGGTTCGGCATTCGCGCCACCATCCTGGAGAAGGAGACGCGGATGAGCGGGCACCCCAAGGCCCGTGGAGTCCGTCCGCGCACCATGGAGCTGTTCGCGCGCTGGGGGCTGGCGGACGCGATCATCCGGCAGGGGCTGCCGCCCGAGGCGAATCGCTTCATCTATTGCGACTCGCTCGTCGGGGAGGAGGTCGGACGCAGCCCGGCTTCCGAGGAGTCGGACGATCCGGTCAGTCCGATGGGGATCTGCCGCATCGCGCAGGACACGATCGAGCGCATGCTGCGCGACCATGTGGAGAACCTCGACGGGGTGGATCTGCTGCTGGGAGCCGAGGCGGTCGCGATCGAGCAGGATCCGGAGTCCGTGACCGTCACCACCGCCGACGGCAGGGAGATCACCGCGGACTTCCTGATCGCCGCCGACGGCGCGCACAGCGCGACCCGCAGCCGGCTCGGCATCGACATGGAAGGTGACGCACTGCTGGGGTACGGCCAGAGCATCTACTGGCGCGGCGACCTGTCGCAGTGGGTCGAGGGGCGGCTCTGCATCCAGTTCATCACAGGGAATCGAACGGGCAGGCCCGCGAGCATCGCGCCGGTGGACGGCGTGGATCGATGGGTCACGATGCTGATGAGACCCGGTGCCCACGCGCGACCGGAACCGCCCACGCGACGGGAGGCGCTCGACGCGATCCGTGCGGCTGTGGGTGCGGACATCGACCCGGAGATCATCGACATCGCGACCTGGCGTCTCAGTGCTCAGGTGGCGAGGAGATGGCGGGTGGGCCGGGTTTTCCTGGCGGGGGATGCCGCGCACTCCTTCCCTCCCACCGGGGGGTTCGGGATGAACACCGGTGTGCAGGACGTCGACAACCTGATCTGGAAGATGGCCGAGGTGCTGGGCGGCCGTGCCGGCGACTCCCTCCTCGACACCTACGAGCAGGAACGAGCCGACATCGCGCGGAGCAATGCGGCCTGGAGCGTCAGGAACGGTGATCGGATCCGCGACATCGGCAGGGCGATCGCCGCCGGGGACGGGGCGGAGCTCGAGCGTCTGCTCGAGGAGCAGCGGAGCCATGTCGATGCCGCGGATCAGGATCTCGGATACGGCTATCCGGCGGGGGCGCTCGCGGGCGAGGACGGCCCCGATGTCGACGCGCTGCGGGTTGCGCGGCGTGGTCACCGTTTCCCCGAGGCGCCTGTGATCGTGGATGACGAGCTGCACTCGAGTGTGCTGACCCTCTCGGATGAATTCACCCTGATGACCGCGGACCCGCAGTTCTGGCAGCGCTCGGGGCGGACGGACTCTCTGCGCGTTCTCGAATCCGCAGGGGGCCTCCCGGACGGATCCCCGGGTGCTCTCGTCCGCCCGGACGGCATCGTCGCATGGGTGGCGCGCCCTGGAGACGGGCCCGCGGAGCTCGTGGCGGCACGCGCGCAGGTCCTGCGACCATGAGCTCGAGGTTTCCGATCAGCGCGAACCTCTCGATGCTGTACGCGAGCATGGACCGTGACGAGCGTCCGGGAGCGGCCGCAGCCGACGGGTACCGCTTCGTCGAGTCATGGTGGCCGTTCCGCGGCCCGGCGGCCGAGCCCGCGGAACTGGAGTCGTTCTGCAGCGGGCTGGACCGGGCGGGCGTGCGATTGGTCGCTCTCAACCTCGACGCCGGTGACGTCGCCCACGGCGACCGCGGCCTGCTGTCGATCCCCACCCACCACGAGCGGGTGGTCGCGAATCTCGACTCGGTCGCAGAGATCCTCGCGCGCACCGGATGCCGGACGGTCAACGCCCTGTACGGCAACCGTGCACCGGCCTTCGACCCCGAGCAGCAGGATCGGTTGGCGCTGGAGCAGATCGTGGCCGTCGCCGATCGGTTGGGTGAGAACGGTGCGACCGTGGTGGTCGAGACGCTCAACAGCGTGGACAGCCCGGCCTTCCCCCTCACGGACATCGGAGACTCGGCCGCGTTCGTCCGACGCGCCAATGAGCTCGGCCGGTACCGGAACGTCCGTCTGCTGCTGGACACGTATCATCTTGCGGCCATGGGGGTGGATCCGTCCCACGCGGTCCGCGAGTACGGTGCCCTCATCGGTCACGTGCAGTTCGCCGATTTCCCCGGTCGTGGTCGACCGGGGACGGGTCGGGTGGACTTCGCCGCCGTCGAGACGCAGCTCACGGCCATCGCGTATCGCGGGTACATCGCGTTCGAGTTCGACCCGGCAGTGACGTCGGAACAAGGAGAAGAGGGATTCGCATGAAGATCGTCAGCTATGGAGCCAAGCGCGCGGAACGGCCGGGCGTGTTCGAGCCGGGTCGTGGGATCGCCCCGCTGGATCCGCTCCTGCGATCCATGGGGATGTGCGCGTTGGACACCAACCAGGTACTCGGAATGCTGGACCTGCTTCAACCCCTCATCGAGGGTGCGCTGGACGGGCCGGGGGTCGAGTGGATCGCGGAAGGAGCCGTGCGGCTGGGCCCGCCGGTCCCCGCTCCGGAGAAGGTGCTCGTCGCCGGGGGCAACTACCAGTCGCACGTGGACGAGGCGATGGGACGCAAGAACGCGCCGTCTCCGTCCGAGCCCATCATCATCCTGAAGCCCTCGAACACCGTCATCGGTCCGCATGACGACCTGATCGTTCCGAGGCAGACGGAGCAGTTCGACTACGAGACGGAGATCGGTGTGGTGGTCGGTCGCGGAGGCCGGTACATAGGCGTCGAGGATGCTTATGAGCACGTGGCGGGCTACCTCATCGCCAACGACGTCACGGCGCGCGACCTGGCCTTCAAGGATGTGCACATCTCGCCGGTGTTCTCGCAGATGACCCGTGCCAAGGGCATTCCGACCGGGGCGCCGCTGGGGCCCTGGCTGGCCACCAAGGATGAGATCCCCGACCCGCATCGACTGGAACTGCGCTGTTGGATCAACGGCGAGCTTCGCCAGGCGGGCAGGAGCGACGAGATGATCGTCGACATCCCGCACCTCATCGCGGACTTCAGCAAGATCATCGAACTCTCACCGGGCGACGTGATCATGACGGGCACCACCACCGGCTGCGGGGCGTTCCAGGATCCGCCGAGCTTCCTGACCGGAGGCGATGTCGTGAAGATGGAGATCACGGGTCTCGGCACCATGCAGACGCCCGTCGTGGACGAGGTCGTCTGATCGGGGCATCCTCTGAACGCCACGGGCGCCTCGCCCCGAGTCGGCTCAGCGGCCTCCGCCGAGGAGGATGCCCGAGATCAGCGCCTGCACGAGCTCTGAAGCCTGGTACCTCCTGTCGGTCTCGGCTCCGATGCAGAGGTTGCCGACTGCCCGGAGCACGCTGTAGGCGTCGATCTCGAGCACGGTCGCGCTCGCCGCGCGCGCGGCGTCCAGGAGACCGCCGCAGACCGGCACGAGCCGATCGACGAAGTATGCATGCAGGGCGTCGGATTCCGCGGTGTGCCCTCGCAGGGCGCCGGCCAGCCCGTGCTTGGTGACGAGGAAGTCCACGAACATCGCGATCCATGCGCGCAGTGCGGCCTCCGGAGAGGCGCTCTCCGCCAGCAGCCGGGGCGCTGCGTCGGCGCAGGCCTCGACCTGATGCCGGTACACCGCGACGACCAGTTCGGGGCGGGTCGGGAAGTGCCGGTAGATCGTGCCCACACCGACCCCGGCCCTCTCCGCGATCACCCGCACCGGGGCGTCCACGCCCGAGACCGCGAACACCGCCGCCGCCGCATCCAGCAGTGCGCGCCGGCTTCGACGGGGCCTCCCCACGGATGCCGGCTGCTTCGCCGAAGGTGCTTCGGCCTGCGTGCGCACCGTCTCGTCCGGCTCGTCCGTCTTGTCCTCGGGCACGCGCCCCTCCTCGTCTCCCATACGGCACTTGCATTACGGAACAATGTTCCGTAATGTTATGGATCAACGTTCCGATATCAGTATCGCAGAGCGCACTCAGAGAGAGGAACTCACCATGCATCCGTCTTCGCCCGACGGCCGGGACCGCGTCGCCGACGCCGGTTCCCCCGTCGTCTCCGTCGCCCCCGTCCAGTTGTCCGCACCCGGCCGCGCCCGGCCGCTGGAGGTGCGGGTGTCCGCGCCGGCATCGGGCGCCGCCCTCCCCGTGGTGCTCTTCTCGCACGGCAACGGCTGGCACCTCGACGGATACCAGCCGCTGGTCTCCCGGTGGGCTGCGCACGGCTTCGTGGTGATCCAGCCGACCCACCTCGACTCGCGTCGGTACGGGATCGGGCTGGACCACCCGGCCTTCCCCACGATCTGGACGGAGAGGATCGCGGATCTGAGGCGGACTCTCGACCAGCTCGATGTCATCGAGGCGGCGGCCCCTGGCCTGGCCGGGAGGATCGACCGGACGCGGGTCGCCGTCGCGGGCCACTCCTGGGGTGCGCAGACCGCGCAGACCCTGCTCGGAGCGCGCGTTCTCGACGAGTCCGGAAACCCGGGAGCGGACATGTCCGATGATCGCGTCGCGGCGGGCATCCTCTTCTCCGCGACCGGTGTCGCCGGCGACGACCTGGTGCCGTTCGCGCAGCAGCACTTCCCGTTCATGCGCCCGTCCTTCGCGGAGCTGACGACTCCGACCCTCGTCGTCGCCGGCGACCGTGACCAGTCGCAGCTGTCCCGGCGCGGACCGGACTGGTTCACGGATGCCTACCATCACAGCCCCGGCGCCACCGATCTGCTGACTCTCCACGGGGCGGAGCACTCACTCGGCGGGATCGTCGGGTACGAGGTGGCCGAGACCACGGACGAGAGCCCGGAGCGCGTCGCCGTCATCCAGGACGCCAGCACCGCCTACCTGCGCGCCGCACTGCGGGGTGAGGAGGAGGCGTGGCAGGCGGCCACGGAGAGGATCCGCCGCCATTCGAACGCCATCGCTCGCGTCGACAGCAGGTGATGCCTCCGCGCATCCGTCGTGCGGAGAGACGGTGACGCGGACTGCTCCGCCGGGAATCGCGCAGAACGCGGCGCCGTCCGCCGACATGCGACATCCGGGGCCACCGGGCCTCTCGCGCTGGTACTTTGCTGTTGGCGTCCATCCCCGCTCCACCGATCCTGCGCCGGTTCGCCGACCAGAGCACCACCGAGGAGTGCTGATATGGGTTCGCAGAGGTTCCCGGTCGCCGTGATGTCCCCTCTCCGTCCCGGGAGGGCACGTCGTCAGCGATGGATCGCCGGTGGTGCTGCCGTGGTGCTCTCGCTCGTCGGTCTGGCCGCGGGGTCGACCCCGGCGGGTGCGGTGGAGGTGCCGGACTTCTCCCTGTCGGTGAGTTCGGGACCGACGACCGGCGGCACGGAGACGGTGGTGACGCCACCGCCGGACGTGACCTTCACGAGCGTGTCCGCCGGTGGCGACTACTCGCTGGCCGTGGGGTCGAACGGCCGGATCTATTCGTGGGGCTACAACGCCGACGGTGAGCTCGGCCGCAGTGGTTCAGGCATCCGACAGTTGACTCCCGGAGAAGTGGAGTTCTCCGCGAGTGCGACCTTCACACGGGCATCCGCGGGCTATACGCATTCAGTGGCGGATCTACTCCTGGGGCTACAACGGCTTCGGCGAGATCGGCGACGGGTCGAACGTCACTCGGGCGGAGCCTGTGGAGGTGGCGCTCCCCGGCGGTGTGGCGGTCACGGGCGTGTCCGCCGGCGACCACCACTCGCTGGCACTGGGGGCGGACGAGGCGACGTACGCGTGGGGCTCCGGAGGGTTCGGCGCGCTCGGCACCGGTGAGATCTCGTCCCCCTCATCGCCTGTTCAGGTGCTCTCACTCGACGTGTCCGTGACGTCGGTGCTCTTCGGGGAGGATCCGGGAGTCGGCCTGGTTCGGACAGGCGGTGTGTGGACGGTGATTGCTCCACCGCACTCGGCGGGAGCGGTGGACGTGGTGCTGGGGTGGACGCTCGGGGGCGTCGCACAGTCTCCTCTGACTCTGTCCGACGGGTTCGCGTTCCTCGATCCCGTGACGGTGCCCGGCGTTCCGGGTGATGTGGTGGCTGTCCCCGGTGATGGTGAGGCGGCGCTCTCGTGGATGGCGCCCGGTGACGACGGCGGTGCCGCGATCACGGGGTATCAGGTCGAGTGCTCCACCGATGGCGGTGCGACGTGGATGCCGTTCGCGGATGCCGTGTCGGAATCGGCAGCCGTGACGGTGACGGGCCTGGAGAACGGCACGGCATATGTGTTCCGGGTGCGTGCGGTGAACTCGGTGGGTGCGGGCGTCTGGAGCGGAGCATCCGCTCCGATCACGCCGTCCGCCGCTCCCGTCCCGACGGAGCCGCCATCCGGTGATGGCGAACTGGCGGGCACCGGGGGCGCCGGGTCCCCGTGGCTGCCGATGGCGGGCGGGGCCCTGCTGCTCGGCGGCATCCTGCTCCTCGGCGTGCTCTCCCGCAGGAACCACGTCCGGTAGCAGGTGGGTTACTCTTCGGCGGCTGCGGGGGGGAGTCCAGCGGCGACATAGCGATCGACCATGGCGCCCCAGGGCAGAACTCCGACCCGATCGGCCCAGTTCTGCCATTGCTGGGCGAGGCGCTCGCAGACCTCCGGATGGCTGCCGGCGAGGTCATGCGTCTCGGCACGATCCGCGTGGAGATCGTAGAGCTCCCACACGCCGGGATAGGCGCGGACCAGCTTCCACTTGCCCACACGGATCGCCGAGTTGCCGATGTGCTCCCAGTACAGGGGCACGGCATCGAGCTCGGCGCCGGTCAGTGCCGGCAGCAGGGAGCGTCCCTCTGTCTCATGGGCGGGGAGACCGGCAGCGTCGAGGATCGTCGGTACGATATCGACGAGCTGAGCCGGCAGGTCCACGATCGCGCCCGGTTCGAGCCCGCCCGCCGGCCAATGCATGATGAGCGGCGTGGAGATACCGCCCTCATGCACCCACCGCTTGTAACGGCGGAATGGGGTGTTCGAGAGGTTCGCCCACGCTACGCCATAGCTGGAATACGTGTCTTCGGGGCCCGGCACGATCTCGGGAGTGTTGCCGAACGACACCGGTCTGCCGTCGCGGGTCCCTTCGCGCAGCACGCGATCCTTCTTCACGAACGTCGCATCGTCACCGATCGGAAGCTCCTCGGCGGACGCACCGTTGTCCGAGAGGAAGAGCACGATGGTGTTGTCAAGAGCATCTTGCCGCGTGAGTTCACCGAGTATCTCGCCGACCGCACGGTCGAGTGCGACCACCTGGGCGGCATATGCCTCCATCCGCGTGAGCTGCCACTCCGCATCGTCGACGTTCGCCCAGGCGGGCTGGGTGGGATCCCGCTCGGTGAGCGTGGTGACCACGGGGAGGATGCCGCTTCCGCGCAGTGCGTCGAGCCGTCGTTCTCGCAAGGCGTCCCACCCGTCGTCGAAGAGTCCGCGCACGGCTGCGATGTCTTCGGGGCGGGCGTGCAGCGGCCAGTGGGGCGCAGTGAAGGCTGCGTACAGGAAGAACGGATCGGTCGAGTCCTCGCGAGCGGCCAGCCATTTCGTGGCCTCAGCACCGATCGCATCGGTGTAGTAGAACTCCTCGTCGTCGAGGGCGTCGCTTGCGGGGCTCTCTCCGCGGGTCAGCGTCTGCGGCGAGTAATAGCTGGAGCAGCCTGCCAGCGTCCCGAAGAAGTCGCCGAACCCTTTTCGCGTCGGCCATGACGCGTTCGGCGTGTGGGGGTCGGCGGCGAGATGCCATTTGCCGAACAGTGCGGAGTCCCAGCCCGCCGCTGAGAGTGTCTCGGCGACGGTAGGGACATCGGGATTCAGGTTGCCCGGGTATCCAGCGGGGAGGTCGGGACGGGTGAGGACGCCGATTCCAGTCTGGTGCGGATGCAGTCCGGTGAGCAGTGATGCACGGGACGGACTGCACCGGGCGGTGTTGTAGAACTGTGAGAGCCGGACTCCGCCGTGCGCCAAGCTGTCGAGATTCGGCGTGGGGATCTCGCCGCCGTAGCAACCGAGATCCGAGAAGCCCATATCATCGGCGACGATGAGCAGGATGCTCGGTTTCACGCAACCTCCTTCATTAATTGATGAGTGTAACTATATACCTTACCCCGTGGAAAGCACGAGTTTGCGCAAGGATGGCAGATAGTGGCTCACACAGATTTCCGCACCAATGACCGGCGCTCGCTGGCGATATCCGATGATCTCCGGCGGGGGAACATCGCCGCGATCGCGCGCGCATTGCTGCTTGAGGGACCGCTTGCCCGCGCTGAACTGGCGCAGAAGCTCTCACTGACGCGCGCCACCGTGACGCGTGCCGCCGCGCAGCTGATCGATGTCGGGTTGGTTCGCGAAGGTGAGGCACGGCGAGCGACGAGCGGACGCCCCATGGTTCCGCTGGAACTGGATGGATCTCGACGCGTCGTGATCGCCGTGCATCTGGGGGCCGTCGAGTTGCGGGCGGGGATCATCGACATCGAGGGGCGCATCATCACCCATGACGTCCTGCGATATGAAGGAACTTCACCCGCCGCCGTCTCGATGCTCGTGCGGCGTGCGGTCGCCGGGCTGACGGAGGGCATGTCCCCGCAGATGACGATCCTCGGAATGGGGGCCACGATCGGAGGGTGGGTCGATCCGCACAGTCAGACGATCATCCGCTTCGATCCACTCGGTTGGCGCGACGTGAACTTCGTCGATGCGATTCCTGATCTCGGCTATCCGCGCTGGTTCGACCAGATCGTTCGAGGCATCGCGGTCGCCGAGAGCCTCTTCGGCGTCGCACGAGGGCATCAGGACTTCGTCGTTCTCTGGTCGGGGCACATTCTCGGCTCGGCGTCAGTGTGGGGCGGTAGCGTGCAACGCGGTGTTCGCGGTGGTGCAGGCATGATCGATCACCTTCCCACCGGTAGGGATCATCCGTCGTGCGTGTGCGGACAGTCTGGATGCCTCGGCATGGTTGCGACCGACCAGGCGATTCTGGACGCGGCGCGAGCGGGGGGTATACCGAACGGCGGTGTGGACTCGCTGCGCAGTCTCTTTCGCGAGTCGGGTGAGGATGCGCGACTGTCCGCGCTGATTCGTGAACGTGCTGCTGATTTCGGACGGGCCGCGCGGGTGATCGCGCAGCTGCGAGCACCCGAGTTGTTCGTCATCGCAGGTCTGATCACGACGCACTCCGAGTATGAACGAGAGTTCCGCCGCGCACTTCATACCGGTGCAGGAGTGGCTGCCGACGTGGAGGTCCGCCGCTCGGAATTCGGCGGGCTCGCAACGATCGAAGCCAGCGCCGCTCTCGTGATCGATGACTACTATCGCGATCCGATGGCCTTCGAAGCATCGTCGGTCTGACATCGCGCGGCGTACCTCGTGCGACGCGATCGTGCAGCTCTCCTCGAGGCCGTCGTCACGGGGAGAAGGAGGACTTCCCACGCGCGGACAAAAGCTGTCGGCAAATAGTCGTTGACTTAATTGTCGCATGTAACTAATCTTTCTCCGAGATGCGCGGCACGTGGCGGGGTGAGGGAGCCCAGCCGAAAGCGATGGACCGCAATCGGAGGAAGGTCGGAGCATGTCTCTTCGAAAGCACGCGCGCGGCGCGGCGATCACAGCGGTCACGATTCTCACCGCTGCGGCATCCGTGACATTCGGTCTGTCGTCGGCGGCGATGGCGGCTGATGACGCGACGACGTACTACATCGACTGTTCGGCCGAGGGCGATGGCAACGGCTCAGAAGCGTCGCCGTTCACGTCGTTGGACCAGATCAATGCGATCATGCTGACAGCAGGCGATAGAGCATTGTTCCGCCGAGGGGCCACCTGCAACGGAGAGTTCGCCCCTCAAGGCGGCGGTTCACAGGCGGCTCCGGTCGTGATCGCCGATTACGGCGATGCGGCGACGCGCGCGGTCATCGACGCGGACGGCGCGGAGAACGGCGTGCTGCTGAAGAACAACAGCTTTCTGCATCTGACCGACCTCGAGGTCGTGGCTCCGGGGGACAACATCCAGAAGCGCAGGGGGGTCGCCATCACGGGCGAG
The DNA here is from genome assembly GCF_039539005.1 of Microbacterium soli. NCBI lineage: Bacteria > Bacillati > Actinomycetota > Actinomycetes > Micrococcales > Microbacteriaceae > Microbacterium > Microbacterium soli. The sequence continues at coordinate 1,443,287 of NZ_BAABCP010000001.1, forward strand.
GACGGCGGTGCGCTGAAGGGGATCCGCGTTGAAGGCATGTACATCCACGACGTACGAGGCACACTCCCGGCGGTTGCCGATCCCGGCTCTGTCGGAAGTTTCAAGGGCAAGACCGACACCGCGACCGGAGGCATCATCGTCGATGCCGAGGGAGACAAGACGCCGACGTGGTTCGAGGGACTTCAGATCCTCAACAACCGCATCGAAGATGTGGACCGGCAGGGCATCTATTTCTGGTCGAATTGGTGTCAGCGGCCGATGCTCAATCGCTGGGGCAACTTCTGCGATCAGCCTTGGGCGCCGAGCACGGACGTCTTGGTGGCGGGCAATGAACTCCGCAGTATCGGCGGAGACGGGCTCGTCCTCCACAACGTGGATGGTGGCGTGGTCGAGCACAACACGCTCGACGGCTTCAACCGCCGGTCCAAGTCGAACAATGCCGGGCTGTGGACGGCGAACGCCGACAACGTGACGTTCCAGTACAACCGCGTGATGAACGGGCTGAGCACGTACGACACACAAGCGTTCGACATCGACCACGCGACGAACGACATCACCATTCGCTACAACTTCTCTCGTGACAACGAGGGAGGATTTCTGCTCCTGTGTCCGGACAACAGTGGAACGATCAACGCGAGGGTCCACGACAACATCTCGGTGAACGAGGGCGCCCGTGTCGTTCAGAACGGGTGCGGCGGACCGGTCAAGGACGCGCAGATCTACAACAACACGATCTACTCCGACTCGACGGCTCAGCAGTTCTGGCTGGGCAGTGGGACCAATGCGACGGTCGATGTGTTCAACAACCTCATCGTCGCCGAGGGCGAGGGCAGGATCACGTACGGCGTGCCGACCGGCGTGAACGTGCATGACAACCTTTTCCAAGGGGTCGACATCGGGGACGCCGAGTCCGACAACATCGTCACCGATGACGCTGCCCTCAGCGACCCGCGCAGCTACGAGCCAGACGGATACCGGTTGCTCTCCGATAGTCCGGCGATCGGTGCGGGCATCCCGCGGCCGGAGGAGGGGACGACGGACTTCTTCGATACGCCCGCTCCCGGAGGCGATGCGGAACCGGTCAACATCGGCGCTTATCAGGGTGACGGGTTCCCGGCCCCCGACAGCGTGGAATGCACCGCGAGACTGCGTGCGGAGGGCGGCACAGTGGTGGATGGCATCGCCGCTTTCACACTCACATCGACGAATCCCTGTGCGCACGATGTGCCTGGTGGGCCTGTCACGGTCAGCGTCTCTCCGGACTTCGAGATCGTCGGGGTCCCCGGTCTGCCCGAGGTGCCGTCGGGCGAGTCCGCGAAGACGGAGGTGCGGATAGCCGTCCCCGCGGAGACTGCGTCGGGGAGATATCCTGTGGCCTTCTCGCAGGACGGAGTGCGTCCCGTGACCGGTGTGATCACCGTGCCACAGAGGTATTCCGAGATCGCCGCGGAGGACTTCGACGATGTCATCGAGGGAGACGTCCCTGTGGGATGGACGCGGACGGACGCGAACGGCTCGGGTGTCGCCGACCTTGACGGTGACCGTTCCCTGAGGATCGAACGAATCGAATCCACCACGAATGTCGCTCGTTGGGACTTCGGGGAGGATGAGTCGCCGGACCGTGTCGCCTTCGCAGTGCGCGCCGCACAGACCGACAGCGCACTCGGGGTGCACCTGCTCGATGCGGACGGTGGTGCTGTGGCGAGGATCTCGCTCGCCGATATCGGCGTGTGGTCGTATTCGGACAATGCGTACTTCACCGACACCGATGAGTCGTATGCTGCGGACACCTGGTACGACGTGGTCATCGAGCGCAGCGGCGACAGGTTCACGGTGGCCGTGGATGGAGAGCTGCTCGGTACCGGCGCCGTGGGCAGCGTGAAGCCGATCGCTGCGCTGCGGGTTCAGGTTCCCAGCAGTGCGCGCAATGATGGTTCCTTCGCCGTCGACGACATCGTGCTCGAGCAGGAGTCGGAGGGCGGTCTTGTGCCGGCCGATCCGAAGCCGGCCGACACGGTGAAGACGGAGCCCGTTGAGCGCGAAGCGGCGGATGCGGGGGAGTCCGCAAGCGAGGGTCCTTCGATCGTTCCGCAACGCCCGGCCGTGGTCGAAGCGGGGAACAGCGCGGCGTTCGAGGTTCGTGGGTTCCGCGCGAATGAGCCGGTGACGGTCACCGTCGGTGAGAGCTCCGGTACGGCGTACACGGATGAGTCGGGACGCACCGTCGTCGCCGTGCCGCTCGGAGAGCGCACGGTCATCTCGGATGCCGAGGTCCGTGCCGAACAGGATCGTTTGGGTGACGGGATCCTGGTCGGATGGCCGTCGGACACCGACGAGGAGCAGAACGGCGGCGGATCATCGCCGTCGGGGCAGCCGACTGCATCGGTGGGTGCGGATGACGGGGCCCCCGCCGCGACGGTGTCCTTCGGATCGGATGAACTCGCGGAGACCGGGCAGGAGCTTCCCTGGGCGCCCGTCGGCGCGGCCGTGATTCTGCTGGCGCTCGCTGCCGGCCTGATGGTGAGGAGGCGTCGCTTGCATTAGTTGCTGGTAGTAATTATTATGACAAGAGTCAAGACGGTTTATCGACGAAGGAGTCACAGGTGAAAGACAATCGCCGCCGAACGGCAGCTCTCGCAATAGCAACCTTGACCGCTGTGCTCCTGGCAGGGTGCGCCTCGGCAGTGGAGCAGGCCGAGTCATCGGGCGACGGTGAGGCCACGGACGGCGGGACGCTCACCATCGTCCAGTCGGCCGACATCTCGCCGAACACGATGTTCTCCCAGAACAATCCGAACATGAGTGTGGAGCGCGCGATCTTCAATTCGCTCGTGCAGTACGACCACAAGACGCTGGAGCCGTTGCCCGAGCTCGCGACGTCGTGGACGCTCTCCGACGACGGCACGCAGATCACTTTCGCCCTCCGCGACGATGTGACCTTCCATGACGGGCGGGCGTTCACCGCCGACGATGTCCTCGCGAGCATCGATACGCTTCTTCGTCCCGAAGTGCCCTCTCAGACCAAACACATCGCCGCGGAGATCACCGAGAAGAAGGCCGTCGACGATCACACGGTGCAGATCACGTTCGGCAAAGCGATGAGCAACTACATGGACCTGTTCCTCATGATGCCGATCATCGACGGCACCGATCCGGACGGAATGCTGTCGGGGAAGAACATGAACGGGACGGGCCCCTTCAAGGTCGAGTCCTATTCCCCCGGGCAAGGCGCCGATCTGGTCAAGAACGATGACTACTGGGTGAAGGGGGCCCCGCATCTCGACGGGGTGAGATTCACCGTGGTGCGGGACTCGCAGTCGATGCTCTCATCGCTGAAGGCCGGACAGAGTCAGCTCGCGCTGGATCTGTCTCCGCTGGATGCCGCCAGCATCGAGGACCAGCCCGGCTTCGATCTGGTGAGATCCGACGCGAACGACTCTGCGCAGTACATCGGATCCAGCGTGTCGGTGCCGGTCCTGAAAGACAAGCGGGTCCGGCAGGCGATCTCCTACGCCATCGACCGTGAACGCATCCTCGAACAGGTCGACGGCGGAATCGGGACGGTAACAGCTCTCCCCTGGGCGGAGAGCTCGCCGGCCTACGACGCAGACAAGGCGAACCACTTCGAGCGCGACATCGACAAGGCCAAGAGCCTGCTCAGCGAGGCGGGCGCCGATGGCGAGAGCGTGAAGATCTACTTCAATTCGGGCTTCCCCCCCTCGGCGGGTATGGCTGAAGTGATCGAATACGACCTCCAGGAAGCCGGCCTCAAGCCGGTGCTGATGCCGCTTCAAGCCAGCGACTTCACCTCTCGGCTGCAAGGGGCGAAGTTCGACGGCCTGTTCCTCGCCGGGCACGGCTTCGGGCAACTGCACCCAGCCACCCTGATCAAGGGCGCCTTCCCGTTCAATGCCGATAAGAACGCATCCGGCTTCGACAGCGACGAGTACCGGGCCTTGGCTGACAAGATCTGGCAGAGCAGCGGCGACATCGATCAGGCGACCTATGATCAGGTCAACGAATTCCTGCTCGACCAGCAGTTCGTCAGCGACTTGGTGCTCTCTACGCACACCTACGCGATCAGTGACTCGCTGAAGGGTCTGGACGAGACGATGCTCGACTACTTGATCCTGGACGAAGCGTACCTGCAGAAGTAGTAGGTGATCGCCGGCCGGTGGTGCGGGCTTCGGCGCGCACCACCGGGCTGTTCAGGGTATTCAGGGAGCTGTGATGCTGCGTTACATCCTTCGTCGCCTGCCGGCGACGATCGTCGTCCTTCTGATCTCGTCGGTCGCCATCTTCGTGATCATCCGTCTCGCACCGGGCGATCCGGCGACACTGGTCGCGGGGCCGGATGCCGACGACCAGACGATTGCCGCGATCCGTTCCGAACTCGGCCTCGACAAACCGCTGGTCGTGCAGTACTTGACCTGGCTCGGTGGCGTATTGACCGGGAACCTCGGTACCTCCTATCTTCTGCAGGCGCCGATCTCGGAACTCATAGGTCAGAGCCTCGGCAACACGATCATGCTGGCCACCGCTGCGACGATCATCGCTGTCATCGGTGGCGGCATCGTCGGCTACATCATGGGGACCACTCGTTCGTCGTTCCTCCGCACAGCGCTCTCCGGCGTCAATTCGCTCGGAATCGCGGTGCCCACGTACGTCACCGGTGTTCTGCTGGTCCTCGTCTTCGCCGTCACCTGGCGCATCCTGCCCCCCGGCGGCATGGGCCCCGGCCTGCGGGACTTCTCCCTGGGCTGGCAGTACCTGCTGATGCCGGCGATCGCTCTGAGCTTGCCGACCGCGGCCACACTGGCACGGTTCCTGGCGGCGTCGCTGCGGCAGACGCTCGGCCAGGACTTCGTTCAGACCGGCATCGCGAAGGGGCTTCGCAACCGCCGTCTGATCGGCGCGCACGTTCTTCCCAATTCTCTGCCTCCGGTGATCACCGTGCTCGGTCTGCAGATCGGTCAGATGCTCGGCGGTGCGATCATCATCGAGACCATCTTCGCGTGGCCGGGCATCGGGCAGCTTCTGCTGCAGGCGGTGAACGGCAACGACTACCTCCTCACGCAGGCGTTGCTCCTCATCGCCGTCGCCGTCTTCATCATCGTCCAACTGGTCAACGACGTCGTCGACGCGGCGATGGACCCGCGCATCCGATTGGAACTGAAATGACCGCCGTCACTGACACCGTCGCCATGGCAACCGCACCCGCGAAGCGCTCACGGCGTCGCTCGCTCCTGCGCGGGCTCCGCAGCCCTGAAGCGATCGTCGGGATCGTGATCATCGTGGTCGCGGCTGCGGTCGGCATCGCCGCGCCGCTTTTCACACCGTACTCACCGGTCGACCAGGGGCCGGATGCGTTTCTCCCGCCCGGTGCCGCACACCTGCTGGGAACCGATGAGTTCGGGCGTGACCTCATGACACGCGTGCTCTACGGAATTCGTCAGGATCTGATAGTCGGTGCGATCGCGGTACCGATCGGTGCCGTCATAGGGACGATCCTCGGTGCGGTGAGCACGATGCACAAAGTGCTCGACATGCTCGTCCAGCGCGCCTTCGACGTCTCCTTGGCCTTCACAGGCCTTGTGATGGGCGTGACGGTGGCCGCGCTCATCGGGCCAGGACTCGTTGCAGTGCTCGTGACGGTGTCATTGGTCAACATCCCGTTGTTCGGGCGGCTCTCACGCAACGCCATCCGGGGCCTTCGTTCGCGGGAGTACGTGCTGGCGGCGCGCATCGTCGGTGTGCTTCCGCTGCGCGTACTGTTCCGCCATGTCCTGCCCAATGCGCTCGATGCGCTGATCGTCCAGGCGGCGGTGAGCCTCTCGCTCGCTGTCTTCCTCGAAGGCGCGATGAGCTTCGTCGGCATTGGTGTCCGACCGCCCGAGCCGTCGTTGGGCTCGTTGCTTCGCACGAGCATCAGCTTTCTCGACCGTGCGCCGATGTACGCGATCGCTCCCATGATCGTCGTGACCGCACTCGTTCTCGCATTCAATCTGGTCGGGGATGGGTTGAACAAGGGACTGCTCAAGCGATGACTGAGATGAAATCCGTCGCCCCCGTGCTGCGTGTTCGGGATCTTCACACGACATTCGACACCGACGACGGGCCGGTTTCAGCGGTCCGCGGGGTCGACTTCGACATCGCACATGGAGAGGTCCTTGCTCTCGTCGGGGAGTCGGGTTCCGGCAAGTCCGTCACCGCGACGTCGATTCTGAACATGGTGCGCGCACCGGGACGCGTGGAGTCCGGGTCCGTGGAGTTCGACGGGACCGACTTCCTCTCGCTGTCGGATGCGGAGCAGCGGGAGATCCGTGGGCAGGGGATCGGCATGATCTTCCAGGATCCGATCGGCTCGTTGAATCCGCTGATGAAGGTGCGGGACCAGCTCGTCGAGACGATACGCGCGCACGGTTCGATCGGGCGGCGGGAGGCGGAGCGCCGCAGCATCCAACTGCTCGCCGACGTGGGCATCCCCGACCCTGAGGCTCGCATGGCCGATTATCCCCTGGCGTTCTCCGGCGGCATGTCGCAGCGCGTCATGATCGCGATGGCGCTCGCCAATCGGCCGAAGCTCATCATCGCCGACGAACCGACGACGGCACTGGATGTGACCATCCAAGCGCAGATCCTCGAGCTGCTGATCGAACTCGGCAGAGCGCAGGGGACGGCGGTGCTCCTGATCACCCACAACCTCGGGGTCGTGGCCAGGGCGTGCAATCGTGTTGCGGTCATGTATGCGGGCAAGATCGTCGAGACGGGACCGGTCGGTGAGGTGTTCGCCGCACCGCAGCATCCGTACACTCGTGATCTGCTCAGTGCGACGCCGTCGTTGGAGCGATCGAAGGGTTTGCCGCTCGTCGCGATCGACGGCCGGCCGCCGCTGTTGAGCAAGCCGCCGAAAGGGTGCGCCTATGCGGACCGTGATCCGCGCGCATTCGACCGCTGCTGGGTGGAAGATCCCGCGCTCGTGGGCGGAGATCGCAGACGGGCGTGCTGGCTGCCGTTGACGGACGGCACAGTGCCGCCTCGCGATGCAGCACCTGAACAGGTCGCTGAGTCTCGGAACGCAGCCGGGGGCGTGGTGCTCGATATCGAGGATGTGCGACGAACCTACCCGGTGGGTCCGAAGACGCTGTTCGGGAGGCAGAAGCAGACTCTGCATGCCGTCGACGGCGTGAGTTTCGCTGTTCGTCGTGGCGAGACGGTGGGGCTGATCGGTGAATCAGGATGCGGCAAGTCGACCCTCGGACGCCTCATCCTCGGTATCGAGGAACCGGTCGAAGGCGACATTCGCTTCGAAGGGCGGTCGATTCTGGGTATGCGAGGCGCACAGCGACGCGCATACAACCAGCAGGTTCAGCTGGTCTTCCAGAACCCCATGGGGGCGCTCAACCCCCGGATGACGGTGGGACAGTCCATTGCGGAAGCGCTGCGAAACGGCGTTCTCGATGCGGAGCAGCGCGCGGCACGGGTGGTGGAATTGCTCTCGCTCGTCGGGATGGATGCAGCAGCTGCGGAACGCTATCCACACGAGTTCTCCGGAGGCCAACGCCAACGCGTCGTGATAGCGAGAGCACTCGCGGTCGACCCGACGCTGATCGTGCTCGATGAGGCAGTGGCCGCGCTCGATGTCTCCCTTCAGGCGCAGGTGATCAATCTGCTGCGCCGGTTGCAGGAGCAGATTGGGCTGGCGTACGTGTTCATCGGACATGACCTGGCGACGGTGCGGTACATCTCAGACCGTATTCTGGTGATGTACCTGGGGGAGATCGTCGAGGAGGGCGATGCTGCGTCGCTGACTGCTTCGCCGTTGCATCCGTATACGGCGAGCCTCGTGTCGGCGGTGCCGGAGCCCGACCCGGACAGCGCGAAGAGCGTCGAACGGATCATTCTGCGCGGTGAGGTACCGACGCCGATCGATCCGCCGCAGGCCTGTCGATTCCATACCCGCTGTCCGATCGGTCCCCGATACCGAGAGGATCGCGGCATCTGCGCCACCGAGAAGCCGGTGCTCGAAGATGTGGGTGACGGGCGTCGGGTGGCCTGCCACTTCCCCGGGGAGCTGGTCTCCGCCGGGCGGACTGCGGATGCGGCAGATCTCGGGCCCGTTCGCGAGACCGGATCCAGGTATCGCAACGCATAGTGCAGAAGGGACAGGGAGCCGCGTCCGAGGAGTGCGGTTCGTGCACCGCGAAGGTGCACGAAGAACGTGTGCAGCGGTTGCTGCGCGAGCAGCTGCTCGCCCCAGGGCTGAGCCTGGGCGATGTGCCACGCGACTCCTCCTAAGATCGACCCAGGAGGACTGGATGGCAGCGACGATGGCAGACGTCGCCCGTATCGCGGGCGTCTCGAAGAAGACCGTCTCGAACTTCTTCAACGGCTACCCGTACATGCGGGACGAGACGCGCCAGCGGATCGAGGCGGCCATCGAGCAGCTGAACTACAAGGTCAACATCTCCGCGCGCAACCTCAGCTCAGGGCGCACGGGGTCGATCGGACTGGCGGTTCCGGAACTGGCTCACCCGTACTTCGCCGAACTGTCGCAGGCCGTCGTGAGCGCGGCACAGCGGCGCGGACTCAATGTGCTGGTCGAGGTCACCGACGGCAAGCGGACACGCGAACTCGACGTGCTGAACGGCACGGGCGGGCGCAGTGTGGACGGGATCATCTTCGAGCCGATCGCACTCTCGCCCGATGACATCCGCGACGCGACGACGGCCATTCCTCTGATCCTGATCGGCGATCGAGTGCATGAGGGGCGCTTCGACTTCGTCGCCGTCGCCAACGAGGCAGGAGCCCATGACGCGACCGCGCACCTGCTCAGTTCGGGGCGCAGACGCATCGTCGCGCTGGGGATGGAGGACTCTGAGGAGCCGACGGCGGCCGCCGGTCGCTATCGCGGGTACCTGCGCGCTCTCGAAGAGGCGGGGGTGCGATGCGACCCACGGCTTCTCGTGGGCCCGATCCCGTGGAATCGGACTGCGGGTGCCGATGCCGTGGCACGGCTCATCGACGAAGGAGTCGAGTTCGATGCCGTGTTCGGACTGAACGATGCACTTGCGCTGGGCGCCATGAGCCAGCTTCAGAGGCGGGGGCTGGGGGTGCCGCAGGATGTCGCGGTCGTGGGATTCGACAACGTCGATGAGGGACGATTCAGCAGTCCGGCACTGACGACGATCGAATCCGGGCGTGAGTGGATCGCGCAGAAGGCAGTCGAACTGCTGGCGCAGCGGCTTGCGAGTCCTGAGGAGAGCATGGGCACCACGCTGCTCATGGCGGGCCACCGGCTGGTCGAACGCGACTCCGTCTGATCCTTCGAGCCGGATGTGAGATTTCTCTTGACATTGCAGTAGTACACCGGTGTAGGTTTGGCGTAGTGCACCGGTGTACTACCGTTCAATGAAGAAGAGGAAGCCCTGTGGAAAGTCAGTCTCGAGTGACCGTCGCCCCCGCCGTCCCCGCATCCCGCACGGCCCGTCGCCCCTTCGATCTGCGCGATGTCCGCCTCGGAGGTCAGCTGCTGGGCGAGTGGCAGAGGCTCAATCGCGAGGCGACCATTCCGCACTGCATCGACCGACTGGAGACGTCCGGCGTGCTGGACAACTTCCGACGCCTCGCAGGTACCAGCACCGCTCCGTTCCGCGGTCCGTTGTTCTCCGACTCCGACATGTTCAAGACGCTGGAGGCCATCGGATGGGAGGCGGTTCGTGGAGACGTCTCGGATTTCATGGGTTTCGTCGACGAGGCCATCGAGCTGATCCGCGCCGTGCAGGAGCCGGATGGGTATGTCAACACATACTTCCAGGGCCCGCGTGCGGGTCGAAGGTTCACTGATCTCGCGCAAGGGCATGAGCTCTACTGCCTCGGACACCTGATCCAGGCCGCCATCGCGTGGGCGTATGCCGGGCGGACGGATCTGATCGACCTCGCTCTTCGGTACGTGGAGCTCGTCCATGAGACTTTCGGAGAAGGCGGCCGCGATGACATCGACGGGCACCCCGAGATCGAGACCGCTCTGGTCGAGCTCGCACGGTTCACCGGCGACCAGCGTCACCGCGAGCTCGCGCGCCGCATGGTCGAGCTGCGAGGCCATCGCACGATCGGAGAGGGCCAGTTCGGCGGCGCCTACTACCAGGATCTGGTGCCGGTGCGAGAGGCGCGCGAGGTGACGGGGCATGCGGTCCGCCAGCTCTACCTTCTGGCCGGTGTCACCGATCTGCAGCTCGACGACCCCGGATCCGGGTACCAGGACGCGCTGGATGCTCTGTGGCGCAGCGAGCACGAGCAGCGGATGTACATCACCGGTGGCGTCGGTTCACGCCATCGGGGTGAGGCGTTCGGCGATGCCTATGAACTTCCCGCCGACCGCGCGTACTCCGAGACGTGCGCCGCCATCGCCAATCTGCACTGGAACTGGCGGATGCTGCTGCTCCATGGCGACTCGCGCTTCGCGGATGAGATGGAGCGCGGCCTCTACAATGCGATCGCGGTGTCCACGGCGATCGACGGACGCTCGTTCTTCTACTCCAATCCACTCCAGCTGCGGACCGGGCACGACCATGAGGAGGACGCTCCGTCTGCGAGACTCGACTGGTACGCCTGCGCCTGCTGTCCGCCCAATCTTGCTCGCCTTCTGGCCAGCATCGGGGGCTACCTTCTGACTCGCTCCGACGACGCGGTGCAGTTCCAGCTCTACGCCGACGGTGAATACGACCTCGGTGAGGGCGTGCGCGCCGCGGTGCGGACGGCATATCCCTGGGACGGGACGATCCGCATCGAACTGTCGGCCCCGTCGACGACCAGGATCGAGCTCCGCATCCCCTCCTGGGCGACGGACGTCGGGCTCACTGTCGACGGAGTCGACCATCCGGTGCCGGGCGTCGGCTATGCCGACGTTCAGCCGGGCGCGCGTGTCATCGAGCTGGCGCTCGGGATGCAGGGCGAGGTTCAAGCCGCGCATCCGTGGGTCGATGCGGTCCGCGGGTCGCTCGCCGTGCGTCGCGGCCCGGTGCTGTACGCGCTGGAGCAAGCCGATCTCCCCGAGGGCGTCGCGGTCGAGGACGTCGTCGTCCCGATCGACCCGAGGATCGAGGACGCCGGCTGGGATGATGAACTCGGTGCGCCCGTGCTCAGCATCCCCGGCTCCGCGCGCCGCTCGAGGAACACCGGGCTGTACTCCGCGACGGCATCGACAGCGCTCGACGACCTCGGCTCGATCACCGTCATCCCCTACTTCCGCTGGGCCAACAGGTCCCGCGGGGCAATGCGCGTCTGGTTGCCCACCAGCTGAGACACCGGACGGCCCGCCGGTCCGCCGGCAACCACCATGAAGAGAGGAAACACGCAATGAGGCGTCACATCACACCCCTCGCCGCCGTTGTCGCGCTCGCGACCGCAGCGGTGGCGCTGTCCGGATGCTCGGGGGGAGGAACCGACGGCGGAAGCGGGAACGGGACTGTCAGCGTCTGGGTTCGCGACTCGCAGTCGGGCTTCATCAACAAGCTCGCCGACGAGTTCAACAAGACCCACCCGGACATCGAAGTCGAGGTCACGATCGTCCCCTCCGCGGACTTCGTGCAGAAGTTCGGCACCGCTGCAGCCGGTGGCAGCGCACCGGACGTCGCCTCGATGGATCTCGTCTACGCGCCGTACTTCGCGTCTGCCGGTGCTCTCACGGACATCAGCGACAAGGTGGACAGCCTGCCCTGGAAGGACGACATGAGTCCCGCGCACGTCTCCCAGGGGCAGTACGACGGCAAGACCTATGCGCTGCCCTTCACCGGCGACGTCTCCGTCATGTACTACAACAAGGATCTCTTCACGAAGGCCGGACTCGATCCGGAGAAGCCGCCGACGACGATGGACGAGGTCCAGGCGGCTGCCGAGAAGATCACGGCACTGGGCGACGGCGTCTACGGGTTCGCCTTCTCGGGAGCCTGCGGCGGCTGCAACATCTTCTCGATGGGGCCGTCCGTCTGGGCGCAGGGAGGGAACGTGCTCTCCGAGGACGGGCAGACGGCTCAATTCGACAGCCCCGAGGTCACCCGGACGCTGACGATGTACCGCGACATGTGGGACAGCGGTGCGATGCCGCAGCTGGTGAAGTCCGACGGCGGCTCCAATGCCGGCGACGCCTTCAAGCAGGGAAAGGTCGGCATCTTCAACTGGGGCGACTTCTACCTGACCTCTCTCACGGACCCCGCCTCAGGGGCCACGTTCGACTGGGGAGTCGCTCTGATCCCGGGTGCGGAATCCGGTCAGACCGCATCCTTCGCCGGTGGCGATGACATCGCCATCCCTTCCGGGGCGAAGAACCCCGAGGGGGCCTGGCAGTTCCTCAAGTGGGTCACCGACGAGAAGGCGCAGTCGATCATGGCCGACAACGGGGTCATGCCGATCCGGCTGGATCTGGCGGACAAGGTGTACACGAACAAGGACCCGCGAAACAAGGTCTTCGCGGAGGCTCTCGCTCAGGGCCACGTGCCCTACAGCGTCGTCGAGAACGAACTGATCAATGACTCGAACGGTGTCTGGTCGACGCTCATTCAGGATGCCGTCTTCGGCTCCGGCTCGGTGCAGGATGCCCAGGCCAAGGCGCAGAAGGACGGTCAAGCGATCCTGGACAAGAACAAGTAGATCCGCACGAGGGGGCGGGGCCGTCGCGCCCGCCCCCTCGACTACCTGGAGCTCGCAATGACCGCACTTCAGCAGGCAGCACCGCCGACTCGGCCCGGCAGGAACAGGATCGGTCGCCGGAGGAGGATGCTCGGACTCGCCTTCAGTCTTCCCGCCTTCGCGCTTCTCGTCCTCTTCTTCATCTGGCCGCTGCTCCGCACCATCTGGATGTCCCTCAGCGACTGGCCTCTGCTGGGAAGCTCGCACTTCACCGGCTTCGACAACTACGTGCAGGCCTTCCAGGATGAGCAGTTCCTGCACGCGGTCGGTTTCACTCTGCTCTACACCGTGGTGATCACTCCGATCCTGCTGATCCTGGCATTCGGGCTGGCCTTTCTGGTGCGCCGTGGAACTCGAGCTGCTCGTGCGTTCCAGACGGTCTACTTCCTGCCCGTCGTCATCGGACTCGCCTCGGGAAGCTACATCTGGCAGTTCATGTGGCAGTCCGATATCGGGCCGACGACGACGCTGCTCGGCAAGTTCGGCATCCTGGATCCGACCAGGAACTTCTTCGCGGAGTTCGGCTCCGCCTTCCTCATCGTCGTCGGGATGGTCACCTGGAAGGTCGTCGGGCTTCAGATGCTCCTCGTGCTGTCGGGAATGCAGGCGATCCCGGAGGAGGTCGATGAAGCGGCCAAGATCGACGGGGCCGGCCAATGGCAGAGCTTCTGGCACATCACCGTGCCGCTGCTGCGCCCGACGCTCGCCCTCGTGCTGGTCTTCTCCGTGGCGGGCTCCCTGCTGGCGTTCGACCAGTTCTACATCATGACCGTCGGCGGGCCGTCCGGATCAACGCTCACGGCGGTCTATGAGATCTATCGCGCCGGCTTCGTGCAGTTCCGTGTCGGCTACGCGTCGGCGCTCTCCATCCTCCTCATGCTCGTGCTCGGCCTCGTCAGCGCCGGGCAGATGCTCCTGCTTCGGAACTCGGACAACTGATGACCAGCACAATGCCGCGACTGACCGCACCTGCTTCGCTCCACCCGTCCGCACGCGCACCGCGGAGGCGGACACCGATACTGCCTCGGGCCGTGTGGTGGGCGATCTCCCTGTGCCTCGCCGTGCTCTTCCTGTACCCGATCGGTGTCATGCTCTCGCAGGTCACCCCCCAGAATCTCGCGAAGATCACGGACTCCAGTCGAGGCATCTCCGTGCTCGAGAGCACCGGGAATTCGCTGATCGTCTCGGTCACGGCGACCGTCGTCACGGTCGCCGTGAGCGTGCTCGCCGGCTACGCCTTCTCGAAGCTGCCCTTCCCCGGAAGCCGCGCCGCCTTCTTCGTGATCCTCGTCACATTCATGGTGCCGTTCCAGGCGATCATCACACCGCTCTACATCGTGCTGCGTGACATCGGACTCCAGAACAACCTGATCGGGGTCGCGCTCGTGTTGGCCACCTTCAATCTCCCGCTCGGCATCTTCCTGATGCGCAACTCGTTCGCCGCTGTGCCCTCCTCGCTGGAGGAGGCGGCGCAGCTGGACGGCGCGTCCGCGCTCAGCGCCATGTGGCGGGTGATGCTCCCCGTCGCCCTTCCCGGTGTCGTGTCGACAGCGCTGCTGACTTTCTTCGCAGCCTGGAACGACTTCTTCGCCGCACTCATCCTGATCACGGATCAGCACCTGTACACGTTGCCGGTGAGCATCGGGATCCTCTCGACGGACAGTCAGTTCGGCGTCAACTTCGGGCTCATGCAGACGGGAGTCACCGTCACGGTGGTCCCCTGCGTGATCGTCTACCTGTTGCTTCAGCGCTACTACGTCGCGGGTCTGATCGGGGGTGCGCTCAAGTGACCTCCGATGACACCCAGCACGGCGAAGAGGATCAGCGCCCGGTACCGGTGTCGCGCGTCATCCTCTCCGACGGATGGACGCTCGTGCCGCTCGCGGGCGACGTCCCCGACCCTGTTCTCGCCTTCGGACCGATTCCCGCCGCGGTTCCGGGAAGTGTTCACACCGACCTGATGGGCGCGGGTCTGATTCCGGATCCGTATCTGGATCGGAATGAGCTGACCCAGGGATGGATCGGGTTGTCGGATTGGTCGTACCGCGTCATCATCCCGTGGACGCCGGACGGATCAGACTTCCAGGAGCTCGTCTTCGAGGGGCTCGACACCGTGAGCGAGATTCGGCTGAACGGCGAGACTCTGGCGACGACGCGAAACATGCATCGCACCTACCGGGTCGATATCACCGGCAGGCTGCATCACGGAGACAATGAACTGACGGTGCGATTCAGCTCGGCGATCCGCGCCGCCGATGCAGCCAGCCTCCAGCTCGGCTATCGCCCGCACGCCAACCACCATCCGTACAACGCGTTGCGGAAGATGGCGTGCAGCTTCGGCTGGGACTGGGGCATCGACACGGCCACGGCCGGCATCTGGCGTCCCGTCAGGCTCGAGACATGGAGCATCGGACGGCTTCGTGAGACGCGGATATCCGCCGACGTCGTCGACGGAGTCCCCACTGCCGATGTCGAACTGCTCCTGGATGCAGCCGGCGGGCGGAGCCTGGAGATCGAGCTGCGCCTGGGCGATGCTCTGGAGCAGATCACCCTGCCCGCCGGTGCGACGAGCATCCGCGCGGTGATTCGGATCCCCGATGCCGCCCTGTGGTATCCCATCGGCCATGGCGATCCGGTCCTGCACGACCTTGAGATCACGGTTCGTGCCGGCGGCGTCGTGATCGACGGCGCTCACCGCCGGATCGGGTTCCGCTCGGTCTCCGTCGTCACCGAAACCGATGCGGCGGGTACGGGATTCCGGCTCGAGGTCAACGGCGAGAGCGTCCTGGTCCGGGGTGCGAACTGGATTCCCGATGATTCCTTTCCTCATCGCGTCGATCGAGCGCGCTATGCCCGGCGCATGGATCAGGCGCAGTTCGCCGGCGTCAATCTTCTCCGAGTGTGGGGTGGTGGCATCTTCGAATCCGATGACTTCTACGCGGAATGCGATGAACGCGGGATTCTCGTATGGCAGGACTTCCTCTTCGCATGCGCCGCGTACGCCGAGGAGGAACCCCTCTGGTCGGAGGTCGAGGCGGAGGCTCGTGACAACGTCGTGCGGCTCGGTGCGCATCCGTCTCTCGTCGTCCTCAACGGAAACAACGAGAATGCGTGGGGCCGACAGGACTGGGGGTGGGAGAAGCGACTCGACGGCCGGACATGGGGAGCAGGGTATTACTACGACCTGCTCCCGCGCACCGTCGCCGAGTTGGCTCCGCAGGTCTGCTACACGCCGGCCAGCCCGTTCAGCCCCGACCCCGGTGCTCCCCAGAACGATGAGGCTCAGGGCACGGTCCATATCTGGGATCTGTGGAACGAGAAGGACTGGCCGCACTATCGTGACCACCGCCCGCGGTTCGTCGCCGAGTTCGGCTGGCAGGGCCCTCCGACCTGGGCGACGCTCACCGAGAGCCTCCACGATGCCCCGCTGACCCCTGAGTCACCGGGCATGCTCGTGCACCAGAAAGCGATCAAGGGCAACGACAAGCTGACCGACGGATTGATCGCTCACTTCCCGCTTCCGAACCGCATGGAGGACTGGCACTGGGCGATGTCCCTGAATCAGGCGATCGCCGTGCGCACGGCAATCGAATGGTTCCGATCGTTGACTCCGCACTGCACGGGCGCGATCGTGTGGCAGCTCAACGACTCCTGGCCGGTGACGTCGTGGTCCGCGATAGACGGCTACGGGCGTGAGAAGCCGCTTCTGCATGCACTCCGTGCGGCGCACCAGGACAGGCTCCTCACGGTTCAGCCCGACGGGGACGATGTCCTGTCCGTCGCGATGGTCAACGATACCGGGGCCCCGTGGACGGGCCGACTCAGAGTCGAACGACATCGCTATGACGGCCATCTTCTCGCTCGGACCGTTCTGGACGTCGAAGTCGCCGCGCGGTCGTCGGAGCACGTGCGTCTGGGGTCCGAGCTGACGACCCCGTTCTCGGCGGCGGGGGAGTTGCTCACGGTCACGTACGCGGGGAGGCGCGCCCACTGGTTCTTCGCGGAGTACCGCGACAGCGACCTCGTCGATCCGGAGCTGAGAACCGTCGCGCATCCGACCCAGGACGGCTGGGTCATCGACGTCACGGCACGCAGACTCGCTCGTGAGGTCACGCTTCTCGTGGATCGCATCGATCCTGATGCGCGCACGGACGCGGCCCTGCTGACTCTGCTTCCGGGGGAGACCGCACGCTTCACCGTCTTCGGTGCTCAGGGCGCGGATCCGGCGGCGTTCTCAGGATCCGACGTCCTTCGGACGGCGAACGACCTCGTGATAGGCGGAACCGGCGGCTCCCCGAAGCGTGGTCGGGGCGAGTCGTCCGGGCGGTAGCCGGCGCGGCCAGAGCGGGTCGTAGCGCTGGGTTCGCCGGGTTCGCGGGTCCTGGACGGTGGCCCACCTGGGTGGGGAGAGCGCCGCGTGGAACTCGCGAGGCACCGGGACGAGGCCCGATCGTTCAGGATGACCGGAGATTCGACATGGAGGGGCTGACGGGAATCGAACCCGCGCTGTCTGCTTGGGAAGCAGAAGTTCTACCATTGAACTACAGCCCCGCACCGAACCTTCCGCGTGATTCCGCGGCTGGATCGACCATGCCACTCTACAGGTTGGATGATGGACGGCCAAACGCCGAAGAGGCGGCGGAGCGGATGCCGAACGCGGGATGCGGCACGGATATCGTCCCCGGGGACCACTTCCTCGCCGTCGTCTCATCCTTGAGGATGACGCGCGCACGGCATCCGCCCCCGTAGCGTCGAAGGCATGATCACCGCAGAGGGCCTGACCAAGAGGTACGGAGACAAGGTCGCCGTCGACGACGTGTCGTTCACCGTGCGTCCGGGAAGCGTGACCGGCTTCCTCGGACCGAACGGGGCTGGCAAATCGACCACGATGCGCCTGATCGTCGGCCTGGACCGTCCCACCGCGGGACGGGTCACGGTCGACGGCACGAGCTACGGCAGACTGGGCGCCCCGCTGAGCCAGGTGGGCGTGCTCCTGGACGCCAAGGCCGTGCACACCGGCCGCTCCGCGCGCAACCACCTGCGCGCCATGGCCGCCACGCACGGCATCCCCGACTCCCGCGTCGACGAGGTCATCGACATCACCGGCATCGGCTCGGTCGCGCGCAAGCGCGCCGGTGGCTTCTCGCTCGGCATGGGGCAGCGTCTCGGCATCGCCGCCGCGCTGCTCGGCGACCCGCACACACTCATCCTCGACGAGCCCGTCAACGGTCTCGACCCCGAGGGCGTGCGCTGGGTGCGCCAGTTCGTCCGGCACGCCGCCGCCGAGGGACGCACCGTCCTGCTCTCCAGTCACCTGATGAGCGAGATGGCGCAGACCGCCGATCACGTGATCGTGCTCGGTCGGGGCAGAGTGCTCGCCGACGCGGCCCTGCCGGACCTCGTCCGGGCCTGGACCACCTCGCGGGTGCACGTGCGCAGTCCGCGCGCCGCCGAACTCGCGGATGCCGTGGCCGGGCGCGACGTCGAGATCGTCGCCTCCGACCCCTTCACCCTCGACGTGACGGGCCTGCCGGCATCGCGCATCGGCGACATCGCCGCCGAACGCGGCATCCCCGTCCATGAGCTGACTCCCACCAGCGGCTCGCTCGAGGACGCCTACCTCGCCCTCACCGGGGAGGCCGTCGAATACCGCACCCGTGCCGTGCCCCAGGAGGGGCGCACTCTGGAAGGAGCACGCGCATGACCGCCGTTCAGACCCGTGCCGCGTACAACACCGCTCCCGCGTACCGGCGGACGTTCCTCCGCCAGCTGCGCAGCGAGCTCATCAAGCTGATGACCGTCCGCAGCACCTGGTGGTCGGTGGGCATCGTCGGCGTGATCACCGTCGGCATCGCCTGGATCGGAGCCACGGCGATCACGATGTCGGCGGGGGACCCGATCATGCTCGTCGTCTCGCCCGTGCAGTTCACGATGATGCTTGCCGGCATCCTCGGCGTGATCGCCGTGACCGGGGAGTACTCCACGGGCATGGTGCGCTCCACCTTCACGGCCAACCCGGTGCGCGGGGCCGTTGTCGCCGCGAAGGCCGTCGTTCTCGCCGCCTTCATGTTCGTCGTGTCGCTGGTCATCTTCGTCGCGGCGGCGGCGGTCATCAGCCCCATCGCCGCTTCGAAGGACATGGCGCTGGCCTGGGCGAACCCCGATGCCGTCATCCTGCCGATCGCGGCGGCGTCCGCCGCCATGGCGCTGTTCGCGCTGCTCGGGGTGGGGCTGGGGTTCCTGCTGCGTTCAGGCGCCGGAGCGATCGCGATCACCGTCGGCATCCTGTTCGTCCTGCCGATCGTGATGACCATCCTGGGGGCGCTGCTGTACGACGTCGAGTGGGTGGCGCGCCTCGCCGACTACCTGCCCGCATCCGCCGCCCCTTCCGCGATCCTGCCGTCCGAGGGCTCCGCGCTCAGCGTGCCCGCGGCATGGGCGACGCTCGCCGCTTGGCCCGCCGCCGCGCTGCTGGGCGGCTGGGCCGTGGTGCGCGGGCGGGACGTGTGACGGTTCCCGTCGCATGCGCGGATCGGCCGTTTCCGGGACCCGGGCGCGGCGCTGTGGAGGGGCGGAAGCACCGTTACGCTGAAGACGTGCTTCTCAGCGACCGCGACATTAAGGCAGAAATCGCATCGGGCCGCATCGGCCTGTCCCCGTTCGACGGCGAGATGGTGCAGCCGTCCAGCGTGGACGTGCGGCTGGACCGGTACTTCCGGCTGTTCGACAACCACAAGTACCCGTTCATCGACCCGTCCGTCGAACAGCCCGAGCTGACCCGGCTCATCGAGGTGGCGCCCGACGAGCCGTTCATCCTCCACCCGGGGGAGTTCGTGCTGGGATCCACCTTCGAGCAGGTGGCGCTTCCCGACGATATCGCCGCGCGCCTGGAGGGGAAGTCGTCGTTGGGGCGGCTGGGGCTGATCACCCACTCGACGGCCGGGTTCGTCGATCCGGGCTTCACCGGGCACGTCACCCTCGAGCTCGCCAACGTCGCGACCCTGCCGATCAAGCTGTGGCCGGGCATGAAGATCGGCCAATTCTGCTTCTTCCGACTGACCTCGCCGACCGAGAACGCCTACGGCACCGGCCCCTACGGCAACCGCTATCAGGGCCAGCGCGGCCCGACCGCATCCCGCTCCTATCTCAACTTCCACCGCACGGATGTCGGTGGCAGCGCTGCGGGCGCGATCGGGGGCTGACAGGGCCGACCCCGCCCGCCGCGCAGGCGCCCCGCCGTCCGGGTTCCGCATGAACGATGCCGAGCCACCATGCGAGCGCCGAGCCACCACGCAAGATGAGGACATCCGCATGGTGGCTCGGGGATTCGATGGTGGCTCGGCGGGGTGTGGGGCGCGGCGCGGGCGCGGGGTCAGGCGTGCGTGTGGATGTGGATGTGGGTGGCGTGGCCGTGACGACGTCCGGCGCCGTGCTGGTGGGCGCCGCGCCGGTGGGCGGTGTGCGGGCGGCCGCCACCGGGGCGGGGGAGCCTGCGTCCCTCGGTCCACCCGAACTCGCGGGCGACCTTCTCGAGCGAGGCGGTCATGGCCTCGTACTCCTCGGGAGTGAGGGCGTCGGAGACGCGGGAGCGGATCTCGTCGACGGCCGTGCGCAGACGCTGCACGGCGAGCTCGCCGGCTTCGGTGAGGGTCCAGCCCTCCTTCGTGCGTGCGATCCAGCCGTGCTCGAAGAGCCGGTGCAGTCGGCGCGGCTTGAGGGGCCGGTCGGTGGATCCGGGCCGCGAGGCGAGGCCGCCGATGCGGTTCAGCATCCGCCAGTCGCGACGGGTGATGCCCTCGTCGGCGAAGACCGTGGCGAACTCGGCGCGCATCAGGCGGTCCGCCGCTGTGATCCAGTAGCCGAAGGGGTGGGTGTTCATGTCCGTGGTGTTCATGGATGTTCCTTACATGTCATTGTGCATATACATGCAGTATGACATGGAAATGAAGTGCATGTCAAATCACATGTAAAGTCGTGTGCATGACCGCCGACTCCGCCGACCCCGTCGATGTCATCGCGTCCGCGCTCTCACGACTGCGGGGGAGTCGGCGTCGCGCGCACGAGCACGGCCCTCACGAGCACGGCCCTCACGAGGGCAGCCGACACGGCAGTCGTCCGGGCGACGGGCGACGAGCCTGGGGTGCCGACGGCGGGATGCGGCACGGCGCTCCCGCGGTGATCCGCATGGTGGAGGCTCTGGCCTCGGCATCCGTTCCGCTCAGCGTCAGCGGGCTGGCCGAGGCGATCGGCGTCGACCAGCCGCGCGCCTCCCGACTCGTGCAGCAGGGCGTCGATCGCGGGTGGGTGCGCCGCGAGGCCGACCCGGACGACGCGCGGCGCACGCGCATCGCGCTGACGGATGACGGGTCACGCCTGCTGCGCGGCGTGCGCGGTCGGCGTCGAGAGGCGCTGGGGCGCGCCCTGGAGGCCTTCACCGACGAGGAGAGCGCCGAGCTCGCGCGGCTGCTCACCAAGCTCGCCGACAACTGGGAGGCGTGATCAGACCCCGACGTCCTTCGGGAAGCGGACGAGCAGCAGCAGGACCAGGCCGATCGCCAGCACCAGGCCGATGCCCAGCACGCCGTAGATGATCCCGCCGAACCAGGCGAGGAACAGCGACCATGCCAGCGGTGAGAGGAACGAGGCGACCCGCCCCGTCGTCGCGTACAGGCCGAAGATCTCGCCCTGCTGGCTCGGCGGGGTCAGGCGTGTGAGCAGACTGCGGCTGGCGGCCTGCGTCGGCCCCACGAACGCGCACAGCAGCAGACCGCAGATCCAGAACACGATCGTGCCGAGGTCCTTCAGGAGGAAGACGGCGAAGGCCATCACGACCAGGCCGACGAGCGCGACCACGATGAGTCGGCGGGGACCGATCGCATCGTCCAGGCGCCCGGCGAGCAGTGTCGAGACCCCCGCGACGAGGTTGGCGGCGAGCCCGAAGACGATCACCTCGATGAACGAGAAGCCGAAGCCCTGCGCGGCCAGCACCGCGCCGAACGCGAAGACGCCCGCCAGGCCGTCACGGTAGACGGCGGCGGCGAGCATGAACCAGAACGTCGGGCGGTTGGTGCGGAACAGCGCCGCGATGTTCTTCGCCAGCACGACGTAGGACCGGAGGAAGCCCACCCGCTGCGAGGTGTCGTAGGCCGGCGACTCCGGCACGTTGCGGAACATCGGGATGGCGAAGACGATCGTCCACACGCCGCAGATGACGGCGACGAGCTTGAACGAGAGCGGCTCATCCTGGCCGACCAGGAACAGCACAGGGATGCAGGCGATGAGCGCCACGACGCCGCCGAGGTAGCCCATGCCCCAGCCGAGCCCCGACACGCGTCCGACGTTCTTCGGCGTCGACACCTCGGAGAGCATCGCGTAGTAGCTGACGTTGCCGATCTCGTTGACGACCGAGCCGATGGCGACGGCGAAGGCGCCGAACCAGAAGTGCTTCGGGTCGGCGTCGACGAAGAACAGCGCGAACTGGAACAGCGCGACGGCGATGGTCGACCCGACGACCCACTTCTTCTTGCTGCCGCGGGCGTCAGCCTGCTGGCCGAGCACCGGCGCCAGGATGAGGATGAGGATGCCCGCGGCGAAGTTCGCCCAGCCCCACCACTCCGACAGGTCGGTGAGCCCCTGGCAGTAGTCCGATGCCATGAACTCGTCGCTGTTGCAGTTCATGTACGACCCGTCGGCGAGCAGACCCGACTCGCGCACCTGGGGATCGAGGAACATCCGCGAGGTGAGGTACAGCGCGATCCACACGAAGGTGAGGATGACGGTGTTGAAGGGCTGCAGCGCCCAGTCCCACATCGCCCACGAGATCACCCGCTTCCGGGGCGGCTCCGGCCCATCGCCGCCGCCGTGGCCGAAGGCGGTCAGTGCGGCCGTGGTGATCGGTGTGTCGGGCACGGATGCCGACTGCTCATCGCTCATGCTCGCAGTCTGGCGGGGACAGGTGAACGGGTGGTGATGGCGCGCCGCGGGCGGGATTGTGCGGATGCCGTCGCTGCTGCGGCCGTCATGTCCGCTGCAGTGTGCGCGCGTAGTCCTCCTTCAGCACGGCCAGGTGCAGCCAGCTCTCCGTCGCGGTGACGCCGGGCAGGCGGCGGATGTGCTCGAGCGTGTCGTGGAGGGTGCCGGTGGAGGGCTCCACGAGGGTGGCGATCGCGTCGAAGCGGCCCAGCGTGCGCGCGGCGAAGTCGATGCCGCGGTGCGCGCGCAGCGCGTCGAGGACCGCGTCGTCGTCACCGCTGAGAGTCATCCCGACGCCCATCGAGAGCTGCCGATGCTCGAGACCCCTGGCCTCGACGGTGCTGATGGTGATCACCCCGGCATCGAGCAGCTTCTGAAGGCGGGTGGACACGGCGCTGGCCGACAGGCGCACGGACTCCCCGAGGGCCCGGAGCGTCATCCGTCCGTCCTGCTGGAGCAGCTCGATGATCGCCGTGTCGATCTCGTCGGGGCGCAGCTGCCCGCGGTATGCGGAGACGAAGAAGCCCTTCAGCACGGACGTGTAGATGAGGGTGTTGATGTCGCGGATCTCGGGGAGGGTCCGGATGCGACCGAGCAGATCATGCAGCTCCGCGACGGTCCCCACCCGCACCTCGATCACCATGTCGTACCGACCGCCCACCGCCGAGACGAGTACGGTCTCCGGCATCGCACCCAGGCGGGCGGCGACCCGATCGACCGCCCCGTCGATGCGCAGTGAGACGTGGGCGAGCACATGCTGGCCCAGCAGCGCCGGGTCGACGGCGGCGACGACCCGGACGGTCCGCTCGCTCAGCATCTCCCGCAGACGCCGGGCGACGACGGCGCGCGGCCGGCCGACGCGGACCGCGAGGGAGCGGATGCTGGCGCGGCCGTCCTCCTGGAGCGCACGGATCAGTTCTGCGTCGAAATCCATGTGTTCTCCTTCACCGCGGACTTTCCCGATTCGGTGTCGTGTGCGTGCAGGATCTCATGAGATTCCCTCCGACAACTGATGTTCCAATGCCTTTCTGTCGCATTATCACATCAGAACAGCGGTTTGGAGCCTTCAGAGCCGGTGATGTGCGCATGGAGGAGCGAGTAGCATCCTGGCTGCACACCTTCCCCGCCGCAAAGGAGCGGACATGACCACCATCCAGAGCCGAGCGCGCCGCGCCGGCATCGCCGCCTTCGTCGGCACCATGATCGAGTGGTACGACTTCTACGTCTACGCCACCGCCGCCGCCCTCGTCTTCGGGCCGTTGTTCTTCCCCAGCGATGATCCACTGGCCGAGACCGCCGCCGCGTTCGCCACCTTCGCCGTGGCGTTCCTCGTGCGACCGCTGGGCGGCATCATCTTCGGCCACATCGGCGACAAGCTCGGCCGGCGGGTGTCGTTGGTGATCACCCTGCTCATGATGGGTGTCGCGACGGTGCTCGTGGGCTGTCTGCCCACCTACGCCGACATCGGGTTCCTCGCCCCGATCCTGCTCATCGCGCTGCGGGCGCTGCAGGGGCTCGCCGTCGGAGGCGAATGGGGCGGCGCCGTGCTGATGAGCGTCGAGCACGCCCCGGCGGGCAAGAAGACCTTCTACGGCGGGTTCACACAGCTGGGCAACCCGGCCGGCGCGCTGCTGGCATCCGGCATCTTCGCCGCCATGTCGCGCGGCGGTGACGACTTCATCAAGAACGGCGGATGGCGCATCCCGTTCATCCTCTCCATCGTGCTGATCGCCGTCGGGCTGTGGGTGCGGTACCGCGTCGAGGAGACTCCGGTCTTCGAGGGCAAGGTGGAGGGCCGCAAGCAGTCGATGCCCCTCGCCTTCGCCCTGCGCGCCAACTGGTGGCCGATCCTGCTGGGCATCGGGCTGCTGCCCATCTCCACCGGCGGCTACTACCTGGCCACCACCTATGCGACCGCCTACGCGGTCGGCGCACCGGTCGGGCTGGACGAGCAGTTGATCCTGGATGCCATGACGATCGCCTCCCTCGTCGAATTCCTCGTGACCCTGCCGGTGGCATGGCTGGGCGACAAGTGGGGCCGCAAGAACATCATGTACATCGGGCTGGTCACATCGGTGCTGGTGTTCGCGCCGTTCCTGCTGGTGATGCCGAGCAAGGTCGAACCGCTGATCTTCCTCCTCGCCTCCCTCGTGCGCGTCACCATGAGCGCGACCTACGCGCCGATCGCGGCGATCCTCGCGCAGATGTTCCGCCCGCAGGCGCGATACACCTCCATCGCCCTGTCCTACGGCGTCGGCGCGGCGATCTGGGCGGGCCTCTCCCCGTGGTTCGCCACGCAGCTGGTGGCCTGGACGGGAAGCGTGTGGTCGGTGATCGCGATGTTCACCGGCATGGCCATCCTCGCCGCCATCTGCACACGGCTGGCCCCGCAGCACTCCGATGAGGCGCCCGTGACGGCATCGTTCGCGGCACGCACCGACACGACGGCCACCCCGCTGCCATGAGGAAGCTCTCCGCCTTCGACGGGTCCGTGCAGGCCGCGCCCCGCGTCCTCACCGCACGTCTCATCCGCACGGTGGACGCCGCCGGCAGCACCGCGACGGCCATGCTCACCGACCACGGCAGGATCCTCGCCCTGGGCACTCCCGCCCACTGCGAGGAGGTCGCTCAGGCGGCAGGGCTGCACGCAGAGCGCGTCGACCTCGGCGACGCGGTCGTCGTGCCGGGGTTCGTCGACCCGCACGCGCATCCGCTCATGTACGGGCAGATGATGACGTGGGTCGACTGCGGCCCGGAGAAGGCGCAGAGCATCCCGGAGATCATCGTGCTGCTGAAGCAGGCCGCGGCGGCCCTGCCCGCTGACCGTCCGGTGCGCGGGTACGGCTATGAGCACCGCAACCTCGCCGAACGGCGGCACCCCACCCGGTTCGAGCTCGACGAGGTCGCCACGGACCGCGAGGTGTACCTGATGAACGCCTCCGGCCACGGCGGGGTCGTCAACTCGTACACGCTCGAGGTCAACGGCGTGGACCGCACCACGCCCGACCCGCCCGGCGGCGAGTTCTTCCGCGACGCCGACGGCGAACTCACCGGCGAGCTGTCGGATGCGGCGTGCAACATCCTCACGGGCGTGCACGGCGTGAAGATCGGCCACCACGGCCCGAACTTCCACCTCGGCGATGAACCGGAGGAGCACCTGCGTCAGCTGGACGCCGCCACCGAGCGGTTCCTCGCCGGAGGGGTGACGACCATCGGCGACGCGCAGGTGTCGCGCCGCGAGTTCGACATGTACCTGCGCCTGGCCGAAGCGGGCCGTCTCGACGTGCGCGTGTCGATGTACCTGCTGTCCCACCTGCTCGACGAGGCCCTCGAGATGGGGCTGGTCGGGCAGTTCGGCAACGCGCACCTCAGCTTCGCGGGCATCAAGCTGTACGCCGACGGGACCCTCGGCGGCTGGACGGCCTACTTCCCGGACGGATACGTGGGGGACCCGTGCCGCACCGGCCAGCTTTACCATGAGCCCGCCGAGTACGCCGAGCTCATCCGTCGCGCGCACGCCGCGGGACTGCAGACCGCCACGCACGCGCAGTCGCCGACGGCGATCGAGATGGTGGTGTCGGCGATCGAGGCCGCGCAGGCCGAGCGCCCCGACGCCGACGCCCGGCATCGCATCGAGCACTGCGGCCTGCCCACGCCCGAGCAGATCACGCGGATGGCCGCCGCCGGCATCCGCCCGGTGAACCAGACTCAGCACTACTTCAACTGGGGCGAGGGCGTCGAGCAGGCCATCGGCACGCCCGGCGAGCGCTTCAACCCGCTCGGCGAGTTCCAGACGGCGGGCGTCCCCATCACGCTGTCGTCCGACGCACCGGTCGCCGAGCCGATCCCGCTCGAGGCCATCCGGACCGCGGTGACCCGGGTCACCCGGCGCGGGCACCGGCTCGGCCCGGACGGCCTGCGCATCCCCGCGGATGCCGCGCTGCGCGCGCACACCTACGAGGGCGCCGTCTCGCTCGGCCGTGAGGACGACCTCGGCTCGCTGGAGGTCGGCAAGTACGCCGACTTCGCCGTGCTGTCGGACGACCCGCTGACCGTGGCCGCCGAGGAGATCTCCGCGATCGTCGTGCGGGAGACGTGGATCGACGGGGAGCGCAGGTACGCGCGCGGCGCGCGCGAGCAGAGGAGGGCATCATGAGCGACGAGTACGCCGACACCGCTGGACGGGCCGTGCTGGAGACCATTCGCGGCTACGGTGTGACGACCGTGTTCGGCATCCCCGGCACTCACAACCTCGAGCTGTATCGACCGCTGTCGGAGCTCGGCATCCGCGCCGTCACGAACAGGCACGAGCAGGGCGCGGGATACGGCGCCGACGGATGGGCGCAGCAGACCGGCCTGCCCGGCGTCGTGATCACCACCTCCGGACCCGGGCTGCAGAACGCGATGAGCGCCATCGGCACGGCCTTCTGCGAGTCCCGCCCGCTCATCGTGCTCTCCCCGGGCGTGCCGCTGGGCGCCGAGTTCCAGGACGTGGGCACCCTGCACGAGACGAAGGACTCCACCGCGATGGCCGGGGCGATCGCCCAGTGGTCGCGGCGCGTGTCATCCGCGGCGGAGGCCGTGGAGGCCGTGCACGACGCCTTCGAGCTGTTCCGCACCGGCCGCCCTCGTCCGGTGCACATCGAGATCCCCCTCGACATACTTGAGTCTCCCGCCGCCGTGCCCGCCGAAGCCCGGCGTGCTCGTCCCGCACCTGCCCCCGCCGCGGGTGAGGCCACGGCCGTCGCCGAGGCCGCGCGGCTGCTCGCCGCCGCTCGCAATCCCGTCATCGTCGCCGGCGGCGGAGCCACCCGCGCCGCGACGGAGCTCGCCGAGGTGGCCGAGCGTCTCGGGGCGCCGGTGCTGACCACGCTCAACGGCAAGGGGACGCTCAGCGAACGGCATCCGCTCTCCCTCGGTGCGAACCTGCGCCTCGCGGCGGCCCGCACCGTCGCCGAGAGCGCCGACGTGCTGCTCGTGGTCGGCTCCAAGCTCGGCGAGGCCGAGCTGTGGGCTCCGCGGCTGGAGGCTCGCGGCGCCGTGATCCGGGTCGACGTCTCCGCCGCACAGTTGCACAAGAACCTCGACGCGACCGTGGGGATCACCGGCGACGCGACCGCGGTGCTCGCCGGCATCCGGGACGCCCTGTCCGCAGGCTCGGCGCCCGCGCCCGACCTCGCACCGGTGCGCGCCGCGATCGCGGACGAGATCTCCGGCATCGCCCCGCACCTCGCCACCCTCGCCGAGCGCATCGCGGAGGGCCTCCCCGACGACGCGATCGTCGCCGGGGACTCCTCGCAGATCATCTACCTCGCGCTGGCCAACGTGTTGCGCCAGGGGCGCCCGCATTCGCTGCTGTACACGCCGACCTACGCCACACTCGGCTACGGGCTGCCCGCCGGCATCGGCGCCGCCGTCGCGCAGACCGAGCGGCCCGTCGTGACCGTCACCGGCGACGGCGCCCTGATGTTCTGCATGAACGAGCTGCTCACCGCCGTCGAGCAGCGGCTGGACCTGACCGTGGTGTGCGTCGACAACGGCGGGTACGCCGAGATCAGACAGAACGAGCTCGACCGCGGGATCGCCCCCATCGGGGTCGATCTCGTGCAGCCCGACTGGGTCGCGCTCGCCGCGGCGTTGGGCGCCGGAGCCCGCAGCGTGGATGCCGTCGGCGACGTCGCCGACGCGCTCCGATCCGCCGTCGCATCCGGCGGTGTGCAGTTCGTTCACGTGCGACAGACCGCGCACGCACAGGAGAGGTGACAGAGATGACTGAGAACGTGGGTCCCATCGACTCGTCCGCCGTCCCGCGCTATGCCGGGATCGCGACCTTCGCGCGGCTGCCGCGCATCGAGGACGTGCCGCGCGCCGACATCGCCGTGGTCGGCGTGCCCTTCGACTCCGGCGTCAGCTTCCGTCCCGGCGCCCGGTTCGGCCCCTCGCACGTGCGGGAGGCGTCCCGACTGCTGCGACCGTACAACCCCGCGCAGGACGTGTCGCCGTTCGCGATCGCCCAGGTGGTGGATGCCGGCGACATCGTCGCCAACCCCTTCGACCTCGGCGAGGCCGTGACCGACATCGAGAGGGCCGCCACCGCGCTCGGCGAGAAGGTGCAGCGGATCGTGACGATCGGCGGGGACCACACGATCGCACTGCCGCTGCTGCGCGCCGTCGCCGCGAAGCACGGTCCCGTCGCCGTGCTGCACTTCGATGCGCACCTGGACACCTGGGACACCTACTTCGGGGCGCCGATCACGCACGGCACACCCTTCCGCCGGGCCAGCGAGGAGGGGCTCATCGACCTCGAGGCGAGTTGTCATGTCGGCACGCGCGGCCCGCTCTACTCGAAGCAGGACCTGGAGGACGACACCCGACTCGGCTTCTCCATCGTGACGAGCGAGTACATCGAGGAGCACGGGGTGGCCGCCGCCATCGAACGCGTGCGGAACCGCATCGACGACCGCCCGCTGTACATCTCGATCGACATCGACGTGCTCGACCCGGCGCATGCACCCGGCACCGGCACCCCCGAGGCGGGTGGGATGACCAGCCGTGAGCTGCTGCGGATGCTGCGGGCGCTGGGCGGACACCGCATCGTGGGAGCGGATGTCGTGGAGGTGGCCCCCGCGTACGATCACGCGCAGGTCACCGGGGTGGCCGCGAGCCACGTCGTGTACGAGCTGGTGACGCTGCTGGCGGCGCAGGTCGCCCGCGAGTGAGTTCGGGGTGGGTGGCGAGTGACATCGAGTGTCGAATGTTCTCGCTGAATCGTCGAATGATGCTTGAGTTGCATCAACTCATCTATTAGTTAGTTTGTAAGAGCATCATTTGCGGCTTAGCGTTGCAGTGTCGATACCAGCGCCGGTTCGTCCGGCGACGATGTACAGGAGCACTCCGTGACCCGATTCACTCCGGCAGAGCTTGCCGAGCACCTCAAGGATGGACTGCTGTCGTTCCCCGCGACGGCGTTCGCCCCCGATCTGTCGTTCGACGAGGCGACCTATCGTGAGCACGTGTCCTGGCAGGCGAGCTACGGGGTCGGCGGCCTGTTCGCTGCCGGAGGGACCGGTGAGGGCTTCAGCCTGACCCCGGAGGAGAACGCCAGGGTCGTGCGCGCGGCCGTCGAGTCCTCGCGGCCGGAGGTCCCCGTGCTCGGCTCCGCGGGAGGATGGACGGCGAACGCCGTGGCCAATGCGCAGGCGGCGGAGGCCGCGGGAGCGGAAGGCGTGCTCGTCCTGCCGCCGTATCTGACCGAGTGCGAGCAGGACGGCCTGTTCGCTCACGTCTCCACCATCGCCGATGCGACACGATTGCCGATCATCGTGTACAACCGCGCCAACGCGAAGTACTCCGCGGAGACCGTCGCCCGCCTCGCCGACACCCATGAGAACTTCATCGGCTTCAAGGACGCGACAGGAGACATCGAGCATCTCGCGAAGGTGTACGCCCGGAACGGAGAACGACTCTTCTACCTGGGCGGACTGCCCACGGCCGAGACCTTCGCGCTGCCCCTGCTGCAGATGGGTATGAGCACATACTCCTCGGCGATGTTCAACTTCGTACCGGAGTTCGCGCTCTCCTTCTACCGCGATGTCCGGGCGCAGGACCGCGCTGCGGTCACGGAGAAGCTGTCGCGCTTCGTCCTTCCCTACCTCGAGATCCGGGATCGCGGGAAAGGATACGGCGTCTCCATCGTCAAGGCCGGACTCAGGGCGATCGGTCGCCCTGTCGGTGGCGTGCGCCCGCCCCTGCGCGACCTCGACGAGAAGGATCTCGCCGATCTCTCCGCGCTCATCGAACGCGCGGGCGTGGCTGCCTCCTTCGCCGTACGCTGACCCACCGAAAGGACACTCAAGGATGACGATCGACACCCTCACGGGTCACTCGTCCATCGCGGGGCGCACCGTCGTCGGAACGGGGGCTCCGTCGCGCGCGATCTCGCCGGCCACGGGCGAGGAGCTGGAGCCGGCGTACTCGCAGATCGATGTCGACCAGCTGCGTGAGGCGACCGCGGCGGCCGAAACGGCCTTCGACTCCTTCTCGAGGCTGTCTCCGGAGCGGCACGCGGCCTTCCTCGAGACGATCGCCGACGAGATGGAGGCCGCAGGTGGCGCGATCGTCGCCCGTGCGGAGCAGGAGACGGGACTCCCGAACACGCGTCTGACGGGCGAGCTCGGCCGCACGACCGGGCAGCTGCGCATGTTCGCCGGCGTCGTGCGAGCAGGGCTGTTCCGCGGGGTGCGCGTCGACCCCGCGATCCCCGACCGCGTGCCGGCACCGCGCGCGGACATCCGGCAGCGCAAAGCGGCCGTCGGTCCCGTGGCGGTCTTCGGTGCATCGAACTTCCCGCTGGCGTTCTCGACGGCGGGTGGGGACACGGCGTCCGCCCTGGCTGCGGGATGTCCTGTCGTCTTCAAGGCGCACAGTTCGCACCCGGGGACGAGCGAGCTCGTCGCCGCGGCGATCGCTCGTGCGATCGCCGCGCACGACCTGCACCCCGGAGTCTTCTCGCACGTCTTCGGGCCCGGGCGCACCGTGGGCCGGGCTCTCGTGACGGACCCGGCCATCCAGGCCGTGGGGTTCACCGGGTCGCGCTCCGGGGGGCTCTCGCTCGTGCAGGCGGCGCAGTCGCGTCCGGTGCCGATCCCGGTGTACGCCGAGATGAGCTCCGTGAATCCGGTGTTCCTGCTCCCGGGGTCTCTGGACGGCGATCTCGATGCGCTGGTCACGGGGTTCGTGGGAAGCATGCTGGGCTCCAGCGGGCAGCTGTGCACGAAGCCGGGCAGCGTCTTCGTCCCTGCCGGAGAGAGAGGCGATGCGTTCGTCGCCGCCGTGCAGCGCGCGGTCGACGGCGCGGTCGGGCAGACGATGCTCTCGCCGTCGATCGCCGATGCGTGGCGCTCGGGTGTGCGAACTCGCGCCGGGCACGCGGACGTCATGGCTCGAGGGGCGGACGGGGTCGGGCCGCATGCGCCGGGCCCCGTCGTGCACGTCACCGGGCTGGACAGCTTCCTCGAGGACGAGGTGCTCCAGGCCGAGATCTTCGGTGCGGCCTCGTTGATCGTGCGCTACGTCGACGCCGCCGATCTCCCCGCTGCTGCAGCACGGCTGGAGGGGCAGCTGACCGCGACCATCCACCTGACGGATTCCGATGTGGAAGCCGCGGCCGCGCTGCTGCCGGTTCTGGAGCGCAAGGCGGGACGCATCCTCGCGAACGGCTGGCCGACGGGAGTCGAGGTCGGCCACGCCGTCGTCCACGGCGGGCCGTTCCCGGCGACTTCGGACTCGCGCGCGACGAGCGTCGGCTCCCTCGCGATCGAGCGGTTCCTTCGCCCCATCGCGTACCAGAACATCCCCGACGCGCTCCTGCCCGAACCGCTGCGGCAGGGCAATCCGTGGAATGTGCCGCGGCTCGTGGACGGGGTGATGGAGCAGGTCTGACGAACCGCCCCGACGGTACCGCCGCGCTACAGTCGAGGGATGTACACCCTGGAGCAGCTGCGCGGTTTCGTCGCGGTCGCCGAGTACCTGCATTTCGGTCGTGCGGCAGAGTCCCTGCAGATGACGCAGCCACCGCTGAGCCGGCAGATCCAGAAGCTCGAGGCGGACCTCGGCGTGGAGCTGTTCGCACGCACGAACCGTCAGGTGGCTCTGACCGCGGCCGGCGCGGAGCTGCTGGAGCGGGCACGTCATATCCTGACGCTCAGCGATCTCTCGCGCGCCGCCGTGCGCAGCGTCGCGCACGGTGAGCGCGGGACGCTGACCATCGGCTTCACGGCGACGTCCGCGCTGTCCGTCCTCGGACCTGTGCTGGAGCGCATCCACGGCGCGCTGCCCGACGTCGACATCGACCTGCGGGAGGGAGTGACATCCGCTCAACTCGCCGAGATCGATCGCGGGCGCATCGACCTCGGTCTGCTCCGATCGGCCCCTGCGGACGAGTACGGCGTGCGTGAGCTGCTCCGTGAGGATCTCGTCGTCGTGGTGCCGGTCGATCATCCCCTCGCCAAGCGCGGGAAGCCGTGCACGGTGGACCAGATCGCCGAGTATCCCATGATCGGATACACCCAGCGCGACTCCGGCTACTTCCACCGCAAGATCGAATGGCTCATGGGGGAGCGCCCGGTTCACGTCGCCTACAGGGTCACCCAGATCCTGAGCATGCTCTCCCTGGTCCGACGTGGTCTGGGCATCGCGCTCGTGCCGCAGTCCACATACGTGATGCGCCCGGAGGGCATCCGCTTCCTCGAGCTGGCGGTGCCGGCGAGGATGGCGGCGGAGGCGCAGGTGTCGCTCTCCGCGGTGTGGTCGAAGGAATCGCGCAATCCTGCGCTGCGACGTGCGCTGGAGGTTCTCGACGGCGTCCTCGACGCGTTCTGAAGTCCCTGATTCCGATGCGCAAAAGGTATTGATTAATGACCTAAGTGAATTGTATCGGCATTACAGTCGCTCTATCGTGGGATCGAGCGGGCGGCGTCCGCGTGACGAGGAGGGAGAAGGCGGCGATGTCGATGCATCGCGAAGTCCGCGTGCTCGTCGGTGGATTCACCGACGGTGCTCGCGCTGACATTCCGCTCGGGCTCGCCGTGCATCGTGTCGGTGCCGATGGCGAGGCCGTGGCGGAGGGCCGGCTGGTGATCGACAACCCCACCTGGATCTCGCCGGGATCCGCGCCGGACCTGTTCTACGTGAGTCAGAGCGCGCGCCGGTCACTGAGCCTGGTCGGGGTCGATGCGGACGGGCGGATCTCCCTGGTCGATCAGATCGACATCGACGCGCTCAACCCGGCGCACGTCGCCGTCGATCCTCAGGGATCGCATGTGATCGCGTCGTGCTTCAGCGAGGGTGTGATCGTCAAGGTCCGGCTGAGGGACGACGGGGGATTCGCCGGAGTGGAGTGGACCCGCGACATGAATCGCGCGCTGGCGTCGGCGACCCGCCGCAACAGCCTGCAGAGCGACGCGGAACCGCATCAGGCGGTGCCGATCGGCGCGGGCGAGTACTTCGTGCCCGACCGCGCACAGGATGTCGTCTGGCATCTCGGTCCCGACGGCGCGGCCGCTCCTGCGGCAGAAGTGCGGCCCGGTGCGGGTCCGCGCCACCTCGCACTGCATCCGGCCGCGCCGGTGGCCTACCTCGTCGGCGAGCTCGACTCCACGCTGATCACCTTCCGTCGAGAGGGGCGCGCACTCGTCCCCGTCGATGTGCGCACGACGCTTCCCGCGGACTGGTTCGGGGACTCGGCGGCTGCGGCGATCGTGGTGGATGCCGTGCGCGAGCGCGTATACGTCACGAATCGTGGACATGACTCCGTCGCCGTCTTCGACATCCGTGCGCCGGAGCGGCCGACGTCCATCGGGTGGATTCCCCTGCGGGGGAGGACTCCGCGATTCGCGGGCCTGCTCGCCGACGCCGGTCTCCTCGCGGTCGCCGCCCAGGGCGACGACCACGTCGACCTGTTCCGCGCGGAGGCCGCGGCCCGTCTGCAGGGGAGCGATGTCCGTCTCGTCCACGCCGCCCCCGCGTGCGTGGTTCAGGTGCAGCTGTGACTGCGAGGGTCGAGGTCGCCCGAGTCAGGGTCATCCGCGCGTCCAGTCGCCTCGCGCGCAGCGAGATCACGGCACCGATGGATCGATTCGCCGAGTATCGGGGCAGGAGGGCCGGCTGGTACGGCGGCATGGACTCCGTTCTCGTCGAGCTGGGTGTGGATGGTCTGGGCAGTGGGGCGCCCGTCGGCCTGGCCGTGACGCAGGGCGGAGGAGCCGTCGCTGCGCTGCTGACGGAGCACCTGCTTCCCCTCACGCTCGGCAGACGCCTTGAGGCGGTGGCGGACATCGAACTGCTCGCCGAACAGCTGCGGCTCGCGACACATCCCTACGGCAGCGCGGGCATCGCGGCCATGGCGCGCTCGGCGATCGACATCGCGCTCTGGGACCTTCTCGGCAGACTGCGCTCCGAGCCGGTCTACCGGATGCTGGGAGGCGATCCGTCACCGATGCCCGTCTATGCGACGGGGAATGACATCGAGCATCACCGAGATCTCGGTTTCACTGCGTCCAAGGTCGGTCTTCAGTACGGGCCGTGGCACGAGAACGGTCGCGCCCGCGCGAGTGATCAGATCATCGGGGCGCGAGCGCGTGCAGGGGCCGACCACACACTGATGGCCGACGGCTGGATGGGACTGGATGTGCCGTTCGTCCGAAGCGTCTCCGCCGCGCTGCGAGAGGCCGCGTTCGAATGGCTCGAGGAACCTCTTCCTCCCGATGACCAGTCCGGGCTCGCTCTCGTCGCGGAGGTGCTCGGCGACGTGGCGCTCGCCACGGGGGAGCACGCGACCACCCACGCCGAACTTCTCCTGACCGCGCGCTCCGGAGCGCGCGTGCTGCAGCCCGACATCGCGTGGTGCGGGGGGATCACCGCCATTCGGCGCCTGGCTGCACAGTTGCCCCCCGGCGTCGAACTCACCCCTCATCTCTCCGGCACGCCCTGGGGGCTACACGTCGCTGCGGCCCTGCCGCTGGTCCGGCGCGTGGAGTGGTACGTCGAGTCCGAGCCGGGGGAGCCTCTGGAGGCGGTGCAGGGGCCGTTGACCGGCGGCCCGCTCCCGTCAGCAGGCATGATCTCACCGCGGGAGGAGCCGGGCCTCGGCATCGGCGTCCATGCGGAGTTCATCGACCGATGGGCGGGGCGCGCGCATACTATTAATGCTCGCTGAGCATTACTCAATGCAAAACAATGTATTGACAATATTGTTCGCTCGGCCTGGGATGGGAGAGAACCCCGACGAGCGACCGATGACAAAGGTGCACTCAATGACGAGAATGATCGACGAGATCCCCCGTTCCGCGACGGAACTGGTGACCGTCTATGGCAAGGAGAGCGACGAGCCCCGCCGCCGGAGCAGGACGCGGCCGCTGCGCGGGTCCCTTCGCCCGTGGCTGCTGCTGTCGCCGATGCTCATCCTCATCGCGGTGTTCATCGCGTTCCCGGTGGCGAACGTCTTTTACAACAGCGTGTTCGAGAAGAACATCACCCAGCCGTGGAACGACGGCTTCATCGGCCTCGAGCACTTCCGGTACATGTTCTTCGAGGACCCGACCTTCTGGCCCTCGCTCGTCTTCTCGGCCAAATGGGTCGTCGTCGAAGTCATCGGACAGCTCATCCTCGGCCTCATCATCGCCCTGGTCGTCAACGAGGCCTTCCGCGGGCGCGGCCTCTGGCGTGCGGTGGTCTTCTCGCCGTGGGCGATCTCCGGCGTGCTCACGACGGCGATCTGGATCCTCGTCTACAACCCCGGCACGGGCATCTTCCGTCTGCTGGCCGAGATGGGGATCGGCGACGGCACCCAGGCGGTTCTGGTCAATCCCGATACGGTGTTCTGGGCCGTCGTCGTCGCCGAGCTGTGGCGCGGGGTGCCGTTCTTCGCGATCATGCTCCTTGCGGAGTTGCAGAGCGCTCCGCAGGACCTGTACGAGGCTGCGGCCATGGACGGCGCCGGGCGCATCAAGCGGTTCATGAACGTCACGCTTCCCCATCTGAAGACCGCGATCATCCTCACGACACTGCTCCGCGGCGTCTGGGAGTTCAACAACGTGGACCTGCTGCTGACCATGACCAACGGCGGTCCCGCCGGCATGACCACGACGCTGCCGCTGTACGTGGCCAAGCAGGCCACGCAGGCGCACGACTTCGGGTACGGCTCCGCCCTCACCGTGGTGGCGTTCGTGATCCTACTGATCGTGTCGATCGTGTACCTCAAGCTGACGGCGTTCGCGAAGGAGGAGGACTGAGATGGCAACGGCCGGTCTGATGATCCCGACGCGGCGGCTGCCCGCGCCGATCCGCGTCAAGCGCACACTGAGCTTCCAGGGGCGGATCACCCTGCCGCTCGTGCTCTACTGCCTGTTCACGCTGCTGCCGTTCTACTGGATCGTGCTCTTCGCGTTCCGGGAGAAGGGATCCACGAGCTGGGCGCCGACTCCGTTCACGTTCGACAACTTCGTCTTCGTCTGGAAGAACGTCGGCTATGAGTACTTCTTCTGGAACAGCGTCATCGTCGGTGTACTGGTCACCGCGGGCACCCTCCTGCTGGCGTTGCCGGCGGGGTATGCGATGGCGAGGTTCCGGTTCAAGGGGAAGCAGGGCGTGAACCTGGTGCTGCTGTGCACGCAGTTCGTGCCGGGGGCGATGCTGCTGATCCCGCTGTTCCAGATCTTCAACGCGATGGGTCTGATCAACAATCTGCTCAGCCT
Organism: Microbacterium soli; assembly: GCF_039539005.1. Classification (NCBI taxonomy): domain Bacteria; kingdom Bacillati; phylum Actinomycetota; class Actinomycetes; order Micrococcales; family Microbacteriaceae; genus Microbacterium; species Microbacterium soli. Next base: position 1,480,198 of record NZ_BAABCP010000001.1, read on the forward strand.
CGCGATCGCCGACACCGTCTTCCACCTCCCTCTCGCGGTGATGTTCATGACCTCGTTCATCTCGAAGATCCCCTTCGAGCTCGAGGAGGCCGCGATGATCGACGGATGCAGTCGCTTCCACGCGTTCCGCCTGGCCGTACTCCCGGTGCTGGGGCCCGCCACGATCGCGATCGGTTCGTTCAGCTTCATCGGGGCGTGGAACAACTTCCTCTTCAGCCTCATGTTCATCTCGACGCAGCAGCGCTTCACGCTGCCTGTCGGACTGAGCTACACGATGGGCGAGTACGGCGTGGACTTCGGCGTTCTGGCGGCCGGAGGACTGGTCGCGGCCCTCCCCGTCATCGTCATCTTCGCGTTCATCCAGAAGTTCCTCGTTCAGGGCCTCGGTGCCGGCGCCGTCAAGGGCTGACGCTGCGCATAAACAAGAAGGAGAATCCCATGCAATCACGAATGACGAAGCGTCTCGTCGCAGTGTCGATGGCGACTGCGCTCGCCGCCGGCCTCGTCGGCTGCTCCGGACCGGACGGAGGGGGAGACGGCGGCGAGGGCGGCGTCACGATCACCTTCTGGGACCACAGCGGAAACCCCACGCGCGCGGAGACGTATGAGGCGCTGATCGAGGAGTTCGAGAAGACCCACGAGGGGATCACCGTCGACTTCCTGACGCTTCCCTCGGACTCCGCGTTCGAGAAGATCCAGACCAGTCTCGCGTCGAGTGATGCCCCGGACATCGCCTCACTGAGTGGCACGTTCGTCGCACCCTTCACCGGTCAGGATGCGCTGCTGAACCTCGACGACAGGTTCGCCGACTCGCCGCTCGCGGATGAGCTGGAGCCCGGCCTCGTCGACGTCATGCGCAACGACTCCCGCGACGGAGGCCTCTACGCCCTGCCGTACACGCTCACATACGGCATCATGTGGTACCGCACCGACCTCTGGGCCGAAGCCGGATACCCGGACGGACCTGCGACGTGGGATGACTTCTACGCCGGCGCGGAGAAGCTGACCAGTCCGAAGGACGGCCAGTACGGCTTCGCGATGCGCGGCGGTGCGGGCGGTGTGTTCCAGTTCCTGCAGGCCATGTACGCGCAGTCCGGTGTGGAGACCCTCTTCGATGACGACGGAGTGTCGACCATCGACGATCCGGCCAACCTCGAGGCGTTCACCCAGTACGTCGGACTGTACAAGAACGCGACCAGCGAGGCCGACCTCGGCTACGGCTACCCCGACATGGTCGCCGCGTTCGACAGCGGCGCCGCCGCCTCGCTGCAGCACAACCTCGGCTCCTACGGCGAGCACGCCGCGACGCTCGGCGAGAACTTCGCCGGCATCCCCCTCCCGGAATCGGCGGACGGCAAGCGCGTGGTCATCACCGACCCGATCCCGTCCTTCGCGATCTTCAAGGAGACGGAGCACCCGGACGAGACCTGGGAGTTCCTGGAGTTCATGTTGAGCGAGTCGAGCAACGGCGCGCTGAACGAGACGATCGGACAGATCCCGTCCAACATCGAGTCCCGCAGCGAGGCCTGGGTGTCCGACCTGCAGTCGGTGAGCGCGGCGAGCGAATGGATGAACGGAGACGTCACGCTGATGTCCGCGCCCACGTACCTGCCCGACTACGGCACGATCATGCGCAATGAAATGGAGCCCGAGCTGCAGCGCGTCCTCCTGGGCGAGCTCGACCCGGCGGACTTCCTGCACTCCTGGGCCGACAGGATGACGGAGGCTCAGCAGGCGTATCTGGGAGACAAGTGATGACAGCGACGATCGCCTCCTTCGAAGTGCGGGTCTTCGAGACGGAGACCCGATCGTCCCGCGACTCGAACGGGCATCGTCATCCGGGACCGCTCGCCGCGGCGTCGGAGGCGCTCCTCACGGTACGCGACTCCGACGGCGCCGAGGGGCACGTGCTCACGCCGGTGCGCAATGCGCGCCGGGATGCGATCGAGGGGCCGCTGCTGCGGCCCCTCGTGGGCAAGCCGGTCCTCGGCGTCGAAGCGCTGCAGCGGCAGCTGACCATCGCGCAGCGCGGGAATCCGGTCGACATCGCCGAGCGCCGACTCGCCGTGGTCGATGAGATGCTGTGGGATCTCATCGGCCGCCGTACCGGTGAGCCGGTGTGGCGGCTGCTCGGCGGTGCGCGGGATCGTGTTCCCGCGTACGCGAGCACCATGTGTGGCGATGACATCCCGGGAGGGCTTGCGACGCCCGAGGACTATGCGGCCTTCGCCGTGCAGTTGGTCGAGCAGGGCTATCGTGCGATCAAGCTGCACACCTGGTTCCCCCCGCTGGAGTTCGCACCCAGTGTGAAGCAGGACCTCGCTGCCTGCGCGGCCGTGCGAGACGCCGTCGGGCCCGATATCGGACTCATGCTCGACGGCTACCACTGGTACGACCGCCAGGACGCCCTCGCCATAGGACGGGGCATCCAGGAGCTTGGATTCCTGTGGTTCGAGGAGCCGATGGAGGAGGTGTCGGTCAACGCCTACCGCTGGTTGAGCGATCAGTTGGAGATCCCGGTCATCGGGCCGGAGACGACCTCCGGCCGGAACCTGGCACGCGGTGACTGGGCGCTCGCCGGCGCCGTCGACATCCTCCGCGCCGGCCCGCAGAACGCCGGAGGGATCACATCGGCGATCAAGTCGCTGCACCTGGCGGAGAGCCTCGGGATGACGTGCGAGATCCACGGCAACGGCGCCCCGAGCCTCGCACTGGTCGGCGCGACGCACACGTCCAAGTGGTACGAGCGGGGACTACTCCATCCGCATTCCGACTACGACTGGCTTCCTCCGCACCTCGCGGGGCAGGTGGATCCGCTCGACGCCGACGGCTTCGTGCCCCTCCCGGAGGCACCGGGGCTCGGAGTGGAGCTGGATCTCGAGTACATCGCCTCACACACCGTCGAGCGCTTCGAGGTGACGCTGTGAGCGCGCGGATCGTGATGGTCACCGGCGGTTCAGGAGCGGTCGGGCGCATCCTGCTCGACCGGGAGCCCCGTGCTGGCTGGAGCTATCGCGTGCTCGATCCGGTTCGGCTTCCCGAGCATCTCCTCGATCGCGCTGACGTCTCGCAGATCGTCGGGAGCGTCACCGATGCGGAGGCGGTCGGGCGCGCGATGGACGGCGCGACCGACGTGGTGCACCTGGGTGCGCTGAGCGTCGAGAACACCTGGGAGTCGATTCTCGAGGTGAACATCACCGGCACGCGCACCGTGCTCGAGGCGGCCGTCCGCAACGGCGTCGGGCGTTTCGTGTTCGCCTCGAGCAACCACGCGGTGGGCTTCTATGCCCCACGGGATGCCGTGGGCGACCTCGCCGACGCCTCCGGCGCGCTCGTCGACGACGCCCCGGCGCGCCCGGACACGTACTACGGCTGGAGCAAGGCGGCCGGGGAGGAACTGGTGCGGCTGTACTGCGAGCGGGGGGCCATGCGCGGTGTCGCCGTTCGCATCGGGCACTGCTTCCCGGAGCCCCTGACGGGTCCGCGCCTGCCCGTCTGGCTCTCGCCGCGGGATGCGGTGGCGCTCGTGGATGCCGCTCTCGAGAACGACATCGCGCCGTTCCAGATCGTCTGGGGGGTCTCCGCCAACCGGCGCAGCTGGTGCTCACGCGAGGGCGGCCGGAGGATCGGTTTCGAGCCGCAGGACGACTCCGAGATCTTCGCGGGGCGGTTCCCCGAGCACACGACGGTGGATCCGACGTCGCCGCTGGGGGCGCACTTCGTGTCCGTTCCTCTGGGGGAGCCCATGGGCGTGCGCTGAGGTGCGGACGTTCGCTCGCGACCACCGGACCGCGCTCGACTAAAAGTTGAGTCAACCCATATCAACTTTCTTGACAGCGGTCGTTCCCGTGTTTACACTTGAGTCATCGCGACTCAGGTTTACTGATTCGCCTGTGAAGACTTCATCCGCTTCATCCGCTTCATCACCAAGGAGAATCACATGGCACGTGCTGTCGGCATCGACCTCGGAACCACCAACTCCGTCGTCAGCGTCCTCGAGGGCGGCGAGCCCAAGGTCATCGCCAACGCCGAGGGCTTCCGCACCACCCCGTCGGTGGTCGCGTTCACCAAGGACGGCGAGGTGCTCGTCGGCGAGACCGCCAAGCGCCAGGCCGTCACCAACGTCGACCGCACCATCTCGTCGGTCAAACGCCACATGGGCACCGACTGGTCCTTCGATCTCGACGGCAAGAAGTGGACGCCGCAGGAGATCTCCGCGCGCATCCTGCAGAAGCTCAAGCGCGACGCCGAGTCGTACCTCGGCGACACGGTGACGGATGCCGTCATCACCGTCCCCGCGTACTTCAACGACGCGGAGCGCCAGGCCACGAAGGAGGCCGGCGAGATCGCGGGCCTGAACGTGCTGCGCATCATCAACGAGCCCACCGCCGCGGCCCTGGCCTACGGCCTGGACAAGGGCAAGGAGGACGAGCTCATCCTCGTGTTCGACCTCGGCGGCGGAACCTTCGACGTGTCCCTGCTCGAGGTGGGCAAGGATGACGACTTCTCCACCATCCAGGTGCGCGCCACCGCCGGTGACAACCGCCTCGGCGGCGACGACTGGGACCAGCGCGTCGTGGACCACCTCATCAAGCAGTTCAAGGAGACCAGCGGCGTGGACGTCTCCGGCGACAAGATCGCCCTGCAGCGTCTGAAGGAGGCCGCCGAGCAGGCGAAGAAGGAACTGTCGTCCTCGACGAGCACCTCCATCAACCTGCCGTACCTGTCGCTGACCGAGTCCGGCCCGGTGTCCCTGTCCGAGACTCTCACCCGGGCGAAGTTCGAGGACCTCACCAAGGACCTGCTCGACCGCACCAAGAAGCCGTTCGCCGATGTCGTCCGCGAGGCCGGCGTCAAGGTCGGCGACATCGACCACATCGTGCTGGTCGGCGGCTCCACCCGCATGCCCGCCGTCGCCGACCTCGTCAAGCGCGAGACCGGCAAGGACGCCAACAAGGGTGTGAACCCGGATGAGGTCGTCGCCGTCGGCGCCGCCCTGCAGGCCGGTGTGCTGAAGGGCGAGCGCAAGGACGTCCTGCTCATCGACGTCACGCCGCTGAGCCTGGGCATCGAGACCAAGGGCGGGAGGATGACCAAGCTCATCGACCGGAACACGGCCATCCCGACCAAGCGCAGCGAGACCTTCACGACCGCCGACGACAACCAGCCGTCGGTGGCCATCCAGGTCTTCCAGGGCGAGCGCGAGTTCACCCGCGACAACAAGCCGCTGGGCACCTTCGAGCTGACCGGCATCGCCCCGGCCCCCCGCGGCATCCCGCAGATCGAGGTCACCTTCGACATCGACGCCAACGGCATCGTGCACGTGTCCGCGAAGGACAAGGGCACCGGCAAGGAGCAGTCGATGACCATCACCGGCGGCTCGTCGCTGTCGAAGGAGGACATCGAGCGGATGGTGCGCGAGGCCGAGGAGAACGCCGCCGAGGACAAGAAGCGCGCCGAGGCGCTCGAGCAGCGCAACCAGGCGGAGTCCCTGGCGTACTCGATCGAGAAGCTCATCAAGGAGAACGAGGACAAGCTGCCCGAGGACGTCAAGACCGAGGTGCAGGCCGACGTCGACGCCCTCAAGACGGCGCTGGCCGGCGAGGACGACGACGCGGTCAAGACCGCGTTCGAGAAGCTGAGCGAATCTCAGGGCAAGCTGGGCGAGGCCATCTACGCTCAGTCTCAGGCGGACGCCGCATCCGGCGCTGCCGGGGACGGCGCCTCCGGAGACACCGCGTCCGACGAGGACGTGGTGGACGCCGAGGTCGTGGACGACGAGGACGAGAGCAAGTAACGATGACGGACAAGAACTTCGACGACAACAGCGCCGAGGTTCCGGGCGAGGGGTCGGATGCGCAGGCATCCGGCCCCGAGTCGCAGAACCCGGATGTTCCGCAGGACTCCGCCGAGGCGGCCGCGGCCGAGGGGTCGGACGACGACTTCACCGTCGACGACATCCTGGGCACCGAGCAGATCGACGAGGCGGCCAGCGAGGACGGCTCGGACGCCGGTGTGGTGGATGCCGAGCACGCGCTGCTCAACGACCTCAAGCGGCTGACCGCCGAGTATGCGAACTACCGCCGGCGCACCGAGGAGCAGCGGCACATCGAGATCGCCCGCGCCAAGGGCGAGGCGGCCAAGGGCATGCTGCCCGTGCTGGACGACCTCGACCGCGCCCAGCAGCACGGTGACCTCGTCGAGGGCTCCGCCTTCGCGGTCATCGCCGAGAAGATCCGCGGCGTCGTCGAGCGGCTGGGAGTGGTGGCCTATGGAGCGGCGGGCGAGGAGTTCGACCCGCAGCAGCACGAGGCGATCTTCCAGCAGCCCACCCCCGGGGCGACCACGTCGACGATCGTCGAGGTCGTCGAGGTCGGCTACCGGTTGGGCGATGTCGAACTGCGTCCGGCGAAGGTCGTCGTCGCGGTTCCGGCCGAATAGGCGGTGGTGGATGGCAAGCCAGGATTGGTTCGACAAGGACTTCTACAAGACGCTCGGCGTCTCCAAGGACGTCTCCGACGCGGAGCTGAAGAAGACGTACCGCAAGCTCGCCCGCAAGTATCACCCGGACTCCAACCCGGGCGATGCCAAGGCGGAGGCGAGGTTCAAGGAGATCAGCGAGGCGTACGCCGTGCTCAGCGACGCCGAGCAGCGCCGTGAGTACGACGAGATCCGCGCGATGGGGTCGGGGGCGCGCTTCACCGCGCCCGGCGGTGGTGCGGGCGGGTTCGAGGACGTGTTCAGCCGATTCGGCCAGGGCGGCGGCCGGGCCGATTTCGACGACATCTTCGCCATGTTCAACCAGGGTGGCGGCTCCTTCGGCAGCGGCCGGTTCGGCCAGTCGACCGGGGGGTTCCGCGGCTTCGGCGGCCCGCAGAAGGGCGCGGACGTCACCGCCCGCACGACCCTGGACTTCGCCACCGCCGCGCAGGGCGAGACGATCACCCTGCAGGCCGGCGACGGGAAGCCGTTCAAGATCAAGGTGCCCGCGGGCGTCGCGGACGGGCAGAAGATCCGCCTGCGCGGTCGCGGTCGCCCGTCGCCGGACGGCGGCGAGCCGGGGGACATCGTCGTGCAGGTCACCGTCCGGCCGCACCCGGTGTTCACCCGTGACGGGCTGAACCTGCGGTTGACCGTGCCGGTGACCTTCGCCGAGGCGGCGCTGGGCGCGACCATCGAGGTGCCCACCCTCGGCGGCGACCCGGTGAAGCTGCGTGTCGCTCCCGGCACGCCGTCGGGACGCGTGCTCCGGGTGAAGGGCCGCGGCATCGCATCCGCGAAGAAGGGCACCGGCGATCTGCTGGCCGAGCTGCAGGTGGCCGTCCCCTCGCATCTCGACGCCGCCGCCCGCGAGGCGCTGCTGGCGTTCCAGGCGGTGGGTCCTGCGGAGAACCCGCGCGCCGAGATGATGGCCAAGGCGCAGGATTAGTCCCATGGATGCCGAGTCCCCCCTCTTCGCGATCGCCGTCGCGGCGGAGCTGTCCGGTCTTCACCCGCAGACGCTGCGGCAGTACGACCGCATCGGGCTGGTGGTGCCCGGGCGTACACGCGGGGGCTCGCGGCGCTACTCGATGCGCGACATCGAGCAGCTCCGGGAGGTCGCGCAGCTGAGCAGCGAGGGAGTGAGCCTGCCCGCCATCGCTCGGCTGCTGGACATGGAGGACGAGGTGCGGATGCTGCGCCGACGTGTCGTCGAGCTGGAGAACGAGCTGCGCACGGAGCGGGAGAACCGCCCCGGCGTGCGTGTGTTCGCGGCGGGCGCCTCGGGGCAGGTGTTCTCCGTCGGCGCCGGTCGCCGCATCCGGCGCTCCACCGAGGTCGTCCTGTGGCGGCCGGGCGCGCGCGACGAGGCGGAGTAGCCGCGCGGCCCCGACATCTCAGCCCGACTCGACCTCGACCGACACGGGGCCGTCGGCCCCTGTTCCGTCGCTCGTGAGCGCTTCGTCCACCGGCCCACCCGGTCGCTCCCACGGCGCGCGGATGGGGAACATCCGCTCCAGGACGTCCTGCACCGCGCGTCTGCGCAGCTGTTCGGGGATGTCGGTCTCCGGGCCGTCGTTGAGGCAGAACAGGTCCACGTTCCGACGCTCGGCGAGCTCGTCCATGCGCTGCAGAGCCCCCGCCGCGGTCGTCTGCACGTACGCGATGCGCGGCCGGGTGGTGGGAGACGCCCGGCCGGTCAGCTGCGCGTAGTGGTGGTACAGGCTGTTGGTCACCGAGATGTCGGTCATCGAGCGGAAGCGCGCGGCGGCGGTGCGCGCGAACTCCGCGGGGAACTCGCGCTCCAGCTCGAACAGCACGCTGCGACGCAACGGAGTCGCGCAGTGCGACAGGTCGCGCAGGATCGTGCGGCCGAAGCGCTCGCGCAGCAGCGCGCGGTTGACGCGCAGCGCGTTGTCGTGCCCGCTGCGGTGCGCGGCGGGCTCGCCCGGTCCGATGCGCACCGGGCTCGAGACGAACAGCGTGTGCCCGGCGGGCGTGAAGAACATCTCCGGCTCGACGGGGCGGCCGAAGAACATGTCGTCGTTGGAGTAGAGGAAGTGCTCCGACAGCCCCGGGATGCGGTGCAGCTGCGCCTCGATGGCGTGGGAGTTGTGGGTGGGCAGCACGGCGGGGTCGGCGAAGAACTCCTCGCTGCGGACGATCGTGACCTTCGGATGCTCGGCCAGCCAGGTCGGCGCGGGGGAGTCGGTGGCGATGAAGATGCGTCGGATCCACGGCGCATGCATGTGCACGCTGCGCAGGGCGTAGCGCAGCTCGTCGACATGCCGGTACCGGTGCGGACCTCCGTCGCCCGTGCCGACCGCATTCCGCGCCAGCCGCGCGGCCCGCTGCCGCTGGAACGCGGGGGAGGAGCCGTCCACCCAGGAGAAGACGATGTCGACATCGCCGTGGAACTCGTCGGGATGTGGATCGAACATGCCCGCGAGGGTGCGCCAGCGGCGTCCGTACTGCTCCACCTCGTCGAACGCCACATCCGAGGCGGGCGTCTGCCGCCGGGTGAGCAGATTCTCCCTGGGGGCTTCGATGACGTCGACGCCGAAGCGCCAGAACTCCACGCGCGCCGCCCAGTGCGCACCATATCGCAGGTTCCCGCGCGAGGTGACCCGAGGGCGGAAGACCCGCAGCGCCAGCGGCGCGCTCCCCGGCAGCCTCACGCGGTCGATCGGGACCGCGGGGGCGCCCTTGATCTTGATGTGGAACGGTCCGTCGGGCAGGCGCTCACGCAACGCCAGGAGGGCATCCGCCCGTCGGTCGGCATCCACCACGAGCGCTGGGGTGGAGCGGTCGTGACGGATCAGCAGCACCGGCACGCCGCCGGCCTCCAGGGCCGCGGCGACGGACAGCAGGTCGCCCAACAGGGCGCCCAGGGGGGTGATGTCGTCGTGCACGAGGTGCGGCAGCTCGGCATCCGGCACGAGGCCCTGCCGGACCGGGGAGTCGTGGCGGCGCTGCTCGGGCTCCGCGGGGCGTGTCGCCATGTCCTTCCTCTCTCCCGTGTCGATGTCGCCGGGTTCTTCCGCGCCGTGATGGTCGGCTCAGATCCCCAGCACGGCCTTCGCGATGAGGAAGTAGATGATCAATCCTGTCGCGTCGACGAAGGTCGTGATGAACGGGTTGGAGAACACGGCCGGGTCGACGCGGATGGCGCGGGCCGCCAGCGGCATGATGCCGCCGATGGAGGCCGCGACCGTGCACACGGCCACGAGGGTGAGGCCGATGACCGCCCCGATGTGCCATTGGTAGACCAGGCCCGCCAGCACGAAGCCGAGCGCGCCCAGCAGCAGACCCAGGAAGAACCCGACGCGCACCTCTCGCGCCAGCACCCGGAACAGGTCCCGCGGTGTCACCTCTCCGAGGGCCAGCGAGCGGGTGACCGTGGTCGCGGCCTGGTTGCCGGTGTTCCCGCCCGTGCCGATCAGCAGCGGCACGAACAGGGCCAGCACGGTCAGCTGCGCGAGTGTCGTCTGGAAGGCGTCCAGCACCTGGACGGTCAGCGTCGCTCCGACGGCGAGAACGAGCAGCCACACCACACGGGAGCGCACGAGCCGGCGGATCGGGGTGGACAGGTACGAGCGGCGCAGCGGCTCCACCCCGCCCTGTCGCGCCGCGTCCTCGCTCTCGGCCTGCTTGAGGATGCGAGCGGCGTCGTCGATCGTGAGGATGCCGACCAGCCGCTGCTCGCGGTCGACGATCGGCAGCGCCAGCAGGCCGTAGTCGGTGGCGCGGCGGGCGGCGGCCTCGGCGTCCTCGGTCACCTCCGCGAGGTGCGCCTGGCTCATCAGGTCGGCGACGAGATCGTCGTCGGATGCCGCCAGCAGATCGCGCAGGCTGATGACGCCGACCACCCGCCGGCCTCCGTCGGTGACGGGCAGGGTGTAGATCGTCTCCGCGTGCGCGAGGGCGCCGCGGATGCGCGTCATGGTCTCCGCCACGGTCAGCCGCGGGTGGGTGGTGACGAACTCCGGGCTCATCCGTCGTCCGATGGAGTCCTGCGGGTACCCGAGCATCCCCGAGGTGAGGTCGCGCTCCTGCCGGGTCAGTCCGCGCAGCAGCTGCGGAGCGACGGATGCCGGCAGCTCGTCGAGCAGCCACACCCGGTCGTCCGGGTCGATCTCGGCGAACAGAGCGGCGATCTCGACGTTGCGCAGCGCCTGCACGAGGTCACCGCGCGTGCCGGGGGACAGCGCCTCGAACACCTCGAGCGCCCGGGACTTGGCCAGCAGGCGGTAGACGATCGCGGCGTCCTCGATGCTCAGGCGATCGACGAGCTCGACGACCTCGGGCACGCCGAGCGGCGTGAGCGCGGCGGAGGCCCCGGGCAGGTCGCCCTGCGCGATGAGCCGACGGATGTCGTCGGCGGCCTCGGAGACGTTCTGGAGCTGGGTCGGAGTCATGGGCATGCCTTCTCAGGAAGGCACCGCGTGGGCGGGCGCCGGGGCGGATCCTGCGTCGGGGCGGATGCGCCTGCTCAGCCGAGCGGTGCGGAAGCGGTGGGGATGAGGTGCCTGCGACTATGACTGTCACCGGACATGATGAACCACCTCGCTTCCCGGTGCTCGTTGCTGGTTCAGTCTAACTCAGCGAGGGGTGCACGCCCGCACGGCCGGCGCTTTTACTGTTGTTCGCTTCAACGTCAACTCCGAGGGCTCCGTCGCCGCGTTCAACCCCCGAGGTCATCGTTGGCGGCGAGAGCTTCGGCGAACGATCAGATCGGTCTCCAAAGTCACCGCATCGGCGGGTGAGCCGGTGTGATCGACGACGCGCTGCATCAGGAGGACTGCAGCGCGTCTGCCGATCTCGTAGGCCGGCTGGCTCACTACAGTGAGTGGGGGGTCGATCAATGTCGCCCAGGGAGCGTCGTCGAACGACACGAGGCCGACGTCACGGCCGATGACCACTCCGGCGGATGTCAGCGCGGAGATTATGCCGAGGGTCAGATTGGCGCTGGCGGAGAAGAAGGAGTCCGGGGGGTTGGCGCTGTCGAGAAGCTCCAATGCAGCTGAGGAGCCTCCCTCCACGCGAAAGTCACGATGCACGATGCGTGTAACGGACTCACGACCTCGCTCGCTGAGAGCCGCTCGGTATCCCGAGGCGCGTTCGATGGCTGTGATCGCGTTCACTGGGCCCGTGACGCAAGCCGGGTTCGACCAGCCTTCATCGAGCAGGTGGAGGGTCGCGTCGCGGGCTCCGGATTGTGAGTCTGCCACCACGGAGTCCACGGCTGTGCTCAGGAACCTGTCGATGGTCACGACGGGTATCGCCGCCGAAATGAGTTCTGACACATCGGTGTCACTGCTGTGGGGTGAGAGGACGACACCTGCCACGCGCTCCTGTGCGGCGATCTCCAAGTACCGGGCCTCCTTCTCCGGATTCTCATCTGCGTTGCAGAGGAAGACGGAGAACCCGTTGCTCTGGGCAACATCCTCCACACCTCTTGCCACGGCGGTGAAGAAGGGGTTCTCGATGTCGGAGATGATGAGAGCCAGGACGCGCGAACGCCGCTTGCGAAGGTTGCGTGCAAGCGCGTTCGGGCGGTAATCCAACCGCTGCGCAGCGGATCTGACGCGCTCGGCGAGTAAAGGATTCACTCGAGCCGTGCCATTGAGCACTCGGGAGACCGTTGCTGTGGAGACCCCCGCCAGAGCCGCTACGTCACTTATGTTCGTCACGCGATCAGGGTACGTATGCCACGTGTGAGGCGGTACTGCTTCGTCCGCCTGCGGTCTGGGAGGCCAACCTGGCACGACGGTTGGTGTCTTCGAGGATTAGTGATTATCATAACCTAACTGTAATCGATTTCAAAGAAGATGCAGAGCCGACACAGTGTTGTCCTCGGTCTTCGGATGAGTGAGAGCCAAGGGGTGACGGAGATGATCCGTGTGCTTGTTGCCGGTGAGTCGTGGATTACCACCACGACTCATACGAAGGGATTCGACCACTTCACCAGCAGTGCGTTCGAGACCGGCGTCGGTGACTTCAAACGTGCGTTGGAGGACATGGGGATGCGCGTTACCCACATGCCGGGGCATGAAGTCGCGGAGGAGTTCCCATGGACGATCGAAGAACTGAATCAGTTCGACGTCGTGGTGCTCTCAGACATCGGGGCGAACACCTTCCTGCTGAGCAGAAGGACATGGGTAGACGGTGTGGCTGTGCCGAACCGGCTCGCCGTCCTGGCCGATTGGGTGCGGTCCGGTGGAGGGTTGATGATGGCGGGCGGTTACATGAGCTTTCAGGGAATCGACGGGAGAGCCCGCTTTCACGGCACCGATGTGGAGGCGGTGCTGCCGGTGCAGATTCACGCCGCGGACGATCGAGTCGAGGTTCCCGAAGGCGTGGTCGGCGTCGTACGGCAATCACATGCCGTCGTCGACTCGGTGCGCGATCTCGAATGGCCGCCCCTGCTCGGCTACAACCGCACGATCGCTCGCCCTGATTCGGAGGTCATCGTCTCAGCAGGGGATGATCCGCTGCTCGCCGTGCGCAGCGTGGGACAGGGCAGATCTCTCGTATGGACTTCAGACATCGCGCCGCATTGGTGTCCTCGAGGCTTCACAGAATGGGACGGGTACGCCGAGATCATGAAGAACTCTGTGGCGTGGCTGGCTGATACCTGACCTGTTCGATATGACGTCGACCGGTGGCTCGTACGGCGCAGGTGGATACGCCTCACTTGACACCGGATATTGCGTAGGTTACGCTCCGTGTAATCGATTTCTTGAAATTCAAGCCATATTGTCAATAGACCTCAACTAGTGGGAGTTGGAAGTGAATCAAGCAGGCAATGAAGCTGTTGGATACTGGCGTCATGCTCTCGGACGTCGTCAGTTCCTGAAACTGGTCGGAATAGGTTCAGCGGCGATGGCTTCCGCGTCGTTGTTGAGTTCCTGCGCGCCGAGTTCGGGGGACAGCGAAAGCTCACTGAGGACGTTGAAAGTCGGCCTGACCCCATTCCAAGATTTCTATGTGGTGCTGATCGGGATCGAAAAGGGATACTGGGCAGAAGAGGGGATCAAACTCGATATCGTGAACCTCTCTTATGAGAGCGTGACCGAATCTCTTGCCTCGGGTTCCGTTGAGATCGGCACCAATAACGACGCGTTCGTCCTTGGGGGCCAGGATAAGTATCCGGAACAGGTGCAGAGCAACATCTTCTTCTTGTTCCAGGGCGGCGCGATAATGGTCCGTCCCGATGGACCGTTCACTACCTACGATCAGGCCATTGCGGCCGGCGCGACGCCGGAAGAAGCACGGCGAGACGTCTGTGCGCAGCTGCGCGACAAGACGATTCTCCTGACGACCAACTCCGACTTCGAACTGACCGTCGCGGCAGCGGCTCAGAGCGGTGGTCTCGACTACTTCAATGATGTGAAGTTCATCGACGGCAATCCTGATGAGAATCTCGCCGCGTTCATGGGCGGTGCGGGCGACGGCTACATCGGGGGACTCCCGCAGCGGACCCGTCTCGTCGAAGAAGGCATGGTTCCGTTGATCACGGCGGAGAACCTCTCGAGTGAAGCGACCATTCAGGGCGGCTGGTCAGCCTCGGAGAAGCTCATCGCGGAAGAGCCTGAGGTCTTCATGAGCTTCCAGAGGGTCATCTATCGATGCCTTCAGTTCATTGAGGAGAACCCGGAGGAAGGGTTCCAGATCATCATTGACAAGCTCTCGTCGGAGACCGGAGCGAACTACACGCACGAGGACCTGGAGAGCGTGTGGAACAAGGTCGAGCTCTTCCCCGCTTCCGGCGAGCAGATGGAGGCGATGGTGTTCGACGAATCCAGTCAGTTCTACTGGCGCCCGCGGTACGAGTTCGTGGAGAAGTTCTATCTCGAACGAGGCGTCGTCTCCGGGCCGGTGGATCTCGACCGCATCTTCCCGTTCCAGTGGATCCACGCGCAGTACATGGCGAAGTACGAGTCGGATGCCTGGGAGTCCATGGGCGCCCAGCATGCGAGCGGGGATCTCGTGGAGAGTAGATGATGACGTCCACGGGATCCGGTAAGCACAAGATCTATTTCGCGGATACCACCGAGATCAAGCTCGATGAGAAGAGCATCAGCGTGCTCCTGCTCAACTCGGGCGTACATCCGGATGTACCGCCCGAGGATATCCGTCTCTATGGGTACAGGGAACAGATCACGTGGCCTGATGGCAGTGTTGCTCCGGGAGTTCTCGAGCCGATCTGCCTGTGGTACATACCCACTCCGACGATGAAGATCCTCGTGGACACAGGCATCAGCCCCGAGAACGCAGCCCATGCCAACAAGGTGTTTCGTACACGGGACCAGGGGCAGGTCTATACGACGAGGCCAGAACATGACATCCGCAAGTTCTTGGCCTCGCATGGAACCACTCCGGAGGAGATCGATGTCGTCATCCTGACGCACTTGCACCTTGACCACTTCGCGAATGCCCCGGCATACACGAATGCGCGGTTCATCGTCCAACGCAGAGAGCTTCCGTGGGGCCTCACCCCGCCACCCTATGCAGAGTTCCACTGGCGCGAGTTCACTCCCTATCTGATCGATGTACTCGACCGTGTGGAGGCGGTCGAGGGGGACGTCACGATCTGCGACGGCGTTGAGGCATGGTGGGTCGGTGGTCACACCGCGGGAAGCCAGGCAGTCGCTGTCGACACGGAACTGGGCAAGGTGGTCCTCGCCGGCGACTTCTTCTACAGCTACAAGAACATCGAATGGAACTGGCCACCGGGGAACTACTGGTCGCTCGATGAATGGGAACAGAGTTCTCAAAGACTCCGAAGTGATAGCGACCTCATCATTCCCAACCATGATTATGAGACCTTTGAAAGGTATCCGCGTGGATATATCGGGTGAGGACACCAACAATTCGGAGAGTGTGCAGACCAATATGCCCGGCAGTTCCATCATCATTGACTCGGTAAGCCATGTGTATGAGACTAGAAGTGGCCCGTTGCATGCTGTCGAAAATGTGTCCCTGCAGGTGAGGGAAGGAGAGTTTCTCGCACTGGTCGGCCCATCAGGTTCCGGCAAATCCACTCTTTTGCACATGATCGCAGGTCTGTTGACTCAGACTGAAGGGACTATCACCGCGCGCGGCGCTGAAATTGACGGGCCGGGCTCGGACCGCGGAATGGTATTCCAAAGTGACACGGTGTTTCCATGGATGACCGTCGAGAAGAACGTCATGTATGGATTGGGATCGCTTTCCTCAATGTCGCGCGAACACCGCAAGAAGGCAGAGGACAAGGTTGCACATTATCTTTCGAAAGTGGATCTGCTCGACCATCGGAAGCGGTATCCGAAAGAGCTTAGTGGCGGAATGCGTAAACGTGTGGAGTTGGCGCGTGCCTATGTGACCGACCCCGACATTCTGCTGCTCGACGAACCGTTCGGATCCCTGGATGCATTGACGCGTGAAGCCATGCAGCTGGATCTTGTGAAAATGGCTCAAGGCGAGAAGTCACAGACGATCGTACTGGTGACACACGATATCGAGGAGGCGATTTTTCTTGCCGATCGCGTCGTCGTGATGACGCCCCGTCCGGCTCGCGTCGACTCTGAGTTCGAGGTTCCGTTCTCGCGGCCCCGCGATCCGGGGGTCATCGCTTCTCAAGAGTTTCAACGGCTGAGGTACGAGATTCGCAGCCGTCTGGAGGTCGATGTCGTATGAGCACAGTGAACAGCCGAACTCGGCGTACACGCAGCTCTGCGTCCACCAGCCGATACTGGATTATCAGTGCCAGCGTCGTAGTAGGGACTCTCCTTGTCTGGCACTTCATAGTTTCTGTGTTCGTCGACCCCCTCTACTTCCCTTCGACCGTTGGAACCTGGGAAGCGCTGGGAACGCTGGGCGGGAATTATCTTGTCGCGATGTGGGCCACGACCTACCGCGTGGTGCTCGGCATGCTGCTGGGAATCGCACTCGGGGTTTCCATTGGGGTGTTGATGCATGCAAGCAAGCTGTACTCCGCGATCATGGATCCGTTTGTCGAGGTGCTCAGGCCCGTCCCTGCGCTCGCCTTGATCCCGTTCTTCATCCTCTGGTTCGGATTGGGTGATCTGGGCAAGATCCTTCTGATCGCGCTGGGTGGTTTCGTGACCATGGTCGTGACGACATACGAAGCACTCACTCATGTCAGCCCCACCTATGTGGGTGCTGCCAGAACGCTTGGTGCCGGAAAACTGCGCATATATCGCACCATCTACCTGCCGGCGATACTCCCGGCGTTCTGGAGCGGTGTCCGGGTGTCGGCCGCGACCTCTTTCGGTCTCGGCATTGCCGCGGAGTTCATGGGTGCGCAAGAAGGTCTTGGTTACCTCATACTGCTCGCCCGCAGGACGTTGCACACGGAGGTCATGCTCCTCGGCGTGCTCGGGATCGGTCTTCTTTCGTTCCTGCTTGATCGGCTGATCAGATGGGCCGGGCGACGAACGACTCAATGGGCGAGTTCGGTTCAAGGTTGATGTTCGCAGTGTTGCGAGTGGCAGAAAGGTGCGGATCATGACGAAGCGCGTCGTCGCATTGTTTACGCTGAAGAGCGACATATCCGTGGATGACTATGCGCGTTGGTCGGCTGAGCGTGTGAGGCCGGTGATGCGTGCGATGCCGTCTGTCCTCAGATTCGATGACTTCCGTGTGGTGGGCAACATGGATGGTGAGGCGTTGGACGCCCAGCTGAGTGAGCTGATCGAAGTGACCGACTTCGCCGAGTTCGAAGCAGACAACGCCCGAGGCGAGGGGGGCGTTCTGGCCAAGGAGTGGCGGCAGAGGCTGGTGTCGTGGTCGGTCCTCTATATGGAGGATCTTCTCGAAGACTGACGCCGTCGGTGGCGCACGGCACCGGTGCAGTCGAGGACGTACCGGGCCGTTCTCCGCACTTTGTGCGAGCGCAGGAACGATCCTGCGCGTCGGGTTGCGCGAGATCGTGGGCGTGGAGCTGTCGGTGCTGGAGTGTCAGGGCGAGGAGGACGGAATGCGCTGCACCCTCGGGGTGGATATCGGCACGTCGAGCAGTAAGGGCGTGCTCGTGGCAGAAGACGGCTCGATCTTGGCTACGGCGACCCGTGCGCATGAGGTCGATCGGCCGCGCTCCGGTTGGGCTGAGATGGATGGCCGCATCTGGTGGGACGAGTTCGTCTCCATTGCGCGGGAGCTGCTCAGCGCGCAACCGGGTGCGGAACCGGTCGCTATCGGCGTGAGTGGTATGGGGCCGTGCGTTCTGCTCGCCGATGACGAAGACGAGCCTGTGCGTCCTGCGATCCTCTATGGCGTCGACACCCGCTCGACCGAACAGATCGTACGCCTCACTGAGGAGCTGGGCGAGGACGAGATCGTCCGAACTGGAGGATCGGTGCTCACCTCACAGGCCGGCGGTGCGAAGATGGTCTGGGTAGCCGATGAGGAGCCGGAGGCCTGGGCTTCTGCCAGACGCGTATTCATGCCAGCATCCTGGCTCGTCCGCCGGCTCACGGGCGAGTACGCGCTCGACCATCAGTCCGCCAGTCAACTCTCCCCGTTCTATGATGTGGAGAACGAGCGCTGGCATGATCCCTGGTGGTCGCGCTTCGCCGATCGCATCGTGCCGCCCCCACTGTCCTGGGCGGGCGAGGTGGCGGGGACGGTCACCTCTGTAGCATCCGCTCTGACAGGGATCCCCGAGGGGACCCCGGTCATCACCGGGACGATCGATGCCTGGGCTGAGGCGGTGAGCGTGGGCGCGCACAGTACCGGTGATCTGATGCTGATGTACGGGACGACTATGTTCCTGATCGCCACCGTCACTGAGACACTGCGCACGCCATCGATGTGGACTACGGTGGGTGCGTTCCCCGGCACCCGGAATCTTGCGGGAGGCATGGCGACCTCCGGTGCACTCACCGCCTGGCTGAAGGAGCTCACTGACGCCGACTATCCCCTGCTTCTCGCGGAGGCGGCGGAGTCGGGTGCCGGTGCACGAGGTCTGCTGATGCTCCCGTACTTCGCAGGCGAGCGTAGCCCGATCCAGGATCCGGATGCTCGCGGCGTGATCGCCGGACTCACCCTTCGCCACGGTCGCGGCGACCTCTACCGGGCGGCTCTGGAGGCGACTGCCCTCGGAGCCCGTCACAATATCGAAACCATGCGCACAGCCGGCGCGGACCTCCATCGGGTCGTAGCGGTCGGCGGAGGAACTCAGGGGCGCCTCTGGATGCAGGTCGTCTCAGATGTCACCGGGCTCGCCCAGGAGGTGCCCGCTACCACGATCGGCGCAAGCTACGGGGCGGCTTTCCTCGCCGCATCCGCAGTCGCCGACGGGTCGACTCCGCTGCGAATCGAGGACTGGAACCCGGTGGTCGACCAGATCGAGCCCGACCCCGATATCTGCCCCATATACGACGAGCTCTTCGACCGCTATCTGCGGCTGTATGAGAGCACCAGACCGGTCATTCACGAACTCGCCGACGCACAGCGCGCGCGATGAACCCGCCACGCACAACGGAAGAAGAAACATGAGCTACACCCTCCCCACCCCGGCAGTCCGGCCGCAGGCCGCACCGAGGACGGCCTATCTGATCACCTCCGGCGACCTGCGCGAGTCTGCCAACACCGCCGGCTGGGCGGTGCAGGAGGAGACCGAGGCCGCAGTCACCCGTGCCTTCGAGGAGCTCGGGTGGAGCGTGATCCGTGCCTTTGGTGTCGACCCCGAGCGCGGACACGGTTATATTCGGAGCCAGCGCATGGGGCTGGAGGTCTTCAAGAGCATCCCGGTGGACGCTCCCCTGGTGGTCGCTATCGCCAACTGGCAGTATTCGCACCACGTGCTGGCGGGGCTGCGCACCCACCAGGGTCCTATCCTGACCACGGCCAACTTCGCCCCCGACTGGCCGGGCCTGGTCGGGTTGCTGGGCCTGAACGCAGGACTGACCAAAATGGGCAAGGAGTACGCCACCATCTGGTCGGTCGACTTCACCGACGACTGGTTCAAGGAAGGCATCCGGGAATGGATCCAGACCGGACGCATCACGCACGACTCCTCGCACGTCCGCGCTCTCCCCGCTCTCCCCGCCAGCGCCGAAAAGGAACTGGGTGAGGCTCTGGCCGCCGAGTTGCTGGCTGACAAGGCCATCATTGGCGTGTTCGACGAGGGCTGCATGGGGATGTACAACGCCATCTTCGACGACGAGCTGCTCAACCGCATCGGCATCTACAAGGAGCGTCTGTCGCAGTCGGCGCTCTACGCCGAGATGCTCGAGGTGACGGATGCTGAGGCCGACGCTGCCTATGACTGGCTCATCGACCGCGGGATGACGTTCCGCTACGGTGAGGACGCCGCCACAGAGCTCACTCGCGATCAGGTGCAATGGCAGCTGAAGATGTACATCGCCGCCCTGCGCATCTCCGATGACTTCGGTCTGGACGCGGTGGGCATCCAGTATCAGCAGGGTCTGAAGGATCTGGTCCCGGCATCCGATCTGGCCGAGGGCATCCTGAACTCCACCGACCGCCCTCCGGTGACCAGTCGCGACGGCAGGCGTGTGCTGCACGAAGGTCGCGCATTCCCGCACTTCAATGAAGCGGATGAGGGAGTGGCCGTGGATGCGCTGATCACCCACCGGGTGTGGCGAGCAATGGGCCTGGAGCCGGACACCACCCTGCATGACGTGCGCTGGGGCGAGGAGTACGACGGGCGGTTCGTGTGGTCCTACGAGATCTCCGGCTCCGTCCCCGCCTCGCACTTGGGCGGCTGGGACAAGGCCGAGGGGTGGCGCCAGGGGCACGTGTTCTTCCCGGCGGGTGGTGCCACGATCAACGGCGTCTCCAAGGCCGGGGAGGTTGTGCTCTCGCGGGTGTTCATCTCCGAGGGCATCCTGCAGGTCGACATCTTCCGCGGCTCGGTCGTGGAGCTTCCGGATGTCGAATCGCAGCGCCGGAAGGAAGCCACCAACCCGGAGTGGCCCATCGCGCACGTCGTGCTGCACGGCCAGACCCGCGACCAGTTCATGGCGCGACACAAGGCCAACCACGTGCAGCTGGTCTATGCGCCTGATGCGGAGACGGCTGATAGGGCTCTCATCGCGAAGGCCGCGATGTTCGACGGCTTGGGCGTGAAGGTGAACCTCGTCGGAGACGTCGCGGTGCCGGAGCGCACGGCATGATGGGTGCCAACGTGACCCGGCGGGTCATCCGCTGAGGAATGACGCCGCTGCCGGCCGACCCCTCACCGTTCGGCGTGGACGCTGTCGAGGCGGCCCCGAGTGACATCACCAGCGCGATGTGCTCGTCGACGAGATGGACGAGCGGATCCCCCCGCAGCGGGATGAGCGGTCGCGGTTCGTGCGGAGAGCCTGCAGCACCGTCATCGCCAGCCCGACGCCGATGACGACCGTGACGACGGCCAGCGCCGCACGTGTGAGGCAGACCGCCTCCGGACTGGTGATCGCGGACAGGCCACGGACCCGTCATCCGGCCCAGCCGCTGAGACGCGCCATAGAGGGTCATCGCTCGTCCGCGGTGGGAGTTAGACACCAGCTCCGCGACCATCGACTGTCGTACGACCGCCCACATGCCGTCCAGCAGCGCGCTGACCAGCAGGACCGCCACGAACAGCGCTTTCAGGGCCGACAACCCTGTTGTCCAGACGGCGACGGTCGTCAGGGCGAGGACCGCCGCGCAGGAGAGCGTGGTCTCAGTGAGTTCGATCCGCTCCCCGAACCGCTGGACGATCCAGTCGCCGAGGAGGGAGCCGAGCACACCGCCGAGACCCGTCACCGCGATCACCGAGCTGAGCTACACGGGGCCCGAGTCCCGGCATCAGCCCGAGCAGAACCCGGCCTCAGGCGGGTGGCAGCCGCAGCACGTTCCCGGACTCGCCGCCGGTGAGATCGGCGGCGATGCGGATGCTGCGGGCGAGGTCGTCGAGCGCGCGTTCGAGCGTGCCGAAGCGCTCGCGGTCGCTGCACACGGCGGTGAGAGTGATGAGGTGCGTACCGGTGTCCCACGTGTAGGTCGCCGACGGCGGGGAGGCCGGGTTCGGGGGCGTCGGCATGAGGAGCTTCTCGCCGACGCCGAGCGGGGTCGGGAAGCTCTCGGTGTCGTCGTACTCGATCGGCAGCATGGCCCGCGCCATGCGCAGCTGCGGGGTCAGCTCCTGCACGGTGGCCATGGCCACGACGAGCTCCGGTTCCGCCTTCCAGGTCCACGCGAGCACCCGACCGTCGGCCCTGCGCATCGCCAGCGGGATGGCCTGACTGGCCAGCCAGCTGCCGAAACGGGCGCCCGGCAGCGTCTCCCGCCCGAGCCCCGCACCGGCCTGAGCCATCAGCATCCGGATCGCCGCCTTGCGGTGTCGCCGGCCGGCGAATCCCAGCGAACCGGTCACGGGGATCCACAGTGCCGGATCGGCGGAGGAGGTCAGGCGCATGCCACCACGGTACGGGCTTCTGTGGGGACGCGCTGGGAACGGCCGGTCTTCGCGATGCGCTCAGCGCCCTCGGGTAGAGTAACCTCCGCCCCAGCGGGCGGGTCGCACGCCGCCGCAGCTCCAGTGACAGATTGGCAGCATCGTTCCTTGACCTCCGGACGTCCCCTGAAGATCCTCATCGGCTGCGACACGTTCGCGCCGGACATCAACGGCGCGGCGCGCTTCGCCGAGCGGCTGGCCGCGGGCCTGGTCGCCCGCGGTCATGAGGTGCACATCGTCGCGCCCAACACCGCGTACCGCCGGTCCCGGACCCATGTCGAGACCATCGAGGGCGAACCGCTCATCATGCACCGCCTGCCGGCGGTGCGCTGGCTGCCGCACGACTGGCTGCGGTTCATCTGGCCCTGGCGCTCCAAGCACTACGCCCGTAAGGTGCTGGACGAGGTGCAGCCGGATGTCGTGCACATCCAGTCGCACATCGTGATCGGCCGGGGGCTCACCCGCATCGCCCACAAGCGCGGCATCCCGATCATCGCGACGAACCACGTCATGGCCGAGAACATCCTCGACCACACGACGATGCCCGCGTTCATCAACCGGATCGTCCTCAAGCTCGCCTGGGACGACGCCGCGCGCACCTTCGGCATGACCAGGGCCGTGACCACGCCGACCCGCAAGGCCGCGGACTTCCTCGAGCGCACCATCGACATCTCCGGCGTCGTGCCGGTCAGCTGCGGCATCGACCGACGCAACTACACGCCGGTCATCGGCCCGCGCGACCGCAACCGCATCCTCTTCGTCGGTCGGCTGACCGGCGAGAAGAAGGTCGACGTGGTGCTGCACGCCCTGGCGCGGCTCGACCCGGCGCTGGACGCGCATTTCGACATCGCCGGCGGCGGCGACCAGCGCAGAGCGCTGGAGACCCTGACGCACCAGCTGGGGCTCGACGACCGCGTGACCTTCCACGGTCGGGTCACCGACGACGAGCTGCGCGAGCTCTACTCCCGCGCATCCGTCTTCGCGATCGCGTCGATCGCGGAGCTGCAGTCGATCGTGACGATGGAGGCCATGGCATCCGCTCTGCCCGTCGTCGGGGCGGACGCCGTCGCGCTGCCGCACCTCGTGCACGACGGGGAGAACGGCTACCTGTTCGAACCGGGGAACGTCGACGACCTGGCGGAGAAGCTCACGCGCGTGCTCACCGCCGATCCGGTGGAGTACGAGCGGATGCAGCGCGCGTCCCTCGACGGCGTGGCGGTGCACGACATCACCCGCACGCTGGACACCTTCGAGGCGCTGTACCGGGACGAGCCGCTGCCGGAATAGGCGCGAGGCGATGTCGCCCGGGCCTGCCGCCCGGCGCTCAGCCCCAGCGGCCGGGCGCGGCCAGCACGTGCGAGCGGACCTCGGCAGTGTCGTCGGACACCTCCGCCGTGCAGTACAGCAGCGACTGCGTCGGATAGCCGTGCGCGTTGTTGTCGCGGATGATCGCACGATCGTCGTCGGGGTCCAGTCGTGCGCTCTCGGCGAGCAGCCCCACCCAGCGATCCGCCCAGCCGTCGTCGTCGGGCCTGCTGCCGGCGAACAGCGGCAGCCATGCCCGGATGCGGGCGGTGCG
Source organism: Microbacterium soli (assembly GCF_039539005.1). Classification (NCBI taxonomy): domain Bacteria; kingdom Bacillati; phylum Actinomycetota; class Actinomycetes; order Micrococcales; family Microbacteriaceae; genus Microbacterium; species Microbacterium soli. The sequence continues at coordinate 1,503,708 of NZ_BAABCP010000001.1, forward strand.
GGGGTCGTCGAGGTCATCGTGCGCGATCATGTGCACGCCGGCCGACACCGGCGTCTCCCGCAGGACGGTGCCGTCCCATGAGAGCACCCGAGCGCCCGTGGGCGAGGCTTCGAGGAGGTTGAAACCATGCATGGGCAGCGGCCCGCTCTCGGGCGACCGGCCCACGACGGACTCCAGCGCCAGCGATCCGCGGGAGAGCACGGACTCCTCGGGCAGATCGAGCACGTCGGCGCGGTTCAGCAGCACGGCCAACCGGTGCGTGCGCGGATCGAGGGCCAGCCAGGCGCCGCCCGCACGCCGGTCGTGGATGCCGATGACGCCCGGGTGGGAATCCGGCCACCACGGACCCAGATCGTCCCACGGTCGCTGCGGGTCCTCATCCCGCACGGCCAGCAGCCGCGCCCCGCTGGATGCGACATCGATCACGACGGTGCACACGACCACGAGTCTAGGTCAGCCGGGAGCGTCCGGCTCCGCGGCATCCGGCCCCACCCGGCGCCCATCTGTCGGGCACAGCTCCGCAGTTCCGCACAACTTCGCAGGAAAGCAGCGGATGCTTGCGAGACAGCGCACATCTGCGGAGTCGTGCCACGCGTGCCACCCGGCCGTGCACGCGCTGGGGCAGAATCGAAGCGTGAACATCGTCGTGGGAGTCACGGGCGGCATCGCCGCGTACAAGGCGGTGCACCTGGTGCGCCTGCTCATCAAGGACGGGCACGAGGTGACGGTCATCCCCACCGAGGATGCGCTGCGCTTCGTCGGCCTGCCCACGTGGGAGGCCATCAGCCGGCATCCGGTCACCACCAGCGTGCACGACGACGTCGCCCGGGTGCGGCACGTCGCCGTGGGTCAGGCGGCGGAGCTCGTGATCGTCGCGCCCGCGACGGCCAACACGATCGCGAAGATGGCGGCGGGGCTCGCCGACGACCTGCTGGGCACCACGCTGCTGGCCACGACGGCGCCGGTCGCGATCGCGCCGGCCATGCACACGGAGATGTGGCGGCACGCGGCCACGCAGGCGAACATCGCCGTCCTCCGCGAGCGGGGCGTCGCGATCCTCGGCCCCGCCGAGGGCGAGCTCACCGGCGGCGACTCCGGGCCCGGACGGATGCTGGAGCCGGAGCAGATCATGGAGCGGGCGCTGGCGCTGCGGGGCGAGCGCGACCTCGACGGCCTGCGTGTGGCGGTCTCCGCGGGCGGCACCCGTGAACCTCTCGACCCCGTGCGCTACCTGGGCAACCGCTCCAGCGGCAGGCAGGGCGTCGCTCTCGCACTGGCGGCGGCCGATCGCGGTGCCGAGGTCGTGCTGGTGGCCGCCCATCTCGACGACGGGGTGCTGGCGGATGCCGCCCGGCATCCGCTCATCCGCATCGAGCGCGCCGGCACTGCGGCCGAGCTGGGGCTCGCCATGCGGGCGGTGTCGGAGGACGCGGCGGTGATCGTCATGGCGGCCGCCGTCGCCGATTACCGTCCGGCGGAGGTCGCCGAGGGCAAGCTCACCAAGGAGTCCGGTGTGCTGGAGAGCATCGACCTCGTCCAGAACGAGGACATCGTGGCGTCCCTGGCGGCCAGACGGCATCCCGGGCAGGTCGTCGTGGCCTTCGCCGCGGAGACCCCGCAGGACGAGGCGGAGATGCTCGCCCGCGCGCGCCGCAAGCGCGAGCGCAAGGGCGTCGACCTGCTCGTGGTCAACGAGGTCGGCTGGGATCGCGGCTTCGAGATGGCCGAGAACACCGTCCAGGTCATCGGCGAGGGCGGTGCCGTGCGCGCCCGGGCATCCGGCTCCAAGAGGTCGGTCGCCGATGACATCTGGGACGTGATCGCCGCCGATCTCGGGTGACCATCACAACGTCATTCTGGTAAAGTTGAGTCAACGGCACTCAACTTTGAAGGAGCTTCTCAGGAGGAACAGATGACAGGCCCCGCCCAGAACGAAGAGCAGCAGAGCGCCCTCGAGCAGTTCGGCGTCAATCTCACCGACCTCGCGCGTCAGGGCAGGCTCGACCCGGTGATCGGCCGCGACAGTGAGATCCGGCGGGTCAGTCAGGTGCTCACGCGCCGCACCAAGAACAACCCGGTGCTCATCGGGGAGCCCGGCGTCGGCAAGACCGCCGTCGCCGAGGGGCTGGCGCAGCGCATCGTCGCGGGCGATGTCGCCGAATCCCTCAAGGACAAGGAGCTCGTCTCGCTCGACATCTCCGCCCTCGTCGCGGGCGCCATGTACCGCGGCCAGTTCGAGGAGCGCCTGAAGAGCGTGCTCAAGGAGATCACCGAGTCCGACGGGCGGGTCATCACCTTCATCGACGAGCTGCACGTGCTCATGGGCGCCGGCGGTGGCGAGGGCTCGGTCGCGGCCTCCAACATGCTCAAGCCCATGCTGGCCCGCGGCGAGCTGCGCATGATCGGCGCGACCACGCTGAACGAGTACCGCGAGTTCATCGAGAAGGACGCCGCTCTCGAGCGCCGCTTCCAGCAGGTGTACGTGGGTGCGCCCTCCGTGGAGGACACCATCGCGATCCTGCGCGGACTCAAGGGCCGCTACGAGGCGCATCACGGCGTGACGATCTCGGACAGCGCGCTGGTCGCCGCCGCCGCGCTGTCCAACCGCTACCTGCCCGCCCGACAGCTGCCGGACAAGGCCATCGACCTCATCGACGAGGCCATGTCCCGGCTGAAGATGGAGATCGACTCCTCGCCGGTCGAGATCGACGAGCTGCGACGCCAGGTCGACCGGATGAAGCTCGAGGAGCTGGCGCTGAAGAAGGAGAAGGACGCCGCCTCCAAGGAGCGCCTGGCCGCGCTGCGCGAGCAGCTGGCGGAGCTGGAGCGCGAGCTGGGCGAGCTGGAGGCGCGGTGGGCTCGCGAGCGTCAGGGGCTGAATCGGGTGGGGGATCTGAAGAAGAAGCTCGACGACGCCATCACCCAGCGCGATCTCGCCATGCGCGAGGCCGACTACACCAAGGCGTCCCGGCTCGAGTACGAGACCATCAAGCAGCTGCAGACCGAGATCTCCGAGGCCGAGCGCGCCGAGGCCGCCGTCTCCAGCGAGGGCCGGATGGTCAACGAGCAGGTCACCGACGAGGACATCGCCGCCGTGATCGCCGCGTGGACCGGCATCCCCGTCGGACGGCTGCTGCAGGGCGAGAGCGAGCGGCTGCTGCACCTGGAGCGCGAGCTGGGCAGGCGGCTGATCGGGCAGAAGGATGCCGTGAAGGCGGTGTCGGATGCCGTGCGGCGCTCCCGCGCGGGCATCAGCGACCCGGGTCGCCCGACCGGCTCCTTCCTCTTCCTCGGCCCCACCGGGGTCGGCAAGACCGAGCTGGCCAAGGCGCTCGCCGAGTTCCTCTTCGACGACGAGCACGCCATGGTGCGCATCGACATGAGCGAGTACGGCGAGAAGCACTCCGTCTCCCGGCTCGTCGGAGCCCCTCCCGGATATGTCGGGTACGAGCAGGGCGGCCAGCTCACCGAGGCCGTGCGCCGCCGCCCGTACAGCGTGGTGCTGCTGGATGAGATCGAGAAGGCGCATCCCGAGGTGTTCGACGTGCTGCTGCAGGTGCTCGACGACGGCCGGCTCACCGACGGCCAGGGCCGCACGGTCGACTTCTCCAACGTCATCCTCATCCTCACCAGCAACATCGGCTCTCCGATCCTCATCGACCCCTCGATGCCCGACGCCGACAAGCGCGACGCCGTCATGGCTCTCGTGCGCCAGTCGTTCCGGCCGGAGTTCCTGAACCGACTCGACGACATCGTGATGTTCTCGGCGCTCAGTCAGGACGACCTCGCGCAGATCGTGGAGCTCGCGGTGGATCAGCTGCAGGAGCGGCTGCACGACCGCCGGCTCACGCTCGCCGTCACCCCGGACGCCCGCTCCTGGCTGGCCGAGCGCGGGTACGACCCGGTGTTCGGCGCCCGCCCGCTGCGCAGGCTCATCCAGACCGAGGTGCAGAACAGGCTCGCCACGGCGCTGCTGTCCGGCGCCGTGCACGACGGCGACACCGTGCGCGTGGACGTCGCCGTCGACGGGTCCGGGCTCGCGCTCACGAGCGACGGCCAGGGGCCCTCGATGTGAACCTGCGCGACCTGTCGTATCTGATCGCCGTCGCCGAGGAGCGGCACTTCGGGCGGGCGGCGGAGGCGTGCTTCGTCAGCCAGCCGACGCTGTCCACCCAGATCCGCAAACTGGAGAGCGAGCTCGGCGTCACCCTCGTCGAGCGGGCTCGCGGTCGGGTGCTGCTCACCCCGGTGGGCGAGAAGATCGTCGAGCGCGCCCGTGCCGCGCTGGGGGCTGTCGCCGACATGGAGGCGCTGGCGCGCGCGGCGCGCGACCCGGAGGCGGGGATCGTCCAGCTGGGCGTGCTGCCCACCTCGGGCCCGTATCTCATGCCGCATGTGCTGCGCCGGGTGCGGGAGCGGTATCCGCGCGTGCAGCTGCGGCTGGTCGAGGAGAAGACGGATGCCCTGCTGTCGCGGCTGCGCACAGGGGGACTGGACGCCGTGATCTGCGCGCTGCCCGTGGAGGACGCAGGGCTGCACGTCGAGCCGCTGTTCGAGGAGCCGTTCGTGCTGGCCACGCCGGCCGGGCACAGGCTGGCGGGCAAGGATGATCTGGGCATCGCCGATCTGGCCGGCGAGCAGCTGCTGCTGCTGGAGCACGGCCACTGTCTGCGCGACCAGGCGCTGGACGTGTGCCGCATGGCGGGTGCGGCCGAGAAGGGGCAGTTCCAGGCGACGAGCCTGGAGACCCTGCGGGAGATGGTGGCGGTGGATGTCGGCGGCATCACGCTGCTGCCGCTGCTGGCCGTGCAGCCGCCCGTCGCGCGCCCGCACTCGCTGCGGCTGACGGCGTTCGCGGGGCGCGCACCGGCCCGTCGCATGGCGATGCTGTGGCGCGCATCCGCCGTGCCTGCCGAGCTGCTGGGCGGCATCGCGACGATCATCCGACACCTTCCGGCGCACCTGCTGGACCCCACCACACTGCCCGTCCACGCTGCATAGGCAGCATCTATCGATCCCAGAGATTCCGTTGATTGGACGTGCATGAGCGGCGTTCCTATGGTGGGAATGGGCGGAGAGCGCCCTGAGGGAGAAGTGAACATGGCGAACGCACACGGACCGCGGCGACTGGGACCGCTCACCTGGCTGGTCGGCGAGTGGGAGGGCGACACGGGCACCGACGTGTCGTACCACAACCGTGAAGACGAGACGAGCCCCACCGGCTATTTCGAGAAGGCATGGTTCCGCCCGATCCCGCTGCAGGAGAACGGCCGGCAGCGCATCGAGGGCCTGACCTACGGCATGAAGGCGTGGCGGCATGGCGAGGAGGCCATGGACCCGTTCCACGACGAGGTCGGCTACCTGCTGTGGGAGGCCTCCACCCGTCAGGTCATCCGCAACGTGGTCTTCGGACGCGGCATCGCGCTGATGGCCGGCGGCGACGCGGATGCCTATGACAGCTCGTTCACGGTCAAGGCCACTCCCGGAGACCCGAACTACGGCATCCTGCAGAACAAGTACCTGTCCGGGCGCGCGGAGCTGCGCGGCTTCGAGGGCACCTTCACGTTCAACGAGGACGGGACGTTCACCTACACGCAGACGCTGGTGCTGAAGCTCGGCGCCCTCGGCGGCGTGGAGATGGACCACACCGACACCAACACCCTGCATCGCGTGAAGCGGTACCACCCCGGCTCCGAGTTCAACTGACCGGGTTCGGCCTGGCCGGGGTCGGCCGGTCGGGCCGGGACAGGATCGGTCAGCGGCTGCTCGTGGCCCAGTGCTGCGGGCCGGTGGAGCCCGCCGTGTACTCGTCCATCGGCACATCGCCCCGCGCCCACGCGTCGCGGACGGGCTGGATGATCCGCCAGCACTGCTCGGCGGCATCCGCCCGCACCGACAGGGTCACATCCCCGTCGAGGATCTCGCTGAGCACCTCGGTGTAGGCCAGCAGGGTGCCCTTGCCCAGGGCGCTGGAGAGCACGTCGCGGCGCAGCGCGAACGGGTCGTCCCCGCCGTTGACGTTGAGCACCAGGTCGATCTGGTCCGGACCCAGCACGAACCGCAGCACGCCGCCGTCGGACGGCTGCCCGGTCAGCCCGTCGGGGATGTGCCGGACGGGCTTGAACGTCACGATGATCTCCGCGCAGCGCTCGGTCATGGCCTTCCCGCTGCGCAGCGTGAACGGCACGCCCGACCAGCGGGCGGTGTGCACCTCGCAGGTGATCTCGGCGAGGGTCTCGGTGTCGCGCGCGGGGTCCACGCCGTCCTCGTCGACATAGGACGGCACGTCCCTGGCATCCGTCTTCGCGCCCAGATGCCCCGCGGTGTACCGGGCTCGCCGCGACGAGCGGGTCGGGTTGTCGTCCCAGATCCGGGTGGCGCGCAGCGCCGCCGCCATGGCGTCGCGCAGGTCCAGCTCGTCCAGGTCGTGCGGCTGCTCCATCGCGAGGATCGCCAGCACCTGCAGCAGGTGGCTCTGGATCATGTCGATCATGGCGCCCGCGCCGTCGTAGTAGCGGGCGCGGTTCTCCAGCGCCAGCGCCTCGTCATAGCGCACCAGCACGGACTGCACGTGGTCGGCCGACCACACCGGCTCGATGAGCCGGTTCGCGAATCGCACGCCCAGCACGTTCAGCAGCGTCGAGCGGCCGAGGAAGTGGTCCACGCGGAAGATGCGGTTCTCGGGGACCAGCTGCTGCACGAGCTCGTTGAGCTCACGGGCGCTGCGCTCGTCGGCGCCGAACGGCTTCTCCAGCGCGAGCACGGTGTTCTCGGGCAGGGTGATCTCGCGCAGCACCTCGCAGGCCGCGATGGTCACCGCCGGCGGCAGGGCGAAGTAGATGACCAGACGCCCCTGCACGCCCTCGACCAGGGCGGCCAGCGCGTCGCGGTCGGTGACATCGGCCTTCGTGTATGCGGTGCCCTTCACGCGCGATACCTCGTCGGCGGCATCCGAGGAGGCGAACGCCGCCCGCACGCACTCGCGCCAGCGCTTCTGCGTCCAGTCGTCGGAGCCCGCACCGCGCAGGGTCAGCGTGCGGTCGGGCTGGCGCGCCAGCAGCTGGCCGATCGCCGGCAGCAGCAGCCGCGAGGTGAGGTCGCCGGAGGCGCCGAGGATGAGAAGAGTCGTCTCCTGAGCCATGTCTTCACGATATGCCCCGAGAGCGGCGTCCGTGCTGCCGGGTGCGGACCTGTACTCACCGGTACGGGGGTGGAAGACTTCGGGGCATGGCCATGCGCATCGAGGACTACGCCCTGCTCAGCGACTGCCGGACCGCCGCACTGGTGTCCCGAGAGGGGAGCATCGACTGGCTCTGCCTTCCGCGACTGGATTCGGCCAGCACGTTCGGCGGGCTGCTGGGAGAGGACGATCATGGTCGCTGGTCGCTGCGCCCCGCAGATGAGGAGGCGATCGTCACCCGCCGGTACGACCGCGACACCTTCATCCTGGTCACGCGCTGGCAGACCACGGATGCCGTGGCCGAGGTGCACGATTTCATGCCGGTGCGATCCGAGCCCGGCGCGGATCCCGATCGCAGCGACCTCGTACGGCGGGTGGTCGGCGTGGAGGGGACGATGCGCTTCGCACAGCGACTGAGCGTGCGCTTCGACTACGCCCGGGCGATGCCGTGGATGCGCCAGACGGGGACCGCCGATGCGCCGGAGCTGGTGGCGATGGCGGGGCCCGATGCGGTCGTGCTGCGCGGTGCGGCACTGCAGGCGGTCGATCATGAGCATCGCGGTGAGGTCGCCGTCACGGCCGGAGAGGTGCGAGACCTGCAGCTGACCTGGTTCCCGTCGCACCGGGAGGCGCCTCGGCCGATGGACGTGCAGGAGGAGCTCGAGCGCACCAGGGACTGGTGGCAGAGCTGGGCCGACATGATCGAGCACCACGGCGTGCACCACCACGCCGTGGTGCGCTCGCTGCTGATCCTTCGGGCGTTGACCAATCGCGAGACCGGTGGTATCGCGGCGGCCGCGACCATGGCACTGCCGGAGGACTTCGGCGGGGAGCGGAACTGGGACTACCGCTACGTCTGGCTGCGAGATGCCGCGCTCACACTGGAGGCGCTGCTGGATCACGGGTTCGTCGAGCTGGCCGGTGCCTGGCGGGAGTGGCTGCTGCGCGCCGTCGCGGGCGACCCGGCCGATCTGCAGATCATGTACGGGCTGGCGGGGGAGCGCGATCTTCCCGAGCGGTCGCTGGACTCGTTGCCCGGCTACGCGGCCTCCAGACCGGTGCGAGTGGGCAATGGCGCCGCCGAGCAGTACCAGGGCGACGTGGTGGGGGAGGTGATGGTGACGCTGTCCGCGGCGCGCGCCGCGGGCCTGCCGGAGTCCGAGTACTCCTGGCCGTTGGAGCGGCAGTTGCTGAAGTTCGCGGCCGAGCAGATCGACCGGCCCGACCAGGGGCTGTGGGAGATCCGCGGCGATCCGCACATGTTCACGCACTCCCGCGTGATGATGTGGGCGGCGTTCGATCGCGGGGTGCGCGCCGTCGAGGAGTCCGGGCTGACGGGGCCGGTGCACCGCTGGCGCGAGCTGCGCGACCGGCTGCGCGCCGAGATCGACCGCGACGGTGTGACCGATGGGCACTTCACCCAGTACTACGGCACCACCGAGGTGGATGCGTCCCTGCTGCTGCTTCCGCAGGTCGGCTACTGCGCGCCCGACGACCCCCGGATGCTCGCCACCGTGGAGCGGATGGAGCAGACTCTGATGCGCGAGGGGCTGCTGCACAGGTATCGCACCGGCAGCGGCGTGGACGGTCTGGCGGGCGATGAGAGCCCGTTCCTGGCGTGCTCGTTCTGGCTGGTGGAGCAGTACGCGGTCACCGGGCGCACCGAGGAGGCGGGCGCGCTGCTGGATCGGCTGTGCGAGCTGGCCAACGACGTCGGCATGTTCTCGGAGGAGTACGACCCCGTGCACGGGCGCCAGGTCGGCAACACCCCTCAGGCGTTCTCGCACCTGGCGCTGGTCCGGGCCGCCGACGCCGTCACGATGACCGTCCACCATCCCCGTTGAGACCCTCGTCTTCCCCGTCCGTCTCCGTCGAAACCCTCGCCGGCGTCGAAACCCCTCCTGGCCGACGCGAATCGCGGGGGTTCGGCGGTCAGGAGGGGCTTCGGTGGAAGGAGCTGCCGGTGCAGGCGTTCTCGCAGCCGGGACCGGCGCGGTCGATCAGGCGCTCAGCAGCACCGACTCGTCGATGGGACGGCGCACGCGCGGGGCGGTCTCGCGCTGAGCGAGAGGTTCCGGGAGGGCGTCGACATCGCCCAGCTCGCCGACGGCGATGACGGTGATGGGGACGAAGCGGTCGTCCAGGCCCGTGAGCTCGCGGATCTGCTCGGGTGCGAACCCGGCCATCTGGTGCACGATCAGACCGTCATGGTGGGCCTGCACGGACAGGTGCGCGATCGACTGACCCAGGTCGTACGTCGCGTAGGTCATCGGTGTGCCGTCCTCGCGAGTGGTCTCGGCGATCGCGACGATGAGCACAGCGGCATTCCCGGCCCAGGCCTGGTTGAGTCCCGCCAGTGCGGAGTGGATGCCGCGGTGCAGCGCACTCCCGCGCCGGGCGACGATGAAACGCCATGGCTGGGAGTTGTTGGCACTGGGCGACCAGCGGGCGGCCTCCAACGCGGAGGAGAGCTTGCCCTCGTCGACCGGAGTCTCGGCATCGAACGCGCGCGGGCTCCACCGGCTGGCGAGAACGTCGAGGACGGGGAACGCGGTCTGTGCGGTGCGGTCGAGGGTGGCGGTGCTCATGACGATGAGGCCTTTCGAGTTGTGACGGATGTTGCAGGACCTCGTCGTCCGGGTTTCACAACCGGTCCACGAGGTCGCGTATTCCCGCCGCACCGTCCGTTCTCGCCGGAATCCGTCACGAGCGTCGAAACCCCTCCCGGCTGACGCGAGCCGCGAGGGGTTTCGATGAGGAGAGCCGGGGTCAGCCGCGCAGAGCCTCGAGGAGTTTGACCCGCGCCCCCATCCGCAGCAGCGAGTTCTCATAGATCTTCGCTCCCACCAGGATCGCTCCCACGCAGCCGGCGAGCAGGATGATGAGCGACAGCAGCGGCTCCCACCACTGCGCATCGCCGACGAACAGGCGCACCGGCATCCCCACCGGAGCGGAGAACGGGACGTACGACAGGATCGTCATCACCACGGGATTGTCGTTGAAGATGATCACGAGGATGTACGGTGCCATCACGATCATCATCAGCGGCATCGTCGTCGCACCCATGTCCTCCTGACGGGAGACCATCGCGGCGGCGGCGGAGTATAGCGCCGCGAGCAGGATGAACCCGAACAGGAAGAACACGGCGAACCAGAGCACCGGCGCGCCCAGCCCTGCGAGCACCTCGTTCTGCCCCGTGACGATGAGCCCGACGACGGCGATCACCGCCAGCAGCACGATCTGCGCCATCGCGAGGATCGTGTTGCCGAGCACCTTGCCCGCCAGCAGCACACGGGTGGGGATGGCCGAGATCAGCAGCTCGACCACGCGCGTCTGCTTCTCCTCCACGACGCTCTGCGCGATGGTGGCGCCGAACGTCGAGGCCGCCATGAGGAACACGGCGCCGAAGCCGATCGCGACGAGGTAGCGCAGCAGCGGGTCGGTCGTGGCGGGCCGGAGCAGGTCGACCTGCGGCGATTCGGACAGGCCCATCACGAGGCTGCTGGGGGCCTCGTCGGCGGCGAGGATCACGACGCCGGTCGCCGTTCCCTCGGCCGGCAGCACGGCGGCGGACACGTCGCCGTCGAGCACGAGCCTTTCAGCCGCCGCGCGATCGGCGACCTCGGTGACCGTCACGTTCGGCAGCGCGCTGACGACCGATGCCGTCTGCGAGGTCGCCGCGATGGCATCCGGCTCGGCGGTCCTGCTGGAGAAACCGCCGATGAGCACACCCGCGAGGGCCACCAGCAGCAGGATGCCGGTGGAGATCATGAAGGCCTTGCTGCGCACGCGGGAGGTGATCTCGCGCTCGGCGACGAGCCAGATGCCGGATGCGGCGGACTGGTCGGTGGGCATCGTCTTCTCCGGGGACGTGCGGGCGGATTCGGTGTCGGCGGTGATCACCGGATGACCTCCTTGAAGATCTGAGCGAGGGAAGGATGCTGTGGTGCGAAGCCGATGACATCGCCGCGGGTGACGGCCTCGCGCAGCACGCGCTGCGCCGTGTCCTGGGTGTCGGCCTCGAACAGTGCGGAGCCGCCCTCGAAGTCGACCACCGTCACACCCGGCTCGTCGCGCAGCCAGCCGGTGTCGGCGGAGGAGTCGAGCTGGTACCGCACGGTGGAGTGCTGGGCGCGCAGCTGCTCGCGGGAGCCGGCGGCGCGGATGGTGCCCGCGGCGATGATGATGAGGTCGTCGCACAGCCGTTCGACCACGTCGAGCTGATGCGAGGAGAACAGGATCGACGTGCCCTGTGCGGCCCGGCGCTCGAGCACCTCGGCGACGGTGTCGACGGCCAGCGGGTCCAGCCCCGAGAACGGCTCGTCGAGGATGAGCACCTCCGGATCGTGCACGAGGGCCGCGGCGATCTGGGCGCGCTGCTGGTTGCCCAGAGAGAGCGACTCGATGGTGTCGCCGAGCCGTTCGCCCAGTCCCAGCTCCTCCAGCAGCGCGGTGGCGCGCACTGCGGCATCCGTCTTCTCGAACCCATGCAGGCGCGCGAGGTACACGACCTGCTCGAGCACCTTCATCTTCGGGTACAGGCCGCGCTCCTCGGGCATGTACCCGAAGCGCCGCCGGTCGGCGGTCGTGAGGGAGACGCCGTCGATGCCGACCGTGCCGGAATCCGCGGACAGCACGCCGAGGATGATGCGCATCGTCGTGGTCTTGCCCGCCCCGTTGCCGCCGACGAATCCCGTCAGCCGCCCGGGAGCGACGTCGAAGCGGATGCCCTCGAGCACCGTCCGTGAGCCGTAGCTCTTGGTGATGCCCTCCAGCTGAAGTGTGCCCGTCATGCCGGTCGTCTCCATTCGTTCGCCCGTTCTCGTTCACCCGTTCTCGGGCCGGTGCGCCGGTGCGCCGCGCGGTCCGTGCCTCCACGCTACGGAGCGGAGCGCCTGTCGACATCCGTCCTGCGGGGGATCGTCGGGAATCCCCCTCGCGGCGGGTCCACCCTCGCCGCCGTCTCAGGCCAGTCCGCGTCGATGCGCGATGACGATGGCCTGCACGCGGTCGCGCGCACCGAGCTTCTGCAGCACGCGCGACACGTGGGTCTTCACGGTCGCCTCACCGATGAACAGCTCGCGGGCGATCTCGGCGTTGCTCCGAGCGTCCGCGATGAGCGCCAGCACCTCCGACTCGCGCTCCGTCAGCGCTTCGCTGAGCACCCCCGCATCCCCCCTTCCCGTCGCACTTCCCGTCGCCTTCACACCCTCCGGACCGACAGGAAGCGCGACGGGAGCAGGAGGCGTGGCCGGTCGGGACGAGGACGACGGGGACGGGGAGGGTGAGGGGGCGGATGCCGCGAAGCGGCCCAGCACGCGGCGGATGACCTCGGGGGCGAGCACGCCGTCGCCCGCGGCCAGCGCTCGCACGGCGGAGATCAGCTCCTCGGGCCCCGCGTTCTTCAGCAGGAACCCGCCTGCACCGGCATCCAGCGCCTGGAACAGGTACTCGTCACGATCGAACGTCGTGACGATGGCGACGGATGCCGTGATCTCCGGGTCCGCGACGATGCGCCGCGTCGCCTCGATGCCGTCCATGTCCGGCATCTGCACGTCCATCGTGATGACGTCCGGATGCAGTCGCGCGGCCAGCTCGACACCCTCCGCACCGGTCGAGGCCTCCCCGACCACCTCGATGTCGGGCTGCGTCGCGAGGATCATGCGGAACCCCGCCCGCAGCATGGCGTGGTCGTCCACGAGCAGCACGCGGATCATCGCACCGCCTCCGCCGTGACCCGCGCGAGCGGCATCCGCACCCGCACGCGGAAACCGCCCTGCGGTCGGGGGCGCAGGTCGATGCTGCCGCCGGACGCCAGCGCCCGCTCCCGCATGCCCAGCTGACCCAGGCCGGGGCGCAGCGCACCGAGGAGCCTGCCGGTGTTGACGACCTCTAGCTCCACGGCATCCGTCGTGTACCGCACCCGCACATCGGCCGTCGCATCGGGCCCCGCGTGCCGGCGGGCGTTGGTGAGCGCCTCCTGCGCGATCCGGTACAGGTTCACCCCGACCGTGTCCGGCACCGGGATGGGGTCGCCGATCACCGTGTACTCCGTGGGCAGCCCCGCGCCCCGCGACGCGAGCACGAGAGACTCGATGTCGTCGACGGAGAACGTCGAGGACGATTCCCCCTCGACGCCGCCGGGCGCCCGAAGCGTCTCCAGCAGCTGTCGGAAGTCGCCGATGGCGTCGCGGGAGGCGCTCTCGATCCCCGCCAGCGTGCGCTTCGCGGCATCCGGGTCCTGATCGATCATGAGCCGTGCGGCACCGGCCTGCACACCCATCACCGACACGTGGTGCGCGACGACGTCGTGCAGCTCCCGGGCGATGCGCACACGATCCAGCGCCACGGCCTGCGCGGCGGTCACCTCGCGCTCGGCCTCCAGCTCGCGGGTGCGCTCCTCGAGGGCGAACCGCTGCACTGCGGCCGCCCAGGAGCGCTCGCCGAAGTAGTACGCGCCCCCGAAGTACAGGGCGTTCAGCAGCAGCTGGATCATCATCATCGCGACGTACGGGGAGAACAGCCCCGCGGCGACGTCCGCTCTGCCGGCCTCGCTGATCGCATCCCGGTACATCACGATGATCAGCCACGCGAACATGCCGCAGGTGATGCCGACGCGCAGGAGCATCGCCGTGCGGCGGTCGCTCATCCGCGCCCCCACCGTGTACAGGGCGATGAACATCGTGATGTTGACGACGTACACCTCGGGCACGCGCAGCGTCACGCTCGCGAAGAACACCAGCGCGATGAACACCGCGACCTGTGCGGGCCAGCGCCGCCGCACGGCGAGGGGGACGGTGACGGCCGCGACGACGAGCAGGGCGGACCACATCGGCGCCTGATCCTCGCCGTACCAGTCGGCGATGGTGGTCAGACCCGCACTGATGACCCCGCCCACGAGCATCCCGGCGGCCAGCAGCGCGTCCTGCCGCAGCTCGCGCGTGGTCGGCGTGGGTGGATACGGGGAGACCGGCATCCCCCCACCGTAGGACGGATGCAGGTCGTCGCACATCCGCCGTCCGGGGGATTCCGAACGGCGGAGGGAAGGGCGGGCGCCGGAGACGGATGCCGTGCGCCGTGCGTCGCAGGGGATCGAGCGGGCACGATCGCGGTCCGAACGGGTGTCGGATGCTCAGCCCTCGAGCATCCGTTCGACGACCTGCGCGACGCCGTCCTCGTCGTTCGACGGAGCGACCTCGTCGGCTGCCCGCCGGGTCGCATCCACGGCGTTCGCGACCGCGACGCCGTGCCCGGCCCACTCGATCATCTCGAGATCGTTGAGGGCGTCGCCGAAGGCCAGCACCTCGTCGCGCCCCACACCCAGGTGCGCGCACACCTGCGCGAGGCCGGTCGCCTTCGTGACGCCCTGCGCCATCACCTCGACGAACGGCGCCCCGGACAGGGTCGCCTCGAAGCCTTCCAGCCCCAGCGACCGCAGGGCGGCGAAGATCTCGGAGACCGGCACGGACGGATGCCGGATCACGAGCTTCAGGCTCGGCGCGGCCAGCACATCGGCCAGTGGCACGCCGCCCATCGTCTCCGGGCGGCGCTTGTGGTCGCTGACGTCGGCGACGGCGGCGTAGCCCTCCTGCGCGACGAAGCCCTCCCCGGCGTCCCGCACGCTCGCGAACAGCAGATCCAGGATGATCGCCGTCAGCGCGTCGGCGAGGTCGCGCTGCACGGATGCCGGGATCTCCTCCGCGAACAGGTGCTCGCCGGTGGCCAGGTGCACCCCGTAGGCGCCGTTGCCGCACAGCGCCCAGTCGTCGAAACCGGCCTGCGCGGCGATGGGGCGCAGGCCGATCGGCTGGCGCGCGGTCACCGGGACGGTCACGATCCCGGCGTCCCTGGCGGCGTCCAGCGCGGCGCGGGTGCGCGGGGAGACCGTGCCCGCGCGGTTCAGCAGCGTGCCGTCGAGGTCGGTCGCGATGAGGCGGATGCCGGATGCGGGCGCGGGGCGCACCGGATGCCGAGGGTGCTCCGAATGATCGGGGCGTTCGGGGCGTTCCGGGCGCGCGGCGGTCATGCGAAGATCATCGGCAGGTCGTCGTCCTCGTCCGCGGAGTCGAGGGACAGATCGACGACCACCGGCACATGGTCGCTGGGCTGCTCGCCCTTGCGCTCGTCGCGGTGGATGGTCGCCCCGGTCACGGCATCCGCGAAGGGGCGGGAGCCGAGGATGAAGTCGATGCGGACTCCCTCATCGCGGGGGAACTTCAGCCGCTGATAGTCCCAGTACGTGAAACCGGTCGGGATGAGGGGGCGCACGACATCGCTGAGCCCGGCGGACTCCAGGGCGAAGAACGCCGCCCGCTCCTCGGGGGAGACGTGCGTGGAGCGGCCGACGACGATGTCGGGGTCGCCGTTGTCCTCATCGAAGGGGATGATGTTGAAATCGCCGACGAGGGCCAGGGGACGCTCCGGGTTCGCGGCGATCTCCGCTGCGGTGGCCGTGCGCAGCGCCCCCAGCCAGCGCAGCTTGTACGCCAGGTGCGGGTCGTCCAGCGCCCGGCCGTTGGGCACGTATAGGCTCCACACCCGCACCCCGCCGACGGTGGCGCCCAGCGCGCGTGCCTCCAGGGGGGCGTCGGGCCCGTCGTGGCCCTTCGCGAAGCCCGGCATCCCCTCGAACGCCGTGGTCACGTCGGTGATGGGCTCACGGCTCGCGATCGCCACGCCGTTCCACTGGTTGAGACCGTGCACCTCGACCTGGTATCCGGCCTCCTCGAACGGCGCGTAGGGGAACTGTTCGGGCTTGCACTTGATCTCCTGGAGGGCGAGCACGTCGATGTCCTCGCGCACGGCGAAGTCGACCGCACGCCCCACGCGCGCGCGGATGGAGTTGATGTTCCAGGTGGCCAGACGCATGCGTCCAGCCTATGCGGGGCGGCGGACATGGCTCATCTTCGCCTGCCGCCCCCGCCCCGTCGCCCTGCCGCCTCCTGCCCTGCCGCCCCGCCGCCCCGCTCTGCCCGCCGAGCCACCACTCAATCACCGAGCCACCATGCGGATGTCGCGGATTCGCGTGGTGGCTCGACGATTCCCTGGTGGGTCGGGGGAGGGGGTGCGGGTGGCCGGGCGCGGCGAGCTCAGCGGTCGGCGGGGTCGCCGGTGCCGATGAGGATGCCGCGGGCCAGCGTGTGGAAGTGCCGGTTGAACCCCAGCACCGCGGGCGTCGCGCCGATATCCAGATCCAGATGGTCGACGTCGAGCGCATCGACGACGAAGAAGTACCGGTGCACACCCGTGCCCGCCGGCGGTGCAGCCCCGATGTAGCGCTCCAGCCTCGCCTCGTTGGGCAGCACGGCGCTGCCCGCGGGCAGGCTCCTCGCCGTGCCGTCACCGGACTCCAGCTCGCGGGTGTCGGCGGGCAGGTCGTAGGCCGCCCAGTGCCAGTAGCCGGACCCGGTCGGGGCGTCCGGGTCGAAGCACGAGATCGCGAAGCTCAGCGTTCCGGCCGGCGGCTGCGACCACCGCAGGGCCGGATGCCGGTCCTCACCTCCGCGAGCGGACGCCCAGGCGAAGTCGGGCAGGGGCCCGCCCGCCGTGAAGTCAGGGCTGGTGAGCTCGAGCGGCGGCACGGGGCGCAGCTCGCCGAGAGCGGCATAGGGATCGTATGAGAACATGTCTGGCCTCCTCCGCCCACGGTAGCCGCGCGGACGCGGCACGGCCAGCCCCTCGATGCCGGGGCGTGAACCGCCCCGGAATACACTGGATGCCGTGACCGACCTCGCCGCTGACCGCCAGGCCCTGCTCGACCTCATCAAAGCCGAGGCGGTGTTCCACGGCGACTTCACGCTCTCCAGCGGCAAGAAGGCGACGTACTACGTCGACATGCGCAAGCTCACCCTCGATCACCGCGCGGCCCCCGCGATCGGGCGCATCATGCTCGACCTCATCAAGGAGCACGAGGTCTCCGCCGTCGGCGGGCTCACCCTCGGCGCCGACCCCATCGCGAACGCCGTGATGCACGCGTCGGTGGCGACCGAGCATCCGCTGGACGCCTTCGTCGTGCGCAAGGAGCCCAAGGACCACGGCCGCGGCCGCCAGGTGGAGGGTGCCGAGGTGGCCGGCAGGCGCGTGATCGTGCTGGAGGACACCTCCACGACGGGACAGTCCGCGCTCAAGGCCGTCGAGGCGCTGCGCCGCGAGGGCGCCGAGGTCATCGCCGTCGCCGTGATCGTCGATCGCAGGACCGGCGCGCAGGCCGCGATCGAGGCGGCCGGCCTGCAGTGGCTGGCGGCGTTCGACCTGGACGACCTGGGGCTCGACCCGCAGTAGCGGGTGCATCCGCCGGCGGCGGACGTATCAGCGTCGAGGGCCGTGCGGGCCCCGCGGCCCCCGCGGGCGATCGTCGTCATCCCAGGGGCCCTCGTACCACTCGCCCCTGTCGTCGCGCCGCGGCCGCTTGAGCAGCTGGAGCGTCAGCAGGGTCAGCGCCGACAGGCCGATGACGACCAGCACGAGGAAGAGCAGATCCTGCTGGGTCATCGGCATCCTTTCGCGACGCGTCAAGCCTAGACGGTGCCACCCTCCTGCGCTCGGGTTCTCGGGCTCCTGTTCGGGTGCCCGCGCGGTGATCGCGGGAACCACCGGGATCTCCGTGTTCCCCGGGATGCGCACGCGGATGACGGACGGGCACACTGGAGTGACCCGCGGTGTCCGCCGCGCCCCGAGCATCGGAGTTCGCATGTCCACGACCGTCCCCGACCCCGGCGTCCTGCGTGAGATCACGGGTCTCATGCTCCCCGGCGATCCCGGATACGAACAGGCGCGCACGCCGTGGAACCTCGCCGCCGTGCAGCATCCGGTCGCCGTCGCCGAGCCGACGACCGTCGCCGATGCCGCCCGCATCGTCACGGCGGTGACGGCGGCGGGATTCCGCATCGCGCCGCAGGCCAGCGGCCACGGTGCGATGCCACTGGCGGAGCGCGGGGTCGCGGATGCCGTGCTGCTGCGTCTGCACCGACTGACCGGCGTCGAGATCGACCCGCGGCGGCGGACGGCTCGCGTGCGCGGCGGCACCGTGTGGCGCGAGGTCATCGACGCGGCGTCCGAGCACGGGCTCGCCGCCCTGCACGGCAGCGCGGCGGACGTGTCGGTGTCGGGGTACGTGCTCGGCGGCGGCCTGTCGTTCTACGCGAGACAGCACGGGCTGGCAGCCCACCACGTGCGGGCGTTCGAGGTGATCACGGCGACGGGCGAGTTGGTGCGCGCGACCGCGCAGTCCCACCCCGACCTGTTCTGGGCGCTGCGCGGCGGATGCGGCGGACTCGGCGCCGTCGTCGAGATCGAGATGGACCTGCTGCCCGTCCCCGAGGTGCAGGCCGGGTTCCTGCTGTGGGACATGTCTCGGGCATCCGCGGTGCTGCCCGTCTGGCGGGACTGGACGAGGGGACTCGACCCCTGCGCGACCACCAGCCTGCGGCTCATGCACTTCCCGCCGATCCCGGACCTGCCGCCGTTCCTCAGCGGACGCTCCGTGCTCATCATCGACGGCGCGATCCTCGCCGACGACGCGCGGACCGCCGAGCTCCTGCGCCCGCTGCGGGAGCTGCAGCCCGAGCTGGACACGTTCGCACGGATGCCGGCGGCCGGTCTGGCCGAGGTGCACATGGATCCGCCGGAGCCCGCGCCGGCCGTCGGCGACCACGCGATGCTGGGCGCACTGGACGATGAGGCGCTCGCCGCGCTGCTGAGCGTCGCCGGGCAGGAGGCCGGCGACGTGCCGATGTTCGCCGAGCTGCGGCACCTGGGCGGAGCGCTCGCCGAACCGCGGCACGGCGCGCTGCGCGGCCTCGACGGGGAGTACGCCCTGTTCACCGTGGACATGGTGCCCGCGCCCGAGCTCATGCCCGCGGCGGTGGGGCGGGTGGCGAGGGTCGTGGAGGCGATGCGCGACTGGAGGCACGGAGCGCCCTACCTGGGTTTCGTCGACCGCGCCGTGCGGACCGCGGACGCGTTCGACGCGGAGACCATCGATCGTCTGGACCGGGTGCGGGCGGAGTACGACCCGCGGCGCGTCTGGGTGGCCGCGCATCCGCTGCCGGGCGCGCGGCGGGGCGGAGCGGATGCCGCCGCGGGCGACTGAGCGCATCCGGCGGGTGTGAGCGTGGTTGCGGCGACGTCGGCCGCCGGAGTCAGGCGCTCAGCCAGACGACGTCCGGCGCGCCGTCCGGCAGCGTCACCGGAGCGCCGTCCAGCAGCGCGCCCTCGGCGGCGACGGTCAGCATGCGCCCGACTCCGACGCCGAGCTCCTCCAGCGCCTGGAGGAGCTCGGCGTCACGGTCGCTCACCCGCAGCACGCGTCCCGTGTGCCCGGGGGCGGCGTCGGCGAGCAGTACGAACGGCTCACGATGCACCCGCCCGTCGGCATCCGGGATCGCGTCGCCGTGCGGGTCGAAGCGCGGCCGTCCCAGGCGCTCGTCGATACCCTCCAGCAGCCGGTCGCTGATGGTGTGCTCGAGCACCTCCGCCTCGTCGTGCACCTCGTGCCAGGCGTATCCGAACTCGCGCACCAGCCACGTCTCGATCAGCCGGTGCCTGCGCAGCATCCGCAGGGCGCGACCCTCACCGGCATCCGTCAGCCGCACCGCGCCGTACGGCTGGTGCGAGACGAGACCTGCGGCCGCGAGCTTCTTGACCATCTCGGTCACGCTGGACGGCGCGACCCCCAGCGCGGCGGCGAGCTGCGACGGGGTGATGGGAGCGTCCTGCCATTCGGTGTGCGCGTAGACGGTCTTCAGGTAGTCGTCGAACGCGGGGGAGCCCATCTCAGCCGCCCAGCGCGACGAGGACCGTGAACGCCGCGTTCCCGGCGAAGAACAGGATCGCGAACCCGGCCAGCGCCGCCAGCAGCGACAGCCTGCCGTCGTAGTCGTTGACGCCGCGGGAGCCGATGGTGCGGGCGCGGAAGGCGAAGAACAGCGTCATGGCGCCCAGCAGCAGCTGCACCCAGGGGCCACCGGCGGGCAGCAGGTGCGGCCAGGCGATGAGCACGACGCCGAGGGCGCCCGCGACCAGCGCGAACCAGGTGCTCAGCGTCATGGCGCGGCGTGCCTCGGAGTCGTCGCGATGCTTCTTGGCGGGCGCGGAGGGCATGGGTTCGAGCCTACCGGCCCACGTCGGGGCGCACCGTGTCCCGTGCCTCGGTCAGGGGCGGTGGGCGGTGATGATGATGGCGCCGAGGTTGTCGCGGTAGCGACGGAACACGTTCCAGATCTCGGTGAGCCTCGGCAGCACCGAGGGGTGGGCGAGTGAGCGGCCGAGGAAGGCCAGCGTCCCGCCCCAGCCCTCGTCCGAGAGGAAGGTGGGCACGTCCAGCAGCAGCATCCCCCCGGTCTCGACGGAGTCGATCGTGAAGCCGCCGTCCTCGAGCAGACGTCGCCACTCGGTCTCGGTCAACGGGCGCGCCCCCACGTGCAGCACCCGGGTGAGCGTGCGCTCGATGTCGGCCTTCGCCGCCTCCGGGAGGCCGTCGGGGGTCAGCAGCAGTTCGTGGATGCCGTATCTGCCGCCCGGGCGCAGCAGCCGAGCGGCCTCCGCCACCGTCGCCGTCTTCCGGGGTGCCGGCTCCAGGGTCAGCAGCGCTTCGCCGTACGCGACGGATGCCGAGGCGTCGGGCCTGCCCGTGCGGTGCGGCGGCGTGACGATGCACTCGTCGCCCTCGCGCATGACCGCGCGCACTCGGGCCGCCTCGGCGGGTCCGCGCTCCACGGCGAGGTAGCTGTGCGGCCCGCGCGCCAGCATCCGCTCGGTCGTCACCCCCAGACCCGGCCAGAAGTCCACGACGTCGTCGTCGGGGCCGATGCCCAGCGCGTCGATCATGCGCAGCGACAGCTGCAGACCGCCGGGGCGCATCACCTTCTTCCCCAGTCGGCCCAGCATCCAGTGCGCGGGCATCCGACTCAGCGCGACGTCCCCACCGAGTCGGGGAGTCGGGGAGACGGGCGCGGGGCGCGCAGCAGGAGCGTTCATAGGAGTAAGGGTAGCCTCACCTGACCAGCCGTGTCAGCCCCGATCCGCGCCGCTCTCCGCACCGGCCCGGTCAGGGGGCGGTGAGCACGAGGAGGACGAGGGCGGCGTTGAGGGCGATGAGCAGCGCCGCGGCAGCCGCGCCGAGGACGGTCGTCAGCAGTCGGTTGGTGTGGTCGCCCAGCGTGCGGCGCTGCGCGGTGAGGACGACCAGCGGCACGAGGGCGAAGGGGATGCCGAAGGACAGCACGACCTGGCTGAGCACCAGTGCGAGGGTGGGATCGACCCCTGCGGCGAGGATCACGAGGGCGGGGATCAGGGTCACCAGCCGTCGCACGATGAGGGGCACGCGGATCGTCAGCAGGCCGTGCATGATCTCCGCGCCCGCGTAGGCGCCCACCGACGTCGAGGCGAGACCGGACGCCAGCAGGCCCACCGCGAACAGCGTGCCGATCAGACCGCCCAGGCCCTCGGTGATGGCGGCGTGCGCGCCCTCGAGGGAGTCGGTGCCGGCCACGCCGTCGAGGTTCGCGGCGGCCAGCAGCAGGATCGCGAGGTTCACGGCGCCGGCGACGACCATCGCGATCGTCACGTCCCAGCGCGTGGCCGTGAGCAGGGTGCGGACGGAGGGCCGGTTCCGCCCCGCCGTCGGGAAGCGGTCGCGTGTGAGGGCGCTGTGCGCGTAGATGGCGTGCGGCATGATCGTCGCGCCGAGGATCGACGCCGCCAGCAGCACCGACCCGCTGTCGGTGAAACGCGGCAGCATCCCGCCGGCGATGCTCGCCGGGTCGGGAGGGGAGACGAACAGGCCCGTGATGAAGCCGGCGACGATCGTCGCCATCAGGCCGATGATGACGAACTCGAAGTGGCGCGGGCCTCGACGCGAGTGTACGGTCAGCAGGGCGATGGACACGGCGCCCGTGATCAGCCCGCCCACCGGCAGGGGGATGCCGAAGAGGAGGCTGAGGGCGACGGCGCCGCCGAGGACCTCGGCGATGTCGGTCGCCATGGCGACCAGCTCGGCCTGCAGCCAGTATGCACGGCGGGCCCAGCGGCTGCGGATGCGCCGGCCGAGCACCTCGGGCAGGCTCCGCCCCGTGACGATGCCGAGCTTGGCGGAAAGGTACTGCACGAGCCACGCCATCGCGTTGCCTGCGACCACCACCCACACCAGCAGGTAGCCGTAGCGCGCGCCCGCCGTCATGTTGCTGGCGACGTTGCCGGGGTCGAGGTAGGCGACTCCGGCGACGAGAGCCGGCCCCAGCAGCGACAGCCCGCGCAGCCTCGCGCGTGCGGTGGGCGTGCGGCGTCCGCCCGCCGCGACCACGGGCTCGGTCATACCTGGACTCTAGCGATTTTTCGGTGCACCTAAAAGTACGCACGGACGTCGCCTGCCGTGGCGCGGCTACGCTGGAGGGAATGGATGAGCACACGCCCGAGCGTGCGGCGGAGACGCCCGAGCGCACGACCCACGGGGTGGGGCCGTGGCAGGGCGAGTGGCCCGTCGATCCCCGCTACGACCCCGAACTGCTCGAGCGCGGCGACACGCGCAATGTGATCGACCGTTACCGGTACTGGCGGATGGAGGCCATCGTGGCCGACCTCGACACGCACCGGCATCCGTTCCACGTCGCCATCGAGAACTGGCAGCACGACATGAACATCGGCTCGATCGTGCGCAGCGCCAACGCGTTCCTCGCCGACACCGTGCACATCATCGGCCGCCGTCGCTGGAACAGGCGCGGGGCGATGGTGACCGATCGCTACCAGCACGTCGTGCACCATCCGGATGTCGAGGCCTTCGCCTCCTGGGCGACCGAGGCCGGCATTCCGATCATCGCGGTCGACAACGTCCCCGGAGCGACCCCGGTCGACGAGGCCGAGCTGCCCGAGCGGTGCGTGCTGCTGTTCGGGCAGGAGGGGCCGGGGATCTCACCGGAGGCGCTCGCCGTCGCGAGCGGGCACGTGGAGATCACGCAGTACGGCTCCACCCGCTCGATCAATGCGAGTGCGGCGGCAGCCGTCATCATGTACGAGTGGTGCCGACGGCACGCCTGACGGACGCCGGTGGCGGACCGTGACGGATGCCGACGGGCGGCCCCGGTAGATGCCGGTGGGCGGCTCAGTCGCGCTGGATGCCGAAGGTGTGCTTCATGAGTGCATTGATGTCGCCGTCGATGCGGTCCAGGCGCTGATGCACGCCCTGGATCTCCGTGCGGACCGAGCCGATCTCGGTCCTGATGATCCGCACGAACATCGTCGACATGAGCGTCAGCATGCCGAACAGCCCGGCGGCGAAGACGCCGATGAGCGTCCACACCTGCGGTTCTGTCATCGTGAGCACCTCTCCATCATCCCTCGTGCCCGTTCAGGATGCCAGCGGTCGCCGACGGCACGGTGGCGCGGGCCCGATCACGGTGGAGAACTCACGCAGAGCGCAGGATGTGCAGGGCGAACGTGCGCGATGCGGAAAAGGCACTAGTGATGAGACGCAGTATCACGTACACTGATCCGCAGTTTCATTCGGATTGGAGTCCGCCATGGCAGCCGAGTACCTTCCCCCGGTCGACGACTACCGCTTCCTGTTCCGCGAGATGTTCGGCCGCGACCTGGTCGCCCGCAGCACGGACGGCGCGTTCAGCGCAGACGACGCCACGGAGATCATCGCCGGGGCCGGCGAGTTCGCGGCATCCGTCCTCGCCCCGCTCGAGACCGTCGGCGACCGCGAGGGCGCGCGCCTCGACGACGGCCAGGTGCACCTGCCCGCAGGATTCGCCGAGGCCTATCAGGCCTTCGTCGACGCCGGCTGGGTCACCGCCGAGGCGCCGGAGTCCGCGGGCGGCGACGGTCTGCCCGCATCGATCCGCGCCGGGCTCGGCGAGATCTGGAACGCCTCCAACGCCGCGTTCGCGCTGTGCTGGCTGCTCACCGCCGGTCAGATCCATGCGCTGGACGCCGTCGCGTCCGATGAGATCCGGCAGACCTACCTGACCAAGCTCGTGTCCGGCCGCTGGACGGGCACCATGAACCTCACCGAGCCGGATGCCGGCACCGACCTCGGTGCGATCCGCACGATCGCGACCCCGCGCGCCGACGGATCGTGGGGCGTGAGTGGTCAGAAGATCTTCATCACGTGGGGCGACCACGACATCGCCGAGAACATCGTGCACCTCGTCCTCGCCCGCACGCCGGACGCGCCCGCGGGCGCGAAGGGCCTGTCGCTGTTCGTCGTGCCGAAGTTCCTGCCGGATGCGGCGGGCGAGCCGGGCGAGCGCAACGCCGTCGGACCCGTCGCGATCGAGCACAAGCTCGGCATCCACGGCAGCCCCACCTGCGTGATGGCCTACGACGATGCCACCGGCTACCTCGTCGGCGAGGTCGGCGGCGGGCTGGCCGGCATGTTCGTGATGATGAACTCGGCCCGCGCGGCCATGGGCTACCAGGCCACCGGCATCTCGGACCGCGCTTACCAGCAGGCCGTCGCCTACGCGGACGAGCGTCTGCAGGGGCCGGTGCTGGATCGGCCCGCGGGGACGCCGATCGCCGGCCACCCCGATGTGCGCCGGCTGCTGCTGTCGATGCAGAGCAGGCTGTTCGCGATGCGGGCGCTGGGCGTGCACCTCGGCGACCTGTTCGATCGCGCGGCGGTCGACGGCACGCAGGCGCTCGCGGAGTTCTTCGTGCCGATCCTGAAGGGCTGGACCACGGAGGACGCCGTCGCGCTCACCAGCGATGCGATCCAGGTGCACGGAGGGATGGGCTTCATCGAGGAGACCGGGATCGCCCAGCACTACCGCGACGCCCGGATCATGCCCATCTACGAGGGCACCACCGCCATCCAGTCCAACGACCTGATCGGCCGCAAGGTGGTCCGTGACGGCGGGGCGACGGCCGGGCGGCTCTTCGACGCGATCACGGAGACGATCACGACGCTGCGCGGTCTGGAGAACCCGGTGGCCACCCGCACGGCCGACCGGCTGGAGCGGGCTGTCGCCGCGGCGCGGACGGCGACGGCATCCGTGCTGGGGTTCGGACAGACCCGCGATGCGTACGGCGTGAGCGTGCCGTACCTCATGCTGCTGGGCACGCTGGCCGGCGGCTGGATGCACGCGCTGGCCGTCGTCGCCGTGCTCGCTCACGAGACGGCGGAGGAGACGGATGCCGCGCGGCTGGTCTCGGCGGACTTCTACGGCGCCCATCACCTGCCGCGTGTGCACATGCTCGCCGAGACGGTCGCGGCGGGCGAAGTCGTCTGAGTCTCCCGGATGGGGGCGGTCGGTCTCGGCCGTGAGGCCGACGGGGGAGCGGTCAGCCGATTCGGCCGGTGATCTCGAGGTCGGTGCCGGTCCTCACACGCAGGTCGTGGACGCGCAGCACGCGTTCGGCGGATGCCGGGGTCGGGGCGTCGTCGGGTGCGCTGTCCGGGGCATTCAGGTCGAGGCGCTCGCCCTCGACGGCGCGGATCCGGTGCCGCGCGAGGTGCAGGGCGATCGCAATGATCGGGTTGCCGCTGCGCAGGCGCACCTTCCTGACGGTGAGGACGCCGTCGCGGTCGGCGTGCACGACGGCCGTGCCGCGGACGGTGGCGCCGAAGATCTTCCAGCGGACGGATGCGAAACCCTTCAGGGTGACGTTCTGGCGCCGGTCCGCGTGGACGGACGCGTCGAGGCGGCGCAGCCGCACCCCCGACGGCTCCAGCAGGGGGCGGGCGATGTCGGCGAGGAGCGGGCCGATGTCGGCCAGTCGCATGCGGGCGGTGAAGGATCCCGTCGGGTGCGCGGGCAACGGGGAGTCCTCGACGCCGTATCGGGTCTCCGGCCTCTCGGGGTCGCGGGGCGCGGTGTGCTCGACCCAGTCGAAGGGCAGGTCCGCCACGGTCGCGTCGAGGTGGATGTCGTGGCCCTGCACGGTGACGGGCGCGGCCATGAGGCGGGCGAAGCGCAGCTTCCCCGAGGTGCGGGTGAGGATGTCGTCGGCCTGCGATGCGGCATCCGCGACGGCTGCGGCACCGGGACCACCGGCACCTGTGTTGCGGGCACCCGCGTCAGCGGCACCTGTGCCTGTCTCGGCGGGGTGCACGTCGATGCGGACTCCGGTCGCGTCGACGAGCACGTGCGTGAGCGTGGTGCCGTCGAGCTCCACGGCCGTGCGGATGCCGTCGAGACCCGTGACGCGCAGCTCGGTGTCGAGTGCGTTCAGCAGCTCGGATCGCAGTCGTCGCTCGACGGCGGCGGCGTCGCCGGGCCAGGCCTGGGAGGTCTGAGGCGGGGTGCCCGTGGCGGGGTCGTGCCGGGGGCTGCTCATGCGGCCACCATCGTCCATCGGTCGGTGCGCACTCGCCAGCCGAGGGTGGCGAGGCGGGCCAGCATGTAGACGCCGAAGAACGCGACGGCCAGCCACAGCAGGCCGAGCATCCCGTCGACGCCCGTGAGCGAGATGATCCACAGCGCGGGCAGGAAGGGCACGAGGTTCACGAGCCCGGCCAGCGCGAGGTAGCGGGTGTCGTTCGCGCCCATCAGCACGCCGTCGAGCACGAACACGACTCCGGCGACGGGCTGCGCGACGGCCAGCACGAGGAAGGCCGGCTGCACGAGTGCGGCGATGTCGGCATCCCCGGTGAAGACGATCCCCAGCAGGCCGGAGAGCGCGGCGATCGCGGCGCCGACGAGCACGCCGAACCACATGCCCCACGCCGTGGTGCGGCGCAGCACCCGGTGCACCTGAGCGAGGTCGTCGGCGCCGAGGCTCTTGCCGATGAGAGCCTGCGCGGCGATCGCGAGGGCGTCCAGAGCGAAGGCGGCGGTGGAGAAGATGGTGAAGACGATCTGCCAGCCGGCGAGCTCCTGCGTGCCGATGCCGGTGGCGACGCCGACGGTGATCAGCAGGGCCGCGCGCAGGCTGATGGTGCGCAGGAACAGCCACCAGCCGGATCGGGCGGTGCCGCGGAGGCCGGCGCGCTGTGCCTTCATTGATGCGCCGTGCCGGAGGGCGAGGCGGCGGATGACGACCACGTAGGCGGCGACCATGCCCCATTGCGCGGTGACGGTGCCGAACGCGGAGCCGGCGATGCCCCAGCCGAGCCCGTAGATGAAGAGCCAGTTCAGCAGGGCGTTGGCGCCGAAGCCGAGCCCGGCGATCCACAGCGGCGTCACGGTGTCCTGCATGCCGCGCAGCAGGCCGGTCGCGGCGAACACGATGAGCATGGCGGGCAGGCCCCACATCGAGATCATCAGGTAGGTGTGGGCCTGGGCGCCGACGGCGCCGGACGGGCCGAACATGGCGACGATCCACGGCGTGCTGACGGCTCCGATGATGGCGAGCACGGCGCCGAGACCGAGCGCGAACCACATGCCGTCGATTCCGACGGAGACGGCGTCGCCGGGTTCGCCGGCGCCGAACCGACGCGCGACGGCGGGGGTGGTGGAGTACGCGAGGAACACCATGAGTCCAACGATGGTCTGCAGCACGGCGCTGGCGATGCCGAGGCCGGCGAGGGGCGTGGCACCCAGGTGGCCGATCATCGCCGCGTCGAGGATGAGGAACAGCGGCTCGGCCACGAGCGCGCCGAGCGCCGGGACCGCGAGGTGAAGGATCTCGCGGTTCAGCGATGGGGCGGCGTCGGGTCCGGTGCCCGGTGGGGAGGAGGGATCGGATGCCACGCCCCCGAGCCTATGCGGTTCGGAGCTCGCGGGCCCACGCGGCCCGCTCCGGCGCCCTGCGGGCGCGCCCTCACGCGGCGATGTCATAGCGGGCCCGCCCGCCGAGGCGCGGGGTGCGTGAAGGATCGATGTTCGCAGGCGGAATGAACTGCACTCGCGCCCTGACGTTGACGCCCGTCCCCGTTCGTCGCGCGGCCATGCTCCCGGAAACTCGTTCCGTCCCGGCGCCGCTCACCGTCCCGGCGCCACTCACCGTCCCGGCGCCACTCACCGTCCCGCCACCACCCGGCGGATTCTCGATCCGGATCTCCCAGCCGTTGTCATGGATCCGATGGTGACAGGATTCGCACAGCAGGATCCCGTTGGACAGGTCGGTGGGCCCGGCATCCCGTCGCCACCAGCGCAGGTGATGCGCCTTGGCCATCTGGGGAGGGAGGCCGCACATCGCGCATCCGCCGTCCCTCTCCACGAGCGCCAGCCGTTGCGCCTTCGTGAACAGCCGCCGTTCGCGCCCCCAGTCGAGGATCTCCCCGGCGCTGTCGAGCACGCACGGGATCACGCCACCGGCCGCGGCCATCCGCCGCACCGCGGCGATGCTGATCGGCTGGTCGGCTCCGTCGATCGTGCCGTGCCCGATCCCGCTCTCCAGCGCATCGGCGTCGACGCGCACGACCACCGTGGCTCCGGCCAGCGGCGTGCGGGACTCGCAGCCGAGCACGTGCGTGCAGAACACGCTCAGCGCATCGGCCCGCATCATCGCGACGGTGCGCCTGTCGGCATCCGCCTCTTTCGCCTCTCCGGTGTCGACGGCGGCCTTTCGGGCCTGGAACTGCGCTGTGACGTATCCGTCGATCGCCGCCCTGATCGCCGCACCCTGCTCGATGGGCGTCACCAGGTTCAGATGCAGGTTCCCATCGCGTTCGAACAGGGTGAGAGAGCGCGCCGCGCGCCGCTCCTCCTCTCGAGCCTCCAGCTCGTCCTCCTCGAGGACGGCCTCGGCCTTCGTGATCAGCCTGCGCACGTCGTCGACGCTCGATCCGATCGCGCGCTCGACGAGCAGTCGCTCCACCTCGGCGACCTTCTCCGCAGGAGACCCCACCCGCGCGCGATCCAGGAAGGTGATGATGAGCCCCGCTGCCGCGGCACCCAGGGCTCCGTCGACCAGGGCGGATTGCGCAGCCGGATACCTCGCCGACACCGGCGCGCCGGTCGGATCCGTCTGCGGAGCCGTCCCCACGCCGGTGCGGACCAGCCGCGAGGCCTCACCCGTGGTCGTCCCCGCCGAAGCGGCGATCAGCTGGGCGGGATTCCGGTAGCCGTTCCTCTTCGCCAGCGACTCGGGCCCCAGCTCCGGCCGGGACTCCTCCGCGATCCGTGCGGCGATGGCCACCTGCAGCGCATCCACCTGTCTGCGCAGTGCGCCCAGGGCCGTGTTCACCGACACCAGCCCCGCTCCGCACAGGTCGGCCGCGGACCGAGCATCCGCCCACACCACATCGAGAGCCATCACGGCCTCGTGCAGTGGCGACAGTGCTTCCGACATGCCTCAATAGTACAAAAGTTCGAACATGAAGTCAAGAAAAAGGGGAACAAATATTCGAGAGTCGTTCAGCGCAGCGCTCTGCCCGCCGATCCCAGCTCCTCCGCGGCCCGCACCACGCGCGCCGCCATCGCGCCCTCTGCGGGCCTGCCCCAGCTGCGCGGGTCGTACGCCTTCTTGTCGCCGTACCCGCCGTCGATCTTGAGCACCCTGTTCCAGTTCGACATCATGTGCCCCGCGATCGAGCTCGTGAACGCATACTGCGTGTCGGTGTCGATGTTCATCTTCACGACGCCGTGCGAGATGGCATCCGAGATCTCCTGGGGACTCGACCCCGAACCGCCGTGAAACACGAGATCGAACGGACGGTCGCGTCCGGTCTCGGCGCCGATGGCGGACTGGATCTCACCCAGGATCTCGGGTCGCAGGTGCACGGATGCCGGGTTGTAGACCCCATGCACATTGCCGAACGTCAGTGCGGTGAGGTAGCGGCCGCGCTCGCCCGTGCCGAGGGCGGCGACGGTGGCACGGGCGTCGTCGACGGTCGAGTACAGCTCGTCGTTGATCTCGTGGGAGATGCCGTCCTCCTCGCCGCCGACGACGCCGACCTCGATCTCGAGGATCGTCCTGGCCTGCTCGCTCAGCTGCAGCAGCTCGTCGGCGATGCGCAGGTTCTCGTCGAGCGGCACGGCCGAGCCGTCCCACATGTGTGACTGGAACAGCGGATCCAGCCCGCGTGCGCGGCGCTGGATCGCGTCGTCGAGCAGCGGGCGCACCCAGTCGTCGAGGTGCTGCACGGGGCAGTGGTCGGTGTGCAGCGCGACGGTGATGCCGTACCGCTGCGCGACCTCGTGCGCGTACAGTGCGAGTGCCTTCGAGCCGATGGCTCTGTCCTGCACGCTCGTGCCGGAGAGGTAGAGCGCGGTGCCGAGGGAGACCTGGATGATGCCGTCGCTCTCCGCCTCCGCGAAGCCCTGCAGGGCGGCGTTGAGCGTCTGCGAGCTCGTCACGTTGATGGCGGGCAGGGCGAAGCCACGGTTCTTCGCGTTGTCGATCATGGCCGCGTAGGTCTCAGGCGTGGCGATGGGCATGACGTTCCTCTCGATCAGGGACAGCCGCACGAGGTGCGTCGGTGGAATGAGGTGTCGACGATGCGCTGCTCGAAGGGCGATCGGTCGCCCTCGATGCGCCGCATGAGCAGGTCGACGGCCTCGCGCCCCATCCGTTCGACGTTCTGCGCGATGGCGGTGAGTCCGGGGCTGAACAGGTCGCTCCACTCGAAGTCGTCGTAGCAGACGAGGGCGATGTCATCGGGGATGCGCAGGCCGAACTCCGAGATCGCCCGCATCGCCCCGATGGTCATGGCGTTGTTCAGGGTCAGCAGCGCGGTCGGCGGCTCGTCCAGGCTCAGCAGCTGCTCGACGGCCGCGCGCGCGTGATCCCGGTTCGACTCTCCGGCGATGATCAGTCGGGGGTCGGCCTCGATGCCGTGCGCGGCCAGGGCGTCCAGGTATCCCGCGCGGCGCTCCGTGGTCGAGTCGAGGCCCGCCAGACCGACGATCGCGCCGATCCGCCGGTGGCCGTGCTCGATGAGGTGGGAGGTGAGCATCTCCGTCGACGCGCGGTTCTCGGGCGTGACCTGGTCGCAGGCGATGTCGGCCGAGCGGTCGATGAGCACCAGTGGCGTGTCGCTTCCTGTGACGGCTGTGGCGGCCTGGTCGGCGAAGCCGGCGGAGGGCGCGACGATCAGCCCATCGACGCTGCGCCCGAGGAACGAGTCGATGACGAGCCGCTCGCGGGTGGCCTCGTCGTGGCTGTCGCCGAGCAGCAGGATGTAGCCCTCCGCGGAGATGCGGCGCTCTATCGCGTGCAGCAGCGGCCCGAAGTACTGGTTCGTCACCCCGGAGATGACGACGCCGATGGCGTGGGATCGGCCGCCCGCCAGTGTGCGCGCGGCGGCGTTGCGCCGGTACCCGAGGTCGCGGACGGCCTGCTCGACGCGCGCACGGGTGCTGTCGTTGACCGGGCGGGTGTTGTTGAGCACGTGCGAGACCGTGCTCAGGGAGACGCCGGCGCGCGTCGCCACCTCACTCATCGTCACCACGGCGGGCTGCCCTTCTGCGGATGCTGGCAATGACACGCTCACGCTAACACTTCGGGGCATCTTTGCGAAAGCGCTTGCGCAAGCGCTTTCGTGTTTGTATCGTGACCGTGGGTGCAGTAGCCCGGCCAAGAGAGATCGAAGGAGTTCTCATGAATCGCAGGTTTTCCAAGCGGATGCTGGTGATCGCGACCGCATTCGCCGCCACAGCGGTGCTGATGGGCACCACAGCATGCAGTTCCAGCGCCCCCGAGCAGTCGTCGTCATCGGGCGGCTCGGGCGACACCGTCAAGATCGGGCTGGTGACCAAGACCGACTCGAACCCGTTCTTCGTGAAGATGCGCGAGTCGGCGCAGGAGTCGGCCAAGGAGAACGGCGCCGAGCTGATCGCCCTCGCCGGCGCGTTCGACGGAGACAACGAAGGCCAGGTCGCGGCGATCGAGAACCTCGTCAGCCAGGGCGTGGACGGCATCATGATCACGCCCAACTCGTCCTCCGGCATTCTCGCCGCCATCAAGAAGGCCCGCGACCAGGGCATCCTCGTCGTCGCGCTCGACACCGCCACCGACCCGGAGGACGCCGTCGACGCCACCTTCGCGACGGACAACCTCGCCGCCGGGGTGGCGCAGGGCAAGTGGGTCAAGGCCGCGCTGGGCGACAAGGCGCCCAAGCTGCTGATGCTCGACGGGACGCCCGGCGGCACGGTCGACACCTTCCGGCACGACGGCTTCCTGCAGGGCATGGGGCTCAGCGAGGACTCGCCCGAGGTACTCGGCATGGAGAACACCAACGGCGACCAGACCAAGGCGCAGACCGCGATGGAGAACCTGCTCCAGCGCGTGCCGGACGCCAACTCGCTGTACACGATCAACGAGCCCGCCGCGGCCGGCGGCTACGCGGCCATCAAGGCGGCGGGCAAGCAGGATCAGATCGTCATCGGCTCCATCGACGGGTCCTGCACGGGCGTCGAGAACGTGAAGAACGGCGTCATCGGGGCGACGGTCATGCAGTTCCCGACGAAGATGGCCGACGAGGGCGTCAAGGCCATCGTCGCGTTCGCGAAGGACGGCACGAAGCCGAAGGCCGGCTTCAACGACACCGGATCGGTGCTGATCACGGACAAGCCGATGTCGGGCCTGGACTCCGAGGACACCGCCTGGGGCGCGGAGAACTGCTGGGGCTGAGCAGGTCTGCGGCGCGGGCGGGGCTGCGGTGTTCGCAACCCCGCCCGTCGGCCGGCACCCGCTCGGCCCGCCCTCCGGCCGGAACCCGCGTCCGCCAGAACCCGCCCACCCGCACCGCATCCATGAGAGAACCGTGGAGATGAGAGAACAACGATGAGCACTCCGACCATGGCGACCCAGTCGCAGAACCCACCCCCTCCCGCATCCCTCGTGCGTCGCGCGACGTCGTCGATCGTGCGCGCACCGCTGTTCGGCGCGAGCGTCGCCCTGATCGTGGCGATCATCGCGTTCGGTATCATCTCCCCGCG
The DNA here is from genome assembly GCF_039539005.1 of Microbacterium soli. NCBI lineage: Bacteria > Bacillati > Actinomycetota > Actinomycetes > Micrococcales > Microbacteriaceae > Microbacterium > Microbacterium soli. Next base: position 1,536,654 of record NZ_BAABCP010000001.1, read on the forward strand.
GTTCCTCGCGCCGGGAAACATCTCGCTGATCCTGCAGCAGTCCGTCGTCATCGGCATCCTCGCCGTCGCCCAGACGCTCATCATCCTCACCGCCGGCATCGACCTCTCGATCGGCGCCATCGCCGTGCTGGGCACGGTCGTGATGGCGCAGACGGCGGGCGCGGTGGGGCCGGTGTCGGCGATCCTGCTGACGCTGATCGTGTGCGTGGCCCTCGGCTCCCTCAACGGCGGGCTGTCCACACTGCTGCACCTGCCGCCCTTCATCGTCACGCTGGGCACGTTCACGGCGATCGTGGCGGCCACCCACCTGTACGCCGGCTCTCAGACCTTCCAGGTCAGCGATCCGCTGCTGACGTTCCTGGGCACCACGTTCCGGATCGGCGACTTCGTGACCACCTACGGCGTGGTCGCCATGCTCCTCGTCTATCTGGTGGTCGGCTACGCCCTCACCCAGACGGCGTGGGGCAGGCACGTGTACGCCGTCGGCGGCAACCCGGCGGCGGCGAAGCTCTCCGGCGTCCGCAGCGACTGGGTGACGTTCTCGGTGTACTTCTTCTCGGGCGTGATCGCGCTCATCGCGGCGTGGGCGGCGCTCGGCCGCATCCCGAACGCCGATCCCAACGCCTACCAGAACGCGAACCTCGAGACCATCACGGCCGTCGTCATCGGCGGGACGAGCCTCTTCGGCGGCCGTGGCGGCGTGCTCGGCACCCTCATCGGAACGCTCATCGTCGGCGTGCTGCGCAACGGGCTCACGCTCGCCGGCGTCGACAACCTGTACCAGAACATCGCGACGGGCGTCCTGGTCATCGCGGCAGTCGCCGTCGATCAGATCATGCGCCGGCGCACGGCTCGATAGCGGCGAGGAGAGACGGATATGACTGTGAACGAGCAGGCGGCCACGAGGACGATGGCGCTGCAGGCGCGCGGCCTCGTCAAGCGCTACGGCAGCGTGACGGCCATCAACGGAGCCGACTTCGACCTTCGAGAGGGTGAGGTGCTCGCCGTCATCGGTGACAACGGCGCGGGCAAGTCGAGCCTCATCAAGGCGCTGGCGGGGGCGGTCAGCCCGGATGCCGGTGAGCTCCGGATGCACGGCGAGGTGGTGCACTTCCGCAGCACCGGCGACGCCCGCGCGCACGGGATCGAGACGGTCTATCAGGACCTCGCGGTCATCCCGGCGCTGGACATCGCCTCGAATCTGTACCTGGGCAGGGAGGTCCGCCGCAGGGGCTTCATGGGGACGGTGCTGCGCCGACTCGACATGCCCGCCATGCGTGCGGAGGCCGCCAAGCACCTCAGCGAGCTGAAGATCGGCATCAAGTCCGTGAACCAGGCCGTCGAGACGCTGTCCGGCGGTCAGCGCCAGGGCGTCGCCGTCTCGCGGGCGGCCGCATTCGGTCATGGGGTGATCATCATGGACGAGCCGACGGCGGCGCTGGGCGTGCGCGAGTCCGGGCAGGTGATCGAGCTGATCAAGTCGATCAGGGAGCGGGGCATCCCCGTCGTGCTCATCAGCCACGACATGCCGCATGTCTTCGAGGTGGCGGACCGCATCCACGTGCACCGGCTCGGGCGCCGGGCGGCGGTCGTCGACCCGAAGCAGCGCACGATGTCGGAGGTCGTCGCGCTGATGACCGGCGCCGAGCGGCCGAGCGAGATCGAGGCGGCGGGAGGTGAATGAGCCGCGTCCGCGCGGCGTGTTCGCCGGGCTCGCGACGCTCGACGTCGTGCATCGGGTCACCGCGCCGCCCGCCGTCAACGAGAAGATCACCGCGACCGCCCAGTTCGTGGCATCCGGTGGCCCGGCGGCGAACGCCGCCGTGACGTTCGCCGCGCTGGGCGGCGACGCGACTCTGGTGACGGCGCTGGGGCGGTCTCCCGTGGCGCAGACGATCATCGACGAGCTGCGCGGGGTGGGTGTGGCGGTCATCGACGTGCATCCGGGTTTCGACGGCGGAGCCCCGGTGTCGTCCGTGATCGTCACCGAGTCCAGCGGCGACCGCGCGGTGGTCGGCGGAGACGCGGTGGGGATGCGCACGCCGGCGCCGGATGCCGAGGTCGTGCGCACGGTGATCGACGGGGCGGATGCCGTGCTCGTCGACGGACATCATCCCGACGTCTCGGTGAGCGTGGCTCGTGCGGCGCGGCAGGCCGGCATCCGGGTGATCGTGGACGCCGGTCGGTGGAAGCCGGCGATGGCCGAGGTGATCCCCGTGGCGTCGGACGTGGTGGCATCCGCCGACTTCCGCGTGCCCGACTCGCCGAGCTCGGCGGACACCGCGTCGCGGCTGATCGGCGAGGGCGCGCCGGTCGTCGTCGTGACGGACGGTCCGAACCCGATCAGGTGGTGGCGCGGCGGGCGGTCCGGCGTCATCGAGACGGAACCGGTGGCCGCCGTGGATACGCTGGCTGCTGGTGACGTGTTCCACGGCGCGTACGCGTTCGCCGCGGCCAGAGGTCTGCCGCTGGAGGCGGGCATCGCCTTCGCGGCGGAGGTCGCGGCGGTGCGCTGCACGATGGTGGGGCCGCGGTCGTGGCTGTCGGCGATCGCCGAGGTCCCGTTGGTGCGAGGAGTCGAGTGAACACTGTGCAGGGGGTCGAGCTGTCGTTCGCTCAGCTCGTCGAGAGGGCGGCCGCATTGGCGGGGCGCGGGCGGCGCGCGCTGCTGGGGATCACGGGCGCGCCCGGGGCGGGAAAGTCGACTCTCGCCGAGCGGCTGGTCGCCGAGCTCGGCGAGGAGACGGCCGTGTTCGTCCCCATGGACGGCTTCCATCTCGCCAACCGCGAGCTGGTGCTGCTGGACAGGCTGGATCGCAAGGGCGCGCATGACACGTTCGACGGCTGGGGGTATGCGGCGCTGCTGCGCAGGCTGCGTGACCAGCGGATGCGGGCGGAGCGCGGCGACGAGGGGATCATCTACGCCCCGCAGTTCCGCCGCGACCTGGAGGAGCCGGTCGGCTCCGCCATCCCGGTGCGCCCGGAGGTGCCGCTGGTCGTGACCGAGGGGAACTACCTGCTCCTCGACGGCGCGGCGTGGACGCACGCGCGGGAGACGATCGACGAGGTGTGGTTCCTCGCCCCGGACGAGGGGCAGCGCCTCGCGCAGCTGATCGCACGGCACGTGCGGTTCGGGCGCTCGCCGGAGGAGGCGAGGGCGCGCTCGCTCGGCAGCGATCAGCGCAATGCGGAGCTCATCAGCGCGACGGCGGGGCGCGCGGATCTGGTGATCACGCTGACCGATCGCCTGCCCTGACAGTCCGGAGCGTCTCCCGGGTCGTGCCAGGGGATCTGGGCCGGATTACGCTGTCGGTACCGGAGGTGAGTCGATGTCGGATGCGATGAACAGGGCCGCGCGGTACCGCGCGCAGCGCGACGCGGGGGAGGACGCTGCCGACAGTCCTGCGGGCGAGCCGCCGATGGTGCTCAACGCGCGCAACAAGGCCGACTTCGTCGAGACGGCCATCCAGGTGGCGATCCGTCGTGGCGAGTTCGATGACCTGCCCGGGGCGGGCAAACCCATCGAGGGTCTGGGGACCACGCACGACCCCGACTGGTGGATCCGCCGCAAGATCGAGAGCGAGAACCTCTCCGGGCTGGGCCCGCCGGCGCTCATGCTGCGCGTCGAAGACCGGGGGCTGGATGCCGACCTCGATGGGCTCGGCCGGGAGGAGGACGTCCGCGAGGTCGTCGAGGATTTCAACCGTCGGGTGATCGAGGCGCGCCGCCAGCTGCTGGGTGGGCCGCCGGTGGTCACGCGGCCCCGCGACGTCGACGCGGAGGTGCGCGCGTGGCGGATGCGGCGGGAGGCCGCGCGTGCCGCTGCGGAGCGCGAGACGGATGCCGTGGAGCACCCGGATGCGGGGCAGCGGCGTCTACGCGGATGGTGGCTGCGCGGGCGCCGCCGACCCGCCGAATGAGTGCGCTCCCAGGGCGGAATCGGTTACGCGCGTAGCCGTCGGGGTGTGCTGCCGCTGGACGCCGGATGACCGTCTGGGAACAAAATGCAACCCGGGGTTGCGAACGAGCGCGTTTTGAGGCCGTTCTTATGCGCAGGTGCCGTTTAACACTGGGATGGCGGCGGCACTGACTCTGGGGACCGGGACTGTCATTTGGGGCAGGCGCTACTGGGGCGCGCCGGGTGCAGAGCTTCCCCCTACCGTCATCCCGGGAAGTGACACATCATGCTGAAGGCATACGCGAAGGCCCAGGCTTTCATCAACTCGCTCCGCTCCGAGGAGGAGGGCGCGACCGCCGTCGAGTACGGCCTCATCGTGTCTCTGATCGCTGTCGCGATCATCGCTGCGGTGACGACGATCGGCTTTAACCTCGATGCGATCTTCGACTTCGTCGGATCAAAGCTGACCGTTCCGACCGAGTGATCGCAGTCGGACTTGTGAGGTGATGGATCGGGAGACCCCGGTCCATCACCTCACGGGGTCTGCACTTGGCACTTTAGACGAGGACATCATGGGGATCAGGACGAACGAGCGCGGAGCTGCAGCGGTCGAGTTCGCCCTTGTCGTGCCGTTGCTGGTGCTTCTGCTGCTCGGGATCATCGAGTTCGGCTGGACCTTCAATCAGCAGGTCTCGCTGTCCAACGCGGCACGCGAGTCCGCTCGGTACTACGCCGTGCACCTCGACGATGGCTCCGGCGCCAGCGAAGCAGACATCAGAGCCGCTGCGACGACCGCCGGCGAGTCGGCCGCTCCCACGATCGATTGGAGCGACAGCACGTTCTCCATCTCAGACGACTGCAGCAGCACGGCATCCGATTCCACGCCGAGCGGTTCTGTGACGGTCACGGTCCGAGTCGCCACGCCGAATCTCACGGGGATGTTCTCGGGGATCCTGCCGGAATATCTGACGGGTGAAGGAAAGACCATATGCGGCGGCTGATGAGACGGATGCGCAGCGAGCGCGGCGCGACTGCTGTCCTGGTCGCCATCCTCCTCCTTCCATTGATGGGGATCATGGCCGTCGCCGTCGACGTCGGTGCCATGTATGCCGAGCGAGCGCAGCTGCAGAATGCGGCGGATGCCGGAGCGCTGGCCGCAGCGCGATACTGCGCCTATCACAGCGACTGCACTGATGCCGCTGCTCAGGCGGGCGCGCGGAGCGCGGCGGCAGAGGTCACCCCGGGGAACATCCTCGGCGGCGACCCGACCATCGAGGAGCTCGTCTTCGGAGACAATACGGTCCGGGTCCCCACCGCGACGCTCGGCATGAGCCATCCGTTCGCCGCGGTGCTGGGGCTCAGCCAGTCCGACGTACGAGCGGCGGGCACGGCGGAATGGGACCGGAGCTTCGAGCGGGCGACCGTGGTGCCCTTCGCCGTCGGTGAGTGCGCATTCGACGCGAGCACCCTCGACGGCGAACGGCAGAGGTACGACCTCGACTGGAACAAGTACTGCCCGGGCGGCGTCCCTGGCGTGTTCGGTTGGCTGGCGGGCGACACGAGCTCCTGCTTGAAGGACATCGGTCTGCTGCAGTTCGTCAGCATCGTCGAGGGCAATGGCGGCGATTGCGGGGTCACGGATCAGGATCTGGCTCAGGCTGCTGCACAGCTGGGGTGCGACCTCAGCGCCTTCTCGCCCGGAAGCAAGAACATTCAGAAGCTGTTCTACTGCTTCGTCGGGAAGACCCTCCTCGTCCCTGTGTACGGGGACAACTCGGAATGCCCGGGCACAGCACCGGACGGCAAAGCCTACTGCATCACGAAATTCGCCGCATTCGAGATGTACGGACTTCATGTCGACGTTCGCGGAGGCGATGTCGAGCCAGGCGGCAACAAGGTGGACTACTGCCCGAGTCCCTATGCTCCATGCGACCTGCCGAACAACTGGGGCAGTCAGGCTTTCGACGGCCGTTTCATCTCCTTCGTCACCCCCGAGGATGACTGGATCCTTGCGCCACCACGACCGATCGTGCGCCTGATCGGCTGAGCTTCACGATCCCCACCCGCGCCGCCTCGCACTGCGGCACCGACATCGAAAGCACTTCATGAAGACCCGCATCATCGGCGCGATCCTCGCGCTCATCCTCGCCGTCGTCGGCGCCTTCTTCCTCGTCTCCTATGTGCGCGGCGCCGACGCCCGCGCACAGCAGGGCGCGGTGCTGACGAAGGTCTTCGTCGTCGAGACGGAGATTCCGCGCGGCACGCCGGGGGAGAGCATCGAGGAGTTCGTCATCAGCGACACGGTGCCCCAGCGCAATGTCGTCCCGGATGCCGTCACTGACTTGACGAAGCTCGAGGGCCTCGTGGCATCCGCCGCGCTGCTGCCGGGCGACCAGCTCAGCACCGCGCGTTTCGTCTCTCCCGAGGACCTGGCAGCGACGGGCGAGGTCCCCGTGCCCGAGGGCATGCAGCTGCTGTCGTTCACGCTCCCCGCCGACCGTGTTGTGGGCGGGCAGGTCAAGGCGGGGGACCACATCGGGCTGATCGGCACGGTGGACCCCGACGAGACAGGTGACCAGGAGGACGTCATCAACCCGGTGTCGCAGTTCGCCTTCCACGGTGTGCTGGTCACTCGTGTGCAGGGTCTGGCCAAGCCGCCGGCCGACGCGGAGGATGGTGCACAGGTCGACCAGCAGTCCGGGTCCAACATCATGCTCACGATCGCCCTCAGTGCCAAGGACGCGGTGCGCTGGGTGTGGTTCACCGAGGGTGAGGCGGCCAGTTACGCACAGATGTGGCTGACACTCGAGAACGACAAGACCGACAACTCCGGCGCGGTCGCTGTCACCGGGGAGAACGCCTGGTGACGACTCCGTTCCTGCTCGTCACCCGGTCCGCCGAGTTCGAGTCACGACTTCGTGGCCTGCTCGGCGGGCGGCTGACCGTCGTGCCGGGGGTGTTCCTCACCTTCGGCGCGGACGCCGTCGTGTCGCAGGTGTCCGATGAACCGAAGGTCGCCTTCATCGGGCCCGTCATGAACTTCGACGAGACGCGGGCACTGGCCGGCGAGCTCATCGACAGGCATCCCGACATCGCCATCGTCGTCGTGCGCGAGCAGCGCAGCGACCTGGAGGACTGGGTCGACGACCTGCCGCTGCATGCCGTCGTCAGTCCTCTCGCGACGGACGACGAGCTGAAGGGGCAGATCGTCGACGTCGTGCGCTGGCTGGTGGGAGCGGGCAAGGCGACCAGCGACGACTTCCTCCCGCAGTCCGAGGCCACCGACCCCACCGAGCGGCGTCGCGTCTTCGCTGAGCTGCTGGGGATGCCGACGCCTGTCGAGCCCGACGAGATCGAGGAGCCTGAACCCGAAGAGCCGCCGGAAGAGGCGGAACCGGAACCGGAGGCCACAGAGGCTGTGGAGCCCGAGGCACCGGAATGGGAGTTCCCCCCGCTGGATTCCGATCAGCGCCCGGAGGCGTTCGCCGTCGTCGCGCCCAAGGGTGGTCAGGGCAAGACCACGCTCTCCATCAACCTCGCCGCGGGGTTGGCGCGGGTCGCGCCGAACTCCGTCGTGCTGGTGGATGCCGACACGCAGTTCGGTGACATCAGTGCGGCGCTCGATCTTTCACCGGCTGGCACCATCGTCGACGCCACGTCGGATGCCGCCGCCGACGAGCTCATCCTGAAGACCACCCTCACGCACCACTCGGGAGGGTTCTTCGTCGTGGCCAGCGCGCCGTCACCAGAGCTCGGCGACGCGATTCCGCCGCACGCGCTGGCCCGACTCATCGAACAGCTGCGCGGCATCTTCCGGTACGTCGTCATCGACACCACCCCGGGTCTCGGCGAGCAGACACTCACGGTCATCGAGCACGTGACGGATGCCGTCTTCGTCGCCAACCTCGGCGTGCCGTCGCTGCGTGCGCTGCGCACCGAACTGGAGATGCTGCGGACTCTCGAGCTGCTGCCTGCCAATCGTCGCATCGTGATCAACCAGAGCGAGAAGAACGTGGGCATCTCCGTCAAGGATGCCGAGCAGATCATCGGCGCTCCCGTTGACGTCGAGGTGCCGCGCTCCTCGGCCGTGGTGCTGGCCAGCAACCGCGGTGTGCCGCTCATCGACGACGACCCTCGCGATCATGCCGCCCGTGCCATCTGGACGCTCGTCGGCCAGATCGCACCGGAGGCGAGAACCCGTTCAGCGAGGAGGCAGCGCAGATCATGAGTCTCTACGACCGGCTCAACGCAAGACGTACAGGAGCATCGCCCGCTCCGACCGTGCAGGCTCCGGAAATCGTCGAACCGCCCGCACCCACCGAGGCTGAGACCACCGTTCTCGACAGCGTGGACGAGCCCGCCTTCGTCCCACCGGAGGGCGGATCCGTCCCTGCGCAGGAGCCGGATCGATCCTCGGTGCCGGAAGCCGTGGTCGATCCGCTGGCTGGTGTCAAGGAGAAGGCCGCGCAGGAGCTGTTCGGTCGGATCGGAGTCAGACTCAACGACTCCACGCTCACTGAGCAGCAGCTGCACGATCTGGCCCGCAAGGAGCTCGCCGAGATCGTCGCGGGCGAGCAGCTGGCCCTCACCATCACCGAGCGAAATCGCCTCATCGACGACATCAGCGCGGATGTGCTGGGCTACGGTCCGCTGGAACCGCTGCTGGACGACGACAACATCACCGAGATCATGGTCAACCGCTACGACCGGATCTACGTCGAGGTGCGCGGCCGCATCATGCCCGTCGCCGCCCGCTTCACGGGAGAGCCGCAGCTGCGCCGCGTGATCGAGCGCATCGTGGCGAGGGTCGGGCGCCGCATCGACGAGTCCTCGCCCATGGTGGACGCCCGTCTCGAAGACGGCTCGCGCGTGAACGCCGTGGTGCCGCCGCTGGCCGTCGACGGCTCGTCGCTGACCATCCGAAAGTTCGCCGCGACGCCGTACACCGTGCAGGATCTCATCGGCTTCGGATCGGTCACCCCGCAGGTTGCCGCCGTGCTGGACGCCGCCGTCAAGGCCAAGCTCAACATCATCGTCTCCGGCGGAACCGGCACGGGAAAGACGACGCTCCTCAACGTGCTCTCGTCGTTCATCCCCGGTGACGAGCGCATCGTCACCATCGAGGACGCCGTCGAGCTGCAGCTTCAGCAGGAGCACGTCGTGCGCCTGGAGTCTCGCCCGGCCAACATCGAGGGGCGCGGTGAGGTAACCATTCGCGACCTCGTGCGCAACTCGCTGCGCATGCGCCCTGATCGCATCGTCGTCGGCGAGGTGCGTGGAGCGGAGTCGCTCGACATGCTGCAGGCAATGAACACCGGACACGAGGGCTCCATCTCGACCATCCACGCCAACTCTCCGCGCGATGCCGTCAGCCGACTCGAGACGCTCGTGCTCATGGCGGGCATGGAGCTGCCGCTGCGCGCCATCCGGGAGCAGGTCGCCGCCGCCATCGACATCATCGTGCAGATCCAGCGCCATCGTGACGGCGGGCGCCGCATCGTCAGCGTCACCGAGGTGCACGGCATGGAGGGCGAGGTCGTCACGCTGCAGGACGCCTTCTCCTTCGATCACTCCGCCGGGTTCGATGCGGAGGGCCGCCTGCTGGGGCGGATCAGGCCGACCGGTGTGCGGCCGCGCTTCGCCGAGCGCATCGCCGACGCCGGCATTGCGCTGCCCATGTCGCTGTTCCAGGATGATGCCCTCGATGCTCCGCATCTCGGGGGCATGCGATGAACACCGCACTGCTGCTCGGCGGGCTGGCCCTCGGTCTGCTCGCGCTGTACGCCCTCGTGTTCATGGTCATCGCCCCGGCGGCCCCGCGCGTCGCACGCTCACGACGTCTGGCACCCGGGCAGGAGTATGTCAGCGGGCTCACGCGCCTGACCCGTCGCACGACAGATGCGCTGGATGCCGCAGGGGCTCGGCGCGGCAGGCGACTGTTCGGTGCCGAGGAACTCGAACTGGCCGGCATCCGCACTGAGCCGTCGGGGTTCATCGTGCTCGTCGTGGCTGGTTCGCTGGCTCTGGGCGCCTTCGGCGCGCTGCTGGGGCTGTCCAACGGCAGTTCTCTGCTCCTCGCCGTGATCTTCGCCGTCCTCGGTCCAGTGATCGCCAAGCTCATCGTCAGCGCACGCACGTCCGCTCGACGGGAGAAGTTCGCCGAGCAGATCGACGACATCGTGCAGATGATCGCCGGCGCGCTGCGCGCAGGCCACGGCCTCAATCGCGCCTTCGCGGCGGTCGCGGCGGAAGCCGAGGAGCCCGCCGCCCGTGAGCTCGCCCGCGTGGTCAACGAGACCCGCCTCGGCCGACCGCTGGGAGAGGCACTGCGCACTGTGGCGGAGCGCATGAAGAGCCCCGACTTCGAGTGGGTCACGCAGGCCATCACCATCAGCCAGGAGACCGGCGGCAACCTCGCCGAGGTGCTCGATCAGGTCGGAGCGACCATTCGTGAGCGCGGCGAGATCCGTCGGCATGTGAAGGCGCTCTCCGCCGAGGGCCGATTGTCGGCGATCATCCTCGTTCTGCTGCCCATCGGCGTCTTTCTGTTCCTGATGGTCTCGAATGCCAACTACGTGTCCTTCTTCTTCACCAATCCGATCGGAGTGCTGGCACTCGCCGTCGCGCTCGTGCTTCTGATCGTCGGCACGATCTGGGTCTCCCGCTCCGTGAAGGTGGACTTCTGATGCCGATCCCCGTGCTCATCATCGCGCTCGTGACGGCGGCGCTGTTCGGACTGTTCGTCTTCCTGCTCTTCCCCAAGGGCAAGCCGACCGGTGCGGCTGCTGCTGCGGCCGAGGCGGAGGAGGCCGGGGCGGTCATCGTACCCGAGGTCGGGCCCGTGCAGCAGGGATCCATCGGCGCGCGGCTCATCGCCGCCGCTCCCCGCGGCTACGTCGGCTGGCTGGAGAAGCAGATCGTGTACGCCGGACGCCCCGCGGGGTGGTCGCCGAACACCATCGCCGTGTGGAAGATCCTGTTGCCGCTCATCGCCCTCGTGCTGGGACTGTTGGTGCTCGGCAGCACCGGTCCCACTCCGTTGATGGTGTTCCTCGTGTTCTTCGCGATCGTCTTGATGTTTTTCCTGCCCGACGTGCTCATCAATTCCCGCGCGCATGATCGGCAGGAGGCCATCAAGCTCGCGCTGCCCGACCTGCTGGACCAGATGACCATCGCCGTCGAGGCGGGCCTGGGCTTCGACGCGGCCATGGTTAAGGCGGCCCGCGGTAGCACAGGGCCCCTGGCCGACGAGCTCGTGCGCGTGCAGCAGGACATGGCCATCGGCCGCACGCGGCGTGACGCGTTCCACGAGCTCGACAAGCGCACGAACGCCGAGGAGCTGCGCCGCTTCGTGCGCGCCGTCGTGCAGGCTGACTCCTACGGCATCGCGCTGGGCGACGTGCTGCGTGTGCAGGCCGGTGAGATGCGGCTCAAGCGCCGCCAGCGCGCCGAGGAGCAGGCGCAGAAGGTGACTGTGAAGATCCTGTTCCCGCTGATCTTCTGCCTGCTGCCCGTGCTGATCATCGTCGTGCTGACCCCTGCCGTCGTCGGCATTGCGGACACGTTCATGAAGATCAACTGACGCGGATGGATGCCGCTAGTCTCGTCGACGTGGCTCCCCTCTGGGCTCTCATCCCCCTCTCCGCCGCCCTGGGCGCCGTCCTGGGGTGGTGGCCCCTGCACGCCTGGAGCGCGAGAAGCCTGAAGAACGCGACGCCGGGCACCGGCATCCGTGTCCTGTCCGCTGTCGTGACGGCGGTGACGTTCGCCCTGCTCGCGTGGCGCTTCGCCGACCGTGCCGCGCTGCTGCCCGCCGTGCTCGTGTTCGCCGCGCTCGCCACCGTGCTGGCCGTCGTCGACCTCGCCGAGCGCAGGCTGCCCAACACCGTCATCCTGTGGCTGATCGGGGCCCTCGCGGCGACTCTCGTCGTGGCATCCGCTCTCACCGGACTGTGGGTGCAGCTGCTCTGGGCGCTCATCGGCGCCGCCGCGATGTTCGGCCTCTACCTGGTCCTCGCGCTCATCTCACCGAGATCGATGGGCATGGGCGATGTCAAGCTCGCCGCGCCGCTGGGCCTGCTGCTGGGCTGGTTCGGGCTCAGCGCGTGGCTGATCGGGCTGCTGGCGGCCTTCATCTGCGGGGGCGTCGCGGCCATCGTGATGCTCGCGCTGCGGCGCACCAGCCTGCGCGGTTCGCTGCCGTTCGGCCCGTCCATGCTCGCCGGCACCCTTCTCGCCGTGGTCCTGGTCTGACGACCGATCGGGTGTCGCAATCCCGCCCCCGTCACCTCTCGAACACGACCTCGCCGCCGACTACCGTCCGCACCACGCGGGCCTCCAGGAGCTCGTCCGCCTCTCCGGCGAACACGTCGCGGTCGAGCACGATGAAGTCGGCGAGCAGCCCGGCCGCCAGGCGGCCGTAGTCGTTCTCGGCGCGGCACGCCCAGGCCGCATCACGGGTGGCGTGCAGCACGGCATCCGTCAGCGGCATCGCATAGCGCGGCAGGTTCGGCTCCAGGCCCGGGTCCAGCGCCGAGCGCCGTGTCGCGGCGATGAACATGTTCGGCAGCGGCGCGTGGGGAGAGGTGGGCGAATCGGTGCCGAACACCAGAGCCGCGCCCTGGTCGGTCATCTCTGGCCACGGGTATCCGCGCTCCACCCGTTCGTCTCCGAGCATCGCGCGCCAGTTGTCCTGAATCGCCGGGTCCGAATGCACGGGCTGCATGGATGCCGTGATGCCGAGCGCGGCGAGGCGCTCGATGTCCGCGGGCTCGACCACTTCGAGATGCTCGATGCGGTGCCGACGCTGCGCCGGCCCGTTGACGGCGACCGCCCGCTCGAGGGCATCGATGGCGTTGGTGATCGCGGTGTCCCCGATCGCGTGGATCGCGATCTGCAGGCCTGCGGCGTCGGCGGCGATCACGACCGGCGCGAGCGCCTCCGGCGACCACACCGGATCGGCCAGCGAGCCGTCCGCATATGGTCGGCGCAGTGCGGCCGTGCATCCGTCCACCGTCCCGTCCGAGACGATCTTGATCCCCACCACTCGCAGTCGGTCGTCGTGCACGTCGGCGGCCAGCTCCGCCGCGCGCCGCACCTGGGCGAGGTCCTGCTCGGTGCTCCCGGTGGGATGGACCAGCCAGTGCGCCGTGATGCGCGCAGTCAGCGCTCCCTGCTCGTGCGCGCGCTGCATCGCCGCGAGCTCGGACTCGTCCATCGCCATGTCGGTGGCCGCGGTCACCCCCGTCTCGCGGTACCCGCGCAGGGCCGCCTCGGTGAAGCGATCGACATCGTCGTCCGTGGAGAACGCGTCCAGCGCGGGCCACACCAGCTGCTGCATCGCCGTCTCGTCGATCAGCCCTGTGATGTGACCGTCGGCGTCCTTGTGGATGCATCCGCCTGCGGGTGCGACGGTGTCGTCGTCGATGCCGATCTCGGCCAGGGCCGCCGTGTTCAGCCAGATCGAGTGCAGGTCATGCGCCTGCACGTAGACCGGCCGGTCCGGCACGATCTCGTCCAGCATCCGTCGGTGCGGTGCGCCCGTCGCGCTCTGCTGCCATCCCTGCGCGCGCACGCGCGGGGCATCCGGATCCGCGGCCGCGCCGTGCGCGATCGTCTCCAGCAGCTGCGGAAGATCACTCGCGCTCCACAAGTCCACCTGCTGGACGGCCCTCCCGGTGTGCACGACATGCGCATGCGCGTCGACGAATCCCGGCAGCATCAGCGCGCCCTGCAGCGCCGTCTCCGCGGCATCCGGCCCGGCGATCCGTCGTGCTGTCCGGTCGTCGCCGACGTACTGGATGCGATCGCCCTGCACCACCATCGCGGTGGCCCACGGCCGTCGATCGGCTGTGAAGATCCGTCCTCCGGTGTACAGCTGCGTCGTCATCTCGGCTTCCTCTCCTGACATGTCCATGGTCACTCCGCCCACGGGCGGCCCTGTGCGCCCAGCCGCGTGCGCAGCAGCGCGACGTACACGACGGCGGCCACGATCGTCCCCACCGGCACCGAGAGGTCGATGTAGCCCATGGCCTGGGCGATCGGCCCGGTCCAGACCTCCGTCGACAGGCACAGCGCGCTCGCCGTGGTGCCGAGAGCGAACGCCGCCATCCCCGGCACGCCCCAGCCGCCCGTGTACCAGAACCGGCTGCCGCGCCGCTCATCGAACAGGTCGAGGCCGTCGTAGCGATTGCGGCGCAGCAGCACGTCCACCACGAAGATCGCCATGACGGGCGCGGCGACGATGATGAGGAACTGCAGCATGAGGTTGACGGCGTTCAGGAACGTGGTCGACAGCGTCAGGTAGATCGTCAGCGCGGTGCCGATCACCCCCACCACCGCTGCGGCGGGGATCCGTCGCAGCGGCACCCCGATCGCCTGCAGCGCCATGCTCGAGGTGTAGGTGGTCATGCCGTTCAGGGCGACGGTGTTCACGATCACGCCGAACACCAGCAGCGGCGCGAGGCCCGCAGGCATCATGCCGAGCATCACGCCCTCCACGCCCGCGCTCAGCTCGTCGGCCGACACCGCCGTCGCCATCAGTGCGCCCACGATCATGAAGAAGATGCCCGGCAGGGCGCCTCCGAACGCGGTGGCGGCGATGATGCCGCCCGGCTTGGTCGTGCGCGGCAGATAGCGCGCCATGTCGGGGCTGTTGATGTACGACAGCGGCGCCGAGGCGATGATGGCGAAGCCGATCGACGCGGCCGACCACAGCGCGACGCCGGACAGCGGCTCGGCGGCGCGGTAGCCCCAGTCGACGTTCGGCAGGATGAACCCGGTGAGCACCAGGAAGATCCCCAGCAGCAGGATCGCGACGTAGGTGTACGCGCGCAGGATGAGCCCGTGCCCGTACACCGCCACGAGGACGGTGATCGCCGCCACGACCACCGTCACCACGATGGGGGCGGCGACCGGTGCGTCCCAGCCGAGCCGGGCGAGCATGTCGGCGCCCAGGAAGGCGGCGGCGAGCCAGTTCAGCGCCAGGTAGACGGCCGCGACGAGCCAGCCCATGAAGGCCACCACGATGCGGTTGCCGATGATCCCGTACATGGCGCGCATGACCACCGACCCCGACGTGCCGGCGGCGGGCCCGGAGATCGCGATGATGCCGGTGAGCACCCACGGCAGCATGCCGGCGATGATGACCAGCACCGCCTGCCACAGCTCCAGGCCCAGCACGATGAGCGTCGCGCCGATCGTGAAGTTCAGCACGCTCACATTGGGCGCCGCCCACACCGCGAACAGGTCACGGGCGCGGCCGTGCCGGTCGCGGTCGTCGATCAGCTCGATGCCGCGCGTCTCGGGGCGGGCGGCGGAGTCGGAGAGCGACGGATCGGGGTGGGGAGCGGATGCCGGGACGGCGTCCGGCACGGATGCCGGCGCGATGGCCTCCTCGGGAATCAGGGGCATGTCGGACATGGGAGCCTCTCAACGGGTTGCGGACGTCGTCGTCGCGGCGATCCTTATTGATCAGGTAGCCAATACGGCTGTTGGTCACTTATCCAATAGCATGGTCGGCATGATGTCAACCCCTGCCGCGTACTCCCGCAAGCAACCCGGCCAGCGCCGAGAGGAGATCCTGTCCGCGGCGGCGGACATCGCCCTGGAGGCGGGGCTGGAGCGGATCACCGTGCGGGCGGTCGCCGAGCGGATCGGCGTGCGCCCCGGACTCATCTCGCACTACTTCCCGGTCGTGCAGGAACTCGTCGCGCAGGCCTTCGAGCGCGCTGCCGCCGGCGAGCGCGCGAGCATCCTCCCGGGCGGCGGATCGCCGCGCGCCCGAGTCGCCGCTCTGGTCGTGTTCTTCGCATCCGAGGCATCCGTGCCGCTGTCCCGGCTGTGGCTGAACGCCCGGCATCTGTCGCGCTTCAGCCCTGCGCTCGCCGCGGCCGTGCTCCGACAGGAGGTGGCGAACCTCCAGGGCGTCACCGCCGTCGTGGAGGAGGGCATCCGCCGGGGGGAGTTCACTGCTCCCGACGCGGCGGCGGCAGCCAAGCGCATCCTCATGGCCGTCGACGCGACGACCATCAGCGTCAACGATCCGCCGAGCGGTGCGCACCTCGTCGATCCGGGGTTCGTGGGCGATGTCGCCGCATGGGCACTCGGTCTGTCGGACGGCTCCCTCGGCTGACGGCCCCCGGCCCCGCCGGCCGTCACTCCTTCACGCGCACCACGCCTGTGGGCAGATCCTCGGCCTCCTCGAACGCCACCTCGGGGGTCGGGCGGCGGAAGCCGCGCGTGAGCCACACCAGGTACACCAGTCCCAGACCCGCCCAGATCAGACCGACCGTCATCGCCAGCTGGTCCAGGCTCAGCCACAGCCACACGTTGATGAGGAAGCCGACGGCGGGCACCACCGTCCACGCGAACGACGAGCCGCGCACGTGCTCGGTGCGGCGGTGCCGCAGCCAGAACGCGACCACCGACAGGTTCACGAAGGCGAACGCCGTGAACGCCCCGAAGTTGATGAGCGACGTCGCCGCGTTCAGGTCGAGCTTCAGCGCGGTCAGGGCGATCGCCCCGACCAGCAGGATGTTGATGATCGGCGTGCCCAGCCGCGGGTGCACGTAGCCGAAGATGCGGCGGGCGATGATGCCGTCGCGCCCCATCGCGTACAGCAGGCGCGAGGCGCTCAGCTGCGAGGCGAGGCCGGAGGAGAGCACCGACACCGTGGCACCGGCGAGGAAGATCGTCTGGAACACGATGCCGCCGATCGTCAGCGCGATGTACGGCGAGGCGCCCTCGATGTCGGGGGTGATGGCGTTGAGCGCGTCGATGTCGGGCACGAGCGTCTGCATCACGTAGGTCACGGCGACGAAGAACGCGGCGCCGAGGGCGGCGATCCACATGATCGCGCGCGGCACCGTGCGACGCGGATCGACGGTCTCCTCCGACAGGGTGGTGACGGCGTCGAAGCCGAGGAACGCCAGCGCCAGCACGGAGGCGCCGCCGACGAGGCTGGCGAGGTCGGCGCTGACGGAGTAGAACGGCGCGAACGTGAACGCCAGCGCGTTGTCGGAGAGGATGGCGCGCACCGTCAGCACGACGAAGACGATCGCCAGCGCCGCCTGGAAGACCACCATGATCATGTTCGCGACCGCGCTGATGCGCACGCCGATGATGTTCAGCACGGTGATCACGACGATGAGCCCCACGATCCACAGCCAGTCCGGCACCTCCGGGAACTCCGCCGACAGGTAGATCTTCGCCAGCAGGGCGTTGATCATCGGCAGGAACAGGTAGTCCAGCAGCGACGCCCACCCGACGAGGAACCCGACGGGTGCGGCGATGGTGCGCCGCGCGTACGTGTACGCGGAGCCCGCGGACGGGTACACGCGCACCATCTTCGCGTAGCTGAACGCCGTGAACAGCACCGCGATCGTCACGATGATGTACGACATGGGCACGTGCCCCTGCGTGGCCTCGGACACGATCCCGAACGTGTCGAAGACGGCGAAGGGCGACATGTACGCCAGACCGATGAACACGACATGGCGCTGCTTGAGGCTGCGGTGCAGTGCGGGCGGGGTGTTGGTGATGCTCATGATTACCTCCTCGTAATCCTGCGTCGGTTCGGGCCCGGCGTCAGTCGCCGGCGCCCAGCCGCGGCGTGCGCGGCGGTGTCGTGCGCCGCTGCCCGGTGGCCTCGAAGGCGAGGCCGAGGGCGAGCAGCGCGGTGTCGTCGTAGGCGCGGCCGGCGAAGGTCAGCCCCACCGGCATCCCGATGTCGGCCATCGTCCCCATCGGCACCGTGACGGTCGGGATGCCGAGGTGCCGCGGCACGAGATTGCCGTTGGCCACCCACACGCCGTTGCGCCACCCGGCATCCGCCGACTCCGGGTTCACGTCCATGTCGGCGCGGCCGATGTCGGCCATGGCGGGGAACGCCACGGCATCCAGCCCGAGGGAGTCCATCCACTCCTCCAGGTCGACGCGGCGAGTCTCCTCGAGCCCGCGCACGCCGCCCTCCAGGTGCGGGATGTCGGTGAAGCTCCCGTACGGGTGCGCGGCGACCTGCGCCGGGTAGGTGGCGATGTCGTCGTCGAAGCCGTGGTAGCGGTCCGGCAGCGCCCCCGGCGGGGCGGGGAAGATCTGCGACCCGTCGACGGATGCCAGTGACGAGAGCCGCGGATCTCCGTTGGCGGCCAGGAAGTCGTCCCACGCCCAGGCCGACAGGTCGACGATCTCGCTGTGCAGGAACTCCGGGCTCACCAGCCCCCGCGTCGCGATGGTGGGCGCTCCTGCGCGGTCGCCCTCGTAGTTGGTGACGACGGGGAAGTCCACCTCCACGACCTCGGCGCCCGCGGCCTCCAGGTCGCGGCGGGCCTGCTCCCACAGGGCGATCACCGACGCGCGGGTGTCGATCCGCTGGCCCGTCGAGCCGCCGATGGTGGTGCCGGTCCCGGCATCCGGGTCGGCATTGATGTACATCCGCGGCACGCCGATGCGTCTGCCGTGCAGGTCGGCGGCGGTGAGCCGCGGGTACGACGCGGGCCGCACCGCGGATGCCGGGGGGATCGCCACCCATGGCTGCGCGCGCCAGAAGTCGCCTCGGGTCTCGGGGTCGTCGGCGACGATCACGTCGAGCACCTCGAGCAGGTCGGCCATGGTGCGGGCGTGCGGTACGACGACGTCCATGGTGGGCACGAGCGGCCAGTTGCCGCGCACCGAGATCACCCCGCGGCTGGGGGTGTAGGCGACCAGCGCGTTGCAGGATGCCGGGGCCCGTCCGCTCGACCAGGTCTCCTCGCCCAGCCCGAACGCCGCGAAGCTCGCCGTGGTGGCCGTGCCGGACCCGTTGGACGACCCGGAGCCGAACGCGCTCGTGAGCCACTCGGCGCTGTACGGGCTCTCCGCACGGCCGTACACGCCGCGCTGCATGCCGCCGTTGGCCATGGGCGGCATGTTCGTCAGGCCCAGGCAGATCGCCCCGCCCGCGCGCAGCCGCTCGATGGTGAACGCGTCGCGCTGCGCGACGAGGTCGGCGAACGCCGGCGATCCGGCGGCGGCGGTGAGCCCCGTCACGAGGTAGCTGTCCTTGGCGGTGTACGGGATGCCGTCCAGCGGCCCCCGCGTCTCGCCTGCGGCGCGGCGGGCGTCGGATGCGGCGGCCTCGGCCAGGGCATCCGGGTTCCGCACCACGACGGCGTTGAGCGCCGTCTCGGTGTCGAGCCCGTCGTAGGCGTCGATGCGGGCCAGGTAGGCCCGCACGAGCTCGACGCTGGTGGTCGCGCCGGACTCCAATGCGGCGCGCAGGTCGGCGATGGAGGCTTCCACGACGTCGAACATCTCAGGCTCCCTTCCTTACGACCGGCTGCTGCTGTGTGATGCAGTGGATGCCGCCCCCGCGGGCGAAGATGGGCCGGGCGTCCACGGTCACCGCGCGACGGCCCGGGTACGCCTCCTCGAGGATGTCCCGGGCGCGGGCATCCGCCTCCTCCTCGCCGAAGCCGCACACCACGACGCCGTCGTTGACGACGAGGTGGTTGAGGTAGCTCCAATCCACGAAGCCCTCGTCATCGCGCAGCGTCGCGGGCGCCGGCACGTCGATGACCTCGAGCGGCCGGCCCGCGGCATCCGTCTGCGCCTGCAGCAGCGTCTTGAGATCGCGAGTGACCTCGTGATCCGGATGCCCGGGGTCGTCCTGCCTGTGCAGCAGCACACGGCCCGGCGCGGCGAAGGCGGCGACGATGTCGACGTGCCCCTTCGTCCCGAACTCGTCGTAGTCGCGGGTGAGCCCGCGCGGCAGCCAGACGGCCTTGTGCGCCCCGATCGTGCGCTCCATCTCGGCCTCCACGCGCGCCTTGTCGGCGTAGGGGTTGCGGTGCGGGTCCAGCTGCACGGTCTCGGTGAGCAGCACGGTGCCCTCGCCGTCGACGTGGATGCCGCCGCCCTCGTTGACGAGCACGGAGCTGATGAGCTCGGCGCCCACCCGCTCGGCGACGATGCGGGCGACCCCGGCCGACACCTGCCACTCGGCCCATTCCGGGGATCCCCAGCCGTTGAAGATCCAGTCCACCGCGCCGAGGGTGCCGGGGCGCTCGTCGTCGACGACGAAGGTCGGGCCGAAGTCGCGCATCCAGTACTCGTCCAGCGGTGTCTCGACGATCTCGACGGACGTGCCCAGCATGTCGTGGGCGCGGGCCGTCTGGCTCGGGTCGACGAGCATGGTCACCGGCTCGAACTCGGCGATCGCGAGGGCCGTGTCGGTCCAGGCGCGGTATGCGGTCTCCTGCCATTCCGCTCCCTCACCGAGGGTGATCCCGGTGCGGGGGAAGGCCATCCAGGTGCGCTCGTGCGCGTCGCTCTCATGCGGCATCCGCCAGGCCATGTCGTCTCCTTCGTCGACCATCACTGCTGCCTGCACTGTATTGATCGTTTGATCAATACAAGGATGTTCCTACACTGGAGGCACGATGTCAACACCCCGCACGAGAACGCGCACGCGCAAGAGCCCCCAGCAGCGCTCCGGTGAGATCCGCGACGCCGCGCTCGCCATCGCGCGCGAGGACGGTCTCTCCGCCCTCACCCTGCGCTCCGTCGCCGCGCGCGCAGGCGTCGCCTCCGGCCTCGTGGCGCACTACGCGGGCAGCATGGACGAGCTCGTCGTGCACACGTTCCGCGAGCTGGTGGCATCCGAGCTCGACGAGGTGCGGGTCGAGGTCGCCCTCGAAGACGACCCCGCAGCGCGGCTCGCGCGCATGATCACGACTGTGCTCGGCAGCGACCACGACGACATCACCCTGGTGTGGGTGGACGCCTGGTCGCTGGGGCGGGGGAGCGCTGCGCTCGCCGTCGCCATCGAGGAGCAGATGGCGGCCTGGCAGGCGTTCATCGCGGGCATCATCCTCGACGGGCGCGCGGACGGTTCCTTCCGCACCGACGACGCGCAGGCCGTCGCCTGGCAGATCCTCGCGATGATCGACGGCATCTCCGCGCACGCCCTGACCCGGGGCACGGATGCCGCGCCGTTCGCCGTCCGGCTCGCGCAGGCCTGCGAGACGCTCGTCGGCGCACAGCCGGGGTCGATCGCAGGTCTGGCGGGCTGAGCGGGCGCGCGGGGGCCGGTGGCGGCCGGACCGGCGCTGCAGTTCCGGTGCGCCCGTGTCGGTGCGGACGCTTAGGCTTGCATGCATGACAGACGTTCTGCCCTCCGGCCTCGCCGTCTCCGAGTTCAGTTCCGACATCCGTCCGCAGGACGACCTGTACCGCCACGTCAACGGCGCGTGGCTGCAGGCCGCCGAGATCCCCGCCGACAAGGCTCGCTGGGGCTCCTTCCACATGCTCGCCGAGCAGGCCGAGAAGGACGTGCGCGCCATCATCGAGGAGTCGCAGGGCGCGGGCGAGGGCACCCTGGCCCGGAAGGTCGGCGACCTGTTCACGAGCTTCATGGATACCGACCGCATCGCCCGGCTGGGGACGGCGCCGCTGAAGCCGGTGCTGGAGCGGGTCGCCGCGATCGACAGCATCCCCGCCCTGCTCACCACGGTCGGCGAGTTCGATCGCGAGGGGATCGCGGCGCTGCTGGGCGTCTACATCGAGCCCGATCCCGGCGACCCGGAGCGGTACGTGCCCTTCGTCGTGCAGGCGGGTCTCTCGCTGCCGGACGAGAGCTACTACCGGGAGGACAGGTTCGCCGACACCCGCACGGCGTATCGCGCGCACCTGGAGCGGCTGCTCTCGCTCGTGACGGTGCGGGCGGATGCCGCGACGATCGCTGAGAGCGCCTTCGCCCTCGAGCATGAGATCGCCGCGCACCACTGGGACAACGTGGCCTCGCGCGACGCCGTGAAGACCTACAACCTGTTGAGCTGGGACGAACTCGTCGCGCTGGCCGGCGTCGACCTCGCACCGTGGCGCGACGCCGTCGCCGTCGCGAACCCGACGGCCTTCGCCGAGGTCGTCGTGCAGCAGCCGAGCTTCATCGAGGGCCTCGGTGCGCTGCTCGTCGCCGAGCGCCTGGACGACTGGAAGAACTGGCTGTATGCGAAGGCCGTTCACGGGCTGGCCGCCTACCTCACCGACGACGTCGTGAACGAGAACTTCTCCTTCTACGGCACCGAGCTCACCGGCACCCCGTCCATCCGCGAACGCTGGAAGCGCGGTGTCTCGCTGGTGGAGGGATCGCTGGGCGACGCGGTCGGGAAGATCTACGTGGAGCGCCACTTCCCGCCGGCGTCGAAGGCGGCGATGGACGAGCTGGTCGGCAACCTCATCGAGGCCTACCGGCAGAGCATCGGGAAGCTCGAATGGATGGGGGCGGAGACGCGGCGCAAGGCGCTCGACAAGCTCGACTCCTTCCGGCCGAAGATCGGGCATCCGGTGGTGTGGCGCGACTACGACGACGTCGAGATCTCGGCATCCGACCTGGTGGGCAACGTGCGCCGCGCGACGGTGTTCGAGCACGACCGGCAGGTCGCGAAGGTCGGCGGACCCATCGACCGCGACGAGTGGTTCATGTCGCCGCAGACCGTCAACGCCTACTACAACCCGCTCATGAACGAGATCGTGTTCCCCGCGGCCATCCTGCAGTACCCGTTCTTCGATCCGAACCGCGACGCGGCGGCGAACTACGGCGGCATCGGCGCCGTGATCGGGCACGAGATCGGCCACGGCTTCGACGACCAGGGCAGTCGCTACGACGGCACCGGCCGTCTGCAGGACTGGTGGACGGATGCCGACCGCGCGGCGTTCGAGGAGCGCACCAAGGCGCTCATCGCGCAGTACGACGTGCTGGTGCCGCAGGGTCTGGACGCGGAGAACCACGTCAACGGCGCCCTCACCATCGGCGAGAACATCGGCGACCTGGGCGGTCTGGGCATCGCGCTGAAGGCGTACGAGCTGTCCCTGGGCGGTGCGGAGGCGCCCGTCATCGACGGGTACACCGGCATCCAACGGCTGCTGCTGAGCTGGGCGCAGGTGTGGCAGCAGAAGAGCCGTGAGGCCGAGACGATCAGACTGCTGGCCATCGACCCGCACTCGCCCAACGAGTTCCGCTGCAACCAGATCCTGCGCAACATCGACGCGTTCTACGACGCGTTCGGGGTGTCCGAGGGCGATGCGCTGCACCTTCCGAAGGAGGCGCGCGTCACGATCTGGTGACCGCCGCATGAATCCCGCTCCCGCTGGAGGGCGCGACGGGGTTACGATAGCCGAGTCGGTCGGATCTCCAGCCCCCGCTGGGACGTCCGGTCACCGACGACTCCGACCCCAGCCCGTGAGGAGACCTGCGTGAGCTCCCCCTCCGCTTCGGTCCCGGACCCTTCCGATGGTGCGCCCACCGCGCCCGCCGAAGGAGTGACCACCGCTCGACGCAGATCGCAACGAGGAACCCGTCGGACTCCGCGCCGTGCAGCCATCGGCCGGCGGTCGTTCGGGTCCACGCTGCGCGCCCTGGAGGAGCTCGCCTCGTCCGGTGCGCAGGTGTCGGTGCACGTCGCCGACCTCGACAGCGGGCAGGCGGTGCTCACCGGAGACGACCACGTGTCCCTCCCGATCGCCGGGCTCGGTCTCGTCCCCGTGCTCGTCGAGACGGCGGTGGCACTGGAGGCCGGCGCGCTCGACCCGCTGCAGATCGTCGATCGCGATGCCGACGGGTTCGTGGCGGGCTCCGGACTGTGGCGGAGCCTGCGCGCTCCGGCGCTGCCCGTCGTCGACCTGGCGGTGCTGGCCGCCGCGACCGGCGACCCGAACGCGGCGAACGCGCTGCTGGACGCCGTGGGGCATGAGCAGGTGCGTGCGCGCATGGTCGGCCTCGGGATGCCCCGCAGCGCCGTGCTCGACCACTTCCGCGACAAGCGCGGCCCCGACGACGCCCCGCATGTCGCCGTCGGGACGACGAGGGAGTTCGCGGGACTCTTCGCGGCGCTCGTGAACTCGGCGGTCGTCGATGCGCGCGTGAGCGCCCAGGTGTCGGAGTGGCTGAGCCTGAACCAGGACCTCAGCCTCGTCGCCGCGACCACGGGGCTCGACCCGTTCGCCCACGAGCACGACGCCCACGGCCTGCTGTTCATCAACAAGACCGGCCGCGACCGCGGCGTGCGCGCCGAGGCGGGCGTGCTGGCCGGCCCCCGCGCGGGCGTCGCCTACGCGCTCACGGTCTGCTTCGACGACCTGTCCATCAGCCACCGGCTGCGCGCGCACGAGGCCTTCCACATCCTCGGCACCGACCTCATGGAGTACGCCCACTGACCAGGCCCACGACCGCGCCATCGGCTACCGTCGGAGGATGATCCCCGCCGACTGGACGCCCCACCGCCGAGATGACGGAGAGCTGCTCGGCTGGATCCGCCCCGAGGGGGCGGACTGGGTCGCGATCGATCTGCTCGGCCGCACGGCATCCGCTCCCGTCGACTGGCTGGAAGCCGGGGCCGCGCTGGAGCAGGTGGGTCTGGCGTGGCTCGCGGATGTCTGGATGCTGGAGGGCGAGGCATCCGCGCCGCTGCGCGTGCGCTTCGTGGAGGTGACGCCGTCTCAGGGCGCGGTCACCGGCCGGGTCATCGTGAAGGTCGACGACTTCGGTGACATGCAGCGGCCGCCGACCGAGCGCTTCACGCTGCCCTGGCCCGCACCCGACCGCCTGCGCCCGGCCCACCCGGGCGACCCCGACGGGCGCAACCTCGGCTGACCTTCGCTCTGCTCGCGTCCCGTGCCGGGCGATTGCGGTACCGAGTATCTGCGTGGATCGGTACCATTGGCGCATGGCCATGAATCTGAGACTCCGGCCCGAGGCGGCCGCCGCGTTGAAGGCCGAGTCCGAGCGCACCGGCCTCAGCCAGCAGGAGATCCTGCGACGCGCCGTCGATGAGCATCTCGGGCTGAGGGAGAACCCCGTCGACACTCTCCCCGGCTGGGTGTCCCCGCCGGACAGGCCGTACCGTCCGATCACGCCGACTCTGAGGTTGCCCGAAGGCACGACGACGGAGAGCATCCTCGACGAGCTGCGAGCGGATCGGGCATGACCCGGATCTACCTGGACACGAGCGCGCTGGCGAAACGCGTCTTCCTCGAAGGGGAGTCGCTCGCCCTGCGCGATGCGCTGGATGCGGCGAAGCACCAGGGATGGCACCTCGTGACCTCCGCCCTCACCCGTGTCGAAGTGGCTCGGGTCGCCCGTACACGGATCGACGCCGAGCTGCCGCAGGCGATCGGCCGGGCGTTCGTCGATTCGATGGAGGGGGTCGCGACCGCGCACCTCACCCGTGCTGTGCTCGACAGCGCCCGCATCATCGGTCCCCCCGTCCTGAGCACGCTCGACGCGATTCACCTGGCCACGGCCGTCGCCCTGACCGTCGACGAGGTGTGGACGTACGACAGTCGGATGGCGCAGACCGCAGAGGCCCTGGGGCTCACCGTCTGCATGCCCGGTCGTGATTCCATGGACGCATGAGCGGGATGCCGACGGACTGCCGTTCCCCGCGGGAGCACTGGCAGCTCGAGGACGCCCCGCACGAGGTGCTCGCCGCCGGCGGCGGGGAGGCGCTCCCCGGACGATGAACGGCCCGCGACCCGATACTGTGAGCCCATGAGCAACGTGCCACCACCGCCCGGCCCGTATTACACCGCGGTTCCTCAGCCCATGAATCCGTCCGACGAGAAGATGTGGTCGGTGCTGGTGCACATCGGCGGCGTCTTCTTCGAGTTCTTCGCGGCGCTGATCGGGTATCTGGTGCTCAAGGATCGTGGGCCGTTCGTGCGCGCCCACACCGCCGCCGCGCTGAACTTCCAGCTGACGCTGCTGATCGCGTTCGTCGTCGGCGGTGTGCTGGCGATCGTCGGCATCGGTCTGCTGATCATCCTCGCCGCAGCGCTGCTCAATGTCGTGTTCAGCATCGTCGCCGCGGTCAAGGCCGGTAACGGGCAGTGGTATCAGTATCCGATGATGATCAAGTTCGTCAGCTGAGGCAGACTGTGACTGTGCGTACCATCCGAGATCTCGACACCGTTGAACTGATCATCGACGCCCAGGGGCTGCTGGATTCCATCCGCGGGCCCGAGCGCGTCATCGACGCCGGCACGCTGCGGGCGCTGCAGCAGTCCGGCAACTACGTCGTCGGCCTGTTCGACGGCGAGGACGGCGACGAGCGGATGGTCGGCGCGTCCATCGCCTTCTTCGGCGTGCCCGGGCAGCGCACCATGCACTCGCACATCACGGCGCTGCTCCCGGAGTACCGCGGCCGCGGCTGGGGTCGGGAGCTCAAGGAGCACCAGCGCCAGTGGGCGTTCTCCCGCGAGGTCGGACGCATCACCTGGACCTTCGACCCACTGGTCGCCCGCAACGCGCACTTCTTCCTCACGGTGCTGGGGGCGCGCGTGCTCGGCTACACCATCAACCGCTACGGCATCTTCGGGGGCGGCGACGCCGGCGACCAGAGCGACCGCCTGGACGTGGAGTGGACCCTGGCCGACATCGCCAAGTCCCCGGCATCCGAGTCCGTCGTCGCGACGGTCGGCATCCCTTCCGACATCGAGGCCATGCGGACCTCCGATCCGGCCGCCGCGCACGAGTGGCGGCTGCGGCTGAGGGGCGAGCTGGAGGGACACCTCGGCAAGGGGCTGCGCATCGCCGGCTTCGACGTCGACCGCGGCTACCTGCTGACGAAGTAGCCGCACGTCTCGCTGGACTGGCTGCGAGCGTCATCGCGGGAACGGGCGGGGAGAAGGGGGATTCTCCCCGCCCGGATCGCGGACTACGTGCGGGAGATCGCGAAGCGGTCGACGGCGGCCTGATCCCACTCGATCCCCAGTCCAGGTCGGGCAGTCAAGTGGACTGCTCCTCCGCGGACCTCCAGGCGGCTCTCCTCGGTGAGGAGCCGCTCGAAGTTGTAGATGTCCTTCTTGAGGGAGAAGTGCTCGATCGCCACCGTGTTCGAGATGGCTGCACCCAGCTGGGCATGGAGATTCGCGTGCCAGTGCGGCGCGACCTGGATGCCGTGGCTGTCGGCGAGATGTGCAACCTTGACCCACTCGGTCACTCCTCCGATCACACCGGCATCCGGTTGGAGCAGATCGGCGGCGCGCCCATCGATGAGTCGAGCGAACTCCCATCGCGTCTGATGGATCTCGCCCGTGGCAACGGGCGTCTCCAGGACCCGGGCGACCTCGGCGTGGCCGGTGATGTCGTCCGGAGACAGGGGCTCTTCGAACCACCAGATTCCGCGTTCATCGGCTGCCCGCTCGAACGCGCGCGCCGCGCGAATGGCTTCAGTCGGCGTGCGATAGGCATTGTTCGCATCGAGCGCGAGACGGTCATCAGGACCCATCGCCGCGAACGCAGCCGCGACGCGCTCCGCGTCCTCGGCGATGGGTAGGCCGCCGACCTTGATCTTGTGGTCGGTGAAGCCCTCTGCGCGGTTCTCCTCGATCTCGGCGGTGACAGTATCGGCGGGAGAGCCTTCGCCGGGACGGTAATATCCGCCGGAGGCGTATGCGGGGAGAGGGCGTGCCACATCACCGCCGAGTAGGACGGCAAGCGGCACGTCACAGGCCTTCGCCCGGAGATCCCAGAGTGCTGTGTCCACCGCACTGAGCGCTCGGACCACCATGCCGCGGCGGCCGCTGAGCAGGGTCTCCTGGTACAGGCGCTGCCAGGTTCTCTCCAGATCCTCGGCGCCTTCGCGTTCGAGCATCGGGGCCAGGAGCTCGTCGACGGCCTGTGCCAAGATCGGCCCTCCGGAGGTGCCCGCATAGGCGTACCCGATGCCGTTACCGTGCTCGCTCTCCACGTCCACCAGAAGATAATGACGTTCACTCAGCACCCGTGTGGAGATGCGGGTCGGACGCTCGATGGGAATGGCGACCGCTTTCGCGCTCACCCGAAGCTTACTCATGTTCCTCAGCTCTCAATCTGAATCGTCGGCGGGGTCGCTGAACGGGATCGCGTCAGCCGATCAGGCCTTCCGTGGTCAGCCAGTCCTCTGCGACATCCGCTGGAGTTTCACCGTCGACGTCGACACGGGAGTTGAGCGACATCATGACGTCATTGGTCAAGCGTGCGCTGATCTCATCGAGAATGTCCTTGATCGCGGGGTGCTCGTCGAGCACATCTTGGCGCAGTGTCACCGCACCGCGGTACTCGACGAAGAACCCGCGGTCGTCCTCGAGCACGCTTAGGCCACTCGAGACGTTTCGCCCGTCCGTCGTCGTCGTCTCGGTGAAGGTGCAGGACTCCCCGACCTGCGTGTAGACGAGATTGAAATCCATCTCCAGAACATCTGGGAATTCGATCTCATACGCGGCTTCGAGGCCAGGCAGACCGTCGTCGCGGTTGAGGAACTCGCTGGCGGCGCAGATGCTGCCCTCGGCGGGGTTCGCCCTGATGTACTCTGCGGCGTCGCTGAGTGTGTACACGCCGTTCTCCTCCATGAACTCCGTCTTCGCCGCGATCGCGTAGGCGTTCTCGAAGGGGGCGGGTTCCAGCCACACGATTCCGTTCTCTTCGAGATCCTCTGTGGAGACGGCGGCATAGAGATCGTCGGGGATGTTGTCGGGGGTGTGCCCGAGGATGTTGACCCATCCTGTTCCGGTGTAGTCCCAGTACAGGTCCATCTCGCCCGACTCCAGCGCCGCGCGCACCGTCGAGGTTCCGGATACCCCGGTCTTGTCGATGATCTCTGCGCCGGCGTTCTCCAGGGCGAGAGAGGTGATCATGCCGAGGATGATCGATTCGGTGAACTCCTTGGATCCGACGGAGATCGTCGCACCGGCGAGCTCACCGGTGCTCTCGCTGCTGCTGCTCGTGTCCGAGCTGCAGGCGGTCAGGGGCAGCAGGAGAATACCGGCTGCGAGGAGGGACAGGGTGACTCTGGCTGTTCTCATGATGACTACTTTCCTGTGCAGTGGTGATCGGGTGGGGGGGTAGGAGACTCAGAGGCCTCGGGGGCGGAGCAGGTCTTCGGCGAGACCGGCGAGGTAGTCGATGGCGAGCGCCAGTGCTGCGGTGAGCACCGCACCGACAACCTGCACGAGGACCCGGTTCGTGGACAGGCCGGCGACGATGATGTCGCCCAGCCCGCCGGCGTTGATGTATGCGGCCAGTGCTGCGCTGGCGACGGTGATCGTCAGTGCTGTTCGTACCCCGGCCATGATGATCGGCACGGCGAGAGGCAGCTCGATGCGCAACAGCACCGCGCTCTTCGACATGCCCATGCCGCGTCCTGCTTCGAGGACGGCCTCGTCGACCTGCTCGAGGCCGACGATCGTGTTGAGCAGCACCGGGATGATCGTGAAGATGAACAAGGCGAGGACCGCCGAGGCGAACCCGAGGAAGAGGAAGGCCACCGCGAAATACACCAGCACCGCGATGGTCGGGACCGCCTGTCCGATCGTGAGCACGCCGATGATGATCCCGCGGGCGCGTCGCGCGAATGGCCGGGTCAGCAGCGCCCCAAGCGGGATCGCGACGATGAGGACGAGCACCGTGGGGATCAGGGTCAGCAGCAGGTGTTGCCAGAACGCCGTGAACAGACGCTCCGCGTTCAGCGATCGGGCCTCGATGCTGTCGAGCTTCTGGCCGCTGACGTAGAGGTACAGTACCGCGCAGACGACGATGAGGAGCACCGGCATCCCGAGATAGCTGACGATCGAACGACGACGGGTCGACCCGTCGGAAGGGGGCAGACGGATCTCGGTGGTGAGAGTGCTCATCGTGCCACGTCCGTGAGCTCCTGTGGCTCGG
Organism: Microbacterium soli; assembly: GCF_039539005.1. Taxonomy (NCBI): domain Bacteria; kingdom Bacillati; phylum Actinomycetota; class Actinomycetes; order Micrococcales; family Microbacteriaceae; genus Microbacterium; species Microbacterium soli. The sequence goes on from NZ_BAABCP010000001.1 coordinate 1,566,230, forward strand.
TGTTCCGGGTCACTGTCGAGATGGCAGCGAAGTCGAGAGCTCCGCGATATGCGCCGCGTTCGTCGACGACGGCGACCATCCCGGCGGGGGAGGTGACCAGCGCGTCCAGCGCCTCCATGAGCGAGGCACTCTCATCGACGGTCTGTGTCGGGAATGTGCTTCCGCTGTCGGCGGCGATCCACCTCTGGGGGCGGCCGTCCGCAGAGATCGACAGCCCCCACGTGGCGTGGTCGGCGCGGAGTCGGTTGCGGATCGCGTCGATCGATGCCGCCGACGTGGTGATCGATCGGTTCACCGGGACGTCGGACACCGTGGTGAGTGTGAGGCGCTTCAAGGAGGCACCGCTGCCGACGAACCCCGCGACGAAGTCGTTCGCCGGTGCAGTGAGGATCTCTTCCGGAGGGCCGTACTGGGCGACGTGGGAGTGCTCGTCGAGCACGGCGATCCGGTCCCCCATCTTGATGGCCTCGTCGATGTCGTGGGTGACGAAGACGATGGTCTTACGCACGTGCTCCTGCAGCCGCAGGAACTCGTTCTGCAGTCGTGATCGGGTGATCGGATCGATGGCGCCGAACGGCTCGTCCATGAGCATGACCTCGGGGTCGGCGCAGAGTGCGCGAGCGACGCCGATTCGCTGCAGCTGACCGCCGGAGAGCTCCTTCGGGTAACGGTTCCGGTATCGTGCAGCAGGCATGTTGACGATCTCGAGCAGTTCATCGACGCGCTCGTCGATACGTGCGCGGTCCCACTTGAGCAGCTTGGGAACGGTTGCGACGTTCTCCCCGATCGTCATGTGTGGGAACAGGCCGACCTTCTGGATCACGTACCCGATGCCGCGGCGAAGTATGTTCGGGTCGGTGGAGGTGACATCCTCGCCGTCCAGGATGATGCGCCCTGAGGTGGGCTCGATGATCCTGTTGATCATCTTCATTGTCGTGGTCTTGCCGCACCCCGAGGGGCCCACGAGGATCACGATCTCGCCGCGCGGTACGTCGAGCGACAGATTATCGACGGAGGGCTCGACCTGCCGCGGATAACTCTTGGTCAGATGCTCAAGGCGGATCATCGGGGACGCGACATTCTGGTTCTCGGTCATCGGATGCCTTTCGGTACGGTGATGATGCGCAGGAGTGCGAAAGCGAGTTCGAAGAGCACCGCCACGACGATGACGCCGAGCGTGCCCGCGAGGACGAGGTTCAAGGCGACCGGGGTGCCGATCCGGTACAGCCCGGTGAAGATGAACTCCCCGTAGCCCGGACCCAGCACGATGAATCCGATGGTCGCGGCTCCGATCATCAGGAGCACGGTGAGACGGATTCCCGAGAGGATCACGGGCCATGCCAGAGGCAGCTCGATCCGAAGCAGCTGCTGTCGCTTCGTCATCCCCATACCTGCGGCGGACTCGGTTGTGGCGGGGTCGACTTCGGTCAGCCCGACGATCGTGTTTCGGATGATCGGCATCAGTCCGTACAGGGCCAGCGCGACGATGACGGGCGCGGGGCCCAGGCCGAACGGACCGATGAGCAGGACGAGGAGGGCGAAGGTGGGAATGGTGAAGATCGCCCCGCTCACGGCCTGGGCCATCTCCCTGGCCCAGCGGGTCCGGGAGGAGATCACCCCGACCAAGACGCCGACGACAGTCGAGAGCAGGACGGCGACCGTCACGATAAGAATGTGCTGGACACCCAGTTCGAGCATGTCGTCGGAGCGCTTCTCGAGGAACTCCAGGAAATCACTCATGTCACACCTCCTGCATCGGGAGCCTGGGAGTCAGCCGGCCAGTTGCTTCTGCGAAGCGGCCAGGGATTCATCGAGGAAGTCGGCGACGCGCACCATCACTCTCTTGAATGTGGGATCGTCGTCGAACATCCACTCGGTGTGTCCTTTGCCCTCGAGAAACTCGATCTGCTTGGGCTCGAGTGCGTGATCATAGAGCGATTGCGCTTCCAAAGGCTTGTGCAGGCCGTTCTCGCTCCCATGCATGATCAGGAGCGGACGCGGTGCGAGGTGCCGTACGGCGTCTTCGGCGGTGAAGCGGAGGATGTAATCGGCGGACTCCAGGGTGACGCCGCCGCCGTAGCCGGGCGCCTTGTAGAGCTCTTCGCCGACGTACTGGTCCGTCCGCTCATCGAGGTTGAGTCGGATGATGTCCCACGGGCTGGTGAGTTCGGATCGGCCATGCGCGGCGCGGTGGATGCGATCCGCCTCGATCCGGCTCACCAGGGAGTCCCATGACTTCTGATCGTGCATGCTTCGTACGGCGCGGCGTCCGTCGACCAGGCTGTTGATGCAGACAACGGCGGAGACTCGAGGATCGCTGGCTCCTTCGACCGCTGCGACGCCGCCGCCGAGCGCCCAACCGAGGAGGGCAATGCGATCACCGTCGACTTCGGGGACACCCATGAGCCGATCGACCCCGGCGCGCACGTCCTCCACCCACTCCTGCGGTACTAGCCGACCACGCTCCCCCTCGGAGAGCCCGAATCCGCGGTAATCGAACGCCAACACCGCGTATCCGCGCTGGGTGAGGGCGCGGGCGAATCGCTCGGGGTGGATAATCTTCTGTCCCAGGTATCCGGAGCACGCGACGACGGTCGGATAGGGGGGCGCGACGTCGCCGTCGGGCAGGTGCAGGTCGGCGTCGAGTCGCATCGCGTTCGAGAAGTAGGGCAGGGGGCGGACGGTCATGGTCTTCCTTTTACTGTTGTTGTGTGGTGCGGAGTGAGGAACGTCGAGAGCTAGGGGCGTCTGGCGCAGAGCGTCCTGGTGAGATGCATCGCCGCAGCTTGGACTTCGCGTGCGCCGCTGAGGAGCACGTCCTCGGCGCGGAAGGTTGGGAAGGAGATGTTGATCGCGGCGACGACGCGGCCGCTGAAATCGCGGACCGGCGCTGCGACGGCAACGACGCCGCGCTCATACTCCTCATGGACGACGGCATAGCCGGCTCGGCGCGCATCGTGTAGGCGGGAGAGGAAGTCCGCCTCGTCGGTGGGGGCGTTTGGCCCTCCAGGTGGGAAGCCGGATTTTGCGATCATCTCTCTGACCTCATCGTCATCGTGGTCGAACAGCAGCACCCGGCCCGCGGAGGTGCAGTACATCGGCGTCGCTCGCCCGACGAGTCCGTTTCCCTGGATGGTCCGCCCCGGCGTCTCCGACATCAAGGTGAGGACCTGCTGGTTCTCCAGCGCGGAGAGGTGTGCGGCCTCGTTCACGCGGGCGACCAGTTGGCGCAGTACTGTGGGCGCGAGCGTGAGCAGCTGCTGATCGATCGTGCTGGCTGCGAGCGCATAGAGGCGCCAGCCGAGGCGGTACTTCAGCGTTTCCTGATCCCGGAGCACGAATCCGGAGTCCGCGAGGACAGCCAACGTGCGCGAGACCTGGGTCTTCTCCCGGCCGATCAGCTTAGCCAGCTGCACAACGCCGAAACCGCCTGATTGGGCGGCCTCCGGTGTGCCGAGCTCGGAAAGTAGAGCGATCGCCCGTGCCAGGCTCGTGGAACCTTCGTTGGTCATGCCTCCGATCCTGAGCGCAAGGAGGGAAATAGCGCAACAGGAGTTGCTGTATGCGCACCGATCCGACGAAGGTCAACGGCGTTCAATGAGCCGTTGCTGTATGCGCAAGCGGAGTTGCTTCGCCGACGCACTGTGACTAAGCAGAGTCGTGACCCACTTTGCGTTGAAGGAGGCACACATGGTGCGGATCGCGATTGCCCAGGTCGACTGCCAGCTTGGAGACGTCGAGGCGAACCTGGAGACGGCCCGATCCCAGGTGCTTTCAGCGCGGGATCGTGGCGCCGAGCTCGTCGTGTTCCCCGAGCTCTCGCTGCACGGGTACGCCCTCGCGACGCTCGACGAGGACCGGTCGCTTCGCGCGGATGACCCTCGACTCACCGTTCTCGGGGACCACGGCCCCGATGTTCTGGTCGGATTCCACGAGGATGGTGCGATACGTCGCTACAACTCGGCTGCGTACGTCTCCGAGGGTGAGGTCCTGCATGTCCAGCGCAAGCTGTATCTTCCGAACTACCTGGTGTGGGAGGAGAAGAAGCACTCGAGCGCTGGGCAGGATCTGAGGGCCTTCGATGCGCGGGTCGGCAGAGTGGCGACGCTGATCTGCAACGACGCATGGCAGCCCGTTGTTCCGTGGCTTGCTGCGCAGGACGGTGCCGAGATCATGCTCATAATCGCCGACAGTGCATCCGGGTACGGTCCGGAGTCACTCGACAACATTCATTACTGGACCGAGCTGCTTCGCTTCCACGCGATGATGAATCAGAGCTGGGTCGTCTTCTGCAACCGTGTGGGCACGGAGCGGGGCGCGCGCTTCTGGGGCGGATCTCGGGTGATCGACCCTCTCGGACAGGTGGTCGCAGAGGCCCAGCTTTGGGAGCCCGAGCTGCTGGTCTGTGACATCGATGTCGACAAAGCGCGTCATCGACGTCACGAGGTGCCGCTCGTCGCCGAGGCGCGGCTCGATTTCGTGCGACGCGAGGTCACACGTTTGATCGCGGACGGAGGCGACGCGTGACCGGCGCAGCGGGGGATCGCCGTGTTTGATGTGCATGTGCATTCGGCCCCGGACGTGAGCCCACGGCTCGCCGACGATCATCAGATCGTTGAATGGTATGACGAGGCGGGATACTCCGGCTGCGTGCTCAAAGGGCACTACGGCGAAACGGCAGGGCGCGCCGCCATCGTAGGGCGTGGCCTGAACGTGAGGGTGTATGGCTCCCTGGTGCTCAACCAGCAGGTCGGCGGGATCAACCCCGAGGCGGTGGCGGCTGCGCTCGAGATGGGAGCGCGGGTGGTCTGGATGCCGACGGCCGATGCGCACACGCAGCAAACGGCCGGTCTACCGCGATTGTGCTGTGGCCGCCCGGAGCTCTCTCAGGTCACCTATGCGATACCTCCTGTCGATTACTCCACCGCTGAGGCGTGCAGGCTCATTCTTCGTCTTGTCGCCGATGCCGACGCGGTGCTGGCGACCGGTCACCTCTCCACAGCCGAGGTCGCTTGGCTGCTCGACGAGGCGCGGCGCACGGGAGTGCGACGAATGATGCTCACCCATCCCAGCTATACCGTCCCCTTCATGTCAGCATCCGAGGCGCGCTCACTCACCGGCCGCGGTGCGTTCGCGGAGATCACTGCCGCCCAGCTGCTCGACCAGCCCGGATTCGGTGCCGAGGAGATCGCCGCGTTCATCCGTGGGGTCGGGTATGACAGGATCCTGCTCTCCTCTGACGCTGGACAGTCGCACAATCCGCCACCGCCCATTGCGCTGGAGACACTCATCGAGCAACTGGTCGGAGAGGGGCTCGATCGGTCTGCCCTTGTCGACGCGGCGTCTGCGGTTCCCGAGACGCTGGTCGTACCATGACCGTCCCGGAGTCATTTCCTTTCCCCGCGACGGTGCCTCTTCCGAATCTGGTGAGTAGCGTCGAGCGGTTCCTGCGGTGGTGCGAGCCGCTCCTTACCGCGGACGAGGTCCGTGCGACATTACGGGCCGCCGAGGAGTTCCTCGCCTCCGATGCTCTCGGGCACGACGTACAGCGTGTACTCGCGGCCAGGGAACAATCAGCGACGGGGAGCTGGCTGGATGACTTCTGGGATCGGCGGTATCTCGGACGCCGGAGCCGAATCGCGATGGATGCGAACTTCTTCTTCCTCCTCGAAGGTGATTCTGGAGAACAGGTCGACCGTGCGGCGCGCCTCACCCGGGCCCTCCTAGAGGCGCAACGTACCCTGCGAGCGAGCGCATCGCCCGGGCAACTCGGAGAGGCATTCGGACGCAGTCGTATTCCCGGGATCAGCATCGACACCACGGTGTGGGCACCCGATTCCCGTCATATCGTCGTTCTTGCGAAGGGGCAGGCGTTCCGAGTGCAAGTGCTGGACGCGGCACGGAAGCCGCTGTGTGTGGAGCGCCTGGTTGCGGCGTTTCGCCGCGCGGAGTCCCTCAGCGAGTCCGCGAACGGCGGGCTGCGCGGCGTCGGGCGGGCCACCACACTTCCCCGCAGAGATTGGGCGCTGCTCCGCCGCACGCTGAAGGCCTCCGTGACGAGTGCGAGGGCACTGGAAGCGATCGATTCGGCTCTGTTCATCGTCTCGCTCGACGGTGCGTCTCCGATCGGCGACCAGGACTCGAGCGCTGCACTACTGCACGGTGACAGCGCGAATCGCTGGTTCGACAAGTCCTTGAGTCTGATCGTGTTCGCCAACGGGGTGGCGGGGCTCAACTTCGAGCATTCTCGCATCGACGGTCTGTCTGCGTCTCAGCTGATGACACTGCTCCGAACGGCCGAGTCCACAGCCGCGGGCGAGGGATGTGAGTCGGATGGCTCGGTTGATGTCACCCCTCTGCATTTCGAGCCCGACGAGGACGCGGACCGATTGATCCATGCCGCCGGGAGTCGTTTTGCGGAGGCGGCCTCCCGGAGTGTGAGCCGAGTGCTCGTCTTTGATGAGTTCGGTGCCGAGCAGGTGAAGCGGTGGTCGTCGTCGCCGGATGCGTTCGTTCAGATGGCTTTTCAGCTTGCCAACCATGATGTGCGCGGAAAGTCCGGGTCGACCTACGAGTCGATCTCGATGGCCGCATCGGGCGGGCGGACGGAAGCAATGCGGGTCGTCACACCGGAGTCCGTGGAGTTCGTCATCGCCATGGGTGATGCACGCTATACAGCTCAGCAGAGATGGCAGGCGTATCGCCGCGCTGTAGACGCGCACGTGGCTCGGGTGAGCGACTGCAAGCACGGCAGGGCCCCTGAACAGCACCTATGGCAGATCGCCATGCTCATCGAGGCGAGCGGGGCTCAGGTGCCGAGCCTGTTCACCTCTCCAGGGTGGCGGGCGATGCGAGATGAGCGGATGAGCACGAGCGCCGTGCAGGCGGATGGTGTACGGGTGTTCGGTTTCGGCGCGACCGGTGCGGACTGCATCGGTGTGGCCTATTCGTGCCGACCGGACGACATCTCCGTTCACCTCCACGCTGCCACGGAGGCCGCGGGCGAGATCGACAGATTCGCGGAGGGGGTCATGGAATCCTTCCGGCGGATCGGCGTGCTTCTTGAGACCGCCGCGTCGCGACGGTCGGCATCCCTTCCGACGTCGAGGCCATGCGGACCTCCGATCCGGCCGCCGCGCACGAGTGGCGGCTGCGGCTGAGGGGCGAGCTGGAGGGACACCTCGGCAAGGGGCTGCGCATCGCCGGCTTCGACGTCGACCGCGGCTACCTGCTGACGAAGTAGCCGCTCACGTCGGCGGCAGCACGAAGTCGCCTGTCTCGCCGGGGTTGACCGCGACCTCCCAGCGGAACCCATCCGGGTCGGAGAAGTACCCGGAGTACCCGCCCCACTCCCGGCGCACCGCTGGTCGGACCTCGGCGCCGAGCGCCGCGGCCTCCGCGAGGACGGCATCCGCCTCCGCCTCGGTGGCGACGTTGTGCGAGAGGGTGATGGGCGCGACGCCGGATGCCGGGGCCTGGCCGATCTCCGCCGTGAATCCCGCCACGCTCCACAGCGACAGGATGAGGCGCTCCGCCACCGGGAGCATGATCACCTCGCCCTCGGCCTCGAAGATCGGCCGCCACCCGAGGCCGTCCACGTAGAAGTCGCGGCTGCGGCCCACATCCGCGACGGCGAGGGTGAGGAAGCTCAGACGTTGATCCATGCGCGCAACTCTGCCATCGGCATCCGACACCGGCAACGGCCGATCGGCGTTGGGGCCGCGACGGTAGGATGGGGATGCCCGTGCTCACGGGCAGTCCCACGTCATCCGACCATTGGAGCCACCGTGGCCGAACAGTCCCGTCTTGACAAGGTCATCGCCCTCGCCCGCCATCGCGGGTTCGTGTTCCAAGCGGGTGAGATCTACGGCGGTTCCCGTTCGGCATGGGACTACGGGCCCCTCGGCACCGAGCTGAAGGAGAACATCCGACGGCAGTGGTGGCAGACCTTCGTGCGCGGGCGCGGCGACATGGTGGGGCTGGACTCGTCGATCATCCTCCCCAAGCGGGTGTGGGAGGCGTCGGGTCACGTCGCGACCTTCACGGACCCGCTGGTCGAGTGCCTCAGCTGTCACAAGCGGTTCCGCGCCGACAACCTCATCGAGGACTTCGAGGCGCGCAAGGGCCGTAAGGCAGAGAACGGGCTCGCCGACATCCCCTGCCCGAACTGCGGCACGAGGGGTCAGTACACCGAGCCGAAGGCGTTCTCCGGCCTCGTGAAGACCTACCTCGGCGTCGTGGATGACGAGTCGGGCCTGCACTTCCTGCGCCCCGAGACCGCGCAGGGCATCTTCGTCAACTTCTCCCACGTGCTGACGGCTTCGCGAAAGAAGCCCCCGTTCGGCATCGGCCAGATCGGCAAGGCGTTCCGCAACGAGATCACGCCCGGCAACTTCATCTTCCGCACCCGCGAGTTCGAGCAGATGGAGATCGAGTACTTCGTGCCGCCGGCCGAGGCGCAGCACTGGTTCGAGCACTGGGTGCAGGCGTGCTGGGACTGGTTCGTGGACCTCGGGATCGACCCGGAGAACATCCGGCAGTTCGACGTGCCCGAGGACGACCGCGCCCACTACTCCGCCGCGACGATCGACGTCGAGTACCGGTTCGGCTTCGCGGGCAAGGAGTGGGGCGAGCTGATGGGCATCGCCAACCGCACCGACTACGACCTGTCCAGCCACACCGAGGCGTCCGGCACGTCGCTGACCTACTTCGACCAGGCCTCCGGCGAGCGGTACACGCCTTACGTGATCGAGCCGTCCTTCGGCCTCACCCGTGCCATGATGGCGTTCCTCGTCGACGCGTACGTCGAGGAGCAGGTGCCCAACGCGAAGGGCGGCACCGACACCCGCACTGTGCTCAAGCTCGACCCGCGACTGGCGCCCGTCAAGGTCGCCGTGCTGCCGCTGTCGCGCAACGAGCGGCTCTCGCCGCTGGCGCGCGAGGTCGCCGACACCCTGCGGGGCCGCTGGGCGATCGACTTCGACGACGCCGGTGCCATCGGCCGCCGCTACCGCCGACAGGACGAGGTCGGCACGCCGTTCTGCGTCACGGTCGACTTCGACTCGCTCGACGACGACGCCGTGACCGTGCGCGACCGCGACACCATGGGCCAGGAGCGCGTGCCCCTCACGGAGCTGCAGGCGTACCTGGCCGAGCATTTGCGCGGCGCCTGACTCCGGCGGGGCCCGCGGCCGCGGCGCCGTCAGCATCCGTCGCCGCGGGGCGCTCGGCATCCGTCGGCGCCGGGCCCTCGGCATCCGTTCTTCTCCTGCCCCCGTTGCCCTCCTGCCCCGTTCTTCTGTCACCGAGAACAGGAGATTCGTCGGAAACAGGAGAATCTGAGCCACCTCGTCCTGTTCTGAGCGAATCTCCTGTACTCGCGCAGAGGCTGGGCACGGATGCTCGTGGCCGGGCACGGATGCTCGCGCACAGCCGGGCACGGATGCGCGAGCATCCGTGCTACTTGACGACGACCATCGTGCCGGTCTCGGTGAACTCCCGCTCGATCTCGGCGTTGGGCTTGTAGGTCGCCAGGCTCACGATCACGGCGGTGATGAGCGCCAGAACGAAGCCGGGCAGCAACTCGTACAGCTCGAACCAGCCGCCCTCGAAGGCGGCCCAGACGAACACCGTCACCGCGCCGACGACCATGCCGGCCAGCGCGCCCCAGTTGGTGAGCTTGCGCCAGTACAGGCTCAGCAGCACCAGCGGCCCGAACGAGGCGCCGAAGCCCGCCCAGGCGAAGCCGACCAGGCCCAGGATGGAATCGTTCGGCGTGATGGCCAGCAGCATCGCCACGATCGCCACGCCCAGCACGCACAGCCTGCCCAGCACCACGAGGCGCTTCTCGTCCGGCGGCGTCTTCTTGAGCACCTTGTAGAGGTCCTCGACGAGGGCCGAGGAGCACACGATGAGCTGGCTGGAGAAGGTGCTCATGATCGCGGCCAGCACCGCGGCCAGCACGAGACCGGCGACCAGCGGATGCAGCAGCGTCTGCGACATCACCAGCAGGATCGTCTCGGGGTCGCCGAGGGTGATGCCCTCCTTCTGGATGAACGCGACGCCGACGAGCCCGCCGAACACCGCGCCGCCCAGCGACAGCACCTGCCAGGTCACGCCGATGCGCCGGGCGCTCTTCGCGGCCTGCGGAGTGCGCAGCGCCATGAAGCGCACGATGATGTGAGGCTGCCCGAAGTACCCCAGGCCCCAGGCGAGGCCGGAGAGGATACCGATGAGCGTCACGCTGGTCAGGCCCGTGCCGCCGAGCCAGTCGAAGTGGCTCGCGTCCAGCGAGCTGATGAGCGACATGGTCTCGCCCCAGCCGCCCACGGCGATGACCGCGGCGACAGGGACGACGAGGACGGCGATGCAGAGCATGATGCCCTGGACGACGTCGGTCAGCGACGCCCCGAGGAACCCGCCGAAGAGCGTGTAAAGCAGTGTCACGCCGGAGACCAGCAGCATGCCGACGACGTAGTTGCCGTTGAAGGAACTCTCGAAGAACACGCCGCTGGCGACCATTCCCGAGGACACGTACAGGGTGAAGAACACCAGGATGATGAGGCTCGACACGATGCGAAGCAGGCGCGTCTTGTCCTTGGTGCGGTTCTCGAAGAAACTCGGGATCGTGATGGAGTTCTCGGATGCCTGGGTGTACGCGCGCAGGCGCGGCGCGACCACGAGCCAGTTCAGATAGGCCCCGACGGTGAGGCCGATGGCGATCCACGCCTCGATGAGTCCGCTGAGGTAGATGGCACCGGGCAGGCCCATGATGAGCCAGCCGGACATGTCCGAGGCGCCGGCGCTGAGCGCCGCCACCCAGGCGGGCAGATCTCGCCCCCCGAGCATGTAATCCTCGTGGCCGCTGGTCTTCTTGTATGCGCTGTACCCGATGTAGAGCATCGCGGCGAAATAGATGCCGAGTGCGATGTACAGCCAGATCTGGTCGGACATCATCGTCCTTTCTCCGTGTCGGCGAGGTGGGCCAGGGCACGTCCTGCGTGCTGGTCAACACCCCCTGGAGTCTTCGGACATGAGCGCTGCCCACGATCTCTCGTCCCCCCAGTGTTGTCGCTCGGGACGGTGATGTAAAGCGCATCGCATGGTCCCGCATGCCAGGAGCCCTCCTGAACGGTGTCGTTCAGGAGGGCTCCTGGTCTGGGGAGATCGGTGCGGGGGCAGTGTCAGAAATCTTCGCCCTCGGCCTGTGAGGGGTGCCGGTCGAACCAGTACGGCCGACCGATGAACAGCAGTGCGTCGCTGTCGAACAGGTCGTCGTTGTCGTCGCGTTCCATTGGAGGCTCCTTTGCACGCGCTGAATGGGTCGCCTTCAGTTTCGCGTACATACAGACCCTCCTGTCGAGTGATCATGACGAAAGAACTGCTGTTCCTTCATCGTGGTCAAGGAGTGCGGTGCTCCACGGTGTCCGTTCGCCTGTCCGGGGCCGTTCGGAAGCCGTCCGGGGTCACCCTGCGCGACCGAGAACAGGAGATTCGGCCGGAACAGGACGATCTGCGCCGGATCGTCCTGTTTCCAGCAAATCTCCTGTTCTCGGTGAATGGATGCCGGGATGCACGGTGAACGGATGCCGGAGTGCACGGTGAACGGATGCCGCAGCGCACGCCGGACGCCGCAGCGCACGCCCGCGGTGCACGCGGCGCCGTCATCCGCGCGCGATGCGCAGCGTGCGCACCTCGAACGGGTGCAGTGACAGCTCCCCGCCGGTGCGCGGGGCGTCCAGCTCGTCCTCGATGAGCGACACCTCGCGGATGCCGGTGTGCGCGAACCCGACGGCGAGCGTCCCGCGCGTGCGGCGGCCCAGGGACTCGTACACGCGCATGATCACGTCGCCCGAGCGGTCGTCGGCGAGCTTCACCGACGAGACCACGATCCCCGCACCGGTCACCGACACGAGCGGTTCGACCTCCCTCGCGCCCCGCACGATGTGCGACGGGGCGTTGAGGCGGATGCCCTCGGCGGTCGCGACCTCGGCATCCGCTCCGATCACCAGGCCCACCTCGATCTCGTGGCGGCCGTGATCGGTGTCGGGGTCGGGGAAGCGCGGGGCGCGCAGCAGCGACAGGCGGATGGTCGTCGTCACGTCGTCGCCGTCCACGTCGCGCGAGGTGTCGTAGCCGTAGATCGAGTCGTTCACGAGGGCGACGCCGAAGCCGTCATCCTCCTGTGCGAGCACGAAGCGGTGCATGGAGGTCTCGAACTTCGCCGCCTCCCAGCTGGTGTTCACATGCGTGACCCGGCGCTGGAAGCCGAACTGCGTCTCGGCGAGCGTCTCACGGGCGAACAGATCGAGCGGGAAGGCGAGCTTGAGCAGCTTCTCGGTCTCGTGCCAGTCGATGTCGTTGCGCAGCAGCACCATGCGCGACCCGGGGCGCAGCACGATCGTCTGAGCCAGGCGCGATTCGCTGAACGCCCGGTCGACCACCACGACGGCGGCACCGTCGACGACGGACGCCGAGATCGACGACACCGCGGTGAGGTCGTCGACCCGGTTGCGGTAGTACCGGTCGATGTCCCATGCGTCCCACATGTTCGGGAAGTCCTGGTGCAGCTGGAACAGGTTCGCGGGCCGGCCTGCCGGGATCGTCTCGCGGCCGGTGGCTCTGTCGATCGCGGAGGTGATCAGGCCCTCGGGGGAGACGGTCACGGCGACGAGGTCGTTGGTGAGGGTGAAGCCGCCGTCGGGGCGCTCGGACAGCGTGATTGCCTCGGCACTCCCGGATGCCGGGGATGCGGCCTCCGCGAACGCCGCCCCCAGCGCCCGCCCGGCACCGACCGAGGTCGGGGTGAACACGAGCTCGCGCTCGCCGGAGCCCGCCAGCGCCTGCCGGGCCGCATTCGACAGCTCCTCGGCATCCGACAGCACAGCGGTCAGGACCTCGACGGCCTCGCGATGCACCCACGCGATCGACGTGCCCGGCAGGATGTCGTGGAACTCGTGCAGCAGCACGGTCTGCCACAGCCGGTCCAGTTCGTCGTGCGGGTACTCCGCACCCAGTCGCACGGTCGCCGTCGCGGCCCACAGCTCGGCCTCGATGAGCGCCTGCTCGGCCCAGCGGTGCAGCGCCTTGGTGGCGTGCTGACTGGTGAGTGTGCCGCGGTGCAGCTCGAGGTACAGCTCGCCGACCCAGACGGCCGGGTCCGTCAGCTCCGCGCGGGCCTCGGCGAAGAAGGCATCCGGATGCTTCCATTCGACCTGCGCGGACCCCTCCAGCGATGCCAGCCGTGCGGCCTTCCCCGCCATCTCGCGGGTCGTGCCGCCTCCGCCGTCGCCCCAGCCCACCGGGGCGATCGACATGGTCGCCCGGCGGTTCTCCTTGAACTGGCGCGACGCCTTGGCCACCTCCTCGCCCGACAGCTGCGCGTTGTAGGTGTCCATGGGCGGGAAGTGCGTGAACATCCGCGAGCCGTCGATGCCCTCCCACAGGAAGGAGTGGTGCGGGAACACGTTGCGCTGGTTCCAGGAGATCTTCTGCGTGAAGAACCATTCGAACCCGGCCCGGCGCATCAGCTGCGGCAGGGCGGGCGAGTAGCCGAAGCTGTCGGGCAGCCACACGCCCCGGGAGCGGATGCCGAACTCGCGCTCGAAGAAGCGCTGGCCGTACGAGAACTGGCGCACGAGCGACTCGCCGGTCGGCATGACCGTGTCGGATTCCACCCACATGCCGCCCAGCGGCAGGAAGCGGCCGGCTTTCACGGCGTCCTTGACCCGGGCGAACACCTCGGGGCGGTGCTCCTTGATCCAGGCGTACTGCTGCGCGCTGGACATGCCGTACAGGAACTCGGGCTGCTCGTCGATGAGCGTCGTCATCGAGGCGGTCGTGCGGGCGACCTTGCGGATCGTCTCGCGCACCGGCCACAGCCAGGCCGAGTCGATGTGCGCGTGGCCGATGGCCGCGATGCGATGCGCGCTGGCATCCGCGGGGGAGGCCAGCACCTCGGCCAGCTGCTCCCGCGCATCCGGTGCCGTCTCGACGATGCGCTGCAGGTCGAGCACGTCCAGGGCGTCGTCGAGGGCCTGCAGGATGCGCATGCGGCGCGGCGAGGTCTCGGGCAGTTCGGCCTGCAGCTCGATGAGCACCTCGAGGTCGAGGGCGAGTTCGAACACGTCCTTCTCGAACACGGCGAGATCCATGTGCCGAACGCGGTACAGCGGCTCGGGGGAGGAGGTGCGGATGTCGCCCTCCTGCGTGGGCAGGAACGGGTGGTAGTCCAGCAGCACCGGGTTGGATGCGCCCTCGAGGTAGAACTCCACGGCCCGGCCGGGTTCGGCGGCATCGGTCACCGGCAGCCACTGGCTGCGCGGGTTCAGGCTCTTGATCGGCACCGGGCCGGAGTCGGATGCCCGGTACGCGAGCGCCTCGCACTGGAAGCCGGTCATGTTGACGTCGAAGCCGAGGTCGATGAGGGCCTCGACCCGCTTCCCCGCCCACAACGCCGGCACCTCGCCGCGCACGCGGAACCACGTCGTGCCCCACGCGGAACCCCACATGCTCCCGGCGGTGAACGGCTCGAAGTCCAGTGCCAGGCCCTCCGCGGGGCTGATCGGCTCGCCCGGGAGCGGGTGCGCCGCGATCTCCAGCGGCACGCGCGCGGAGTGGACCGCCGGTCGCACGCGCTCGGTGAGGACGCGGTTCACGCGGCCGACGGTGAGCGAGGACTCTTCGTGCATGGCTATGCTCCTTCGCAATGGGAGAATGAGTGCGGTCGGTCTGAAACAGGGCGGATCGATCACGACTAAAACGATCTAGTACGGTGAGTCTATGTCACGTTCCAAGCGTGTCACCATCGCGGACATCGCGCGGCAGGCAGGCGTCTCCCCCGGCGCCGTCTCCTTCGCCCTCAACGGGCGGCCCGGGGTGAGCGAGGCGACCAGGCAGCGCATCCTCGCCGTGGCCGACGCGCACCAGTGGCGACCCAGCTCCACGGCGCGCGCCCTGGTCGGCGCCCGCGCCGGGGTGGTCGGCTTCGCCGTGAACCGCCCCGCGCGCACCCTGGGCACCGAGGCGTTCTTCACGGACCTCATCGCCGGTGTGCAGTCCGCGCTCGCCGCACGGCGGATCGGCCTGCAGCTGGGGGTGGTGCCCACCCTCGACGAGGAGATCGCCACCTACCGGCGCTGGCGCAGCGCCAACCAGGTCGACGGCGTGTTCGTGCTCGACCCCCTCGAGGACGATCCGCGGGCGCGGGTCCTGGAGTCCCTCGCACTGCCGTCGGTGATGCTCGGCGGCACCCCGTCGGGCCCGGGCGAGCCGGCGACCATCTGGCTCGACGACGCACGGGCCGCGCACACCGTGTTCGACTATCTGGCAGAGCTCGGACACCGCAGGATCGCCTACCTGTCGGGGCCCGCCGAGTACCAGCACGTCCGGCTCCGCTCCGAGGTGCTGTCCGGGCTCACCGGACACGGCGTGAGCGGTGAGACGATCATCACGGACTACTCCCCGCGCGAGGTCACCGTGGTGATGCGCTCGCTGCTGGACCGCTCCGAACGGCCCACCGCCGTCGTCTTCGACAACGACGTCATGGCCATCGCGGGGCTGCGCGTCACACAGGAGACGGGCGTGGCGGTGCCGACGGAGATGTCGCTGGCCTCCTTCGACGACTCCGTGGTCACCGGGCTCGTGCACCCGGCGCTCACCTGTCTCACCCGCGACACCTTCGAGTTCGGCGAGCAGGCGGCCGAGTTCCTGCTGGATCAGATCGAGCACGACGGCAAGATCGAGGACCGCCGGGGCCCGCAGCCGCAGCTCACGGTGCGCGAGAGCACCGCCCCGCCGCCGGCGTGAATCCGGCGAGCCGGGCGATGACGGACCGGCCGGCCGGTCACGCGGCCGACGCACCGGCCGGTCACGCGACGACGGTGTTGTTCGACGAGTAGACGCCCACGCCGGTCGTCAGGTCGGGGCGCACGAGCTCGGCGATGCCGCGCGCGGACAGGCGCGCCGCATCCGCGGCATCCGTCGACGTGATGAAAGCCGCATCAGCGCCGGACTCGCAGGCATCCACCCAGGCCTGGAAGATCGCGCCCCCCGGGCTCATCGCCGCGCGGCTGACCGGCACGCCCTGTGCATCCACCTCGATCACGATCCCGGTCGTGCGCGCGGGCGCCGCCCGACGCGCGCGCAGCTCGGGGATGATCTCGGCGAAGCGCAGGCCGATCGGCTTGACGGCGCCGCCGTTGTCGAGCAGGCCCAGCGAGTACTCGAGCTCGGGGAAGTCCGCCAGCTCCCTGCTGACGTCGTGCGAGCACCACCACGTCACGCCCCACAGGTTCTCGGTGCGCACGGCGGAGCGCACGGTGGCCTCCAGGAATCCCGGCATCTGCTCCGGCGTCAGACAGGTCGACGGCGCACCGACCTCCTGCAGCCAGACGGGCCGGGCCGGGTCGGTCGCGAACGCCCGGGAGAGCTCGATCATGTATTCGGCATGGCGGTCGGATGCCGTGGAGCGGCCGCCGTAGCGCTGCGCGGTGCCGTTGAAGATCCAGGAGTGCACCGTGGTCATCGACCCC
Source organism: Microbacterium soli (assembly GCF_039539005.1). Taxonomy (NCBI): domain Bacteria; kingdom Bacillati; phylum Actinomycetota; class Actinomycetes; order Micrococcales; family Microbacteriaceae; genus Microbacterium; species Microbacterium soli. The sequence continues at coordinate 1,582,762 of NZ_BAABCP010000001.1, forward strand.
AGTCGGGATGCCAGGGCGGGGGTGAATCCGTGACCGTCCATGTACCAGACGGCGTCGTACTCGCTGTGCACGTGGTCGCGGCCCGGTGCGGCGCGCTCCGCGGCATCCAGCAGCGCGCTGGCCCAGCTCGCCGCCTCGTCCTCCGTGACCGGCCACGGGTGCGGGTGCGTCTGGGCCGAGAACTGGTTGGTCTCGTTGCCGAGCGTGAAGCCGAGGAAGTTGTCGGCGTCGTTCAGCGCCGCGCCCAGCCGCTCCACGAGCGCGACCTGGCCGGCGATCGCGTCCGGATGGGTGAACATGCTCCGGTCGTGCCAGGTGCTCAGCCACGCGGGGATGAAGTCGAAGCTGGACAGATGCCCCTGGATGACGTCCACGCCGACATCCAGGCCGAACTCCGCGGCCACATCGACGACGGCCCGCACATCGGCGACGGCCCGGCCGCGGATGAGCGTGCGGTTCGGCTGCAGCAGCGGCCACAGCGGGAAGATGCGCACATGGTCCAGCCCCAGCTCGGCCAGACCGGCGAAGTCGCGCCGGATCTCATCGAGGTCCAGCGACAGCCAGGAGTGCATCCAGTCCTTCGAGGGCGTGTAGTTGGCGCCGAACCGCAGCGGCCCGTCGGGGGATGCGGATGCGAGCATGGAGACCTTCTCTCGGTGATGTGACGGCGGGGACGGCATGTGTGCGGGAGTTACGGGAAACCTATCGTGTCGGCGACGGTGCCGATACGTTCCTCGAGCTCGGTGAACTCCGCGAGCGACAGCGTGCTCCCGCCGTTCCACGACCGCTCGGCCATCGCCCGCAGCGGCCGGCGGATGCCCCGCATCACGTCGTGGGCGGTCTGCGCCTGCGGGTCGTCGGACCAGACGGAGAAGAACGCGCCCCGCAGCTGCGCGGGATAAGGAGCGGGAAGCTCCTGTCGCGTACCGTCGGGGAGCGCGGGGAACAGGCCCGGATGCCAGTCGGCGCCCCAGATGCGCTCGGCGGTCGGATACCGGTAGCCCGCCTTCTCGCCCAGTACGTGGTACAGCAGCCCGTCGTTGAAGTTGACCAGCTCGCGGCCCGTCCGCACCGCGCGCTGCAGCGGCTGCATGGCGGGATGCCAGTTCGTCCACCAGGTCAGGGCGACGTCGGCGTCGAGCTCGACGGCCTCGCCGCGCAGCATCCCGTCGTTCCACACCCGTGGCGCGAGACCGCGCCCTCGAAGGTGCGCGGCGACGCGGTTGACGAAGTCGGTGAGCAGGTCGAAGCCGGATGCCGAAGGGCCCAGCCGCTCGTGCGCCGTGCGCCGCAGCAGCTCGTGCTCGTGAGTGCGGGTGAGGTCGATGAACTCGTCGCCGCCCAGGTGCCACCGGCGACTGTGCGGGAACAGCGCGGCCACGTCGTCGATCAGGGCGAGGGCGAACGCGACGGCGGCGGGGTCCGTGATGTTCAGTGCGGCGTCGTCGAGCGGGTCGCCTGTCGGCGGCAGGCGGAGCCGCGGATGCTGCGCGAGGACGTGCCGGAGATGACCGGGCATGTCCAGCGACGGGATGAGATCGATGTGCAGGTCGGCGGCGAGATCGGCCAGCCGCACGGCATCCGTCCTGCTGATGTGCTCGGGGGAGACGATCTCCGGGAAGGCGGCGGAGCCGACGCGGAAGCCCTCGTTCTCCGACACATGCCACTGCAGCGCGTTGATCCCGACATCCGCGAGGGTGTGCAGCAGGTGCGCGATCCACTCCGCCGGGTAGTGCTTGCGAGCCGCGTCCAGATGCAGCCCGCGCTCCGGCACCGACGGCGAGGAGCGGACGCGCGCGCGTGGCACGAAGCGCCGGGCGCGGAGATTGTGCAGCAGCTGCCGGGTCGCCCGGAAGGCGCCCGCGGCCGTCGCGACGACGATCGTGATGTCGTCGTCGACGTCGATGAAGAACGACTCCGAGGACACTCCGGCGCGGCCCCGGACCAGCCGCACGGTCGCCTCGTCGCCGTACCCGATCCCCAGATCCGCCAGCTCGCGGGCGAACCGGGCGGCCTCACCGGTCAGTTGCGGATCATCGGCGGTGACCCGCACGGCGGACGCCTGCCAGCGGCCCGAGCCGGGCAGCACCTCTGCGGGGCGCGGGAGGCCGAACCAGCCCGGATCGACCTGCGGATGTGCGTGCCCGGTCATCCCTTGACGCTGCCCTCTTCGACGCCCTTGAAGAACTGCTTCTGCAGGATGGCGAACAGGACGATGATCGGTACCAGTGCGATCATCGTGCCGGCGGCGATCACCCGCGGGTTGGCGGCGAAGTTCGAGCTGAGGTACTCCATGCCGACCGTCAGGGTGTAGTTCGCCGGGTCGGAGAGCACCACCAGCGGCCACAGGAAGTCATCCCAGGCGCCGATGAAGGAGAACAGGGCGACGACGGAGACCATGCCGCGCACGTTCGGCCAGACGATGTGCCGCAGGCGCTGCATGGTGTTCGCGCCGTCGATGGTCGCGGCGTCGAGGGCATCGGGCGGGATCATCCGGCAGGCCGCCATCATGAGCAGCACGTTGATCGCGCCGATCGCGCCGGGCAGGAACACGCCCCACAGGGTGTTGGCCAGCCCCAGCGACTTGACGGTGAGGTACTGGCTGGTGAGCGTGACCTCGCCGGGCAGCAGGAGGGTGGAGAAGATGACCGCCAGCACGACCCACTTGCCTCGGAACCTCATCGTGCCCAGTGCATAGCCGCCGATCGTGGCGAACACCACATTGGAGAGCACCGTCCCGACGCCGACGAGGAGCGAGTGCCACGCGTAGTCAAGCACGGGGATGGTGCGGAACACCTCGGCGTAGTTGTCGAGGGTGGGCGCCTGCGGCACGAGCGTGGGCGGGAAGTCGTAGATGTTCTCGGTGGCGCCCTTGAACGACGTGGACAGCTGCCACAGGAAGGGGAAGACCATCACGGCGAGGATGATCAGGAGCAGAGCGTACTTGCCGATCAGCCCCGCCAGGGAGGGCTTCATGATGTCGGCGGAGCCCTGCGCGCGGTACGGCTTCTCCCGAGGGACGGATGCCCGTCGCTCGGGTCGACGGATGACGGGTGCGCTCATCGGACGACCTCCTCGCGTGCGCGCGTGCGGCGTGCGGCCCGCGCTGCCTGGCGGGTCGCGCGCAGCTCGGCGATCGCGTCGGCGTTGTTGACGATGCCGACGACGGCCAGCGGCACCAGGGTGAGCAGGAACAGGACGAGCGAGATGGCCGAGGCGTAGCCGATCTGGCCGTTCAGGCCCTTGCCCATGGACTGGATGAGCATCACGAGGCTCATGGCGCGGCCGCCGGGACCGCCGGATCCGTGCGAGAGCACGTAGAGCTCAGTGAACACGCGCATCGCGGCCACGCAGATCAGCACCGACACCAGCATCATGGGGCCGCGCACGCCCGGCACGGTCACCGACCAGAACCGCCGCCACGTGCCCGCGCCGTCCATCGCGGCGGCCTCGTGCAGCTCACGGCCGACGTTCCCGAGCGCGGCGAGGTAGACCACCATGTAGTAGCCCAGCCCTTTCCACACCGTCAGGCCGATGGCGCAGAAGATCAGCAGCCAGCGGTCGGACAGGAACTCGATGGGCCGGTCGGCGAGGCCGAAGAACCGCAGCGCGGAGTTGATCGTGCCGCTCCCGGAGAACAGGAACTCCCACACGATCGCGACGACGACGGCCGACGCGATCACGGGGAAGTAGTACGTGGTGCGGAACAGGCCGATCCCAGGGATCCTGGTGTGCACGAGCATCGCCAGCAGCAGCGGCAGGAACGTCAGCAGCGGCACGCACACCAGCACGTACACGAGCGAGGTCGTCAGAGCGTAGACGAAGCGCTCGTCATCGAACAGCCGGGTGAAGTTCGTCAGTCCGATGAACTTCACCGGGCGGAGGGGACGGGCATCCGTGAACGCCAGGACGATGGTGTTCAGGAACGGCCACAGGGCGAAGACGATCACCCAGATGACGGCCGGCAGCACCAGCAGATACGGCGTGAACCATCTCTGTCTGTTCACTCGATGCCCTCCCCTCCGCTCAGCGCCGGATCACTCGACGACGTTCTGCTGCGCGTACTCGACGGCCTTGTCGAGGGCCTCCTGCCCGGAGATCTCACCGGTGACGGCGAGGGCGATCTGCTGGGCGGCGTAGGTCTCCATGGCCTCGGTGTACTGCGGGGCGCCGGTCATCCTGGCATCCGCCATCTGCGCGCCGGCCAGCTCGTTGGCCGTGCCCTGCAGCTCGTTGACGGGCGTCTCGGAGAAGGCGGCCGGATCGGAGTTCGCCTCGACGGTGCCGGGGAAGAAGCCCGCGGCGAGCTTGACGAACGCGATCTGGTTGGCGGTGTTCGTCGCGAACTCCGCGAACGCCAGGGCCGTCGCGGCATTGGCCGAGTGCGCGGCGACGCTGATGCCCTGCACGAACAGCGGCGGGTTGCCGAAACCGCTGGTCACGGCCACGTCGGTCAGCAGGTTGGGGGCGTTGACGGCGATGTCCTTGTCGATGTAGTTCGGGCCGGCCGTGGTCCACGCGACGCCGCCGGTGTTGAAGCTGTTGATGTTGGCGTTCGCGGTCCCCGCTCCCTGCAGGGCCTCGGGCGTGACCGCGCCGGCCTTGTACAGCTCGGCATAGCGGTCGATGATCTCGGCGGCCTCAGGGGTGTTGAAGACGAACTCGCCGTCCTTGTAGATGTCCTTGACGGCGCCGACGATCTGCAGCATCTTCGGCGTCGGCACCGACGAGAACGTCGGCACACCGGCATCCGCCAGCTTCTGCGCGGCGTCGAGCGTGTCCTCGAAGGTCGCCGGGGGCTCGGTGACGCCGCCCTCGGCCAGCAGGGCGGTGTTCCAGTAGTTCAGCTCGGTGCCCAGGTACCACGGGAACGCGAAGGACCCGTCGATGCCGTCGAACTCGTAGGCCTGCACGCCGCCGGGCACGTACTCGTCGATGACCTTCGAGTCGCTGCCGAGATCGGCCAGCTGACCGGCGGAGGCGAGGGAGTACGCGTACTCCGGCGGCAGGTTGATCACGTCGGGCAGCTCACCGGACTCCGCCTGCTGCAGGACCTTGTCCTCGTAGCCGTCGCCGGGCTGGTCGATCCAGTTCACGGTCGTGCCGGGATGCGCGGTCTCGAACGCGTCGATGAGGCTCTCGAAGTACGGGGTGAACTTCTCGTTCTTCAGTGACCACGTCTGGAACGTGATCTCCCCGGAGATCTCGCCGTCCCCGCCCGTGCTCGGTGCGGGAGCGCCACCGCCGGTGCATCCGGCGAGCATGAGGGATGCCGCCGCCGTGACGGCGACGACTGCTGATGTGCGGTGCTTCATGGGACGTTCTCCTTCGAAGGGTCCAGGTTGATCCGCGTCGAGAACAGCTGCTGCGGCAACCTTTTACTAAAACGGTATAGCAGACGCTAACACAATCTGTTACGGTCCTACTAAACCGCTCTAGTTCGTTATCGGCTCGTTGCCGATGGCAGGCGATCAACAGTGGGAACACGACTCGAGGAAGAGAAGAGGAACAGCGATGAAGCGAACGACCGCACTCGGTCTCGGCGCTCTGCTCACCGGACTGCTGGCCGCCGTCGCACCACCGGCGACGGCCGCCACGGGCTCCCCGGCGAGCACCGTGCAGTGCGAGGCAGAGCCGTTGACCATGGCCTACTACCGCACCTGGCGCGACGTCACCGTCCCGGAGAGCGCCAACTCCAATCTCCCGGACCCCAACGTCACCCGGATGAGTGACCTGCCGCCGGAAGTCGATGTGGCGATGGTGTTCGACGCCGGAGACACGGCGGATGCCGACTACTGGGACGTGCTGCGCGACGAGTACGTCCCCGCGCTGCACGCGCAAGGTACGCGCGTGGTGTACACCCTGTGGATCGATCGGCTCGCGAAGGCCGACATCCCGCTCACGGAGGACGCGTACCGCGCGTACGCACAGGAGCTCGTCGACACGTTCGTCACGCCGTACGGGCTGGACGGGATCGACATCGACGTCGAGTCGTACCCGACCGGCGACGACCTCACGCGCGCCATCGGCGTCTTCAACGCGCTCGGCGAGATCATCGGGCCGCGTTCGGGCAGCGACAAGCTCTTCCTCTACGACTCGAACCAGTCCGGCGACACGCCGCTGTTCGAGGCCGTCGCGGGGAACATGTCGTTCGTGCTGCTGCAGGCCTATGGCCGCGGCACGGCCGGCATGCAGTCGACGTGGAGCACGTTCGCAGATGACATCGCCCCCTGCCGGTTCCTGCCGGGCTTCTCCTTCCCGGAGGAGCAGGATCGCACGCACTGGGGTGACGCCGAGGGCATCTACGACCCCGCGACGGCGCCGTCGTACACGGCGTACAAGTACGCCACCTGGCAGCCGGAGGGCGCCGTCAAGGGCGGGTTCTTCGCCTACGCCGTGGACCGGGACGGGAAGGTCTGGGGCGATGACAGCATCACGCCCACGTCGTTCACGTGGATGAAGAACCTGTCCGCCGTCCAGGACATCGCCGCCGGCGTCGCGCCCGCCGCCCCGACCGCACGGCTCGCGGACGACCGCGTGACCGTCAGCGGCATCGGTGCTCCCGGCGCGGAGGTCGAGATCTCGGTCACCGGGCCGGGGCGCCACCCGTCCACCGCGACCGCGACGACCGGCATCGACGGCAGCTGGTCGATCAGGCTGGACCGCAAGCTCACCGTGCCGCAGACCGCGGCGGTGACGCAGCACTTCGCCGACGGGCCGGCGTCCGACCCGGCATTCGTGCGCTTCCGCCCGATGGACCGGTGACCCGCGCTCGCCCGGCGAGGGCGGCTGTCGGAGCGGCCGGATAGAATCCTCCTGGTCGGGTGCAGGGGCACCCGACCAGGAGTTCATGAAGGGATGCGATGACGGGTATGGCGGATGAGAGCGTGAAGAGGCACAAGGACTACAACCCGGGGCCGCGCGTCGGGATCACGTTCTCCACGTTCGATCTGCTGCACGCCGGACACATCATGATGCTCGCCGAGGCCAAGCGGCAGTGCGACTACCTGATCTGCGGCCTGCAGATGGACCCGACTCTCGACCGGCCTGAGAAGAACGCCCCCACACAGACCGTGGTGGAGCGCTACATCCAGCTGCGCGGCTGCCAGTACGTCGACGAGATCGTGCCGTACTCGACCGAGCAGGACCTCGAGGACATCCTGCGCTCGTTCAAGCTGGACGTGCGCATCGTCGGCGACGAGTACAGGGACCGCGACTTCACCGGCCGCGAGTACTGCGAGCAGGCGGGGATCGAACTGTACTTCAACAGCCGCGACCACCGCTTCTCCAGCTCCGGCCTGCGCAAGATCGTCGCCGCCAGGGAGGCCGAGCGCATCGGTCGCCGCTGACCCGGTGACGCGCGGGGCGGGGAGCCCTGTCCGCCGCAGTAGGGTGGTCGCGTGATCGAGGTGGATGCCACGGCGACAGCGGCGCGAGACCGGCAGCGCACATGGATGCTGGGCGGGGCGCTGTTCGCGGCATCCGCTCTGACCGGGTTCGCGCAGCTGAGTCAGCTGATCCCCGGCATCCGGTACCTCTCGCTGCCGGATGTCCTGTTCGCGGCGGGGGCCGTGGTCTTCGCGGTCGGGCTGGGGCGGGCGGGAAGCGTCACCGCCCGCGGGCGACTGGGGACGACGATCATCACGGCGCTGGCGGTCTGGCTGGTGCTGACACCCGCCCTTCTCGTGCTGCTGCTGTCGTTGACGTCGCCCGGGGCCAGTGGGATGTCGATTCCGGCTGCGGTCGCGGTGTCCGCCATGGTGGGCGTCTCCATCGACGTCGTCGCCCTCGTCCTCGCCCTCATCGCCGTCGTGGAGGTGGGTCGGGCCGGTGTCGTGCCGCGTCCCTGGCGCTGGGCGCCGCTGTGGGCGCTGCTGGTCGTCATCCCGATGCGGGTGCTGCGATCCGGGTTCGTGGGGTACGGGCTGCCTCCGGAGGCGCTGCTGGGCCTGCTCGGCGTCAGCGCGTTCATCGAGTTCGTCGTGATCGCGGCCCTCGGCGTGCTCGCGGTGGTGCTCGCCGCACGGCCGGCCCCGGCACGACGGTCTACAGCTCGGCGCGATGAGCCGCGCAAGACCCTTTTCCCGTTGATCGAGCGGGTGAACGCAGATCGCTGACCGGCGAGTGCTCACGCGTGTGAACACCCTCCTTGACGCGTGTCTGCGTGATGCGTTCGGCGGAATCGGAAAGCCTGAGCAATTGAAGTACGGCGCGTCGGGGGCATGGTCCCGACGCATCACCGAGGAGCACCGCCTCGTCCATCTCGTCGACGGTGACGATCTCATCGTGCTGCAGGCGCGCTACCACTACTGATCCGCGGTCATGGGTGGGTGGATGTCGATCTGCGGCTGTGCGAACGCCCATCCGCAGATCGCAGCGGCCGCCTCGATCTCGACGAACTGATTCGCATGGCCTTCCTGATGACCATCCGATCATCCGATGGGCCGTGGCTGCGCGAGCGAGCGGGACGGTCGAGCATCAGACGCACGCGTGATCGACTCGCCCATCATGACGAGGCGGGAACCGGTGGACGGAACTCGGCCAACCTCCCGGAGCCGATCCGTGCTCTGGCCCGTGCCAGCACCGGCCGGAGTCCGGTGGCAGCACCGGAGCCGGCACACGGACCCGCAGGCAGAGTATGAGACACCCGTCCGGGCAGAATCCAGGGAGTGCATGATGAACGTCATATTCACCGTCCTTTTCGCTTTCGCCATCGGCTTCTTCGTGAAGCAGCGTGGCCTTGCCATCGTCGGCTACCTGGCGGTCGACGCGATCCTGTTCACCTATCAGACGCTGAACGTGCTCCATGACAGCTGGCTCGAGCCCGATGGGCGAGTGGACATGACGAACGGCGACCTGCTCGGCTACGGCGGGATGAACTTCGCCATCATCCTTGTCGGCGTGGGGCTGGTCATTCTCGGAACAGTCGTCGCCGCGCGGAGGGCATCCACGCGTGACAAGGCCACCGTCGCGTAGCCCCGCAACTCGCTTCGCGGGCGCGACCGGGATGCCGAGCCGTTGGTCGTCCGGCCGGCAGGCGCGTGCGAACCCGGATCAGGCGGTGGCGGATGCCGGAGACTCACCGGCATCCGGGGTCAGGCCGTACAGCGTCTCCAGTGCGGTGAGGAACTCGTCGCCGCGACCGGCGGCGGCCAGTTCGTGCGCGCGGGTGGTCGGGGTGTGCAGGAGGACGCCGGCGAGGTGGCGCATGGCCTGCTCCACGAGGCCGTCCTCGTCACCGCGACGCCGTGCGCGGTCGATCTCCGACTCGAGCAGCCCGAAGATGTGCGTGCGCAGCGCGACGACGCCCGGCGTCACCGCGGCCCGCGAGCGGATGGCGCGGAAGTCCTCCGCGGCCTCGCGGACCACCGCGCGGGCGGCATCCGTCGCCTGCAGCTCCTCGAGGGGAGCGTGCAGCCGGATGGTCTCCAGATCCAGCAGGGACACGCCCTCCAGCTGCGCGACGGCGGGATCGACGTTGCGGGGCATGCCCAGGTCGATCACGAGCTGCGACCTGTGCGCCACCGGGCATCCGGTCGGCGCCTTCTGCTCCGTCGCGACCGCGCCGCGCTGCAGCTGCGCCGGTCCCAGCACGGGCTCGGTGACGGAGGTGCAGGTGATCAGCAGCGAGGAGCGCCGGGCGGCATCCTCGTACTCGGCGGCGGACACCATGCGGATGCCGTGCTTCTTCGCGAAGCGCTCCCCGCGGCCGGACGGGGAGTGGACCGTGATGTCGACAGCACCGTGCTCGCGCAGCGCGGCCAGCGTGACCGCCGCGTAGGAACCGGTGCCGATCAGCAGCACCCGCTCGGCCGACCAGTCCGCGATGCGGCTGTCGGCGAGGTCGAGGGCGAGGCGCACGAGGGAGCGCCCCGCGCGCTGCAGCGCGGTGACGTTCTTGACCTTCCGCTGCGCCTGACTGGCGCGCTGGAACAGGCGCTCGAGGGCGGGGGAGGTGGTGCCCTGCTTGCGGGCCCCGGTCAGCGCGCGGCGCACCTGCCCGGCGATCTCCCCCTCGCCGGAGACCACGGACTCCAGACCGGACGCGACGGCGAACAGGTGCTCGGCGACGCGGCCGTCCTCGATCACGCGGTACGAGCCGTCGAGGTCCTCCGCGGGGATGCCGGTGGTCTGCGCGATGACGTCCAGCACCGCATCCGAGTCGATCGGACCCGTCTCGACGTAGGTCTCGAAGCGGTTGCAGGTGGAGAGCACGACGGCTCCCCGCGCACCGGACTCGATGAGGGTCGGGGCGACGGTCTCGGGATGGCGGCTGAGGCGTTCGAGCAGGTCGAAGGAGGCGGTCTTATGGCTCGCCGTCACACAGAGCAGCACCCCACCAGGGTACGCCCGCTTGCTATGCATGGCATCACAGCGACGCTGCGGCCGGGTGCTCCGTGCGGACGCCCGCCCGGCGTCCGCATAGCCGGCAGTGCGAGGATCGGAGCATGACTGACCTGCTGCTGCGCGCACTCGCCGGCTCCAAGCCCGAGCGCACCCCCGTCTGGTTCATGCGTCAGGCCGGCAGGTCCCTGCCGGAGTACCGGGAGCTCCGCGTCGGCACGCGCATGCTGGATGCCTGCCTCACCCCGGATCTCGCCGCCGAGATCACCCTGCAGCCCGTGCGCCGGCACGACGTGGACGCGGCGGTGTTCTTCAGCGACATCGTCATCCCCCTGCGTCTGGCGGGCGTCGAGGTGGAGATCGAGCCCGGCCGCGGCCCCGTGTTCGCGCGCCCTGTTCGCACGGCCGCCGACGTCGAGCGCGTCACCGCGATCGACCCTGCCGACCTCGATGGCACGGCCATCGCGGAGGCCGTGCGCATCGTCACCGCCGAACTCGGAGCGACGCCGCTCATCGGTTTCGCGGGCGCGCCGTTCACACTGGCCGCGTACCTCATCGAGGGCGGGCCCTCCAAGGATCATCTGCGTGCCCGGGCCATGATGCATGCCGACCCGGAGTCGTGGGCGCGGCTGGCCGGGTGGCTCTCGCGCATCTCGCGCCGCTTCCTGGAGATCCAGCGCGATGCGGGCGCCGTCGTCGTGCAGCTCTTCGACTCCTGGGCGGGCTCGCTGAGCCCGACCGACTACCGCGCGCATGTCGTCCCGCATTCGACGGCCGCGCTGGAGGGCATCGGCGTGCCCGCCATCCACTTCGGGGTCGGCACGGGGCCCTTCCTCGCCGACATGCGTCTGGGCGGCGTCGCGGACGCCGTCGGCGTCGACTGGCGGATGCCGCTGGACGAGGCCGTCCGCATCGTCGGGCCCGACACCGTCGTGCAGGGCAACATCGACCCGGCGCTGCTGCAGGCGCCGTGGCCGGTGCTGGAGGCGCACGTCCGCGAGGTGATCGCGCAGGGCCGCGGTGCGAGAGGCCACATCCTCAACCTCGGCCACGGCGTGCCGCCGGACACCGATCCCGACCAGCTCACCCGCATCGTGCGACTCGCCCACGAGGGGGCCGCGATGGGAGGATCGGGGGCATGAGCTCCGAGCAGGAGGATCTCGCCGCCCGCGCCGCGCGGCACCACGTCGTCGTCATCGGCGGTGGCATCGGCGGGCTGGTCGCCGCGCGCGAGTGCGCGAAGCTCGGCATCCCCGTGACGCTGCTGGAGGCCGAGACCCGGCCGGGCGGATGCATCCGTCCCGCCCTGCTCGACAGCATCGTCGTCGACGCGGGGGCGGAGAGCTTCGCCACCCGCGGCGGGCACGTGCGCGCCCTCGTGGACGAGCTCGGTCTGGCGGACGCGCTCGTGACCCCGGAGGGGGGAGGCGCGTGGTTGAGCGGCATTCCCGACACCCCCGACGCGCCGCTGCCCAGGGGCGGGGTGCTGGGCATCCCCGCCAACCCGTTCCAGGAGGACGTGCGCGCCATCATCGGGTGGCGCGGGGTGTGGCGCGCGTATCTGGACCGACTGCGCCCACCGTTGACGATCGGCCACGAGACCAGCCTGGGCAGACTGGTCTCCACGCGCATGGGCGCGAGAGTGCGGGATCGCCTCGTCGCGCCGGTCACCGCCGGGGTGTACTCGGCGCTCCCGGAGGATGTGGATGTGGACGCCGCGGCACCGGGCCTGAACGCCGCGCTCACCCGGGTGGGATCGCTCAGCGGCGCGGTGCTCGCGCTGCAGGGCGAGCGCGCGGGCGCCGCACCCGGTGCGGCGGTGATGGGGCTCGACGGCGGGATGGGCCGACTCGTCGACGCGCTGCTGGCCGAGCTGCGGACGTACGGCGTGACGGTGCGCACCGGTGCCCGCGCGGTGCGGCTCGACCGTGACGGCGAGCGGTGGAGCGTCGAGATCGAACGGCCGACGGATGCCGATGACGGGACGACCGAGATCGATGCCGGTCGGCAGGCGGATGCCGGTGCCGACCTGGACGCGGAGCCCCGGGCGCCGGAGCCGGAGGTCCTCACGGCGACCCGGGTCGTGATCGCGACTCCCGAGCCGGCGGCCCACGCCCTGCTGGCGCCGCACGTGCCGGGGCTGGGCGAGGCCGGCCCCGCACCGGAGATCGAGATCGTGACCCTCCTGGTCGACGCCCCCGAACTCGACACCGCCCCGCGCGGCAGCGGCGTGCTCACCGTGCCGGGCAGCCACACCGCCAAGGCGCTCACGCACTCCACCGCCAAATGGGGGTGGCTGCGCCGCGCGGCGGACGGCGCCCACATCGTGCGGGTGTCGTTCGGATCCCAGGGAGAGCCCGCCGCCACCGCGGCGCTCGACGATGACGCCGCGGCGCAGCTGGCGCTGTCGGAGGCGTCCGCTCTGCTGGGCGTGCGGCTTCCCGCAGATGGTCTGCGCGCCGCTCACCGAGCGCGATTCGTGCAGTCGCAACCGTCGTCGCAGATCGGTGCGGCGCGGCGCCGCGCGGCGGCGCGCACCGCCGTGCAGCGCGTTCCCGGTCTGGGCGTCGTGGGCGCATGGATCGCGGGAACGGGCCTGGCGCAGGTGGTTCCGGATGCCGTCGCCGAGGCCGGACGGCTCCGCCGGGGCATGCTCTGGGACTGAGCGGACCCCGGCGCGGGGGTTTCGCGTCCGATGCGCACAGGTAGATGCCGAAACGGGAATATGCGACTACCCTGGAACACGTTCACTCGGGGGCGGGGACGTTCGGCCCTTGATGAAGACTCCGCAACAATCGTCAGGAGGCTCCCATGAGAGGCAAGGTCGGACTGGTCGTCGGACTCGGCGTGGGCTACGTGCTCGGCACCCGCGCGGGCCGCGAGCGGTATGAGCAGATCAAGACGCAGTGGCTCAGGGTGTGGCATCTCGACCCCGTGCAGCGGCAGGTCGCCCGAGCGCAGGACTTCGCGAAGACGCAGGCCGCCGCCGTGCCCAACGCGCTCTGGCGCGGTGTCGTGAAGGTCGTCTCCTCGGCCTCCGACCCGGACGTCGTCGCGCCGGCTCCGGCGGTGCCGGACAGCACCGCCGCCGTGCAGAGCGCGGGCGCGAAGAACGCGAAGAAGAAGACCTCAGGGGCGGAGTGAGATGACTCGCGGATACCGCGACCGCGCCGACGACAGCCTGCTCACGCTGCTCGGCGACCTGCCCGAGCTGGTGCGCAACCTCATCACCGCCGAGATCGATGCGGCGAAGAAGTGGGTGTCGCGCACCGCGAAGGACGCCGGGATCGGCAGCCTGTGGTTCGTCATCGTCCTGTTCCTGCTGTTCTGGTCGATCCCCGTGCTCCTGGCGTTCGTCATCATCGGGCTGTCGTCCTGGTGGCCGGCCTGGCTGGCGTCGCTGGTCGTGTTCGGCGTGCTGCTGCTGGCGGTCGTGGTCTTCGCCCTGCTGGGCGTGCGCCGCTTCCGGAAGGTGGTGCGACGGGAGAACCCCGGCCAGGCCGTCGCGACCGATGTCCGCCTGATGAAGGAGGCCGATCATGACGAGTTCTGACCCGAAGCCGTCGTCCGCAGGGCTGCCCCGCACAGCCGTGCCGACCGGGATCGTCGATCCGGTGGCGTCCGCCCGCGCCGAGCTGAAGGCCGCGCTGGCCGCCATCGAGATCAAGGGCAATGTGCCGCGCCGGGTCGAACAGGCCTCTCAGCGAGGCATCAGGCGCGCCCGGGCTTTCGCCGGGCGCAACCCGATCGGCGCGGCGGCCGCGGTGCTCGGCGTCGCCGCCGCCGTCGGCGGTGCGGTCTGGCTCATCGCGCGGGCGGTATCCCGCTAGGTCCCGGACGCCCCGGATGCGGTGTCCGACCGTCGGACGTCTCGCGGTGTGCGGTGCCCGCGCGGAAGGGGCAGACTGGATGCATGCCCGAAGTTCTTGAAGACAGCGAGTCCGCATCCGCCTCCTCGGGGTTCACCCTCTGGGCCGTCTGGCGTCGGAACCCCGCCACAGCCGTCACCGAGACCGACTCGACGGAGCTGGCGACCATCGTCGCCGACATCGAGGCATCCGGCGTGAGCGTGCGCGGCTTCTACGACGTCAGTGGGCTGAAGGCCGACGCCGACCTGATGGTCTGGCTGCACGGCGGCGCCGCCGAGGACCTGCAGCGCGCCCTGCGCCGTCTGCGTCGCACCGAGCTGCTGAAGACGCTGCTGCCGGTGTGGAACGTGATGGGCGTGCACCGCGACGCCGAGTTCAACCTCAACCACGTTCCCGGCTTCCTGCGCGGCATCCCGCCCAAGCAGTGGATCTGCCTGTACCCGTTCGTCCGCACGCACGAGTGGTACCTCATCCCCGAGGAGGACCGCAGCCGGATGCTGGCCATCCACGGGCGCAAGGGGGCGTCGCACACCGGTGTGACAGCGAACACCGTCGCCGCGTTCGCGCTGGGCGATTACGAGTGGCTGGTGCCGCTGGAGTCGGACGACCCCGTCGAGCTCGTCGACCTCATGCGCGACCTGCGGTACACGGACGCCCGTCGGTACGTGAGGGAGGAGATCCCCTTCTACACCGGGCGCCGGCTTCGCTTCGACGAGATCGCCGAAGTCCTGCAATGATCACGGACGCGCCCATCCGTCTCGGCACCCGTCGCAGCGCCCTCGCGCAGGCGCAGTCCCAGCAGGTCGCCGACGCCCTGGCGAAGGTCTCCGGCCGCGTGGTGGAGCTCGTGCCGATCGTGTCCGAGGGCGACACCAACAGGGCGTCGCTGTCGGAGATCGGCGGGACGGGCGTGTTCGCGAACAGGCTGCGCGAGGCACTCGTCGCCGGCGACTGCGACATCCTCGTGCACTCCCTGAAGGATCTGCCCACCCAGGAGCCCGCCGAGCTCGTCATCGCCGCGACGCCGGAGCGCGCTGATGCCCGCGATGTCGTGATCACCCGCGACGGCACGCCCCTGCAGGAGCTGCCCGGCGGCGCGAAGGTCGGCACCGGCTCGCCGCGCCGCATCGCGCAGGTGCGCAGACGCGCTCCGCGCGCCGAGGTCGTCGACATCCGCGGCAACGTCGACTCCCGGCTCGCGCGGGTGGAGTCCGGCGAGCTGGATGCCGTCATCCTCGCCGCCGCGGGGCTCGCACGGCTGGGCTCCGAGTCGACGCTGCACCGCGAGTACCTCGGCTTCTCCGAGTGGCCCACCGCGCCGGGGCAGGGCGCGCTGGCCGTGGAGACCCTCGCGGATGCGCCCGCCGACTTGCTGGCGGCCCTCGCCGATCTCGACGACGAGGACACCCGGCTGGCGGTGACGGTGGAGCGCACGATCCTGGCCGGCCTGGAGGCCGGATGCCAGGCGCCGATGGCCGCGCACGCTCGGGTTCGTGACGACGAGATCCGCGTCCGTGCCGTGGTCTACGAGCCCGGGGGAGACCGCCGGATCGGCGTCGACGTCACGGAGTCCCTGAACCGGGGGTATATTCGTCGGAACGGCAGTGGCAACGGTGCGAATGCTGCCGATGGTGCAGACCCGATGCACGCGATCCGTGCGTTCGGTATGTCTGCCGCTCATCGGCTGCTCGAACAGGGGGCGGCCGACCTCCTCCCGCGAGAGTGATCCAGATGACTGCTTCCGAAACGAAAACGACCAGGCCGTTGCACGGCTGGCGCGTTCTGGTGCCCCGTGGCGGCCCCTGGGGCGACGGCGTCGCTGCGAGCCTCCGCGCCCAGGGCGCCGTCCCCGTGGTGGCGCCGCTGATCAACTTCGCCCCCACCACCGACCAGGACGCCCTGGATGCGGCCCTCGAGCGACTGCAGGAGGGGTACTACGACTGGCTCACCGTGACGAGCGCCACGACCGTGGACGTGCTCTTCGCGCACCGGGTCGCCGTGCCCAAGCGCACGAAGATCGCCGCGGTCGGCGAGACGACGGCGGCCGCCCTGCAGGCCGTCGGCTACGACGTCGCCCTCGTCCCCGAACGGGACAACTCGGCGGCGGGCATGGCCGAGCAGATGATCGCGCTGGAGCCCGATGCGCGCCGCATCCTGTCCCTGCGCAGCGAGATCGCCAAGCCGGTCCTGTCGGTGATGCTGAGCGAGGCGGGGCACGACGTCGACAGCGTCATCGCCTATCGCACGGTGGGCGTGCCGGTCACCGACCGCATCCGTCGCGACGTGGAGAACGGCAGGATCAACGCGATCCTCATCACGAGCGGATCCGTCGCGAACCAGGTGCGCGAGCAGTTCCCGGAGATCCCCGACGCGACGCTGCTGGCGGCCATCGGCCCGCGCACGGCGAAGGATGCCCGCAAGGCGGGCCTGTCGATCTCCGCCGTCGCCGATCGGCAGACCGTCGACGCCCTCATCGAGACCGTGTCGCATTTCACCCTCCCGCACTCCGCGGACGAGTTCGCCTCGTGAGCGGCTTCCCTGTGACGCGGCTGCGCAGACTGCGTCAGTCCATGCCCGTGCGCAACCTGGTGCGCGAGACGACGCTCACCGCTCAGCAGCTCGTGCTGCCGATGTTCGTGCGTGAGGGGCAGCGCGAACCGGCCCCGATCGGGTCCATGCCCGGTGTCGTGCAGCACTCCCTCGACTCGCTGCGGGCGGCGGCCGTGGCGGCCGCCGAGGCGGGCGTGGGCGGTGTGATGCTGTTCGGCGTCCCCGAGGTCCGCGATGCCGAGGGCTCGGGAGCCGACGACCCCGCCGGGATCCTCAACGTCGCCACCGGGGCGCTCGCCTCCGAGGTCGGTGACGCGCTGGTCGTGCAGACCGACCTGTGCCTGGACGAATTCACCGACCACGGCCACTGCGGCGTGCTGGCTTCGGACGGCACGGTCGACAACGACGCGACGCTGGACCGCTACCGTTCGATGGCGGTCGCGCAGGCGCGCGCCGGATCACGACTGCTGGGGCTCTCCGGCATGATGGACGGCCAGGTGGCCGCGGTCCGTGAGGCGCTGGACACCGAGGGCTTCCACGACACCCTGCTGCTCGGCTACGCGGCCAAGTACGCGAGCGCCTTCTACGGGCCGTTCCGCGAGGCCGTCGACTCGCAGCTGACCGGCGACCGGCGCACGTATCAGGTGGATCCCGCCAACCGTCGCGAAGGCGTGCGCGAGGCGCTGCTGGACGTGGACGAGGGCGCCGACATCGTCATGGTCAAGCCCGCCATGGCCTTCCTCGACGTGCTGCGCGAGGTGCGGGATGCCGTGGACGTGCCGGTGTGGGCCTACCAGGTCTCCGGAGAGTACGCGATGATCGAGGCCGCTGCCGCCAACGGGTGGATCGACCGGCGCGCGGCGATCCTCGAGTCGCTGACCTCCATCCGTCGCGCCGGCGCCGACGTCGTCCTCAGCTACTGGGCGGTCGAAGCGGCGCGGTGGTTGAGGAGCCGCTGAACGGCAGGGCTGCGCGAGAGCGCGACCCGCTCATCGGTCGAGTGCTGCCGACCCGACCGGGCTCATAGGTCGACCGCGTACGTTGGAGGGCATGACCGACCGCAATGACGACCTGTTCGATGCTGCCCGTGCGGTGATCCCCGGAGGGGTGAACTCGCCGGTGCGCGCGTACGGCTCGGTGGGCGGGACGCCGCGCTTCCTGGCATCGGCTCGAGGCGCCAGGGTGACGGATGCCGCGGGCCGGGAGTACATCGATCTCGTGGCCTCCTGGGGCCCGGCACTGCTCGGTCATGCGCATCCGGAGGTCGTTCGCGCCGTGCAGGATGCCGCGGCCCGCGGGCTGTCGTTCGGTGCGCCCACGGCGGGCGAGGTCGAGCTGGCGCGGCTGGTCGCGGAGCGCGTGCGCGTCGGCGACGCCCGACCCGTCGAGCACGTCCGCATGGTCTCCACCGGCACCGAGGCCACCATGACCGCCATCCGGCTCGCCCGCGGCGCCACCGGCCGCGACCTGCTGGTGAAGTTCGCCGGGCACTATCACGGCCACTCGGACGGGCTGCTGGCCGCCGCCGGATCCGGGGTCGCGACCCTCGCGCTGCCCGGCTCCGCCGGCGTGCCCGCGCCGATCGCCGCGCAGACGCTCGTGATCGACTACAACGATCCCGAGGCGCTGGCGGCCGTGTTCGCCGAGCACGGCGACCGCATCGCCGCTGTCATCGTCGAAGCCGCCTCCGCGAACATGGGCGTCGTCGCGCCGCTGCCCGGCTTCAACCGGCTCATCGCCGAGACCGCGCAGGCGCACGGCGCGCTGATGATCCTCGATGAGGTGCTGACGGGCTTCCGCGTGCACCCCGCGGGCTTCTGGGGGCTGCAGCAGGAGTCCGGTGAGCACTACCTGCCCGACATCATCACCTTCGGCAAGGTCATCGGCGGAGGGATGCCGCTGGCGGCGCTCGGCGGTCGGGCGGAGATCATGGACCTCCTCGCACCGACCGGCCCCGTCTACCAGGCCGGGACCCTGTCCGGGAACCCCCTGTCGGTCGCCGCGGGGATCGCGACGCTGCGGTTGGCGACACCGGAGGTGTACGCGACGGTGGATGCCGCGGCGGCCCGCCTCGCCGCCGCACTGGACGCCGCGCTGACGGATGCCGGGGTCGTGCACGCCGTGCCGCGCGCGGGCAGCCTGTTCGGCGTCGCCTTCTCCGCCGCGGCGCCGAAGACCTACGCGCAGGCGCAGGCGCAGGAGTCGTTCCGCTACGCGCCGTTCTTCCACGCGATGCGCGAGCAGGGCGTCGCCCTGCCCCCGAGCGTCTTCGAGGCCTGGTTCCTCACCGCCGCGCACGGCGAGGAGGAGCTCACGACCATCGAGGCCGCGCTTCCCGCCGCGGCCGCCGCGGCGGCATCCGCCACGGCCTGACCCCTCATCGGCATGCGGATACCGGTCCACGGCGGGATCGTTGCCGCCTTGTGAGCAAGTCGCAGGCATCTTGCAGGACGTCGCTGGCAGACTGGTGTGATGGTGACGCTGCTCCTGGACCAGACACGACTCGAGGTCGTGCTCTCGCCCATCGAGCGCGCGTCGACGTTCCACCGTGAGAACCTGCGGATCGAGCGTGAGCACATCGCGAAGGTCCAGCTCACCGACGACGCATGGACCTGGCTGCGCGGAGTCCCGGGCCCGGGTACGTACATCCCCGGCATGCTCGCCGCCGGCACCTGGAAGGGCGCCGGGACGACGGACTTCGTGCTGATCCGCAGACGTCGCGCGAGCGTCGTGATCGACCTCGACGGAGATGAGCTGTATCAGCGGCTGATCCTCACGACCCGCCACGGCCTCGCCCTCACCCAGGCGCTGCACCTGGAGGTGAGCGATGAGCCGGCCGATGTCACGGAGATCGCGACGGGATCCGTGCCGGTGGCCCAGCCCCGGCAGCGTCCGGTCATCCGGCCGCGGCCCGCCTGAGCGGAGAGACCTCCGGCAGGTCCAGGTCCGATCCTGACGGCGGCTTCCGCTTCCGCCTCGCTCTCAGGCGTGCTGCGTGTCCCCTGGACCGTCGTCGTTCCCGGGGTCGGTGTGTTCGGCACCGTCGTGCTCGGTCCCGGCGGTCTGTCCGTCGGTCTGCGCCCCGGCGGTCGGCTGCTCGGCGGCGGGAACAGGACCATAGGGGTAGTCCGGCGCAGGACCGTCGAAGAAGCGGCTGGCGGCGCTGGACAGCGTGGTGCGCATCGCGGCGAGCCGGGGGTCCTCCTCGGCGTCGTCGACGGCGGAGTCGTCGTCGTCACCGTCCGACAGCACCGGCGTGAGCACGGAGATCTCCTCGGTGGCGGGCACGACCTGCTCCGAGTCCTCGGCGGCGGCCGATACCGGGATGCCGGTGATCAGCGAGGTGAATGTCGGGCTCTCCGCCGCGGGGATTGATACGGCGTCGGTGGCCTGCGGCAGCACCTCGCCGGCGTCCGCCGGGCGCGCATCGGATGCCGTGGGCTCCGCATCCGGGGCGATGGCGTGATCCGCGGTCGGGGTCGTCGTGTCCTGTGCCGAGCCGCCCGTCTCGGGCGTCGCCGTCTCCGCATCCGGTGCCGGCGCCTCGGCATCCGTCGTAGCGGACTCGGCGACCGGCGCGTGGGGATCGGCCGACGTCGGACCCCACAGGCTGCGGATGTCATGGCGCAGCGTGTCGTCCTGATCCTCCGGCGTGGTCGGGGACGGAACCGCTGCCCCGGTCTCCGCATCGGCGTCGGGGTGTGCGTCCTCTGTCCGGGGGACGTCCTCGGCGGCATCCGTCGTCCCCTGTGCATCCGACGTCGGTGCTGCATCCGCCGCCGGTGCCGCCTCGTCTGCGGCAGGTGCGGGCGCCGCCGTCTCCGACGGGGGCGCTGTCGGCGTCTCGGCGTCGGTCGGGGGCGTGGCCTGCGCGGCGTGCGCCACCGGATTGGCCGTCTCGTTCAGGCGCGGACTGTCCGCGCGGCGACCGTAGACGAGATCGAGGAAGACGTCCTCCAGGCTCGGCCCACGCTGCTGCAGCAACGTCAGCGGGACGGCCGCGGCCGCGGTGATCGCGCCGACGGCGGCGGCATTCGAGTCCCGCACCGTCACGCCCGAGCGCAGCACGTCGAAGTTCAGCTTCGCCGCGGACAGCGCGGTGATCAGCTGCGCGCGGTTCTCGGCGTCCACGATGACCGCCCCTCCGGAGGGGTCGGCGAGCTTCTCGATCGGTCCGGAGTATGCGGCGCGGCCCTTCGAGAGCACCACGACGTTGTCGGCGACCTGCTCGATCTCGCTGAGCACGTGCGAGGAGACCAGCACCGTGCGCCCCTCGTCGGCG
The DNA here is from genome assembly GCF_039539005.1 of Microbacterium soli. Classification (NCBI taxonomy): domain Bacteria; kingdom Bacillati; phylum Actinomycetota; class Actinomycetes; order Micrococcales; family Microbacteriaceae; genus Microbacterium; species Microbacterium soli. Next base: position 1,603,807 of record NZ_BAABCP010000001.1, read on the forward strand.
AGGCGGCGCATGAGCAGGCGCATCCAGCGGATGCCCTCCGGGTCGAGGCCGTTGGCGGGCTCGTCGAGCACGAGCACGCCGGGGTCGCCCAGCAGCGCCGTCGCGATGGCCAGGCGCTGGCGCATGCCCAGGGAGTAGCTGCCGATCCGGGTGTCGGCGTCGTCCTGCAGGCCGACCAGGCGCAGCACCTCCTCGATGCGGGAGGAGGGGATGCCGTTGGCTCGGGCGGCGATCAGCAGCTGACGTGCGGCGGTGCGGCGCGGGCGGTAGTCGGCCTCCTCCAGGACGGCGCCGATGGTGCGCAGCGGGTTGCGCAGCTCGGAGTAGCTCGAGCCCCCGATCGTGGCGGTCCCCGAAGTCGGGCGGATCTGGCCGAGCAGCATCCGCAGCGATGTCGTCTTGCCCGCGCCGTTCGGTCCGAGGAAGCCGGTGACGATGCCCGGCTCGACGCGCACGGACAGGTCGGAGACCGCGGTCACCGCGCCGAAGCGCTTTGTGACCCGGTCGAACTCGAGCACCTGTCCTGCGGGCATGACAGCCTCCCCTTTTCCGGTCGATCCTCCCCATCTTCGCGGAAAACCTGGGAATTCGGCGTCTCACCTGCCGGAGAACCCGATCCTGGCGCGAGAACACGGCCGAATCGCCGTGCGGGTAGCCTGGCGATCGTGACAGATGCCGAAGCCGCCACCGTACTCGTCCGCACCGAGAACTCCCTGGGACGGATCACTCTGAACCGTCCGCGGGCCATCAACGCCCTGGACCTGGACATGATCGAACGCATCACCGCGGCGCTGAAGGCCTGGTCGGACGACGCCGGCATCGAGACCGTGCTCATCGACGGGGAGGGCGAGCGCGGCTTCTGCGCGGGTGGCGATGTGCGCGCGCTGTACGAGCACATCGTCGGCGGGCATCCGGGCGACATCGCCGGGTTCTTCCGCGCGGAGTATGCGATGAACGCCCTCATCGCCGAGTATCCGAAGCCGATCGTCGTCTTCGCCGACGGCATCACGATGGGCGGCGGCATCGGGCTGGCGGGCCACGCCGCGGTGCGCATCGTCACGGAGCGGTCGAAGCTCGCGATGCCGGAGACCCGCATCGGCTTCACCCCCGATGTCGGCGGCACCTGGCTGCTGGGCCGCGCACCGGGGCGGCTGGGGGAGTACCTCGGCCTGACCGGGCAGAGCATGACCGGGGCGGATGCCGTGCAGCTCGGCTTCGCCGACCATTACGTGCCCTCGGAGAACCTGGACGCGCTGCGCGAGGCGCTGGCCCGGCGCGCCGACCCCGGCACGCTCGACGAGATGGTGCTGCTGTTCGACGAGACCCCCGGCCCGTCACCCCTGCTGGCCGCGCGGGAGTGGATCGACGAGGCGTTCTCCGCGCCGACCCTGCGGGAGATCGTGGAGCGGCTGCGGGCCTCGGATGCCGAGGGTGCCGCCGCAGCGCTCGCCGTGCTCGGCGAACTGGCGCCCACGGGCCTGGCCGTGACGCTGGACGCCGTGCGCGAGGCCCGCGGCATGCGCGGCGTGCGCGAGGCGCTGGAGGGAGAGTACCGCCGGGTGATGTGGTTCGGCACCCACCCCGATCTGGTGGAGGGCATCCGCGCGCAGCTCGTCGACAAGGACCGCGACCCGCACTGGAGGCCGGCGACCATCGCCGACCTCGGCGAGGACCCCGGTGCCGCCGCACGCGAGTTCATCCCCGCCGTGCCGCTGTTCGAGTGATCGTCAGGCGCGCGCGGAGGCGATGAGCTCCCGCAGACGTGCGACGTGGGCGGCGGCGACGCGGTCGCGCGCGTAGGCGAGGGCGCCTGCACGGGGGGCATCCAGGAGCGAGCGGTCGGCCTCCAGGCTCAGGACGAGCTCGGCCAGACCCTCGGCATCCGGGGTCGGCGTCAGTAGCGCGGCCTCCCCGAACTCCCCGCCCAGCACCGGGTCGCTGACGATCACGGGGCGACCGTGCGCGAAGGCCTCCAGCGCCACCATCGGCTGGTTGTCGAAGCCCAGGGAGGTGATGAGTGCGGCATCCGCGGCATCCATCAGCTCCGCCACCCGGTCACCGGGGACCGAACCGTGGAACGCGACTCCCGGCACGGGCCGGTGCGTGCCGCCCGCGACGTCGAGGTGGACGCGCCCCTCGCCCAGGCGCGCGACGACGGCGCGCATCGCGTCCAGCGCCACCTCCACGCGCTTCTCCGGCGCGAAGCGCGCGACCCACAGCAGTCGCAGCGGTCCGTCGGTGGACGGCGGCGTCGCCTGCAGAGGCTGTGCGACGTTGGAGAACGCCTCCACGCGACCGGCGCCCGCCCTCCGCAGCGCCTCCGCCTGGTGCCGGGAGGGGGAGAGCACGATGTCGGCGCGCTGCGCGACCCGCAGGGTCATGGTGCGCAGCGCATTGTCCAGCGGGTGACTTCCGGTGCATCGGCCGCCGTCGCGGATGCCGGTGAGCGCGGCGTGCACGCGTGAGACCAGCGGCGCGAACGGGGCCAGCACGGCGGGCGCACGCCAGAAGAACGTGTGCACGGTGTGCAGCACGGGGATGCCGAGTCGTTTCCCGACGGCCAGGGCGGCGGCCGCCAGCGCGAACTCCGAGTGCACGACGATCGCGCCCACGTCGTGCCTGCGCACGGTCGCCGTGATCAGCGGCTCGAGGTCCCTCGCACGACCCAGCAGCGGCAGATCCAGCACGGGGATGGTGCCGCGGCGCGGAGGCGCGATGGTGACGACGCCCTCGGCGGTCGGTTCATCGGCATCCGGAGCCAGCACGACGACCGGCACGCCCTCCTCCGCGAGCGCCTGCGCCTGCCGCACGAAGGCGGTCTGGGCGCCGCCGAGGTACCGCAGCGAGTAGTCGCACACCAGCAGCACCGCCCCGGGGGCGTCGGACGGTCGCGGTGGCATGCCTGCGAGTCTATTCGCGACGGCGCGGGGCCGCCGCCTCGCAGGGCGGAGCATCGACTCGTCGTTGCGCTCACAGCGAATGTCCACCTCGCGGGGGATACGGATCCGAGCAGTTCGTGGCACGCTGTTCTGTGGCCGTTCCCCGGCCCTGATCCCTGAAGGAAGTCCGCTCGTGCTCGGAAAGATCCTCGTCCGCTACCTCAGAAGGTACTGGTGGCTGCTGCTGCTGGTCGTGGTGCTGCAGTTCGCCAGTGTGATGGCGTCGCTGAACCTGCCCGAGATCAACGCCGACATCATCAACAACGGCGTCGCCAAGGCCGACATCGGCTACATCTGGGCGCGCGGCGGATTCATGCTGCTGGTGTCGTTCGGGCAGATCGTCGCCTCCATCCTCGCGACGCTCTTCGCCGCGCGCATGGCGATGGCGGCCGGCCGCGACATCCGCGCCGACGTGTTCTCCCGGGTGAGCGGGTTCTCCGAGCGCGAGGTCGCGCAGTTCGGCGCGGGATCGCTCATCACCCGCAACACCAACGACGTGCAGCAGGTGCAGATGCTGGCGATGATGGGGGCGACGATGTTCGTCACCGCTCCGCTGCTGGCCATCGGCGGCATCATCAAGGCCATCCAGACCGATGTCGGCCTCAGCTGGCTGATCGCCGTGTCCGTGCCGGTGCTGCTGATCATCGCCGTGCTCATCATCGGCCGCATGGTGCCGCTGTTCCGCGCCAACCAGCGCAAGCTCGACGACGTGAACCGCATCATGCGCGAACAGCTCACCGGCGTGCGCGTCGTGCGCGCGTTCGTGCGCGAGCGGATCGAGGAGCGCCGGTTCCGCGAGGTCAACACCGACCTCATGGTGCTCGGCCGCAACATCGGGTCGCTGTTCGTGCTCATGTTCCCGCTGTTCATGCTGGTGCTCAACGTGACGGTCGTGGCGGTCATCTGGTTCGGCGGCGTCGAGATCAACCTCGGCAACGCCGAGATCGGGACGATCTTCGCGTTCATGCAGTACATCGGCCAGATCATGATGGGCGTGATCATGTCCAGTTTCATGGCCATGATGATCCCGCGTGCGGCCGTCTCCGCCGAGCGCGTGGCGGAGGTCCTCGACACGGAGTCGTCGATGACCCGCCCCGACGACGGCGTCGTCGTGCCGCCGACCCCCGGAGAGGTCGTCTTCGAGGATGTGGAGTTCACCTACCCCGGTGCCGAGGCCCCCGTGCTCACGGGCATCAGCTTCCGGGCCGAGCCCGGTGAGACCGTCGCCGTCATCGGCTCCACCGGCTCGGGCAAGACCACACTCGTCTCGCTCATCCCCCGTCTGTTCGACGTGACCGGCGGATCCGTCTCGGTCGGCGGCGTCGACGTGCGCGAAGCCGATCTGGACGCGCTGTGGCGCGGCATCGGCCTGGTGCCGCAGCGTCCCTTCCTGTTCACCGGCACCGTGGCCTCCAACCTCCGCTACGGCCGCGAGGACGCCACCGACGCGGAGCTCTGGGAGGCGCTGGAGATCGCCCAGGGACGTGACTTCGTCGAGGAGATGCCCGAGGGCCTCGACTCGCACATCGCGCAGGGCGGCACGAACGTCTCCGGCGGGCAGCGGCAGCGGCTGGCGATCGCCCGCGCCATCGTGCACCGTCCCCGGATCCTCGTCTTCGACGACTCGTTCTCGGCTCTGGATCTGACGACGGATGCCAGGCTCCGGCAGGCGCTGTGGCGGGAGCTGCCGGATGTCACCAAGATCGTCGTCGCCCAGCGCGTGTCGACCATCACGGATGCCGATCGCATCGTCGTCCTCGACGACGGGGCGGTGGTGGGCGTCGGCACGCATGACGAGCTACTCGCCTCCAACGAGACCTACAAGGAGATCGTCGTGTCGCAGCTGGGGGTGGACGCGTGAGCGCCGCGACGTCATCGGAGCAGACCACGGCCGCCGAGCGGGAGGAGCTCGAGCAGGCGGAACGGGCCCGGCAGGGCGGCGGAGGGATGCACGGCGGCGGCGCGCCGGGGAAGGCCGACCACTTCGGCCCGAGCTTCCGGCGCATGATCGGACTGCTGCGCCCCGCGGCCGGCTGGTTCGTGCTGGTGTCCTTCTTCGGCGCCATCGGCGTGGTGCTCTCGGTCGCGGCGCCGAAGATCCTCGGCGAGGCGACGAACATCGTCTACGAGGGCTTCATCTCCATGGTGCTCGGCGACGGGGGGTTCCCCGCAGGGACCAGCCGGGACCAGGTGGTGGCGGGGCTGCGCCAGGCCGACCAGGGCACGTTCGCCGACATGGTCTCGGCCATGGCCGACTTCAAGGTCGGGGACGGCGTCGACTTCGAGCGGCTGCGCTGGATCATCCTCGCGGTGATGGCGATCTACATCCTCTCGGCGGTGCTGAGCTGGCTGCAGGGGTACGTCATCAACGTCATCATGGTCCGCACCATGTGGCGCCTGCGCGAGGACGTCGAGGCGAAGATCAACCGCCTGCCGCTGTCGTACTTCGACAGGGTGCAGCGCGGTGAGCTGATCTCACGGGTGACCAACGACATCGACAACATCACGCAGACCATGCAGCAGTCGCTGTCGGGTGCGTTGACCTCGGTGCTCACCGTCGTGGGCGTGCTGATCATGATGTTCTCGATCTCGTGGCAGCTGGCGCTGGTCGCCCTGGTGTCGCTGCCGCTCATGGGGATCATCTTCGGCGTCATCGGTCCGCGCTCGCAGAAGGCGTTCGGCATCCAGTGGCGCAAGGTCGGCCGTCTGAACGCGCGCGTCGAGGAGGCCTTCTCCGGTCACGCCCTCGTGAAGGTCTTCGGCCGTGAGCAGGACGCCCTCGACCGCTTCCAGGAGGAGAACGAGGAGCTGTTCCAGGCGAGCTTCAAGGCGCAGTTCCTGTCGGGCGTGATCATGCCCGCCATGACCTTCGTCGGCAACCTGCAGTATGTCGGCATCGCCGTGCTCGGCGGGCTGATGGTGGCGGGCGGCGGTCTGCGCCTGGGCGACGTGCAGGCGTTCATCCAGTACTCGCAGCAGTTCAGCCAGCCGCTCAGCGAGCTGGGCGGCATGGCGGCCGTCGTGCAGTCCGGGACGGCGTCGGCCGAGCGCGTGTTCGACTTCCTGGATGCCGAGGAGCAGGATCCGGATGCCGAGGATGCGCCCACCGTGGACGGCGGGCGGGGCGTCATCGAGTTCGACCACGTCGTGTTCTCGTACAGCGAGGACCGCCCGCTGATCCAGGACCTGTCGTTCCGTGTCGAGCCGGGTCAGACGGTGGCCATCGTGGGGCCGACGGGTGCGGGCAAGACGACGCTCGTGAACCTCATCATGCGGTTCTACGAGCTGGACTCCGGCCGCATCCTCCTCGACGGGCAGGACATCGCCGAGATGGCGCGAGACGACCTGCGCCGCCGCACCGGGATGGTGCTGCAGGACCCGTGGCTGTTCGGCGGGACGATCCGCGACAACATCCGGTACGGCAGCGAGACGGCATCCGACGAGGAGATCGTGGCCGCGGCGGAGGCGACCTACGTCGACCGATTCGTGCACTCGCTCCCCGAGGGATACGACACGGTGCTCGACGAGGAGGCCTCCAACGTCTCCGCCGGAGAACGGCAGCTCATCACGATCGCCCGGGCGTTCGTGGCGCAGCCGTCGATCCTCATCCTCGACGAGGCCACCAGCGCCGTCGACACCCGCACCGAACTGCTGCTGCAGCACGCCATGGCGGCGCTGCGCGAGGGGCGCACCTCCTTCGTCATCGCGCACCGGCTGTCCACGATCCGCGACGCCGACCTCATCCTCGTGATGGAGCACGGCGACATCGTCGAGCAGGGCAACCACGACTCGCTCATCGCCGCGCAGGGCGCCTACTGGCGGCTCTACCAGTCGCAGTTCGAGCAGGCCGCGACCGACATCGACGCCGAGGAGGCGCTCACGGGCTCCACCCCGGTGGTCGTCACCGGCGACGCGGATGACGAGGCCGTCGCGCAGGCACCGGACGCTGCGCGGTTCGCGGATGCCGTGCGGGACGCCGAGTCCTCGGCATCCGACCTCCCCCATCCGCGTCCCGACCTCCGCTGAGAACGGCGGCCGAGCCGCACGTGAGACGCCCGTCCCCGTTCGGAGACGGGCGTCTCACGGAGATCAGTCCTTGTCGAGGCCGAAGAGCTCGAGCGGATGCGTGAGGCGCCACCAGATGCTGGGATCGGTGATGTCCTCGGCGAGTGACACGGGGGTCTCGACCATGTCGATCGGCCCCTTGGTCGTGAGCGTGCCGACCCTCGCGCCTGCGGTCGTGCTCGACCCCAGGTCGATCTCCGCGGCGGCGGCGGCGATCGCGCCGTTCCACAGCACGACCTTGGCGTCGGCATCGGTGACGACGTCGACCCGCTCACCCCACTCGGTGGTGACGTGGCCGACCACGGTGCCCTTCGCGACGGACACGGGCTGCTCGGCGAGCTCCTTCTCGACGCCGGCGAGCAGGCTGCGCGTCACGGCGAGCCGATCGGCGTTGCTCTCCTGCCCCAGGACCGCCGTGATCAGTCGCGCCGTGGTGTCGCCGACCGGCACGTCCTTCGCGGTGAGCAGGCTCCAATGCGACAGGGTGCCGGTCTTCACGCCGATGACGCCCTCGTCGTCGAGCATGCCGTTGGTGTTGGTCACCGTGCCGACGCCGGGGATCTCGGCCGAGCGCGTGCCGACGATCTCCGCGAACACCGGGTTGCGCATCGCCAGCTCGCCGAGACGGATCAGGCTCCCCGGCGCGGCGACGTTGGACTCGTCGAACCCGGACGGGCTGAACAACGAGATGCCGTCGATGCCGTGATCGCTCAGCCACCTGCCCGCCGCGGCGGAGAATCCCTCGGAGCCCCAGAGCTCGTCGGCCAGCCGGTCGATGTAGTTGTTCGCCGAGCCCAGCAGCACGCCCTGCAGCATCTGGTACTCGGTCAGGCTGCCGCCCACGGGAACGTCCAGGGACGACTGGTTCGTGCGCCGGTAGCTCCAGAAGTCGCGCCGATCCGCCCACGTGAACTCGAAGCTCGGTCCCTGTTCGCCGACCTCGAGCGGCAGCTCGTCGAGCACCATCAGGACCGAGACGACCTTGGAGATGCTGGCGATCTCGTCCCGCTCGGTGGTGGAGGCGGCGGGCGGCATGCCCTGCACCATCACGGCCGCGCTGCCGTCCCCGGGCCAGGAGATGGTCGCGGCGGGCGCGGGAGCGACCTCGAGCTGCACGTTCTGCACGGTCGGGGCGACGTTGTCCAACGGCATCAGCAGCGTGCCGCCGACGTACCCCGCGCACAGGGCCGCGATGATGCCCGCGGGGATGATCACGCGTGCGCGTCGCCCCGACCGTCGCGCTGCCCCGGCGAAAAGCGCGGGAGCGGGTTCCGCGCCCTGGACCGGTGACGCGCCCACGGTCCGCGGATCGAGCCAGGTCAGCGCGGTGGTCGGATGCTCGTCATCGGCCCAGGCCGTCGGTGGGACGACGTCGGGCGCGGGGACGACGTCGGGCGTCGGAGGGGTGCCGGGCTCGGGCGGGACGTGGAGCCCGGGCTCGGGCTGCGGAGCATCCGTCTCCACCGAGTCGACGAAGGCCGTGACGAGCTCCGACTCCGCCGATGCCCCCGGAACACGCGACGGCACGCGGTCGATCGCAGGCGCGGCGGTATCGTCGCCGAACAGTGATGCGGCTGTGATGGCGGCTGCGTCATCCGATGCGGATGGACTCGAGACCGGCGCACCCGAGACCGGCGCACCCGCCTCGCCGGCCCGTGTCGGACCGGCCTCCGGGTCCGCGTGCATGCGCGCTCGCTCGCGCAGCGATCGCCGCGTGGGGAACCGCGCGGACTCGGGGGAGGCAGTCACCCGATACAGGGTACCAATCCGCGCGCGCAATGGTATGGGACATCGCCGACGTCATCTCTGTGCAGTCGGTTATGATCGATGACATCACCACGGGAGTCCGGCGCGCCGGGCTGAGAGGAAGCGAACCGCGCTTCGACCGTCGAACCTGATCCGGACCATGCCGGCGCAGGGAGGAGTTCATATGAGTACGTCCACATCCGTCACCGGGGCCGCTTCGGCCCGTACCGCCCGCAACTCGCGCTGGCGGGTCGTCGACATCGTCGTGGCCGCCGTCCTCGGCGTCGCTGCCGGCTTGATCTTCTGGGCCTGGAACACCATCGGCTACGCCTGGTTCGAGGCCGCCGACGCCCTGACCCCCGGCCTGGGCGGCATCGCGGTCGGCATCTGGCTGATCGGCGGCGTCATCGGCGGGCTCGTGATCCGCAAGCCCGGCGCGGCATTGGTCGTCGAGGTCGTCGCCGCCATCATCTCCATGCTGATCGGCAACGTCTGGGGCGTGTCGACGGTGCTGTCCGGCATCGTGCAGGGCCTGGGCGCCGAGCTGGTCTTCGCCGCGTTCGCATATCGCCGCTTCGGGCTCCCCGTCGCCATGCTCGCCGGTGTCGGCGCGGGCGCCGCCGCATGGGTCTTCGAACTGTTCTACGGCTCCTCGCCGAACATCCTGAAGTCGGTCGAGTTCAACGCCATCTACCTCGGCACGGTCGTCGTCTCGGGCATCGTGCTGGCGGGCGTCGTCGGCTGGCTGCTCGTGCGAGCCCTGGCCGCGACGGGAGCGCTGAGCCGATTCGCCGCCGGCAGGGAAGCCCGCCAGGAGGTCTGAGCGTGTCCGCTCCTGCGCGCGTCGCGGTGGAGGGGTGGGGTTGGCGCTACGCCGGCAGGCGTCTGCCGGCCGTCGCCGACGTCTCGTTCACGATCGAACCGGGGGAGCGGGTGCTGCTGCTGGGGGCATCCGGAGCCGGCAAATCCACGCTGCTGGCCGGGCTCGCGGGAGTGCTCGGCGACGCCGACGAGGGCGAGCGCAGCGGTTCGCTGCTCATCGACGGTGCGGTGCCCGAGGCTCGTCGCGGTGAGATCGGGCTGGTGCTGCAGGACCCGGATGCCGGGGTCGTGCTCTCCAAGGTGGGTGACGACGTCGCCTTCGGGTGCGAGAACCTCGGCGTTCCCGCCGAGGACATCCCCGGCCGGGTCGCGGAGGCGCTGGACGCCGTCGGTCTGGACGTGCCGCCGGACCGCGCGACCAAGGAGCTCTCCGGAGGGCAGAAGCAGCGGCTCGCTCTGGCCGGGGTGCTCGCCATGCGACCAGGCCTGCTGCTGCTGGACGAACCGACGGCCAACCTCGACCCCGAAGGGGTGCGCGAGGTGCGCGAGAGCGTGGGGCGGGTGCTCGACGACACCGGGGCGACCCTCATCGTCGTCGAGCACCGCACCGAGATCTGGGCCGACCTGCTCACCCGCGTGATCGTGCTTGCCGCCGACGGGGGGCTGCTGGCCGACGGGAGCCCCGCGGAGGTCTTCGGACGCCATGGTGATGCGCTGGCGGACGCCGGGGTGTGGGTGCCGGAACGCGGTGTCCCGCTGCCGGTGCTGGAGCGGGCCGCGGCGGAATCGGATGCCGTGCTCGAGACCGACGCGCTCACCGTCTCGCGCGACGGGCGGACGGCCGTGCAACGAGGCCTCGATGTACACATCCCTCGCGCCGCGGCCACGGTCGTGACCGGTCCGAACGGGGCGGGGAAGTCGACGCTGGCACTCACCCTCGCGGGCCTGCTGCCCGAGCTCGAGGGCGCGGTCACCGCGGCATCCGATCTCACCGGACGCTCCGGCAGACGTCCTTCGCGGTGGAGCTCGCGTGAGCTGCTCACCCGCATCGGCACGGTGTTCCAGGAGCCCGAGCACCAATTCCTCGCGCGCACCCTGCGCGACGAGCTCGCGGTCGGTCCGCGGGCGCTGAAGAAGACGGATGCCCAGGCCCGGGCCATCGCCGACGACCTGCTGGCGCGACTGCAGCTGGCCCCGCTCGCGCTCGCCAACCCCTTCACCCTCAGCGGCGGGCAGAAGCGGCGGTTGTCGGTGGCGACGGTGCTGGCATCCGCCCCGCAGGTGATCGTGCTCGACGAGCCGACCTTCGGGCAGGATCGGCGCGGCTGGATCGGCATCGTCGAGCTGCTGCAGGAGGAGATCACGGCCGGTCGCACGATCGTCGCGGTCAGCCATGACGACGCCGTCGTGCGGCACCTCGGCGGGCAGCGCCTCGAGCTCGTCGCCCCGGCCGAGCGCGGAGGGGCGCGGTGACCGACGTGAAGCGCCAGGCCGCGGCATCCGCTCTCTCGGCCGCACCGCGCACCGCCTGGCTCGACGGAGTCAACCCCGTGACGAAGCTCGTGCTGGCGCTGCTGCTGTCGGTGCCGCTGTTCGCGTCGATCGACGCGGTCAGTGCACTGGTCGCGATCGGCCTGCAGCTGCTGTGCCTGCCGCTGACCGGGCTGTCGCCGCGCACCGTGCTGCTGCGGATGCTGCCGATCGCCCTGTTCTCGCCCGTCGCAGGGGTGAGCATGCTGCTGTACGCCGAGCCGGAGGGGCAGGTGCTGTGGCGGTTCGGGATCGCCGTGATCAGCGAGGGGTCCATCGCACTCGCCGTCGCCGTCACGCTGCGCGTGATCGCCCTCGGACTGCCCACGATCCTGCTGTTCGGCCGCACCGACCCGACACAGCTCGGCGACGCGCTCGCCCAGGTCGCGCACCTGCCCAGCCGGTTCGTGCTGGGGGTGCTGGCCGGCGCGCGGATGCTGGGGCTGTTCCTCGACGACTGGCGGACCATGTCGCTGGCGAGGCGTGCGCGCGGCGTCGGCGATCACGGCGCGCTGCGCCGTTTCTTCTCGATGGCTTTCGTGCTGCTCGTGTTCGCCGTGCGGCGCGGCACCAAGCTCGCCATGGCCATGGAGGCGCGCGGATTCGGCTCCGGCATCCCCCGCACCTGGTCGCGGCCGTCCCGGTTGCACGTGCGCGACGCGGTCGCGCTGGCGGGTGGTGCGGCCATCATGGCCGTCGCGATCGCCGCGGCCGTGGCATCCGGCGTCTTCCGGTTCGTCTGGAGCTGACAGCGCTACTGTGGCGGGATCCCACTCGGAGAGGACGTCGGCGATGCGACAGCGCATGCTCGATCTGCTGTTCCTCGTCGGTGTGGTCGGGAAGGGGATCGACGGGCTGGCGGAGCTGGTCGGCGGCGTCGCGCTGCTGGTCGCCTCGCCTGCCGGGCTGCAGCACCTCGCGCAGGTCGTGACCGCGCATGAGCTCGCGGAGGATCCGCACGACATCCTCGCGAACCTGCTGCTGCACGGCGTCTCGGGTCTCGACCCGGCGACCGCCGGGTTCCTGGCCGGCTACCTGCTGCTGCACGGCCTGGTCAAGATCGCCATCGTCCTCGCGCTGCTGCGCGGATCACGGCGGATCTACCCCTGGGCGATCGCCGCGCTCACGATCTTCCTGCTCTTCCAGCTGTACGAGCTGTTCGTGACGCCGTCCGTGCTGCTGATCGTGCTGACGATGCTGGATGCGCTGATCGTCGCCCTCACCTGGCGGGAGTGGCGGCACGATCGCACCTTGCGCGACACGGCGCGCAGCACGATCGACTGGGTGCTGCGGCGCAGGGCCGTGCGATGAGGGGACCGCGCCCAGACGGAGCGTGACGGCCTCGCAGGCCCTGCCCGTCTCGGATCCACCGCATGATCACTCTTTCGATCCACAACCCGTATGCTCGGCGGATGGATGTTAGAGAGGCGAAAGCGTTCCTGGCCGTGGCGGACGAACTCCACTTCGGCAGGGCGGCCGCCCGTCTGCATATCGCCCAGCCTCCCCTGAGCAGACTCATCCGCTCGATCGAGGCCGAGCTCGGAACGCCGTTGTTCGTCAGAAGCCCCCGCCATGTGTCCCTGACGCACGTGGGTCAGATCCTCCTGCAACCAGCCCGGGACCTCGTCATGCAGGCTGAACGCATGGTCGAACTCGCTCGGCGAGCGCGTGACGGCGAAGTGGGCCTGGTGAGGCTGGGGTTCGCCGGTGCTTCGGTGAACGCGCTCGTGAGTGCACTGGCGCGGCGTGTGCGCCGCGCTCTTCCCGGGCTCACTCTGGAACTCCACGGATCGCAGCTCTCCCACGCCGGTCTGGAACGATTGCGCGAGGGCGCTCTCGACGCCGTGATCGGTCGCTGGGATTTCCTGCCGAGTGATGTTCAGTCCCGAGTGATCGCCATCGAGCAGCTGGTCGTGGCCTTGGCAGACGACCACCCGCTCGCGGCCAAGCAGACTCTGAGCGCCTCTGACGTCGCAGCCGCACCGTGGGTGGTCCTGCCCGGCGGGAGCGGCGCCACGCTGTCCAACCGGCTTCATCTGCTGGGACTGCGGGGTCGTTTCGTGCCTCGGATCGTCCAGACCGCAGTGGACTCCGCGACTCAGCTGCTCCTTGTCGATGCGGGTGTGGGCATCGCTTTGACGTTCTCCGGTGTCCAGGCGAACATTCCGGCTCACGACGTCGTCTTCCGTCCACTGGACCCCGACCTGGGCAATGTCGAGGTCCGGCTGGCCTGGCGCGATCGCGACGACAACCCTGCCCTCGCCACGGTGATGGAGGCATCACACGACATCTGGCCCGGTGGTGATGCTCGGCACCGAGCTGATGCGGACGGAGGTCATCGGAACGCCGATTCGCCGGTGAGGACCTGACCGAGCACCAGGGTGTGCATCTCGACGGTCCCCTCGTAGGTGAGCACCGACTCCAGGTTGTTCTGGTGGCGGATGACGGGGTACTCCAGTGAGATGCCGTTCGCGCCGAGGATCGTGCGGGCCGTCCGGCAGATCTCCAGGGACTCGCGGACGTTGTTCAGCTTGCCGATGCTCACCTGCTCCGGCCGCAACAGGCCGGCGTCCTTGCGACGCCCGAGGTGCAGAGCGAGAAGGTAGCCCTTGATGTACTCCAACGACATGTCTGCGAGCTTCTGCTGCGTCAGTTGGAAAGCGCTGATCGGCTTTCCGAACTGGAGCCGGTCGGCGGCATAACTGCGGGCGGCTTCGATGCTGGAGCGTGCCGCGCCGAGAGCCCCCCATACGATGCCGTATCGAGCCTCGTTGAGGCATGACAGCGGTCCTTTCAGACTTCGCACCTCGGGGAGGACCGCGGATGCGGGAAGCCGAACATCGTCGAGTACGAGCTCACCCGTCGCCGATGCGCGCAGCGACATCTTGTGTTTGATCTCCGGCGCGGAGAATCCGGGTGTTCCTGCCGGGACCAGGAATCCGCGGATGCCGTCATCGGTGCGTGCCCAGACCACGGCGATGTCGGCGTACGGAGCGTTCGAGATCCACATCTTGCGGCCGTTGAGAATCCAATCGTCGCCGTCTCGACGTGCGTACGTCGTCATGCTGGCGGGGTCGGATCCGGCGTCGGGCTCGGTGAGCCCGAAGCAGCCGATGGCCTCGCCGGCGGCCATCCGGGGCAGCCATTCCTGCTTCTGCTCCTCGGAGCCCCACCGCCAGATCGCGAACATCGCGAGGGAGCCCTGCACGGATACGAGCGAGCGCAACCCGGAGTCGGTGGCTTCGATCTCGAGGCAGGCGACCCCGTACTCCGTCGCCGACATGCCGGCGCACCCATACCCTTCGAGGTGCATTCCGAGCACTCCCAGAGAGCCGAGTTCACGGGTGAGTCCGCGGATGTCCGGAATGGAACCGTTCTCGAACCACTCCGCGATGTGCGGCTCGACGCTCGCGTCGAGCAATTGGCGCACCGCCGAGCGGATCGCCTTCTCCTCCTCTGTGAGGAGATCGTCGAGGGATGCCGGGTCGGCCGGATCGAGCGGGGGCAGCTTCATCGGGTCATGGTGGCTCATCGCCGTTCCTCCTCGTGCAGCCAGCGACGGATTTCGTCGCTGTGTTGACCGAGACGCGGGGGAGCCCCATACTGCGTCACGGGAGTCTCGGACAGACTGATGGGGTTGCGGACCTGTGCAGGCAGGCCGTCGCCCACGTCGACCGTCGGGTGCAGTCCGAGCTCGGCGGCGAGGGCGAAAGCATCCGCTATCGTGCCGACCTTCCCCGCCGGCACACCGGCATCCGTCAGTCGCTCGACCCAGTGCGCCACGGGTCGTGTGATCAAGCGGCGTTCCAGGTGAAGGACGAGGGCCGCGCGGTTGGTCACGCGCGACGCGTTCGTCGTGAATCGAGGGTCGTCGGCGAGGGACGGGTCCTCCAGCACCGCTGCGAGCTTCCGGAACTGCCCGTCGGTCCCGCACGCGATCGCCATCTGCCCGTCGGCGCACGTGAGCAGTTCGTAGGGGGCGATCGACGGATGGGCATTGCCGAGCCGCCCCGGCGCGCGCCCGGTCGCAAGATATGACGAGGCCTGATTGACGAGTGCGCCGAGCAGGCTCGACAACAGGTTCACCTCGACGCGCTGGCCGGTGCCCGTCGTGGCGCGAGCGAGCAGAGCCGCGAGGATGCCCGTCGTGGCGTCCTTGGACGTGAGGACGTCGACGACGGCGACTCCGGCTTTCATCGGTGCATCGGCATCGCCGGTGATGGACATCAGCCCGCCGACCGCCTGGACGAGGAAATCGTAGCCGGGCATATCCGCTCCACGGCCGGTGCCGCCGAATCCTGTGATCGAACAGTAGACCACTCGTGGATTGGCGGCTCGCACGTCCTCGTACCCGAGCCCGTGCTTGTCCAGGACCCCGGTGCGGAAATTCTCGACGACGACGTCTGCACGCTCGGCCAGCCGGCGAGCCAGTCTCCGGTCATCTTCATCGCGCAGGTCGAGCACGATCGACTGCTTGTTGCGGTTCGCGCTGTGGAAGTACGCGGCCCCGTCGGTCGTCCACGGCGGTCCCCATGCGCGCGTGTCATCTCCGCCCTCCGGGCGCTCGACCTTGATCACCCGCGCGCCGAGATCAGCCAGTGTGCTGGTGGCCAGGGGGCCGGCGAG
Organism: Microbacterium soli; assembly: GCF_039539005.1. Taxonomy (NCBI): domain Bacteria; kingdom Bacillati; phylum Actinomycetota; class Actinomycetes; order Micrococcales; family Microbacteriaceae; genus Microbacterium; species Microbacterium soli. The sequence goes on from NZ_BAABCP010000001.1 coordinate 1,619,535, forward strand.
CACGCGACTGAAATCGGCGACGACGATTCCGTCGAGGGGAAGTGTCACGTGGCGCTCCTTCGTCGGTGCGACCTGGGTCGGGATTCGGCGTGGTTCACACGGTGCGTCCTGCTCAGGCGTCTCGAGCAGGGCACCAGTTATCACATTGCCTGAGAGGTGCGAGTAGATGAAGTACCAAAAGGGTGCCCGACCGATACCCTCCGGGTATCGGTGATGTGTGACCGGTGGGCTGCCTTGAAGCGCTCCGGGTCGGATGCCGCGTGCTCTCGACTCGAAGCGCCGATGTCCCGCCCGCGTCAGCCCAGCAGCGGTCGCAGCACCTCCGCCAGCACGACGGCGTGGTTGTGCTCGGTGTTGCGCAGCCCGTACACGAGGGTCACGACGGGGCGGCCCTTCAGCTCCTCGACCAGCTCCTGCAGCGCCGGCGCGCTCTCCGCCGCCAGCTGCGCACGGTAGCGCTCCGCGTTCACCTCGAAATCGGCATCCGGGGCGGCATGCCAGTCGTGACGGAGCTCCGTGCTCGGGGCGATGCCTTTCGCCCACAGGTCGATGGCGGCCTTCTCCTTCGACACGCCCCGTGGCCAGAGCCGGTCGATGAGAACACGGAACCCGTCTTCGGCCGAGGCGTTCTCATAGGCTCGTTTGCAACGCAGTTCCATGCCCCCAGCATCCCGCGTCCGGGACGTTCCCGCCAGCGGGTCAGCGGCCGGTGACCGCGCGGGCGCCGTCCGAGTCGGCCTGCCGATACTCCTCGGCGAGGCGGCGCACGACCGCCGAGGTCCTGCGCAGATTCGTGATGTGCTCGCGTGCGTCGGCGTCGAGGGCGGCCGCGCGGGCGCCGAACGCCGCCGAAGCCGAACCCGTCCACTGGCTCCGCAACTCGCGGGAGCCGGCGTCGAGCGCGTCGATGCTGCCGGAGAACCGGGAGGCGGTGCGGGAGAGCTCATCGGCGACCTCGGTCAGCCGGTCGGTGTCGACCTTCAGATGCATGGCGGGGTCCTCACCGTCCGGGAGTCGTGTCGGGGTAGCTGCGCTCGGCGTCCGACGCCATGCCCCGGGCGATGTCGGACTCGGGGCCGAACAGCTCCGCGCCGCGCTCGGCGAGCAGTGTCATGGCCTCGCGCTGCGCTCTCGTGATGGTCTCCAGGGTCAGCCGGCCCAGCGCGTCGAGGGACAGCTCGTCGGCGGCGTCGCCGAACGACAGGTCCGCGAGTCTGCCGCCCACGTGCGCTCGGACGGTCACCTCGCCGCGCGCGCTGCGGGCGGTGGCGACGATCGAGTTCGCATCCTCGGCGAGGGCCGACGCGCGCTGCGTGTTCTGCCGGGCCCGCTCGTTGAGCTCGGCCAGCTTCCGCCGGGCGTCGGCGAAGTTCGCGTCGAAGTCGTATGCGTTCTCGTCCATGGTCCTCCTCATCCGCGGGCCGTGACATCGGTGGGGATCGCCGGCACCGCCCCCGGCCAGTCGCCCAGTCTCGTCAGATTGCTCGCGCCCTGCTCCTTCGCAGCCGACAGCGGCACCGTCACCGTGCTGAACGCGCTCGCCCCGGTGGAGGCATCGGCCACCCAGCCCGCGCTCGCGGCCGCCGCCGCGACGTCGAACGCGCCGCCCTCCGGCATCCGCACCCTGATGTCGATGGTCGCGTTGGGCCGGTACCCCTCGCGCACCGACCAGACGGCCGTGACCACGAAGTCCACGAGCGCCGCCCCGTCGATGACGGTGTACCCGTCGGACACGTCCAGGGCGATGCTGTAGCCGGTGTTCCCCTTCACATTCGGACGTTCGCCGCCGCGGATGTCGGAGACCCGGATGCCGTCGATGGAGCCGAGCAGCTCCCGCATCTCGCCGAGCGTCTGACCACCGGAGGGCGCGTCGTGCGGGGCGTCGGAGCGGGATGGGCCGGCTGCCGTGCATCCGGCCAGTGCCAGCACACCAGCCACGACGGCGGTCGCGGTCAGCAGACGGCTAGCGCCCATAGTTCATCATGTCCTCGAGGCGGTACTGCATGTCGCTCCAGATGGAGTAATCCGCGATGCCCGCGTAGGCGGGGTTGGTGTTCCCGGAGAATCCCAGGCCCTCCAGGATCGTGGAGTCGTACGCGCCCGTCACCTCGAACACGCCGCGCCCGTCGACGTTGCGCAGTCGGAAGGCCACCTCGCCGGGATACTCCGGATGCCCGGGCAGCGCACTGATCACGAAGCCGTCGTCGGTCACCTGCTGCACGACGATGTCACCGGAGGTGACGCCGGGGATGCCCATGCCGAACAGTGAGGTCTTGATCGTCTGCCCCTCACCGGTCAGCTGCATGTTCAACTGCGAGTTGTCGCCCTCGCGGGAGGGCAGGAACACGTGCCCGAACTCCTCGCGCAGCATCCGGTTCAGCTCCTCGGTGGTCATGTCGGTCGGTCCGAGGTCGTACTCGTGCGAGTAGCCGAGCTCGTAGTCGCCCTCGAAGCGGTGGTCGGATCCGGGGTACGGCGTCGGACCCGGGTTGTACTCGTCGCCGAGCATCCCGGGCGGGAGCCGGCCGGGCAGCTCGCCCAGCGGACCGAGCAGCTCCCCGGGAGGGAACTTCTCCAGCAGCTCACCGAGGAGGTCCTCGATCCGCTGGTGGAAGGGGATGATGGCGCGGTAGAGATCGGTGGCCAGGCGCACCATCTCGCGCAGGGCCTGCAGGCCGCGGTCGATGTTCGAGGCGGCCTCGGCGATGACCTCCTGACAGTTCTGCGCGAAGTCGTCGATGGCCTGGGCCTTCTTGTCCCACTCCCACGGCCAGCTGCCGAACAGCACATCGCCCACGACACCGGCGACCGAGGAGAGCAGCTCGAAGGCTGCGCACACCAGCGAGTGCAGGATCTCCACGATCCGCACGCACAGCTGCAGCACCTGGCTCATCACCTTCGACCAGCTCGAGAGCGAGTGCGTGGCGGCGACGAGCACGGCGAGGGCGCCGCGGACGGCCTCGGCGGTGAGGCCCGTGAGGTGCTCGATCTGCGTCAGCGCCTGCTCGAAGATGCCGGATGCCGTCTGCACCTCCCCGGAGAACGTCTCCCAGGTGTGCGAGCCCTGGTAGAGGCCGGCGGGGTCGCCGGTCACGCTCTCGAGCAGTTCGTACAGCGGCTGCACGAAGCGGATGATCGCGCCGGCGAACCCGGTCAGCGCGCTGCCGCAGTCGATCGCGGGGTCGGCCACCGGCACGGCGGTCGCCCACGTGCCGCTGCCGAGCTGGCCCGCGGCGGAGTCCGCGTCGGGGAGGAACGTGATGGCCATCAGTGCTGCCCCCCGATCCGCTTGAGATCCCGGCCCGCACCGTTCTCGACGTCCTGGAAGCCCTCCACGGCGTCGGAGATGCCCTCGGCCGTCCGATCGGCGGTCTCCGCCGCGGACTTCGCGGCGTTCTCGGCTGCGGTGCCCACGGCGTTCAGCGCGGGCGGGACGAACGCCATGAGCGGGCCGAACGCCATGGACGGGACGGCGGAGGACACGGATGTCGTCGAGCGGAGCTGGTCGGCGGCCTGGGAGAGCAGTCGGCGGACGTTGTCGTAGGCGTCGCTGTCGACCTCGATCTCTGGCATGCTCTGTCCCCCCGGTGGTCGTGCGGCAGCGTCGGCCGGCTCCGGACGAAAGCCTATCCGGGTGCGCTCAGGTGTGCGCAATGGGGAGATGTGCCCTAACCTGGGCGCAGTCCGGCACGCGAACTCGCTGAGGGACTCAGGACCACATAAACTGGAACTCAGTCGCAACTGTCGGGTCGCCGCGGGTGGCCGCGCGACACGATGTCCGTTCGAAGGAGAACACATGCAGATCACGGGACAGGGCGCGCTCATCACGGGCGGCGCCAGCGGGCTCGGGCTCGCGACGGCGCGGCGGCTCTCCGCCGCGGGCGCGCGGGTCACCATCATCGACCTGCCGAATTCTGCCGGCGCCGAGATCGCCGCGGAGCTCGGCGGGCTCTTCGCCCCCGCCGACGTCACCAGCGGCGAGCAGATCGCCGCGGCCGTGGCATCCGCCCGCGCGACGGCGCCGCTGCGCGTCGTCGTCAACTGCGCGGGTATCGCGCCGCCGGCCAAGGTGCTCGACCGGGACGGCAACCCGGCCGATCTCGAGGCCTTCGAGCGCATCATCCGCATCAACCTCATCGGCACCTTCAACGTCATCTCCCAGGCATCCGCCGTCATCGCCCAGCAGGAGCCGACCGAGGACGGCGACCGCGGCGTCATCGTCAGCACGGCCAGTGTCGCGGCGTTCGACGGGCAGATCGGTCAGCCCGCCTACTCGGCCTCCAAGGGCGGCGTGCACGCCATGACGCTGCCGATCGCGCGAGAGCTCGCGCGCCACGGCATCCGGGTGTGCACGATCGCCCCCGGCATCATGGAGACCCCGATGCTCGCCGGTCTTCCGCAGCCCGCCCAGGATTCGCTCGGGCAGCAGGTTCCCTACCCGTCGCGGCTCGGCCGGCCCGACGAGTACGCGGCCCTGGTCGAGCACATCATCGCCAACGGCTACCTCAACGGCGAGACCATCCGCCTCGACGGCGCCATCCGCATGGCCCCCAAGTGATCCCCGCTCCCGTCGCGAGAATCGTCGCTCGGCCCGAGGCGGAACCGACAGGAAGCACGACGGGAACGCCGTATGTGTGAAGGAGCAGCATCATGACCCTGGCAGGAAAGACCATCCTCATGTCGGGCGGCAGTCGCGGCATCGGCCTGGCCATCGCGCTGCGCGCGGCCGCCGACGGCGCGAACATCGCCATGCTCGCCAAGACCGACACCCCGCATCCGCGCCTCGAGGGCACCGTGCACACCGCCGCCGAGGCGATCCGCGCGGCGGGCGGTCAGGCGCTGCCCATCGTGGGCGATGTGCGCAATGACAGCGACATCACCGCCGCGGTGCTCACGACGCAGGGCGAGTTCGGCGGCATCGACATCGTCGTCAACAACGCCAGCGTCATCGACCTGTCGCGCTCGACCGACCTGGAGGCGAAGAAGTACGACCTCATGCAGGACGTGAATGTGCGCGGCACGTTCATGCTCTCCCGTGCGGCCGTTCCGCTGCTGCAGGAGGCGGAGAACCCGCACATCCTCTCGCTCTCCCCGCCGCTGAACATCACCCCGAAGTGGCTGGGAGCGCACACCGGATACACGCTCGCGAAGTACGGCATGACGATGGTCACCCTGGGGCTGGCGGCGGAGTTCGCGGATGCCGGGATCGCGGCCAACACGCTCTGGCCGCGCACCACCATCGCGACCGCGGCCGTGCAGAACCTGCTCGGCGGCGACCGGGTGATGGCGGTCAGCCGCACCCCTGACATCTACGCGGACGCCGCCTACGCCGTGCTGACCAAGCCCTCGCGCTCGCGCACCGGGCAGACGCTCATCGTCGAGGACGTGCTGGCGGAGAAGGGCGTCACGGACCTCTCGACCTACGCCGCCGTGCCCGGCACGCCCGACGACCGGCTGTTCCCCGACATCTTCCTGGATTGAGCGGGATTCGGGCCGAACGGAGATGCGGGTGCCCCGGTCACCGCATCCGCCAGTCGCGCTCCGCGATCAGCGGCACCAGCGGCGGACGCTCGGCCGTCGTGGTCAGCTCGATGCGGCGACCGGTGCGCGCGGACTCCAGCAGCGAGGTCATGATCTCCAGCACGTGCAGGGCGATGGAGGCGTCGGAGCGCGAGCCCCCCGACACGAAGTCGAGCAGGCCGATGCCGCGGCCGCCGTTCTCATAACCCGCGCTGGTCGGCACCGGACGCCACTCCTCGTCGCCGGGCCGGCGCAGCCGCACCTCGCCCGTGAAGTGGTTGGGGTCCGGCACGGACAGCGTGCCGGTCTCGCCGTGCACCTCGATGGGCGCGGCATCGGTGTGGGCCGCGTCGAAGCTGAACGTCACGGTCGAGATCGCGCCGCCGACGTGCTCGAGCACGCCGGTGACGTGCGTGTCGACCTCGACGGGGATCTCCTCCCCGGCCCGCGGCCCGGAGGCGATCGTGCGCACTGACCTCGGGCGCGCCGACGCGCCGGACACCCGCGTGACGGGACCCAGCAGATGGAACAGCGACGTCAGGTAGTACGGCCCCATGTCCAGCAGCGGCCCGCCGCCCTCGCGGTAGTAGAAGTCGGGGTTCGGATGCCAGGCCTCATGCCCGGGCGAGACCCAGGTGGCGACGGCGGAGACGGGCCGCCCGATCTCGCCGGCGTCCACGGCCGCGCGGGCGGTCTGGATGCCGGTGCCGAGCACCGTGTCCGGCGCGCAGCCCGCCCAGGCGGATGCGGAGGAGGCGGCGATGATCTCGCGGGCCACCGGCAGCGTGGGCGCCAGCGGCTTCTCCCCGAACACGTTCCTGCCGTGGTCGAGTGCGGCCAGGGCGATCTCCGCGTGCGCGGCGGGGATCGTGAGGTTCAGCACCGTCTGCACGTCCGGGTCCTGCACGAGCTCGTCGACGCTCAGCGCACGGCATCCGTGGATGGTGTCCGCGACGGCGCGGGCCCGCGCCGCGTCCAGGTCCGCCACGGCGACGATCCGCACGCCGGGGTGATCACCGAGCGTTGCCAGGTACTGCGCGGAGATGACCCCGAGTCCGACTATTCCGATCCCGTGCGGCTCGCCCACAGCATCCCCCTCTCGATGATCGTCCGTACGTTGACGTCGCGCAGCACCTCGAGACTGTGCCCTGGGGTCGCGACGAAGATCCGTCCCGCGCCCCATTCCCGCGTCCACACCGCCGGGGAGGTGATGGGGCGGTGCCACGGATGGTACGGCTGCACGGGGTGGGTGGTGGTGGCCAGGACGTCGTTGAGGTCGTCGGTGAGCACCCAGTACTGCTCGGTGTCGAGCGCGAACGCCTCCAGGCCCCGCATGATCTCGTGTCCGCGGCCGAGTTCGGTCGGCTCGATCGTGTGGGGGAGGAAGTTGTCGGACGCGTCGCCCGCGCAGGAGTCCGGATGCTTGGACGGATGCGTGGCGAACTGCCCGCCGATCAGCTGCAGGTAATCGGAGCTGCTGCGGTACGAGTCGGCGATCCCACCGTGCCAACCCGCCATCCCCGTGCCGCGCGCGACCGCGTCGCGCAGGCCCTTCAGCGCGTCTCGCGAGATCTCGGACATGGTCACGCACTGCACGATGAGATCGGTGCCCGTCATCACGGTCTCGTCGGCGTAGACGTCGTTGGACTCCTCGACGCGCACCTCGAACCCGTTCTCCCGCAGGAAGGGGATGAACAGCCCGGTCGCCTCGACGGGGCTGTGCCCGTCCCAGCCTCCGCGTACGACGAGTGCCTTGCGCGTCCCGGTCATGAGCGTGCTCCTTCGACGGGGGTGTAGCGACTCGCATCCGCTGCGCTGGTCTCGACGGCGGCCAGCACGCGCTGCACCTGCGCGGCCTCGTCGAAGTCGGGACGGGCGGGAGTGCCGTCGGTGATCGCTCGGACGAAGTCGACGGTCTGATGGGTGAACAGGTGCTCGTAGCCCAGGCCGTGCCCGGCGGGCCACCAGGCTCCCGCGTAGGGGTGGCCGGGCTCTGTGACGTCGATGCGGCGGAAGCCCTGCTCCTCGGACGGCAGCTGCGCGTCGTGGAACTGCAGCTCGTTCATGGCCGAGAAGTCGAAGGCCACCGACCCGAGCTCGCCGTTGATCTCGATGCGGTTGGCGTTGCGATGGCCGGCCGCCATCCGCGTCGCCTCGAAGACCCCCAGCGCGCCGTCGGCGAAGGAGGCCGTGAAGGCGACCGCGTCGTCGACGGTGACTTTCTCACGGGGCGCGTCGGCGTCTGCGCTGCCGCCCAGGCCGATGTGCGCGTCCAACCTCGGGCGGGACTCGACGAAGGTGCGCAGGGTCGCGGACACCCCGGTGATGGCGGAGCCCGTCAGCCACTGCGCGGTGTCGATGCTGTGTGCGCCGATGTCGCCGAGCGTGCCCGATCCCGCGCGTGCGCGGTCCAGGCGCCAGGTGAACGGGGCATCGGGGCTGGTGAGCCAATCCTGCAGATACTGGGCGCGCACGTGGCGGATGCGGCCGAGCCTGCCGTCGTCGATGAGCCGCTTGGCCAGTGCCAGAGCGGGTGTGCGCCGATAGCTGAAGCCGCACATGCTGACCGCTCCGGACGCGGCTGCCGCGGCTGCGGCCTCTGCCATGCGCTCCGCGTCGGCGACGTCGTTGGCCAGCGGCTTCTCGCACAGCACGTGCTTGCCGACGGCGAGCGCCGCCAGTGCGATCTCGGCGTGGGTGTGACCGGGGGTGCAGATGTCGACGATGTCGATGTCATCGCGGGTCACCGCGGTGCGCCAGTCGGCCGAGGATTCCGGGATGCCGAACTCGGCCGCCGCGGCGGCCGTGCGCTCGGGCCCGCCGCCCACGAGGAGCGCCGCCTCCGGGGCGGGGGACAGGGAGAAGAAGCGCGGCGCCGTCCGCCAGGCGTGCGAGTGCATCCGCCCCATGAAGCCCGTGCCGATGATGGCCACGCGCAGCCGTGTCGTCATTGCGGATTCCCCTCTCCCGTCAGCCCGATGCGTGGGATACAGGAAGAAGAATGCCAGTCCGCATGGCGGATGCCGCACGTTTTGCGCAAAAATGATTCGTGTCCTCCGCCGCCCGTGTCACCCTCGCCGATGTCGCCGCCGCGGCCCGCGTGAGCCCGGCCACCGCGTCCCGCGCGTTGCGGGGCCGCGGCGACCTGTCCACGGCCACCCGCGAGCGTGTGCGGCGTGCGGCGGCGGCACTGGGATACGTTCGTGCGGGAGAGACCAGGGGCAGGCCGCGCGGGGGAGCGGGGCGCGTCATCGACCTCGTGTTCGGCACCTTCCACGACCCCTACACGGATGAGGTCGTCGCGGGGGCTCGGACGACGGCGGCGGCTCTGCACCACGACCTCGTCCTGACCACCGACCGCCCGGATGCCGAGGACGACTGGCCCTGCCGCATCCGCTCGCGCGGGACGGCGGGGGTGATCGCCGGGCTGATGACGCCGACCGCCGCCCAGGTCGCGGTGCTCGAGGAGGCGTCGATCCCGATCGTCCTGCTCGATCCTCCCAGCGAGGTGCGGGCGTCGCTGCCCAGCATCCGCACCACCGACCATGCCGGGGGCGCGGCCGCCGCCGAGCATCTCGTCGAGCGCGGTGCGCAGCGGTTCGTGCTCATCGGCGGTGCTCCCGCGTACCGCTTCGGACGTGCCCGTGTGGCGGGTTTCTCCGCTGCGCTGCGCCGGCTCGCTCCGACCGCACCCCTTGCTCATGTCGACGGCGATTGGGGAGCGGGCGGAGCCGAGCGCGCCTGCGCGCGGGCGCTGCGAGCCGTCGGAGGGCAGGGCCTGATCGGCGTGTTCGCATGCAATGATGAGATGGCGGCGGGGGCGTACCGGGCGATCGCCGCGGCAGGACTCTCCGTGCCGCAGGACGTGCTGGTGGTGGGGTTCGACGACGTGCGCGGCGCGCGCTGGCTGCACCCGCCGCTGACCACGGTCCGCCAGCCGATCCGCGAGATGGGAGCGGCGGCCGTGCGCATCCTCGTGCGCGCCATCGAGGGCGAGGACGTCGCCGGTGAGGTGGTCGAGCTGCCCACGGCGCTCGTGCCGCGCGGATCGACCGCACGGATGCCCGGCGCGACGGCGTCGGACGCACCAGCCTCCTCCCATCCGCCAGCCCGTACCCTGGAAGCATGACCGAGACCTCCCCCGCACGCCCTGTGAGCACCGGAGTGCGCCAGACGCGGCCGCGCACCGAGGGGTGGACGCAGAAGAAGGATGCCGATGGCCGGCCGCTGCTGCAGTTCGCCAGCCCCCGTCGCGGCAAGCCTCCCGTGCATCTGGCGGACATGACTCCCGCCGAGCGGATGGAGAAGGTCAAGGAGTTGGGGATGCCGGGCTTTCGCGCCAAGCAGCTCTCCACGCACTACTTCACCCATCACACCTCCGACCCCGCGCACATGACGGACCTGCCGGCCGAGCAGCGGGAGGAGTTCGTCGCGGGGATGCTCCCGCCGCTGCTCACCGAGGTCCGCAGGCTCACGACCGACCGCGGCGACACGATCAAGTTCCTGTGGCGGCTGCACGACGGCGCCCTCGTCGAGTCGGTGCTCATGCGCTATCCCGGCAGGATCACGCTGTGCGTGTCGTCGCAGGCCGGTTGCGGCATGAACTGCCCGTTCTGCGCCACCGGCCAGGCGGGACTGACCCGCAACATGTCGACCGCGGAGATCGTCGAGCAGGTGGTGCGCGCCAACCGCGTCATCGCCAACGGCGAGCTGGGCGGCAAGCGGGCTGACGACCACTCGATGGAGCGCGTCTCGAACATCGTCTTCATGGGAATGGGCGAGCCGCTGGCCAACTACAGGCGTGTGATGGACGCCGTGCGGGTGATGGTGGAGCCCCAGCCGAACGGGCTCGGCATGAGCGCCCGCGGCATCACCGTCTCGACGGTCGGCCTCGTGCCCGCCATCCGCAAGCTCGCCGACGAGCACCTCCCCGTCACCTTCGCACTGTCGCTGCACGCCCCTGATGATGAGCTGCGCGACGAGCTCATCCCGGTGAACTCGCGCTGGAAGGTCGACGAGGCGCTGGACGCCGCATACGGGTACTTCGAGAAGACCGGCCGACGGGTGTCGATCGAGTACGCGCTCATCAAGGACATGAACGACCACGCCTGGCGCGCCGACCTGCTGGCGGAGAAGCTCAACGCCCGCGGTCGCGGCTGGGTGCACGTGAACCCCATCCCGCTGAACCCGACGCCGGAGTCGGTGTGGACGGCCTCCACCCGCGAGGTCACGGAGGAGTTCGTGCGCCGCCTCAACGACGCCGGCATCCCGACCACCCTGCGTGACACCCGTGGCAAGGAGATCGACGGGGCTTGCGGCCAGCTGGTCGCCACCACGGAGGACGAATCCGCCGCCGCGGCGATGGTCTGAGTCGCGATGAGAAGGCTGACCGCGATCGGCCGCCCTAGCCCCCGGGGCTCCGCAGACGCAGCATCCGTCCCGACCCCTCGATGAGCTCCGCCCAGGAACCGACGTCGACCGCGCACTCCGCGACCGCGCACGTCGGGAACGCGACGTGCGTGCCGGTCAGCTCGGCGACGGCGTCCGTCATGCCCGGATTGTGGCCGACGAGCATCGCGACGTCGACGTCGTCGGGCACGGCCGCGGCCACCGCGAGGATCGTGCGCGCGGATGCCGCGTACAGCGCCTCCTCCTCGACCACGGGGATGCCGAAGGCCGCGGCGTACTCGGCGGCCGTGCTGCGCGCCCGCACGGCCGTGCTCGACACGACTCGCTGCACGCCCACGCCCTCCTCGAGCAGACGGGCGGCCATCGCGGGCGCGTCGCGACGGCCGCGGCGGTTCAGCGGGCGGTCGTGATCGTCGAGGCCGTGCAGGCCCCAGTCGGACTTCGCGTGGCGTGCCAGCAGCAGCGTCTTCATGTCTCCAGCCTGACAGGGCATCCGGTCTGACGCACTAGCGTTGAGGGATGGTCAACTATCGCTATCTCGGCAACAGCGGTCTCAAGGTCTCGGAGATCACCTACGGCAACTGGGTGACTCACGCGTCGCAGGTCGCCGATGACGCCGCCATCGCCACCGTCCACGCCGCGCTGGACGCCGGCATCACCACCTTCGACACGGCCGACACCTACGCCAACACCGCCGCGGAGGTGGTGCTGGGCAAGGCGCTGGCCGGCCAGCGCCGCGCGGGCCTGGAGATCTTCACCAAGGTGTACTTCCCGACCGGCCCGAAGGGCCCCAACGACACGGGCCTGAGCCGCAAGCACATCCGCGAATCCATCGACGGCTCGCTGCAGCGTCTGGGGACCGACTACGTCGACCTCTACCAGGCGCACCGGTTCGACTACGAGACCCCGCTCGAGGAGACCATGCAGGCCTTCGCCGACGTCGTCCGCGCCGGAAAGGCGCTGTACATCGGCGTCAGCGAGTGGACGGCCGAGCAGCTGCGAGCCGGCCACGCCCTGGCGAAGCAGCTGGGCTTCCAGCTGGTCTCCAACCAGCCGCAGTACTCCATGCTGCACCGCGTGATCGAGGGGAAGGTCGTCCCGACCTCCCAGGAGCTCGGCATCTCGCAGATCGTCTGGTCGCCGATGGCACAGGGCGTGCTCAGCGGCAAGTACCTGCCCGGGCAGCCGGTGCCGGACGGCTCGCGCGCCACTGACCCGCACTCCGGCGCCCACTTCATCGAGCGGCTGCTGCAGGACGACATCCTCACCGCCGTCCAGAAGCTCAAGCCGATCGCCGCCGAAGCCGGGCTGACCATGCCGCAGCTCGCCATCGCCTGGGTGCTGCAGAACCCGAACGTCGCCGCCGCGCTGGTGGGCGCGTCGCGTCCCGAGCAGCTCGCGGAGACCGTCAAGGCGTCCGGTGTGACGTTGGATGCGGCGGTGATGACCGCCGTGGACGAGGCTCTCGCCGGCGTCGTCAACGACGACCCGGAGGACACCTACACCGTCTCACCGAAGACGCGGCTGGTGTGAGTCGCCGGACCGTGCCGTCCGCTCAACGGACGGCACGGTCAACTGTCCGCGAAGATCGCGCCGGGGTTGAGGATGCCCTGCGGGTCCAGCGCCCGTTTGATGCGCAGGTTCAGCTCCATGGCGTCTCCGCCGAGGTAGTCGGCGAGCCAGGGCTGCTTGAGTCGTCCCACGCCGTGCTCGCCCGTGATCGTGCCGCCCAGCCCGATCGCCAGGTCCATCACCTCGCCGAACGCGGCGTCCGCGCGCTCGCGCTGAGCGGCATCCGTCGGATCCAGCACGATCAGCGGATGCGTGTTGCCGTCACCGGCGTGCGCGACCACGGCGATCTCCACGCCGCGACGCTCGGCGATGGCCCGCATCCCGTCGATCAGGTCGCCCAGCCGGGGCAGGGGGACCCCGACGTCCTCCAGCAGCAGCGCCCCGCGCCGCTCGACGGCGGGGATCGCCTGCCTGCGCGCCTCGATGAGGGCCTCACCCTCGTCGGGATCGCTGGTGGCGTACACCTCGGTCGCGCCGTGCTGCTCGCAGATCCGCTCGATCTCCTCGATCTGCGCGGTGGCGACCTCGGACGGCTCATCGGACTGCACGATGAGCATGGCCGCGGCGGTGCGGTCCAGGTCCATCCGCATCATGTCCTCGACGGCGTTGATCGTGGCCCGGTCCATGAACTCCAGCATCGAGGGGCGCATCGCCGCCTTGACGTCGACCACCGACCGGATCGCGCCGTCCACCGTGGGGAACACGGCCACGAGCGTCGTGGGGGTGCGCTGGGCGGGGACCAGCCGCAGCACGGCCTCGGTCACGATGCCGAGCGTCCCCTCGCTGCCGACGAAGAGCTTGGTCAGCGACAGCCCCGCGACGTCCTTCAGGCGCGGCCCGCCGAGTTTCACGGCTCGCCCGTCGGCCAGCACGACGGTCAGGCCCAGGACGTAGTCCGTGGTGACGCCGTACTTCACGCAGCACAGCCCGCCCGCGTTGGTGGCGATGTTCCCGCCGATCGAGCAGAACTCCTGCGACGACGGGTCCGGGGGATACCAGAGGCCGTGCTCGGATGCCGCGGCCTTGACCTCGGCGTTGAACGCGCCGGGCTGGACGACGGCCATCTGCAGGGACGGGTCGACGACGATCTCGCGCATCCGCTCCAGGGAGACGACGATCGCGCCGTCGACCGCGGAGGATCCGCCGGACAGCCCGGACCCCGCCCCGCGCGGCACGATGCCGACGCCCTCGCGCGCGGCGATGCGCACGACGACCTGCACGTCCTCCGTGCAGGTCGCCCGCACGACGGCAAGCGGGACTCCGGCATCCGGGTCCTCCGCACGGTCACGGCGGTACGCCTGCAGCGAGTCGAGGTCGGTGATGACGGTCCCTTCGGGCAGCTCCGCGATGAGCGCGGAGATCACCTGGGCGTCACGGGCGTCGGGCATCGGGCATCCTCGTCATTCCCGCCGCCGTGGCGGCAGCGACATCACCACTATGGCAGACGCGAAGGGCCGGAGGAGCGGCCGGCAGGACTCGTCCGAGGGGGAGAGCCTACCTGATATACCGCCATCATGCCGCATCGGTCGTCGGATAAGACCGCGGTCAGGGGTCAAATCACCTGGTGTTCCGCCTGCGGCCGCAGGGCGTCACTAACGTCGTGCCGAGGCGGACGAAGCCCGCCGCCTCGCGCGAGACCGCGCGCTCCGCTGACACCGAGAACAGAGGTATCTGGCATGTCGAGAACCGGCAATCCGAAGCATGGATCAGGGCGGGGAGGGATCGCGCTCCTCGGAGCCGTCATCGCCACCTCCGCCATGGTCATCGCCCCCGCGGCGCAGGCGTCCCCAGCACCTGATGCTCCCCAGACGGCGCTCGTGCCGGGCGCGCACACCGTGATCGTCCCGAACGGCGTCTGCGCGGTGGACCTCACCGCCGCCGGCGGTGCCGGCGGCACCGCCATCACCGGTGTCGTCGAGGCGGGCGGCGCCGGAGCCGTGATCCACTCCTCGCTGGCCGTGACCCCGGGCCAGTCCTTCGACGTCACCGTCGGCGGTGCGGGCGGCGCCGGCGGGCTCGGCGGCGTGGGCGGCGGCGGTGCCGGCGGTGCCACCGGACTCCACTCGGGGGCCGGTGGTGGCGGATACACCGGCATCAGCCTGGACGGCGACCTTCTCGTGCTCGCCGGCGGCGGTGGCGGCACCGGTGGCGGCCATTCGCTCGACGGCGGGTGGGGAGGATCGGCCGGCGTCCCGACCGGTGCCGGAGTGTTCGCCGGTGAGGACGGCCAGGTCGGCCTCGATGGCGGCCCCAACGTCGTCGACCATCTTCCGCAGGCCGGCCAGGGCGGGCAGGTGGACGGTCCCGGTCTCGGCGGTGAGCACCTGGGCGACAACACCAGGTCCGGCTTCCCCGGCGTCGATCGTGAGGGCGGTGCCGGCGGTGTGGACGACGGCCCGGACTCCGGTGGTGGCGGAGGCGCCGGGTACTTCGGTGCCGGCGGTGGTGCCTCCACGATCAGCAACGGTGCCGGCGGCGCCGTCGCGGGCGGGCCCACGGGCGCGGGCGGCGGCGGCGGTTCGAGCTTCGTCTCCACGGATGTGGACTTCGACTCCGCCGAGCTCGGCAGCCGTGCGCAGGGCACCGACGGGTACGCCACGTTCGACTGGGTCATGTGCGACTTCGATCTGGCGCTGACCAAGGTCGCCTCGACCGACGTGTTCGAGGACGGCGTGCCGGTGGAGTACACCGTCACGGTCACGAACCTCGGCGCGGAGGACATGGCGATCGGCGACACCGTGACCGTCACCGATGCGAAGGCCACCGGCGGCACGCTTCTGGCGGCATCCACGGCCAACGGCGACGCTCTCGTCTGCACCCCCGCCGTCGGTGAGACCATCCCCGCCGTCGGCATCGAGTGCGGCATCCCGGTGACGGGGACGACCGAGCTGCGCGGCCTCGCCGTGGATGACCGGCTCACCCTCGTCTACGAGACCACCCCGACCGGTGACACGCCGTTCGAGAACACGGCGAGTGTGACCGACCGGGGCGACCAGGCCAACAACACCGCGAGCGTGGTCCTCGATCCGGCCGAGCCGTCACTGGAACTCGTGAAGTCCGTCGACCCGAGCACCATCGACGCGGCGGGCCAGGAGCTGACCTACAGCTTCGTGATCACCAACACCGGGAACATCGCCGTCCGCGACATCGCGATCTCCGAGGACTCGTTCTCCGGGACCGGTGACGACCTGACCATCGACTGCCCGGCCGTCACGCTGCAGCCGACCGACGCGACCACCTGCACGGCGACCTACGTCGCCACTCAGGCCGACGCCGACGCCGGTCTGATCACCAACGAGGCGACCGCCCACGGCCTGACCCCCGGTGGCAACGCCGTCGACAGCAACGCGTCCCAGGCCGTCGTGGACGTCGACCAGAAGCCGAGCCTCGAACTGGCCAAGACGGCTGACGTCGACTCAGTGACCGGCGCCGACCAGCTGATCACCTACACCTTCGAGGTGACCAACACCGGCAACGTCACCCTCACCGACCCGACGGTCACCGAGGGCGATTTCTCCGGAACCGGTGACCTGTCCGACATCGTGTGCCCCGTCGAGCCGCTGGCTCCCGGCGACTCGATCGACTGCACGGCCACGTACACGACCACGGCGGAGGACGCCAAGGCCGCGACGCTGACCAACACCGCGACCGCCTCGGCCGTCGACCCCTTCGGTGACGCGGTCGACTCCGCGCCGTCGACGGTGACGCTTCCGGTCGACAAGCCGCTGGCGCAGACCGGTGGTGACGTGGTGCCGCTGATCGTGGGCTCCGCGTTCGGCGTGGTGCTCATCTCCGCAGGCGTGCTGTTCATGCTGCGTCGTCGTCAGACGCAGGCGTAGCAGGACCCTGAGCACAGCGGGCCCCGGCATCCATGCCGGGGCCCGCTGCGTGCGTCACGGGCGGCGGCTGAGCGGGTCAGGCTGTGGCGGCCTGACGCAGCCACCGCTCGACGCCGGCGATATGCGCGGTGGCCAGTGACGAGGCCAGCGCGGAGTCGCGCTGCGCGATGGCCTCGGCGATGCCGCGATGCTCGGACAGGGTGCGCTCCACCGCGCCCTGCTCGGTCACACCGCGCCACACTCGGGCCCGGACGGTCTGACTGCTGAGACCGTCGACGAGGCTGGCGAGGTAGCCGTTGCCCGTCAGGCGCACGATCTCGCCGTGGAAGCGGATGTCGTGGGCGACGAGGTCGTCGATGGTCACCACGTCCGGGTCGACGGAGGCGACCTCGGCCAGAAGCGACTCCGCCTCCTGCGCGGAGGCATTGCTCGCCGCGAGGCCGGTGGCCTGCGACTCCAGCATCCGCCGGACGGCGAACAGCTCCAGCAGCGAGTCGTCGTCGTGCAGATCGACGACGAAGCTGATGGCCTCCAGCAGCAGGTGCGGTTCCAGACTGGTCACGTAGGTGCCGTCGCCGCGGCGGACGTCCAGCACGCGGATGACCTCGAGCGCCTTGACGGCCTCCCGCATGGAGTTGCGCGACAGGCCGAGCCGTTCGGAGAGCTCCTTCTCCGGCGGGAGCCTGTCGCCGGGACCCAGCTCGCCCCCGACGATCATCGCCTTGATCTTCTCGATCGCCTCGTCCGTGACTGCCATGGCCACATCCTCGCACAATCATCGGATGTCTGGGCCGTATCGGGCGTCGGATATGTGACGATGAACGCATGCGCGTCGTCGACTCCCACCTGCACCTCTGGGACCCGGAGCTGCTCGAGTACGACTGGCTGGAGGGCCCGCTGGACCGGCGCTTCGCCGAAGAGGAGTTCCTCGCCGAGCGACTGGAGGGCATCGAGGAGGAAACAGCGGTCTTCGTGCAGGCGGATCCGGTGCCCGAACTGTCCCTCGACGAGGTGCGCTGGGCCGATGCCATCTCGTCGCCCGCGGGCGTGGTGGCGATCGTGGCCGGCGCGCGGCTGGATCGCGGAACGGAGACCGAACAGCAGCTGGCGGCGCTGGCGTCGTTCGAGCGGGTCGTCGGAGTGCGGCATCTGCTGCAGGGGGAGCCGGCCGGGTTCGCGCTCGGGGAGGACTTCCTCCGCGGGGCGCGGGAGGTGTCCCGGCGGGGCTGGACCTTCGACGCCTGCGTGCGCGCGGACCAGCTCGGGGAGGTCGCGGCACTGGCGGCATCCGTCCCGGAGCTGCCGGTCGTGCTGGATCACCTCGGCAAGCCCGCGATCGGCACGGCGACGGACCCTGCCGCTCCCTCGGAGACGTGGGCGGAGGATCTGCGCGCACTGGGCGCGCATCCGCAGGTGTTCTGCAAGCTGTCCGGTCTGCCGGCCGAGGCCGGCGGGGTGTGGACGGATGCCCAGGTCCGGCCCTTCCTGGATGCGGCGCTGGCGGCCTTCGGCCCGCGGCGGCTCATGTGGGGCAGCGACTGGCCGGTGTCCTCGATCGATGCGGATCATGGTGTCCATGCCGCCCACTCCCGGCAGCGCTGGTTCCGCACCGTCGCGGAGTGGGCGGCGTGCCGGGGCATCAGCGTCGACGATGTGTTCCAGCGCAACGCGCTGTCGTTCTACCGCATCCGCTGACCCGCCCTCTCCCGCCGAGGCCCGCCGCCCTTGCTTCTGGGCCTCGGCGATACCCGGGTGTCGGCGGAGGAGGAAGGGGAGGAACGGGTCACTCGGGGCGCAGCCGGAGGCGGGCCATCCCGCCATCGACCTCGATGGCGGTGCCCGTGGTGGACCCGGATGCCGGAGACACCAGATACAGCACGGCGTCGGCGACCTCGGCGGGGGACACCAGCCGGCCGTGCGGCTGACGCGCCTCGAGTGCGGCCCGCTCCGCGGCGGGGTCGTCCGCGGACGCCAGCAGTCGCCCCACCCAGGGGGTGTCCGCGGTGCCCGGGTTGACGGCGTTGACCCGGATGCCCTCGCGCAGGTGGTCGGCGGCCATCGCCCGCGTGAGCGCCGACACCGCACCCTTGGACGCGGAATACAGCGCTCGCTGCGGCAGCCCTGTGGTCGAGGCGATGGATGCCGTGTTGCAGACCGCCGCTGAAGACGACCTCCGCAGCCAGGGGAGCGCCGCCGATGTCACGCGGGCGATGCCGGTGACGTTGACGGAGAGCACGCGGGCCCACTCGTCGTCGTCGTTCGCGGCGATGTCGCCCTGTGCGCCGATACCGGCGTTGTTGATGACGATGTCGATGCCGCCGAACTGCGCCGCGACCGCGGAGACGGCGGCGTCGACCGAGGCGCGATCGGAGACATCCGCCGGGAACGCCGCGAAGGCGGCGTCCGCTCCGGAGGGGTCCCGGTCGAGCACCGCGACCCGTGCGCCCTCCTCGTGCAGTCGGCGGGCGATCGCCGCGCCGATCCCGGATGCCCCGCCGGTGACGAGGGCGACCAGCCCCTCGAGCCGGCCGCTCATCGCTGCGCCTCCCACGCCACGAACTCCTGGCGCTGACGGCCGAGGCCCTCGATCTCCAGCTCGACCACGTCGCCCGGCTTCAGGTACGGATACCTGCCGGACAGCGCGACGCCCTGCGGCGTCCCGGTGAGGATCAGGTCCCCGGGTTCGAGCGTGACGTACTGCGACAGGTGGTGCACGAGCGTGGGCACGTCGAAGATCATGTCGGAGGTGTTCGAATCCTGGCGCGGCTCCCCGTTGACCCAGCTGCGCAGACGGAGGCCGTGCGCGTCGAGCTCGGATGCCGGGACCAGCCAGGGCCCGGTGGGGTTGAACCCCGCGGCGATCTTGCCCTTCGACCACTGACCGCCGGAGACCGTCATCTGGAAGTCGCGCTCGGAGACGTCATTGGCCAGCACGTAGCCGGCGATGTGCGCGGCCGCCTCCTCGGGGGAGTCCAGATACGCCGTGCGGGAGCCGATCACGACCCCGAGCTCGACCTCCCAGTCGGTCTTCTCGCTGCCGCGCGGGATGGTGACGGCGTCGTTCGGTCCGATCACGGTGTTCGGCGTCTTCAGGAACAGGATGGGGACGCTCGGCGGCTCGGAGCCGGATTCGGCGGCGTGGGCGGCGTAGTTCATCCCGATGCAGATGACGGCGCTCGGCCGCGCGATCGGGGCGCCCACGCGCATCGACCCGGCATCGGGCAGCTCGGGAAGGGCCCCCGCGTCCAGTGCGGCGCGGGTGCGGCCGACAGGGTCGGTGCGGAGGAACTCGCCGTCCACATCCGATGTCACCGGCCGGAGGTCGTAGTGGCGACCATCGTCGATGACGACGGGGATCTCGCTTCCGGACTCGCCGAGGCGTGCGAACTTCATGGTTCTCCTATCTCGTCTGAGAAGCGGATGCCCGGAACGACCCCGCTGTTGACAGTATAGACATCCGATGTTTAAACTCCACCTGTCCGCAGCACATCGATGGCGCGGCTGAAGGAGCCCTGTGAGCAGTATCGTCGCGCTGGAGACCAGCGACATCCGATTCCCCACCTCGCTGAGTCTGGACGGATCGGACGCGATGAACCCCGACCCGGACTACTCGGCGGCGTACGTGATCGTGCGCAGCGACGCCGGAGACGGCATCTCCGGGCACTCGTTCGTCTTCACGATCGGCCGGGGGAACGACGTGCAGGTCGCCGCCATCGACGCTCTGGCGGGACACCTCGTCGGGCGGGAGCTGGAGCCGCTGCTGGCCGACATGGGCGGTACGTTCCGCGAGATCGTGGGCGACTCGCAGCTGCGCTGGCTCGGCCCGGAGAAGGGCGTGATGCACATGGCGATCGGTGCCGTGATCAACGCGCTGTGGGACATCAAGGCCAAGCGCGCCGGGCTCCCGCTGTGGCAGCTGCTGGCGCGGATGAGCCCCGAGGAGATCGTCGACCTCGTCGACTTCCGTTACCTCACCAACGTCCTCACCCGCGAGGACGCCCTGGAGATCCTCCGTGCCGCCGTCCCCGGGCGGGCGGAGCGCGAGGCGGCGCTGATGGAGTCCGGGTACCCGGGATACACCACCAGTCCCGGCTGGCTGGGATACTCCGATGAGAAGCTGGAGCGCCTGGCGCGGGAGGCGATGGCCGCAGGCTTCACCCAGATCAAGCTCAAGGTCGGCGCCGACCTCGACGACGACATCCGTCGGTTCCGCAGGGCGCGCGAGGTGTGCGGGCCGGACTTCCCCATCGCCATCGACGCCAATCAGCGCTGGGAGGTCTCCGAGGCGATCGAATGGGTCACGGCGCTGGCCGAGTTCCATCCGGCCTGGGTCGAGGAGCCCACCAGCCCCGATGACGTCCTCGGCCATGCCGAGATCGCCCGTGCGGTGGCGCCGATCCGCGTCGCCACCGGCGAGCACGCGCAGAACCGGATGATCTTCAAACAGCTGCTGCAGGCGAACGCGATCAGCGTCATGCAGATCGACGCGGTGCGGGTGGCCGGCGTGAACGAGAACATCGCGAACCTGCTGCTGGCGGCGAAGTTCACCGTGCCGGTGTGCCCCCACGCGGGCGGGGTGGGGCTCTGCGAGGCCGTGCAGCACCTGTCCATGTTCGACTTCGTGGCCGTCAGCGGCTCCCGCGACGGGCGGATGATCGAGTACGTCGACCACCTGCACGAGCACTTCGTCGTGCCCACGGAGATCCGAAACGGGTCCTATGCGCCGCCGGTCGCCCCCGGAGCGGGGATGGAGATGAAGCCGGCCAGCATCGCCGAGTTCACCTGGAGGGGACGGCATGCCGCGGCCTGACCTCGTTCTCCCCGCGCTCGGCTACGGCGCCGCGAACGTCGGCAACCTGTTCCGGGAACTCAGTGACGACGACGCCCTGGCCGTGCTCGACGCCGCCTGGGAGGCGGGCATCCGCTACTTCGACACCGCGCCGCACTACGGGCTGGGACTGAGCGAGCGGCGGCTGGGCGCGTTCCTGCGCACCAAGCCTCGTGACGAGTTCATCGTCTCGACGAAGGTCGGGCGATTGCTGCGACCGAACCCCGATCACCGGGCCGGCGGGCTGGACACCGCCCACGACTTCTTCGTGCCCGACGACCTGCGCAGGCGGTGGGACTTCAGCGAGGCCGGCATCCGCGCCGCCGTCGCCGAGTCGCAGGAGCGCCTCGGGCTGGACCGGATCGACGTGCTCTACCTGCACGATCCGGAGAGACACGACCTCGACCTGGCCGTCTCCGAGGCCCTCCCGGCGATGCAGAGGCTGCGAGCCGAGGGCGCGATCACGGCGATCGGCGTCGGCTCGATGGTCTCGGATGCCCTGGCCAGGGCGGTCGAAGAAGCCGATCTCGACCTGATCATGGTCGCCGGGCGCTACACGCTGCTGGAGCAGCCGGCGGCGGAGCGGGTGCTGCCGGCCTGCGCGGAGCGCGGCACCGGCGTCGTCGCGGCCTCGGTGTTCAACTCGGGTCTGCTGGCGCAGATCGAACCGCGGCGCGATGGCCGATACGAGTACGGCGCCCTCCCGGAGGCTCTGTGGGAGCGGCTCATGCGCATCGCCGCGATCTGCGCCGGTCACGGGGTTCCGCTTCCGGCGGCGGCGATCCGGTTCCCGCTGCGCTCCGCGCTGGTGCGCTCGGTGGTGGTCGGCGGCAGCCGACCCGCGCAACTCCGCCAGAACGTCGAATACGCCGCGCAGGAGATTCCCGACGAGTTCTGGGCGGAACTCGCCGATGCCGGACTCATCCCGGCCTGAGGAGCAGGAGGCGACGGCGACGCCCGAGGGAATCGGCCCGGTGACGTCGGCGAGGGGGCGTGGGCCCCTCGAAGGAGGTTAGTGTCATCTTCCATGGGCCGTGCCGCAGAGGACATCAGTCGGCGCCCGCGTGCGGGCACCGGATTGCTCGTCGCACTCGGCGCGGCATTCTCGTTCGGGATGTCCGGCGCCTGGGCGCGCGGTCTCATCGACGCCGGCTGGACGCCGGGCGCCGCGGTCACCGCGCGCATCTGGGTCGCCGCGCTCATCCTCCTCGTCCCGACGATCCTCGCCCTGCGTGGTCGGTGGCGGCTGCTGCGCTGCAATGCGGGGATGATCGCCGCCTACGGCCTGCTCGCGGTCACCGCCACACAGCTGTTCTACTTCCAGGCCGTCGCGGTCATGGACGTCGGCGTCGCGCTGCTCATCGAGTACACCGCTCCCGTGGCCGTCGTGCTGTGGCTGTGGGTGCGACGCGGGGAGAGGCCGACGGGGCGCAGCATTCTCGGCGCCGTCCTCGCGTTCGTCGGACTCGTGCTCATGCTCGACGTCCTCACCGGCGCACGCGTCGACGGCGGCGGCATCCTGTGGGCGCTGGGAGCCATGGTCGGCGCGGCCACCTACTTCGTGCTGTCGGCCCGGCAGGACACCGGCCTGCCGCCGCTCGCCCTCGCCGGCAGCGGACTGCTGCTGGGGGCGCTGGGGCTGACGACGGCGGGGCTGGTCGGGGTGCTCCCGATGCGGTGGACCTTCGACGACATCTCGTACCGGCTCGCCGGAGTCGCCGATGTCGCCGTGCCGTGGTTCGTGCCCGTGCTCGCCATCGGACTGCTGGCCACGGCCCTCGCCTACGTGCTGGGCATCGCCTCGACGCGGATGCTGGGCTCGCGCCTGGCATCCTTCGTCGCGCTCGCGGAGGTGATCGCGGCGATGCTGTTCGGCTGGCTGCTGCTGGGGCAGCTGCCGGCGCCGGTGCAACTGGTCGGCGGGGCGCTCGTGCTCGTCGGGGTCGTCATCGTCAAGCTCGGTGAGCCGAGCCCGGAGAGTCTGCCGGCCCCGGAGGGCCGGACGGGCCCGGACGTGGAGCCCGCCTCGGCGGCGTGAGGCGGCACGCGGTCAGGCCCGCTGCAGGATCTCCGCCGTGACCCGCGCGCTGAAGTGCAGCGACGAGACCGGCACGCGTTCGTCGACGGCGTGGAACTGCGCGTACACGTCGAAGTCCGTCGGCACGCGCAGCGGGACGAAGCCGTAGCCGTCGATGCCGAGCTTCGCGAAGTGCTTGTTGTCGGTGGAGGCCGGCAGGAGGTACGGCAGCACGACGGCATCCGGGTCCTCGGCGGCGATGGCCTCGGCGATCACCCGTGTCAGGGGTGCATCGTCGGGCGATTCGATCGCGGGCGGGCCGTCGTGCCACTCCACCGTCGCTCCCGGCCAGGCGAGGGTGCGCAGCGTGTTTCGCAGCCTCTTCTCCTCGCCCGGAAGAGTGCGGATGTCCAGATGTGCGCGCGCCTCGGACGGGATCACGTTGCCCTTCTCGCCGGCGCGGAGCATCGTCGGTGCGACGGTGGAGTGCAGTGAGGCGGCGATGAGCCTGCCGACGAACCCCAGCGAGCCGAGGTCGGAGCTCAGGGTCCGGTCCGTGAACGGTCGCCCGGTCTCCTCTGCGAAGGCCTGCAGCAGGGCATCTGTCGTCCTGCTGCGCGTGGACGGGGCGGAGTAGCCGCTGATGCGCGCCACCGTCTCCACCAGTCGTACGACGGCGTCGTCGCGGTGCGGCAGCGAGGCATGCCCGGACGCGCCTCGTGTGACGACGGATGCCGTGGCCACGCCCTTCTCGCCGGTTGCCAGCAGATATGCGCGACGGTCCCCGTACGGCACGGAGAATCCGCCCACCTCGCCCAGTGCCTGAGTGGCGCCCGCGAACAGCTCGGGGCGGTTGTCGACGAGCCAGCCGGCGCCGTGCGCGCCACCGGACTCCTCATCGGCGAGGAAGGCGAAGACGAGATCTCGACGGGGCACCCGGCCACGGCGGGCGAACTCCCGCGCCACGGCCAGCAGCACGCCGGCGAAGTCCTTCATGTCCACAGCACCGCGCCCGTACAGCATCCCGTCGTCGATCACCCCGCCGAACGGGGGATGCGTCCAGCCCTCGGCATCCGCGGGCACCACATCCAGGTGCGCGTGCAGCACGAGCGCCCCGGCGTGCGGATCCGATCCGTGCAGCCGGGCGACCACGCTCCCCCGGCCCGGGGCCGGCTCGACGAAGACCGTCGGGATGCCGAGCTCTTCGAGCCGCTCCTGCACGTAGCGGGCGGCCCGCGTCTCGCCGTCGCCGATCGTCGCGGGATCGCCCGTGTTGACGCTCTCGAAGCGGATGAGGTTGGCCGCGAAGGTGACGGACTCCTCCTCCAGCAGGCTGGTTCGCGGGCGAGTGGGCATCGACTGGAGAGTAATCGCGGATGCCGCAGGCGTGCAGGGGATGTGACGGACGACGACGGGATGTGACGTCGCGTGACGAACACGGCCGCGAGCGGAGCCGGGTCGCACGGGTGTACAGGATGTATACGCAGTAGTGCTCGGTGGGGAGGATATTGCCATTCGATGGGGGTTTATGTATACACTAGCGACATGCGCGCGAGTGAGAAGGCGTATCTGACGCTGCTGGAGGAGATCCAGTCCGGCGCGTTGCCCTCCGGCGCCGTGCTGGCCGAGGCCTCGCAGGCCGAACGGCTCGGCGTGAGTCGCACGCCGCTGCGGGAGGCGCTGCGCCGGCTCGTCGCCGATGGTCTGGCTGTGCAGCAGTCCCCGAGGGTCACTGTCGTCGCAGGACTGGACGCCGACGACATCCGGTCGCTGTTCGAGATCCGCCGTGCGCTGGAGGAGACCGCGGCCCGGCTGGCCGCCCAGCGCGGCGATCGAGGCGCCTTCACCGCGCTCGCCGCGGAGTTCTCGCACGTCGACCTCGACGGCGATGAGGGCCGTGACGCGTACTATGCGCTCATCGCGAGGCTCGACGCCGAGGTCGACGCGTCGCACGGCAACGACTATCTGACGTCCGCGCTGCGCCCCGTGCGCACCCACCTCGTCCGCGTGCGGCGCATGGCGCGCGACAAGCCGGAGCGGCTGGCCGCCTCGGCATCCGAGCATCTGCAGATCGCCCGTGCCCTGGCATCCGGCGACGCGGAGCTCGCCGCGCACGCCACGCACGTCCACCTGCACAACGCCCTCACCGGCATCCTCGATTCCCTGCAACAGCAGCGCACCCTCGACAGCGAAGGAACCCCATGACCGTCACCCATCACGTCCGCGTCCACCGCTCCGAAGAGGATCTGCCCCGCGAGGAGCAGCTGGCCTGGAAGATCGCGCAGGTCGCCGTCGACCCCGTCGAGGTCGACCCCGAGGTCACCGCGATGATCATCAACCGCATCATCGACAACGCGTCGGTCGCAGCGGCATCCCTGACCCGCGGCCCGATCGTCGCGGCCCGAGCGCAGGCGTTCAGCCATCCCGTCTCCACCGGCGGCAGGGGCGCGACGATCTTCGGCGCGAAGCTCGACGAGCGCACCAGCCCCGAGTGGGCCGCGTGGGCCAACGGCGTCGCCGTGCGCGAGCTCGACTACCACGACACCTTCCTGGCCGCCGAGTACTCGCACCCCGGCGACAACATCCCGCCGATCCTCGCCGTCGCCCAGCACGCGGGCTGCGACGGGCGCGCGCTCGTGCGCGGCATCGCCACCGGCTACGAGATCCAGGTCGACCTCGTGCGCGCCATCTCGCTGCACGCCCACAAGATCGACCATGTCGCCCACCTCGGCCCGTCCGCCGCGGCGGGCATCGGCACCATGCTGGATCTCCCCGCCGAGACCATCTACCAGGCCATCGGTCAGGCGCTGCACACCACCACCGCCACCCGGCAGAGCCGCAAGGGCGAGATCTCCACATGGAAGGCCCACGCCCCGGCCTTCGCCGGGAAGATGGCCGTCGAGGCCGTCGATCGAGCCATGCGCGGTCAGACCAGCCCGTCGCCCATCTATGAGGGCGAGGACGGCGTGATCGCCTGGATGCTGGACGGCCCCGACGCCTCCTACGACGTGCCGCTGCCCGCCGCCGGCGAGCCCAAGCGCGGCATCCTGGACACCTACACCAAGGAGCACTCCGCCGAGTACCAGGCGCAGGCCATCATCGATCTCGCCCGGCGTCTGGGCACCGCACGGCCCGAGCTGCGCGATCCCGCCAACATCGCCTCGATCGTGCTGCACACCAGCCACCACACGCACTACGTGATCGGCTCGGGGGCCAACGACCCGCAGAAGTACGACCCGACCGCCTCCCGTGAGACGCTGGATCACTCGGTGCCGTACATCTTCGCCGTCGCCCTGCAGGACGGCACGTGGGATCACGTCGACTCCTACCTTCCCGAGCGCGCGCAGCGCGAGGACACGGTCGCCCTGTGGCACAAGGTCACCACGGCGGAGGATCCGGAGTGGACGCGCCGGTACCACTCCACGGATCCGGCCGAGAAGGCCTTCGGCGGCCGTGTGGAGATCACCCTCGTCGACGGCTCGCAGGTCGTCGAGGAGATCGCCGTCGCCGACGCGCACCCGCTGGGGGCCCGCCCGTTCGGTCGAGAGCAGTACATCCGCAAGTTCCGCATCCTCGCCGAACCCGTGCTGGAGCCGGCCGAGATCGAGCGGTTCCTGGCGCTCGTGCAGCGCCTGCCCGAGCTGACCGCCGCCGAGGTGGCCGAGCTGTCCATCATCGCGAAGCCGGGTGTCCTGGCATCCGCCCCCGAGGCCCCGAAGGGACTCTTCTGATGCTGTACTCACAAACCCCCGCCCCCGAGAAGCGCCGCCTGCTGCGCGAGCGGCTCGGGACCGGCGAGCTGCTGCGCTTCCCGGGGGCGTTCAACCCGCTGTCGGCGCGGCTCATCCAGCAGAAGGGCTTCGAGGGCGTCTACATCTCGGGCGCCGTGCTCTCCGCAGACCTCGGGCTTCCCGACATCGGTCTCACGACGCTCACCGAGGTCGCCGGTCGTGGCGCCCAGATCGCCCGGATGACGGACCTGCCCGCCATCATCGACGCGGACACCGGATTCGGCGAGCCCATGAACGTCGCCCGCACCATCCAGACCCTGGAGGACGCCGGGATCGCCGGCACCCACATCGAGGACCAGGTCAACCCGAAGCGCTGCGGGCACCTCGACGGCAAGACGGTGGTCGACACCGACACCGCCGTCAAGCGCATTCGCGCCGCCGTCGACGCCCGCCGTGATGAGAACTTCCTCATCATGGCGCGCACCGACATCGCCGCCGTGGACGGCCTGGCTGCCGCGACGGACAGGGCGAAGGCGCTCGTGGACGCCGGAGCCGACGCGATCTTCCCGGAGGCGATGCGCTCGCTCGAGGAGTTCGCCGCGATGCGGGATGCCGTGGACGTGCCGATCCTCGCCAACATGACCGAATTCGGCAAGAGCGACCTGTTCTCGGTGGACCAGCTGCGCGACGTGGGCGTGAACATCGTGATCTGGCCGGTGTCGCTGCTGCGCCTCGCCATGGGCGCGGCGGACCGTGCGCTGGATACGCTGATCGACGAGGGGCATCTGACCTCGAGGCTCGGCGAGATGCAGCACCGCGCCGACCTGTACGACCTCATCGACTACGAGTCGTACAACCACTTCGACTCCGGGATCTTCACCTTCACCATCACGAAATAGGCGGGCCCTCCCCGGACCTCGAGCGGGCCGAGGACGAGTCCAGCGCAGTCGCAAAGGAGCACAGCATGACCGACGACATCAAGAAGGGCCTTGCCGGCGTCATCGCCGACGTCACCGCCATCAGCAAGGTCAACCCCGAGACGAACAGCCTGCTCTACCGCGGCTACCCGGTCCAGGAGCTGGCCGCGACCCAGCCCTTCGAGGCGGTCGCGCACCTGCTGTGGAACGGCGAGCTGCCGGATGCCGATCAGCTGGCCGACCTGCAGAAGCGCGAGCGGGAGCTGCGCCCGCTCGACGAGCGAACGGTCGCGCTGCTGGAGCTGATCCCGGTGGAGGCGCATCCGATGGATGTGGTGCGCACGGCCGTGAGCCAGCTGGGCACCTTCGACCCGACCCTTCACCGGCCGGGCGGCTGGACGGACCCCGTGCTCGACCAAGGCCGTGCGCTGTACCTGTTCGCACAGCTGCCCACGATCATCGCCGCCGTGCAGCGGCGCAGGAGGGGCCTGGAGCCCATCGCGCCGCGCGACGACCTGGACTACTCCGAGAACTTCCTCTGGATGACGTTCGGCGAGCTGCCCTCGGCGGCGGCCGTCGACGTGTTCCGCATCTCGATGGTGCTGTACGCGGAGCACTCCTTCAACGCCTCCACGTTCACCGCGCGCGTGATCGCGTCGACGACCTCGGATCTGTACTCCGCGGTGGTGGGCGCCATCGGTGCGCTCAAGGGGCCGCTGCACGGTGGCGCCAACGAGGCCGTCATGCACATCTTCGACGAGATCGGCTCGGCGGACCGCGTCGTGCCGTGGCTGGACGAGGCCCTCGCCGCCAAGCGCAAGATCATGGGCTTCGGGCACCGGGTCTACAAGCGCGGCGACTCCCGGGTGCCGACCATGAAGGCGGCCCTGGACCGGCTGATCGCCGAGTACGGCCGGACGGACCTGGCCGAGCTGTACGACACGCTCGAGCACGAGTTCGTCACCCGCAAGGGCATCTACCCGAACCTCGACTATCCGTCCGGTCCGGCATACAGCCTGCTGGGCTTCGAGACCGAGATCTTCACGCCGCTGTTCATCGCCGCGCGGGTGACCGGCTGGACCGCGCACGTCATGGAGCAGGCGGCGTCCAATGCGCTCATCCGGCCCCTGTCCGCGTACGACGGGGTCGACGAGCGGCACGTCCCCGGCTATGTGCCGGACACGGCAGCGATCGACGTGCAGGAGCGGGCAGAGGAGGCGGCGGAGTGATGACTGCATCATCGACGGCACGGGAGAAGGTCGCGATCGTCGCGGGGGCGCGCACCCCGGTCGGACGATTCGGCGGCGCGTTCCGGGACACCCCGGCGCACGAGTTGGGTGCGGCGGCGGTCGTGGAGGCGCTCCGCCGCTCCGGGATCGACGGCTCGCGGGTCGGCGAGGTCGTCATCGGCACGATCGGCCAGGTCGCCGGGGACGCGTACATCTCGCGCCGCGTGGCGCTGGGGGCCGGGCTCGATGTGAACACCCCGGCGTTCACCGTCAACAGGCTGTGCGGGTCGGGGCTGCAGGCGATCTGGTCGGCGGCGCAGGAACTGCTGTGGGGTGGGATCGATGTCGCCGTCGCCGGCGGTGCCGAGAACATGACCCGGATGCCGTTCTACGACTTCGATGCCCGGTTCAACGACCGCCTGGGCGACCGGAAGCTCGTGGACGGCACGGTCGCGATGCTCACGGACCCCTTCACGAGCAGGCACATGGGCACGACGGCCGAGAACGTCGCGTCCCGGTTCTCCGTCACGCGCGAGGATCAGGACGACTTCGCCCTCGAGTCGCAGCGCCGTGCTGCGACGGATGCCGCGCAGGCGGCGTTCGCGGAGGAGATCGTCCCCGTCACCACATCCGGCCGCCGGCCCGTCGAGGTGACCCGCGACGAGCATCCGCGTCCCGATACGACGCGGGAGGGCCTCGCAGGCCTGCGCGCCGCGTTCGTCGAGGGCGGCACGGTCACCGCGGGCAACGCGTCGGGCATCAACGACGGAGGCGCCGCGACCGTGCTCATGCGCGAGGCGGATGCCCGTGCCGAGGGCGCGCCGGTGCTGGCGACCATCGAGGCCGTCACGACGGCGGCGCTGGATCCGGAGATCATGGGCTACGCCCCGACCCTGGCGCTGCGGAAGCTGTTCGCGCAGACCGGACTGACTCCCGCCGACGTGTCGACGATCGAGCTCAACGAGGCCTTCGCCTCGCAGGCGCTGGCGGTCATCCGCGACACCGAGCTCGACCCCGCCCGCGTCAACCCCTACGGTGGGGCGATCGCCCTGGGGCATCCGGTCGGCGCCACCGGCGCCATCCTCACCGTGCGGGCGGCGCTCACGCTGCAGCGCACCGGCGGCGACTACGGGATCGTCACGATGTGCATCGGGGGTGGGCAGGCGCTGGCCGCGCTGATCAAGCGCGGCTGAATCGTGATCCACCGAGACCGCCGTCGACGCGCTTCGGAGCGTCGATGAAGAGACTCGTCGTTCTGCTCAGCGGTCAGAGCCGGCGTCGAGTCCGGCGATGAACTCCGCGATCGTGGCTGCGAGGTGCCGCCCGGTCAGGCCGAAGGCGTCGAGCAGCTCGATCGGTGTTCCCGTCTCGCCGTACCGGTCGTCGACGCCGAGGCGGCGCACCGGACGCGGCAGCTTCTCGCCGAGAAGCTCGGCCACGGCGCTGCCGAAGCCTCCCGCGCGTTGCGCTTCCTCGGCGGTGACGATGCGGCCGGTCCTGCGGACACTGGCGAGGATCGTCTCCTCGTCGAGCGGCTTGACCGTCGGTACGTGCAGCACTTCGGCATCCACGTCCTGCGCCGCGAGGATCTCTGCGGCGATGAGCAGCTCGTAGGTCATCGTGCCGGTGCCGGCGAGAGTGACGTCCGCTCCCTCGCGCAACAGATAGGCACGGCCGATCTCGAAGGGGGCGTCCGTGGTGCTGAAGATCGGAGTCCTGTCGCGGGCGAGGCGCAGGTATGCGGGTGCGCCGTTCTGCGCGATCGCGAGCGTGGCCTTCTCGGCCTCGATGCTGTCGCCGGGGGCGATGACCACCATGTTGGGCATGACGCGCATGATGGCGATGTCTTCGAGCATCTGGTGCGTCGCACCGTCCGGGCCGACGTTGAGGCCGGCGTGCGAGCCGATGACCTTGACGGGCAGATCGTTCAACGCGGCGGTGGTCTTGATCTGCTCCCAGTTGCGGCCGGGGCTGAAGGCCGCGTAGCTGCTGGTGAACGGGATCTTCCCGGCGTGCGCCATGCCGGCGGCGACCGTGACGAGGTTCTGCTCGGCGATGCCGACCTCGATGAAGCGCTCCGGGAACTCCTCCTGGAACAGGCTCATCTGCGTGCTCTCGGTGAGGTCGGCGCAGAGCGCGACAACGCTCTCATCGCGCTTGCCGGCCTCAAGCAGGCCGCGGCCGAATCCGGCGCGGATGGGTTCGCGCTGCACGTCGTCGGAGTGCAGGTCGGGGTTCAGCGGGTAGCTCATGCGTTCTGTGCCTTTCCAGCGGCGCGGGGGAGTCCTGCGAGTGCTTCTGCGGCCTGCGCGGCATCGGGCGCCTTGCCGTGCCAGCGGTGGTCGTATTCCATGAAGCCCACGCCCTTGCCGGGCACGGTGTGGGCGATGATCACGGTCGGTCTGCTGCCGACGGCCTTCGCCGTGCCGACGGCGTCGATGATCGCCTGCATGTTGTGGCCATCGATCTCGAGGACGTGCCAGCCGAACGACTCGAACTTGCCGCGCAGGTCCTCCAGCGGCATGACGTCCTCGGTGGAGCCGTCGATCTGGATGTAGTTGCGGTCGACGAAGCCGATCAGCTGGCGCAGCTTGTACTTGCCGGCGTACATCGCTGCTTCCCAGATGTTGCCCTCGTCGAGTTCGCCGTCGCCCATCATCACGTAGACGAAGCGGGTGAAGTCCTTGTCGATGTGCTGCAGGGCGTGGGCGTAGCCGGCCGCCTGCGACAGTCCGCTGCCGAGCGGACCGCTCGTGCTTTCGAGTCCGGGCAGCGCGCTGCGCTCGGGGTGACCCTGCAAGCGCGAGCCGTACTTGCGCAGTGTGGCCAGCTCTTCGACCGGGAAGTAGCCGGAGTGCGCCATCGCGGCGTACAGCACGGGCGCGGTGTGGCCGTTGCTGAGGTAGAAGACGTCGCGCCCCTCCCAGCTCGGGTTCTGCGGGTCGTGCTTGAGGATGTTGAAGTACAGCGCGGTCAGCAGATCGGCCATGCCCAGCGGGCCGGCGCTGTGGCCGCTGCCCGCCTTCTCCAACATCGAGACGATGGAGCGACGGATGGCGACCGCGGTCTCCTCGAGTTCACTTACGCTCAATGGCTTCGCCTGTGCCACGCTGCAGCATCCTTCCGGCATCGATGATCGGTGCGTGAAAATTTCATATAGCGCAATTTTATTGCGCATAGTGAATACTACTCTGTAGTACCGTTGACGGACAAGGCAGAGGGCGAGGGCATGAGCGAGCGGACGGCCAACGGGCGGTACGAGCTCGGCAGTGTGGATCGGGCCTTGGCCGTGTTGTCGATCCTCGCCGCGCACCCTCGCATCCGGCTGGGCGAACTCAGCGAGCGGTTGGGGGCGAACTCCACCACGGTGCTGCGGGCCCTGCGGGTGCTCGAGCGCCACGGCATGGTACGTCGCCCGCAGGGCGAGTCGGAGTACGTGCTCGGCACGCGCCTGGTGGAGCTCGGGCACGCGGCCGTGGCGGCCATCGACATCGTTCCCTCACTGCGGCAGTTCGTGGCGCCGTTGGTGCACGACTTCCACGCCACGGCCCATATCGGGATGTTGCGCGATGGCATGATCACCGTGGTCGACAAGGTGGAGCCGGTGGCACCGACCGTCCGCTACTCGGCGGTCGGCACACGTATGCCTCTGCACGCCACAGCAGGGGGCAAAGCCGCCCTGGCCCTCGCGGCACCGGCCGTGCTCGAGGATCTGAAGGAGCTCGAGGCATGCACGGTGCACACGCTGACCGAGCTCGAAGAACTCCGCGCCGAACTCGCCCGGATCCGTGACCGCCGCTACAGCGTTGAGCGTGAGGAGTACCACCTCGGCTTCGGCTGCGTCGGCTCGGCGGTCGCCGTCGAGGGCGACATCCATACCGTGAGCATCTCGGGGGCGCTCCTGGACGCCCCCGTGATCGAGGACTGCGGCACGCGCCTCCGTGACGCCGTCGACGCCTTCCTCGCCGTGCACGTCGGCGCAGTCTCGGGTCTCTGAATCGGCGGCACTCAGAACTTGCTGATCCGAGACGGGCGACCAACCGGCGATCTGCCGCGCCCTGATCGCCGTCGACCGCCATGCGCAGTCTGTCGGAGCCGCGAGAAGGAGATGTCCGGCCATTCGGGCCGGCCGTGACCGGCTCGGTTTGGACTGTCGCCGCGGAACCTGTTGGATGGTAGTCGGACCGGCTGGGGCCACTGGGGGCAGCGAGGAAGCGGAGCGCGGAATGAGTCGATCATCGAGGATCCACCACGTCGTCGCGCTCGAGCAGTTCGACCCCGCCGAGGCTGTGCGCATCGCCGCGCTCGCGGACGCCGCAGGGTTCGCGGGCGCGGTCGTCTCCGATCGATTCCAGCCGTGGCTGCCTTCGCAGGGCAACGCCTCCTTCGTCTGGGTGGTGGCAGGGGCGATCGGCCAGGCGACGGGCGGCGAGATCACGGTGTCCGCCGTGCCCGGCTACCGGATGCACCCGGCGGTGGTCGCGCAGGCCTCCGCGACCCTCGCCGCCCTGCATCCCGGGCGGCATCGGCTGCTGCTGTCGGCGGGCGACGCGATCGACGAGCATGTCGTGGGCGGCTACTGGCCGGAGCCGCGAGAGCGCGCCGAGCGGCTGTTCGAGGCGGGGGACGTGATCCGACGGCTGTTCTCCTCGGCGGCGCGCGGCAGCGACGTGCGCCACAGCGGTGATCATTTCCGGTTGGAGAGCTCGCGGCTGTGGAGCCGCGGCAGTCCCGAGGTGCAGGTGTGGGCGGGCGGACCCGCCACGGCCCGTCGGGCGGGTCGCACCGGTCAGGGCATAGCGGTGATGGCCGGCCCGCCGGAGCGGCTGGCCGCGCTGCTGCGGGCGTTCCGCGAGGGCGCGGCGGAGCACCGCGGTCAGGGCCGGGGCCGGGGCCGGGCGACCGTGCACGCCCAGGTGTCCTGGGCGCGCACCGACGGGGAGGCGATGGAGAACGCCCTGCGCGACTGGCCGATGGCGGGGCTGCGCTTCCCGCGCGGCGACATCCGCTCGCCCTTCGACGTCGCGCAGCTGGCCGCACGGGTGGGCCCTGACGACATCCGGTCGCGCATCCCGGTTTCCGCGGACATCGGCGTGCACGTCGACCGCATCCGATCGCTGCTGGACCTCGGCTTCGACAGTGTTCACCTGCACAACGTCGGACGCAATCAGGAGCAGTGGATCGAGCGCTGCGCGCAGGACCTCCTGCCCGCGGTGGAGGAGGGACTGTGAGCGAGATGCTCAGCGCATGGGCGCTGACGGGGATGCCGGAGGTGCGCCCCGGCGACGACCTGACCGCGCTGATCGCCGAGGCGGTGACGCGCACGGCGCAGCCGCTGCGGGACGGCGACATCCTCGTCGTGACCTCGAAGATCGTGTCCAAGGCGGAGGGCCGCGTCATCGCCGCCGCGGACCGGGAGGACGCGATCACCGCCGAGACCGTGCGCGTGGTCGCCACCCGGCCGCGTCAGGACGGCGGTGTGACCCGCATCGTGCAGAACCGGCTGGGGATCGTGGGCGCTGCGGCGGGGGTGGATGCCTCGAACACCGCGGAGGGCACGGTGCTCCTGCTGCCGCTGGACCCCGACGCGTCCGCGCGCCGGATCGCCGCGGGACTGCGCGAGACGACGGGCGCCGAGGTGGGCGTCGTCATCAGCGACACGCTCGGCAGGCCGTGGCGCAATGGGCAGACCGATGTCGCCATCGGCGCGGGCGGCGTGCACGTGTTCGAGGACCTGCTCGGGCGGATGGACACCACCGGGCGCCCGCTCGTGGTCACTCAGCCGTGCATCGCCGATGAACTGGCCGCGGCGGGGGATCTCGTCAAGGGCAAGGTCAGCGGATGCCCGGTCGCGGTCGTCCGCGGGATGGGCCGATTCGTGGGCGCGCTGGACCTGCCGGGTGCGGCGGCCATCATCCGCGCGCCGGAGCACGACATGTTCCGACTCGGTGCCGATGAGGCGCACCGGGAGGGCTACGAAGCAGGATTCGCGGCCGGGAGGGCCGCGGGAGAGGAGAGGCATTGATGATCACACTGGGGTACAAGGCGTCCGCCGAGCAGTTCGGGCCGAAGGAGCTGGTCGACATCGCCGTGGCGGCGGAGCGTCACGGATTCGAGTCCGTCGCCGTCAGCGACCACTTCCAGCCGTGGCGGTACACGGGCGGGCACGCGCCGTTCTCGATCGCCTGGGCCGCTGCGGTGGGCGCGCGCACGGAGCGCATCCGGATCGGCACGAGCGTGTTGACGCCGACGTTCCGCTACAACCCGGCCGTGATCGCCCAGGCGTTCGCGACGCTGGCCTGCCTGAGCCCCGACCGCATCTTCCTGGGTGTCGGCACGGGGGAGGCGCTCAACGAGATCGCCACCGGGTTCCAGGGCGCGGGCGAGCAGACCTGGCCCGAGTTCCGGGAGCGCTACGCGCGCCTGCGGGAGTCGATCCGGTTGATGCGCGCGCTGTGGACGGGGGAGCGCACGTCCTTCGACGGCGAGTACTACTCCACGCACGACGCGTCGATCTACGACGTGCCGGCCGGCGGCGTGCCGATCTACATCGCCGCCGGCGGCCCGCTGGTCGCGAAGTACGCCGGGCGGGCCGGTGACGGGTTCATCTGCACCTCCGGGAAGGGCCGCGAGCTGTATGTCGACAAGCTCGTGCCCGCCGTGCAGGAGGGCGCCGCCGCCGCGGGCCGGGACTTCGCGCAGATCGACCGGATGATCGAGATCAAGATCTCCTACGAGGAGACCGAGCAGGCCGCTCTGGAGAACACGCGGTTCTGGGCGCCGCTGTCCCTGTCGAAGGAGCAGAAGCACGACATCACCGACCCGGTCGAGATGGAGCGGGCGGCGGATGCACTGCCCATCGAGCAGGTCGCGAAGCGATGGATCGTCGGCACCGACCCCGATGCGGTCGTCGCGCAGGTGAAGGACTACGTCGACTGGGGTTTCAACCACCTCGTCTTCCACGCCCCGGGCCACGACCAGGAGCGTTTCATGACGCTGTTCGAACGCGACCTCGCCCCGCGCCTGCGCGCCCTGTGACCGGTGGTGTGCGGGTGCGATCGCGGCCCGCACACGCACCCGGTTCACACGGCGTCGAGCTGCAGGGCTTCGGCGAGCCGTTCCAGAGGCTGCTCCGGGTCCTCGCGGGCCGGGAGGAATTGCACGCAGACGTGATCGGCGCCCGCGTCGAGGTGCGCCCGCACGGCATCGGCGAGGAGCACGGGCGACCCGTGCGGGGCGAGAGCGTCGACGGCGGCATCCGTCGCCGCGCCGTCCAGATCGGATGCCGCGAAGCCGTGCGCCTCGAGTGTGCGGCGGTAGTTGGTCAGGCTCAGGTACCTCGACAGGAAGCCCCGCGCGGACTCCCTCGCGGCCTGTTCGTCCTCGATCGGCACGAGGCGCTGCTCGACGGCGAGCACGGCATCCGGCCCCACCATCTCGCGGGCGAACCGGGTGTGCGCCGGAGTGGTCATGTACGGATGGCTGCCCGCCGCGCGCTCCGCGGCGAGGCGCAGCGTGCGCGGCCCGAGGGCGGAGACGACCCGGCGTCCTCTCGGCACACCGGCGGCGTCGAGCACGTCGAGGTAGCGGGTCAGGGCCGCGAACGGGTGCCGGTAGACCTCGCCCTGGTTCTCCCGGTGGCCGATGCCGATCCCCAGCAGGAACCGACCGGGGTGGGCCTTCTCGAGGCGGTGGAAGGATGCGGCGACCTCCTGAGCGGGTGCGGTCCAGATGTTGACGATCCCCGTGGCGACGGTGATGTGCTCGGTCGCATCGAGCAGCGTCCCCGCGAGCTGCAGGTCCGCCGCAGGCGATCCGCCGATCCAGATCGTGCCGTAGCCGAGCCGTTCCGCCGTCGCGGCCGTCTCGGGGGTGAGAAACGCCCCGCTGCGCCACAGACCGACACGGCCGAGGCGCCTTCTCGTCTCGTCTCCGCTGCTCATGGAACTCCTGTCCGCCCCGGTCG
This sequence comes from Microbacterium soli, assembly GCF_039539005.1. NCBI lineage: Bacteria > Bacillati > Actinomycetota > Actinomycetes > Micrococcales > Microbacteriaceae > Microbacterium > Microbacterium soli. The sequence goes on from NZ_BAABCP010000001.1 coordinate 1,656,563, forward strand.
CCCCGCGTCGGCGCCGGTGCTCGCTGAAAGGTGATGTGCTCTGGGATCGCGGTGCCCCGAGCCTATCGGGGTGCTGTCGTCGATAGACTGCCGCGCATGCGCTTCGGTATCTTCATTCCCCAAGGCTGGCGATTCGACCTGGTGGGCATCGACCCCGCCGACCAGTGGCAGACCATGCGGGACCTCGCCCGCACGGCCGACGAGGGCCCATGGGAGTCGCTGTGGGTCTACGACCACTTCCACACCACGCCGGTCGCGAGCCAGGAGGCCACCCACGAGGCATGGACCCTCATGTCGGCGTTCGCGGCGTCCACCTCCCGCATCCGGCTCGGGCAGATGTGCACCTGCATCGGATATCGCAACCCGGCATACCTGGCGAAGGTCGCGGCGACCGTCGACATCGTCTCCGGCGGTCGCACCGAGATGGGCATCGGCGGCGGCTGGTACGAGCATGAGTGGCGGGCGTACGGCTACGGCTTCCCGACCGTGGGGGAGCGGTTGCGCCGCCTCGACGAGGGCGTGCAGATCATGCGCCAGGCCTGGACCACCGGATCGGCGAGCCTGGACGGCCGGCACTACCGGGTCGATGGAGCGATCGTCCGCCCGCAGCCGCTGCAGCAGGACGGCATCCCGCTGTGGATCGCCGGGGGCGGGGAGAAGGTCACTCTGCGGATCGCCGCCCGGTACGCCCGATACACGAACTTCGCCGGGGGCGACCCGGAGGAGTTCAGCGTGAAGAGCGACGTCCTCCGCGAGCACACCCGCACCGTCGGCACCGACTTCGACGCCATCGTGCGCTCCACGAACTTCAACACCGTCGTGGGCGCCACCGAGGCGGAGGTGCAGGACCGGCTCGCCGCCATCGAGGCGCGGCTCGCGCCGCACCTCGGCGACCGCACGGCGGAGGTCATGCGGAACTACCGTGGCGAGAAGGCCTACGGCGTGGGCACCCCGGAGCAGATCGTCGAGCGGCTGCAGGGCATGGCCTCGCGCGGCCTCGGCTATGCGATCCACTACTTCCCGGAGGCCGCGTACGACACTTCCGGGATCGAGCTGTTCCAGCGCGAGGTCATCCCCGCGCTGGTCTGACAGGCGGTCGGCGCCCGCCGCGGGCTACTTCCCGATGACCCTGTCGATCGACATGACGAGGATCACGCGATCGGCGGCGTCGGCGGGCGCCGCCGGGTCGGTCTGCCCGTAGCGGCGGGCCAGGTGCTGGTAGAACGCGCCGGTCGGGTCGGGCGTCGCCTCGCGCAGGCTCCCGCGCACCTCGATGTAGCGGTACGGGTTGTCCGGGTCGTAGACGACGAGGCTCATCGACGGATTGCGCATCAGGTTCCGGTATTTCGCACGCGTGCTCGTGTGCGTGAAGCGGATCGTGTCGTCGATGTGCTCGAACCACATGGGGCTCGCCTGGGCGGTGTCGTCGCGTCCGATCGTGGCGAGCACGCCGTACACCGGGCGCTCGAGCAGATCGGCAAGGGAAGCGGGGATCTCGGAGGTGCTCACCCGGCCGAGTCTACCGAGAACACCGTCGCGCGGTCCTGTCCCGTGCCCGCCGGCGCGAACACGATCAGAGGGGTGCCGTCGACCGGATGCGGCACGATGTCCGCCCGCACGCGGTAGACCTCCCTCAGCCGCCCGGGCGTGAGCACCTCCAGCGGCAGGCCCGTTGCGACGAGCCGACCGTGGTCGAGCATGACCACCCGATCGGCGAAGCGCGCGGCGAGGGTCAGATCGTGCAGCGCGGCCAGCACGGCGATGCCCGAATCGGCCAGCGCGCGCAGCGCCGCCAGGGTCGCCAGCTGCGCCTCGATGTCGAGGTGATTGGTCGGCTCGTCGATCAGCAGCACCTGCGGCTGCTGCGCCAGCGCGCGGGCGAGCAGCACCCGCTGGCGCTCGCCGCCGGAGAGCTCGTGGAAACGGCGGTCCACCAGCGCGTCGGCGCCGACCGTGTGCAGCGCGTCGAGCGCGATGAGCTCGTCGGCGGGGCCCGGCACGCCCAGCAGAGGGGTGTGGGGCGTCCTGCCCAGCATCACGACGTCGAAGACCGACAGGTCCAGATCGGTCTCGGCCTGCTGCTCCACGAGCGCCGTGCGGCGCGCGCGCGCCCGCCGTCTCAGTCCGGCGACGTCCTGGCCGTCCAGCCGCACGACACCGGATGACGGCTGCTCGGCGCCCGCGATGAGATGCAGCAGGGTGGACTTGCCGGCGCCGTTCGGCCCGACCAGCGCCGTCAGCGAGCCCGCCTCGACCGTGCAGTCGACGCCATCGAGGATCCTCGCGCCGCCACGCGAGAGCGTCAGGCCCTGCGCGTCCAGAACCGGTGCGGTCATGAGATCCTCCGCGCGCGCAGCAGCAGTGCGCCGAACAGCGGCGCGCCGATGAGGGCGGTCACCACGCCCACCGGCAGTTCCTTGGGATCGAACAGGGTGCGGGCGAGGGTGTCGGCCCAGACCAGGAAGATGGCGCCGCCCAGCGCCGACAGCGGCAGCAGCATCCGGTGTCGTGCGCCCACCACGAGCCGGACGGCATGCGGGACGACGAGACCCACGAAGCCGATGGAGCCGCTCACGGCGACGAGGGCGCCGGTGAGCAGAGCCGTGCCGCCCAGCAGCACCCAGCGGGTGCGCGCGACGGACACGCCCAGGGACGCCGCCGCGCGGTCGCCGAACGCGAAGGCGTCCAGCGCTCCGGCGCTGGCCAGCAGCGGCCCGCCGACGAGCACGATGGCGACGAGGGCGACGGATGCCGTCGGCCAGGTCACCCCGGCCAGCGACCCCAGCAGCCAGCCGAGGATCTCCCGGTAGCTGTCCCCCGTGGCGCTCCAGAAGATGACGAGACTGGTGAGGGCGCCCAGCACCGCCGACACCGCGATGCCGGCGAGGATCGTGCGCGAGGCCGTGACCCGGCCGTCGGCCCCGGCCAGCAGGAGGGTGGCCAGCAGCGCGACGGCCGCCCCGGCGAAAGCCGCGACGGGAAGCGCCAGCGCGGCCCCCAGCACGATCACGACCACCGCGCCCAGTGACGCCCCCGACGACAGACCGAGCAGGTACGGGTCGGCCAGCGGGTTGCGCAGCACCGCCTGCATGATCCCGCCGCACAGCGCGAGCCCGGCGCCCACGGCTGCGGCCGTCAGCACGCGCGGCATCCGCAGCTCCCACACGATCCCGTCGCGCAGCGGACTCAGCGGCGATTCGCCGACGCCGGCGCGGGCGAGGATGCTGCGCCAGGCGTCCCACGGGGTGATCTCTGCCGGGCCCATCGCCACGGCGACGACGATCGAGCCGGCCAGCACGATCAGCAGCCCCGTCGCCCACACCGCCGTGCGCCCCGCGGACCCCCGTCGCCGCGGTGCGGGCGGCCGCGGCATCCGGGCGATGCGCTCGGGGCGCTCGACGGTGGCCGTCATGGCAGGTCGAGCTCCGCGAGCTGCGCCGTGAGCGATTCGACGGCCTCCACGTTGCGGACCCCCGCCTCGGCGGCGGGGAACGGCACCACGAGGTAGCGCGCGTCGCGTACGGCCGACAACTGCGCGGTGGCCGGGTTGGACTCCAGCACGCCGATCTTCTTCTCGGTGGAGCCCCATGCCGAGTCGACGAGCACGATGACGTCGGGATCCCTGTCCACGACGGCCTCCCAGCTCAGGCTCGACCAGGTCTCGGGGATGTCCGCGGCGATGTTCGTGAGGCCCGCGGCATCCATCATCATCTGCGGCGCGCCGATGCCGGCTCCCACGAACGGGGTGTCGCTGCCCGAGCTGAACCACAGGGCCGACAGGCCGCGGTCGTCGGGCACGACGGCGTCGAGCCGGGCGCGCAGCGAGGAGACGAGATCGTCAGCGCGGCCCCGGACGTCGAAGATGCGCCCGATCTCCTCGATGTCGGCGAACACGTCGTCGAAGGTGAGCGGGTTCGGCTGGTACTCCGGCTCCTGGCAGGCCGACGGCGATACGTAGGTGCCGACTCCCAGCGAGGCGAGGGTCTCGCGGTCGCCGGCGCCCTCGGCGGTGACGTTCGACTCCCATCCGGCGTAGACGAGGTCGGGTTCGAGATCGAGGGTGGCCTCCTGGCCGGGCAGCTTGTCGGAGATCAGCGGGATGCCGTCGCCGCGCTCGGACCACTCCTCCGCGTACTCGCCGTCGGGGAACGCCGTGCCGATCATCCGGTCCTGCAGGCCGAGGGCGAGCATCATCTCGATCGATGTCGACTTGATGGCGAGGACGCGTTCGGGGGCGCTGTCGAAGGTGACGGAGGTGCCGCAGTTGTCGATCGTGAGCGGATATGCGGCGGCAGTGGGCGCGGCGTCCTTCGGCTGGGTGCTCTTCGGTGCGGCGTCGGCCGCGGAGGAGCATCCGGCGAGGACGGATGCGGCGAGGATCAGGGCGGATGCGGCGATGAGCCGTTCGTGACGTACGGGCATGACTCTCCTGGCGCTGGTCGGGTGATGACGAGCGGCCAAGCTCACGGCCGATTGTCCCTGCCAATGCGGACAGAGGACCTCGGTCAGTCTATCCAAGTCGTGCGGTGCCGACGGCACTCCGTGCGAGATATACGTGATTGATAAGAGTTATGGTTCTTTCATTCTGATTTGAACATAAGCAGTCCGGTTCCTTCCTTACGGTGAGAGAGTGAGCTCGCCGACCCCACCCGTCCCCCGCGCTGCGTACTTCGTGTCGGACGGCACCGGAGTCACCGCGGAGACGCTCGGCAGCGCACTGCTGGCGAACTTCCCCGGCATCCGCTTCCTCACCCGCACGATCCCCTTCGTCGCCTCCGAGGCCGAGGCGCGCTCCGTCGTCGCCGGCATCGACGCCGACGCGGAGGCCGGCCTCGACCCGCTGCTGTTCGTCACCGTCAAGAACGCGTCGCTGCGCGGCATCCTCAGCACCTCCCGCTCCACCGTCATCGACCTGCTCGCCGGCCACCTCACCGAGCTCGAGGACGCGCTCGGCGTGACGGCGTCCGAGCAGCTCGGCAACTACCACGGGCTCGGCGACACCGACCGCTACTTCGCGCGCATGCGCGCCGTCGAGTACGCGATCGAGCACGACGACGGGCAGAGCGCGCGGGCCCTCGACCAGGCCGACGTGCTCATCATCGCGCCGTCACGCTGCGGGAAGACCCCGACGACGATGTACCTCGCCCTCCAGCACGGGCTGCGGGTGGCGAACTACCCCCTCACCGACGACGACTTCCCCACCGAGGGCCTGCCGCGAGCCATCCGCGCCTACGCGGGGCGCTGCTTCGGCCTCACCACGACCCCACTGCGCCTGAGCCAGGTGCGCCACGAACGCCGACCCGGATCGCGCTACTCCAGCCTCGAGCAATGCACGATCGAGCTGCGTCGCGCCGAGGACCTCTACCGACGCAACCGCGTCCCCTTCCTGAACTCCGCGACCAAGAGCGTCGAGGAGATGTCCGCCGTCATCATGCAGACCATGAAGCTGCGTGCCTGACCCGAATGAAAGCAGCAAGAGTCATGACCAACATCCTCTGGTTCGACGAAGTGGGAATGGCCGACCTCCCCCAGGTCGGCGGCAAGAACGCCTCCCTCGGCGAGATGGTCTCGAACCTCTCCGACCTCGGCGTGCGCGTCCCCGGCGGATTCGCGACCACGGCCGACGCCTACCGCGCCTTCCTCACCGCGGACGGCCTCGACACCCGCATCCGCACCGCCGTCGAGGCGATCGACGTCGACGACGTGACCGCCCTCGCGCAGGTCGGGGCGACCGTGCGCGAGTGGATCGAACGGCAGCCGCTGCCCGCCGACATCGAGCGCGACATCCGCGACGCGTACGCCCGGCTCGTCGCCGGCGAGCAGACGCCGGACGCCGTCTCCTGGGCCGTGAGGTCCTCGGCGACCGCCGAGGACCTCCCCGACGCGTCCTTCGCGGGGCAGCAGGAGACGTTCCTCAACATCTCCGGCATCGAGAACATCCTGCAGGCCGTCAGACGGGTCTTCTCCTCGCTCTACAACGACCGTGCGATCGCGTACCGGGTGCACAACGGGTTCGACCACCACGAGGTCGCCCTGTCCGTCGGCGTGCAGCGCATGGTGCGCTCGGACATCGGCGCGTCCGGCGTGATGTTCACCGTCGACACCGAGTCCGGCTTCCAGGACGCCGTCTTCATCACGAGCTCGTACGGGCTCGGCGAGGCGGTCGTGCAGGGCGCCGTCAACCCCGACGAGTTCTACGTCTACAAGCCTGCGCTCGCCGCCTCCCGCCCCGCCATCCTCAAGCGCTCCGTCGGCGAGAAGGCCATCGCCATGCGCTACACCGACAGCACCCGCGTGGGCGGGACCACGGTCTTCGAGGACGTCCCCGCCGAGCAGCGCCGGCTGCTGAGCATCACCGACCGGGAGGTCGAGGAGCTCGCCAGGCACGCCGTCGCCATCGAACGGCACTACGGGCGGCCCATGGACATCGAGTGGGCGCGCGACGGCGTCGACGGCGCGCTGTACATCCTTCAGGCGCGTCCGGAGACGGTGGTCTCGCGCACGGATGCGAGCGTCATGCGCCGCTTCGTGCTCACCGAGCGCAGCGACGTGCTCGCCACCGGGCGGGCGATCGGGCAGAAGATCGGATCGGGGGCCGTGAAGGTGCTCGGCGGCGTCGAGGACATGGCCGGCTTCCGCGCGGGCGACGTGCTGGTCGCGGACATGACCGACCCCGATTGGGAGCCCATCATGAAGAAGGCCTCCGCCATCGTCACGAACCGCGGCGGCCGCACCTGCCACGCGGCCATCATCGCCCGTGAGCTCGGCATCCCCGCCGTGGTCGGCACGGGCGACGCCACCCGCTCCCTGCCCGACGGGCTCGACGTCACGGTCTCCTGCGCCGAGGGCGACGACGGCATCGTCTATCAGGGTCTGCTCGCGTTCCGGGAGGAGGAGACGCACCTGGATCGGATGCCGGAGATCCCCGTGCAGATCATGATGAACGTCGGCACCCCGGACCAGGCCTTCTCCTTCTCCCGGCTGCCCAACCGTGGTGTGGGGCTCGCGCGCCTCGAGTTCATCATCAACCGTCAGATCGGCATCCACCCGCGCGCCCTGCTCGAGCTCGACGAGCTGCCCGACGACGTGCGCGGCGAGGTGGCCGACCGCATCGCCGCCTACCCCGGTCCGCGCGAGTTCTTCGTGCAGCGCGTCGCCGAGGGCATCAGCATGCTCGCCGCCGCGTTCGCCCCGGAGCCGGTGATCGTGCGGATGAGCGACTTCAAGTCGAACGAGTACGCCAACCTGCTGGGCGGCGAGCGGTACGAGCCGCACGAGGAGAACCCGATGATCGGCTACCGCGGCGCGTCCCGGTACATCTCGGCGGAGTTCCGCGAGTGCTTCGACATGGAGTGCGAGGCGCTGCGGCGGGTGCGCGACGACATGGGCCTGACCAACGTCAAGATCATGATCCCCTTCGTGCGGACGGTCGCCGAGGGCGCCGCCGTCGTCGAGCTGCTCGCCGAGAACGGCCTGCGTCGCGGCGAGAACGGACTCGAGGTCGTCATGATGTGCGAGGTGCCCTCGAACGCGCTGCTGGCCGATGAGTTCCTCGACCACTTCGACGGGTTCTCGATCGGGTCGAACGACATGACCCAGCTCACGCTCGGCCTCGACCGCGACTCGGCGCTCGTCGCCGGGACGTTCGACGAGCGCGACCCCGCCGTGAAGCGGATGCTGGCGATGGCGATCGAGGCCTGCCGGCGCCGCGGCAAGTACGTCGGAATCTGCGGGCAGGGTCCGTCGGACCACCCCGACCTCGCCGACTGGCTGCTGGATCAGGGCATCGGCTCGATGTCGTTGAACCCCGACACGGTCGTGGAGACGTGGATGCGGCTGGCGGGGCGGTACGCGGCGGTCCGGTAGAGACGTGCGCAGCACAGCGGGCTCGCCCTGCGCACGCCTCGGATCGCTGCCGAGGTCGGACTACGGGATCCGTGACCCCAGGCGATCGAACGTGTCCGGCGTGATGCCGTTCTCCCGCAGCTTCGCCTTCTGCACGCGCTGAGACGGAGTCTTGGGCAGATCATCGACGAAGCGGATGTACCGAGGCACGGCGAAAGCCGGCATGCGGTTGTCGCAGTGCTCCCAGAGCTCCTCGGCGGTGATGTCCTCGGAGGCGACGACGTACGCCATCACCTCATCCTCACCGGCCTCCGCATCGGACGGTACGGCGATCACGGCGGCCTCGGCCACGGCGGGGTGCGTCAGCACCACCGTTTCGACTTCGTAGGAGGAGATGTTCTCCCCGCGGCGTCGCAAGGCGTCCTTGAATCGATCGACGAAGTAGAACCAGCCTTCCGCGTCGCGTCGTAGGGCGTCTCCGGTGTGGAACCAGAGGTTCCGCCAGGCTTCGACGGTCTTGTCCGGCATGTTGTAGTACCCCAGAGAACTGATGAAGGGCGCCTTGGGGCGGATGACCAGTTCGCCGATCTCACCGATGGGCACGGGTTCATCGGTGACCGGGTCGACCAGTCGCACATCGAACCAGTCGTCCACGGCGAGACCTGCGGCACCCGCGGGACGGTCCTCACCATACGGACTGAGGATCGGGGCGCTCGTCTCCGTGAGGCCGAACACCTCCACGAACGCCTCGATGCCGAACCTGTCGCGCAACGGTCGGACGAGTGAGGACGCCGTCGGGGCCGCGAAGACGCAGCGCAACCGGTTCTCCGCGTCGTCGGGTCGCTCGGGCTGCTTCGCGATGAAGTCCATCATGACGCCGATGAAGTTCGTCACGGACACGTCGCTCTCTCGGATCTGGTCGATCCACCGGCTCGCCGAGAATCTCCGCCGCGTGACGAATCGTGCCCCGGCGACGAGTGTGGGATACGCCGCCATGAACTGGGCATTGCCGTGGAAGAGCGGTGTGACGCTCATCCACGCATCATCGGAGCGCAGTCGCACCAGTGACACGCATTCGTCGGCGAAGAAGTACATCTGCGCGTGCGGCATCGCGACGCCCTTGCTCAAGCCCGTCGTGCCGGAGGTGAACAGGATGGACGCCAGGTCGCTCGGCCGCACCTCGGGCAGGGGGACGTGCGGTGCCGTGGAGTCCTCGTCCAGGTCCTCCCATGGCAGTGCCCGCCATCCGGCGGAGCGGAGGATGTCGATCGCCTCCTGACGCCGCCCGGTGTCGATGACCCAGAAGGTGGTGATCGTCGATGCAGCCTCCCTGATCGCGGGGAAGCGCGACGCGAATGCGTCTTCGATGATCGCATGGGTCGCGCCCACTGTTCGGACCTGGTGCGCGAGGAAGTCGTGCTCGTAAGCGGTGTTGATCGGAACCTCGACGAAACCGCCGACGGCTGATCCTATCCAGGTGCGCACGAACTGCGACGAGTTGCCGGCCAGCAGGAGAACACGGTCCCCGGTCCTCGCTCCGTGCGCGGTGAGCGTGGAGGCTATCCGCTCTCCCGAGGAGAGCATCTCAGAGAACGTGAACCGGCGTCCCTCGTCGGGGACGTCGAGCCAGACCTCGTCCGGGCGCTCCTCCGCCTGGTGGCGCAGGACGTGCGGGAGCGTCCAGTCGGAACGGTCGGGGAAGGTCGGGATGAGGTCTCGGTAAGTGCGGAAGGTCATCGTCAGTCTCTCCTCGGCATGCGGCGGGGCGGGCGGAAGGCAGGTCTCCTCTTCTCCAGGAATGCGGTGGCGCCCTCGAGCATGTCCTCGCTGCCGATGGCCTGGATCAGCATGCCCAGGCCGGCGTGCATGTTCTCCTTGGACTGGTTCCACCACTGGTTCGCGCTGATCTTCGTGATCTCCAGGTAGCGGGGAGAGAGCTGCTTGATCTCGTCGACCCAGCGCAGCACCGCGTCGTGCAGCGATTCGGCGTCGGGAAGGACCTCGTTGATCATCCCCCAGCGCAGGGCCTGCTGCGCGTTGTAGCGGCGGCACAGCATCGCCATCTCACGGGCGCGCTTCTCGCCGAGCTGCACCGTCAGCATGTTCGTTCCACCGAGCACGGGAGACGAACCGACTCTGGGGCCGGTCTGGCCGAACGTCGAGCGTTCCGTCGCCAGCGCGAAATCGCAGGCGATGACCAGTTCGTTGCCGCCGCCGGCTGCCGCACCGTCGACGGCGGCGATCACCGGGCGGGGGCAGGCGCGGATCGCATCGACGAGGCGGAGGGACCCGGTGAAAAGCTCACGCAGCGCTGCCGGGTCGGGATCGGACAGATTGTCCAATGCGCCGCCCGCGCAGAACGCGCCGCCCGCTCCCTGCAGCACGACGGCGTACGCATCCGTCGCCTGCTCGAACGCCCGGGTCATCGTCTTCGCCATGTCGAGGTCGTACGCATTCAATCTCTTCGGCCGATTGATGGTGATCCAGACGACCTCATCCCGTCTCTCGACGATCACCGGAGGCGTCGCCGTCTCAGAAGTCACTCGCATCCTCCTTTGTTCCCCGTGGTGTCCACGTCTACGATCCTGTCCAGATCGGCGTGCGCTTCTCGGCGAATGCCCTCGCGCCCTCCTGCGCATCCTTCGAAGCTCGGATCGGCGCGATGAGCGGGAGCTGCCGCTGGAACATCTCCGGCTGTGGCCAATCGACCGATTCCCGGATGACCCGCTTGCTGGTCGTCACGGCCAGCGGTGCGTTCGAGGCGATCGTCTCGGCGAGCTCCACGGCGGTCGCGAGGGCGGATCCCTCCGGCGTGATGCGGCTGATGAGCCCCAGCTCGAAGGCTTCCGTCGCAGGGAGCATGCGACCGGTGAGGACCAGCTCCATCGCGCGGTTGTATGGGATCCGTCGGTGGAGTCGGAGGAGTCCTCCGGCATTCGCGGTCAGTCCCCTTCGGACTTCGGGAAGTCCGAAGTCCGCCGTCTCGCACGCGACGATGAGGTCGCAGGCGAGGGCGAGCTCGAACCCGCCGCCGAGCGCATAGCCCTCGACAGCCGCGATGAGCGGTTTGTCCGGTGGACGCTCCACGAGGCCCCCGAATCCCCGGCCGGGGATCAGGGGGAGCTCGCCGCGGGCGAAGCCCTTCAGGTCCATTCCGGCGCAGAAGGTCCCTGCGGCGCCGGTGAGGACGGCGACGCGAAGATCGGCGCGGGCGTCGAACTCGTCGAGAGCCGCCGCGAGCCGCTCCGCGAGATCCAGTGACATCGCGTTGCGTGCAGCGGGACGATTCATCGTCAGGACGAGGACGCCGTCGTGCTCGTCGCGCAGCAGTGCGTCATCGGTGCTCATCGCGGGGCCATCCGGATCGCACCGTCCAGGCGCAGGACCTCGCCGTTGACCATCTGGTTGTCGATCATGAACGCGGCAGCCGAGGCGAACTCCTCCGGTCGGCCGAGCCGAGCGGGGTGGGGGACCGTTCCGGCCAGGGAATCCCGGACCTCCTGGGGCAGGCGGGCGAGTATCGGCGTGTCGAAGGTCCCCGGTGCGATCGTGGCGACGCGGATGAGTCTGCTCGCCAGATCGCGGGCGGCGACCAGCGTCATCCCCACGATCCCCGCCTTCGCCGAGGCGTAGGGGATCTGACCGATCTGCCCCTCCCACGCGGCGACGGAAGCGGTGAGGATGCACACTCCGCGCTCGCCATCGACGATCGCGTTGCGGGCCATCCGAGCTGCCGTCAGCCGGAGCACGTTGAATGTGCCGATGAGGTTGACGCGCACGACGGTCTCGTACAGGTCGAGGTCTCCCGGATTCCCCTCGCGGTCCACGAGGCGCAGCGCTCCTCCTCGGCCTGCGCAGTGGACGAGCGCGCGCAGCGGAGCAAGGGCCTCGGCCGCGTCCAGTGCCGTTGCGACCTGGTCCGGCACGGTGACATCGGCGGGCGCGAAGGCGCCTCCGAACTCGGCAGCGCGCTCAGCTCCCGCAGAAGACGGCAGGTCGAGGATGACGACGTGAGCACCTTTCTCCGCCAACAGACGCGCCGTGGCGAGTCCGAGTCCGGACGCGCCCCCTGTCACGACGACGGATGAACCTGAGACATCCATATGATCAGTCCTCGCTCTCGTGCTCGCGGCCGTCCTCGAGCCGCTCGATGATGGTGGCGTTCGCCATGCCGCCGGCTTCGCACATGACCTGCAGCCCGAATCTGCCGCCGGACGCCTCCAGGGCGTTGAGCATCGTCGTCATGAGTCGGGCTCCCGACGCGCCGAGCGGATGCCCGAGGGCGATCGCACCCCCGCGCGGATTGACTCTCGCCGGGTCCACGTCGAGCTCGCGCATCCAGGCGAGGGGGACGGAGGCGAACGCCTCGTTCACCTCGAAGTGGTCGATGTCGTCCAGTGTGAGACCTGCGCGCTGCAGAACCCGGCGCGTGGCGGGTATCGGGGCGGTCAGCATGAGAAGGGGGTCGTCCCCGACGGCGGTCATGGCGTGTATCCGGGCGCGAGGGCGCAGGCCGAGGGACGCGGCACGCTCCGCGCTGGTCAGCAGCAGGGCGGATGCTCCGTCCGTGATCTGCGAGGAGTTCCCCGCGGTGATGTTCCAGCGGACCTCCGGATAACGACGGGCGAGCTCATCGGTGCGGAACGCGCTCGGCAGTTCGGCGAGTCCGGCGGGAGTGGTGTCCGGGCGGATCGTACTGTCTTCGCTGACGACGGATTCCGGTGTTCTGATGGGGACGATCTCGCGGGTGAAGTCCGTGCTGTGCGCGAGGGCGTGCGATCTCGCCGCATATTCGTCCAGTTCCCCGCGACTGATTCCCCACTTCTCGGCCACGCGTTCTGCGGCGACGCCCTGTGAGGTCAGTCCGGGTGCGTACCGGCGGTTCACCCCTGCGCCGAAGGGGTCGGCACCGGCCCCTGCCGACCCCATGCGGACCCTGCTCATCGACTCCACGCCCCCGGCGATGACGATGTCGGCCTGTCCGGCGAGGATCGCCTGAGCGGCGAAGGACACCGCCTGCTGGCTGGACCCGCACTTGCGGTCGATCGTCACGGCGGGGACGTGCTCGGGCAGACCTGCCGCGAGCCACGCCATGCGGCCGGGAGTCGCGGATTGCTCACCGACCTGCGAGACGCACCCGATGAGGACATCGTCGACGAGGGCCGCATCGAGCCGGTTGCGCTCGATGAGCTGTCGCAGAGTCTGAGCCAGCAGATCCACGGGGTGGATGCTCGACAGCGCACCCCCCGCCTTGCCCTTGGCGATGGGGGTCCGGATCGCATCGACGATGACGGCGTCGGGCCGGGGTGTGAGCTTCATATTAATTGTTTATCATGATATACCCAGATAGAGTCCTTGATTCCTCTGAGCATGGCACAAGTGCGCCGATGGATCTAGGATAATCAATAGCAACGACGAATCAGGAGCGTGATATCGGTGTCGATGGTCACGATTGACGACTTACAGGACATCCGCCGCCTCGCGGCATCCGTCGCGCACGACGTCTACTCGCCCATCGCCGAGGAACTCGATGTCTCCCGCACGCCGATCAGCCTGGAGCAGCGTGAGGAGTTGGGGAAGCTGGGGTTTCTCGGGATCGCCCACGAGGAGCAGTACGGCGGCTCCGGTTCGCCCTTCTCGTACGCTCTCGCGGTCATAGAGGAGTTCGCGAAGGTGTGCCGACCGGCGGCATTCCAGATCTTCGAGGCCAACACAGGACCCGCGCAGGTCATCGCTCGCATCGGATCCCTCGAACAGCGTCGACGATGGCTGCCCGGCATCGTCTCCGGCGCACACACGATGGCGGTCGCGATCAGTGAACCCGATGCCGGCTCCGCAGCGACGGACATGAAGACGGCCGTGCGCAAGACGCCGCACGGGCTGGTGCTCAGCGGCTCGAAGCGATGGATCTCCAATGGCGGAGAGGCCGACCTGTATCTCGTCTACGCGCGACTGGCCGACGTCCCCGGTTCGAAGGGCATCGGCGCGGTGGTGGTGGAGAAGGGCATGGAGGGCCTGAGCTTCGGTCCCTCGGAGCGGCTCATGGGCTTTCGAGGCATCCCCTCGGCGGACGTCATCTTCGATGACGTCCGCATCCCGGAGGAGAACGTCGTCGTGCAGGCGGGCGACTTCAAGAAGCTGTTCAGTCTCTTCTCCCTGGAACGGCTCGGCAACGCGACGATGAGTCTGGCGCTGGGGCAGGCGGCGCTGGACAAGAGCGTGAAGTACGCACAGGAGCGCACGGCGTTCGGCAAGGAGATCATCGAGTTCCAGACCATCCAGACGATGCTCGCGGACATGGTGCTCGACGTGGACGGGGCACGGCTGCTGATCGATCGCGCCGCGCGGTCCGCGGATGAGGGGGTGCCCGACCCGCTTCACGTGTCGTTGGCGAAGTGCGCCGCGAACGAGATGGCCAAACGCGTGACGGATCTCGCCATTCAGATTCATGGGGGGAACGGGTATACCGAGGAGTATGGGATGGAGCGCCTGCACAGGGACTCCCACGGCTGGGCGATCGCCGGCGGTACGCCCGCGATGCAGCGTACGCGCATCGTGTCGGAGTTCACGGGTCGCAGGTTCGATCAGCGGGCCTGATCCGGATCCGATGCCGTCGATGAGAGGAGTGCGCACGTGGACGAACCCGCTCTGCGTCTGAGCGTCACGCACCAGGAGATCCGGGAGCGCGCGCGGGTGCTCGCCCGGGAGGTCGAGCCTTTCGCGGCGGCGGCGGACGAAGCCGTCGACGTGCATGCGGAGACGGCCGACGCGCTGCGCCGCAGCGGGCTCGCGGCGTACGTCGTGCCCTCCGCGTTCGGAGGTGCGGAGCCCGCGCCCGACCCGCTGTCGATCGCGATCATCCGCGAGCAGTGCATGGCGGTCTCGGCGCATCTCGACTCGCTGTTCGGCATGCAGGGCGTCGGCAGCTATGCGCTGAGCATGGGAGGCGCCGACGAACTCCGGCGGGAGTGGCTGCCGAAGGTCGCCGCACTCGACGCGATTCCCGCCATCGCGCTCACGGAGCCGGAGGTGGGTTCTGATCTGCGCGCGATCACGACGACTCTGCTGGACGAGGGCGACGTGCTGAGGATCTCGGGCAGGAAGTCGTTCATCACCAACGCACCGGTCGCAGACTTCGTCTGTGTTCTCGCACGAGAGGGCGACGGGTACTCGATGGCGCTCGTCCCGGCGGGGGCGGCAGGCATGACGGTGCGCAGCGGGCCGGATCTGATCGCTCCGCACATCATCGGCGAGATCGACTTCGAGGACGTCAGAGTCCCGGCGGGTCACCGCTTGGGGAAGCCCGGTGGCGCCTTCTCTCTCATGCTGCAGACGCTTGCGGTGTTCCGCGTGTCGGTCGCCGGCTCCGCGGTCGGGCTCGCCCAGGCGGCCCTGGACGAGGCGGTGCGTCACGCGACCGGTCGGGAGCAGTTCGGCAAGCCCCTGATGTCCTTGGGATCGGTGTCGCAGAGCCTTGCGCTGAGCTGGGCGGAGATCGAGGCCGCACGCGCGCTCACGTATCGGGCCGCTGCGCTCGCGGCCTCCGACCCGTTGGCTCACATCGCCGAGACGTCGATGGCGAAGGTCATCGCGACGGAGACCGCAGGGCGCGTCGTCGACCGCGCGGTGCAGGCGATGGGGAGATTCGGTCTGGTCCGCGGCAGCAGGATCGAGAGGCTGTATCGCAATGCGCGCCCGCTTCGCGTGTACGAGGGGTCGACCGAGGTCCTGCTGGACTCGCTGGCGAGAAGTCTGGCGAAGCGGAGCGCGACGTCATGATCATCGATGCGCATACTCATGTCTGGCCGGATCGTATCGCGGACCGGGCGCTTTCGGGCAACCCCGTTCCCGGGCTGAGTGCTCGTGGCGATGGCACGGTCGGAGGGCTGGAGCTGTCGATGCGGGGCTCCGATGTGGACGTCAGCTGCTGCCTGGGGATCGCGAATGAGGCACGGCACGTCGATCGCGTCAACGAGTTCGTCGCCGGACTCGCCTCCCCGACACGGCTGGGCTTCGGCACGGTCCACGTCGATCTGACCGTGGACGAGAACATGGCGAGCCTTGAACGTCACGGCATCACCGCGGTCAAGCTGCACCCGCTGTTCCAGCGGTTCGCCCTGGACGACCGTCGGCTGTGGGACATCCTGGATGCCTTCGGCGAGGACATCGCCGTCATCACCCATGTCGGAGCCGGCGGTGACGCCTTCACCGACAGTCTCTCGAGTCCGTCGATGATCGCGGACATCGCGAAGCAGTTCCCGCGCCTCAGGCTCATCGCCTGCCATTTCGGTGGGTACCGGATTCTCGATCACGCCGAGGAGATGCTCGCGGGCGCGGACATCGTCCTGGAGACATCGTGGCCGCCCGCGCTGAGCACGCTGCGCCCGGAGCGTGTGCGAGCCCTGATCCGGAAGCACGGCGCATCCAGAATCGTGTTCGGATCGGACTGGCCGATGGCCGATCCCGCCGCCGAGATCGCGACGATCCGCTCCCTCGGACTCACGGACGAGGAGACGGAACTGGTGCTGGGCGGGACGATGGCGCGGATGCTCCGTCTGCCCGGGCGTCAGCCCGCGCCGAGTGGGTGATCAGGTCCAGCTGATCGGCGCGTCGATCACTTCCGGGTACTTCGCCTCGATGTACTTCGTGTATTCGCCGATGTGTTCGCGCATCGTCTCCGACGCGACGTCGGGGTCGTGTGCGACCAGGGACTCATAGATCCGCTGATGCGCCTGGTGCACGGCGACTCGCCGGCGGAGGGGGTACTCGATGCCGATGGATGTGCCATCGAGAATGCCGCGCAGCGCGTCGATCAGATGTGCGAAGAGAGCGTTCCCCGAGGCCTGGGCGATCAGATCGTGGAACTCCTGATTGGTCTCCGCGAAGATCGCCGGGTCCTCGATGCTCGAGAGCATACGGTCGAGGTTGTCCTTGAGAAGGTCGAGATCCTCCTCGGAGATCCGAGTGGCCGCCTGATGGCTCATCGCCGGTTCGAGGGTGCCGCGGGCTTCGACGATGTTGCGATACGGGGCGCTCTCCATCTGCAGCAGCAGGGCGATCGACGTCGCCAGGCCCGCGCCGTTCGGTCGCTCCACCACCGGCCCTCCGCCCGGGCCGGGCTTGAGGGAGATCAGGCCCTGGAACTCCAGATAGCGGAGTGACTCACGAAGCGTGCCCCGGCCGATCCGGTAGAGCTCGAGCATCTCCTTCTCGGGGGGCAGCCGGTCTCCGGGCACATTGCCGCGCTGCTGTATGCCGGCAACGATCTGCTGCGCGACGAGAAGTGCGGTCTTCTGCGGTCGGAGAGAGGCTGAGCTCATGGAACGTGTCCTTCGGGAGGGGCCCCATGGAGCGGGGCTGATATGACAATGATACGCACAATTCGACGACGCTCCCTCGACGCGGTGCCGAAAGTCAGGGGGTCAGGATGTGGCGATCACTCCATCTTCAGCCAACTGCGTGAGGGTGTCCGGAAGGAGACCGAGTCGGCGTGTCAGGATCTCCCGCGTGTGCTCGCCGATGCGAGCGACGCCATCATAGGTCGGTCCGGCGTAATGCGCCAGATGCAGAACGGGTCCGGGCATCTTGGCGTCGCCGAGTGCGGTCCCTGTCATGTCGACGAGGGTGCGCTCGAGGAAATGCGGATCTGACACGATGTCACGGGAATCGTTCACCGGTGCGGCGACCACCTCAAAATCCTGGAGAGTCGCCAAAGCCTGATCGCGAGTGCGCCCGTGCACCCACTCTCGCACGATGTCCTGGAGTGCATCGTTGTTGCGCATCCGGGCTTCGTTCGTCGCATAGCGATCATCCGTCTTGAGATCCGGACGCCCCATCGCGTCGAACAGGCGCATGGCTATCGTCTGCGCCGAGGCCGCGATCGAAAGCCAGCTGCCGTCCGCCGCCTCGTAGATTCCTCGGGGGGAGGCCGCGCCGGAGGCATTGCCGTGGCGCGTCATCACTGTTCCCGTCGCTGTGTAGTTCAGGAGCGCATCGCCGAGGATGAACATGAGCGGCTCGTACAGGGCGATGTCGATGACCTCACCGCGTCCGGTGACCTCGCGGCGATACAGTGCCATGGCCACTCCGTAGGCGGCTGAGATCCCCGCGATCGAGTCGGCGAACCCGAAGGGAGGGGCCGTGGGAGGAGTCTCCGGCCAGCCGTTGAGATGCGCGAATCCGCTGGCGGTCTCCGCGACGGTGCCGAACCCGGGTCGATCCCGGTATGGCCCGGTCTGGCCGAATCCGCTGACGCGGGCGAGGATGAGACCGGGATGTTCGCCCGCCAACTCGTCGTAACCGAGGCCCCACTTCTCCAGACGGCCCGGGCGGAACGACTCGATGACGACGTCGGAGTCGGCGATGAGCCTGCGCACCAGATCGCGCCCCGCGGCGGTGCGGAGGTCGATGCCGACGGAGCGCTTGCCGGCGTTGAGACGGACGAACCCGAGCGAGAGTCCGTCCTTCTGGGGCTGCCAATGCCGGGCCGTGTCACCGCGCAGGGGATCCTCGACCTTGACGACCTCCGCCCCGAAGTCGCGCAGCATGCGCCCCGCGGTGGGTGCGGCGTACATCGTGCCGAGTTCGAGGACGCGTACGCCGTCGAGAGGAGCGGAGGGGAGGTCTGGCATTGTGTACTCCATCGTTCACCGTGGCCGAAGACAGATAATAATGATAGTAATGGATTAAATGCGAGGAGGCCAATGATGCACAACGTCTTCGACCTGTCGGGCAGGACGTCCCTGGTGACCGGCGGAAGTCGTGGCCTGGGGCTGGCGATGGCCGAGGCCTTCGCCGAAGCCGGATCCGACGTGGTCATCGCCAGCCGGGACCGCACGGCATGCGAGGCCGCGGCGGACACGATCGCGGCGCGGACGGGTCGTCGTGTCGTCGGTCTCTCTGCGCACGTCGGGCACTGGGATGAGCTCTCCGATCTGGTCGACGCCGTGTACGAGAGGTTCGGCCGAGTCGATGTGCTGGTGAACAATGCGGGCATGTCGCCGCTGTATGACACATTGGGGAGTGTCACCGAGGCGCTCTTCGACAAGGTCGTCGACGTGAACCTCAAAGGGCCGTTCCGGCTCTCCGCACTCGTCGGCGAGCGGATGCTCGCAGACGGCCGGGGCGGGTCGATCGTCAACATCTCCAGCGCGGCGTCCCTCAGGCCGCGAAGCCATACTCTCCCATACGCCATGGCCAAAGCGGGACTGAACGCCATGACCGTGGGGCTGGCGCATGCGCTCGGACCGAAGGTTCGCGTCAACGCGATCATCGCAGGGACCTTCCTCACGGACGTGTCCAAGGCATGGGACATGGATGCCTTCGAGCATCGTGCGCAGACGTTCGCGCTGCAGCGGGGCGGTCGGCCGGACGAGATCGTCGGTGCCGCGCTCTTTCTCGCCGGCGACGCCTCCTCTTACGCGACGGGCTCGATGCTCACCGTGGACGGCGGGCAGCCATGACGGAGGTCGAGCTCTCTTACGAGGGCGATTCAGCTCGGCTCACGCTCAATCGTCCTGCACGCCTCAACGCGTTCGACCTCGCGCTGGCGGCGCAGCTCCTGTCGGCCGTCGAAGAGGTGTCGGCCTCGGAGTGCTCGAGCCTCGTCATCCAGTCCACCGGTCGTGCCTTCTGCGCAGGGGGAGATGTGCGTGCGATGTCGGACTCGGGATCACCGGATGAGTATCTGCGCAGACTGACCGATGATGTGCACGCCGCGATCACCGTGATCCGTGCGCTGCCGATGACGGTGATCGCGCGAGTGCAGGGCCCTGTGGCCGGCGGTGGACTGGGGCTCATGCTCGCCGCCGATGTCTCGATCGCCAGTGATCTGGCGACGTTCACAGCCGGATACGGCGCTCTCGGCCTCTCGCCGGACTGCGGAGTCTCCCTGCAGCTGCCGGCGGCGATCGGAGCGCAACGCGCTCGGTCCTTCCTGCTCGGCATGACACCCGTCGACGCGCAGACGGCCGGCGACTGGGGGCTGGTCTCCCGAGTCGTCGCACATGATGCGCTCGACACCGCTGTGGAGGAGGCCGTGGCCCGCGCGAGGCTGATCGGGGCGGCGGCGGCCGGGGCGACGAAGCGCCTGCTCGACCACACGCGCTGGGCCGATGGGCTGGAGCGAGAGGCCGAGCTCATCTCTCATCTGGCAGCGACGACAGCGCGGCATCGCATCGACCGATACGGCGCCCGCCGAGTGAGAAGCGGTCGCTGAGCCGGGACTCCGGTCGACCGCCTCGACCTCGTCCTCCGGTCAGTAGGATCGGGGCAGTCCGAGCACCTTCTCGCCGAGGAACGCGAGGACCAGTTCATTGCTGATCGGGGCGATGCGCTCGACCCGGACCTCCCGCCAGTACCGTTCGACGTGGTACTCCTTCGTGTAACCGTAGCCGCCGTGGACCTGCATGGCGCGATCGGCGGACTCGAAGGCCCATTCGCTGGCCAGGTATTTCGCCTCGTTCGCCTCCTTCGCGCACGCGAGTCCCGCGTCGTAGAGGACGGCGGCTCTGCGGACGAGCAGTTCGACGGCATCGAGCTTGGCGAGCGAGTCCGCGAGCGGGAACTGCACGCCCTGATTCTGCCCGATCGGACGGGAGAACACGACGCGCTGCTTCGCATACTCGACCGCTCTGCGCAGCGCGGCCCGTCCGATGCCGAGACAGAGGGCGGCGACGATGATCCGCTCGGCGTTCAACCCGCTGAGCAGGTAGGAGAAACCTCGACCCTCCTCCCCGATGCGGTCCTCTTCGGGTACGAACAGATCGTCGATGACGAGCTCATTGGTGGCGATCGCATTCCGCCCGAGTTTCGGGATCGGGTTGATCGAGACATGCTCCCGGTCGACAGCGGTGAAGAAGAGCGTCATGCCGTCGGTGGCCTTCGCGCCGGCATCGCGGGGAGCCGTGCGTGTGATCAGGAGCATGCGATCAGCTTCCAGCGCACGGGAGATGAACACTTTGCGTCCGTTGACGCGATACCCGCCCGGGACCCTCTGCGCGAAGGTCGTGATGGCTGTGGTCTCCGTGCCCGCATCGGGCTCGGTGATCGCGAAGCACACCTGCAGCTCGCCGGCGATCGCGGCAGGGAGATACTGTCGTCGCTGCTCCTCGGAACCGTGCTTCAGGACGGGTTCCAGACCGAACAGCGCGACCTGGACCGTCGTGGCGGCGTTGAGACCGCCGCCGTTCCCCGCGACCTCCTGCATCAGAATCGACGCGGCCTGCACACCCGCGCCGCCGCCGCCGTACTCCTCAGGAGTGGTGATGCCCAGCCAGCCCTCGTCGGCCATGGCGCGATAGAACTCCCAGGGGAAGGACTGCGTCTCATCGGCGTTCGCCCAGTACTCGTCGGGGAACCTCTGACACAGGGCGCGCACGGCCTGGCGGATCTCGTTCTCGTCCTCCGCGGTGAGCTCGTCCATGAACATCTCCTCTGAATTAATCTATGTGTATGATATCCATTGATTTAGTGATTCGGGAACCGGCAGGATGGGAGGCGTCCGGTCACGCGGATCACAGTGCACACGTCGCGAGGAAGAGACCATATGCATCCGTACCGCTCCATGCTCTTCGTCCCGGGTCACCGGGCGTCGTGGGTCGACAAGGCCGTGGCGTCGGGGGCAGACGCCATCACCCTCGATCTCGAGGACTCCGTCCCACAGGACCTCAAACAGGACGCACGCCGCATCGTGCGGGAGTCGATCGAGCGCCTTCGCACCGAGAACGTGAAGATCGGCGTTCTCGTGCGAGTCAACGGGCTGGCGACGGGTCAGACGGGGTTCGATCTGGAAGCCGTCGTGGGCCCCGGCGTCGACGCGATCTTCGCTCCGAAGGTGGAGTCCGCCCTCGACGCCCAGAGGTTCGAGACGCTCATCGACTATTTCGAAGCACGCAACGGTGGAAAGGAGATCCGCCTGGTCATCCCCATGGAGACGGCCCGTGCCGTCGCGCGGTGCGAAGAGATCGCATCATCGACTCCGCGAGTCGGCGGGATTCTCGGTTCGACGGCGGAGCACGCCGACATCGCGCGCGAGATCGGATTCGAATGGACTCCCGAGGGGTTGGAGACCCTGGCGCTGAGGGCCCGCGTGCAAGTGGCGGCCAGGGCCGCGGGCGTGCATCCCATGACGGGCCTGTGGGAACGGATCCATGACCTGTCTGGCTTGAGAGAGTTCGCCCTCCAGGGCCGGCGGCTCGGTTTCCTGGGTCAGATCGCGATCCACCCGAGTCACGTGCCGATCATCAATGAGGTGTACGGGCCGAGTCCGGAGAGGCGTCGCTTCTTCGAGGGGTTGATCCAGGCATACACGGAAGCGGCGGCGCGGGGTGAGGGAGCCGTCGTCTACGAGGGCAGCCACATCGACAAGGCACATCTGGACAAGGCCCGTGAATGGCTCGCGCACGCCGACCTCGTCGAGGGTCTGAGGGATCACTGAGTGCCGGACGGCGCAGCGGGAGAGAGGGGACGGAGCGATGAGAGGGCTGTATTTCGAGGAGATGGAGCCGGGGGCGATCGTCCGGCACGTGCTGACGCGCACCGTCACGGAGATGGACAACGTGCTGTTCACGTCGATCACCATGAACGTGGCACCGATCCACCTCGACGTCGAGTACGCGAAGACGCTCCCCTACGGTCGCCCCCTGGTCAACAGCCTCTTCACCATGGGACTCATCGGAGGCATGATCGTGCCGGAGCTGGTGTTCCGGACGTCGCTCGGGAATCTCGGCTACGAAGAGGTGAAGTTCCCCAACCCGGTGTTCGTCGGCGACACACTGCGTGCGGAGACGACGATCCTCGACAAGCGACTGTCCCGGAGCGACTCGTCCCGAGGGATCGTGTGGTTCGAGCACCGTGGCCTCAATCAGCGGGATGAGCTCGTCATGACGTGCCGTCGAGCAGGGATGGCGATGCGCCGTCCCGCTGGGGAGGGCTGATGAGCCTCAGAGGCCGTGGGCGGGGACGCGTCCGATGAGTCTGCAGGAGACTGAACGCCCCTCGCTGGACCTCCGGTCGCTGCTCGCGCCTCGGAGTATCGCCGTGGTGGGCGCATCGGCGGATCAGGGCAGGCACAACGGGCGCCCCATCGCCAACCTGCTTCGCACGGGATACGACGGACGGATCTACCCCGTCACCCCGCGGGAGGGCGACGTCCGCGGCCTTTCCTCCTTCCGCACGGTCCTGCAGGTGCCGGAACAGGTGGACCTGGCAATCGTCCTGGTCCGGGCGGACAGGGTGCTCGGAGTCCTCCGGGAGTGCGCGGAGGCCGGCGTGCGCAACGTCGTGGTCAATGCGTCCGGATTCGCGGAGGAGGGTGAGGAGGGGCGCCGCGCGCAGGAGGAGATCCGCAGCATCGCGCGACAGAGTGGGATGCGCGTGATCGGGCCGAACTGCATCGGGGTGCTGTCGGTCACCGATGGCGTCCTGCCCGTGACGACCCTGAATGTGACGGTGGAGCAGACACCGGGCGATGTCGCGATCGTCAGCCAGTCGGGCGGGATGGCGGCGAACATCTTCAACAGGGCGCAGGCCGACGGGGTCGGGGTGCGCGCGGCGCTGAGCCTGGGCAACGAGGCGGACGTGGATGTCGCGGATGCGGTCGCCGCACTCGCCGATGACGCAGCCACCGAGACGATCCTGATGTATGTGGAGCAGCTGCGCGACATCCCGCGGTTCCGCCGAGCCATGGCCCGCGTTCGCGCGGCGGGCAAGGCCGTCCTGTGCGTCAAAGCGGGCCGATCGGATGCGGGGATGCGCAGCGCGCAGAGCCACACCGGTGCGATGGCCGGAGCATTCGCCGTGTTCCGGGATCTCGTCGAGGGGATGGGCGTACGCGTCCTGGACGGGCTGGACGAGATGATCGACACGGCGAGGATCCGTCAGCGGTTCGGCTCCGTCGCCGGGAGGCGCGTTCTCGTGGTCTCGCCCTCGGGCGGTGAGTGCGGGTATGTCGCCGATCTCGCTGAGGAGTCCGGGCTCATCCTCCCGGAACTCTCGGAGGGCCTCGGACAGCGACTCGGCGAGTTGATGAGGTTCGGAGCCCCGTCGAATCCACTCGATCTGACCGGCCAGGTCATCGGAGATGACGCGTTGCTGGACGGTGTCTTCCACGCGATCGCAGACGGACCGGAGTTCGATGCCGTCGTGGTCGCTCTGCCGACGTGGGGAGACTTCGACTCTCAGCGGCTCATGCCGCGCATCACCGCCGCGGTGCAGGCGCTCGAGATCCCTGCGGTCGTCACAGCCTGGTCCTCCCACGGGCTGACCGAGTGGCGCGACGGATATCTCCGAAGCAGTCCGCTGCTGGCCTTCGACAGCCCCGGTCGCGCCGTCCGCGCCCTCGCATTCGCTGCGTCGCTCGACGGGGTGGGCGCGGCGTCCGAGTCGGCGGCACGGGTCCTCTCACCAGTCCATTGGGATGCTGAAGCGGTGCGGGACGAGGCGTCCGCGAAGAGGTGGCTGCACGGGCTGGGAGTTCCCGTGAGCGAGGAACTGGTCCTGCCGCTCGGCGAGAGCGAGGCGCCGCCGTTCGGCTACCCGGTCGTGGTCAAGGGGGTTGCACCCGGTGTCGCGCACAAGTCGGAACTGGGACTCGTCGAAGCCGACGTGCGCGACGAGCGTGACTTCAAACGGGCGGTCGCACGAATCCGTCAGTCGGCGACTGTGCACGCGGTGGACCTCGCCGGGATGCTCGTCGCGCGCAGGTATGCGGGTGTGGAGCTCATCGCCGGGATCACCAGGGACCGTGCTTTCGGGCCGGTGATGATGGTCGGTGCGGGCGGGGTGCTCGCGGAACTGCTCGACGACACGGCGTTCCTCGCATGTCCGGCTTCTCCGGCGCAGGTGCGATCGACGCTTGAGCGCCTGCGGATCACGCGGCTGCTCAGCGGATTCCGGGGCGGCCGAGCGGATGTGGATGCCCTTGTGGCACTGCTCGTGCGCGTATCGGAGGTCGCCGCGGGCTGCCCGGAGCTCGGCGAGCTCGATCTCAATCCCATCATCGTCGGCGAGCCCGGCGAGGGCGCCGTGGTCGTCGATGCTCTGGTGCGGTACCGACGAGATGACCGGGAATGAACCATCTGGAGGCGACATGACATTGAGGTTCGGGCTGGCTCTGCAGAATGACTTCCCACCGGGCGAGGACCCCGTGCGGCGCATGGCGATGCTGCGTGAGCAGGCGCGTGCGGCCGCAGAGAGCGGTATCGACTCGCTGTGGGTGCTGCAGCACTACCTCGGCTCGATGCCGACGCTTCAGCCCCTTCCGCTGCTGGCCGCGCTCGCCGCCGACTCCGGTGATCTGAAGCTCGGCACGAACATGTACATCCTCCCGCTGCGTCATCCCGTGGGGATCGCAGAGGAGTTCTCGACCCTGGACAACATCTCCGGTGGCCGCGCCGTGGCGGGGTTCGGCATGGGGTACCGCGAGAACGAGTTCGCCGCGTTCGGCATACCTCTGGAGGAGAGAGTCGCCCGCTTCGCGGAGTCGATCGACATCGTGCGTGCGCTG
Organism: Microbacterium soli; assembly: GCF_039539005.1. Classification (NCBI taxonomy): domain Bacteria; kingdom Bacillati; phylum Actinomycetota; class Actinomycetes; order Micrococcales; family Microbacteriaceae; genus Microbacterium; species Microbacterium soli. The sequence continues at coordinate 1,681,914 of NZ_BAABCP010000001.1, forward strand.
TGGCGCGGGGAGCGGGTCACCCGTTCCGGTGCCCACTTCTCGCTGGATGGAGAGCGACTCAGTCTGCCCCCCGTGCAGCCCGATGGTCCTCCGATCTTCGTCGGTGCCGGCGCGCACCGTGCCGGCATCGAGCGCGCGGCGAAGCTGGGCGATGCATGGATCGTCCCTCCTCACGTCACCGGTGACAGACTGAACCGCGCGGTCACGATGTATCGTGCTGCGCGCGAACGATTCGCGTCCGGACGTGCCGAGCGGTTCATCGTGCGTAGGGAGCTGGTTCTGCATCCCGACCGCGCGCGCGCTTTCGAGGAGGGCGTATCGGCACGCTCGCGGCTCACGGCGGAGTACGGCAAGTACAACGCACCGGACCGGACCGCCGACTATGCTCAGCTGACCGATGCGAGAGTGGCCGTGCAGAAGGCGCGCGATGCGTACATCTTCAGCGATCCCGATGGTGCTGTCGATCATCTTCACGCACTGGAGGACCAGGGTGTGACCGACGTGGTGCTGCGGATGCAGTGGTTCGATCTCCCCCAGGAACGGATGTTGGAGACTCTGCGTCTGTTCCGCGATGAGGTGCTTCCCCGCCTCTCGTCGCAGCATTCGGCGTAGCCGGAAGGTCTTGACTAATTTGTAATCATCATTGGTATGATATCTGTACCCGACGGTTCGAAGTCGACCGTCACAGCTCACGCGTCGAAGAGGACGCGATGATCACAGCGAAAGGCACTCTCATGCTCATAGTCAGTAGACAACTGGTGAGGACGGCCGGAGCGGCCTCGGTCATGGCGCTGGGCGCGTTCGCGCTTGTCGCGTGCAGTGCGGATCCAGCGGAACCGGAGCCCGCCGCCTCCGGTGACGATCAGTGCGTGATCGCGGATGAGGTGATCGTCGGAGTCGTGAACGAGCAGAGCGGTCCGGTCTCCTATGCCGGAGTCGGCCCGAGTGACGGTGCGCAGGTCGCGATCGATGAACTCGCGGAGTCGGACTTCTTCGGCAACGGAACGACGCTGAAGCTGAAGATCGCGGACATGGCGGGTGATATCGAGCGGGCATCGAGTGAGATGACGAAGATGGTGAACGACCCGTCCGTCTCGGTCATCATCGGACCGGCATCCAGCGGTCCCGCCTCGGCCGTCGCACCGCTGGTGGAGCAGAGCAAGGTGCCCACGGTGTTCACCCAGGCCGGTTCCGACGGAGTCGTCATCGGAGACTGGACCTTCCGCACCACGCCGCCGACGGAGACGTACTACTCGGCGGGTCTGGATTGGCTGAAGGATCACGGCTACGAGGATGCGGCGCTCATCTACGATGCCACGCTGCCGACGTTCCAGCATCTCGCTCAGGAGGGCATCCCCGCTTTCGCCTCGGAACGGGGGATCGACATCGTTTCGACCCAGGAGGTGCAGTCCACGACGCAGGAGTTCAGCAGTCAGGCACAGGTCATCGCCTCTGAGAACCCGTCCGCTGTGATCATGCTCATCACCGCCACTCCGTCGATCACCTTCCTCAATCAGCTGCGTGACAGCGGCTACGAGGGCCAGGTGCTGGCCACTCCCTCCCAGTCCGGACAGAACATGGCAGCCGGTGGCCCGAACGTCGACGGGATCGTGTATCCGGTTCCGTTCTCGCCTGCGGCGACGTCGGGTGTCGCGGCGTCCTTCATCGAGAGGTTCCAGGCCACGTTCGACAGGACTCCCGACACGTACAACGCGGAGGGCTACGACGGACTGATGTGGATCGCCAATGCGATCAAGGAAGTCGGATGCTCGACGCCGGCCGCCATCCGCGACGGTCTCGCAGCCGTGGGCGCGAAGGGCTTCGAGGGAGCTCAGGGCCCGTTGACATTCGAAAACGGCAATGATGTCCGCGTGGCCGGCACCATGATCGAGTGGTCCGACGGCGCGGAGCATCTCGCAGACTGAGGGTTCGCCATGCAGGAGCTCCTCAACACCGCCACGCTCGGTTCGATCTATCTTCTCTTCGCGCTCGGCATGGCGCTCGCGTGGGGCACGATCGGCATCCTGAACTTCGCCCACGGGGCGACGTTCATGTTCTCAGTGTTCGTGGTCTATCTGATCACCGGAGCTGTCGAGCTGTCGATGATCGGGGTGCTCCTGCTGGCGGCTCTCATCGGTGCGGCCATCTCCCTGTTGACTCAGCTGCTCGTCTTTCAGCCGATCGTCAGGAGAGCGCGATCGCATTCCTCGGCTGAGCTGCGGATAATCCTCGGCGGTATCGGTGTGGCCGCGATTCCGCTCGCGATCGCGGAGCGAGTGACCAACAGTGCACCATTCGCGATCAGGAGTTCATACGAGGCCACTGTGTTCTCGATCGGCGGTGTGCGACTGAGCTCGACGTCGTTGATCGTCATCATCGTCGGTCTGACGATCGGGATCGGCCTCACGCTCTGGATCCGGCGGTCGAAGCAGGGCCTCGCGCTCAGAGCCATCGGCACGGACGCGGAGACCGCCGAGGGCATGGGTGTGCATCGCGAACTGCTCGCCCTGGGGACGATGGCCGTCGCGGGCGCGCTCGCCGGTCTGGCGGGCGGACTTCTCGCCTTCCAGCTGTCTGCGATGGCGCCGGAATCCGGAGACACGCTGCTCATCAAGGCATTCGCGATGATCGTGCTCGGTGGACTCGGATCGATGGGAGGCGCGGTGATCGGAGCGTACGTCCTGGCCGGCGCTGAGATGCTCATGACGATCCTGGGGCAGGGGACCTGGGTCGATGCGGTCTCCTTCGGGCTGATCTTCCTCATCCTGCTCTTCAGGCCCCAGGGGCTCTTCGGACGGAAGGAGGTGCGTCGCGCATGACCGGCTGGTTCGCGTCCAACGTCATCCTCATCCAGACGACGCTGACAACGACTCTGCTGGCGCTGAGCCTGCAGATCCCGATCCGGCTCGGTGTGTTCTCCTTCGCCGGAATCGGAGCATTCGGCATCGGGGGATACACGGCTGCGATCGCCATGGTTCATCTCGGCTGGCCGACCTATCCGGCGATACTCCTCGGGGTCGTCGTGGCCGCGGTGGCCACGTACATCCTCGGAGTGATCGTGCAACGACTGAGTGGACTGTATCTCGGAATGGCGACGCTGGCGTTCACTCTGATCATCTCCGTGCTGGCGGTCAACGGCGGTTCTCTGACCGGAGGCGCGGCCGGACTGTTCGGTGCGGTCGGCACGATCGACGTCCCACAGATCCTGTTGATCGTCGTCGGCGTCGTCCTCGTCGTGTCCTATTTCGAGACGGGGAGCCGAGGGCGTCGAGCCGACGCTGTGCGTGAAGACCCTTCCCTGGCGGCCGCCATGGGCATTCATGTCTCCCGGTACCGATTGATGGCGTTCCTGGCGTCCGGGGCGATCGGCGGACTGGCGGGTGCGATCACGACCCTTCGCCGCACGGCGATCAGCCCCGCGGAGGTGAACTTCGGCCTGATCGTACTGGCGCTGACGGTGATCATCGTCGGCGGTATCGGATCCTGGGTGGGAGTGCTGATCGGGGCCGTCGTCTTCGTCTGGCTGCCGACGTGGGTCGCGTTCGTGGGGCAGTGGGAGGATCTGATCTACGGGACGATCGTCGTGCTCGCCGCCGTCTTCATGCCCGATGGCGCCCATGGGGTCATCAAGATGCTCATCAGAAGGCTGCGCGTGCGGATATCGAGAGAACCGCGGACGTTCGAGACGGCGGCTCTCCCATCGATTCGGGCCGTGCGTGATCGGCCCGACTCTCGAGGGCTCGTCAGAGACGGGGTCGACTCATGAGCACCGCGCCTGTGCAGGATGAACGCGCTCCGATCCTGGAGATTCACGACGTCGCCGTCCACTTCGGCGGGGTGAAGGCGGTCGACGGCGTGTCCATGACGCTGCACGAAGGGCTCATCTACGGGATCATCGGTGCGAACGGGTCGGGCAAGTCGACGCTCTTCGGAGCGATCAGCAGACTGGTACCGCTCGTGAGCGGGACGATGATGCTCGACGGTACGCGTTTCGACCGCAATCCACCGCATCGCGTACCGCACCTCGGTGTCGCGCGCAGCTTCCAGACGGTGCGTCTGCTCGACGATCGCACCGTGCGCGATAACATCAGGCTCGGACACGATGCGGTGGGGTCGGTACCTCGCAGGGAGATCGAGCAGAGGGTCGAGCACGTGCTCACGCGTCTCGCGCTGCACGACGTGGCACGCCGGTATCCGAGTGAGCTGTCATACGGCATCCAGCGCCGCGTCGAGATCGCCAGAGCGATCGTGACGAGGCCTCGGCTGCTTCTTCTCGATGAACCGACAGCCGGCATGAACAGGCATGAACGGGATGAGGTCAGTGAGCTGATGCTGTCTCTGAAGGGCGAGGGCCTGACCCAGTTCATCGTCGAGCACGATGTGCAGATGATGGTGGACACGTGCGATTACATCTTCGCGATGAACACCGGTCAGTTGATCGCCGAAGGCTCTCCGGCGGATGTGATCGCTGACAAGCGCGTACGCGAGTCGTACCTGGGAGGGGGCGATGATGCTCGAGATCAATGACCTGGAAGTGCACTACGGCGCGGTGCGCGCGGTGCGCGGAGTGTCGCTCGTGGCAGCCGCGGGCCGAGTGGCGCTCGTCCTCGGCGCCAACGGCGCGGGCAAGTCCAGCACGCTGCGCACGGCTGCCGGTTTCCTGCACGGGGAGAGCGGCTCCATCGTCGTCGATGGCGAGGAGATGAGGGGGAAACGTGCGCATGCGATGGTGCGTCGCGGTGTCGTCCTCGTGCCCGAAGGGCGCAAGATCTTCGCGCCGCTCACCGTGGAGGAGAACCTGCGCCTCGGGGGCTACCGTGCGTCTCGTCGCGACGTCAGCCGTGCTATCGGCGAGGTGTACGAGCAGTTCCCGATACTCGGCGAACGACGCAAGGGCATGGCGGGCCTGCTCAGCGGTGGTGAGCAGCAGATGCTCGCTTTCGGGCGCGCGCTGATGTCGAAGCCGCGAGTGATGCTGATGGACGAGCCGTCGATGGGATTGGCGCCGTCCATCGTGCAGACCGTGATGGACGGCGCTCGCAGCATCGCTGACTCCGGCGTGGCGGTCCTCATGGTGGAGCAGAACGCCGAGGCCGCACTGCGGATCGCAGATGATGTCTCGGTCATGACCCGTGGCTCGATCACGTGGACAGGCGTCGCCGCGGAGGCGAGCCTGCACGCGGTTCACGCCGTGTTGGGAGACACCGCCCTGGAGTGATGTGCGCGCGGTGCCGGCATCCTCGGGAACTCCGCGACAGCAGTGCCGCCGCCTCGCGACCTCCCTTCAGGGGCGACGCCGCGCCGGTACGGGAGTACCGTGCCGCCTCAGGAATCCTCGTTGCCCTACGGGGACTCCGCGTCGTCGTCGATGATCCGTATCGCTCGCTCCGGACAGTTGCCGCGAGCAGCCAGGGCCGCTCTGCGCTCTTCTTCGGTCACGGGCTGCTTCATGACGTAGGACAGGCCCGTCTCGTCATCGATATCGAAGATCCCGGGCGCCATCATCAGGCACACTCCGTGACCTTGGCACACCTTCTGATCGACACGCACCTGCATGGGATTCTCCTCAGCATTGAGATCAACCTGCGAGATTTACGCGGAGTCTGAAGCTCCGTCCTGTGCAAGACTATGATAAATGTTATGCTAGATGCAACACCCAAGGCGAGGCATTGAAGCTGCTTCCCGGTGACACGATGGAGTGGAGTTATCACGATGAACACCGGCGTTCGCGAACCGATGGTCGATTTCGATCACAACTCACCCGAGCACAGTGCGGACACCGTCGCCAGCTATAGGGCGCTGCGCGACAAGGCTCCTGTCGCGTGGACAGAGGCCTGGGGCGGATACTGGGTCCTCAGCGGATACGACCCTGTGTTCGACGCAGCGCGCGACGATGATCTGTTCAGCTCGGCGCGGCATGAAGACCTGGGCGTGACGGGGCAGGCGATCACGCTGCCGCAGAAGCCGATGCACATCCATCTTCCGATCGAACTCGATCCGCCGGAGTCTCAGAAGTACCGCTCGATCATGAACAAGCTGATCACTCCGAGGCGGGTGTCCACGCTCATGCCGATGATCGAGAAGTACGTGGACATGTTCATCGATGAGCTCATCGAGTCCGGTGAGGCGGACTTCTCCACGCTCACCGGTGTGCCGGCGATCGTGACGATCACGTGGCTCGGCGCCCCATTGAAGGACTGGCGCAGGCATGCGATGTTCCATCGGGCTCTGCTCGCGGAGCCGGTCGGCAGCGAGGGATATCGACACGCCATCGAGGAAGAACTCCCCTATCTCACCGCACAGGTGAAGAGGACCATCGCAGAGCGGCGGAGGGAGCCGAGGGAGGACGGCATCAGCTTCGTCGTCAATCAGAAGATCGACGGTCGCGAGATGACCGACGAAGAGGCCTTCGGCATGATCGAGCTGCTCATCTCCGGCGGGGTCGGAACGACCGCGTCGCTCACCGGTCAGGCACTGGTCTGGCTCTCGGAGCATCCCGACCAGAGGGAGCTGCTGCGGAAGAACCCCGAGATGATGCAGACGGCGCTGGAGGAGTTCCTGCGCGTGTTCAGTCCCACTCAGGCTCTCTCACGGACAGTCATGGCCGACACGGAGTTCCACGGTGTGAAGATGAGACGAGGCGATCGTGCTCTGCTCGCTTGGGCGTCCGCCAACCGTGACGGTGCGGATGCGGGCGACAGCCCCGATGACGTCGACATCACGCGCTCTCCGAATCGTCACCTCGCGTTCGGCGTGGGCAGTCACCGTTGCGCGGGCTCGCACCTGGCTCGTCCGATGGCCCGTACGATCCTCTCCAAGATCATCGAGCGGATGCCGGACTACACGGTGGACCTCGAGCGCACGGTGCGCTTCAGCGCGCAGGGCGTGAACACCGGGTACCTGAGTGTGCCGGCCAGATTCACACCGGGCGAAAAGGTCTATCCGAATGAGTCGCTCAGCGAGCTCGAGCGGGACTGAGAGAACGCTGCGATGGCCGAGGCCGCCGACGCGCCGGGCCTCCGGTGGGCCGTCAAGGCCAGCTTTCTGTCCTATGTGGCGAGTCTCTCCGACGGGGCGATGTCCGTGACTTCAGGGGCTCTGGAGGTCCCCGAGGGCTTCCTCTTCCCCGTGCGGGACCACCGGCGATTCGATGCGCGCACGGGCATCGGCACACTCTGCTTCGCCGGGGACGTGCGCTTCCGCGCCTATCGGGGGATGCTCCAATTGAGGATCGCCGACCCGCAGCTTCATGCGGATGAGGACGGAGCAGTGCTCACCGTCGAGGACGCGGCCGCCGAGCGCGTCGTCATCGCAGATCTCGACACCCCTCGTCGCGCTCGCGGGGGTGGTCTCGAGGTGCCGGCCAGTCTGGCTCCGGGAGCGGAGCACTACTTCAACAATGCCTATCCGGAGGGAACGGTGCTCGACCCACTCGTGATCCGCGGCATCTGGGATCCTCCGGCTCGGAAGACGGATTGACGAAAGGAGAGTCACCATGTCAGCACAGGTGACCTACGTCTCAGCCTCGGGCGAGGAGATGACGTTCGAGGGTGAAGCGGGCGATTCGGTGATGGCGGTCGCGGTGAGGAACGGCCTGTCGACGATCGTCGCGGAGTGCGGAGGGTCGATGTCCTGCTCGACCTGTCACGTCTTCGTCGATGAGAAGGACCTGGCGCTCTTCGATCCGATCTCCGAGGTGGAGGATGAGATGCTCGATACGACTGCGGTGGACCGCGAGCCGAACTCGCGCCTGTCATGTCAACTCGTGTTGCGCGAGGACTGCGCGGTTCGCGTGACCACTCCTGAAACGCAGATGTGATGGGCGCCGGGACAGTCGTCGTCGGCGCGTCACAGGCGGGGGTCCAGCTCGCTGTGTCTCTGCGGGACGGCGGATACGAGGAGCCGATCACGCTGATCGACGCTGCGCCGCACGAGCCCTATCAGCGGCCGCCGCTGTCGAAGGACTATCTGTCCGGCGAGGTGCAGGTCCACGGTCTGCGCTTCCGTCAGGAGACCTATTACCGTGCGCAGCAGATCGACCTCGTGCTCGGTTCGGCGGTGACGTCGGTGCGACGGCAGGGCAGCGGAGGTGTCGCCGTGGGATCGGATGGCGTCGAGCGCTCGTACGATCGACTCGTCATCGCCACGGGGGCCGAGCCCCGTCGACTCCGGCTCCCCGGTGCCGACCTGGACGGGATCCTGGTGCTGCGGGACGCAGAGGATGCCGGTCGGGTGAAGGAGGCGCTGGACAGCGCGCGGGATCTCGTCGTGATCGGCGGTGGTTTCATCGGTCTCGAGGTGGCGTCCGCGGGAAGGAAGCGGGGTCTGAACGTCACGGTGCTGGAGGCGGCGCCGCGCATCATCGGTCGTGCGGTGGGAGAGCTGACGAGTTCGTGGTTCCTGCAGGCGCACCGCGCGCGCGGCACGCGGGTCGAGCTCGGGGTTCAGCTTGCGGGATTCCACGGCAATGACGGAAAGGTCGAGTCGGTGGAGCTCGCGGACGGAACGCATGTACCGGCGGACATCGTCGTCGTGGGGATCGGAGTCATCCCGCGCACCGGATTGGCAGAGCAGCTCGGCCTGGCTGTCGACAACGGGATCGTGGTCGACCAGCACATGCTGGCCTCGGACGGTCGGACGATCGCCATCGGCGACGTCGCGAATGTGCCGAATCCGTTCGCGCGTACGGCCGACGCGATGAGGCGCATGCGGTTCGAAGGTGTGAACACCGCGATCGAGCAGGCGCGCAGCGCGGCATCGACGATTCTCGGATCCCCGCAGCCGTATTGCGCCGTTCCGTGGTTCTGGTCGAATCAAGGGGATCTCCGACTCCAGATGGTCGGTCTCAACGCCGGGTATGACGATGCCATCGTTCGAGGGGACCCGGAATCCGACAAGTTCACCGTGCTCTATTACCGCGGAGAGATGCTCCTCGGCGCGGACTGCATCAACTCCCCGGTGGATTTCATGGCGGCGAAGATCACGTTGAACAGCGGGAGGAACATCCGTCCTGCCTCGGCGACTGCCGACGGACCGCTCAAGGCGCAGATCGTGGAGCTGGTCTGAGCGATGAGAAGGGGTTCGGGGCAAGACCGACAAGGCCTCGTCCCGAACCCCTCCTTTCCGCCGTCTAGCGGATCGGCCACTGGATGTGCTTCACCTGGAAGAACTCCTGGAAGCCGTCCTCACCCATCTCCCTGCCGTATCCGGAGAGCTTGAAACCGCCCCACGGGCCGTCCGGGCGCATGTAGCCCCCGCCGTTGATCGACACGGATCCGGCTCGTATTCGCGATGCCAGCTCCAGCGCCTCGGCGGGATCCCCGTACACCGCGGCGTGCAATCCGTACGGCGAATCGTGGGCGATGCCGATCGCATCCTCCACACTGTCGTACGGGATGAGGACGCCGACCGGGCCGAACAGCTCCTCGCGCGATATCTCCCAGGTGTTATCGACTCCTCCCACGACGGTCGGATTGTAGAAGTACCCGCTCAGCCCGTCGGTGTAGCCGCCTCCTGCGATGATCTCGGCTCCCTGATCGACAGCGCGGTCGACGAACCCCGCGACGAACTCGCGCTGCTCTTCTCGGATGAGCGGGCCGAGGTCGTTGGACTCCTCCCACGGCACCCCCACGGAGAGTCCGGAGACGAAGCGCTGGACGCTCGCGGCGAAGTCATCGTACTGCGAACGGGGAACGAGCATGCGAGTGGTGGAGCCGCACCCCTGTCCGGAGTTGCGTGCGAAGCGCATGATGGAGGGCTGAACCACGGAGTCGAAGTCTGTGATGCTCGGAAGGAGGATGTTCGCCGATTTCCCGCCGAGCTCGAGGATGGTCTTCTTGACGGTGTCGGCGGCGGCCCGTTGGATGGCCTTGCCGACTTTCAGGGATCCGGTGAACATCACCATGTCCACGGCGGCGTGTGTCGTGATGACCTCTCCGACGTCGCCGAGGCCCGATACGAAGTTCACCACGCCGGCTGGGACGCCGGCCATCTCCGTGAGCTTCATCAGAGCCCGAGTCGACAGCGGCGTCCGCTCGGATGACTTGAACACGAGGGTGCAGCCGGCCGCGAGTCCGGGGCCCAGCTTCCACACCACCGAGTTGATCGGGAAGTTGTACCCGGTGATCCCCGCGACCACCCCGGCGGGAACCCGCTGCAGCACGGAACTCGACGGAGGTGTGTGCAGATCCGGCGCGAGGGGCTGCTCATAGCCGCCCATGGGTCCCTTGAGAGCCATTCCGGCCGCCCAGCGCACGTTCTCGATGGGCATGGCCACCTGCATCGCACGCGCGAGTGCGATCGGGGTGCCCACCTCGGCGATGATGATCTCGACGAGCGCATCGAAGTGCGATTCGAGCAGGTCGGCGAGCCGCTGGAGGACCGCTGACCTTTCGGCAGGGGAGGTCCGCCCCCAGGGCCCCTCATCGAAGGCTCGCCGGGCGGCGATGACCGCCCGCTCCGCCTGACTCGGGGTGGCATGGGGTGCCGTGTGCAGGACTTCGCCGGTCGACGGGTTCCAGATGGTGTTCGTGTGCTCGGACTGACCGTCCTCCCACTCTCCACCGATCCAGTTCATGGGCCCGGAGATCAGTTCGCGGGCCGCGGAGCTCAGCCTGTCGAGGGATGTCAGGGCGGGAATGGTGCTCATGCCAGGAGCCCCCCGTCCAGGGGAAGAGCCGTGCCGGTGATCCAGCTGGCGTCGTCACTGGCCAGGAAGGCGGCCGCAGCGGCGACTTCATCCGGAGATCCGGCACGGCCGAGGGGGACGTTCTGCGCGAAGGCGCTCTTGGCCTCCTCGATGTCGGCACCGGGCTCGCGCCCGAAGAACTGAGACAGCATGGGGGTCTCGATCATCGCGGGGAGCAGCGCATTCGAGCGGATCCCGTCCGGCCCCAGTCGCTTCGCAACGGCCTTCATGAAGATGGTGATGCCGCCCTTCGCCAGAGAATACAGCGGGCTGAAGGGTGATCCGACCATTCCCGAGGTGGAGGAGGTGAAGATGATGGATGCATGGGGCGCGGCCTTGCGCAGCAGCGGGACCGCGTACTGTGTGGCGAAGAAGGCGCTGCGCAGGTTGATGTCCATCGTCTTCGCGTACTGCTCGGGCGAGACCTCCAGCCCGGCGGCACCGGGGACGCCCGCGTGGTTGTAGAGCACGTGGAGGAGGCCGTGGTCCTGCTCGATCTGGTCGAAGACGTCTTTCAGAGCGTTCAGATCGCTCACGTCGAGCTGGCGGGCCGTCGCCGATCCACCTGAGGCCGAGATCTCGGCGACGACTTTCTCCGCGGCCGCGCCATCGAGGTCGCTGACGATGACGTGGGCACCCTCCTGGGCGAAACGCAGTGCGCCTGCTCGGCCCATGCCTGAGCCGGCTGCGGTTATCAGGGCGATGCGCCCCTCGAGCCTCTTCATTGATGTCTCCTCTGCGGATGAGCCGACGCTGGCTCACCTAATCCATGATTATAGAAATCATGGTATTTGCCCCATGGGGGGAGCGCAAGGGCTCGCCAGGGCGGGCGGATGCCGAGCCCGGTCGCAGAGAGAACGGTGCGGGCTTCACTGGGGGGAGTCCCAGGGGCCGTGCCGTCGCTCCCACTGCTCCTCCAGGGTTTCCTGTCTGCCCAGTGCGATACCTGCTGGAATGGCGAGTACGGAAGCGGCGGCGAGGATCCAGATCGTCGAGTCCCAATGGCCCGTCATGTCGTGCAGGATGCCGGCGATCAGGGGAAACACGGCGGCGCTCCCATAGCCGAAGCTCTGTACGAAGCTGCTCAGTGCGACTGAGGTCGGGTGAGCGCGAGTGCGGATGCCGAAGAGGGCCATGGTGGTGGAGAACAGGAGCGGTGGGCCGAGGCCCAGTAGCGCCGTCCAGAGCCAAGGTGCAGCGCTCGGCGCGAGAAGCAGGCCCAGGCATCCCAGCGCACTCGGTGCGCAGGAGCCGACGAAGAGCACCCGTTCCGCCCGCATTCTCGCCACGAGAAGCGGGACCACCAGGGAGCAGGGCAGGCTGACGAGACCGAAGAGGGCCAGGAGTGCACCGGCGGCGTCAGGCGTGACCCCTGCGCGGTCGATCAGGATCGTCGGCAGCCAGCTGAAGCCCGTATAGGCGATGGCTGATGAGATGGTGAACCCGAGGGTGATGGCCCAGGTGACGCGCAGGCGCCCCAGCCTGCGCAGGGGCCGCGAGCTGACGACGTCTGCGATCGCGTCGGCATTCTCGCCCCGCTGTGCGATGAGCTGCCATACCCAGGGGATCAGCGCGAGCAGGGCGAACACGGCCCACACTCCGATTGAGAATCGCCAGCCGGCAGCGTCAGCGAGCGGAACCGCGACCCCCGGCGGCAGGAAGGTCGAGATCGACAGCATCGTGGCGTACATCGTCGTCACTGTGCCGATATGCCGGGGGAAGTACCGTTTGGCCAGTGCAGGAGTCAGGATGTTCCCCGTGCCGAGCGCGGCGAAGATCAACACGGTGGTGGCGAGCAGAGTCGGCGCGTCGGGGGCGCACGCGCGCAGGGTCAGTCCGAGCGTCGTCACGCCGAGGACGGCGACCGTCATCCGTTCGAGTCCGAATCGCCGCGTCCAGGCGGGGGTCATGATCCCGAATGCCGCGTAGCACACCATGGGGCTCGCCCCGATGACACCGATGACCGTCGCGGGCACGGTGAGATCCCGCTGGATGAGGTGGAGCAGGGGGGAGAGGGAGGCGACGGCTGTGCGCAGCGAGAAGGCGAACAGCGTGATGCCGCTCAAGAGGAATGCGCTGCGGAACACTGCGCGGCGGTGGGTGGAGGGCATCATCGATGGTGCGCTCCTGTCTGCGCGGCTCCGGTGGTGTGATGCTGCTGTGGTGACGGGTCTCCAGGCTGAGAAAATCTCTTATCACTATAACCATTGATCCGTGCCGTTCGCTCGCCGGAACGCGGGGAGGCGCAGGGGATCGGACCGAGCTTCCCTGCGCGCGGCAGGTCACGATCACGTAACGGCCCTTGCTCGATTGGAAATGTTTACGTGATCATTCAGGTGTCGCCTGTGACATCGAACGTCACGGCACGACCGCAGATTCGCTCCGCGGCCACGTGAACCACCGAGAGGACATGCTTCGATGAAGCGCATGACCAAGGTCGCGGCGCTGGCCGCCGTGACGATCCTTCCGCTTTTCGCCCTCACTGCATGCTCGGGAGGAGACAGCGGTGATGCCGACTCGAGCGACGGCAGCACGCTGACGGTGTGGGCGTGGGATCCGGCGTTCAACATCTATGCGCTGCAGGAGGCCGAGAAGATCTACCAGAAGGGTCACCCTGACTTCTCCCTGAAGATCGTCGAGACGCCCTGGGAGGACCTGCAGGCCAAACTCACCACCATCGCACAGTCGCAGCAGACCGACGAGCTGCCGGACATCTTCTTGATGCAGAACAATGCGTTCCAGAAGAACGCGATCAACTACCCCGATCTGTTCAGTGACTTCTCCGACTCCGGCATCGACTTCGCGCAGTTCCCGAAGGGGGTGACGGACTACTCCGTGATCGACGGCATCGACTACGGCGTGCCCTTCGACTCCGGCACGGCGGTCACCGCTCTGCGCACCGATGTGCTTGAACAGGCCGGGTACACCCTCGACGACTTCACGGACATCACCTGGGACGAGTATCTGGAGAAGGGCGAGGACGTCCTGGCCAAGACCGGCAAGCCGCTGCTGTCGGGGCAGGCGGGCTCGGCGGACCTCCCGGTGATGATGCTGCAGTCCGCCGGCGCGAGCCTGTTCGATGCGGACGGCGAGCCCACCATTGCCGACAACGATGTTCTCACCGAGGCGATCGGCGTCTACACGGACCTCGTCACCTCGGGCGTACTCGTCGAGGTGAACTCCTGGGACGAGTACATCGGGACCTTCGTGAACGACTCCGTCGCCGGGACGATCAACGGCATCTGGATCGTCGGATCCATCCAGACCGCGACCGATCAGTCCGGGAACTGGGGCATCACGAACCTGCCGAGGCTCGACGGCGTCTCCGGCGCGACGAACTACTCCGCCAACGGCGGCTCATCGTGGGCGATCAGCTCGAGCGGGGACGCCGAACTGGCGGCGGACTTCCTCGCGGCGACGTTCGCCGGATCCACGGAGCTGTACGACACGATCCTGCCGACGTCCGGCGCGGTGGCGAACTGGATCCCTGCAGGGGAGAGCGACGTGTACGCGCAGCCCAACGAGTTCTTCGGCGGTCAGCCGATCTTCCAGCAGGTCGTCGAGTACGGCGCACAGGTGCCCAGTAACAACACGGGCGTCTACTACTACGAGGGCCGTGACGCGGTCAGTGCCGCGCTGACGAAGATCATCGACGGCGCGGACATCTCGGATGCCCTGGGCGAGGCGCAGGCGAACGTCGAGTTCGCCATGGGTTGAGCGGATGCCCCGGGCGGGCGTACGAACCCGCCCGGGGCTCCGCAACCCGCACACGTCCCTCTCCCCTCAGGAAAGCGAGCGCGCACTGTGGCGACTCAAGCGATCGTGACCTCTGACGGTGCCCGGCGTCGCCGTCGGGACAGTCCACCGCCCGACTTCACCCCGCGGACGGGGCCCTGGCTCAGCACCGCCAGACGTCGGAACCTCACCGGCTGGGGCTTCCTGCTCCCCGCCGCGCTGTTGATAACGCTGTTCAGCTTCGTCCCCATGATCCAGGCCTTCGTCCTGGCGCTGCAGACAGGTCGCGGCGCGCGGCTGGGCTGGGCGGAGCCGTTGTGGATGAACTTCGAGCGGCTGCTGCATGACGAGATCTTCAAGCTCACCATGTTCAACACGGTGTTCTACCTCGTCATCCAGGTGCCGATCATGCTGATCCTGGCCATGGTACTGGCCAATCTGCTCAACGACCCGAAGCTCAGGTTCAAGGCCGCGTGGCGGACGATGATCTTCCTGCCGTGCGCGGTCTCCCTGGTCTCGTACTCGCTCGTGTTCCGGACGATGTTCGCCACCGACGGGCTGGTCAACGACGCGCTCATGGGCATCGGGCTGATGCAGGAGCCGTTGAACTGGCTCGGCGAGCCGTGGACCGCGCGGTTCGTCATCATCATCGGGCTGCTGTGGAGGTGGACCGGCTACAACATGATCTTCTTCCTCGCCGCACTGCAGAACATCGATCCGTCCAGTCTCGAGGCGGCGCGCATCGATGGAGCCGGCTCCTTCAAGACCTTCTGGTACGTCACCATGCCGCAGCTGCGGCCGATGATCGTGCTCACCGGCATCCTGTCCATCAACGGCACCCTCCAGCTCTTCGACGAGTCCTGGGCGCTGACCAAGGGCGGTCCCGCCTACACCTCGATGTCGATGTCGCACTACCTGTACGAGCTGGCGTTCCTGAAGAACCCGAATGTCGGCTACGCGTCTGCGATCTCCTATGTGATCCTCATCCTCGTCGCGGTGCTCGCGTTCATCCAGATGAGAGCGGGGGACAGGCGTGACTGACATGATGATGCGGGCGCCGAGGCGCCGCACGAGCTGGCGACGTGCGCCCCGATATGCGTTCCTGTCCGTGTTCGCGTTGTTCTCGGTCTTCCCTCTGTACTTCATGCTCGTCTCCGCGACGAACTCCACCCAGGACGTCCTGGCTTCGCGGCTGACGCCGGGCGGTCACCTCCTCGACAACGCCGCCGCGCTCGTGGCGCAGCAGGACATCGGTGCGGCGATGACCAGCTCCTCCGTCATCGCGATCGGCACCACCGTGCTCGCCCTGGCAGTGTGCGCCGTCGCCGGCTATGGATTCGAGATATACCATTCCCGGGGCAAGGACATCGTGATGGCGATCATCATGCTCGCGATGATGATCCCGTTCGCGGCCGTCATGATCCCCCTGTTCCGCCTGTTCGCGCGGGTCGGCATGGTCAACTCGCTCGGTGCCGTGATCATCCCTGCGATCTCCACACCGCTGCTGATCCTGCTCTTCCGTCAGTCGTCCAGGTCGTTCCCGCACGAGATCATCGAGGCCGCGCGCATCGACGGCCTCGGGGAGCTGTCCATCTTCGCCCGCATCTACGTGCCGACCATGAAATCCACGTTCGCGGCCGCGGCGGTGATCACGTTCATGACCTCGTGGAACAATTTCCTGTGGCCGCGCGTGATCCTCCTCGACAACGCCGTCCAGACCATGCCCATGCTCATCGCGAACCTCACGGCAGGGTACGTCACCGACTACGGTGTGCTCATGCTCGCCGTGCTGCTGACCTCGCTGCCCACGATTCTCGTCTTCTTCATCCTGCAGCGCGCGTTCGCCCAGGGGATCACCGGAGCCATCAAGTGACATTCGACATCACCCGCATCGACGACCCGACGTTCATCGCCGAGAACCGCATGCCCGCGCACTCGGATCACCGCTGGTTCGCCGGCCCCGAGGAGGCGCGCTCGGGGGTCAGCTCCTTCGAGCAGTCCCTCAGCGGCGTGTGGAAGTTCCACTGCGCGAGGAACCGGGGACAGCTGATCCCCGGATTCGAGCAGCCGCAGACCGACGTCTCCGGCTGGGACGACATCCCCGTGCCCTCCCACCTGCAGCTCGAGGGGTACGACCGCCCGCAGTACGTCAACGTCGGCTACGCCTGGGACGGACGGGAGGAGCTCGAACCCGGGCAGGCACCCGCGCTCGACAACCCCATCGGGTCCTATGTGCGCACGTTCGCTCTCGAGCATCCGCTGCGGGAGGGGGAACGGCTGAGCGTCACGTTCCACGGCGCGGAGAGCGCCATCGCGGTCTGGTTGAACGGCCGGTACATCGGGTACAGCACCGACAGCTTCACCCCCGCAGAGTTCGACCTGACCGACGCGCTCGTCGAGGGTGAGAACCGCATCGCCGTGCAGGTGTTCACCTACAGCTCCGGCTCCTGGATGGAGGACCAGGACTTCTTCCGCTTCTCCGGGATCTTCCGCGACGTCGTGCTGCGCCGGCGCGCGGCCGTGCACGCCGAGGACATCCGCGTGACCACGGTCGTCTCCGACGACCTGGCCTCCGCCGAGGTCGTGCTGCGCGTCGCGCTCGCCGGGGCAGGCGGAGAGGGCGTCGGCGGGGGCGGCTCGGTCACGGCCCGGCTCGAGGGCGCCGGTGACCTGAGTACCCGCTCCGACGGCGCCCTCGCGGTGCGCATGGACGCGCCGAGGCTGTGGAGTCCGGAGGACCCGCATCTGCACGACCTCGTCATCGAGGTCCGGGACGCGACGGGTGCGCTGTGCGAGGTGATCCCCCAGCGCGTCGGCATCCGCCGCTTCGGCATCGAGAACGGCGTGCTCTCCCTCAACGGCGCACGCGTGGTGTTCAAGGGCATCAACCGGCACGAGTTCGGACCGGACGGACGGGTCGCGTCGCCGCAGCTCGCCGAGTCCGACATCCGGATGCTGAAGGCGCACGGCGTCAACGCGGTGCGCACCAGCCACTACCCCAACGACTCGGCGTTCTACGCGCTCGCCGACGAGTACGGGCTGCTCGTGATCGACGAGGCGAACATCGAGACGCACGGCCCGTGGACCCGCATCCGCAACTTCGGGGAACCGCTGGAGTCCGCGATCCCCGGCGACAGCGAGCAGTGGCGCCCGGCGGCGCTGGACCGTGCGCGCAGCATGCTCGAGCGCGACAAGAACCATCCGAGCGTGGTGATCTGGTCCTGCGGCAACGAGTCCTACGGCGGGACCGTGCTGCGCGATGTCGCCGACTGGTTCCGATCGGTCGACGACCGCCCGGTGCACTACGAGGGGGTGCACTGGGATCCGCGCTACCCGGAGACCACCGACATCACCAGCAGGATGTACACTCCGGCCGCGGAGGTCGCGGAATACCTGCAGGAGAATCGCGACAAGCCGTTCCTGCTGTGCGAGTACGCGCATGCGATGGGCAACTCCTTCGGCGGTGTGGGCGACTACATCGAACTCGCCTACCGTGACGAGCTGTTCCAGGGCGGGTTCATCTGGGACTTCGCCGACCAGGCCGTCCGGATGACCGATCGCTACGGCCGCGAATTCTTCGGCTACGGCGGAGACAGCGGCGAGGCGCCGCACGACCACGACTTCAGCGGCAACGGCATCTTCTTCGCCGACCACGCGCCCACGCCCAAGGCGCAGGAGATGAAGCGGCTCTACCAGGGCTTCGTCGTCGACGTCTCGGCATCCGTCTTCACCATCACCAACCGGATGCTGTTCACCTCGTCGGCCGCGTACGAGACCCGCGTGACGATCGCCCGGGAGGGCCGCGTCGTCTCCACCGGCGTCGTGCCCACCGACGTCGCCCCGGGGGAGACGGGGACCTTCGCCCTGCCGCATCCGATCCCCGCCGCACCGGGTGAGTACGCCGTCGTCGTCTCCCTGCACCTGCGGGCGGAGACGGCGTGGGCGCCGGCGGGCCACGAGGTCGCCTGGGGCGAGCATGTGCTGCAGGTGGGGGAGCCGCCCGCACGGGCGGCGGCGCCGATGCCGCGTCTCGTCGAGGGGACGCTGAGCATCGGCGTGCACGGGCCGGGCTTCCACGCGCTGTTCTCCCGGATCTTCAACGGCCTCGGCTCCTACCAGTTCGGCCAGACGAGCACCGGCGGGCGGGAGCTGCTCTCCGGCGTCGTCACACCGAACTTCTGGCACGCTCCCACGGCCAACGAGCGCGGCTGGAACGGGCCCTTCGAGGAGGGCCAATGGCTGCTGGCCAGCCGTTACGGGAGGGCCAGCCGCTTCCATGAGCCGGCCGACGTCGTCGTGGCGGTCGAGGAGCGCGGCGTGCGCATCGGCTACCGCTACGAGCTGCCCACGAGCCCCGCCACGCACTGCCAGCTCAGTTATCTCATCGACGGGTCGGGGCGCGTGGAGGTCACGCAGCGGATGCACGTGCCGGAGGGGATGCCGCAGATGCCGGAGTTCGCGACCATGCTCGCGATGCCGGCGGACTACGACCGCGTGCGGTGGTACGGGCGGGGCCCCGAGGAGTGCTACATCGACCGTCAGGAGGGGGCACGGCTGGGCGTCCACGATCGGCGGGTCGTCGACATGCTCACCCCGTACATCCGCCCGCAGGAGGCCGGCAACCGGACCGGGGTGCGCTGGGCGGAGGTGACGGACGCCCGTGGCGCGGGGCTGCGGTTCGAAGGCGACCCGACGATGGAGTTCTCGGCCCTGAGCTGGACGCCCGACGAGATCGAGAGCGCCCGGCACCCCAACGAGCTGCCGCCCGTGCACCGCACGATCGTGCGCCCCGCGCTCATGCGTCGCGGCGTGGGCGGGGACGACTCGTGGGGCGCCCGGCCGCTGGACCGGTACCTCCTGCCGACGGGCGACCTCGAGTTCCGCTTCGCGTTCCGGGGCATCTGACTCCGGCGGCCCACGTCGGGTTCCGTCCTGTCGGATTCACTCCGGTCGGGTTCTGCCCTGCCCCTCTCGCTCCCGTCGCACTTTCTGTCGCCTCGAGGACCCTCGAAGCGACACAAAGTGCGACGGGAACGGGGTGGATGGGGTGGATGGGCTGGGTGGGCCGTCAGAGCCGCATCAGTCGCTTCCGCATTCGAATCCCGGCATCGAGCCCGCGCGCGACTGACCGGATGGCGGGCACGGCGGCGCGGTGCTGGCTCGGACGACGAGCGTCGTCGTCACCGGACCCGGGGTGCGGCTGTCGCGACCCTCGATCTGATCGACGAGCATGCCGACCGCCGTCGTTCCGACTCTGTCGAACGGCTGGTGGATCGTGGTCAGCGGCGGCTGGAACTGGGCGGAAATCTCCATGTCGTCGAAGCCGACGACGCTGACCGAACCGGGTACGTCGCGGCCGGCATCGTGCAGAGCGCGGATCGCCCCGAGCGCCATCTCGTCGTTGGCCGCGAACACGGCGGTGACGGCGGGGTCGTCGGCCAGCCGTCGACCGGCGGCATGACCGGATGCCGGACTCCAATCTCCGTGGAGGAGCGGCGGGACGACGCGACCATGCGCGCGCAGGGTCGCGGCCCAGGACTCGGCGCGGTCGTGCCCGGAGAACGAGTCCTCCGGGCCGCGGATGTGCCATACCGTCCGGTGGCCGAGTTCGAGCAGATGCTCCGTGGCCAGGCGAGCCCCCTGGGCCTGGTCGATGTCGATGGTGGGGAAGGGATGCGCATCGCCCGCCGTGACGACGACCGTGGGGATGCCGGCGAGAGGGACCAGGTCGGATGCGCGGATCTCGTGTGCCTCGAGCACCACGAGCACACCATCGACGGCCTGTTCCGCGATCCTCACGAAGGCTCCGGAGAACCCCGCCCGGGCGATGGTCCACAGCGGCGACAGCGCCAGCGAGTACCCGGATTTCGCCGACTCGTTGGCGATGGCCTCGAGCGTGCGCATGTTGCCGAAGCTGGACAACCCGGACATGACCACGCCGATCGTGCGGAACCGACCGGTCTTCAGCGCACGGGCTGCGGAGTTGGGACGGTATCCGAGCCGTCCCATCGCGGCGAGCACCTTGTCGCGGGTGGCCGGACGGACGATGTCCATGCCGTTCGCGACGCGGGACACCGTCTGAGCGGAGACGCCTGCCTCGCGCGCGACGTCGATGATCGACGGCGCGCGCCGCCCGCGCACTTCATCCGATCGATCCGTCACCAGGCCTCCTCGCCGCCTCCTGAACGATATCAATCGGCCCGTGGCCCTCGACGCCGCTCTCGAGGCCTCTGAGCCCAGCGCCCGCCCCGTGCGCCCGGCCCGGCCGAGGTTTCCTTCCCGTCGCACTTTCTGTCGCCTCGAGGGCCCTCGAGGCGACAGAAAGTGCGACGGGAGCGGGGAACGGGGTGGGAGTGGTCAGGTCGTCGGGATCCACACCCGCATCGTCGAGGGACCGCGCTGCGCCCAGGAATGGTAGGGGACGAGGGCGATCTCGCGGGATTCACCGGTGTCGCGGAGCGTGATGCGCACGCGTGCATGCCCACCCGCCTCGACGGGGGCGGATGCCGTGTCCACGACGGCTTCGGCGACATCGGCGCCGAGGTCAGTGGACTCCAGGGCCATCACCTCGGGCCCGCGCTCGACGGCCACGCAGCCGCGCACGGCGTCCACGCGCGGATCCGGCGCCGTGAACCGCGGCGTCACCGGCAGGTCGAGCTCGATGACGTCCCCCGCGCCGAACGCGCGGCGGATCGTCACCATCCCGGGGGCCGCCTCCACAGCGGGCTCCGTGTTCACGCGCACGGCGGCGCCGTGCGCCCAGGCCGGCACGCGCAGACCGAGCGTCCATTCGCCGTCCTCGACGATCGTGATGCGGATGCGACCGTCCGCCGGGTACGCGGTGGCCGTCTCGAAAGCGACCATTGTGCCGTCGGGCAGCACGGTGCGCACCGTGCACGACGCGTACTGGTGCACCTGCACGCCGTCGTCATCCGCGGTCGCGATGTAGCCGGCCAGACTCGCGAAGGTGCGGGCGAGGTTCGGCGGGCAGCAGGAGACGTCGAACCACGGCGCGCGCAGCGACGACGACGCCCGCGGCGAGGTCGCATCGGGATCCATCGCCTGCGCCGGGGTGCGCCGATGCAGTGTGTTGGCGTAGAAGAACGCGCGGCCGTCGGGAGAGGGGGAGGTCGCCACCACGTTGTACAGGGTGCGCTCGATGAGATCCGCACGGCGCTCGTCGCCGTCGGCCAGCAGCAGGCGCCACGAGAACATGATCGACCCGATCCCCGCGCAGGTCTCCGAGTAGGCCCGGTCGGGCGGCAGCTCCCAGTCCTCGCCGAACGCCTCGTCCTGGTGGTGCGCGCCCTGCCCGCCGGTCAGATAGGTGCGGCGCTCGACGGTGCGCTCCCATTGACCGCGCAGCGCGTGCAGCAGCTCGTCGTCCCCGCTCTCGACAGCCACGTCGACCGCCGAGGCGGCCAGGTAGTTGGCGCGCACCGCATGGCCGCGCAGGGCCTCCGCGGCCCTGACGGGCACGTCGTCCTGGAAGTAGCCGCGGCCCCACTCGATGTCGCCCAGCAGGCCGCGGCCGTGCCGCTGGACGAACAGGGCGGCCTGGGCGACGTACTCCGGCCGCCCGGCGGCTCGGCCGAGCTCGGCCAGACCGACCTCGACCTCGGCGTGCCCGCAGATGGCATCCCGCCCCCGGGCGCCGAACTCCCGGCACACCAGGTCCGCGGCGCGCAGCGCCGTCTCGCGCAGGCCGTCATCGGCATCCGGTCGGGTGCGGATGCGGGCGACGGCGGCCTGGAAGAGATGGCCCAGGCAGTACAGCTCGTGGCCCCACTGCAGCTGCGACCAGCGCTCGCCCTGTCCGGGCCGGCCGAATCTCGTGTTCAGGTAGCCGTCGGGCTCCTGTGCGGCGGCGACCCGCCGCACGATCGCCCGGAACCGGGCCTCCAGCTCCTCATCGTCCGTGCGCCCGATCTCCCAGGCCATGGCCTCGAGCAGCTTGTACACCTCGGAGTCGGAGAACTCGCGCCCGCGACGGCCGGCGGGCAGCGTGCCGGCGGCGGCGAGATCGAAGTTCGGCAGCCAGCCCTCCGACTCGAGCCGCGACTGGATGTGCGTGAGCGTGGCCTGTCCGTTGATGCGCTGACGTCGTGCCCAGAACCCGTCGGTGATCCGCACCTCGTCGATGCCGAGCGGGCGCAGCCGTCCGCTCGAGGGCAAGACGGGAGAAGCCGTGGAGGTCATGATCATCATCCCTTGAACGCGCCGGACATGAAGCCGCGGACGTAATGCCGCTGCAGGATGAGGAACAGGACGATGCACGGCAGCGCGAGCACCACCACCCCGGCCTCCGTCGCCCCGTAGTCGACCACGCCCTGCACCTGACCGCGCAGATTCGCCACCGCCAGGGGCAGCGTCATCCGATTCGTGTCGTTGATGAGGATCAGGGGTGCGAAGAAGTCGTTCCACGCGGTGAGGAAGGCGAACAGGCCGACGGTGATCATCCCGGGCTTGACCGCGGGGAGCATCACCCGCCACAGCGCGCCCCAGCTGGAGCATCCGTCCACGAGGGCGGCTTCGTCCAGCTCCCGGGGGACGGACTCGAACGAGATCCTCATCATGAACATCGAGAACGGCAGCTGGAACATCGTCACCACGAGGGCCACGCCCACCAGCGAGTTCTGCAGACCGACGGCGTTGAGGATGACGTACAGCGGGATCAGGAGGGTCGCGTACGGCACCATCAGGATCGCGAGCACGAGCAGGAACAGCGCGTTCTTGCCGGGGAAGCGGAAGCGGGCGAACGCGTAACCGCCCAGCAGGGAGATGGTCAGCGTCAGCACCACGGTCAGCAGCGCGAGGAACAGGGTGTTCCACAGGTACACCCAGATGCCCGCCTGGTAGTCGCCGAGCGCGGCGTAGTTGCCGAAGCCCCAGCCGTCGGTCTGGCTCGTGCCCGCCATCGGGCTGACGCTGGACACGCCCGTCCAGATCAGCGGGTAGAGGAAGATCACCGCCAGCGCGGTCGTGAACACCCAGTACGGGATGCCGTAGACGAGCCTCTTCGCGGTCGAGCGGTGCCGGGGCGCCGTCGGCCGCGCGTTCGGGGCGACGAGGGCGCGGGTCAGGGTCTGCGAGGACATGTCAGCTCTCCTCGGGGCGGCGGAAGGCGCGCAGCTGGAAGATGTTGATGATGATGAGAGCGGCCAGGACGAGCACCGAGATGGCGCCGGCGATGCCGAGGCTGTTCTGCCCCTGGAAGGCGACGTTGTAGATGAGCTGCACGACGGTCAGCGTGCTGTTGTCGGGGCCGCCCTTGGTGAGGATGTAGAACTGCTCGAAGGCCAGCAGCGAGCCGGTCACGCACATGATCGTGGTCAGCGCGAACGTGGGACGCAGCAGGGGGACGGTGACATCCCGGAAGGTCTGCCATCGACTCGCGCCGTCGATGCGGGCGGCCTCGTACACGTCGTCCGGGATGCCCTGCAGGCCGACGAGCATGAGCAGCATGTAGAAGCCCGCGTACCGCCAGACGATGAGGAAGATGGTCGACCACAGCGCGCCGGACGGCGAGCCGAGGAAGGTGATCCCCCACGAGTTCATCAGATCGGCGAAGGGACCTGCGATCGGCGAGTACAGCACGTAGAACAGCAGGGAGGCGGATGCGAGGCCCAGGGCGCTGGGGACGAGGAAGGCCGTTCGCAGGAAGCCCTTCCATCGGGTCGATTCCTGCACGAGCAGGGCCAGCCCCAGGCCCAGGGCGATGAGGATGACGGTCGTGATGACCGTGTACAGCAGGGTGAAGCGGATGGAATCCCAGAACAGTCGGTGGCCGACCGCATCGACGTAGTTGTCCGGCAGGTTCACGCCGCGGTTCCCACCCAGCAGCGGCCAGTCGGATGCCGACATCTGGAACACCACCACGAGCGGCACGATGAACAGCAGCGCGACGAAGACCGCGGTGGGCGCGGCGTAGAGCCAGCCCTGCAACGGGCCGCCGAGTCCGCTGCGGGTCCGGTGGCGGCGCCGGGGCGGGGCGATGGTCGTGGTCATGATTCTCCTGCGTATGGCCTGCGGGTCGTCCGGGCGCGGGTTCCGCCGCATCCGTGCAGTGCGCGACGGAACCCGCGACGGATGACCGCTACTGCGCGAGGATCGCGGTGATCTCGTCGTTGTCGGCCTCGACCGTGCCGGTGTCGTTGAGGACGGCGTTCCGGATCAGCGTCAGCCACGGGCTGCCCGGGGCGTTGAACGCCTGCTGGAAGTTCGCCGACACGGGCGTGTGGCCCTGACCGGCGACCTCGTTGATGGTGACGATGCGCGGGTCGTCGGCGTAGGCGTTGTCGGCGAGATCGGTGCGCGAGACCGCGTTGCCGTCCTTGGCGAGGACCTCCACCTGAGCCTCTTCCGACATCATCCAGCTGAGGAAGTTCCACGCCTGGTCGGCCTTGGTGGAGTCCTTCGAGATGCCGATCCCGTCACCGCCGTTGAAGGTGGAGACGCCGCCGTCGACTCCGGGCAGTCCGGCCACGCCGGCGTCGAAGTCGAGGGAGGGGAGCAGCGTGGCGGGGAAGGGCATGATGCCGATCCGTCCCTCGCTGAACGCGGCGGTCCAGGTCGGGCCGGTCTCATCCGCGGAGCCGGGCAGGACGGCGCCCGCCTGCTCGAGCTCGCGCCAGGTGTCGAAGACGGCCTGCGCCGCGTCGCCGTCGAGCAGCGCCTCGGTGCCCTCCGGGTTCATGACCTCGTCGCCGGAGGCCCAGATGGACGGGAACCAGGTGAACACGAGGCATCCGCCGCAGTTCAGGCCGCTGGCCGTGCCGTAGATGTCGGGCTTGTTCAGAGCCTGGACGGCGAGGGCGGCGTCCTTGAACTCCTCGAGCGTTGCCGGTGCGGTGTTCGGATCCAGCCCCGCCTCGGCGAACAGGTCCTTGTTCCAGAACAGCATCGACAGGTCGAGCACGAAGGGGAGGACGTACTCCTTGCCGTCCAGCGTCCCCGCCGCGAGGTGTCCGGGGTTGATGGCGTCCTTGTAGTCGAGTCCGTCGATCTGCTCGCTGATGTCGGCGAACAGACCTTGTCCCGCCCAGTTGGGCACGTACACGATGTCGGCGGCGAACAGGTCGGGCAGTCCGCCCGACCCCGCCGCGGCACCGACCTTCGCGACGTAGTCGTCGTTGGGGACGACGGTCAGCTCGACCTGATTCTCGTGGGAGGCGTTGTAGGCGTCCACCAGCAGGTTGGCCTGCCGTTCCAATGGCGCTCTGGTCCACAGGGTGAGCGTCGACCCGTCGTCGGCGCCGGTCGCGGAGATGGGCTCGGCGGGGGTGCTGTCGTCCTCGGCCGGGGTGCAGGCGGCGAGGCCGCCCGCGATCATCGCCGCTGCCAGTGCAACGGCGCCCGCGCGTCGCGCGGTGCGGTGTCGTGTGATGTGCATGGGGGCTCCTCTGACTCTCCTTTGAGTGGCTCCTGGTTCTTCGAAAGTGAACGAAAAGCCTTTCGAACAGGTATATCGTGAGTGTCGCCAGGACGTCAAGAGGTCGAATCGATAACCTTTGCCGAAAGGGGAGGGCGCATGGGTGAGAACACGGGCACGAAGGCGGTCACGTTGAGCGACGTCGCCGCACGTGCGGGTGTGTCGATCGCCACGGCCTCGAAGGCCCTCAACGGACGCGGGGACGTCGCGGCGACGACGCGGGCCCGCGTCCGCGCGGTCGCCGAGGAGCTGTCCTTCACGCCGAACGCCATGGCGCGCGGGCTGTTGGCGGGCAGGACGGGCACGGTGGGACTGCTCACCAGCGACCTCGAGGGCCGCTTCATGCTGCCGATCCTGATGGGGGCGGAGGACGCGTTCGGCGCCGGCCGCGTCAACGTCTTCCTGTGCGATGCGCGAGGAGACGCGATCCGCGAGCAGCATCACCTCCGCGAGCTGTTGAGCAGGCGTGTGGACGGCATCATCGTCGTCGGACGGCAGACCGACCCGCGCAGCTCCCTCGGACAGGGCATCTCCGTCCCCGTCGTCTACGCCTACGCGCCGTCGGACGACCCGCGGGACCTGTCCCTCACGCCCGACAACGTCGCGGGCGGCCGCATGGCGATCGAGCACCTGCTGGCCTGCGGGCGCACCCGCATCGCCCACGTCAGCGGCGACCCGTCCTACGCCGCCGCGCAGGACCGGCTCACCGGTGCGCGCCAGGCCCTGGCGGATGCCGGGCTGCAGCTGGTCGGCGACCCCATGTTCGCGGAATGGAGCGAGCACTGGGGACGGGATGCCACCGCACTGCTGCTGCAGCGCCACCCGGACATCGATGCGATCTTCTGCGGCTCGGATCAGATCGCCCGCGGAGCGCTGGACTCGGCGCGGGATCTCGGACGCGCCGTTCCCGACGACCTGGCCGTCATCGGATACGACAACTGGGAGGTGCTGGCCGAGAACTCCCGCCCCGAGCTGACCAGCATCGACGCGAACCTGCAGCAGCTCGGGCGGCAGGCGGCGCAGAAGGTGTTCGAGGCCATCGACGGCATCGACGTCGGCGCCGGGGTGCGCCATCTCCCGGTGCGGCTCGCGATCCGCGGGTCCACGATCGCCCGCCGATGACCCGCCCCACTCCACCTCGCTGCTCCCGTCGCACTTTCTGTCGCCTCGAGGGCCCTCGAGGCGACAGAAAGTGCGACGGGAACGGGAAACGGGGAACGGGTTCCGAGGGGTCAGACGGCGACCGGCTCCTCGACGGCGAGCCGTGCGAGCGCGGCCTCCTCGGGCGAGCCGGCCTCGGGGTGGAACATCACGAGAGTCATGTCCTCCACGCCGTCGATGACGAGTCGCTCGCGGTGCAGGTTCAGCTCGCCGAGCCGGGGATGGGCGAAGCGCAGCGTCGTGGCGCGCTGCCCTCGCACCTCATGGCGGCTCCACAGCATCCGGAAGCGCGGACTGAGCGCCTGCAGACCCGTGACCAGTTCGAGGAGCCGAGGATCCTCGATGTCCGCCCCCGCGGTCTGGCGCAGGTTCGCCACGAGGCACTCGGTGATGGTCTCCCATTCCGGCAGCAGTGACTGCTCCGCGGGATCCAGGAACAGATCGCGCAGCTGGTTGCGCCCCGCGGCGAGCCTCGGGGAGAGCGCCGTGGCGTGCGCGTTGGCGGCGAGGATGCCGAAGTACCTGTCCTCGACGAAGGCCGGCAGAGACAGCGCGTGCAGCAGGTTCAGGGTGCTCGCCGGCGGGGTGAGCACGGAGAGCCGCCGATGCCCGCCGTGCCCGGAGGTCGCGGCCAGCAGATGCAGATGGACGACGCTCTCCTCGTCGAGCCGGAGCGCACGGGCTATCGCGTCCAGCACCTGCGCGGACGGGTTGCGGTCGCGGCCGCGCTCGAGACGCAGGTAGTAGTCGGCGCTGATGCCGGCCAGCAGTGCCACCTCCTCCCGCCGGAGCCCGGGGACGCGGCGCACCCCCGTGCGGGACAGCCCGGCCTGCTCCGGGGTGATGCGCGCCCGCCGCGCGCGCAGGTAGGAGCCCAGCGGGTTGCGCGCCTCCCGCAGCAGCTCTGCGGACGGATGCGGGCGGTTGCGCGGGGTGGCGGGTCTTGTCGGGGCCAGGGACAGACGGGGCCCTGGCTGATGCTGATCGGCGTGCATACCGTTGCCAACAGGGTGCGCATGCACGCTATTTCGGAAGGATGGTCATGACCGTAACACTCATCACCGGGGCCACCCGCGGCATCGGACTCGAGACCGCTCGGCAGCTCGTGGCGGCCGGGCACGTGGTCTACGTGGGTGCTCGCGACGCGGAGCAGGGGAGGAGGGTCGCGGAGGACATCGGTGCACGCACCGTGCAGCTCGATGTGACCGATGACGCATCCGTGGCGGCGGCGCTCGCCGCGATCGAGGCTGAGCAGGGCTTGCTGGACGTGCTGGTCAACAACGCGGGCGTGCTGGAGACCGGCTGGGACCCTGCGGCCGCGACGCGCTCCTTCGAGGTCAACGTCATCGGGGTGCTGCGCGTGACCGAGGCGGCCCTCCCGCTGCTGCGCAGGTCGGACAGCGCCAGCGTGGTCACCGTCTCCAGCAGCGCCGGGTCGTTCTGGGCCGCCACCACGCCGGAGCGCCCGGAGTACGGCCTGTCGGTGCCGCTCTACTCGGCGTCGAAGGCGGCGGCCAGCATGCTGACCCTGCAGTACGCGAAGGCGAACCCCGGCATCCGGTTCAACGCCCTCGAGCCGGGATCGACGGCCACCGACATGACGGCGGCGTTCGGCATCGGCCGCCCCGTCGCCGAGAGCGCGCAGGTGGTCGTCCGCCTGGCGACCCAGGGCCCGGACGGCCCGACCGGGACGCTCCAGGACGAGCACGGCGTGCTGGCCTGGTGAGGGGGCGACCTCCCCGGCCCGCGCGATGAGCGGTCGGGGAGGACGCCGGCGAGGCGGACGGCGGCGTCGTCCGCCTCACACGTGGTCGCGCCAGGTGTGCCGGGGCTCGAACCCCAGCACCTCCCTGGCGTGATCGATCGAGAGCAGCGTCTCGTGCTCGCCCACCTCGCGCGTGACGGGGACGTCGGGGAAAACCTCCGCGATGAGCTCGCCGTTCGGGCGGGACATGACGGTGTCGGCGGCGGCGATGATGAACCGGTCGAAGCCGGGGCCCGCCACCTGCAGCGCGCGCTCCACGGCCTGCGCACCGTCCCGTGCGTCGATGTACCCCCACAGGTTCCACTTGCGCCGCAACGGGTCGGCGTCGAAGGACGGGAACTGCGCGTAGTCCTCGGGCACCATGACGTTCGAGAAGCGCAGCGCGGTGATCGACAGGTCCGGATGCCAGCGCACGAGCTCCCTCGCCAGCTGCTCCTCCAGGGCCTTCACGAGCGAGTACACGGATTCCGGTCGCGCCGGATACTCCTCGTCGACGGGGATGTACGGCGGCGGGACGTCGAACGGCAGGCCCAGCACCGTCTCGCTGGACGCGTAGACGATGCGTCGGATGCCGAGCCTGGCCGCCGCCCAGAACACGTTGAAGGTGGCCGGCATGTTGTTGTGGAACGTGGCCACGTCGCTACGGATGCCGGGGGCGGGGATCGCGCCGAGGTGCACCACGGCGTCGATGCCGTCATGGAGGTCGCCCACGGCGGTGAGCGCGTCGACGACCTGCCCGTAGTCGGTGAGGTCGACCTGCACGAAGTCCGGGCCGCGGGCGCCCACGACGTCCATCCCGATCACATCCCAGCCGTTCGCGCGCAGCTCGCGGGCGACCACGCTGCCGAGCTTGCCGGATGATCCTGTCAGTGCGATGCGCATGCGTCCTGCCTTCCCCGTGCTCCGATCGCAACGCTACCGGTGCGGGAGCACCGGCGGCAGCCGGTGCTCATCCCAGTTCGATGACCGACCACGACAGCGCAGGCAGGGTCGCGCGCACAGCGCCGTCGACGACCTCGGCGGCGGTCAGCGGCACCATGTGCACGGCATCCGGAGCCGCCTCGAGATTGGCCGTATGACGGTCCCCGCCCTCGGGAATCGTCAGCGTCTCCGCCTTCAGCAGCCGCAGGTCGCTGAACCCGTGCAGATCGACCGTCAGATCCGACGCGTCGACCAGCGACCGGTTGGCGACGAACACGACGACCCGCCCGGACTCCTCGTCCCACGTGGCGGCCGCATCCACCGCATCCACGTCGCCGTAGCGCTTCGTGGTGATCTGCGATGCCGACACGGCGGTCTGCAGGATGCGTCCGCGGGCCAGCCGCGCCATGCGCTCGAAGGGCCAGAAGCTCGTCTGCCGCCAGGCGGACCCGCCCTCCTCCGAGCGGATCGGGGCGATGACGTTGACCAGCTGCGCCTGGTTGGCGATCTTCACCCGGTCCCCGTGCCGCAGCAGGCTGTTCAGGAAGGTGCCCACGACCACGGCATCCGTGACCGAGTAGGTGTCCTCGATGAGCCGCGGGTGCTCGCGCCACGTCTTCGAGACCCGGTGCGGCTGGTCGTCGGTGTCGAGCCCGGACTGATACCAGACGTTCCATTCGTCGAAGGAGATGTCCACCTGCTTGGTGTGCTTGCCTGCGGCCCTGACGGCATCGATGGTGGCCACGACGCCGTCGATGAAGGCGTCCATCTCCACGGCCTCGGCGAGGAACGACTCCGCGTCGCCGTCGTGCTCCTGGTAGTAGGCGTGCATCGAGATGTAGTCGACCTCGTCGTAGGCATGGGTGAGCACCGTGTGCTCCCAGGAGCCGAACGTCGGCATCGAGCGGCCCGAGGACCCGACCGCGACCAGCTCGATGGAATCGTCGACGAGCTTCATGGCCTTGGCGGCCTCCTGCGCCAGCCGGCCGTACTCGTGCGCGGTCTTGTGACCGATCTGCCAGGGGCCGTCGAGCTCGTTGCCCAAGCACCAGAGCTTGATGTCGAACGGATCGGCGGCTCCGTTGCGTCGCCGCAGGTCGGACCAGTGCGTTCCGCCGGGGTGGTTGGCGTACTCGACCAGCGCACGCGCGGCCTCCACACCGCGGGTGCCCAGGTTCACGGCCTCCATCACCTCGACGTCGGCCTCGCGCGCCCAGTCGACGAACTCGTGCAGACCGAACGCGTTGGTCTCGATCGTGTGCCAGGCGCCGTCGATCCGCACCGGGCGATCGGCGGCCGGGCCGATTCCGTCCTCCCAGCGGTACCCGGAGACGAAGTTGCCGCCCGGGTAGCGCACGACGGTCGGACCCATCTCCCGCACCAGAGCCAGCACATCCTTCCGGAAGCCGCGCTCATCGGCCTGGGGATGCCCGGGCTCGAAGATCCCGGTGTAGACGCAGCGTCCCATGTGCTCGACGAACGAGCCGAACAGGCGTCGGGGGACGTCGGCGATCGTGAAGTCGCGGTCGATGGTGATGCGGGCGTGGGTCATGGTTCTCCTTGCGGTGCGGTCTCGAGGTCTCAGGACGGGTCGGAATCTCGGGGGTGTGGCGGCGAACGTCGCTCGGCGGACCGGCTACTGGCCGCCGAAGCCGCTGGTGGCGACGCCCTTGACGATCTGCTTCTGGAAGATCAGGAAGATGATGATCAGCGGCAGGGCTGCCAGCACGGCCTGCGCCATGACCTGCGCGTACTGCACACCGTACGCGCTGATCACCGTCTGCAGGCCCACCGGCAGCGTCATCAGCGTGGTGTCGTTGATGACGAGGAACGGCCAGAGGAAGTTGTTCCAGGCGCCGATGAAGACGAAGATCGCGACGGATGCCAGGATCGGCCGTGACAGCGGGAGCGCGATCGACCAGAAGATGCGGAACCTGTTCGCGCCGTCCACGCGCGCGGCGTCCTCCAGCTCGATGGGGACCGCGTCGAAGAACTTCTTCAGGATGAACACCATCGCCGGCGCCACCACCTGGGGCAGGATGAGTCCCCAGTAGGTGTCGACCATGTTGAAGGCCAGCATCTCGTAGAACAGCGGGATGATCAGCACCTGGGGCGGTACGACGATCGACGCGATGATCGTGACGAACAGCCAGCGGCGCCCGCGGAAGTCCAGGCGCGAGAACGCATAGGCGGCGCCTGCGGAGATCGCCACGGTGATGACCGTGATCGCGACCGAGGTGAGCAGGCTGTTCCAGGCCCAGATGTACACGTTGCCCTGGGACAGGATCGCGGAGAACGCGTCGAGGGTCGGTCCGCTCGCACCGATCCACGAGGGATCGCCGGAGGCGGCATCCGTCTCGGTCTTGAATCCTGTCGCCACGGCCCACAGGAACGGCAGCAGCCAGCCCACCGCGAGCACGGCGAGGATGAGGAACGCCACCACCCGCAGCGGGGCGAACGGCTTCCCTCCCGGCAGGTGCGCACGGCGCGCGCGGCGCGGTCGGGCGACGGTGACGGCTTCGGTCGGCGAGAGCGTTGCGGTGGACATCACAGCTCCTTCTTGCGGCGGGTCACGACGGCCTGGGCGACGCCGACGATGACGATCAGGGCGAAGAACACGTAGGAGATGGCGGCGGAGAAGCCGAACCGGTAGCTGACGAACCCGGCCTCGTAGATGTACTGGACGATCGAGCGGGTGGTGTCGCTCGCGACTCCGCCGAGCATCTGATACGCCTGGTCGAACAGCTTCAACGATGCGAGGATCTGCAGGATCAGGATGAGCACCGTCGCCGGACCCAGCTGGGGCAGCGTGATCGACCAGAACTGGCGCCATCCTCCTGCGCCGTCCAGCGATGCCGCCTCATACTGCTGGGAGGGGATGTTCTGCATGGCGGCGAGGTACAGCAGGAAGTTGAAGCCGACCGTCCACCACACGGTGGCGATCACGATCGACAGCATGTTCGTGTCGGGGTTCTGCAGCCAGGCGATCGGCTCCAGCCCCACCGCCTCGAGGATGCTGTTGGCGGCACCGATCTGCGGGTTGAAGATCCACACCCAGATCTGGGAGATGACGGTGGATGCCAGCAGGTACGGCATGAAGAACGACAGGCGCCACAGCCACTGGCCGGGCAGCCCGCGATCGACGAGCGCGGCCATGAGCAGGGCGAGGACGACGAGCGGCACGGTCGACAGCACGGTGAACCACACCGTGTTCCACAGCGACTGCCACATCACCGGGTCGCCCAGCGCCTCGGCGTAGTTGGCGAAGCCGACGAACCCGCCGCCCTGACCGGTCAGCGATTGATCGGTGAAGCTCAGGTAGACGCCGTGCACGATGGGCCAGACGAGGAACAGCACGAAGGCGATGAGGAACGGCGCGAGGAACGCCCAGCTGACCAGCTGCTCGTGACGTGCGGGGCCGGTCGTGCGCAGCGCCGCGCCGCCACTGCGGCCGGTGACGACCGCATGGGTGTCCGCGATGGCGGTCATCACTGCCACCTTCCTTCCGGGTCGGCGGGGTTGGGCTGGGCGAGCAGCGTGTTCACGCGGTCGGTGAACCTGTCGATCGCCGCGCCGGGATCATCGCCGCTGAGCAGCACGCCCTGCACGGCCGCGCCGAACTCGCCCTGGAAGTTGGAGCCGGAGCCGGTGAACCAGGCCTCGGGGTCGTAGACCACGTGCTCCGCAGCCTCCGCGTAGTGCGCCTGCGGCAGCAGCCCCGCGTACTCGGAGGACTCGGTCACGGGCAGGTACGCCGGGATGTGCCCGGCCTCCGCCCAGCCGAACGAGCCCTGGAGCATGTCGGCGACGAACCGGTAGGTCAGATCGCGGCGGTGCGCGTCGGCGTCCGCCTGGTGGGGGAGCACGAAGGAGTGGGAGTCGGCGTACACCGCGGGCGTGCCGTAGATCGTCGGGATCATCGTGGCGTCGAACGGCAGGCCGGCGTTCTGCATGGTGCGCAGCTCCCACACGCCGGTCATCAGCATGCCGCTCTCCCCGGTCGCGAACTCCGCGATCGCGGTTCCGTAGTCGTTCTGCGCGGCGGCGATCTCGCCGTCCAGCAGCGACTGCATGAACATGAGCGTCTCGACCGCGGCATCCCTGTCGATGCCCATCTCACCGCCCACCGGCAGGTCGATGGCCATCCCGTGCTGTGCGTACAGGCCGTAGAACAGCCGCCACATCTGCGCGCCGTCGCCGAGGTAGCCGTACGACAGCGCGTGGCCGCCGGCCACCGCGCCGACCTCGCGCAGCTGATCGAGGAACTGCTCGGGCGTGGAGGCCGGCTTCAGCCGGCCGTCGGAGTCGAGCACGCCCGCGGCATCGCAGATGTCGGTGTTGAACATGAGCACGAACGGATGCGCGTCCAGGGCGACGCTGAAACGCCGCCCGCCGACGATGCCCTTCTGCCAGATCGGTGCGGGGAAGGTCGACTCGTCCACGCCGAGCTCGGCGAGTCGGTCGAGATCCCAGTCGTCCAGAAGCCCGCCCGGCGCCCACCCCGCCACGCGCGTCGCGTGCATGATCGCGATGTCGGGAGCGCGCCCCCCTGCTCCCGCCATCGCGAGCTTCGTGTAGTAGGGCGTCCCCCACGCCAGCACCGTGGGGCGAATGCGGTAGGCGTCCTGGGCGGCGTTGGCGGCGTCCAGCAGCTGCGACATGGTGACGCCGTCACCGCCGGAGAGCAGATGCCAGAACTGGAGGGTCTGGGCGGTGGAGCCGGATGCGGATGCCGGTGCGCAGCCGGCCAGTGCGGCCGTGCCCGCCAGCAGAGAGGCGGCGGTGAGGAACTGCCTGCGGGTCAGATCGGGTGGGGGCGTCATCAATCACTCCTTTGTGAACGGCACCATCATTACATCGTGGTAATCGTGTGCACAAGACCTCATCGGGAGAAGGTCGCTGCAAGGGTGCGGAGCTCGTGCTCGGAGTCAGTGCGGTCGGCCGCGCGGAACGGCAGCCGTACTGTCGCGCTCATGGAGCCGGTGGGGGATCGTCATCGACCGCGGTGCCGCGGTGGGATCGTCGATGCGCGAGACGAGCAGGTCGAGCGCGGATTCCGCGAGCGCATCACGGTCGAACGCCACGGTGGTCAGTGACGGGGTCGTGAAGGCCGAGAGCTCGACGTCGTCGAACCCCGCCAGCAGGACGTCCTCGGGCACCCGGATGCCGGCTTCCGCGAGCGCGTGCAGTGCGCCGAACGCCAAGGAGTCGGTGAAGGCGATCACGGCATCGATCTCGACGCCGCGGTCCAGCAGCTCCCGCATGGCCTCGGCTCCGGAGGCCATCGACCAGGGCATCCGGTAGACCTCCCTGCGCGGGTCGCTGTCGATCCCCGCCTCCGCGAGCGCATCGTGCACGCCCTCCAGTCGCAGTCGGCTGGTGGCCGTCGCCTCCGTGCGAGCCGTGGCGCCGCCGATCACCGCGATGCGTCGCGCACCGCGGGAGAGGACGTGCCGCGCGATCTCGGCGGCGGCGAGCCGACTGTCTATGCCGGCGTGGTCCGCGCGCTGCTGCTCCACCTCGCCGATCACCACCAGCGGCGGCAGATCATCGGCATCGTGCAGCACGCTGTCCTCGAGACGGACCGGGTTGAGGATCAGGCCGTCGACCTGGCGCCGGCGAGCACGGGCCAGCAGCTCGCCCTCCCGCTCCGGCGACTGTGCGGTCTCCTCGAACTGCACCGCGAGGCCGCGCCGGTGCGCGGCGGCGACGAGGCTGTGCACCAGCTCCGCCGAATACGCGGTCGCGAGGTCCGGCAGCGCCACGGCGATCGTGCCCGACCGGCCGGTGCGCATCCCTCGCGCGCTGAGATTGGGCACGAAGTCCAGTTGCGCCATCGCACGATCGACGCGCGCCCGTGTCTCCTCACTGACCGCGAACGCCCCCGTCACGACGTTCGACACCGTCTTGGGCGATACGCCGGCCAGCGCGGCGACGTCCTTCATCGTCGCGCGACGCCGAGGCCGTGCAGTCATGCGCGTCAGCCTAGTCGGCCGCCGCCGCGCACCGTCGCGTGCGGGGAGGCGCCGTCGACCATGCGGTAAGGATGTGGACGGAGAAGGTCACGAAACCGCAACGCATTCCCCGAGCCGGTTGACACGATTCACTGCCGGTTGGAAGTCTTGTGTGACCGGTCACAGTCGGGGTGCATGAAACCCGAGGAAGAGCGTGACCGGGAACCGATGGCCCATTCGGCACCGCGGGCGACATGTCCGCGGACGCCGGACTCGACGATGAGGAGACTTCACGATGAAGCGGAACCTTCTGCGCACGATCGCACTGTCCGGGGCGGTGGCACTCGGGCTCGGGCTCACGGCCTGCGGCTCGGACTCCACGGAGCCCGCTGCGGATGGCGGGGACAGCACGGCCGAGGAGCTCCTGGTCGGCGTCGCGATGCCGACGGAGACCTCGGAGCGCTGGATCGCCGACGGCGACGCCGTCAAGTCCCAGCTCGAGGAGGCCGGCTACGAGGTCGACCTGCAGTTCGCCAACGACGACATCCCGCGTCAGCAGCAGCAGCTGGACCAGATGATCACCAACGGTGCGGACATCCTCATCGTCGCGTCGATCGACGGCACAGCACTGGCGACCCAGCTGGAGAACGCCGCCAGCAAGGGCATCCCGGTCATCGCCTACGACCGGCTCATCAACGGCACGGAGGATGTCGACTTCTACGTCACCTTCGACAACTTCCAGGTCGGTGTCCAGCAGGCCCAGTCGCTGCTGCGCGGACTCGGGTACCTCGATGAGAACTACGAGGAGACGGGGCTCGACGAGAACAAGACCATCGAGCTGTTCGCCGGATCGCCCGATGACAACAACGCGACCTTCTTCTACAACGGCGCGATGGAGACGCTGCAGCCGTACTTCGACGACGGCCGTCTGACGGTCGGCTCCGGTCAGACCGACTTCGACACCATCTCCACGCTGCGCTGGGACCAGGCCATCGCGCAGAAGCGCATGGAGGACCTCATCACCAGCACCTATGACGGCGGAGCGAAGGCGCTCGACGGCGTCCTCTCGCCGTTCGACGGCATCTCCCGCGGCGTGATCACGGCGCTGGAGAACGCCGGATACGGCTCGACGCTCGAGGAGGGGCTGCCGATCGTCTCCGGTCAGGATGCCGATGTCGCGTCGGTCAAGATGATCAACGAGGGCGTGCAGTACGCCACGATCTTCAAGGACACCCGCAAGCTCGCGACCCAGGCCGCGGCTGCGGCGGAGGCCTTCGCCGCGGGTGAGGACCCGGAGCCCAACGACACCGAGTCGTACGACAACGGTGTGAAGGTCGTCCCGTCGTACCTGCTGGAGTCGGACATCGTCGTGGCCGACAACATCCAGAGCCTGCTGATCGACTCGGGGTACTGGACCGAGGCCGAGGTCGCCTCCGGCGTCGCCGAGTAAGGACCCGAACCCGGGTGCGCCGGCCACGCATCGGCCGGCGCACCCGCATCGGGTCGCAGGACTGCAATGACAGGAGCAGAGATGTCCGACGTCATCCTCGAGATGCGCAGCATCACCAAGAACTTCCCCGGCGTGAAGGTGCTCGATCAGGTGAGCCTGCGTGTCGAGCGCGGTGAGATCCACGCCATCTGCGGCGAGAACGGCGCCGGGAAGTCGACCCTGATGAAGGTCCTCTCCGGCGTGTACCCCTACGGCAGCTACGACGGCGAGATCGTCTTCAACGGCGAGGGCCAGAGGTTCGACGCGATCAAGGACTCCGAGCGGGCCGGGATCGTCATCATCCACCAGGAACTCGCACTGGTCCCGTATCTGTCGATCGGAGAGAACATCTTCCTCGGCAATGAGGTCGTCCGCCGCGGACTCATCAACTGGCACGAGGTGAACGCCCACGCCTCCGCGCTGATGGAGCGGATCGGTCTGAGCGAGAACCCGACCACTCTCGTCGGCCAACTCGGCGTGGGCAAGCAGCAGCTGGTGGAGATCGCCAAGGCGCTGACCAAGGACGTCAAGCTGCTCATCCTCGACGAGCCGACAGCCGCGCTGAACGACACCGACTCGGCGCACCTGCTCGGCCTGCTCCGAGAGCTGCGCGACCAGGGCATCACCTGCATCATCATCAGCCACAAGCTCGGGGAGATCGTCGACATCGCGGATTCGACGACGATCATCCGCGACGGCAGGACGATCGAGACGATCGACATGCACGGCCCGGATGCCACGCAGGAGCGCATCATCCGCGGGATGGTGGGCCGCGAGCTGGCCAGCCGGTTCCCCCCGCGCACCCCGGAGGTCGGCGAGGAGATCTTCCGCGTCGAGGACTGGACGGTCATGCATCCGACCCAGGCCGACCGCGTCGTCGTCGACGGCGCGTCGATCTCCGTCCGCGCGGGTGAGATCGTCGGCATCGCCGGGCTCATGGGCGCCGGACGCACGGAGTTCATGATGAGCGTCTTCGGGCGCAGCTACGGCCGGGACGCGCGGGGACGGGTGCTCCTGCGCGGCGAGGAGATCTCCACCCGAACCGTGAAGGAGGCGATCGGCAACCGGATCGCCTACGTGTCGGAGGACCGCAAGCAGTACGGGCTCAACCTCATCAGCGACATCAAGACGAACATCTCCTCCTCCGCGCTGGGCAAGCTCGCCACCGCCTCGATCTTCGTCAACGGCAATGAGGAGATCCGGGTCGCCGAGCAGTTCCGGCAGGACCTGAACATCAAGTCCCCCACCGTCGCGCAGGTCGTGGGCAACCTCTCCGGCGGGAACCAGCAGAAGGTCGTCCTGTCGAAATGGCTGTACACCGATCCGGACGTGCTCATCCTCGATGAGCCGACGCGAGGCATCGACGTCGGAGCGAAGTACGAGATCTACGAGATCATCGGCGCCCTGGCGGCGGCCGGGAAGGCGATCATCGTGGTCTCCAGCGAGCTGCCCGAGCTGCTCGGGCTCTCCGACCGCATCTACACACTGGCCTATGGGCGCATCACGGGCGAGCTTCCCCGCGCGCAGGCGACGCAGGAGAAGCTCATGTCCCTCATGACGATCGAGACGAAGGAGGCCGTTGCATGAGCAACGTCTTCACCGAGGTCACCGACCTCATCAAGCACAATCTGCGCACCTCCGGCATCTACATCGCGTTCATCGCGATCGTCGTGATCTTCACGATCACGACAGGGGGAACGCTGCTGAACCCCGAGAACGTGACCAACCTCGTGCTGCAGAACGCGCACATCCTCATCATGGCGCTCGGGATGATCCTGATGATCGTGGGCGGGCACATCGACCTGTCCGTCGGTTCCGTCCTCGCCTTCGCCTCCGCGGTGTCCGCGGTGCTGGTCATCCGGATGGGCATGCCCTGGTGGGTCGGGATCACCGCCGCGATCATCACCGGCATCCTCGTCGGAGTCTGGCAGGGGTTCTGGGTGGCGTACGTGGGCATCCCCGCGTTCATCGTGACCCTGGCCGGAATGCTGCTGTTCCGCGGCCTGACCTGGCTGGTGCTCGACAACGTCTCGCTGTCGCCGTTCCCCCGCGGATACCGCGAGGTCGCCAGCGGATTCATCCCCTCCGTGCTCGGGGAGATCACAGTCGGTCAGGGACAGGGCCTGAAGAGCGTCGCGCAGACCGTCGACATCTTCACGCTTCTCATCGGCGTCGTGGCCGTGATCGGGCTGATCGCCGCGGCCTGGCGCAGTCGCCGCGCCCGTCTGGGCTACAACCAGCCGGTCGAGTCGATGGCGCTGTTCGTCATCAAGCTCGTCGTGCTCTCCGCCGTGATCCTCGCCTTCGCCTGGGCGATGGCGTACAACCGCGGTTTCCCCATCGTGCTGATCATCGTGGCGGTGCTGATCCTCGTCTACAACGTGGTGACCAATCGCACCGTGTTCGGCCGCCACGTGTACGCCGTGGGCGGGAACCTGTCCGCCGCGCGCCTGTCCGGGGTGAACGTGCGCAGCACGAACTTCTGGATCATGACCAACATGGGTTTCCTCACCGGTGTGGCCGCCGCCGTGTTCTCCGCGCGATCCAACGGCGCGCAGCCGGGCATGGGGAACATGTTCGAGCTCGACGTGATCGCGGCGTGCTTCATCGGCGGTGCGTCCACCATGGGCGGCGTCGGCCGCGTCGGCGGAGCCCTGGTGGGAGGTCTGGTCATGGCGGTGATCTCCAACGGCATGCAGCTGATGGGCGTTCCGCAGTCCGCGCAGCAGATCATCAAGGGTCTGGTGCTTCTGCTGGCCGTCGCCTTCGACATCTACAACAAGCGTCGTGCGGGTGCGACCCGATGACGGCGGTCCGCCTGGCACGCCGTCCTGAGACGGGGCAATAGGCTCCTGCTCATGGGTGATACCGAGGGTTCTCGTACGCATGCGGCCGGTGTCCGCGACGTCGCGGCACTGGCCGGCGTGTCCCGCCAGACCGTGTCCCGCGTGCTCAACGAGCATCCCGACGTCGCTCCGGCCACCCGGGAGAAGGTGCTCGCGGCGATGAGCCGTCTGGACTACCGCGTCAACACCGCCGCCCGGGCACTGGGCACGCGACGCTCGTGGACGATCGGGGTGCTGGCCTCCGACGTGCTGCAGTTCGGACCGCTGCGCAGCCTGGCCGCCCTCGAGGCGTCGGCACGCGAGGCCGGCTACTGGGTGTCCACGGCGTTCGCGGATGCCGGGGACCCGGCCTCGGTGCTCCGTGCCATCGACCATCTGCGCACCCAGGCCGTCGACGGGCTCGTCGTCTTCGCCCCGCACGCCCGCACCCTCGATGCGCTGGAGGCGCTCGACATCGAGATCCCCCGCGTCCTGCTGCACACCGCCGGGCGGGACCGTCCCGCGTTCACCGTGGACCAGATCGCCGGGGCACGGATGGCCGTCGCCGCGCTCGCCGAGCGCGGACACGAGCGGATCGCGCACCTGTCCGGACCGGCGGACTGGCTCGAGGCCGAGGCCCGCGTGACGGGGTTCCGCGCCGAGCTGGCGGCGCGCGGCCTCCCGGAGGGCGTCGTGCTCCCCGGTGACTGGACGCCGCGCGCGGGCTTCGCTGCGGCCCGTGCGGTGCACGGATCCGGCGTCACGGGCGTCTTCGCCGCGAATGATCAGATGGCGCTGGCGCTGATGTCGGGGCTCAGGTCTCTGGGGATCGCGGTCCCGGAGGACGTCAGCGTCGTCGGCTTCGACGACATCCCGGACGCGGAGTACTCGTGGCCGTCGCTGACGACCGTCAGACAGGACTTCGAGGAGCTCGCCCGCCGCGCCGTCGCGGTGCTGACAGGGAGCTCCTCCGGTGAGGAGGATCCGGTGCAGCCGGTGCTGATCACCCGTGAATCCGTGGTCCCGCCCGGCCGTGATCCGCGCAGGATTGCGACGTGAAAGAGTTCTTGAGACAATGACCGTGACCGGTCACACCTTCACAGAGGAGTAAGGCGCATGGTGGCATTCAGCCCGGAGATCGAGGACGCGATCGTCGCCGTCCGTGCCGACGTCGCCCGCCTGCACGGCGAGCTCGTGCGCTACGGCCTGGTGGTGTGGACCGGCGGGAACGTGTCCGGTCGGGTGCCCGGCGCCGACCTGTTCGTCATCAAGCCGTCCGGCGTGAGCTATGACGACCTCGCGCCGGAGAACATGATCCTCTGCGATCTGGACGGGAACGTCGTCCCCGGGACCTCGGGCAGCGACCGGTCCCCCTCCAGCGACACCGCCGCGCACGCCTATGTGTACCGGAACATGCTCGAGGTCGGGGGCGTCGTGCACACGCACTCCACGTACGCCGTGGCGTGGGCCGCGCGCGGTGAGGAGATCCCCTGCGTCATCACGGCGATGGCCGACGAGTTCGGGGGACCGATCCCGATCGGCCCCTTCGCGATCATCGGCGACGACTCCATCGGCCGCGGGATCGTCTCCACCCTGCGCGGCCACCGCTCCAGGGCCGTGCTCATGCAGAACCACGGCCCGTTCACGATCGGCGCGGATGCGAAGGACGCGGTCAAGGCCGCCGTCATGGTCGAGGACGTGGCGCGCACCGTCCACCTCGCCCGTGAAGCGGGCCCGCTGGTCCCCATCCCGCAGGAGGCGATCGACAGCCTGTACGACCGGTACCAGAACGTGTACGGCCAGAGCACGGACGCGCGGCGATGAGCGGCCCGGAGGACGCGATCCGCGAGGGTCGCACCGCGCTCGGCATCGAGTTCGGCTCGACGCGCATCAAAGCCTGTCTGATCGACGCGACCACCCACGAGGTCCTGGCCACCGGATTCCACGACTGGGAGAACAGCTTCCAGGACCGACTGTGGACCTACCCCCTCGACGCCGTGTGGACGGGGCTGCAGACGGCGTATGCCGGCGTCGTCGCCGACGCCGAGGACCGGCACGGCGTGCGTCCGGAGACGTTCGGCGCCATCGGCATCTCGGCGATGATGCACGGGTACCTCGCCCTCGACGACGCCGGTGACCTGCTCGCGCCGTTCCGCACCTGGCGGAACACCAACACGGGCCCGGCCGCCGCGGAGCTCACCGAGCTGCTGGGCGTGAACATCCCCCTGCGGTGGTCGGTCGCGCACCTGCGCCAGGCGCAGCTGGACGCGGAGCCGCACGTCTCCCGGGTGGCGTCGATCACCACCCTCGCCGGGTATGTGCACGGGAAGCTCACCGGCCGGCGCGTCCTCGGCATCGGCGACGCCTCCGGCATGTTCCCCATCGACTCCGCCGCGCACGACTACGACCAGGAGCTCATCGACCGCTACGACGCCCATGTCGGCGGCGACCTGCGTGCGCTGCTGCCCGAGGTGCTCGTCGCCGGTGCCGACGCCGGCGAGCTGACGGCGGACGGTGCGGCGCTGCTCGATCCGTCCGGCGCGCTGCAGCCGGGCATCCCGCTGTGTCCGCCGGAGGGCGATGCCGGAACCGGCATGGTCGCGACGGGCGCCGTCGCACCGCGCACCGGGAACGTGAGCGCCGGCACGAGCATCTTCGCGATGGTCGTGCTCGAGCATCCGCTCGCCGAGGTGCATCCCGAGCTCGACCTGGTCACCACCCCGGCGGGAGACCCCGTCGCGATGGTGCACTGCAACAACGGGGCCAGCGAGCTGGCGGCCTGGGTGGGGCTGTTCGCCCGGTTCGCCGAGGCATCCGGCGTCCCCGGCACCGCGGATGCCGTGTACGAGACCCTCTTCCGCGAGGCGCTGGACGGCGACGCCGACGCCGGCGGCCTGCTCGCGTACAACCATCTCGCCGGCGAGCCGATCGCGGGTCTCGAGGAGGGTCGTCCGCTGTTCGTGCGCACGCCCGACAGCCGTCTCACCCTCGCCAACGTCATGCGCGCCCAGCTGTACGGCGTGTTCGGAACGCTGAGCCTGGGCATGCGCGTGCTGAGCGCGGAGGGCGTCCGGCTGGACCGGATGCTCGCGCACGGCGGCATGTTCCGCACGGCCGGTGTCGCTCAGCGCCTGCTGGCCGGAGCGCTGAACGCGCCGGTGGCCGTCGGCGAGACGGCATCCGAGGGCGGCGCGTGGGGGATGGCGGTGCTCGCGGCCTACCTCGGCGCGGACCGGAGTCTGGTCGACCACCTCGCCGAGCGCGTGTTCGCCGATGCCGACATCCGCGTCGTCGAGCCCGACCCCGCCGACGTCGCCGGCTACGCGGACTACCTGGACCGCTACCGTGCGGGCCTGGCGGTCGAGGCCGCCGCCGTCTCGGTCCTCTGACCCCGGCACTCCTCCCGCATCGGACAACGAAGGAACGACTCATGACCCGCACACCTCTGACCACCTCGCTCGACGGCTACGAGGTCTGGTTCCTCACCGGCAGTCAGCACCTGTACGGGCCCGAGACGCTCGCACAGGTCGCCGAGCAGTCCCGGGCCATCGCGGATGCCCTGGACGCGGCATCCGAGACACCGGTCCGCATCGTCTGGAAGCCGGTGCTCACCGATTCCGCCGCCATCCGGCGCATCGTGCTGGAGGCCAACGCCGATGACCGTGTGATCGGCCTCGTCGCCTGGATGCACACCTTCAGCCCCGCCAAGATGTGGATCGCGGGCCTGGACGCACTGCAGAAGCCGCTCGCGCACCTGCACACGCAGGCCAACGTGGAGCTGCCCTGGGCCGACATCGACTTCGACTTCATGAACCTCAACCAGGCCGCGCACGGCGACCGCGAGTTCGGGTACATCCAGACCCGGCTGGGCGTCCCGCGCAAGACCATCGTCGGCCACGCCTCCGACCCGCGGGTGCGGGCGGAGTTGGGCACCTGGCAGCGCGCGGCGGCGGGCCTGGCGGCCTCGCGCTCGCTCAGGCTCGCCCGCTTCGGCGACAACATGCGCTTCGTCGCCGTCACCGAGGGGGACAAGACCGAGGCCGAACTGCGCCTGGGCGTGCAGGTGAACACGTGGGGGGTCAACGACCTGGCGGATGCCGTGGCCGCGGCGTCCTCCGCCGAGGTCGACGCGCTCGTGGCCGAGTACGAGGAGCTCTACGACGTCGTCCCCGAGCTGCGGCGCGGGGGAGAGCGGCACCAGTCGCTGCGCGACGGCG
Source organism: Microbacterium soli (assembly GCF_039539005.1). NCBI lineage: Bacteria > Bacillati > Actinomycetota > Actinomycetes > Micrococcales > Microbacteriaceae > Microbacterium > Microbacterium soli. The sequence goes on from NZ_BAABCP010000001.1 coordinate 1,726,099, forward strand.
CGGCCATCGAGGTCGGGCTGCGCTCGTTCCTGGAGTCCGGCGGGTTCGGCGCGTTCACGACGTCGTTCGAGGATCTCGGCGCGCTCACGCAGCTGCCGGGTCTGGCCGTGCAGCGCCTCATGGCGGAGGGCTACGGCTTCGGCGCGGAGGGCGACTGGAAGACCGCCGTGCTCGTGCGCATCGCGAACGTCATGGGCGCGGGCCTGCCGGGAGGTGCGAGCCTCATGGAGGACTACACCTACGACATGACCCCGGGCGATGAGCTGATCCTCGGCGCGCACATGCTGGAGGTCTCGCCCTCGCTGACCACGGCGAAGCCGAGCCTCGAGGTGCACCCGCTGGGCATCGGCGGCAGGGAGGACCCGGTGCGTCTGGTCTTCACGGCCGATCCCGGCCCCGCCGTCGTCGTCGCGCTCAGCGACATGCGCGATCGCTTCCGCCTCACCGCCAACGTCGTCGAGAACGTCGAGCCGCGTGCGGCGCTGCCCAAGCTGCCCGTGGGCCGTGCGGTCTGGAAGCCGGCGCCCGACTTCACCACGAGCGCGGCGGCGTGGCTGACCGCCGGCGCCGCGCACCACACGGTGATGTCCACGGCCGTCGGCATCGAGGCGTTCCGCGACTTCGCCGAGATGGCGCAGCTGGAGCTGCTGGTCATCGACGAGTCGACGACCCTGCCGGAGTTCCAGAAGCAGGTGCGCTGGAATCAGGCGTACTACCGCCTCGCCCAGGGGCTCTGAGACGTCTCAGCCGGTGGCGGACGCGTCGACGACGACGATCTCGACGCCGTCCGCCCGCAGCGCGTCGAGGACGTCGCGTGGTGCTGAGGCATCGGTGACCAGCGTCCACGGCTTCGGCAGCGGAAGCCAGGCGTTGAACGGACTCGCCCCGATCTTGGGGCCGTGGGCGAGCACGTACACATGCCTCGCACGGCGGACCATGAGCTCTTTGAGCCGGATCTGTCCGAGGTCGGCCTCGCAGATCGCGCCCCGGGCGGAGACGCCGTCCGTGCCGAGGAAGAGCCGGTCGCAGCTCATCCGCTCCACCGCGGCTTCGGTGAGAGGGCCGATGAATCCCTGGCTCAGCGGACGCAGCCGCCCGCCGAGGTTGATGAGGTCGACGCCTGCGGAGTTCGACAGGATGTTCAGCACGGCCAGACTCGCCGTGCACACCGTGACATCGCGGGCGGCGATCAGTGCTTCGGCGACCGCGCTGACGGTCGAACCGGAATCCAGCAGGGCCACCTCGCCCGCGCCGATGCGTCCCGCCGCCCATCTTCCGATCGCGGCCTTCGCCTCGTGCCCCTCGCCGAGACGCTGCTGCAGGGACGCCTCGATGTGTCTCGTCGCCGGCATGACCCCGCCGAACGTCCTCGTGATGCGATCCTCGCTCGTCAGCCGGGCGAGGTCACGACGTATCGTCGATTCGGTCACGCCGAAGCGCCTCACCAGGTCCTCGACCCGGGTGGTGCCCTCGGCGCGGACGAGCTCGACGATCTCGTTCCGACGAACATCCGAAGCCCGCATCTTCATGCCGCTATCTTGTCTCATGTTCGGGTCGAGGGGCGACTTCGATCGCCTGGCGCACCGCTTCGATCATGCTGCGCGAATCGACTCTGCCCGTCCCGGCGATGTCGAACGCCGTACCGTGATCCACGGACGTGCGCGGTACGGGCAGGCCCACCGTGATGTTGACGCCGGCTTCGATCCCGAGGACCTTGATCGGTCCATGGCCCTGGTCGTGGTACATGGCGACGACCAGATCGTAGTCGCCTCGGCCTGCGAGGAAGAACAGCGTGTCGGCGGGGAGTGGGCCGTGCGCGTCGATGCCGTCCCGCTGCGCGGCCCGGACCCCGGGGAGGATCTTGAGCTCCTCCTCGCCGTTGCCGAAGAGCCCGCCCTCGCCTGCGTGCGGGTTGATCGCGGCGACTCCGATCCGCGGGCGAGGATTGCCGGCCGCGACGAGAGCCTGGTGACCGCGACGGATGGTCCGCTCCACGATTCCGGGTTCGATCGCGGCGATGGCGTCGACCAGACCGATGTGCGTGGTGACGTGGATGACGCGCAGGGTCGGCGTGGCGAGCATCATCGACACCTCCGCGGTGTCCAGCAGCTCGGCGAGCAGCTCCGTGTGGCCGGGGTACGGGTGTCCCGCCAGGTGCAGCGCCTCCTTGTTGAGAGGCGCCGTGCAGATCGCCTGCACTTCCCCCCGGCGGGCCAGTTCGCATGCACGAACGATGTACTGGTACGCGGCTTCTCCCGCTGCGGCGGACAGCTCGCCCCACGGCAGGTCGGAGGGGACCTGCCCGAGATCGATCACGTTGATCCTGCCGGGTTCGAAGACGGCGTCCTCGACTCCGTCCACCGGCGCGACCTGCACGTCGATGCCCTGCACGGCCGCTCCCTGGCGGAGGCGCTCGGCGTCCCCGATGACGATCGCGCGGGAATCCGCCACGATCTGAGGGTCGGCCAGGGCGGCGGCGACGATCTCCGGGCCGACGCCGGCGGGATCGCCCATGGTCACGGCGATAAGTGGTCTGTTCATGCGTGATTTCCCTTCGAGACGGCGCGTGCCGTCAAGTCGTCGACCAGGACGGTCAGGCTGTCCTCGCGTCCGTAGCTGCCGGGCCGAGTGATGATCAGCCGTCCGCCGGGCGTGCGCATGCGCACCGCACCGGGCTCGACCTCACCGGTGCGTCGATGCACGCTTCCAAGGACGTCGACGTGTGACACACTCATGGCGTCGAGTGCCCTCCGGGCCGTCTCACCGCCGATGAGGATCAAGGAGAGGTCCGGGTCGTCTCCCGCGAGTGCGGCGGTGACTCGTGCGAGCTGGGCGCTCACGAGAGATGTGCCGTCCTCGACGACCGCGGACACGGCCGCGATTCCGCCGGCCAGGGCCGCCCGAACGGTCTTGGCCGTCCTCTCCGGGTGCGCCAGATCCTGCGCGCTCGCACGGATGACCGGGATCCCATCGGAGAGTGCCGCGAGCTGTGCCTGCGCGATCGGCTCCGCGCTGCCGACGATGATCAGAGCGGGCCTCTCCGCGTCGGAGGGAAGCCGGGACACGTGCTCGGGGCCGCGGATGGCGTGGTCCGACGCGGGTGCACCCGTCGCGATGCTCATTCCCACAGCACGGGCCAAGGACGCCGAACCCGCCAGGGCCGGCCGTGGGAGGACCGACAGCGCCGCGGCGGCGATCCGCACGAGGTCGTTCTCGTCGACGGCATCGCAGAGGACGGTCCGACCGGAGCGGACCGCGGTCGTGATCGATGAACGGATGCTCTGCGGGTCGCGGACCACCGTCAGATCCAGAGGTGACCAGAGCCGGTCCCCGATCGCATCCGCGACCGTGCGCGGGGCATCCGTGCGTTCGTGCCGCCAGGCATCAGTCTCCGACAGGGGTCGCCCGGCCACCGTCACGACGGATCCTTCCACTGTGCGGCGAAGGCGTGGGGATGCCGGGCAGAGCACGACTCCCTGCGTGGGAAGTGCGGACAGAACCAGGTCGATCCTCCCCCGCAGCAGCGAGTCGACCTTGATGAAGAGAAGATCATGCGGAGTCCCGAGCGTGGCTCGGCGGACTCTCGGAGCGATCGCCGCCGGTTCCGCGCTGCGCGTGTCGAGGTCGAGCACGACGGCGCTGGATGCGCTGACCGCATGCGATCCGACTGACGTGTCCTCGTCCGGCTCCTCGGTGAGATCGGCGTCGAGCAGAAGCGTGACATTGGTGACCGTTTCGCGCAGTGCGGCTGCAGTCTCTGCCGCGCCGGTCAGATCATCGGCGATGGCGAGTACGCGCATGGTGACTCCTGACGTCGAGGTCGAATCGGGGCGGAGGTGAGTGGGCGGGGCGTCCGGGGGCGGACACGTGTTGTGAATTACTTGCGGATTTCAAGCTAATACCATTGCGCGAAACGCGCAACTATGGTTCTGCCTCGCGTGCGGCGCCTCAGTGGACCGTACACGGTGGTTGAGGCCGACAGCGACCGGAGACCTGGCACCGCGCCTGTGGGCGTTCGTTCCGGATGCCGTCTTTGCCCGACGCGACAGCGTTCTGGGCATCGGCCTGCTGCCCATCGACTCGAGACGCCATGCACCTGCACCCGCGGCTATCCGGCTCAGCCGCTGAGAAACCACATTCCGTGTGAGACATCACGCCTGAGCGCGTGCGTCTCAGGCGGAATATGGTTTCTCGACGGGACGCGTGCCGGGGGAGCGCAGGGCGGGCAGGGGAGTCAGCGCGGAGGGAGGACGGATGCGGCCTGGCGGGCCGCACCGAGGGCGACGTACTCGGCGGGGGCGGGGACCTCGACGGGGATGCCGAGCACGAGCGGCGCGATCTCACGCACGGCCTGCGACTGCGCGCCACCGCCGATCAGCAGGGCGCGTCGCAGTGGGACGCCCTGCTCCCGCAGGGCATCCAGTCCCGCGCCGAGGCCCGACAGCATCCCCTCCACGGCCGCACGCGCGAGGTTCTCGCGGGTGGTGGAGGCCAGCGTCATGCCGGACAGCGTGGCGGTGGCGTCGGGCAGGTTCGGGGTGCGCTCTCCCTCGAAGTACGGCTGCAGCGTGAGGCCGTCGGCGCCGGCGGATGCCGTGAGCGCCAGCTGCGAGAGGCCGTCGTGGTCCACGCCCAGCAGGCGCGCGATGGCGTCGAGCACGCGCGCCGCGTTGAGGGTCGCGACCAGCGGGAGGAAGCGCCCCGAGGCGTCGGCGAAGCCCGCGACCGTCCCGGTCTCATCGTGCACGGCCCGCTCGCTGACGGCGAAGACGGTGCCGCTCGTGCCGATCGACACGACCGCGTCGCCGACGGCCGCGCCGACGCCCAGCGCGGCGCCCGCGTTGTCGCCGGCACCGGGAGCCACGAGCCTGCCGTCGGCATCCGTCACCGACTCGGCGGGGTCCAGCACACGCGGCAGCACGGCGTCGTGTCCGAGCGCCGCGGAGAGCAGCTCGCGGTCGTATTCCCCGGTCTCCGGGTTCCAGTAGCCGGTCCCGCTGGCATCCGACCGGTCGGTCACCAGCTCCTCGAGGTCGGGGCGCTCGGGGCCGAACCCGCGCAGCCGCCAGGTCAGCCAGTCGTGCGGGAGGGCGACGGCGGCGACGCGCGCGGCGTGCTCCGGCTCGGCGTCGCGCAGCCAGCGCAGCTTCGTGATCGTGAACGACGCCACCGGTACGAGCCCCGTGCGCCGCGCGAGCTCGGCCGCGCCGAACTCCGCGATGAGGTCCGTCGCCGCCCCTGCGGAGCGGGTGTCGTTCCACAGCAGGGCATCGCGGATGACGGCGCCCGAGGCGTCCAGCGCGACCATGCCGTGCTGCTGCCCGCCGATCGACCAGGCCCGCACATCGGCCATGCCACCGGCATCCGTGATCGCCGACTGCAGCGCCGCCCACCACGCCTGCGGGTCGACGGAGGTGCCGTCGGGGTGCGACGCGCGACCGGTCCTCACGACGGCGCCGGTGTCGGCGTCCGTGATCACGACCTTGCAGGACTGCGTCGACGAGTCGACGCCCATCACCAGTGCCATGTGCGGCATCCTCTCATCTGCGCCGTGCGGTCATGCACGGAGGTTGTGCGGCCGAGACCCCGTCCCTGTGCGGGGCGGGGTCTCGGCGTACGGGAAGGGTGCGGCTCAGCGCGCGCCCAGCAGGTGCTCGGTGGCCAGCTGCTGCAGGCGCACGAACCCGAAGCCCCTGCCGCCGAAGTACGCGGAGGCGTCGAAGTCCTCGTACGCGCTGCGGTCGGCGAGAAGTGCGTCGTACGTCTCGCCCTCGCCGAGCGTGGGCTCGCGGAGCTCGGCGACCTTGGCCGCTGCCAGTGCTTCCTGCACCTCGGGGTCGGCGCGGAACGCGGCAGCGCGCTCCTTGAGGAGCAGGTAGGTGCGCATGTTCGCGCTCGCGGAGTCCCAGACGCCGTTCTCGTCCTCGGTGCGGCTGGGCTTGTAGTCGAAGTGGCGGGGGCCGTCGTAGGCCGGTCCGCCCTGGGGGCCGCCGTGCTCGAGCAGGTCGACGAGCGCGAACGCGTTGTGCAGGTCGCCGTGGCCGAACACGAGGTCCTGGTCGTACTTGATGCCGCGCTGGCCGTTGAGGTCGATGTGGAACAGCTTGCCGTGATACAGCGCCTGGGCGATGCCGGCGGCGAAGTTGAGCCCCGCCATCTGCTCGTGGCCGACCTCGGGGTTCAGGCCCACCAGCTCGGGGCGCTCCAGGGAGTCGATGAACGCCAGCGCGTGGCCGACCGTGGGCAGCAGGATGTCGCCGCGGGGCTCGTTGGGCTTCGGCTCGATCGCGAAGCGGATGTCGTACCCCTTGTCGGTGACGTACTCGCCGAGCAGGTTCACGGCCTCGCGGTAGCGCTCCAGGGCCGCCTGGATGTCCTTGGCGGAGTCGTACTCGGCGCCCTCGCGCCCGCCCCACATGACGAACGTCTTCGCACCCAGCTCGACGCCGAGCTCCAGCTGGCGCAGCACCTTGCGCAGGGCGTAGCGACGCACCTGGCGGTCGTTGGAGGTGAAGCCGCCGTCCTTGAACACGGGCGCGCTGAAGAGGTTGGTGGTGACCATCGGCACGACCAGGCCGGTGTCGGCCAGGGCGCCCTTGAGTCGGTCGATCTGCTTCTGCCGCTCGGCGTCCGTCGAGCCGAACGCGAACAGGTCGTCGTCGTGGAAGGTGAGACCGTACGCCCCGAGCTCCGCGAGCTTCTCGACGGCGTGCACGACGTCGAGCTGCGGCCGGGTCGGTCCGCCGAACGGGTCGGTGCCGTTGTATCCGATGGTCCAGAGGCCGAACGAGAACCGGTCGGCCTTGGTGGGAGTGAGTGCCATGATGATCCGCCTTCAGCGACGTCGTTGAAATGTTGTAGGTCAGAACATATCAAGATGAGGCGACGGATGCAATGCCCTGAGCGGGCATTCTTCGATCAGCGCGACGGCGCCGCCGTCGACCGGCGAGCGCGCAGCTCCGCCGGCATCCGGACGTCCTCCCGCCCGCCCCCCGCCAGCATGGACAGCAGCACTCGCACGGCGGCCGCTCCCATCTCGGTCAGCGGCTGGCGCACAGTGGAGAGCTGCGGCACGTGCGAGGCGGCCTCGGGGATGTCGTCGAAGCCGATGACCGAGAGGTCGTCGGGGACGCGCAGCCCCCGCTCGCCGGCGACACGCATCATCTCCAGCGCCGACAGGTCGTTGGCGGCGAACACCGCCGTCGGCGGGTCGGCGAGCGCCAGCAGCGCGTGGGCTCCGGCCGTGGAGTCCGCCGTCCGGTAGCCGCCGTCGGCGACCAGGGCGGCGTCGAACGGGAGGCCCGCCGCGGCCAGCGCGCTGCGATACCCCTCCTCGCGCTGCCGGGCGGAGATGAGGTCGGTGCGTCCGCGCAGATGGCCGATGCGGGTATGACCGAGGGAGATGAGGTGCTCGGTGGCCGCCCGAGCGCCGTCGGTGTTGATGACGCTCACCGTCGACGGCCATTCCGGACCCTCGTGCGGGTCGATGGCGACGATCGGCACCGAGGCCGCGGGGGGAGTGGAGGTCGGGGTGACGACGATGGCGCCGTCGATGAGCGTCCCGCCCAGGCGGGACAGCGACCGACGCTCCCAGCCCCTGTGGTCGCCGGCGGAGATGCTCCCGGCGTAGGCGAGCACGTCGTACTCCGTGCCCTGCAGCGCTGTGGAGACGCCCTGGAGCAGCTGCAGTGCGAAGGGCTCGAACTCCGCGACCAGCACTCCGATCACCCCGGTGCGCTGCCGCCGCATCGAGGTCGCCACCAGTGAGCTCTCGTATCCCAGCTCGTCCACCACGCGCATCACGTGGCTCATGGTCGATGGCGCGACGCCGTCGCGCCCGTTGATCGCCTTGGACACGGTGGCGACGGAGACGCCGGCGGCCTGAGCGACATCGTGAATGGTGATGCGACGCGTCATGCGTTCACTCTACTGTTAGAAAACGTTATCGATAACGATTGACACATCGGCCTCGACCTGTCAGAGTGGGCCGAAAGCACATTGGGTGGAGTCGGCAACAAATGCGGTCGACCCGCTGAAAACTCGAAGAGGAGACGCAGCATGAAGATCCGAAAGGCTTTGGTCGCCGTCGGCGTGGCCGCCGCGACCCTGGGAATGCTCGGGCTCACCGCCTGTTCCGGCGGTGCGGATGAGCCGAGCGCAGACGGCAAGACCACGCTCACGATGTGGCACAACTCCACCACGGGCCCCGGCAAGGCTTACTGGGACGACGCGGCCGCCGCGTTCCACGAGGAGAACCCCGATATCACGATCGAGGTGACGTCGATCCAGAACGAGGACATGGACGGCAAGCTGCAGACCGCGGTGAACTCCGGTGACATGCCCGACATCTTCATGGCACGTGGGGGCGGCAAGCTCGCCGACATCGTCAGCGCCGACAAGGTCAAGGACCTCACGGACCTCATCGACCCGGACGTGAAGAGCGCGTTCGGAGAGGCGCCGTTCAGCGCCTTCACCGTCGACGGCAAGATCTACGGGATGCCCTCCGCCGTGCTCCCCGGCGGATTCTTCTACAGCAAGGACCTGTTCGAGCAGGCCGGGATCACCTCCGAGCCCACCACCCTCGATGAGCTCAGCGACGCCGTCACCAAGCTCAAGGCCGCCGGCATCGAGCCCATCGCGCTCGGCGCGAAGGCGGCATGGCCGGCCGCGCACTGGTACTACTTCTTCTCGCTGCGCGCCTGCGGGCAGGAGCTGATCGAGAACCTCGCCACCGACCCCGACTTCTCCGACCCGTGCTGGCTGGAGGCCGCGGAGAACTTCGAGAAGTTCGCCGCCACCGAACCCTTCGCCAAGGGCTTCCTGACCACCGACCCGCAGGAGGGCGCCAACTCCTCCGCCGGCCTCATCGCCAACCACAAGGCCGCCATGGAGCTCATGGGCGCCTGGGACGTGGGCGTGATCGCCAGCCTGACCCCCGACGAGAAGCCGCTGCCCGACCTGGGCTGGTTCCCGTTCCCCGACCTGGCTGACGGCGCCGGTGCTGACGGCGCCATGATGGGCGGCGTCGACGGCTACGCGTGCGCCAAGGACTCGCCGACCGCGTGCGAGGACTTCCTGAACTTCGTCTCGTCGAAGGAGTGGCAGGAGAAGTACGCGGTCGCCTTCCAGACCATCCCCGCCTCGCAGGAGGCCACGGGCGCGGTCACCGATCCGTCACTGATGCCGCTGATGGAGGCCTACCAGAAGGCGCCGTACGTGGCGCTGTGGCTCGACACCGCCCTCGGCCAGAACGTCGGAAACGCGCTGAACACCAGCGTCGTCGAGATGCTCGCCGGCCAGGGCAGCCCCGAGAAGCTCGTCGAGACCGTCACCGCGGCCCAGGCGAGGGGCTGACCATCTGATGCACACCCAGGCACTGCAGAGCACGTCGGTGCCTGAGAGGGGCGCCGTCACCGGGACGGGCGCGCAGCCCGCCCCGGTGCGGCGGTCGCCGCGGGCCGATTGGCGCAAGCGCGGCGAGATCGCGCTCCTCTCGGGCCCCGCACTGATCATGTTCGTCGGCTTCGTCATCTTCCCCGTGGTGATGGCCGCCTTCTACGGCTTCTTCAAGTGGAACGGCTTCGGCTGGCCCACCGAGTTCGTCGGACTCGACAACTACATCCTCATGTGGCAGGACGAGACATTCCGCGAGGCGGTGTGGCACAACGGGATCATCGTCGTGCTGTCGCTGGTCCTGCAGGGGCCGATCGCCATCCTCTTCGCGCTGCTGATGAATCAGAAGATCCACGGGCGCTCGATCATCCGCATCCTGATCTTCGTCCCCTATGTCATCTCCGAGGTGATCGTCGGCGTCGGCTGGAGCCTGATGCTGCAGGACTCCGGTGCACTGAACTCCCTGCTGGAGAAATGGGGTCTGGGCGCCCTCCAGCAGTCCTGGATCGCCGACCCGGCCATCGCGATGACGTCCCTGATGATCATCATCACGTGGAAGTACCTCGGCTTCGCCGTCATCCTCATGCTGGCCGGGATGCAGTCCATCCCCGAGGAGCTCTACGAGGCCGCCGCCATCGACGGCGCCGGCTTCTGGAAGATCCAGTGGACCATCACCGTCCCGCTGCTGGGGCCGACCATCAGGATCTGGGCGTTCCTGTCGATCATCGGATCGTTGCAGCTCTTCGACCTCGTCAACATCATCTGGGGCCAGTACATCGCCGCGACGGCGGGCACCTCGACGATGGCGACCTACATGTACCAGAACGGCCACCTGGCCGGCAGCTACGGATACGGCAACGCCGTGGCCGTGATGCTGTTCATCATCACGCTGATCGTCGCGCTGTTCTATCAGCGCTTCGTGCTGCGCCGCGACACCGACGGCGCGCTGACAGGCGATGGCGGAAGGAGGCGCAAGTGAGCGCCGAGACGCTGAACACGAAGATCGCCATCCGGGCGATCACCCCCCAGGGGCGCCGCCGCCGCGTGCGCGATTCCGGAGTGAAATGGGGCAGCCCCGCGGTCTACCTCGCCGCCCTCGTGCTGGTCACCGTCTGCATCACGCCGGTGCTGTACGTGATCATCGGCGGATTCCGCACCAACTCGCAGATCACCCTCGACCCTTCCGGGTTCCCCGCGCCGTGGCAGCTCAGCAACTACGGCGACGTGCTGATGAGCTCGGAGTTCTGGGTCGCGATGCTGAACTCCACGATCTCCGCGGTGGCCACCACGGCCGGTGCGGTCATCCTCGGGGTCATGGCCGGCTACGTCATCGCACGGTACGACTTCGGCGGCCGCGGCGTGATGTACTCGCTGTTCGCGGCGGGGCTGATGTTCCCCGTGACCGTCGCCATCACGCCGCTGTACATCCTCGTCCGCAACCTCGGACTGGTGAACTCGCTGGCCGGCATCATCCTGCCGCAGATCGCGTTCGCCCTGCCGATGACGATCATCATCCTCGTTCCGTTCCTGCGGGCCATCCCGAAGGAGCTCGAGGAGGCGGCGTCGATCGACGGCGCCTCGCGACTGGGCTTCTTCTGGCGCATGGTCATCCCGCTGAGCCTGCCCGGCGTCATCACGGTCGGCATCCTCGCCTTCGTCGGCGCGTGGAACGGCTACATGCTGCCGCTGTTCATCCTCAACGACCAGGCGCTGTTCACCCTGCCGCTGGGTGTGCAGGACTTCGCCTCGCAGTACTCGGTCGACACCGCACGAGTGCTCGCATACACCTCGCTGTCGATGCTCCCCGCGCTGATCTTCTTCAGCCTGTTCGAGCGTCGCATCGTGGGTGGACTGACCGGAGCGGTGAAAGGCTGAGAATGACCCACGAAGCACCCACAGCGACCGTTTCCACGGATGCCGGGATTCCGGCGCTCCCCATCGTCTCCGAGCGCGTCAGCGCCCTGCTGGCGGAGATGACGCTGGAGGAGAAGGCCGCGCAGCTCGTCGGCTATTGGCTCGACAGGGGCGGCGAGGTGGTGGCGCCCATGCAGAACGAGATGGGCGCGTCACAGGCATCCGGCGCCCTGGCCGAGATCACCCGCGACGGCATCGGGCACTACACCCGCGTGTACGGCACGCGCCCCGTCGACCCCGCCGAGCGCGCGGAGTGGCTGTGGGCCGAGCAGCGCCGACTCCAGCGCGAGACGAGGCTGGGGATCCCGGCGCTCGTGCACGAGGAGTGCCTGACCGGGCTCGCCGCGTGGAAGGCCGCGACCTTCCCCACGCCGCTGGCGTGGGGGGCGTCCTTCGACCCCGAGCTCGTCGCCCGGATGGGGGCGCTGATCGGCGGCTCCATGCGACAGCTGGGCATCCACCAGGGTCTCGCGCCCGTGCTCGACGTCGTGCGCGACCCCCGTTGGGGTCGCGTCGACGAGTGCATCGGCGAGGACCCGTACCTGGTCGGCACGGTCGGCACGGCCTACGTGCGGGGTCTGCAGTCGGAGGGCGTGCACGCCACGCTCAAGCACTTCCTCGGCTACTCGGCCTCGCGCGCCGGGCGCAACCACGCCCCGGTCTCCGCGGGCCCGCGTGAGGTCGCGGACGTGTTCCTGCCGCCGTTCGAGATGGCGATCCGCGACGGCGGAGTGCGCAGCGTGATGAACAGCTACGCGGAGATCGACGGCGTCCCCGTCGCCTCCGATCCCGAGCTGCTCACGGGCGTGCTGCGCGGCGACCTGGGTTTCGACGGTGTGGTCGTCGCCGACTACTTCGCCGTCGCCTTCCTCGAGGTCATGCACCAGGTGGCGGCGGACCGCGGGGAGGCCGCCGAGCGGGCGCTGAAGGCCGGGATCGACGTGGAGCTGCCCTCCGGGGACGCCTACCTCGCGCCGCTCGTGGAGCGTGTGCGCTCCGGGTCCCTCGACGAGGGGTACATCGACCGCGCAGTGCTGCGCGTGCTCGCGCAGAAGGAGCAGCTGGGGCTGCTCGAGGCCGACGCGTTCGAGGACGCGCCGCCCGCGCACATCGACCTCGACACCCCGGAGCATCGCGACGTCGCCCGGAGACTGGCCGCCGAGTCCCTCGTGCTGCTCTCCAACGACGGCGTGCTCCCGCTGGCGGGCACGGCGACCCGCATCGCCGTCATCGGCCCGAACGCCGACCGGTCGGCGGCGCTGCAGGGGTGCTACTCGTTCGCCAACCACGTGCTGGCCCACCACCCGGGCCACGAGCTCGGGTTCGAGATCCCGACGGTGCGCGAGGCGATGGCACAGGCGCGACCGGATGCCGAGATCGTCCACGTCGCCGGATGCGACGTGGAGGGGGATGACCGTTCGGGCTTCGCCGCCGCGGCCGCCGCCGCGTCGAACGCCGACGTCGCGATCGTCGTCGTCGGGGATCAGGCCGGGCTGTTCGGGCGCGGCACGGTCGGCGAGGGCAACGACGTGGAGTCCCTCGACCTGCCCGGCGTGCAGCGCGAGCTCGTCGAGAGCCTGGTGTCCACGGGAACCCCCGTCGTCATGGTGCTCGTCACCGGCCGACCCTACGCCATCGACTGGGCGCTGGACGGCGTCTCCGCGCCGGCGGCCGTGCTGCAGGCGTTCTTCCCCGGAGAGGCCGGCGGCACCGCGATCGCGGAGGTCATCACCGGGGCGGCGAACCCCTCGGGGCGCCTGCCGGTGAGCCTGCCCCGGTCGGCCGGGGCGCAGCCGTACAGCTACCTGCACCCCGTGCTGGGCGGCCCCTCCGACGTCACCTCCACGGATCCGACCCCGCTGCGGCCGTTCGGCTTCGGGCTGTCGTACTCGACGTTCGCGTACGAGGACATCGAGGTCAGCGGCACGACGACGACCGACGGGCGCTTCACGGCATCCGTCCTCGTGCGCAACACGGGTGATCGGACGGCCGTCGACGTCGTGCAGCTCTACGGCCGCGATCCGGTCGCGAGCGTCACGCGACCCGTGGCGCAGCTGCTGGGATACGCGCGCGTCGAACTGGAAGCGGGGCAGCAGCGCCGTGTGCGCTTCGACGTCCCCGCCGCGCGCTTCGCGTTCAGCGATCGCCGGATGGTGCGCGTGGTCGAGCCGGGGGACGTGGAGGTGTGGGCGGCATCGCACTCCGGCGCCGCCGGCGCCGCCACGGGACTGGAGCAGACCACCGGCGGGGCGATCTCCAACGAGCGCACCCGGACCGAGCAGATCCTTCCCGGCTCCGCCACCGAGCGGGCGACTGTCGTACTGACCGGTGACGTGCACGCCGTCACCGCCTCGGACGAACGGTTCGTCGGCGTCTCCTTCGAATGACGACGGTGATCCGACCGGCCTGCGTGTCGTGCGAGCCGGTCGTCGGCCCGGTGATCGGTAGCCTGGGACGATGAGCGAACGCGCGACGACCGTCGAAGGTGTGCGCCGCACGAATCTCGGCGAGGTCCTGCGCCTCGTCCACCATGGCGGCCCGCGCTCGCGCGCGGTCATCACCTCCGAGACGGGTCTGAACCGGTCGACGGTGTCCGATCTCGTCTCCCGCCTCGTCGACGGCGGCCTCGTCGTGGAGCGCGACCCCGACCCCACCCGGCGCGTGGGGCGTCCCTCGCCGATCGTCGCCGCGAGCCGGGACGTCGTCGCGATCGGCGTGAACCCGGAGATCGACGCCGTCGAGGTCGGCGCGGTCTCGCTGGGCGGCGCGGTGCGCATCCGCGCCCGCGTCGACATCGCGCACCCCGCCGAGGCGGATGTCGTCGACATCGTCGTGCGCACCGTCGACGCGTGGCGCGCGGACGCCCTGCGCGGATGCCGCATCGTCGGCGTCGGCGTGGCGGTGCCCGGCCTCGTGCGCACGGAGGACGGACTCGTGCGTCTCGCCCCGCACCTCAAGTGGTACGACGCCGACATCGCGGGGCCGTTGCAGGAAGCGCTCGGCCTCCCTGTCGTCGTCGGCAACGACGCCTCGTTCGGGGCCAGGGCGGAGCGGCTCTTCGGCGCCGCCCGCGAGCACGAGAACGTCGTCTACCTCAACGGCGGCGCCAGCGGCATCGGCGGCGGTCTCATCCTGCACGGGCGACTCATCGGGGGTGCCGGGGGCTATGCCGGCGAATGGGGGCAGACGGTGGCCAGTCTCGCCGACCCCGCCGACAGCCGTGTCGGCGGAGGGGTGCTGGAGGACGAGGTCAACAGGGCGCGGCTCGTGCGGGCCGCGGGGCTGACCGCGCCCGACGACGCGGAGCTGGAGCGCGGGCTGACCGCGACGCAGGCCGCCGTCGAGGAGACGGCCAGGCAGCGCCGCATCCTCGCCGCCACGCTCGGCAACGCCGTCAACGTGCTCAACCCCTCGGCGATCGTCCTGGGCGGCTTCCTCGGCAGCCTCCGTGACGTCGACCGCGCGGGATTCGACGAAGGCGTGCGCTCACGAGCACTCGCCGTCTCCGCGGAGGACCTGCAGCTGGCATCCGCCGCACTGGGCGAGAACCGGCTGCTGATCGGCGCGGCCGACGCGGCTATGGAGCCGCTGCTGTCCGACCCACTCGGCTGAGCCGCGGCGGCATGGCGAGCACACGATATCCGAACGGATCACGAGGAGGAGCCCGATGAGCGAGGAGCGCAACTGGGCGGGGAATCTCGGCTATCGAGGGACGGTCGCCCATCCGACCGATCTCGACGAGGCGCGGAGCCTGATCACCGCCGGCGGCCCGGTGCGGACCCTGGGCACCCGGCACTGCTTCAACGACATCGCCGACACGACCGGCACGCTGATCGCACTGGACCGGATGCCACGGGTGTTCGAGATCAGCCCCGAACGCGACGCGGTGCGAGTGTCGGCCGCCCTGCGCTACGGGGACATCGCCCCGCTGCTGGAGGCGGAGGGACTGGCGCTGTCCAACCTCGCCTCGCTGCCGCACATCTCCGTGGCAGGTGCCGTGGCCACCGGCACGCACGGATCCGGCGACGCCATCGGGTCCCTCGCGACGGCCGTGCGCGAGCTGACCCTGCTCACGGCGTCCGGCACGCTGCTGACGCTCCGTCGCGGGGACCCGAGGTTCGCCGGAGCGGTCGTCGGGCTCGGGGCGCTGGGCGCCGTGATCGAGCTCGTGCTGGACGTGGAGCCCACCTACCGGGTGGCGCAGCGCGTGTACGACCGGCCCCGCTGGGACGCCGTCCTCGCCGACCTGGACTCCGTGACCTCCGCGGGCACCAGCGTCTCCGTCTTCACGACCTGGCAGCGCACCGACTCCGCCGATCAGCTCTGGATCAAGCAGCGCGGAGACGCCGACCTCGCCGGCGATCTGCCCGCCCGCCTGGGGGCGGTGCCGGCCGACGCGAAGCGGCATCCGATCCTCGGCGTCGACGCCGAGGCCTGCACGGACCAGGGCGGGGTGCCCGGTCCCTGGTATGAGCGTCTGCCGCACTTCCGGCTGGAGTTCACGCCGTCGGCGGGTCAGGAGCTGCAGAGCGAGTATCTCGTGCCGCGTCGCGATGCGGTCGCCGCGCTGGAGGCCGTACGGTCGCTGGCGGGCCGCATCGCCCCACTGCTGCTGGTCACCGAGGTGCGCACGATCGCCGCGGACGAGCTGTGGCTGAGCACCGCGCACGGTGCGGATGCCGTCGCCGTGCACTTCACCTGGCGCCCGGACGAGGGCGCCGTGCGGGCGCTGCTGCCGACCATCGAGGCCGCGCTGCCGGCATCCGCCCGCCCGCACTGGGGCAAGGTGTTCACGTTCGACGGGGCCGAGGTGCGCCGCCGTCACCCCCGGTGGGACGAGTTCGCGGCGCTGCGCGCCGAGCTCGACCCGGACCGGCGGTTCGTCAACGACTATCTGGAGAGGCTGGGGCTGTGACCGAACCCCGTTCAGGACGGCAGGTGCGCATCGCCGCACATGGGTATCGGGCGGACATCGCGAGCGTCGGTGCGACGCTGCGTGCGCTGACGTTCGAGGGCCGCGACCTCGTCGTGTCGTTCGAGGCCGACCAGGTGCGCCCCGCGTATCGCGGGACGACGCTGGCGCCCTGGCCCAACCGGATCGTCGACGGCACGTACTCCTTCGCCGGCGAGCAGCACCGCCTCGCGCTCACGGAGCCCAGCCGGGCCCAGGCCCTGCACGGCCTGGTGCTCTGGCAGGACTTCGCCGTGCAGGACGCCGCCGCCGACCGCGTGCGTCTCGCCGCTGTCATCCCGCCGCAGGCCGGCTACCCGTTCCGCGTCGAGGTCGCCGTCGACTTCCGTGTGGACGCGGACGGCCTGCACCAGAGCGTCACCGGCCGCAACCTCGGCGTGGATGCGGCGCCCTGGGGCACGGCGCCGCATCCCTATCTCACCGCCGGGGACGAGCGCGTCGACGACTCGGAGCTGCTGCTGCCGGCGGCGTCCGTGCTGACGGTCACCGCCGACCGGCTCAGCCCGCTCGCGCTGGAGTCCGTGGACGAGCACCCCGAGTGGGACTTCCGCACCGCGCGCAGGATCGGCGACGTGTTCATCGACCATGCGTTCACCGGGCTGAGGCGGGATGCCGAGGGCATGGCGGAGGTGCGGCTGCGCGGGGCTTCCGGCGCGGGCGTCGCGATGGTGTGGGATGCGGCCTGCCCCTGGGTGCAGGTGCACACCGCCGACCTCCCGGACCGAGCGCTGAGCCGTCGCGGTCTGGCCGTCGAGCCCATGACCTGCCCGCCGGACGCCTTCAACTCCGGCACGGACCTGGTGGTCCTCGCCCCCGGCGCCTCCCACACGGCCGGCTGGAGCATCCGCTCGCTCTGACCCCGACGCGGACGGTGCGCCGACAGGAATCTCCGTACTGGCACGGAGATGTGCCGCGGACTCTTGCGCGGGCGCACGGACAGCGACATCATCCGATCAGGCCGTCATCGGAGTCGGCCCACCGACAGCCGGACGCCCGGGGAGGCTCCGTCCGGTCCCGTCATCGTCCGGCAGGGACGCCGGACGCGAACTCGGAGGTCTCTCATGCACAGCATCCGATCGATCATCGCGGTGGGGGCTGCGGCGGCGCTCGCTGTGGCGTTGCCCGCGCCCGCGACGGCCGCGCCCGCCCCGCCCGCCCCGCAGGTGTGGTCGGATCAGGCAGTCATGCCCTTCGGCATCACCTCGGACGGTCAGCGCGTGCTGGTCGCCGACGGGGTGACGGGGACGGTCGGCCAGCTGCAGCCCGACGGGGCGATCACCCCGATCATCACGGGTGCGGCGGGCACGACCAGCATCGCCACGCGCGGCGCGTGGATGGCATACACGTCGTCCGTCGAGGAGGGGGAGGAGACGCCGCCGCTGGAGAGCGGGCTGAACATCCGCAATCCCAGGGGCGACACGATCTACGTCGACCTGCACGAGTACGAGTACGCGAACAATCCCGACGGCGTGAACACCTACGGCTTCACGGACGGATGCCTCGCAGACGGCGGCAGCAACGCCGGCCTGCTCGACGCCCACGCCTACACGGTCGTGCCGTACCGCGGCGCGTGGCTCGTGGCCGATGCTGGGGCGAACGTCGTCTGGCGGGTGAGCGACAGCGGCGACATCAGCGTGTTCTCCGTCCTCCCGCCCATCCCGCTCACGGTCGACGCGCAGATCCAGGGCATGATGGGGCTGCCCGACTGCGCCCTCGGCTCCACGTTCAATGCGGAGCCGGTGCCGACGGGCATCGCCGTGGGTCCGGGAGGCGCCGTCTACGTCAGTACGCTCCCCGGATTCCCGGGGATGGCGACCGGTGCTGGGCAGCTGTGGCGGGTCGACAGCAGCGGCGCGGCGACGCCCATCGCCTCCGGCCTGGCGGGCCCCACCGCCATCGCCATGGCGGGACCGCATGCGCTGTACGTCGCGCAGCAGTTCGGCGGCGGCATCGCCACGGTGTCCACCTCGGGCGAGCAGCTGGACTTCATCCCCCTGCCGAACGCCCTGGCGGTCTGGACGGCCTCGAACGGGACGCTGTGGGCATCCACCTCCGCCGTGACGGATGAGGCCGGAAACCCGACCGCACCCGGCATGATCGTCAGCATCTCGAAGGGGAAGGTGACGGTGCAGGGCCACGTGATCCGCTGACCTCCTCGGCGGAGCCCGCCGAGACGGAAGAGACCCCCGCCGACCCGATTCGGCGGGGGTCTCGCGGTCTGAGACCGCGGCGGGAGCGATGCGCTCACCGCGGCGCGGAGCGGCCGGCACCCGTTCCGGTCTGCGACGACTCGCCGCGCAGATACAGGTGTACTCGCGACAGGTTGCCGGACGGTGAACGCCGGGAGAACATCGCGGCTTCCGCAGCACAGCGGCGGGGAAGGTCGGCATCCGAACGGATGCCGACCTTCCCCTGATCGGGCGTGACGGTGTCGGCTCTGCCATCCTCGACGATGCCGATCCGTTGATAGTAGGGATACCTAGTAAATTCATGGGCGCCCGACTACACTGGTCACAGTGTCCGATGCTGCGCGAAGGAGTGTTGCATGATGACCCGTTTCATCCCCCATTTCGTAGGCGGAAAGTCGCTGGATCCCACCCAGGGTCGTGTCGCCGACGTGTTCGATCCCGGCACGGGGGCCGTGCAGGCGCGCGTGCCGCTCGCGGATGCCGACGAGGTCCGCGCGGCCATCGGGAACGCCGCCGCGGCGCAGCCCGGCTGGGCGGCGACCAGCCCGCAGAAGCGCGCCCGGGTCATGATGCGCTTCGTCGAACTCGCCCACCGGCACATGGACGAGTTGGCACGCCTGCTCTCCAGCGAGCACGGCAAGACCATCGAGGACGCGAAGGGCGACGTCCTGCGCGGACTGGACGTGATCGAGTTCTGCATCGGGGCCCCGCACCTGCTCAAGGGCGAGTACTCCACGGAGGCAGGCACCGGCATCGACGTGTACTCGATGCGCCAGCCGCTGGGCGTGGTGGCGGGCATCACCCCGTTCAACTTCCCCGCCATGATCCCGCTGTGGCAGGCCGGTCCCGCACTCGCCGGCGGCAATGCGTTCGTGCTCAAGCCCTCCGAGCGCGACCCCTCCGTGCCGGTCCGGCTGGCGGAACTGTTCCTCGAGGCGGGCCTGCCCGCCGGCATCCTCAACGTCGTTCACGGCGACAAGGAGGCCGTCGACGCCATCCTCACCGACCCGCGCATCCAGGCCGTCGGGTTCGTCGGCTCCACCCCGATCGCCGAGTACATATACGCCACGGCCACGGCGAACGGCAAGCGCGCGCAGTGCTTCGGCGGCGCCAAGAACCACCTCGTGGTGATGCCCGACGCCGACCTCGACCAGGCCGCGGACGCCCTCATCGGCGCCGGTTTCGGTTCGGCCGGGGAACGCTGCATGGCCATCTCGGTCGCCGTGCCGGTCGGTGAGGAGACGGCGGATGCCCTGGTCGCGAAGCTCCGCGAGCGCATCGACGGACTGACGGTCGGCCACGGCTCGCAGGACGGCGTCGACTACGGACCGCTGGTCTCCGCGGCGTCGAAGGCGCGGGTCGAGGGTCTGATCCAGGAGGGCGTGGACGCCGGTGCCACGCTCGTCGCCGACGGCCGCGGTCTGGTCGTCGAGGGATACGAGAACGGCTTCTACCTCGGCCCGACCCTGTTCGACCGCGTCACCTGCGACATGTCGATCTACCGGGAGGAGATCTTCGGCCCGGTGCTCTCGGTGGTCCGCGCCGCGGACTACGAGGAGGCGCTGGCCCTGGCATCCGACAACCCCTACGGCAACGGCGTGGGGATCTTCACACGCGACGGCGACGCCGCCCGCGATTTCGCGGCGCGCGTGAACGTCGGGATGGTCGGCGTGAACATCCCCATCCCGGTGCCGATCGCCTCCTTCACGTTCGGCGGCTGGAAGGCGTCCGGATTCGGCGACCTGAACCAGCACGGCGCCGACGGCTTCCGGTTCTACACCAAGACGAAGACCGTGACGAGCAGATGGCCGTCGCACGGCGTGCGCCACTCGGGAACCGATCGACAGGCAGAGGGCGCCGGCTTCGTCATGCCGACCATGAACTGAGGACCCGAGGATGACCATGATCGACACCACCGTCACCGCCGAGGAGCGCGAGGCGATCCTCGGCGCCGTGCGCGACTTCGCCGAGACCGAGCTCGCGCCCCACGCCGCCGAGCGCGACGAGAAGCACCTCTTCCCGCGCGAGACCCTGCACCGGGCCGGTGAGCTCGGCCTGGGCGGCATCTACGTGCGCGAGGAGTTCGGCGGCACGGGTCTGGCGCGCGTGGACACCGTCGCGATCTTCGAGGAGCTCGCGAAGGGTGACCCCGCCGTCGCGGCGTACATCTCGATCCACAACATGGTCGCGTGGATGATCGACACCTACGGCGACGACGTGCAGCGCGGCCGGTGGTTGCCGGTGCTGACCGCCATGGAGCAGTTCGGCGGGTACTGCCTCACCGAGCCCGGCGCGGGGTCGGATGCCGCGAACATCGCCACCAGAGCCGTGCGAGACGGCGACGACTACCTGCTCACGGGTGTGAAGCAGTTCATCTCGGGTGCGGGGGAGGCCGGCGTCTACGTCGTCATGGCGCGGACCGGGGAAGCGGGCTCCGGTGCACGGGGGATCAGCGCGTTCCTCGTCCCCGGCGACGCCGACGGGCTGAGCTTCGGCGCGCCCGAGCGGAAGATGGGCTGGCACGCGCAGCCGACCCGCCAGGTGATCCTCGACGGCGTACGGGTGCCGGCATCCGCTCTGCTCGGCTCGGAGGGCCGTGGTTTCGCGATCGCGATGTCCGCGCTCAACGGCGGGCGACTGAACATCGCCGCCTGCTCGCTGGGCGGTGCGGCATGGGCGCTGGACCGTGCCGTGGCGTACGTGCACGAGCGTGCCGCGTTCGGCGAGCCGCTGGCGGAGAAGCAGTCGATCCTGTTCACGATCGCCGACATGCGCACCGAGCTGCAGGCCGCCCGCCTGATGGTGCGCGACGGTGCGCAGGCCGTCGATGAGGAGGCTCCGGATGCAACCATGCGCTGCGCCATGGCCAAGCGCTTCGCGACGGATGCCGGGTTCGACATCGCCAACAGGGCCCTGCAGCTGCACGGCGGCTACGGGTACCTCCAGGACTACGGGATCGAGAAGGTCGTGCGCGATCTGCGCGTGCACCAGATCCTGGAAGGGACCAACGAGATCATGCGACTCATCGTCGGACGGGAGATGCTGCGGCCCGCGGGATCCGCCACCCAGCAGCGGGACGAGAACACGCTGCGGAGGGCATCATGACCCGCATCGCGTTCCTGGGACTCGGGCACATGGGTCTGCCCATGGCCGCGAATCTGGTGAAGGCCGGTCACGAGGTGCACGGCTACGACCTCGTGCCGGCCGCCGTGGAGGCGGCGCGCACCGTCGGCATCCCGATTGCGGACAGCGGGGCGGATGCCGTGGCCGATGCCGAGGTCGTGATCACGATGTTCCCGGCGGGGAGGCACGTGATCGCCGCGTATCAGGACGAGCTGCTGGCGGCGGCCCGTCCGGGCACGCTGTTCATCGAGTCGTCGACCATCGCCGTGGACGAGGCGCGCACCGCCCATCGGCTGGCCGTCGATGCGGGGCACCGCAACATCGACGCCCCGGTGTCGGGCGGTGTCGTGGGCGCGGAGGCGGGCACGCTGGCGTTCATGGTCGGAGGGTCGGACGAGGACTTCGAGGCGGCCCGCCCGCTGCTCGAGGTCATGGGCAGGCGCATCGTGCACTGCGGTGGGCCAGGTCTCGGCCAGGCCGCGAAGGTGTGCAACAACATGATCCTCGGCATCTCGCAGATCGCCGTCGCCGAGGCGTTCGTGCTGGCCGAGCGTCTGGGGCTCGAGCACCAGGCCATGTACGACGTCGTCTCTCAGGCATCCGGGCAGTGCTGGGCGCTGACCACCAACTGCCCCGTGCCCGGCCCCGTGCCCACCAGCCCGGCCAACCGCGACTATCAGCCCGGTTTCGCCGGCGCCCTGATGGCGAAGGACCTGGGACTCGCGCTGCAGGCGATCGAGCAGACCGGGACGGATGCCCGGATGGGCCGCCTCGCGCAGCAGATCTACGCGGCGTTCGCCGACGGGGAGGGCGCCGGCCGGGACTTCTCCGGCATCATCACCAGCATCCGCTCCCTCCCCTGACCCCTGCCTGTCCTGCCCGCCTGCTCTGACCCAGCCATGCCGCCGTTGCGTTTCCCCGCCAAAGTTGCGATATGCGGCCGGATGCTCGTGATTTGGCCGCATATCGCAACTTTGGCCGTGGGGGTGAGGGCACAGGGCGAGGGGGCGGTGAGGTAGGGCAGGGCAAGCGGACAGGGTGGGGATGGAATACTGGAGGGGCCGCAGAGTCGCGGCTGAGGGGAGTGCCACATGGTCGAGTACGAGACGATCCTCGTCGAACAGCGAGGACGGGTGGGGTGGATCACCCTCAACAGGCCGCAGGCGCTCAACGCTCTGAACGGCACGGTGTCCGAGGAGGTCGCCGACGCGGCATCCGGCTTCGATGCGGACGACGGCATCGGCGCCATCGTCGTCACCGGCTCCGAGAAGGCCTTCGCCGCCGGAGCGGACATCAAGGAGATGGAGTCCAAGACCGCGGAGGAGATGATCGCCACCGACCACTTCGGCGCCTGGACGAGATTCGCCGCCGTGCGCACCCCCGTGATCGCCGCGGTGTCCGGCTATGCGCTGGGCGGCGGATGCGAGCTCGCCATGATGTGCGACATCATCCTCGCCGCCGACACGGCTGTGTTCGGCCAGCCCGAGGTCAACCTCGGCGTCATCCCCGGCATGGGCGGCACGCAGCGCCTCATCCGTGCGGTCGGCTACTACAAGGCCGCAGAGCTCATCCTTTCCGGACGCAGGGTGAAGGCGGACGAGGCGGAGCGCATCGGCCTCGTGTCGCGCATGGTTCCGGCATCCGATCTCCTCGACGAGGCCACGAGGCTCGCGGAGACCATCGCGTCCAAGTCGCTGCCGTCGGTCTACGCGGCCAAGGCGACCCTGGATGCCGCGATGGAGACGTCGCTCGCCGATGGCCTCGCCGTCGAGAAGCGCGAGTTCGCGGCTCTGTTCGACACCGCCGACCAGAAAGAGGGGATGGCCGCCTTCCGCGAGAAGCGCCCCCCTCGGTTCCAGCACCGATGAGCGCCGCATCGGACGTGCGGCCGGACGTCACGGACCTGACCCTGTCGGTCACGGACCGGCGGGAGCTGGTGGAGTGGACCATCGCCTGCGCCGAACGCCTGCTGCCGCTGTTCCGTGCGCAGCGCCCGGACGACGACCGCCCGCGCGAGGCGCTGGAGGCCGCTCGCGCGTTCATGCGCGGCGAGATGGACATCGACGATGTGCGCGAGCGCGCGTACGCCAGCCACGCGGCGGCCCGGGCCGCCGATGACCCGTCGGCACTGGCAGCCGCTCGCGTGTGCGGGCAGGCCGCGGCGGTCGCCCACATGGCCGGCCACGCCCGCCAGGTGCCGCGCTACACGGCGAAGGCGTTCCCCGGCGACCGCGCCCGTCGAGACGAGGAGCTCGCCTGGCAGCGCATGAACGTGCCCGAGCGCTTCGACACGTACGTGTACGAGGGGGACTGACCTGGCGCGCGTCCCCATCGCGGTACTGTGCTGTGCATGGCTTCCACGAAGGTTCTGTTCATCGGCGGCACGGGCATCATCTCCTCGGCGGCCAGTGCGCTCGCCGTCGAGCGCGGATTCGAGGTCACGCTCCTCAATCGCGGCACATCGCGGCGCGCGCCCGCCGACGGGGTCGAGGTGCTGACCGCGGACATCGAGGATGCGGCATCGGTGGATGCCGTGCTGCGCGGCCGTGAGTTCGACGTCGTCGCCGACATGATCGCCTTCACCCCCGACCAGGTGCAGCGCGACATCGATCGCTTCGAGGGGCGCACGGGTCAGTACGTGTTCATCAGCTCGGCATCCGCCTACCAGAAGCCCGTCTCGCGCCTGCCGATCACCGAGTCCACCCCGCTGCGCAATCCGTACTGGCAGTACTCCCGCGACAAGATCGCGTGCGAGGAGCTGCTGAACACCGCCTACCGCGACCGCGGCTTCCCCGTCACGATCCTGCGGCCGTCGCACACGTACGACAAGTGGACGATCCCGGCCGTCGGCGGCTGGACCGTGATCGACCGGATCCGTCGCGGCAAGGAGATCGTCGTGCACGGCGACGGCACCTCGTTGTGGACGCTCACCCATGCGGATGACCTCGCGGTGGGTTTCGTGGGTCTGCTGGGCAACCCGCTCGTGCTCGGCGACGTCTTCGGCATCACGAGCGACTTCGTGTACACCTGGAACGACATCTACACGATCCTGGGCAGAGCGGCGGGGGCCGAGCCGAGGATCCGCCACATCCCGACCGCCGAGATCGAGGCCGCAGATCCTTCCCGTGCCGGGAGTCTGTCGGGCGACAAGGCGCACTCCGTGGTCTTCGACACCACGAAGATCCGCCGGGTCGTCCCCGAGTTCAACCCGGTCATCCCGCTGCACAGGTCGGCGATCGAGTGCATCGCCTGGCACGACGCCCACCCGGAGCTCCAGCGGGTGGATGCCGAACTCGACGCCCTCTTCGACCGGCTGCTGGCGCAGCGCGCCTGACCCGCCCCGGTGCAGGGTCAGGAGAAGTGGCGGGAGATCGCGTCGTTGCGCTCGGTGATGACGGCCATGAGGTGCTTGCGCATGACCACCGCATCCACCAGCCGGCCCAGCGGACCCAGCGGTGAACGGAACTCGATCGTGTCCCGCATCCGCGTCCCGCCCTCGGCGGGCGCGAACTCGTGCGTGTGCAGGAACGCCGCGAACGGTCCGCGCACCTGCCGGTCGCGGAAGCGGTGCGGACGCTCCACGTCGAACACGATCGAGGACAGGCGGAATCGGATGCCGAAGTGCCGGGCGCTCCAGGTGACCTCATCACCCTCGCCCAGGACGCCGCTCGTCGTCCCGCCGACGGTGCGCTCTGCGCGCGAGCTCTGCGACTGAAGGTGCAGACCCACGTCCAGCGACAGGTCGAACACCTCATCCGGCGGTGCCGGGATCGTGCGCTCCAGCGTGAACGAGGCCATCAGAGCGGGTCGGGCACGGGACGGGGGTCGGTGAAGTCGCCCGCGTTCTTGCGCAGTCTGGCGACGATGCCCACGAGGGCGTTCGCGTCGTCGGAGTCGATGCCGGGGCTGCGGAACACGTCGGTGTTCAGTGCACGAGTGGCGCGTTCGGCGAGGTCCCGGCCGGCCTCTGTGAGAGTCAGCAGTGCGGCCCGGCCGTCGTGCGGATGCGGTTCGCGCAGCACGAAGCCGTCTCGCACGAGCCTCTCGGCCGTGCTCGTCACGCTCGTGGCGTGCACCTGCAGGCGGGCGACCACGCTCGACAGCGGCAGGGTCCCGGAGCGACTGAACGCCAGCAGGCGCAGCACCTCGTAGCGGGCGAAGGTCACGCCGAACGGTTTCAGCGTCGCCTCGACCCGCGCCAGCAGGAGTTGCTGCGCGCGCATGACGGAGGTGACCACGGCCATGCCGTCCGCGGCATCCGTCCACCCGTGTGCGAGCCATTGCCGCTTGGCTTCGGCGAGGGGATCGATCGACAGAGGACGAGGGCGTGCCATGAGACTTACGGTATCGGGTGACGGGCGGACGATGCGTGAGCGCCAGCGCGAGCCTCTAATGTATACGCTGAGGCGAAATCGCCTCGGAATTCTCGTCCCAAGACGTGGTTTTGGTACACAGAGCGAACTTGGCGTCGGAGAGCGCGAATAGATAGACTCGACTGCGGCGCGAGGAGGCTCGATGAAGATCTATGTCCTGGTGAAGGAAGTCCCCGATACGTACGGTGATCGCAAGCTCGATCTCGAGACGGGTCTGGCCGACCGCGGGGCGGGTGATGTCGTCCTGGATGAGATCACCGAGCGCGCGCTCGAGGTCGCCCTGTCGTATGCCGACAAGAATGCCGACACGGAGGTCGTGGCGCTGTCGATGGCGCCGGAGTCGGCGACGGCGTCCGTGCGTCGCGCGCTGGCGGTCGGTGCGGCATCCGCCGTGCACGTCGTGGACGACCAGCTGCGGGGCGCGGATCTGGGGCTGACGGCGACGACGCTGGCCGCGGCGATCCGCCGGGGTGAGCCGGATCTGGTGATCACGGGCAATCTCTCCACGGACGGTTCCGGTGGTGTGATCCCGGCGATGCTCGCCGAGCATCTGGGGTACGCGCAGGCCACCGCCCTGAACGCGGTGGAGATCTCCGCCGACGGTGTGACGGGCACGCGTGCGGGCGATGACGGCACCCAGCAGGTCACGGCGCCGCTGCCCGCGGTGATCTCCGTCACGGAGGCGCTGCCGGATGCGCGCTTCCCGAACTTCAAGGGCATCATGGCGGCGAAGAAGAAGCCGCTGGAGGTGCTCTCCCTCGCCGACCTGGGCGTGTCGGCCGACCCGGCCGACGCCCCGCAGTCGATCATGACGTCGGTGGCCGAGAAGCCGCCGCGCGCCGCCGGAGTCAAGATCGTCGACGAGGGCGATGCCGCCGCACAGCTCGTCGAGTTCCTCGCGCAGAACAGGCTGGTGTGACCATGAGCTACCCCGACAACGCGATCCTCGTCCTCGTGGACGTCGACCCCGGCGGGAACGCCGCCGGCAGCACCGCCGCGCTGATCGGCGCGGCCTCGACGGTCGGCGCACCCGTCGCCCTGATCGTCGGCGGGTCGCAGGAGGCGACGGATGCCGCGGCTGCGGCCGGCGCGCAGGTCGTGCTGACCGCCGTCGGCGACGCCACGGCGCTGACGGTTCCCGTCGTCGATGCGCTGCAGGCCGCGTACCGACAGGTCCGGCCGGATGCGGTGCTGGTCTCCAACTCCATCGCCGGCCGCGACGCGGCGGGGCGCCTCGCGGTTCGCGAGCGGCTGGCGCTGGCGGTGGATGCCGTGGGCGTGGCCCGCGATGAGGAGGGCGTGACCTCGCAGCACTCCGTGTACGGCGGCTCGTTCCTCACCGAGGCCGCCCCGACCTTCGGGACGCCGGTCATCACGGTCCGTCAGGGTGCGGTGGATGCCAGGGCCGAGGCGTCCACGCCGGTCGTCGAGGAGCTCGCGGTGTCGGCATCCGGTGCCGTCGCCGCCACCGCGGGGGAGATCGCGGCCGCGGAGAAGACGTCCTCCCGCCCCGAGCTGCGAGGGGCGGCCAAGGTCGTCTCCGGTGGGCGCGGGCTGGGCTCGAAGGAGAAGTTCGCGCTCGTGGAGCAGCTCGCCGACGCGTTGGGCGCGGCGGTGGGCGCATCGCGGGCGGCGGTGGATGCCGGGTACATCCCCTACGCGCACCAGGTGGGTCAGACCGGGGTGTCGGTGTCGCCGCAGCTGTACATCGCGCTGGGCATCTCGGGTGCCATCCAGCATCGCGCGGGCATGCAGACCGCCAAGACCATCGTCGCGATCAACAGGGACAGTGAGGCTCCGATCTTCGACGTCGCCGACTTCGGCATCGTCGGGGACGTGTTCAGTGTCGTGCCGCAGCTGATCGAGGCGATCGAAGCGCGGAAGAAGTAGTGATGGCCGCACGGATGCTCCGCCGCGGCCTGCCGCGGGTCCCGGGCGGTGAGCCCTGGCCTCCCGCCGCCCCGGCGCCGGGCGTCGCGGACGATGCCGCCGAGGAGGTGCCCGCCGTCCGGACGACGCCTGTCGTGCAGCCTGAGCCGGCGGCGACCGCAGCGCCGGTTGCCGTTGCTGAAGCTCCCGCCGCCCCGCGAGGGGCCGTGGACGGGGCCGGCGCGGGTGAGAGCCTGCCGACGTCGCCGGGCGTCGCGCTGCGTCGCGGCCTGCCCCGTGTCTCCGGTGGTGAGCCCTGGCCTCCCGCATCGGTCACCCCCGCTCCGGCGGTGGTGTCCGCGGCCTCCGCGGTCGCCGCGCAGACCACCGCGGCATCGGTCAGCACCGGCGACGCCCCTGCCGGGCCCGCGCCGTCCGCCCCGGCGCCCGCCGTCCAGTCCCGGGCCGAGGCGGCGCCGTCAACCGCGTTCGACGCGCCCGTCGCCGTGGTGGAGGGCGGTGTCGCGCTGCGCCGTGGCCTGCCGCGCGTCGCAGGCGGTGAGCCGTGGCCTCCCGCCGGTGTCTCCCGGGCCCGCGCGGTGGCTCCCGACCCGCAGACGGCGGATGCCGAGGGCGCCCCGCTGACCGCATCCGTGCCGTCCGCCGCGCAGCCGGCGCAGGCCGTCGGCGAGTCGGCGGTCGTGCCCGTCCGTCCTGACGTCTCCACCCCGCTGCCGTTCACCAGGACGGTGTGGCAGGGTGCGGCGCCGCGGTACGCGCCGGAGCCCGAGCGCGAGCCGTCGAGGCTGCGGCCCACGTGGCCGCAGGCGATCGGGGGCCTGCTGGGGCTGGCGGCCCTCGGGCTCGTCGCCGTCAGCGGTGTCTTCCTGGTCCGCGCGCTGCTGAGCACGCCCTTCATGCAGGACTTCCTCGTGACCTACCCGGGCGAGTACCACGTCGACGTCGAGCCGGGCTTCGCCCCGTGGGTGGGCTGGCAGCACTTCTTCAACATGTTCCTGATGGTGCTCATCATCCGCTCCGGTCTGGGCGTGCGCACCGAGAAGCGTCCGACCGCGTTCTGGACCCCGCGCGGACAGGCCAAGAACAAGATCAGCCTGACCCTGTGGTTCCACCAGTCGCTGGATCTGCTGTGGATGATCAACGGCGTCGTGTTCGTCGTGCTGCTGTTCGCCACCGGCCACTGGCTGCGCCTGGTGCCCACCAGCTGGGAGGTGTTCCCCAACGCGCTGTCGGCGGGACTGCAGTACATCTCCTTCGACTGGCCCACCGACAACGGCTGGGTGAACTACAACAGCCTGCAGCAGCTGGCCTACTTCACGACCGTGTTCATCGCCGCTCCGCTGGCCGCTGTCACCGGATTCCGGATGTCGGGACTGTGGCCGAAGAAGGCGGAGAGGCTGTCGAAGGCGTACCCCGTCGAGTGGGCGCGAGCCGTGCACTTCCCCGTGATGCTGTACTTCGTGGCGTTCATCATCGTGCACGTGGCCCTCGTGCTCCTGACCGGGGCACTGCGCAACCTCAACCACATGTTCGCCGCGCAGGGATCCGTGGACGGTGTGGAGTACGCCGCGAACTGGACCGGATTCGGGGTGTTCGTCCTCGCGATCGTCGTGATCGCCGGCGCCTGGTTCGCTGCGCGCCCGCTCGTGCTGGCGCCCATCGCGAAGCTGTTCGGGCAGGTGTCCGCGCGCTGACCCTCGCGGGGCCGGACCCGGCCCGGTGGCACAGACGTGAACCGCCCCTCCCGAGCCGGGAGGGGCGGTTCACGTCCGTGGAGGATCGGTCAGCGCACGAAGCGCACCTCGGTGAGCGTCTCGCCGAGGAACGGCTCGGTGTGCGTGGCGCCGTCGAGGGTGAACCCGTTGCGCAGGTAGAAGCGGTGCGCGCGCGGGTTGTCCTCCGCGACCCACAGGTACAGCGGCTCTCCCTCGTCGACGGCGGCGTCGAACAGTCGCTGGCCGATGCCGGTGCCGTGGAACTCGCCCAGGAGGTAGATGAAGTACAGCTCGCGCAGCGCCGGGGCGTCCTTGTCCCTGGCGGGGCCGGATCCGACGAATCCGACGATCTCACCGTCCACGAGTGCTGCGCTCATGCGGAAGTCGTCGCCCTGGCGCGCCCAGTTCACCCACAGCTCCGCCAGCCGCTTCGGTGAGATCCGCTCCAGGGCGGCCTTGCTGATGAGGTGGTCGTAGGTCTCGTGCCACGTCTGCGCGTGCACGCGACCCAGGGCCTCCGCGTCCGCATCGCGGACCGGACGGACGATGATCTCGGGCTGGGCTTCGGCGCTCATGCCGCGACTCTACGCGCGCGGGCGCGACAGGTGAAATCGGCCTGTCGCACCCGTGCGGCTCTGTGATGCGTCTACAACGAAATTGGACGATCCGTCGAGGATCACTACCATCGGCCGATGTGAATGTGATCTGGCGCACTCTCCTCGTCATCCTCCATGCGCGTCGTGCGGTCCGCCGCGGGCGCACTCGAGAGCTCACCGAGGTCGGGCGCGTGAGTCTGACCACGCTCCCCACGGATCTGGACATCCTGCGGCACATGAACAACGGTCGTTACCTGTCGCTGTTCGATCTCGGCCGCTGGGACCTGCTGATCCGCACCGGACTGTTCGACGCGATGAAGAGGCAGAACTGGTACGCGGTGGTCTCCAGCGAGACGGTCACGTTCCGCAAGTCGCTGCAGCTGTGGCAGCGCTTCGAGGTCGAGTCGCGTCTCATCGGACACGATGACAAGGCGGTGTTCCTGGAGCATCGCGCGGTCGTCGACGGCGAGATGTACGCGCGCGCCGTCGTGCGGGCCCGCATGATGAGTCGCAACGGGGGCCCCGTCGGGCACGACGAGCTGTTCGCCGCGGTGGGGAAGCCCGCCGGTGTGGCGGACCTCGACGAGTGGATCCCCGAGTGGGCGTCGGCATCCGCGCTGCCGTCGACGAGGAGACCCGCCCCCAGCGTCTGGAGTTGACACCGCGGAGGCGGGCGTGGGGGAAGCGTTCCCCCTAAGCTGGGAGGGATCATCAAGGGGGAGGACCATGACGTACGATCCGACCAGCGGCAGTGAGCAGCCCGCGCAGCCGCCGGTGCCGCCCGCCCGGCCCGCATACCAGCCGCCGGTGCCGCCCACATACCAGCCACCGGCGCCGCAGCCGCCGGCCTACCCGTCGCCGCAGCCCGGGTACGCCCAGCCCGGGCAGGCGCCGTCCGGCTACCCGCAGCAGCCGCCGTACGCCGGCTACCCGCAGCAGCCGGCATACAGCCCGCAGGGCTACCCCGTCACGTCCTACCCGGGATACGGAGCGGCCCCCGGCGGCGTCCAGCCCGGCGTCGGCGGACTCGCGATCTCCGCGATCATCGTCTCGGGCATCGCCTTCCTCAGCGGCCTCATCCCCGTGCTGGGGCTGATCCTCGCGATCGTGGGGCTCGTCCTCAGCATCCTGGCGATCCGTGACGGCCGCGGCAGAGTGCTGGGCATCGTCGGCACCGTGCTCTCGGCGCTGGCCCTGGCCGCCGGCGCGCTGATGACCATCGCGCTGGTCGCCGCCTTCTCCTGAGGCGCGGCCGGCGACCGTGCTCACCATCCTTCGGGCGACCGGGCGGACGCTGGCCCGCCACTGGCCCGCGATGCTCGCATGGTACCTCGGCGGCATCGCCGTGCACTACGCCGTCGTGCAGGTCGCGGGCATCGTCGGTGCGCACTCGGCGACGGTGGGATTCCTCATTCTTCCGGTCGCGATCCTGGCACGGCTGATCAGCTACGTCGCGATGTTCCTCGTGCTGCGCGACGGACTGCGCGAGCTGAACGGCATCGCCCCGCTGCCGGAGTCCGCCGCCGATCGGCGCAGCACCTTCCTCACCGCGCTGCTGGCGGGCATCCTGCCCTTCCTCGCCGTGTACTGGGGGCAGGGACTGCTGGGCCAGGACGTCGTCGCGTACTCCGCGCGCGCTCTGCGCGAGCGCACTGACCTCATCGTCGAGGCCGCGCTGACGGAGGGACGGGCGTTGGATGACGGCGACACCGTGCTGAACCTGCCGCTGAGCGTGTGGACGGCGGCGATCATCGTGGTCGCCTTCGCGGCCCGCTGGGCGTGGACGAAGTGGCAGCAGCGCATCCCCGGCTGGGTCTCGCCCATCGCGGTGTATCTCGAGGTGGTGTGGGTGTTCTTCTCGGTGATCGTGATCGGCGATCTCACCGACAGCGTGAAGGGCTGGGTCGACACCCGGGCGGCCATGGCCTGGTGGGAGCGGATCCGGGAGGGTGTGCTGGAGGCCGTCGCACCGCTGCGCTGGGCGTGGGACGGCATCGGCTGGGCGATCGGCGAGGCCGGCCCCATCCTGCTGGCCCCGCTGGCCTGGTTGACCGTCGGCGGTGTGGTGTACGGGCAGGCGATCGTCGCCGAGAGGCTGCGCATCGAGAACCAGGTGATCTCGGCCCTGCGCGAGCATGCCGCGATCGTCCCGAACCCCGTCATGCGCAGGCTGAAGGATCTCGGCGATGAACTGGCGTCGCGCTTCGTCCCGATCGGCCGCGCACTGCTGCTGATGTGGCGGGCGGGTCCTGTGCTCATCGCGTCCTACGCCCTGCTCCATGTGGCGGTGAAGACGCTGGAGACGTACCTGCAGTACGGCGCCGTGCGCGTGATCGGGCCGCACGACCTGGTGTTCTGGGGCGTCGCGCTGCCGCTCGTGTCGCTCGTGCCGCTGCTGATCACCGAGCCGCTGCGGGTCGCAGTGATCGCAGGGGCGTACGACGCGACGCTCGGTCGGCTGCGCAGGCGGCAGCAGGGACGTGCGGATGCCGGTGAGCTCGGCCATGACGAGGCCGACGTGCGGGCGGTCGCCGACGCCGCCGGAGTGCTTCCGGATGCCGTGCTCGAGGCGGGCAGAGAACCGGAGACCCTGAGCGGTCAGGGGTCGATCGAGAACCTCACGAACCGGCCGTCGCCGGCGGGCGCGACCTCCAGCCAGAACGGGCCCGCGACATCCCCCGGCACGACGAAGCCGACCGTGAGCGAGAACGGCTGAGCAGAGGCGGGATCGTCCTCGTCGGCGAGGATCGCGATGCACCGCTCGTGCTCGTCGGCGCTGTACGCGAGACCGACCTCGGAGCGCACGGGCGCCCACTCCCTGCCGGTGCTCTGCTGCACGAGCACGGGCGCATCGCACGACACCGCCTCGCCCTGCGGGGTCACGGGCACGATGGCGGCCAGCAGGCGCGCGCCGTCCGGCACGGTCAAGCCGGCCGTGTCCGTGATCTCGCCGCTGCGGACCGGGCCCCATTCGGCGCCGGCGAGCCGGACCGTCCCCCGGTCCGCCGCCTCGACGGGCGCGACCTTGCGGAATCCGTAGCCGTAGTACGCGTACCACTCGTTCCAGCCCACCCCGATGCCGACCACGGGGATCAGCACGAGCAGGGCGATGAGCGCCGCGCGGTTCGTGCGCCACCACCCGGTCCGCCTCGCGTCGGCCGGGGTCGTCCCGCCCGTGGCGGACCCGGGGAGGGTCATGAGCGCGTCCAGTCCGTGGCGGGGAGGGTGATCGACTCCTCGACAGGGACGTCGTCCAGGTCGATCGTCAGCTCGACGAGCCCGTCGTACCGGGCATCCGAGGGAATGCCCAGCCGCAGGGAAGCGGTCCCGGAGCGGGCATCCGGCGGCAGTTCGAAAGCCACGGCGCCGCTTCGAGGCACGCCGGGCACGAGGAGCCGACGGAAGAACGTCTCCCCCCGTTCGGTCGCGCGGAACGTGCGTCCGCCGACCGTCAGCTCCGCATGGCCCAGTGTGGCGCCGTACTGCGAGTCGCGCGCCGCGGCGTCCAGCTCCACGACCACCCACGTCCCGTCCGCCGACCAGCCCAGCGGATCCGTGATCCTCTCGGCCGCGCGCACATCCGTGACGGTCACCTCGAGGTTGCGCGCGGTGGCCGCATGGCCCACTGTCGCGGGAGTGAGGAAGCTCGCCTCCGACGCGCCGTCCGGCAGCGCCACGGCGTCGAGCGCCCAGGCACCGGCCAGCAGCACCAGGGTCAGCAGCCACGGCATCACTCGCCTCATGACGTCCCTCCGGCGGCTGCGGGGACCTCCTGCACGGATGCGGTCACGACAGCGCCCACGACCACCTCGTCCCAGATGTCGACGCCGCGCTGCACGCTGGTGCCCACGCTGTGCGTGGAGTCGGGCAGCGTCAGGCGCACCTCGTCGCCGTCGCGCAGATCATCCGCGCCGACGACCCAGGACAGCACCACCCGCACGGGCACATCGGGCTGCAGCCAGACCGTGCCGGAGCTGCCGTCGGCGTACGCCAGCGCGGGCTTGGCGTCGATCCCCTCCACGAGCACGCCGTCGACGACCGGCGAGACCGTCGCGGCGCCGGCGGCCATGCGGGGCCGCTCGAACGTGTTGACCACGTCGACGGTCACCGCCAGCACCTTCTCACCGCGCTGCGGGTCGGGGAAGGACGCCGCGTTCCCCCGCTCCGCGCGCAGCTCGACGTTCCGCACGGTCAGCTCGAGATCCGAGCCGGAGTACTGCTCGCCCGGTTCCACCGTCGGGATCGGCTGCGGCGGCACCGTCTCCAGGCCGCCGAACGCGGCCGTCGCCGCCAACAGCGCCGCACCTCCCGCGGTGATCAGCCACGGCGTGGGAACCAGGCTCGCCATGCGCCGCATTCGGGTGAGCAGGGTCCGCTCCTGCACGGGGCTGCCCTGGGCGGGGGACGACGGCGCGGAGGTCACCACCTCAGCATAGGGCGACTTCCGTCGCGATCAGGGGTTCGGATGCGTTCACGCGCGGTCGGGATCTACGCTTGTCGCATGCCTGAACAGCCTTCGGTCGCACCCGAGTCGCGTCTGGAGGACGCGGCCGTCGAACTCGCCCGCCGGTGGGTGCAGGAGCATGCCGGCATTCCCGGGGACCGGGCCGCTCGGCGTCTGGCCGGCGTGCTGCGCGACCCTGATGGACTGGCGTTCACCCTCGGCCTCGTCGACGGCGTCCTGCGGCCGGAGAGCATGACGGCGGCGGCCGCCGCGCTCCGCCGGATCGCACCGCTGGCCCCCGGGTTCCTGCCCTGGCATCTGCGCGGCGCGGTGCGCGTGGGCGGCGGCGTCTCGCCCGTGCTGCCGCTGCCCACCGTCCCCCTCGCGCGCCGCGCGCTGCGCGAGATGCTCGGGCACCTCGTCGTCGACGCGCGGCCGGAGAAGCTCGGCGCGGCGCTGGATCGCATCCGACACGCGTCCGGGGCCGATCCGGACTCGCCGTCCCACCGGCCTCCCCGGCTGAATCTCACCCTGCTCGGGGAAGGGGTGCTCGGCGAGGCCGAGGCGAAGCGCAGGCTCGACGGCATCCACGACCTCATCCGTCGCGACGACGTCGATCACGTCTCCGTCAAGGTGTCGGCCATCAGGAGCCGCCTCTCCTTGTGGGCGTTCGATGACGTGGTCGACGAGGTCGTGGACCGGCTCACCCCGCTGTACCTGACCGCATCGCGGCCGTCCCCGGGGGCGAAGGGACCCACCTTCATCACCCTCGACATGGAGGAGTACCGGGACCTCGACCTGACCATCGCGGTGTTCACCCGCATCCTCGAGAACCCCGAGCTGGCGGGCCTGGAGGCGGGGATCGTGCTGCAGACGTACCTGCCGGACGCCCTGCCGGCGCTGCGTGAGCTGACGGCCTGGGCGCGCGACCGGGTGGAGCACGGCGGGGCGCCCATCACCGTGCGCCTGGTGAAGGGGGAGAACCTCGCGATGGAGAAGGCGGACGCCGTCCTGCACGGGTGGACGCCCGCCCCGTACGGCTCCATGCTCGACACCGATGCGAACCACCTGCGCTGCCTGGACGCCGCCTTCGACCCCCGGAGCACGGCGGCCGTGCGCATCGGCGTGGCCGGTCACAACCTCTTCGACACCGCCTACGCCTGGCTGCTGGCCGGTGAGCGGGGCGTGCGCGACGCCATCGAGTTCGAGATGCTGCTGGGCGTGGCGCAGGCGCAGGCGACGGCCGTCTCGCGCACCGTCGGCCCCGTGCTGCTGTACGCGCCGGTCGTGCATCCTCGCGAGTTCGACGTGGCCATCGGCTACCTCGTGCGCAGGCTGGAGGAGAACGCCTCGTCGTCGAACTTCCTGTCCGCGGCGTTCGATCTCGCCACCGACCCGTCGCTGTTCGAGCGGGAGCGCCTGCGCTTCGTCGACGCGGTCGCGCGCGCGAAAGACCCCTCGCTGCGCATCGGTCCTCGCCGCACGCAGGACCGCACGGCACCCGTGCACGAGTCCGTCCGCCCGGCCACGCGGCCCCGGGCGGAGACGCAGGACCTCACGGCGCTCGTGCTCGACATCGCCCGGGGCGGGACGGACGGGGGTGCGGAGGCGGACCCGTTCCTGCAGACGGCCGTGTACTCCCGTCAGGAGCTCGCCGGCTCGGCGGCCGGGGCACCGGGATTCTCCAACACCCCCGACAGCGACCCGGCGCTGGCCGCCAATCGGGAATGGAGTCGAGGCGTCTTCGCGCGGATCGACGATCCCGAGGCATCCGAGCTCGGTCTCGCGACCCTGCGCACCGCGCGGATCGACGACGAGCGGATGCTCGCGCGCGCCGTCACGGGCGTGCGCGACGCGGCATCGGAGTGGGGCTCGCGCCCGGCATCCGAGCGGTCCGATGTGCTGCTGCGGGCGGCGGCCGCTCTGGAGGGCAGACGCGCCGAGCTCATCGAGGTCGCGGCGATCGAGACCGGGAAGACGTTCGCCGAAGGCGATGCCGAGGTGAGCGAGGCCGTCGACTTCGCGAAGTACTACGCGGCCGCCTGCCGGGAGCTCGACGGCGTCGTCGGCGCGCGGTTCGAGCCCTCCCGGGTGAGTGTGGTCGCCCCGTCGTGGAGCTCCCCCGTCTCCATCCCGGCCGGAGGCGTGCTGGCCGCGCTTGCAGCGGGGTCGGGCGTGATCCTCAAGCCCGCACCACTGGCTCGGCGCTGCGCGGGCGTGATCGCCGAGGCGCTGTGGCAGGCCGGCGTGCCGAGGGACGTGCTGGTGCTCGTCGATGTCGATGAGGACGTGCTCGGGCGGCAGCTGATCACACACCCCGACATCGACCGGGTGATCCTCACCGGATCGTGGGACACCGCGGCGCTGTTCCGCTCCTGGCGGCACGATCTGCCGCTGCTCGCGCAGACCAGCGGCAAGAACTCCATGATCATCACGCCGACCGCCGACCGCGACCTCGCCGTCGACGACCTCGTGCACAGCGCGTTCGGGCATGCCGGTCAGAAGTGCTCGGCCGCCTCGCTGGCGATCCTCGTCGGCCCGGTGGGCCGCTCCCAGCGTTTCGCGAGGCAGCTCGTGGACGCGGTGCGGTCGCTGCGGGTGGCCTGGCCGGCGGATGCCAGGGCGGAGGTCGGCCCCGTGATCGAGAAACCGCAGGGCAAGCTGGCCTGGGCGCTCTCGCAGCTGGAGGGCGACGAGAGCTGGCTCATCGCCCCGCGGTCGTTGGACGCGTCGGGCAGGCTGTGGAGCCCCGGCGTGCGCATCGGCGTCCAGCCGGGCTCGCGGTTCCATCGGGAGGAGTTCTTCGGCCCGGTGCTGGGCATCATGCACGCGGGGAGTCTGGCCGAGGCCATCCGGATGCAGAACGCCGTCGACTACGGTCTCACCGCCGGCCTGCACACCCGGGACCCCGACGATCTCGCGCTGTGGCTGGACGAGGTGCAGGCCGGGAACCTGTACGTCAACCGCGGGATCACCGGCGCCGTCGTGCAGCGGCAGCCCTTCGGCGGCTGGAAGCGCTCGGCGGTCGGACCGGGCGCGAAGGCCGGCGGACCGAACCACCTCATGGGGCTCGGGACGTGGCGTTCGCAACCGCGCGGCAGGTCGTCGAGCACGCTGCATCTGCGGGGGCTGGATGCGAGGATCTCCGGGCTCATCGAGTCGGCGCAGCCGGCGCTGGACTTCGATGCTTTCGAGTGGCTGCGTCAGGCGGCGCTGTCGGACGCCGTGGCCTGGGACCGCGAGTTCGGCCGGGTGCGGGACGTCTCGCAGTTGGGTGTGGAGAGGAACCTGCTGCGGTACCGGCCGTTTCCGGTCACCGTGCGGGCGTCGGCCGATGCCGGGTTGCAGGAGGTGCTGCGCGTGGTCATCGCCGGCGTCCGCTCCGGTGCGGACTTCTTCGTCTCCGTGCCTGCCGGCATGCCCGCGGGTGTGCGGGCGGAGCTCGGCGCGCTGGACGTCGCCGTCGCGGTGGAGAGCGACGAGGAGTGGATCCAGCGGATGCAGCATCGCGCCGACCTCGATGAGTCGGGGGCGGCGCGCACGGGTCGGGTGCGACTGATCGGCGGCCGCGACGCCGTGGCGGCTCTGCACAGCGCGCTCGCCGATGCCGTGCAGGGGGATCCTGACCTCGCGGTCTACGCCGACGAGGTCACCTCGGCGGGTCGGATCGAGATGCTGCCGTTCCTGCACGAGCAGGCCATCTCCATCACCGCGCATCGCTTCGGCTTCCCCGACCCGTGGAGCACCGGCGTCATCTGAGTCGCTCGCCCACGGCATCCGACGGCGCGACCGCGTGCGCGGAGCGGTGAAAGCCGCGGCCGTTACTTGATCGTGATCCTCGAACCTAACCGGTTAAGTTAGGCTGGCGTTCGGATCCCCCTCAAGGACGAGTCAGCCCGCCGGGCGTCCCGTCGAGGAGGCGGACGAGCCGACGGTCGGTCGTCCCAGACGAAGGAGTCAGACGTGGAAGTGAAGAGAAAGCTGCTTGCGGGCGGCGTGGCCGTGGCGGCGCTGTCGATGGTTCTGGCCGGATGCTCGGGGAGCGGGACCTCCGGCGATGACGGCGATGGCGGCGAGAAGGCGACCATCACCTACTGGGCGAGCAACCAGGGCACCAGCCTCGACAACGACAAGGAGGTGCTGACCCCCGTCCTGGAGAAGTTCACGGAGCAGACCGGCATCGGCGTCGATCTCGAGGTGATCGGCTGGAACGAACTGCAGACCCGGATCCAGACCGCCATCACCAGCGGACAGGGGCCCGATGTGGTCAACATCGGCAACACGTGGGGTGCGGCGTTCCAGTCCACCGGGGCGTTCGCGACGCTCGACGGCGAGAACGGCGACGCGATCGGAGGCCTCGACCGGTTCGTCGAGACCGCGCTGGACGCCGGCGGCGCGCCGGGCGAGTCCCCCACGTCCGTGCCGCTGTACGGACTCGCCTACGGCCTGTACTACAACAAGGCGCTGTTCGCGGATGCCGGGTTGGAGCCGCCGACGACCTGGGAGGAGCTCGTGGACGTCGCCCAGACACTCACCCACGACGACCAGTGGGGTCTCACCCTCGCGGCCGGCAGCTACACCGAGAACATCCACTTCGCGTTCCTGACCTCCGCTCAGAACGGCGGCGAGTTCTACGACGCGGACGGCAATCCCACCTTCGACACCCCGGAGAACGTCGCCGGCATCCAGCGCTACCTGGATCTGATGCAGGTGTCCCAGGTCGCTGACCCCGCCAACGCGCAGTACGACAACGCGTCCTCCTCGGCCGCGGACCTCGCCTCCGGCAAGGCCGCGATGTTCCTCAGCCAGAACAACGCCGACTCGACCCTC
Organism: Microbacterium soli; assembly: GCF_039539005.1. Taxonomy (NCBI): domain Bacteria; kingdom Bacillati; phylum Actinomycetota; class Actinomycetes; order Micrococcales; family Microbacteriaceae; genus Microbacterium; species Microbacterium soli. The sequence goes on from NZ_BAABCP010000001.1 coordinate 1,765,538, forward strand.
AAGGCCGATGGCATGGCCGAGGGCGATTGGGGCGTCGTCCCGCTCCCCGCACCGAGCGACGCCGTCGAGCAGATCTCCACGTTCCCCGCGGGCATCAACATCTCCGTGTTCGACTACACCACCCACCTGGACGAGTCGCTGGAGTTCGTGAAGTACATGACCAGCCCCGAGGTGCAGGACGAGCTGGCCGTGCCGTTCTCGGTGCTTCCCGTGCTCAGCGGTGCCGAGGCGAAGTTCACGACGGACCCGGAGGAGGCGAAGGTGTTCATGGACGCCTACCAGAACCGCTCCAAGCCGCTGCCGCAGGTCGCCAGCGAGGGTGACTTCGAGAGCACCATCGGCAAGGGCATCAGCGGCCTGTTCGCGCGGATCGCGACCGGCGACACCGTCACCGCGGATGACATCTCGGCGATGCTCGACACTGCCCAGCAGCAGGTCGAAGCCGCCAGCTGACCCCGCCCGCACCTGCTGCAGCCGGGACCGGAGAGGGGCCGGCCCCGGCTGCAGCGGCCGAACAAGGAGTGACGGACATGTCCGCAACCGTGCCCACCGTCCCCGAGCGCGTCGCCCGCGACGCCCCCGTCGACCCGCCCGGCCGTCGCGCGCGGCGGCGGCCGCGCAGCTGGCTGCCCTATGTGCTGCTGATCCCCGCAGTCCTCTTCGAGCTGCTCGTGCACCTCATCCCGATGATCACGGGCGTGTGGATCAGCTTCATCAAGCTCACCCAGCAGTATCTGCGCAACTGGAGCGAGGCGCCGTTCCTGGGGCTGGGCAACTACCAGGTCTCGCTCGACTTCCACGGCGCGGTCGGGAAGTCGCTGCTGAACTCCTTCCTGCTCACCTGCGGGTTCACCGTGCTGGTGGTCGGGTTCGCCTGGATGCTCGGCATGGCCGCGGCGGTGGCCCTGCAGCGCAGGTTCTTCGGTCGGGGGCTGTTCCGCACGCTGTTCCTGGTCCCCTACGCCATCCCGGTGTACGCGGGCATCATCGCCTGGAAGTTCATGCTCCAGAAGGACACCGGCGCGCTGAACCACCTGCTCTTCGACAACCTCGGCCTGCCGGGGGACAAGCCGTTCTGGCTCATCGGCGACAACGCGTTCTGGTCGCTGGTGATCGTCGCGGTGTGGCGGCTGTGGCCGTTCGCCTTCCTCATGCTCATGGCCGGACTCCAGTCCGTGCCGGAGGAGCTGTACGAGGCGTCCGCCGTCGACGGCGCCAAGCCCTTCCGGCAGTGGCGCTCCATCACGGTGCCCATGCTCCGCCCGGTGAACATGGTGCTGGTGCTGGTGATGTTCCTGTGGACGTTCAACGACTTCAACACGCCGTTCGTGCTGTTCGGCAAGACCGCGCAGCCACCGGCCGGCGACCTGATCTCGTTCCACATCTACAACGCGTCGTTCCTGACGTTCAACTTCGGCTACGGCTCGGCGATGTCGGTGCTGCTGCTGATCTTCCTGCTGATCGTGACGATCGGATACCTGATGTTCGTGAATCGGAGGTCGAAGCGTGCGTGAGACGACAGGGACGCGGGTGTTCCGCGTCGTGACGATCGCCGTGCTGACGGCGTTCACCCTGCTGCCGATCTGGGTGATGATCACCTCGTCGGTCAAGCCGCTCGTGGAGGTGCTGGACACCTTCACGTGGTGGCCGGAGAACATCACCCTCCAGCCGTACATCGACATCTGGAAGACCGTGCCGCTGGCGCAGTACTTCGTCAACAGCCTCATCGTGTGCACGATCGCCACGGGCATCAGTCTGGTGATCGCGGTGTTCGCCGCCTACGCCGTCTCGCGCTGGCGGTTCCGCGGACGCAGCATCTTCAGCACCACGGTGCTGTCGACGCAGATGTTCCCCGGCATCCTGTTCCTGCTGCCGCTGTTCCTCATCTTCATCAACGTGACCCAGGCCACCGGCATCCCGCTGATCGGCACCAGGCTCGGGCTGGTGATCACCTACCTCACCTTCTCGCTGCCGTTCTCGATCTGGATGCTGGCGGGCTACTTCGACGCGATCCCCAAGGAGCTCGACGAGGCGGCCAAGGTCGACGGCACCGGTGCGATGGGGGCGCTGTGGCACGTGCTGCTGCCGGCGGCGCGGCCCGGACTGACAGCCGTGGGGATCTACAGCTTCATGACCAGCTGGGGGGAGCTGCTGTTCGCCTCCGTGCTGACCAACGGGCCCACCCAGACGCTGGCCATCGGCCTGCAGCAGTACTCCACGCAGGTGAACGTGTACTGGAACCAGATCATGGCGGCCTCGCTCGTGGTGAGCGTGCCGGTCGTGGTGGCCTTCCTGCTGCTGCAGCGCAGCTTCGTGGCGGGACTGACGGCGGGAGCGGTGAAATGACGGATGCCGTGCGGCAGCGGATGTGGCTGGGCGCGAACTTCTGGTCGCGCACGGCCGGGCCGCGGATGTGGACCGATCGCTACGACCCGGAGGTGGTCCGCCAGGAGTTGGCCGTGCTGGCCGAGCACGGGCTGAACATGACCCGCTCGTTCTTCTTCTGGCCGGACTTCCAACCCGAGCCGGACCGGTTGGACGAGGACTGCATCGCACGGTTCGCCGACTTCCTCGACGCGCACCGGGAGGTCGGGATGACCACCGTCCCGACCTTCCTCGTCGGCCACATGTCCGGGGAGAACTGGGACCCGGCATGGCGGGGCGGTCGCGACCTGTATCGCGACGTGTGGTTCGTCGGACGACAGGCCTGGTATGTGCGCGAGCTGACCGCGCGCTTCCACGAGCACCCGGCGGTGGCGGGCTGGCTGCTGACCAACGAAGTGCCGATCTACGGCGGCGAGGCGCCTCATGACGCGGTCGCCGCGTGGGCCCAGCTGCTCATCGATGCGATCCGTGCCGCGGGGGCCGCGCAGCCGGTCTCCGTCGGGGACGGCGCGTGGGGCGTCGAGACCACCGGTCATGACAGTGGGTTCCGGGTGCGGGAGCTGGCCGCGATGACCGACTTCGTGGGCCCGCACGTGTACCGGATGGAGTCCGATCAGATCCGCCAGCACCTGAAGTCCGCCTGGATCTCCGAACTGTGCCGCATCGCCGGGCTGCCGGTCGTCCTGGAGGAGTTCGGCGTCACCGATGCGTACGTCTCCGCCGAGGGCGCGGCCTCCTACTATCGCCAGCAGCTGTACAACACGCTGGCGGCGGGCGTGTCCGGGTGGATCGCGTGGAACAACACCGACTTCGACGGCCTCGTCGACGAACGGCCCTACACCCATCACCCCTTCGAGCTGCACTTCGGCATCACCGACTCCGTGGGGCGGCCCAAGCCCGCCCTCCTCGAGTTGGAGCGGTTCTCGCACGACCTGCGCACCATGGATGCGGCGGGACTTCGCCGTACGGCATCCGAGACCGCGCTGATCCTGCCCTCCCACCTCGCAGAGATGTACCCTTCCACCCAGGAATCCGAGCGCGCGCACATCGTCTCCGTGTCGGAGCAGGCGCATGTCGCGGCCAAGGAGGCGCATCTGCCCGTCGACATCGTGCGCGAGCACGCCGACGGCGGCCTGGACGACGGCTACGGCCTGTACCTGCTGCCCTCGGTCAAGCAGCTGTGCGGACCCAGTTGGCGGCAGCTGTCCGACCTCGCCGATGCCGGTGCCGTGGTGTACGCCTCCTACGGCGTGGGGGAGGCGACCGGGCAGCGCGGGCCCTGGTGGGCGTTCACCGAGGAGCTGTTCGGCGTGCGCATCGACTCGGCCTACGGACTGGTCGAGCCCATCGCCGACGAGGTCGTGACGCTGACGATGACGGCGGAGCTGGGTGCGCTGCGCCCGGGCGACACGCTGCGCGTACGCGCGGCGGGCACCGCCGACGGCCGTGCGCTCCTGCCCGTGACGGTGACCTCCGGTCAGGTGCTGGCCACGGATGCCCGGGGCCGGCCCGCGCTGATCGGGCGGCCGCACGGCGAGGGCCTCGCCGTGCTGTGCACCTACCCTTTGGAGTATCTCGCGTCCCGGCTCGGGCGGGTCAACCCGGAGGACACCTGGCGGCTGTATGACGCGCTCGCCGCGGCCGCGGGGGTGCGTCGGCCAGTGGTGGTGGACGACCCTGAGGTGTTCGTCGAGGTGCTCGAGCACGCCGACGGCCGGCGGTTCGCGGTGTTCACCAGCCAGCGCGCACAGCCGTGCACGGTGGCGCCGGTGCCCGCTTCCGGGTCGCTGCACGACCTCGATGGCGCTGCGGCGGACGAGGTCGTGCTCGCACCGTACGGCGCCGAGGTGCGCGAGATCCGCTGAGGCGATTCCTCGTCGGTGCCGTGCGCGTGCGAGAGTGTCCTTCGATGAACAGCAACAGCGGCACCGCCGGGCACGTGACCATCCGGGAGATGGCGCGGAGGCTCGGCGTCTCCGTGGCCTCCGTGTCCTATGCGCTCAACGGCCGGCCCGGTGTCGGCGAGGAGACGCGGCGGAGGGTTCTCGCGCTTGCGGAGGAGCTGGGCTGGCATCCGAGCTCCTCGGCGCGTGCGCTTTCCCGGTCTCGCACCGACACGATCGGGATGGTGCTCCGGCGCGACCCGGAGCTGTTCGGGCAGGAGCCGTATTACATGAGCCTGCTCAGCGGGGTCGAGTCCGTGCTCTCCGAGGCCGGGCAATCCGTGATGCTGCGGATGGTGGGCCCCGCGTCGGGGCGCGACCTGGACGTCTACCGGCAGTGGAGCGCCGAGCGCCGGGTCGACGGGGTCATCGTCCTGGACCGGCTGGTGGACGATCCCCGCCCGCCCCTGCTGCGCGCCCTGGGCATGCCCTTCGTCATGCACGGTCTGCGCATCGACCCGGAGACCGGGGAGCAGATGGTCGAGGACCTCATCGCCGACGCCCACCTGATCGTCGACCATTTGGCGGAACTGGGGCACACCGAGATCGTCGATGTGAGCGGACCGCTCACGCTCTCTCACGAGGTCGAACGACGGGACACGATCGTCGCGCAGGCGGCGGTGCGCGGCATGCGGGTGATCGTGGCCGAGGGCGACTACACCCGCGAATCGGCCGAACGGCTGGTCGCGCAGCGGCTGGAGAGCTGGCGCTCGGCGACCGCGGTGATCAGCTCGAACGATGTCATGGCGCTGGCGGCGATGCGCTCGCTGCGTGCCGCGGGACGGACGGACATGGCGCTGGTCAGCTGGGACGACTCGATGCTCTGCGACCTTTCCTCTCCGTCGATCACCGCCCTGGCGCGTCAGACCGACGAGCAGGGCCGACGCAGCGCCCGGGTGCTGCTGCGGACCATCGACGGGCTGCCCGAAGTCTCGGAGCAGGCGATCCCCAGTGAGCTCGTCGTGCGCGAGACGAGCGTCCGCGCACGCTGACCGCCCTCGGCGCGCCCGGCTGGTGCAGGGGGCGGTCGAGGTGCAAAAATGTAACCGGCGTGCCTGAGCGCATCTTCCCCGCCGTCGTGCGGGTCGAACTTCCGCCGGGCCCCTGGACAGCGTCCGCCGCACCTTGTACGAGGAGCAAACCATGTCCACGCCCGAGACCGCGACCATCACCGCCTCGACCCGGACGGCCCACCACCGCCGCTACCTGATGTGCCGCCCCGACCACTTCACGGTCGACTACCGGATCAATCCCTGGATGGACCCGGCCGCACCGACCGACACGGCCAAGGCCATCGCGCAGTGGCAGAAGCTGTACGACCTGTACCGGGAGCTGGGGCACGACGTCGAGCTCATCGAGCCGCTGCCCGGCTACCCCGACATGGTCTATACCGCGAACGGCGGGTTCACGATCGACGGCCGCGCGTACATCCCCGAGTTCTACTACGAGCAGCGTCGCGGCGAGTCGCCGGCGTTCGCCGAGTGGTTCCGCAGCCACGGCTTCGACACCGTGCTGCCCACGGAGGTCAACGAGGGCGAGGGCGACTTCCTGCTCGCCGGCGACGTGATCCTCGCCGGCACCGGGTTCCGCTCCGCGGGCGACAGCCACCGCGAGGTGCACGAGGTCTTCGGCCGGGAGGTCGTGACGCTCACCCTCGTCGATCCGCGCTTCTACCACCTCGACACCGCGCTGACCATCCTGGACCCCGTCGTCGCGCCCGGCGAGCGGGCGGGCATCGCCTACCTGCCGAACGCGTTCGACGAGGCGTCTCGGAAGATCCTCGCCGAGCGCTTCCCCGACGCGATCCTCGTCGCCGATGAGGACGGCGCCGTGTTCGGCCTGAACTCGGCCTCCGACGGGTACAACGTCATCATCCCGCCGCGTGCCACGGGGTTCGAGAAGCAGCTGCGCGAGCGCGGCTACAACCCCATCATGGTCGACCTGTCCGAGCTGCTGCTCGGCGGCGGCGGCATCAAGTGCTGCACGCTGGAGCTGCGCGGGGCCTGACGCCCGCCTCGGTCCGGCGGGTGCGATCCGCCTGCCGGGCCGAGAGCACGGCATCCGTGCGTACTATCGATTCGAGCCGCCCGTCGGGGCGGGAGAGGTCGGTGGCAGTGGTCGCAGCGTTCGATCCCAAGAAGGAGAGTCCGGAGCGGGTCGGGTTGACCTTCCGCCCGGCGCGGGAGCCGCGGGAGGAGACCGAGACGGATGCCGTGGGCCGCAGACCCCGTGATCTCGTGGACCGACCGGACATGTTCGGGCAGTGGGGGAAGCCGATGCGCGCCGCGGTCGGCGTCGATCCCGCCGATGCCGCGTTCATCGCCGCCAACGTGCAGCACTGGGTCGCCAACGCCATCCGCGAGGAGGTCGCGATGGAGCGCTCCAATCTCGCGTCCGTCCTGCCGAGCCTGGATCCGACCTCCCCGGAGGTGACGTTCGAGCGGGTCGCCCGGCTGCGGCGGGGCGAGATCCCCATGACCCTCACCGACCTGCTGGTGTGGTCGCGGCGGTTCGGGTCCGTGCGCGACATCGTCACCTCGACGCTCGCAGACGCGCCGCATGCGGCATCCCGGCTTTCCCCGCCGTCGGACGGCGGCATGGGCCCGGTGATCAGCACCGGCCGCACCGGTCGCCGCGACGACTGAGCGGCACGGCTCCGGCGATCAGCCCTTGCCCTCGTGCGGCAGGCGGATCGGGACGGTCGAGGTCGAGCGGTCGTCGAAGGCCACCGGATCCATCGCGCGGATGACCGACATCGGCCTGGTCTCATCCAGTGTGAGGAGGAACCGCGTGCGCTCGTTCCTGTGCAGACGACCCGACCACAGCATCCAGCCGACTCCGATCGCGCCGGCGACGAGTCCTGCAGTACCGCCGACCGTGATGGCGGCTCGCGGGCCGAAGGCGTCGGCGATCCAGCCGGCGATCGGCGCGCCGATCGGGGTGGATCCCATCAGGACGGCCATGTACAGCGCCAGCACGCGGCCGCGCAGCGCGGCATCCGTCGTCGTCTGCACGTAGCCGTTCGCGGTGGTGAGCATCGACACCGTCGAGAAGCCCACGAAGATCAGCACGGCCGCATACGCCCAGTAGGAGGGCATCAGCGCCGATGCGATGGACGCCACGCCGAACCCGGCCGCGGAGATGACGATCACCCGCACTCGGGCCCGGTCGCGCCGTGCGACGAGAAGCGCCCCGGTGAGGGAGCCGATGGCGAGCACCGAGCTGAGCAGGCCGTAGCCGTCCGCGCCCTGGTCGAACTCCAACGCCATCGTCGAGGCGAAGATGGGGAAGTTCATCCCGAACGCTCCGACGAGGAACACCATGATGAACACGACCAGCAGATCCGGGCGACTGAACACGTAGCGGAATCCGGCGGCGAGTCCCGCGGTGCTCTTGCCGCCCTTCGCCCGCGGCATGAGCTCGCTGCGGCGGATCAGCATGAGCGCGACGAGCATCGCGAGGAACGTCACGGCGTTCGCGATGAACACCCAGCCCGAGCCGAGGGCCACGATCAGCACGCCGCCGATGGCCGGTCCGATCAGCCGGGCCATGTTGAAGGACGCGGAGTTCAGGGCGACGGCGTTGGGGGTGTCCTCCATGCTGACCACGTCCGAGACGAACGCCTGCCTGGCCGGGGCGTCGAACGCGTTGGTCACTCCGAACGCGGCGGCGAATCCCAGCATGAGCGGCAGCGTCATGACGCCGGTCAGCAGCAGCACGGCCACGCCCACCGCGAGCACCATCAGCGTGGACTGCGTGGCCAGCAGGATCTTGCGCCGCTCGAACCTGTCCGCCACCCAGCCGGTCACGCTCACCAGCACGAGAGGCGGCCCGAACTGCAGCGCCATCGTGGCGCCCATGGCGGTGGCGTCGTTGTCGGTCAGCTCGGTGAGCACGACCCAGTCCTGGGCCGTGGCCTGCATCCACCCGCCGATGTTGGAGATGACGGCGCCGAGGAACCAGGTGCGGTAGTTGTACGTCAGCAGGGATCGGAACATGGGAGAGATCCTCCGACGGGCGGGCGCGTCGCTCATGAGTCGATCACCTTCCTCAGTGCCACGGCGGCGTCGTGCAGCGTCGCCAGCTCCTTCTCGCCGAGCCCGGCCTTCGCGATCATGGCCGCCAGGGCCTCGTCACGGCTGCGGATCGTGTCTCTGACGACCTTCTCGCCCTCCGGCGTGATCTCGACATACACGCGCCGCCGGTCATCCTCGTCGGGCACCCGGACGACGAGGCCGAGTTCGGCGAGGCCGTTGACGGTCGCACTCATCGTCGGTGCGGTGACGCACTCGTGCTCGGCGAGGCGGGAGAGCGTGCGTCGGCCGAGCTTGCGCAGGGCGCCCAGAGCGGCCAGCTGCGCGTCGCTGAGCTCGTCCATGGCGCGGACGCGGCGCAGGTTGCGGGTGAGTCGGAAGAACACGAATCTCAGCTCGGAGGCGGCGGCGGTGAGTTCTTCGGTCATTCCTTTAGATAGTCTAACTAACTTTTCCCTCGTGCGCAAGGGGCGAAAACAATATTCACGTTTCTCCGATTGCGGCATGCGGTGTGAAAACGGCTGCCGTGCACCCTCGGCGGTGTGAGCCGCGCGTACGGCATCCGTAGACTCTGGTCATGGTCGCGAAGAGAACAGCGGAGTTCGTCGATGCCCACGGGATCGCCATCGTGTACGACGTGCACGAGGCGAGCGGGACGGCGCGCGGCGTCGTGCAGCTGCTGCACGGCGTGGGCGAGCACGCCGGCAGGTATGCCGCGCTCATCACGGCGCTGACGGATGCCGGCTTCCACGTCTACGCCGATGATCATCGCGGGCACGGCCGCACCGGCATCCGGCAGTGGGGCGGGCCGGACCGGCTCGGGCGTCTCGGCCGCGGCGGGCTGCGGGCGGCGGTCGCCGCATGCCTGCAGCTGAGCGGGATCATCCGCGAGGAGCGGCCGGGGCTGCCGCTCATCCTGCTCGGCCACTCGTGGGGGTCCTTCCTCGCGCAGATGATGCTGGACCGGGCGCCGGAGGACTACCAGGGCGTCATTCTCAGCGGGTCGGCGCTGCGCACGCCCGGCGACCTCAACGCGCTGCCGCTGAACGCCCGCTGGAACGGGCCGGATGCCGATGGATTGGAATGGCTCTCCCGCGACCCGGCCGTGTGGCGGGAGTTCCACGACGACCCGCTGACGACGGAGGTGCCGCTGCTGAAGCTGTTCGGGCCGATCGAGGCGGCCAGGCTGTTCGGGCGTCCGCACCGCGATCTCGCGCAGCGGCACGACGTGCCCGTCCTGCTCATGGTGGGCGGCGACGACCCGGTGGGCGGTCCGCGGAGCGTGCACAGGCTCGCCGACGCCTACCGCCGCCGGTCGGGGCTCACGGATGTCACCACGCTCGTCTACCCCGACGCGCGGCACGAGATCTTCAACGAACTGCAGCAGGAGGAGGTGCGCTCCGACCTGCTGGCGTGGCTCGACGGCCACGTGCCGGTGGTGCGGTGAGGGGCCGATCGCGGAGGTCCGGTGAGCGGGGGAGGTCGTGGGGAGCGCGCTCCCGAGGGCGGTTCAGCCGCGCGCGCGAGCGGTCTGGATGCGCTTCGGGCAACGCACCGGTGACGTCGCGCGGGGAATGATGTCGGCGGTGCTGGAGCCGAGGGTGCTGAGGAAGTGCTCGCGCACGGAGCGCGCATGCACGGCGAGGGCGGAGTCGAGCTCCGCCCGCCCGGAAGCGGTGAGCACCACCTGCATCGAACGCCCGTGTCCGGACTTGGGCCGGGTGAGCAGCCCTCGCTTCTCCATGCGGCGCAGCTGGTGCGAGAGCCGGGATGCCGACCAGCCCAGGTGCTCGCCGAGCACGCGCTGGAGCACGACCCCGCCGGCCTCCTGCACTCGGACCGCGACTTCGAAGTCGCTGACCGACATCGACGAGTTCGAGGCGAGATCGGCGCCGACGGCGGTCATCGTCTGCTCGGTCCACTGCAGGAAATCACGCCAGAGCCGTAGTTCCTCGGTCGTGAGGGAGTCCGTCATACGAGGAGTCTTCCACGTCCGACTTGACACATCAAGTCATGCGGATGCACCATAGTTGACATGTCAAGTCATCGCCTCGATGCGGCACCCACCCACCCTCCGCGCCGCACCGTCGGCGGGAGCTGGCGGCGAGTTCTGGCCGTGCTGTGGTTCCCCTGCTTCTTCGCCGCCGGATTCGCCGTTCTGGGGCTCCAGGCCTTCGCGCATCCGGCTCCGCACGGGATCGAGGTGGGGCTCGTCGCCCCTGCCGAGCAGTCGGACTTCCCCGAGCTGCCTGCCGGAATCGACCTGATCGGGGTCGAGGATCCCGTGCAGGCACGTGCCCTGGTCGCATCCGGCGCACTCGCTGCGGCCACGGATGGTGCCGAGCTGCTGCTCGCGTCGGCCGCGAGCTCCACCCGTGCCGGGTATCTCGAGGACCTGTTCGCGGAGACGTCCCCGCAGCCTCTGACGGTGGTCGACGTGAATCCGCTGCCGCAGGGAGACGCATCGGGCACGGGGCTGTTCTTCTACGCGCTTCCCAACCTCCTCGTCGGGCTGATCGTCTCGATCGTCCTGCTTCAGGCGGGCCCATGGCCGATCGGGAAGAAGGCAGCGGTGATCCTCGCAGCCGGCCTGTTCTCCGCCGTGTTCAGCTTCGCCGTCGCCGCAAGCCTGCACGCGATCCCCCCGGACCTTCGGCTGCTCGGATACGCGCTTCTGCTCACGCAGACGATCGGCTGGCTCACCACCGCTGCTGCGCTGTACGCTCGTCGGCTCTTCATGCCGCTCGCGATGACGTTCGTCCTCATCCTCGGCATCCCCTCCTCGGGTGCCACGGTGAATGCCGACATGCTCCCGTCCGGCGTGCGCTGGATCGGCCGATGGCATCCGTTCGCACAGTTCATCTCCCTCGTGCGTGCTGATGTCTACCTCGACGCGAGTTCGGGCCGTCCGCTCGCCATCCTCCTGAGCTGGGCGGCTCTCGGCGCCGTCCTGCTGATCCTGCGCGCCCTCCGCGAGAAGCGGAGCGTGCTGGGGATCAGCGTCCACGCCCGGCCTGTCGGAATCTGACCGGCGGACCGAGCATCCATCCCGCTCACACCATAAGGAGAGCATCATGACCATTCCCGAGCCGCTCACCCCCGAGAACACCACGATTATCCTGGTCGATCACGCCGTCGGATTCGCGAACCTGCTGCGTTCCCATGACCTCGGCGCCCATATCAACAACGTCGTCGGCCTCGCCAGGACTGCCGTGCTGTTCGGCAGTGGGCTCGTCGTCACCAACGGGTTGCGCAGCAAGCCCTCCGGCCCGCTGTACCCGGAGCTGATCGATGTGCTCGGAGATCACCCGATCATCGAGCGTCCGGGCGCCACCAATGCCTTCGGGGATCCCGCATTCGCTGCGGCGGTCGAGGCCACGGGACGCCGGCGCCTGGCCATCGCGGGTGTGTCCACCGAAGGATGCGTGCTGCAGACCGTGCTGGGAGCTCTCCGTCTCGGGTACGAGGTGAACCTCGTGGTCGACGCTTCGGGGAGTCTCACGCGCGAGACGCACGACACCGCTGTGCAGCGGATGGTGCTCGCAGGGGCCGTCCCCACGACGTGGTATTCACTGGCGGGCGAGTTCGAATACGACCACACCTCGGAGCGCGGGCCCATTCTGCAGCGGATCATGCGGGAGCACCAGCCCGGCATGGCGAAGGGCGTGGAGACGTACCTCGCTTCGGCATCGCGCGCGGCGGGCTGAATCCCCCGGGCGGTGGGGTGCGGATGCCGTGCCGCACCGCCCTGACGCCCCGGGCGGCGCGTCCGGACTCGACGCGGCTTAAGCTGGACGCGTGCATGGTGAGTACAAGGTTCCCGGTGGAAAGCTCGTCGTCGTCGATCTCGAGGTGCAGGACGGCCTGATCCGCGACTTCCGACTGGCCGGAGACTTCTTCCTCGAGCCGGACACGGCGCTGGAGGCCATCAACGCCGCCATCGAGGGCATGCCCGTCGAGGCCGATGCCTCCACCATCGCCGCAGCCGTGCGCACCGCGCTGCCCGAGGGCGCGCAGCTCCTGGGCTTCTCGCCGGACTCCGTCGGAACCGTCGTGCGACGCGCCCTGGTGACCGCGCCGGGGTGGCGCGATTTCGACTGGGAGATCGTGCACGAGAAGGCCGTGTCACCGCGCATGAATCTCGCGCTCGACGAGGTGCTCACCTCGCGCGTGGGCGAGGGGCGTCGCCGCCCCACTCTGCGCATCTGGGAGTGGGACGAGTCGGCCGTCGTGATCGGCTCCTTCCAGTCGTACCGCAATGAGGTCGACCCGGAGGGCGCCGCCAGGCACGGCTTCGACGTCGTGCGCAGGATCTCCGGCGGCGGGGCCATGATGATGGCCGCGGGTCAGATCATCACATACTCGCTGTATGTCCCGGCATCCCTCGTGCAGGGCATGACGTTCGCCGATTCCTACGCATTCCTGGATGACTGGGTGCTCCAGGCGCTGCGTTCGATCGGCATCGAAGCGACCTATCAGCCGCTCAACGACATCGCCTCGCCCACCGGCAAGATCGGCGGCGCCGCCCAGAAGCGGCTCGCCAACGGCGGCGTGCTCCACCACGCCACGATCTCGTACGACATCGACGGCCAGGTGATGACCGAGGTGCTGCGCATCGGCCGTGAGAAGCTCAGCGACAAGGGCACCACCTCCGCCGCCAAGCGCGTGGACCCGCTGCGCACCCAGACCGGCATGGAGCGAAGCGAGATCATCTCGCGGTTCATCGCGACCTTCCGTGCGCTGACCGGCGCGGAGGACGGACGCATCACGCCGGATGAGTACGCGGATGCCGAGGCGCTGGTGGAGTCGAAGTTCGCGACCGACGCGTGGCTGCACCGCGTGCCGTGAGCACCTCGTCGTCCGTCGAAGCCGGCTCCGTCGAGATCATCGAGGGCGACAACCTCGCGGCCGCCGCGACCCTGGCATCCGGATCCTTCACTCTCGTCTACCTGGACCCCCCGTTCAACACCGGCCGCACCCAGGAGCGGCAGGTCGTCACCGCCCGCCGAGCCGGGGGCGAGGCCGAGGGGGAGGTGCGGCGCGGCTTCCATGGGCTGGCCTACGAGCGCGTGCGCGGCATGCTGCGCGCCTACGACGACCGCTTCGACGACTACGGCGAGTTCCTCATGCCGCGGTTGGAGGAGGCCTGGCGGCTGCTGGCCGACGACGGCACGCTGTACCTGCATCTGGACTACCGCGAGGCGCACTACGCCAAGGTGATGCTGGATGCCGTGTTCGGGCGCGACGCGTTCCTCAACGAACTCATCTGGGCGTACGACTTCGGCGCCAAGTCCCGGCGGCGCTGGCCCACCAAGCACGACACGATCCTCGTGTACGTGAAGGACGCGCGTGCGTACTTCTTCGACTCGGATGCCGTGGACCGCGAGCCCTACATGGCGCCGGGCCTGGTCACCCCGGAGAAGGCCGCCCGCGGCAAGCTGCCCACCGATGTCTGGTGGCACACGATCGTGCCGACCTCCGGCCGGGAGAAGACCGGCTACCCGACGCAGAAGCCCGAGGGCGTGCTGCGCCGCATCGTGCAGGCCTCCTCGCGCCCCGGCGACCGGGTGCTGGACCTGTTCGCGGGATCGGGGACGACGGGCGCCGTGGCCTCTGCGCTCGGCCGTGACGCCGTGCTCGTCGACTCCAGTCCCGAGGCGGTGCGGGTGATGCGGGAGCGGATGCCGCACGCGAGCGTACGCGCTCTCTGACCGGTTCTCGCCGGTGCGAACGAACGCGGCGGCCGCACCGGCCGCGCGTTCAGGGCGCCCTGCGCCGATGCGCGGCGAACGCGTCACGGAGAGCGGTGCGCACGAGCGACACCGATTCGTCGGCGAGGGAGGCCGTCCGCACGGCCGCGAAGACCTCGCGCACGGGGGAGCCGGGCAGGTCGGCGACGGTGAGCGGGCTCGGCTCGTCGTTCCAGATCAGGTCCGGCAGCATGCCCACAGCGTGGCCGGAGGCCACCAGCCGCACATGCGCGGTGAGGTCGGCGGCCTCGTAGCGGACGTCGGGCTCGAACCCGGCCGCCCGGCACTGCTGCACGGCCCATCGCCGTGCGGCCGTCCCCTCGGGCTCCAGGACCCAGGCGCGTTCTCGCAGCTCGTGGAGGGGGAGCGGATGCTCCCAGGGCGGCAGCACGACGCGGATGGGGTCCTCACCGATGAGGTCGTGCTCGATGCCGTCGCGCAGTTCGCGCGAATGCCCCGGGTACTGCTCGGCGATGACGAGGTCGAAGCGGCGCGCCCACAGCTCGAACAGGCTCTCCTCCGGGGGCAGTTCCGCCAGCTCCACGCGCAGCTCGGGCGCACGGCGTGCCAGTAGCGTCAGCGCCGCCGGGACGATGGTCTCGGCGGCTGTCGGCATCGCCGAGAGGCGGACGGTCTCCCATCCCGGTGAGGCGGCCAGCGCGGCACGCGCGGCCTCGTCGAGCTGCAGCGCTCGGGCGGCGTGCTGCGCGAGCATCCGTCCCTGCGGCGTCAGCCGCACCCGCCTGCCGTCCGGTTCCAGCAGGGCGACTCCGGCCTCGCGCTCCAGCAGGCTCAGCTGCTGCGACACGGTGGACGGCGAGTACGACAGCGAGGCGGCGACCTCCGCGATCGTGCCCCGCAGTGCCAGCTCGTGCAGCAGCCGGAGTCGTCTCAGCTCGAACAACGTCTCCCCTCCTTCGTTGTCTCCGCCCCGTTCATCCCATCGGCCTTTTCGCTCTCGTCGCAGATGATGGATCGAGAAGTACGAATATTATCCATCGAGAACGTTCGCTTTTCATCGACAGTCGGTCGAGGCATCCTGAGATCATGACCACCTCCATGCGCTCCGATGATGCAGCCCTGTCCGACCTGGCGGACCTCGCCGATGACGCCATCGCCCTGGTGCGCAAGTGGCTCGTCGACAGCCGCGAGGTGCCCGTGGACGCCGCGGGCGCCCGCCTTGCCGGCGTCCTCCGCGACCCGAAGGGCCTGGATTTCACCGTCGGATTCGTCGACGGCGTGGTGCGACCCGAGGACCTGAAGGTCGCCGCCGCGAAGCTCAAGGAGCTCGTCCCGCTGACCCCCGCCTTCCTGCCCGCGATCATGCGCGGCGCGATCGGCCTGGGCGGCGCGACCGCCGGCATGCTCCCCGGCATCGTCGTGCCGTCGGCCCGCGCGGTGCTGCGGCAGATGGTGCGCCACCTCATCGTCGACGCCCGCGACGAGAAGCTCGGTGCGGCCATCAAGCACATCCGCGACTCCCAGGGCGTGAAGCTCAACATCAACCTGCTCGGCGAGGCCATCCTCGGCAAGGACGAGGCCGTCCGCCGCCTGGAGGGCACGCGGCGTCTGCTCCTGCGCGACGACGTGGACTACGTCTCCATCAAGGTGTCCTCCACGGTCGCGCCGCACAGCCCCTGGGCGTTCGACCAGGCCGTGGCGGAGGCATCCGAGGCGCTGCGGCCGCTGTACGAGATCGCCGCCAAGCCCGCGCGCGGGCCGAAGAAGTTCATCAACCTCGACATGGAGGAGTACAAGGACCTCGATCTGACCATCGCGGTCTTCACCGCCATCCTGGACCGCCCCGAGTTCCGCGACCTCGAAGCGGGCATCGTGCTGCAGGCGTACCTGCCCGACGCCCTGAGCGCCATGATGCGCCTGCAGGAGTGGGCGTCCGCGCGCGTCGCAGGAGGCGGCGCCCCCATCAAGGTGCGCGTCGTGAAGGGCGCCAACCTGCCGATGGAGACCGCCGATGCCGAAGCCCACGGATGGGAGCCGGCGACCTGGTCGAGCAAGCAGGAGTCCGACTCCTCCTACAAGGCCGTGCTCGAGTACGCCCTGCGCCCCGAGCACATCGGGAACGTGCGCATCGGCGTCGCCGGCCACAACCTGTTCGACATCGCCCTGGCCTGGCTGCTGGCCTCTCGGCGCGGAGTGCAGGACGGCGTCGAGTTCGAGATGCTGCTGGGAATGGCATCCGCGCAGGCCGCGGTCGTCAAGCGCACCGTCGGCTCGCTGCTGCTGTACACCCCCGTCGTGCACCCCGACGAGTTCGACGTCGCGATCGCCTACCTCATCCGCCGCCTCGAGGAGGGCGCCAGCCAGGAGAACTTCATGTCGGCGGTCTTCGACCTGGACGCCGACCCGAAGCTGTTCGAGCGCGAGAAGCAGCGCTTCCTGGCATCCGTCGCCGGAGTCCCCGCCGAAGTGCCCGGACCGAACCGCACGCAGGACCGCCGTCAGCCGCAGGCCCCGGGCCTGCGCGACGGCTTCGTCAACACCCCCGACACCGATCCCTCATTGGCGGCCAACCGCGAGTGGGCGGATGCGATCCGCTCCCGGATGCGGGGATCGACGCTCGGGAACGACACCGTCGCCGCGAACACGCTGCGCACCGCTGCGGAGGTCGACGAGCGCATCAGCACGGGTGTCGCGGCCGGCGAGGCCTGGCGTGCACTGGGCGTCGCAGGCCGTGCCGAGATCCTGCATCGCGCGGGTGACGCGCTCCAGGCCCGCCGTGCCGAGCTGCTCGAGGTGATGGGCTCCGAGGCCGGCAAGGTCATCGAGCAGGGTGACCCCGAGGTCTCCGAGGCCATCGACTTCGCGCACTACTACGCCGAGAGCGCCAAGCGGCTCGCCGACGTCGACGGCGCCGAGATGCACCCCGTCGCCCTGACCGTCGTCACCCCGCCATGGAACTTCCCCGTCGCGATCCCCGCGGGCTCCACGCTGTCGGCGCTGGCCAGCGGATCCCCCGTGATCATCAAGCCCGCCCGGCAGGCCAGGCGCTCGGGCGCCGTCATGGTCGAGGCGCTGTGGGAGGCGGGAGTACCGCGCGACGTGCTGCAGTACGTGCAGCTGGACGGACGCGAGCTGGGCGCCCGGCTGGTCAGCGACCCGGCCGTGGGCCGCGTGATCCTCACCGGCGGATACGAGACCGCCGAGCTGTTCCGCAGCTTCCGGCCGGATCTGCCGCTGCTGGCCGAGACCAGCGGCAAGAACGCCATCATCGTGACACCGTCGGCAGACCTCGACCTCGCCGCGAAGGACGTCGCGTACTCGGCGTTCGGACACGCGGGTCAGAAGTGCTCCGCGGCGTCGCTCGTGGTGCTGGTGGGCTCCGTCGCCACCTCGGAGCGGTTCCGGCGTCAGCTCATCGACGCCGTGCGCTCCTACGAGGTCGGCGCGCCCGAGGACGGGGTCAACCGCATCGGACCGCTGATCGGGCCCGCCGAGGGCAAGCTGCTCAGCGCCCTCACCGAGCTGCATCCCGGTCAGTCGTGGATGCTGAAGCCGGAGAAGCTCGACGAGGACGGCCAGGTGTGGAGCCCCGGCATCCGCGACGGCGTGCAGCGCGGCAGCGAGTTCCACAGAGTGGAGTACTTCGGCCCGGTCCTCGGTGTCATGACCGCCGACACCCTGACCGAGGCGATCGACATCGTCAACGACATCGACTACGGCCTCACCAGCGGCATCCACTCGCTCGACGACGACGAGATCCAGCAGTGGCTCGCGAACATCCAGGCCGGCAACGCGTACGTCAACCGTGGCACCACCGGTGCCATCGTGCAGCGCCAGCCGTTCGGCGGCTGGAAGAAGGCCGCCGTCGGGGCCGGATCCAAGGCCGGCGGCCCGAACTACCTGGTCGGGCTCAGTGAGTGGACGGATGCCGCGGTGCGGACCACCCGTCCGCTGGACGAGCTGGGGCTGTCGGCCGCGAAGCTCGCCGATGCCACGGAGATCCCCGGCGAGGACGCCGCGTGGCTGCGCGGTGCGCTGGCCACCGACATCGATGCCTGGGGCGCGGAGTTCGGCATCGTTCGCGACGCCACCGGCCTGGTCACCGAGCAGAACGCGCTGCGGTATCAGGCGGTGCCCGTCACACTCCGGTACGAGGGGACGCGCGTGGCCGAGCTGGTCCGGGTCGCCGCCGCCGGGGTGCGCGCGGGCTCCCGGGTGACGGTGAGCACGGCATCCGCTCTTCCCGCCGCCGTGGTCACCTGGCTGGGTGCGCACGACGTGACGGTCGTGACCGAGGATGCGGATGCCTGGGGCGCGCACGCGCGCAGGCTCGCGGACGCCGGCTCGCGGGTGCGCATGATCGGAGCGGATGCCGCCGCCACGGCCGCCGCCGTGAACGGCTCGCCGAGCCTGGCGATCTACGCGAACCCGGTGGTGGCCGCCGGTCGGGTGGAGCTGCTGACGTTCCTGCGCGAGCAGGCCGTGTCGATCACCGCGCACCGCTTCGGCACCCCGCACCGCTACGAGATCCCGCTGCTGCAGCCCGTGCGCTGAGCCCGCGCTGCGCGCCGCCGCTCACCGCCCGCCCCGCCACCGCACCACCCGCCGAGCCACCAGGCGATCATCGAGCCACCAGGCAGATCACGTGATCTCGCCTGGTGGCTCGCGGCGTGCGTGGTGGCTCGCGGGGAGGGGCAAGGCGCGCGGGGAGGGCAAGGCGCGCGGGGAGAGGGGGGCAGGGCGCCGGGCGTCAGAGCAGCGGGAGGGCGTCGTCGTAGGCGCTGCGGGAGATCGCCGGCTGATCGCCGAAAACCCGGGTCGTGCCGGGGTCGGTGTGCCAGTCGGGCCAACCCGGTTCCCCGTCGTGCACGAACGCCACGGCGACCGCATGCATGTCATCCGCAAGGGCCTGCGGCGGTGTCGGGCCCGTGACGGCGGCGACGTACTCTTCGGTCAGGCAGTCGAACCAGAACGGCACATCCAGGCAGTGATGCGCCCAGCCGTTGATCGGTGAGGCCCACGCGAACCGGTACACCCAGGTCCCGGCGTTCCGCCGCGCCTCTGCGACTCGCACGACGAGCGAGCGGAACACCCTGTCTGTGACGAAGCGGCCCAGCGCCGCGCCGGTTCCGCGGCGATCCCGGTTCGCGCGTCGCCAGTTGCGCCGCACGGCGCGGGAGCGCTCCACGACCCGCAGCGCCAAGCCCACCGGGACCCACCGCAGCATCCGCGGCGCGCTGTCGAACACCATCGTGAACTCGTCGTCCGTCGCCCCCAGCAGCAGGGGCTTGCCGGAGCCGATGCCGGCCGCGAGGGACTCGGGCGTCGCTCGGGTGATCAGCTCCCCGTCGATGACGGGCCCCCAGGGCAGTCCGTCGGTGAGTGTCGACGTCGTCGCCGCCAGGCCGGTCTTCCCCAGCAGTGACGCCTCGTGCTGACGGCGAGTCAGCTCCCGCTCGCCGACGGCGCGGAAGCCCTCGGACGTCGGCTCGGTGCCGACCAGTTCGGCCAGGCGGAGGCTGCGCTCGCGCGCGAGCGTGCGCGGCAGATCGCCGAGGGCGCCGCTGAGCGAGATCGCCCGGTGGAACAGCTGCTGCGCACTCGGCATGCCCAGCAGTGTGAGCACGGCTCCGCCGCCCGCGGACTGTCCTGCGATGGTGACCCGATCCGGGTCGCCTCCGAACGCACGGATGCTGCGCTGCACCCACTCGAGGGCCGTGATCCAGTCGCGCACGCCGCGGTTGTCGGGGATGCCGTCGATCACGCCGAACCCGTCGAAGCCCAGCCGGTATGACACCGAGACGGTCACGATGCCGTCCCGGTTGAAGGCATGACCGTCATACCACGGACTGGCCGGCGACCCCGCGGAGAACCCGCCGCCGTGGATCCACACCAGCACGGGGCGGGCACCGTCCGGCGACGGGGTGAAGACGTTGAGGTTCAGGGTGCTGTCGCCGGGCACGCTGGGCTCCGGGATGATCGCGTTGTCCTCGGGGCGGCGCTGCGGCGTCGGGCCGTAGGCCGTCGCGTCCAGCGGCTCGCTCCACGGCGCGACCGGCTGTGGGGCGAGGAAGCGGCGCTCGCCCGTGGGCGGAGCGGCGTACGGGATGCCGAGGAAGGCCAGCGTCCCGTCTGCACGACGGATGCCGCGGACGGGCCCCTCCGGGGTGGGGACGATCGGGTCTGCGGACATCAGCTGGGCCTGATCACGAGGAGGAACTGCTCGATGTCGGCGGCCATGTCGATGTCGGGGTCGAGCATCCATGCGGTCTGCAGTCCGTCGGCGAGGGCGTGCAGAGCGCGCATCACCCATTCCGGGTCGAGGTCGGCGCGGATCCGCCCGTCCCGCTGCGCGGCGGCGATCTCCTCGCGGGCGATCTCCCTGAGATTCGCGGTGCGGGCCATGAAGAAGTCACGGGCCGGATGCCCGGGGTCGCCGGCCTCCGCGGCCAGTTGCGCGTACAGCGTCACGAGGCCGGGAACGGTGATGTTGTGCCGGACGACGGCGAGGAACGCGTCGAGGAAGGCGGTGCCGGCGTGGTCCCGGGCGTCATGCTCGTCGCGCGCCTGGAGGATGGCCAGGAACAGCTCCTCCTTCGACCCGAAGTAGTGCAGCAGTCCGGCCGGGCTCAGCCCCGCGGCATCCGCGATCTCGCGCACCGAGGCGCGACGGTAGCCCTGATCGGCGACGACCCGGAGCGCCGCCTCGAGGATCTCCTCCCGCTTGGCGACGCCCTTCGCATACGCCCCCCGTCGTGCCATGACTCCACAGTACCCGTCCGCGAATGAAACCCGAACATTATTCGGTAATCCCTTGCGCTCCCGACATGGATCTGTCAGCATGGCTCACGAATACCAAACAGCGTTCGGTATCTGAGCCGAACCGCTCGACGAGGAGCAACCCATGTCCGTACCTCCATCCGATCCCGCGCCCGCTCTCGCACCGACCGGCACCATCTCGGCGACTCCGCCTCATGCCGGTGCGCCCGCCGCGAGCCCACCGGCCACCAAGCGACTGCTGCCGAGCCTGTTGGTCACGTCGCTGGTCCTGTTCGCGACGTACGGCGGACTGGTCTCGATCCTGCTGCCGTCACAGGTCGCGCTGATCGACGAGGCCGACAAGGTCGGCAATCTCGCGATCGTCACCACGACCTCCTTCATCTTCACGCTGTTCGCCCAGCCGATCGCGGGTGCACTCAGCGACCGCACCCGCTCCCGGTTCGGGCGTCGCGCTCCGTGGATGGTCCTCGGGGCCGTCGTCGGCGCGATCTTCCTGTTCGGGCTGGGCTCGCTGACCGACATCCTGTGGATCACGGTGTTCTGGGTGATCATCCAGGTCGCCCTGAACTTCCTGCAGGCGCCCTTGACCACCATCACGGCCGACCGCTTCCCGCGGTCCCGGCGCGGCACTGCGAGCGCGATGATGGGCCTGGGCATGCAGCTGGGCATGACCGTCGGCGTCATGCTCGCCGCGGCTCTGGGCGCGCAGATCGGGATCGGCTACTCCACCTTCGGAGCGGGCGTGCTGGTCATCACCGTGCTGTTCGTGCTGGTGAACCGGGACTGGTCCTCGAAGGACTCCGCGGTGGAGCCGTTCCGCTGGGCGCAGTTCTTCGCGGGCTTCTGGATCAACCCGCGCAGGCACCCCGACTTCTTCTGGGCCTTCACGGCCCGCTTCCTGCTGATCCTGGGCTACTTCGTGGTGATGACCTATCAGCTGTACCTGCTCACCGACTACATCGGGATGTCGCTGACAGCGGGACAGGGAGCGGTGGTCACTCTGACTCTGGCCGCCCTGCTCCCGACCGTCGTGGCCATCCTCGTCTCGGGATGGTGGAGCGACCGCGTGGGTCGGCGCAAGGTGTTCATCTACGTGGCGTCGGCCGTGATGGTCGTCGGGCTGCTGATGCCCCTGCTCATGCCGAGCATGACGGGGATGATCCTGATGAGCGTGATCAACGGCATCGGCTTCGGACTGTACTCGTCGGTCGACGCGGCGCTGATGACCGAGGTGCTGCCCAGCGAGGGCACCGCCGCGGGCAAGGACCTCGGCATCCTGAACGTCGCCACGAACATCCCGCAGGCGCTGAGCCCGGCCATCGCCGCCGTGATCATCACGTCGCTGGGTGGGTACGCGATGCTGTTCGTGTTCGCCATGGTGTTCGTCGTGCTGGCCGCCATCGCGGTCGCCCCGATCAAGGGAGTGCGGTGATCGACATGGCATCCACGCAGACGCAGATGAAGCACGTCGAGGTGCAGACATCCGCGGGCCGGGTCCGCGGACGCTGGCGGCCGACGGGCGAGAGCGGGAGGGCCGCCTCCGCCGCCTTCCTGGGCATCCCCTTCGCTGAGCCGCCGGTCGGGGAGCTGCGCTTCGCCGCGCCCGTGCCGAAGGCGCCGTGGACCGGGGTGCGTGACGCCCTCGAGTTCGGGCCCACCGCGCAGCGCGGCGATCCGGGGGTCACGCTGATCCCGGAGCCGAGCATTCCGGGTGAATCCACCCTGAACGTCAACGTCTTCACCCCGCATCCGGGGGAGGACGAGCGGCTTCCCGTGCTGGTGTGGATCCACGGCGGAGGGTTCTTCGCCGGCTCCCCGGCGAGCCCCTGGTACGACGGCAGGGCGTTCAACCGCGACGGCGTCGTGACCGTGAGCATCTCCTACCGGCTCGGCTTCGACGGCTTCGGCTGGATCGAGGACGCCCCCTCCAACCGCGGCGTGCGCGACTGGCTGCTGGCCCTGGAATGGGTGCAGGAGAACATCGCGGCCTTCGGCGGCGATCCCGACCGGGTCACCATCGCGGGGCAGTCCGCGGGCGGCGGCGCCGTGCTCACGCTGCTGGGGATGCCAGCCGCGCAGCACCTGTTCCACCGGGCGTACGCCATATCCGGCGCACTGACCGACGTCTCCGCCGAGCGTGCGGAGGAGTTCGGGAGGCGCCTGGCGGCGGATGCCGGGGTCGCGCCGACTCGCGAAGGTCTGTCGGCGGTGCCGGAGGAGCGGATCCTCGAACTCCAGAAGAAGGCGACGACGCTGGATGCCAAGGCGCTGGACGCCATGGCGGAGACGGGCCTCCCGCTGGGACCGATCGTCGACGGCGACCTCATCCCGCGACCGACCCGCGAATCGCTCCGTGCCGGGGTCGGCGCAGGCAAACCCCTGGTGATGGGCGCCACCGATGACGAGTTCTCCATGGCGACGGCGGATGCCGGCAGTGCGCTGCGCTGGGTTCCGGCACGGATGCTGCTGGGAAAGCTGGGTGTGCCGAAGGACCGCAGATCCGCCTACCTCGCGGCCAACGCCGATGTCCTCGCGAAGGGCAAGGCGCGACTGGCCGGCAGGGTGATCACCGATCGTCTGTTCCGCACCGCGCTGCTGCGCCTGGCCGCCGACCGGGGCGACGCGCCCACCTGGCTGTACCGGTTCTCCTGGCCGTCGGGAAGCTTCGGATTCGCCGAGCACTGCATCGACGTGCCGTTCTTCTTCGACTGCCTGGACGGTCCCGCCATCGAGCCGCTGGCCGGCCCTCATCCGCCGCAGGCGCTCGCCGACGAGGTGCACTCCGCCGCGGTCGCGTTCATCACCGATGGGGATCCGGGCTGGCCGCAGCCGGGCGCCTCGCGCACCGCCCGCGTGTACGACGCGGTGACCACGAACATGCCGCGGGCGTTCGCCGCGGTCGAGGCGCTGCTGTGAACGCCGCGCGTCGTCCACGGGCACTGCTGGTGTGGGGGATCGCGCTGCTCGTGCTCGTGTGCGCGCAGTCGGCCGCGGTCGCCGCATCCGTGCACAGCCCGTGGACGCAGGGCGTCGACGACGCCTGGCGGTCGCTCATCGGCGTCGGCCCGCAGTCGGATGTGCACACGGGCCTCGTCCCGATGCTCTTCCAGCACCTGGGACAGCTGCCGGGGATCGTGCTGATGATGCTGATCGTGCCCATCCTCCTGGCGGTGCTGGGGCGCTGGCGCTCCGCACTGTTCGTGCTGGCCGTGCAGCTGGCGGGCCCGGGCCTGGTGTCGCAGCTGCTGAAGAACCTGGTGAACAGGCCGCGACCCGCAGCCGATGAGGCCGCCGGCCTGTACGGGCCGCTGTTCCTGGTCGATCACGGCTCGTTCCCGTCCGGTCACGCGGTGAGCGCCGGGGCGATCGCCGTGCTGCTCGTCGCACTGATCCCCGCCGTGCGGGCGGTGTCGCGGACCGTCACGACCGCCGTCGCCGTGCTGCTGATGGTCGGCATGGTCTGGCAGCGCACGCTGATCAACGCGCACTGGCTCAGCGACACCCTGGCGGGCCTCGCCGCAGGCGTCGGCGTGGCCCTGGTGCTGTGGTGGGTGTTCGCGCCGTGGCTGGCGCAGGACCGCGTCCGGACGCCCTGGTTCCTGCGCCGCAGGATCCCTTCCGACCCCATCGGAGAACCCCTGAAGGAGACATCATGACCGACCGCACCGCAGACCTCGCCGCGCTGAGCACGGCGCAGAAGGCCTCGCTCACCAGTGGAGCCGACTTCTGGACCACCAAGGCGATCGATGCCGCCGGCATCCCGTCGATCATGCTCACCGACGGTCCCCACGGACTGCGCAAGCAGGCGGGTAGGAGCGACCACCTCGGGCTGAACGAGAGCGTGCCCGCCACCTGCTTCCCGCCCGCCGCGGCGCTCGGCTCGACGTTCGATCCCGCTCTGGCGGAACGGGTCGGTGAGGCACTGGGCGTGGAATCGGCGATCGAGGACGTCGCGGTCATCCTCGGTCCCGGGGTGAACCTCAAGCGCTCGCCGCTGTGCGGTCGCAACTTCGAGTACCTCTCCGAGGACCCGGTGGTCTCCGGGGTGATGGGGGCGGCGCTGGTGCGCGGCATCCAGTCGCAGGGAGTGGGCGCCTCGCTCAAGCACTTCGCCGCGAACAACCAGGAGGACGACCGGATGCGGGTGTCGGCCGACATCGACCCGCGTCCGCTGCGCGAGCTGTATCTGCGCGGCTTCGAGCGCGTGGTCGAAGAGGCGAAGCCGTGGACCGTGATGTGCTCCTACAACCGCATCAACGGCGTCTACGCGTCGGAGAACCCGTGGCTGCTCACGCAGTTGCTGCGCGAGGAGTGGGGGTTCGACGGGGTCGTCGTCTCGGACTGGGGAGCGGTGAACGACCGCGTCTCGGCGCTCGTGGCGGGGCTCGACCTGGAGATGCCCGCGAGCGGCGGGCGGACGGACGCCGAGATCGTCTCGGCCGTGGAATCCGGGCGGATGGATCCGGCCGTGCTGGACACGGCGGCGGGCCGCATGATCGACCTGGTGCGCAGGGCGCAGGCGCGTCCGGCGGCCGCGGGTCCGCTCGACGTGGAGGCGCATCACGCTCTGGCGCGGGAGGCCGCGAGCCGTTCGATCGTGCTGCTGAAGAACGAGGGCGGCCTGCTGCCGCTCGCCGCCGGCGCGTCCGTGGCGGTCATCGGCGAGTTCGCCAGGACCCCGCGCTTCCAGGGCGGCGGATCCTCGCACATCAATCCCACCAGGGTGGACACCGCCCTGGACGCGCTGCGGGCGTCTCTGGGCGAGGGCGTCGGCTTCGCACCCGGCTTCGCCTTCGACGGATCCGACGCCGAACGGCTGCGCGCCCAGGCCGTGGAGACGGCAGCCGCCCACGATGTCGCGGTGGTGTTCCTGGGGCTGCCGGAAGCGGAGGAGTCGGAGGGCTTCGACCGCACCGGCATCGATCTCCCTGCCGTGCAGCAGGAGCTGCTGGATGCCGTGATCGCGGCCAATCCGCACGTCGTCGTCGTGCTCTCGCACGGCGGGGTGGTGGCGCTGCCGTTCGCCGACCGCGTGCCGTCGATCGTGGACGCGTGGCTGCTGGGCCAGGCCGGCGGATCCGCCATCGCGGATGTGCTCACGGGCGTCGTCAACCCCTCCGGGCGTCTCGCGGAGACCATCCCGTATCGTATCGAGGACACCCCCGCGTTCGGGTCGTTCCCCGGTTCGTTCGGGCACGTGCGGTACGGCGAGGGGATCCTCGTCGGCTATCGCTGGTACGACGCGCGCCGCATCGACGTCGCCTACCCGTTCGGCCACGGGCTGTCGTACACCGCATTCGAGTACGGCGCGCCTGCGGCATCCGTCACGGCCGACGGCGACGTCGCCGTGAGCGTCGCGGTGACCAACACCGGCGACCGCGACGGCCGCGAGGTCGTGCAGGTGTACATCGGGCGGGAGCAGTCCGCCGTCGAACGGGCCCCGCGGGAGCTGAAGGCGTTCGCCTCGGTCGAGATCCCGGCGGGCGCCACGCGGCAGGTGGAGGTCGTGGTGCGCCGGCGGGACCTGGCGTACTGGGACATCCGCGTGGACCGCTGGGTCGTGGAGGGCGGCGAGTACCGCGT
The DNA here is from genome assembly GCF_039539005.1 of Microbacterium soli. NCBI lineage: Bacteria > Bacillati > Actinomycetota > Actinomycetes > Micrococcales > Microbacteriaceae > Microbacterium > Microbacterium soli. The sequence goes on from NZ_BAABCP010000001.1 coordinate 1,791,974, forward strand.
CGACGTCGGCGCCTCCAGCCGCGACCTCCGCGGCAGCGTCGTCGTCGAGGTCTCGGGCGACGAGGTGCGGATGCCGCTCACCCGCGACTCCTCCCTGGGTGAGCTGCTCGCCCATCCCGTGCTGGGGCAGGCCGTGGCCGAGCAGTTGACCGGGATCGCCGCGCCCGCCGAGGGCGGTGAGGGAATCATGAGCGCCGATGCGATGGCGAAGATGCTGGCCTCGTTCCCCATCGGCCGGCTGGGCTCCTTCGGCATGGGGATCACCGCCGAGCAGGTGGATGAGCTGATCGCCGCGTCCGCGGGAGACTGAGCGCCCCGCGGCGGGTCCGGGATGCCCCGGGTCCGCCGCGTGTCCCGGCATCCGACGGCGCGCTCCGGCATCCGACGGCGCGCTCCGGCATCCGACGGCGCGCTCCGGCATCCGTCTCTCGTCACCCGTCCCGCGCGAGAACAGGAGATTCGCCGAGAACAGGACGGATGCGGAGGGATCGGCCTGTAGCGGACGAATCCCCTGTTCTCGGCGACCGGGGTCGTGCGGCAGGTCGCCGTGCGCACCGCGTCCGTGCCTCGTGGAGCCATGACCTCGGGCCACCCGCACGTCCGCGCCCGACCGCGACACGCGAGAGCCCGGACCTGTCCGCGGGCCTTGTATCGGCTGTGAAAGGGCTGATAGCCTCCGAGCGGGGGGTCTGCACAAGGGGAGTGCATGGTCAGACCTGATCTGGGGATGAAGAGTTCATTTCTCGGAGAGGCTGCCTCAGCGTGCGTCGCAGACACCACACAACGAACCCTGCCCGATCCTCATCCCCCGCAATGCGAGGCCGGACCCGATTGCGGGCCGTCGCGGTCGCGGGGATCACCGCCTTCGCCGCGGCGCTGCTGGTCGCACCGCCGGCGGCGGCGGCGCCGTTCAGCGGCCTGGAGGCCACGGTCTTCCTCGCTCAGGATTCGCCGACGCAGCTGAAGAGCAGTGTGCAGGGCGACGGCGAGTTGGTGTTCTCCAACGTCGGAGGCGTCGCGAACCGCACATACAACGCGATCGGGTACAACGAGCAGGACAACTTCCTCTACGCGGTCTCGAACGCACACATCATCCGCATCCACAGCAACGGCGCCATCGAAGAAGTGCGCTCGGTGCCGATCGGCGCGCACATCGGCGGATTCCGTGACGGCACCAACGACTTCTGGTTCACCAACGGCAACAGGCTCTTCCACACCAATGTGGCCAACCCGAGCGCGTCGGTGCCCGAGGTGCCCCTCAAGGGCTCGTTCGCAGGCCCCGACATCACCTGGGCCGACGGGTACTTCTGGTCGCTCGGCGGGGGGAAGATCTCGCGTCTGTCCACAGACGGCACGGTGACGTCGTTCACCGCGCCTGCCCGGGTGGCCGCATTCATGGCGGGCGGTTCCTGGACCTACGGCAACGGCAACATCGGGTTCACGGACAACACGACCGGCAGCATCGCCCAGATCAGTGTCGCCGCTGCCGGATCCGCCAATCCTTCCTTCACGGTCGTCTCGGTGATCTCCGGACCTCCGTCGGGCAACAACGACGCCACGTCCTCCTTGGGGGCCCCCGTCGATCTCGAGCTGGCGAAGGCCTTCGACGAGTCCCGGGTGCTCGTCGGCGGCGACGGCGGCTTCGCGCTGACCGTCACCAACCATGGTCCCGGGGTCTCGTCCGGCTACACCGTGTCGGACACCATGCCGACCGGTCTGCAGAACCTCGTGCTGCCGACCGGGTGCACGGCGGCCGGTGCCGAGCTCACCTGCAGCGGCGGGCGGCTTCCCGCCGGCGAGAGCCAGACCTTCCGCATCGGGGCGACGGTGAGCCCGTCGCAGCAGCCCGGGACTCTGACCAACTCGGCATCCGTGCTGGGCAACGAAGCGGACCCCGTCAGCGACAACAACGACGCCGACGACACGATCACCGTGGACCGTGAGGCGTTGAAGATCGTCAAGACCGCCGAGCTCGACGACCAGAACGGCAACGGCATCCCCGACGTCGGGGAGACGATCGACTACGGTTTCGTCGTCACCAACCTGGGATCGACGACGCTCGAGGACGTCACGGTCAACGACCCGCACGTCGTGGGGCTCACCCCCGGGACGGTATCGGCTCTTCTCCCCGGGGATACCGCAGACTTCTCCGCCGTGCACGAGCTCACGCAGGCCGACATCGACTCCGGCTCGATCGAGAACACCGCGACGGCGACGGGAACCGGGGAGTTCGGTTCCGTGGAGAGTCCGCCCTCCAGCGTGACCGTCGACGCGCCCGCCGAGCCCGCCCTGCAGACGGTCAAGCGGGCAGCGCTCGTGGACACCAACGGCAACGGCGCCGCGGACGAGGGCGAGGTGATCGACTACACCGTCGAGGTCACCAACACGGGGAACGTGACGATGAGCGACGTGTCCGTCGACGACCCGCTGATCACCCTGTCCCCGGATGCGATCGACATCGCCCCCGGGGAGACGGAGGAGTTCACCGGCTCGTACACGGTGCAGGCGGCCGATGTGGCGGCGGGGTCCGTCGTCAACACGGCCACCGCCACAGGAAGCACCCCGACCGGCGACCCGATCGACTCCCCGCCCAGCACCACGACGACCGAGACCACACGGACGGGCCTGAGCATCGTCAAGTCGGCGGAGTTCGATGACACGAACGGCAACGACGAGCTGGATCTCGGCGAGGAGATCACGTACACGTTCGTCGTGACCAACGACGGCAACGTGACGCTGCACGACGTCGTGGTCGACGACCCGCTGGTCGCCGGCATCAGTCCCGCCTCCGCGGACATCCCCGCCGGCGAGCAGCAGGTCTTCACGGCGACCTACGTCGTCGACAGTGACGATGTGGCCGCCGGGGAGGTCGAGAACACGGCGACCGTGACGGGTGAGACGGGCGACGGCGATCCGCTCCCGCCGGTGCCGTCGAACACCGTGACGGTGCCGACCACCGACCCGGTGACGGATTGGAAGCTGGAGAAGTTCGCCGAGCTGAACGACACGAACGGCAACGGCCGGGCGGATGTCGGGGAGACGATCGACTACTCGTTCGTCGCGACCAACACCGGCACCCTCCCCATCTTCGACGTGTCGATCTCCGACCCGATGGTCGAGAACATCACCCCGAGCGCTGCCGACCTGGTGCCCGGGCAACGCCAGACCTTCACCGCCGACGCCTATGAGGTGACGCAGGAGGACGTCGACTCCGGCGAGGTCCACAACGAGGCCACGGGCACCGCGGAGGACGTGGACGGTGACGAGGTGACGCCGCCGCCGGCCGAGGTCACCGTGCCCGGTGTCGAGCACGACCCCGGGATGCGGTCGGTCAAGGACGCCGTGCTCTCCGACGACAACGGCAACGGTGTCGCGGACGTCGGTGAGCAGATCTCCTACACGATCACCGTCTACAACACCGGGAACGTGACCCTCACCGACGTGCAGGTCAGCGACCCGCTGGCGGGGGCTCTCAGCCCGGCATCCGTGACCGAGCTGGCACCGGGCGCCTCGCAGGTGTTCACCGCTGTGGAGGCGTACACCGTGACGGAGGACGACGTCGAGTCCGGTTCTGTGGACAACACGGCCACCGCCACGGGCACCCCTCCGAGCGGGCCGCCGGTGACCAGCACATCCGGCACCTCGACGGAGACCGTCGCCCCCGGGCTGAACGTCGTCAAATCCGCCTCGTTGAACGACGGCAACGGCAACGGCACCGCCGACCCCGGTGAGGTGATCACGTACACCTTCGAGGTCACGAACACCGGGAACACCCTGCTCGAGGACGTCGTCATCGACGACCCGCGCGTGGACTCCGTGTCGCCCGCATCCACGGACATCGACGTGAACAGCGGCGCGGTCTTCACCGCGACGTACGTCGTCACCGAGGAGGACATCCTCTCCGGCGATCCGATCTCGAACACCGCGACCGCGACCGGCACGGTGCCGGGCGGTGGGGAGATCACCTCGCCGCCGTCGACGGCGGATGTGCCGCCGGCGCCGGTGTCCGCCGGACTGACGGTGGACAAGAGCAGCTCGCTGAACGACGCCAACGGCAACGGGGTCGCCGACCTCGGTGAGACCATCGAGTACACGTTCCAGGTGGACAACACCGGAAACGTGACCCTGTCCGATGTCGCCGTCGACGACGACCGGGTCACCGGCCTGACCCCGGCATCCGCGACGATCCCGCCCGGTGGCACCCAGGTGTTCACCGCCGACCCGTACACGGTCACGCAGGCGGACATCGACGCGGGTGAGGTGCTCAACGAGGCGACGGCGTCGGGTACCGCTCCGGGCGGCGACACCGTCCCCAGCGATCCGTCCACCAGCACCGTCGACGTCGTCGACCCGGAGCCGGCTCTCGTGGCCGACAAGACGGCCGAGCTGGACGACGCGAACGGCAACGGCGTCGCGGATGAGGGCGAGCAGATCGAGTACACGATCGTGCTCACCAACACCGGCAACGTCACGCTCCACGACGTCTCGGCCGACGACGACATGCTCACCGGCATCACCCCGGCAAGCGTGGCGTCGCTGGCTCCGACCGAATCGGCGACGTTCACGGCCGACCCGTACACGGTGACGGCGGCGGATGTCGACGAGGGCGTGGTGATCAACCTGGCCACCGGCTCCGGCACCACGCCGGGCGGCGACCCCATCACCTCACCGCCGGACTCCGTGTCCACGCCGACCTTCGACCCCGGGATGCTCGTGGAGAAGCACGCGCAGCTGGAGGACACGAACGGCAACGGCATGGCCGACCTCGGTGAGCAGATCAGCTACACGTTCGAGGTGGAGAACACCGGGAACGTCGCGATCGATGACGTCACCGTCAGCGACCCGAGGGTCACCGGGATCACCCCGGCATCCGCGACGCTCGCCGTCGGCGGGACGCTCGTGTTCACAGCGGACCCGTACACCGTGACCGAGGCGGACATCCTCGCGGGGAGCCTGGAGAACACGGCGACCGCATCCGGGACGCCGGATGGCGGCACGCCCATCCAGACACCGCCGTCGGTCGTGAACGTGCCTCCGGCCCCCGTCGCACCGGGTCTGGACGTCGCCAAGGCGGCGCGGATCATCGACGCGAACGGCAGCGGCATCGCCGAGACGGGGGAGAGCATCGAGTACTCGATCACCGTCACCAACACGGGGAACGTCACGATCACGGATGTGGTGATCAGCGATCCGAAGCTCACGGACATCACACCGTCGAGCATCGCGTCGCTCGCGCCCGGTGAAACCGTGACGGCCACCGCCGCACCGTACGTGGTCACCGCCGCGGACGGGGCGCGCGGAAGCGTGGCGAACGTGGCCAGTGCGCAGGGGACCGACCCCAACGGCGACCCGGTGGGGGCGCAGTCCCCGGAGGTGGTCACCCCGACCGCCGGTCTGGCCGGGACGGGATCCGAGACGCCCGTCGCGCTCGTGGGCCTCGCCGTGATGCTGCTCATCGGAGCCGGTGTGCTGCTGATCGGCCGGAGGAGGACCGCAGCGCACGAGTGAGGGGGGACGGCGGGCCCTTCAGCCAGTGCTTGGCTGGAGGGCTCGCCGTATCCGGCCCGCGCCTCGGCATCCGTTCCGCGCGTGCCCCGGCATCCGTCCGCGGTGTCCAGGCATCCGCCCCTCGCCGTCCGTCTCGCGCGAGAACAGGAGATTCGGCGAGAACAGGACGGATGCCGGGGTTTTCGTCCTGCGCCGGACGAATCCCCTGTTCTCGGTGACGGGGTCGGGGGTGGGGGCGGCACGCGGCCCAGCCCCTCACGCGTCGCGGCGCGGGCCCTCCGACGGCGCGGCCGTGAACAGGTGCGGGGCGGCGTAGCCGGCATCCGCGAAGGCCTGCTCCACGGCATCCGACACCCGCGGCAGGTCGGTGTGCGCGACGAGGGCGATCGCCGCCCCCCCGAAGCCGCCGCCGGTCATCCGCGCACCGACCGCCCCGTTCGCCATGGCGGTCTCCACGGCCGTGTCGAGCTCGGGCACCGAGATCTCGAAGTCGTCGCGCATGGATGCGTGCGACGCGACCAGCAGCTCGCCGATCGCACGAGGGCCCCGCTCTGTGAGGGCTGCGACCGTGTCGAGCACCCGCTGGTTCTCGGTGACGATGTGCCGCACCCGGCGGAAGGTGACGTCGTCCAGGAGGTCCGCCGCGCGCGGCAGGTCGGTGACTCCCGCGTCGCGCAGTGAGCGGATGCCGAGCAGCCGCGCCCCCAGCTCGCAGGACGCGCGACGCTCGCGGTAGCCGCCCGTCGCGTGCGCGTGCGCGACCTGCGTGTCGATGACGAGCACCTCGAGCCCGGCATCGTGGAAACCGGTGGGAATCGACCGGGTCTCCAGGCTGCGGCAGTCGATGAAGGTCGCCGCGTCCGGTCTGCCCAGCATCGACGACATCTGGTCCATGATCCCCGTCGGGGCACCGACGGCCTCGTTCTCGGCGCGTCGGCCGACCTGCGCCAGCGTCACCGCGTCGAGGCCCAGCCCCCACAGGTCGTTCAGAGCGGACGCCACGGCGCCCTCGATCGCGGCGGAGGACGACAGCCCGGCACCCACCGGCACATCCGAGGCGATCGCGATGTCGATGCCTCGCACGGCGGCGTCAGGGTGCAGCATGCGCAGCGCCCACGCGACACCGAGCACGTACGCGGACCACTCCGGTACCGTCGGGGACTGTCCCTCCGGTGTGGGGAACAGATTGTCGAGGTCGTCGAGACGCGCGACGACCTGCCCGCCGGCGAAGGTCGACTCCACCCGGACGTCGCCCGTGCCGTTGAACGCCACCGCCGCGTACGTGCGGTGCGGGATCGCGAAGGGCAGCACGAAGCCCTCGTTGTAGTCGGTGTGCTCGCCGATGAGGTTCACGCGCCCCGGCGCGGACCAGAGGCCCTCGGGGTCCCGCCCGAAGGCCTCGGTGAACAGGCGGCGGGCGGCGGATGAAGCGGTCATGGGAACTCCAGTGGTGTGCGTCTGGCAGGACTTCGCAGTTCTGCGGAACCTCGCATCGGGATGCCGCGGATGCTGCGAGATGGCGCGGATCTGCGAAGCTGCGCGGGGGGTCAGGGCTCGGGGACCGTCGCGATGGCGGCGCGCAGTCGCTCGGCCGTGTCCTCGGGGAGGATCTCGGCGCTCCAGGCGCTCATGGCGGCCTCGGTGCCGGCGAGGAACTTGAGCTTGTCGGCGGCGCGGCGCGGGCTGGTCAGCTCGAACCGCATCCGCACGGTGTCCCTGCCCACGTGCACGGGGGCCTGGTGCCAGGCTCCGATGTAGGCGGTCGGCGTCTCGTACAGCGCATCCACTCCGCGCAGCAGCCGCAGGAACAGCGGCGCGAGCGCATCCCGCTCCGCGGCGGTGAGCTCGGTGAAGTCGGCGGCATGCCGATGCGGCATGACCTGCACCTCGAGCGGCCAGCGCGCCGCGAACGGCACGTACGCCGTCCAGTGCTCGTTCTGCAGCACGACCCGGCTGGACGCCTGCTCGGACTCGAGCACCCGCGCCATCAGGTCGGGCGCTGTGCGGGCTATGCCGTCGAGCAGCCGCTGCGTGCGCGGCGTGATGTACGGGTAGGAGTAGATCTGGCCGTGCGGATGCGGGAGGGTCACGCCGATGGCCTCGCCACGGTTCTCGAACGGGAACACCTGCTCGATGCCCGGCAGCGCCGACAGGGTCGCGGTGCGATCGGCCCACGCCTCGATGATCGTGCGGGTGCGGGTGACGGACTGGGTGCCCAGCGACCCCTCCGGCTCCGGGCTGAAGCACACCACCTCGCAGCGCCCCGCGCTCGTGCGGGTGCGGCCGATGCCGAGGTGGGCCATGTCGTCGAGGCCGCGGGGCGGGTCGGATGCCGCGGGCGCGGTGTCCGTCGGCGCGACCAGTGCGGGGCCGAAGGCGGGGGAGCGGTTCTCGAACACCGCCACGTCGTAGCGCGAGGGCACCTCGGAGGGATTCGTCGGGGTCTGCGGGGCGAGCGGGTCGGCATCCGCCCCGGGCATCATGACACGGTTCTGACGCTTGGTGGCGAACGTGATCCAGTCGCCGGAGAGCACGTCCTGGCGCATGGTGGCCGTCTCCGGGCGCGGATCGAGATCGCGCGCATCGACGGACCGCTCGGGCCCGAGGGTCGTGCCGGGGTCGTCGTAGTAGATGAGTTCGCGACCGTCGGCCAGTCGGGTGCGGCGTCTGATCACTCCTGCGCCGAGCTCGTCAGCGGGGGGAATCTCGTCCATGTTCACGTCAACACGCTAGCGTCACCTGATGGTAGCGTCAAGATCCGGGCCGCACACGGGTGCGGGAGAGGTGAGACGGATGCCGCAGGCGAAGCGCGTGTCGATGGCGATGGTGGCCGCGAGGGCGGGCGTGTCGGGGCAGACCGTGTCCCGCGTCGCCAACGGCAGTCCCCGTGTCGACCCGGACACCAGGGCTCGGGTCGAAGCGGCCATGGCGGAGCTCGGCTATCGGCCCAATCGCGCAGCGCGGGCCCTGCGCACCGGACGCACGCACACGCTGGGGCTCGTCGCGCAGACGCTCGCCACGGTGGGCAACTCCCGCATGCTGCAGGCCGTGGCCGACTCGACGGCGGCCCGCGGCTACGCGCTGACGGTCGTCACCCTCGGTGCCGACGGCGACATCGATGGGGCCTTCGACCGCCTGCGGGATCTGGGCGTGGACGGGGCGATCGTGCTCAACGAGGCCACCGCGCTCGCGCGCGATGCCGCGTCGGCGGGGCTCCGGCTGGTCGTCGTGGACTCCCCGCCCGACGAGCGCTTCTGCATCGTCGGCACCGACCATGCCGCCGGCGCCCGTGCCGCCGTCGAGCACCTGCTGGCAGCCGGCCACCGCACGGTCCACCACCTCGCGGGCCCCGCGGACTCCTTCGCCGCCGCGGCGCGCGAGCGCGGCTGGCGGAATGCGCTCGCGGCCGCGGGCATCGAGGCCCCGGTGCCTGTTCGCGGCGACTGGAGCGCCGCATCCGGCCGCAGACAGGCGGAGCGGATGCTGGCATCCGGCGGTGTCACCGCGATCTTCGCCGCCAACGACCAGATGGCGCTGGGGGCGCTGCACGCCATCGCCGCGTCCGGCGGGCGCGTGCCCGACGACATCGCGGTGATCGGCTTCGACGACATCGCCGATGCGGCGCAGTTCCAGCCGGCGCTGACGACCGTGCACCAGGACTTCGATGCGCTGGGCGAGGAGGCGGTGCGCCGGCTGGTCGCGCTCATCGACGGCGAGCATCCCGGGGATCTGCTCCTGGCGCCGCACCTGGTCGTCCGACGCAGCGCCTGAACCGCGGGGCGGTTCGGAGGGCTGATGCGAGGCCGGGAAGTCCCGGACTGCAAGCGTTTACCCACCTCCAGTCGACGGATCCGAGAAAACGATCATGAACATTCACAATAGAACGTAAAACTTCTTGATGCGATCAGAATGCGTTGCTAATCTCCTGAATCAGTCACCCCTGCCCGAGGGTGCCGTGCACTGCTCAAAGGAGAACCTGTGACCCGCTCAGCTCTGCCGCCGGAGCGCAGTCCGCTGCGCGACGGATCCCGCGACACGCTGGTCGCGTTCGCGGACCGGATGCTGCGGGGTGCGGCGGCGTGGGCGTCACCGGGCTTCGCCCGGATCACTCCTCCGGGCGGGCCCGGCGGGTACGGCACGGACGTCGACGGCCTCGAGGGCTTCGCACGCACGTTCCTGCTGGCGGGATTCCGCATCATCGGCGCACGCGGCGTCGGTGTGGACGGACTGATCCACGACTACTCCCGCGGCATCACGACGGGTGTCGACCCGGACTCCCCCGAGCGCTGGGTGCGGCTGGACGAGCATCCGCAGGCCAAGGTCGAGGCGGCGTCCATCGCGCTCGTCCTCGACATGACCAGGCCGTGGGTCTGGGACCGGCTCGACGAGCTCACGAAGCGGCGCGTGATCGACTACCTGTCGCCGGCCGTGGGCGACGACACCTACCCGCGCAACAACTGGGTGTGGTTCCGCATCGTCGTGCAGACGTTCCTGCGATCGGTCGGGGGACCCTGGTCGGCGGAGGACATCGCCGCCGACCTCGCCCGGCACGACTCGTTCGCCCGCGGCGACGGCTGGCTGTCCGACGGAGACGACCGCAACTACGACCACTACGTGGGCTGGGCCCTGCACCTCTACCCGGTGCTGTGGTCGCGCATGCAGGGGGCGGACGAGATCGCGCCCGAGCGCTTCTCCGGCGACGTCGCCGCGCTGGACGCGTACCTGCAGGACGCCGTGCACCTGGTCGGTGCGGACGGCGGGCCGCTCATCGAGGGGCGCAGCCTCATCTACCGCTTCGCCGCCGCCGCGCCGTTCTGGGTCGGCGTGATCGCCGGTGTGCCCTCCACGGATCCCGGCACGCTGCGGCGCACGGCGATGAGCATCCTCGCCCATTTCGACGAGCACGGCGCACCCGATGAGGACGACCTGCTGACGCTCGGATGGCACGGGCCGTGGCGGCGCCTCGCGCAGGGATACTCCGGTCCCGCCTCGCCGTACTGGGCGGCGAAGGGGATGCTGGGTCTCGCGCTGCCCGCCGATCATCCCGTGTGGGCCGCATGCGATCCACAGCCCTTCTCGGACGACCTGCGCGCGGTCGTGCCGGCGGGATGGATCGTCTCGGGAACGGCATCCGACGGCATCGTACGGGTGATCAACCACGGCACCGACCACTCGCGTCCCGGGTTGCCGACCGGCGACTCGCCGCTGTATGCGCGGATGGGCTATTCCACCGTCACCGCACCGCTGCTGAACGGAGACGCCTGGGGCGAGCCGCTCGAGCAGTCCGTCGCCCTCGTGGACGCCGCCGGGCGGGCCACGCACCGCGCCGGATTCACCGCGCTGGACGTGCAGGAGGACGGCCGGGTCGCCGTGGCGGCGTCCACCGGACGTGTGCACTGGATCGCCCCGGCGCCCGAGCAGACGCGCCATGGCGCGGGGATCGTCGGTGAGCTCACGCCCGCCGGGCGGATCACCACCTGGTCGATCGTCCGGGGTGCGTGGGAGGTGCGCATCGTGCGCGTCGAGGAGCGGGAGGACGCCGCGGCAGGAGCGCAGCTGCGGATAGGCGGTTGGGTGCTGGCCGGCGAGCCCGGACAGGTGCAGGCGACGGCCTCCGCGGACGCGGCGTCCGTCCGCCTCGACGGTCTGCGCAGCGTCGTCGTGCCCCTCACGCCCGGCTTCCGCACCGCCGTCGCGCGGCGCGCGGACGCCAGTCCGCTCGGCCCGGACGCCGCTGTCCCGGTCGTCGTGGCAGAGCCCCGAAGCGGAGAGCGGGTCGCCGTGGCCGTGCTGCTCACGCGCACGCCCGGGCAGGCGGCATCCGTCCCGTCCCTGCGGCTCGACGCCGACACGGCGAACGTGCAGTGGCCGGACGGGCTGCGCACGACCAGCCGGCTCGAACCGCCGCCGGGCCGCGCCGCGGCATCCGAGGCGGACTGACGGGCGTCACCCGCCGACACCGAGACCAGAAGACGCAACATCCCCGCGATCACGAAGGAGCAGGAACAGCATGAACAGAAGGATTCTCGCCGCCGGCAGCATCGCCGCTGTCGCGGCACTCGCCCTGACCGGCTGCGGCGGAAGCGCCGACGAGCCGGTCGACCCGTCCGGAGACGTGTCGCTGTCCCTGTCGGGCTGGAGCCTCGACACGACACCGGAGTTCCAGGCGCTCGCCGATGCGTTCCACGAGCAGAACCCCGACATCACGATCACCCTCAAGGAGTACGACCCCACCGAGTACAACACGCTCGTCACGGCCGATCTGGCGGCGGGCTCCGGGCCCGACATCATCACGCAGAAGGAGGTCAAGTTCGTCACCACCTTCCAGGAGGGCGGCCAGCTGCTGGACGTCTCCGATGTGACGCTGCCCGACGGCATCGGCGGCGTCGACTCCTACACGGTCGACGGCTCCGTGTACGCCGTGCCGTACCGACAGGACTCCTGGGTGCTGTACTACAACAAGGCGATGTTCGATGCGGCCGGCGTCGATTACCCGGACGGCAGCTGGACGTGGGAGGACTTCGACGCGGCGGCGGAGCAGCTCGCGGACGGCACCGCCAGGGGCGCCTACCTGCACCGCTGGCAGTCGGTCGTGCAGGGCTTCGCGAACGCGCAGAGCGACGTCAGCCCGCTGGACGGCGACTATGCGCACCTGAAGCCGTACTACGAGCGGGTGCTGGCGCTGCAGGACGACGGCGCGACCGTCGACTTCAACACCTCGAACGCCAATCAGCTCACCTACCAGGGCGAGTTCGGCACTCAGAAGGCGGCCATGCTGCCGATGGGCACCTGGTACACGGCCACGCTGATCGCTCAGCAGGCGTCCGGTGAGGCGGACGACTTCGAGTGGGGCATCGCCCCCGCGCCGCAGCGGGACTCGTCCACGACGGGCACGGACAGCACACCGGTCACCTTCGGCGACCCGACCGGCTTCGGCATCAACGCCGCCGTCTCCGATGAGAAGGCCGCTGCGGCCAAGAAGTTCCTGGAGTTCGCAGCCGGAGAGGACGCAGCCGACGTGCTCGCGGCGATCGGCATCACCCCCGCGTACACCTCGGATGCCGTGACCGAGACGTACTTCGCCGTCGAGGGCGCGCCGACCGACGACCTGTCCAAGTTCGCGTGGTCCACGCACACGGTGCGGGCGGAGAACCCCACTTCGAGCAGGACCGCGGCGATCCAGGGCATCCTGGGCGACATGCACACCGCGATCCTGTCCGGCTCGACACCCGTGGACGAGGCCATCCAGGAGGCGGAGGACCGCGTCGCCAACGAGGTCGCCTGACCTCCCGACGGGGCCGGTCAGCGCGGGCCGGCCCCGTCGTCCCATCCACCGCACGATCGAGAGAGCAGCATGACAGCGACTTCCACGCGGGATGCCGAGCGGAGCGCCCCCGCCGCACGGCGGAGCTCCCCACCTCGGCGGCGGTCGGCGCTCCGGCGCCGGAACACCCTGATCGGCTGGACGTTCATCCTGCCGAACTTCGCCGGATTCGCGGCGTTCACGCTCGTGCCCGTGCTCGTGCTGTTCTACATGGCGTTCACGAACTGGAACATCTTCGGGAAGGCCGACTGGGTCGGTCTCGCGAACTTCCAGCGGCTCGTCGGCGACGGCAGCTTCCGCATCGCGCTGTGGAACACCGTCTACTACTCGCTCATGCACATCCCGTTGACGATCGTCGTGTCGCTCGGTCTCGCCCTGCTGCTGAACAACAAGCTGCGCGGGGTCGCCTTCTTCCGTACCGCGGCGTTCTTCCCGTACATCACCTCGATCGTCGCGATCGCCGTGGTGTGGAACCTGCTGTTCAGTCCCGACTACGGGCCGATCAACGCGATGCTGCGCATGATCGGGATCGAGAATCCGCCGGGATGGCTCACGTCCAAGGACTGGGCGCTGCCGGCGGTCGTGATCGTCAGCACCTGGCGGGACATGGGCTACTACATGATCCTGTTCCTGGCCGGGCTGCAGACCGTGCCCAGGGAGCTGCATGAGGCCGCCCGCATGGACGGGGCGAACACCTGGCAGCGGTTCATCAACGTCACGGTCCCGAGCCTGCGCCCGACGACGTTCTTCGTCACGGTCATCCTCACGATCAACTCGCTGAAGATCTTCGATCTGATCCTCGTGATGACCGACGGCGGGCCCGGACAGGCGACGCTCGTGCTCTCGCACTTCATCTACCGGAAGGGATTCGAGGAGTCGCAGTTCGGCTACGCCTCGGCCGCGGCGGTGGCACTGTTCTTCCTCTGCATCCTCGTGACCATCGGCCAGTTCCTCTGGAACAGAAGGCGGAGCGAATCATGACCGACACCCGGCTCCTGGTCACGGGCGAGGATCGCCTGCGCCGGTTCGCCTCGTCGCCAGAGCGTCGTGTCGGAGAGTCCGGCGCGTCCCGCCGCATCGGCCGTCTGCTCGGATACGCGGCGCTCATCGTGTTCGCGATCGGGCTGCTCGCGCCGTTCGCGTGGATGGTGCTGAGCTCTCTGAAGACCGCCAACGAGGTGTTCTCCGTGCCCGTCGTGTGGTGGCCGGAGACGTTCGTCTGGCAGAACTACATCGACATCTGGGCCCGTGCCGACATGCTCACCTGGATCCGCAACACCCTGCTGCTGGCGGTCGTGGTCACCTTCCTGCAGGTGCTCACCGGGTCCTTCGCGGCGTACGGGTTCTCCCGGATGCGGTTCCCCGGCCGGGACGTGCTGTTCCTCGCCTACATCGGCACCATCGCCGTCCCGTGGCAGTCGTACATGATCCCGCAGTTCATCCTGCTGTCGGATCTGAAGGTGTCCAACACGCTGTGGGCGATCATCCTCATCCAGGCCTTCGGCGCCTTCGGGGTGTTCCTCATGAAGCAGTACTACGAGACCATCCCCGAAGAGCTCAGCGAGGCCGCGCGGATCGACGGGCTCAGCGAGTACGGCATCTGGCGGCGGATCATGGTCCCGCTGTCCGTCCCCGCCATCGCGAGTCTGACGCTGCTGACGTTCGTGAACACATGGAACGACTATCTCGGCCCGCTGATCTATCTGCGCGACCCCGGCCTGTGGACCATCCAGCTGGGACTGAAGAGCTTCGTCTCCAACCTGTTCGACACCAACTACGCGCTGCTGTTCGCCGGCCTGGCGATCTCGGTCCTCCCCATCGCCGTGATCTTCATGGCGGGGCAGAAGTACTTCGTCGAGGGCATCGCGACCAGTGGGATGAAGGGGTAGGAGCACATGCATCGCATCGCGCATGACACCTGGGCATCCATCCTCGGGGTGCTGCACCTGGGTCTGATGGTGAACCTGATGGTGCTGGTGACCGCGTTCCCGCTGGTCGCACTGCTGATGACCACGGATCCGGCGCACTCCTGGCCGCTGCTGGCCGTGGCCGCGCCGCCGGCGATGCCCGCGCTGACGGCCGCGTTCGCGACCTTCCGCGCGCACGGGGACGGTGAGACGCAGGTGGTGAGCACCTTCCTGCGGGCGTGGCGGGCGACCCTGCGCGCCTCGGTGCTGCTGGGGCTCGTGCTCGTCGGTGTCCTCGTCGTGCTGCTCGTCGACGTGCGCGCCCTGTCCGACACGGCGGCATCCGTCGTCCTCGTGCCGGTGCTGCTGGTCCTGGCGGTGCTGACGGCGGTGTCCGGGATGCTCGCCGCCGTCGCGCTCGCCGAGGCTCCTCGTGCCCGGCTGCGGGACCTCCTGCGCGCGGGACTGCACCTGGGTCTGCGTCGCTGGCCGCTGCAGGTGATCTCGTTCCTCGCACTGGGCGTGCAGCTCGGCGTGTTCACGACCATGCCGGCGGTCGCCATCGGGATCACCGCCGCACCCGCGCTGTACATCGTGTGGGCCAACGGTCGTCACTGTCTGCGCGCCGTGCTGGAGCCCGCGCCCGATGGGCCGGATGCCCGTGCTGAGAACGCGCTGCGGGCGTGAGCCCCTCGCGCACGGACGCCGGGCCCGCGATGGCGGTCGCTGCCGGCGCCGGGTGGGCTGTCCGATGGGCTGTCCGGTGGACTGTCGCCGGCGCGGCTCAGGCGCTGCGCGTCAGCGAGGCGGAGTCCATCGGATGGTGCGGCGCGGTGCCCCGGGTGTATGCCTCCAGCTCGTCGAGGGCGGAGTCGGTCAGCCGGCGCGTCTCGGAGCCGAGCGACCCGGCCAGGTGCGGTGTGATGATCACGTTGGGCATCGTCAGCAGAGGGGATTCCGGCGGCAGGGGCTCGGGATCGGTCACATCCAGGACGGCGTCGAGGCGGCCCGTGCGGCACTCCGCGGCCAGCGCGTCGTGGTCCAGCAGAGCGCCGCGGGCGGTGTTGATCACCGTCGCCCCCGTGCGCAGGGCGGCCAGCTGCGCGGCGCCGATCATGTGGTGCGTCGACGGCAGCGCCGGCGCGTGCAGCGAGAGCACGTCCACCAGTGGGAGCATCTCGTGCAGCGGCATCAGCCGCGCACCGGCGGCGGTCACCTCCTCCGCATCGGCGAACGGGTCGGCGACGAGCGTCCGCAGCCCCGGAAACGGACGCAGCAGATCGACGACGCGTCGGCCGACGCGGGAGAAGCCGACGATGCCGATCGTGCGGTCCAGGTTCCCGAGCGCGTCCTCGCGCAGGTTCCCGCCCCAGGGCTTCTGCGCCGAGGGGGCGGCGTGCACGTGCACCAGCGCGCGCTTGCCCGTCAGCAGGATGGTGGCGAGGGTGAACTCCGCGACGGGCACGGCGTTGGCGTCGGCTGCGGTGGTGATGCGCACACCGCGCTGCCAGAACTCCTCGGAGACGAGGGTGCGGACACTGCCGGCGGCGTGGAAGACCGCGCGCAGGCGGGGCATCCGCCGCAGCAGCGCCGCGTCGAAGCGCGGTGCGCCCCAGGAGGTAACGAGCACCTCGGCCTCCGCGAGCACCGTGTCCAGGGCGGGGTCGGCGGGGTCGACGATGTGCATCGGCGCACGGACGTCGGCGAGGTCGGCGAATCGGCGGCGCCGCGCGTCGTCGAACAGCAGCTCGAACGCCTCCGCCGACATGATCGCGTGCGCCCGGGGGCGGGATGAGGGCATGTGTGTCTCCGTCGAGGGTCGCGAGGCGTGCCGCGTGTGTGCTGCGACATTCTCAGTGAAGACTGATCAACCAATCATGTGCAACCTATTCGAAACCGAATACACTCACTCGAACATGAAAATTCATCCTGGGGAGGACGGATGCTGATCCAGCGCGGCGCGCTGCGCGACCTGTGGTCCCGCACCGGGGATACGGCGCGCCCGCCGACGGTGCCGAGGTCGGCCGACCGCGAGTTCTGGGACGGGCTGGACGGTCCGGCGCGAACGACGCTCCTCGCGGAGGCGGACCGGTCCCGCGACGAGGAGTGGCCCGGGCTGAGACTGTCCGATTGGTCGGCCTTTGCCCGCACCGGGGACCGAGCGGCGTACGAGCGATCCCTCTTCCTGCGCGACCGACGGACGCGACTGGCGGTCCTCGCCGCGGCGATCGACCCGACCGAGTCCCGCCTGCTCGAGGCGGCCGACGGGCTATGGCTCACGTGCGAGCAGGGCGCCTGGTGCTGGCCCGCGCACGACGACGTCTTCGCCCGGGGTCTGCGGGTGCCCGACGGGCAGCATCCGTTCGTCGATCTCGGCGCGGGGGAGGAGGCCGCGCTGGTGGCCTGGTCCGTGCTGCTGATCGGCGACGGGCTGGAGCGCGTCGCGCCCGGGCTGTGCGAACGACTGACCGCGCAGGTGCGCGAGCGCGTGCTCGAGCCGTTCCTCGCACGCGCGTGGCACTGGGAGGGCACGGAGGATCGCGTGCACAACTGGGCGCCGTGGATCCACGGGAACCTCCTCGTGGCGGCCATGGCGTTCGCCGAGCCGGACCTGCGCGAGCGCGTCCTCGCGCGCTGCGTGGACGGGCTGGACCGCTATCTCGCCCAGCTGCCCGCCGACGGCGCCATCGACGAGGGATTCGGCTACTGGTGGCAGGGGGCGGGCCGGGCATTCGACGCTCTGGCGCTGCTGGACCCCCTCACCGGCGGAGCGATCGTGGCGTCGATCCGCGGCGGTGCTCTCCGCGGCGTCGGAGAGCTGGCGCGCTTCCCGCAGCGGATGCGGCTCGGTCCGGGCTGGTTCGCCAGTTTCGCGGATGCCGAGGCGAGGGCCGACGACGGGACCCCCTGGCATGTGCTGTTCCGCGCGGCCGAGCTGTGCGCGCAGCCGGAGACCGCTACCTTCGCCCTCGCCGAGCGTGGCGAGCGGCCGCTGTGCGGGCTCGACGACGGTGTGCACGCGGGGCTCGGGCGGATGCTCGCCGAGCTCTCGGATGTGCGCTCGGGCGCGCTGAGCGGCGCGGGTCGGCAACCGGGGGCCGTTGCGGTACGGGAGGATGTCCTCCTGCCGTCGATCGGTGTCGGCATCCGGGAGCGTTCCGGCGTGACGGTCGTGGTCAAGAGCGGACACAACGACGAGAACCACAACCACAACGACCTCGGATCCTTCTCCGTCGCCGTCGATGGCATCCCGCTCCTGCCGGATCTCGGACGGGCGACCTACCGCGCCGAGACGTTCTCCGATCGGCGCTACGAGCTGTGGAACATGCGCAGCGACTGGCATTCCGCGCCGTGGCCGCGAGGGCGCGTGCAGCTGCCCGGTCGGCGTTGGCGCGCCGACGCCGAGGCCGTCGATGACGGATGGCGGCTCGACCTGACCTCCGCCTACCCCGGAGGGGAGCGCTGGATCCGCACCGTGCGGCTGACCGGGAACGGACTGATCGTGCGCGACGAGGGCGACGCGATCGCGGACCCGACCACCCGCATCGTCGTGGTGTGCGCGGGAGTTCCCCGGCGCACCGGCGGCGGTGTGCTCGTCCCCGGCCGGCACGGGTCGCGCGGCCTGCTGCTGACGTTCGACGACGCCGATGCGGAGTTCGAGACCGTGGACGTCGACGACCCGTATCTGCACCGCTCCTGGGGTGCGCGGGTGACGCGGATGCTGTTCGCACCGGCATCCGGGACGATGTGGGAGATGAGGGGAGAGGCACGATGACCGATTCAGCGAACCGTCCCGTGTTCGGGATCGCGCGACGTGAGCGGATCATGGACGAGCTGCGCGTGGCGGGCGCCGTGCGCGTGGCGGATCTGGCACGCGAGTTCGGGGTGTCGGAGCTGACCATCCGCCGCGACATCGGCGAGCTCGCCGACCGCGGCCTGGTCACCAGGGTGCACGGCGGTGCGACGCTGCGCAGCCGTCTGGACACGACCGTCGCCCCGCATGCGGCCTCCGGCGGCCCCCGATACCGCGTCGGCATCGTCGTCCCGTCACTGAGCTACTACTGGCCTCAGGTGGTGATCGGCGCGCGTGCGGCGGCGACGGAGCTCGGGGTGCAGCTGGTGCTGCGCGGATCGAGCTATGAGGCCGCCGATCAGCGCAGGCAGATCAGCTCGCTGGTGGAATCCGGCGGCTTCCACGGCCTCATCATCGCACCCGAGAATCAGGGTCCGGACGGGCATGCGCTGCTGAGCTGGCTGGAGCAGCTGCCCATCCCCGTCGTGCTCGTCGAGCGGCGGGCGCCGGCGTCCCTCGCGCTGACGCGGCTGGAGTGGGTGACCACGGATCACGTCTTCGGCGGCTACCTCGCCGCATCGCATCTGGCGAGCCTGGGACATCGATCGGTCGGCATCCTCACCTCCGCGCAGTCGCCGACGTCCTGGCAGCTGCGCCGGGGCTGGGCGCAGGCCGTGGAGGAGCTGGGGCTGCAGGCGACGATCGATCTGAACGCCTCGTTGGACACCCTGGAGGGGCCCGAGCGCGCGGACTTCGTGGATTCGCTGCTCGATCAGGTGCGCGGCAGCGGCACGTCGGCCATGCTCATCCATTCCGATCCGCAGGCGCTGCTCGTGCAGCAGAACGCACTCGATCGCGGCTGGTCGCTGCCCGAGGACCTGTCGATCGTCGCGTACGACGACGAGGTCGCCGAGAACGGCGCCCTGCCCATCTCGGCGCTGCGTCCGCCCAAGCAGCACGTCGGTCGGCGCGCCGTCGAGCTGATGCTGGCGCGACTCGTGGAGGGGGCGGCGCGTCCTGTCGAGCGCGTGCAGGTCGTTCCGGTGCTGCACGCCAGGGAGTCGACGGCCACCAGATGAGGGTTTCGGGAGCGGATGCACCGCGCCGGGAATAGTTGACCGAACGCAATGGTTGAGCAACATCAACTAATGGTGTATTGTTGACGAAGATCAACCATCTCTGCAGGAGACCCCCTTTTGAATTCCAGAACCACTTCTTCCGCCGAGTCCGTGCGCTCGGCACGCGAAGTCTTCACCGCGATCTCCGGCCTCATCGTCGGCATGTTCGTCGCCGTGCTCTCCGGCACGGTCGTCTCGACCTCGCTTCCCGTCATCGTCGCCGACCTCGGCGGCACCCAGGCCCAGTACACCTGGGTCATCACCGCGAGCCTGCTCGCCACCTCGGTCACCACGCCCATCTGGGGCAAGCTGGCCGACCTCGTCGACCGCAAGCTGCTCGTGCAGCTCTCCCTCATCCTGTTCACGGCGGGCACCGTCGTCGCCGGCTTCTCGACCGACATCAACATGCTCATCGCCATGCGCGTCGTCCAGGGGCTCGGAGTCGGCGGCCTCATGTCGCTGGTCATGGTCGCCGTGGCCCTGATCATCTCCCCGCGCGAGCGCGGCAAGTACATGGGCGTCGTCGGCGGCATCATGGCCTTCGCCACCATCGGCGGACCGCTGCTGGGCGGGTTCCTCACCGACGTGTGGGGCTGGCGCTCCAACTTCTGGGTGGGCGTGCCCTTCGCCATCCTGGCGCTGGTGCTGCTGCAGGTCACCCTGCACCTGCCCAAGCCGCAGAACGTGAAGGTGACCATCGACTACCTCGGCACCGGGCTGCTCGCCGTCGGCGTCTCCGGCCTGCTCATCTGGGTGTCGATGGGCGGTCAGCAGTTCGCCTGGGACTCCATGACCAGCTACGTCCTCGGCATCGGCTCCGCCGTGCTCCTGGTCGCGTTCGTCATCGTCGAGCTGTTCGTCTCCGAGCCGCTCATCCCGCTCTCGCTGTTCCTCGGGCGCACGTTCACGCTCTCGGTGGTCGCCTCCATCGCGATCGGCGTCTCGATGTTCGCCACCTCGGTGTTCCTCGCGCAGTACTTCCAGCTGGCGCGCGGCGCCACGCCCACGGAGTCCGGCCTGATGACGATCCCCATGATCGTGGGGCAGATGGGCTCGTCCATCATCATCGGTCAGCTCGTGAGCCGCTACGGCAAGTGGAAGGGCTGGATGATGCTGGGCTCGATCCTCGCCGTCGTCGGCGTCTCGCTCATGGCGACGCTGCGCTACGACACCCCCTTCGTGCTCGTCGCGACCTACATGTTCGTCCTCGGCGCGGGGCTCGGCATGGTGATGCAGAACCTCACCCTCATCGTGCAGAACGACACCCCGCCGCAGCAGCTGGGCGTCGCCTCGTCGGGCGTGAACTTCTTCCGCACCATCGCCGGCACCATCGGCGTCACCGTCATGGGCTCGGTCCTCGCGACCAACGTCGCGGCGTACATCAAGGACGGCTTCGCGGGCTTCAAGCCCGCCTCGCCCGACGAGCTCGAGGCGCTCAAGGCCCTCGGCTCGGGTGATGTGCCGAAGGTGTCGGATCTGCCGGAGACCATCCGCACCGTCGTCGAGTCGGCGTACGGCCACGGCATCGCCGACGCGTTCTTCATCGCCGTGCCGCTGGCGGTGATCGGAGTGCTCGCCATCGCGTTCATCGCGAACAAGCCGCTGTCGACGAAGAACTCCGCCGAGCAGCTGCGCGCCAATGCCGAGGAGTCCGCGATCGAGGTCGCCGGTGCCGAGGTCGGCGCCGTCACGGGCAGCATCCGCGTGGTGGACGGCGAAGACGACCGCCCGCGCGAGGCGGCGGAGTCGGTGCGCTGACATGGACACGCAGGCCGCCGACGAGGTGCTCGCGGACTTCCAGGGGCACCTGAATCTCATCCTCGCCCGGGTGCGGACGCTGTGGAAGGAGTCCGCGGCGCGGATCCACCCCGAGCTGCAGCCGTCGGGCTACAAGCTGCTGGCGTACATCGGGCGCACCGGGCAGGTGAGTGCTCACCGGCTCGTGGAGCTGTTCGAGATGGACAAGTCGATGGTCAGCAGGCAGATCCGGATGCTGGAGCAGTTCGGTCTGATCGAGTCGCGGCCCGACGAGAACGACGGGCGGCTCCGGGTGCTCACGGTGACCGCGCAGGCCGAGCGGGTGCTCGCGGAGCTGCGCGCCGAGAACGCGGAGCGGATGCGGTCGGTGCTGGCCGAGCTGAGCCCGGCCGAGGTCGCCGCCGCCTCCAAGGCCTTCCGGTTGATCGCGGAGGCCTGAGCTGCGCAGCTGCGCCGGTCGGTCCCCTCATCGGGCCTGACCGGCGCATCCTGCCGTCGCGGTCATCCCGGCGACTGGCTGAACCGCTGGACCCCGTCCCCGGGCGGGGTGCGTCACCCGAATCCCGCCGGCGGTCTTGCGTGATCCGGGATGATCTGGTTCACTGAGGGAAAGCGCTTACCCATTCGGAGAGGCGACCACTTCCCGAACAGAACGGAAACACCAATGGCGAACGTGCGCGAGATCGGCATCATCATGAACGGCGTCTCCGGACGCATGGGCTACCGGCAGCACCTGGTGCGCTCGATCCTGGCGATCCGCGATCAGGGCGGCATCGAGCTCTCCGACGGGTCGAAGGCGACCGTCAAGCCGATCCTCGTCGGCCGCAGCGAGGAGAAGCTCGCCGAGCTCGCCGCCAGGCACGACATCGCCGACTACACCACCGATCTCGACGCGGCCCTCGCCGACCCGCAGTGGGAGATCTACGCCGACTTCCTGGTGACGAAGGCGCGCGCCACCGCCATCCGCAAGGCCATCGCCGCGGGCAGGGCGATCTACACCGAGAAGCCCACCGCCGAGTCCCTGGAGGAGGCGATCGAGCTCGCGCAGCTCGCGAAGACCGCCGGCGTGAAGACCGGCGTCGTGCACGACAAGCTGTACCTTCCCGGCCTGCAGAAGCTCAAGCGCCTGATCGACTCCGGCTTCTTCGGCCGCATCCTCTCCGTGCGCGGCGAGTTCGGCTATTGGGTGTTCGAGGGCGACTGGCAGAGGGCGCAGCGCCCCAGCTGGAACTACCGCACCGAGGACGGCGGCGGCATCATCACCGACATGTTCCCGCACTGGAACTACGTGCTCGAGAACCTGTTCGGGCGGGTGCGGAGCGTCTACGCCCAGGCCGCCGTGCACATCGCCGACCGCTGGGACGAGAAGGGCGAGCACTACGACGCCACCGCCGAAGATGCCGCGTACGGCATCTTCGAGCTCGACGGCGGCATCACGGCCACCATCAACTCCTCCTGGACGGTGCGCGTGAACCGCGACGAGCTCGTCGAGTTCCAGGTCGACGGCACGCACGGCTCGGCCGTCGTCGGTCTGTTCGGATGCAAGATCCAGCCCCGCAACGCCACGCCGAAGCCGGTGTGGAACCCCGACGTCGAGGACACCCACGACTACGCCGCCGACTGGCAGACCGTCCCCACCAACGACGTGTTCCTCAACGGCTTCCGCCAGCAGTGGGAGGAATACCTGGAGTCGTACGTCCTCGGCACCGACTACGCCTTCGACCTGCTGGCCGGCGCCCGCGGCGTCCAGTTCGCGGAGGCGGGTCTCGCCTCCAACGCCGAGGGCCGCAGGGTCGCCATCGAGGAGCTCTCGCTGTGACCGTGCTGCGCCTGCTGTCGGCCTCCGGAGCGGTCTCGGATGCCGAGTTGAACGACTCCGGCGCGTACACGCGGCCGACGTCACCGCTGCGCTCGCGCGTCGCCTACGCCGCCGCGCACGTCGTGCCCGTCGTGTGGGGCGACAACACCCCGGGGCGGCCCGCCGACATCGACTGGGACTCGACACTCGCGTTCCGCCGCAACGTCTACTCGTGGGGTCTGGGAGTGGCGGATGCCATGGACACCGCGCAGCGCAACATGGGCCTGGATGCCGCAGCGACCCGCGAGCTGATCGCCCGCAGCGCTCAGGTCGCGCGCGAGGAGGGCGGGTCGGTCGTCGTCGGCGTCAACACCGACCACATCGATGAGACGCACATCTCGCTCGACCGGGTGATCGACGCGTACATCTCGCAGCTGGAGTTCACCGAGGAGCAGGGCGCGGGTCCCGTGCTGATGGCATCCCGTCACCTCGCCCGGGTCGCCGAGAGCGCCGACGACTACCGGCGCGTCTACCGTGCCGTGCTGGAGCGCGCGACCACGCCGGTCGTGCTGCACTGGCTGGGCACCGCGTTCGACCCCGAGCTCGCCGGCTACTTCGGGGCCGACGACTGGCAGACGGCCTCGGGCGTCCTGCTGGACATCATCGCCGAGAGCCCCGGCAGGGTCGCCGGCGTGAAGATGAGCCTGCTGAACGCCGAGAGCGAGATCTCGGTGCGCGAGCGCCTGCCCGAGGGCGTGCGCATGCTCACCGGCGACGACTTCAACTACGTGTCACTGATCGGAGACTCCGGGGCGGGCATCCGGTCGTACTCGGATGCACTGCTCGGTGCCTTCGCGGCGATCACGCCCGTCGCATCCGCTGCCATCCAGGCGCTCGATGCGGGAGACCCCGCCGCCTACCAGCGCATCCTCGGGCCCACCGAGGAGCTCAGCCGACAGGTGTTCGCCGCGCCCACCTTCTACTACAAGACCGGCGTCGCGTTCCTCGCGTGGCTCAACGGCCACCAGCCCGCGTTCCAGATGGTCGGCGGCCTGCACTCCGCACGGAGCCTGACGCACCTGTCGCGGATCGTCGAGCTGGCCAACGCCTCGCTCGCCCTGGAGAACCCCGAGCTCGCGCGGGAGCGCTGGCACGGGATGCTGCGTCTGAACGGAGTGGACCTGTGAGCACCCCCGACCCCCGTTTGTCGATCAACCAGGCCACCATCAAGCGCGCCGACCTGGCGACCGCCCTGCGGGTCACGGCCGAGGCCGGCGTGCCGTCCATCGGGCTCTGGCGGGAACCGGTGAACGAGGTGGGTCTGGACACGGCCGCGCGGATGCTGGCGGACTCCGGCCTGCGCTTCTCCAGTCACTGCCGCGGTGGGTTCTTCACGCTGCCCGAGGGGCCGGATCGGAGCGCCGCGCTGGACGACAACCGCCGGGCCATCGAGGAGACGGCGGCACTGGCCGCGGCCGGCGCCCCCGGATCCGCCGCCGTGCTCGTGCTCGTCGTCGGCGGGCTGCCGGAGGGCTCACGCGATCTGGTCGGTGCCCGTGAGCGGGTACGCGACGCACTCGGAGCGCTCGCCGATGACGCGAAGGCCGCCGGCGTCACGCTGGCGCTGGAGCCGCTGCATCCGATGTACGCCTCCGACCGCGCCGTCGTCTCCACACTCGGCCAGGCGCTCGACATCGCCTCCGACTTCGACGCGTCGGTCGTCGGTGCCGCCGTCGACACGTTCCACATCTGGTGGGACCCGCAGGTGCTCGAGCAGATCGCCCGTGCCGGAAGCGAGGGCCGCATCGCCACATACCAGGTGTGCGACTGGAAGACGCCGTTGCCGGCCGACGTGCTGCTGTCCCGGCACTATCCCGGCGAGGGCGTGATCGACTTCGCCGCTCTCACCCGCGCTGTGATGGCCACCGGGTACGACCGCGACATCGAGGTCGAGCTGTTCAACGCCGACATCTGGGCCGACGCCCCGGCATCGGTCGTCGCCCGCACGATCGAGTCCTTCGCGGACGCCGTCGCCCCTCACCTGCCCTGACCCGTCCTCGACCGCCTCATCCGCCCCGCCACCCATCCGCCCTGACCACCCCTCACCTGCCCTGACCGCCCCCGCCCGCCCTGACCGAACTGCTCCCGTCGCAGAAATCGTCGCTTCCGGGGTGCCTGAAGCGACAGAAAGTGCGACGGGAACGGGGAAGATGGAGGAGATGGAGATGATCATGCGACCAGGGCTGTGCTCGGTGACGTTCCGACGGCTCGACCCGGAGCAGATCATCGCGCTCGCCGCAGAGGCGCAGCTCGAGGCGATCGAGTGGGGCGGAGACGTGCATGTGCCCGCGGGCGACGTCGACCGCGCCGCGCGCATCGCGCGGGCGACGACGGATGCCGGTCTCGCCGTCTGCTCGTACGGGTCCTACTTCCACGCCGATCCGGGAGAGTCGATCACGTCGGTCCTCGACAGCGCACAGGCGCTGGGCGCGGACCGGGTGCGCATCTGGGCCGGCCGCGTCGACTCCGCGCAGGCCGCCTCCGAGGAGTACGCCCGGATCGTCGCGGTGCTCCGGGACGCCGCGGCCGAGGCATCCGATCGCCGCATCGCCCTCGCCCTGGAATACCACCGCGGCACCGTCGCCGACGGACCGGATGCCGTGCTGCGCCTGCTCGCCGATGTGGCCCACCCCGCGCTGACGACATACTGGCAGCCGTCCGTCGGCATCAGCGACGACGTCGTGCTCGCCGAGTTCGACGCGATCGCCGCCCACACGAGCGCCCTGCACGTGTTCTCCTGGTGGCCGCAAGCCGAACGACGGCGTCTGCATGAGCGCGCGGCGATGTGGCAGCGGATCCTTGACGTCGCGGCTGCACTGCCGGTGCCCCCGCGGGACGCCCTGCTGGAGTTCCTCCCCGATGACGACCCTGCCCTCCTGACCGTCGAATCCGCGACCCTGCGCCGCTGGCTTGCGCGGTCATGAGCCGCGTTGACGTGCGATGCCACAGGGCCTGGATAGGCTCGAAGCCATGAGCCCCGTGGAGAGCGCATCCCACCGCAGGCCGCCGCGCGCGGCGCGCGGTCCCGCCCCGACGCTGCACGACGTCGCCCGGGCGGCGGGAGTGTCGCTCGCGACGGCGTCCCGCGTGCTCAACGGTTCCCAGCGGAAGGTGGCCGACTCGTTCCGGGAGCGGGTCGAGTCGGCGGCCCGTGACCTCGGCTACACCGCGAACGTGTCCGCGCAGGCCATCGCGCGCGGCACCTCTCCGGTGATCGCGCTGCTCGTCGCCGACATCGCCGACCCGTACTTCGGCCAGATCGCGTCGGGTGTCGCGCGCGGCGCCGACGAGGAGGGACTGATCGTCACGGTGGCGATCACCGAGCGCGAGCCCGCTCGTGAGGTGCGCATCCTGCACGCCCTGCGCGGTCAGCGCCCGCGAGGCGTGATCCTCGCCGCTTCGCGGGCGGGAGAGCGCGACGCGGCCGCCCTTGAGGAGCTGGCGGGCTTCGCCGCGCTCGGAGGACGAACGGTGACCTTCGGCGCCGGCGGGGACCGCAGCATCCGCATCCCGAACAGGCAGGGCGCCGAGCAGCTGGGCCGGGCGATGGCCGAGCTCGGGTACCGGCGGGCCATCGGTCTCGGCGCCGACGAGGGAGTCAGCACCTCGGACGACCGGCTCGCCGGGTTCACCGCCGGGTTCGCCGCCGGCGGCGGTGAGCTCAGCCGGGTGTACCGCGGAACGTTCGAGCGCGAGTCGGGCGCCGCATCGATGACGCGAGCACTCGCCGACGGCGTCCCCTCGGAGACCCTGGTGTTCGCACTCAGCGACGTCGTGGCCATCGGGGCGATGACGGCGATCCGGGACGCGGGGCGGGCGGTCGGTGCGGACATCGCCGTGTGCGGCTTCGATGACGTGCCGGCCAGCCGGGACGTCTCCCCACGGCTGACCACGGTGGGAGTGCCGCTCCGGGATCTCGGCTACCAGGCGTTCCGTGCCACGGTGGATGCCGAATGGCAGCAGCCGGAGATGCGGCTGGAGGTTCTCGTGCGCGAGAGCACGCCCGGCCTGCCCGTCCCGCCCGATCCCGCCGCACCCGAGCGCGAGAGGCGGAGCCGGTGAGGCGCATCGTCATCGCACCGGACAGCTTCAAGGGCACGATCACCGCGGCGGATGCCGCCCACGCGCTCGCCGAGGGGTGGCGGAGCGTCGACCCGTCCGCGGAGCTCGTGCTGCGGCCGATGGCCGACGGCGGAGAAGGCACCGTGGCGGCGTTCCAGGAGGCCGTCCCCGGTGCGGTGCGGATGCCGGTGACGGTCGACGGGCCGGCGGGGACGCCCGTCGAGACGGCGTGGCTGCTGCTGCCGGCATCCGATGAGGCGCCGGGCGGGACCGGTGTCGTCGACCTCGCCTCCACCTCGGGCATCGAACTGCTGGACGGGCTTCGCCCCTGGGACGCGGATTCCACCGGATTCGGGCAGGCCATCGCCGCCGCGCTCGACCACGGCGTCTCACGGCTCGTCCTCGGGATCGGCTCCAGTTCGTCCACCGACGGCGGGACCGGGATGCTGCGGGCGCTGGGCGCGAGGTTCCTCGACGCCGCGGGGGCACAGACCCCGCCGGGCGCGCGCGGGCTCGCGGCGCTCGCGGACATGGATCGCAGCGGCCTGCGAACGGCGCCGGAGACCATCGTCCTCAGCGATGTGACCAATCCGCTCACCGGCCCGCGCGGCACCGCAGCGGTCTTCGGCCCGCAGAAGGGGCTGACGGATGCCGCCGATCGCGCCCTCGTGGATGCCGGACTGCTGTCACTGGCAGGGCTCCTCGGCATCGACCCCGCCACGCCCGGTGCCGGGGCGGCCGGCGGAGTCGGCGGTGCGCTGGTGGCCTGGGGCGCCCGGCTTCTCCCCGGTGCGGGCGAAGTCTCCCGGCTGATCGGACTCGCGCAGGCCGTGGAGGGCGCGGATGCCGTGGTGACGGGCGAGGGCTCCTACGACGGGCAGTCCGGCGACGGCAAGGTGCCCTCCTACGTCGCGGGGCTGGCGTCGGATGCGGGGGCGAGGCGCCTCCTCGCCGCCGGGCGGATCGCGACGGATGCCGATGTGGGCCTGTTCGATCAGGCGCTGTCGCTGACCGCGATCGCGGGTTCTGCGGCATCCGCCCTCGCCGATCCCGCCCGCTGGCTGCGCGAAGCGGGACGGATGCTCGCCGTCGAGACGGGGTGATCGGGGCGGCGGCCGGGATTCCCGGGCCCGCTGGAGGCGCCGGCCCGGCCGGCGGGCCCGCGCTCAGTCGCCCAGAGCGGCGGCGACGACCGCCCTGGCCTCCTCCTGTACCTGCGCGAGATGCGCGGGGCCCCGCAGGCTCTCGGCGTACAGCTTGTAGACGTCCTCCGTGCCCGACGGTCGAGCGGCGAACCAGGCGTGCTCGGTCTGCACCTTCAGACCGCCGATGGCCGCTCCGTTGCCGGGCGCGTGCGAGAGGCGGGCGGTGATCGGCTCGCCCGCGAGCTCGGTCGCCGTCACGGCATCCGGGCTCAGCCGGCCCAGTGTCGCCTTCTGCTCCGGCGTGGCGGGCGCGTCCACGCGCTGATACGCGGACGCCCCGAACTCCTGCTCCAGCTCGCGATAGCGCTCCGACGGCGTCTTGCCGGTGACGGCGATGATCTCGGCGGCCAGCAGGCACAGCAGGATGCCGTCCTTGTCGGTCGACCACACGGTGCCGTCCTTGCGCAGGAACGACGCGCCGGCGGACTCCTCGCCGCCGAACGCGACCGAGCCGTCCAGGAGTCCCGGGACGAACCACTTGAAGCCCACCGGAACCTCCAGCAGGCGACGGCCCAGCGACTCGGCGACCCGGTCGATGATCATCGAGGAGACCAGGGTCTTGCCGATGGCGGCGTCCTGCGGCCAGGCGGGTCGGTGCGAGAACAGGTAGTCGATGGCGACGGCCAGGTAGTGGTTGGGGTTCATCAACCCGGCATCCGGGGTGACGATCCCGTGCCGGTCGGAGTCCGCGTCGTTGCCGGTGAGGACGTCGTAGTCGCCCTTCTTCGCGACCAGCGAGGCCATGGCGGATGGCGACGACGGATCCATCCGGATCTTCTCGTCCCAGTCCAGGGTCATGAAGCGCCACGTCGGGTCGACCTCGGGATTCACGACCGTGAGGTCGAGCCCGTGCATCTCCCTGATGAGCTGCCAGTACTCCACCGACGCGCCGCCCAGCGGATCGGCGCCGATGCGCACGCCCGCGCGCTTGATCGCGTCGATGTCGATGATGCTCGGCAGGTCGCGCACGTACGCGTCACGGAAGTCGTAGCCGGTGATGGCATCCCAGTCGATGTCGGCGAAGCTCTGCCGCTTGACGCCCTCGAGCTTCCCCTCGATCAGCTCGTTGGCGCGCTGGGCGATCCAGCCCGTGGCATCCGTGTCGGCGGGGCCGCCGTGCGGAGGGTTGTACTTGAAACCTCCGTCGCGGGGCGGATTGTGGCTGGGCGTGACGACGATGCCGTCGGCACGGCCGGCGTCGTCGGCCGTGCGACCGCGGTTGCAGGTGAGGATCGCGTGGCTGAGAGCGGGGGTGGGCACCCAGGCGTCCCGGGAGTCGACCCGCACGTCCACGCCGTTGGCGATGAGCACCTCGATGGCGGTGCGCTCGGCGGGCAGCGACAGCGCGTGCGTGTCGCGGCCGAGGAACAGCGGACCGGTGATGCCCTGTGCGGTGCGGTAGTCGACGATGGCCTGGGTGGTGGCGAGGATGTGGTCCTCGTTGAAGCTGCTCGTCAGCGCCGAGCCCCGGTGCCCGCTGGTGCCGAAGACGACGCGCTGCGTCTGGATCCTCGGATCCGGATGCCGGTCGTAGTACGCGGCGATCAGCTCGTCGACATCGATGAGGTCCTTTTCCTCCGCGGGGAGGCCTGCACGACTCGTCATGTGCATAGTCTGCCCCGCACCAGCCGCCCGCGCATCCTCGGCGTCATCTGCGCGGCGCTCCCGGGCGAGGCAGCGGGCGTGCAGGCGCGGTGCCCGTGCCGCCGCAGGCGTGGCGGCCGTCGCCGGACCTGCGTGCGCACCCCGCCGGCGCTAGGCTTGCGGAGTGACTGAGCGCCGCACCTACAGCTACCTGGGCCCTGCTGGAACCTTCACCGAGGCGGCGCTGGACCAGGTCCCCGAAGCCCGCGGTCACGTGTGGAAGCCCGTGCACAACGTCGGTGAGGCGCTCGCCGACGTGCTGTCCGGGGCCTCGGATGCCGCGATGATCGCGATCGAGAACTCGATCGACGGCGGGGTGTCCACCACGCAGGACGCGCTGGCGAACAACCCGGGTCTGCGGATCGTCGGGGAGTACCTGGTGCGGGTCAACTTCGTGCTCGTCGCACAGCCGGGCGCGAAACTCGAGGACGTGCGGGTGGTCGCAGCCCATCCGGTCGCCTACGCGCAGTGCCATTCCTGGCTGGAGGAGCACCTCCCTGAGCACGCCCATGTCCCGGCGGCGAGCAATGTGGCATCTGCTCTGGGGCTGCTGGACGGCTCCCTGCCGGCGGATGCCGCGATCGCCGCCCCCGGGATCGTGCAGCACCAGGAGCTCGAGGTGCTGGCCGAGCAGATCGGCGACAACGACAACGCCGTCACGCGGTTCGTGCTGGTCTCGCGCACCACGGCGCCGGGCGAGCCGACCGGCGCGGACAAGACCTCGCTCATCGTCGAACTGCCCGACGACCGTCCCGGCGCCCTGCTGGAGATGCTCGAGCAGTTCTCCACCCGCGGGATCAACCTGTCGCTCATCGAGTCGCGCCCCATCGGCGACGAGCTGGGCAGGTACCGGTTCGTGCTGGACGCGGACGGGCACATCCATGATGAGCGCATGGCCGATGCGCTGCTGGGCATCCGCCGGTTCAGTCCCCGCGTGGTGTTCCTGGGCTCCTACCCGCGCGCCGACCGGCGCATCGTGCAGTACCCCGAGCGCTACGCCGACGAGATCTTCGTGGAGGCCCGGGACTGGCTGCGCGGACTCATCGCCGGCGAACCCGACGAGGACTGACCCCCGAGCCGTCTCCTTGCGCCTGGCCCCGCGCCTTCCCCTCGCCTCGCGCCTTCCCGGCCCCTGGGTATTTCGCATGGGAGCCTTCGTGCGGTTCCCCGGCGCCGGGAGCGGAGTTCGGCTCCCATGCGGCACTCACCGTCGCGACGTCCGGCTCGCGATGGCATGACGGATGCGGGAGACCAGCGATGCGCTGCCGGAGCGGAGATCCTGCTGGGTGAGCCGGACGACGATCCAGCCCAGATCCTCCAGATCGCGCTGGCGCTGGATGTCACGGCGCCACTGCACGGCGTCCGTCCGGTGCCCGTCGCCCTCGTACTCGATGGCGATCCTGAGCTCGGGGTACGACAGGTCCAGACGGGCGACGACCCGGTCACCCTCGCACACCTCGTACTGCAGCACCGGCTCGGGAAGGCCTGCACGCCGCAGCAGAAGTCTGGTCTCGGTCTCCTTGGGGGACTCGGCACCCGTCCGTGCGTGCGGCAGTGCCGCCCGAATCCTCGCCGACCCCGGGAAGGCGTGCCATGCCGTCAGCCGCCGGGCGATCTCCTCGTGGTCGATGAGGGGACGCCCGGGGAGAAGCCCCGGATAACCGTCGGCCCGGCTGAGCAGGGCATCGAGCAGGACCACCGTGTGGTCGGGGGACAGGTCCCGGGCGACGGTGAAGACCGCGGCGATCGGATCGACGACCTGTACGTGATGCACGATCCAGGTCTGCGCGCGGCCTGCATCGAGTCGGCGTCCGCGCACACGCGGGCCGTGCGGCGACGCACCGTCTCGCGGCACGGCGACCTCGATGGGTTCGAGCGGGGTCCAGCGATGCGGCGTCGGCAGGCCCCATAGGCGCACCGCGGTCCAGCCGACGAGGCGGTGATGCTCCCGCATCCGGGGCCGGTAGCACTCGACGAGTGTGAGGAACGTATCGGGCGCCGACGTGGCGCGCACGCTGCGGAACGGGCGGTCCAGGTCCGGCGCGCTCCCACGCCATCTGCCGACTCCCGCCGCGACCGCGTCGGAGAGGACGAACACCGGACCGAGGCTCGGCGGGAGGCGGATGCGGTGACGCATCGCTCCATCGAACTCCCCCGTCACCGCCGGACCGTCACCGAACCCACGCGTTGTGGACAACTCCCCGCTCTCCCGGGTTGTGCAGGGCGAAGTCGCCGGCCCGCATGGGAGCCGAAGTGCGGTGCGAAGGCCGTGGAACCCGACTTACCCTCCCATGCGGAGGGCGAGGGGGCGGGAGGGCGAGGTGGCGAGGGGCGGGAGGGCGAGGGGGGCGGGAGGGGGCGCGGCGGGGTCAGGCCGCCAGGAGGTCCAGGGTCTGGCTGCGCGCGGTGATGCCGTCCAGGGATTCGGATGCGAAGGAGCCCGCGACCGGCGAGATCATGACCTCGTCGACACCGTGGCGGGCGGCGAACTCGGCCAGGGCCGAGCGCACGGTCTCGGCGTCTCCGACCAGCCAGTTCGCGACGGTGGCGTCGATGAGCCTCTGCTCGTCGGCATTCGCGGCATCCGCCAGCCCCTGCTGCGCCTCCTCGACCGTCTCCAGCGGGATGAGAGGCTGGTTGCGTCGCAGCCGTGCCATCATCCGCAGCTGCGGCAGAGCGCGGGCGCGGGCCTCCTCCGCCGTGGGGGAGACGACGGCGTTCGCCGTGAGGAACGTGCGCGGCTCGGCCAGCACCGCGCTGGGCTGGAACGTGGATCGGTACAGGTCGAGGGCCCGGTCGAGCCCCTGCCCGGAGAAGTGGTTCGCGAACACGTACGGCAGACCGCGGGATGCCGCGAGCTGGGCCGAGTAGTCGCTGGAGCCGAGCAGCCAGATCTCCGGCGCACCGGTCGCCGAGGGCGTGGCGCGCACCGTGTACTCGCGGCCGGTCGTGAACTGCAGGGCGGCGCCCTCCGGCTGCAGCATGAGCGCGATGTCCTGCACGTGCGAGGGGAAGCGCTCGACGTCACCGGCCGTGCCGGACTGGCGCAGCAGCTGGGTGATCACGGGATCGCTGCCGGGGGCGCGGCCGATGCCGAGGTCGATGCGACCGGGCGCGATGGCCTCGAGCATCGCGAACTGCTCGGCGACGATGAGCGGTGCATGATTGGGCAGCATCACCCCGCCGGATCCGACGCGGATGCGCTGCGTGCGGGCGGCGGCCGCCGCGATGAGCATCGGTGGGGTGGTGGATGCCACGGCGGGCATATTGTGATGCTCCGCGAACCAGTAGCGCCGGAATCCGAGGCCGTCGGCGCGCTGCGCGAGGGCCATCGACGACGCCACGGCCTGCGCTGTCGTCTGTCCGGTGCGCACCGGGACCAGGTCGAGGACGGACAGGGCCGGGGTGATCGTTGAGGCGCTCATCATCATCGACAACGCGCGAGCGCCCGCAGGCATTCCACCGTGTCCCCCGAGGTCGTGCGAGGCGTGTGCGATCGCGTCGTCGGCCGGGCCCCGGTAGTGTGTCGTCGTGGCATCACAACGACGTCCTCCCGGCTCTCAGGCTTCACTGCGTGAAGCCAATCGGCGTCGAGTGGTGGCTGCGATCAAGAAGCAGGGCAGCCTGACCCAGGTCGAGCTCGTGGCTGTGACGGGGCTGTCCGCGGCATCCGTCTCCAACATCGTCAAGGAGCTCTCCGCGGCGGGCGTCCTGCGCACGAGCCCCAGCATCCGCAGCGGACGCCGGGCGACGCTGGTGTCGTTCGCCCGCGCCGTCGGTCTCGTCGCGGGCATCCACGTCGCCGCCAGGCATCTGCGCGTGCTGGTGGCCGATGTCAACGGCACCGTGCTCGGCGAGAACCACATGCCGCTGGCGCGCGACCATCGCGCCGACAACGAGCTCGACCGCGCGTCTCTGCTGCTGTCGGACATCCTCGTCAACCTGGAATCCGGCATGGACGAGCTGCGCGGCGTGGGCGTCGCGGTCTCCGCGCCCATCGACCGCGCGTCGGGGCGGGTCGCCGGTCGTGGGATCCTGCGCGGCTGGACCGGGGTCGACATCGTCGAGGTCGTGCACCGACGGCTGCGGCAGCCGGTGTTCCTCGACAACGCCTCGAATCTCGCGGCGCTCGCCGAGGCGAGGCTGGGTGCCGCGCGCGGCAGGCAGAACGTCATCGTCCTCGACATCGGCGAGGGCATCGGGGCGGGACTGCTGCTGGAGGGCCGGGTGCTGCGCGGTCACAACGGCATCGCCGGCGAGCTCGGGCACACCGTGATCGCCGAGGACGGCCCGCTGTGCCGCTGCGGCAATCGCGGATGCCTGGAGGCCATCGCCGGGGGGCCGGCGATCCTCGAGCGCCTGGGCGACGAGGGCGGGATCACCAAGGTCGTCGACGTCGTGGTGCACGCGATGGCGGGCGATGACGACTGCATCCGGGCCCTGGCCGAGGCCGGCCGGCACATCGGCGTGGCCGCCGGCAACCTGTGCAACCTCTTCGACCCGGAGCGGATCGTCGTCGGCGGCGATCTCGCCCGCGCGGGGGAGCTGCTGCTGGGACCGATCCGGATGGCGATGGAGAGCACCACCATCCTCACCGGGGCGGCGGTGCCGGACGTCGTCCAGGCGCAGCTCGGGCTGGACGCCGCGGTCATGGGCGCCGCCGTGCGGGCGATCGATGAGACGAACGTGCGCGAAGCCGTCCTCTGAGGCGGATGCGAAATCGTTGCCTTCAAGTCTTGACGTCAAGGCTTGAAGGCTGGCACACTCAGGGAGTCGCCACAGTGGCCGGCACAGCAATGGAGGTTTTCGATGAAGATCACAACCACAAGAGCGCTCGCCGCCTCGACGGCGCTCCTCCTGACGATGGGTGCGCTCGCGGGGTGTTCGAACGGGACTCAGACCGGCGATGCGCCGGCTGACACCGCCACGGACGGCGCGGCCACGATCGGGCTGCTTCTGCCCGACAACGTCACTGAGCGCTACGCGAGCGCTGACAAGCCCTACTTCGAGGAGAAGGTCAAAGACCTCTGCGCGGACTGCGAGGTCCTGTACGCCAACGCCGACGGCGACGCCGCCAAGCAGCAGCAGCAGGCGGAGTCGATGCTGACCCAGGGCGTGGACGTCCTCGTCCTCGATCCCTTCGACGGCAAGGCCGCCGCCGCCATCGTCAACCAGGCCAAGGCCAAGAGCATCCCGGTCATCTCCTACGACCGCCTCGTCGACAGCGCCGACGTCTCCTACTACGTCTCCTTCGACAACGAGAAGGTCGGGGAGCTGCAGGCGCAGGCCCTCGTCGACCGGATGAAGGAGCTCGGCCTTCCCGACGACTCCGGCATCATCATGGTCAACGGCTCGCCCACAGACCCGAACGCCGCACAGTTCAAGAAGGGCGCGCACAACATCATCGACGCGTCCGGCCTGACCGTGCTCAGCGAGTTCGACACACCCGGATGGGAGCCGCCGAAGGCTCAGGACTGGGTCGCAGGGCAGGTGACCAAGTTCGGTGACGAGATCACCGGCGTGTACGACGCCAACGACGACACCGCCGGCGGTGCGATCGCCGCGCTGAAGGCCGGCGGCGTCACCCCGCTGCCGCCCGTCACCGGCCAGGACGCCGCGCTCTCCGGCATCCAGCGCATCCTCTCCGGCGACCAGTACATGACCGTCTACAAGGCGTTCAAGCCGGAGGCCTACCAGGCCGCCGAGCTGGCCGTCTCCCTGGCCAAGGGCGAATCGCCCGAGGCCGACACCACGGCGGACACCGCCAGCGGCGACGCGGTCCCCTCGTTCCTGCTGACGCCCGTCGCGGTGACGGTGGACAACATCAAGGACACGGTGGTGGCGGACGGGCTCTACACGGTAGACCAGATCTGCACGGCTGAGTACGCCGAGGCCTGCGCGGCCAACGGCCTGAAGTAATCGGCCAGGTGGGCGCCGGCATCATGCCGGCGCCCACCGACCATGACGAAGGAGCCACAGTGGCAGCAGCAACAGACCTGGAGGAGCAGCAGCCCGCCACACGCGAGCCCGTGCTGTCGATCCGAAACATCTCCAAGGGATTCGGCGCCGTGCGCGCGCTGACCGACATCGATCTGGACGTCTACCCCGGCGAGGTCGTCGCCCTGGTGGGCGACAACGGCGCCGGCAAGTCGACGCTCGTGAAGATCCTCGCCGGCGTCCATCCCGCCGACAGCGGCACGATCACGTTCAACGGCGCACCCGCCACGATCACCTCGCCGACCTCCTCGCGCGAGCTGGGCATCGCCACGGTGTTCCAGGACCTCGCGCTGTGCGACAACCTCGACGTGGTCTCCAACCTGTTCCTGGGGCGCGAGCCCGGG
Organism: Microbacterium soli; assembly: GCF_039539005.1. NCBI lineage: Bacteria > Bacillati > Actinomycetota > Actinomycetes > Micrococcales > Microbacteriaceae > Microbacterium > Microbacterium soli. The sequence goes on from NZ_BAABCP010000001.1 coordinate 1,828,492, forward strand.
CGCGGCACCATCGACGAGGAGTACATGGAGCAGCACGCCTGGGAGCTGCTGCGCCAGCTGTCGGCGAAGATCCCCTCGGTGCGCATCGCCGTCGCCTCGCTCTCCGGCGGTCAGCGCCAGACCGTCGCCATCGCGCGGTCGCTCATCGGCGAGCCGCGCATCGTCATCCTCGACGAGCCGACCGCGGCGCTGGGCGTCGCGCAGACCGCCGAGGTGCTCAACCTCATCGAGCGGCTGCGCGAGCGCGGGCTCGGCGTCATCCTCATCAGCCACAACATGGCGGATGTGCAGGCCGTGGCCGACCGTGTGGTCGTGCTGCGGCTGGGCCGCAACAACGGCGTGTTCCGCACGGCCGACGTCAGCTACGAGGACATCGTCGCCGCGATCACCGGCGCCACCGACAACCCGGTCAGCACGCGCGCCGGCCGCGCGGATGAGAAGGACGCATGATGAGCAGCGCACAGCCCGTCAAGGACAACTCCCAGCCGACGACCGTCGCGCTGGACATGCAGGACGAGCGCCTCGTGCGCGGTGAGGGGATCAAGGGCGCCATCGCGGGCTTCGGCACGCGCATCCGCACCGGCGACCTCGGGTCGCTGCCGATCTTCCTCGGCCTCATCCTCATCTGGATCGTCTTCCAGCTGCTGAACCCGAACTTCCTCTCCGCCGACAACCTCGTCAACCTCACCATGCAGTGCGCGGCGCTGGGCACCATCGCACTGGGCGTCGTCGTCGTGCTCCTGGTCGCGCAGATCGACCTGTCGATCGGGTCGCTCAGCGGGCTGGCATCCGCCATCATCGGCGTCACCTTCGTGAACCTGGGCTGGCCGATCTGGCTGGCCATCCTCCTGGCCCTCGCCGTCGGCGCCTCCATCGGCTACCTGTACGGGTTCCTCTTCACCCGGTTCGGGGTGCCGACCTTCGTGGTCACCCTGGCGGGTCTGCTGGGATTCCTGGGTCTGCAGCTGTGGATCCTCGGGCCGACCGGCACCATCAACCTGCCGTACTCGTCGTGGCTCGTGCAGTTCGCGACGACCTGGTTCCTGCCGCCGTGGCTGGCGTACCTGATCGCGGGACTGGCCGTCGTCGGCATCGTCGTCACCGACCTCATGCGCCGCAGCCGTCGCAGCCGTGCGGGCCTGTCCACGGGCTCGCTGTCGCTGGTCGTCATCAAGGCCGTCGTGGTGGCGGTGGTCGCCGCGGCGGCGATCGCGTACCTGGCCACCAACCGCGGCGTGGGCGTGATGTTCCTCACCTTCATCGCACTCGTGGCCATCATGGCCTTCCTGCTCACCCGCACCCGTTGGGGGCGCTGGATCTACGCGGTCGGCGGCAACGAGGAGGCCGCGCGGCGCGCGGGCATCAACGTGCGCACCATCTACATCTCGGCCCTCATGGTCGGCACGGTGCTGGCATCCGTCGGCGGCCTGATGGCGGCGGCCCGCCTCACCGCGGCGAGCATCTCCAGCGGTGGCGGCACGACCAACCTCGTGGCGATCGCCGCGGCCGTGATCGGCGGGACGAGCCTGTTCGGCGGCCGCGGGTCGGCCTGGTCGGCGCTGCTGGGGATCTTCGTGATCCAGTCCATCGACAACGGTCTGACGCTGCTGAGCCTGGACTCGTCGGTGCGGTTCATGGTCACCGGCGCCGTGCTGCTGCTGGCGGTCATCATCGACTCGCTGTCGCGGCGCTCGAGAGCGCAGCACGGTCAATCCTGACCGGGTCCGGAGGACGGATGCGGCCGGCGCGCGGGATCCGAACCCGCCGCCGGCCGCTCGCGTGCGCGGCGCGGGCACGGGCCCGGACACGGCCGTCGTGGGGGTGGTCACGGATGCCGCGTGCCGCACCCCGCGTGCACCACGGCATCCGTGCGGTTGCGGATCGGCATCCGTTTCCCGTCGGATGCCGGCAGTAGCATTTCCCAATGGACCCCAGCATCTTCTTCGTCATCGTCGGTGCGGTCGCGGTGGCGGCGGTCGCACGATGGCGGGGGTGGCCCGCACCGCTGCTGGTGACGGTGGTCGCACTGGCGGCCTCGTTCCTGCCGTTCGTGCCCAACATCGCCATCGACGGGCATGTGCTGCTGAACATCGTGCTGCCGCCGCTGCTGTACTCCGCGGCGCTGGACGTCTCCTTCGTGAGCTTCCGCCGGGCGATGCCGCAGATCCGCCGGCTCGGGATCGGCCTGGTCGTGGTGACGACGCTTGTCGTGGGGTTCGTGGCGTGGTGGCTGCTGCCGGAGCTGACGCTGCCGGGTGCGCTGCTGCTGGGCGCGATCGTCGCCCCGCCGGATGCCGTGTCGGCCGCCGCGATCGGCCGCAAGCTCGGCCTGCCTCGCCGCGTGATGACGGTGCTGTCGGGGGAGAGCCTGATCAACGACGCCACCTCGCTGACGCTGTACCGCGTGCTCGCGGCGGTCGTGGCGGGCGCGGCGGCCTTCCACCTCGGGGCGACCATCTGGCAGTTCGTCCTCGCGGTGATCGTGGGCGTGCTGATCGGCGTCGTGTTCGGGATCGGTCTGCATCAGCTGCGCATGCGCAGCGACGATGCGGTCATCAACGGCACGGTCGGCCTGCTGGCGCCCTTCGGCGCCTATGCGATCGCCGAGCAGCTCGGCGGCTCCGGTGTGATCGCCGTCGTCGCGATGGGACTGTTCGTCGGCTTCAACGCCCCGAGCACGAGTTACCGGACCAGACAGCAGGACGCCCCGCTGTGGCTGAGTGCGGACTTCCTGCTGGAGTCGTTCGTCTTCGCCTACATCGGCCTGCAGCTGCCGCGCGTGGTCGCCGACCTCAACGAGGGCGAGGTCGGGCCCGTGATCGGACTGTCGGCCGTGGTGCTGCTGGTCGTGCTGCTGGTGCGGCCGCTGTTCGTGTACCCCGCGCACGCGTGGGGGCAGTGGTGGGTGCGGATGCGACTGCGCAAGCTGGACCAGCAAGCCGGCGGACCGGCGGGCGCCGTCCGGCGCGGCAAGCACACCACGACGGCCGCGCAGCTGCGGCGGAGGCTGTCCGAGAACAGACTGTCCTGGCGCGACAACGCCGTGATCTCGTGGGCGGGGATGCGGGGCGTGGTGACGCTGGCGACGGCGCTGGCGGCATCCGACCTGGCGGGGCTGGACACCCAGGCCGCGCACGCGCTGGTCGTGGCGGCCTTCGTCGTGACGGTCGGAACGCTGCTGCTGCAGGGGCTGACGCTGCCCTGGCTGATCCGGGCGCTCCGCGTCGTGGACGGCAGGGAGGCGCAGCAGGACGCCAGGCAGCTCGCGGCGGTCCGAGATCGCAGCCGCAAAGCCGGTAAGGCGTACCTGCGCGACATGCGCAGGCAGTGGGCGCGCGAGCACGGGGAGGACGCGCTGCCCGCGTTCGACGGGTTCGCCAAGCGGCTGCTGCAGGTCGAGGTGGAGACGGATGCCGAGACCACCCAGATCGACCTGCGCCCGCGCCCCAGTTACGAGCAGCTGCTGGCGCTGTCCAAGGGATGGCTGTCGATGCGCAGGCAGCTGCTGCTGGAGGAGCGGGACGCCGGCAACCTCAGCGAAGAGGTCATGCACGAGCTGATCATGGCGATGGATGCCGAGGAGCTCGCGCTCGACACCCGCGCCGCCACGCGCCCGCAGTCCCGGGTGTAGGGCTCGGGCTCCCGACAGCCCGCGCTCATCCCGCCCTGCGGCGTTCGTCGACGGCCCGCGGGGCGAACAGCTCCGGCACCACTCCCTTGAGCAGTGATCCGGGCTCCACCTTCAGCGCGTCCGCGAGGCGGATGAGGGTCGGGATGCCCATCATCGCGCGCCCCTTCTCGTAGCTGCGGACGTTGGAGGGGTCGATGCGTGCGAGATGCGCGAGGTCGTCCTGAGTCAGTCCGCGCTGCTTCCGAGCCTCCGCCACCAGAGCGCCGATGTGGGCGGCGGCGGGGGAGGGGACACGGGGCACCCGTCCAGCGTCCCGCCGAGTGGTTGGTTGTGCCAGGGTTAAGGAACCCGGGTACAAGTACCTGCCACCGGGTCAGGACCTGGGAGGACGTCGATGCCCGGCGAGCAGCTGTACGAGACCGCGCTGGACGAGCTGCTCGCGGAGTTCCGCGCGCTGGCGGACAGCAGGCGGATGGCAGGCAGCTATCTGGAGCAGCTCGCCCGCCACTACCTGACCGTCGAGCCGCTGTGGGCCGACCAGCTCGGTGCGGTGTGGCTGTGGAAGGACTGGCCGGGGCGCGAGGGCAGACCCGACACCGGCATCGATCTGGTGGCCGAGGTCCAGGGCGGTGGGCTGCTGGCCGTGCAGGTGAAGTTCTTCGCCGAGAGCCATCGGATGCAGAAGGGCGATCTCGACTCGTTCTTCGAGGCGATGGGGAAGGAGCCCTTCACGGAGGGGCTCGTCATCGACACGACGAGCGCACCCTGGTCGACGAATGCCGAGGAGGCGCTGAAGAACCGCACCAAGCCCGTGCGCCGCGTCTCGCTCGCCGAGCTCCGGCACAGCTCGATCGACTGGTCGACGTACGAACTGCTGAAGCCCGAGGTGGCACCGTCCCGGCACGCCCTGAAGACGCTGCGGGCGCACCAGCACGAGGCCGTGAACGCGGTGATGGCGGGTCTGAAGCCAGGCGGGGAGCACGACCGCGGCAAGCTCATCATGGCCTGCGGCACGGGGAAGACCTTCACGGCGCTCAAACTCGCCGAGCGCTGGACGAACGAGATTGCCGGCGGTGCGGCGACCGTGCTGTTCATGGTGCCGTCGCTGGCGCTGCTGCAGCAGTCCCTGGACGAGTGGTCCCGCGAACGCGACCCGGAGTTGGGGTTCCGTGCCTTCGCCGTGGGATCGGATGCCAACATCGGGCGCCGCCGGAACGACGATCTCACGAGCGTGCTCATGGAGGACCTCGGAGCGCCCGCGACGACGAACGGCCGCAGGCTCGCGGAGCTGCTCGGCGACGTCGAGGAGGAGCACGAAGGGCTCACGGTCGTGTTCTCGACCTACCAGTCCATCGAGGCGGTCTCCGAGGCGCAGCGCCTGCGCGGCGACACCTTCGACCTCGTCATCTGCGATGAGGCGCATAGGACGACCGGCGTCACTCTGACTGATCAACCCGAGTCGCACTTCGTCAAGGTGCACGACAACGACGTGATCCCGGCATCCGCCCGCGTCTACATGACCGCGACGCCGCGCATCTTCGCGCCTGAGGTGAAGAACGCTGCCTCGCAGAAGTCGGCCGAGCTCGTCTCGATGGACGACGAGGAGCTGTTCGGGCCGGTGCTGTACCGGATCGGCTTCGACCAGGCGGTGCGTAGCGGGCTGCTCACCGACTACAAGGTCGTCGTGCTGGGCGTCAGCGAGGACGACGTGATCGGCGAGCTTCAGCAGGATCTCTCCGATCACGGGCATGAGCTGAAGATCACCGACATCGCCAAGCTGGTCGGCTGCTACAACGCTCTGGCCAAGCGCAACGCCGGGACGATCGCGGAGGGCTTCGGCGGCGATGTCCTTCCGATGCGCCGTGCCGTCGCCTTCGCGGCCGACATCAAGACATCGAAGAGCGTCGCGAACGACTTCGAGGTGCTGGCCAACGGTCACCTGCGCAACCTGCTCAACGACGATCCGACGGATGACCTCGGTGTTCAGGCCCGCCACGTCGACGGCACGATGAACGCGACGGTGCGCGGGGAGCTGCTCGACTGGCTGAAGGCGACGCCGGAGTCGGATGAGTTCGGCAAGCCGGTCGCGCGTGTGCTCACCAATGCGCGGTGCCTGAGCGAAGGCGTCGACGTGCCGAGCCTGGATGCGGTGCTGTTCTTCAGCCCGCGCAAGAGCCAGGTCGATGTCGTGCAGGCCGTCGGGCGCGTGATGCGCCGCTCACCGCACAAGAAGCTCGGCTACATCGTGTTGCCGATCGCGATCCCGGCGGGCATCGCGCCGGAAGAGGCGCTGAACGACAACGAGCGCTACAAGGTCGTTTGGCAGGTGCTGCAGGCCCTGCGCGCGCACGACGAGCGTCTGGACGCGGCGATCAACCAGGGCGCGTTCACGGGGAAGCTGCCTGAGCAGGTCGTGATCGAGCGGGTCAGCCTGTCTCCGGCGGCCAAGCGCGAGGGCTCGGCGTTCGATTCCGAGCGCAGGGGGCCGGAGGAATTCGGATCGGATGACGGGTCCGGCTCCGTGCCTCTCGCTCAGACATTGCCCGGGCTCACCTCGACGGCGGATGCCTGGAAGGACTCGGTCTACGCCAAGCTCGTCGCCAAGGTCGGCGACCGCATGTATTGGGACGATTGGGCCGGCGACATCGCCCAGATCGCCCAGCGGTTCATCGCCTTGATCACCGCGCACGTCGGCGCCGCGGGGCGAGACCCCGCGCCGTTCGAGGGCTTCCTGAAGGCGCTGCGCGCCACGGTGAACCCCGAAGTCTCCGAGGCCGAGGCGATCGAGCTGCTCGCCCAGCACCTCATCACCAAGCCGGTCTTCGAGGCGATGTTCCCGGAGGGCTCCTTCACGCAGGACAACCCCGTCTCGACGGCGATGGAGCAGGTGCTGTCGACCTTCGACGAGAACACGGCCTTCGCGCGCGAGCGCGAGCCGCTGGATGCGTTCTACACCAAGGTCACCGAGCGCATCCGCGGGCTGGACACCGTGCACGCCAAGCAGCAGATGCTCGTCACGCTCTACGACAAGTTCTTCACGAAGGCGTTCCCGCTGCTCGCCGACCGCATGGGCATCGTCTTCACCCCGGTGGAGGTGGTCGACTACATCCTGCGGTCGGCGGATGCCGTGTACCACCAGCACTTCGGCAAGCACCTGGGTGATGAGGGCGTGAACATCCTCGAGCCGTTCGTCGGGACGGGCACGTTCCTCACCCGGCTCATGCAGACCGGCCTCGTCAAGCCCGAGGACCTCACGCGCAAGTACACGCAGGAGCTGTTCGCGAACGAGATCGTGCTGCTGAGCTACTACATCGCCGCCGTCAACATCGAGAGCGTGTACCGCGAGCTGTGCGCGGAGCATGGCATCGAGCCGGCGGAGGGAGGGTTCCAGGGGATCTCCCTAACGGACACCTTCGCGATCGATGAGCGCGACAGCCAGTTGGCGGGTGGGGTGTTCCCGGGGAACACCGCGCGGCTGGAGCGGCAGAAGGCGACGAAGGTGGATGTCATCGTGATGAATCCGCCGTATCGGGCGGGGCAGGCCAGCGCGAACGACGGGGCGCAGAACGCCAGGTACCCGATCACGGATGCCCGGATTGCGGAGACCTATGCCAAGCGGTCGACGGCGACGCTGAAGAACGGACTCTACGACTCGTACTACCGCGCGCTGCGGTGGGCGACGGACCGCCTGGGCGATCAAGGCGTCATCGCGTTCGTGTCGAATTCGGGGTTTATTGATGGAGCGACGGCGGATGGCGTCCGGTTGACCTGGGCGCAGGAGTTCAGCGATGTCATCGTGTTCAACCTGCGGGGCAATGCACGTCACATGGGTGAGGTCCGCCGGCGCGAGGCAGGGAATGTCTTCGGGGAGGGGTCGCAGACGGGTGTCGCCATCACCATGCTGGTGAAGGATGCGAGTCATCAGGGGGGCGCACGTATTCACTACGCCGATATCGGTGACTATCTCAGCCGTGAGGAGAAACTGGACCGGCTTCGGTCTGACACGTCGGTCATGACGACGGAGTTCGAACCGGTCACACCGAATGGCGCTGGCGATTGGATCAACCAGCGAGATGCAAGATACGGCACGTGGCAGCCCATAGGCGACAAGGCCACGAAGGGGCGAGCAGGCGAGGCGATTTTCATAGATTTCTCGAACGGCTTGAAGACGAATCGTGACGCCTGGGTCTTCAACTTCAGCCAGATTGCACTGCGTGCGAACGTCCGGTCGCATGTTGACAGCCTCAACGCTGAACGGGAGCGGGTGTTCGCACTGATCGCGGAGGGGATAGAAGGCCGACCAGATGAACTGCTTGTGCGTGATTCCACTCTTGCGGCGTGGGATGGAATTAATGTGACAGATCTGCGTCGCAACCGCCCGACGACTCTTGACAGTGCAGGCTATCGGCGGGCCCTCTACCGTCCGTTCATGCGCGAACACGTGTATTTTGATCGAACCCAGAGGCTGAACAACCGTACGTATCAGTTGCCGAAGCTCTGGCCGACTGCCGCCCACGCGAACGTGACAATTGCTGTCAGCACGAAGGGCTCAGCGCCCCTTCTCGTGTGGGAAGTGCCAAGTCTGGATTTGAATGGTCTTACCCAGCTCTTCCCCCGTTACACCTGGGAACCGGCATCCGCTCCTGACGGTGCTTTCAATCTCGACGCACTCGCGGCATCCGACTCCGATGTCGTCGTCGACGGGTACCGGCGCGTCGACAACATCACCGACGCGACCCTCGCCGCCTACCGCAGGGTGCACGGCGATGCCGTCACGAAGGACGACATCTTCTACGGCGTCTACGCGCTGCTGCATCATCCGAGCTATCGTGAGACGTACGCCGCCGATCTGCAGAAGATGCTCCCGCGCATCCCGCAGGTGGTCGGCTTCCCCGAGTACGCCCGCATCGGCCGACAACTCGCCGACCTGCACGTCGACTACGAGTCGGTGGAGCAGTACCCGCTCACCGAGAACCTCGCGCTCACCGCGCCGGACGACCCCTACGAGCGCTACCGCATCGACAAGCTGTCCTGGATCTCCCGCAAGGACCACACGGTGATCCGCTACAACGCGCACCTCGAGATCCTCGGCATCCCCGAGGAGGAGTCGCTCTACAAGGTCGGCGGCCGCAGCCCCCTCGAATGGGTGATCGACCGCTATCGCGTGAAGGTCGACAAGGCCTCCGGCATCGTCAACGATCCCAATGCCTGGCTGCGCGAGCAGCACAACCCCCGCTACGTCGTCGACCTCATCCGCTCCCTCGTGACCGTGAGCCTCGAGACTCAGCGGCTGATCGCCGCGCTGCCGGCGTTCGAGGTGATCGAGCCGGGTGAAAGGAACGAGTGATGAGCGACTCATCCGTCGTCATCCTGGGTGTTGAGCTGTCAGGATTCGGCGACCTCGCAACCTGGATCGAGGTCCTGTGCACTGCCGTCGCCGGCGGCGCAGCAGTTCTGGTCTTCGTGACTCTTCGGCTCCGCGAGCGGCGGCAGGCACTTACAGACCTCCATACGTCGCTGACGTCTGGGGAGATCGCGCAGGCACGTAACGCGATCGGTGCTCTTCTCTATTCGGGAATCGATGGTGGACGAGCGAACCGACTCGCTTCCATAGAGGCATATTTCACATTGATCTGGGCGGTGCAGCGGGCCCGTAACGTGTTCCGTACGTTTCGCATCAGATGGACATCGCTCGGCGCACCACAGCGACAGATCGTGACGCGAATGCACGCTGGGTGGAAGGACGCGAGTCTCGCGCTCACGTGGAACCTCACCGAGATCGCCGAGAACATCGTTCGGTTTCATGACCTCTATGGCCGTGAATGGTCCATAGAAGACACGGACGCCTGGGCGGACATCAGCGCGTATATCGATGCGGATCGATTCCGCTGACTACGCGGTAATCACGGTTATACATGTCACCTCAGGCGGAGGGAAGACTGCGGGTTTGACCTTCGTCACGCAGCAGCCGTGTCCGACCCCTCTGGCAGTATTCGAATGGCGCCTCTGAGGGGAAGTGCCGCCTGAGAAGGGGAGAGTATGGGTTACGCAGTCATCGACCTGGAGACCACGGGCTTCTCGCCCGCGCGCGGCGATCGCATCCTGGAGGTCGGCGTCGTGCTGCTCGACGATGCCGGCGCGGTCGAGTACGAGTGGACGACGCTCGTCAATCCGCAGCGCGACGTGGGGGCCACGCACGTGCACGGCATCCGTGCGGGCGACGTCGTCAATGCGCCGCTGTTCTCCGACATCGCCGCCCATCTCGTGAGCATGCTGAGCGGGCGGACGCTCGTCGCGCACAACCAGGCGTTCGACGTCCGCTTCCTGCGCGCCGAGCTGGAGTCCGGCGGGTACCTGCTGCCGTCGACCTATGCGGCGCTGTGCACCATGCTCTGGTCCCGCTCGGTGTTCGGCGCGGCCAAGCTCAGCGACGTGTGCGCCGTGCTGTCCATTGAGAACGCCGCCGCCCACGCCGCGCTCGGCGACGCCCGCGCGACGGCCGCCGTGCTCGCCGCTCTCATCGACGCGGCGGGGCACAGCCCGCGGTGGGAAGCGGATGCCGAAGGAGCCGTCTTCCCGCTGACGCCGGCCGGGCAGGGGCCCGCGCGGAACGCGCCGCGGGCCGAGGCCTCCGCATCGTCGCCGATGGCGTTCGTCGACACCGCGGGGCTCCCGCTCTGGGAGCGCGTGAGCATCCCGCTGGACGCCTCAGATCCGGCTGCGGCCGTCTACCTCGACATGCTCACGCGCGTCATGGAGGACGGGCTCATCTCCACCGTCGAGTACTCGCGACTCGAGGCCATCGCCGAGGTTGCGCATCTCGACGCGCACCGGGTGACCGCGCTGCACGCCGACTACCTCGCCGCAGCCCGGGCAGAGGCCCTCGCCGACGGCATCGTCAGCGACGCCGAACGTCGTGAGCTGGCGCAGATCGCGACCATCCTCGACCAGCCGATGCCCGCGCTCCCCGCGAACCAGCCCGCCGCGCAGCCCATCGCCGTCGGCGACGTCGTGCGGCACCGCCGCGATGATGCCGCCTCACCGGCACCCGGCACCGGAGCGCATTTCACCCTCGTGCCCGGTGCACGCGTCGTATTCACCGGCACGCTGAGCCGTCCGCGTGATGCCTGGGCGCGGGCGATCGCCGACGCGGGCTTCATCACCGGCAGCGTGACCAAGAACTGTGTGGTGCTCGTCGCCGAAGACCCCGCGAGCCAGTCGGGCAAGGCGAAGACCGCCCGCGCCCACGGTATCCCCATCGTCACCGAGGCCGAGTTCGTCCCGGCCTTCGAGGCGTACCTGGCACGGAACTCCGCGGGGTGAGATGTCGCGCTCCCGCGTGTACCCGCCAGCGGTCGCCATCCTCCGACCGGCATCCGGTGCGAGTTATCCACAGATGCTCGAAACGATCTTCGAATGTCGGAGGCCTCGTCCATGATGGAGACATGGCAGCTTTCACCGACGTCGCGGCGCTGATCCCCACCCTGCGTGGGCGGCTTCGCGACGGAGCCGACGCGGACCTCGCGCGGGCGTCGATGATGGCGATGACGGATGCCGACGTCGTGCGGATCCTGGAGGAGACGGCGTCCCTCGCGCACGAGGTCGAGCAGATCCAGGTCATGGCGGCCGGCATCATCGCCCTGCGCTCGAAGCGGGAGCGGGGACACTCCGGGCTCTCCGCGTCGCGAGGGCACAGGTCGGCCGCAGCACTCGTCCAGAACGTCACAGGATCGACCAAGGCGGATGCCGATCGGCAGGTGCGCGTGGGGGAGGCGCTCGTGGATGACGGCGCAGCGCCCGCCGATCCGGCGCCCGCGCGTGAGGCGCTGCCGGTCGCCGTTCCGTGGTTCCAGCCCCTCCGCGACGCGCTGCGAGACGACCACCTCACCGCAGCGCAGTTCGATGCGATCCGGCGCGGACTCGGCGAACCTGCCGAACAGCCTCATGACCGCGCGGATGCCGGGGGCGGGGCCACCGATGAGGAGCAGCGCGTCAGGTGGACCCGGGCCGCCGAGCACCTCGTCTGCGACGCCTCGCATCGCACCGCCGAGGAGCTCTGGCAGCAGGCGCGAACCATCCGCGACATGCTCGACCCCGAAGGCGCGGAAGCCCGGTTCATGGAGCGGTTCGAGAAGAGGTCGTTCCGCACCTACCGTGCACAGGACGGGCAGAAGCGGGCGACCATGGTGCTCGACGACGAGGGCGACCTGTTCCTCGAAACCGTGCTGGCGGCGGCGCTGCGGCCACGGCGCGGCGGGCCGCGGTTCGTCGATCCCGAGGAGAAGGCGCGGGCGGCATCCCTCTCGGAAGACCCGCGCACCAACGATCAGCTCGCGTACGACCTGATCCTCGACATGCTCAGGGCAGGGACCCTCGCCGATGCCGAGAGCGTGTTCGGCACGCGCCAGGCCGGAGTGCGCCTGGTCCAGACGGTGAACGCCGTCGGCGTCCGATCCGCCGTCGCGCACAGCGAAGACCACCTGATCTCGGTCCCGGCTTCGATCGCCGAGCAGCGCGGCTGCGACAGCGGATTCGTGGCCGTGACGGTCGATTCCTGTGGCAACCCGCTCGATGTCGGCCGGGAGCAGCGGCTCTTCACACCGCGGCAGCGCATTGCGCTGGCGATTCGCGACGGCGGATGCCGCTGGGACGGATGCGACAGACCCGCCTCCTACTGCGAAGCCCACCACATCGACGAATGGAAACGGGATCGGGGTCGAACAGACATCGACCGTGGGATCCTGCTGTGCCGCTACCACCACATGGCGCTGCACCACGGCGGATGGCGGATCGCGCGAGAAGGTCGCGGCGATTTCACCCTGCAAGATCCCGCAGGGGACGAGCATGCGATGCGACCGCGCACCGTGCTGAGCTATGCGTTCGGTGGGATCGACCCGCCGCCGAAAAGAATCCGCTCCGCCGTCTGAGCGGAGCGAACGCCCGCACGACCGTTCCCCGTGCTGATCACGGGGAAGGACGGTGCGCCTCGCGAGGGGGCGGTGTGCCTCACGAGGGGGCGGTGCGCCTCATGGGGAAGCACCGTGTGCCGGGCCGGTCACGTCATGCGCGGGTCGGATCACCGCTCTGCGAGTACCAGCAGCTCACCGACCTCGCAGTCCAGTGCTTCGCAGATGGCGCGCAGGGTGGAGTAGCGGATGGCGCGGGCGCGGTCGTTCTTCAGCACCGACAGGTTCACGATGCTCACGCCCACCCGTGCGCTGAGCTCCGTCAGGGTCATGCCGCGCTCGGTGAGAAGCTCGTCCAGCCGGCAGTGGATGCCGGTGTCCTCCTCGTCGACGGCCGCCGGAGTCATACCAGACCCTCCGTCTCCCGCTGCAGCAGCGCGCCGCGGCGGAAGACGATCACGAGCACGCCGAGGGCGAAGGACGCGGCGATGAGCGGCACCTGGTCCAGGAGCAGTGCATATCCCCGGTCGAAATCGAAGTCGCTGTCGAGCACCGCGAACACGCCGTTCAATCCCATCTTCGAGAAGAAGGCGCTTCCGAGTGCGGTGACCAACAGCACCATTGACATCGCCAAGGTGAGGCGCACGTTCACCCCGTCGAACACAAGGCCGCGCAGAAGACGGCGGCAGATCAGGATGGCCAGCGCAGTCGTCGCGACCAGGCCCAGGGTATGAGTCGCGATCGCGATGACGAGGGATGCGATGCTGATGGAGTTCACGTCCTGCACGACCAGCGTCGCGGTGTCCACGCTCGCCGTCGCGCCGGACCCGATGGCGGCGGTGATCTCCTGCACGGGGATGCGGGAGGTGACGGTCACCGCGCTCGCGTTCTCGAAGAGGGAGACCGTGTCGCGGATGCCGGAGTACACCAGCCATCCGACGATCAGTGCTCCGACGACGATGGCCGTGTAGAAGTCGTTGCGATCCGCGATCGCCTGCGTGCGCGCATCCTTCGCCATGATCACACCAGCCTTTCTGTGTCGCGCTGCATGCGCTGACCGATCTCGAACGCGCCCGCCACCACCGCGAGGGCGGCGGCCCAGCCGAGCGGGGCGAGAGGCACGGCGGCGAGGAACGTCGGCAGCATGGTGCCCGCCAGCTCCACGGCATCCGCGATCTGCGCGTTCGCGACGCCGTGCACGACGGCGCCGCCGATGCCGCTGACGACGACGAGGATCGCGACGGCCCCGATCCCCCAACCGGCCGAACGCACGAACGGGCGGCCGTGGAACACCAGCAGGCACAGCCAGGCGACGACGACGCACGCGCCGATCGGAAGCAGAGTGACGAGGACGTCGCCGAAGATCAGCATCCCTCGCGCGGATGCCGGGACGGACGCCAGCAGCAGTGTCGCGGAGTCGTACGAGGCCTCTGTCACCGCATCGGAGTCCGTCGGCATCGGAGCGTCCATCAGGGGCATACTCACCGGCACTGCGGCGCCGGAGAGGATCTCGACGATCCGGGCGACCAGCAGGACGGTCTGCGTCACGGCGATCGCTGCGGCCGCACCCGCGATGAAGCCGAGGATCAGCTTCTCCGACAACTGGACCGCTCGTCGTGGGGTTATGGTCGTGCTCATCACCTTCTCCTTATCGATATTCGTTGTTATCGCTTGTCGATAAGATAACGAAAGTCGATAAAGGTGTCAACACCTCCCGACGCTCGCGCTGTCACGCGGATATGCCGACGGCGAACACGGCCGAACGGACCCGCCGCGGTCGTTACTCTCGATGTACAAGGCACCACTGCCGCTTCGCCCCGTGCGAAAGGAAGTCACAGCATGTTCGAGAGATTCACGGACCGAGCCCGTCGTGTGGTCGTCCTCGCCCAGGAAGAGGCGAAGATGCTCAATCACAACTACATCGGCACCGAGCACATCCTGCTCGGCCTCATCCACGAGGGTGAGGGCGTCGCGGCGAAGGCGCTCGAGAGTCTGGGCATCTCCCTCGACGCCGTGCGTGAGCAGGTGCAGGACATCATCGGTCAGGGTCAGCAGCAGCCGACCGGACACATCCCCTTCACCCCGCGCGCGAAGAAGGTGCTCGAGTTGTCGTTGCGCGAGGCGCTGCAGCTCGGCCACAACTACATCGGCACCGAGCACATCCTGCTCGGTCTCATCCGCGAGGGTGAGGGCGTCGCCGCCCAGGTGCTCGTCAAGCTCGGCGCGGACCTGAACAAGGTGCGCCAGCAGGTCATCCAGCTGCTCTCCGGCGGCCCGGGAGGCCGGGAGACGGCATCCGTGGGTGCGCAGACCGGCGACGGACCCGCCTCCTCGCAGGGCGGCTCGCAGGTGCTCGACCAGTTCGGCCGCAACCTCACCCAGGCCGCCCGCGACGGCAAGCTCGATCCGGTGATCGGGCGCGAGAAGGAGGCGGAGCGGGTCATGCAGATCCTCTCCCGCCGCTCCAAGAACAACCCCGTCCTCATCGGCGAGCCCGGCGTCGGCAAGACCGCCGTCGTCGAGGGACTCGCTCAGGCGATCGTCAAAGGCAACGTCCCCGAGACGCTCAAGGACAAGCAGCTGTACTCGCTCGACCTCGGCTCGCTCATCGCCGGATCCCGCTACCGCGGCGACTTCGAGGAGCGTCTGAAGAAGGTCACGAAGGAGATCCGCACCCGCGGCGACATCATCGTCTTCATCGACGAGATCCACACCCTCGTGGGGGCGGGCGCCGCCGAGGGAGCGATCGACGCGGCCAGCATCCTCAAGCCCCTGCTCGCGCGCGGTGAGCTGCAGACCATCGGCGCCACCACTCTCGACGAGTACCGCAAGTACTTCGAGAAGGATGCCGCGCTCGAGCGCCGCTTCCAGCCGGTGCAGGTCAACGAGCCCACGCTCCCGCACGCCATCAACATCCTCAAGGGGCTGCGCGACCGCTACGAGGCGCACCACAAGGTGCAGATCACCGACGGTGCGCTCGTCGCCGCGGCGAACCTCGCCGACCGCTATGTCAGCGACCGCTTCCTGCCGGACAAGGCCATCGACCTGATCGACGAGGCCGGCGCCCGCCTGCGCCTGTCGATCCTGTCCAGCCCGCCGGAGCTGCGGGAGTTCGACGAGAAGATCGCCAGGGTCCGCCAGGAGAAGGAGGCGGCCAGCGAGGAGCAGGACTTCGAGAAGGCGGCGGCTCTGCGCGACCAGGAGAAGGAGCTGCTCGGCGAGCGGCTGCGCCTGGAGAAGCAGTGGCGCGCGGGCGAGGTCTCGTCCCCCGCGGTCGTTGACGAGGGTCTGATCGCCGAGGTGCTCGCGCAGGCCACGGGCATCCCCGTCTTCAAGCTCACCGAGGAAGAGTCCAGCCGCCTCGTGTTCATGGAGAAGGCGCTGCACCAGCGCGTCATCGGGCAGGAGGAGGCCATCGCGGCGCTCTCCCGCACGATCCGCCGCCAGCGCGCGGGGCTGAAGGACCCGAAGCGGCCCTCGGGCTCGTTCATCTTCGCCGGCCCCACGGGCGTCGGAAAGACCGAGCTGGCCAAGGCGCTCGCCGAGTTCCTGTTCGACGACGAGGCGGCATTGATCTCCCTCGACATGTCGGAGTTCGGTGAGAAGCACACCGTCTCACGTCTGTTCGGCGCCCCTCCGGGATTCGTCGGGTTCGAGGAGGGCGGCCAGCTGACGGAGAAGGTGCGTCGCAAGCCGTTCTCGGTCGTGCTGTTCGATGAGATCGAGAAGGCCCACCCCGACATCTTCAACTCGCTGCTGCAGATCCTCGAGGAGGGTCGTCTGACCGACGGCCAGGGTCGCGTCGTCGACTTCAAGAACACCGTGATCATCATGACGACCAACCTCGGCTCGTCGGCGATCGCCGGCGGCCCGGTCGGCTTCCAGGTGGAGGGCAACTCGCAGACGACGTACGAGCGGATGAAGGGCAAGGTCGACGAGGAGCTCAAGCGCCACTTCAAGCCCGAGTTCCTCAACCGCCTTGACGACATCATCGTGTTCCCGCAGCTGAACAAGGACGAGTTGCGACAGATCGTCGGCCTGTTCGTCAAGCAGCTGGGCGAGCGCCTGCTCGACCGCGACATGACCGTCGAGCTGTCGGATGCCGCGAAGGACAAGCTCATCGAGATCGGCTTCGACCCGACGCTCGGTGCGCGCCCGTTGCGCCGCGCCATGCAGCGGGAGATCGAGGACCAGCTGTCCGAGAACATCCTGCACGGCGAGCTCAACAGCGGCGACCACGTGAAGGTCGACGTCGTGGACGGCAAGTTCACGTTCGACTCGGCGCCGCGTGGCGAGAAGGTCTCGGTCGGCGTCAACACCGGTGGTGGGATCTCCGCGACGCCCGACCTCGCGGCCGGCTGAATCGGCGGGTTTCCCCTCTGGCAGGGCTCGGATGCTTCGGCATCCGGGTCCTCCTGTCATGTTCGCCCGGGCTTCCGGCGGCGAAGTCGGCGGGGAGAAGAGCTCTAGGCTGGAGGTTGTGAGCGAGTACAGCATCCGACCGGCGCGCACCGCCGACATCTCCGGCATCCATGCGCTTCTGGAGCCGCTGGTGGAGCGGCGCATCCTGCTGGGCAAGGATCTCGCCGTCCTCTACGGCGCCGTGCAGGAGTTCGTCGTCGCCGAGGCGGATGGCGAACTCATCGGATGCGGTGCGCTGCACGTGATGTGGGAGGACCTCGGCGAGGTGCGCACACTGCTGGTGCGGGAGGACCATCTGCACCACGGCATCGGGCGCGCGCTCGTCGAGGAGCTCGAGCGTCGCGCCGAAGACCTCGGGCTCACCCGGCTGTTCTGCCTCACCTTCGAGACCGTGTTCTTCACGCGGCTGGGGTTCACCCCCATCGGGGAGCACGTCGTGGCACCCGACGTGTACTCGCAACTGCTGCGGAGCGGTGACGCCGGTGTCGAGGAGTTCCTCGACCTCGCGCACGTCAAGCCGAACACGCTCGGCAACACGAGGATGCTCAAGCACCTGAATTAGCCTGGAAGCATGCCACGTCAGTCAGCCGCCGTCTACCGCCGTCGCCGGCTCGTGGCCGTGCTGCTCCTCCTGCTGCTCGTCACCGCAGTGATCGTCGGCGGCGTGTGGCTCGCGAAGGCGCAGCCGTGGAAGGTCTTCCTGGACGCCGTGTCCACCGCCTCGGCATCCGCGCAGCCGACCGTCTCTTCCACCGCGGCCGGCACGCCGTCCAGTGGCGCCGGCCCGACCGATGCGCCGAGTCCGCGACCCACGGAGACCGATGGGATCGTGGCGTGCGAGGCGGGTGACGTGGAGGTGAAGGCGGTGACGGATGCCGAGACCTACGCCGCGGGAGTGCTCCCGAAGCTGTCCATCGAGCTCACCAGCAAGAGCGACCGGGACTGCACGATGAACGTCGGATCGAGCACGCAGGTGTTCACGGTCACCAGTGGCAATGACGTCTGGTGGCGCTCCACGGACTGTCAGACCGATCCGACCGATCAGATCGCGACGCTGAAGGCGGGCACCACGGTCAGTACACTCACTCCGGTCGTCTGGGACCGCACGCGTTCCGCGGAGGACACGTGCGACCAGGAGAATCGCAGCCGGGCCCCGGGTGGCGGTGCCTCCTATCACGTCAGCGTGTCGATCGGCGGGTTCGACAGCGCCGTCTCGCGGCAGATCTTTCTGCGCTGAGTGGGACCCGTCAGCGTCAAATTGTTGCTTTTTCACCAATATTTTGGGATACCATGGATCTCGGTCCTCGGAACTCCGCGGTGAAGCCATCCCCAGTGGTGTCGTAATCAGCGTCCCCAGCGCTTCGACAGTCATCGCAGTGAGGGCTCGAGGGTCCTCTCGATTTCCTCAGTCCCCAATGGGGAATTCGAGAGGACCCCACTCTTCTATGCTGGATGCATGGCGAAGAAGAGGGGGAGCGCGAGGCGTCCGAAACCCCAGGATTTCCGCTCCGATGCGCTGGCGCAGGCCCTGGAGAAACAGGACATGGCGGCCGTCGCACTGTCCCTGCGCCACGGCAACGTCATCGTGCCGCTGATCAAGCCGGGGCCGCGCGATAACCCGCTCGACGGCGGGGAGGTGTGGACGTACCGCGATCCGGACACCGGGGAGGTGGCTCTGCTGCTGTTCAGCGACGCGAAGAACAAGCCCGCCAATCTTCCGCCGGGTGTCGGCATCTACTCGCCGTCCTGGCTGAAGGCGTTCCTCATCGCGCACCGCGACGTCATCACCACCGTCTTCCTCGACATCGCCGGGCCGCACCCCATGCAGGCGCCGCCGGCGGAGTTGCTCAAAGCGCTCGACGACTGAGCAGGCAGGGAGGATCGGTTTCGGGTGGCCTGTTCCCGGATCGACTGGTCTTGTACGCTCCCGGTCCGACCGGCCTCTGCTTGACCGGATCAGGGAACGCCGGAATACGGGCGGTCAGAATGGCGGGATCTCGTCCTTCTTCCTGCGTCCGGTCATCCGGGTGCGGATGTCGCCGAGTGCGGCACGCAGGGTCTTCGATCTGTCGTCGACCACCTGCTGGTAACCGAGTCTGGCGGCTTCGCTGCGGCGGTGCGCGGCCTGCGTGACGGGACGGATCTCGCCGGCGAGGGACAGCTCGCCGACGGCGGCGACGGTGCGTGGGACTGACAGCCGGCGGATGGAGCCCGCCACGGCGACCGCGATGGCGAGATCGGCGGCGGGTTCGGTGAAGCGCACGCCTCCCACGGTCGAGACGTACACATCGAGCGTGGAGGTCTGGACGCCTGCGCGTCGTTCCAGGATCGCGAGCACCATCGCCACCCGGGAGGAGTCCAGGCCATGCACCACGCGCCGGGGGTTCGGGGCGTTCGACTCGATGGTCAGCGCCTGCACCTCCACGGGAAGTGCTCGCCGCCCCTCCATCGCGATGGCCACGCAGGTGCCGGGCTCCGCCGCGCCCTGCGACAGGAACAGCCCGCTGGGATCGGGCACCTCGGTGATGCCCGCACCGGTCATCTCGAAGCATCCGACTTCGTCGGTGGGGCCGAACCTGTTCTTCAGTGCTCGGATGAACCGCAGCGCCGTCTGCCGATCGCCCTCGAAGTGGCACACCACATCGACCAGATGCTCCAGCACGCGGGGGCCGGCGACGGCGCCGTCCTTGGTGACGTGCCCGACGATGATCACCGGCAGTCCGCGATCCTTGGCGACGCGGATGAGCGTGGCGGCGACTTCGCGCACCTGGCTGGGCTGGCCGGCCGCACCGTCGATCAGCCCGGATGCCACGGTCTGCACCGAGTCCACGATCACGAGGTCCGGAGCCACGGCGTCGATGTGGCCGAGAATCGTGGCGAGATCCGTCTCACTGGCCAGGAACAGCTCGTCGTGCAGCGCACCGGTGCGCTCGGCGCGCAGCCGCACCTGCGCGGGGGATTCCTCGGCGCTCGCGTACAGCACGCGCCGCCCTGAACGGGCGGTGGCCGCGGCGACCTCCAGCAGCAGCGTCGACTTGCCGACCCCCGGATCGCCGGACAGCAGGATGGCGGCCCCCGGGACGATGCCGCCGCCCAGCACACGGTCGAACTCCGCCACTCCGCTGCTGCGGCGCGGGGCGTCGGCCGTCGTGATCTGCGTGATCGGCCGCGCCGTGCGACTCGCCGGCGGCGCGACGGCATCCGTCTGCCGGACGATGCCCGTCTGCGCGCTCCGCTCCTGCACGGTTCCCCACTGCTGGCACTCGCCGCAACGTCCGACCCACTTCACCGTCGTCCATCCGCACTCCGTGCAGACGAAGGCGGGTGGGGCGGGTTTGCGGGTGACCATGCTGTCAGGTTAGCCGCGGTGTCCGACACTCGCGCGGTGTCGGACCTGCCCGGCGTTCATGGGGCGCACGTGGCCGCTCCAGCTCAGCGGATGCGGCGCATCGCACCAAATTGAGCGGGGATGCCCCGCGCTGTGCGCCGGATCTCGATTGGCGTGCGGGTGTGAGCGTGCCGTAAGCTGGACGGCGGTGACGTGTCCGAGCGGCCGAAGGTGCAACTCTCGAAAAGTTGTGTAGGGTAACCCCCTACCGTGGGTTCAAATCCCACCGTCACCGCCACGGTGGAAGCCCCGCGATACCTTGAAAACAGGGGGATCGTGGGGCTTTCACAATGCCCGAGGAGTGGCCGATGCCATGGCGGGACTCGGGGCCGCTCGTGCCGAGAGCGATCTCTCTCCCCGCGCATGATAGCCGCCATCCGCGCACGATGGCCACCATCCCCGCTCGGCACCGTCGTCATCCCCGCTCGGCGGCGACGGCCTCACGCACGGCGGACGCCGTCTCCACGATGAACCGCTGCAGGAACCCGGGGTCATCGCCGGCGACGATGAAGGTGGAGATGCCGTCCTCCACGGCGAGCGCGGTGAGCTGCTCGGGGGTCTCGCGGCCGGAGATGTTCAGCAGGCGGACGATCTCGTCGGGCCGGCGATCGGCATCCGCCGCGGCGTCGTCGATGCGCGCGTTGGCCTGCGCGATGTCCCCCGGTCGCATGTACCCCAGCGAGGGAAGCCACCCGTCGGCGAGCCGACCGGTCAGCCGCAGCATCCGCGGCTTGTACGCACCCACCCAGATCGGCACGCGATGAGCGGGCGCCGGGCCGCGCTTCGCCCCATCGACGGGGTAGTACGCGCCGCCGCGCACGACGGCGTGCGAGTCGGTGTCCCACAGGTCGCGGATCAGCGGGATGGCCTCGGTGAGCGCCTCGACGGCCTGACCGGCGGTGAGGCGGCGCCCGCCCATCGCCTCGATCGCGTCCCAGAACCCGCCGCTGCCGATGCCGAGGGCGAACCTGCCGTCGGAGAGCAGGTCGAGGGATGCTGCGGCCCGGGCGGTGACGGGCGCCGGCCGCAGAGGCAGGTTCAGCACGTTGGGTGCGATCCGGATCGACGTCGTCGTGGCCGCTGCATACGACATCAGCGTCCACGTGTCGAGGAACGCGGGCTGGTAGGGGTGGTCCTGGAACGTCACGAGATCGAAGCCCAGCCGCTCGCTCAGCTGCGCCAGCCGCACCGACCTCTGCGGATCCGCCGCAAGAGGGGTCGGGAATGTGCCGAAGCGGATCGGATGCCTGTAGTCCATGAGTCCCTCAACACTGCATTCGGACGAGTGCTTCCCGCTCGGGCCGCTCGTGCGGGCGATGCCATCAAGCGGGTCCGGATGCTGGTCAGCCCCCGATCGGATGCCGGGGCGCGCGTCGCGGGGGAGGCGGCGGCACCTCCTTGGCGGCCGTCACCTCGTCGAGCCGGATGGTGACCGGTCCGTGCCGTGTCTCCACCACGCATGTCTCGTCATCGCGTTCCCGCAGATGGCCGACGGCATCCGTGAAACCGTCCGGGATCTTCCTGCGCACCGTCATCCGCGTCCCCAGCGGGGCCTCGCGGATGAGTCGGACGGCGTCGCGCATGCCCTCAGCCTATCCACCGCCGCCGACCTTCGGACGGGATCATCCTCGCATCCGTTGATCCGCGCGGCGCCGGAAGCGAAACGCAACACCGTGTCATCGGAGGCGACATGAAGCACGTCTTTCCGACTCGCGGCGACATCGGACGGTAACGCCGCGATACGCGACGACATGTGAATTGTGACCTGTCGTGCTCGCGAGCATCGTCGTTCCCACCCCGGACCGCGGGGCCACGGAACAGGCGAAAGGCAGTCACAGGGATGAGAGCTCGCGCAGGGCGCACGACCGCGATCGGATCCGCGGCGGCCCTCCTGATGATGCTGACGGCGTGCACCGGGGCGGCGCAGTCCGCCGCCCTCGCCGAGGGCGCCGCCCCGGCCTCCGGTGGGACGATCGTGTACGCGCACCAGCAGGAGCCGCCGTGCATCTTCGGCGGCTGGATCGAGCAGGCCTACATCTCCCACCAGGTCCTCGACAGCCTCGTCTCGCGCACCGCGGACGGCGAGATCGTCCCCTGGCTCGCGGAGAAGTGGCAGGTGTCCGACGACGGGCTCGGCTACACGCTCACCCTCAAGGACGGGGTGGAGTTCACCGACGGGACGCCCGTGGACGCCGAGGCCATCGCCGACAACTTCGACTACTGGGCCGCCGGCGGCAACCCCACCGCCGCGGTGTGGCTCGACGGATTCTACGAATCGGCGGAGGCGATCGACCCCCGCACCGTCGTGATCCGCCTCTCGCGCCCGTACACGCGCTTCCTGGAGAACCTCTCGCAGGCCTACTTCGGCATCCAGTCCCCGCACGCGCTGCAGACCCGCACGGAGGAGGAGAACTGCGAGGCGCCCACCGGCTCCGGAGCGTTCATCGTCGAGGAGTGGAACCGCGGCCAGGACGTGGTGCTCGTCCGCAACGAGGATTACACGTCCTGGCCGGCGGATGCCGAGCACGCCGGCCCCGCGCTCGTCGAGCGCATCGACTGGCGCTTCGTGACGGACGCGACCACGCGCGTGGCGGCGCTGCAGTCCGGCGAGGCGGACCTCATCTACGACGTGCCGGCCACCTCCTGGGCGGCGCTGGAGCAGGCGGGATACACGCTCGAGAAGTACGTCACCCCCGGCCGCCCGCAGCAGATCTCGTTCAACACCGTGCAGGGCCCGTTCGTCGACGAGAACGTGCGCAGGGCGTTCATCCTCGCACTGGACCGCGAGGCGATCGTCTCCACCGTCGGGCAGGGCGTGATCCCCTACGAGGGCAACGGCGCCGTCAGCCGCGCCACTCCCGGGTACAGTGCGGACGCCGCCGACGCCTACACGCAGGACATCACGCGGGCTGACCGCCTCCTCGACGAGGCGGGATGGACCGGACGCGATGCGGACGGCTACCGGACCAAGGGGGGCGAGACGCTCGAGGTGCTGCTGCCGTACGGCGCGGGCACCATCATCAACGCCGACGGCGTCGCGATCCTGCAGGCCGTCCAGGAGCAGGCCAAGGCCGTCGGGTTCAAGCTCGACCTGCGGCCGCTGAGCCCGGCCGAGCACTTCAGCGGCGAGTTCAGCGGGGCCGACACGCATGACCTCAGCGTCGGGTACTGGACCTCGGTCAACGCCGGCATCCTGTACATCAACTGGCGGCCCAGCACGCCGGAGAAGCCGAACCTCTCCAACTCGGCGTTCTACGACGACCCCGAGCTGGAGCGCCTCATCCTCGAGGCCAACAGCGAGTCCGACCGGGAGACGCAGGACGCCCTGTACCGCCAGGCGCAGGAGTACATCGCGGATCGCGCGCTCTCATTCGGGCTGTACGACAGGCTCAGCACACTCGCCGTGAGCCCTCGCCTGCAGGGCGTGCGGCAGGAGCAGTCGCAGGGAGGGCCGAGCTTCCATGACGCGCACTTCATCGACTGACACGGCTCGGAACCCCAGGAGTGCACCGAGCCCCAGGAGCCTCCGCCGCATCCGAACCGTGCTGAGCGCTCCGGTCGGCGCGCTGACCGTGCTCTGGGGCGCCGCGACGGCGACCTTCTTCGCCCAGCTCGCCCTCCCCGGCGACCGGGCGACGACGATCCTCAACATCCGAACCGGTCAGGCGCAGGCGCGCACGCCCGAGGAGCTCGCTCCGATCATCGCGCAGTTCGGCCTGGACCACCCCATCCTCGTCCAGTACGCCGACTACCTCGGCGGACTGCTGCGCGGCGACCTCGGCACCTCCTTCCAGCAGTTCCGTCCGGTGCGGGACATCATCGCCGAGCAGCTGGGCGCGACGCTCGTGCTGGCCGTCGCCGGCATTGCCGCCGCCTGGATCCTCATGGTGGTGTGGGTGACCCTCACCGCCGGCCGCACGCCGCGCATCCGTGCCCTCGGCTCGGGACTCGACACGCTCGTCGCAGGCCTGCCGCACTACTGGCTGGGCATCCTCCTGCTGCTCGTGTTCGCCCTGCACCTGGGCTGGTTCCCGGTCATCGGCGGGTCGAGCCCCGCCGACCTGGTGCTGCCCGCCCTGACCCTCGGAATCCCGCTCGCCGGCTTCATGGGCCAGGCGGTGCGCACCGAGTTCGAGCACGCGCTCGAGCAGCCCTTCGTCCTCAGCGCCCGCATGCGCGGCGGCAGCGACCTCGGCATCCGGCTCTCGCACGTGCTCCGGCACGCGGTGCTCCCCGCGATCACCCTGACCGGGTGGGCGCTGGGCTCCGCGGCCTCGGGGGCGGTCATCGTCGAGAGCGTCTTCTCCCGCCCCGGCATCGGACAGACCCTCGTCGCGGCGGTGGGCAGCCAGGACCTCCCGGTGGTGACAGGGATCGTGGTGCTCGTCGCCCTCGTCTACGTCATCGCCAACCTGCTCGTGGACGTCGTCTACCGGCTCATCGACCCGAGGATCACCGCATGACCGCGCTCGCGCATCCGTCCCCGACCCGCACGGCGGGCCGCATCCGACTCCGCACCGGCACGGCCCTGTCCGCGGGCGTCCTCGCCCTGTTCGCTCTCGCGGCCCTCGCCCCGGCGCTGCTGGCCCCTCGCGAGCCGACGGCGCAGGACTTCGAGCACGCCCTGCAGCCGCCGTCCCGGCTGTTCTGGTTCGGCACCGACGAGGTCGGACGCGACCTGTTCAGCCGCATCGTCCACGGCACGAGGGAGTCGCTGCTGATCGGCGTGGGCGCCGCCGGCCTCGCCCTGCTGCTGGCGCTGCTGCTGGGGTCCCTCGCCGCGCTGGGCGGACGTCTCGTCGCCGGGCTCGCGAGCAGGCTCATCGACGTGCTCCTCGCCCTCCCGCTGCTGCTGTTCGCCCTCCTTCTCGTGGCCATCCTCGGGCCGTCCGCCACGACCCTGGTCATCTCGGTCGGGGTGAGCTCGGCGCCGGGCTACGCGCGCATGGTGCGCGGCCAGATCCTCTCGGCCAAGAACGCGGGATACGTCGAGGCCGCGCGGGCGCTCGGACACAGCCGTGCGCGCATCGTGGGCCGGCACATCCTGCCCAACGCCATGCGCCCTCTCGTGGCGCTGTTCACCATGTCGATCGGGCAGTCGATCGTGTGGGCGTCGGGGATGTCGTTCCTCGGCCTCGGCGTCGCGCCGCCCTCGTCGGAATGGGGCGCCCTGCTCGACGCCGGACGCGCCCACCTGCTGCAGGCCGGCTGGCTGACCTTCATCCCCGGGCTCGTGATCCTCGTGCTCGCGCTTGCGGCGACGACCGTCGGCAGGGCCATCCAGGAGCACCTCGAGAAGGGAGAGGGCGCATGACCCTCACCGCACAGGAGACCGCATCCGCGGTGATCCCCGACGCGGATGCCGTGCGGCTGAGCGTCCGCGGGCTCGACGTGGGCTTCACGGGCCGCGACGGGCGCACGCGCAGCATCGTACGCGACGTCTCCTTCGACCTGCGCGCGGGCCGCTGCGTCGCGATCGTCGGCGAATCCGGCTCGGGCAAGAGCGTGACCGCGCGCACCCTGGTCGGCCTCACGGGCGAGGGCGCCGTCGTCGACGCCGCCGAGCTGACTCTGGGGGACGTCGACCTGGCATCGGCCACGCGCGCCGAATGGCGCGGCATCCGCGGCCGGCGGATCGGATTCATCCAGCAGGACGCCCTGGTGTCGCTGGACCCGCTCCGCCGGGTCGGCAGCGAGATCGCGGAGGCGCTCCGGCTGCACCGCCGCGGGCGACGTGCGCACCGGCGCCGCCGGGTGCTGGACCTGCTGACGAGCGTCGAGGTGCCGCTTCCCGAGCGCCGCGCGCGCCAGCGCCCCGGCGAGCTGTCCGGAGGGCTCCGGCAGCGCGCTCTCATCGCATCGGCCATCGCCCTCGACCCCGAGGTCGTCATCGCCGACGAGCCCACCACGGCGCTCGACGTCACCGTGCAGGCGCAGGTGCTCGCGCTGCTGGAGGACATGAAGGCGCACGGCTCGGCGATCCTCCTGATCAGCCACGACCTGTCGGTCGTCGCGCACCTGGCCGACGAGATCCTCGTCATGCGCGCGGGCGATGTCCTCGAGCACGGCACGACCTCCGAGGTCCTGCGCGCCCCACGGCATCCGTACACCCGTGCGCTCATCAGCGCCGTGCCCGGCGCGCACACGCGCGGCCGTCGCCTCGCGCCGCAGCAGGAGCCCGCACCCGATCCGCACCGCGTGCGACCGGACACGGCGGGGGACGGGCCCGTCGTGCAGGCGCGCGGCCTCGTCAAGCGCTTCCGCGGCGGCCTCCTCGCCGTCGACGACGTCTCCTTCGACGTGCATCGCGGCGAGACCCTCGGCATCGTCGGTGAATCGGGCTCCGGCAAGAGCACCACGGCGCGCCTCGTACTGGCCCTGGAGAAGGCGGATGCCGGAGAGGTGCGCCTGCTGGGACACGCGTGGTCCACGGCATCCGAACGCGCACGGCGCTCCCTGCGCCGCCGCGTCGGGGTCGTCCACCAGGATCCGCTGAGCTCCTTCGACCCGCGCTGGAGTACGGAGCGCATCCTGCAGGATGCCATCGGAGCGGATGCCGGAGGGCGATCGGCACGGGACCGGCGCGTGCGGGACCTGCTCGCCCAGGTCGCACTGCCGGAGTCGGTGCGGACGCGGCATCCGCTGACGCTGTCCGGAGGCCAGCGCCAGCGCATCGCCATCGCACGGGCGCTGGCGACCTCGCCCGAGATCATCGTGCTGGACGAGGCGGTCTCGGCCCTGGACGTCTCCGTGCAGGCGCAGATCCTGGATCTGCTCGGCGACCTGCAGCGCGAGTACGGGCTGAGCTACCTGTTCATCTCGCACGACCTCGGCGTCATCCATCACATGAGCGACCGCGTCCTCGTGATGAAGGACGGCGTCGTCGTGGAGCAGGGCGACGCCGACCGGATCTTCCTGCACCCCGCCCACCCCTACACCCGGGAGCTCATCGGCTCCCTGACCACCCTCGAGAATCCCGACGACAACGGAGGAGCATCATGACAGATCGCCGCGCCCTGCACTTCAACGCATTCGTGATGAACACGAACTCGCACATCAAGCACGGGCACTGGCGCAGGCCGGATGCCCGACAGGTGGACTTCGAGGACGTCGACCTGTGGATCGACCTGGCCAGGACGCTGGAGGAGGCGAGGTTCGACGCCCTGTTCTTCGCCGACGTCACCGGGCACTACGGAGACGCCGACGCCGACTACGAGGTGTACGTGCGGCACGGCCTGCAGATCCCCAGCAACGACCCGATGGTGCTCCTGGGCGCGCTCGCCGTCGTCACGAAGGACATCGGGCTCGCGCTGACCTCGAACGTCATGCAGAACCACCCGTTCAACTTCGCCCGGCAGATCTCCACCCTCGACCACATCTCGCGAGGCCGGATCGCCTGGAACATCGTCACCGGGATGCAGGACAACGGCGCGCGCAACTTCGGGCTGCCGCAGCTGGTCGACCACACCGAGCGGTACGCATGGGCCGAGGAGTACGTGGACGTCGTCTACAAGCTCTGGGAGGGCTCCTGGGACGAGGGCGCCGTCGTGAAGGACAAGGAGAACGGCGTGTACGCCGATGCGTCCAAAGTGAACAAGATCCACCACGAGAGCCGGCGCTACCGGGTCGAGGGTCCGCACCTGCCGTCGCCGTCGCCGCAGCGCACGCCGCTGCTGTTCCAGGCCGGGTCGTCGACGGCCGGTCGGCTGTTCGCCGCGCGGAACGCGGAGGCCACGTTCATCGCCGCCCCGGATCCGAAGGTCGCCAGGTGGCAGATCGACCAGACCCGCGCGCTGGCGGTGGAGCACGGGCGCGAGCCCGGGGACATCAAGTTCTTCCAGGGGATGAGCTTCATCATCGGCGACACGGAGATCGAGGCGAACGAGAAGGCCGAGGAGTACGCCCGCTGGTCGAGTCAGGAGGGCGTCCTCGCCCACGCGGCGGTCGTGGACAGGTCGACGGGACGGGTCTACCCGCCGGAGACCCCGCTGAAGGACGTCGACACGAACACGGCGAAGGGCAGGCTCGAGCAGCTGCGCCGCTCGATCACGGATCGGGAGCCGCTCGTGGGCGACATGGCGAACCGCCTCACCCGCTCCGACCGCATCGTCGGGACGCCGGAGCAGATCGCCGACCGGATCGAGCAGTGGCAGGACGCCGGCGTGGACGGCGTCAACGTCACCAACTGGGTGTTGCCCGGCTCGTTCGAGGAGTTCGCGGAGAAGGTCATGCCGGTGCTGCGCGAGCGTGGCCTCGCCCAGTCCGACTACACGCCCGGAACCCTGCGGGAGAAGCTGTTCGGCGCGCCGCGACTGAATGCGCGTCACCCCGCGGCGCGCTACCGCGGCGCGTTCTCCGGCGGCTCCCGCTCGAAGCCCGTCGCGGTCCGCGCCTGAGAGCCGGGGCGGGATCCGGTCGGCGGCATCATGCGCGCGCCCGCCGTTGAGAGCAGCCCGCCCCGACCCGGTCGCCGAGCTCGCCTGCAGCGGATCGGAGGGGGCCCGACGGATCGGGGCCGTGCTTCTCGCGACTCGGATGTCAGGAGGACGGGGACAGATCCGGGGGCGTGCGGATGCCGAACTCGTGCCGCAGCGCGCTGAGCGCCCCGTGCCACCCGGACATGCCGGTGACGCCGGGCCCCGGCGTCGTCGACGCGGACACGAGGTAGACGCCCCGCACCGGGGTGCGCCACGGGTCGGGGCTCAGCACGGGGCGGGCCAGCAGCTGGCGCAGATCCGGCGCGCCCGCGGCGATGTCCCCACCCGGGTAGCCGGGGTTGTGCTGCTCGAGATCGTGCGCGCTGCGCGAGCTGACGGCGAGGATCGTGTCCCGGAACCCCGGTGCGAAGCGCTCCAGCTGCCGGATCACCGCCTCGCGGCGGTCGGCCGGGCAGCCGGCGGGGACGTGCGTGTAGGTCCACAGCGTGTGCCGGCCGGAGGGCGCGCGGGTGCTGTCGAACAGCGACGGCTGCGAGACCAGCACGTACGGCCGCTCGGGCAGCTCACCGCGATGCACCCGGTTCTCGGCCTCCGCGACCTCCGTGTGCGTCCCGCCGATGTGCACGGTGCCCGCCCGCCGCAGCTCCGGGTTCGCCCACGGTACCGGCTCGCTGAGGGCGAAGTCGACCTTGGCCACGCCATCGCCGTACCGGAAGCGCTCCAGGGCACGCAGGTAGCGCGGCGGCATCGTGCCGCCCGCCAGGCGGATGAGGGTCTTCGGCGTGATGTCCAGCAGGGTCGCCCGTGTCGGCGGGAGCTCGTGCAGGTCGGCGACCTCGTGATCGAGCACGATGTCGCCGCCGTGGCGGAGCAGGTCCCGGACCAGCTCGTCGCTGATCGCCTGGCTGCCGCCGGTGGGGATGGGCCATCCCCTGGCGTGCGCGAACGCCGTGAGCGAGAGGCCCGCCCCGGTCCCCGCGATGCTGGGCTGGGGGAGGATGGCGTGCGCGGCGACGCCGCTCAGCAGCGCCGGTGCCGCATCCTCGCGGAAGCGGGCATGCCGGGCGAGGGTTCCCTGCTCGAGCGCCCGCAGCGCGAACGCGGCGGCGGTGCCGGGATGGCGGGGGATGCGCAGCAGGGTGGTGCCGATGAGGTCCGCCACCTGCGTGGCGTGCTCCACGAGCGGTCGCAGCAGGCGCCCGTACGCCCGACCGTCGCGACCGAGGGAGTCCACGGTGCGCGCGAGGTCACGGTGCGCCACGGCCGCCCGCCCTCCGTCGAGCGGATGCCCGAACGAGACGTCCGGAGTGCGGAAGGCGATGCGCTCTGCGAGGGCGAACTCCCGGAAGAAGCGCGACTCCATCGCCAGCGGGTGCACGGCGGAGCAGACGTCGTGCCGGAAGCCGGGAAGGGTCAGTTCGCGGGTGGTCGCCCCGCCGCCGGCGCGGTCGGCGCGCTCGTACACGCGGACGCGCAGGCCCGCTCGGGCGAGCGTGACGGCCGCGGCCAGCCCGTTGGGCCCGGCGCCGACGACCACCGCGTCGAGGTCGTCGTCCGTGCGGGGCATCCGTTGCTCCTCCACCATCCGCTGTGCTGCCCTCCCACGGTAGCCGACGTGCTCTCCGACCCCCGCATCGTCCGAAGCGGGCAGCCTCGGGTCATGCCCTCACCTTCGCCCACGGCCGCGACGCCGTGGCGGCCGTTCATCGCCGAATCCGTCGCAGGGCTGCTGACCGGCGCCGACGTGCGGTGGTGGCTCTCGGGCGGGGTGGCGCTGGACCGCTGGCTGGGCCACGGCATCCGTCCGCGCCGCAACATCGACGTGAGCGTCGTGGCGCGTGATCTCGCAGCCCTCGTCGGGAGTCTCCCCGACGGCTTCAGCGCGTGGATCGAGACGGAGGACGATGCGCTGGTCGCGCTCACCGCGGCTGATGCGGATGCCGATGTGCAGGCCGTGCGGATTCTCGACGACACGGCGGAGGCGTGGGTCCTGCAGGTCAACGTGGAGGACGGCGCGCCCCGCGCATGGGTGTACAAGCGGGACCCGCGGCTGACGCTTCCCTGGGCATCGGCCGTGCTCGACGTTGACGGCGTGCCGACCGGCGCCCCCGAGGTGCAGCTGGTCTGGAAGGCGCTGCGGCCCCGCCCGGAGGACGACATCGACAAGGACGCCGTCCTCCCGCGGCTCGACGAGCGGGCGCGGTCCTGGTACGAGCGAGCGATCCTCTCGATCCACCCGCACTCCAGCTGGTCGATCCACGTGCGCAGCCCCCACGCACCGGCGAAGGCCAGCTGGAACCGCAGGAAGAGCTGAGTGCTCAGTCCAGTGACCAGCCCGTGTGCGCCTCGGCGAGGTAGGTGCGGCCGGCCTCGGAGTCGACGACCGACCGCAGCTCGCCGAGCTGGCGGCGCCGGTCGAAGTCGTTGTTCTCCGGCAGCCGGTGCCGCATGCCCGTCATCCACCAGGAGAAGTTCTGCGCCTTCCGGTTCCGACGCGAGGCGGCCTCGGCGTAGCCGTCGATGAGGCGGGGTCGTTCTCGGCGATCAGCGCGATGAGCGCCGCTGCTCACCGTCGGCGAGGGGGCTGGTCATCTCCGAGGCTTTCTTTGTAAGATTATGAAACGAAGTGTTGGCAAGGATCCGATCAGGCGAAGGGGCCACATGACTGTCATCGAGCTCACCGGGAAGTGGACGGTCACGGCGTCCTCCGGACCTGTCCCCGCGGGGATCGCGGGTCGGCCTATCCCCGCGCGAGTGCCGGGGGCCGTTCATCTGGACCTCCAGCGCGCCGGCCTCATCGCCGATCCCTTCGACGGCGCGAATGAGACCGAGCAGCAGTGGATCGGCGACGTCGACTGGACCTTCACGACAGTGTTCGAGTGGGCGGATGACGGCACCGAGCGTCAGGAGCTGGTCGCGGAGGGACTCGACACCGTCGCGGTCATCGCCCTCAACGGGGTGGAGGTCGGGCGCGCCGAGAATCAGCACAGATCGCATCGGTTCGACATCTCCGCAGCGCTCGTGACCGGGGAGAACACGCTGCGCATCGACTTCGCGGCGCCGGTGCCGGCGGCCGAGGCGCGCTCCCAGGAGCACGGCCCGCGTCCGCATGTGAACCACCATCCGTACAACGCGATCCGCAAGATGGCCAGCAGCTTCGGCTGGGATTGGGGCATCGACGTCGCCGGAGCCGGCATCTGGCGACCGATCAGAGTGGAGACCTGGAGCGATGCGCGCATCGCGGCGGTGCGCCCGCTCGTCGACGTGAATCGCGAGAACGGGACGGTCGGGATCGTGGACGTCCACATCGACGTGGAGCGCGCTGATCGCCTGCGCGAACCGGAGCTGGACGTGGAGGTCGAGATCGCCGGGCAGCGGATCCCGACGCGGGTCCCGATGGGGAGCACCTCCGTCGTCGTGCACGTGGAGGTGCCCGATCCGGAGCTCTGGTGGCCGAGGAGCCATGGCGCGCAGCCGCTGTACCCTCTCGCGGTGCGTCTTCAGGGGCGCGAGCAGTGGCGACGGCGCATCGGGTTCCGGACCGTCCGGGTCGACACCGCGCCCGATGAGCAGGGCACTCCCTACGCCGTCTACGTCAACGACCGTCTCGTGCACATCCGCGGAGCGAACTGGATCCCCGACCACGCCTTCCCCAGCGAGGTCGATGCGGATCGCTGCGCGCGTCGGATCGCGGATGCCACCGAGGCGAACATCAACCTGCTGCGCGTCTGGGGCGGTGGGATCTACGAGTCTGAGGACTTCTACACGATCTGCGATGAGCAGGGCGTCCTCGTGCAGCAGGACCTCCTGCTCGCGTGCGCCGCATATGCGGAGGAGGCCTGGCTCCACCGGGAGGTCGAGGCGGAGGCGCGCGAGGCGATAACGCGCCTGTCGTCGCACCCGTCGCTGGTGATCTGGAACGGTGGCAACGAGAACATCGTCGCCTACGCGGACTGGGGCTGGCGGCACAGGCTCGAGGGCCGAACGTGGGGCGAGGCGTACTTCCGACGTCTCCTCCCGGGGCTGCTGGCGGAGCTCGACCCGACTCGGTTCTTCTCCCCCGGAAGCCCGTACTCGTTCTCCGCGTATCTCAGCCCCAACCTCGGTCAGCACGGCACGACCCATATCTGGGACGTGTGGAACGAGAAGGACTACACCGCGTACGCCGAGTGGACGCCTCGGTTCGTCGCGGAGTTCGGGTTCCAGGGTCCGCCGGCGTGGACCACTCTCACGGATGTCGTGCACGATGCGCCGCTGGATCCGCACGGGCCTCAGATGCTCGTGCATCAGAAGGCGGAGCGGGGGAACGAGAAGCTCGAGCGGGGCCTCGGACCGCATCTTCCCCGGCCCCGCACGATCGACGACTGGCACTGGGCCACGCAGCTCAACCAGGCGGCCGCCGTTCGCTTCGGCATCGAGCACTTCCGCTCGCTGGCCCCCTACAACACCGGCACGATCGTGTGGCAGCTCAATGACGACTGGCCGGTGATCTCGTGGGCCGCCGTCGACTTCGCGGAGCGCCGCAAACCGCTCTGGTACGCGATCCGAGCGGTGTACGAACCGCGTCTGGTCACCGTCCAGCCCCGTGAGGAGGGCCTCGCGGCCGTCCTGCTCAACGACCACGACGATGCGTGGGCAGGGGAACTGGCACTGCGTCGCATGAGCTTCGACGGCTTCGTGCTGTCGAGCGCGGTCATCGCGTGCGAGGTCGGCGCGCGAAGCGAGTCGACGGTGCAGATCCCACCCGCGCTCCGTACGCCCGCAGATCCCTCCGGCGAGGTGCTCGTCGCCGAGGCGGCCGATTTCGGCCGCGCCGTGCATGATTTCGCGGAAGTGGTCGAGCAGCGATTGGAGCGGCAGCCCTTCGAGGCCGTCTCGAGCGCGCAGGATGGTGCCGTGCGCGTCACGGTCAGCGCGAGATCCTATGTGCGGGATCTGTTCGTGCTGGCTGATCGAGGGCATCCGGACGCGAGTGTCGATACCGGGCTGGTGACGCTGCTGCCGGGGGAGCGCTGCGACTTCACGGTGACCGGCGTGCCCCCGCAGATCGATCCCGGCGTGTTCCTCGACCCGCTGGTACTGCGCCACGCGGGTGATCTCCAGGGCTGAGAGCAACGAGGACGCCACGCGTCCGCCTGCGGACTCGTGCGCTTCGAGCCGCAGGCGGGCGTGCTCGGTGTGCATCCGAGGGCTCTGGGACACTTTGTTCAAAAAGGAACAAACCCTCTTGACGGACTTAGTTTTGTAGAGTAACAATGACCTCGGGGTCTCACCCCCTCCACCCCCTGAGCTCATCAGGGTTCGTCGACGTCGCCGGCCCAGGCTGCGGCGTGAGGAAAGGACCGAGGATGCTTCTTCACTCTCCGCGCGTTCATCGCGCATCCGCCACGATCGCCGCGGGTGCTCTCGCCCTCGGGCTCGCACTGACCGGCTGCGCGAGCGGATCGGACGGCCAGGGCTCGTCCACCGCGTCGGACACGCTTGTCGCGTTCACCGGGCAGGCCGGCGACTACCAGCGGAACTTCAATCCCTACTCACCCACGAACATCGGCGGACTGGGCACGATCTTCGAGTCGCTGTTCTTCGTGACCAACGTCAACTCGAACGACTACGTGCCGCTGCTGGCGACCGAGTACACCTGGAACGAGGATGGCACCCAGCTCGACCTCACCCTTCGCGAGGGAGTCACCTGGAGCGACGGCGAGGAGTTCAACGCGGATGACGTGGTCTTCACCTTCGGGATGCTGCTGGACAACCCCTCGCTGAACACCGGCGGGTTCGACGGAACGGCGACGAAGGTCGATGACCTCCACGTGCGCCTCGACTTCCCCGCGCCGGCGTTCGTCAGCGGACCCGAGATCCTCGGGCGCACGTTCATCGTGCCCGAGCACCTCTGGAAGGGCATCGATCCGGTCACCGACGTCGTCGCGGACCCGGTCGGCACGGGCCCGTACGTGCTGACCAACTTCAAGCCGCAGGCGTTCACGATCACCGCGAATGAGGACTACTGGGGCGGCGCGCCCGAGGTCCAGAACGTGCGCTACCTCTCCCTGTCCGGGAACACGGCGGGTGCGGATGCACTCGCCGCAGGAAAGATCGACTGGCAGACGGGCCCGGTCCCCGACATCCAGAACGTCGCGAAGAACTACCCCGGCTACGACTCGATCACCATCGGCGTGAACCAGATGGCACTGCTGACCTGCTCGAGCGCGGAGCTCGGCTGCACGGGTCCGCAGACGGAGCCGGCCGTCCGGCAGGCCATCTACTATGCGCTCGATCGCTCGCAGATCAATTCGCTCGCCTTCGAGAACACCGCCAGCGACATGTCGCCGACCTTCGCGCTGCTCCCCTCGCAGGAGGACCTCATCTCCGACGGCATCCAGGAGCGCACCGTCCCGGAGGCGCCCGAGCCGGACCGGGTCGACGAGCTTCTCACCTCGGCGGGCTACGAGAAGGGCGAGGACGGCATCTACGCCAAGGACGGCGAATCGCTGAGCCTCACGATCGAGGTGGTGACCGGCTGGACCGACTACATCACCGCCATCGACACGATGGGCCAGCAGCTCAAGTCCGCGGGCATCGAGGTCACCGCGGCTCAGTCCTCCTGGAACGAGTGGACCGACAAGAAGAGCAAGGGGAACTTCGAGCTCGCGATCGACTCGCTCGGCCAGGGCGCGGCTTCGGACCCGTACTACCTGTACAACAACTACTTCTCGACGGCGAACACCGCGCCCGTCGGCGAGGCGGCGCCCATCAACGTCGCCCGGTTCAGCGATCCGGCGGTCGATGAGGCGCTGTCCGTGCTGAAGAAGACGAACCCCGACGACGTCGAGGCGCGGCAGGAGCAGTTCGACATCATTCAGGCGGCCATCGTCGAGGACATGCCCTACATCCCCGTGCTGACGGGCGGGACGACGAGCGAGTTCCACGCGGACAAGTTCACCGGCTGGCCCACGGCCGATGATCTGTACGCATTCCCCGCGATCTGGGCCTCGCCCGACAACGCCCAGATCTTCAAGGCGCTCAAGCCCACCGGCGAGTGAGGCGCGCAGAGGAGGAGCTCGTGAAGATCGAGGACGTGACGTGATGAACTACTACACGAGAAAACTGGGGTTCTATGCCGCCGCGCTCTGGGCGGCGCTGACCCTCAACTTCCTGATCCCGCGGATGCTCCCGGGCAACCCCGTCGACATCCTGCTCGCCAAGCTCCAGCAGCGAGGCGGGCAGGTCTCGGCGGACACCCGGCGCGCATACGAGCTCCTCCTCGGCGGTGACTCCACCCAGCCGCTGATCGTCCAGTACTGGAACTACCTGGTCAACATCTTCCACGGCGACCTGGGGGTCTCGGTCACCTACTTCCCCGCGCCCGTCACGGAGGTGATCGCCTCCTCCCTGCCGTGGACGATCATGCTCGTCGGGATCGCGACGGTGCTGGCGTTCATCATCGGCGTGGCTCTGGGAGCATTCGTCGGATGGAAGCCGGGCACGTGGGTGGATTCGCTCATCCCCGCTACGACCCTCCTGGCCGCCGTCCCGTACTTCTGGCTCGCACTCATCTTCATCTACATCCTCTCCACGACGCTCTCGGTGTTCCCCTCCCAGGGCGGCTACGACGTCGTGCTGGATCCGGGGTGGAACTGGGAGTTCATCCGATCGGCACTGTTCTACGGCTTCCTGCCCGCGCTGACGATCGTGATCGCATCGCTGGGCGGCTGGCTGCTGGGCATGCGGAACATGATGGTGTCGACGCTGTCGGAGGACTACATCCTGACGGCGCGCGCCAAGGGGCTCGCCGAGGGACGGATCCTGCGCGATTACGCGGCGCGCAATGCGGTCCTGCCCTCGATCGCGGGGTTCGCCATCTCGCTGGGCTTCGTCGTCTCCGGCTCGGTTGTGACCGAGCAGGTCTTCTCCTATCCGGGGATCGGGGCCAAGCTGCTGTCCGCTGTGACCAACAACGATTACGCCCTCATGCAGGGGCTGTTCCTCTTCATCACCATCGCGGTGCTGGGCGCGAACCTGATCGTGGACCTGTTCTACGGGCTCATCGATCCCCGGACACGAGTACGGAGCTGAATCCATGACGAATATCACGCCGACCGCGGAGCGGGTCACCGCGGATGCCACCAGGACGATCGTGATCCGTCAGGTGCGTGCAGGAGGCAGACCGCCTGAGAGGCGGAGGCGATCGGTGCTGCGCCAGATGGTGCCGACGATGACGCCGTGGTTGGCGTTCGGCCTCATCCTCGTGGGAGGGATCATCCTGTTCGGGCTGATCGGGCCGCGTCTCGTCGGGGATCCGGCGGTCATCCGGGACATCGGTCTGACCGGGCCCTCCGCGGAGCATCTCCTGGGGACGACGCAGACCGGTCAGGACGTGCTCTCGCAGCTGGCTCACGCCACGCGCGGCTCGCTGGAGATCGGCTTCATCGTGGGCGTGCTCGCGACCGTGTTCTCCGCCGTCTTCGGGGTTCTCGGAGCCTACGTGGGCGGCCTGGCGGATGAGGCCTTCTCCCTGCTCTCGAACGTGTTCCTCGTGATCCCCGGACTGCCGCTGGTGATCGTCATATCCGGGTTCGTCCCCGCCGAGTCGCGCGGGCTGTGGACCATCGCCGTGGTCCTCGCGATCACGGGGTGGGCGGGGTCGGCGCGCGTCCTGCGGGCTCAGACGCTCTCGATCCGCAGCCGCGACTACGTCGCCGCATCCCGTGTCGCGGGGGAGAAGGCGTGGCGGGTCATCCTCGTCGAGATCCTGCCGAACCTCCTCCCGGTCCTCGCCTCCCAGTTCGTGTTCGCCGTGATCGCCGCCATCCTCAGTGAGGCGGGACTGTCGTTCCTGGGACTGGGCGCCTCCAACTCCTCGACGCTGGGAACCATGCTCTTCTACGCGCAGAACGGGTTCGCCCTGCCCCTCGGAGCCTGGTGGTGGTTCGTTCCGCCGGGACTGCTGATCGCCCTGTTCGGCATGGGGCTGTCCCTCATCAACTTCTCGATCGACGAGATCATCAACCCCAAGCTCAAGCACATCCGCCAGCACGCGGCCAGGCAGCGACGGGCGGCGCGCGCGGTGCGACGCGGGAAGGGGGAGCGGCGATGAGGGCGGACAGTGGCGACGGCCATCCGGTTCTGACCGTGGAGGACCTGACCGTCGTCTACGAGGTCGAGACTCCGGTCACCGCGGTGAAGGAAGCGTCCTTCACCCTCGCCGCCGGGGAGATCCTGGGATTGGCGGGGGAGTCCGGCTGCGGCAAGACGACGCTCGCCTATGCGATCAATCGGCTCCACAAGCCGCCGGCGCGGATCGCCTCCGGTCGCATCTCGTTCCATGATCGCGACGGGGAGGACATCGACCTTCTGGGCCTGGACGAGAAGCGCCTTCGGGCGTTCC
Source organism: Microbacterium soli (assembly GCF_039539005.1). Lineage (NCBI taxonomy): Bacteria > Bacillati > Actinomycetota > Actinomycetes > Micrococcales > Microbacteriaceae > Microbacterium > Microbacterium soli. Next base: position 1,866,665 of record NZ_BAABCP010000001.1, read on the forward strand.
GCTGGTCTCAGCTGTCGATGGTGTTCCAGGGCGCCATGAACGCCCTGAACCCGGTTCTGAACATCCGCGCCCAATTGGAGGATGTGCTGATCGAGCACGATCCGGGTTTGTCCCGCGCGGAGCGCAGAGCGCGCGCCGCCGATGTCCTCCGCCGCGTCGGCGTGGATCCGCTTCGGCTCGTCTCGTACCCTCATGAGCTCTCGGGCGGCATGCGCCAGCGCGTGATGATCGCGATGGCCATGATCCTCCAGCCGCAGGTGATGATCATGGACGAGCCGACCACGGCGCTGGATGTCGTCGTGCAGCGCGACATCCTTCGCGAGATCGTGCGCCTGCGCGACGAGCTCGGATTCGCCGTGATCTTCATCACGCATGATCTGCCGCTGCTGCTGGAGATCAGCGACCGCATCGCGGTGATGCTGCGCGGCGAGATCATCGAGCTCGGGACCGCTGACGAGGTGTACCGGAATCCTCGGCACGACTACACCCGCAGGCTGCTCGGGTCCTTCCCGAGCCTGAGCGGATCGCGCGGATCGTTCATCCGCACCGGAGTGGAAGAGGAGGCGTGAGCCGTGACCAGTGTGCGCGTCACTGACCTCGTCAAGGAGTTCAGCATCCGTTCAGGGATCCATCGCCGGCGTCTGCGCGCGGTCGATGGCGTCAGTTTCGATCTGGTCCCCGGCCGCACGGTCGCGCTGGTAGGGGAGTCCGGATCCGGGAAATCGACGATCGCCCGCATCCTCTCCAAGCTCGAGACGGCGACGTCGGGGAGCATCGAGGTCACCGACGATGACGGCGTCCCCGTGGCCCGGCGCCATTACCGGCGGGATGTGCAGATGGTGTTCCAGGATCCGTTCGCCTCCCTCAACCCCTTCCACTCCGTGGACCACCACATCGCCAGGCCCCTGCAGATCCACCGGGTTGCGCGAGGTGCGGATGACACCTATCGGCGCGTCGTCGAGATGCTGGAGCGGGTGAACCTCGACGAGTCGTTCGCACAGCGCCGCCCGCACGAGCTCTCCGGAGGGCAGCGGCAGCGCGTCGCGATCGCACGGGCGCTCGCGCCCGGTGCGCGTGTGTTGCTGGCGGACGAGCCCGTCTCCATGCTCGACGTGTCGATCCGCCTGGACGTGCTGAACCTTCTCGGCAGGCTCCAGCGCGAGGATCGGCTCGCGGTGCTGTACATCACGCACGATCTGGCCACGGCCCGGCACTTCTCCGATGAGATCCTCGTGATGTACCGCGGCCGCGTGGTCGAGCGGGGGCCCTCCGACGACGTGATCCTCGACCCGCACCACGACTACACCCGACTCCTCGCGCTCGCCGCGCCCGATCCGGAGCGGGTGGGGAAGGTCGTCAGCGGAGAGCGGGCGCCGGACCGCAGTGCGCTGGATCCGAGCGTCTGCTACAACCACTTCACCCGGACATGGGAGGAGGCGGGAGCCATGGCGCTCGCGGAGTGAGGATCGGCGGGCAGGCGGCCGCGAGCGGCAGGGGCTCGCCGATGCTGGGTTCCGATTCCGGCGATGGCCAGGGGAGAATGTGGGGGACGACTGCGTTGCCGGCCTCTGTGCCGAGGAAGGTGTCGAACTTGGATGAGATGTCCGCGGCCACTCGAGCTGCTCTCCTCGAAGTGCTCATCCATGGCGAGCTGCCCCGCGCCGAGATCGCACGTCGTCTGCATCTGTCCCGCGCGAGCCTGACGCGGATCACCCGTCAGCTCGTCGACGACGGCTTCCTCATCGAGGGCGAGACGAGGCTGATGGCGCAGACCGGGCGTCCCTCCGAGATGCTCCGCGTCAATGCGGGCGCGCGGCACTTCCTTGGCATAAAACTGACGGGGGATCATCTCTACGCCGCCGTCACCGACCTGTCCGCGGCGATCCTCGATTCCCACGATCAGCCCCTGGCATCCGCCGACCCCGTGGAGGTGGTGGCGCAGATCGCCGAGATCGCACGGGGAATGCGTGCGAGGCAGCCCGACCTCGTCGCGATCGGGGTCGCGATCGCGGGTCGTGTCTCGCAACAGGACGGCGGAGCGGTCGTCGAGGACTCCCGCTTCCTCGGCTGGGAGGATGTGCCGCTGGGGAGCATGCTCACCGAGGCGACGGGGCTGCCGTGCGCGGTGGAGAACGATGTGCAGGCCCTGACGGCGACGGAGCACTGGTTCGGCGCCGGTGCGGGCATCGATGACATGGCGCTCATCACTGTCGGTGCGGGCATCGGCTGCGGTCTGGTCGTGGGCGGGACGGTCGTCGAGGGGGCGCATTCGCGATCCGGACTGGTCAGTCACATGATCGTCGACGAGGCCGGACCGTACTGCGAGCTCGGGCATCGCGGCTGTGCCTCGAGCATGCTCGTCAACAGCTCCCTCGTGGCGGCCTACCGTCGGGCCGATGTCACGTACGAGGGCGTCGTCGAGGCCGCTCGTGAGGGTGATCCCATCGCGCTCGCGGCCTTCGCGGACGCCGGGCGGGCGCTGGGGACCCTGATCGCCGCAGTGGTCAACCTCATCGACCCGGAGAAGATCGTTCTCACCGGCGACGGCATCGCCGTGCACGAGCTGGGAGCGGCGGCGCTGCGCGAGGCGCTCGCGCAGCGCGTCGACCGTGATGCGGCCGAGGTCGATGTCGACGTGCGCCTGTGGGACTTCTCGAAGTGGGCCCGCGCCGGGGCGGGGATCGCGATCCGGGCCATGCTCGCCTGATTCCTTTGTTTCATGATTTGACAAACTGTGCAGAGGCGAGGGACGCTGGTCTCAGCATCCGATGGAGGGCCCGTCATGGCCGATATTCGCCGCTTCCACGCCGCAGGCACGGCCCTGATCGTCGTGCTCCGGGACGAGGGCCTGCCCGAGATCCTGCACTGGGGTGCGGACGTCGGAGAAGTCTCGGCGGAATCGCTCGCCGCTCTGGACGGCGCCCTCGCGCGTCAGATCCCGCCCAGCGCGCTGGACGAGCCGTGGCCGCTCACGATCCTGCCGACGGAGAGGGACGGGTTCGCCGGTCGACCGGCGCTGAGCGGATCTCGTGGCGGTTCGCCGCTCCTGCCGGACTGGCGCGTCGTCCGCATCGACGCGGATGAGCGCGGATTCTCGATCCTCGCGGATGCCGAGGGGATGCGTCTGCACAGTGAACTCCGCCTGGATGCTGCCGGAGTGCTGCATATCGATCACCGCATCGAGAACTGCGGGACGGAGGAGCTGCGCATCACCGCGCTCGATGCCACAGTGCCGCTGGACCCCCGTGCGGAGGAGCTGCTGGACTTCACCGGGCGCTGGGCGCGCGAGCGGTCTCCGCAACGGCGGCCACTCGGGATGGGGACGATGGTGCGCGAAACGCGGCGCGGCCGCACCGGTCACGATTCACCGATGCTCACGGTCGCAGGAACGACCGGCTTCACGAGCCGTTCGGGCGAGGTGTGGGGCGTGCACCTGGCATGGAGCGCGGATTCCGTGCATCGGACCGATCGGCTGCCGGAGGGGCGCGGTGTTCTCGGAGTCGGCGAGCTGCTGCGGCCGGATGAGATCGTCCTCGCTCGCGGGCAGGAATTCACCGCCCCGACCGCGTGGTTCGTGTGGAGCGATGGAGGTCTGGACGGCCTGTCCTCCCGGCTGCACCGCTCGCTGCGGGCGCGGCGCTCGCATCCCTCTGCAGCGCGGCCGGTGATGCTGAACACCTGGGAAGCGGTGTACTTCGACCATGACCTGACAACGCTGATCGCGCTGGCGGACGCCGCGGCCGACGTCGGCGTGGAGCGCTTCGTCCTCGACGACGGCTGGTTCCGCGGGCGGCGTTCCGACGACGCCGGCCTGGGCGACTGGAGCGTGGATCCCGCGGTGTGGCCGGATGGGCTGCATCCGATCATCGACCACGTGCGGTCGCGGGGAATGGGCTTCGGGCTGTGGGTGGAACCGGAGATGGTCAGCCCCGACTCCGAGCTGGCGCGGAGCCATCCCGAGTGGCTGCTGAGCGCGCCCGACCGCCCGCCTCGCGCCTGGCGGCATCAGCACGTGCTCGATGTCGCGCGGCCGGAGGTGGCGGAGCATCTGCTCGAGCGCTTGGACGCGATCCTCGAGGAGTACCCGATCGAGTTCCTGAAGTGGGATCACAATCGTGACCTGTTCGAGGCCGCGCACGCCGGGCGGGCCGGGTCGGGCGTGCACACGCGTGCGGTGTATGCGTTGCTCGACGAATTGCGGCGGAGGCATCCTTCCGTCGAGATCGAGTCGTGCGCCTCGGGCGGTGCACGCGTGGATCTCGGCATCCTTCAGCGCGCAGATCGCATCTGGGCATCCGACACCAACGATCCCGTCGAGCGCGTCCGCATCCAGCGCTGGACCGAGCTGCTCGTGCCGCCCGAACTGATCGGCAGTCATATCGGCCCGTCCCGCGCGCATACGACGCATCGCGTGACGGATCTCCGCTTCCGCATGGCGACGACGCTCTTCGCCTCCGCGGGGATCGAGGCCGACATCACCCGGTTCTCCCCGGATGAGCGCAGCGAGCTGGCCGCCGGGATCGCGGAGTACAAGCGCCTTCGCGGGCTCATGCACAGCGGGAGCCTCGTTCACGACGAGTCGGACGGTGGTGAGCAGCTGCTGACCGGAGTGGTCTCTTCCGATCGTCGTCATGCGCTGTACCGTCTCGCGCGCACCGGCACGGGCGAATGGGCTGTGCCTCCGGCGCTGCGCCTGCCGGGCCTGGATCCCCGCCTGGTGTACCGCCTCCACGTCATCGAGGCGCTGTCGGCCCAGCAGTACCTGGATGTTCGTCCCGTGCCATGGCTTGCGGAGGGCGTCACGCTGCCGGGAGCGCTCCTGGAGACGGTCGGCGTGCGGACCCCGCTTCTCGCCCCCGCGTCCGCGCTCGTGCTGGAACTCATCGCGTCCGATGGCGATCCGCCCGCGTTCAGGAGCGATGCCCCAGCACGAAGCGATCCCGCCCGGCATACGCACCGAGCACGGACTGCAGGGCCGTCACGACGAGAAGGGTGACCAGCGGGCCGCTCCGGCTGCCGGACGCGGCGTGCAGCGCCCCGAACAGGGTGGGTCCGATCGCCGCGATCGCGTAGCCGACGGACGGCGACATCCCCGACGGCGTGGACTGCACGCCCATATACTCCGCGACCTGCCGGGCGACAGGGTCGCGCCATATGCCGAGGCGGTCGTCGAAGCGGGTGCCTCGGCCTGTCGGCCGCACATCTCGTGACGGTTCGCGCGCCACCAGAGCGCGTGTGCGAGAGGGGAGGGTGCCGCGCCGGTCAGCAGCAGGGAGAGCCGCCATCCGGCGCCGGGATCCGTGCAGGGCTCCCCGGCAGGGATCTGGTGACCGCAGTCGAACTCGTCCGGCAGGGGGATCCCGGCTACTCCGCCGGCCGGACGGCGCTGAGCACGAGCTGGCGGAACCAGCGCTGAGCCGGGGACAGGCTGGCCTCGCGGCGCGTGTACAGCGACACCGGCGTGCTCTGGCCCGGCCACGGGAGCTCGGCGATCCGCAGGCCCCGGAACCATCCGCTGAACACCTCCGCGACGTGTCGCGGCAGCAGCACGACCAGGTCCGTCGCCTGGACCACGGCCGGCACGGTGGCGTACTCCTCGACGGTCAGCGCCACCTGCGGCATCAGGCCGTGCTCGGTGAGAGCCTGCAGGGGGAACACGTGCCCGCCGCGAGCGGAGACGCGCACGATGCGGCGACCGGCGAACATGTCGGGTTCCCCATCGCGGAGCGGATGCGCCTGGGAGGACAGCGCGACGTACTCGACCGCGCGCACATGCGTGCGCCACAGTCGCGGACTGCCGATCATCGAGACGCTCATGGCCAGGTCGATGGCGCCGCGGATCAGCCCCTCCTCGACCTGGTCGGCATCCAGCCGCTCCACCTGCAGATGCGGGCCGGCGGCCTCGTGCGCGAGAGCCTTCATGATCGAGGGGAGGAAGGTCTGCTCGCCGATGGAGGTCAGACCCAGCGCGAGCTCGCCGTGGAAACCCGCCGGCTCGAAGGCATCCGGGTCGCTCACGGTCTCATCGATCTGCGCGAGCGCCTCGTGCAGCGGCGCGAACAGGGCGGTCGCCTTCGCGGTGGGAACCATGTCGTGGCCCTCACGACGGAACAGCTCGTCGCCGAACTTCGCCCGCAGCCGCTTGAGGGTGTAGCTCACCGTCGGCTGGGTGACGTGCAGTCGTGCCGCTGCCGCGGTCACGCTGCGCAGTTCGTAGAGCACGACGAACGTCCGCAGCTGGTTGAGATCCGCAAGGGCCACGTATCGAGATTATCTATAGAAGAGCGATTTCGTATCTATTGGACGGTGCTTCCGGTCCGACCTAGAGTCAGGGATGACAGCCCCCGCGTGACAAGGACGACACACGTTGATCATCGACATCCATGGCCACTACACGACAGCCCCCGCATCGCTCGGCGCCTGGCGCGACCTGCAGATCGCGTTCACGAGGGGCGACGGCGACGCGCCGGACCCGGCCGCCCTGCGCATCAGCGACGACGACATCCGCGAGAGCATCGAGGCCAACCAGCTGCGCCTCATGAACGAGCGGGGCAGCGACATCACCGTCTTCAGCCCGCGCGCCTCGTTCATGGCCCACCACATCGGGGACCTCGCCGTCAGCGAGACCTGGGCCCGCATCTGCAACGATCTCGTGGCGCGCGTGAGCGGACTGTTCCCGGACCGCTTCATGATGGGGGCGATGCTCCCGCAGTCCCCCGCCGCCGACCCCGCCACCAGTGTGCCGGAACTGGTTCGCGCCGTCGAGGAGCTCGGCGCCGTGGCGGTGAACATCAACCCCGATCCATCGGGTGGGACCTGGTCCGCGCCCGCGCTGACTGATCGCGCCTGGTACCCGATCTACGAGAAGCTCGTCGAATATCAGCTGCCCGCGATGGTGCACGTGAGCACCACCTGCCGGCCGGATGTCTTCCACACCACCGGCGACCACTACCTCGGCGCCGACACGACCGCCGTCATGCAGCTGATCAAGGGCGACCTGTTCCGCGACTTCCCGGACCTGAAGCTCGTCATCCCGCACGGCGGCGGAGCGGTGCCCTACCACTGGGGGCGATTCCGCGGGCTGGCGATGGCGCTGGGCCGTCCGGAGCTCGAGGAGCACCTGCTGAACAACGTCTACTTCGACACCTGCGTGTACCATCAGCCGGGCATCGATCTGCTCACCGAGGTGATCCCCGCCGGCAACATCCTCTTCGCCAGCGAGATGATCGGCGCCGTCCGCGACGTCGATCCTCGCAGCGGGCACTACTTCGACGACACCAAGCGCTACGTCGACGCCACACCGAACCTCGACGATGCCCGGCGACGGGCCGTGTTCGAGGGCAACGCGCGCCGCGTCTACCCGCGGCTGGATCGCGCGCTCGCTGCGCGCGGACTCTGAAAGGCCCGCCTCATGCGTCTGAACAACCTCGGCATCGTCCGCACCAGCATCCCGCGCCCCGACCCCGACGACGTGGCCCGGCTGTCCCGCTTCGGGGTCGCCACCGTTCACGAGGCGATGGGCCGGGTCGGTCTCCTGCGCCCCTACATCCGTCCGGCGTACCACGGTGCACGGCTGTGCGGGCCCGCCGTCACGGTCCTGCTCCAGCCCGGTGACAACTGGATGATGCACGTCGCCGCGGAGCAGGTGCAGGACGGCGACGTCGTCGTCGCCGGCTGCACGACCGAGAGCGAGGACGGCTTCTTCGGCGAGCTGCTGGCGACCTCCCTCGTCTCACGCGGCTGCCGGGGCCTGGTGATCGACGGAGGCGTGCGCGACGTCGCGGATCTGGAGAAGATGGACTTCCCGGTCTTCTCCCGGGCCATCAACGCCAAGGGCACCGTGAAGGCCACGCTCGGCTCCGTGAACATCCCCGTCGTCGTCGCCAACGCGCTCGTCAACCCGGGCGACGTCGTCGTCGCCGACGTGGACGGCGTCGTCGTCGTCCCGCGCGAGCTCGTGGGTGCGGTGGCGGATGCCGCGCAGAAGCGCGAGGACAATGAGGAGTCCAAGCGGGAGAAGTTCCGCAGCGGTGTGCTGGGCCTGGACCTGTACGGAATGCGCGAGCCGCTCGCAGCCGCCGGCCTGGAGTACGTGGAGGACTGACGCATGCCGGACACTGCATCCGCGCACGGCGGCACCAGCGGCGGATTCACCAAGACCGAGGGCTGGCTGGACTGGTACGACGGGCCGACCTCCCCGACATTCCGGCTGCCCGAGGGCGCCGTCGACGCGCACTGCCACGTCTTCGGCCCCGGCGAGCGGTTCCCCTACGCGCCCGAGCGGAAGTACACCCCGTGCGACGCGTCCGCCGAGCAGCTTTTCGCGCTGCGGGACCACCTCGGCTTCACGCGCAACGTCATCGTGCAGGCCACCTGCCACGGCGCCGACAATCGCGCGCTCGTCGACGCGCTGCAGCGCAGCGAGGGTCGTGCCCGCGGCGTGGCCACGGTGCGGCGCGATGTCACCGATCACGAGCTCGCCGACCTGCACGCGGCCGGTGTGCGGGGCGTGCGCTTCAACTTCGTCAAGCGCCTCGTCGATCGGGTGCCCATCGATTCGCTCGAGGAGATCGTCGCGAAGATCGCCCCCCTCGGGTGGCATGTCGTCATCTACTTCGAGGCCGCGGACCTCCCCGAGCTCTACGACTTCTTCTCCGGCATCCCCACCGACATCGTCGTCGACCACATGGGCAGACCCGACGTCACCAAGGACCCGGACGGCCCGGAGTTCGGGCTCTTCCTGCGCTTCATGCGCGAGAATCCCCGCGTGTGGACCAAGGTCACGTGTCCCGAGCGGCTGAGCGTCACCGGGCCGCGCGCCCTGGACGGCGAGCAGCAGGCGTACGTCGACGTCGTGCCGTTCGCCCGTCGTGTGGTCGAGGAGTTCCCCGACCGCGTGCTGTGGGGGACCGACTGGCCCCACCCCAACCTCACCGACCACATGCCCGACGACGGGCTGATGGTCGACTACATCCCCCGGATCGCGACGACGCCCGAGCTGCAGCGGAAGATGCTCGTCGACAACCCGTCTCGCCTGTACTGGGCGTGATCCGGACTCTCCGAAGGAGCATGATCATGGCGCTCGACAAGCCATACCAGTTCGCGATGTCGCTCATGAAGCCCGAGAACCGCGAACGCTTCCTCGACGACCAGGCCGGTTACCTCGACGACTGGGACCTGAACCCCGTCCAGCGCCGGGCCGTGCTCGACATGGACCTGAACACCATGATCGCCGAGGTCGACGCGGAGACCTTCGAGGACGCCGCATGAAGGCGATCTCGTCCATGGCCACGCGCCACGCGCTCACTGACCTGTTCGCCGCGGCGGCGCAGGCGGGTCTGCCTCGCGTTCGACTCGAGTCGGTCGGGGGAGTGGATGCCGCCTCCCGCGTGGCGGACGGCGAGCTGTTCGACCTCGTCCTCCTCGCCGCCGGCGCACTGGGAAGACTGGCGGATGCCGGCCACGTGGACGCCGCGACCGTCAGACCGCTCATGCTGTCGCAGACGGCCGCCGCCGTACCGGACCCCTCCGTCGTGTCGGCACCGCTACAGGAAGGGATCGCGTTCGCGGATGCCGCGCAGCTGCGGGACGCCCTGCGATCGGCCCGTCGGATCGGATACTCGACCGGCCCCAGTGGCACCGCACTGCTGCGCATGATCGAGGAATGGGGTCTCGCCGACGAGCTCGACGGCGGGCTCGTGCAGGCGCGATCCGGCATCCCCGTGGCGGCGTCCCTCTCCTCGGGCGATGTCGACCTCGGCTTCCAGCAGCTGAGCGAACTGGTCGGTCAGCCCGGCATCCGCATCCTCGGGCGCCTCCCGGACGACTGCGCGATCGACACCGTCTTCGCGGGGGCTGTGGCCACGGCATCCGCCGACTCGGCGGGAGCCGCCGAGGTGCTGGCGTTCCTCGCCTCCGATGCCACCGTGGCGATCAGACGCCGGCACGCGTTCGGCGTCCCGGCCTGACGGACCGGACCCCGGTTCACCCGGGCGTGCCGGGGGCGGTGGCCCCCGTGCTCGCCGTCGCCGGAGCCCGGCGGATGCCGATCCACGACACCACGCCGCCCGCGGCGAACAGCGCGGCGGTGACCCAGGCCGCACTGTGGAAGCCGTCCAGGTCGAGGGTCCCGCCGACGATCGTCGACAGCAGCGCCACCACCAGCAGGCCCGCCACGCGGGAGACCGCGTTGTTCACCGCCGAGGCGATGCCGCTGCGGCGCTCGTCGATGGCTCCGAGGATGGTCGAGGTCAGCGGTGCGACGGTCAGCGCCAGCCCCAGGCCGAGCACGAGCATGCTCGGCAGCACCTGCCACCAGTAGTCGAACTCCGTCGCGACGGTGAGCAGCAGCGCGGCGCCCGCCGCCATCAGCAGCGGCCCGATCGTCATGAACAGGCGCGGGCCCAGGCGCCCCGCCCAGGCCCCTGCGCGGGAGCTGAGCAGGATCATGAGGATCGTGATGGGCAGGCTCGCCAGGCCCGCCGCCGTCGCGCTCAGCCCCGGTCCCTGCTGCAGGTAGACGCCGATCACGAAGCCGTTGAGCGACAGTGCGGCGTACACGAACAGCGTGGAGAGGTTGCCCCATGCGAAGTTGCGCACGCCGAACAGCGACAGCGGCAGCAACGCGGCATCCGATCTCTGCCGGAACAGGAAGAGCATCATCAGCACGATTCCCGCGACGCCCGGCCCCCAGATCACCGGTGACGTCCAGCCCATCCGCCCCTGCTCGATGAGCGAGAACACCAGACCGCCCAGCCCCAGCGCGCACAGCACGCCGCTGGTCCAGTCCACGCGGATCGAGCGCTCGTGACCGGGAAGAGCGAGCCTGCGCAGCAGGATCAGGTTCACCGCGATGGGCAGCACGTTGATGAGGAAGACGAACCGCCAGGACAGCAGGTCCACGAACAGGCCGCCCATGAGCGGCCCGATCATCTGCGCGGCGGTGGTCACTGCCGTCCACACCCCGATCGCGCGGGCCTGCACCTCGCCGCGCATGACCGAGGTGATCAGCGCCAGCGAGCTCGGCACCAGCAGGGCGCCCGCCGCGCCCTGCGCCGCTCTGGCGATGATCAGCACGAGCGGATCCGGGGCGAGGGCCACCGCGACCGATGCCGCACCGAACGCGATCAGGCCGACCCGCATGACCGTGACGCGGCCGTACGCGTCGGAGACCGAGCCCGCGAGCAGGATGAGCGCGCTCAGGGTGATGAGGTAGGCGTCGACGACCCACTGCTGTGTGGCGATGCCGCCGCCGAGCTCGCGACTGATCGCCGGGAGGGCGACGGTGACGACCGTGCCGTCCAGGAACGTCACGAACGACGCGAGGATGGCGACCGCGACGACCAGTCGCTGCAGCGGGGTGAACGAGGTCACAGGCAGACACTACCTCCTCCCATCGACGCGCGGGCCGTCCGAGCGTACGCTGACCTCAGGCGGGTCGACCTGCCCGCTTGCAGCCGGCGCGAGCCGATGACGAGGAGCGGTGTGCGATGGACTCGATGATGATGGACGAGATGTCCAAGAACCTGCGGATGCCGGGCATGGAGATGATGGACATGGCTGTCCTGCAGGCCTGCATGGACGCGTGTTCGGCCTGCGAGCAGGCCTGCACGATCTGCTCGATGCAGCGGATGGACTGCGCACCCGCGTGCATGAACTGCGCCGACATGGCGGGCACCATGATGCGCGGCATGATGCGGATGCAGGGCATGACGCCGGCGGTGATGATGGCGATGCTCGACGCCTGTGCGGCCATGTGCCAGTACGCCATGGACAAGTGCATGGATCACGCCGACATGAGCGAGGTCTGCCGGATGTGCGCGCAGGCGTGCCGGGCCTGCATGGACGCCTGCGCGGCGATGCGCGAGTCGATGATGAAGCAGGCGTCCTGAGGCGCGCCGTCGCCCGCGCTCCTCAGCGTGCCACGTTGTAGCGCGCCGTGCCGATCGCCAGCACCCCGTAGTCGCGGTGCAGCGCCACGGGTGCGCCTGATGGCGCCTCCAGCGCGGCTCCCCCGGCGTTCCAGACCGTCACGGCCTCGCCGTCCAGAGTGCGCAGATGAAGGACGCCGGATACCGGGTCGGCGTCCGTGACGAGGGCGTCCGCCCAGCCGAGCGGCGTCGCCGCAGCCATCCGGGCCTGGATGAGGTGCAGTGCGTGCCCCGGTGCGAACGAGGAGCACGTGTGGCCGTGGTCGCACATGCACGCAGCACGCTCATTCACCTCGAAGGGTGAAAGGCGGTTGCGCGGGCTGGTCACGGCGGTCTCCTCTTGATCGGTGGTCCGAGGCTACGTCCGGCTGCCGCCGACGTCGATCCGCACGGAAACAAGGCGAAACATCCCGCTCCCTCTCGGGGCCCGGGCGGGGAATACAGACTGGGCGGGGAGTGTTCGCCGCAGTATGACCACACTGGGAATCATCGGCGCGGGGAACATCGGCAGTCAGGTCGCTCGGGCGGCCGTGAAGGCAGGGTACGACGTGGTGATCGCGAACTCGCGCGGGCCGGAGACCCTCGCCGACCTCGTGGCGGAGCTCGGGCCGAAGGCCAGGGCCGCGACGGCCGAGGAGGCGGGTCGTGCCGGCGACGCGGTCGTCGTCACCGTGCCCCTGCACGCGATCCCGCAGATCCCCGCCGAGCCCCTCGTCGGCAAGATCGTGCTCGACACCAACAATTACTACTTCGAGCGCGACGGGCACATCGACGAGCTCGACCGCGGCGAGACCACCACCTCCGAGATCGTCCAGCGGCATTTCGCGGGCGCCAGGGTCGCGAAGGCCTTCAACCACATCTACGCGAGCGCCATCACCACCGACGGCGCCCCCGCGGGCACCGCGAACCGCCGTGCACTGGCCACGGCCGGCGACGACGCGGAGGCCGTGGCGTTCGTGACGCGCCTGTACGACGAGCTCGGCTTCGACACCGTCAACATCGGCCCGCTCAGCCAGTCCTGGCGCATCGAGCGCGACCGCCCCGGCTACGGGGTGCGGCAGAACGCCGAGGAGCTCACCGCGGCCCTCGCGGCCGCCAACAGATTGCCCTGACCCGCAGCCGCGGGTGATCGGCACCGGCTGATGACCCGCGGGCAGCGGGGGCGCTCATCTCCGCAGAGCGGCGGCGGGTGCGACGGCGGAGCGCACATGCCGCCACGCCGGATCCGACAGCCGGTCCGACAGCCGTGTGAACACCTCCGTGCTGCGAGCGCCGGGCCAGTCGGCGGGGAGGAGCGCGGCGGGAAGGCCGGGGTCGGTGTAGGGCAGCACCCGCCAGCTGTCGATGAGGCGCACGTACGCGTCGAACGGCGCGGCGGATCCTGCGGCGGCGACGGATGCCAGGAACCGCTCGTGCTCGGCGCGCAGCGCGCGAAGATCCCACCAGTCGGCGACGGCGTCGGCCAGCGGCACGGCCGGCCGGGGGTCGGCGGTGCGGAAGAGTGTGGCGAACGCCCGTGCACCGATCTCGTCGAGCAGCTCCTCGACCTCCGCGTCGAGGTGCCCGGGCAGGATCCACAGCCCGGGGGAGACCGCGCCCGCGCCGATGAACTGCAGTCTGCGCCGCAGCCGGTGCCGCAGGTCGCGCCGCGTCTCGGGGATGGTCGCCGACACGAGCAGCCATTCGTCGCCTGCGCGCATCGTGCGCACCGTGAAGATGCGCTTGTCTCCGCGCTCGAGCATCCCGACGGCCGCCGGGTTCAGCGCGAGCGATCCGGGGCCCGCGCCGTGCAGCAGGCCGTGCTGCTTGAGCCGGGTGATGGCGGTGCGGGCGCGGGCGGCGGGGATGCCGAGGTCGCCCGCGAGGGCGACCAGCGCGGCCGAGGTGATCGACCCGCCCAGTCTGCGCAGGTACAGGCCGATGACCGTGCGCAGCAGGGACGTGGTGCTGCCGGGCCGGGCGTCGATGTCGTCGAGCACTGGGCCGGTCGGGTCCGGTCGGGCGGGCCCCGGTGCTGCGGGGCGTTCGGGGCCGGTCATGCCAGCGCGTCGCGCACGGCGAGGACGCCGCGCAGCGTCTCCTCGTGGGAGGTGCTCAGCGGCGACAGCCCGAGCCGGATGCCGTCGGGGAAGCGGAAGTCGGGGATGACGCCGCCCGCCCACAGCGTCTTGGTGATCTCCTGGAACGTGTCGTGCCCGATCGTGATGTGCCCACCGCGGTGCGCGGCGTCCCTGGGGCTCAGCAGCCGCACCCCGTGCGGCGCGAGGAGCTCGTCGTACGCCTGCACGGCGAAGTCCGTCAGCGAGACCGACTTGGCGCGCACGGCGTCGATCCCGGCATCCGCGATGCGATCGAGCATGGGCTGCATGGCCAGCATCGACATCACCGGCGGCGTTCCGCTGAGCAGCTGACGGATGCCGCCCACGGGCGCGTACTCCGGCCCCATCGCGAAGATGTCCGCCGCGCCCCACCAGCCGTGGATGGGCTGGGTGAGCCGGCCCTGGTGCTCGGCGCGCAGGTACGCGAAGGCGGGCGAGCCCGGCCCGCCGTTGAGGTACTTGTACGTGCAGCCCACCGCGATGTCCACGCCCCACTCGTCGAGCCGCATCGGCACGACGCCCACGGAGTGGCACAGGTCCCACAGCATCAGGGCCCCGGCGTCGTGGACGAGCTCCGTGATGGCGGGCATGTCCGCGAGGGCGCCGGAGCGGTAGTCGACGTGACTGAGCACGACCAGCGCGGTGCGCTCGGAGACGACGGCCGCCACGTCCGCGCCCGTCACGCCCGTGACGGCGTCCGGCTCCACCCAGCGCAGCGTCGCACCGGTCTCCTGCGCGACGCCCGCGGCGATGAACCTGTCGGTGGGGAAGTTCCCGGCCTCGATCACGATCTCGTCCCGCCCCGGACGCGCGGCGACGGCGGCGCGCATGAGCTTGTACAGCAGCACGCTCGTGGAGTCGGCGACGACGGTCTGGCCGGCGGCGGCGCCGAGTGCGACCTCGGCGATGCGGTCGCCGAGCACCATCGGCAGCTCCATCCACTGCTCGTCCCAGGAGCGGATCAGCCGGGTCCCCCAGTCGTCGCGGATGAACGCGCCGACGGTCTCCGGAAGCTCCCGCAGCGGCCGGCCCAGCGAGTTGCCGTCGAGGTAGGCGATGACGCCGGGCGCGTCGGCGAAGGCCGGCAGGTGGTGGGCGAGGGGGTCGGCCTCGTCGAGCAGGCGGGCGCGGTCCATCAGGTCGGCGGTCGCGGTCATGTCATGTCTCCAGGTCGGCGCCGGTCAGCAGCCGGGCGCGTGCGGGGTCCCCTCCGGGCAGGAGGAGTCGGGTGTCATCATGGGGGAGCGGGGTCAGCGCGCGCAGCAGACGGTCGCCGTCGACGCCGGCCTCGCGGAGGGCGTCGAGCTCGCGGGCGCTGAGGTCGACGGGGGTGTCGCCGTTGCCCATGTCGGTGCCGTACAGCACGGTGCCGCCGGCGTCGGCGAAGCGGCGGACGTTGTCGACGGCGATCGCCCGCTGCGTAGGGTCGTGCACGGCGAGCGTGGAGATCCACTGCACGGATGCCGCCTGCACGGCGATCTCGTCGTCGGTAAGCCGCTCGGTGAACGGGGCATGCGCGAGGCGTGCGGCGCCCAGGCGCGCTGCGCGCTGCGCCTGGCCCGTGCCCTCGGCGTGCGCGATGACGGGGAGCCCGTGCGCGGCGGCGGCCGAGACGACGGCGCGCACGGCGTCGTCGTCGAGCACGGGACCCGCCTCACTGTGCAGGGCGACTTTGATCCACGAGGCCCCGGCTGCGGCGAGGCCGTCCACCGCGGCGGCCGCGGCCTCGGCATCCGCGATCTCCTGCACCGCCCCGGGCGGCGCCCACGCGCGGTCGGACGGGTACCCGCCGGGCGCCGTGAGGAATGCCCCCGCGTACTCGACTCGCACGCCCGCCGTGCCGCCGGCGAGGGCGGCGAGCACCGCGGGGTCGCCGCCGAGATCGATCACCCGTCCGAGCAGCGAGCCCGCCGGCAGCGTGTGGTCGACGAGCTGCAGGTGCACGTGATGGTCGGTGAAGCGGCCGGTGACGATTCCGCCGTCTTCGCGACGGATGCCGGTCATCGCCCGATCTCGGTGCGGACGCTGTACAGCTCGGGGAAGAAGGTCAGGCTCAGCGCGCGCTGCAGGAAGTCCACGCCCGTGGATCCGCCGGTGCCCTTCTTCATGCCGATCGTGCGCGACACGGTGCGCAGGTGGCGGAACCGCCAGAACTGGAAGTTGTCCTCCACGTCGACGAGCTCCTCGCAGGCCTCGTACAGCTCCCAGTGCTCGTGGGGGTTCTCGTACACCTCGCGGATGACTGGGATCAGCTCGGGCGTCTCGCGGTACGGCAGGCGCACGTCCCGCTCCAGGACGGATGCCGGCACCGGCAGCCCCCGGCGGGCGACCAGCCGCAGGAACTCGTCGTACAGCGTCGGGCGCTCCCATTCCGCGGTCAGCAGCGCGAGGTTCTCGGGATGGCTGCGGAACAGGCTCAGCATCTTCTCGTTCTTGTTGCCCAGTGCGAACTCGACGCCGCGGTACTGCACGGACTGGAACCCGGAGGCGTTGCCGAGGAACCCGCGGAACTGCGCGTACTCGGTGGGGGTGAGGGTCGCCAGCACCGACCACTGCCGGGTGATGACGTCCTGGATGTGCTTGACGCGGGCGATGGGCTTGAGCGCCTCGCGCAGGTCGTCGGCGGCCAGCAGGTCGCGGGCCCTGCCCAGCTCGTGCAGCATGAGCTTGAGCCACAGCTCCGTGGTCTGGTGCTGGATGATGAACAGCATCTCGTCGTGGTGCTCGGGGACGGAGACCGGATGCTGTGCGCCGAGCAGCCGGTCCAGATCGAGGTAGGACCCGTAGGTCATCCTGCCCCGCAGGTCGGTGACGATGCCCTCTTCGAGTGCGCGCTCGTTCGCTTCGTTGCTCATGATCGCGACGATATCACTCTCGTGTCGAGCGTCACAATAATGAAATTGAACGGTGTCGTACCGTCCGTCCGACACCGTTCGTCGCCGATCCGCCGCCGTTCGTCGCACAGTCGGACCGGTCGTCTCCGCCCGCCACCCGAGTCTGCGACGGATTCCTATCCTGACCACACGCAATGTCGCGCGTCGAAGGAGATACCCATGACAGCTCTCTCCCCGAGAGGAAGGGGTGCCGACAGCATCCCCGCGCAGGATCCCGCCCTGCCACCCGTCGCCCTATCCGAGGCCGAGCGCACCCGCGAATCCCGCTGGAGCCTGCCGAAGATCCTGCTGTGGACGGCCATCGCCCTGCTGGGGGCGGTCGCCTGGACCATGCTGGCCATCGTGCGCGGCGAGACCGTCAACGCGATCTGGTTCGTGTTCGCCGCCGTGTGCACCTACCTGATCGGCTACCGGTTCTACGCCGAGGTCATCGAGAAGCACCTGCTGCGCCCGAATGACAGGCGGGCCACGCCCGCCGAGGTCCTCGAGGACGGCAAGGACTTCGTCCCCACCGACCGTCGCGTGCTGTACGGACACCACTTCGCCGCGATCGCCGGCGCCGGTCCGCTCGTGGGCCCGGTGCTGGCCGCCCAGATGGGGTTCCTGCCCGGCACCATCTGGATCATCGTCGGCGTCGTGCTGGCCGGGGCCGTGCAGGACTACACCGTGCTGTTCTTCTCCATGCGCCGCAGCGGGCGCTCCATCGGCCAGATGGCCCGCGACGTGCTGGGCAGGTTCGGCGGCACCGCCGCCATCATCGCCTCGCTGCTGATCATGGTCATCATCATCGCGATCCTCGCGCTGGTCGTCGTCAACGCGCTGGGGGAGAGCCCCTGGGGCGTGTTCAGCGTCGGCATGACGCTGCCGATCGCCCTGTTCATGGGCGTGTACCTGCGCTACCTGCGGCCCGGGCGGGTCACCGAGGTCTCCCTCATCGGCTTCGTGCTGCTGATCGCCGCCATCATCGGCGGCGGCGCCGTCGCCGGCACCGAGTGGGGCCAGGCCGTCTTCACCCTGGACCGCACGACCATCGCCTGGGCCATCATCGTGTACGGCTTCGTCGCCGCGATCCTGCCCGTCTGGCTGCTGCTGGCCCCGCGCGACTACCTGTCCACGTTCATGAAGGTCGGCGTGATCGTCATGCTCGCCGGCGCCATCGTCCTCGTGCGCCCGGAGATCTCCGTCCCCGCGTTCACGGAGTTCGCCGAGACCGGGCTCGGCCCGGTGTTCTCCGGAGCGCTGTTCCCGTTCCTGTTCGTGACGATCGCCTGCGGGGCGCTCTCCGGCTTCCACGCGCTGATCTCCTCCGGCACCACGCCCAAGCTCATCGAGAAGGAGCGGCAGACCAAGTTCATCGGCTACGGCGGCATGCTCATGGAGTCGTTCGTCGCCATCATGGCGCTGGTCGCCGCGATCTCCATCGACCAGGGCATCTACTTCGCCATGAACGCGCCGGCGGCGCTGACCGGCGGCACGGTGGAGAACGCCGCGGCGTTCGTGAACTCGCTCGGGCTCATGGGTGTCGACGTCACGCCGGACATGCTCAGCTCCACGGCCGCCGCCGTCGGCGAGGAGAGCATCGTCTCGCGCACCGGCGGCGCGCCCACGCTGGCACTGGGCCTCGCGCACATCATGCACCAGCTCATCGGCGGTCCGGCCATCATGGGCTTCTGGTACCACTTCGCCATCATGTTCGAGGCGCTGTTCATCCTCACCGCCGTCGACGCAGGCACCCGCGTGGCGCGCTTCATGCTGCAGGACTCCATCGGCGCCTTCCTGCCGCGCTTCCGTGACGTCAGCTGGCGTCCGGGCGTGTGGATCTGCACGGCCATCATGGTCGCGGGATGGGGATACATCCTCATTCTCGGGGTGACGGACCCGCTGGGCGGGATCAACACCTTCTTCCCGCTGTTCGGCATCGCCAACCAGCTGCTGGCCGGCATCGCCCTGGCGGTGGTGTTCGCCATCGTCGCCAAGCGCGGGCGCTCGTACGTGCGCTGGCTGTGGATCATCGGCCTGCCGCTGGCGTTCACGGCCGTGATCACCATCACCGCGTCGCTGTACAAGATCTTCTCGCCGGTCCCTGGCATCGGCTACTGGGCCAACAACGCCAAGTACCGTGCCGCGCAGGCCGCCGGCGACGGGAGCCTCGGCAGCCCGGAGGTGGTGGATGCGGTCATCCGCAACACGGCCGTGCAGGGCACGCTGTCGATCGTGTTCGTGGCGCTCACCATCATCGTCATGGCGATCGCCGTCGGCGTCGCGATCAAGGCCATCCGCACGGGAGCCGTCGACGACGCGGGCGAGGACCCGGCGTCGCCGTCGCGGCGCTTCGCCCCCGCCGGGCTCGTCACCACGCGCGCCGAGCGCGAGCTGGAGAAGCGGTGGCGCGACCACGACCTCGCGCAGGACGCCCCGAAGGCGGCGAGGCGCTGATGGTCCTCGCCGCCGCGAGCACGGCATCCGCCGTCCGCCCCGCACGCGCTGTCTGGCAGCGCGTGCGGGGCGCCGCCGCAGCCGTGCGCTGGTACGTCACGACGCTCATGGGCGATCGGGACTACGAGGTGTTCGTCGCCCACCAGCGCGCGCATCATCCGGATGCCGAGATCCCCACCGAACGCCAGTTCTGGCGCGACCGGATGGCCGACCAGGACCGCAATCCCGGTGCGCGGTGCTGCTGACCCCGCCGCGGATCTGATCCCGTCGTGCGGGCGGAGGCGGGTCCCGTGTGCCGCCGTATCATGAGCGCATGACGGAGCAGACGGTGCTCGCCGGTGCGATCGGCGTTGTGGCGGGAGTGCTGCTGGCCCTCACCCTCGTCCTCGTGCGCAGCCTGGCCAAGGGTTCGCGGGATCTCGGCGGGGAGGTGGAGCGGGCCACCTCGCGCACGCTGCACATCGCCGGTCTCGCCGCCGCCGAGCTGCGCGGCGGCGAGACCCCCGACTCCGCCCGCGCCGCCCGCCACCTGCGGACCCTGCTGGGCGCGCAGGCCGTGGCCGTCCTGCTCGGCGGGGACGGTGATGCGGAGGTCGCCACCGACGGCACCATCGCAGGGCTGGAGACCTCGGCCCGGCGGATCGCGGAGCAGGTGCGCAGCACCGGCCGCAGGCAGGTGTTCCCCCGCCGCGGCTCCCGCGACGGCACGCCGGGCGAGGCGGTCGGTGCGCCCATGATCGTCGACGGCGAGGTGCGCGGCGTGCTCGTCGCCTTCGCCGAGACTGTGCGCGGGCCCCTGGTGCGCGCGACGGGGGAGGTCGCGGAGTGGTGCGCCACGCAGATCGTGCTGACCGAGCTGGAGGCATCCCGCGCGGGCCTCGCCGAGGCGGAGCTGCGCGCGCTGCGCGCGCAGATCAGCCCGCATTTCATCTACAACTCGCTCGCGGCCATCGCCTCCTTCATCACCACGGACCCCGAGCGGGCCCGCACGCTCGTGCTGGACTTCGCGGACTTCACCCGGTACTCGTTCCGGCAAGAGGGCGAGTTCACCACCCTCGCGCAGGAGCTCGTCGGCATCCGGCACTACCTCGAGCTGGAGCGCGCCCGCTTCGGCGACCGTCTCGACGTGCGGCTGCGGATCGCACCGGAGACGCTGTCGACGGTGATCCCGTTCCTGTCCGTGCAGCCGCTCGTCGAGAACGCCGTGCGGCACGGGCTGGAGCCGCTCGCCGAGGGCGGGCGGATCGTCATCGCCGCGGACGACGAGGTCACCCACACCGAGATCTCGGTGGAGGACGACGGAGCGGGCATGGACCCGGAGCAGGTGCGTCAGGCGCTCTCCGGCCCTCTCCTCACGACGCACGTGGGCCTGCGCAACGTCGACACCCGGCTGCGCCGCGTGTACGGCCCGGGCGGGGGACTGACCGTGGAGACGAACATCGGCGCGGGTACCATGATCCGGATGCGGATACCGAAGTCGCAGCCGCTGCATGAGACGGACGCGCCGTGATCCTGGACGTGCTGGTCGCCGACGACGAGCCGCCCGCCCTGGCGGAGCTGGCCGCGTTCCTGGAGGCGGATGCGAGGATCGGGGCGATCCACCGGGCATCCGGCGGCGCCGACGCCCTGCGGACGCTGTCGACGACGGCCGTCGACGCCGTGTTCCTCGACATCCACATGCCGGGCCTGAGCGGCTTCGACCTCGCCCGCGCACTGGACAGGTTCGCGCAGCGGCCCGTGATCGTGTTCGTCACCGCCGACGATGCCGGTGCGCTGGAGGCGTTCGACGTGCGCGCTGTCGACTACGTGCTCAAGCCCATCCGCCCCGAGCGGCTGCGCCGCGCCGTCGACCGGGTGCTCGCCGTGCGTCAGGGCGCGGAGGCGGGCGAGACCGAGGACGCCGAGACCGTGCCGGTCACGGTCGGTCAGAGCGTGCGGCTGATCCGGCGCGGAGACGTGCGCTGGGTGAAGGCCGAGGGCGACTACTCCCGGCTGTGGACGGCAGCAGGGCACAGCCATCTCGTTCGGATGCCGATCTCCGAGCTCGAGGAGCGCTGGGAGCACGCGGGGTTCGTGCGCGTGCACCGCTCATACCTCGTGCACGTGGACGCGGTCACCGAGGTGCGCCTGGCTGGATCCTCGCCGGCGGTGATCCTGGCGGAGGTCGAGCTGCCGGTGAGCAGGCGGCTCATCCCCGCCGTGCGCAGCCGGCTGGTGCGGACGGAGCGACGGTGAGCCCCGACGACGGCAGCACCCGGCTGTCGGCCGCGGATCGGGCGCGGCGCGTGCGGGTGACCGCCGAGCAGCAGGCCGCACCGGCCGACGACGTCGTCACATCGGGGATCGCCCTGCCGGGGTCGCCGGTGAGCGAGGCCGGCACGGTGTTCCTGAACGGACTGATCCGGGCGCAGCTGCGCCTGGCGGCCGGATGCCTGGCGGGGTTCCTGCTGGTGGGCGTCGTGCTGACGCTCATGGTGATGATCATCGCGCGCACGGCCGACCCCGTCCTGTTCGGGGTTCCGCTGTCGTGGCTGCTGCAGGCGTACGCGTTCTACCCTGTCATCCTCGTCTTCGCCGTCATCTACGCGCGCGGCGCGGCCCGCAACGAGCGCCGCTACCGCGCACTCGCCGACGACGGACGGGGGACGACGCCATGAACGCCGCCTGGGATCTCGCCGCCGTCGTGCTCGTGGTGGTCATGACGGTCGTGCTGGGCGTCATGGGCGTGCGCCTGAGCCGCACGACGAGCGACTTCTTCGTGGCCTCCCGCAGCGTGCGGTCGGTGTGGAACGCCTCCGCGATCAGCGGCGAGTACCTCTCCGCCGGCACGTTCCTGGGGCTGTCCGGCCTGGTGCTGCTGGTGGGGGCGGACGGGTTCTGGTTCCCGATCGGGTACGCGGCGGGCTACCTGCTGCTCCTGCTGTTCGTCGCCGCGCCGCTGCGGCGCAGCGGCGCGTACACGCTGCCGGACTTCATCGAGGCGCGACTGGAGTCGCGCGGCGCCCGTCGGCTGTCCAGCCTGCTCGTGCTGGTGATCGGCTGGCTGTACATCGTGCCGCAGCTGCACGGCGCCTCGCTGACGCTGCGGGTCGTCGCCGACCTGCCGCCGTGGGTGGGGGCGGTCATCGTGGCGGCCGTGGTCAGCGGCATCGTCGCCGCCGGCGGCATGCGGGCCATCACCGTGGTGCAGGCCATGCAGTACTGGCTGAAGCTCACGGCGCTGCTGGTGCCGGCAGTGGTGCTGCTGATCGTGCTCTCGGGCCGCGAGCCCTCCCTGGAGCCGGTGCTCGCCTTCCCGATCGAGGTGGGGCCGTCGGCAACGGATGCGTACTCCACGACCTCGCTCATGATCGCGCTGCTGCTGGGGACGATCGGGCTGCCGCACGTGCTGGTGCGCTTCTACACGAGCCCCGACGGCGGTTCGGCCCGCCGCACGACCGTGCTCGTGGTGGGCATGATCGGCGCGTTCTACGCGGTCTCGGGGACCCTGGGCCTGATCGCCCGGGTGGCGGCACCGGATCTGGCGCAGCCGGGCCTCGCGGACACGGTCGTGCTCGCGCTGCCCTCCCGCATCCTCCCCGGCCCGGTCGGGATGGTGCTGACGGCCCTCGTCGTGGCGGGGGCGTTCGCGGCGTTCCTGTCGACCTCGTCGGGGCTGGTGGTCTCGCTCGCGGGCGTGATCAGCCAGGACGTCTTCGACGGCTCGGTGCGCTCGTTCCGCCTCTCGGCGGTGCTGTGCGCGGCGGTGCCGCTGGGGGTCGCGCTGCTGACGGGGCCCGAGGCACTGGTCTCCAGCGTCGGGACGGTGTTCCTCGTCGCGGCGACCAGCCTCACACCGGTGATCCTGCTGGGCGTGTGGTGGCGAGGGCTCACGGCGCGCGGCGCGGCGACGGGGATGGCGGTGGGCGCGCTGACCTGCGGGCTGTCCCTGCTGGGCTCCAGCATGCTCGGCGCGGATGCGGGGTTCGTCTCCGCCGCCCTCGCCCAGCCCGCCGCCTGGGCGATCCCGCTGACCACCGCCGTGGTGATCCTCGTGTCGCGTCTGGACCGGCGACGCGCCCCGGCCCGGGCGGACCGCTACCTGGCGCGCCTGCACCTGCCCGAGCGGCACGTGCCCGAGCCTCCCGCCGCACGCTGACTGCGGCGCCTCTGCGGAGCGCCGACGGCGCCTCTCAGCGCGCCTCCGCGAGGACGCCCGCCGTGTCGGCCAGCGCGATCTGCGGCGGGTACAGGCCCATCACGTGCAGCGCCGCCGCATGGTTCTCCGCCGTCGATCCCGCGCACGCGTCGGTCGCGACGGTCAGGCGCGCCCCGGCATCCGCTGCGGCCAGAGCCGTGGAGAGCACGCAGCAGTCGGTGGACACCCCGGTGAGCACGACGTGCGCACCCCGTCCGACGACGGCCTCGAGCTCGGGGCCCCACTTGCCGAAGGTCGGCAGGTCCAGGGTCGGATGCGGGGACAGCCCCTCGGCATCCGGGACCAGGTCGTACAGGGCGTCGGATGCCGGCCTGTCGGCGAACGGCCACGCGGCGAAGTACTCGCCCCAGGACGTGGTGCGGTCGGCGGTGGGCAGCCAGCGCGTGACCAGCACGCGCTCGCCGTGCGCGTCGGCGAGCCGCCGGATGTTCACCATGGCGCCCGCGAAGAACGGCGATCCCCATTCCGAGTCGGGGGAGGCGAAGATGTGCTGCGGGTCGATGACGACCAGCCAACCGCCGGGTCCGGCCGCCGCATCCGTCATGCGTCGGCCTCCTGCCTGCGGATCCGCCCGGCGCGGGCGAACCAGGTCACGACGAACGACAGCACCAGCGCGAACAGCACGCCGAGGTTCGCGTAGCCCCAGTCGTCGCGCCACCCGAACAGGTCGAGGAAGTAGCCCTGCCAGTCGTTCCACGGCGTGTCCGGGATCTGGTTCATCACGAATCCCCAGCCGATCACCGTCGCGACGACCATGGTGATGATCGAGGTCCAGTCGACCGCGCCGTAGCGGCCGCGCGAATCGAAGAGCGCCTCCTCGTCGTAGTCGCGGCGGCGGCGCAGGATGTCGGCGATGAGGATGCCCGCCCATGACGCCATCGGCACGCCGAGCGTGATGAGGAAGGACTGGAACGGCCCGATGAAGCTCGTCGCGAAGAACACCACGAAGATCGTCCCGGCCGTGAGGATCACGCCGTCGATGCCGGCGGCGGCCGGGCGCGGGATGCGGATGCCGAGGCTCAGCAGCGTGAGACCCGAGGAGTAGATGCCCAGCACGGCGCCGGAGACGAGGGTGAGGATCGCGACGATGAGGAAGGGCACGAGCACCCACGCCGGCAGCAGTGTGGCCAGAGCCCCGATGGGGTCGTTGCCCACGGCATCCGACAGCTCCTGATCGGAGCCCGCCAGCAGCAGGCCGAAGAAGACGAGGATGACGGGCGCGACCGCACCGCCGATGGTGTTCCAGGCGACGATCTGCCCGTCCGAGGCCGTGCGCTTCTGGTACCGGGACCAGTCCGCGGCGATGTTGATCCAGCCCAGACCGAACCCGGTCATCACCATCACCAGGGCGCCGATGGTCTGCGCGAAGGTGCCGTCGGGGCGCGAGAACGCCGCCGCCCAGTCGATGCTCCCGAAGGTGAGCACGAGGAACAGCACCGTCATCGCACCGGTGAGCCAGGTGAGCACCGACTGCAGCCTCATGATCGTGTGATAGCCGAGCACGGATGCCGCGACGATGAGGGCGGCGACGGCGACGGTCGCCACGATCTTCAGCCCCACCGCCTCGTCGTCCTCGCTGAGCCAGCCCAGGCTGCGGAACACCGTGGTCGTGGCGAGCACGGCGGTGATCGCCAGCGACGTCTCCCAGCCGATCGAGGTGAGCCAGGAGACGATGCCGGGCAGCTTCTGACCCTGCACGCCGAACGCCGTGCGGGAGAGGATCATGGTCGGCGTCGACCCGCGCTTGCCGGCGATCGCGATGAGACCGCACAGCAGGAACGACACGATGATCCCGATGACCGAGACGACCGTCGCCTGCCACAGCGAGATGCCGAAGCCCAGCACGAACGACCCGTAGCTCATCCCGAACACCGAGACGTTGGCCGCGAACCACGGCCAGAACAGGTCCCGGGGCCGGGCGGTGCGCTCGGACTCGGGGATGATCTCGATGCCGGTGCGCTCGATCAGCGCCGAACTCGTGGTCTCGGATGCCGTGGACATGGCCGCCTCCGTGTTGTCGGGATGGTGCTCATCCTGGCACCGACGGCCGCCGCGCGCGAGAGGGGCGCGCGGGTCGCGCGGGCGGGTCGTGCGCGCTCCTGTCGCGCCTGCTGCCGCGTCATCGTGCGAGAAGCGGCGGTCTGCGCCACCTGAGCAGCGGGATCACGGCAGGAGCTCGGCGATGAGGGCCTCCACGCGCGCGCGGATCTCGTCGCGGATCGGGCGCACGTGCTCGATGTCGAGGCCCGCCGGGTCATCGAGCCGCCAGTCCTCGTAGCGCTTGCCGGGGAAGATCGGGCAGGCATCCCCGCATCCCATCGTGATGACGACATCCGCCTGCTCGACGGCGTCCACGGTGAGCAGCTTCGGCTCGCCCGCGGTGATGTCGATCCCGACCTCCGCCATCGCCCGGATCGCGACCGGATTGATCGCGTCCTTCGGCTCGGAGCCCGCCGAGCGCACGTCGACGCGGTCGCCGACGAGCTCCTGCAGGAAGCCGGCGGCCATCCGGGAGCGTCCGGCGTTGTGCACGCAGACGAACAGCACGGTGAGGGCGGATGCGGTCATGGCGTCTCCTGGATGACGGGCGGGCGGGAGAGGAGGACGGGGACCAGCTCACGAGGATGCTTCAGCCGGCGAAGAATGCGCGGGCGACGCGGGACAGGTCGTGCAGATCGCTCACCCCCGCCAGTTCGCGCGCGGAGTGCATCGACAGGATGGGGATGCCGATGTCGACCGTGCGGATGCCCAGACGCGTCGCGGTGATCGGACCGATCGTCGACCCGCACGGCACGGCGTTGTTCGAGACGAACTCCTGCGAGGAGACTCCGGCCTGCTCGCACCAGCCGGCCCAGGCCGCCGCGCCCACGGCATCCGTCGCATAGCGCTGGTTGGCATTCATCTTCAGGATCGGGCCGGAGCCCAGCAGCGGCTGCACGACGGGGTCGTGCCTGTGCGCGAAGTTCGGATGCACGGAGTGCCCCACGTCGCTGGACAGGTGCCAGGATGCCGCGAACGCGCGGCGCTGATCGACGGCATCCGCTCCGAGGGAGGCGTACAGCCGCACCAGCACGTCCTCCAGGAAGGGGCCCGCGGCGCCCGAGCGGGAGGCGGATCCGAGCTCCTCGTGGTCGAACGCGGCGAGCATCGGGATCGCCCCTGTCCGCTCCCGCGAGGCGGCGTCGAGCAGGGCGACCACGCCGGCGTGCACGGAAGCGAGGTCGTCGAGCCTGCCGGAGGCGAAGAAGGCATCGTCCCTGCCGAAGACCGCACCGCGGGCGGCATCGGTCACGACGACGTCGTAGCCGCGGATCTCGGCCGGATCCACGGCGGCATCCGCCGCCAGTTCGGCGAGGATGTCGGCGGATGCCGCGTCGCCGAGCCCCCACACCGGCTGCGTGCCGGTCTGCCTGTCCAGCGTCAGCCCGTCGTTGACCCCGCGATCCAGGTGGATCGCCAGCTGCGGCAGGCGCAGCAGCGGGCCGGTCGCGGCGAGCACCACACGTCCGTCGGCCAGCGCGAGGCGGCCGGCCAGGCGCAGCTCGCGGTCGAGCCACGAGTTCAGCAGCGGCCCGCCGTAGACCTCCACGGCCGCCTGCAGCCAGCCGTGCGAGGCCGTGGTGGGCTCGGGCTTGAGCTTGAAGCCCGGGGAGTCGGTGTGCGCGCCCAGCACGTGCACGGGCGTCGTCGACGTGGCGCCCTCGGGGACGGCCCAGGCGATCACGGCCCCGTCTCGCACTACCACGAACCGCCCGCCGGGCTGCGTGGGCCAGGCGTCGGCCTCGTCGAGCCGTGTGAATCCGGCATCCTGCAGCCGTCGCGCGACCTCCGCCGCCGCGTGGTAGCTGGAGGGCGAGGCGCTGACGAAGTCGGCGAGATCGACGGCGTGGGCCAGGGCGGCAGGGCTGACGGACATGCCTACGATGGTAGCCGTGGCGCCCGACACCGCGCCGAGCGCCGGGTCAGTGGAAGTCGA
Organism: Microbacterium soli; assembly: GCF_039539005.1. NCBI lineage: Bacteria > Bacillati > Actinomycetota > Actinomycetes > Micrococcales > Microbacteriaceae > Microbacterium > Microbacterium soli. The sequence goes on from NZ_BAABCP010000001.1 coordinate 1,894,198, forward strand.
CGAGACCCGCGTGAGCGGCGGTCACGAGGATCTGCACGCGGTCGCGCACGTGCCACTTCGACATGATGCGTCCCAGATGGGCTTTGACGGTGCCCTCCGAGACGATGAGGGACTGGGCGATCTCGGCGTTGGACATGCCCTCGGCGAGGCGCTGGAGGACCTGGGACTCGCGCTCGGTCAGTTCCTCGAGGGCATCCGCCGGGCCGGTGGTGGGCTCCGTGCTGCGCACGTGCTTGACCAGCAGCGAGGCGATGCGGGGCGACAGCGAGCTCGCTCCGCTGTAGACCTCTCGCACTCCCTGGAGGATGCTCTCCGCACTGGAGTCCTTGAGAAGGTATCCCGACGCCCCCGCACTGAGCATGGGCAGCACCGTGTCACTTCCATCCAGCGTGGTCACGGCGAGGATGCGGATCTCCGGCCAGCGCTCGGCGATGACGGCGGTGGCCTCGATGCCGTTCATCTGCGGCATCTGCACGTCCATCATGACGACGTCGGGGCGGTGCTGCTCCACGAAGGCGATCGCCTCGACACCGTTGTCGGCCTGGCCGATCACCTCGACATCGGGGCCGCGGGAGACGAAGTGCGCGAGTGCGGAGCGAACCAGAGGGTCGTCATCGACGATGAGCACACGGATTTCCGGCATGAGCACAGCCTATCGGCGGTCCGTCAGAGGAACTTTCACAAACACTAGACGAAAGTCTATGCAGGTCTGAACTTAAGACAGATGTGCGCATCGTCCGTAACCGAGAAGATCAATATGTACCTGGACAAATGACCAATCAGCGGGGGTGAACACGATGCCTTTCTGGGAGCAGCTTGCACGTCTCTTCGGCGCTATCCGCTGATTCTACTCGGCAAATAGGACATACTGGGCCTATGCCGTTCGGCCGATCGATTCCGGATGACGCCGGCATTCTCCGCCTCGGTCGTGGGCAGCGGTTGAATGCCGTCGAGCGCATCGTCATGCTCGCCTTCCTCGCGGTCGTCCTGACCGTCGATGTCGTGAGCCTCATCACGACGGGCGGCATCACCCTCGTCGGGTCCCTCTTCAGCATCTCGTCCACCGCCATCTTCGTGCTCTACCTGTGGTGGCCATCGGTGGCCACGGGCCTGCTCGCGCTGGCGTTCACCCTGTCGTTCTTCGCGGGGCAGGACTCCTCCGTGCTCTTCGCCGCCGCGCTGGCGGCGGGCATGGTGATGCGGCTGGGCTCGAGCGCCCTGGTGCTCATCTACGCGGGGTTCTTCCTCGTCGCCACGGCCGTCGTCGCCTATGGCGACGACACGGTCCCCGTCAACGTCGGCATCTACCTCGTCGTCGCGACCGTCGCCGGGGCGGTCGGATACGCACTCCGCCTGGCCGCTGCACGGGGTCGAAGCCTGGAGCGGCGCCTCGCCGAGAGTGCGGAGCAGGAGCGACAGGCGGTCCTCGCCGAGCGCCGCTGGATCGCCGGCGAACTGCACGACAGCATCGCGCACCATCTCACCGTGGTGGCGCTGCACGTGCAGATGCTCGACGACCCCGGCGTCAGCGCAGACGCACAGGAGGCCATTCGCGTGGCGGCGCGCAAGGCCATGGCCGACCTCCGCTTCGTCATCGAACTCGCCGACGACGGGCCGCGCTCGGAGGGTCCGCAGACCGGGAACCTCGCCGAGGCCGTCGTCGAGGCCAGATCCGAGATCGAGGCGGCGGGGCACGAGGTGCAGGTGGGCGGCGACCCGCACGACGAGCGGATCCCCCGCATCGCGGACATCGTGTTCGCCCGCATCCTCCGCGAGTCGGCGACCAACATCCTCAAGCACGCCGGGCCCGGTACGGTCGCGGTGCGGCTCGAGGTCGATGACGAGCACGCGACGCTTACCATCCGCAGTCCACTCCCCGCGACACCGCGCAGGGACCTCCCCTCCAGCGGCACCGGACTGAACCGGATGGCCGAGCGGGTCATCGGGGCGAGCGGCGAGTTCACCGCGGGCGAGGACGCGGGCGACTGGCAGGTGCAGGCGCGCCTGCCGATGTCCTGATCATCCCCGACCGCGTCCGAAACTGGACGAAAGTGCACACAGGTGTCGCCTTTCGTCGCTGGATGTCGTCTCCTCGGCGGTTCTAAACTGGGATTTCCCCCGATAGGCGTCCCCAGCGCCTATACATAGCGTCCCCAGCGCTGTGATCGCGAGCGCGATCTTCAAGGCTTCTGTACCCCGCGCTCGCGATCACTCATGTTCGGGCCGGCCTGCGCCTCCGTCATCTCGACACCTCAGCCGAGCCGGGTCGGTATCGCGCCCGTGGCGGGGTAGTCCGGCCGCTCGGGCTGCCTGCTCTGGTGACCGCCCTCGCCGCCCTGCCTCCCGCCGTAGGGGCGGCCGTGGTCGGCGAACTCGGCGCGACTGAACACCAGCATCCACTCGCCGACGGTGAACCGGGCCCCCGTGCGCAGCGTCTCCGTGCGTGCGCCGTGCTGGTCCACAGGGCAGTACGCGTTCATCAGCCCCGGCCCGTGCATGGTCAGCACGTACTCATCGCGGTCGTCGTGCACGACCGTCGCGTGCAACGGCGCCGCGCCCTCCAGACACACCGTGCAGCCCCCGTCGGAGCCGATCGTGACCGTGTCCCGGGTGAGATGCACCACAGTGCGGTCCTGGTCGTCGCGCGAGATCAGCAGGCGAGGATCACCCGCGCCCCACTCGGCATGCGTCGTCGTCGGCGCATATCCCTGCATCCGCTCAGACATTTCCCTTCCTCCTATCCGTAGAAGTCCATCGGGACGGCGGGAGGAAGCTCTCGTCGCCCATCCAGAAGTCAGAGGGTCGCGCAAGCCTTGCCTCAGACCATACTCACACGGAGCCGCCCGCGGTAGGGGATGGGCGGCGGGCGTAGCCTCGGAGGATGCATGATCTGACCGCGCTGCTCGGCATCCGGCACCCGATCGTCCTCGCCCCGTTCGGCGGGCTCTCCTCCGTCGCCCTGACCGCCGCGGTCAGCGCCGGCGGCGGGCTGGGATCCTACGGTCTGTACGGGTACGACGGGGAGCGGATCCGGGCGACGGCCGCCGCCCTGCGCCGGGCGACGTCGGCGCCGTTCTCGCTGAACATCTGGCTGCCCACCGGAGACGAGGTGCGCCCGGGGCCGGAGCACGACGGCTACGCCCGGGGGCTCGCGGCGCTGTTCGCCGAAGTCGGCATCCAGCCGCCGCCCGCGCCCGAGCAGTACCTGCCGACGGTCGAGGAGCAGCTCGACGCCATCTGGGAGGCCGCTCCCGCCGTGCTCAGCGTGGTGTTCGGCGTCCCGCCGGTGTCCGCGGTGGACGAGGCGCACCGGCGCGGCATCCGCGTGCTGGGCACGGCGACGACGGTCGCGGAGGCCGTCGCGCTGGCGGACGGCGGGGTGGATGCGATCGTCGCGACCGGTGCGGAGGCCGCCGGCCACCGGGCGTCGTTCCTGCGCTCCGCGGAGGAGTCGCTGGTGGGGCTGGTCTCGCTGGTGCCGCAGGTGGTGGATGCCGTGGATGTGCCCGTGATCGCCGCCGGCGGCATCGGTGATCGGCGCGGCGTCGCGGCGGCGTTCGCATTGGGGGCATCCGGTGTGCAGGTGGGCACCTCGTTCCTCGTCACGCGCGAATCGGCGGCGAACGACGCGCATCGTGCGGCGATCCGCTCCACGGCTGCGGACGGGAGCGTGCTGACCCGGGCGATGAGCGGCAGGCCGGCCCGCGGCGTGCCCAATCGCGCCGTGCGCGAGATCGAGGCATCCGGGGCGATCGCGCCGTTCCCCGCGCAGAACTGGTTGACCGGGCGCTTCCGTTCCATCGCCGGGCAACGGGGTCTGGGCGAGCTGCAGTCGCTGTGGCTGGGCCAGTCCGCACCGCTGGCCCGGTGGGATGCCGCCGCCGAGGTGCTCGCGGAGCTGCGCGCCGGCATCCCCGGCTCCGGGCCTCGCGACGTCCGGGTCAGAGGATGACGGTGGAGCGGCCGTGCACGATCACGCGGTCCTCCGCGTGCCACCTCACGGCGCGCGCCAGCACGGAGCGCTCGACATCCGCGCCACGACGCTGCAGCTCGGCGGCCGACTCGGCGTGCGTGACGCGCGTGACGTCCTGCTCGATGATCGGGCCCTCGTCGAGGTCGGCCGTGGCATAGTGCGCCGTCGCCCCGATCAGTTTGACGCCGCGCTCCTTCGCCCGCGCGTACGGGTTCGCGCCGATGAAGGCGGGCAGGAAGGAGTGGTGGATGTTGATGACCGGTGCGCCGATGCGCGCGATGAAGTCGTCGCTGAGGATCTGCATGTAGCGCGCGAGGACGACGAGGTCGACGTTGCCCTGCAGCAGCTCCAGCTGCCGCCGCTCCATCTCGGCCTTGGCATCCGGACCCTCGCCGCGCGGGATGTGCACGAACGGCACGCCGAATGAGCGCACGGACTCCGCCAGATCGGGATGGTTGGACACCACCATGGTGACGTCGATGTCGAGCTGGCCGCGCTGCGTGCGCCACAGCAGCTCCAGCAGACAGTGGTCGTACTTCGACACGAAGATCGCCACGCGCTTGCGCTTGGCGGCGTCGTGCAGCGACCACTCCATGCCGAACCGTGCGGCGATCTCGGAGATCGACGCCTCCAGCGCGGGGCGCTTGGCGGCGAGGCCGTCGAGGTGGATGACCGTCCGCTGGAAGAACCTGCCGCCCACCTCGTCGGTCGAGTGCTGGTCGAGCGAGATGATGTTGGCTCCGTGCGACGCCAGCACTCCGGCGACGGCCGCCACGATGCCTGGCTGGTCGTCGCAGGCGATGAGAAGACGTGCGGTGTCGGTCTGCGGCATGGATGCTCCTGAACTGGTGTCCCCGGTCGAGGCGGGCGTGTCTCGATTCTGCCCGCATGAGCGGCGTGCCCGCGAATCGTTACCCTGTCAGGGTGAGCGTCACGACCGTCGAACTGCTGGATGACGCCAGGCGGCGTCTCGCCGATGCGCCGCGAGAGGGCCTCGGCGTGCTGCGCTCGTCCCGCTGGCGGAAGGACCGCATCGTCCGGGCCGGCAGCGCCTGGCATCTGGGCGTGCTGCTGCTCACGGACGACGCCGTGCTGGCGACGGGGGAGATCCTGCGCGCGGCCGAGGAGGTGCGGCGCGGGTACACGGCGCAGTCGGCCCGGGCGAGGGCGGAGCGGCGGGCGCAGGCGCGGCGCGGCGGCTTCGCGGAGGGCGAGGTGGTGCACCTGGGATGGCGCGTGCTGGATCCTGCCGCGGTGGATGCCGGCACGGCATCCGGCCCGCTCGCGCTGCGCGACGGCGAACCGGGCGTGCGCTGGTCCCCGGCGGGCGAGCTGGTGCCGCTGGCGGGCTACCTGGAGGAGAAGATCGCCCTGCTGCGGGTCTGACCGCCGCAGCACGGGGCTTGACCCGGGGCGGTCGCGTCAGACCGTTTCCGCCGGACCTGCAGAGCGGCGAACCCGTCGCAGGAGGCTCGCGCCATCGACGGATGCCGAGACCGCGCGCGAACGAGCGGTGCTCGGCATCCGTCGTGCTGTGCTTCGGGCGCACGCGCACGTGGCGCACGGACGAGGTGCGGCGCGCTCGAGCACAGGATTTGCTGTTCTCGGGGAATAACGGGCATCATGTGTCGTTGAAGTTGATATAGGTACGCTCAAGTTTGAGAGGAAGCGACATGCCCAACGACTTCAACCAGGCGGGCTCCGGCTCTTTCGACGAGTTCCTGGCCCGTTACCTCGCCGGTGAGCAGGCACGGCAGGGCCGTTCGATCGACCTCAGCCGCTTCCTCACCGCGCGCACCCAGCAGATCCTGCAGGCAGCAGGGCGCTTCGCGCTCGAACGCGGTCAGACCGAGCTCGACGCGCTGCACATCCTGCGCGCGATCGTCGAGGATGACAGCGTGTCCGCGGCCATCGAGCGCATCGGCGTCTCGCCCGCCGCGATCACGGCCGCCGTCGAGGCACGGCTCCCGCAGAGCCGCGGCATGGCGGATGCGGATGCCACCACGCTGACGCCCAGCGCATCGCGGGCGCTGTTCCACTCCTACCAGGTCGCCCGCTCCTCGGGGTCGACCTATATCGACCCCGACCATCTGTTCTTCGCGCTCGTGCTCGGGCAGGATGTGCCGGCCGGACAGATCCTCGCCCGGGAGGGCGTCACCGCGGAGGCGCTCACCCAGGGGATGCGCGAGCCCGTGCGCACCGGTGCGCCGTCGCGGCAGGATGCCGCCCGGCAGTCCTCCAAGACCCCCATGCTGGACCAGTACGGACTGGACCTCACCGCCCGCGCCCGTGCCGGCGAGCTCGATCCGGTGATCGGGCGCGCCGTGGAGATCGAGCAGACGATCGAGATCCTCAGCCGCCGCACCAAGAACAACCCGGTGCTCATCGGCGAGGCCGGGGTCGGCAAGACCGCCATCGTCGAAGGCCTCGCGCAGGCGATCGTCGACGGCTCCGTGCCCGCGCAGCTGAAGGACCGCCGCGTGGTCGCGCTCGACCTGCCCGCCATGCTCTCCGGTGCCCGTTACCGCGGCGACTTCGAGGAGCGCCTGACCAAGACCATGGATGAGATCGCCGCCCACAAGGGCGAGATCATCGTCTTCATCGACGAGGTGCACACCGTCGTCGGGGCCGGCGGATCCGGTGAGAGCGGTGGCATGGACGCCGGGAACATCCTCAAGCCGCGGCTCTCCCGCGGTGAGCTGCACATGGTGGGGGCCACGACGCTCAGCGAGTACCGTCGCATCGAGAAGGACCCGGCGCTGGAGCGTCGCTTCCAGCCCGTGAAGGTGTCCGAGCCCTCGATCGAGGATGCCGTCCGCATCCTCGACGGACTCAAGCCCGCGTACCAGGAGCATCACGCCGTCGCCTACACGGATGACGCCATCCGCGCAGCCGTGGAGCTGAGCGCCCGCTACCTGCCCGACCGTGTGCTGCCGGACAAGGCCATCGATCTGATCGATCAGGCCGGCGCACGGCTCCGCCTGCAGCTGGGACTGACCGCTGACGTCGACGCGCTCGGCGAGCAGCTCGCAGACCTGGAGACGAAGAAGGACGCGGCTGTGAGCGCCGAGCGCTACGAGGAGGCCTCGCGCATCCGCGATGAGATCGCCGCCGTGCAGGCGCGGATCGACGAGGCCGCCACGGCATCCGGGGCCGAGGCCGTGGTCGATGAGGCGCAGATCGCCGCGGTGATCTCGCGCGCGACCGGCATCCCCGTCAGCCGCCTCACCGAGACGGAGCGGGAACGGCTGGGCGACCTCGAGGCCGACCTGCATGCGCGTGTCATCGGGCAGGACGACGCCGTGGCCGCAGTGGCACGGGCCGTGCGGCGCAGCCGGACGGGCATGGGCGACGCGAATCGCCCGGTCGGGTCGTTCCTGTTCCTCGGGCCGACCGGCGTGGGCAAGACCGAGCTGGCCAAGGCCCTCGCCGAGCGGCTGTTCGACGACGAGACGGCGGTGATCCGCTTCGACATGAGCGAGTTCGGCGAGCGGCACACCGCATCGCGCCTGGTCGGCGCCCCTCCGGGATACGTCGGCTACGACGAGGCCGGGCAGTTGACGGAGCGCGTGCGTCGCAACCCCTACTCGATCGTGCTGTTCGACGAGATCGAGAAGGCGCACCCCGACATCTTCAACCTGCTGCTGCAGGTGCTCGATGACGGTCGCCTCACCGACGGGCAGGGCCGCACGGTCGACTTCCGCAACACGGTGATCGTGATGACCTCGAACATCGGGTCGGAGTTCCTCGCCTCGCGGTCGGGTGCGATGGGCTTCGTGGCATCTCAGGATGCCTCGGGCTTCGCCTCCCGGGAGGACCTGAGGGCGCGCGTCATGGGCAGGCTGCGCGAGGTCATGCGGCCGGAGTTCCTCAACCGGATCGATGAGATCGTGATCTTCCAGAAGCTCTCGCGCGAGGAGCTCGACCGGATCGTGCGGCTCATGCTGCAGGCGACGACGAAGCGGCTGGCGGGCCGCGAGATCGACGTCGAGGTGACGGATGCCGCGGTCGCATGGCTCGGCGAGCACGGCTACGAGCCGGAGTACGGCGCCCGGCCGTTGCGGCGCCTCATCCAGCGGGAGGTCGACGACCGCATCGCCGATCTGCTCGTCTCCGGCGACCTGGGCGACGGCGGATCGGTGCGGGTGGACGCCGACGGCGACGGCATCCGGGTCGAAGCCCGCATGATCCGGCCCTCCGCGGCCTGAGGGTGAGGGGCGCCCGCGGACGCCCCTCACCCTCGTCATGGCCGTGGCCGGTCCGACCGCTCCTGCAGACCCACCAGACCCTGTCCGCTCCCGCCCGGGCGGCGAACCCCGCCGACCATGCTGTTCGACACCGTCAGCGCGACGTGCCGGTCGGCTCCGACGCCTCACCTCGATCCGCTCAGCGCGAGGAGTTCGCGGTCCTGCCGCGGACGACGCCGACGAACGTCTCGACGTCGGGCGTGGTGGCATCGCGCGGCCACGCCAGCGCGACGGTGGATGTCGGGCCGCCGCGGAGGATGCGGTGGTCGGCGTCCTTGCGCTGGTGCAGGCGCGCGAGGGACATCGGGATGACGAGGATGCCGACGCCCGTGGCGACGGTCGCCACGGCATCCGCCGTCGTCGTGATCGTCGGGAATCGCGGCGCCACGGTCGCCAGGCCCAACGGCCCCAGCACATCATCGGCCGGGGTGATCAGCACTTCGCCGGCGAGGTCGTCGGCGGAGAGCTCGTCCGCCGCCATCAGGTGCGAGTCGGCGGATGCCACGACCACCGGCAGCTCGTCGTAGAGCGGGATCACATGCAGGTCCTCCGTGCGCCGCAGCGGAAGCCGCACGAACGCGAGGTCGACGTCGGCGAGCTGTTCGCGCTGCTCGGCGAAGGACATCGGCACGAGCTCGAGCTCGACGTGCGGCATCCGCTCCTTCCAGGTGTCGATCCACCGCCCCGGGTTCGTTCCCGGGATCAGGCCGAGCCGCAGCGTCCGCGGCTCTTCGGGAGCCGTGCGCGGCGGAGACGTCTTCGCCGCGGCCTTGTGCGGTGCGCGCTTCTGCCGTGCCTTCTTCGGCGCCGACCTGCCGGGGCGCGGTCGTGCGTGGCGGCGCCGGTCGTTCCTCATCGCATCAGCGTAGCGGCGCCGGCGGGTGCGGTCGTCGAGAACAGGAGATTCGCCGAGAACAGGACCGGATGCGCGGTGATCGTCCTGTTCCGGGAGAATCTCCTGTCCTCGGTCACTGTGCGACGCGCGGTGCGTGACGGGTGCGTCTCGGACGCCTCAGTCGGCGGGGCGCACCGCCACGCAGCACTGGCCGGCGTGCGGTTCGCCATGCGCGCGCAGATGCGGGCATCCCATGCCCTCGAGGATGCCGCCGACGAGCGCGAGGTTCGCCGAGCACACCAGATCGGTGTGCTCGCGGGCCAGCGAGTCGAACGGGCAGTTGGCCAGCGTGAGGGCGCCGTCGTCCTCCCGGGGCTCGAAGCCCTGCCCCGCGAGCACATCGGAGACGCGCTCCAGATCGTCGGCGGGATCATCCCCGGCGGGAGCGGATGCCGCGATCGCGCGTCCCTCGTCGCGGGCGACCTCTGCGACGGCGTCCTCGAGGCTCGTGCCGTTCGCCGCGCGTTCGATGGCACTGGCCAGCAGATGCCCGACGAGGTCGTAGCGACGCTCGGGGAGCGACACGGCGATGGTCTCGCTCGCGCGCCGATACAGCTTGGACGGGCGTCCGGCACCCGGGCCGCTGCGTCCGGAGAGTCTGCGGAACTCCGTCTCCAGCAGCCCCGCCTCGACGAGCTTGTCGAGATGGAACCGCGCCGTGGTGGGGGAGATGCCGATGGCTGCGGCCGCGGCCTCGCGGCTGACGGGTTCGGGCTGTGCGCGGACGTGCTCGTAGAGCGCGCGGCGGGTGTCGTCGGCGAGCGTGCCGATGCTCGAGGCTCGAGCGGTGATGTCCATGATGACCTCTAAAAGAAGTTGTTCTTGCAGTTAGAACGGATTGCTTCTATGTTCGATAGTAACCTCTTTTAGAAAGGACGGCCCGATGATGAGCGGTCGAAGCGAGGCGCGATCCTCGGTGATGCAGAACGGCGACCATCTCGCGTTCCTGCTGTTGCGCACGGTGTTCGTCGTGGCGCCGATCCTGTTCGGACTGGACAAGTTCGCCAGGATCCTCACCGCGGATTGGGAACGGTATCTCGCTCCGTGGATGGATGCCATCATCCCGGGCGACGCCTACACGGCGATGGCCATCGTCGGTGTCGTCGAGATCGTGGCCGGGGTCCTCGTCGCCTTCCTGCCCCGTCTGGGCGGGCTGGTCGTGGCGGTGTGGCTGCTGGGGATCATCGTCAGTCTGGTGAGCGTCGGCGGGTATCTCGACATCGCGCTGCGCGATTTCGGTCTGCTCGTCGCGGCCCTCGCCCTGTCGCTGCTGGCGGCCGGGCAGGGCTACGGGATGCTGCGGCGCCGCAGCTGACCGGACCGCGTGGGGACGCGGGCTCCGCGTGGGGACGCGGAGGCAGGAGGGCGGCAGGCCGGTTCGAACGATCGGCCGCCCTCCCGCGCGTTCAGAGGCGCGAGCGCTGAGCGCGCCGGATCAGGCCGACCGCGCCGCTGACGAGGACCAGGGCGCCGACGGTCAGGAGTGCCAAGGCCGTCACGGTCCCCGGGGTCAGGGAGGCGAACCAGTCGGAGACGTCGTCCCGGCGGTCGCCGCTGCCGAGCATCCAGATCGCGTACCCTGCCAGCACGGCGAAGCACACGCCCCAGACGATGGCGGCCCAGCGGGTTCGGGGCTGCGCAGCGGACACCGGCGCGGGGCCCTCGGGCTCAATCGGCTCGTTCTGCTCCACCCGACCCGTGCAATCTGCGAGCACGGCGTCCGGCTCGGGAAGGGGAACGGTCGGGTCGGTGCTCATCTCGCGGCCTCCTTCTCGGCGTGGGTCGAGTACACGACGACGATGCGTCCGGACTGCTGGTCGATCGTCACGGGAGCGATGGTGGTGCTCGGCGGTGCGCCGGGGTCATCGGGATTCGGCGACGACGCGATGGTCTCGCTGTACAGGGTGCGTCCGTCGGAGAGACGGGTGCCGGTGAAGAGGCCCGCCGTGCTCGTGCTGTCGCCGTTCTGCGGGTACTCGATCCGATGCCATTCGACGGTGGCGTCGCCGACGGTGGCCGTGAGCCGCAGCTCGACGCCCTCGTCCACGAAGATCTCCGTGTACCCGGTTCCCTTGTGCAGCACCACCGGATGGGGAACCGGGTCGTCGAGGGCCACCAGGATGATCCCCGTGTTGCCGAACGGCTGCCGGGACTCGGTGACGCCGGCGCTCCGATTGGACAGCCCCGCGTCCCCGAAGCGCACGTTCCCGATCGTGGCCGCGCCCGCGGTGATCAGCCCCGCCACCAGCGTGCTCGCGGTCAGGAACGCCAGGAAGCCGCTGCGGCGCCTGGCGACCCCGGCGACGATCATGCTGAGGGCCAGCACCAGCGCAGCGGTGAGCACGGCCAGGGCGGCCGTCGTCAGCCCCGGGTCGGAGGACAGCAGCCGCACCGCGGCGGCGCTCACCAGTGCCACGCCCGCCGTCGTGGCGACGTATGCGACGCTCGCCCGCGGGTTCGAGGCGCGGCGGATGCGGCGGCGCTCCGCGGCCTCGGCGGCGAAGGCCGCAGCGGTCGCCTGCCGCTCCGCACGAGCGCGATCTCGGGCCGCCCTCTCCGCATCCTGCTGCTGCGCACGCCACGCCTGGTCCTGCTGCTGCCAGGCGGCGTGCTGCGCCCGCCAGATCGCCAGAGCCTCGGCATCCGCATCCCCATCCGCCGACGGGGTGGGCGACTCGGGGGGGAGAGGGGATGCCGACGACGCGCCCTCCGGCCCGGCACCCCCCTCCCGGAACTCCACATCGACGGCCGCGTCCGAGAAACCGGCCGGAGCGGAGGGGAAAGGGGGAGTCGCCGTCGCGGAAGCCGTTCGCGGATGCGGCGCGTCACCCCCGGGTGTGCGGCGCGCGGCGCGCACGATCAGGGCGAGCAGGATGCCGACCAGCACCAGCCCGACGATGAAGAGGAAGACGCCGAACGGGCTGGGCCCGGACATCTGCTGCGAGTACGGGTTGAGGATGCGTTCGACGAGCAGCAGACCGGCCGCGGGGGTGATCGAGGCCATCCCGAGCAGGATTCCGGCGAGGATTCCCAGCTGGGCGGGCTCGAACCGTCCCCGGGTCAGCTCTCGCAGGTGGATGCGCCCCTCGGGGTCGGGGAGCAGGGCCCAGGCGACGGCGTAGAGGAAGATCATCGGTAGGCCGGACAGCGCCGCCACGACGAACACGCCGCGGACGATGAGCGGATCGATGCGCAGCCGTGAGGCGATGCCGGCGCAGACGCCACCGATCCAGCCGTCGGAGCGCGCGACGCCGAACCCGGAGACCCAGGAGAAGAACCGGTCGGATCGAGGGGGCGGCGCAGGTCGCTCCGGGGCAGGAGGCGGGGCAGTCGGAAAGGTCATGCTCCGATCCTTGCGGTGCGCGGTCGGATGCCGCCATGGGGGGATCCCCTGACCGGCCCCTGATCCTGGCCTCCGGGCTCCAGTCCGTGGCCCGTCGAGTGGTTGGATGGCGTCATGTCCTCTTCCGCGCAGCATCCGTCGTCGACGCCCCTGGTGCGGCCGCCGCGTGCCGCAGCGCCGCCGCGCCCGGAGTTGACACGCGTGCGCGAGTGCCTGATCTCGGGCACGACGGCGGGGCTCGCACGGCACCTGGGCGTGTCGGTCCTCCTCGTGCGGGGCCTGTTCGTCGCGCTCACGATGCTCGCCGGCGCCGGGATCCTGCTCTACATCTGGTGCTGGGCGTTCACACCGTGGGAGCACGGCGCGTCGGCGCCGTCGCGGAGGGCGCCGGTCGCGTGGGTGCTGCTGGTCGTCGCGGCGGCTCTCGAGCTGATCGTGCTGCTGACTCTGCGCGGTGGAGGCATGTTCAGCGTGTCGCCGGTGGACATGGGGGTCCATTCCCCCGTATACGCGGATCTGGGCGCCCTCTTCGGTCTGGTGCTGCTGCTGGTCGTGTCGGCACTGTGGGCCGATCTGATCGACAGGCATGACCCCGCCCGTGGGCCGCGGCATGCGGCGATCGTGCGCGGTATTGCGATCGTCCTGATGATGCTTCTGCTGATCGGAACATTGACGAACCCGGTCGACCCGGCCTACCTGCTCGCACCGTTCGCCGGACTGCTGGCGATGTTCGCCTCGTCGCTCATGCACCGCTGGCGCGAGCTGTCGGGGGAGCGCATCCGGCGCATCCGCGAGGAGCAGCGCAGCGAGATGGCTGCCCACCTGCATGACTCGGTGCTGCAGACCCTGGCGCTCATCCAGAACCGTGCGGGGGCCTCCAGCGAGGCGGCCCGTCTCGCGCGAGCCCAGGAGCGCGAGCTGCGGGCGTGGCTGTACGACGGGGACGCTCCCGCCGACAGTGATCTGGCCACCGACCTGCGCGACTACGCGGGCGCCCTGGAGCTGGACTTCCCCGTGCGCATCGACGTCGTCTCCGCCGGGCTCTCCGCCGAGCGCGCCAGTGGGGAGGTGGCGGCCGCCGCACGGGAGGCCATGCTCAACGCGGCGCGGCATGCCGGCGGCGAGGTGTCGGTGTACATCGAGGGCTCCGCGAGCGGTGTGGACGTGTTCATCCGCGACCGCGGGACGGGGTTCGCGCTCGATGAGGTTCCCGGCGACCGGCTCGGGGTCCGGCAGTCGATCATCGGCCGCATGAGGCGGAACGGGGGCTCGGCGACGGTGCGCAGCGACGAGGGCGGCACGGAGGTGCACCTGCGGACCGCGGGGGCGCAGACGAGGGCCGGGGAGGACGCATGAGCGGCATCCGCGTGGTGATCGTCGACGATCACTCGATCTTCCGCTCCGGTCTGCGCGCCGACCTCGACGACACCGTGGAGGTGGTCGGCGAGGCCGCGGACGTGCCTTCGGCGATCGCCGTGATCGCCGAGACGGCGCCCGACGTCGTGCTGCTGGACGTGCATCTGCCCGGCGGAGCGGGAGCGGATGCCGCCGGCGGCGAGTCCGTGATCCGCGGTTCGGCGCCGACGACGGCGCGCTTCCTCGCGCTGAGCGTGTCGGATGCCGCGGAGGATGTCGTGCGGGTGATCCGCGCCGGCGCGCGCGGGTACATCACCAAGGGGTCGTCCGGGGTGGAGGTCTCGCGCGCCGTGCACGCGGTGGCCGACGGCGACGCGGTGTTCTCGCCGCGGCTGGCGGGCTTCGTGCTGGATGCGTTCGGTGCGGTGGCCGGGGAGACGGCGTCGGTGGACGACGAGCTGGACCGCCTCTCGGCCCGCGAGCAGGAGGTGATGCGTCTCATCGCCCGCGGCTATGCGTACAAGGAGGTCGCGGCCGAACTCTTCATCTCGATCAAAACCGTCGAGACCCATGTGTCTGCGGTGCTGCGCAAACTCCAGCTGTCGTCCCGGCATGAGCTGACCGTCTGGGCCTCGGCGCGCCGACTGTTGTAGCGGCGGCCTGTCTCGGCCGACGACGGCTGGTCCCGGAACAGCCCGAGCGAGCGCGACGGCCGCGCATGGGGTGGCGGCATCCGCCGCAGGGGGCGGCGACGGATGCCGGGAGCGGGCGTCAGGCGGCGAGCCAGAGACCCTTCTGGTCCGTGGCGATGTGCATGCCGGCGGCGACGGTCTCATCGTCGCCGATGCGCGCGCCCCGCGCGATGCGGGCCCCCGCGCCGATGTCGGTGCGCACGCCGACATGGGCGCCTGCGCCGATCACCGCGCCCTGTCCGATGTATGCGTGCGCGTCGATGTACGCGTTCTCGCCGATCACGGCATCCGCGTCAACCCACGCCCCGCGGACGATCGTCGCACCTGCGCCGATCCGCGCACCGGGTTCGACATAGGCCCCGGCCTCGATGAGCGCCAGACGGTTGACCTTCGCGCCGTGCGCGACGAGCCCACGACCGTTGACGTGCTTGCGATACCGCAGCGTCGCGCCCTGGTCGTCTTCGATGTCGATGTAGTTCTTGCCCACGATTCCTCCCGTGTCCGGAGACCTCCGGATATACCTACAACCACGGCCGGGGAAAAATCATTCCCCGGTGCGGGAGGCGGTTGCGACGCAGGGGCGGCACCGCGGTCTCAGCGCGGTGAAGCGCTTCCGGGCGCAGTGCGGGCCGGCCCGGGCGAGGAGAGGAGGTCGCGGGCGAGGAGGGTCGCCCCCGCGACGGCGGTCGGCATGATGAGGACGGCTCCGAGCGGGATCGTGAAGCACAGCTGCGTGGCCACGCCGAAGCCCAGCAGCCGCGAGCGCCGGGATGCGAACAGTCGGGAGCGCTCGGAGCCGGGCACGTCACGGGCGTTCAACGCCCGCCCGGTGAGCTCACGGGCGATCAGCCGACCGGTCAGCAGCATGCCGGCCACGGCGGCGGCCGGCGCGCCGACCGCCGGGATCAGCCCCAGCGCCAGTGCGAGGACGGCGACGAGGACGCCCAGCAGGACCAGGCGGATGCTCTCGCCGATCGCCACCCGCATCCCGCCGTCACCCTCCGGGACCTCGCCGCCGAGATCGTTCTCGACGGCCCGCCAGATGCGCTGATAGAACGGATCGCCGATCAGCAGCGCCAGCGCCGTGAACACCACGCCGGCCAGCACGAGCGAGCCGATCACGACCACGGCGCCGATCGCCACGCGCAGAGCGGTCGTCCACCCAGGACTCCAGGAATCGGCGAACGGCGTGAACCAACGGGTGATCGCCCCCAGCGACGCCCACAGCGGGATGATCGCCGCAGCCAGCACGAGCAGTGCGATGAGTCCGGGGACCAGCCCGAGCAGCATGAGGGCGGGCATCCGTCTCCAATACCCGAACCCGCGACCCAGGAACCGGACCCCGGTGAGCAGCTCGCTGATCATGACAGCAACACTAGGGCAGCCCGTCGGCCGCGCATCGGCTACACCACCCTGCGAAGCGCGCAGCCGCGCGGCGTCACGACGAACCCGGCCTCCTGCAGGAGCAGCGCGAACGACGTGCCGTGAACCGCCGAGCCGTTGATCTTCTCGACCGTGAGCGTCTCCAGTCGACGCGCACGGGACGTCGCGACGAGGTCGGTCACCGCGCGGCGAAGCACCTCGGGGTCGTCGTCGAAGGCCAGCACGGTGCGGCCGCCACGCTCCAGGTACAGCACGAGAGCGCCGTCGACGAGCACGACCAGACCGCCGGCCTTGCGGCCGGGGCGGTGGGAGACCGCATCCAGACGCGGCCAGGCCAGGGCGGCGCCGTAGGGGTTGGCGGGGTCGGTCGCCGCGAGGGTCACGGCATTGCGCGGTGGAGGGTCGGCGAGGGTCGAGAAGGTGCGCAGCCGGTCGACGGTGGCGGATGCCGCGAACTGCGCCGCCCCGAGCTTCTCGATCAGGTAGCCGCGGCGGCAGTGCCCCGCCTCCTCGAACCCCGCCAGCACCCGGTACGCCTGGGCGAAGCCGCCCGGGACGTCCTCCGCCTGCACGGCGCCGCGGGTGACGACGCCGTAGCGATCGAGAAGCAGCCCCGCGGTCACCGTCGCGCGTCGAGCGGCATCCGGGTCGGTGTCCGGGAGATGCGCCCAGCGCCCTCCGACGCCGACCGAGGGCGGGCGGGGAGTCGGCCGCGCCGGCGAGATGCCCCGGTATGTGCGGGTGCGCGGTGCACGCCGGGCGGTCCGGTGCGCCTGCGTGCCGCCGGCGAGCAGGGCCCGCACGGGAGCGAACGTGTCGTTCGTGACATGCCCCTGCCAGGTGAGCGCCCACAGTGCGTCGAGGACGCTCTGCTCGTTCTCCGCGCTGATCATCGCGCGCAGCGCACCCGTGAACGAGGCGCCGCTGAGGCGCAGTGCGTCGAGGATCTTCTCCTCCAACGACCCGGCTGCCGGAGCCTCCTCGGGGATCGGCAGCGTGAACGGCATGAGATCGGCGGGATGCAGCGACACCCAGCCGTCGCGTCCGGGCAGCGCGCCATGGCCGGCCCACACGACCTCGCCCGCGGTGGTGAGCTCGTCCAGCAGGGCGGGCGCATAATCGCGCACGCGACCGGGCAGCACGAGCGACTCCCAGGCGCTGGCGGGGATGGGTACGCCGGCGAACTGCTCGATCACGGTCAAGACGCCGTCGACACCCTCGAGCGGACGGGTCAGGTGCTGCCAGTCCGGCAGGAACCGCGCATAGGCCTGCGGGTCGACCGGCTCCACACTGCCGCGGATCGCGGCGAGCGAGCGCATCCGCAGTCGGCGCAGCACCTCGGCATCGCACCACTCCTTCGCACCGCTCGGATCCGCGTCGACGGCAGGCAGGAAGTAGCCGCTGCTCAGCCGTCCCGCCGATCCCAGCCGCTGGAGGGCGTGCCGGGCGACAGCCGTTCCGATCCCGAACCGCCCGGCGACGGCATCCGTCGTGAACGGACCGTGGGTACGGGCGTACCGCGACACGAGATCGCCGAGCGGGTCTGCGACGGGCTCCAGGAATGCGACGGGGATGCCGGTGGGCAGCGCCGCGCCGAGCGCATCCCGCAGCCTTCCGGCATCCTCGATCACGGCGAAACGGGCATGCCCGGCGATCGTGACGGGGATCGCGCGTCGGGCGGCCACGAGCTCACCGAGGAGAGCGGATGCGTGTTCCGGCGTCGTAGGGCCGGCGGCATGCACCTCGGCCGTGTCGTCGGTGTCCCCACGGGGCGCCGCGCCCGTCATGGCGTCGCCCTCCAGCCGTGCCGCCACCTCCTCGGCATCCAGCGGGCCCAGCATTCGCAGCAGGTCGGCGACGCCCTCTCGTCCTCGGGCCCGGCGCCGTGGATCCAGCCGCTGCGCCTCGAGCTCGAACTGCGCGATCACGTCGGGATCGAGCAGCTCGCGCATCTCCACCGTGCCCAGCAGCTCGCCCAGCAGGGCGGGATCGACCGAGAGAGCGGCCGCCCTCCGCTCGGCCAGGGGCGAGTCGCCCTCGTACATGAACGCGCCGACGTACCCGAACAGCAGATCGCGCGCATACGGAGACGGCTGGGCGGGCGCGGTCTCGACGAGGCGGATGCGGCGCTCGGCGATGTCGGTGACGAGCCGGCGCAGCGAGGGCAGATCGTAGACATCCTGCAGCACCTCGCGCAGGGTCTCCAGGATCACGGGGAAGGTCGGATGCCTCCTCGCGACCTCCAGCAGCTGCGCCGACCGCTGGCGCTGCTGCCACAGCGGCGTGCGCCTGCCGGGATTCCTGCGCGGCAAGAGCAGCGCGCGGGCTGCGCACTCCCGGAACCGCGAGGCGAACAGGGCCGACCCGCCGACCTCGGCGGTGACGATCTGCTCGAGCTCGTCCGCGTCGAACACGAACAGCTCGGCGCCGGGCGGTTCGGCATCGGCATCCGGGATGCGCACGATGATGCCGTCGTCGCTCGCGACGGCGGATCCCTCCACGCCGAGCCGCTCGCGCACGCGCGCGTTGATCGCGAGCGCCCAGGGCGCGTGCACCTTCATGCCGTACGGGGAATGCAGGATCACCCGCCAGTCGCCGACCTCGTCGTGCCCGCGCTCGACGGTGAGGGCGCGGTCGGTCGGCAGGGTGCCGGTGGTCTCCCGCTGCTCGGCGAGATAGCTCATCAGGTTGGCGCGCGCCCGTTCGTCCAGACCCGCGTCGATCAGGCGCTGCTGCGCTACGGCGGGTTCGGCGGTGGACACCTCGCGGGAGAAGCGGCCGAGGGCCTCGCCGAGCTCGAAGGGGCGGCCGATGCCGTCGCCGTGCCAGAACGGCACTTTGCCCGGCTGACCGTACGCGGGGATGACGTTGACGCGGTCGTGCGTGATCTCGGCGATCCGCCAGCTGGTGGTGCCGAGCGTGAACACATCCCCCACGCGCGACTCGTAGACCATCTCCTCGTCGAGCTCGCCCACCCGGGCGCCCGTCGTCTCACCCGCGACGAAGACCCCGAACAGGCCGCGGTCGGGGATCGTGCCGCCGCTGGTCACGGCGATGCGCTGTGCACCGGGGCGCCCGGTCAACGTCCCGGCATCCCGATCCCACACCAGTCGCGGACGCAGCTCGGCGAACTCGTCGGACGGATACCTGCCCGCGAGCAGGTCGAGCGTGGCCTCGTAGGCGGATCGGGGGAGCGTCTGGAACGGAGCGCTGCGCCGCACGGTCTCGAACCACTCCTCGACCGAGACCGTGTCGAGCGCGCAGGCCGCCACGGTCTGCTGCGCGAGGATGTCGAGCGGATTGCGCGGCACGGCGATCGCCTCGATCTGGCCCTTCAGCATCCGCTCGGTGACGACCGCCGTGTGCAGCACGTCGCCGCGATGCTTGGGGAAGAGGGACGCCCGGCTGATCTCGCCGACCTGATGCCCGGCCCGGCCGACGCGCTGCAGTCCGGACGCCGCGGACGGCGGCGCCTCCACCTGGATCACCAGGTCGACGGCGCCCATGTCGATGCCGAGCTCCAGGCTGCTCGTCGCGACGACGCAGCGCAGCGCGCCGGACTTCAACTCCTCCTCGACGATCGCGCGCTGCTCCTTCGACACCGAACCATGATGGGCCTTCGCGAGCACGTGCTCGGCGCCTGCCGCGGAACCGGTCGAATCGGGGACGGCGCCGCCCATCCGCTCCGCGTGGATCTCGTTGAGTCGCCCGGTGAGCCGCTCGGCCAGCCGGCGCGAGTTCGCGAACACGATCGTCGACCGGTTCTCCAGCACCCTGTCGACGATCGCCTCCTCGACGTGCGGCCAGACCGAGCCCGTGACCTCCGTGTACTCGGCATCCGCGGCATCCGCAGGCGACGGCGCACCGGGCGGCGGGGGAGGGTTGCGCATGTCCTCCATCGGGACGACCACGCCCAGTTCGAAGGTCTTCACGGCGCGAGGCGCCACGATGTCGACGGGAGCGGAACCGCCGAGGAACCGTGCGACCTCGTCGATGGGGCGGACGGTGGCGGACAGCCCGATGCGCTGCGCGGGCCGCCCGGCGCCGCGCGCCCCGCGCAGGGCGTCCAGCCTCTCCAGGCTCACCGCGAGATGCGCGCCGCGTTTGGTGGCCGCCACCGCGTGCACCTCGTCGATGATCACCGTGTGCACGCCGCGCAGCGTCTCCCCGGCACGGCTGGTGAGCATGAGGTACAGCGACTCGGGCGTCGTGATGAGGATGTCGGGCGGGGCGCTGACCAGCTTGCGCCGATCGCTCGAGGTCGTGTCGCCCGAGCGCACCCCGACCGTGACCTCCGGCACCGGCAGGCCGAGCCGACGGGCCGACTGCCCGATGCCGATGAGGGGCGAGCGCAGGTTGCGCTCGACGTCGACGCCCAGCGCCTTCAGCGGGGAGATGTAGAGGATGCGCGTGCGCGGCCCGCCCTCGGCATCCGTCCCTCCCGCTCTCTCGCGGAAGACACTGTCTATCGCCCAGAGGAACGCGGACAGCGTCTTGCCCGACCCGGTCGGGGCGACGATGAGGGCGTTGCGCCCGGCTGAGATGGCCTTCCATGCCCCCGCCTGCGCGGGTGTGGGTGCGTCGAACGCCCCGCGGAACCAGTCCTGGGTGGCGGGGGCGAAGCGGTCGAGCACATCGCTCATCCCTCCATCATGCGGCAGGCCGCCGACACCGGGCTCCTCGGCCTTGGACACCGCAGCACTATTCCGCAGATCGGCATGGTCTCGCCCGCTTTCGGGCGCAGCGCTGCGAAGTTGTGCTTTTCTGCGGAGTTGTGACATCGCCCGGGATCACCGACACCCGGCCCTCGACAATGTCGGCGGGGTGGGGGATGCTGGCGGCATGGCGCACACGACGAACTACACGAGCACGTTCATCGAGGTCTCGGAGGACTGCCGTGCCGAGCACGGCGAGGAGCCGCCGATCGCGGAGAACGTGTCGATCGCCGCGCTGCACTACCGGCTGATCTCCGAGCACCCCTACGAGCTCACCTCGGACGACGTGCTGTTCCGGACGCATGCGCTGCGCAAGGGCATCGACCCGGACGATGCCGCGGCCAGGGCCGAGTTCTTCTCGAAGGGCCAGGCATGCCTGCGCTCCTCACCACTGGGCAAGCGATACGGCTGGGGGACGCACCACGACGCGAAGGGGCGCGTGGCGCTGGTGTCCCGTGATTCGGAGGAGTACGCGGCTCTGGCCGCCGATCCGGCGCTCGCGCACACCAGGGCCATGAGGTCCAGTCGGGCGGTGTGACACTTCCGCGCCTGCCGGACATGACAGGGCATGAGCGAGAAGAACGACGAGACCGAGATCTGGGCACGAGCCCGTTCGGACAGCGGTGAGGCGTTCGCCGAGCTCTTCCGTCGGCACCGTGACGCCGTGTTCCGCCGTGCGCTGGCACTGGTGGATCGGGCGCACGATGCCGAGGACGCCACGGCCGTCGCCTTCTTCGAGCTCTGGCGCAGGCGGCGATCGGTCGTGCTCGTCGACGGCACGGTGCTGCCGTGGCTGCTGGTGACCGTCGGCAACACGGCACGGAATCAGCGTCGCGGAGGCGTGCGGTACCGACGACTGCTGGCAGCGCTGCCGCGCTCCGAGCCCCGCGACGCCGAGCAGGAGGCGGTGGACTCACTGGAGGCCGAGGTGCTCGGCATCCGGCTGCGCGACGCGCTGTCCGAACTGGATCCGAAGGACGCCGCACTCCTGACCCTCACCGTGCTGGACGGACTCACCGTGGCGGACGCCGCACCCCTGGTCGGATTGAAAGCAGGAGCCGCGCGCACCCGCCTGATGCGGGTCAGACGTCGCCTCCAGAACGATCTGGCGCCGAACCCGCCGCATGTCACCTGGTTCCTCTCGGAAGGAGAACGCGCATGAACAGCACACTGGACCCCGTCTTCGCGGCGGGCATCGAACGCGAGCTGAGGGCCATCGGCACGTCTCGCAGCGGGTTGCGTCGCCGGCAGCGCAGGGCGCGCGTCGCGGTCATCGTCGGCGGATCGCTTGCAGTGGCGGGGGCGCTCACGGGCGCCGCCCTCCTCAGCGGGCTCCCCGGACAGACCACGGTCGCCCCGTTCGGCGACACCGTGAGCGGCTCCTACACGGGAACCGCGGTCGTGGACCTCGGACCGGTGCCGGCGGGCGCCGACCGGGTGATCCTCGACATCACGTGCACCGAGGGCGGAGGCATCGAGGTGCAGACCCTGCCCGGGGCGGGGGCCACCGCCGCCGGAGCGAGCTGGAACTGCTCCGACCCGATCCGTGAGAACAAGACGATCCACATCGACGACGGCCTCCTCCCGGCCAACGGGAGCACGGAGGTCACCGTCACCGCGGACCCAGGCACCTCGTGGACCGTGGTCGCCCGCTACGGCTCGTCGACCACTCGGCCCTGGGGCGTCAACGCGCGGGGCGAGACGTACGGCGTTCCCAACGGCAACGGCACTCCCGACCTCGTCGCATCCCGGACCACCGACGGCGAGGTCGGCTACATTCGGATGACCGAGCAGTTCGCGTTCGAGGGCGAGGGGTACATCAAGGTGTACGAGTCCGACGGCGTGACGCAGATCGGATGGTTCCCGATCGGCGACCCGGCGACGCTCGGCGATCCGCCCGCCGTCGAGAAGCAGTAGGCGCGAGCCGAGGGCCGTCCGGGATCGCCCGGGCGGCCCTCGTCGTGCGAGGGTCACCCCGCCTGCGCCAGTGACCCTTCGGCATCCAGTTCCAGCATCAGATCGAGGCCGAGCCGTTGCAGGAACACGTCGTCGTGGCTGACGACGAGCACCGCGCCGCGGTAGGCGTGCAGCGCCTCGACCAGCTGATCAACCGTGTCGATGTCGAGGTTGTTGGTCGGCTCGTCGAGCACCACGAGGTGCGGTGGGGGATCGGCCAGCAGCAGCTTCGCCAGCGCCGCCCGGAACCTCTCACCGCCCGACAGGGCGCGGACCGGGCGGTCCATCGCCGCCCCGCGGATGAGGAATCTCGCGAGCCGGTTCCGCAGCTCCTTCTCCGGGACGTGCGGAGCCGCCGCCGCGATGTTCTCCACCACGGACGCCGACTCGTCGAGCCCGTCCACACGCTGGGACAGGTAGCCGATGCGGTCGGTGTGCGCCTCCGCGACCAGCTCCGAGTCGATCGGGGACTCGGATGCCGCGGCATCCGCACCCTCGACGCGGGAATGTGCGCCAGCAGCGGATGCATCCTCCGGATCCGTCCGCGCGAGGTGCGCATTCCCGCTCGAAGCGCTCGCGTCTCCGCCGATGAGAGCGGCATCCGCCACCAACCTCCGCAGCAGTGTGGTCTTCCCGACCCCGTTGCGGCCGATCAGCGCCGCACGCTCCGGCCCCTGCAGCACCCACGATCGCGTCCCGTCGCTGAGCGTCGCGATGCGCCGCGAGCTCGAGATCCCCGGATCGGGCAGCTCGATCTTCATGGTCGCGTCGTCGCGGATGCGGCGCCCGGCCTCGTCCCGCGCCCGCCGGGCCTCCTCCTCCCGCGCCTGCTTCTCGCCGCGCAGCTTCCCGGCCGACACCTGCGCCTCCGCCTTGCGCCCGTTCATGATGATCTTCGGCTGCCGCTTCTCCGCGAACGCCTTCTTCGCGAAACTCGCCCGATGCGCGAGCTTGGTCTCCGTCTCGATGCGCTGCCGCTTCTCCTTCCGCAGCGCCTGCGCGGCGTCGCGTTCGGCCTGCTTCGCGGCCTCCTGCTCGGCATCCAGCCAGGTCCGCCACTCGGAGTACGGCCCGCCGAACACGCTCAGCTGATTGCCGTACAGCTCGGCCGTGTCGTCCATGAGCTCCAGCAGCGCGATGTCGTGACTCACCACGATCAGCGTGCCCTTCCAGCCGCGGACCATGTCCGCGAGCCGTCCCCGCGCCTCGCGGTCGAGGTTGTTGGTCGGCTCGTCGAGCAGGGTGATCGGCGCGCGCCGCAGACGGATGCCGGCGATCGCGACGAGCACCGCCTCGCCGCCCGAGAGCTCTCCGACCGTGCGATCGAGGAACGACGGGTCGAGCCCGGCTTCGGCGAGGGATGCCTCGGCCCGCGCCTCGATGTCCCAGTCGTCGCCGACGGCGTCGAAGCGCGCCGGGTCGACGTCACCCGCGGCGATGGCCCGCACGGCATCGAACGGCACGGCGATGCCGAGCAGATCGGCGACGCGACGGTCGGTGTCGAGAGTGAGGCGCTGCGGCAGGTGGGCGACCGCGGCGGTGCGGACGATCTGCCCCGAGGTGGGATGGAGGTCGCCCGCGATGAGGCGGAGCAGGGTGGACTTGCCTGCGCCGTTGCGCCCGACCAGGCCGGTCCGGCCAGCGCCGAACGAGCCCGACACGGCGTCGAGGGCGACGGATCCGTCCGCCCAGGTGAAGGTCAGCCGGTCGAGGGTGACGGCGGCTGCGGTGGATGAGATCGGTGCTGACATGAGCGACTCCCGGGATGTGGGGTGCGCGGATGCCGACGGTCGCGGTGACGCGAGGAGCGCGGTGCCTCGGAGGGCGGGTCTGCGGTCGGAAGGATCGTCGGATCGGCGCGTGGATAATTCACGCGGAGAGGCGACGATTCAGATCAATGGACTTCCAGACACGGCGGACAGGACTCTGTGACGATACCCAGTCCCGGGCCGACCCGCAACCCGGGCGTGTCGCGGTGTCGGGTGTCCGTCGTGGCGGTGCGCCACACGCGGGGATGCGCACCACGAGCGGGGAGAGATTGCGGCATCCGTCCGTGCGGAGCGCACCATCCCGCTCGAAGCGCACGGGTACCGTGGACGGCATGGACGACAGACAGCCGAGTTCGCACGAGATGCGGGCCCGGATGGGCTTCGCGGGGAGCACCATCATCGGCCTCGGCGTCGCCGCTGCGCTCGCCGCCGCCACCGACAGCATGCCGGTCTCGCTCGGTATCGGCCTCGCCGTCACGCTCGCCCTCATGGTCGCGTTCACCCGCGGAGGATCGCGGACACGGCATCCGGATGCCGATGATCCCGCCGACCCGGATGCCGACGGCGATCCGGATGAGGACGACGGGACCTCGCCGACGATCTGACGATCAGGACCTGATCGCGTCCTTCCACTGCGAGAGGAACACGCACACGTCGGCGAGCTCCTGCTCGGAGATGGAGTGCGTGAGCCCGGGGTAGATCCGTCCGGACAGCTCGGAATGCCCGGGAAGCCACTGGGCGGTGTGGTCGACGAGGTTCTGCGGGATCACCTCGTCGCGACTGCCCCGGCCCCAGAAGACGGGCGGCTTCCGCTCTCGCAGCACGGCATCCCCGGGCAGGTCGCCGGGTGCCGCGTAGCCGCTGAGCGCCACCACGGCGGCGATGCGGTCGTGCGCCAGCCGGAGTGCCTGCAGCGCCACGGCCGCGCCCTGCGAGAAGCCCAGCAGGGCGACGGAGGACGAATCGCCTGTCTCGGCGTCCAGCCAGCGCAGCAGCGCCTCCGCGGCCGCGGTGATGCCCGCCGAGTCCCGCGAGTTCAGCGAGTCGATCCGGTACCAGGCCCTCCCGGGCATCGGCCATGGCGGCGTGAGGGGAGCGGCGACGGATGCCACCGCCACTCCGTCCGGAAGGTGGGGGACGAGACCGAACAGGTCGTTCTCGTCAGCGCCGTAGCCGTGCAGCAGCACGAGCAGCGGCGTCCCCGCACGCGGGGTCGGTGACCAGCGCGTCAGGTCGTCGTCGATCCTCAGCTCCTCGATCATGACTCCATCTTGCCTGCTTCGCGCCCTGCATTCGGCTGGTAGAAAGGACTCATGGCGGTGCGCACACCTGACCCTGACCCGGACGGCGGCTTCGGGTTCGACGACGTGCCCTCGGCGAACGACAACCCGGGCTGGCTGAGCGACATCGAACTCGAGGAGGCGCGCCGCCGACTGCCGATGCTGTACGTCGAGGCCGTACCCGTGGTCACCGACGGCGCTGGCCAGGTCACCTCCATCGGCGTGCTGCTGCGCTCCACCCCGCTCGGCGAGATCACCCGCACACTGGTCTCGGGGCGGGTGCGATACGGGGAGACCGTGCGGGACGCCCTCTTCCGGCACATCGAGAACGACCTCGGCCCGATGGCGTTCCCGCTGCTGCCCGTGTCACCGACGCCCTTCACGGTGGCGGAGTACTTCCCGATCCCCGGAGTCAGCGCGTTCCACGATGATCGTCAGCACGCCGTCTCGCTCGTGTTCATCGTGCCGGTCACCGGCACGTGCGAGCCCCGCCAGGATGCCCTCGAGGTCACCTGGTTCTCCCCGGAGGAGGCGGCCACCGATGCCGTGTCCGCGGAGATGGAGGGCGGCCGGGGATCGCTGATCCGCCAGGCGCTCGCCCACCTCGGCCTCCTGCGCTGACGCGGCGGCGCCGCGTCCTGCGTCCGTCCCGGCGCCCGCTCTCGCGTCACCCTGTCGCGCCCCGGTGCGCCTTCGCGGGGGAGTGATCGCGGATCCGGAGTCCGACCACCCGTGTTCGGCTCCCACGCGCGGTGTTCAGCCACCTCACAGTGAGGCTATCTGGCATCCTTTATCCAATTTCCTATAGGATAGGTCGTTACAGGATTGAGCCGCGCCGGGAGCGCATGAAGGAGACCGCGATGACGCGCTTGTTCAATGACCCAGACGACTTCGCTGAGGAGGCCGCCGCGGGCCTCGCCCTGGCCTCCGCGAGGTGGGTGCGCCCGGTGTCCGGCGGTGTGGTCCGCTCGACCCGTGGCCCGGAGCCCACCGTCGCCGTCGTGATCGGCGGCGGCAGCGGACACTACCCGACCTTCGCGGGGCTGGTGGGGCCGGGGCTCGCCCACGGCGCCGCGATGGGCAATCTCTTCGCCTCGCCGTCCGCGCACCAGGTGCACTCGGTCGCCACCGCCGCGAACGAGGGCCGCGGTGTGCTGCTGAGCTACGGCAACTACGCGGGTGACGTGCTGCACTTCACGCAGGCGCAGGAGCGGATGCGCGCGGCCGGCATCGACTGCCGCACCGTGACCGTCACCGACGACATCTCCAGCGCGCCCAGAAGCGAGATCGAGAAGCGCCGCGGCATCGCGGGCGACCTCGTGGTGTTCAAGATCGCCGGTGCCGCATCCGAGGCGGGCGCCGATCTCGACGAGGTCGAGCGGCTGGCCCGACGAGCCAACGACCGCACGCGCAGCCTGGGCGTGGCCTTCAGCGGCTGCACGCTACCCGGCGCGGACGAGCCGCTGTTCACCGTTCCCGAGGGCCGCATGGCCGTGGGACTCGGCATCCACGGGGAGCCCGGCATCGACGAGGTCGACGTGCCCTCGGCGGAGGGCCTCGCCGACCTGTTGGTCTCCTCGCTTCTGGATGAGATCCCCGATGGCGCATCTCTCGACGGCGCGCGCGTCGTTCCAATCCTCAACGGCCTGGGCGGCGTCAAGTACGAGGAGCTGTACGTCGTGTACGCGAGCGTCCATCGGCTGCTCGAGCAGGCAGGCGTCACGATCGTCTCGCCCGAGGTCGGGGAGTTCTGCACGAGCTTCGACATGGCGGGTGCGTCGCTGACGCTGCTGTGGCTCGACGACGAGCTCGAGCGGCTCTGGCTCGCGCCAAGCGACACTCCTGCGTTCCGCAGGGGATCGATCGAGGGGCGCGTCGAGGTGGGGGTCACCGAGTCCGCCGAGGAACAGCGCGTGGTCGGCGAGGCGACGGCGCCGTCGCGGGAGGCGGCGGCCACGGTCACCAGGTCGTTCCGGGCCATCGCCGAGATGCTCGACGCCGAGGCGGACGAGCTCGGCCGCATCGACAGGATCGCCGGCGACGGCGATCACGGCATCGGCATGCATCGCGGAAGCCGGGCGGCAGCGGATGCCGCGCAGCGGGCGGCCGATCGCGGTGCCGGCGCGCGCACCGTGCTGCAGTGGGCCGCCGACGCCTGGTCGGATGCCGGCGGCGGCACCTCCGGAGCCATCTGGGGCGAGATGCTCGTCGCGCTGGGCGACTCGCTCGGAGACGACAGGGCCGTCGACGCCGGGACCGTGGCGGACGGCGTGCTGCGCATGAAGGACGCCGTGATGTCGTTCGGCAAGGCGCAGCGGGGGGACAAGACGATGGTCGACGCGATCGTCCCGTTCGCGGATCGTCTGGCCCAGCGCGTGCAGGCCGGCGATCGTCTGCTGGACGCCTGGACGGATGCCGCGGAGGAGGCGACCCGTGCCGCTGAGGCGACGGCGTCGATGACCGCGCGGCTCGGCCGCGCCCGATCGCACGGGGACAGGAGCCTCGGCACCCCGGACCCGGGCGCGGTCTCCTTCGCGCTCGTCACTCGGACCGTGCTGGACATCCTGAAAGGGGATCACTGATATGGCACTTCGACTCGTCATCGGCTCGGACGACGCGGGCTTCGACTACAAGGAGCGCATCAAGGCCGACCTGCTGAGGAACCCGCTCGTCGCGGACGTCGTCGACGTCGGCGTCGATGCCGACGGCCACACCAACTACCCGACCGTGGCGACCACGGCCGCGGAGAAGGTGGCGGCAGGGGAGGCCGACCGCGCCATCCTCGTCTGCGGCACGGGACTCGGGGTCGCGATCTCCGCGAACAAGGTCGCCGGGATCCGCGCGGTCACCGCGCACGACTCGTACAGCGTGGAGCGCTCCGTGCTCTCCAACAACGCACAGGTGCTGTGCATGGGGCAGCGCGTGGTCGGTATCGAGCTCGCGCGGCGGCTGGCCGCCGAATGGCTCACGTACACGTTCGACCCGGGCAGCGCATCCGCGGAGAAGGTGCGCGAGATCTGCGCGTATGAAGGGGTCTGAGGAGGGCGCCCGCCCCGTGCGCCGGCGGATGCTGATCGGGGCGAGCCTGAAGATGTACTTCTCGCACGCCAGGACCGTCGCGTGGACCGCGGCCGTCGCGGAGGTGCTGGCGGAGCATCCGGCGCGCGGGCGCACCGAGATGTTCGTCATCCCGCAGTACCCGTCGATACCGGCTTGCCTGGAAGTCGCCGCGGGCGCCCTCGCCGTCGGTGCGCAGGACGTCGCCGAGCACGATGCGGGTGCGTTCACCGGTGAGGTGTCCGGGTCGGTGCTCGCCGAGCTCGGCTGTCGCTTCGTCGAGGTGGGGCACGCCGAGCGGCGCGGGATGTTCGGCGACACCGACGAGGTCGTCGCGGCGAAGACCGCCGCGGCGATGCGCAGCGGACTCGTCCCGATCCTGTGCGTGGGAGAGGCCGAGAGCACGGATGCCGAGCAGGCCGCGCACGCGTGCATCGCGCAGGTGGACTCCGCGTTGACGACGGCCCGTGCCGCGGGGCGGCTGGGCGAGATCGTGATCGCGTACGAGCCGCTGTGGGCGATCGGTGCGCCGGAGCCCGCCCCCGCCGCCCACATCCGCGGGGTGTGCGACCGGCTGCGCGACGGACTCGATCGGCGCGGTCTGGACGCCCGCGTGATCTACGGTGGAAGTGCGGGTCCGGGGATGCTGATCGAGGTCTCGGACAGTGTCGACGGGCTGTTCCTGGGGCGCTTCGTGCATGACCCGGAAGCAGTGCGGATGATTCTCGACGAGGTCGCCGCGATCACCGGATGACCGGCGGCAGGACGCACGAACGACGAAGGAGAGCAGGGCATGGCGACTGAACGGCGCGGAGCACGGGAGTGGGACTCGACGATAGAGCGTCGGGGTCTGCGCGATCGTGTCTACGAGCGCATCCTGCAGCTGCTCCTGAGCGGCGAGGTCGAGCCCGGGGCCCGGCTCTCCATCGACACGATCGCGCGGCAGCTGGACGTCTCGCCGACACCGGTGCGCGAGGCCATGGTGCATCTGGAGCGCACGGGCCTGGTCACCAGAGAGGCGCTGAAGGGCTATCGCATGGCGCCACCGCTGGGCGCCGCGCAGCTGCGTGAACTGTTCGACGCACGCCTCATGCTCGAGGTCGAGGCCGTTCGCCTCGCGGCGGCGGCGGGAGACGACATGCTCACCGAGCTCCGCGAGGCGGAGGAGCATCACCGCAGCGCCGGCGAGCGGGTGATCGAAGCGTTCCACGCCGGCCGCAACGACGTGGATCTGGCCACCGCCTACTATGCGGCGGATGCGGCGTTCCACGAGGTGCTGTTCCGGTACTGCGGGAACAGGTACCTGCGTCAGATGTCGGAGTCGCTCGGCGCGCAGCTGCACCGGATGCGGCAGATCATGCGGCACGGTGCGACCGACGTCCGAGAGGCGATCGCCGAGCACGAGGCGATCTGCGACGCCTTCGCGAGCGAGGACCCGGATGCCCCTGCGCGCATGATGCGGCTGCACATCGAGCATGTGCGCGCCAGGTCCCTGGATCTCGCACGGGACTGATCCGCGTCGCCGCTCCGGGTACATCGACGACGCTGTGTCCCACTGCGGACGTCGTGCGGCGACGCATCCGTCCCGCACGACGCGGGAGAGCGCAGCCTGTCGCGGTGCGGGAGCGCGTCCTGTCCTGACATCATTTTTTTGCATTAATCTATATTTCCTATAGGATCTAGGAATAGCCGAGATCTCCCGGAGTCCTTCCCGTCGATGGAGCCGCAATGAGCACTACGCCGCACACCCTCACCGCCGACAACTGGCCTATCGCCATCTGCATGCACGGGTTCTCCCCGGTCGCGTCGGACGGCACGCGCATGCACGATGCGGCATCGGAGCGGTGGGACGGCGTCTTCCGGCAGGTCGCCCGCCTCGGCTTCACCGCCATCGAGATCGCCGACAGTCACATCCGTCCGTCCGATCTCACGCCCGCGCGCCGCGCGGAGCTGAAATCGATCGCGGACAGCCACGGCGTCAGCCTGACCTCCGTGCACGTGCAGCGCCAGAGCATCATCGAGCCGGGCAGGGGCGAGCAGAACCTCGCCTACGCACACCAGGCGATCGATGCTGCCGCCGAGCTGGGTATGCAGGTGTTCTCCACGGGGCTGCACCAGCCCTTCAACGAGGCGCAGCGCAAGGCCCTCTGGTTCTGGACCGTGCAGGGGCCCGTCGACCCCGACGACGCCGAGACCCGCGCACTCGCCGTCCGCCGTCTGCGCGAGCTCGGCGAGCACGCGGCATCCGTGGGCCTGCCGATGGCGCTGGAGATGTACGAGGACACCTACCTCGGCACCGCGGACAGCGCCGTGCGACTGATCGAGGAGATCGGGCTCGACAACGTCGGACTCAACCCCGACATCGCCAACCTCATCCGCCTGCACCGTCCCGTCGAGGACTGGCGCGAGCTGCACGAGAAGACCCTGCCGTACGCCAACTACTGGCACGTCAAGAACTACACGCGCGACGAGGCCGGCGACGGCAGCTGGTGGACATCCGTCCCCACCTCGCTCGAACTGGGGATCATCGACTACCGCGCGATGGTCGCCAGGGCCGTCGAGGTCGGCTTCCGCGGCCCGTTCCTCATGGAGCAGTATGGCGGCGACAGCCTCGGCATCTGCGCCACCAACCGTGACTACCTGCGCACGCTGCTGCCGGAGGGCGGCGTATCCGCCACCGACGGCAATCGCAGCGCCATCCCCGCAGCATCCGAGACCGTCAGCGCCTGAGCGCGCAGAATCAGGAGAACACCATGACAGATCAGGAACGCCCCGTCTACGCTGTCGTGGGCAGCGGGTACATGGGTGGCGGCATCGCGCAGTCCCTGGCGCTCTCGGGTGCCGCCGTGCGCATCGCCGACGTCGACATCGAGGTTGCTCGGCGCAACCGAGACCGCCTCATCGCCGAAGCCGAGCAGTTCGCCGCCGAGGGCCTGTTCCCTCAGGAGGCCGCGACGATCATCGCCGAGCGGCTCACCGCGGCGACCATCGAGGACGCGGTGGCGGGAGCGGAGTTCATCGAGGAGGCCGTCCCCGAGAAGATCGAGATCAAGCACGCGACGCTGAATCGCATCAGCGTCGCGGCATCGCCGGAGGCGGTCATCGGCAGCAACACCTCCACGATCCTCATCGCCCGACTCGCCGAGGCCGTCACCGGCCCCAGCCGGTTCCTCGGCGTGCACTTCTCCAACCCGGCGCCGTTCATCCCCGGTGTCGAGCTCATCCCGCACGCGGGCACCGGCGAGGCCGCGCTGAAGACCGTCGAGGGCATCGTCGCGGCCGCCGGGAAGGAGACCGCGCGCGTCAAGGACACCACCGGCTTCGTCCTCAACCGTCTGCAGTACGCGCTGTTCCACGAGGCCACTCAGCTGGTGGAGGACGGCATCGCGACCGCCGAGGACATCGACACGATCGTTCGTACCACCTTCGGATTCCGACTGCCGTTCTTCGGCCCGTTCGCCATCGCCGACATGGCGGGGCTCGATGTGTACGCCTTCTGCTACGCGTCCCTGCAGACGGAGTTCCCCGAGCGCTTCGCGACCCCGAGGGTCCTCGACGAACTCGTCTCCGCCGGCAAGCTCGGCACCAAGACCGGTGCGGGCTTCCTCGACGTCCCCTCCGACCGGACCCCCGAGCTGGTCGCCTACCGCAACAAGGCCTATGTCGAGATGAAGAAGCTCATCGACGAGCTCGGGCCCGCACCCATCCATCCCGCCGAGAGCTGACGGGTCGGCCACCGGGCTCCCGGCGGGCGGACCGCCGTCCCGAGAGCCCGGCAGCGAGACTCCCGGTGCGCAGACGCACACGAGACCGAACAAGGAGGATCCCCGTGACGGAGATTCCGAGCACTGCACAGCGGCAGACACTCCGCACCGTCGACCGGACGGGGCGCTGATCGGATGCCCATCTCGGATGAGCGCACCGCGCGCGTGGCGGGCATGGTCGCGGAGCAGAACGCGCACGCAGCCCTGCTGACCGGATACGACTCGATCGCGTACGCCGCGGGCCTGCGGGTCTCGCAGGAGCTCGGCGCGCCCTTCGTCGCCGGCGGACCGGATGCGCTCGTCGTCAGCCCCGCCGGCGAGATGTGGCTGCTCGTCCCGCGGATGCGGGGGAGCTCGGCGCGGGAGAGTCGTGCCGATCATGTGATCGAGTACGGCACCGACTCCCTCATCGACGTTCCGCTGTGGCAGCACTACCGCGAGGGTCTGGGTCGCCTGCTGGACGCGGCGGGTCTGCGGGCGGGAACGCTGCTGGTCGAGCCCGACACCCTCTCCGCCACCGCGGCGGAGCTCATCGCGCTGCGGGACCTGGAGCGTCTCGACGCGACGGCCGCGCTGCAGCAGGTGCGCAAGACCAAGACCGCGGTGGAGCTCGAGGTCATCCGTCGAGGCGCGGCGCTCACCTCGACCGCGCAGCGGCGGGCCGCGGAGGCCGTCCGCCCCGGACGCACGGAGCTGGAGTGCTTCGCCGAGGTCCGTGCCGTCTGGGACGACGCGATCGGCGGTCGGTGCGAGGTCACCGGCGACTTCATCTCCGGCATCGATCGCACTGCGGGCGTCGTGGGCTGGGCGAGTGACCGTGTCATCCGCGAAGGCGATCCAGTGATCGTGGATCTGGCGCCTCGGATGGACCTCTACTGGGGCGACAGCGCGAACACGCTGTTCGTCGGTGAACCCGGCGCGGAGTTCCTCCGCATGCATCGCGCGGTCTCCTCCGCGCTGCAGGCCGGTGTCGACGCGACCCGGCCCGGACTCAGCGTCGGTGAGCTCGATCGCATCGTCCGCAGCACCGTCGAACGCGCGGGCTACACGTATCCGCACCACACCGGCCACAGCGTCGGCACCGCCAGCCACGAGTTCCCCTCCATCGTGCCGGGGGCCGGCGAGCCTCTGGAGCCCGACATGGTCATCCTGCTGGAGCCCGGGGCGTATGTCCCCGGCATCGGAGGGGTGCGGCTGGAGTGGATGCTCGCCGTCACCGGCACCGGTGCCGAGGTGCTGAGCGCCTTCCCCCTCGACCCCACCCTCGGCCTTCATCACGGCGCTCATGATGTGGGCCAGGCGGTTCTTCAGCCCCGAGGCCGACGCCCGCCGTCGGCATCCGTCGAGGCGGGCGCGGTCCGCGTCGGGCGGGATATCAGCCCCGAGTGAGCCTGCCCAGCTCGGCGACGAAGGCGTCGACATCCGACTCCTGCGTGTCGAAGCTGCACATCCAGCGCACCTCGTTGCGGGAGGCGTCCCAGTCGTAGAACCGGAAACTCTCCCGCAGCCGGTCGGCGACGCCGTCGGGGAGGGTCGCGAAGACGCCGTTGGCCTGCGTGGGCTGCGTGAATCCGACGCCGCGGATGCTGCCGTCGGCCAGCCCCTGCTCGATGGCGGACCGCAGCCGGGCAGCCATGGCGTTGGAGTGGCGCGCGTTGCGCAGCCACAGATCGCCCTCCAGCAGGGCGATCAGCTGCGCGGAGACGAACCGCATCTTCGAGGCCAGCTGCATGTTGAACTTGCGCGCGTAGACCAGGCCATCGGCCGCCGCGGGGTCGAGCACGACGACGGCCTCGCCCAGCATGGCGCCGTTCTTCGTGCCGCCGAAGCTGAGCACATCCACGCCGGCGTCGCGGGTGAAGGCGCGCAGGGGAAGGTCGAGGGCGGCCGCGGCATTGGCGAGTCGGGCACCGTCGACGTGCAGCCGCATGCCGCGCTCGTGGGCGTGGTCGGCGAGGGCTCTGATCTCCTCCGCCGTGTACAGGGTCCCCAGCTCGGTGGACTGTGTGATCGAGACCACCAGCGGTTGGGCGCGGTGCTGGTCCCCCCAGCCCCATGCCTCGCGATCGACGAGCTCGGGGGTGAGCTTGCCGTCCTCGGTGGGCACGGTCAGCAGCTTGATGCCGCCGATGCGCTCGGGCGCACCGCCCTCGTCGACGTTGATGTGCGCCGTGGATGCCGAGATCACAGCACCCCAGCGCGGCAGCATCGATTGCAGAGCGGTGACGTTCGCGCCCGTGCCGTTGAAGACCGGGAAGGCCACGACGCCGTCACCGAAGTGCGTCGCGAACACCTCCTGCAGACGGGCCGTGTACGCGTCCGCGCCGTAGGCGCCCTGGTGGCCGTCGTTGGCCGCGGCGATGGCGGAGAGCACCTCAGGGTGGATGCCGGAGTAGTTGTCGGACGCGAAGCCGCGCACAGCGGTATCATGCAGAACGCTCACAGGACAAGCCTACGGCCTTCGCATTCGTCGTGAGCCGTGCCCCGGCCACCGGCTCACAGCAGGCGGATCGTGCCGTTCGACTCCGTCGCATCCGCATCCCACAGCCCGATGACCGCACGGGCGAGAGCGTCAGGATCGAGGGCGCCCTCCGCGCGGAGGATGACGGATGCCGCGCGCAGCGGCCGGTCGGAATCCCGTGCCGCCTTGGCGTACCCCTGTGCGACGGCGAGCGTCCACGCCTCGCCGGCGGCCTTGATGCTCGTGTAGTTCGCCCCTCCCGCCAGCGGACGCTCCACGGCGGTGGAGGACACCATGGCGAAGCGACCGGCATCCGACGCCCTGATGGACGCGTCGAAGGCGCGGCTGGTCGCCCGCACGGCCTGGAAAGACGGCAGCAGGGCGTCGAGGTCCTCGTCGCTCTGCCCGGCCAGCCCGCCGCCGCCGCGCCAGCCTCCCACGAGCGGCAGTACGAGGTCGACGGCGCCGATGCGCCGGGCGAGGGCGGACATGTCGGTGAAGGAGGTCGCGTCGGCGACCTCGATCCGCGCGCCGACGTCGGCGAGGGGCTTCAGTCGCTCGGCCGACCTGCCGGTCGTGATGACCCGTGCGCCGGCATCGACGAGTGCTGCCGCCGCAGCCAGACCTGCGGCGCTGGTCGCGCCGGCGAGAAGCGCCGTCCGTCCTGACATGCTCATGTCTCCACTCTCTCATCCCTCGCCCGCTCGAGGTTCCGCCCGCCCCGTGCAGCGCCCGCCTCCCCCTCGTTCCGGTCGCAGAAGACGTCGGCTCAGAACCCTTCGGAGCGACAGCCCCTGCGACGGGAACGGAAGGGACGGCGTCAGTCGTCGGTGCCTCGGATGCCCACGGTCGACTCGATGACGGGCCTCATCTTCTTGCTCAGGGCCTCGAAGAACATCGACAGCGGGAACTCGTCGTCCAGCACCTGGTCGGTGTACCCCTTGGGCGCGCCGGCGAGGATCTCGTCCGACAGCCCACGCGCCCAGACGGATGCCGGGTTCGGGGTCAGCACACTGCGGACGAGGTCGTAGGCGGCCAGCCAGTGCGCGGTCTTGGGGCGGTCGATGGAACGCCAGTACAGCTCGTCGATCGCGTCGCCGAGCGCCACGACGGCATCCGGGACGCCCTCCCAGTCGAAGGTCAGCCGCGTGTCGGTCCAGTGCAGCACACCCCGCTGATGCAGCCAGGCGAACAGCAGCTGCCCGCCCAGACCGTCGTAGTTGCGCACCCGGGAGCCGGTGATCGCGAACCGGAAGATCCGGTCGAAGATCACCGCGTACTGCACGAGCCCGGCGTGCTCGAGCATCTCCTGCTCGGCATCCGAGAGCTCGTCGGCGGCGGTGAGGCGCTTCTGGATCCTCACCGACTCGCGGAACGCGGTCAGGTCGCACCGCAGCTCCTCCAGCGAGTAGAGGAAGAACGGCATCCGCTGCTTGATCATGAACGGGTCGAACGGCAGGTCGCCGCGCATGTGGGTGCGGTCGTGGATGATGTCCCACATCACGAAGGTCTTCTCGGCGAGGGACTGGTCGTCGAGCATCCGTGCGGCCGCCTCGGGCAGGTCGAGCTTGGTGATCTCGGAGGCCGCGCGCACCACCCGGCGGTAGCGGGCGGCCTCGCGGTCCTGGAAGATCGCCCCCCACGTGAACGAGGGGATCTCCCGCATCGCGACGGTCTCGGGGAACAGCACGGCCGAGTTCGTGTCATAGCCCGGGGTGAAGTCGATCAGGCGCAGCGAGACGAACAGTTCGTTGCCGTAGTCGCCGGCCTCGAGCTCGGCGATGAAATCCGGCCAGATGGTCTCGACGATGAGGGCCTCGACGAGCCGGTCCGTCGACCCGTTCTGGGTGTACATCGGGAAGATGACGAGGTGGCGGATGCCGTCGACGCGATGCTGCTGGGGCTGGAACGCCACGAGCGAGTCGAGGAAGTCCGGCACGCCGAACCCGCCGTCCGCCCACCGTCGGAAGTCGGCGACGGCGGCGTCGAGGTACTCGGCGTCGTGCGGGAAGGCGGGGGAGAGGGCGCGGATGCCGGCGATGATCGCGGACACGTGCTCGGATGCCGCGGCGTGATCGGCGGCATCCGGAATGGAACCGTCCTTGATCTGCAGCGGACGGATGGCGATCGCCGCCTCCTTGAGCAGGTGCCAGGCGGTGCTGTGCTCGGCGGTCGCGGCGTCCTCGACGACCTCGGGCTCGCCGATGATGGCGTTGATGCGGGGGGTGAGAGTGGACATCGGGACCTCCGATCGCGTGAATCGCCGGAAATTTTCCGGTCTATGTCGAATGTGGGTACTATTCTTCCATGTATGGATGACCCTGTCGACCATGCGATCCTCGCCGCCCTCTCCCGGGACGGGCGGGCGACCCTGGCGCAGCTCTCGGAGACCGTCGGCCTGTCGACCTCCGCCGTGCAGTCGCGGCTGAAACGGCTGGAGAGCCGTGGCGTGATCGCCGGCTACCAGGCCGTCCTCGATCCCGAGGCGGTCGGCGTGCCGCTGTCGGCGTTCATCGAGATCACGCCCATCGACCCCGGCCAGCCCGACAACGCCCCCGAGCTGCTGGAGCCGCTGACCGAGATCGAGGCGTGCCACTCCATCGCCGGCGACGCCAGCTACATGCTGTTCGTCCGCGTGACGGGACCGCGCGCCCTGGAGAAGCTCGTCAACGACATCCGCGCCATCGCGAACGTCCGCACCAGGGCCACGATCGTGCTGCAGACCTACTACGAGCGCCGTCCGGTCCTCGCCGCCGCGGCCGACTGAGCAGTCGTCGGCTCGGCTCGAACGGCCGTCGGTTCAGCCCAGGAGCGCCCGAACCGCGGCGGCGGCGTCGGAGACAGCGGCCGTGATCCCGCTGCCGCGACGCAGAGCCGCCAGCAGCGCGCCGGCGAACGCGTCGCCCGTGCCCTTGACCGTGGTGGGGATGAGCGGATGCTCGAGCCGCTGCGCGTCGTCGCGGGTGACGACGAGATCCGTGAGCGTCCGGCCGCCTGCGGCGGATCCGCCGCTGACCACCGCCCACTGCGCCCGGGGTCCGAGCAGCGCACGCGCGGCGGACTCGGCATCCGTCTGCGTGGCGTCCTGCGCACCCAGCAGGCCGAGTTCGAACCCGTTGGGGATGATGCCGGTGGCGATCGGGAGCATCCGGTCGCGCAGCGCCGGGGCGACCGCAGGATCCGTGTACAGCCCCACATCCGAGTCGCCCAGCGTCGGGTCCACGAGCACGCGCAGGTCCGCACGCCGCTCCAGCAGCGGCGCGAGCGCGTCCGCCACGGCCGTCACCTGATCCGGTGAGGCGAAATACCCGGTGCACACGCTGTCGATCTCGTCCAGCAGACCCAGCGCATCGAGATCGCGGATGCTGTCGGCCAGCCACTGCGCGGGCATCGGGGCCGCGTGAACGCTCGGGTAGTGCGGCAGATTGCTCAGCACGATGGTCGGCAGCGGCACGACCCTCGCCGTCCCCAGCTGGGGGAGCACGCCGTTCATGCCCACCGAGCCGAAGGCGACCTGCGATCCGATCAGCAGCACCTCCGCAGGGCGCCGATCCAGCTCCCAGCGCTCCCGCCCCTGCGCCCAGGCGGACGGATCGGCGTGCGCGGTCACTTCGCGAAGCCCGGCCAGTACTCGGAATCGGGGGTCTTCCGGGCGCCGAAGATGGCCTGGCCGATGCGCACGACCGTCGCACCCTCCTCGATGGCGGCCTGGTAGTCGCCGGACATGCCCATGGACAGCCCGCCCGGCCCGACCAGGTCGCGCTCGCGGGCCCGATCACGCAGATCGCGCAGGATGCGGAAGCACTCCCGCACGCGCTCGGTGTCGCTCGTGAACAGCGCGAGGGTCATCAGCCCCTGCACGCGCAGGCTGTCGCGGTGGCGCAACTCCTCGAGGAACGCGAGCGCATCGCCGGGCTCGAGGCCGAACTTGGACTCCTCCGCGGAGGTGTTCACCTGCACGTAGACGTCGAGGCCGCGGCCCGCCGCCTGCAGGCGCCTGTCGAGCGCATCGGCGAGGCGGATGCTGTCCAGCGCCTGGAACTCGTCGGCGAAGGCCACGACGTCCTTGGCCTTGTTGGTCTGCAGGTGCCCGATGACCGACCAGCGCACGTGCTGGTCGGCGAGGTTCCCGGCCTTGCGCTTGGCCTCCTGGACCTTGTTCTCGCCCAGATCCACGGCACCGGCCTCGATCGCCAGCAGCAGCCGCTCCTCGGGCACCGTCTTGCTCACCGACAGCAACCGGATCTCGGACGCGTCGCGTCCTGCGCGCTCGGCGGCGGCGGCGATGTTCGCTCGCACGTCGGCGAGGTTGTGGGCGAAGTCCTCCACGGAGTTCGCCTGCGGATACAGCGGGCGTGCGGGCAGATCTGTCACGCCTCCGAGGGTACCGTCTCCCGTGCTCACGCCGTGGGCCCCGCGCAACGCGCGGAGGCGGGGGCGCGCC
This sequence comes from Microbacterium soli, assembly GCF_039539005.1. NCBI lineage: Bacteria > Bacillati > Actinomycetota > Actinomycetes > Micrococcales > Microbacteriaceae > Microbacterium > Microbacterium soli. Next base: position 1,933,533 of record NZ_BAABCP010000001.1, read on the forward strand.
GTGGGCCAGTAGGATGCCGACCGTGGCGTCCTCGACCAAGAAGAAGCGCTCCGGCACGAAGCCGCGGCGCACCAGCGGCAATCCGGCGAAGCGTCCTGTCATCGAGGCAGGACCGGTCACGTTCGGCGAGTGGGTCGGCGCGGCGCGCCTGCGGACCCTGCCGCTCGCCGTCGCACCCGTCGTGCTCGGCACGGCGGCCGCGCAGGTGACCGATCACGCGCTGCACTGGGTCCTCGCCCTGGCGTGCCTGGCGGTGGCGGTGCTGCTGCAGATCGGCGTGAACTTCGCCAACGACTACAGCGACGGCGTCCGCGGCACGGACGCCCGGAGGGTGGGGCCGGCCCGGCTCACGGCATCCGGTCGGGTTCCGGCGAAGCACGTCCTGATCACGGCTCTGGTCTTCTTCGCGCTCGCCGCCGTCGCAGGACTCGCGATCGTGGTTCGCACGCAGCAGTGGTGGATGCTGCTGGTCGGCGCCGCCTGCATCGTCGCCGCCTGGTTCTACACCGGGGGCAGACGCCCGTACGGCTACAACGCGATGGGCGAGCTGTTCGTCTTCGTGTTCTTCGGGCTGGTCGCCGTGCTGGGCACCACGTGGGTGCAGTCCTTCGCACTGCCGCTGGAGGCCTGGCTGGCGGCGGTGGCTGCGGGACTGTTCGCCTGCGCGGTGCTGCTGGCCAACAACCTGCGCGACATCAACCAGGATCGCGAGGCGGGCAAGCGCACGCTCACGGTGCTGATCGGCAGGCGGGCGACGCAGTCGCTGTACACGGTGCTCGTGATCGTGCCGTTCCTGATCGCGGCGGTCTTCGCGCTGCTGCTGTACCCGGTGGCCTGGATGTCGCTGCTGGTGCTGCTGGCGATCATCCCGGCGATCCTCATCGTCTGGACCTACCGCGCACCCGGGGAGCTCGTCATCGTGCTGAGCCTGACCTCGCTGTCATCGGTCGGGTATGCGGCGCTGATCTACTGGGCGCTCGTCGCCTGAGACCATCCATGAGGCACCTTCCGGTGCGGTCGGGCGCGTCCTGGCGAAGCGGGATCATTCCTCGGTCGCGCTGTCCTCCACGTCCTCATCGGTGCCCTGCCGATTGCGCTTGGCGTAGATGGCGCGGGAGGCGTCCGACAGCGGCGTGCGCAGGAACATCAGCGAGATGCTCATGCCGATCAGCGCCGCGAACAGCGCCGCCAGCCACCAGAACTCGCGGAAGATGGGGAAGAAGAGCCACATGATCGCGAGCGGCACGAGGAAGGCCAGCAGCCGCAGCACGGTGTAGACGAGGAGGGGTGGCAGCTTCTTCACGGGGCAAGTCTAGGAGCGCTCGCTAGGCGGAGGCTGTGCGCCGCCGATGACACGTCGGGTCCCGCCGTTGCGGCCATGCCTACACTGGAGGCATGGCACGTCTCCTGATCATCGGCGGGTTTCTCGCCGTGGTGTTCTGGGTGTTCAGCATCGTGGACTGCACTGTGCAGCCGGCGGAGCGGCACCGCGGCGTCTCCAAGGCCGCGTGGGTGCTGATCGTTCTGCTGCTCCCGGTGATCGGCGGCATCCTGTGGTTCACGCTCGGTCGGCTGGCCGCCGGCGAGGTCGACACCGGCTACGTGGTTCCTCCGGATGATGACCCGCAGGTGCTGCGGCGGATGGGCAACGCCGAGCAGGACGCCCGCATCCGCGAGCTGGAGGCGGAGCTGTCCCGCTTGGACGACGAAGCAGACGGCGCGGATCCGCGCTCGTGACGGCGTCTCCTGCCGCCGAGGCGGCGGCCGGGCTCCTCGCCGAGCTCGTCGGGAGCGGACTGCGCGATCTCGTGCTCTCTCCCGGATCGCGGTCCCAGGCGCTCGCCCTGGCGGCGATGGACCTGTCCCGGCGGGGGGTGCTGCGCGTGCACGTCCGAGTGGACGAGCGGGTGGCCGCGTTCACGGCCCTGGGTCTGGCTCGTGAGTCCGGTCTGCCCGTCGCGGTGCTGTGCACGTCGGGCACCGCCGCGGGCAACCTGCTTCCGGCGGCCATGGAGGCCTTCCACGCCGGGGTGCCGCTGCTGCTGCTGACAGCCGATCGCCCGCCGGAGCTGCGCGGCGTCGGAGCGAACCAGGCCACCATTCAGCCCGGCCTGTTCGGGTCGTTCGTGCGGCTGGCGGTGGACGCACCCGTACCCGGTCCCGCCGCTCCCGGCGCGGCGGCAGCCGTGTGGTCGGGGCTCGCCGCGCAGGTGGTCGCCGCGGCGACGGGGGTCGAGGGCTCCGGACTGCCGGGCATCGCGGGGCCGGTGCAGCTGAACCTCCCCACCCGCGAGCCGCTGTCGGGCGATCCCGGCGCCGATGTCGCGGTGGAGCCCGGTGCCGCGCCCGTCGTGCCCGTGCCGGAGCCCGTCGCATTGGAACGCGGTCCGCGTACGATCGTGATCGCGGGCGCGGATGCCGGGCCGGATGCCGAGGAGCTGTCCCACCGGGGCGGCTGGCCGATGATCGCGGAGATCGTCAGCGGTGCGCGCTATGGCCGACTCGTGGTGCACGGTTACCGTCGTCTGCTGGGCGACGATGCGCTGGGCGGCCGCATCGAGCGGGTGGTCGTGTTCGGACATCCCACGCTCAGCCGCGAGGTGGCGGCTCTGCTGGCTCGCAGCGACCTCGAGGTCGTCGCGGTGCGTCGTGGTGGCCAGGACCTGAATCTCAACGGACGCACGCGGGCGGTCGGCTCTGTGACGGTCGCCGCGGGGCCTGTGGACCGGCAGTGGCTCGGCGCCTGGATGAACGCGTCGGCGGCGGCCGTGGTCGATCTCAGCGCGCCGGCGCCCGATCACGACGGACTGTCCTCGGAGGACAAGGCGGCCCGGCTGAGCGCTGTGCGCGCCGAGCTGGACGCGGTGCGGCGGCGGGTGGACCGGGAGATCCTCGTGGATGCCGTGTGGCGGGCTACCTGGCCGCATGACCGCCTCGTGTTCGGGTCCTCCCGGCTCGTGCGCGTCGCCGACGAGGTGCTCGGGGGGAAGAAGGTGCCCGTGCACGCCAACCGCGGTCTGGCCGGAATCGACGGCACTGTGGCGACGGCGATCGGCGTCGCCCTGGCCAGTCAGGCGGCGGGCGCCGCCGGTGTGACCCGGGCGCTTCTCGGCGACCTCGCCCTCCTGCATGACGTGGGGGCTCTGCTGCTGCCGGCCGACGAGCCGCCGCCGCGCATCCAGGTCGTCGTGGGCAACGACGGTGGCGGGACGATCTTCGACGGGCTCGAGGTCGCGGCATCCGCTCCGACGGCGGATCTGGACCGCGCGTTCTACACGCCGCAGGCGGTGGACCTCGCGCAGGTGGCCGCGGCCTACGGCTGGGAGTTCACCCGGGTCACCACCCGGTCCGCGCTCGAGCAGGCACTGACGTCGCCGCCGGCGAAGCCGCAGATCATCGAGGTGCCGCTGGAGCGCTGACCGCGGCCCCGGCGACTCAGTCCAGGCGCTGCGTGATCTCGCCGAGGTCGGCACCCGCATACCGTCCGCCCTCGATGGCGTCGTGGCTCTCGATGGCGTCCCGGCCCTCGGAGTCATCCGCGTCCTCGTACAGGTCGGACTTCTGCGGGGGCACGGCTTGCGCCTCGACGGGGGAGGTGTCGGTGAGCACGTCCTCGAGCCCCTGCAGGGCGCTGAACCTGCGTGCCTGCGTGACGACATTGCGGTCCAGGGACCCGGCGAAGCGGTTGTAGGCGTCGACCGTCGAGTTCAAGCTCCTGCCGAGCTTGGCCAGATGCGCCCCGAGGGTGCCCAGACGCTTGTGCAGCTCCTTGCCCACCGTGAAGATCTGCTGCGCCTCGTGTGCGAGCTGATCCTGCCGCCACGCGTGCCCCACGGTGCGCAGCAGGGCGATGAGGGTCGAGGGGGTGGCGATCACGACGTTCCGCTCGAAGGCGTACTCGTACAGCGTCGAGTCCTGGTCGAGCGCCGCGGCGAGGAAGGGCTCGGCGGGCACGAACATCACCACGAACTCGGGGGAGCCCGCCACGGCGTCCCAGTACTCCTTGGCGCTCAGGTCGTCGATGTGCTTGCGCAGGTGGCGCGCGTGCGCCTGCAACCGCTGCGCCCGCACGGTGTCGTCGGTGGCCTCCATGGCCTCCAGGTAGCCGTTGAACGCCACCTTGGAGTCCACCACGACGCGCTTGTCGCCCGCCAGGTGCACGACCATGTCCGGACGCAGCGCGCCGTCGTCGGTCACGTGATGCAGCTGCTCGTCGAAGTCGACGTGGTTGACCATGCCCGCGGCCTCCACGACGCGCCGCAGCTGCAGCTCGCCCCAGCGACCGCGCACCTGCGGCGCGCGTAGGGCGTTCACGAGGTTTCGAGTCTCCGCGCCCAGCGTCTCGGATGTCCGGCGCATGGACAGCAGCTGCTCGGTGAGCGCCGCGTTGGCCTCCAGGCGCGTTTTCTCCGCCGTCGTCATCTCGGTCTTCACCGTCTCGAGGGTCTTCTGCAGCGGCTCGATGAGCTGCCGCACGGCGTCCTGCCGCTTCTGCAACTCGGCCGCGCCCTCGCTCTGGCTGCGCTTGAGGCGCTCCTCCGCCTGCTGCAGGAACGCCTTCGAATTGGCCTCGAGTGCACGTCTGCTCAGCGCGTCGAACTCGTCGGCGAGCCGCTTCTGATCTGCTCGGAGCTCCTCCAGCCGCTCGGCGTGCTGCGCGCGCTCCTGCTCCAACCGCGCCTGCGCCTGTGCGCGGGCGTCCGCGACGGCGGCCTCGCCGAGTCTGCGGGCCTCTGCGATCCGCTCGTCCCCGAGCATCCGCTCCTCCTGAACGCGCGCGGCGGTCTCCGCGCGCGCCGCCGCCACGTCCTGCTCCAGCGCCGTGACGCGCAGCCGCGCCGCCGTCGTCTCCGCACGGACCTCGGCATCCGCCCCACGGCCGCGCTGCACGCCGAGCACGAAGCCGAGCGCGCCGGCGAGAGCCGCGACGAGAGCCGCGACGACGATCACGAGAAGCGAGGTGTCCATGCTCCGATTGTGCACGGGGCCTCCGACACTCCGAACCGCCGATTCGCCCGGGCGCGCCCTGTCGGCCCCGGACGGCATGATGTGTGCATGGGAAAGCACGCATGGACGACCGACCCCGGTGAGACGCTGCGAGTGGGCGACGGCTTCCGCCTGAGCGGCGTGGATCCGGACGCCACTCCCGGCTTCGACGGCGGGAAGAAGGCCGGAGAGCGGCTTCTGGCCGCACGGCGGGAGGAGCTCGGCGACCTGCAGGAGCGACTGTTCGCCGGCTCCCGTGCGGGTGAAGCCGAGGGGTCCGTGCTGCTGGTGCTGCAGGCCATGGACTCCGCGGGCAAGGGCGGCATCGTCCGCCACGTCGTCGGCGGCGTCGATCCGCAGGGCGTGGAGCTCGCGTCCTTCGGCGCGCCGACGACGGAGGAGCTCGAGCACGACTTCCTCTGGCGCGTCCGCAAGAGGCTCCCGCGGCCCGGTTTCATCGGCGTGTTCGACCGGTCGCACTACGAGGACGTGCTCATCGGCCGTGTGCGCGAACTGGCTCCGGAGGACGAGATCGAGCGCCGCTACGGCGCCATCAACGACTTCGAGCGCGGCATCGCCGCATCCGGCACCCGCATCGTCAAGGTCATGCTGCACATCTCGCGCGACGAGCAGAAGCAGCGGCTGATGGAGCGGCTGGACCGCCCCGACAAGCGCTGGAAGTACAACCCCGGGGACGTCGACGAGCGGAGGCTGTGGGATCAGTACATGGCCGCGTACCAGACGGTGTTCGACCGGACCTCCGTGCCGGACGCGCCGTGGCACGTCGTGCCGGCGGACCGCAAGTGGTACGCGCGGCTGGCCGTGCAGGAGTTGCTGATCGACGCGCTCGAGAACCTCGATCCGCGGTGGCCGGCCGCCGATTTCGACGTCGAGGAGGAGAAGCGGCGCCTCGCTGACAGCTGACGGCGACGCACCGGACAGGCCTGACAGCGACCGGCGCCCTCAGGACAGCGGCTTGCGCCCTCGGTGCAGTGCGACGATGCCGAATGTGAGGTTGCGGTGCGCGACCTCGGTCCACCCCGCTTCGCGGATCCAGCCCGCGAGCGTCCTCTGGTCCGGCCAGTCCCGAATCGACTCGTTGAGGTAGTCGTAGGCGTCGCCGTTGGTCCCGGCCAGGCGCGCCACCCGCGGCAGCACCTGCGCGTTGTAGAACCTGTACACCCTGCGGAACAGGCGGTTCGGGGGTGTGGAGAACTCGTTGATCACCAGACGCCCACCCGGCCTGGTCACCCGGAGAAGCTCGGTGAGGGCCTTCTTCGGCTGCTGCACGTTGCGAAGACCGTACGACATCGTGACGGCGTCGAACTCGTCATCGCCGAAGGGCAGCGCCGTGGCATCCGCCTCCACGAACGAGATGTTGGGCAGGTGCCCGTGCCGCCGCCTGCCCTCGGCCAGCATTCCGGGGGAGAAGTCGGCGGCCACGACCTGCGCGCCCGAGGCCGCCAGGGACGCCGAGGAGGACGCCGTGCCCGCCGCGAGGTCGAGGATGCGCTCGCCGCGCCGCGGCGCCACGGCGCGCGTCGTCGCCGCACGCCACAGCGCGTCGTTGCCGAAGGTCATGACGGTGTTGGTGCGGTCGTAGCCGGCGGCGACCTGGTCGAACATGCTGCTGACGTGCGAGGGGTCTCTGTCGAGGTCGGCGCGGTTCGGCTCCATCCCTCGATCCTAGAGCGGAGCCGTGCGGTCGTAGACTCGGCGCGTGAGCGCGAAGCGTCCCGAGCCGGGAACCCTGATGATCTTCCGATGGCGCAAATGGGACGGATCACCGCACTGGGCCAACGAGGAGGTGTACCTCGGCTCCGACCGGTGGGGCGACTGGCTGGGCCAGCCGAGCGGGTGGCGCAGTGTCCGTCCGGGGCGGGAGTTCATCGCCGTCTCCCCGGATGTCACGCTCATCCCGCATGCGGATGCCGCGCACGGCGCCGACCATGCCGTGACCGTGCACCGCGACCACCCGAAGGGCATGCGCGTCTACATCGACCTCGCCTGGAACGTGCGCTGGACGGACGGCGGCACGGATGCGGCGACGGGCTGGCCGGTCCTGGCCACCGGGATCGACATGGACCTCGACGTCGTTCGCGTGGCGGGGGAGCGCGGAACCTGGGTCGACGATCGGGACGAGTGGGCCGAGCACAGCATCCGCTACGGCTACCCGCCCGAGACGGTCGCCCATCTGGAGTCCCTCGCCGTGGACCTGGAGCGGCGCGTGCGCGCACAGGTGCCGCCCTTCGACGACGTGACGGCGGATGCCTGGCTGGACCGGCTCGAGGCACTGCGCCCGGCTCGCTGAGAGTCTCCGTTCGGAGCCCTGAGCGCGCCCGCGGCCTGTCTCATGCGGAAGGCGCCGCGACACGCCGCAGGCCGGACGGATGCTCCGAACGGCGGCACACGCGTCCACCTCACACCTCCGCACCGAACAGTAGGCTGGAGGCGTGAGCAGCATCCGCCTGGTCGCGCAGACCCGCGAGATCCCACCCGTCGATGATCTGCTGGCACACACCTCCGCCTCCGCACCGATCGCCTGGCTGCGTCGTGGCGAGGGCATCGTGGCGGCCGGCGACGGGACCGCCGCGACCCTTCGCGTGGAAGCGGGCGACGGCGGGCCGCGCTCGGGCGTCGTCGCGGCAGCCTGGCGTGAGGCCATGGCGGCGTCCGAGATCGACGACCCCCTGGCTCTGCCCGGCACGGGGCCGGTGGGTTTCGGGGCGCTCCCCTTCGACGAGGACTCGGTTTCCGCCGGGGTCCTCATCGTGCCGCGCACCGTGATCGGATGGCGGGACGGACGCAGCTGGATCACCCGCATCCGCCGGGCCGAGGAGGACGACTTCGCGCCCGTGCCCGAGCCTGCGGGCTTCGCCCCGCACTGGGCCGGCCGCGTCGGCCCCGGTGCGCAGACCCCGCAGGCGTATCAGGACGCCGTGCGCGCGGCGTTGGACGAGATCGCCGCAGGCGCGTACAGCAAGGTCGTGCTCGCGCGCGACGTGACCGGCACCGTTCCCGGCGATGCGGATCTGCGCCGTCTCGTGCGCGCACTGTCCACCGACTACCCCGACACATGGACGTTCGCCGTCGACGGGCTCATCGGCGCGAGTCCGGAGACGCTCGTCACCACGCACACCCGCACGGTCACAGCGCGGGTGCTGGCGGGCACCACCGGACGCGGCGCGGATCCGGATGCCGACGCCGCGGCGTCCTCGGCGCTGGCCGTCAGCGCCAAGGACCTCGACGAGCACAGCTACGCCGTCCGCAGCGTGCTCGCCGCCCTGCGCCCGCACACCCGCACGCTCACGGCCAGTGATGAGCCGTTCGTGCTGGAGCTCCCCAACCTCTTCCATCTCGCCACGGACGTGCGCGGCGAGCTCCTCGACGGGGAGTCCTCCCTCGACCTCGTCGGCGCCATGCATCCGACCGCGGCCGTCGCGGGGTCGCCCACGGACGCCGCCGTCGCGGCGATCCGGCGACTGGAGCCCTTCGACCGGGGTCGCTACGCGGGGCCGGTCGGCTGGATCGATGCGTCCGGCGACGGCGAGTGGGCGATCGCGCTGCGGTGCGCGCAGTTCGGCGACGTCCCCGACGACGAGTCCGGCGTGCGCCGGGTGACGGCGTACGCGGGAGCCGGCATCGTGGCGGGCAGCGACCCCGAGTCCGAGCTGCTGGAGACCCGAGTGAAGTTCCGCCCGCTCATCGACGCGCTCGCCTGAGGCATCCGCCTCGTCTGTGCACGACACCGGGCACCCCGTGGTGACGGGCGTGGACTCCGCGCTGCGCAGGTAGGCTGGAGGGCGTGACTTCGAGCCCAGAATCCCCGGGCCCGCGACTGGCGAGCCGTCTCGGCTTCAGCGACCGCGTCTTCCTCGGCACCGCAGGACGCCGCATCGCCGCACATGTCGAAGAGGGCCTCGACCTCGTGGAGACGGGCCTCGCGGAGGAGCTGAGGATCGCGGATCCTGTGGCGGACGCCGCCGCCCGCTACCTGTACGAGGCCGGTGGAAAGCGCATCCGGCCCGTCCTCACGCTGCTGACCGCGCAGCTGGGGCAGGGCAATGTGCCCGCCGTCATAGACGTCGCCAAGGCGCTGGAGTTGACCCACCTCGGCTCCCTGTACCACGACGATGTCATGGACGGCGCCGACACCCGTCGGGGCGTGCCGGCCGCGCACGGCGTGTGGGGCAACAACGTCGCCATCCTCACCGGCGACATCCTGTTCTCGCGGGCCAGTCAGATCATGTCCCGTTATGGCGAGCGCGCCATGCGTCTGCAGGCCGACACGTTCGAGCGCCTGGTGCTCGGGCAGATGCACGAGACCGTGGGCGTCCAGGCGGGAGACGACCCCATCGAGTTCTACATCCAGGTGCTCGCGGACAAGACCGGCTCGCTCATCGCCGCCGCGACGCAGGGCGGCGTGATCTTCTCCGACGCTCCGGCCGAGTACGAAGAGCCGCTGCGCGACTACGGTGAGAAGGTCGGGGTGGCGTTCCAGCTGCTCGACGACGTCATCGACCTCTCCGCGGACGCCGCCGAGACCGGGAAGGTCCCCGGCACCGACCTGCGCGCAGGCGTGCCGACGATGCCATCCCTGCTGCTGAACACCGGCACGGAGCCCGCCGACATCGACCTGTCCGTGCGCATCGACGAGGGCGTCGCGCGCATCGCGGAGGGAGCCGATCCCGCGGTCCTCGACGGCCCGCTCGCCGAGCTCCGCGACCACGACGCCACCCGCCGCACCATGGAGCTGGCCCGTGCCTGGACGGCCGACGCCGTCGCCGCACTGGCGCCGCTGCCCCGCGGCCCGGTGCGCGAATCGCTCACGCGGTTCGCGCAGACTCTCGCTGACCGCAGCAGCTGACGGAAGGAACCCCATTGACGAAGCTCAAGCTGGCCATCGTCGGGGCGGGACCGGCGGGCATCTACGCCGCCGACATCCTGCTCAAGGCGGAGCGCAAGTTCGATGTCGCCATCGACCTGTTCGAACAGCTCCCCGCACCCTACGGGCTGGTCCGCTACGGGGTGGCTCCCGATCACCCGCGCATCAAGGGCATCATCAATGCACTGCGCAACGTGATCGACCACGGCGACATGCGTCTGTTCGGCAACGTGCGCTTCGGCACCGACATCACTCTCGACGACCTCAAGCGGCATTACAACGCGGTGATCTTCGCCACCGGAGCCGCGCGCGACTCCAGCCTGGACATCCCCGGCATCGACGCCGACCACTCCTTCGGCGCCGCGGAGTACGTCAGCTGGTTCGACGGGCATCCCGACGTGCCGACGGAATGGAATCTTGACGCGGAGTCCGTGGGCGTGATCGGCAACGGGAATGTCGCGCTGGACGTGTCGCGCATGCTGGCCAAGCATGCCGACGACCTGCTGGAGACCGAGATCCCCGACAACGTCTACCAGGGGCTGAAGGCGAGCAGGATCACGGATGTGCACGTGTTCGGCCGACGCGGGCCCGCGCAGGTGAAGTTCACCCCGCTCGAACTGCGCGAGCTCGGTGAGCTGCGCGACGTCGACATGGTGGTCTACGACGAGGACTTCGACTACGACGAGGCGTCGAAGCAGGCCGTGGCCAGCAACAAGCAGGTGATGGTCATCGACCGGATCATGCAGTCGTGGCGGAAGCTCGATTCGGTCAACAACACCGGCGGCACGGCATCCCGTCGACTGCACCTGCACTTCTGGGCTCGCCCTGTCGAGGTGAAGAAGGACGGGAACGGCCGTGTCGCGGCCCTCGTGTACGAGCGCACGAAATCCGACGGCGCGGGCGGCGCGGTCGGGACGGGAGAGCTGCGGGAAGTCCCCATCCAGGGTCTCTACCGCGCGATCGGCTACTTCGGATCCCCCCTGCCCGGCGTCCCCTTCGACAAGAAGCACGGCGTCATCCCCAACCGTGAGGGCCAGGTGCTGGAGGCGAAGTCGAACCAGCGCGTGCCGGGCATCTACACGACCGGCTGGATCAAACGGGGTCCGGTGGGACTGATCGGCCACACCAAGTCGGATGCCATGGAGACCGTGCAGCATCTCATCAATGACCAGGGCTCCTGGTGGCAGCCCGAGGACCCCTCCGACGACGCGATCCTCACGCTGCTGACCGAGCGCGGCGTGAAGTGGACGGACCTGGAGGGCTGGCACCGGCTGGATGCGCACGAGATCGCGCTGGGTACGGTGCACGAGCATGAGCGCGAGCGCGTGAAGCTCGTGCCGCGCGACGAGATGGTGCGCGTCTCGCGCGGGGAGTGAACGGCACCGCGCAGGCGGGACCGAGGGCATGGACGCAGCAGGCGGGTGGATTCCGGACGTCCTGGGCGAGGAGTTCGAGCGGCTGACGCTTCCGCTGGGATCGGACGCCGAGGGCGAGGTCGTGGCGACGCTCGTGCGTGCGCTCCCGGATGCCGTGCCCTGGTGGCGCATTCGTCGTCGGGCCGCTTCGTTGGCGGACGTCGACGTGCTGTACGTGCATGGGTGGTCGGACTACTTCTTCCAGAAGCGTCTCGCCCGGTTCTGGACCTCGCGCGGTGCCCGGTTCTTCGCGCTGGACCTGCGCAAGTACGGTCGAAGTCTGCGGCCGGGCCAGACGCCCGGCTTCATCACGGACCTCGCCGAGTACGACACGGACATCGCCGCGGCGCTGGATGCCAGGGGAGCGGCCGACGGGCGTCGGCTCGTGCTGCTGGGGCATTCGACGGGCGGTCTGGTGCTCAGCCTGTGGGCGGCACGGCACCCGGGCCGGGCGGCCGCTGTGATCCTCAATTCGCCGTGGCTGGAGTTCCAGCTCGGCGCCGCACGCCCGGCGATCGCGCCGGTGGTCGAGCTGCAGGCGAGATGGTGGCCGATGGACGCGGCACCGCAGGTCGATCTGGGCTTCTACACGCGCGCGCAGAACGAAGTCGCCGATCCGTTGGATCCGATGGAGATCGACCTGGCCTGGCGGCCCGTGCAGTCCATGACCGTGCACGCGGCGTGGCTGCACGCCGTGCTGCAGGGCCATCGTGCGGTCGCGGCGGGGCTGGACATCGAGGCGCCGGTGTGCGTGCTCCTCTCCGCCCGGACGGCCGTGCCCCGGCGCTGGTCCGATGAGCTGACGCGCGCGGACAGCGTGCTGGTCGTCGACGAGATCGCCCGCGCGGCGCTGAAGCTCGGCTCGTCGGTGACGATCGAGCGCATCGACGGAGCGCTGCACGACGTGTTCCTCTCCCGGCATGAGGCGAGGGAGGAGGCCTACGCACGGCTGGACCGCTGGGTCGCCGGATGGGCGCTCTCGCGCCGACGCCCTGGGACCTCCCGCGGCGGGCGGAGTCAGGCGACGTCGTAGACCGCTCGGAAAGCGCGCTCCGCGGCATCCGCGTTCCGGCCGCGCAGGGCGTCCTCGAGTCGTCCGTACGCGGTCAGCACCCGCGGCCGCTGCTCCGGCGTGAGGGGGAGAGCGCGCAGGGCTCTGGCCAGGGCGGGGGTCGCGTCGTCGATCAGGGTCTGCTGCAGCGGGTTGCCCGCGTGCGCGGCGAGGTGGTCGATGACCCGATGCCGCGCCTGCGAGCACGCCACAGGGTCGTCGATGTGCTGTGAGACCTCGGAGATCAGCTCCGACAGCGTCTCCAGATCATCCTCGGTCAGCCGGGGGCAGGCAAGGCGTGCGATGATGCCCGCCTGGTACCCGGCGAACTCCCTCGCGGCGTGCACCGAGTCGTCTGTGACGCTGCTGACCTCGGTGTACCGACTGGGATACATCACGACCAGTCCGATGCGCTCGAGCCGCTGCAGCGCCTCGCGCACGGGTGTGCGCGAGACGGAGAGCTCCGCGGCCAGGTCGGCGTCCCTGATCCGGGCGCCCGGGGCGAGGTCGCCGTCGATGATGCGCTCGGCGATGAGCTGGAACACTCCTTCGGCCAGCAGATGCTTCTTGACCTCGTTGTCGCGGATCCCCGTCCGCGGTCGCTCGACACCCGCCATCATCCCCACTCCCCAGACAGCCATATCTGGGACGCCCCACACGCCCCGTACCGTGCACTCTAGCGCGTCACGCGACAGCGGACACCCGGCGGCTCGGCGAGGCGAGAGGCGGCGATGCTACCGGTAGTTGATGAACTGCAGGTCGATGTCGAGGTCGCTGCCCTTCAGCAGCGCGATCACGGACTGCAGGGCGTCGCGGCTCTTGGACTGCACGCGAAGCTCGTCGCCCTGGATCTGGCTCTTCACGCCCTTGGGACCCTCATCGCGGATGATCCGGCTGATCTTCTTGGCGTTCTCGCTGGAGATCCCGTTCTTGAGGGAGGAGACGATGCGGTACTCCTTGCCGCTCGCGAAGGGCTCGCCGGAGTCGAGGCTCTTCAGCGAGATGCCGCGCTTGATGAGCTTGGACTGCAGGACATCCAGCACAGCCCTGGCGCGCTCCTCGGTGTTGGCCTTGATGAGGATCTGCTCGCCGCTCCACGCCACGGAGGCGTCGGTGCCCTTGAAGTCGTAGCGCTGCTCGACCTCTTTGCGAGCCTGGTTCACTGCGTTTTCCGCCTCCTGATGGTCGACCTTGGAGACGATGTCGAACGATGAGTCAGCCATGTCGGCAGTCTAGCGAGCGGGTGGGACGGGTGATTGTGGTGACTTGCCATGCATGCTAGCTTGTGATGCATGACAGTGGACGTGGGGGCGCAGATGCGCAAGGGGGTGGTCGAGTACTGCGTGCTGGGCCTGCTCTCCCGCGAGCCGATGTACGGCTGGCAGCTGGCCGACGCGCTCACCGCACCGGGGCTCATCGCCAGCATCGGCACCCTGTATCCGCTGCTGGGCCGCCTGCGCGACAACGGCTGGGTGACGACCTTCGAGCGCCCTTCCGGCACCGGGCCCGTGCGCAGGTACTACCGGCTCACGGATGCCGGCGTCGGCCAGCTCGCGCTGTTCCGCACGCAGTGGCGTCCCTTCGCGCAGACCGTTTCGCACCTCGTGGGAGAGGAAACCTCATGATGACAGCCGTCTCCGACTACCTCGCCCGGCTCGACGTCGCGCTGCGGGATGTGCCGCACGGCGTCGCCGCGGAGATCCGCGCGGGCATCGCCGAAGAACTCTCCAGCCTGGATGCGGAGGCCGCCGAGGCCCGCATCGCGCAACTGGGTGATCCCGGCGTGATCGCCCGGGAGGCGATGGATGCAGGCGCGTACGCGGCTTCGATGGCACCGCCGCCCGCGGCATCCGCACCGCCGTCCTCAGCCGGCCGAGGCCCTGCGAGCCGCACGCGCGGCTTCGCGATCGTCGCCGCGCTGGTGCTGAGCTTCGGCGGCTACATCGTGCCGCTGGTGGGTTGGTTCGTGGGTGTGGCGCTCGTGCTCATGAGCACCATGTGGCGTGCGTGGGAGAAGACGGTGGCGATCCTCGCCCCCGTGGTGTTCTTCGCGATCCTCCTGCTCTTCTCGCTGCCGGCATCCGTGACCGTCAGTTCGGGAGAGGTGCACGAGGTGTCGGGGGACGGCGCGGCGGAGGTGGCGACTCCGCTGATCCCGACCGCCTATGACTTCTCCTGGTCATCCCTCGTCCTGCTGCTGGTGCTGGTCATCCCGGCATCCGGCCTGTGGCTGCTGTGGCGGATGCGGGGGCGCACGGCGTCCTGAGCATCCGCCGCCCGTGCCCGGTCGCGGAGGCGACACGGGTCATGGATGCCGCCGGAGGGCCGCCGCCGGGCGTACGGTGTCGTCATGACGGCACGAGTGGGAGGGCGCAGTACGGCGGCGAGCTGGATCGTCGGCATCCTGTGCGCGGCCGTGATCGCCGGTCTCATCTGGCTGTCCCTGCCCGCCGGCCCGGGCATGCTCGCGATCCTCGGCGACCTCCTCGACGGCGGCGCACGAGGCTGAGCACCGGGCGCCGATCGGAGCCCGGCGTCGGGCAGACCACCGACACGTCGGCACGCCTCCGACCCCGGGGAATCCGCGGGCGTTACCCTCACTGTGCACCATCTTCAGGAGAGGCGAGGCCATGAGCGACCCCGAGGTCCCCCAGAACGACAAGCCGAACGAGATCGACGACGTCATCGGCAGCGCCAACGAGGGTCTCGACGCCGCCGCGGCGGCGCGCGGGGACGAACCCACCGGCACCGCTCCCGCCGTCGATCCCGACGAGGCGGCCTTCGCGGCGGCCGAGCGCGACTTCCCCGGCACCTTCAGCGCACCCGCCGCGGCGCAGACGGATGCCGAGCAGGCCGGGGCCCCGGCACCGGCCACAGCCGATCAGAGCGGCTCCGCCGTCACTCCCACCGCATCAGAGCCGGTCGCCACCGCATCGGCATCCGAGGCTCCTGTCCCGGTGATCGTCGAGGAGGCCTCCGCGACCGGTGCCGGAGCTGCGTCCGCTGCGGCCGCTGCGGCGGAGACGCAGGTCGTGCCCGCCGAGCCGATCGCCCCGCCGGCGGCCCCTCAGCCGATCTTCGTGCAGGCGCCCGAACCGCCGCGGGAACTGGGCAACCGCGGCGCCGCAGGCGGGATCGGACTCGTCGCCGCCGTGGCGTTCGGGATCCTGTACCTCGGGGCCGTCCTCGGCCTCGGTGCCCTGGCGGGAGACGTCACGGGTGCGAACGTCGGCACAGCGGCCGTCGTGGCGCTGGGCACCTGGTCGTTCTGGGTTCCCGTCGTCGTGTTCTTCCTGGCCTTCTGGCTGCTGGGCGCCTTCGTGAACCGCGCCCGCTGGGGCGTGTGGGTGATCCTCGGCATCCTCGTCGCTGCGGCCTCCTACGGCGGCCACATCCTGGGGCAGCTCTTCCAGGCGCCGTTCTGGAGCCTGACCCCCAGCGCGGCAGCCGAGCTGATGAACGAGCAGATGCTCGCCCCCCTCGCCGTCGCCGCGTTCGTGTTCGCCCGCGAACTGACCATCTGGTTCGGCGCCTGGGTGGCGCGCAGCGGCGCGCACAAGAAGGAGCTGAACGCCGAGGCGCAGGCCGAGTACGAGCGCACCCTCGAGGCCGGCCCCGCGGCTCTGCGCTGACCGTGCGGCGTAGGGTGGCGCCATGACCACCACGGACGATCCCCACGGCACGGCGCCGGCGGGGGTCTCCGCGCTCCTGGCGCTGGTCATCGGCTTCGTGCTGTTCGCGGCGCTGGACATCCTCGGCCTCGGGATGCTGAGCTACTTCGCCGAGATGGACATCCTGGCCGTCCCCGGGCTGGACTGGTGGCCGGGCATCGTCGGCATGATCGCGGCCGTCGCGGTCTTCGCCTGGATGCTGTGGCCGTCGCTGGTCCGTGAGCGCGCGTCGTTCCTGTCCGCCGTGCCGGTCGGCCTCGTCGCTGCCGTCGCGCATCTGGTCGTGGTATGGCTGGCGGCGCTCGTGAGCGGAGCGGGCACGGCGGCCGCGTTCGCGGCCTTCGCCCAGCTGGTGACCCGCGGGCCGAGCCTGGTGATCGCGGCGGCCGCGCTCGTGGCGGCATGGTCCGCCATCGCCCTGCGCCGTACGAGGGCGAGTGCGCCGCACTGGCCCTGGGAGGGCGACGAGGAGGAGTGACACGCGCGGGCACCGCCCGGTTGCGCGCCACGGGCCGTACCCTGTAACCGTGGAGCGGTCATTGGAAACCCAGGTGAGCCAGGCAGTCGATGCCTGGCTGCGCTGGGTGCCGCGCTGGGCGCCCGCCACGCATCGGGGGCGGGTCGCACCGTGCCGCCGCTGCCTGGGATCGCCGATCCTCTCCGCTGCGGGAATCGGGTCGAACGTGCCGCACGGGGTGCAGCACGGTCTGTCGATCCGCATCAAGGCCATCGTCGACCACGCGGTGGCCGAGTACACCGCCCGGAATCTCCCGATGCTGCAGGCGGAGCTGGATGATCAGGCCGCCCGGAACCGTGCGCGCAGCTACCGCCCCTCGGAGGGGCTCGACCCGGAGTACGAGGGGCTGCCGCTGGACCCGGATCCGGTGCCGGGTGCGCCGTTCCTGTTCACCGTCGCGGGCCTCGCCGACGAGGCGTCCGCCGAGCTGCCGCCGCTGCCGCCGCTGAGCGAGGAGGCCAAGGCTGCGCTGCGCCAGGAGGTCGGCCTGGCCGACGAGTACGCGAACATGGTCGGTCGGGAGATCTGCGGGATACTGCTGCGGCACCGGCTGAGCGTGCAGGCCGCGATCTCGCAGTACGTGGAGCCGCAGATCGAGGCGATGCTGGCAGAGCTCAGCGAGGCACTGGATTCGCCGTTCGACCCCGACACGCCGTAGCCCGCGGTGGCCGACGAGCGCCGAGAGAGGGCCGAACGAGAAGTGGTGGCGTGCGTGCGGAACCTGTGATGACGGGCATTTGACCGGTGCGGCCGTGCAGGATTAGACTTGACCGGGTGTGCGCACGGCTGTGCGCGCACGCAGGGCGCAGGCAGACGCCGATTCGCCCCCACGGCATACCCATCACACCAAAAGCTGCGCGGCTCCGCGCTGCCGGTGGGTCATGATGTGAAACCCATCACGCTGTCACCGTGCAGCACTACGAGGAGAGAACGTGCCAACCATTCAGCAGTTGGTTCGCAAGGGCCGCTCGCCCAAGGTCGCGAAGACCAAGGCGCCCGCCCTGAAGGCGAATCCGCAGCAGGCCGGCGTGTGCACCCGCGTGTACACCACCACCCCGAAGAAGCCGAACTCGGCGATGCGCAAGGTCGCTCGTGTGAAGCTCCGCAACGGCACCGAGGTGACCGCCTACATCCCCGGCGAGGGGCACAACCTGCAGGAGCACTCGCTGGTACTCGTCCGCGGCGGTCGTGTCAAGGACCTCCCCGGCGTCCGCTACAAGATCGTCCGTGGTGCGCTCGACACCCAGGCCGTCAAGAACCGCAAGCAGGCTCGGTCCCGCTACGGCGCGAAGAAGGGTTGAGACAGATGCCTCGTAAGGGCCCCGCTCCCAAGCGCCCGGTCGTCAACGACCCGGTATACGGCGCTCCGATCGTCACCTCGCTGGTGAACAAGATCCTCGTTGACGGCAAGAAGTCCCTCGCCGAGTCGATCGTCTACGGCGCTCTCCGCGGCGTCGAGGCGAAGAACGGCCAGGACGCCGTCGCCACGCTCAAGAAGGCGCTCGACAACGTGCGCCCCACCCTCGAGGTCCGCAGCCGCCGCGTCGGCGGCTCGACCTACCAGGTCCCCGTCGAGGTCAAGCCGCACCGCGCGAACACGCTCGCGCTGCGCTGGCTGGTCAGCTACGCGAAGGGTCGTCGTGAGAAGACGATGACCGAGCGCCTGCAGAACGAGATCCTCGACGCGTCGAACGGCCTGGGTGCCGCGGTCAAGCGCCGTGAGGACACCCACAAGATGGCCGAGTCGAACCGCGCCTTCGCTCACTACCGCTGGTAATGGGCCGAGCGGATGCCGCGACAGGCGGCATCCGCTCCCATTCTCTGATCGTTCCTGAACCATCCCGGAGGAACCCCCGTGGCACAAGAAGTGCTCACCGACCTGAGCAAGGTCCGCAACATCGGCATCATGGCGCACATCGATGCCGGCAAGACCACCACCACCGAGCGCATCCTGTTCTACACGGGTGTCAACCACAAGCTCGGCGAGACCCACGACGGCGCGTCGACGACGGACTGGATGGAGCAGGAGAAGGAGCGCGGCATCACGATCACGTCGGCCGCCGTGACCTGCTTCTGGAACAAGAACCAGATCAACATCATCGACACCCCCGGTCACGTGGACTTCACCGTCGAGGTGGAGCGCTCGCTGCGCGTGCTCGACGGCGCGGTCGCCGTCTTCGACGGCAAGGAGGGCGTCGAGCCCCAGTCCGAGACCGTGTGGCGTCAGGCCGACAAGTACAGCGTCCCCCGCATCTGCTTCGTCAACAAGATGGACAAGCTGGGCGCCGACTTCTACTACACCGTCGACACCATCGTGAACCGCCTCGGCGCCAAGCCCCTCGTGCTGCAGCTGCCGATCGGCGCGGAGAACGACTTCATCGGCGTCGTCGACCTCATCGAGATGCGCGCACTGGTGTGGCCCGGCGACTCCAAGGGCGACGTGACCATGGGCGCCCACTACGAGGTGGAGGAGATCCCCGCTGACCTCAAGGCCAAGGCCGAGGAGTACCGTCAGCAGCTGCTGGAGACCGTCGCCGAGACCGACGACGCGCTGCTCGAGAAGTTCTTCGGCGGCGAGGAGCTCACGGTCGCCGAGATCAAGGGCGCGATCCGCAAGCTCGTGGTCGCCAACGAGATCTATCCGGTGCTGTGCGGCTCGGCGTTCAAGAACCGCGGCGTGCAGCCGATGCTGGACGCCGTCGTCGACTACCTGCCGAACCCGCTGGACGTGGGCGCCATCGAGGCGCACGACCCGAAGGACGAGGAGAAGGTCGTCGAGCGCCACCCGGATGCCAACGACCCGTTCTCGGCCCTCGCGTTCAAGGTCGCCGTGCACCCGTTCTTCGGTCGTCTGACCTACGTGCGCGTGTACTCGGGTCACCTCGACTCCGGCTCCGCGGTCATCAACTCGACCAAGGGCAAGAAGGAGCGCATCGGGAAGATCTTCCAGATGCACGCCAACAAGGAGAACCCCGTCGACGCGCTGACCGCGGGCAACATCTACGCGGTCATCGGCCTCAAGGACACCACCACCGGCGACACCCTCGCCGACCCGGCCGCGCCCGTCGTGCTCGAGTCGATGACGTTCCCGGAGCCGGTGATCGAGGTCGCCATCGAGCCGAAGACCAAGGCCGACCAGGAGAAGCTGGGCATGGCGATCCAGAAGCTCGCCGAGGAGGACCCGACCTTCCGCACCGAGCTGAACCCCGAGACCGGTCAGACGACCATCAAGGGCATGGGCGAGCTGCACCTGGACATCCTCGTGGACCGCATGAAGCGCGAGTTCAAGGTCGAGGCCAACGTCGGAAAGCCGCAGGTCGCGTACCGCGAGACGATCAAGAAGACCGTCGAGAAGCACGACTACACGCACAAGAAGCAGACCGGTGGCTCGGGCCAGTTCGCGAAGATCCAGTTCACGATCGAGCCGCTCGAGGTCACGGGAGACCAGACCTACGAGTTCGTCAACGCCGTCACCGGCGGTCGCGTCCCGCGCGAGTACATCCCGTCGGTGGACCACGGCTTCCAGGACGCGATGAACGTCGGCGTGCTGGCCGGCTACCCGATGGTGGGCGTGAAGGCGACCCTCGTCGACGGCGCCGCGCACGACGTGGACTCCTCGGAGATGGCGTTCAAGATCGCCGGTTCCATGGGCTTCAAGGAGGCGGCACGCCGCGCCAACCCCGTGCTCCTCGAACCGCTGATGGCCGTCGAGGTCCGCACCCCGGAGGAGTACATGGGCGACGTCATCGGCGACCTGAACTCGCGTCGCGGGTCCATCCAGTCGATGGAGGATGCACAGGGCGTGAAGGTCGTCCGTGCTCAGGTGCCGCTGTCCGAGATGTTCGGCTACATCGGCGACCTGCGTTCGAAGACCTCGGGCCGTGCCGTGTACTCGATGGAGTTCGACAGCTACGCGGAGGTTCCGCGTGCCGTCGCCGACGAGATCATCCAGAAGACCAAGGGCGAGTGAGCCCTGCCGCTCCTCCCGGTGCCTGAACGTGTGAGAAGGCCCGGGAGGAGCACCCCACAACTTCACATTCACTCTCCACTAAACTGAGAAACCGAAATCAGTAGGGAGCCGGCCGCAATCCAGTGCCCGGCCATCTCTACACGAACGTCCTGAGGAGGACCAAGTGGCCAAGGCCAAGTTCGAGCGGACCAAGCCGCACGTCAACATCGGAACGATCGGTCACGTCGACCACGGCAAGACCACGCTGTCTGCCGCGATCTCGAAGGTGCTTGCCGACAAGTACCCGTCGGACGTCAACGTTCAGCGCGACTTCAACACCATCGACTCCGCTCCCGAGGAGCGTCAGCGCGGTATCACGATCAACATCTCGCACATCGAGTACGAGACCCCGAAGCGCCACTACGCGCACGTCGACGCCCCCGGCCACGCCGACTACGTCAAGAACATGATCACCGGCGCCGCTCAGATGGACGGTGCGATCCTCGTGGTCGCCGCCACCGACGGCCCGATGGCCCAGACCCGCGAGCACGTGCTGCTGGCCAAGCAGGTCGGCGTGCCGTACCTGCTCGTCGCGCTGAACAAGGCCGACATGGTCGACGACGAGGAGATCCTGGAGCTCGTCGAGCTCGAGGTCCGCGAGCTGCTCTCGTCGCAGGGCTTCCCCGGCGACGACGCTCCCGTCATCAAGGTGTCCGCTCTGGGCGCCCTCAACGGCGAGCAGAAGTGGGTCGACTCGATCCTCGAGCTCATGCAGGCCGTCGACGACAACGTTCCCGACCCGGAGCGCGACCGCGACAAGCCGTTCCTGATGCCCATCGAGGATGTCTTCACCATCACCGGTCGCGGCACCGTCGTCACCGGCCGTGCCGAGCGCGGCACGCTGAAGCTCAACTCCGAGGTCGAGATCGTCGGCATTCGCCCGACCCAGAAGACCACCGTCACCGGTATCGAGATGTTCCACAAGCAGCTCGACGAGGCCTGGGCCGGCGAGAACTGCGGTCTGCTGCTTCGCGGCACCAAGCGTGAGGACGTCGAGCGCGGGCAGGTCGTCGTCCAGCCGGGCTCGATCACCCCGCACACCAACTTCGAGGGCACGGCCTACATCCTCTCGAAGGACGAGGGCGGTCGTCACAACCCCTTCTACACGAACTACCGTCCGCAGTTCTACTTCCGCACCACGGACGTCACCGGCGTCATCACGCTGCCCGAGGGCACCGAGATGGTCATGCCCGGCGACACCACCGACATGGCCGTCGAGCTGATCCAGCCCATCGCCATGGAGGAGGGCCTCGGCTTCGCCATCCGCGAGGGCGGTCGCACCGTCGGCGCCGGAACGGTGACCAAGGTCGTCAAGTAAGCATCTGCTTCTCGAGGAGGGGCCGGGCCCGCGGGCGCGGCCCCTTCGTCGTGTCCGGGGATGGTGTTCCTGCGCGAACCCGTTGCGTCCGACGGCGGTCGCGTAGGAACATGAAGAGCGCGGACAACGGCGCGAATCGACAGGGGAGGACAACCATGGGCATCGAAGATCTCGTGAACCGGGGCAAGGAAGTGTTCGAGCAGAACAAGGACAAGATCGGCGAGGCACTGGGGAGCGAGCAGGCCGAGAGCATCAGCGACAAGATCCTCGACGGCGTCGCCGACTTCGCCAAGAAGGTCGCTCCGGGCGCCGCCGATCAGATCGACGACATCCGCGACAACGTGGACAAGTCGATCGGCAACGAGTAAGCACACCGCGTGCAGCGGAGGAGGGCGGCGGGCCACGGGCTCGTCGCCCTCCGTCGTGGCGGTGGCGGGGGATGCTCCGCAGGGCGCGGGGCGGCGTGCGGAGCAGCGCCGCGAAGAGTGCCGGGACACGCCGGACGAGCCGCGACACGCCCGGGTTTGCAGTACCTGAATCCGGCATGGCAGAATAGACAGGTTCCACATTCCCGTGCTCTTGGCAGCACTGGATCACTGTCACGAGAGTGCATAGACGGCGAGCCCCTCCCGGGCGTCCGCAGGGTTCTAGGCCGCGGGCAGCAGAACGACACAATCCGACACCTCCTCACGGAGGTCCTGGTGCGCCTGCATGGCAGGAGGTCGGGACCCGCACGCTCCGGCGCGTGGGATGACAGCAGAACAGTGGTGCGCAGAGAGGCTCTTCGGAGCCGATCGAGTGCCGAGGCGCGAGCAGCGCCGAGGTGCGTCCAATGCCCCGGGGCCGCCCGGCCCCGGACGGTACGACGCTTATAGAGAGAGAGCAGACAATGGCGGGACAGAAGATCCGCATTCGCCTGAAGTCGTATGACCATGAGGTCATCGACACGTCGGCGCGCAAGATCGTCGACACCGTGACCCGTGCAGGCGCGACTGTCGTCGGCCCGGTGCCGCTTCCGACGGAGAAGAACGTGATCGCCGTGATCCGTTCTCCCCACAAGTACAAGGACAGCCGCGAGCACTTCGAGATGCGCACCCACAAGCGCCTGATCGACATCATCGACCCGACGCCCAAGGCCGTCGACTCGCTGATGCGCCTCGACCTCCCGGCCGATGTCAACATCGAGATCAAGCTGTAAGGATCGACATGACTGACATCAACGCGAAGATCTCCAAGGGCATGCTCGGCACCAAGCTCGGCATGACCCAGGTCTGGGACGAGAACGGCAAGGTCGTCCCCGTCACCGTCATCGAGCTGGCTCCCAACGTGGTCACCCAGATCCGCACCCCCGAGAAGGACGGCTACAGCGCCGTTCAGATCGCCTACGGCCAGATCGACCCCCGCAAGGTCAACAAGCCGCTCACCGCTCACTTCGAGGCCGCCGGCGTCACACCGCGTCGTCACGTCACTGAGATCCGCACGGCGGATGCCGGTGAGTACTCTCTCGGCCAGGAGCTGACCGCCGAGGGCACCTTCGAGGCCGGCCAGCTGGTCGACGTCGTCGGCACCAGCAAGGGCAAGGGCACCGCGGGTGTCATGAAGCGCCACAACTTCAAGGGCGTCTCGGCTTCGCACGGTGCGCACCGCAACCATCGCAAGCCCGGTTCGATCGGCGCCTCGTCGACCCCGAGCCGTGTCTTCAAGGGCATGCGCATGGCCGGCCGCATGGGCGGCGAGCGCGTGACCGTCCTCAACCTCACGGTGCACGCCGTCGACGCCGAGAAGGGCCTGCTGCTCGTCAAGGGCGCCGTCCCCGGCGCACGTGGTCGCATCGTCTTCGTCCGCAACGCAGTGAAGGGTGCCTGACCATGGCTGACTCGACTCTCGCGCTCGACGTCATCGCGGTCGACGGCAAGAAGGCCGGCTCCATCGAGCTGCCCGCCGCGATCTTCGACGTCAAGACCAACGTCCCTCTGATCCACCAGGTCGTCGTCGCGCAGCTCGCCGCGGCCCGCCAGGGCACGCACTCGACCAAGCGTCGTGGCGAAGTCTCCGGCGCCGGCCGCAAGCCCTTCAAGCAGAAGGGCACGGGCAACGCCCGCCAGGGCTCGATCCGCGCGCCGCATATGACCGGCGGTGGCATCGTCCACGGCCCCAAGCCCCGCGACTACTCGCAGCGCACCCCCAAGAAGATGATCGCCGCCGCCCTGCTGGGCGCGCTCAGCGACCGCTTCCGCGGTGAGCGCCTGCACGCCGTCGAGGCCTTCGTGGCCGGCACCGTTCCTTCGACCAAGACCGCTGCGGGTCTGCTCGCCGCCGTCGCCGGTCCGAAGAACGTGCTGGTCGTCATCGAGCGCAGCGACGAGCTGACCGTGAAGAGCGTCCGCAACCTGCCGAACGTGCACGTGCTCAGCTTCGATCAGCTCAACGCCTACGACGTGGTCGTCTCCGACGACATCGTCTTCACCAAGGCCGCCCTCGAGGCCTTCATCGCCTCGAAGACCGGCGCAACCGAGGAGGTCTCGGCATGACTGAGCAGAACATTCTCGCCACGGCCCTGAACAAGGACCCGCGCGACATCATCCTGGGCCCGGTCGTCTCCGAGAAGAGCTACGGGCTGATCGACGAGGGCAAGTACACCTTCCTCGTGGACCCCCGCGCCTCCAAGACCGAGATCAAGCTCGCCATCGAGAAGATCTTCGGCGTCAAGGTGGCCTCGGTCAACACGATCAACCGCGTCGGCAAGGCCCGTCGCACCCGCTTCGGCACAGGCAAGCGCAAGGACACCAAGCGCGCCATCGTCGCGCTGAAGTCGGGCTCCATCGACATCTTCACGGCAGTCAGCTGACCGGGGGACAAGGACAGACTATGGCTATTCGCAAGTACAAGCCCACGACCCCGGGTCGCCGCGGTTCGTCGGTGGCCGACTTCGCCGAGATCACCCGATCGACGCCGGAGAAGTCGCTGCTGCGTCCGCTGGCGAAGACCGGCGGCCGCAACAACCAGGGCCGCATCACGACCCGTCACATCGGCGGTGGACACAAGCGCCAGTACCGCGTCGTCGACTTCCGTCGCAACGACAAGGACGGCATCGACGCCAAGGTCGCTCACATCGAGTACGACCCCAACCGCACCGCGCGCATCGCGCTGCTGCACTACGTCGACGGCGAGAAGCGCTACATCCTCGCGCCGGACGGGCTCAAGCAGGGCGCCGTCGTCGAGTCGGGCGCGAGCGCCGACATCAAGCCGGGCAACAACCTGCCGCTGAAGAACATCCCCACCGGCACCGTGGTCCACGCGATCGAGCTGCGTCCCGGCGGCGGGGCGAAGCTGGCTCGGTCGGCCGGCGCCTCCGTGCGCCTGGTCGCGAAGGACGGCCCCTACGCCCAGTTGCGTCTGCCCTCCGGCGAGATCCGCAACGTCGATGCGCGCTGCCGCGCGACCATCGGCGAGGTCGGCAACGCCGAGCAGTCGAACATCAGCTGGGGCAAGGCGGGCCGCAACCGCTGGAAGGGCGTCCGCCCGACCGTCCGCGGTGTCGTCATGAACCCGGTCGACCACCCGCACGGTGGTGGTGAGGGCAAGACCTCCGGTGGTCGCCATCCGGTCTCCCCGTGGGGTCAGGCCGAGGGCCGTACCCGCCACGCCAACAAGGAAAGCGACAAGTACATCGTGCGTCGCCGCAGCACCGGCAAGAAGCGCAAGTAGGAGTAGAGGACGATGCCACGCAGTCTTAAGAAGGGCCCCTTCGTCGACGAGCACCTGCTTCGCAAGGTGGTCGTGCAGAACGAGGCCGGCTCCAAGAACGTCATCAAGACCTGGTCCCGCCGTTCGATGATCGTCCCGGCCATGCTGGGCCACACGATCGCGGTGCACGATGGGCGCAAGCACATCCCGGTGTTCGTGACGGAGTCCATGGTCGGCCACAAGCTGGGCGAGTTCGCGCCCACCCGCACCTTCCGCGGCCATGAGAAGGACGACAAGAAGGGCCGTCGCCGCTGACGCGGCGACGCTCCGGAGAGAAGCAGAGGAGGAGAGAAATGGTGGATTCCATCGCACGCGTCAAGCACATCCGCGTGACCCCTCAGAAGGCTCGTCGTGTCGTCGCGCTCATCAAGGGCAAGCAGGCGCAGGAAGCACTGGCCATTCTGAAGTTCGCCCCGCAGGGCGCCAGCGAGCCGATCTACAAGCTCGTGCACGCCGCCATGGCGAACGCACAGGTCAAGGCCGATCGCGACGGCGAGTTCCTGGACGAGCAGGATCTGTACGTGAAGAACGCGTACGTCGACGAGGGCACCACGCTCAAGCGGTTCCAGCCCCGTGCTCAGGGACGCGCGTCCCAGATCAAGAAGCGCACGAGCCACATCACGGTCGTGCTGGCCACGCCCGAGGTCGCTGACAGCGACTCGGCGGCCACGACGAAGAAGGCGAGCAAGTAATGGGCCAGAAGGTCAACCCGTACGGCTTCCGCCTCGGCATCACCACGGATCACGTGTCTCGCTGGTTCTCGGACTCGACCAAGCCCGGGCAGCGTTACGCCGACTACGTCGCCGAGGACATCAAGATCCGTCGCCTGCTGCAGACGCAGCTCGACCGCGCCGGCGTCTCGAACATCGAGATCGAGCGCACCCGCGACCGCGTGCGCGTGGACATCCACACCGCGCGCCCGGGCATCGTCATCGGTCGCCGCGGCGCCGAGGCCGAGCGCATCCGCGGCGACCTCGAGAAGCTCACCGGCAAGCAGATCCAGCTGAACATCCTCGAGGTCAAGAACCCCGAGGCCGACGCTCAGCTGGTCGCCCAGGGCATCGCCGAGCAGCTGAGCGCCCGTGTGGCGTTCCGTCGCGCGATGCGTAAGGGTCTGCAGGGCGCGCAGCGCGCCGGCGCCAAGGGCGTCCGCATCCAGGTCTCCGGCCGCCTCGGCGGCGCCGAGATGAGCCGCTCGGAGTTCTACCGCGAGGGTCGGGTGCCGCTGCACACGCTGCGCGCGAACATCGATTACGGTTTCTACGAGGCTCGGACCACGTTCGGCCGCATCGGCGTGAAGGTGTGGATCTACAAGGGCGACCTCACCAACAAGGAGCTCGCCCGCGAGCAGGCCAACATGAAGCCGCAGCGCGAGCGCGGCGATCGTCGTCGCGCGCCCCGCAACGAGGCGCCTGTCGCAGAAGGAGCGTCGGCATAATGCTCATCCCTCGCAAGGTCAAGTTCCGTAAGCAGCACCACCCGGGACGCACCGGCCAGGCATCCGGCGGCACGAAGGTCTCCTTCGGCGACTACGGCATCCAGGCCCTCACCCCCGCGTACGTGACCAACCGTCAGATCGAGTCCGCTCGTATCGCGATGACCCGTCACATCAAGCGCGGCGGCAAGGTGTGGATCAACATCTACCCCGACCGTCCCCTCACCAAGAAGCCCGCCGAGACCCGCATGGGCTCCGGTAAGGGCTCCCCCGAGTGGTGGGTCGCCAACGTCAAGCCGGGCCGTGTCCTCTTCGAGGTCGCGGGAGTGAACGAGGAGCTCGCTCGCGAGGCCCTCACCCGGGCCATTCACAAGCTGCCTCTCAAGGCACGCATCATCAAGCGCGAGGAGGGCGACGCGTAATGGCGATCGGCACCAAGGAGCTCGCACCCGCAGAGCTCGACACGTTCGAAGACCAGCGCCTCGTCGAGGAGCTGCGCAAGGCCAAGGAGGAGCTGTTCAACCTCCGCTTCCAGTCGGCCACCGGCCAGCTGGAGAGCCATGGCCGCATTCGCGCCGTCAAGCGCGACATCGCGCGCCTCTACACCGTGATCCGCGAGCGCGAGCTGGGCATCCGTGCGACGCCCGCTCCCGCCGAGGCTCCGGTCAAGAAGGCGTCCAAGGCGAAGGCGAAGAAGGCCGCGGAGGCCGACGCGCCGAAGGAGGAGGCCGAGTAATGGCTGAGAAGAAGGCAGCTGAGGCCGCCGAGCACTCCGCGCACGACGTGCGCGAGGAACGGGCCCGCGGTTACCGCAAGGCCCGCCGCGGCTACGTCGTCAGCGACAAGATGGACAAGACCATCGTCGTCGAGGTCGAGGACCGCGTGAAGCACCCGCTGTACGGCAAGGTCATCCGCCGGACCTCGAAGGTCAAGGCGCACGATGAGGGCAACACCGCCGGCATCGGCGACCTCGTCCTCATCAACGAGACCCGCCCGCTGAGCGCCACCAAGCGCTGGCGTCTGGTGGAGATCCTGGAGAAGGCAAAGTGATCCAGAACGAGTCCCGCCTCAAGGTCGCCGACAACACCGGCGCGAAGGAGCTGCTCACGATCCGCATCCTCGGCGGCTCCAGCCGCCGCTACGCGGGTCTGGGCGACACCGTGGTCGCGACGGTCAAGGACGCGATCCCCGGTGGCAACGTCAAGAAGGGCGATGTCGTCAAGGCCGTCATCGTCCGCACAGTGAAGTCCACGCGCCGTGCAGACGGCTCGTACATCAAGTTCGACGAGAACGCCGCCGTGATCCTGAAGAACGACGGGGAGCCCCGCGGCACCCGCATCTTCGGACCGGTCGGTCGTGAGCTCCGTGACAAGAAGTTCATGAAGATCGTCTCGCTCGCCCCGGAGGTCATCTGATCATGGCGAAGATCAAGAAGGGCGACCTGGTTCAGGTCATCACCGGTCGCAGGCAGTCCAAGGGCGGCGACCGCGGCAAGCAGGGCAAGGTCCTCGACGTCCTCGTCGAGCAGAACCGCGTCGTGGTGGAGGGCGTGAACTACGTCACCAAGCACACGCGCGTCGGACAGTCCCAGCGCGGCACCAAGACGGGTGGGATCGAGACCGTCGAGGCCCCGATCCACATCTCCAATGTCGCCGTCGTGGACCCCTCGACGAAGAAGCCGACCCGTGTCGGCCACCGCGTCGAGGAGCAGGTCAAGGACGGCGTGAAGCGCACGGTCCGCGTGCGCTACGCGAAGAAGTCAGGTAAGGACCTCTGATGGCAGCTGCTGAGGCTGCGGAGGCTGTCAAGGTGCAGCCCCGCCTGAAGGCCAAGTACAACACTGAGATCAAGAAGGCTCTGCAGGAGCAGTTCGGCTACGCCAACGTCATGCAGATCCCGGGTGTGGTGAAGGTCGTCGTCAACACCGGCGTCGGCGAAGCCGCTCGCGACAGCAAGGTGATCGAGGGCGCCATCGACGACCTGTCCAGGATCACCGGTCAGAAGCCGGTCGTCACGAGGGCCCGCAAATCCATCGCGCAGTTCAAGCTGCGCGAGGGTCAGGCCATCGGCGCGCACGTCACCCTCCGCGGCGATCGTGCGTGGGAGTTCCTGGACCGGCTCGTGAACCTCGCGCTGCCCCGCATCCGGGACTTCCGCGGCCTGTCCGGCGATCAGTTCGACGGCAACGGCAATTACACCTTCGGTCTCCAGGAGCAGAGCGTGTTCCACGAGATCGATCAGGACAAGATCGACCGCGTGCGCGGCTTCGACATCACCGTCGTCACCACGGCCAAGACGGATGACGAGGGTCGCGCGCTCCTGCGCGCGCTCGGCTTCCCGTTCAAGGCCGCCGACGCGGCGGCATGACCGGCTCGACGGGCTCGGCGATCCACGCGGTCGACGAGCCCGTCGGACGGCCCGTACAATTGAAGATCGTGCGTCCACTCGGACGCGTCCCATTCATTGCAGGCCGTCTGTCGTGTAACGGCAGCCGGAACCTCATGATCGAAGGAATCACACTATGACGATGACAGACCCGGTCGCAGACATGCTGACCCGTCTGCGCAACGCGAACTCGGCGCACCACGATTCCGTGTCGATGCCGTCGAGCAAGCTCAAGAAGAACATCGCGGAGATCCTCCAGCAGGAGGGCTACATCGCCGGCTTCGAGGTCACCGACGCGCGCGTCGGCAGCAGCCTCACCCTGTCGCTCAAGTACGGTCCCAACCGCGAGCGCTCCATCGCCGGCATCAAGCGCGTGTCGAAGCCCGGTCTCCGCGTCTACGCGAAGTCGACCGAGCTGCCCAAGGTCCTCGGCGGTCTGGGCGTCGCCATCCTGTCCACCTCCTCCGGTCTCCTCACCGACCGCCAGGCCGAGCAGAAGGGCGTGGGCGGAGAAGTTCTCGCCTACGTGTGGTGATCTGACATGTCGCGCATCGGACGACTTCCCATCGAGATCCCCGCGGGTGTGACCGTCTCGGTCGACGGCCGCGAGGTCGCGGTGAAGGGCCCCAAGGGCGAGCTCACCCTGACGGTCGCATCCCCCATCCAGGTCGAGGTCCAGGAGGGCCAGGTCCTGGTCACCCGCCCCGACGACGAGCGCGAGTCCCGGTCGCTCCACGGTCTGACCCGTACGCTCATCCAGAACGACATCATCGGCGTGACCCAGGGCTACTCCAAGGGCCTCGAGGTCGTCGGCACCGGTTACCGTGTGCAGCAGAAGGGCAGCTCGGTCGAGTTCGCCCTCGGCTTCTCGCACCCGGTCCTCGTCGACCCGCCGGCCGGCATCACGCTGACGGTCGAGGGCACGAACAAGCTCACCGTCAGCGGCATCAGCAAGCAGGCTGTCGGTGAGGCGGCCGCCAACATCCGCAAGATCCGCAAGCCCGAGCCGTACAAGGGCAAGGGTGTGCGCTACGCCGGCGAGGTCGTGCGTCGCAAGGCCGGAAAGGCTGGTAAGTAACCAATGGCTCTCAAGTCCAAGTCCGCCGCCCGCGCTCGTCGCCACGCCCGTCTTCGCAAGAAGATCATCGGCAGCGAGGCGCGTCCGCGCCTGGTCGTCACCCGCTCCGCACGCCACGTGTTCGTGCAGCTGGTGGATGACAGCAGGGGCCACACCGTGGCATCCGCTTCCACGCTCGAGACCGACCTGCGCTCCTTCGACGGTGACAAGACCGCCAAGGCCCGCAAGGTGGGCGAGCTTCTCGCCGCGCGCGCCAAGGCCGCCGGCTTTTCCGAGGCCGTCTTCGACCGCGGCGGCAACCGCTACGCCGGTCGTGTCGCGGCGATCGCCGAGGGCGCCCGTGAAGGGGGTCTGGCACTGTGAGTGACAACAAGGAGAACGAAGTGACCGAAACCGCTCCTGCCGAGGCTGCGGCTCAGGCCGAGCCGCAGCGCGAGCAGCGTGACGGCCGTCGCGGTGGCCGCGACCGCGGTCAGGGCCGCGACCGCAACTCGCGCGACCGTGGCGACAACCAGTTCCTGGAGCGCGTGGTCACCATCAACCGCGTCTCGAAGGTCGTCAAGGGCGGCCGTCGGTTCAGCTTCACCGCCCTCGTGGTCGTCGGCGACGGCAACGGGCTGGTCGGCGTCGGCTATGGCAAGGCGCGCGAGGTCCCGCTCGCCATCTCGAAGGGCGTCGAAGAGGCCAAGCGCAACTTCTTCCGCGTGCCGCGCGTCGGCTCGACCATCCCGCACCCCGTGCAGGGCGAGTCCGCCGCGGGTGTCGTGCTGCTGCGTCCGGCCGCCGCCGGTACCGGTGTCATCGCGGGTGGTCCGGTCCGTGCTGTGCTGGAGTGCGCGGGCATCCACGACGTGCTCTCGAAGTCGCTGGGCTCGTCGAACACGATCAACATCGTGCACGCCACCGTCGAGGCGCTGCAGGGTCTCGAGGAGCCGCGCGCCGTCGCGGCCCGCCGTGGCCTGGACTACGACGCCGTCGTGCCGGAGATCATCATCCGCAACGAGGCGAAGGCCGCTGCCGCCGCCGCGCAGAAGGTAGGTGCCTGATGGCCGAGCGCCTCAAGGTCACGCAGATCAAGTCCAAGGTGAGTGAGAAGCAGAACCAGCGTGACACGCTGCGTTCGCTCGGGCTCAAGCGGATCGGCGACTCGGTCGTCCGTCCGGACGACGCGCAGACGCGCGGCTACGTCCGCGCCGTCGCTCACCTCGTCAAGGTTGAGGAGATCGACTAATGGCTGAGAAGAACGAGGCCGAGAAGGCCGAGAAGGCCGAGGCTCCCAAGGCGGCCGAGAAGAAGGCCGCGGCTCCCAAGGCCGCCGCCAAGAAGCCGGCATCCGCCGCCAAGAGCACGGCCAAGGCCACGCCGGCGAAGGCCGCGGGCAAGAAGTCGGCGGCCGAGAAGGAAGCCGTCGCCGACCGCCCCGCCGTGCTGAAGGTGCACCACCTGCGTCCGGTCCCCGGCGCCAATACCGCGAAGACCCGTGTCGGTCGCGGTGAGGCCTCGAAGGGCAAGACCGCCGGCCGCGGCACCAAGGGCACCAAGGCCCGCAACACCGTGCGGCTGGGCTTCGAGGGCGGGCAGATGCCGCTGCACATGCGCGCCCCGAAGCTGCGCGGGTTCAAGAACCCGTTCCGCGTCGAGTACCAGGTCGTGAACCTGGCCAAGCTCGCCGAGCTGTACCCGGAGGGCGGAGACGTCACCGTGGGCGACCTGGTCGCCAAGGGCGCCGTGCGCAAGAACGAGAAGGTCAAGGTCCTGGGCGACGGCGACATCTCGGTCAAGCTCTCCGTGTCCGTGGACAAGGTGTCCGGCAGCGCCGAGCAGAAGATCCTGGCGGCCGGTGGCTCGGTCGACTGATCGCACAGCCGTGAGCGTACGAAGGGGTCGGAGATTCTCCGGCCCCTTCCGTGCGCTACGCTGGACTTTCGGCCGTCCTTCGATGTTCGGCAAGCCCTTCAGGAGGAACGCCCTTGTTTAGCGCCATCGCGCGAATCTTCCGCACCCCCGACCTTCGTGCGAAGATCCTTTTCACCATCGGAATCATCGCCGTGTACCGCCTCGGCTCGAACGTGCCGTCGCCGTTCGTGCACTTCCCGAACGTCGAGGAGTGCCTTGCCGCGAACTCCGGCACCGATGGTCTGCTCGGCCTCGTGAACCTCTTCTCCGGTGGAGCGCTGCTGCAGCTGTCCATCTTCGCGCTGGGTGTGATGCCCTACATCACCGCGACGATCATCGTGCAGCTGCTGCGCGTCGTCATCCCGCACTTCGAGGCCCTCCACCAGGAAGGGCAGTCGGGCCAGACCAAGCTCACGCAGTACACCCGTTACCTCACCATCGCTCTCGCCCTGCTGCAGTCCAGCACCCTGGTGACCGTGGCACGAAGCGGTCAGCTGTTCGGTCAGACGAGCGTCTCCGCCTGCCAGAATCTGCTCACCAACGACGTGTGGTGGGCGCAGCTGCTGGTCATCATGGCGATGACCGCCGGCACGGGCCTCATCATGTGGATGGCCGAGCTGGTGACCGAGCGGGGCATCGGCAACGGCATGTCGCTGCTGATCTTCGTCTCCATCGCCGCGACCTTCCCGTCGGCCATGTGGGGGATCGAGGAGGCCAGGGGCTTCGACGTCTTCCTGCTCGTGCTCATCATCGGTCTGATCGTGATGACGCTGATCGTGTACGTGGAGCAGTCCCAGCGCCGGGTGCCCGTGCAGTACGCCAAGCGCATGGTGGGGCGCCGCACCTACGGCGGCACGAACACGTACATTCCGATCAAGGTCAACATGGCCGGTGTGATCCCGATCATCTTCGCCTCGTCGCTGCTGTACCTGCCCATGCTCGTGGCGCAGTTCAACACGCCCACCGACGGCTCCGAGCCCCCGGCCTGGGTGGCCTGGGTGTCGACCTACCTCGTCTCCGGCGACCAGCCGCTGTACATGCTGGTGTACTTCCTGCTGAACATCGGCTTCACGTTCTTCTACGTCGCGATCACCTTCAACCCGGTCGAGATCGCCGACAACATGAAGAAGTACGGCGGGTTCATCCCCGGCATCCGTGCGGGACGTCCGACGGCGGAGTACCTCGACTACGTGATCACCCGCATCACGTTCCCCGGCTCGCTGTACCTCGGCATCGTCGCGCTGATCCCGCTGATCGCGCTGGCGACGGTGCAGGCCAACCAGAACTTCCCGTTCGGCGGCGCCTCCATCCTCATCATCGTGGGTGTCGGGCTCGAGACCGTCAAGCAGATCGACGCGCAGCTCCAGCAGCGCCATTACGAAGGGCTCCTCCGATGACCGCATCCGCTCGTCTGCTGATCGTCGGTCCGCAGGGCTCGGGCAAGGGCACGCAGGGCGTGCGCGTGGCAGGGGCGCTGGACATCCCCGTCGTCTCCACCGGCGACATCTTCCGCGCCAACATCAAGGAGGGCACCCAGCTCGGCCGACGGGTGACCGCCATCCTCGATGCGGGTGACCTCGTGCCGGACGAGCTGACCAGTGAGATCGTGCGTGACCGGCTCTCCCAGGCCGATGCGGCGGCGGGCTTCCTCCTCGATGGATACCCCCGCAACACCGCGCAGGTCGATCATCTCGACGAGTTCCTCGCCGGTGCGGGTGCGGCGCTGGACGCGGTGATCCTGCTCGATGTGCCGCGCGAGGAGAGCATCGCCAGGCTTCGCCTGCGCGCGGTCGAGCAGGGGCGCTCGGACGACACCGACGACGCCATCGCGCGTCGTCTGGACATCTATCAGAACGAGACGGCGCCCATCATCTCGGTGTACGAGCCGCGGGGCGTCGTCGACCGCATCGATGGGGTCGGCACGCTCGACGAGATCACCGCGCGCATCTCTGCGGCGCTGGGCGCTCGCGGTATCGTGATGTCGGCCTGAGCGCACGCACCCGATGTTCCGCAAGTCGATCTACAAGACCCCCGCACAGCTGCGCTCGATGGTCGAGCCCGGACTGATCACGGCCGCCGCCCTGGACGCGGTGCGTCCGCTGATGCGCGCCGGCGTGACCACGGCGGAGCTGGACGCCGCCGCGGAGCGCGTGATCCTCCAGCGCGGCGCGGAGTCGAACTTCAAACTCGTGCGCGGGTATCGCCACACCACCTGCGTGTCGGTCAACGAGCAGGTGGTGCACGGCATCCCCGGCGAGCTGATGCTGCAGCCCGGCGACATCGTGTCCGTCGACTGCGGTGCGCAGTATCAGGGCTGGAACGGCGACAGCGCGCGTACCTTCGTCGTACCCGATCCCGCGCGCCCGGAGCTCGTCGCCCGCAGGCAGGAGCTCTCCCGTGTGACGGAGGGGTCGATGTGGGCGGGGATCGCCGCGATGGCATCCGCGACGCACGTCGGTCAGGTCGGCGCGGCCATCCAGGACCACATCGAGGCACAGGGCCCCTCCGCGGTCTCGGGGGCGACCTACGGCATCCTGCGCGAGTACGTCGGGCACGGCATCGGACGGAAGATGCATGAAGCGCCGAGCGTGTTCAACTACCGGACGCCGGACGCGGGCGCCGAGATCCGCGACGGACTGGTCCTGGCCATCGAACCGATGGTCACCGCCGGCGGAGAGGCGACGCTCGTCGAGGACGACGACTGGACGGTCTCGACCGTCGACGGGACCGACGGGGCGCACTGGGAGCACAGCGTCGCCCGGCACGCCGGCGGCATCTGGGTGCTGACCGCGGCGGACGGCGGAGCTGCGGGCCTCGCCCCCTTCGGCGTGACGCCCGTGCCGATCCCGTAGCCCGGTCGCCGTCGGACCGTGCGCGCAGCCATCCGGGTACGGGAGAGGGTCACAGGGGAGGCATAGCGTGCCCACGGCAGAATGGGGGGACCATTTCTGCAGAGGATCGGACTGTCATGGCTCAGGCCCAGAGCAAGCGCAATTGGTTCGCCATCGTGATCTCCATCGTCGTCGTCGTCGCACTCATCGCGCTCGGCGCCGTCGTGGTGTGGATGAACAACATGGCCACGGATGCCGGCCCTGCACCCGTCAGCAGCCAGGAGTTCGACGCCGAGAGCGGCGCGATCACCTTCGGCGAGGGCAAGGACGTCATCGACGTGTTCGTGGACTTCCAGTGCCCGATCTGCCGGGATTTCGAGGAGCAGTTCGGCGCGCAGCTGATGGAGGCCGCCGAAGGCGACAGGATCACGCTGGCGTATCACCCCGTCGCGATCCTCGACCGGTACTCCCAGGGCACCGATTACTCGTCGCGTTCCGCCGGCGCGGCGGTGTGCGTCGCCGAGACCCACCCGGATGCGTACCTCGACTTCGCCCAGCTGCTCTTCGACAACCAGCCGGCCGAGAACACCCCGGGACTGGAGACCAGCCGACTGGCCGACTACGCCGCGCAGGTCGGCGCTGACGACGCGGTGTCCTGCATCACGGACGAGACCTACCGGAAGTTCGGCGCCGCGCAGGCGAAGAAGCACGAAGTCGCGGGAACCCCCACCGTGGACATCAACGGCACGCGACTGAACATGCAGGACAGCGCCGACTTCCAGAAGTTCGTCGACCTCATCAGCTGACCCGAGTTGCCCGACAGGCGTGGACGGTCTATTATGGACCCTTGGTGCTGTGCGCCTTTTCTCGGCGTGTCCGCGTGAGGTGGCACCGATCATCACCCATCCACCGCAGATCGGCCGATCTGCAGAAGCGTCAGCGAGGCTATGGCTAAGAAAGACGGTGTCATCGAGATCGAGGGCGTGATCTCCGAGGCTCTTCCCAACGCGATGTTCCGCGTCGAGCTCAGCAACGGTCACAAGGTCCTGGCGACGATCTCCGGAAAGATGCGGCAGAACTACATCCGCATCATCCCCGAGGACCGCGTGGTCGTGGAGCTCTCCCCCTACGATCTCACCCGCGGCCGCATCGTCTACCGCTACCGCTGATCGGCCGAGAAGTAACGGCGATCCCGGCCGCTCCGTTCGTCGGAGGGTCAGGAGCGCA
The DNA here is from genome assembly GCF_039539005.1 of Microbacterium soli. Classification (NCBI taxonomy): domain Bacteria; kingdom Bacillati; phylum Actinomycetota; class Actinomycetes; order Micrococcales; family Microbacteriaceae; genus Microbacterium; species Microbacterium soli. Next base: position 1,969,984 of record NZ_BAABCP010000001.1, read on the forward strand.
CGAAGACAGCGAACAGGAAACAACATGAAGGTCAACCCCAGCGTCAAGCCCATCTGCGACCACTGCCGCGTGATCCGTCGTCACGGTCGCGTCATGGTGATCTGCAAGAGCAACCCGCGCCACAAGCAGCGCCAGGGTTGATGTGAGTGGTGTCGAGGCGGCGAAGCCGCGCCGGCACGCGAACGTCAAGGTCGAGCGAGCGCAAGCGAGTCGAAACCCACCCACAACTCAATATCGAACACAGGCAGCATCGGATGCCGCGCACGCGGCGGACACCCCGGGGCGGAGGCCCGGGAACGGATGCTGCTCCACACCTCCACAACATTCCAGGAGAACCGCATGGCACGTCTTGCCGGCGTCGACATCCCGCGCGACAAGCGCGTGGTGATCGCCCTCACCTACATCTACGGCATCGGCCGCACCCGCTCCGCCGAGATCCTCAAGGCCACCGGGATCGACGAGTCGATCCGCGTCAAGGACCTCACCGACGAGCAGCTCGTGGCCCTCCGCGACCACATCGAAGGCAACTACAAGGTGGAGGGCGACCTGCGCCGCGAGGTCGCTGCAGACATCCGCCGCAAGGTGGAGATCGGCTCGTACGAGGGCATCCGCCACCGTCGCGGTCTTCCCGTCCGCGGACAGCGCACCAAGACCAACGCCCGCACCCGCAAGGGCCCGAAGCGCACCGTCGCCGGCAAGAAGAAGGCCCGCTAAGCGGCCAGGGAATAGGAGAACACTTTCATGGCTGCACCCAAGACCGCCGCGCGCAAGCCGCGCCGCAAGGAGAAGAAGAACATCGCACTGGGCCAGGCCCACATCAAGTCGACGTTCAACAACACCATCGTCTCGATCACCGACCCCTCAGGCGCCGTCGTCAGCTGGGCGTCGTCGGGCGGCGTGGGCTTCAAGGGCTCGCGCAAGTCGACCCCGTACGCCGCCGGCATGGCGGCGGAATCCGCCGCCCGTCAGGCGGCCGAGCACGGCGTCAAGAAGGTCGATGTGTTCGTGAAGGGTCCGGGTTCGGGCCGCGAGACCGCGATCCGCTCGCTGCAGGCCGCCGGCCTCGAGGTGGGGTCCATCCAGGACGTCACCCCGCAGGCGCACAACGGCTGCCGCCCGCCGAAGCGCCGCCGCGTCTGATCGCGCGACGTCAGCCCTGCAGGGCCCTCGACCAGTCGGGGCCCGCAGGGCTCAGTCGCCCGCAGATCCCCACAACTCAAGACCTCACCAAACACATGTCATATAGCGGGCATGTGATCGAAAGGAACACATAGTGCTCATCGCACAGCGTCCCACTCTCACCGAGGAAAAGATCTCCGAGAACCGCAGTCGGTTCGTCATCGAGCCGCTGGAGCCCGGCTTCGGATACACGATCGGCAATGCGCTGCGTCGCAGCCTGCTCTCCTCGATCCCCGGTGCGTCCGTCACCACCATTCGCATCGACGGCGTGCTGCACGAGTTCAGCACGATCCCCGGTGTGAAGGAGGACGTGACCGAGATCATCCTCAACATCAAGCAGCTGGTCGTCTCCAGCGAGCGCGACGAGCCCATCACCGCCTACCTGCGCAAGACGGGCGCCGGCGAGGTCACCGCAGCCGACATCTCCGCTCCGGCGGGCGTCGAGGTGCACAACCCCGACCTGGTCATCGCGACGCTCAACGACACCGCCCGCTTCGAGCTCGAGCTCACGATCGAGCGCGGCCGCGGCTACGTGTCCGCCTCGCAGAACCGCAACGAGTACGCCGAGGCCGGTCAGATCCCCGTCGACTCGATCTACTCCCCGGTTCTCAAGGTCGCCTACCGCGTCGACGCGACCCGCGCCGGTGAGCGGACGGACTTCGACAAGCTCGTCCTCGATGTGGAGACGAAGTCGTCCATCAGCCCGCGCGACGCCGTCGCCTCGGCGGCCAAGACCCTCACCGAGCTGTTCGGCCTCGCCCGCGAGCTGAATGTCGAGGCCGAGGGCATCGAGATCGGCCCCGCGCCTGTCGAGGCCGTGCTCTCCAGCGAGCTGTCCATGCCGATCGAAGACCTCGATCTGTCGGTGCGCTCCTACAACTGCCTCAAGCGCGAGGGCATCAACACCGTCTCGGAGCTGGTCGCCCTTTCCGAGACGCAGCTGATGAACATCCGCAATTTCGGTCAGAAGTCGGTCGACGAGGTGCGCGACAAGCTCGTCTCGCTCGGTCTGTCGCTGAAGGATTCGGTGCCCGGTTTCGACGGCGCCCACTTCTACAGCGGCACCGAGGACGAGTCCTTCTGATACCCGACATCTTTCCGACCAGGAGTTAGATTATGCCCAAGCCCACCAAGGGTCCCCGCCTCGGAGGCGGTCCTGCCCACGAGCGCCTTCTTCTCGCGAACCTCGCAGGAGCGCTCTTCATCCACAAGTCGATCAAGACCACGGAGACCAAGGCGAAGCGGCTCCGTCCGCTGGCGGAGCGTCTCATCACGCTCGGCAAGCGCGGCGACCTGCACGCCCGCCGTCGCGCACTGACCGTGCTGCGCTCCAACAAGGAGGCCGCGCACGTCCTGTTCAGCGAGATCGCACCGCTGGTCGCCGAGCGCGAGGGCGGATACACCCGGATCACCAAGATCGGCAACCGCAAGGGCGACAACGCCCCCATGGCCGTCATCGAGCTGGTGCTCGATCCCGTCACCCCGAAGGTGAAGAAGGCCGCGAAGCCCGCTGCCAAGGCTGAGAAGACCGAGGACGCCCCCGCCGAGGAGACCGTCGAGGAGACCACGGCCGATGCTCCCGCCGAGGAGACCACGGCCGATGCCCCCGTCGAGGAGACCACGGCCGAGGACGCTCCCGCCGAGGAGAAGGCCGAGTAGGACTGCAGACTGCTCGACACGGAGCCCGCCGCCCCGCAGGGGACGGCGGGCTCCGTCGTCCGGTCCGCCTGCTGAGGCTCGCACTCCGCAGACGGACGGCGCTCAGGCCTGCTGCCTGGCGCGCAGGTCCTTGCGGAGGATCTTGCCGGAGCTGGACTTCGGGATGACGTCGATGAACTCGACGATGCGCACCTTCTCGTGCGGGGCGACATGCGCCGCGACGAACTCCATCACATCGTCCGCCGACAGATCGGCACCGGTCTGCCGCACCACGAAGGCCTTCGGAACCTCCTGGCCGTCGGCGTCGTTCGCGCCGATCACCGCGGCATCCGCGATCCCCGGATGCTCGAGCAGCACGGCCTCGAGGATCGCCGGAGCGACCTGGTAGCCCTTGTACTTGATGAGCTCCTTGAGGCGGTCCACGATCCGGAAGATGCCGTCGGCGGTGACGGTGGCCATGTCGCCGGTGCGCAGCCAGCCGTCGGCATCCAGCATCTCGGCCGTGGCATCCGGGCGCTTCAGGTACCCGACCATCACCTGCGGGCCGCGCACCCACAGCTCGCCGGGAGTGCTCGCTCCGGACTCGGGCACCTCCACGTCGTTCCCCGTGTCCGGGTCCACCAGTCGCGCCTGGGTGTTGGGCACCAGCGGCCCGATCGAGGATTTGTCGATGTCGGGCCGCTCGGCGGGGATGAGGTTGACGGCCGGGCTCGTCTCGGTCATCCCATAGCCCTGGACCACCTCGCAGCCCAGGCGCTTCTGCACGGCGGACGCCAGGGCTCCATCCAGCGGAGCGGCGCCGGAGAAGACGACCCTCACGGCGGAGAGGTCGTACTCGTCCACGATGGGGTGCTTCGCGAGCGCCACGGCGATCGGCGGGGCGACGAACACCCAGCTCGTGCGATGCTCCTGGATGATGCGCAGGAACTCGACCAGATCGAACTTCGGCATCGTCACCAGGCCCGCGCGCTGGATGAGGGCGAAGTTCAGCAGCACCGTCATCCCGTAGATGTGGAAGAACGGCAGCACGGCCAGGATCCTGTCCTCGGCGCCGACGCTCAGCAGCGCCCGTGCCTGGGCGACGTTGGCGACGAGGTTGCGATGCGTGAGCATCACGCCCTTGGGGCGGCCGGTGGTGCCCGACGAGTACGGCAGCACGGCGAGGTGCGTCGCCGGGTCGAAGGAGACCTCCGGGGCGGAGTGCCCCTCGCCGAGCAGGCCGCGCAGGTTCGGGTGGCCCTCGGCGCCGTCCAGCACGATCAGGTGGTCGTCGGGCATCCCCGCTCGGGCGGCGGCGGCCTTCGCCCCGGGCAGCAGCGGGGAGACGGTGATGAGCCATTCGGCCTCAGCATCCTGCAGCTGGTTCAGGATCTCGTCGGGCGTGTACAGCGAGTTGATCGTGGTGGCCGTCGCCCCCGCCCGGAGGATGCCGTGGAAGACCGTGGCGAACGCGGGCACGTTGGGGCACAGTACGGCGATCGTGTCCCCGGTTCCGATGCCGCGGGCGGCCAGGGCTCCGGCGAACAGGTCGATCTGGGCGACGAGCTGACGGTAGGTCGTCTCGGCGCCCGTCGACCCGTCGATGATCGCCACGCGCTCGAGGGTCTGATCGTCGAGCCCGCCGAAGAGGAAGTCGTGGATCGAGGCGTTCGGGATCTCGACGTCAGGGTAGGTGCTGTGCAGCATGTGATCTCCTTCGATCGTTCGTCCCGCTTCTGCCGTGTGGGGCGGTGGCAGTCAGTCTCGCACAGCGGGAGATGACGCGGCTCCCGGTATCGCCAAGGACTCGGTGACGAGAGACTCCGTGACGCGATACCGCGTGCCGGGCCGCCCCCTGGTCGAGTAGTCCAGCGAGCGCAGCGCACGGCCAGTGCTGGCCAGGTGCTCCAGGTATCTTCGGGCGCTCACCCGCGAGATGGACAGCACAGTGCCGAGCTCGGAGGCGGAGGAATCCGGATGCGCGGCCAGCGCCGTCGACACCCTTTCCAGCGTCTCCGCGCTCAGCCCCTTCGGAAGTCCCGCGCGACGACGGAACGCGATGATCGCATCCGCCTCCTCGACCCGTCGCACCACATCGTGCAGTTCGGTGTGATCGCGCAGCAGCAGGGTCGCCTCGACGGATGCCGTGCCGTCGTGGGCACCGGTGCTGCGGGCGACCAGCACCCGGTCGCCGACGATCACCGGACGTCCGGCGTCCTCGCCGTCCCGCAGCACCGCCAGGAGCTCCGGTCCGAGCACGTCCTCCGCCGCCGCGTCGGCGATCTCGTCCCGCTCCCGGCCCAGGAGCCGTGCGGCGGCATCGTTGACGAGCGTGATCCGGCCGTGCGCATCCACGCTGATGACGCCCTCGCTGAGCCCGTGCAAGGTGGTTTCCTGGTTGCGCACGAGCGCCGTGATCTCATGGGGTTCCAGTCTGTGGATCCGGCGCCGGATCACCGACGTCGCCCAGGCCGAGCCCAGCATCCCCAGCACGGCGGCGGCGAGCATCGCGCCGATGATCCAGGCGAGATTCGCGGCGAACTCGCCGTCACCCTGAGACTCGAGGATGCCGACCGACACGGTGCCGATCACGTCGGCGCCGTCGAAGATGGGCACCTTCACGCGCCACGAGGTGCCCAGTGTCCCCGTCTCGGTGCCCATGAAGATCCGGCCGGACAACGGCACCGATGGGTCCGTGGACACCGGCTCCCCGATGCGCTCGGGGTGCGGGTGCGAGTAGCGGATGCCGTCGGCGTTGGCGACGACGACGTAGGTGAGGTCGGATGCCTTGCGGATCGTCTCCGCGAGGGGCTGGATGGTCGATGACGGGTCCGCGTCGTCGAACGCGTCGTGGATCACCGGCATGGAGGCGATCGACTGCGCGACCGCGAGCATCCGATCCTCATAGGCGTCGCGCACCGTGTGCGCCTGGATGATCCCGGCCGTCAGACCGGCGATGAGAGTGACCACGGCGACGATGAGCGCCTGCAGCAGGATCAGCTGCACCCGCAGCGTCATCCGGCCGTCACCGGGCTGCGGCGAGATGTGCTTCGTCGTCGAGGTCACACCTCATTGTCTCCCCGGACGCCGCCGCACGGAACGAGCAGAGCACGGCATCCGCGACCAATACTTTCCTAACCCCGACCAATGATTTCGTAACCGGAGCGATCGGCGCGTGCGTGGCTAACGTGGCGTCATCCCACACCGCTCGAGGAGGAGCGCATGAAGAGATCACGCACTGCACTGATGGCGATCGCGGCGGCAGCCGCTCTCGCCCTGACCGGATGCTCCACGGCGGCGGACGGCGGTGACGGCTCCGCCTCCGCAGGCGACGCGGAGCCGACCTTCACCGATGTCTCCGTCATCGTCCCCGCCGACCCCGGCGGGGGATGGGATCAGACCGGCCGGACCATCGCGAAGGTGCTCACCGAGCAGGACATCGTCGGCAGCGCCCCCGTCACCAACGTGGGCGGCGCGGGCGGCACGATCGGCCTGGCGCAACTCGCCAACGTGAAGGACCCGGCGACGCTCATGGTCGACGGACTGGTCATGGTGGGTGCCATCGAGACCAACGGCTCCCAGGTGCGCCTGGAGGACACCACGCCCATCGCCCGTCTCACCGACGAGGCGCTCGTGGTGGTCGTCCCCGCCGACTCCCCGTACAAAGACCTGAAGGGCCTCGTCGAGGACATCGTCGAGCGGGGCCAGGAGGTCACGGTCACGGGAGGGTCGGCGGGCGGCGCCGACCACATCCTCGCCGGACTCATGCTCGAGGCCGCCGGTCTGAAGGGCGCGGAGATCCCCGCGAAGCTGAACTACACGCCCAACGCCGGCGGTGGCGAGGCCGTGTCGCTGATCCTGGGCGGCAAGGTCGCCGCCGGCATCTCCGGAGTCGCCGAGTTCCAGCAGCACATCGAGGCCGGCACCATGCGCGCCCTGGCCGTGTCCGGCGAGGAGGAGGTCCCGCAGCTGCCGGGCGTGCCCACCATCACCGAGGCGGGCTACGACGTGGTGCTCACCAACTGGCGCGGGGTGATCGCCCCCGGCGACATCACCGACGCCGACCGTGCCGAGCTCGAGCGCATCATGACCGAGATGCACGACACGGACGCCTGGACGCAGGAGTTGAAGACGAAGGGGTGGGCGGACGCCTTCCTCATCGGCCCCGAGCTGGATGCGTTCGTCACGCAGAACATCTCCGATGTGACCGGCACGCTCAAGAACATCGGGCTGATCTGACATGACCGCCCCGATCACAGGGGCGAACGGGCGGGCCGAGGACTCTCGGCCCGCCCTGCGGGTTCCGCTCGGAGAGCTCGCCTTCGCCCTGCTCATGCTCGTCCTCGGCGTGCTCGCGCTGATCGGCGCCTTCCGGATCCACGTGCCGGTGGGCATCCAGGTCGGTCCGCGGGTGTTCCCCATCGCCGTCTCGGCGCTGCTGATCGCCACAGCCGGGGCCGTCGTCATCGGCGCACTGCGCGGTCAGCGCGCGGAACCGGAGGACGGCGAGGACGTCGACCCGGACGCGAGCACCGACTGGCTCACGCTCGCGAAGATCGTCGGCGCGCTCATCGCGCACCTGCTGCTGATCGATCCCCTCGGCTGGGCGCCCGCGGCGGCCGTGCTGTTCGGCGCCGTGGCCTGGACTCTCGGTGCCAGGCGCTGGTGGCTCGGCTTCGTGATCGGACTGGTCGTGGCGCTCGCCGTGCAGGTGGTGTTCGGCGGACTGCTCGGGCTGTCGCTGCCCTGGGGACCCGTCTTCGGATGGCTGGGAGGGATGTTCTGATGGACAGCTGGAGTCTGCTCCTGGAGGGGTTCGCGACCGCATTGCAGCCGCAGTACCTCCTGTGGGCGTTCGTCGGGGTCTTCATCGGCACCGCCGTCGGCGTGCTGCCGGGCATCGGGCCCGCCATGACCGTCGCACTTCTGCTGCCGCTGACCTACACGCTGGATGCCACGGCGGCCATCATCACCTTCGCGGGCATCTACTACGGCGGCATGTACGGCGGATCCACCACCAGCATCCTGCTGAACACCCCCGGCGAATCGGCATCGATCGTCACGGCCATAGAGGGGAACAGGATGGCCAAGCTCGGCCGTGGCGCCGCGGCGCTCGCGACGGCCGCCATCGGCTCGTTCGTCGCGGGCACCATCGCCACGGTCGGGCTCACGCTCCTGGCGCCCGTCCTGGCGGACTTCGCGGTGTCGCTCGGCCCCGCCGACAAGCTCGCGCTCATCGTCGTCGCCTTCATCACCGTCGGCGCGCTGATGGGCAGATCGGTCTCGCGCGGGGTGCTGTCGCTCGCGATCGGGCTGTTCATCGGGCTCATCGGCACCGATGTTCTCTCGGGTCAGCAGCGGTACACCCTCGGCATGCCGGTGCTGGGCGAGGGGATCAGCGTCGTGCTCGTGGCCGTCGGCCTCTTCGCGGTCGGCGAGACGCTGTACGTCGCGGCGAGGCTCCGACACGGCGGCGTGGACGTCATCCCCGTGACGAAGGGGTGGCGCAGCTGGATGACGAAGGACGACTGGAAGCGCTCATGGAAGCCGTGGCTGCGCGGCACCGCGATCGGGTTCCCGATCGGCACGATCCCCGCGGGCGGCGCGGACGTGGCCACCTTCCTCTCCTACGCCGCCGAGCGCAGGCTCTCCAAGCGCAAGGACGAGTTCGGCCGTGGCGCGATCGAGGGCGTGGCCGGCCCGGAGGCCGCGAACAACGCGGCGGCCGCGGGGGTGCTCGTCCCGCTGCTGACCCTGGGGCTGCCGACGACGGCGACCGCGGCGATCATCCTGTTCGCGTTCCAGTCCTACGGCATCCAGCCCGGCCCCCAGCTGTTCGCCAACCAGCCGGCGCTGGTGTGGGCGCTGGTGGCGAGCCTGTACCTGGGCAACCTCATCCTCATCGTGCTGAACCTGCCGCTGGTGGGCATGTGGGTCAAGCTGCTGCAGATCCCGCGTCCGTACCTGTACGCCGGCATCCTCATGTTCGCCGCGTTCGGGGCGTACGCGATCCGGTTCGCCGTGGCGGACGTGGTCATCCTGCTCATCATCGGCGTGCTCGGGTACTTCATGCGCCGCTTCGCGGTCCCCGTCGCCCCTCTGGTGGTCGGCATGATCCTCGGGCCGATGGGCGAGGCGGAGATGCGCAAGGCGCTGCAGCTGAGCCAGGGCGATCCCAGCACACTGGTCATGCAGCCGTTCGCCGCGGCGGCGTACGGAGTGCTCGTGGTGCTCATCCTCGGCGCGCTGTGGCTGCGGCGGCGGCAGACCCGTTACGAGCAGCGCCTGACCGAGACCATCGCCGTCCCGATCACGGCTGATCAGGAGGTGTGACCGTCGGCGAAGGGCGCGGGGCTTCCGGGATAGTCTGGTTCCCGTGCATGAGGACCAGGCGATCACCCGGGGGCCTCGCGCCTATGTCGCGTTCGTCGTCATCGGCCTGACCGCAGGTCTGCTGTCAGGGTTGTTCGGCGTCGGCGGGGGAACGGTCATCGTCCCGCTGCTGGTGCTGATGCTGCGCTTCGATCAGCGCAGGGCGGCCGGCACGTCCCTGGCGGCCATCGTGCCGACGGCGAGCGTCGGAGTGGTCTCCTACGCCCTGTCCGGGTCGGTGGCCTGGATCGCGGCCCTCGTCCTCGCCGCCGCGTCCGTCATCGGCGCGCAGATCGGAACCCGCCTGCTGCCGAGGATCTCGCAGGCGGCGCTGCGATGGGGATTCGTCGCCTTCCTCGTGGTCGTCATCGTGAACCTGTTCATCGTCATCCCCTCCAGGGACGCCGAGTTCGTCCTCGGCTGGGGCAGCGGGGCGGGGCTTGTGACGCTCGGTCTGATCACCGGGATCATCGCGGGGCTCATCGGCGTCGGCGGCGGGGCGGTCATCGTCCCCGCGCTCATGATCGTCTTCGGCACCAGCGACCTCGTCGCCAAGGGGACCTCGCTCATGATGATGATCCCCACGGCGATCTCCGGCACGGTGGGCAACATCCGGCACCGCAACGTCGAGATCGCCGGGGCGCTGATCATCGGGGTCGCGGCGTGCACGATGACCGCGTTCGGAGCCTGGCTCGCCACGCTCATCGACCCCTTCACCGGCAACGTCCTGTTCGCCGCCTACCTGTTGGCGGTCGCCGTGCAGATGGGGCTGAGGGCCCTCCGACTGCGCGGTCGGTGAGCGGTTCGACCCGCGCGGGCACGGATCACCGACGGTCCCTCGTCCGAGCCCGGATAGGATCGAGGGGTGCCCGTGAACAACGATCTGGTCGGCCGGGAGTTCCCGCCGACGGCCCCCTACCTCGTCGGCCGCGAGAAGGTGCGCGAGTTCGCCCGCGCGGTCTTCGCCGACGCCCCGCAGCACACCGATGTCGCGGCCGCGCAGAGAGCCGGTTACGCCGACGTGGTCGCGCCGCCGACCTTCGCGATGGTCATCCAGGACCTCACCCTGCAGCAGCTGCTGGCCGAGCCGGACTCCGGCATCGTGCTGGCGCGCACCATCCACGCCGAGCAGCGCTTCACCTACTCGCGCCCCATCGTCGCGGGCGATGAGCTCACCGCGCAGCTGGCCGTCACCGGCATCCGCGCCCTCGGCGGCAATGCGATGATCACGAGTGACGCGACCATCACCGACGCATCGGGCGAGCACGTCGTGACCGCGACGAGCGTGCTGCTGGTCGGCTCGGATGACGAGGGGGAGGACGCCTGATGTCCGAGCTCGTCGTGGGCGACGTGATCGCCGAGCGCACCGTGCACCTGACCCGCGAGTCGCTCGTGCGCTACGCCGGCGCATCCGGTGACTTCAACCCCATCCACTACCGCGACGACGTCGCGGTCTCGGTCGGTCTGCCCGGAGTGCTCGCGCACGGGATGCTGACGATGGGCCTGGCCTCCTCGGTCGCGCTGGCGGCGCTCCCCGCCGATGTGCGGCTGATCGACTACGGCGTGCGCTTCACCAAGCCCGTCCTCGTCGATGCGGAGTCCGGTGCGGACGTGCACGTCCTCGCGAAGGTCGGCGCCGTGGACGAGACCTCGGCCCGCATCGACCTGACCGTGAAGGCCGCGGAGACGACCGTGCTCGTCAAGGCGCAGCTTCGGATCGCCCGCTGAGATGACATCGCTCGAGGTGCCCGCGATCCCGCTGCGCGAACTGACCACCCTGCGGACGGGGGCGGCACCGGCACGGATGCTGGACGCGACCACCTCCGCTGAGCTGGTCGCCGCACTGCAGGAGGTGTGGGCTCGAGGCGAGGACTGGTTCGTGCTGGGCGGCGGTTCGAACCTGTTCGTCGGCGATGAGCCGTTCGACGGTGCCGTGGTCCGGATCCTCAGCACCGGCGTGGAGGAGCTCCCCTCGCCGCACGAGGGACGCATCCGGCTGCGGGTGCAGGCGGGGCACGGCTGGGACGACCTGGTCGCTTACACGGTGGCCCGGGGCTATGCCGGCATCGAGGCGATGAGCGGCATCCCCGGCACCGTCGGCGCCGCCCCCGTGCAGAACGTCGGCGCCTACGGGCAGGAGATCCAGGAGACCCTCGTCGAGGTCGAGCTCGTCGACGAGGAATCCGACGGGCCGGTCGTCGTGCCGGCCGCCGAGTTGGGCCTGGGCTTTCGCACCTCAGTGCTCAAGCATCACTACGGCGCGTCCCCGCAGCGGCGGGCGGTCATCGTGTCGGTCACCCTCGATCTCGCCGTCACGGGCGATGCCGGACGGGTCATCCACGGGGACCAGCTGCGGCGCGCACTGGGACTGGAGGGCTTCGAGCCGGTGCCGCTGGAGTGGGTGCGTTCGCGCATCCTGCAGACGCGGGCGGCGAAGGGCATGCTGCTGGACGAGGACGACGCCGACACGCACAGCGCCGGGTCGTTCTTCCAGAACGCGATCGTCTCCGAGCACTTCGCACGGACTCTGCCGCCGGAGTGCCCGCGGTGGCCGGTCGAGCCCGACCTCGACACCGTCACCGTCATCCCGCTGGACTCGTACGTCGGGCTGGCCCCTCGCGCCGAGCGCCCGGACGGGATGGTCAAGGTCAGCTCCGCATGGCTGATCGAGAACTCCGGCATCCGCAAGGGATTCCGGCTGCCCCGGTCGCGTGCCGCCATCTCCACCAAGCACGCCCTGGCACTGACCAACCGCGGCGGGGCGAGCGCGGCCGAACTGAGCGAACTGGCACGGTTCATCCAGGGTCGTGTACACGCCGAGTTCGGGCTGCTGCTGCAGCCCGAGCCCGTGCTGGTGGGCGTGGAGCTGTAACCCGAACTCGGGGGCTCAGGACGCGAACAGCCTCTGCAGTCGCTGCACGCCCTCCAGCAGCTGGTCATCGCCCAGGGCGTACGCCATGCGGATGTAACCGGACGGGCCGAAGGCCTCACCGGGGACGACCGCGACCTCCGCCTGGTCCAGGATCAGGTCCGCCAGCTCCAGCGAGGTGGTGGGTGTCACACCGCCCCAGCTGCGGCCCAGCAGGCCCTGCACGTCGGGGTACACGTAGAACGCGCCGGTCGAATTCGGGACCACGAGGCCCTCGATCTTCGAGAGTTCGGAGACGATCAGGCGGCGACGGCGGTCGAAGGCCTCGCGCATCGCCTCGGCCTCGTCCTGCGGGCCGTTGAGGGCGGCGATCGCACCGCGCTGCGCGACGTTGTTGACGTTGCTGCTCAAGTGCGACTGCAGGTTGCCGGCGATCTTGATGGCATCCGCGGGTCCCACCATCCAGCCCACCCGCCAGCCGGTCATCGCGTACGTCTTGGCGACGCCGTTGACGAGGATGGTCTGGTTCGCGATCTCCGGCAGTGCCTGCACGATCGAGGTGGCCTGCACACCGTCGTACGTGAGGTTCTGGTAGATCTCGTCCGAGACGATCCAGATGCCGTGTTCCAGCGCCCACTCCGCGATGGCCCGCGTCTCCTCGGCGGTGTACACCGAACCGGTGGGGTTCGAGGGCGAGACGAACACCAGCACGGTCGTGCGGTCGGTACGGGCGGCCTCCAACTGCTCCACGGTGACCTTGTAATCCTGGTCGGCACCGGCGAACACCTCGACCGGGGTGCCGTCCGCCAGGCGGATCGCCTCCGGATAGGTGGTCCAGTAGGGGGTGGGCAGCAGCACCTCGTCGCCCGGGTTGATGACGGCCTGGAACGCCTGGTAGACCGACTGCTTGCCGCCGTTGGTGACGATGATCTGGCCGGGGGAGACCGCAAGACCCGAATCGCGCAGCGTCTTCGCGGCGATGGCCTCGCGCAGTGCGGGAAGGCCGGTGGCGGGGGTGTAGCGATAATTCGCGGGGTCGGTGAGGGCTTCGGCCGCGGCGTCCACGATGAACTGCGGAGTGGGGAAGTCGGGTTCACCGGCCGCATAGGAGATGACGGGCCTGCCGTCGGCCTTGAGCGCCTTCGCCTTGGCATCCACCTTCAAGGTGGCGGACTCGGCGATGGCGGAGAGCTTGCGGGAGAGGGGTGCGCGTTCAGTCACGTCTTGAATGGTACCCGGACGCGTGCGTCCTCACGCGGCGACCGGTACCCTGTGCCCGCCGCCGGAGCCCGTCAGCTGCGGAAGGCGGACGGCACGGCGCAGTAGTCGGCGAACCGGCGGGACGGATGCTCCGGGTCGGTCACCTCGACCAGGGCGGTGGCGGCGGTGTGCGGCGCCTCGTCGCCGACCATCAGCCACACGCTGAAGTGCCACATGCCGCGACGGGCGGAGTCCAGCAGGTCGGCATCACCGGCGACCACGAGCACGGCGTCCTCACGCGTGCTGCGGAAGGGGGTGATGAGCTCGGCTCGCAGCACGTCGGCATCCACGGCATCCGGCGTCCGCGCCCGCGCGGCGATCCCCCTGGCCGTCAACGCGTCGGCCAGCCGCGCGGCGAACGCGGTGGAGCGGTCGCGATCCGGACTGGAGACGGCGATCATCCGCGAACCCCGAGGGTAGGAGCGCAGGAACTCGTCGATGACGCTGTCGAGCAGGGGAACCGTGTCGGCCATGGGCCCCAGGGTACGCCTCTACGGGGTGCGCGGGGCCGGTGGTTGCGATCCGCCTGCTCGGGCGGCCTGGAGCACGGATCGTGCCGGATCGGTGAGCAGGGCACCGATATCCGTGAGGAACCGGGCGGCATCCGCGCCGTCGATGAGTCGATGATCGAACGAGAGACTCAGCGTGAGCACATCGCGCAGGGCGATCTCATCCCTGTGATTCCATGGCAGGCGACGGACCGCGCCCACTCCGAGGATCGCCGCTTCTCCGGGGTTGATGATCGGGGTTCCCGCGTCGATGCCGAGGCTTCCGATATTCGTGATGGTGATGGTACCCGCCCGCAGATCGTCCGTACTCGCTCTGCCCTCGCGTGCGACGCCGACCAGTTCCCGGATCCGCTCTGCCAGGGGGAGCAGGCCGAGTTCCTGCGCATTCTTGATGTTCGGCACGATGAGGCCGCGATCCGTCGCCGTGGCGATGCCCAGGTTGACGGCCGCGAATTGGACGATGTGACCGGATTCCTCGTCCCAGCGCGAGTTCATCATCGGGTGGGCGTCGATGACCAGGAGCAGTGCCTGCGAGACCATCGCCAGCATGTTCACTCGTGCGCCCTCGGAACGGAGTCTGGACAGCAGCGCCTCGGACTCGGTCACGTCGACGGTGAGGAACTCGGTCACATGCGGGGCGGTGAATGCGCTCTCGACCATCGCGCGCGCTGTTGCTCGGCGCACGCCGGTGATCGGAATCCGGGTTCTGACGGGGAGGGGATCCTGTGGCGCGGACGAGACGTGCGACGGCGCCGGGCTCACATCGCGCGCCCCCGCGATCGCCGTCATCACATCGACGCGCTCGACACGGCCGTGGGGGCCGGTGCCGACGATGGCGGCGATGTCCACCCCGGCATCCGCGGCGAGTTTGCGCACGGGGGGAGTGGAGCGCGGCCTCCGAGGCGATGCCGACGTGGGTGACAGCGGACCACTCGCATCCGACGACCGCTCTGCGCTGGCGGATCGTCGTCGCCGGCGCACCGGCTGCTCCCGGGCCGCGCCATAGCCGACGAGAAGGCCCGGATCGGATGAGAGTGTGGTCTCGGGCCGAGGTTGGGAGACATCGGTCGACGTCGTCTGTACCGACAGCAGGGGTGCGCCCACTTCCACCGTTGACCCGACCGGGGCGTGCAGGGCGCTGACGGTGCCGTCGAACGGAGAGGGCAACTCGACCACGGCCTTGGCCGTCTCGACGTCGGCGATGATCTGATTGAGCGCCACGTGATCGCCCACGTCCACGTGCCAGGCGAGAACCTCAGCGTCGGTGAGTCCCTCGCCGAGGTCCGGAAGGTGGAAGTCACGGGTGCTCATGGCTTCTCCACGCCTGCATGGGGGCGCCCGAGCACGCGGTCGACGCCGTCGAGGATGCGGTCGAGGTCCGGGACGTAATGCCGTTCGAGCTTCGCAGGCGGATACGGCGTGTCGAATCCGGCGATTATGGTGGGTGGCGCTTCCAGGAACTCGAAGCAGCGGTCGGTGACGGCGGCGACGATGCTCGCGCCCACACCGCCCTGGAGCGGAGCTTCATGCGCCACGACGAGGCGTCCGGTGCGCACGACCGAGTCCTCGATCAGTCGGTCATCCACGGGTGAGAGCGATCGCAGGTCGATGACCTCGAGTGAGACGCCTTCCGCGGCGGCTGCCTCGGCGGCGTCCAGCGCGGTCTGGACGAGTGCTCCGTACACGACGAGAGTGACGTCCGACCCGGCTCGGAGAACTCTGCCCTCGTGCAAGGGGTGAAGCACCCGACCGGAGACGGACTCGTCGAGCTCCCCCCTGGTGTGGTAGCGCCGTTTCGGTTCCAGGAAGATGACGGGGTCGTCGTCGGAGATCGACTGCCTCAGCATGTCGTAGGCGTCCTGCGGTGTCGCGCACGTGACGACTCGGAGTCCTGGGGTGTGGGCGAAGTACGCCTCCGGCGACTCCGAATGATGCTCGACCGCTCCCACTCCGCCACCGAACGGCATGCGGATCGTGACGGGGAACCGCACCTGACCGCGCGTCCGATAGTGGAGCTTGGCGAGCTGCGTGACGATCTGGTCCATGGCGGGGTAGATGAACCCGTCGAACTGTATCTCCACGACGGGGCGGAAACCTCGATAGGCGAGTCCGATCGCCGTGCCGACGATCGCGCCCTCTGCGAGTGGGGCATCGACGACTCGTCGGGGGCCGAACTCGTCCTGGAGTCCGTCGGTGACGCGGAAGACACCGCCGAGCCGGCCGATGTCCTCGCCGATCAGCACGACGTCGCCGTCCTCGGAGAGCGCGCGTCGCAGGCCCGCGTTCAGCGCGGACCTCATCGTGGCGACGGTCATGATCCCTCCTCCTCGAACATTCCGAGGTAGGCGGAGAGGAAAGATCTCTGACGGTCGATCACGCGGTGCTCGGTGGAGTACACATGCGCGAAGATCTCCTCGGGGTCGGGGTCTGACAGCGCGAGACACTCTTCTCTCAGCACCCGTGCGATCTCGTCCGACTCCGAGTCGGCGAGATCCCGCAGCCCGGTGGACTCGTCTGCGGCGGCCAGCAGCCTCTCGAGCCGCAGCAGAGGGTCTCGTGTGCGCCAGTCCTCCAGCTCCTGCTCCGGCCGGTACCTGGAAGGGTCGTCCGAGGTGGTGTGCGGGCCCATCCGATAGGTGATGGCCTCGATGAACACCGGGGCGCCATGCTCACGGATGTGCGCCAGCGCGAAGCGTGTGGCGGCGAGTGCCGCGAGCACGTCGTTGCCGTCGATACGGATGGCGGGGATTCCGAAGCCCAGTGCTCTCTGCGCCAGCGGTGCTCGTGACTGCAGGCCGACGGGCTCGGAGATCGCGTACTGGTTGTTCTGGCAGAAGAACAGCACGGGGAGATTGAAGCTGGCGGCGAACACCATCGCCTCGCTCACACTGCCCTGACTCGTCGCGCCGTCGCCGAAGTACGTCACAGCGACGTCATCCGACTCCTGGTTGCGGATTCCCATGCCGTAACCGACGGCGTGCAGGGTCTGCGCTCCGATGATGATCTGCATCGGAGCCATGCGGATCTCGAGGGGGTCCCAACCGGAATGAGCGGTGCCGCGGCACATTCTGAGCAGCTCGACCGGCTTCGCGCCGCGAAGATGGGCGACGGCGTGCTCTCGGTAGCTGGAGAAGACGAAGTCGTCAGTCCGCAACGCCCGGGCAGAGCCGACCTGAGCCGCTTCCTGTCCCAGCAGCGGCGCCCACAGTCCGAGTTCCCCCTGGCGCTGCAGTGCCGTCGCCTCGGTGTCGATGCGTCGTACGACGGCCATGTCCCTGTAGAGGCCGCGCAGATCGTCGATGGTGAGGTCGGTGATCATCGTGTCGAGCTCGGGATGCGGGATGCGCTCGCCGTCTTCGCTCACGAGTGCTATCGTCTCGTCACCATCTGTCCACCACGGTGATGTCCGCGTCATCGAGAACTCCTCCCGTCCAGAGCATGAGGCCGTGCTCCCGCCGCAGGTGAGATGGGCGGGGTGTCATGGGGGATTATGACCGTGGCTGACAGGATGTTCAACTGTCCGTCATCGAACTGCTCCGGATGTCCGGCAGAGCGCTCCGCAATCTCGCTCGACTGAGCGTTCCGATCAGCAGGGCACGGAACCCCTCGCACGGATCCTCCGCAGATCGCCGTGGGTGGACGGACATCGGACCCACGAACCGGGGCGGAGAAAGCCGGCGCCTCCAGAGCGGCATGCAGGCGGGTCGTGCGACCGCTGGCCGGGGCCGATGACCGGCTTGGCGCATTGCTTGACAAGCCGATTACGGCCGATTACGGTAAGCGGACAATCGATTGTATTCAGAGCTAGTGCATCCAATGAGGGGTGGGCGAGTGGACATGACAGAACTGCGACTCGGTGGGGTTGTCGTCGCGATGGTGACGCCGTTCCAGGAGGACGAGTCTCTCGACATCGGCGCGATCGAGGCGTACGCCGACCGACTCGCCTCTGAGGACGGTGTGACCGGACTGCTCGCGTGCGGGTACTCGGGTGAGCTGCAGAGCCTCTCTGAAGAAGAGCACGTCGCGGTGGTGCGTGCGGTGGCTGAGGGGAATGCGGGCAGACTCCCCATCATCGCGGGACTGTTTCCGACCTCCACCCGGCACACGATCGCCGTCGGTGAGCGTCTGCGGGATGCCGGTGCCGACGTGCTTCAGATCAACTCGCCGTTCTATAACCAGTTGAGGCGGGGCTATTTCGCGGAGGAGAGCATCGGAGTCCAGTTCTTCACCGATCTCGCCGATGCGCTCGACATGCCGATGTCCGTGTTCCAGTACTCGGATGGGTCGGGCCTCAGATGGCCGGTCTCGACGATCGCCCGCCTGGCGGAGATCCCGCAGGTGATCGCGATCAAGGAGGCGGGACAGATGGAGACCTACGCCGCCGATTATGAGGCCGTTCAGGGCCGAGTCGGGCTCTTCGCGGACAACAACACGTACTCGTTGCTGGGAATGCTCCAGTACGGCACCGCCGGGACGATGATCGGTCTCGGGCAGGTGTGCCTGCCGCTGTGGCTCGAACTCTATGAGCTCACCAGCACTGGTCGGTTCACGGAGGCGGTGGCGCACACCAACGAGAAACTCGTCCCGCTGATCAACATCTTCACGGCCGAGCTCGGGACATCGACATACTCGGCACTCGGGCGGATCAAGGAAGCGCTCGTGCAGCTTCAGCGGATTCCGGGCAACACGGTTCGACGGCCTGAGCCTGCGGTGACCGAAGCGGAGAAGGCACTCATCGCACGGGTCCTGCGCTCCGTCGGCGCACTCGACTGACCCGTCCAGCACTTCGGGGGGAGAAGATCGGGCGTCCTGGCGTCCGAGGCATTGCAAGCAGAGGAACCACTGAAGGATTGAAATGGGAGGCCGACCATGGCGACCAAGAAGAGATGGCTGATCGTGGCGGCTGCCGCCGCCGTTCTCGTCACGATGACGGGATGCACGCGAGGAGCGGCGCCTGCGCCGGCCGCAGACGACGGAGAACTCGCCGAACGGACGATCATCTTCGCGCACATCGCGCCGGAGAACCACCCGTATCACGCAGCTGCGGAGAAGTTCAAGGAACTCGTCGAGGAGCAGAGCGAGGGCGCGATCACCGTCGAGCTCTATCCGGGGGCGCAGCTGGGGGGTGAGCGCGATATCAACGAGTCGATCCTCGAGGGCTCCGTCCACGTCGGCATCGGCGCCGGGGCGCTGTCATCGCTGTCTCCGATCGTGAATCTCTTCGAACTCCCGTTCCTAATCAATGGACAGGAGCATCTTGCCGACATCATCGGCAGTGACGCGCTGGACCCCGTGGAGGACAAGCTGGGGGAGACCGGCTTCCAGGTGCTCGACTGGCTGAGTACCGGTGACAGCGCTATTCAGACGGTCGACAGAGCGGTGACCACTCCCGAAGATCTGCAGGGGCTGAAGCTGCGAGTGATCGAGAACCCGGCGCTGATCGACGCGATGCAGGCATTGGGTGCGAGCCCGACTCCGCTCCCGCTCACGGAGGTCTTCACGTCGATCCAGACGGGTGTCGTCGACGGGACGACCATGGATTGGACATCCATCGTGTCGTTGAGCCTGCACGAGCTGTTCACCCACTCGACGTCACCGGACATCCCGTTCCTCGCGGAGCCCCGCCCGGTCATCGTGTCCGCGGACTTCTGGGAAGGTCTCAATGACTCTGAACGCGACGTGATCTCGTCGGCGATGGAGGAGGCCGCGGCGGCGGAGCGGGCGGAGTTCGTGGCCGCGCAGGAGAAGGCCGTCACCGCCACTCGCGACTCCGGCGTGACGTTCGCGGACATCGACGAGGCGGCGTTCATGGCCGCGCTGGAGCCGGTCTGGCAGAAGTGGGCCGACGAGCTCGACGCCCAGGACGTCCTCAACAGGATCAACGAACTCCGGTAAGAGTCATGGAGACCCGAGTGACGCACCGGCCCGCCGATCGGCGGAGCGTGTGGACGATCCTCGTCGACGGGCTGGTGCGTGCGACGGGTGTCATCGACCGCGTGCAGGTGGCGCTGTGCGCTGTACTGCTGTTCGCGCTCTTCGTCGTGATCATCAACGGAGTCATGTTCCGTTATGTGCTCAACAGCTCGCTGGTCTGGTCGGACGAACTGGCGCGCATCGTCGGGATCTGGGTGGTGTTCCTCGGTATCGCGTGCGCACATCGCCGGAATGAGCACGTCTCGGTCTCGTCCGTGCTGCGATTCATCCCGGGTATTCGTGCGCGCAACGCGTCGCGCATCGGCGAGATGATCACTCTGGGGCTGTGCGTCGTGATCACGATCGTCGGCACGATGGCGACCGTCAACAACTTCACGGTCGGCCAGATCACACCGGCACTGCAGCTCCCGATCGGTATCGCCTATGCAGCGATACCCGTCGGGTTCGGCACGATGGCGCTGCAGAGCGTCGTGCGTCTGCTCGCACCGGGAGTGCTCGGCATGGCGTCCGATTCCATCGGACCGGACGCAGAAGGAGGTGCATGATGCCCACGCTCCTCATCGGGAGCTTCGCCGGGTTGATGGTGGTCGGGGTGCCGCTGGCGCTCGTGCTGGCCGGCGCAGGCATCATCTACATCTGGTTCGTCACGGAATTGCCGATGACGATCATCGCGCAGCGCCTGTACAGCGGCATGGACGAGACCACGATGCTCGCCATCCCGCTGTTCATCGTCGCGGGCTTCCTGATGAACGAGACCGGGCTGACCAGGCGGATGGTGATCGTCGCCCGGATCCTTCTGCGGCGCGTCTACGCAGGCCTGGCCCAGGTGGCGGTGCTCGTGTCGATGGTCTTCGGGGGAGTGACCGGTGCGGCGGCGGCGGACATCGCCGCGGTGGGCATCACGATGATCCCCGAGATGGAGAAGCAGGGTTACAAGCGGGAGTTCAGCACCGCGACGATCACCGCGGCATCGCTGATGGGCGCGGTGCTCCCACCCAGCATCCCCTTCATCATCTACGGCGTCCAGAGCGGAACGTCGATCAGTGATCTGTTCCTGGCCGGGATCATCCCCGGGGTGCTGATCGGGGTCTCGGTGATGATCGCGAATGCTGTCGTCCTCAAGCGAGCGGGGTTCGTGGAGCCAGGGCGCACCGTCGCAGAGATCCTCGGTGAGGAGAAACTGCTGCCCGCGCTGCGGGACGCCCTGGTCGCATTGATGATGCCGGTCGTGATCATCGGAGGCATCCTGATCGGGGTGTTCACCCCCACGGAGGCCGCTGCGGTCGCCGTCCTGTACGCCCTGGTCGTGGGCCTGTTCGTGATCCGCACGCTGTCGGTGAAGTCCCTCACACAGGTGCTCGTACGATCGGTGACGATGACTGCTTCGATCATGCTGATCGTGATCTGCTCGTTCGTGCTGAACTGGGCGCTCTCGTACTCGCAGCTGCCGCAGCTGATCGCTCGTGCGCTGCTCGAGGTCACGGACAGCAGAGTGATGTTCCTGCTCATCGTGCTGGCACTGCTGCTGGTGGTCGGCATGCCTCTCGATCCGGTTCCGGCATTGATCATCGTCACGCCGATCCTGTTCCCCGCGGCGCTCAGCTTCGGCGTCGATCCTGTACATTTCGGCGTCGTGTGCGTGCTCTCGCTGACCCTTGGGCTTGCGACACCACCCGTGGGGGCCAGCCTGTTCGTGGGCATGTCGATCGCCAAGCTGTCGTTGCATCGGCTTTCCGTCGCGATCATCCCGTTCCTCGTGGCATTGGGCGTTCTGACCGTCTTCATCACTTTCGTGCCGCAGGTGTACTCGTGGCTGTTGTGATGTCCGCAGGAGGCCGGACGCGGCAGGGAGAGCATCGATGAGCGCGATCGACGGCCTCGATGCCCGCATCATCGCGCTGCTCACGCAGGATGCGCGTGTCGGCGTCGTGGAGTTGGCGCGGAGATTGGGCGTGTCCAGGAACACCGTCCAGAGCCGCATGAGGTGGCTGGAGGAGCATCAGGTGATCCGCGGGTACCGACCGTGGGTGGATCTGGAGTCCGTCGGCCTGCACGTGCAGGCCTTCATCGCACTCAAGCTCGTGCAGGGTCGACTCCGTACGGTCGCCGCGGAGCTGGCGCGATTGCCCGAAGTGCTGGAGATGCACGTCACGACCGGGGAGAAGGATCTGCTGCTGCGGGTCGCGACCACGAACCACGCCATGCTGCAGCAGCTTCTCGAGCGCGTGTACAGCGTGCCGGGTGTCTCGGACAGCAGCACTTCGCTGTCGATGACCACTCCGCTCCATTTCCGGCTGAGTCCGCTGCTGGACACCATCACGGAGGGGGCGGGGTTCGGGCGTGCGAAGCCCTCGGCCGCCGAAGGCGGCTCCGTGCGGCCGGATTCCGGTCCCCCGGTGGCAGGGTTCGCGGGTCACGCCCGCCAGGAATCGCTGGACGCCCGGACGACGAGTCGGGGTTCGTAGACGTCGGAGCGCGGAGCCTCACCCTCGATCTGACCGATCACGGCCCTGATGGCCTCTTCCCCCATGCGACGCAGCGGGACGGACACCGAGGACAGGGGTATGGGCAGCGCGGCCCCTGCTTCGGTGTCGTTGTATCCGACCAGGGCGAGGTCGTCGGGGACCCGCCTCCCGAGGTCACGTGCCGCCGACATCACTCCGAGCGCGACGAAGTCATTCGCAGCGAAGATCGCCGTCGGCGGCTCGTCGAGCTGGAGCAGTCGTCGGCCGAGCTCGATTCCGCTCCCGATCCCCAGACCCGACCACTGGATCAGCTGTGGATCGAGACTGATCGTGGCTTCACGGAAGGCGCGGGTGAACCCGTCGCGTCTCAGCTCCGCGCTCGAAGCCCCTGCCACACCGGAGAGCAGGGCGACGCGCCGGTGGCCGCGTTCGATGAGGTGCGAAGCGGCGAGGTACGCACCGAGCTCATCGTCGGCTCGGATGCAGGGGTCGTCCCGGTGCACGCGGTTGAGGAGCATATAGGGGATGCCCTGATCCCTCAGCTCATCCAGGGCCGGGTCCTCGAGGTGCGCACTGGCGATGACGAGCCCGTCGACGCGCCTTCTCACGAGCGCTCTGATCGCCTGACTGCTGCGACCGGGGTCGTCCCCGGTGCTTACCGTGATCGACTGGTAGCCGGAGTCGAATGCGGTTCGCGTCGCCGCCTCGAACACCTCTCCCATCGTGAAGTCCTCGAAATGCGGCAAGACGAGGCCGATCGTCTGGGTCCGCTGCGTTCGCAGACTCTGCGCCCATGGGTTGGCCTCATAGCCGAGCTCATCTGCGATGCTCTTGATCTTCGCGACCGTCTCCGCCGTGACCCGACGCGTGGGGGTGGTCGACAGCGCCCGCGAGACCGTCGAGGGATGCACGCCTGCGAGAGCCGCGATGTCGTAGATGGTCACCCGATCGCGGCTTCGTGACTGGTCGGCCATGGGGCTGCTCCTCTCCAGCGCAGTCTATGGTGCCGGGACGGTCACCACCACAAGGGTTGCCGAGACCGGGAACCAACTGTATTGTATGTGCAATCGATTGGTGACCAATCGATTGCACATAGGAGGAAACCAGTGAGCTACATCGTTGGGGTTGACATCGGCGGAACCTTCACCGACGTGTGTGCGGTCGATGTCGAGTCGGGAGAGGTCTTCGCCTCCAAAGCACGATCCACACCGTGGGACCTCATCGAGGGTCTCATCGAGGCGCTGACTCTGACAGCGGGCGATGCAGGCCTGTCGATCGAGGAACTGCTCGCGCAGACCGAGAAGTTCGCACACGGAACGACGCAGACGTCGAACGTCATGCTGACCTGGGTCGGTGCGAAGACCGGATTGATCACGACCAGAGGTTTCGCCGACGAGCTGCTCATCATGCGCGCTCGCGGTCGTGTGGCCGGGCTCGGGCTGTCCGACAGGCGGCACCTGCGGACCACGCAGAAGCCCACGCAGATCGTGCCGCGGGACCTCATCGTCGAGGTATCCGAACGCATCGACTACCGCGGGCGCGCGATCGTCGAGCTCACTCGGGAGGAGGCCGAGCACGCGGTGCGTCGGCTTCTCGATCAGGGTGTCGAATCGATCGCCGTGTCACTGCTCTGGGCCCATGAGAACCCTCAGCACGAGCTTCTCATCGCCGACGTCGCGCGTGAACTCGCCCCTGACGTCCACGTCAGCCTCGGACACCGCCTCTCGAACAGCATCGGAGAGTACGAGCGGACGTCCACAGCGGTGGTGAACGCCTTCGTGGCCCCGACCCTGGAGGACTATCTCGCACGGCTCAGCCAGCGTGTACGCGATCACGATCTCGACGTCCCCGTTCTCGTGCAGCAGGCCAGCGGCGGCGTCGCGAGCATCGAGCAGACCGTGCCGATCCGAACGATCGAGAGCGGGCCGGCGGCGGGAATGGTTGCGGTGAGGTCCCTCATGGAATCGACCGGCCACCATAACGTGATCGCAACAGACGTCGGCGGGACGACGTTCAAGGTCGGGCTCCTCGTCGACGACCAGTGGTCCGTGGCCAACGAGACGATCATCAATCAATACAGTCTGTCGATGCCGATGATCGACATCGTGTCGATCGGTGCCGGTGGTGGCAGCATCGCGTGGGTCGACGACACCCGACTGCGGATCGGCCCGCTCAGCGCGGGGGGAGACCCCGGGCCCGCGTGCTACGGCTGGGGCGGCACGCTGCCCACCGTGACCGATGCGGATGCCGTTCTCGGCTTCCTGAACCCCCAGCGCTTCCTCGGTGGACGGCTGGAACTGCGTCGGGAGCTTGCGGAGGAGGCGATCAGGGAGCACATCGCCGAACCGCTGTTCGGTGGCGATGTCGTGCTCGCGGCAGCCGGAATCCGGAAGATCATCGACTCTCAGATGGGGGATCTCGTCCGGAAGGCGACGATCGAACGCGGACACGACCCGCGCGACTTCATGATGGTGTCCTACGGCGGTGCGGGGCCCCTGCATGCATCGGGATACTCCCGCGGGATCGGGGTCCGGGGTGTGCTGGTGCCTCGTGCGGCGACGGGATACTCGGCCTACGGAGCGGCTTCCAGCCACCTGCGTCACTCCGTCCAGAGGTCGGTGAGCGGAAACCTGCTCGAGGACGATTCCGAGCTACGCCGACGGTACGGGAGTCTCGAGGACGAGGCCACGGCTTTCGTCCTCGACCAGCGGATCCGTGTGGAAGCGGTTCGGGTGACCAGATGGGCGGAGATGCGGTACGCGCAGCAGCTCCACGCGGTCAGGGTGGAGATTCCCGCGGCATCCGCGCGCGTCGGCAGGGACCTGACGGAGGCGTTCGCCGAGCGCTACGTCTCCCTGTACGGTGCGGCCGCGGTGCTCGATGGGGCGACGCCGGTGCTGCTGCGGATCGGGGTCGATGTCGTGGGAGAGATCGCGGAACCCGCAATGCAGGAGATGCCCGATGACGGACCGTCCGCCGAGGCCGCGCTGGAGGGCACACGGGACGTGTTCTGGCCGGAGCTGATGGCCTGGCATCCGACTCCCATCTACGACGGAGTCAAACTTCGCAGGGGGAACAGGATCCCGGGCTGCGCAGTGATCGAGCAGCCCGGCACGACCATCGCCGTTCCCCCGGGAGCGGAATGCGTGATCGACCGATTCGGGAACTGCGTCATCGAGTTCCTGACCGAGGAGGGATAGGAAATGATCGTGGATCCGGTGACCTTCGAGGTCGTCTGGCACCGTCTACTCGACACCACCGAGGAGATGGGCATCAAGTACATGCGCACGTCGGGGTCCCCCGTGCTGGTGGGGGCATATGACGCGAGCACGGGCATCTGCCTTCCTGATGGGCAGCTCGTGGCGATGGGACCCTACATCACCACCCAGGCGCATGTGCTCGCATTGATCGTACAGGCCACGTTGCAGAAGAGATCTCATCGGCGAGGCATTCGCAAGGGCGACATGTTCATCTGCAACGATCCGTATCTCGGGGCCACCCATCAGCCCGATGTCGCGACCGTCGCACCGTTCCACCATGGCGACCGGCTGCATGCCTGGGTGGGGTCGTCCGGGCACTGGCTCGACATCGGAGGCAGCGAACCCGGCGGATTCAACATGAACGCCACGAGCGTGTTCGACGAGGGCCTCCGGCTTCCGCCGACACTTCTCGTCGAGGACGGCGTCCTCCGCGACGACATCGCCGACCTGATCATGAGCCAGGTGCGGGAGCCGTTGGTGGAGCTGGACCTGCGGGGTCAGGTCACCTCGAATCAGGCGGGTCTGCTTCGTCTTGCCGAACTCTACGACGCCTACGGCGCAGACACCGTCGACGCCGTTATGCGCGAGGGGCTGGATCACGTGGAACGACGCTTCCGGCAACGGCTGCGGACTCTGCCGGACGGCGTGTGGAGAGAGGTGCAGTACCTCGATCATGACGGACATCAGCGCAACCTCCGCAGGATCGTGTGCACGGTGACCAAGAGCGGTGAACAGCTGACGATCGACTTCGACGGCAGCGATCCGCAGGTCGCCGGATTCGCCAACTCCGCGTATGGGGGGTTGAGAGCCTCCACGCTCAGTGCCGTGTGCATCATGCTCGGCTACGACCTGACCTGGAATGACGGGATGGCGCGCTGCGTGACGATCAATGCGCCGCGTCGGACGATCGTCACGGCCGAGTACCCCATGCCCGTATCGATGGCGACGATCTCCGCCATCGTCGTGAACCTCAACCTGGTGTTCAGCGCGCTGTCCAAGATGCTCCTGTCCAGCCCGGCGCATCATGAGGAGGCGATGGCCACCTGGTGCGGCACCTCACTCGGCGTCTCCATCCTCGGGCAGAATGCGGACGGGCAAATGACCGTAGCTCCCGAGGGCAGTCACTTCGCGGCCGGCGGCGGTGCGCGGACATACGCAGACGGCGTCGACACCGGCGGGATCATCATCAACACCACGGCGAACATCCCCTCGATCGAGCAGACGGAGGCCGACTACCCGCTGATGTACATGTTCCGCGAGCAGCTCACGGACTCGGGCGGTCCGGGGAAGTTCCGCGGTGGTATGTCCGGTGGTGTCGCGCTCGTGCCCTACGATCACTCCGGTCCGGTGCAGACGACGTTCGCCGGGGTGGGGGCCGACACGCCCAACGGATTCGGGCTCGGAGGCGGTCTTCCCGGTGCGGCTGTCCGCTTCGTCCGTTACAGGAACGCGGGCCTGCCGGCGGCGCTGGAAGCCGCTCAGGGGCTGCCGGGGACGGAAGCGGAGATACTCGGTGACCGCGAGATGACCATGATCAACCGGTCTCTCGCTCCCTTCGAGGATGACACCGTCGAATATCACAACTGGCAAGGTGGCGGTGGATTCGGCGACCCGATCGAACGGGCGACGTCTGCAGTCGAGGACGATGTGCGACGACGAGCCGTCTCGCGAGCCGTCGCGCATGACGTCTACGGCGTCGTCGTCGACGAGAGCGGGCACGTCGATGAGGACGCGACGGCCCGACGACGCGACGACATCCGTCGCCGTCGTCTGGCCGATGGTGTGCCGGCGGAACGGCCTTCCGATCTGCCGCTCCCGACAGCGGCGGAGGGGACGGTGACAGGCACGACATCATACGGAGACATCGTCAGGTTCGACTTCGACGAGGACACTGCCACGTGCATGGCGTGCGGACATCGTCTCTCCGCGGCGCGGGAGGACTTCCGCGCCGGATGCCTGGTCGAGACGGTGAGTGTGGCGGCCGCCGGACCGAATCGGGGGCAGGACTACGGAGCGGATGCCGTCAGGCTGCAGACCTACTGCTGTCCCGGGTGCGCCCGGCAGCTGGAGGTCTCCGTGGTGGCGCGTTCCGGACCGCAGCCCGGGTTCGTGCTGTCTGCACCGGGGCAGGGGACGAGGACCGCCGGTGATTGAACGGTGGGATCAGGTGCCGTCGTCCGCTGCGTCGGACTGTCAGGCGCGCTTCGGGGCGATGCGCGCGGAGATCCGGAATCTGACGGGCTTCTCCGTGACCGGTCCTGCGCACACCATCCGGATACAGCCGGGGGACAGCCTGTCGCTGCACCGTGAGCTGGAGCACGTCGGGGCGGGGTCCGTTCTGATCATCGACGCGGGAGGGGTGGAGTCGCGCGCCGTGTGGGGTGAGCTGCTCACTGAGGCGGCGATCGCGCAGGGAATCGCCGGAGTGGTGATCGATGGGGCGGTGCGCGACATCGCACGGATTCAGGAGCGGGGCTTCCCACTGTTCGCGCGGGCCGTCACGCCGTCGGGGCCGGTGAAGAGCGGGGGTGGCAACGCCCGCGTTCCCATCAGCTGCGGCGGAGTGACGGTTGCGCAGGGGGATCGCGTGGTCGGTGACCGGGACGGTGTCACGGTCGTGCCCGCAGCGCAGGAGTCCCAGGTGTTCGAATGCGTTAAGCGCGTCGTCGAACAGGAGCGGCAGTGGGCCGAGGCGATCCGGCAGGGTCGCCGGACAACGGACCTTCTGGGTCTCGATGATGGAAGGAGTAAATGATGCATCTGGCGCTGGTGCGTGTCGATGACGGCGAGCAGTTCGCTGTGCGCGAGGACGGAGAGGCTGGGTGGTGCCTGCTCCGGTCACTCGGCGCGGAGCCGCGGGATCTGCCGGAGGCGGTCCGAGCCGCCGCGGAGGTATCGGCGACGGCGCTGGCTTCGGCGCCGCGCGAGCGGTCGGTGACGCTGGGAGCGGTGGCGCGAAGTGCGCGGAAGATCCTCGCAGTCGGTCTGAACTACCGTTCGCATGTCGAGGAGACCGGGATGGTGAGACCCGATGCTCCCATCATCTTCGTGAAGTACTCCAGCTCCGTGATCGGCCCCACCGATGCCATCCGCGTCGATCCTTCGATCACCACTCAGGTGGATTACGAAGCCGAACTCGCGGTCGTCATCGGCAGGAGCGCCCGACGGGTGAGCGAGGCGGACGCGCTGGCGCACGTCTTCGGGTACGCCGTCGCGAACGACGTGTCCGCGCGAGACCTCCAGGCGGCCGACTCTCAGATCTCCCGGTCCAAGAGTCTGGACACCTTCGGGCCGATCGGTCCGTGGATCACGACCGCGGATGCGGTGCCGGACCCGCAGTCGCTCACGATCCGCTCCTTCGTCGACGACGAGCCGCGTCAGGACTCCACGACTTCGCTCATGCTGTACTCGGTGGCGGAGTTGATCTCGTACCTCAGCCGGACGACGACCCTGGAGCCCGGTGACGTGATTCTGACGGGAACGCCGAAGGGTGTCGGGCTCGGATTCACCCCACCACGGTTCCTCTCGCCGGGTTCGACGGTTCGCTGCGAGGTGTCCTCGTTGGGGGAGATCTCGAACCCGGTGCTGCTGGACCCCTCGGACGAACTGTCCTGATCTGACGAACGCGGCAAGGAGACCGACGGCACCGAACAGTGCGGGCCCTGCCGGTCGGATAACGGAAATCCGGGTTCTGCTCCGGTGCACTGACGGGCTCAGCGTTCGACGAGCACGCCGTCCTCGTCGGCGTGCAGGCGCGCGCCGGGGCGGAAGGAGACACCGCCGAATTCCACGACGACGTCGATCTCACCCGTGCCCTCCTTCGCGCTCTTGCGCGGATTGGTGCCGAGCGCCTTGACGCCCAGGGGCATCCTGGCCAGAGCGACGCTGTCGCGCACGCATCCGTGGATCACGACGCCGGCCCAGCCGGCGTCCACGGCGCTCTGCGCGATCATGTCGCCCATCAGAGCGGTCTGGAGGGATCCCGATCCGTCGACGACGAGCACCGCGCCGTCGCCCGGTGTCTGCAGGATCCGCTTGACGAGGGCGTTGTCCTGGAAGCATCGCACGGTGCGGATCGGGCCCTCGAACCGCGGAACACCGCCGAAGGAGCGCAGTTGCAGCGGGAGGGACTGCAGGGCCTCGCCGTGCAGGTCGTAGAGGTCGGCGGTGGACATCATGGGGTCTCCTTCGGAGAGCGGGGTGCTTCGACGGGCTCAGCGGCCCACTGCTGGGCCCCTGAGCCCGTCGAAGGGATCGAGGAGTCGATCAGCTGAACTGGTTCATGGTGTTGTGCTTTCCGCCGGCCTTCAGCGCGGCCTCGCCGGCGAAGTACTCCTTGTGGTTGTCGCCGATGTCGCTGCCCGCCATGTTCTGGTGCTTGACGGTGGCGATGCCCTGGCGGATCTCCTGGCGCTGCACGTCACGGACGTAGGTCAGCATGCCCTCGTCGCCGAAGTAGCCCTTGGCGAGGCTGTCGGTCGACAGGGCCGCCGTGTGGTAGGTCGGCAGGGTGATGAGGTGGTGGAAGATGCCGGCGCGGGCGGACCCGTCGCGCTGGAACGTGCGGATCTTCTCGTCGGCGATCCGGGCGAGCTCGGTGTCGTCGTAGTCCACGCTCATGAGCTTGTCGCGGTCGTAGGCGGAGACGTCCCGGCCCTGCTCGACCAGCTGGTCGTAGGCCTGCTGGCGGAAGTTGAGCGTCCAGTTGAACGACGGGCTGTTGTTGTACACCAGCTTGGCGTCGGGCATGACCTCGCGGATGCGGTCGACCATGCCGGCGATCTGCTCGACGTGCGGCTTCTCGGTCTCGATCCACAGCAGGTCGGCGCCGTGCTGCAGGGCCGTGATGCAGTCCAGCACCACGCGGTCCTCTCCGGTTCCCGGACGGAACTGGTACAGGTTGCTGGCCAGGCGCTTCGGCCGCAGCAGCCTCCCCTCGCGCTGGATGACCACATCGCCGTCGCGCAGTTCGGCCTCGCTGATCTCCTCCACGTCGAGGAAGGAGTTGTACTGGTCGCCGAGGTCGCCCGGCTCCCGGCTGACGGCGAGTTTCTGGGTGAGGCCGGCGCCCAGCGAGTCGGTGCGGGCGACGATGACGCCGTTGTCGACGCCGAGTTCGAGGAACGCGTAGCGGACCGCATTGAGCTTCGCGATGAAGTCCTCGTGCGGCACCGTGACCTTGCCGTCCTGGTGTCCGCACTGCTTCTCGTCGGAGACCTGGTTCTCGATCTGGATGGCGCAGGCGCCCGCCTCGATCATCTTCTTGGCGAGCAGGTACGTCGCCTCCGGGTTCCCGAACCCGGCGTCGATGTCGGCGATGATGGGGACGATGTGCGTCTGGAACCCGTCGATCTGGGACTGGATGAACTCGGCGGCGGTCTCGTCGCCGGCCGCGCGGGCGGCGTCCAGCCGGGTGAACAGCAGGTCCAGCTCACGGGCATCCGCCTGACGCAGGAACGAGTACAGCTCCCGGATGAGCGCGGGGACCACGGTCTTCTCGTGCATGGACTGGTCGGGCAGCGGCCCGAACTCGGAGCGGAGGGCGGCGACCATCCACCCGGACAGGTACAGGTAGCGCTTGTTCGTCGACTTCAGGTGCTTCTTGATGGAGATGAGCTTCTGCTGCCCGATGAAGCCGTGCCAGACACCGAGCGACTGGGTGTAGGCCGACGAGTCGGCGTCGTACTCGGCCATGTCGCGGCGCATGATGTCGGCGGTGTGGCGGGCGATGTCCAGTCCCGTGCGGAACCGGTTCTGCGCCCGCATGCGGGCGGCCGACTCGGGGTCGATGGCGTTCCAGCCCGAGCCGTTGGCGTCCTTCAGCTCCTGGATGGCGGCGATGTCGTCCTGATAGTGGGTCATGTCAAGTCCTTCGTGAGCGGGCGGGTCGTCAGGCGGTCTCGGTCAGGAAGCGAGACGCCGTCAGTGTCAGGAATGCGGGGAACTCGGGCTGGAGAGCGACTTCGCGGAACACGTCGGCGGCGTCGTCGAAGCGATCGCCCTCGGTGCGCGCGGTCTGCGCGATCACCTCTCCGATGTGGCGTTCGACGTACTCGGCGGTGATGAGGTCGCCTTCCTCCGTGCGGCGGTCCTGGTTGATCCACTGCCAGATCTGCGACCGGCTGATCTCGGCGGTGGCGGCGTCCTCCATGAGCCCGTCGATGGCCACCGCGCCCTGACCGCGCAGCCAGGCCTCGATGTAGCGGATGGCGACGGACACGTTCTCCCGCACGCCGGCGCGGGTGATCGCGCGGCCGATGCGCAGGTCGAGGAGATGGGATGCCGTCACCTCGACGTCGTCGCGCAGACGGTCCAGCTGGTGCGGACGGGCGCCGAGGACGGCGTCGAACTCGGCCAGCGCGGCGGGGATGAGGTCGGGATGCGCGACCCACGTCCCGTCGAAGCCGTCTCCGGCCTCGCGCCTCTTGTCGGCCGATACCTTCTCCAGCGCGCGTGCGGTGGCCTCGGCGTCGCGACGGTCGGGGATGAACGCGCTCATGCCGCCGATCGCGTGCGCCCCGCGCCGGTGGCAGGTCTGCACCAGCAGCTCGGTGTACGCCCGCATGAACGGCACGGTCATCGTCACCTCGCTGCGGTCGGGGAGGACGAAGCGCGCACCGCGGCCACGGTAGTTCTTGATGATCGAGAAGATGTAGTCCCAGCGGCCGGCGTTGAGCCCCGCGCAGTGCTCGCGCAGCTCGTACAGGATCTCGTCCATCTCGAACGCGGCCGGCAGGGTCTCGATCAGCACGGTCGCGCGGATCGTGCCGTGCGGGATGCCGAGGTACTCCTCGCTGAAGGAGAACACGTCGTCCCACAGCCGCGCCTCCTCGCTGGACTCCAGCTTGGCGAGGTAGAAGTAGGGGCCGCGGCCCGCATCGATGAGCGCTCGCGCGTTGTGGAAGAAGTACAGCCCGAAGTCGATCAGGGATCCGGATGCCGACAGGGTGCGGCCCGTGCGGTCCGTGAAGTCGATGTGCCTGTCTCCGAGGTGCCAGCCGCGCGGGCGCATCACGATCGTCGGAGTCCGCTCGGTCGTGACGCGGTATTCCCTGCCGTCGGCGCTGGTGTGCGCGAGCTCGCCGCGGATCGCATCCCGCAGCGTCAGCTGACCGCCGATGAGGTTGCGCCAGGTCGGGCTGGTGGCATCCTCCAGGTCCGCCAGCCACACGCGAGCACCGGAGTTGAGCGCGTTGACGGTCATCTTCGGGTCGGTCGGGCCGGTGATCTCCACCCGGCGGTCCTCCAGCCCGGGGCCGGCGCCGGCGACGCGCCAGTCGGGGTCGTCGCGGATGTGCGCGGTGTCATCGCGGAAGCGCGGGTCGTGGCCGTTCCCGATCTCGAAGCGGCGACGCATCCGGTCGGCGAGACGGTCGTGACGGCGGCCCGCGAACCGGTGGTGCAGCTCCGTGAGGAAGGCCAGCGCCGCGGGCGTGAGGATCTCCTCGAACCTCTCGTGCAGGGGGCCGGTGATGCGCAGCTCAGGACCCATGCTGCCGACGACGGCGGTGCCGACGGTCCGGATCGGGGCGGCCTGAGACGCAGTGGGGATGCTCATGATCTTCTCCTCCGTGAGATGTCGGTCGGCACGGGATGTGTCGGGGGCCCGGTTGGCTTGACATCCACAATGCGTGAAGAACCAGACGATCCGTGGCCAGGATCGAGGTGAAGATTGCTTGAAATTCTGTTCCTGTGACACAATCACGGACATGACCACCGCAGAAGTCGCAGAAGACTCCGATGCCCTGACCATCGGCCGCCGCATCCGTCAGCTGCGCACGGCCCGGGGGATGACGCTCGACGACCTCGCCGGACTCGTCGGCCGCGCGCCCAGCCAGCTGTCGATGTTCGAGACGGGCAAGCGCGAGCCCAAGCTCACCCTGCTGCAGAGCATCGCGCGCGCGCTGGGCACCACGATCGACGCTCTGCTGGAGGGCGAGCCGCTCGATGAGCGCAGCACCATGGAGATCGCTCTGGAGCGCGCCATGAAGGGGCAGACGTTCCAGGCGCTGGGGATCTCGCCCTTCCGCATCGGCAAGTCCGTGCCCTCCGAGGTCCTGGGCGCGATGCTCGCCCTGCACGGCGAGATCGAGCGGCTCCGCGATGAGCGCGCGGCCACGCCGGAGGAGGCGCGCCGCGCCAACGTCGAGCTGCGTCACCTCATGCGGGCGCAGGACAACTACTTCGCCGATCTCGAGTCCGAGGCCGCCGACATCCTCGCCGCTGTGGGGCACTCCGGCGGCCCTGTCACGCAGCGCACGGCCTCCGAGATCGCCGCGCATCTCGGCTTCACCCTGCACTACGCCGCCGATCTGCCGCAGAGCACCCGCAGCGTCGCCGACCTCGCCAACGGCAGGCTGTACCTCTCCAGCAGCATCCCCGCCAAGGGCGACGCGCGCACGGCGGTGCTGCAGGCGCTGTCCAGTCGCATCCTCGGGCACAGCGAACCCCGCAGCTATGCCGAGTTCCTGCGACAGCGGGTGGAGACCAACTACCTCACGGGCGCCATCCTCGTGCCGGAGGCGCATGTCGTCCCGGTGCTGCAGGAGGCGAAGTCGCGACGCGCCCTGTCCATCGAGGATCTCCGCGACGCCTACGCGGTCTCGTACGAGACCGCCGCGCACCGGTTCACGAACCTCGCCACCCGGCATCTGGGGATCGCCGTGCACTTCCTCAAGGTGCACGAGTCGGGCACGATCACCAAGGCGTACGAGAACGACGACGTGAACTTCCCCACCGACAGGCTGGGCTCCATCGAGGGGCAGATGTGCTGTCGTCGTTGGACGAGCCGCGAGGTGTTCGAGGTCGAGGACCGCTTCAACCCCTACTACCAGTACACCGACACCGGAAACGGCACCTACTGGTGCACGGCCCGCGTGGAGCCCTCCAGTGAGGGCCTGCACTCGGTGAGCGTGGGGGTGCGCTTCGACGACACGAAGTGGTTCGTGGGGCGCGACACCCCGAATCGCGGCGTCTCCAAGCACTCCGTCGAGGTGTGCTGCCGTCGCGCGCCGGCCGAGCTCGAGGAGCGCTGGCGCGAGCGGTCCTGGCCGAACGTGCGCACCCCGCGCACGCTGCTCGCGACGCTGCCCACCGGCGCCTTCCCGGGCGTGGACACCACGGACGTGTACGAGTTCCTGGAGGCGCACGCCCCGACGTGAGGTGGGAAGGACACGAGGGCGGATGCGGTCACGCGGCGCGCAGCGCCGCCCACACCTCCGCACGGGCGGGGAACCCGGACAGGTCGGTGCCCAGGAGCTTCGCGGCCCGGGCGATGCGCGTGCGCAGGGTGTGCCGGTGGATGCCGAGAGCCGTCGCGCTGCGCTCGCTGTGCGCGTCGTGCTCCAGCCACACTCGCAGGGTGCGCTCGAGCTCGGACCCGGTTTCCGCGTCGTGGCGGCGCAGCGGCGCCAGCAGGGTGCGGGCGACGAGCCGTGCTTCCTCGCCGCCGAGCGCATCCAGCACGCCCCCGGTCAGCGTGCTCCGGTAGCGCACGACACCGTCGGCATCGCCGTGGCGCAGCGCCGCGAGGGCCTGGGCGTGCGCCTGCGAGAAGGCGGTGTAGTCGGCCGGTTCGGAGACGCCGATCCGGAGGTCGAAGGCGCGGGCGGGTCCGTCGAGGACGTCGGCGTCCTCCGCGGCCACGCACATCGTGACGCCGTCGGCGTCGTCCGCGATGAACGACGCGGTGCCGGCATCCGTTCGTCTGCGGTCCCACCAGTCCATGATCATCTCGACGCGGGAGGTCGCGGCGACCGCCACCACGACCGGCGCCGTCGGGAGCGAGCCCAGCACGCGCCGGGCCAGGCCCGGGTCGTCCGCCCGCAGCGACGCCAGCAGCTGGCCGTGCAGTCGGCGCCGCTCCCTGGCCATGCGGCGGTTCTGCTCCAGCGCCAGCGCCGCCATCGCGATGACCGAGGTGATGACCGCCCGGGTTTCGGGGTCCAGCCCCGCAGCCGCCAGCGCGATCACGCCGCGCAGCCTGCCCGAGCGCCCCAGCGTGAACAGCGTGAACGCCGCAGCGCCGTCCTCGATCGTCCTGCTGGCCGCGCCGCCGCGGGACAGCAGATCGGCGGCACCGGCGGCCACCGCCGGCATCCCCGCCACGGCTTCGGACGGATGCGCGTGCACCAGCGCCCCCGTCGCGTCGAACATCCCCACCCAGCATCCCAGGCGCCGGGACAGCTCGGAGAGCGTGGAGTCCAGCCCGTGCGGCCGGAGGGCGGCGACGGCCAGTGCCCGCTGCGCGTCGAGGGCCCACGTGCGGCGTGCGTACGCCTCCGCGGCGATGACCTCGGCATGCGCGCGGGCGATGGCGAGGAACGGGATGTCGTAGGGGACCTCGAACAGCGCCAGGCCCGCCCGCGCGCAGGCGGACACCAGCTCGTCCGGCACGCGGCTGCGGTGCACGCCCGAACCGAAGCCGAGGCCCAGCACGCCGCGATGCACGAGGCGCGAGACGTACTCCTCGGTCCCGTGCGGATCCTGCTCGGCGAGTTGCACGCCGGTGGTGAGCAGCACGAGATCCTCCGTGAGGAACGGTGTGGGGTCGAGGAGGTCGGAGCTGTGCACCCAGCGCACCCGCTGCTCCAGCGCATCGGCCCCGAGGGCGCTCTCCTCGGAGAGCAGGCGCAGCCGCAGGTCCGGGCGGCCGAGCAGCGCACGCAGTGTCGACGCGGCGGTCAGCTCCATGGCATCCGACTCCTCGGCTTGTACAAACGGGCGAAAATATGCTTCCGATTGTACGACGCGGCGGATGCGGAGTGTGCGGCGGCGACATAGCCTCGCCTCATGACCCTCATCGACGAGACCATCACAATCCCCGCCGGCGGACCCACCCTCGAGCAGGTCCGTCGCGTCGTCACCGAGCTGCCCGGGCCGCGCTCGGCCGCCATCCTCTCCCGCAAGACGGATGCCGTCGCCGCGGGCATCGCGCATTCCGTGCCCGTCGCGGTCGTCGCCGCCGGCGGCGGAGTCGTCCTCGACGCCGACGGCAACTCGCTCATCGACCTCGGCAGCGGCATCGCCGTGACCAGCGTCGGCAACGCCCACCCCGCGGTCGCCGCCGCCATCGCCGCGCAGGCGGCGCAGTTCACCCACACCTGCTTCATGGTCTCGCCGTACGAGTCGTACGTCGAGGTCGCCGAGGCGCTGAACCGCCTCACCCCCGGCGCTCACGCCAAGAAGACCGCCCTGTTCAACTCCGGCGCCGAAGCCGTCGAGAACGCGATCAAGATCGCCCGCAAGCACACCGGCCGCCAGGCCGTCGTCGCCTTCGACCACGGGTACCACGGGCGCACCAACCTGACCATGGCGCTCACCGCCAAGGCCATGCCCTACAAGGCCGGTTTCGGACCGTTCGCCCCCGAGGTCTACCGCGTGCCCGGGTCCTATCCGTACCGCGACGGGCTCACCGGGCCCGAGGCCGCGCAGCGCGCCATCACGCTCATCGAGAAGCAGATCGGCGCCGACGGCCTCGCCGCCGTCATCATCGAGCCGATCCAGGGGGAGGGCGGCTTCATCGTCCCCGCCGACGGCTTCCTCGACGCCATCGTCGCCTGGTGCCGAGCCCACGGCGTGGTCTTCATCGCCGACGAGGTGCAGACCGGCTTCGCCCGCACCGGCGCCATGTTCGCGAGCGAGATCTTCGGCATCGAACCGGACCTCGTCACCACCGCCAAGGGCATCGCCGCAGGGCTCCCGCTGGCCGGAGTCACCGGTCGCGCGGAGATCATGGATGCCGCGCACCCGGGCGGTCTGGGCGGCACCTACGGCGGCAACCCGGTCGCCTGCGCGGCCGCCATCGCCGCCATCTCCGCCTTCGAGAACGAGGGCCTCGTCGAGCGCGCGCAGCAGATCGGCACCATCCTGCAGGAGAGGCTGCGGGCCATCGCCGCCGCCGATCCCCGCATCGGCGACGTCCGCGGGCACGGGGCGATGGTCGCCGCCGAGTTCGTCGACCCGGCCACCGGGGAGCCGGACGCCGCGCTCACCGGCGCCGTCGCGAAGGCCTGCATCGCCCAGGGCGTGATCGTCCTCACCTGCGGCACCTTCGGCAACGTCATCCGCTTCCTGCCGCCGCTGTCCATCGGTGACGACCTGCTCCGCGACGGCCTCGACGTCGTCGCCGCCGCGCTCGCCGGCATCCGGCAGGACTGAGACCGTCGGTCGCGATCCCGGTCGGGGGATCACGGATCGCGACCGACGCAGCACATTCCGCATCGAATCGAAGGAGACCAGCATGACTGACCAGGAGATCAGCCGCGACGTCGTCGTCGTCGGCGCCGGGGCCGCCGGACTGACCGCGGCCAACGAGCTGCGCAGGGCGGGGCTGTCCGTCGCCGTCCTCGAGGCCCGCGACCGCGTGGGCGGCCGGCTGTGGACCGACGTCATCGACGGCGCCATGCTCGAGCTGGGCGGTCAGTGGATCTCGCCCGACCAGCACGCGCTGCAGGAGACCGTCGAGGACCTCGGTCTGGAGACCTTCAGCCGCCACCGCGACGGCGACAGCGTCTACATCGGCCCGGACGGCGCCGTGCACCGCTTCACGGGGGAGATGTTCCCCGTGTCGCCCGCGACGGAGAAGGTCATCGCGGAGGTCACCGAGCGCCTCGACGCGATGGCCGCCGAGGTCGACCCCGACCGCCCCTGGGCGCACCCGAAGGCCGCCGAATGGGATCGGATCACGTGGGACGCCTGGTTGCACGAGCAGACCGATGACGACGAGGCGATCCGCAACCTCGCCTTCGCGACAGGGACCGCCATGCTCACCAAGCCCACGCACGCCTTCTCCCTGCTGCAGTCGCTGCTGATGGCGGCATCCGCCGGCTCCTACTCGAACCTCGTCGACGCCGATTTCATCCTCGACAAGCGCGTCGTGGGCGGACTGCAGCAGGTTCCGCTCCTGCTGGCCGAGCGCCTGGGCGACGACGTGCTGCTCGGGCAGCCGGTGCGCAGCCTGGAGTGGTCCGAGGCGGGAGTCGTCGCCACGACGGACCGCACCGTGATCAAGGCCCGCTACGCGATCCTCGCGCACGCTCCCGTGCTCTACAGCCGCATCTCGTTCACGCCGCCGCTGCCGCGCCGTCAGCATCAGCTGCACCAGCACCTGTCGATGGGCTTCGTCATCAAGGTGCACGCCGTGTACGACCGGCCGTTCTGGCGCGAGCAGGGCCTGAGCGGCACGGCGTTCAGCCCGTACGAGCTCTCCCACGAGGCGTACGACAACACCAACCACGGCGACGAGCGGGGAACCCTCGTCGGGTTCGTCAGCGATCGCAACGCCGACGACCTGTTCGAGCTCTCCGCCGACGAGCGCAGGGAGCGCATCCTCGAATCGCTGTCGCACTACTACGGTCCCGAGGCGAAGAACCCCCTCGTCTACTACGAGAGCGACTGGGGTTCCGAGGAGTGGACCCGCGGCGCCTATGCGGCCAGCTTCGACATGGGCGGCCTGCACCGCTACGGCGCCGATCTGCGCACCGCCGTCGGGCCCATCCACTTCGCCTGCAGCGACCTCGCCGGCGCCGGCTACCAGCACGTCGACGGCGCGATCCGGATGGGCAGGCTGGTCGCTTCGCAGATCGTCGACAAGGCGCGCACCGCAGCATCCCAGGAGTGAGACGCTGGGCGGGAACAGCCCGCCCAGCCGCCGATCCGCAATCCTCGCACTCGCAAAGAATTGAGACGAACCATGAGCACACTCGCACCCGCCGAGCAGGACCTCCTCGCCCGCGTCCCGCACGGCCTCTTCATCGGCGGACAGTGGACGGATGCCGAGGAGGGGCGCACCTTCGACGTGCGCGACCCCTCCACCGACCAGGTGATCGCGTCCATCGCCGACGCGACGCCGGCCGACGGCATCCTGGCGCTGGATGCGGCCGTCGCCGCGCAGGATGCGTGGGCCGCCACCGCCCCACGCACCCGCAGCGACATTCTGCGCCGGGCATGGGAGCTCGTGCAGGAGCACAAGGAGGATCTCGCGCTGCTGATGACGCTCGAGATGGGCAAGCCGCTCGCGGAGTCGCGCGGCGAGGTCGTCTACGGCGGCGAGTTCCTGCGCTGGTTCAGCGAGGAGGCCGTGCGCATCAGCGGTCGCTACGGCTCCAACCCGGAGGGCACCGGCCGCATGATCGTGTCGCAGCGCCCGGTCGGCCCGTCGTTCTTCATCACGCCGTGGAACTTCCCGTTCGCGATGGCCACACGCAAGATCGCTCCCGCGCTGGCGGCCGGCTGCACCGTCGTCGTCAAGCCCGCGGCGCTCACGCCGCTGACCACGATCTTCTTCGCGAAGCTGCTGGAGGAGGCCGGGCTGCCCGCCGGTGTCGTCAACATCGTGCAGACCTCGCGGTCCGGTGCGCTGTCGGCGCCGATCATCGCCGACCCCCGGCTGCGGAAGCTCTCGTTCACGGGCTCGACGCCGGTGGGCCAGAAGCTCATCGCGCAGGCGGCCCAGGGCGTGCTGCGGGTGTCGATGGAGCTGGGCGGCAACGCGCCGTTCGTCGTGTTCGAGGACGCGGACCTGGACAAGGCCGTGGACGGCGCGATCGCGGCGAAGTTCCGCAACATCGGCCAGGCCTGCACGGCCGCCAACCGCTTCATCGTGCACGAGTCCGTCGCGGAGGAGTTCGCGCGCCGGGTGGCCGAGCGCGTGCGGGCGATGAAGATCGGTCGCGGCACCGAGGACGGCGTCGTGATCGGCCCGCTGATCGACGCGGATGCCGTCGCCAAGGCGACGGAGCTGGTGGGGGATGCCGTGCAGCGCGGCGCCCGCGTGCTGGTCGGCGGCGGCGCGATCGAGGGGGAGGGCACGTTCTACGAGCCGACCGTCCTCGCCGACGTGGTCGCGGGCAGCGACATCCTGCGCGAGGAGATCTTCGGGCCGGTGCTCGCGATCGCGCGGTTCTCGGACGAGGCCGAAGCCGTGCGCCTGGCCAACGACACCGAGTACGGGCTGGTCGGCTACGTGTTCACCGAGGACCTCGCCCGCGGTCACCGGATGATCGATGCGCTCGAGACCGGCATGATGGGCCTGAACGTGGGAGTGATCTCCAACGCCGCAGCCCCCTTCGGCGGTGTCAAGCAGTCGGGCATCGGCCGCGAGGGCGGTGCCGAGGGCATCCACGAGTACCTGTCCACCAAGTACACCCTCCTCCCCAACAGCTGACCCCGACGAGAGGAACCGACATGACCGACTACGCCGTCGTCAATCCGGCCACGGGTGAGACCGTCGCCACGTACGACACTTTCACGGACGCGCAGATCGACGACGCCGTCGGGCGTGCGGCATCCGCCGCCACGACCTGGGCGGCGGTCCCGCCCGCCGAGCGCGCGACCGTCATCCGTCACATCGCCGAGCTGCACCGCGAGCGCAAGGACGAGCTCGGCGCGATCATCGTGCGCGAGATGGGCAAGCCCATCGCCGCCGCGGTCGGCGAGGTGGAGTTCGCCGCGGACATCATCGAGTTCTACGCCGACAACATCGAGAAGATCACCGCCGACCGTCCGCTCGACATCCTCGGCGACGGGACGGCGGTGGTGCGCCGTGCCCCACTGGGGGCGCTGCTGGGCATCATGCCGTGGAACTTCCCGGCGTATCAGGTGGCGCGCTTCGCGGCCCCCAACCTCGCGATCGGCAACACCATCATCCTCAAGCACGCCCCGCAGTGCCCGGAGTCGGCGGCCGCCCTCGAGGCGATCTACGGGGACGCGGGTCTGCCCGACGGCGGCTACGTGAACGTGTACGCCACCAACGAGCAGGCGGCGGACATCATCGCCGACCCGCGCGTGCACGGCGTCTCGGTGACGGGCTCCGAGCGCGCCGGCGCCGCCGTGGCCGAGGTGGCCGGACGCAACCTCAAGAAGGTCGCGCTGGAGCTGGGCGGGTCCGACCCGTTCATCGTGCTGTCCACGTCCGACCTGGACGCGGTCGTGCAGAACGCCGTCGACGCGCGACTGGACAACAACGGCCAGTCCTGCAACGGCGCCAAGCGCTTCATCGTCGTGGACGGCTTGTACGAGGAGTTCACGGAGAAGTTCGTGGCCGCGCTCGCCGCCGTCTCGGCGGAGGACCCCACGCAGGAGGACACCGTGCTCGGGCCGCTGTCGTCGGAGGCGGCGGCCGAGCGGCTGCAGGAGCAGATCGACACCGCGGTGGCGCAGGGCGCGACGCTGCTGACCGGCGGCACGAGAGAGGGCACGTTCTTCGCACCGACCGTGCTGGCCGATGTGACGCCGGAGATGGACGTGTACCGCGAGGAGTTGTTCGGGCCCGCGGCGGTCGTGTACCGCGTCGCCGACGAGGACGCCGCCGTGGCGCTCGCCAACGACACCTCCTTCGGGCTGGGATCGTACGTCTTCACGACCGACGCCGAGCAGGCCGAGCGCGTGGCCGATCGCATCGAGGCGGGGATGGTGTACGTCAATCTTGTGCTCGCCGACAGCCCCGAGCTGCCCTTCGGCGGCGTCAAGCGCAGCGGCACCTCCCGCGAGTTGGGCCTGCTGGCCGCCGACGAGTTCGTCAACAGGAAGCTCATCCGCAAGGCCTGACGGCTGCCGCGGCCGTGCGGTCGGCGGACCGCCCGCTGCTCTGCCGAGCCACCACCCTGTTCGCGAGCCACCATCGAGATCACCGCGATCCGCATGGTGGCTCGCGGGTCGGATGGTGGTTCGGTGACCGTGCGGGGCGGACGGGGGAGAGAGAGGATGGATCTGGCCCGCGGGGGCCTCGGCGCGGCATAGGCTCGGACCATGACCACCGTCGCAGAGAATATGGTCCGCACACTCCGCGCCAATGGCATCGACCGGGTCTACGGCATCCCGGGCGATTCGCTCAACGGATTCACGGACGCCCTCCGCAAGGACGGCACGATCCGCTGGGTGCACGTGCGCCATGAGGAGTCCGCGGCGTTCGCGGCCGCCGCCGACGCCGCCCTCACCGGTGATCTCGCCGTGGTCGCCGGCTCCTGCGGGCCCGGAAACCTGCACCTGATCAACGGGCTGTACGACGCCAACCGCTCCCGCGTCCCCGTGCTCGCGATCGCCGCCCACATCCCGACGGTCGAGATCGGCACGGGTTACTTCCAGGAGACCCATCCGCAGGAGCTCTTCCGCGAGTGCAGCGTGTACGTCGAGTACGTCGCCGACCCGTCCCAGATGCCGCGCCTGATGGAGGTCGCCATGCGCGCGGCCGTCGAGCAGCGCGGCGTGGCGGTGCTGGTCATCCCCGGCGACGTCGCCCTCGCCGACATCGCCGACGACCGCGCGGTCGAGATCCCGCGCGCGAACCCCGTCGTCACCCCGAGCCCGGCGGAGCTGGATCGGGCGGCGCAGCTGCTCAACGACTGCCGGCGGGTGACGATCCTCGCCGGCGCCGGAGTCGAGGGCGCGCACGACGAGGTCATCGCACTGGCGGACCGCCTGGCGGCGCCCATCGTCCACGCGCTGCGCGGCAAGGAGCACATCGAGTACGACAATCCCTTCGACGTCGGGATGACCGGTCTGCTGGGATTCGCCTCGGGCTATCGCGCGATGGAGGATGCCGAGACCCTCCTGATCCTGGGGTCCGATTTCCCGTACGCGCAGTTCTATCCTGAGGGCGCGACGACCATCCAGGTGGACATCCGCGGCGAGCAGCTGGGCAGACGGCATCCGCTCGACCTGGGCCTGGTGGGCGATGTCCAGGCGACGGTCCAGGCGCTGATGCCGCGCCTGACGGCGAAGACCGACCGCGCACACCTCGATGACGCTCTCGCACACTACCGCAGGACTCGCGCGAAGCTCGACGACCTGGCGGTGCCCGCCCGGGGCAGCGCGCCGATCCACCCGCAGTACCTCGCCCGCCTCCTCGATGAGGCGGCCGCATCGGACGCGATCCTCACCGCGGATGTGGGCTCTCCGACGGTGTGGGCCGCACGCTACTTCACCATGACGCCGAAGCGCCGTCTGATCGGATCGTTCACTCACGGCTCGATGGCCAACGCCCTCCTGCACGCGATCGGCGCGCAGACCGCGCGCCCCGGTCAGCAGGTGATCGCGCTCGCCGGGGACGGCGGACTGGCGATGATGCTGGGCGAGCTCATCACCCTCACTCAGAACCGGCTGCCGGTGAAGACCATCGTGGTCAACAACTCCTCGCTCAACTTCGTCGAGCTGGAGATGAAGGCCGCCGGCTTCGTCACCTACGGCACCGACCTGGACAACCCCGACTTCGCGGCCGTCGCGCAGGCGCTGGGAATCTTCGCCAGGCGCGTCGAGCGCTCCGAGGACCTGCCCGCCGCCGTCGCCGAGGTGCTCGCTCACGACGGGCCGGCACTGCTGGACGTCGTGACCGAGCGGCAGGAGCTGTCGATGCCGCCGTCGATCACCGCCGAACAGGTGAAGGGCTTCGCGCTCTACGC
Source organism: Microbacterium soli (assembly GCF_039539005.1). Classification (NCBI taxonomy): domain Bacteria; kingdom Bacillati; phylum Actinomycetota; class Actinomycetes; order Micrococcales; family Microbacteriaceae; genus Microbacterium; species Microbacterium soli. The sequence goes on from NZ_BAABCP010000001.1 coordinate 2,013,868, forward strand.
GATCCGTACCGTGATGTCCGGGCGCGGCGATGAGCTGCTCGACCTCGCGAAGGCCAATTGGCGCCAGCTGTTCTGAGACGGACCGTCCCCGAGCCACCACCCTGTTCGCGAGCCACCATCGAGATCACTGCGATCCGTATGGTGGCTCGCTGGTTGCGTGGTGGCTCGGCGGCGGGGTCGGCGGACGGTTCGGTGACTCGGCGGCTCGCGGCGGAACGGGGACGACAGGCCGTGCGACTCACGCGGGATGTCGGCCCGGTTCGGCCGAGGGGATCGGATGCCGTACACTTGGAGGGCAGTTGTCTGCATCCTTCACCGTGCCCTCCCGGCATGCGGAGGGCGCGGACCCAGGGGCCATTCGGTCTCTAGGGCGGTAGCTCAATTGGCAGAGCAGCGGTCTCCAAAACCGCAGGTTGCAGGTTCGATTCCTGTCCGCCCTGCGCGTCAGCGCACACGCTGACTCACGAAAGGTACAGGCAGGATGGATCAGGACGACGTTCGCGGCGACAGCGTCGCAGCAGGCCCGTATTCCCTGCGTGACAAGCAGCTGGGCTTCTTCGGGCGGATAGCGCTGTTCTTCCGCCAGGTGATCAGCGAGCTGCGCAAGGTCGTCACCCCGACTCGCAAGGAGCTCATCAAGTTCACCGTCGTGGTGCTCGTGTTCGTCCTGATCGTGATGGGTCTGGTCTACGGCTTCGACTCGCTGTTCGGCTACGTGACTCATCTCGTGTTCGGGGTCCCCGGCAGTTGACGCACCCTTCGACGGGCGTGGGAACCACCTGCCGGACCGTCGAGTGAACGGAAAGAAGCAACGTGTCTGAACGATATTCCGACGATGCCGACTGGGCCACCGCCGCTGAGCAGTCCAGCGAGGAGGACGAGTCCCAGGAGGGTAACATCCTCGCCGAGCAGCAGGAGGCGTCCTCGTCGGCGGAGACGGTCGCCCTGCACGTCGAGGGTGGGACCGGCTCCGATGAGGAGTACGACGATGACACGGACGACATCGAAATCGAAGACCCGGAGGCGGACGCGATCGTGAACGACGCTCTCAACCTGGACCAAGCGGCTGAGTCTGAAGCGGCCGCCGAGGTCCTCAATGACGCTGTGGCGGAGGAAATCGCTGAAGAGGAGGCATCCGCGGCCGAGGCGGTGACGCCGTACGACGGGCCCGAGCCCGACGCTCAGCAGGCCGACGAGACCGAGGGCTCCGACGAGACGGATGCCGAGGATGCGCCGGTCGAGGAGGACCCGTATGAGGCCTTCAAGATGGACCTGCGGATGCTGCCGGGCAAGTGGTATGTCATCCACTCCTACGCGGGCTTCGAGCGCAAGGTGAAGGCCAACCTCGAGCAGCGCAAGTCGACCCTCGAGGTCGAGGACGACATCTACCAGATCGAGGTCCCCATGGAGGACGTCGTCGAGATCAAGAACGGCCAGCGCAAGATGGTCACCCGCGTGCGCATCCCCGGCTACGTGCTGGTGCGCATGGAGCTCAACGAGGACACCTGGTCGGTCGTGCGCCACACCCCGGGTGTGACCGGCTTCGTGGGCAACGCCCACAACCCGACCCCGCTGCGCTTCGACGAGGCGTTCAACATGCTCAAGCCGCTGGTCGAGGTCAAGGACGTCCCCACGGCGAAGTCCATCGCCGCGAAGGGCGGTGTCGCCGTGGCTCGTCCCATGGCCGCGGAGGTCGACTTCGAGGTCGGCGAGACCATCACGATCAAGGAGGGCTCGTTCGCGGGCCTTCCCGGCACGATCAGCGAGATCAACGCCGCCGCGGGCAAGCTCACCGTACTCGTGTCGCTGTTCGAGCGCGAGACTCCGGTGGAGCTCGCCTTCGAGCAGGTCACCAAGATGCTGTGACGCGCGCGGGCCGCTGAGCCCGTCGACGCGCGGAGGCCGTCTGGCCGCACGAGCTGTGCGACGAGCTGCGCCGGATCGGGGAGTGGATCGCGGCGACGCATCCGGATGCATGACCATCCGAGCCGCGCCGATCGGGTAGACTCCTATGGTTTGTGCGTCGCTTCGGTGCGCACGAACGGCACCGCGGTCCGGAGATGCCGGATCTGCGGGAGAGGGATGCCCACGGCATCCGCTCGATGAAAGGAAAGAGAATGGCACCCAAGAAGAAGGTGACCGGCCTGATCAAGCTTCAGATCAACGCCGGTGCGGCCAACCCGGCGCCGCCGATCGGACCCGCCCTGGGTCAGCACGGCGTCAACATCATGGAGTTCTGCAAGGCGTACAACGCCGCGACGGAGTCGCAGCGCGGCAACGTCATCCCCGTGGAGATCACCGTCTACGAGGACCGCAGCTTCACCTTCATCCTGAAGACCCCGCCGGCGGCTGAACTGATCAAGAAGGCGGCAGGCGTGGCCAAGGGCTCGGCCACCCCGCACACCGTCAAGGTGGCGAAGATCACGGCGGAGCAGGTCCGTCAGATCGCCGAGCAGAAGCAGGCCGACCTGAATGCGAACGACATCGACGCCGCGTCGAAGATCGTCGCCGGAACCGCCCGCTCGATGGGCATCACGGTCGAGGGCTGAGGGAGATAACGATGGCTACCAAGTCCAAGGCATACCGCAACGCAGTCGCGAAGATCGAGGCCGACCGCTTCTACACTCCGACCGAGGCCGTCGCGCTCGCGAAGGAGACCGGCTCGGCGAAGTTCGACTCGACCGTCGAGGTCGCCCTCAAGCTCGCCGTCGACCCGCGCAAGGCCGACCAGATGGTGCGCGGCACCGTCATGCTCCCGCACGGCACCGGTAAGACCGCCCGCGTCATCGTGTTCGCGAACGGTCCGGCCGCCGAGGCCGCCATCGCCGCGGGCGCCGACGAGGTCGGCAGCACCGAGCTCATCGAGAAGGTCGCCGGTGGGTGGACCGACTTCGACGCCGCCGTCGCGACCCCTGAGCTCATGGGCCAGGTCGGACGTCTCGGCAAGGTGCTCGGCCCGCGCGGTCTGATGCCCAACCCGAAGACCGGCACCGTGACCCCCAACCCGGCCAAGGCCGTCGAGGAGATCAAGGGCGGCAAGATCGAGTTCCGCGTCGACAAGCACGCCAACGTGCACTTCATCGTGGGCAAGGCCTCCTTCACCGCCGAGCAGCTGAACGAGAACATCTCGGTCGCCCTCGACGAGATCGTGCGTCTGAAGCCCGCGAGCGCGAAGGGCCGCTACATCCAGAAGGGCGCCGTGTCGACCACGTTCGGCCCCGGCATCCCGCTGGACGTCAACGCCATCTGAGTCGAGTCGCAGAGAGGCCCTCGCCGCAGGCGGGGGCCTCTCCGCGTTCGGCGGAGAGCCACCGCAGTCGTCCGGGCGTCACCCGGCGTCATGAGACGCCGGGTGATGGACCACGGTGCGTACTGTGGCTGGATACCACCCCCATCATCGCGCCCATCGCTCGCAGCCCGAGCCCGCGCATCGTCACCCCAGGAGGGCAACCACCCATGTCCCGTCGCCTCGTCTCCGTCGCCGCCGTCGTCATCGCGACCGTCACGGCATTGACCGGCTGCTCCACGACCGCAGCGCCCGCCGGCCCCGCGTCGGTCGGCGCCTCCGGCGGCGACTACGGGCTCGTCAGGGCCGGTGTGCTGACGGTCGCCACAGAGGGGACCTATCGGCCGTTCAGCTTCCACGCGGACGGCGGGGCGGGCGAACTCACCGGCTTCGACGTGGAGATCATCACGGCGGTGGCCGAGAAGCTCGACCTGAAGGTCGATTTCCAGGAGACGCAGTGGGATGCCATCTTCGCAGGGTTGGACGCCGGGCGGTTCGACGTCATCGCCAACCAGGTCACGATCAACGACGAGCGCGAGGCCAAGTATCTCTTCAGCGAGCCGTACACCGTCTCGCCGGGCGTCATCGTCGTCGCCGATGACGACGATTCGATCAGCTCCTTCTCCGACCTCGCGGGCAGAACCGCAGCGCAGTCGCTCACGAGCAACTGGAACGATCTGGCGATCGAATCCGGGGCGAAGGTCGAGGCCGTCGACGGGTGGGCGCAGGCCGTCGCGCTGCTGCGCCAGGGGCGCGTGGATGCGACCATCAACGACAAGCTCACCTTCCTCGACTATGAGACCACCGACGGGCCGACCGGCCTGAAGATCGCCGCGGAGACCGAGGATGCCGGTGAGCAGGCGTTCGCGTTCCTGAAGGATCGCACCGCGCTGGCCACGGCGGTCGACGGTGCACTGGACGAGCTGCGCGCGGACGGCACCCTCGCGAAGATCAGCGAGCGGTACTTCGGCGCGGACGTCACGGAATGAGGTGAGCCGTCGATGGACGCCTGGCAGCTCTTCCTGAACTCCCTGGGGCCGATCGCCCTGGGCGGACTGTTGGGCACCATCCCGCTCGCCCTGGCGTCCTTCGCGGCGGGGCTGGTCATCGCGGTGCTCGTCGCGCTGATGCGGATCTCCGTCCGGCCCGTCGTCGCGGGCATCGCCAGGTTCTACATCTCCGTCATCCGCGGCACGCCGCTGCTCGTGCAGCTGTTCGTGATCTTCTACGGGATGCCGGCGCTGGGCATCCTCATCGACCCGTGGCCGAGCGCCATCATCGCGCTGTCACTGAACGTCGGCGGGTACGGGGCGGAGATCGTGCGAGCGGCCATCCTCTCGGTGCCGAAGGGGCAGTGGGAGGCGGCGTACACGGTCGGGATGAATCGCACCCGCACGCTGACGCGCGTCATCCTGCCGCAGGCGGCGAGAGTATCCGTGCCGCCGCTGTCGAACACCTTCATCTCGCTGGTGAAGGACACCTCCCTGGCCTCGACGATCCTCGTCACCGAGCTGTTCCGGCGGGCGGAGCAGATCGCGGCGTCGTCGTATCAGGTCATGGTCGTGTATCTGACCGCCGCGCTGGTCTACTGGGTGATCTGTCTCGTGCTGGCCGCGGGGCAGAGCGCGTTGGAGAGGAGGCTGGACCGCCATGTCTCCCACTGAGCGGATGCCGCTGCTGAGAGCCGCAGGACTGCACAAGAGCTTCGGCGACAACGAGGTGCTGCGGGGGATCGACCTGACGCTGCATCGCGGTGAGGTGGTCGTGCTGATCGGTCCGAGCGGGTCGGGCAAGACCACCGTGCTGCGCTCGCTGAACGGCCTGGAGACGCCGGACGGCGGATCGCTCGTGGTCGACGGCGGGGTCGACATCGACTTCTCCGTCCCGGTGACGCAGCGGCAGCGCTTCGCGTTGCGCGACCGCTCCGCGATGGTGTTCCAGAATCACAACCTGTTCCCGCACTTCACCGTCCTTCAGAACGTCATCGAGGGGCCCTGGCGGGTGCAGGGGCGGCCGAAGGACGAGGTGGTCGCCGAGGCCAGATCGCTGCTGGCGCGGGTGGGACTGGCGGATCGCGAGGACGCGCGCCCGCACGAGCTCTCCGGTGGTCAGCAGCAGCGCGTCGGCATCGTCCGCGCCCTCGCGCTGCACCCCGATCTGCTGCTGTTCGACGAGCCGACCAGTGCGCTGGACCCCGAGCTCGTCGGCGAGGTGCTGCGGGTCATCAAGGAGCTGGCCGACGAGGGATGGAGCATGGTGGTCGTCACCCACGAACTGAGCTTCGCGAAGGAGGCCGCCGACCGCGTGGTCTTCATGGACGGCGGTGTCGTCGTGGAGGAGGGCGCTCCTGCGCAGCTGTTCGGCGCCCCCGTCCAGGAGCGCACCCGGCGGTTCCTCGCGAGGATCATGCGCCCCCTCGACGGCGCCTGAGCCCGGGCTATCCCGTGACGGCCGGCAGGATCAGCGCGATCGCCAGCACGGCCATGATGACTGCGATGCCGCCATCGAGCATCCGCCATGCCCTGGGCGTGCGCAGCCAACGGCCGAGGTGACGGGCGCCGAAGCCCAGCCCGGTGAACCACAGGCAACTGGCGAGCACCGCCCCGGCGGCGAAGAGCCAGCGCGCGTCGCCGTGCGTGGCGGCGACGGACCCCAGCATGAGCACCGTGTCGAGGTACACGTGCGGGTTGAGCCAGGTCAGCGCGATGACCGTGGCGACGACGGGCATCAGCCGTGTGGTTGTCGCCGCCGCACGGGGTCGCGTCGTGGTGCGCACCGGTGCGGGGACGGATGCCGCGGACCCGGCCGGCACCGCCTCATGCGCGCCCGCATCGCCCTCGGCGTGCAGGCTGTCCTGCCCCCGCCAGGAGCGCAGCGCCGCCAGCAGGGCGTACGCGAGCAGGAACAGCGCACCGGCCCATCGTGCTGCGGCCAGGAGCCAGGGCGCCTGCTCCACGAGGAAGCCGAGCCCGGCGACGCCGGCGACGATGAGGACGGCATCGGAGGCCGTGCAGATCGCCACGACCGCCGGCACGTGCTCCCGCCGCAGGCCCTGCCGCAGCACGAACACGTTCTGCGCGCCGATCGCGACGATGAGTGAGAGGCCGAGACCGAGGCCGGCGAGGAAGCTGAGCACGCATCCACGCTAGGTGCAGGAGAACATGAAGTCCAGTGAAGATCACTGCATCAGCATTATCATGGCTTATGTGAGAATCGACGCGCAGCTCGCCGGCACTGTCGCGGCCGTCATCGATGAGGGCAGCTTCGACGCCGCCGCGCAGCGACTGCACATCACGCCGTCCGCCGTGAGTCAGCGCATCAAGGCCGTCGAGCAGCAGTTGGGTCGTGTGGTGGTCGTGCGCTCCCGTCCGGTGCGCGCCACCGAGGCCGGAGAGGCGCTGGTTCGACTGGCCCGGCAGGTGGAACTGCTCGAGCACGACGTGGTCGCCGCCTTCGGCCTCGGGGACACCGGTGACGGCGCGCGGCGCATCCGGGTCCCGGTCGCCGTGAACGCGGACTCGATGGCCACCTGGTTCCTGGCGCCGATCGCACGCATCGCGGCACGGCATCCGATCGACGTCGACCTGCATCGCGACGACCAGAACTACACCGCCCGCCTCCTCGAGTCCGGTGAGGTGATGGCCGCGGTCACCAGTGAGTCGGCTCCGGTGGGCGGGTGCCTCGTCACGCCGCTGGGCATGCTCGAGTACCGCCCGATGGCCTCCGCGGCATACATCCGGCGCTGGTTCCCGCAGGGTGCCACCGACGATGCGCTGCGAGAGGCGCCCTTCGTCGACTTCGATCGCCGGGATACCCTGCAGCATGACTGGCTGCGGGGCAGGGGGGTGGACCCGTGGCACGTGCCGCGGCACTACGTGCCGGCATCCCACGACTTCTCGCAGGCCGTGCGGCTGGGCCTGGGCTGGGGGCTCATCCCGATGCCGCAGGCCGGCGACGACCTCATCGACCTCGGCGGTCCCGCCACGAGGGTTCCGCTGCACTGGCAGCAGTGGAATCTGCGCTCCCCGCTGCTGGACGCCATCGCCGCCGAGGTGTCCGAGGAGGCGCGGCGGGTGCTCGCCCCGATGTGAGCGGCGCGGCCCGCGGGCTCAGTCCGTCAGCGCCAGCGCGCGGAACATGTCGCGCTCCCGCAGCGAGGTGCGGCTGCGAGGGGCGACTGGGCCGCGGTGGGGCGGTTCCTTGCCCGTCGTACGGTGGTACAGCTCGTCGATCAGTCGATCGGCCAGGCCCACCAGCCGCCGGATCTGCTTCTCGTCGCGGTCGATCCACACGCACCTGGGCTCGTCGTGCACGGGCTGGAAGTCGACGTGCTCCTCCCACACGAACAGCGTCCGTTCGGCGCCGAGGACGTACTGCTGCCACCAGACCTGGCGCAGATAGGTGCGGGGGATGGTGCGCCACGACTTGTTGGTCGTCTTGATCTCGGCGAGCAGCACGCGCCCCTCGCCGTCGAGACGGACGCCGTCGGGAGTGGCGAGGTGACGGGGCTCATGCTCGGAGCGGAACAGCGCCGACGACGGCAGGATGCCATGCGTGGCCGCGACCCAGGCGGCGATCTCCGGTTCGCGCCGCCTGCCGTGGTCGGTGTAGGCGTTGCCCCGGAAGTGCGGGCCCCGGCCGAGCTTGGCATCCGCCGCCCTGGCTATCGACGACTCCCCGGAGAGCCCGGCGACGTCCGTGGCGGTGATTCCGCGTGCCCGGGCGCGGAGCCAGTCGACCCGATCGCGCGAGTCCGCGATGATGCGGGCATCGAGTTCTTGCGGGGTCACCCCATGAGGCTACCCCGCGCGTCCGGCGCGGCCGGCCCGCACACGCCGCGTGCCGGTCCCGACGTCGGCTCCCGGCCGTGCCCGGGATGACCGGCAGTGCGGATTTGGGAGCGGTGGGCGGATGCCGTAGAATCGATGCCAACCGAAGACCGCCGGTCATCCTCGTGTGCGAGCACGAGGATCGAAGCACTGCTCAGCAGGGGCCCGCGCAGGTGTCATAGAGATTCTCTCCCGAGGAACATGCTCCGTGCGCTTGCGCCGGAGCTTTTCTGCTTTTCAGGCGGGGTGGTCGAGGTCGATGTCACGCAGCCGCGCGGCATCCGTACACGTTAGGAGTGACCATGGCGCAGAAGGATGCAACGGTTGCCGAGCTCACGAAGAACTTCGAGAACTCGAACGCCGTCCTGCTGACCGAGTACCGCGGTCTGACGGTCGCCCAGCTCAAGCAGCTGCGCGACAGCATCCGTCAGAACGCGGAGTACGCCGTGGTGAAGAACACGCTGACCAAGATCGCCGCCAACAACGCGGGGATCACGACGCTGGACGAGGACCTCACCGGTCCCTCGGCCGTCGCGTTCGTGCACGGTGACTTCGTCGCCACCGCCAAGGCCATGCGTGACTTCGCCAAGGACAACCCGCTTCTCGTGATCAAGGGCGGCATCTTCGAGGGCAAGACCCTCGACGCCGCCGAGGTCAGCAAGTACGCCTCCCTGGAGAGCCGCGAGGTTCTGCTGGCGAAGGCGGCGGGCATGATGAAGGCGACGATGGGCAAGGCCGCCGCCACCATCGACGCGCTTCGCGCAAAGCTGGAGACCGCAGAGGCCGCGTGAGCGACCGGCGACTCCCTCATACCACCCCCATCTGTTAGGAGAAACATCATGGCGAAGCTCACCACTGAGGAGCTGCTGGAGCAGTTTGCCGGTCTCACCCTCGTCGAGCTCAGCGAGTTCGTGAAGGCGTTCGAGGAGAAGTTCGAGGTCACCGCGGCCGCGCCCGTCGCCGTCGCCGGTGCCGCCGGCGGTGCCGGCGAGGCCGCCGCCGAGGAGGAGAAGGACTCGTTCGACGTCATCCTCGAGTCGGTCGGCGACAAGAAGATCCAGGTCATCAAGGCCGTCCGCGAGCTCACCTCGCTGGGCCTGGGCGAGGCCAAGGCCGTCGTCGACGGTGCGCCGAAGGCCGTCCTGGAGGGCGCCAACAAGGAGACCGCCGACAAGGCGAAGGAGACCCTCGAGGCCGCCGGCGCGACGGTCACCCTGAAGTAATCCCGTCGCACCGCGACGATTCGGCCGGAGGGCCCCGGGATCCGTCCCGGGGCCCTCCGCCGCACCTGCCGGACGGCCCGTGGCAGGCCCCCGAGAGCTCAGGCGCGCGGGACGGCGGTGGAGGAGCGCACGACGAGCTCGAAGGGCAGCAGCTGTTGGACGGGATCGGCATCCGGATCCTCGATGCGTCGCAGCAGCAGCGCGACGGCGGCGGCACCCTGTCCACGCGGATGCTGTCGCACGGTCGTCAGGGAGAACATCTCCGCATGCGCATGGTCGTCGATGCCCACCGCGCTCAGCTCCGCGGGGATGGAGAGGCCCAGCCGGCGGGCGGCGATGATCCCACCCACCGCGGCCTCGTCGCAGACGGCGACGAAGGCCGTCGGCCGCCGCCGCCGGTCGCCCAGCATCCGCACCCCCGCCTCGTAGCCGCCCGGCATGGTGGGGGCGCTGTCGATGTGGCGGATGTGCGCGGCGAGCCCCGCTGAGGTCATCGCCGCACGATACCCGGCGAGCCGTCGGTCATCGCCGAACGCATGCGTCGAGGCATCCGTCGTCCCGCCGAGGAAGGCGATCTCGCGGTGACCGAGGTCGATGAGATGCTCGGTCACCATGCGCGCGGCGGCGACGTCGTCGATCGCGACCGCGCTGCTGCCCGGACTGTATGCACCGATGCTCACCAGCGGCGAGTCGACCATGAGCAGCCGCTCGAGCTCGTGCGCACTGGGCTGGATGCCCACGGCGATGATGCCGTCCAGGCGTCGGTGGGGGAGCACCTCCTCGAACAGGCGCGCGCGCTCGGCGGTTCCCTCCCGGATCCCGTAGAGGACCAGATCGAGCCCCGAGCCCAGCAGCTCCTCCTGGATGCCGGCGAGGAGCTCGGCGAAGAACCAGCGGTCCAGAGCGGGCATGATCACCCCCACCGACATCGATCTGCCGGTGGCCAGGCTCGTCGCGGAGGAGTGCCCGATGTAGTCGAGCTCGGCGGCGGCGGCCCGCACCTTCGCGCGGGTGCGCTCGGAGGCGTAGCCGCGCCCGCTGAGGGCCCGACTCGCCGTCGCCTTGGACACGCCGGCGCGAGCTGCGACGTCGGCGATCGTGCTCATGACTCCTCCGTGGTGGGCTCCCGACAGCGTATCCGCATCTTCGAGTCGATGGAAACCGGTTCCACAGGTTAGTATTTGGGAGCGCTCCCAAACCCTGCATCACGTCTCCACAACGGTTGTGGCCAAGTCCTGGCGTGGCGTTGTGATGGGGCGTCGGGGCAAGTATGTTGTCCTGGAATCGGTTCCTCAATGGCAGTGGAGATCGCTGCCTCTGGGTCCGTGATCCATCCGAAGAGGAGAAAACACATGGCACTGTCACAGCGATACCGCCTGCTCGCTCCCCTCGCCCTGGTCGGAGCGGCGGCGATCGCCCTGACCGGATGCGCGGAGGCCGCACCCGGTGGCGGAGACGGCGGTTCCGACGGCAAGTCGACGATCCGCATCGCGGGCGGCATCACCGGCGGCGAGGCCGATGCTCTCAACGAGTCGTTCGCGCAGTTCACGAAGGACACCGGCATCGAGGTCGAGTACATCGGCGACAAGAGCTTCGAGGGCAACATCGTCACGAAGGTGACCGGTGGCGACGCCCCCGACATCGCGATCGTCCCGCAGCCGGGTCTCCTGAAGACCCTGGTCGACACGGGCAAGGTCCTGGAGGCGCCCGAGAGCGTCTCGAAGGCCGTCGATGAGAACTGGTCCGCCGACTGGAAGAACTACGGCACCTTCGACGGCACCTTCTACGCCGCGCCGATGCTGGCCAACCTCAAGGGCTACGTCTGGTACTCGCCGGCGAGCTTCGAGGAGTGGGGCGTCGAGGCCCCGAAGACGTGGGATGAGCTGATCACGCTCACCGACACCATCCGCGAGAAGACCGGGAACGCACCGTGGTGCGCGGGCTTCGCCTCCGATGCGGCATCCGGCTGGCCGGGAACCGACTGGATCGAGGACCTCGTGCTCCGCCAGTCCGGCGCGGACACCTACGACAAGTGGGTCGCCGGAGACGTGAAGTTCACCGATCCCGAGATCAAGGAGGCGTTCGACGCCGTCGGGGAGATCCTGCTCAACCCGGACTACGTCAACGCCGGATTCGGCGACGTCAAGAGCATCAACTCCACCGCGTTCGGCGACGTGGCGGCCAAGGTCGCCGACGGCAGCTGCGCGCTGACCCACCAGGCGTCGTTCCTGTCGGCCAACTTCCTCGACGTGACCAACGCCGACGGTGAGACCCCGACGGTCGCCCCCGACGGCGACGTCTACGCGTTCCTCCTCCCCGGCATCAACGAGGGCGACCTGAACGTCGAGGGCGGCGGCGAGTTCGTGGCGGCCTTCAACGACGACCCGTCCACCGTGAAGGTGCTCGAGTTCATGGCGTCCCCCGAGTTCGCGGACGCGCGCGTCAAGCTGGGCGGCGTGATCTCCGCCAACAAGAACGCCGACCCGAGCCTGGCCTCGAGCGAGTTCCTGCAGGAGGCCATGAAGACGCTCCAGGACGACAGCACGGTGTTCCGCTTCGACGCATCCGACCTGATGCCGTCGACCGTGGGCTCCGGCTCGTTCTGGAAGGGCCTGATCGACTGGGTGGACGGCAAGTCCACCGACGAGGTCCTCAGCGACATCCAGGCCGGTTACGAGAACTGACGCTGCGCGCTAGTCTGAGCGCTACCTGCTGACAGGTGCGGGGTCGGGCCATGGCGTCCGACCCCGCACCCGCATCATCTCCCGGGCCGTGCCTGGCGCGACCCCGTGGCACCGGAGCGAAACGGTGCAGTACCCAGAAGGGGAATCCATGTCGCAAGTGATCATCGACGAGACAGAGACGAGCGAGCCGCCGCAGACCACGCACGGCGCCGACCCGAAGGGCCGTGCGATCACCCGCACGCTCGTCGTGGTCGGCTTCGCACTGATCGCCGCGCTGTTCTTCCTGCTGATCTTCTCGGCGCCCGCCGAGGATCCCGCCCGCATCGCGCTCGGGCCGGTCTCGCTCAACACCTTCTTCATGTGGCTCGGCGATCTGCATCCGCTGATCCAGATCCCGATCATCCTCATCGCCTTCGGCGCCGTCGTCGCCGCCATCCTGGTGCTCATCGAGTACGCGCCGCGTCCGGGCAGGGGCTACTTCATCCTCCGGCTCGTGGCGTGCCTGGCCGTCCCCGTGCTGGCCTTCATGATGCTGCGTCCGTATTCGAACGCCGTGCTGTACGTGGTGGGCATCGCTCTGCTCAGCGGTGCGCTGCTGTTCTTCGCCGACTACCGCTCCAGGCAGGGCGCCGGCTACCTGTTCCAGCTCATCCTCTTCCTCGCCCCGGCCGCGATCATGCTCCTGATCGGATTGATCTACCCGGCCATCGCGACGTTCTTCAAATCCTTCTTCGACAAGACCGGCACCGACTTTGTGGGCCTGGAGAACTACATCTGGGTGTTCACCAACCCCGTCGGCACCTGGTCCGTGATCAACACCCTCATCTGGGCGCTGGTGGCGCCCACCCTCTCGGTCGCCTTCGGCCTCGCCTACGCCGTGTTCATCGACCGGGCGCGCGGCGAGAAGGTGCTGAAGGTGCTCGTCTTCATGCCCGTCGCGATCTCGTTCGTCGGCGCGGGCATCATCTGGAAGTTCATGTACGACTACCGGCAGGGCGAGCAGCTCGGTCTGCTCAACGCCATCGTGACGCTGTTCGGCGGCGACCCGGTGAGCTGGCTGGCGGTGAAGCCGCTGGTGAACACCGTCATGCTGCTGATCGTGTTCATCTGGACCCAGACCGGCTTCGCGATGGTGATCCTGTCCGCGTCCATCAAGGCCGTCCCCGTCGAGCAGATGGAGGCCGCGGAGCTGGACGGCACCAACGCCTGGCAGCGGTTCTGGAACGTCACGGTCCCCGGCATCCGCTCCTCCCTGATCGTCGTGCTGACCACCATCGCGATCATGTCGCTGAAGGTGTACGACATCGTCGCCGTCATGACCGGTGGCCGCGATGACACCACCGTCCTCGGCTTCGAGATGGTCAACCAGCAGCAGCGTTTCCAGAGCTACGGGCACTCCTCCGCGCTGGCGGTGGTGCTGTTCCTCTTCGTGCTGCCCCTGATCATCTACAACGCCCGATCGCTGAGCAAGCAGAGGGAGATCCGCTGATGACCACCACCGAAGCCGTCGTGAGGGACACCCGCACCAAGCGCCAGGTCGCCCGCGACACCCGCCGCACAGAGGCCATCGCCCACAAGAAGCTCACCTCGAAGGGGGCGACGATCGCCGCGGTGATCATCGCGTTCTTCTGGACGATTCCCACCTTCGGCCTGTTCGTGACCTCGTTCCGTCCCGGGGCCGACACCCAGTCCACCGGGTGGTGGACCGTCTTCGTCGACCCGAAGTTCACCCTGGACAACTACTTCGAGGCGCTCACCGCCGGAGGCACATCCACGACGCTGTCCGTCGCGTTCGTGAACTCGCTGGCGATCACCATCCCCGCGACGTTCCTCCCGATCGCGCTGGCCTCGCTCGCCGCGTACGCGTTCGCGTGGATCGACTTCAAAGGCCGGAACCTGCTGTTCGTGTTCGTGTTCGCCCTGCAGATCGTGCCGCTGCAGATGTCGCTCGTGCCGCTGCTGAGCCTGTTCTCCAACGGTCTGACGATCGGCGACGTGCCGGTGTTCCCCGGGTTCACGCTCGGCGACATGGAGTACAGCTTCGCCCGGGTGTGGATCGCGCACGCGATCTTCGCACTGCCGCTGGCGACGTTCATGCTGCACAACTTCATCGCCGAGATCCCCGGCGACGTCATCGAGGCGGCACGCGTGGACGGCGCGGGCCACGGCCAGGTGTTCTTCCGCATCATCCTGCCGCTGGCGATGCCCGCCATCGCCTCGTTCGGCATTTTCCAGTTCCTGTGGGTATGGAACGATCTGCTCGTCGCGACGATCTTCGCCTCGCCGGGCGCGCTGCCCATCACCCAGGCGCTGAACTCGCTGTCGGGCACATGGGGCAACCGCTGGTTCCTGCAGTCGGCGGGTACCTTCATCTCGATCATCGTCCCGCTCATCGTGTTCTTCGCCCTGCAGCGCTTCTTCGTGCGCGGTCTGCTGGCCGGCGCGACGAAGGGCTGATCCGCAGGACGGGTCCGCACACGACCGCCGCCCCGAATCCACGATTCGGGGCGGCGGTCGTTCCTGTGCACGGGCCGGGGTAACACTCTCAGCGGTGGGCGGGCATCCGTCTAGCCTGAAGACCATGCGCTATGCCGAGAACATCGTCGACCTCGTCGGCGACACGCCCCTTGTCAGGCTCAACAGGGTCACTGACGGCATCGCGTGCACCGTGCTGGTCAAGCTCGAGTACCTGAACCCCGGCGGGTCGGCGAAGGACCGCATCGCGACGCGCATCATCGACGCGGCCGAGGCGGCAGGCGACCTGCGCCCCGGCGGGACGATCGTCGAGCCCACCAGCGGCAACACGGGCGTCGGACTGGCACTGGTCGCCCAGCAGCGCGGATACCGCTGCGTCTTCGTCGTGCCCGACAAGGTCGGCGAGGACAAGATCGACGTGCTGCGCGCCTACGGAGCGGAGGTGGTCGTCACCCCGACCTCGGTCCCCGCCGACAGCCCGGAGTCGTACTACAGCGTCAGCGACCGGCTCGCGCGGGAGATCCCCGGGGCCTTCAAGCCCAACCAGTACGAGAACCTCAACGGTCCGCGCAGCCACTACGAGACCACCGGTCCGGAGATCTGGCGTGACACCGACGGCGGTGTCACGCACTTCGTCGCCGGCGTCGGGACGGGTGGCACGATCACCGGCACGGGACGGTACCTGCGCGAGGTGTCCGAGGGACGGGTCCGCATCATCGGCGTCGACCCCGAGGGCAGCGTCTACAGCGGCGGCTCGGGTCGGCCCTACCTTGTGGAGGGCGTCGGCGAGGACATCTGGCCGGGAGCGTACGACCCGCAGGTGCCGCACGAGATCGTCGCCGTGACGGATGCTGAGGCCTTCGCGATGACGCGCAGGCTCGCCCGCGAGGAGGGGATCCTCGTCGGCGGCTCCAGCGGCATGGCGGTGGTGGGCGCCCTGCGCGTGGCGCGCGGGCTTCCCGCGGAGGCGGTCATGGTGGTGCTTCTCCCCGATGGCGGTCGCGGGTACCTCGGCAAGATCTTCAACGATTCCTGGATGCGCTCCTACGGCTTCAGTGACGTGGAGGCGGAGGAGACCGTCGCCGATGTGCTGACGGCCCGCGACACCATCGTCCGGCAGAAGCAGGAGACCGGTCGCAGCATTCCGGCGCTCGTGCACACGCATCCGGATGAGACGGTGCTCGAGGCCATCGGCATCATGACGGAGTACGGGGTCTCGCAGCTGCCGGTGCTCAGCGCCGAGCCCCCCGTGATGATGGGGGAGGTGACGGGCGCCGTCGACGAGAAGGGGCTGCTGGACCTGCTGTTCCGCGGGGAGGCGAAGCCCGGCGACCGCGTGGGCGCGCACACCGGTGAACAGCTGCCGCTCATCGGCATCCACGACTCGGTTGCGCAGGCGCGCGCGGCCCTGGCGGGCGCCGACGCGCTGCTGGTCACCGTGGACGGCCGGCCGCACACCGTGCTCACCCGGCAGGATCTGCTGGGGTACCTCGCGCGCTGACACGGTGCGGCCGCGTCGCCGATGTGCGCGGATATCCGGATGCCGGGACGCGGCCCGGCCCGACGTCCGGCGTAACAGGAGGCCCTCTCGTCGCCGCGCACGGCGTACCGTGTGATGACCCCCTGAACCGATCGATCCTCTGAGGAGCGTCATGACCGACCACGCCTTCGCCACCCGCGCCATCCATGCGGGTCAGGCACCCGACCCGCTCACCGGTGCGATCATCCCGCCCATCTACCAGGCGTCCACGCATGTGCAGGACGGCATCGGCGGCTTCCGGGAGGGATACGAGTACAACCGGGCGGGCAATCCGACCAGGTCTTCACTGGAGACCCAGCTGGCCGCGCTGGAGGGCGGCGCGGCGGCGCTGTCCTTCTCCTCCGGACTCGCCGCTGAGGACGCCCTGCTGCGCGGCATCCTGCGCCCCGGCGACCACGTGCTGCTGGGCAACGACGTGTACGGCGGCACGTACCGTCTGCTGACGAGGGTCTTCGCGCCATGGGGGATCGAGACCACGACGGCCGACCTGCGGGACGCCGACGCCGTCCGTGCCGCACTGCGCCCGCAGACCAGGGTGGTGTGGGTGGAGACGCCCAGCAACCCGCTGCTGAAGATCGTCGACATCACGGCGCTCGCCGAGATCGCCCACGCGGCCGAGGCCGTGCTGGTCGTCGACAACACGTTCGCCTCGCCCGCCCTCCAGCAGCCGCTGGCACGGGGCGCCGACGTGGTCGTGCACTCCACCACGAAGTATCTGGGCGGCCATTCCGACGTGCTCGGCGGCGCCGTGGTGCTGCGCGATGACCGCTTCACCGAGGCGGTGAGGTTCCAGCAGTTCGCCGTCGGCGCGGTCTCCGCGCCTCTGGACGCCTGGCTCACCACCCGCGGCATCAAGACGCTCCCGGTGCGCGTCCGCCAGCACTGCGCGAACGCGCAGGCCATCGCGGAATGGGCGTCGAGCCGTCCGGAGTTCTCCGAGGTCTACTACCCCGGACTGCCCTCGCACCCCGGGCACGACATCGCCGCGCACCAGATGAGCGGCTTCGGCGGGATGCTGTCTCTGGGCCTGGCGGCAGGCCCTGCGGTCGCGCGCAGGTTGGCGGAGTCCACCTCGCTGTTCCAACTGGCGGAGTCGCTGGGCGGAGTGGAGTCGCTCATCGGGTACCCGCCGGACATGACTCACGCCTCCGTGCGCGGCACCGAGCTCGCCGTTCCGGAGAACCTCGTGCGCCTGTCCGTGGGCATCGAGGAGGTCGCCGATCTCATCGCCGACCTCGAGGAGGGCCTCGACCGCGCGGTCTCGGTCTGACCCGCGTGCGCAGCCGGCGCGCGTGCGTGTCCGACTGATCCGGCCGGCTGCTCAGCCCATCAGGGTGAGCAGCGCATGCGAGGGCTCCAGCGCCTCCAACTCATGCGGTTCGGAGGCCGTGACCTGGATGGCGCCTCCGGCGGTGAGGTCGTATTCGACGCCGGCGACGCGGAACAGGATGCGGCCGGAGACGACGTTGACGAGGATCGGCACCGGTGCACGGTGCTCGCGCAGCACGGCCCCGGAATCCATCACGAGCGTGCGGATCTTGAACCCGTCGCCGTCGAGGGTGCGGTGCGGGCGCACGCGCCCCGCTTCGACGGGGTGGGCGGCGACGACGTCGGCGGCGGAGGCGGCCAGCAGCTGGTGAGAGGTGACGAAGCTCATGATCCGAGCGTAGCCCCGTCCGCGGACCTCCGGCTGCGGCGGCCACCCGGGCCTGCGGGCAGAATGAGACGATGACCCGATCTCGGATGCTGACCGCCGGAGGCGCGCTGCTGGCAGCGGGCCTCGTGCTGGCCGTGGCGGTGATGGCCGTCCCCGATGGGGCGCCCGGTGCCGTGGATGCGGACTGGAACCGTCTGATGGTCCGCGTCCGGCAGCCGTGGATGGTGGATGCCGCCCGCGTGCTGGACGTCATCGGCGGTGGTTGGGCGGCCGCGCTCCTCGGGCCGGTGCTCATCATCGGCGTGCTGCTGATGCGGCGTCGGGCCCGGTCCGCGGTGTATGCGGCCGCGGCTCTGGCGATCAGCGCGGGGCTCGTGCAGTCGATCAAGGGGATCCTGGGGCGGGCACGGCCGGAGGACCTCCTGGTGTCCTCGGACTTCGGCTCCTTCCCGTCCGGGCACACTGCCAATGCGGCGACGGTGGCAGTGGTGCTGGCGCTGCTGTTCCCCCGGCGCTGGGTCGTGGCGGTGGGGGTCTGCGGGACGGCGATGATGGCGCTGTCGCGCACGATTCTCAGTGTCCACTGGCTGACCGACACCATCGGCGGGATGCTGCTGGGGGCGGCGGCGGCGCTGCTCGTTGCGGCGGCTGTCGGCGGATGGGCGTCGATAGGGTGGACGCGTGGCCCCGCATCCGAGCAGGCGGAGGCCGGGGAGGGCCCTGTGCCGAGCATCCGTCCGTACCGTCCGTCGGATCTGGAGGCCGTGTACGACGTGTGCGTGCGCACGGCGGACGGCGGGGCCGATGCGCGGGGGATCCTCGCCGACGACAGGCTGTGGGGCGACGTCTTCGCTGTGCCGTACGTGCAGCGGCATCCGGATCTGGCCTGGGTCGTCGAGTCCGGAGACGGACGCGCTGTCGGCTATCTCGTGGCGACGGACGACACCGAGGCCTTCGAGACCTGGTTCCGTGACGAGTGGTGGCCCGGCGTCGCAGCCCGGTACCCGACGTCGGGGTCGACCCGGCCGACCAGGCAGGACGAGCTGATCGGCTATGCGGGCAGGCGCGGCCCCGGGCGCGAACCGCACGCCGCACGGTACCCCGCGCACCTGCACATCGACCTGCTTCCGGAGACTCAGGGACAGGGCCTCGGGCGCGAGCTGATGCAGACGCTGCTGACCGAGCTGCGCCGCCGCGGCGTCGCCGGTGTGCACCTGGGCATGAACCCCGACAACACCGGTGCGGGCGCCTTCTACGAGAGACTCGGGATGAGCAGACTGGAATCCGGCCCCGACAGCACGATGTACGGGCTGCGGCTGGATTGAGGCTCACCGACACCTCGGATCGAGGTGGGGACCGCCAGTGCCTCTGAGCGGGGCTTCACGACTGCGGACAGATGGCGGTGATGGAGGGATTCGAACCCTCGGTTGCTTGCACAACACACGCTTTCCAAGCGTGCTCCTTCGGCCGCTCGGACACATCACCAAGGAACAACTTGTCCATCCTAACCGATCCTCGGAGCGCTTCACGCCGTGCGCGCGATGCTCCTGACGCGGGTTCCGGCGTGCGGCCGGAGCGAGACGCGGCGCGCCTAGAATCGCAGGGTGCCCACCCCGAAGATCGTGCTGTTCTACGCGTTCGCCCCACTGGCGGATCCGGAGGCGATCCGGCTGTGGCAGCGCGACCTCTGCGAGGGGCTGAGGCTGCGCGGACGCATCCTCATCTCGAAGGACGGCATCAACGGCACCCTGGGCGGTGACCTCCCGGCGGTGAAGACCTGGCTGCGGAGCTTCCGCGAGTATCCGGCCTTCAAGAATGCCGACGTGAAGTGGAGTGAGGGCACGGGGGTGGACGCCCACGGGCGCAGCCTGGACTTCCCCCGGCTGAGCGTCAAGGTGCGGGAGGAGATCGTCTCCTTCGGTGCGCCGGACGAGCTGAGGGTCGATGAGCGCGGCGTCGTCGGCGGGGGAGAGCGACTGACTCCCGAGCAGCTGCACGAGCTCATGGCCGAGCGCGGTGACGAGGTGGTCCTCTTCGACGGGCGCAACGCGCTGGAGGCGGAGATCGGGCGCTTCCGAAACGCGATCGTGCCGGACGCGGAGACCACCCGGGACTTCGTACGGCTGCTGGATTCGGGTCGCTACGACGATCTGAAGGACAGGCCCGTCGTCACCTATTGCACGGGTGGCATCCGCTGCGAGGTGCTCTCCAGCCTCATGGTCTCGCGCGGTTTCGGCGAGGTCTACCAGCTCGACGGCGGCATCGTGCGCTACGGCGAGACCTACGGCGACGACGGGCTGTGGGAGGGGTCGCTGTACGTGTTCGACGGACGGGGATCGGTCGACTTCTCCGATCACGCGGCCGTGATCGGCCAGTGCGCCGGGTGCGGCGCGGCGACCAGCCGGACCGCGAACTGCCCGGACGCCTCCTGCCGCCGGCAGTTCGTCGTGTGCGCCGACTGCGGTGCGGTGCCCTGCGACCAGCACGCCCCCGCCGGAGGCTGACGGAGCGGACGGTCCGCAGCAGGGGGCGTCCGTCAGCGACGGCGGTTGAACAGGGACGCCGGGAGGAGCCGCGCCCGCAGGCGCTGACGTGCATCGACGCTCGCGCCGAGCTGCGCGATCACGATCTGCAACGGGGCGGAGAGGTCGCCGGCATCGGGAGCGGTGCGCGCGTAGCTGCGGTGCTCCACGGCCCGCACCAGACGCTCGAGCGCGGCGGTATCCACACCGCGGGACGTCGCCAGGACATCGGCCCGCACACGCGCGGTCTGCGCCTCGGGCACGGCCAGCCCCAGATCGACCAGGGTGTCCGTCAGCTCCCGCCAGGCGGCCATCGCATCGCCGGAGTGCGCCCGGCCCCGTCGCACCGCCCGGCGCAGCTCGCGCACCAGGGCGGGCAGCGCCAGCACGAGGAGGACACCCAGCGCGGTCAGCATCACCGGTGTCGGGTCCAGCCGCTGGAGCGGGGTGCTCTCGCCGGCGCTCGGCTCTTCCTCGAGCCCGTCCGACCGTGTGGGCGCAGTGGAGGGGCCGGTGGAGGGGTCCGCACTCGCCTCCGGTGCGTCCCCGCCGCCTCCGTCGGCGTCCGCGGAGGCGGCGGCGAACGCGGTGGGAACGCCGAGGGTGGCCGTCGGCTCGAACGGCACCCAGCCGATGCCGGCGAAGTGCACCTCGGGCCAGGAGTGCAGCTGGTCGCTGGAGACCGAGTACACCCTGCCGTCGTCGCGCAGTTGATCGGTCGGAGTGCCGGGCAGGTAGCCGACGACGATCCGCACCGGCATGTCCAGCGTCGAGGCCATCAGTGCGAACGCCCCGGCGAAGTGGATGCAGTAGCCGGTGCGCGCCTGGAGGAACGTCGCCACCGCATCTGCGCCGGTGCCGTCGAACCCTTCCTCCACCGGAGCATCCAGCGAGTAATCGAATTCGGTGCGGAACCAGTCCTGCAGTGCGACGAGCCGGTCGTAGTCGGTATCCGCGTCCGCCGTCACCTCCGTCGCGAGCTCGCCGATGATCGGGGACAGCCCCTCCGGAAGATCCGGGACCCGGACACCCGAGGCCGATGATGCGCGGATCTGCTCGAGGGTGGGCTTCGCGGTGGCCGCTTCGACCGTGTAGTCGGCTCCGGCGGCATCCGCGGTGAGGCTGGTCGCCGTCCGGTTCGCCGGCATCGCCGACCAGCCGGGGTCGGCGTCGATCACCCTCTCGGGCGCATAGGGAAGCGGGAGGCGGTCGCTGGAGACGCCGGTGACGCGGATCGACACCTCGGTCTCGACGGTCGTGATCTCCTCGGACCAGTCCCGCTCGCCGAATCCCTCACTCAGCGGCACGCGATCGGCACGGTCGGGCCGCCACACCTCGCCGTCGAAGCTCGACAGCGTCGCCATCCGCAGGTAGGGCGCGGAGGAGGCCGAGGTCACCAGCGTCAGTGCTTCGATGCCCTCCGGGCGGCGCAGGTCATCGCCCAGGCGCAGGTCGGCGCTGACGGTGAGCATCGGTCCCGTGCCGCTCAGAGCGGATGCCAGCGGCGCGGCGGGCGCGACCATGAGCGCCGTGACGACAGCGAGAGCGCCGACGAGGATCGCGCTCGGGAAGGAGGCGCTCCGCGGTGCCCGCGGATCGTGCCGGGCACCGAACCGCAGCAGCAGGAGGATCGTCACCGACTGCAGGAGGAACCAGGCGATGTCGACGGCGCCGAACGAGACGAGCATGGGCATCGCGCCCAGGAGCGACGTCAGCAGCACGGCGAGGATCACCAGCCGGTGCACGATCAGCTGGTCGATGAGGATGGTGGCGGCGGCGAAGACCAGCCCCAGCAGCGCGGCCATCGCGAGAGTCGCGGCGACGGGCGCGACGCCGGTCAGGATCTCGTCGACGCTCTGCACCAGCAGCAGCCCCATCAACCGCAGGGAGGCGCCGGTGGGCACCATGCCGAACCGTGCGGTGTCGCCCACGAGCACGGCCGTGCAGACGAGGACGGCCGCCGTCGCCTGCACGAGCAGCACCAGCGGATGCCGGATGCCGGAGCGCACGCTCGCGAGCGCCGCGCGTGCGAGCATCCCCGCGACCACGACGACGATGATGATCGCGCTGCAGCTGAACGTCCACGGACCCGGCAGCACGACACCGGTGTACGGCCAGAGCGCGACGAAGGCCGCGAAGGCCGTGAGCAGGCCGGGGCCGACCGCGCCGATCCTGACGCGGTCGGGGGACGGGGACGGCTCAGCCATGCGTCACCGCCGACAGCGGGAGAGCGGACGCCCACGCCGCGGGCAGCTCCCCGGCGGAACCGGGCTGCACGCTCGGATGCCAGCCGTGCAGCCGCAGCCGGCTCAGCGCGGCCTCGCTCGCCGCGGCGGCGAACAGCAGCGGCACCGCGGCTCCCGCGGTGCCCAGCTTCTCGGCATCCGTGTCCTCGAGTGCTCCGGTGATCAGCACGAGCGGTCCGGGAGGGGAGCTGCCGACGACGGTGCGCAGGTCGCGCGCGCCGCCGCGCGGCGCGACCTGCGCGAGCGCGATCATGAGGTCCTCGCGGTCCTCCTCGAAGCCGCGCAGCGCACCCAGCAGCACGCCGGTGCTGTCGAGCACATCGACGCTGTATCCGTCCTGCGCGAGTCGCAGGGCGGCGGACGCGCACAGCGTCACGGCGCACTCGAACGCCGGGTCGGGCTCTTCGCCGGGGCGCGCCCAGCGGTCCGCCGCGCGGTCGAGGACGACCAGCGCGTCCGGGCTGGACTCCGCCTCCTCCTGACGCACCATGAGGTCGCCGCGATGCGCGGTCGCGCGCCAGTGGATGCGTCGACGGGAATCCCCGGACGAGTACGGTCGGGGGATGAGGTCGTCGGCACCCTGGCCGAGGCGCGTCGAGCGGGTCTGCGCCGAACCGCCGGCCGCCCCGATCCTCGTCGGCAGCGGGGCGAGGGCGACCGTCTGCGGGATGACGGTGATCGTGCGGGTGCCGCCGAACTCCTGCCGGCGCCGGGCGAGCCCGAACGGGTCGGTGGTGTGCAGCAGCAGCGGTCCGAGAGTGGAGATGCCGCGGTGCACCCCCTCCAGGTCGTAGCGCAGTGCATCCTCGGGGTAGTCGCCGGTGGCGCTCCCGCGCACGGCGGACGGGAGGGTGTCGCTCCAGATCCCCGTCGGGATGCCGAACGCGTACAGGTCGAAGCGCACCGTGACGCGGGACGTCTCGCCCACCGTGAGCAGGTCGGTGGAGATCTGCCTGGTGACGGTGCCGCGCCGTCGTGGCAGACGCACCGTCACGAGGGACAGCAGCGGCAGGGCGATGAGCAGCACGCCGAGGTGCACCAGCGGTCGCGCCGACACGAGGTTGGCGACCACGATCAGGAGGAGGCCGGAGAGCAGGCTCGCCCAGCCGCGTGCGGTCAGCGGGCGGGTCTTCATGCGGGGCTCAGCGGCGGGCGCCGGCGAAGGGGACCGGCACACGGGAGATGATCTGAGCGAGCGCGGCCTCGACAGGCTGGGCGCCGGCGCGGTGCAGTCCGCGCGCGGCCAGCAGGCGGTGTGCGAAGACGGGGATCACGAGCCCGGTGATGTCGTCGGGGATGACGAAGTCGCGCCCGTCGAGCGCTGCACTGACCTTCGCCGCGCGCAGCAGCTGCAGCGTCGCACGGGGGCTGGCGCCGAGGTGCAGCCCGGGGTCCTGTCTGGTGGCCTGGGCGAGCGTGACCGTGTACTCCTCGAGGGATTCCGCGACATGCACGCGCCGCGCCCAGGCGATGAGCATCCGCACGGTCCGCGCATCCACCACGGGGGTGACCGCCGACAGCGGGTCGACCGACTCGCGCCTGCGCAGCATGAGCGTCTCTGCAGCGGCATCCGGATATCCCATCGAGATGCGCATCATGAACCGATCCCGCTGCGCCTCCGGCAGAGGGTAGGTGCCCTCCATCTCCAGCGGATTCTGCGTGGCGACGACGAGGAACGGATCGGGGAGTCGGTGCGTGGCGCCATCGACGGTCACCTGCTGCTCCTCCATCGCCTCCAGCAGGGCGGACTGCGTCTTCGGCGAGGCGCGGTTGATCTCGTCGGCGATGACGATGTGCGCGAACACGGCTCCGCGCTTGAACTCGAACTCGCGCCGAACGGGGTCGTACACGGCGACGCCCGTGACGTCGCCGGGGAGCAGATCGGGGGTGAACTGGATGCGGCGCACGTCGGCGTCGATGCTGGCGGCGAGTCCACGGGCGAGCATGGTCTTGCCCACACCCGGCACGTCCTCGATGAGCAGATGGCCTTCGGCGAGGAGGCAGATCAGCGCGCTGCGCACGGCCTCGGGCTTGCCGTCGATGACGGCGGACACCGAGGCGATGATGCGAGAGGTGTGCTCGGCGAACCGCGCGGCGGTGAGCTGCTCAGTGCTCGGCTCGGTCAGCTGCTCTGGCATGCGGTGCCTCCCCTGCGCGACGGTGCGGACTCCGATCGTAACCCGGCGAGGTGTGCGTCGGCGCCGCCCTCACCCCCACAGAGTGGTGCGCGGGGCGGAGCCGTCCAGATATCCGGTGTGCGCCCGGGCCGCACGCAGCACCGACAGGCCCTCCTCGCCCTGCGGCTCGACGAGGGCGCAGGGGGTCACGGTCTCCCGCCACAGCTGCGCGAAGCGCTGGGCATCCGCTCGTCGCCTGCCGATCTGCTGCGGGACCGGGAGCCAGGCGCCCGGGCCGCGGGAGCCGACGCTGCGCAGGAGGAAGCGCGGGGTGCGCACCGGGCCGAACAGCTCCTGCACGGCATCCGTCAGTGTCGTCCGGGCACGGGAGGGACCCTGGAACATCATCCGCAGACGCGAGGATCCGTCCGGCAGGTGCAGCAGGTCGACCTCGATCGCGTCATCGGAGAGCACCGGGATGCGTTCCGCCTCCGTCAGCGCCCTCGCAACCGCCTGCACGGCCGCGAGGTGGATGAGGGCCGGATCGTGGTGTCGACGGATGATGCGGGCGATCGCCCGGGTACGCGAGGCGAGTGCGGTGACGACGCCTCCCGCCGCGGCGATGCCGATCCCGGCGAGCAGCGGCATCGCCTGGCCGGCGGACGCGCAGACGGTGATGGTCAGGCCTCCGGTGACAGCGGCTCCGGCGATGAACGGCCAGGTCGTGCCTGCGGCGACCGTGGGAACGATGCGCGTGAGCTCACTGCGGCGGACGGCCCGCACTGCGACCACCTCGCGCTCCCTGCTGCGGTACGGCTCGCCGATGCGCCAATCGTCCCGGGTCTGCGCCCGTGGGCGCAGGCTCGCGAGCGCAGCGCGATTGAGCTCGTCGATCGACGTGGATGCGTCCTTCGCGACCACGCGGTCGAGCAGGTTCCGGGTCCGCTCATCCAGGGCGGCATCGAGCCCGGTGATCACCCGGGTGCGGTCGTCGGCACTCAGCCCCCACAGATGGCTGTGCCTCCGGCGGAGCCGGTCGAGCTCCGCCGAGTCGTCGAGATCGACATGCGGCGGGATGAGGCAGGTCACCGACCAGTTGTGCGCGACCTTCTGCGGCCACTGCGGATCCAGGCGGAGGGTCCTCCCGCGCAGCTGCTGGGTGCCGGTGCTGGTGGCCACAGTGGTCAGGTCGATGAGGGTGTTCACCGCCGGGCAGTCCCAGCCCTCGCCGAGGAGCCCACGGGTTCCCACCAGCAGGCGCACCGAGCCGGCGCTCACCAGTTGCGATACCGCCGCGACGAGCCTTCCCCCGCCGTAGCCGGGCACACGCAGCACGCGGGTGGCGCCGACGCCGTCGACGACCTCGGCCTGGACGCCGAGCGCCTCCTGAAGCGCATCCGCGATCTGCTCCGCGGCGGTGTCGGTGGTGCGCAGATGCTGCGCGGTCAGCAGCACCGGGGTGAGCGCGGCGGTCACCGGATCAGCGGCCAGCAGGTCGAACACGCGCAGGGCTCCGGGTGCCGCATCGCCGGTCAGACCGCGATTGTCGCCCGATTCGACGACATCCGTCACCACGACCGCGCGGATGCGCTCGCCGTCGGGCTCGGCCAGCTCCCGGCGCAGGATGTCGACGGCGGCGTGATCCTTGGCGACCGAGGTCGCCAGCGTCGTCTCCAGCGGGTTGCGGCCCCGGCGGATGCCGCGGTCGGTCAGGTGCAGCCCGAAGTCGGCCAGCGCGCCCTTCACATAGCGCCACTGATCGCGGGCGGCCGGATCCGGGAGCAGCCGGCCCAGTGAGAACCTCGCCAGCACCAGCAGCAGATCATCGGTGCCGGCCCGTCCGAACAGCTTCGGGTCCAGCAGGGCGCACAGCGGATGCCGGGGTGCGACGGCCCGGAGCACCGCGCCGCACGAGGCGGCGAAGGCGAAGTCCTCGCTGAGCGCGCGGTCGATCCCCAGACGGCGCATCGTCTCCGTCGGAGGAGAATCGGATTCGGCGACGTCGGGCTGCAGCTGCTCCTGCAGGTAGGAGAGCCCGTCGGGGGTGGAGAGCACCTGCACCATCAGCTCGTGCAGCTGGGCCTCGCTGCGACGGATGAAATGCGCCTCCTGCGGAACAGGCTCGGTGAACCAGACGTGCGCGCGGTAGGGCGCGAGATGGCCCGACTTCACCACGGCGGGCGTGGGAACCTCGTAGTCCACGTCCCCCAGAAGCTGCGTGTAGTTGTCGAAGCCCGTGCCGTCGTCCGGTGACGGCAGGGTCGCGGTCAACCCGATCAGCAGCCCGGTGCCACCGCGCTCGCGGATCCTGGCCCGGAGATAGGCCACCACGATCGCCCAGTGGTCGAGCAGGTGATGACATTCGTCGAGCACGATCGTGTCGATGCCGGCCTCGACGATCCGCTCCATCAGTTCGAGGGCGTTCGGATGCAGCACGCGGCTCAGCGAGTCGGGGCGGGCCTGGGCGAAGCGGCGGCGCAGCCGTGCGGCGCGCTTGCGGATGCCGCGGCGGTACTGCGAGCGGTTGTCCACCGCGAGGGCGGCGAGCCATGTGGCGGCGTCCGCCTCGGTGCGCCCGGCCTCGGTCAGCTCGTCCGTCCACTGCGCGCGGGCCAGATCGTCGAAGGGCGAGCTGTCGCCGGTCACGCTGAGGACCTGGTAGGTCAGAGCCGTCAGATCCGCGAGCGACTCCGGATCGTCGGACACGCTGTCGGGTGCGGCCGTGAGGGTGCGTGCCGTGCGGACCCACTGCTGACGGATCGTGAGCGTGGGGGAGAGCACGAGCGTGCGCCGCCCCTCGCGGACTGCCAGCAGGAGCCCGAGCAGGGTCTTGCCCGAGCCCGGTGGGGCGACGATGTGCATCGCCGCGTCTGCGGGAGCGGCGGGGATCTGCGCGAGCACCTCCGCCTGGTAGGGCCGGAGCTCGCCGTCGAACCGCCAGTCGGCGAGAGGGCGGGGCTGTGCATCCATCGACACCGAGCGTAGCGGCCGGGGTGGGCGACCGGTGCCGGTGCCGACCCGTCCGACGGGACTCCCGCGGTCGGGTAGACTCGTGGGCGGCTCTCCGCGTGACGGCATCCAGGCCAATTCCCCCAGGGCGGAAACGCAGCAAGGGTAACCGGGCTCTGTCGGGTGCGCGGAGGGTCTTCTTCATCTCCGGCGTGATCCGGTGACCGCCGTCCAGGCTCCTCCTGACCTGACCTGTCAAGATCGTCGTGTGACCGCATCCGCTCCTCCCGCCGCGCGCTCGTCGCGGGCCTCCCGCTTCCTCGCGCCGGTCGGACTGCTCGCGCTGATGTGGGCGATCCAGACGGCGGATGCGGTGCTGCCGGGCTCGTTCACGGGCTGGGGCCTGCGCTCGTGGGACCTCGGCAGTCTGCCGGGTCTCGTGCTGGGGCCGCTGCTGCACGCGGGCTGGGCGCATCTGATCGCCAACTCCGGGCCGTTCCTCGTGCTGGGGTGCCTGGTCGCGGTCGAAGGGGCGAGACGGTTCTGGTTCGTGACGGCGGTGGTCGCGCTGGTGGGCGGGGCCGGGACCTGGCTGCTGAACGTGCCGGGAACCCTCACGGTGGGGGCGTCCGTGCTGGTGTTCGGGTATTTCGGATACGTCGTGCTGCGGGTGTTCTCGCCGCACCGGCTCGCGCATCGCTTCGCATACGCGACGATCGCGGTGATCGTCGTCGTGCTGTACGGGGCGACGATGCTCGCCGGCATCCTCGGCGCCGCGCCGGGGGTGTCCTGGCAGGCGCACCTGTTCGGCGCGGTCGGTGGTGGGATCGTCGCGGTCGTGGGACGTCGTAGGAGACACGAGGCGTGAGCGGACGCCGCTCCCGGGCGACGGTCCTGCGGCGACGTGCACGGCGCCGCAGGGAGCGACGACGGATGCGGAGGGTGGCCGTGGTCACCGCATCCGTCACCCTGGTCGCGGCGGCCCTCCTCGCCGTGCTGGGGCTGCTGACCGCCCCACGCCCGCAGGCGCCGTGCCCGGATGGACCCGGGGCGCTCCCGGCGGCGGGCGTGGCAGGATGGCGCGGGGACCAGCTCGTCAACGCGGCCATCATCGTCCGCACCGCCCAGGAGCTGGGCTTCGACCGGGACGGGCAGATCATCGGGGTGATGGCGGCGATGGGGGAGAGCTCGCTGCACAACATCGACCACGGGGACTGGGAGACCTCCGGCGTCACCAATCCCGACGGCAGCCGCACCTCGAGCGTCGGGCTGTTCCAGCAGCAGTCCTGGTGGGGCAGCGTCCAGGAGCGGATGGATCCCGCGACCGCCGCGACGATGTTCTTCACCCGGCTGGGACGGATCCCGCAGTGGCAGAGCCTGCCGCCCTCGCACGCGGTGAACCGGGTGCAGATCAACTCCGATCGCGAGCACTATGCGCGGTTCCACGACGACGCGGCCGAGGTCGTGGATGCACTGGCGGCGACGTGCGGGGAATGAGCGCGGAGCCGGACCGTGCGCGGATCACTAGGCTCTCAGTGTGGCGCGCAGCATCTACATCACCTCCGCCGAAGGGCACACCGGCAAGTCCACGATCGCCCTGGGGGTGCTGGACACGCTGATGCGCGTGTCGCCTCGCGTGGGGGTGTTCCGGCCCATCGCGCGCTCCTCCGCCGAGTGCGACGATGTGCTGGAGCTCATGCTCGCCCACGACGGGGTGAGCCTCGAGTACGAGGAGTGCATCGGCGTCACCTACGACGACGTCCGCCGCGACCCCGAGGGCGCGCTGGCGACCATCGTCTCCCGCTTCAAGGCCGTCGAGGCGCAGTGCGACGCCGTCGTCGTCCTCGGCAGCGACTACACCGCCGTCGCCAGCCCGGCCGAGCTCGGCTACAACGCCCGCATCGCCGCCAACCTGGGCGCCCCCGTGCTGCTGGTGCTCTCCGGCCGCGACCAGCAGCATCAGGCCGAGCAGCTGGGCACCACCACTGCACGCACGCCCGAGCAGGTGGGGCAGATGGCCTCGCTGGCGTTCTCGGAGCTCGCCACCGAGCGCGCGGAGCTGTTCGCCGTGGTGGTCAACCGCGCGGACCCGGATGCCCTGGACGAGACGATCCGGGAGGTGCGCGCTGCGCAGTCCCGGCCGACACCGGTGTGGGCGGTCCCCGAGGACCGCGTCCTCGTCGCGCCGTCCATGCGCGGCATCCTGCGCGCCGTCGAGGGGCGCCTGGTCAAGGGCGACCCCGCGATGCTGGACCGCGAGGCCTTCGACGTCATCATCTCGGGGATGTCGATGGTCAACGTGCTGCCGCGGCTGACCGACGGCGCCGTCGTCGTGATCGCCGCAGACCGCACCGAGGTGCTGCTCGCGGCGCTGCTGGCCTCGGCATCCGGCACCTTCCCGCAGATCGCCGGCATCGTGCTCAACGGTCCGTTCGCGCTTCCCGACTCCATCGAACGGCTGCTGGAGGGCATGTCCGTGGGCGTCCCCATCATCGCCACCGATCTCGGCACCTTCGACACCGCCACACGCATCATGAACTCCCGCGGGCGGATGAGCACCGAGTCCGTGCAGCGCTACGAGCGGGCACTGGCGGCCTTCCAGACGCACATCGACGTCACCGAGCTGACCGTCGAGCTGGGGCTGGCGCGCTCCTCCGTGGTCACGCCCCTCATGTTCGCCTACGGGCTCATGGAGCGCGCGAGCTCCGACCGCAGGCGCATCGTGCTGCCGGAGGGCGATGACGATCGCATCCTGCGGGCCGCGGCGATCCTGCTCGCCCGCGGCGTCGCCGACCTGACCATCCTGGGTGATGAGGCCGAGGTGCGCTCCCGCGCCGCCTCGCTGGGGCTCGACATCGCGCAGGCGCAGGTGCTCAGCCCCACCGACCCCGAGCTGGTCGCCCGGTTCGCCCAGGAGTACGCCCGGCTGCGCGCTCACCGGGGGATCACGCTGCAGCAGGCGGCGGACACCGTCACCGACGTGTCGTACTTCGGCACCATGATGGTGCATCTGGGGCTCGCCGACGGCATGGTCTCCGGCGCCGCGCACACCACCGCGCACACCATCCGGCCCTCGTTCGAGATCATCAGGACCAGGCCCGGCGTGGACGTCGTCTCGAGCGTCTTCCTCATGGCGCTCGCCGACCGTGTGCTGGTGTACGGGGACTGCGCGGTGATCCCCGACCCGACCAGCGCCCAGCTCGCCGACATCGCCGTCTCCTCCGCGGCGACGGCCCGGCAGTTCGGCATCGACCCGAGGGTCGCGATGCTCTCCTACTCGACGGGGGAGTCGGGATCCGGTGCCGACGTCGACAAGGTGCGCGAGGCCACCGCCCTCGTGCGCTCCCGCGACCCCGAGCTGCCGGTGGAGGGGCCGATCCAGTACGATGCCGCGGCCGATGCGGCCGTCGCCGCCGCGAAGCTTCCCGGCTCGACGGTCGCCGGCAGGGCGACGGTGTTCGTCTTCCCCGACCTGAACACCGGCAACAACACGTACAAGGCCGTGCAGCGGTCCGCCGGCGCCGTGGCGATCGGACCCGTGCTGCAGGGGCTGAACAAGCCGATCAACGATCTCTCTCGCGGCGCCCTCGTCGACGACATCGTCAACACCGTCGCGATCACGGCGATCCAGGCGCAGGAGGCCCGCGCATGAGCGTCGTGCTCGTGATCAACAGCGGGTCCTCGTCACTGAAGTACAGCCTCATCGATCCGGCGCGCGAGGCCGTGCCGGCCTCCGGCCTCATCGAGCGCATCGGCCAGGCCACGGGCGCGGTCGGGCACACCGTGCGGACGCTCGCCGAGCCGGGGCGGGCGGCGCCGGCCGTGCTGGACGCCACCTTCTCCGCCGAGCGGCGCGTCGCCGACCACGACGAGGCGTTCGCCGTCATGCTCGAGCAGTTCGCCGAGCACGGACCGCTGCTCTGGGAGCATCCGCCGGTCGCCGTCGGGCATCGCGTCGTGCACGGCGGGGCGCGCTTCGTCGAGCCGACGGTGATCACCGCGCAGGTGGAGGAGGCCATCGAGGACCTCATCGAGCTGGCGCCGCTGCACAACCCGGCCAATCTCGCCGGCATCCGCGCCGCGCGCTCCGCGTTCTCCGACGTGCCGCACGTCGCCGTCTTCGACACGGCGTTCCACCAGACCCTGTCGCCGGCCGCGTACACGTACGCGATCGACGCGGCGACGGCGCGCGAGCACCGCATCCGCCGCTACGGCTTCCACGGCACCAGCCACAAGCACGTCTCCGAGGCGGCGGCGAGGTTCCTCGGCGCCCCCGTGGGGGCGCTGCGGCAGATCGTCTTCCATCTCGGCAACGGCGCCTCGGTCACCGCCGTGGACGGCGGACGGTCCGTGGAGACCTCGATGGGGTTCACCCCTCTGGAGGGCCTGGTCATGGGCACGCGGTCGGGTGACATCGACCCGGCCGTCCTGTTCCACCTCGCCCGCCGGGCGGGGATGGACGCCGACGAACTGGACACCCTGCTCAACAAGCGCAGCGGGCTGCTGGGCATGGCGGGTCGCCTCGACATGCGCGACATCCTCGCCGGTCGCGCGGCGGGGGAGGAGGAGGCGACGCTGGCCTATGACGTCTACATCCACCGGCTGCGCGCCTACGCGGGTGCGTACATCGCGCAGCTGGGCGGTGTGGATGCGATCGTCTTCACCGCCGGAGTCGGGGAGAACGCCGCCGACGTGCGGGCGGATGCTCTGGCCACACTGGGCTTCCTGGGAGTGCGGGTCGATCCCGAGCGGAACACGGCGCGGGCCCGCGGCATCCGCCGCATCTCCGCCGACGACTCGGGAGTCGAGGTCCTCGTCGTCCCCACCGATGAGGAGCTGGAGATCGCCCGGCAGACGCTCGGCGCGATCTGACCTCCACCGCGGCGCGCACCGTTCACGTGGCGTGCGGCGGTCCTGCGCTCATTAGGCTGGAATCGCATCATCCCGATCGGAGGCACCGTGTCCGCAGCACCGCCCGACCTGCACCGCTCCGCAGGCGTGCTCTTCGACCTCGACGGGGTGCTCACCCCCACCGCCGAGGTGCACATGCGGGCGTGGAAGCGCGTGTTCGACGACGTGCTGACGCAGTGGGGAGTCGCCGAGCCGTACACGGATGCCGACTACTTCGCCCACGTCGACGGAAAGAAGCGGTACGACGGCGTGGCGAGCCTGCTGCACAGCCGCAGCATCGAGATCCCATGGGGTCGGGTCGACGATCCGCCCGAGGCCGAGACGATCTGCGGCATCGGCAACCGCAAGAACGCCGCCTTCGCGCTCGCGCTGCGCAGCGAGGGCATCGCCGCGTACCCCGGTTCGCTGTCCCTGCTGCAGAGTCTGCGCCGGGCGCAGGTCCCGATGGGCGTGGTGTCCAGCTCGAAGAACGCGGAGGAGGTGCTGGCATCCGCCGGCATCCGCGACTTCTTCCGCGTCGTCGTCGACGGCGTCGTGGCCGAGCGCGACCACCTGGCCTCCAAGCCCGCGCCCGACATGTTCCGGGAGGGCGCCCGGATGCTGGGCGTCGACCCCTCCTCCGCCGTCGCCGTGGAGGACGCCGTCTCGGGGGTCGGATCCGCGGCATCCGCCGGCTACGGCACCATCGTCGGCGTCGATCGCGGCGCCGGATCCGACGCGCTGCGCGAAGCCGGCGCGACCTGTATCGTCGATGATCTTGCGCGGTTGCTGCCCGACGGCACGCGCTGACAGCCCCACCACCTCTCACCCGGAGAACGCAGCATGATCGACCGCGACCGCCGCCCCGTAGATCCCTGGCGCCTCATCGAGACCTGCTATGACGAGGACGGCGTCTCCGAGACCCTGTTCTCGGTCGGCAACGGCTATCTCGGCCTGCGCGGGAACCACATCGAGGGGCGTGGCGCTCATGAGCACGGCACGTTCATCAACGGCCTGCATGAGACCTGGCCCATCCGGCACGCCGAGCAGGCGTACGGATTCGCGGAGGTCGGCCAGACCATCGTCAACGCGCCGGATGCCAAGGTCATGCGGGTCTACATCGACGACGAGCCGCTGTCCTTCGACGAGACCGAGCTCCACGAGTACTCGCGCGTACTGGACATGCGCACCGGGGTGCTCTCCCGCGACGTCGTCTGGGTCACTCCCTCCGGCAAGCGCGTGCGCATGCGCGATGAGCGCATCGTCAGCTTCGACGAGCGCCACCTGGCCGTGCTGAGGCTGGAGCTGGTGGTGGAGAATTCCGACGCCCCCGTGACCATCAGCTGCCAGCTGCTGAACAGGCAGGACGGCGCGGGCATCTACGCGGGCGACCCGATGGCCTCCAAATCCGAGAACAAGGCGGGATTCGACCCGCGCAGGGCCGAGCGGATCACCGCACGGGTGCTGCAGCCGGTGGAGTACTGGCAGGACGGTCTGCGTTCGGCGCTGTCCTATCGGGTGACGGAATCCGGCATGACCGTCGCCGTGGTCGCCGATCACATCGTCGACACCGAGAACGAGTTCAGCGCGCGCACGCTCATCGAGCCCGACATCGCCAAGAACGTGTTCCGCGTGCAGGCGAAGGCGGGCGTGCCGATCCGCATCAGCAAGATCGTCAGCTATCACAGCTCGCGGGGTGTGCCGCCTCGTGAGCTCGTGGACCGCTGCCGCCGTTCGCTGGATCGTGTGGGCGTGGAGGGCGTGGATGCGCTGTTCCGCGCCCAGGAGGCCTGGCTCGCCGCGTTCTGGGATCGCTCGGATGTGCGCATCGCGGGGCACGACGACCTGCAGCAGGCCATCCGCTGGTGCCTGTTCCAGCTGGCGCAGGCCGCCTCGCGTGCGGACGGGGCGGGCGTGCCGGCGAAGGGGCTGACGGGCTCCGGGTACAGCGGGCACTACTTCTGGGACACGGAGATCTACGTGCTGCCGTTCCTGTCGTACACGACCCCGCAGTGGGCGAAGAACGCGCTGCGCGCGCGGGTGCTCATGCTGCCGGCGGCACGGCGCAGGGCGAGCCAGCTCAATGAGGCCGGCGCCCTGTTCCCGTGGCGCACGATCAACGGCGAGGAGGCGTCCGCGTATTACGCAGCAGGCACCGCGCAGTACCACATCAACGCCGACATCAGCTATGCACTGGGGAAGTACGTGCGCGCCACCGGTGACGAGGAGTTCCTGCGACGGGAGGGCGCGGACATCGCCGTGGAGACCGCGCGGCTGTGGTCCACGCTGGGGTTCTGGCGGGGCGCCGCCGACGAGGCGACGTTCCACATCCACGGCGTCACGGGCCCCGACGAGTACACGACGGTCGTCAACGACAACCTGTTCACCAACGTGATGGCGCGCTACAACCTGCGTTTCGCCGCGCGCATCGTGCGCGAGATGGCGCAGCAGGACCCGGCCGCGTACGCGGGACTGGTGGAGCGCACGGGGCTGGAGGACGGGGAGCGGATCG
The DNA here is from genome assembly GCF_039539005.1 of Microbacterium soli. Classification (NCBI taxonomy): domain Bacteria; kingdom Bacillati; phylum Actinomycetota; class Actinomycetes; order Micrococcales; family Microbacteriaceae; genus Microbacterium; species Microbacterium soli. The sequence goes on from NZ_BAABCP010000001.1 coordinate 2,048,798, forward strand.
CGTGGGAGCTGGCGGCGGAGGCGATGCACATCCCCTTCAGCGAGGGCCTCGGCATCCACCCGCAGGACTCGATGTTCCTCGAGCGCGAGGTGTGGGATCTGGAGGGCACGTCCCCGGATCAGCGACCGCTGCTGCTGCACTACCACCCGCTGGTGATCTACCGGTTCCAGGTGCTCAAGCAGGCGGATGTCGTGCTGGCGCTTTTCCTGCAGGGCAACCACTTCACCGCCGAGGAGAAGCTGGCCGACTTCGACTACTACGATCCGCTGACCACGGGGGACTCCACGCTGTCGGCCGTCGTGCAGTCGATCATGGCGGCCGAGGTCGGCTACCAGGATCTCGCGCGGGAGTACTTCGAACAGGCGCTCTACGTGGACCTGGGCGACCTGCACCACAATGCCGCGGACGGCGTGCACGTGGCATCCGCGGGCGGCGTGTGGACGGCTCTGGTGAGCGGTTTCGGGGGGATGCGCGACCATGACGGCGTGCTGAGCTTCGACCCCCGGCTGCCGGCGGACTGGCCGGAGCTGTCCTACCCGCTGCAGTGGCAGGGCAGCCGCCTGCTGATCACGCTCACCGCGGACGCCCTGCGCGTCGAGGTGCGCTCGGGCGAGCCGGTGGACTTCTGGGTGCGCGGCGAGCGGCACCGGGCCTCGGTCGCGGAGCCGGCGGTGGTCGCGCTGGCCGATCAGGGGCCGCGGCGCCCCGGCCGACCGACGCTGCGGCAGTTCGAGGACGCCCGCCGTGAGGACGGCACGCTCATGTCGCCGACGATTCCCGTCACGACGACATCGATCCCGGTGATCGGCGTGTTCGAGGACTGATCAGGGCACGGACGATGTCGCCGGTACACCGTAGGCTGGACGGGTGACGACAGCCCTCTACCGCCGATACCGGCCTGAGACCTTCGGGGAGATGATCGGCCAGTCCCAGGTGACCGAGCCGCTCATGACCGCACTGCGCGGTGACCGCGTCGGTCACGCCTATCTGTTCTCCGGCCCGCGCGGCTGCGGGAAGACCACGTCGGCGCGGATTCTCGCGCGCTGCCTGAACTGCGCGGAGGGCCCGACAGACACGCCGTGCGGTGCGTGCCCGAGCTGCGTGGAGCTGTCCCGAGACGGCGGCGGTTCGCTCGATGTCGTCGAGATCGACGCGGCCAGTCACAACGGCGTCGACGATGCCCGCGACCTGCGCGAGCGCGCCACCTTCGCGCCGAGCCGCGACAGGTACAAGATCTTCATCCTCGATGAGGCGCACATGGTCACGCCGCAGGGCTTCAACGCGCTGCTGAAGCTGGTCGAGGAGCCCCCCGCGCACGTCAAGTTCATCTTCGCGACCACCGAGCCGGAGAAGGTGCTCGGCACGATCCGATCGCGCACGCACCACTATCCGTTCCGCCTCGTGCCGCCCGCGGCGATGATCGAGTACGTCGAGAAGCTGTGCGCTCAGGAGGGCGTCCGGGTCGCGCCGGGCGTGCTGGGCCTGGTGGTGCGGGCGGGCGGCGGATCGCCCCGCGACACCCTGTCGCTCATGGATCAGCTCATCGCCGGCTCCGACGAGGACGGGGTCGGCTATGACCGCGCGGTGGCCCTGCTCGGCTACACGCACGCCGCCCTGCTCGATGAGATCGTCGAAGCGCTCGCCGCCGGTGACGCGGCGGCGGCCTTCCCCGCCGTGGACCGTGTCGTGCAGTCCGGGCAGGACCCGCGCCGCTTCGTCGACGACCTGCTCGAGCGACTGCGGGATCTGATCGTCATCGCCGCGGTCGGCGCCGGCGCGTCGGCAGTGCTGCGCGGCCTGCCCGCGGACGAGATGGAGCGGATGGCGGCGCAGGCGGCGAGCTTCGGCGCCGCTCGTCTGTCCCGCACGGCGGACCTCGTCAGCCGGGCGCTCGATGACATGACGGGTGCGACCTCGCCGCGACTGCACCTGGAGCTCATGGTCGCGCGCGTGCTCGCGGCCGTGCCGACGGATGCCGGACAGCAGGGTGCTCCGAGCGCCGCCGCACTGGCGGCGGCCGCGGCGCAGGTTCCCGTCGCCTCACCGGCTCCCGCAGCGCCGGCTGCGGCGCCCGCTTCCGAGCCTGCGCCCGCTTCCGAGCCGGAGGCCGCTGCGGAGCCCGCTCCGGAACCGGCGCCTGTTCCCGCACGGGCGTCTGCACCCGACCCCGCGCCCGCTCCGGAACCGACACCCGCTCCCGAACCCGCACCCGCCGCCGGACCGGTGACGTTCGACCGCATCGTCGCCGCGTGGCCCGCTGTGCTGGCCCGTCTGGAGAGCATGAGTCGCACATCCTGGATCATGGCCACGGGTACGCAGCCTCTCGCGTACGACGGCGAGAACAGCGTGTTGACCCTCGGGTTCGCCAGCGCCGCCGACGTGCCGAGGTTCAAGGGCGCTGTTCCCGGACAGGGGCCGTCCGATCACCTGCGTGCCGCGATCGAGCAGGAGCTCGGCGTCACGGTGAAGTACCGTCCGGCACCGCTGCCGCCCTCCGGTGGTGGATCGGCTCGCCGACCCGACCCCGCGCCTCCTGCACCGCCGGCTCCGGCATCCGGCGCTCCTGCGGGCGATGATGCGCCGGCCGCGGGCTGGGCCAACCCCATGAGCAGCCCCGAGCAGCTCGGACGACAGGCTCCCCCCGACCGGCGGAGCGCCGCGCCCTCCGCATCCGCTCCCGTCGCCGTGACGGAGTGGGCCGTGGCAGCCATTCCCACCTCCGCGACGGAGGGGGATCCGTCGGCCGCCGCACCGCGGGCTCCCGCCGCGACCCCGGCCGTCGCACGGCAGCAGCAGTTCGCCGTCGACGAGGAGCCCGGTGAGGTCGAGGCGGCGGCCTCGGCCGCTGCGCGGCCCGTCGACGGCGCTGTCGATCAGACGCCGCTGGACGACGACCCCCCGTACGACGATGAGCCGCCGTACGACGAGCCGTCCTACGAGCCGGCCCCACCCGCGTCCGCCCCGGCGGGACCGGCCGCGACGATGCGGGAGCCGAGGCGCACCGCGCCTGTCGTCTCCTCCCATTCGGCGGCGCCCCAGGGCGTGGAGCGCCGGGGTGAGGCCGTGATCCGACAGGTGCTCGGCGCGAGATTCCTGCGTGAAGAGCCGTACCAGCCCCCGACGAGGTTCCACTGATGTACGACGGCATCGTCCAGGACCTCATCGACGAGTTCGGCCGGCTCCCCGGGATCGGTCCGAAATCCGCTCAGCGGATCACGTTCCACATCCTGCAGACGCCGTCGTTCGACGTCGCCAGGCTCGCGGAGCTGCTGACCGAGGTCCGCGCGCGCGTGCGATTCTGCGAGGTGTGCGGGAACGTGTCCGAGCAGGATCGGTGCGCGATCTGCCGTGACCCGCGTCGCAACCCCGAGCTGATCTGCGTGGTCGAGGACGCCAAGGACGTCGCGGCCATCGAACGCACCAGGGAGTTCCACGGGCTGTACCACGTGCTCGGCGGCGCCATCAGCCCCATCGCCGGTGTCGGCCCCGACGACCTGCGCATCGCGCAGCTGATGACGCGTCTCGCCGACGGGACGGTGCAGGAGGTCATCCTCGCCACCAACCCCAATCTCGAGGGGGAGGCGACCGCCAGCTACCTGAGTCGGCTGCTGACCAGCATGGACATCACGGTCTCGCGCCTCGCCTCCGGCCTGCCGGTGGGCGGTGATCTGGAGTACGCCGACGAGGTGACACTGGGGCGGGCGTTCGAGGGGCGCCGCAGACTGTGAGCGCGCAGCACACCGGATTCAGCCGCAGGGGCTGGGTCCTCTTCGCGATCATGTCGGTCGTGTGGGGCATCACCTACCTGTTCATCAAGGAGGCCGTCGCCACCTTCGGTCCACCCGCCGTCGTGTCGGCACGCACGATCCTGGGCGGACTGATCCTGCTGCCCTTCGCGATCCGCAGCGGCGCACTGAGGGCCGCGTGGCGCCACTGGCCGTGGGTGCTCGCCTTCGGGCTCGTGGAGATGGGTGGGCCGTTCCTGCTGCTCAGCCACGCCGAGACGCGGCTGCCGTCCGGGCTGACCGGGCTGCTGGTCGCCACCGTTCCGCTGTTCTCGGTCGTCATCGCCCTGCTGCGCGGCGATCGCACGGCGCTCGCGCCGGCCCGGCTGGGCGGGCTGCTGGTGGGCTTCGCCGGGGTCGCCATCGTCGTCGCGGGGCCCGGGCTGTTCCCGCAGGGGCAGGGGAGCATGATCGCGATCGGCGAGATCATGCTGACCGCTGTGATGTACGCGATCGCGCCGTTCATCATCGCCCACAAGCTCGCCGACGTGCCCTCGATCGGGACCATCACCCTCGCGCTGCTCGCCATCGGCATCGGGTATCTTCCGGCCGCACTGCTCTCGCCGCACGAGCCGCCCACGGTGCGCTCGGTCGCGTCTCTCGTGCTGCTGGGCGTGATCTGCACGGCCATCGCGTTCGTCGCCTTCTTCGCGCTCATCCGCGAGGTGGGCCCGGTGCGCGCGCCGCTGTTCACCTACATCAACCCGATCGTGGCCATCGCCCTGGGGACCGTGCTCGTGAACGAGCCCCTCACACTCGGCCTGCTGGTGGGCTTCCCCGTCATCCTCATCGGATGCTGGTTCGCGGCCACCGGCGGCCGTCTCGCCCCCCGGCCGCCGAGTGCGGCGCAGCCCGGCCGCAGACCCTGAGCCGCCGCGATGCGGCCCGCCGACCCCGTCACATGCCCGCGGCGGCATGGGAGGGATCCGTAGAATATCCCCGGGCGGGACAGGTCACCGCCTCCGGGAGTGATCGTGGCACTGATCGTGCAGAAGTACGGCGGATCGTCCGTCGCCGACGCCGAGGGCATCAAGCGCGTCGCCAAGCGCATCGTCGACACCCGCCGCGCCGGGCACGACGTCGTCGTGGCGGTCAGTGCCATGGGGGACACCACCGACGAGCTGCTGGATCTCGCACACGAGGTGGCGCCGATCCCCGCGCCGCGCGAGCTCGACATGCTGCTCAGCAGCGGCGAGCGCATCTCGATGGCGCTGCTGGCGATGACCATCCATTCGATGGGCTTCGAGGCGCGCTCGTTCACCGGCAGCCAGGCCGGTATGATCACCGACTCGCATCACGGCAAGGCGCGGATCGTCGACGTCACACCGATCCGGCTGCGCGAGGCGCTCGATGAGGGCGCCATCGTCATCGTCGCGGGATTCCAGGGCTTCAACCGCGACACCCGCGACATCACCACGCTCGGCCGCGGCGGCTCGGACACCACCGCCGTCGCACTGGCCGCCGCGCTGAAGGCCGATGTCTGCGAGATCTACAGCGACGTCGACGGCATCTACTCCGCCGATCCGCGCGTGATCCCGGCCGCGCGCAAGCTCGACCACATCTCCAGCGAGGAGATGCTCGAACTGGCCGCGAACGGTGCGAAGGTGCTCTACATCCGCGCCGTCGAGTACGCCCGCCGTCAGGGCGTGCTTATCCACGCTCGGTCGACGTTCTCGTCGGCCGAGGGAACCTACGTTCTGGGCGAGGGCATGGACAACCCTCGTGAATCCGAGGGAGCAGTCATGGAAGAACCCATCGTCGCGGGCGTGACGACAGACCTCAGCCAGGCCAAGATCACGATCGTCGGCGTGCCCGACGTGCCGGGCAAGGCCGCGGAGATCTTCAGGATCGTCTCCAAGTCCGGCGCCAACGTCGACATGATCGTGCAGAACGTGTCGGCCGCCTCGACGGGGCGCACCGACATCTCCTTCACCCTCTCCAAGGCCGACGCCGCCGCGACCCTCAAGGCGCTGGCGGCCGAGAAGTCCGACATCGGGTTCGAGAACCTGCTGCACGACGATCAGATCGGCAAGCTGTCCGTCGTCGGTGCGGGCATGCGCACGCACTCGGGAGTCTCGGAGATCCTGTTCGACGCGCTGAGCACCACGGGCATCAACATCGAGATGATCTCCACCTCCGAGATCCGCATCTCCGTCGTGCTGCGCGGATCGGACCTCACCGAGGCAGCCCTCGCCGTGCACACCGCATACGGTCTGGACAGCGAGATCGAAGCCGTCGTGCACGCCGGCACCGGTCGCTGAACGCTCCCGCGTCGACGGCCGGCCACGGGGAGGCCGCGCGGATCCGGGCGGTCCGGCCCGCTGGTCGCGCAGCCCGGGCGGCGCTGTTCCGCGGATCCCCGGCATCCGCCGTCCGCCGCCGCGACGGGTTCTGTCACCGCGCGCCCGAACGTCCCGGTGACCGGGTAGACTCGCCGCAACCCTGACACCGGCGCCGGGCGCAGCGACCGCACCGCGGGGCTGAGCCTGACGCATCGTCTCCCTGCCGAGGACTCTCATGACCACACTCTCCGATTCAGGATTCTCGATCGCCATCGTCGGCGCGACCGGACAGGTCGGCACCGTCATGCGCGAGATTCTCGCCGAGCGCGCCTTCCCGATCCGTGAGCTGCGGCTGTTCGCCTCCGCGCGGTCGGCGGGCCGGAGCGTCGAGTTCGCCGGTCGGAGCGTCATCGTCGAGGACGTCGCGACGGCCGACGCCTCGGGCATCGACATCGCGCTGTTCTCCGCTGGAGCCACGGCCAGCCGCGCCTACGCCCCGGTCTTCGCCGCGGCCGGCGCCGTGGTGGTCGACAACTCCAGCGCCTGGCGCAACGATCCGGAGGTCCCGCTGGTGGTCAGCGAGGTCAACCCGGATGCCATGGCGGACCGCCCCCGGGGCATCATCGCCAACCCCAACTGCACGACGATGGCCGCGATGCCCGTGCTGAAGGCGCTGCACGCCGAGGCGGGCCTGGAGCGGCTCATCGTCAGCACGTACCAGGCGGTCTCCGGCTCCGGACTCGCGGGCGCGCAGGAGCTGCTCGGACAGGTGGAGGGCGCGCTCGCGCAGGGGGACGCGCTGCGGCTCGTGCACGACGGCTCGGCCGTCGACTTCCCCGAGCCGGAGAAGTACGTCGCGCCCATCGCGTTCGACGTGATCCCGTTCGCCGGCAACCTCGTCGACGACGGCGACAACGAGACCGACGAGGAGAAGAAGCTCCGCAACGAGAGCCGCAAGATCCTCGGGCTGCCCGATCTGCGCGTCGCGGGGACGTGCGTGCGCGTGCCCGTGTTCACCGGTCACTCGCTGGCGATCCACGCCGAGTTCGCCGATGACATCACCCCCGCCCGGGCCTACGAGGTGCTGGCCTCGGCGCCCGGGGTCGCCGTGCGCGAGGTGCCCACGCCGCTTCACGCCGCGGGCAAGGACCCGAGCTTCGTCGGTCGGATCCGTGCCGACCAGTCCGCGCCGGAGGGCAAGGGGCTCGTGCTGTTCATCAGCAACGACAACCTGCGCAAGGGCGCAGCTCTGAACGCCGTGCAGATCGCGGAGGAGCTCACGCGGACCCTGGTTCCGGCATCCGTCTGAGACGCCGCGTCCGAACCCTGCGCGGGAGCCTCGCGCCCGACGGCCCGCGCAGGTCACGGGGCGGAAGGGGAGCGGATGCCGACGGCTAGACTTGTCGGGTGACCGAAACCGTCGATGTCGTTCTGATCGGTGGGGGCATCATGTCCGCCACCCTGGGTACGCTGCTGCACGAGCTGCAGCCGGACTGGAAGATCGTTGCCTACGAGCGCCTCAGCGAGGTGGCGCAGGAGAGTTCCAACGCGTGGAACAACGCGGGCACGGGCCACGCCGCGCTGTGCGAGCTGAACTACACGCCGCAGGCCGCGGACGGCAGCGTCGACGTCGCCAAGGCCGTCGCGATCAACGAGCAGTTCCAGCTCAGCCGTCAGCTGTGGTCGAGTCTCGTCGACCGCGGGGTGCTCAGCGAGCCGGACACGTTCATCAACCCCACCCCGCACATGACCTTCGTGCGCGGTGAGAAGAACGTCTCGTTCCTGAAGGCGCGGTTCGAGGAGCTGTCGAAGCAGACCCTCTTCGCCGACATGGAGTACAGCGAGGACTCCCGCGTCATCAACAGCTGGGCGCCGCTGCTCATGCAGAAGAGGCTGAAGGCCGACCAGCCGTTCGCGGCGACCCGTGTGACCGGCGGAACCGACGTCGACTTCGGCTCGTTGACCCGTCAGCTCTTCGCGCACCTGTCCGCGTCCGGTGTGCAGGTGCAGACCAATCAGGAGGTCCGCTCGCTCAAACGGCAGGCCGATGGCACCTGGCTGGTCGGGTACCGTCGTGCGCTGGGCCGCACCCCGGGGGAGATCAAGGCCCGCTTCGTGTTCGTCGGCGCCGGCGGATGGGCGCTCAAACTGCTGCAGCGCAGCGGCATCCCCGAGATCAAGGGCTACGGGTGCTTCCCGATCGGCGGCCAGTGGCTGATGAGCAGCAACCCCGAGATCGTCGCCCGGCACCACGCCAAGGTGTACTCGAAGGCCACTGTGGGCGCGCCGCCGATGTCGGTCCCGCACCTGGACACGCGCGTGGTCGACGGCAAGACCTCGGTGCTGTTCGGCCCGTTCGCCACCTTCAGCCCGAAGTTCCTCAAGAACGGATCGAACTGGGACATCGTCAGGCAGGTGCGCCCGACCAACCTCGGCAGCATGCTCAAGGTCGCCGTCACGAATTTCGATCTCATCCGGTACCTGGTCGGGGAGCTGCTGAAGACGCACCGCCGCAAGGTCGCCGACCTGCGTGAGCTCATGCCGTCCGCGAAGGACGAGGACTGGACGCTGCTCCAGGCCGGCCAGAGGGCCCAGGTCATGCACAACGGCACCCTGCAGTTCGGCACCGAGGTGGTCGCGTCCGCCGATGGGTCGATCGCGGGCCTTCTGGGCGCCTCGCCGGGAGCATCCACGGCCGTGCCGATCATGCTGGGCCTGTTGGAGCGCTGCTTCCCGGAGCAGTATCAGGGCTGGAAGCCCGCGCTGCGCGAGCTGATCCCCACCCTGGGGGAGAAGCTCAACGATCAGCCGGACCTCGCGAGGACGACGATGGCGAAGACGGCGGGCGCGCTGTCGCTGCAGGGCTGAGGGCCCGACCGTGGCGAAGCTCTACTTCCGCTACGGCGCGATGAACTCCGGCAAGTCGACGGCCCTGCTGCAGGCCGCCTACAACTACGAGGAGCGCGGGCAGCGGGTGCTGCTGGCCAAGCCCGCGATAGACACGAAGGGCGCCTCCCAGATCGAGAGCCGGCTCGGCATGACCCGCGAGGTCGACTTCCTCATCGCCGCGCAGGACGACGCGCGTGGCCTGTTCGCCGCGCACCGGGCGCGGGTGCGCTCCGAGACGCAGGAGGAGCTGCTGCCGGCGGCGCCCGCGGATGTCGCCTGCCTGCTCGTCGACGAGGCGCAGTTCCTCACGGCGGACCAGGTGGACGACCTGTTCCGCATCGCGGTGCTAGACGGCATCCCCGTGCTGGCCTACGGCATCCGCAACGACTTCCGCACTCGGGTGTTCCCCGGCTCCGCGCGCCTGCTGGCCGTCGCGCACACGCTCGAGGAGTTGAAGACGATCTGCCGCTGCGGGCGCAAGGCCGTCTTCAACGGCCGGAAGGTCGACGGCGAGTTCGTCTTCGACGGCGACCAGGTGGCCATCGACGGCGTCGCCGTCACCTACGAGTCGCTGTGCGGTACCTGCTATCTGGAGGAGTCCGGCGGCCTGCTGGGCTGACGGGCACCCGGCCGCGACCCTTCGCGTCAGCGTTCCGCCCCGTGCGCTTGCGTGGTCTGACCACAGTGCGTATCCTGTGGTCAGACCACAGGAGGACGGATGCCGGGGATCGATGCGTCCATCGCGACCCAGCGCGCCTGGCGTACGGTGCTGGAGCGCATCGAGGGCGACCTGCTCGACGGCACCCTCGGACCGGGGGATCGGCTGCCCTCCGAACGCGATCTCGCCGCGGACCTCGGCGTCGGACGCTCCAGTGTGCGCGAGGCGCTGCGGGTGCTCGAGGTGATGGGGCTCATCCGCACGGCGACCGGGTCGGGCCCGCAGGCGGGGGCCATCGTCATCGCGACACCCACCGGCGGCATGTCCGCTCTGCTGCGCCTGCAGGTGGCGGCGCAGGGCTTCCCGCTCGCCGACGTCGTGGACACCCGACTGGTGCTGGAGTCCGCCGTCGCCGCCGCGCTCGCCGCCGACGGCGGGCGGGAGGTGGGGGGCGCCCGTCGGCTGCTGGAGGCGATGGATGCCGAGGGGCTGTCGACCGCGGAGTTCCTCGCCCTCGACCAGAGGTTCCACCTGGCACTGGCGGAGGCGTCCGGCAACACCGTCATCACCGCGACGATGGCCGGCCTGCGCACCGCGATCGAGTCGTATGTCCTGGACGGAGCCGCGCGCATCGCCGACTGGCCCGCCATGGTCGACCGCCTGCGCGGCGAGCATCACGCGATCCTGAACGCCGTCGACGCAGGACGCGTCGACCTCGCCGGCGACCTCGTCCGCCGGCACATCACCGGCTACTACGCAGCCACGGGGCTCACCCGTGGCATCCGAACCCCCTGACCCGCTGCAGCGCATCAAGACAGGAGACACCATGGTCCAGCGTCAGTTCCCCAGACCTTCCGAGCTGCTCGAGCTCATGAAGTTCAAGAAGCCCGAGCTGAACGCCCGCAAGCGCCGGCTCGACGCGGCGCTCACGATCCACGACCTGCGCACGATCGCCAAGCGCCGCACCCCGAAGGCCGCCTTCGACTACACCGACGGCGCCGCCGAGGGCGAGCTGTCGCTGGCCCGTGCCCGCCAGGCCTTCGAGGACGTCGAGTTCCATCCCGGCATCCTCACACCCGCTCCCACCGTCGACACGACCGTGGAGATCCTCGGCGGGCCGTCGGCCCTGCCGTTCGGCATCGCACCGACGGGATTCACCCGCCTCATGCAGACCGAGGGGGAGACGGCCGGGGCCGGCGCGGCCGCTGCCGCGGGCATCCCGTTCACGCTGTCCACGCTCGGCACCACGTCGATCGAGGGCGTGAAGGCAGCCAACCCCACCGGGCGCAACTGGTTCCAGCTGTACGTCATGCGCGACCGCGAGATCTCCTATGACCTCACGCGTCGCGCGGCCGCAGCAGGCTTCGACACCCTGCACTTCACGGTGGACACCCCCGTCGCCGGCGCCCGTCTGCGCGACAAGCGCAACGGCTTCAGCATTCCGCCGCAGCTCACGCTCGGGACGATCATCAACGCGATCCCGCGGCCCTGGTGGTGGTATGACTTCCTCACCACGCCCAAGCTGGAGTTCGCCTCGCTGTCCTCGACCGGAGGGACTGTCGGCGAGCTGCTGGACGCCGCGATGGACCCGACCATCAGCTACGACGACCTCGCCGTCATCCGCGACCTGTGGCCCGGGAAGATCGTCATCAAGGGTGTGCAGACCGTCGAGGACTCCCTGAAACTGAAGGATGCCGGCGTCGACGGCATCGTCCTCTCCAACCACGGCGGTCGCCAGCTCGACCGCGCCCCCATCCCGTTCCACCTGCTGCCGCATGTGCGCAAGGCCGTGGGGGACGACTTCACGGTCATGATCGACACCGGGATCATGAACGGCGCCGACATCGTGGCATCCGTCGCCCTGGGGGCCGACTTCACCCTCGTCGGACGGGCGTACCTGTACGGCCTCATGGCCGGTGGCCGCGCGGGCGTGGACCGCACGATCGCGATCCTGCGCTCGGAGATCGAGCGCACCATGCGCCTGCTGGGAGTCGCCTCGCTCGCAGAGCTCACCCCCGCGCACGTCACGCAGCTCGCGCGCCTGGTGCCCGTCGCCGGTGCGGCGTCGGAGGCCGCGGTCCGCTGAACCGTCGGCCGGGCCGCCGGTGCGCACGGCCGGGCCGCCGGGAGTGCGACACACCCCGACGGAACGGCCCAGGGCGGGCGGACGGATGCCGAGGGCCGGCCATGGTCAGCCGACGCGCGCCGACATCCGGGTGAGGAGGTCGTCCAGCCGGTCGGCGGTGTCCTCCCAGCCCTCCACCGCCACGCAGGGAACGCCGATCGCGAGGACCGGGTAGTCATTGCCGCCCTCGTCGAGGCGGTCGCCGTAGAAGAGCATGTCGGCGAGGGGGATGCCCGTGCGCTCGGCGAGCTCACGCATCCCGTATGCCTTGTCGATCCCCGCGCGGGTGATGTCGATGCTCGTGGAGCCGCCGGAGCGCACCTCCAGCCCCGGCAGGCGCGCCGCCACGGCATCCCGCAGTCGGGCGCGCTTGGCGCCGTCCGGGTCCCACGCGTGCTTCGCCTCGCGCGGGGCCAGCTGGCCGAGCGCGGAGAAGGTGATCTGCGAGCCGCGGTCCTCGAGGATCTCCCCCCACGGCTTCGCCTCCCACAGGCCCAGCCGTCCGGCCTCCTCGCGCAGCGCCGTGAGCGCCGCCGACTTCTCGTCGTCGGCGAGGTCATGGGCGTAGACGGGCGAGAAGTCCTCGCCGTCATGGCGCAGGTAGCGCGTGCCGCAGGTGGGCAGCAGATGCAGGCGGACCAGATCGGATGCCGGGGTGCCGACCAGCTGCGCGATGACCTGCACGCGGAACTGCTCCTCGTTGCCACCGGAGATGATCGCCACGTCCACACGATGCAGCAGTGCGCGCAGCAGATCGGCAATGCGGGAGTCGATGCGCCCCTTGGACGGCGCGAGCGTGTCATCGAGGTCGAAGGCGACCAGGCGGGGCGAGATCATGATGCTCCCAGGGTATCGGAGGGGGCTGGGTGCGTCCCCACCGTGCCCTCCACCCGCCGCTCGTCATCGAGAGGTCGTTTCGTCGGGGAGGTCGGGCGGCGGGTGGAGCCTCCTGCGCGGCGGGGCCCCGCTGGCGTCCCGGACGGAAATGCCGCTGATCCCCGCCCTCCGGGCGGGGATCAGCGGCATTTGGTCGGGGTGACAGGATTTGAACCTGCGGCCTCTTCGTCCCGAACGAAGCGCGCTACCAAGCTGCGCCACACCCCGTTGTTGCAACCGTTCAAGTCTACATGAGCACGGCCGCGGCGCCGAATCCGCGGGGTCAGGCGGAGCGCGCCGTCAGCGTCAGCAGCGTCGCCTCGGGTCGGCACGCGAAGCGCACCGGGGCGTAGATGGAGTGGCCGCACCCGGCGCTCACGTTCAGCGGCACGGTGCGCCCGTCATGCGTCCACGTGCTCAGGCCGCCGGCCTGCTTCAGCGGGATGTCGCAGTTGGCCACCAGGGCCCCGTAGCCGGGCAGGCGCACCTGCCCGCCATGGGTGTGACCGCCGAACACGGCATCCGCTCCCAGCTCCAGGAAGCCGTTCAGCACGCGCTGGTAGGGCGCGTGCGTGACCCCGAAGACGGATGCCCGCTCCGGGCGGGCCCCGAGCGCCTCCAGCGCGGCGGGGAGCGCCTCCGGCCGATCCCAGTCGCGATGCGCGTCGTCCACGCCCATGAGGTCGATGGTGTGTCCTGCGACCTCCAGCCGTGCGGCGGCGTTGTTCAGCCCATGCCAGCCCAGCTCATCCGTGAAGAACGCGTCCAGGGCATCCGTGTCCAGCGATGGCACCGTGCGGCGGTGTGTGGACGGGCCGGCGAAGTACTTCAGCGGGTTGCGCGGCGAGGGCGCCTGCACGTCATTGGAGCCGTGCACGAAGACGCCGGGGATCCCGGCCAGGGGAGCGAAGGCTCGACGGACGCCGTCGAGCCCGTCGACGTGCCCGAGGTTGTCGCCGGTGTTCACGATCAGATCCGGTTCGAGCGCAGCCAGTGACGCCAGCCAGCGCTGCTTGCGATGCTGCCAGGGCGCCATGTGCGCATCCGACAGATGCAGTACACGGATCGGGGCGCTGCCGGGGGCCAGTGCCGGGGCGACGGCCTCGCGGACGGTGAACAGGTAGCGCTCGACGCCCACGCCCCAGGTGATGGCTGCGACGCCGACGGCCCCCACCGCGCCGAGTGCGATGAGGGCCGGGTGCCTGCGGCGCGGAGGGGTCAATCCCCGCCCTCGCACGTGAGCGTGATGGTGGCACCGGGATGGAGGGATGTCCCCGCGCCGGGGTCCTGGCCCGTCACAGGGTCATTGCCGTGGCAGCCGTCGTCGTTGACGTGGAATCCGGCGTCCTCCAGGGTCTTCCTCGCCTGGTTGAACTTCGCTCCCACCACTCCGGGCACGTCCGCGGCGGGTGGATTCCCGGTGCTCGGGCTCAGCGTGACAGTCGTGCCGCTGGGCACACTGCCCGCACCCGGGGTCTGCGCGGCCACAAGGCCCGCGCCGACCGTGCTGTCGACGGGATCGCCCACCTGGACGGTGAAGCCCGCGTCCTCGATGATCGAGGTCGCCTCCTCGATCGACCTGCCGATGACATCGGGCAGATCCTTCATGACGCGACGCGTGAGGTTCCGGTCCGGTGCGGGGAACGAGGTCCCGGGGTAGAACCGGTCGGCGGCGCGCTGCAGCGCCTTCGACACCGTGTAGCGCACCGTGTTCAGGGCTCTGCCGTTGAAGTATTCGCGGTTGAGCTTGTAATCCTCGCCCTGGACCTTCCCGGCGTACACGAACGTGGCGGCCTTGGTGCTGGACATCGCCATCGCGGTACCGGCGTCCTGGTGGGTTCCCGTCTTGCCGATCAGCGGTGTGCCGTCGTACGGGTTGGCCGGACCACCCGTACCGCCGTTCATCACGCCCTGCAGCGCGTACGCGGCCGTGGCGGCGACCTCGGGGGAGATCACCTGGGTGCAGGATGAATCGGGCAGCGGCATCTCCTCGCCGTCGGGCCCCACGACCTTGTCGATCGCCTTCGGAGTGCAGTGCACACCCTTGTTGCCGATCGTCGCGTAGGCGCCGGCCATCTGGATCGGCGCGATCTGCTTCGAGCCGAGCACGGAGGGGTACGGGTCGTTCGGGGACTTGTCGCTGGAGTTCGGCTCGGTGACCGGCGACATGTTCCCGTAGTGCACGCCCAGGGATGCGGCGGTCTTGTTGATGTCGCAGAGATCCAGCTGCTCCGCCATCGCCAGGAAGCCCGTGTTCAGCGACGCGGCGGTGAAGCGCATGGGCGTGCCGACGTACCCCGGGTTGCTGGCGAAGTTCTTGCTCAGCGGCCAGGTGCCCTGCCGACCGCAGGTGGTGAAGGTCTCCTTGCCCGAATGCCAGCGGCCGTCGAGGAGCTCGTTGACCGAGTGCCCCTGCTTGAGCCATTCCAGCAGCGTGAAGATCTTGTACGTCGAACCGCCCGGGAAGCCGATGGACTGACCGTGGTCCTTGTCGGCGGCGTACACGATGCTGGTCTCGCCCTTCGCCGTGTTCGCGTCGGCGGTCTCCTTGAACGTCGTGTTCTGCACCATCGCGAGGATGCGCCCGGTGTCGGCCTCGATGGTCACCCCGGTGGCGCCGAAGCTCTTGCCCTCGAGGTAGACCGGGGCGTACTGCTTCATGGCCTCGTTGCCGGGGTTCTGGATGCGCATGTCCAGCGTCGTGTAGATCTGCATTCCGCCGCGGCGCAGCGTGTCCCTGCGCTCGGCTTCCGTCGCTCCGAAGGCCTCGTCCTGCTCGATGACCGATTTGACGTACTGACAGAAGTACGCCTGCTTGCCGGCCGCCATGCAGCCCTGGGTGGTGGCGTGGATGCTCGGCGTGATGGGGAGCGCGGTGGTCTCCTCATGCTGCGCCTTGGTGATCTTGCCGTCCTCCCACATGCGGTCCAGCACGTAGTTGCGCCGGAGCTTGGCATCCGCCCAGCCGTCCTCCTCGCTGTTGCGCGCCGTGCCCGTGCTGTCGGTCCAGGAGCCGCCCGGCTTGTCGATGCGGAAGCGGTTGGGGTTCTGCACGATACCGGCAAGGGTCGCCGCCTGGTCGAGGGTGAGATTCTTCGCCGTGGTCCCGAAGTAGTAGTTCGCGGCGGCCTCGATGCCGTAGGTCTGGCCGCCGAAGTTCGCGATGTTCAGGTAGCCGAGAAGGATGTCGTTCTTCGAGTAGTCCTTCTCGATCTGGATGGCGTAGCGCATCTCCTTCAGTTTGCGCTCGACGCCCTCCGCGCCCTCGGGGTTGGTGGCGTCCTTCCAGCACTGGTTGAGCCGCTCCTGGTAGCCGTCCTCGCCCGGCGACACGTCCTGCTCGCACTGCTGGATCAGCACGTTCTTGACGAACTGCTGGCTGATCGTCGAGGCGCCGCGTGACGACGTGCCCCGGACGTTGTCGTACACGGCCTTGACTGTGGCCCCCAGGTTGATGCCGCCGTGGGAGTAGAAGTTCTTGTCCTCGCTGGACAGGATCGCATCGTACAGGACGGGCGAGACCTCATCGAAGGTCACCGGCACGCGGTTCTGGTCGAAGAACTTCGCCAGCTCGAACCACTTGCCGTCCTCGTTCTTCGCGTAGAAGACGGTCGGCTCCATGGGGACGCCGGGAGTGAGGCTGTTGGGGAGGTCCTCGAAGATGCTGAGGGCCTGCGATCCGCTGACGCCGGCGATGGCGATGGCGGGGGTGACGGCGGCCGTCGCCAGCACCCCGGCGACCGCGCTCAGACCGACCAGGCCCAGCAGACCACCGAGCACACCCTTCAGCGTGCGATTCGTTTGGGGCATACGCTTGATGGTAGGGGAGTTCCCTGAATAGAAGCCTCGACTGCCGTCCCGAGCCGTCGGTCGACCATACGCAGGAGCGATATGACTACGTGGGAGTATCTGACCACACCGCTGGTGATCCACAACACCGCCGCGATCCTCAACAACTGGGGCAGGCAGGGCTGGGAGCTCGTGCAGGTCGTGCAGGGGCCCGAGGGCGGACTCGTCGCCTATTTCAAGCGCCCCGTCGAGCAGGATCAGGAGGCCAACGCGGGCCTCGCCGCCGCTGCGGAAGCCGCACGTCAGTTCGAGGAGGAGAGCAAGTGAGCGTATCGGAGCGTCTCGAGGAGCTCGGCATCGATCTTCCCCCCGTCGCCGCACCCGTCGCGGCCTACGTCCCCGCCGTCGTGCACGGCGGCCTGGTGTACACGTCCGGTCAGCTGCCGTTCACGGACGGCGCGCTGCCGGCCACGGGGAAGGTGGGCGCGGAGGTCGACGCGGAGGCCGCCAAGGGGTACGCGCGCACGTGCGCGCTCAACGCGCTCGCCGCGGCCGCGGATGCCGCCGGCGGTGTCGACCGGATCGCCGGCGTGCTGCGGGTGGGCGGCTTCGTGGCCTCCGACCCGTCGTTCACCGACCAGTCCGGGGTGATCAACGGCGCCAGCGAGGTGCTCGGCGAGATCTTCGGCGACGCGGGCAGGCACGCGCGTGCGGCGGTCGGCATGTCGTCGCTGCCGCTGGACTCGCCCGTCGAGGTCGAGGTCGCGTTCATCCTCGCCTGACGCTCCGTGCACACGGCCGAGGCCCCGCCCGGATCTCAGGATCCGAGCGGGGCCTCGGTGTCGGGCTACTTGACCTGGTCGGAGATGGTGCTCATCACCATGGTGTCGGCCAGCGTCGTGGTGTCGCCGACCTCACGGCCCTCCGCGACGTCCCGCAGCAGCCGACGCATGATCTTCCCGGAGCGGGTCTTCGGCAGCTCGTTCACGATGTACACATCACGCGGACGGGCGATCGGGCCGATCTGCTCGCCGACCCAGGCGCGCAGCTGCGACACCAGACCTTCCGGCGAGTGCTGGTCGAGGTAACTCTGCTTGATGATCACGAATGCGACCACGGCCTGGCCGGTGGTCTCGTCGTTCGCGCCCACCACCGCGGCTTCGGCGGTGGCCTCATGGGCGACCAGCGAGGACTCGATCTCCGTCGTGGAGAGCCGGTGGCCGGAGACGTTCATCACATCGTCGACACGGCCCAGCAGCCACAGGTCGCCGTCCTCGTCGAGGCGGGCGCCGTCGCCGGCGAAGTAGTACCCGCGGTCCTGGAACTTGTTCCAGTATGTCTCCTTGAAGCGCTCCGGGTCGCCCCAGATGCCGCGCAGCATGGCCGGCCACGGCCGGGTGATCACCAGTAGCCCGCCCTTGCCGTTGCCCACCTCGTTGCCGTCGTCATCGGCGACGTCGACGGAGATCCCCGGCAAGGGGACCTGGGCCGATCCGGGCTTCGTGGCCGTCACGCCCGGCAGCGGCGAGACCATGATGGCGCCCGTCTCGGTCTGCCACCACGTGTCGACGATGGGCGCGGTGCCGGCTCCGATCACCTCGCGATACCACATCCACGCCTCGGGGTTGATGGGCTCGCCCACCGACCCGAGCACACGGATGCTGGACAGGTCGAACTGCTGGGGGATGTGCCGACCGGTCTTCATGAAGGAGCGGATGGCGGTCGGCGCGGTGTAGAAGATCGTCACGCCGTACTTCTGGATCAGCTCCCACCAGCGGCCCGGATGCGGGGAGTCCGGGGTGCCCTCGTACATGAGCTGCGTGGCGCCGTTGGCCAGCGGGCCGTAGGTGACGTAGGAGTGGCCGGTGACCCAGCCGATGTCGGCCGTGCACCAGAACACGTCGGTGTCCGGATGCAGGTCGAAGACGTACTTGTGCGTGTACGCCGACTGGACGAGGTAGCCGCCGGTGGTGTGCAGGATGCCCTTGGGTCTGCCGGTCGTGCCGGAGGTGTAGAGGATGAACAGCGGGTTCTCGGCGGGGAAGGCCTGCGCCTCGTGCTCGGCGGAGGCCTGCGGCACCACGTCGTGCCACCAGATGTCGCGGCCCTCGGTCCAGTCGACGTCGTTGCCGCCGCGCTTGACGACGAGGACGTGCTCGACGGTGGCCTGCTCGCCCTCGCCGTGCCGGTCGCCGAGCGCCTGGTCGACGGCGGGCTTGAGCGCCGAGACCCTGCCCTTGCGCCAGCCCCCGTCGGCGGTGATGACGAGCTTCGCCCCGGCGTCGTCGATGCGCGAGCGCAGACTGTCGGCGCTGAATCCGCCGAACACGACCGAGTGGATGGCGCCCAGACGGGTGACGGCCAGCATCGAGATGACGGCTTCGGGGATCATCGGCAGATAGATGGCGACCCGGTCGCCGTGGCCGACGCCGAGCCCTGCGAGCACGTTGGCGGTGCGCTTGACCTCGTCGGTCAGCTCGGCGTAGGTGATGCTGCGGGAGTCGCCGGGCTCGCCCTCCCAGTGGATCGCGACGCGGTCGCCGTTGCCGGCCTCCACATGGCGGTCCAGACAGTTGTACGCGACGTTGAGCTCGCCGTCGTCGAACCATTTCGCGAACGGGGCGTTCGACCAGTCGAGGACCTTGGTGAACGGCTTGCTCCACGTCAGCAACTCGCGGGCCTGCTCGCCCCAGAACGCCTCGCGGTCGGCGGCGGCACGGTCGTACATCGTCGGATCGTCGATCGACTGGGCGACGAACTCCGGAGAGGGCGGGAATCTCCGTGGCTCGTCGAGGAGATGGTCGATCTGGCTGCTCATGGCTCTTCGCTCCTTTGCGCTGACTGATTGGTCGTGACGGGACTCGTCGCGGAACAGGGCGAATCTAGCCGGACCCCCGGCGGGGGCCTACTGCCGAAAGTCGGTAGTGCGCGGCGTTTGCGTCGACGTTCCCGCCTGCATAAGCTGACTTCAGCCGAATCTCATTCCGGCTTCAGCGCGCCCGACACCCTCGAACGCGGGTCGCGCGTGGGCGGCACCTCATTCCCCCCGTGAGGTGCCGCCCTTCGGCGTCTTCGGGGCGGGTGTTCGGCCTCTCCGGCGTCGTCCGGATGCGGGCGTTCTCCCTGCACAGTCGGCGGATCCCGCGGGTTGTGCACAGCCGCCGGGATTCCGCGGTCGGCGGGTCCGTTCGCCGATCTAGCGTCGTGGCATGCCAGATCCGTTCGTGCTCCGACCCCGCGGCGCGGCGCGCGCAGGCGTTGTCGCCCCCGCGCTGTCCGTCGATCCCGTCTTCGGCGCCCTGGCCGAGCACGTGCAGGACCCGCGGGCCACCGACATCTTCGTCAACGGGCCCGGCGGGCTCTTCGTCGACCGCGGCTCGGGGGCGGAGCGGATCGCCGGGTGGGAGGCGTCCGAGCGGGAGGTGCGCGACCTCGCCGTCGCCCTCGTCGGCGCGGGCGGCAGGCACCTCGACGACCAGTCGCCGTGCGTGGACGTGCGCCTGGAGGGCGGCATCCGCGTGCACGCCGTGCTCGCACCCGTCTCGGTGTCCGGCACGGCGCTGTCGATACGCGTGCCGCGCGTGCTCGGTGCCGACCTGGACGCGCTGGCGGCATCCGGCACCTTCTCCGCGCGGCAGGGGGAGTGGCTGCGCTCGCTCGTCGCGGAGCGCGCGAACATCCTCATCACCGGGGGCACCGGCACGGGCAAGACCACGCTGCTGACCGCCGTGCTGTCGGAAGTGGGCGAGCGGGAGCGCATCGTCACCATCGAGGACGTCGCGGAGCTGCGGCCGCGGCATCCGCATCACATCTCCCTCGAAGTACGACAGCCGAATCTGGAGGGCGCCGGGCGGATCACGCTCGCGATGCTGGTGCGCGAGTCACTGCGGATGCGGCCGGACCGTCTCGTCGTCGGCGAATGCCGCGGCGAGGAGGTGCGCGAACTGCTGACCGCGCTGAACACCGGGCACGACGGCGGCGCCGGCACGATGCACGCCAGCGGTCTGGCGGACGTGCCCGCCCGGCTGGAGGCGCTGGGGGCGCTCGCGGGGATGGACGCGATCGCGCTGGCGCGACAGGCGGTGAGCGCCTTCACGATCGTGCTGCACCTGGAGCGCGGCTCCGACGGCCGGCGGCGCCTCGCCCACGCGGGAAGGTTCACCGTCGACGGGGACCGGCTGGGGATCGTCGAGGTGGAGCCGTGGTGAGGCTGAGACGGCCCGTTCGACGGGATCCGGATGCGTCCGCGGCGGCGGCCGCCGTGCGGACCCTGGCGGTGCTGCTGCAGGCCGGTGCCAGGCCCATGACCGCGTGGCGTCATCTGGCCGACACCGGCGACCCCGTCGCCGTCCGGGTCGTGGACAGGTGCGCCGCCGGAGCGGAACTCGCGGGCGCGATCGATGCGGAGGGCGGGACGTGGTCGGACGTGGCGTCGGCCTGGGAGATCGCCACGATCGTGGGCGCGCCGCTCGCGGACGTGCTGCGCTCGCTCGCGGAGTCGCTGCAGGACGCGGCCTCCGCCGCCGACGACGTGCGCATCGCGCTCGCCGAGCCGGCCGGGACCGCACGGCTGCTGCTGTGGCTGCCGCTGGCCGGCCTGCTGCTGGGATTCGCGCTGGGATTCGACACGGTCGGCGTGCTGCTGACCAACCCGTTCGGCATCGTCTGCGCGGCGGCCGGCCTGGCGCTGGTGGGTCTGGCGAGGCTGTGGACCGCGCGCATGGTGCGCCGTGCCGCACCGGACCCGGGTACGCCCGGCATGCACGCCGAGCTCGTGGCCGTCGCGCTCTCCGGCGGAGCGGGGATCCCGCGGGCGCTGCGGCTGGTCGAGCACAGCACGGCCGAGTCCGTCGAGGGTCGGGCCGCCACGGATGCTGTGCTCGAGCTGTCCCGCAGCGCGGGTGTGCCCGCGGGGGCGCTGCTGCGCGCCGCGGCCGCGCAGCAGCGCCAGCAGGCGCGGGTGCAGGGCCGGGTCCGCGCGGCCCGGCTGTCCTCCGCACTGCTCCTGCCGCTGGGGGCGTGCACGCTGCCGGCCTTCCTGCTGCTGGGCGTGGCGCCCTTGATGCTCAGCGTGCTGGGCTCCACGCCGCTGCCGGTGTGACCCCGGCCCATCCGGGCGAGAGACGCCTCGGACGAGAGAGAGAAGGAATGACATGACGAACGACGAATTGCCCGAACTGACCCGGCGTCGCGCCGCCCGCCTGTTCACGGACGAGTCCGGAGCCGCGACCGCGGAGTACGCCATCACGACGATGGCGGCGGTGGCGTTCGCGGGGCTGCTGGTGGTGATCATGCGCAGTGATGAGGTGCGGGGCATCCTCACCGACCTCGTGCGGCGGGCGCTGACGGTGTCATGACCGGCGCGGTGCGGGGGAGGGGATCCGCCGCAGACCATGACGCCCGGGAGCGGGGCTCGGTCGTCGCGGAGCTCGCCATCGCGCTGCCGGCCGTGCTGCTGACGCTGCTGCTGGGCGTCGGAGCGCTGCACACCGCCGCCACCCAGGTGGCGCTGCAGGACGCCGCGGCCGACGCCGCGCGACTGCTGGGGCGCGGCGAGGGCGCCGATCGCGCCGCGGGCGTGGTGCGCGCGTCGGTCGACGGCGCCCGGATGTCGGCGAGCGATGCGGATGACCTGGTCTGCGTCACCGCGTCCGCGCGGGTCGGCGTCGGCAGGCTGATCAGCATCCCGCTGCGCATGCGCAGCTGTGCGCTGCGCGGTGGTCTGTGAATGCGCGGCCGGGCCACCACGACAGGAGGATCCTCGGCAGAAGGAGGGGAGCATGGCCGGCACCGCCTTGGCGGCAGGCGTGCTGACCGTCGCCGCCACGCTGTCGGTCGGGCTGGCGGGCGTCGGCGGCGCGGCGGTCACCGCTCAGCGCGCGGCGGGGGCGGCGGATGCGGCGGCGGTCGCCGCAGCGGATGCCGCATCCGGGGCGATCGTGACCGACGAGGACCCCTGCGTGCTGGCCGCCAGGGTCGCGTCCGCGTCGGGGACAGCGCTGACCGCCTGCACGGTCGAGGGGCTCACGGCGACCGTGCAGGTCGCGGCCCCCTTCGCGGGGCTGGTGGCGGCATCCCGTGCCAGGGCGGGTCCGCCCGGCGGATGACGCGATGGCTCGTATGCCGCCGGTGCGGCGCTGTTCCGCGTACTCTGGTCTGGTCGCCGCATCCCGTATCCGCTCCGGATGCACGAGGGCTGCCGGCGGCCCAGACCCCTCGTCTCCGCCTTCGGCACCGGCGGCATCGTGCCCGTGCGATGCTGTGCCCGCCCCAGAAGAGCGGTGTGTATGGTGTGCTTCGGAGAAAGGACGCACTCTTGGCACAAGGCAAGAAGCTCGTCATCGTCGAGTCCCCGACGAAGATGCGATCGATTCAGGGCTACCTCGGCGACGGCTACGAGGTGCTCAGCTCGGTCGGCCACATCCGCGACCTGGCCGACAAGCGCGACATCCCCGCCGCCGACAAGAAGGCCTACGGGAAGTACTCGATCGACGTCGACAACGACTTCGACCCCTACTACGTCGTCTCCGATCGCAAGGCCAAGACCGTCGCCGAGCTCAAGCGAGCGCTGAAGACCGCCGACGAGCTCCTGCTCGCCACCGATGAGGACCGCGAGGGCGAGGCCATCGCCTGGCACCTGCTGGAGACCCTCAAGCCCAAGGTGCCCGTCAAGCGCATGGTGTTCCACGAGATCACCAAGGACGCGATCCAGGCGGCCGTCGGGCGCACCCGCGACCTGGACCTCGCGCTCGTGGACGCGCAGGAGACGCGCCGCATCCTCGACCGGCTGTACGGCTGGGACGTCTCCCCGGTGCTGTGGTACAAGGTCAAGTCCGGCCTGTCGGCGGGGCGCGTGCAGTCCGCCGCCACACGCATGATCGTCGACCGCGAGCGCGAGCGGATGGCGTTCGTCTCCGCCGAGTACTGGGACGTCGAGGCGACCGCCTCCGGCCAGGGGCAGGGCTTCGGGGTGCGGCTCGTGCGCGTCGACGGCGGGCAGCTCGCCCGCGGCACCGACTTCGACGACACCGGGAAGCTCAAGAAGGCCGTCGTCGTGCTGTCCGAGGCGGAGGCGGCGGCCCTCGCCGCGGCCGTCGATGCATCCGGTGCGGCCACGGTCAGCAGGGTCGAGGCCAAGCCCGGCACGCGCAGCCCCTACGCCCCCTTCACCACCTCCACGATGCAGCAGGAGGCCGGTCGCAAGCTCTCGATGAGCGCCAAGCAGGCGATGAGCGTCGCCCAGCGCCTGTACGAGAAGGGGTACATCACCTATATGCGCACCGACTCGACGGCGCTGTCCACGCAGGCCGTCCAGGCCGCCCGCAGTCAGGCCGTCGCGCTGTACGGCGACGGCGCGGTGCCGCTCAAACCCCGCGTGTACAAGTCCAAGAGCAAGAACGCGCAGGAGGCGCACGAGGCCATCCGCCCCTCCGGAGAGACGTTCCGCACTCCGGCATCCGTCTCCTCCCAGCTGGACCGTGAGGAGAGCCGCCTCTACGAGCTGATCTGGAAGCGCACCGTCGCCAGCCAGATGTCGGATGCCAAGTACGAGACCACCACGGTCACCCTCGAGACGGAGGCCGACGGCAAGCGACTCGAGTTCACGGCATCCGGCACCGTGTACACCTTCAAGGGGTTCCTGGAGGCGTACGAGGAGGGACGCGACGAGAAGCGCAACGCGCAGGACTCGGCCGCGAACCAGTCGCTGCCCGCCGTCGCCGTCGGCGACGAGCTGGTGATGGCGGATGCCGAGGCCAAGGGCCATCGCACCACCCCCAAGCCCCGCTACACGGAGGCGTCGCTGGTCAAGGCGCTCGAGGAGCACGGCATCGGGCGTCCGTCCACGTTCGCGAGCATCATCGGCACCGTCCTCGATCGCGGCTACGCCACCAAGCGCGGGCAGGCGCTCGTGCCCACCTGGCTGGCGTTCAGCGTCGTGCGCCTGCTCGAGGAGCACTTCGCCGAGCTGATCGACTACGACTTCACGGCCGCCCTCGAGGACGACCTCGACGCCATCGCCCGCGGTGAGCAGAACCGCAACGAGTGGCTGCGCTCCTTCTACTTCGGCTCGGACGCGCACGTCGGGCTGCGGCAGATCGTCGACAACCTCGGCGAGATCGACGCCCGCGCCCTGAACTCCACACGCATCACCGACACCGTCACGCTGCGGTTCGGCAAATACGGCCCATATCTCGAGGTGATCGACCCGGCGAACCCGGACGCCAAGCCGAGGATCGTCAACGTGCCGGAGGATCTCGCCCCCGACGAGCTGACCGCGGCGAAGGCGCAGGAGCTCGTCGACGCACCGGTCGCGGGCGACCGCGTGCTGGGCGTGAACCCCGACAACGGCAAGGTCATCGTCGTCAAGGACGGCCGGTTCGGGCCCTACGTGCAGGAGAACGAGCCCGTCGCCGAGGACGCCGCGGTGGATGAGAGCACCGGCGAGGTCGTGGACGCCCCGCCCGCCAAGAAGAAGCGCACCAAGAAGGAGGCTGCGCCCAAGCCGCGTACGGCCTCGCTGTTCCGGTCCATGTCGGTGGACACCATCGACCTGGACACGGCGCTGTCGCTGCTCAGCCTGCCTCGTGTGGTGGGGCAGGACCCGGAGTCCGGTGAGGACATCACCGCGCAGAACGGTCGCTTCGGACCGTATCTGAAGAAGGGCACCGACTCCCGCTCGCTGGAGAACGAGGCGCAGATCTTCGAGATCACCCTCGAGAAGGCGCTGGAGCTGTACGCGCAGCCGAAGTACGGGGCGCGTCGAGCCAGCAGCGCGCTCAAGGAGTTCGACGCCGATCCCGTCAGCGGCAAGCCCATCCGCATCCGTGACGGGCGCTTCGGCGCGTACGTCACCGACGGCGAGACCAACGTCACGATCCCGCGCGGGCAGACCCCCGACGACATCACCTTCGAGATCGCCGTGCAGATGCTCGCCGACAAGCGGGCCAAGGGCCCTGCGCCCAAGCGCGGCCGGACCGCCGCGAAGAAGGCTCCCGCGAAGAAGACGGCGGCGAAGTCCTCCACCAAGGCACCGGCCAGGACGGATGCCGAGAAGGCGGCCGCACGATCCGCTGCGGCGAAGAAGGCCGCGGCCACGCGGGCGGCGAACGCGGCGGCGAAGAAGCAGACGGCGGGATCGTGAGCCCCGCACCGGGACTGTGGATCACCTTCGAGGGCGGTGACGGCTCGGGCAAGAGCACGCAGGCCGAGCGGCTGGCGCGATGGATCGGTGAGCGCGGGCGCACGGTGCTGCAGACCCGCGAGCCCGGCGGAACGGAGGTCGGCGGGCTGATCCGCCGGATCGTGCTGCATCATCGCGGTGACATCGCCCCGCGGGCGGAGGCACTGCTGTACGCCGCCGATCGCGCGCATCATGTGGCGACGCTCGTGCGTCCGGCGCTCGCGCGCGGCGAGGTCGTCATCCAGGACCGCTACCTGGACTCCTCGGTCGCCTACCAGGGGGCGGGCCGGGTGCTGGACGCCGCGCAGGTCCGCGACCTGTCGCTGTGGGCCGCGGAGGACGCGCTGCCCGACGTGACGGTGCTGCTGGACATCGACCCCGCCGACGCGCGCAGGCGGCTGGACGCCGCCGACAAGCCCTTCGACCGGCTCGAGGCCGAGCAGGCGGAGTTCCACGGCCGCGTGCGGGACGCGTACCTGCGGCTGGCGGAGGCGGAGCCGGAGCGCTTCCTCGTCGTGGACGCCGCGCAGGACCCGGATGACATCGCCGCCGTGATCCGCGCCCGCATCGCCGTCCATCTCTGACGGCACCCAGCCCTGCTCGGCGGGAGCACGGGGATGTCGGGTGCGCCGGTTAGGCTGGAGACCATGACCGCCGCCGGAATCGCCCCCTTACCGTGGAGCGAGGTGTGGGGTCAGGACGGCGCGGTGCAGACGCTGCAGCAGGCGGCATCCGACCCCGCTGCCCTCTCTCACGCGTGGCTCATCACCGGTCCGCCGGGTTCAGGACGCTCCACCCTGGCGTATGCGTTCGCCGCGGCGCTCATCGCCGAGCACCCGGACGACGAGAACACCATGCGGCAGGTCCTCGCCGGCACGCACCCGGATCTCACGGCGCTGCGCACCGACAAGATCATCATCACGATCAAGGAGGCGCGCGAACTCGTCGAGCGCTCCTACTTCGCCCCCTCCGCGGGGCGCTACCGAGTGATCGTCGTCGAGGACGCCGATCGCATGGTGGAACGCACCTCGAACGTGCTGCTGAAGGCGCTCGAGGAGCCGCCGGAGCGGACGATCTGGGTGCTGTGCGCCCCCAGCGAAGCCGACCTGCTTCCCACGATCCGCTCTCGAGTGCGCGCCCTGCGCCTGCGCGAGCCCGAGGTCGCCGACGTCGCACGCCTCATCACGCTGCGCACCGGAGCCGACCCCGCCACAGCCGAGCAGGCCGCCCGACACGCGCAGCGCCACATCGGCATGGCGCAGCGGCTCGCCACAGACGAGGGCGCCCGCCGCAGGCGGGAGGAGACCCTGCGCGCCGTGCTGAACGTGCGCGGCGTCGGCACGGCCGTCGAGGTGGCCGGGCGCATCATCCAGGCCGCGACCGACGACGCCAAGGCGCTCACCGCCGAGCGCGACGCCGCCGAGCGCGCCGCCCTGCTGCGCACCGTGGGCGTCGCCGAGGGGCAGGCGGTGCCGCCCGCGGTGCGCCCGCAGATCTCCGCGCTCGAGGACGACCAGCGCAAGCGCGCCTCGCGCAGCCTCCGCGACGGCATCGACCGGGTGCTCACCGACCTGCAGTCGATGTACCGCGATGTCGTGATGCTGCAGTTCGGCCGCACCGACGGCCTCATCAACAGCGAGCTGAGGGCCGAGCTCGACGCCCTCGCCGCCGCCTGGCCGGTCGAGCGCTCCCTCATCGCCCTCGACGCCATCGCCGACACCCGGGAGTCGCTGGAGCGCAACGTCTCGCCTCTGCTGGCAGCGGAGAGCCTCCTGGTGACCATCTCCAGCGGAAGGACCCCGTGACCGCACGCGCACGGCGCGCACTGCGCCGCCTCATGACCGCCCTGGCAGGCGTGGCCGTCGCGTCCGTCGCGCTCTCCGGATGCCTGTACGCGCAGATCCCCGAGCCCGCGCCCTCGGAAACCCGTTCGCCCGATGTCACCGGAGTGCCTGCCGAACTCCTGCCCTACTACTCCCAGCAGCCGGCTTGGACGGCCTGCGGAGCGGGCATGGACTGCACCGACATCACCGCCCCGCTGGACTGGGACGACCCGGGGAACGGTGACATCTCCCTCGCGATCGTTCGGCACCGCGCCTCCGGACAGGCGCAGGGATCCCTGCTGGTCAACCCCGGAGGGCCCGGCGGCAGTGGCTACGACTTCGTCGCCGACAGCCTCGGCTTCGCCGTCGGCGCGGCCCTGATCGAGAGGTTCGACGTGATCGGGTTCGACCCGCGCGGCGTCGGGCGCTCCACGGCGGTGTCCTGCCTGGATGCGACGTCCATGGACGACTACCTGTACGGTGTCGTGGACGAACCGCGCAACACGCCGCAGTGGGAGGCGGCGCTGACCGCACGGGATGCGAGCTTCGCCGACGCCTGCGAGGCCAACAGCCACGGCATCCTGCCGTACATCACCACCGTGAACTCCGCTCGCGACATGGACCTCATCCGGGGCGTGCTGGGGGACCGGACCCTGAACTATCTCGGATACTCCTACGGAACCTTCCTCGGCGCCACCTACGCCAAGCTGTACCCGGAGCGCGCGCAGCGGCTGGTGCTGGACGGGGCGATCGACCCGACCGTGTCCGGACTCGAGGTGGGTGTGACCCAGGCTGCGGGCTTCGAGTCGGCGCTGCGGGCGTACCTCGCCGACTGCCTGACCACGAGGGAGTGCCCCTTCAACGGCGCACTCGACGAGGCCCTCACCGACTTCCGCGCCCTGCTGGCGAGCGTGTCCCGCGCCCCGATGCGCAACGGCGACGGGCGCATGCTCACCGCCGACACCATGGTCACCGGTGTGATCGCCGCGCTGTACAGCGCCGACAGCTGGCCGTACCTCACGCAGGCGCTCACGGCCGTGCTCCAGGGCGATTCCTCGGTGATGTTCGCTCTCGCCGACTCCTACAACGCCCGCAATCCGGACGGCGGCTACGCCGACAACTCCGCCGAGGCGTTCCGGGCGTACAACTGCATGGACTATCCCGTCGAGGACGGTCAGGCCGAGCTCGACGCCGCCCAGGCGCAGCTCGAGGCGCACGCCCCGACCTTCGCCCCGTACTGGCAGGCACCGGACCCCTGCGAGGTCTGGCCGTACCCGCCGGTCGGCGTGCGCGAGGCGATCACGGCGCCCGGCTCGGGGCCGATCGTCGTGGTCGGCACCACGAACGACCCGGCCACGCCCTACGAGTGGTCGGCGTCGCTTGCGGATCAGCTCGAGGACGGCGTGCTGGTGACCCGTGTCGGTGAGGGCCACACGGGCTACAACAAGGGCAGCGGATGCGTGGACTCGGCCGTCGAGGGATTCCTCATCGACGGGACGGTGCCCCAGGACGGGCTGCGCTGCGAGTGAGGAGAGCGAGGGGTTCGCTCGGTTTCGCGGTGACAGCCTCGCCGTAGTAAGATCTTTGCCTGTGCCGCAGTGCGCTGCGCACGCCACCTTAGCTCAGTGGTAGAGCATCCCACTCGTAATGGGAAGGCCGTCAGTTCAATCCTGACAGGTGGCTCGGACAAGGGCCCGGGACGACGTCCCGGGCCCTTCGGCGTTCCCGTTGTCAGTCGCGCCGCGTACCCTCGAAGCATGAGCAGAGCACTTCTCATCGTCGACGTGCAGAACGACTTCACCGAGGGCGGGGCGCTGGCCGTCGCCGGTGGGGACGCGGTGGCATCCGGAGTGAGCGCCCTCCTCGCCGAGCGATCGGGCGACTACACGGTGATCATCGCCTCCCGCGACTGGCACGACCCCGTCGGCGACAACGGCGGGCACTTCTCCGCCGAGCCCGACTACGTGGACTCCTGGCCGGCGCACTGCGTGGCGGGCACCGAGGGGGCGGAGTACGACCCGCTGCTGGCGACGGATGCCATCACCCATCACGTCCGCAAGGGGCAGGGGATCCCTGCGTACTCCCTGTTCGAGGGCACCGCCGAGGACGGCCGCACCGTCGGTGGCATCCTCGCCGCGCACGGCATCACCGACGCGGACGTCGTGGGCATCGCCACCGACCACTGCGTGCGCGCATCGAGCCTGGACGCCATCGCGCACGGCGTGCACGTGCGCGTGCTCACCGACCTCGTCGCCGGCGTCGGAGCGGACAGCAGCGAGGCCGCGCTCGCCGAGCTCGTCCACGCCGGGGCGGAGCTCGTCGATGCCCGGCCGGAGGTCGGGCAGAGCCCGCACACGGCATCCGGCGCGTGACGATGCGGCGCTGCGCACTGCTGCTGCGGGCGGTCAACGTCTCCGGGCGCAACCGCGTCCCGATGGCCGAGCTGCGCACGCTGCTGGCCGAGCGGACCGCCCTGGAGCGCATCACCACGTACATCGCCAGCGGCAATGTGATCGCCGACGTGACCGGCGACCCGGCGGCGACGGCCGAGCAGGTGCGCGGACTGATCCGCGAGGCGTTCGACGTCGACACGCCCGTCATCGTCCGATCCCATGATGCGCTGGAGCGCGCTCTGGCGGAGAATCCGTTCCCGGACGTGCAGGTCGACTCCGCCCTGCACGTCATGTTCCTGGCCGGTGAGCCCGCGCCGGGTGCCACGGACGCGCTGCGCACGCGCCTGCGACCCGGCGAGCGGATCGCGCTCATCGGGCACGACCTGTGGATCGACTACGGCGACGGCGGCGTCGCCGGCACGAAACTGACCCGTGCGGTGCTGGACCGGGCGCTGGGCGTCGCCGGCACCGCCAGGAACCTCCTGACGCTGCGCAGGCTCGTCGAGCTCACGGCGTGAGGAGGCACGGGTCGCGTAGCCTGGGAGGGTGACCTCGCCGCTGCATCCCGCCACGATCGCGGCACCCGTCGAGCACGAGCTGGTGATCAGGAAATCCCGGTTCATCGCGCACGTCGCACCCGCGTCCTCCCCTGACGCGGCCGACGAGATCATCGCCCAGGTCAAGAAGCGGCACTGGGATGCCCGGCACAACTGCAGCGCGCAGGTGACCGGGCTCATCGGTGACCGGGCGCGGTCCTCGGATGACGGCGAGCCGTCCGGCACAGCGGGCACCCCCATGCTCGGGGTGCTGCGCAGACGTGAGCTGACCGACATCGTCGCCATCGTCACCCGCTACTTCGGCGGGATCAAACTGGGCGCAGGCGGTCTGGTGCGGGCATATTCCTCTGCGGTGTCGGAGGCGCTGGATCTGGCGGATCTCGTTGATCGGCGGTTGCTCGCTCAGGTGACGGTCGCCGTGCCGCATGCCGACGCCGGACGGTTCGACAGCGTGCTGCGGGACTGGACGCGCCGGCACGGCGCGGTGCTCGGCGAGCCGCAGTACGCGCAGCAGGCGGTGTTCGAGGTGTGGTCCCCGGCCGACGGCATCGAGCCGCTGAGCGCCGAGGTCGCGGCGGTCTCGGGCGGCTCGGTGACGGCGTCCGTCACCGGCGTGGAACGCGTGGTGGATGTGCCGCGCTGAGCCCACCGGGCGTCGGTGAGCGACGGCCCGGGAAGCAGGAGGAGAATCGGATCATGGATCTCGGACTTCGCGGGCGATTCGCCCTGGTCGCCGCATCGAGCGCCGGACTCGGGTACGCATGCGCTTCGGCCCTCGCGCGGGACGGCGCCGTCGTCGTGCTCAACGGCAGGGACGAGGCCGCACTGCAGCAGGCGGCGCAGCGCCTCCGCGACGAGACGGGCGCCGACGTGCGGACCGTCGCGGGGGACGTCGCGGACCCGGCCGTCCAGCAGGACCTCGTCGACGCCGTGCCCCAGGTCGACATCCTCGTGAACAACAACGGCGGCCCGCCGTTCCGCGATTTCCGCGAGGTGGACCGGGACGCGCTGCTCGCGGGCGTCACGGCGAACATGGCGGCGCCCGTCGAACTCGTCCAGCGCGTCATCGACGGCATGATCGAGCGACGGTTCGGGCGGATCGTGAGCATCACCTCGTTCTCCGTGAAGATGCCGATCGCGGGGCTCGACCTCTCCAGCGGGGCGCGGGCGGGCCTGACCGGGTTCCTCGCCGGTGTCGCGAGAGACGTGGCGTCGGCGAATGTGACGATCAACTTCATGATGCCCGGCTACTTCGCCACCGACCGGCTGCGGTCCCTGCATGCGAGGGAGGCGGCCGAGCGAGGCGTTCCGGTCGAGACCGTTGCGGCCGAGGGTGCCGGACGGGTGCCCGCGGGGCGCTTCGGCGACCCTGATGAGTTCGGCGCGGCCTGCGCGTTCCTCTGCTCGCAGCACGCCGGGTACATCACCGGTCAGAGCCTGCTCATCGACGGCGGGGCGTACCCCGGCATCCTCTGACCCGGGCGTCCACCGGGCTTCCGCATGTCGGAGCCCGTCAGCCCCGCAGTGCGGCCAGCACGGCGTCGGACAGGGGCGGCCAGGCCTCGATCGCCCAGGGGCCGAAGTCGCGGTCGGCCAGGGCGACCACGGCGGCTCCGGCGACCGGGTCGACCCACAGGAACGTGCCGCTCTGCCCGAAATGGCCGAAGGTGGCGGGAGAGTTCGCGGCGGAGGTCCAGTGCGGCGACTTGTGGTCGCGCAGCTCGAAGCCCAGACCCCAGTCGTTGGGGCGCTGGATGCCGTACCCCGGCAGCACGCCGATCAGGCCGGGGAAGGCCACGGAGGCGGCCAGGGCGAGCATCCCCTCCGACAGCAGGGCGGGGCGCAGCAGCTCGGCGGCGAAGCGGGAGAGGTCGGCCGCCGTGGAGACCCCGGCCGCGGCGGCGGAGCCCGCGAGTCGGGAGGACGTCATGCCCAGTGGGCGGAGCACGGCCTCGTCGAGGTACTCGGGGAACGTGATGCCGGAGTGCTCGGTCACGGCTTCCGCCAGCACTTCGAAGCCCCGGTTGGAGTAGATGCGGCGGGTGCCGGGTTCGGCGCGCACCCTGTTCTCGCTCATGTCGAGACCGGAGGCGTGCGCGAGCAGGTGCCGCACGGTGGATCCGGCCGGACCGGCCGGGGTGTCGAGCGAGAACACGCCCTCCTCCACGGCGATGAGCACCGCGTAGGCCGTCAGCGGCTTGGTGACCGATGCCAGCCGGTAAGGGCGGTCGACGTCCCCGTGGGCCGCCCGCACGGTCCCGTCCGCAGTGACCACCGCTGCGGCGGCGGTGTCGACCGGCCAGGCGTCGATGACGGCGAGGGCGTCGTCGAGAGCGGTCATGGGGCCTCCTCCGGCCGGTTCCTCGAACCCCGTGATCAGGGCGCGTGTTCCATCTTCGCAGCCTGCCGCCCGCTGCGCGGGAGGCAGGGGCCACCGCATGCACGGCACGACTGCCGATAGTGGGCCCCGTGGGGCTCGAACCCACGACCCGCGGATTAAAAGTCCGATGCTCTGCCGACTGAGCTAGAGGCCCGCACCGTCCAGTCTATTCGTCCTGACCGGGTGCTGTCGCCCGCGGGGACGCGTACCCTGGATCGGGTGCCACAGCAGTTCCACCGTCCCGTCCGGCGTCCGCCCGCGGCCTTCGACAATCTCGTCGGAGCCGCCGACCCCGCCGAGAAGTCCCGTGTCGCGCATGCCACGGCATCCGCTCTGCTCGAGCGGACCCGGACGGATGCCACCGGCGAGGCCACCGAACGACTGATCGCCTTCACCGCGGAACACGGCATCGACGACCTCGCCGAGCTGTGGGCGCAGGCCCCCGCGCGCTCGCTGCCCGGCGCACTGTGGCGTCTGCACCTGCTCCAGGTCGCGATCCGCAGCGACCCCTCGACGACGGCGCTGCTGTACGAGCGGGGCCGCATCGAACTGCGATCGGCGGATGCCGTGATCGCCGGTGCACCGACACCGGCGAGCCCCGACGAGCTGGTCGCCCTGGTCGACACCATCCTGCGCGGCGCGTTCCGCGGAGACTTCGCCGTCGCGCTGGAGCGCGCGGCGGCGTACTGCCGGGTGCAGGCGTCCGGCGCCACGCACACGGCGGACGACTACGAGCCCACCGAGCCGGGCCGGGCCGGCGACCTCACGACGCGTGCGCTGCGGCTCAGCGACTACGCCGAGGACCTGTCGGCGTCCGCCCGGGCCTGGCGTCGCGGCGCGCTCGGCTGATCGGGCCCCGAACGGAGGAAGACCGGGCCGCAAGAACGCCTCTCGGCGGAAGGCCGCTCGAAGCGGCAGAAGTTGGAGCCCGGGGTTATGCGGCCCGGCCGTTCAAGTGTAACGCGTCCACAGGCACGGTATTCCCACCCCCTCTATGCTGTGCTCATGCCCCAGCGCTTCGCCCTGATGATCGATCCCGTGGACGCCTCGGACACCCGTGGCGACTACAGCGGCACGTTCACCGAGGTGGATGTCGCCTCGCCCGTGCTGAGCGTCGGCGAGTTCAGCACGCAGCGCGGCGATGGCGTCTTCGAGTCGATCGGCGTGATCGACGGGCACGCCAACGAGGTCGAGGCGCACCTGCAGCGGCTGGCGCATTCGGCCCGACTGTGCGACCTGCCCGCCCCGAACCTCGCGCAGTGGCGACAGGCTGTGAGCGCCGCGGCGGGGCTCATCCCGGAGGGCGAGGCGGTCGTCAAGCTCATCCTCAGCCGAGGCGTCGAGCACGGCCCCGCCCCGACCGCGTGGGTGACGGCGTCCCCCGCCGCCGACTTCTCGGCCGTGCGCCGTGACGGGGTCCGGGTGGTCACGCTCGACCGCGGCTACGACCTGGGGGCCGGGGAGCGGGCGCCGTGGCTGCTGCTGGGAGCGAAGACGCTCTCCTACGCCGTGAACATGGCCGCACTGCGGGAAGCACGTCGCAGGGGCGCCGACGACGCCGTCTTCGTCACGAGGGACGGGTACGTGCTGGAGGCGCCCACGGCGTCGCTCATCCTGCGCAGGGGCGACGAGTTCGTCACGCCCGCGCCGTCCGGCGGCATCCTGCACGGCACGACCCAGCTGAGCGTCTACGAGCATCTGGAATCGTGTGGCTTCCGCACCGGCTACGCCACGGTGACGGCGTCCGACCTGGCGAACGCGGATGCCGCATGGCTGGTCTCCAGCATCCGTCTGGCCGTCGCCGTCACCGCCGTGGACGGCGAGCCGCTCCCGTCCGACCCCGCTTTCACCGCCGACCTGAACGCGTACCTGCTGTCCCCGCGCTGACCCCCTTCCTCTTCCACACCTGGTTCTCTTCCCTCCTGCGCCGCCGTTCGGAGGCCCCGGCGTGTCGCCCCACCTGAGAGGGCCGACACGCCGCATGGCGGGCGGATGCTCCGACCGGCGGCCCGTGCCCGGGGGAGCGGATACCGTGGGCGGGTCATGCTCGGCGACGGTGTGCGCCGTCGGCGAGGCGAGCGAGGATGGCCGCTTCGACGTGCGGCCAGTCGTGCACGATCATCGCGTAGTCGAAGCGCAGCGTCTCATATCCACGGGCAGCGGCGGCGGCATCCCGGAGCAGATCCTTGTGCCGCTCCGCCTCGCGCGCATGGTTCTCTCTGCCGTCGCACTCGATCAGCAGCCTGTCGCCGATGAGGATGTCGACCTCCCCGACGCCGCGGACACGCACCTGCGTGCGTACCGGGATGCCCAGCAGATGCATGCGAAGGCGCACAAGGGACTCCAGGCCGCTGTCGGCATCCGACCGCGCGATGTCCATCAGCCATCGCGAGTCCGTCGGCATCCGCCTGCGCAGCCAGGCGATCGCCGCGGGGGAGATGAGCATCAGTCTCAGGGCGGACTCGTAGGCGGCGAAGAACGTCTCCTCGTCACCGCACTCGGCCAGCTGCAGGAGCACGATCTCGACCGGTGGCGGATGACCGAAGACGACGGTCCCGTCCGTCCAGTGCAGGCGGCACGCCGTGCATCCGGGGTGGGCCTTGGCGGCTCTGCCCAGCCACACGCAGTGGCACGGGGTCTGCAGCACCCACAGCCCGAGCTGCCGTGCGGCATCCGCGCAGCCCGGCACGCCGCCGTGCTCTGCCGCGTGCCGTACGAGGGCCGGTGCGTCGGACGAGACGTACAGCCCTCGTCGGATCCTGACCAGCTCTCCCGCGGACACCGCGGCGCTGATCTCGCGCGAGGTCATGCCGTGCGCGCGCAGCGCGGCGGTGGTCGCCACCTGGCCGAGCCGCTGGATGGTCCGCATGCTGCGAGTGTCGTGCACGTGCCCGGATCGGATCGCCCGAGAACCCGGGAGCTGTGCACAACACTCTCAGAACCGTCATAGTGCAGGGCGAACGACCCGTGTCGCCACTCGGAGCAGGAGAGACGCATGCGGCGTGTCGGCTCACGTATGAGGGCCGACACGCCGCATGGCGGGCGGACGCTCCGACCGGCGGCGCACCGAGCGGCACGAGGCCGACCGCCGATCGGGGGCCGGACTCAGCCGAAGCGGCCGGAGACGTAGTCCTCGGTGGCCTGCACGGACGGCGTGGTGAAGATCGTGGCCGTGTCGTCGTACTCGATGAGCCTGCCGGGCTTGCCGGTGCCGGCGATGTTGAAGAATGCGGTGCGGTCCGACACGCGGCTGGCCTGCTGCATGTTGTGCGTGACGATGACGACCGTGTAGTCGTTCTTCAGCTCCCCGATGAGCTCCTCGATCGCGTACGTGGAGATGGGGTCCAGCGCCGAACACGGCTCGTCCATGAGGATCACCTCGGGGGAGACGGCGATCGCCCGCGCGATGCACAGGCGCTGCTGCTGCCCGCCGGACAGGCCCGAACCGGGCTTGTCGAGACGGTCTTTGACCTCGTTCCACAGGTTGGCACCGGTCAGGGATCGCTCGACCAGGTCGTCCTGATCGCTCTTGGACATCTTCTTGTTGTTGAGCTTGACGCCCGCGAGCACGTTCTCCTTGATGGACATGGTGGGGAACGGGTTGGGGCGCTGGAAGACCATGCCGACCTGACGGCGCACCAGCACCGGGTCGACGTTCGGGGCGTAGAGGTTCCGGCCGTCGACGAGCACCTCGCCCTCGACGCGGGCGCCGGGGATGACCTCGTGCATGCGGTTGAGCGTGCGCAGGAAGGTCGACTTCCCGCATCCGGACGGGCCGATGAAGGCGGTGACGGTGTTGGGTCTGATATCGATGCTGACGCCCTCCACGGCGAGGAAATCGCCGTAGTAGACGTTGAGGTCGTTGACTTCGATGCTCTTGGACATCTGAGGATCCTTCGTGATCGGGTTGAGGCGGCTCAGCGGCCGGCCGTCTTGGGGGCGAAGACCTTCGCGACCCATCGGGCGATGAGGTTGAGCACCATGACGATGAGGATGAGCGCCAGCGCGGCCGCCCAGGCACGGTCGAGGTAGGCGTCCGGAGGGACGCCGGGGTACTTCGACTGCATGTACGAGAACACCGGGAGGGTGGCCATCTGCCCGCTGAACATGTTCAGGTTCATGCCCTGCACCATGCCGACGGTCAGCAGCAACGGCGCGGTCTCGCCGATCACGCGGGCGACGGCGAGCATGACGCTCGTCGTGATCCCCGCGATCGAGGTCGGCAGCACGACCCGCAGGATCGTCAGCCACTTCGGCACGCCCAGCGCGTAGGCCGCCTCCCGGAGCTCGTTGGGGACGATGCGCAGCAGCTCCTCCGAGCCGCGGACGACCACCGGGATCATCAGCACGGACAGCGACAGGGAGCCCATCACGCCGATGCGCGTGCCGGGGGCGACGAGCAGGGCGAAGACCGAGTAGATGAACAGTCCGGCCACGATCGAGGGGATGCCCGTCATCACGTCGACGAGGAAGGTGATGCCGCGGGCGAGCTTGCGGCCCTGGCCGTACTCCACGAGGTAGATGGAGGTCATCAGACCGATCGGCACCGAGATGACCGTCGCGCCGAGGGTGATGAGCACCGTCCCCCACAGCGCATGGATCGCACCGCCGCCCGCGCCGACGATGTTGCGCATCGAGAAGGTGAAGAACTCGGTGTCGAAGCGGGCCAGTCCGTTGATGACGACCGTGTACAGCAGCGAGATCAGCGGCAGCAGCGCGAGGACGAAGGCGGCCGAGACGAGGGCC
Organism: Microbacterium soli; assembly: GCF_039539005.1. Lineage (NCBI taxonomy): Bacteria > Bacillati > Actinomycetota > Actinomycetes > Micrococcales > Microbacteriaceae > Microbacterium > Microbacterium soli. The sequence goes on from NZ_BAABCP010000001.1 coordinate 2,086,282, forward strand.
GTCATGAGCCGGTCGACCGCGCGGCGCCTGCTCTCGGCGATCGAGGAGATCGCGAAGATGAGCACCATGTAGATGAGCATCCCGACGACGACGGCCAGGGCGATGTTGAAGTCCGCCGGGTCCGCGCCGAGGTTGGCGACGGCGAAGACCACGGCCGAGATCGCGAAGCTGGCGATCAGCAGCATCCACGGCATCCGGCGCGGGAGGCGCCCGGAGCCGGTGGTGGCGGAAGCGGAGGGGGCGGCGATGGCGGTCATGTCAGTTGGCTCCGGAGAACTCGGCGCGGCGGGAGACGATCCAGCGGGCGAGGAAGTTGACGGCGAAGGTCACGATGAACAGGACGAGTCCCGCGGCGATGAGCGTGTTGACGCCGTTGCCGTGCGCCTCGGGGAAGCGCAGGGCGATGATGGCGGGGATCGTCGTCGGGTTCTCCGGGTTGAGCAGGTTGAAGGTCACCAGTCCGAGGGGTGAGAGCACGAGGGTGACGGCCATCGTCTCGCCGAGCGCGCGGCCCAGCCCCAGCATCGCCCCGGAGACGATGCCGCTGCGCGCGAACGGCAGCACGGCCATGCGGATCATCTCCCAGCGGGTGGCGCCCAGGGCGAGAGCGGCCTCCTCGTGCAGCTTGGGCGTCTGCAGGAACACCTCGCGGCAGATGGCGGTCATGATCGGCAGGATCATCACCGCGAGCACGAGGGCGGCGGTGAGGATGGTCTTGCCCGTGCCGGAGGGCGTGCCGGAGAACATCGGGATCCAGCCGAGGTTCTCGTTCAGCCACTTGTAGAAGGGCACGAGCATGGGGGCGAAGGTCAGCGCGCCCCACATGCCGAAGACGACGGAGGGGACCGCCGCCAGAAGATCGATGATGTAGCCCAGCACGCCGGCGAGACGTCGAGGAGCGTAGTGCGAGATGAACAGCGCGATGCCGATGGCGATCGGCGCCGCCACGACCAGGGCGATGGCACTGGACCACAGCGTGCCGAAGACGAACGGCCAGACCCAGCTGAGGAACGACTCGCCCTTCAGGATCTGGTTCTGCGCGGGGTCCTCGGTGAGCACGGGGATCGACTGGACGAACAGGAACACCGCGACCGCGGCGAGGGTGACGAGGATGATGATTCCCGCCCCCAGTGCGGTGCCGGAGAAGATGCGGTCTCCGGGGCGCTGCACGGCCTTGGCGTGCGTGCGGCCGGTGCCGGTCGTGGTGGTGGTCATCGGGGCGGCTCCACGGGTACTGGTCTCTGACAGGTCTTCATGCGGGTGCCCCCGCGGCGCTGATCGTCGTGCTGAACAGCGCCACGGGGGCGGGATCTCAGCGGAGGCTGAGACGGATGCTACTCGGCGACCATGGCGTCGATCGCGGCGTTGACCTTCGTGCGCAGGTCCTCGGAGATGGGGGCGTTGCCCGCGGCAGCGGCCGCGTCATCCTGGCCCTGGGCGGAGGCGACGTACTGGAAGTACGCCTTCACGAGCGAGCCGACCTCGGCGTCGTCGTACTCGACGCAGCCGATCAGGTACGAGACCAGGGCGATCGGGTAGGAGCCGGCCGGTGCGGCAGCCGGGTCGACGGCGAACGCCAGGTCGTGGGCCGACCGGCCCTCCTCCAGCGGGGAGGCCGCCACGAGGGCCGATGCGGCCTCCGCGGAATACGGCACGTACTCGTCGCCGACCTTGATCGAGACCTGTCCGAGGCCCTCGGCCTGCGAGGCGTCCGCGAAGCCGATGTAGCCGACGCCCTCCGAGATGGCGGCGACCACGCCCGAGGTGCCCTCCGCGGCCTCGCCGGACTCGAGCGGCCAGACGTCGCTGGGCTCCTCGGTCCACGCGTCGGGGGCGACGGCGTTCAGGTAGGTGGTGAAGGTCTCCTGCGTGCCGGAGGCCTCAGCGCGGTGGACCGGGACGATGGCCTGGTCGGGCAGCGCGACGCCGTCGTTCTGAGAGGCGATGGCCGGGTCGTTCCAGTTGGTGATGTCACCGGCGAAGATCTTCGCGATGGTCTCCCCATCGAGGTTCAGGCTGTCGATGCCGTCGAGGTTGAACGCCACGGCGACCGGGGAGATGTACACGGGGATCTCGACGATGTCGTCGGAGACGCAGGCGCCGAACCCGCCGGCGGCGAGCTCGTCGGCGGTGTACGCACGGTCCGAGCCGATGAAGTTCGAGGCGCCCGAGATGAAGTTCTCCCGTCCCGGGCCGGAACCGGTGGAGGTGTAGTTGACGGTGGTGCCGGTGTTCGCCTGCTGGAACGCGGCGACCCAGGCGGCCTGCGCGGCCTCCTGAGAGGAGGCGCCGGTGGCCTCGATGGTGCCCGTCAGGGCGGTCTCCGCCGGAGCGGAGCCTTCGGAGTCGGAGGGAGCCGGCTCGTTCGCGGCGCAGCCCGCGAGGGCGAGAGCGGCGATCGCGCTGATGGCGCTGAGTCGAGCGATGTGGGAGATCTTCACTGTGGATCCGTTCGATCGGGGAATCATGTCATGCCGGTGCAGGCACACAGTGACGCTAAGTGCGGCGGTTAACGAGACTGGACCCTGCTGGTGAACGGGAGGTGAACGGAATCGGGCGTTTCCCGCACGGGATCAGGCCTTGGGCGTGTGCGTCTCGATCGAGATGATCCCCGAACCGGGGTTGGTTGCCGAGAGGTGAACGACGGAGAAACCCGCGACCTCCAGGTTTCCCGCACTGTCGACGTAGGAGCCGTGCATGGTCCCGGTCGCCAGAGCCAGCTCCGAGATGATCGCAGGGAGGACGGGCCTGTGGCTGCACAGCACGGCGGGCTTCCGGGCGCGCACCCGACGTCCGATCACGGAGCGGATGTCCGCCGCGCCGCTCTCCCAGGCGTCCTGGCTGATCTTCGCCGTGACGCGGGCGGATCGCCCGAGCCGGCGCTCCAGCGGTGCGATCGTCTGCCGGCATCGCGCCGCGTCGCTGCTGACGATGCGGCGCACGCCGAACGCCTTCAGCGGGGCGACGATGGCATCGGCCTGGTGCCGGCCGCGCTCCGTCAGCGGGCGCTCGGCGTCCGTGCCGTCCCATCCGGACCGGCCGACGGCCTTGGCGTGCCGCAGCACGATGACGGGGAAGGTGTGCAGCACCCCGTCGTCCACCAGACGGGCGAAGTTGTCGAGGATCTCCACGTCCACCGGGTAGCTCAGCCGGGCACGCGCCTTCTTCAGGCTCATCCACTCGATGCCGGAGATCTCACTGTTGGGCAGGAAGCTGGATGCGCGGATCGCCGCGTCCGTCGCCTCCGCCGCCCAGTAGTGCACGACCTTCTGCCGCTTGGGGCGCATCCAGTACTTGCTGACGCCGACGGGCACGCCGAGGGCGACCTTGATGCCGGTCTCCTCGTGCACCTCCCGCACAGCCGTCTGGGCGAGCATCTCCCCGGGGTCCACCTTGCCCTTGGGGAGGGTGACGTCGCGGTACTTGGTGCGGTGGATGAGCAGGACGCGCAGCTTGCCCTCGACCAGGCGCCACACGACGGCCCCGGCCGCGAACACGGCGGTGTCGCTCATCGGACCGTTCGCTTGCGACGGCGACTCTGCACCGCGAGCATCCGGCTGTCCTGCAGATCGAGGCGCGGATGCTCGGGGTCGTCCACGGGGCGCGTCCAGGCGCCGCCTTCCCCCAGATGCCACGAGCTGGTGCCCTCGTCCATGGCCAGGTCGAACAGGTCGTGCAGTTCCTGGATGTGCTCGGGATCGGCGAGGCGCACGAGCGCCTCCACACGACGGTCGAGGTTGCGGTGCATCATGTCGGCGCTGCCGATGTACACGATGGGGGCGCCGTCGTTCTCGAAGGCGAAGATGCGGGAGTGCTCCAGGTAGCGGCCCAGGATGCTGCGCACGGTGATGTTGTCGCTCACGCCGGGCAGGTCCACACGCAGGCTGCAGATGCCGCGGACCCACACCTCCACCTCCACGCCCGCCATGCTCGCGCGGTACAGCGCGTCGATGACCTGCTCGTCGACCATCGAGTTGACCTTGATCCGCACGCGGGCGCGCTTTCCTGCCTCGGCGTTGCGGCGCTCACGGTCGATGTGCCGCAGCAGGCCCTTCCGCAGGTGCAGCGGTGCCACCAGCAGACGTTTGAACTTCTTCTCGATCGCGTAGCCGCTCAGCTCGTTGAACAGCCGCGTGAGGTCCTTGCCGACCTGCGGATCGGCGGTGAACAGCCCGAAGTCCTCGTACATGCGGCTGGTCTTCGGGTTGTAGTTGCCGGTGCCCACGTGCGAGTAGTGCCGCAGCTCCCCGTCCTCCTCGCGGATCACCAGCGCGAGCTTGCAGTGCGTCTTCAGTCCCACCAGGCCATACACGACGTGCACGCCGGCCTTCTCGAGCTTGCGCGCCCAGACGATGTTGTTGGCCTCGTCGAACCGGGCCTTGACCTCCACGAGCGCGAGCACCGACTTGCCGGCCTCGGCGGCATCGATGAGGGCCTGCACGACAGGGCTGTCGCCCGAGGTGCGGTACAGGGTCTGCTTGATGGCCAGCACATGCGGGTCACGGGCGGCCTGATCCAGGAACGCCTGCACACTGGTGGCGAAGGACTCGTACGGGTGGTGCACGAGGACGTCGGCCCGGCCGATGGCCTTGAAGATGTCGGGGCGCTCGTTGCTGTCGCCCGGCTGGAATGCCACCGCAGTGGTCGGCAGATGCGGGGGATAGCGCAGATCGGGCCGGTCGATGCGGGCGAGGTCGAACAGGCCTCGCAGGTCCAGCGGGCCCGGGAGCCGGTAGACCTCCTGATCGGTGATGTCGAGCTCCTTGATGAGCAGCTCGAGGGTCACATCATCCATGTCGTCGGTGATCTCGAGACGGATCGGCGGACCGAAGCGGCGGCGCAGCAGCTCGGCCTCCAGCGCCTGGATGAGGTTCTCGCTCTCGTCCTCCTCCACGTCGAAGTCCTCGTTGCGGGTGAGGCGGAAGGCGTGATGGTCGAGCACCTCCATCCCGGGGAAGAGGTCGTCGAGGTGGTTGGCGATGAGCTCCTCGAGGCGGATGAAGCGCAGGATCTCCCCGGCGCTGGGCACTTCGATGAAGCGGGGCAGCATGGGCGGCACCTTCAGCCGGGCGAAGTCCTGTCTGCCGGTGCGGGCGTTGCGGATGCGGATGGCGAGGTTCAGCGACAGCCCGGAGATGTACGGGAACGGGTGCGCGGGGTCGACCGCGAGCGGCATGAGCACGGGGAACACCTGGGCCTGGAAGTACTCGCCCAGCGAGTCCCGCTCGGCGTCGGTCAGGTCGGCCCACTCGGTGATCTCGATCCCCGCATCGGCCAGCGCGGGCCTGACCCGGTGGGTCCACGCGTCCGCGTGGCGCAGCTGCAGCGCGTGCGCCTCGGCGGAGATGTCCGCGAGGGCGTCCGACGGCGCGCGGCCGACGTTCGTCGGCATGGCCAGGCCGGTCAGGATGCGGCGCTTGAGACCCGCGACGCGCACCATGAAGAACTCGTCGAGATTGCTCGCGAAGATCGCCAGGAAGTTCGCCCGCTCCAGCTCCGGCAGCGACGCGTCCTCCGCCAGTTCCAGCACGCGCCGGTTGAACGCCAGCCAGCTCAGCTCCCTGTCGTGGTAGCGGTGCGCGGGAAGCTCGGCATCAGGCAGCTCGTGCGCATCGAAGTCATCGTCCTCGGCGTCTCCGAGTCCGGCGTCGGCAGGTGCGGGTTCCCTCATGGGGTACATCTTCGCACCCACCGGTGACGGTTTCGTGAACTCAGTCATCGGGGTCGTCGTCCTCGTCGTGAAGATTGAAGCGGTAGCCGACGTTGCGGACGGTGCCGATGATCTGCTCGGCCTCGCCGAGCTTGGCGCGCAGCCGTCGCACGTGCACGTCGACCGTGCGGGTGCCGCCGAAGTAGTCGTAGCCCCACACGTCGCTCAGCAGCTGCTCCCGGGTGAACACTCGCGCGGGGTGGGTGGCGAGGAAGTGCAGCAGTTGGAACTCCTTGTAGGTCAGATCCAGCGGACGGCCGTGGAGCTTCGCGGAGTAGGACTGCTCGTCGATCGTGATCCCGGATGCCTGCACGCGCGCCGGCTCGTCCGTCCGGGGGCGGGAGAGAGCCAGACGCAGCCGTGCATCGACCTCGGCGGGACCCGCGTCGCGCAGCATGACGTCGTCGAAGCCCCAGTCCGCCGACACCGCGCTGAGCCCGCCCTCGGTCACCACCAGCAGCACCGGCGCCTCGACCGCCGCGGCGCGCAGCACGCGGCAGGCCGCCCGTGCGGCGATGAGATCCGCGGTGGCGTCGACGAGGATGGCATCCGCCTCCGGCAGGGTGACCAGGTGGGCGGGATCCAGCGGGTGATGGCGGAGGCTGTGCGAGAGCAGCCCGAGCGCGGGCAGCAGCGCCTCCGCGTCGGAGGCGGGGCTGAGCGCGAGCAGCAGGGCCACGCGACGATCTTAGTTCGCGACGTGGCCGCGGCCGACGGGAAGTCCCCGCCCGTCCCCAGTACGATGGCGGCATGGCTGAACCGGCTCTCGCGCCACGCAACGCGATCCACGGCGTCATCGCCGTGTGGGTCGTCGCGCTGGCCGTCGCAGTCGCCCTGGGGGTCCTCGTCTCCGAACCGGAGCGCGACAGGTGGCTGCTGATCGCCTTCGGCGGGATCGTGCTGCTGGCCTTCGCCGTGCAGCTGGCCTACGGGCGGGCGCGGGGATTCATCGTGCGCGCGGCGGGGAGCGCGATGGGCGCACTGGTGATCATGGCGCTGGTCTCGGCGGGATTCGGGCTGTCCGCCCTCGTTTCCGCTCTGTGACGCCAGGGCAGGACTCCGGCATCCGCACCGCCGATGCCGGGAGCGACTAGACTGCTGACATGGATCCCGTCGCCCTCGAATTCTTCTTCCTCGGTCTGCTGGGACTGGCGAGCCTCGCGATCGCCTTCGTCGCCGGCGCCGTGCTCGTCAACCTGTTCCGCGGCCAGCGCTGATCCGACGCGCGTCGTGATCGAGCTGCCCACGGATCTCCCCGCCGAACTGGTCCCGTTCTCCTGGCTGCTGGGCGTCTGGGAGGGGACCGGCGTCATCGAGTACACGGCGGGTGGGACCCGCTTCCAGGGCGAGTTCTCGCACCGCGTTAGCTTCAGCCATGACGGCGGTCCGTTCCTGAACTACTCCGCCACGGCGTCCTTCCTCGGTGCGGACGGCACGGACGAGCCCGTGCGGCTGCTGGCGGAGACGGGGTTCTGGCGGCTGTCGCGGCCGCGTACGGATGCCGATCCCGGCCCCGCCCTGCTGCCGCCGGTGTCCCCGGGGCGGGTGCGCACCGTCGACGACGTGGAGAGTCTGCGCACCGAGGACGGCTTCCCCATCGAGGTGTCGGTCGTGCACTCCGACGGCACACTCGAACTGTACCTGGGGCGCATCGCCGGTCCCCGGATCGACATCGCCACGGATGCCGTGGTGCGCTCGGCCGGCGCCAAGGCGTACACGGCGGCCACCCGCATGTACGGGCTGGTGGATTCGCACCTGCTGTGGGCGTGGGACATCACCGCGCTGGGCGAGCAGCTGAAGTCGCACGCGTCCGCCCGCCTCGCGAAGGTGTGATCATGTCCGTCTTCGATGAGCTCGCGGGCGCGGTGCGCGATGGCGATGTCATCGCGCATTTCGGCAACCCGATCATCGAGCAGCGGGAGCTCGCGCACGGCGAGGCGCTCGTGCCGCTGACCGATCGCGTGCTGGTCGAGGTCGCGGGCGAGGACCGGCTCGGCTGGCTGGACTCGTTCACCTCGCAGTCCGTGGCGGGCCTGGCCCCGGGGGAGAGCACGGAGCTGCTGATCCTGGACCCGCAGGGGCGCGTGGAGCACGCGGCCGGGGTGCTCGAGGACGGTTCGTCGGTGTGGCTGATCGCCGACGCCGGTGACGCCGAGAAGCTCGTCGCGTGGCTCCAGCGCATGGTGTTCCGCGCGCGCGTCACCGTGACGATGCGGGCGGATGCCGCGCTGGTCGGCCTCTTCACCGGCGGGGACGCGGAGGCGCGGATCACGGCATCCGCCCCGCATGGTGTCCCCCTCCTCTGGCGCGATCCGTGGCGCGAGGTGCAGCCCGGCGGGCACCAGTACGCCGTCACAGCCGGGCATCCCGCCGCCGACTACACGTGGAGCGTGGCCGTCGTCGACGAGGCGTCCACCCTGACGGGGCCCTTCGCGGGGGCGCTGGCCGCCGAGGCGCTGCGCGTCGCGGCCTGGCGTCCGCGCTGGTCTCACGAGGTCGACGAGCGCACGATCCCGCACGAATCGGACTGGATCCGCAGCGCCGTGCACCTGAACAAGGGCTGCTACCGCGGGCAGGAGACCGTCGCCAAGGTGCACAATCTCGGGCATCCGCCGCGGCGCCTCGCGGCCCTGCACCTGGACGGCAGCGACGTCGTGCTGCCTGTGCCCGGTGATCCCGTGCTCTCCGGCGAGAACGAGGTCGGGCGCATCACCTCCGCCGCGCTGCACCACGAGGACGGTCCGATCGCCCTGGCGATCCTGTCCCGCCGTGCACCGGTGGGTGATCTCGTCGTGCGCTCGGAGGGCGTCGACATCGCCGCCGCCCAGCAGGTGATCGTGCCGGCCGATGCGGGGGCCACGGCCGACGTGCCGCGACTGACAAGGCTCTCCCGGCGACCCGTCGCGGAGGACCCGCGCACGCGCACCGACGACGGCGCGCGCTGAAGGATCGGGCCCGCCCGCACCGCGGCTCGACTCACCGGGCGGGAGCGACCGTCGCCCAGGGCACTGTCAGCTCTCCGAGGCGCCAGCGACGGCGGTCGCCCTGCACGGGCACACCGTGCGCCTTGACGGCCGTCACGGTGGCCAGCCAGCGCTGCACCGGGCCGAACGCCGACAGCGCCGCCGCGCGCTCCCACTCCCGGTCCAGCTCGGCGAGGAGAGCATGGATGCGCTCACCGGGGACGTTGTGGTGGATGAGCGCCTTCGGCAGCCGCGCGGCGACCGCACCCGGGTGGTCGAGACCCTTCAGGCGCAGCGAGATCGTGAAGCGCACGGGCACGCCGTCCGCGGGGATGTCGATCCAGCTGCCGATGCGCCCGATCTCCCCGCAGGTCCCCTCCACGAGCACACCGTCCGGGGCGAGGCGCTCGGCCACGCGGTGCCAGGCATCCGGCACATCGCGCTCGTCGTACTGGCGCAGCACGTTCATCGCGCGGATGACGGCCGGCCGGCGTCGGCCCGGCAGGGGCACCTCGAAGCCGCCGCGGGCGAAGGAGACGGGGACGTCGGCGGCGAAGTGCGTGCGCCCGGCCCGGACGTCCTCCAGCTGGCCGCGCGCGGTCGCCACCCGCCCCGGATCCAGTTCGAGGCCGATCACCTCGGCATCCGTGCGCTCGGCGCGCAGCCGCTGCGCGAGCTCCAGCGCGGTCACGCCGCTGGCACCGAACCCCAGGTCGACCACGAGGGGATCGACGGCCCTGCGGAACGAGGCGGACGCCGCGATCCACCGGTCGCTGCGCCGCAGCCGATTCGTCCCCGTCGTGCCTCGGGTGGGCAGCCCGATCGGTGACGTCACCGATCGATTCTTCCGCACCGCACGCGTCACCGGATCCGATGTGTCGGAACCGGCCGGATAAGCTGGATGCATGACGCGCACCCTCATCCTGCTCCGCCATGGCCAGAGCGAATGGAACCAGCTCAACCTCTTCACGGGCTGGGTCGACGTCCGTCTCACCGAGCAGGGCAGGGCCGAGGCCCGCCGTGGCGGTGAGCTGCTGGCCGAGTCCGGAATCCTGCCCGACGTGCTGCACACCTCGCTGCTGAGCCGTGCCATCCAGACCGCCGACATCGCGCTGGACGCGGCCGACCGGCTGTGGATCCCCGTGACACGCTCCTGGCGGCTCAACGAGCGCCACTACGGTGCGCTGCAGGGCAAGGACAAGGCCCAGACGCTGGAGGAGTTCGGCCAGGAGCAGTTCATGCTGTGGCGCCGCTCGTTCGACGTGCCGCCGCCCCCGCTCGACGACGCGAGCGAGTTCAGCCAGGTGAACGACCCGCGCTACGCCGGCATCGATGGGGACATGCCGCGCACCGAGTCGCTCAAGCTCGTCATCGACCGGCTGCTGCCGTACTGGGAGTCCGCGATCATCCCCGACCTCGAGGCGGGGAAGACCGTGCTGGTCACCGCCCACGGCAACTCGCTGCGCGGCCTCGTCAAGCACCTGGAGGGCATCAGCGACGACGACATCGCGGCCCTCAACATCCCCACCGGCATCCCGCTGGTGTACGAGCTCGACGAGAACAACGTCCCCACCGGCCCCGGCAGGTACCTGGACCCCGAGGCGGCTGCTGCCGGCGCCGCCGCCGTCGCCGCGCAGGGCGCGAAGTAGCATCAGAACACGGGAGGGGCGGATGCCGATCGGCATCCGCCCCTCCCGTGTCAGCGGCCGGTCAGGACTCCGGGGTCTCCTCGGTCTCGGTCGGGGTCTCGGACTCCTGCGCCTCCGCCGCCAAGGCGATGTCCTCCTCGTCCACAGCCCAATCGCCGGTGGCGAGGTAGACGACCTTCTTCGCGACGGCGACGGCATGGTCGGCGAAGCGCTCGTGGTAGCGGCTGGCCAGGGTGGCGTCGACGGTCGCGGTGGCCTCGCCCTTCCAGTTGTCGCTGAGCACCTTCTCGAACACGTTGGCGTGCAGCTCATCGACATCGTCGTCGGCGTTGCGGATGGCATCCGCATGCCGCAGGTCCTGCGTGCGGAGGAGCTCGGCGAGGGTGCGGGAGATCTCCACGTCCAGCTCGCCCATCCGGCGGAACGTGCCCTTGAGGCCCTTCGGGATGGCCCGCTCGGGGAAGCGCAGGCGCGCCAGCTGGGCGATGTGCTCGGCCATGTCGCCCATCCGCTCCAGCGACGCACTCACCCGCAGCGCCGTGATCACGATGCGCAGGTCGCGGGCGACCGGCTGCTGGCGGGCGAGGATCTCGATGGCCTGCTCGTCGAGCATGACGGCCAGCTCGTCGATCTTCGCGTCGTCCGCGATGACCTCCTCCGCCAGCGAGACATCGCTCTCGGCGAATGCCGTGGTGGCCTTCTCGATGGCGACCGTGACGAGGTCGGCGATCTCCGCCAGCCGTGACTGGAGCTCTTCGAGGGACTGGTGGAAGACTTCGCGCATGGCGATGGAACCTCTCGTCGTGGGGTCGGCGCGGATGCCGAACGGGCGCACGCGGGCGCGGGCCGACATCGATCATCTCCATGGAAGGTTAACGAATGGTGCCCGAATCGTGAACAGTGCCCCGTGTGCCGCGTGACGACGGGTTGAACGTCGGGGAGCAGTGCCGGATGCCCCTACGCTGGGTGCATGCCATCGCCCCAGCTCGCGCTGTTCGCGCTCGCCGTCGGCGCCATCATCGGCGCGGGAACGGTGCTGCTGGTGACGTGGGCCTATCGCGTGCGACTCCAGGCGATCCAGGAGACCTCTCCGTCCGTCCCGACGGGGATCTCCGAGGTCCTGGCGGGCATGGACGATGCCGCCTGCATCCTGGACGCCTCCGGGCTCGTGGCCGCCACGAGCGCGAGCGCCGCGCGTTTCGACATCCGCACCGGTACGGTACTGGAGAACGGCGAGCTGCGTGCGCTCGTGCGCGGTGTGCGCAGCAGCGGCGTCAGCGAGACGGAGACGCTGCGGATATCCGCGGGCTCGACGCTGGATCCGCGGCTGGTGTCCGCGCGTGCGAGCGTCGTGGGCACACGGCTGACGCTGCTGATCATCCGGGATGTCACCGAGCGTGAGCGGCTGGACCGGATGCGCACCGACTTCGTCGCCAACACCGGTCACGAGCTGAAGACGCCGGTCGCCTCGGTGAGCCTGCTGGCGGAGGCCATCGACTCCGCCGCGGACGATCCCGCACAGGTGCGTGTGTTCGCGACGCGGATCATGGCGGAGGCGGACAGGCTCAGCCGGCTCACGGGGCGCATCATGAGCCTGTCCCGGCTGCAGGCAGACGAGAGCCTGGCCCAGGTCGAGCCGGTCTCGATCGACGAGGTCGTGCTGGCCTCCATCGAGGCGCATGCCGTGCAGGCGGACTCCGCCGGTGTGGAGCTGATGCGCGGCGGCGATCGCGGTGCGTGGGTGCGCGGTGATGCGCAGGTGCTGGTCGAGGCCGTCGGCAACCTGCTGGCGAACGCCATCGCCTACTCGCCGCGGGGCTCCCATGTCGGGATCGGGGTCAAGATCGACGGCGATGTCGTCGAGATCGCCGTGACCGATCAGGGCATCGGGATCTCCGAGGACGACCGCGAGCGCATCTTCGAGCGCTTCTACCGCGCCGATGATGCGCGTTCACGGCGCACCGGCGGGACGGGACTGGGCCTGTCGATCGTGAAGCACGCCACGCAGCGGCACGGCGGCGAGGTCCGGGTGTGGTCGCGTCCGGGGAAGGGCTCGACCTTCACCATGCGACTGCCGCGCATCGACGCGCCGGGGCTCGCCGAGGGGAAGAAGTCCCGCAAGAAGCACCGCAAGAAGATCGGCAGGAAGACCGTCGAGAAGATCGAGAAGAAGGCGACCGGTCGGCGAGGGCACGACAGTGCCCCTGCCGCGGCCGCGGGAGAGGGAGACTCCGCATGACCAGGATCCTGCTCGTGGAGGACGAGCCCGATCTCGCCGACCCGCTGGCCTACCTGCTGCGCAGGGAGGGCTACGAGGTCGAGATCTGTGAGGACGGCCCGGGTGCACTGAGCGCATTCGAGGAGCACGGCGCCGACGTCATCCTGCTCGACCTCATGCTCCCCGGCATGCCGGGCACCGAGGTGTGCCGTCGGGTGCGCAGGAGATCCGCAGTGCCCATCATCATGCTCACCGCGAAGGACTCGGAGGTGGACATCGTCGTGGGCCTGGAGCTGGGCGCGGACGATTACATCACCAAGCCGTACTCGTCGCGGGAGCTGCTGGCGCGGATGCGCGCGGTGCTGCGCAGGGTCGCTCAGGCGACCGACGACGTCGACGAACGGGTGCTCGAGGGCGGGCGCGTCACCCTGGACATCGATCGGCACACGGTGGCCGTCGACGGCCACGAGATCAACATGCCGCTCAAGGAGTTCGAGCTCCTCGAGCTGCTCATGCGCAACGCCGGCCGGGTGCTCACCCGAGGGCAGCTCATCGATCGGGTGTGGGGCAGCGACTACTTCGGCGACACCAAGACGCTCGACGTGCACATCAAGCGCATCCGCTCCCGCATCGAGCAGAACCCCGCATCCCCCGTCATGCTCGTGACGGTGCGCGGTCTGGGCTATCGGTTCGAGGGCTGAGCGCGCCGGAGGCCGGCCCCGCCGGGGCCGGCCTCCCGCGCCTGACGTGCGATGCGGTCACTCCGCGTCAGGGGCGAGATCCGCGTACGACGGGAGCGAGGCGTCGAGGACGGGGACGCTCACCGGGTCGGCCTCCTCGCCGCCGGAGCGGAACAGCATCTCGACCGTCGCGCCGGGTTCGACGCCGAGGCCCTCGATCAGCAGCGGATCCTCGTCGGCGCCGAGGCTCACGGCATCCTTCGCGGGGACGCGGACGGTGAACCGCCTGCCCTCCACATCGATGCTCACGGACGCGGTCTCGTCGCCCTCGTTGACGAAGGCCGCGACGAGGTTGCCCGCCGAGCCGTCGTCGGTCGCGATGATCAGCGCGTTGCGCACCACGACGGGACCGCCCGTGGCGTCGACGTTCACGCCGTCCGAGGCCGGGTATTCGATGGTCGTGGCCTGATGGGTGAGGAAAGTGCAGCCGGAGGCTCCGAGCACGATCGTCGTGCCGAGCGCGACGGCGGCGGTCAGGCGCGCGGCGATGGACGCAGCAGAGCGCGAGTTCACGGAACCTCCTGGGATGCAACGGGTGGACCCGTCCATTCTAGTGGGTCGACGACCTGTCTCCGAGACGTTTCGAGAGGGCCCGGAGGCCTGTGGGCGCAAACCTTAGTGCATAACCGCTGTGGTATGCTGGAGATTGCCGAAAGGACACGTTTTTATGCTTTTTGAGGTAGGCGAAACCGTCGTGTATCCGCACCACGGGGCTGCGACGATCATCGAGGTCAAGGACCGCGTGATCAAGGGGGAGACGAAGAAGTATCTGAAGCTCAACGTCACTCAGGGCGATCTCATCATCGAGGTTCCCGCCGAGAACGTCGACCTCGTCGGCGTGCGCGACGTCATCGGTCAGGAGGGCCTGGACCACGTCTTCGAGGTGCTGCGCGCACCCTTCACCGAGGAGCCGACCAACTGGTCGCGTCGCTACAAGGCGAACCTCGAGAAGCTGGCATCGGGCGATGTCATCAAGGTGAGCGAGGTCGTCCGCGACCTGTGGCGCCGCGACCAGGACCGCGGCCTGTCCGCGGGGGAGAAGCGGATGCTGGCCAAAGCCCGTCAGATCCTCGTCTCCGAGCTCGCGCTCGCCGAGAAGATCGACGAGGAGAAGGCCGGGGAGCTGCTCGACGAGGTGCTCGCCTCCTGAGCGCGACCCGCTGAACGTCCGAGGAGGGCGGATGCCGTGGCATCCGCCCTCCTCGTGTCTGCGCGGACGGTAGCGTGAGAGCGTGACTGCGCACTCCGCCCCCACGACCGCGATCATCATCGTCGCCGCCGGCTCCGGCACGCGCCTGGGACTCGGCGTTCCGAAGGCCTTCGCCGACATCGACGGCCGCACCGTGCTCGCACACGCGCTGGACGGCGTGCTCGCCGCGCGGCCCATGCACGTTGTCCTCGTCGTGCCGCACGGGCACGAGCAGACGGCGGCCGCCGACCTGGCGCGGATCGGCGAGGAGCGGCCGGTGACGGTCGTCGTCGGCGGGAGCACGCGCCAGCAGTCCGTCGCCGCGGGCCTGGCCGCGCTGTCCGAGGACGTCGAGGTCGTGCTCGTGCATGACGCGGCCCGCGCCCTGACGCCGTCCGCGCAGATCGATGCGGTCGCCGCGGCGGTGACCGCCGACACCGGCGCGATCCCCGCGCTCGCCGTGATCGACACGCTCAAGAGAGTCGACGGGGATGCCGTGGTCGAGGCCGTGGACCGGTCGGTGCTGGTGGCCGCGCAGACGCCGCAGGGCTTCCCCCGTGCGGCGCTGGAGGCCGCGTACGCCCGCGCTGCGGCCGAGGGGGAGGACCACACCGACGACGCGGCGCTGTTCGCCGCGGCGGGCGGTGCGGTGCTCCGCGTCCCCGGCGATGAGCGGGCGTTCAAGATCACCACGCCCGCCGATCTGCACAGGGCGCGGATGCTGCTGCATCCGGCGCAGGGGCTCACCGCCGCGATGCCGAAGATCGGCGTGGGCACCGACGTGCACGCCTTCGGGGGCGAGGGCGCGCTGTGGCTGGCGGGGCTGGAATGGCCCGGCGAGCAGGCGCTGTCCGGGCACTCCGACGGGGACGTCGTCGCGCACGCCGTCGTCGACGCGCTGCTGAGCGCGGCAGGGCTCGGCGACATCGGCGAGCACTTCGGGACCGCGCAGCCGGAGTACGCCGGCGCCCACGCCGACGTCTTCCTCGCACGCACGGCGCGGATGCTCGCGGAGGCCGGCTGCGCGATCGGCAGCGTCTCCGTGCAGTTCCAGGGGAACCGTCCGCGCTTCAGCGCGCGCAGGGCCGAGGCGGAGGCCGTTCTCTCCCGGGCCCTGGGCGGGGCATCCGTCTCGGTCTCGGCGACGACGACCGACGGTCTCGGATTCCCGGGACGGGGCGAGGGCATCGCCGCGACGGCTGTGGCGCTCGTGGTGCCGTTGCCCTGACGTCCGGCGGTTCTTCGCAGATCTGCGCGAATCCGCAGAGAATCCGGGGTTGCGGTGCAGGGGCTGCGGATCTGCGACGTTGTATCGGCTGGAGGGCGCGTGGGGCACCGCCCCGGTAGTCTTGTGCGGTGACGATCCGCCTGTATGACACCCGTGCGCAGCAGTTGCGCGAGTTCGTGCCGCTCGATGACTCGAACGTGACGATGTACGTGTGCGGGGCGACGGTGCAGTCCGGTCCGCACGTCGGACACGTGCGGGCCGCGCTGAGCTTCGACGTCCTGCGGCGCTGGCTGGAGCACCGGTTCGGACGCGTGACGTTCGTCCGCAACGTCACCGACATCGACGACAAGACACTGGCGAACGCGACGGACGCCGAGCCCTGGTGGGCGCTCGCGTACCGCGTGGAGCAGGAGTTCAGCCGGGCGTATGCCGCGATCGGCATCCTTCCGCCCACCTACGAGCCGCGCGCGACGGGGTTCATCCCGCAGATGCAGGAGCTCATCACGAGGCTCATCGAGCGCGGCCACGCGTATCCGGCACCGGACGGCTCCGGCGACGTGTACTTCGACGTGCGCTCCTGGCCGGCGTACGGCGGACTGACGCATCAGTCCGTGGATGCCATGGAGGCCGCGGCCGATGCGGACCCGCGCGGCAAGCGCAACCCGCAGGACTTCGCGCTGTGGAAGGGCGCGAAGGCCGATGAGCCGGAGGATGCCGTCTGGGCGTCCCCGTGGGGTGCGGGGCGCCCGGGATGGCACGTCGAGTGCTCCGCCATGTCGCGGCGCTTCCTCGGCGCGGAGTTCGACATCCACGGCGGCGGCCTCGATCTGCGCTTCCCGCATCATGAGAACGAGCTGGCGCAGTCCGCGGCCGCCGGCGACGGGTTCGCCCGCTACTGGGTGCACAACGGTCTGATCACCGTGAACGGCCAGAAGATGTCGAAGTCGCTGGGCAACTTCACCCTCGCGAAGGACTTCCTCGACGGCGTGGATCCGATGGTGGCGCGGTACGCGCTGCTGGCCGCCCACTACCGGTCGAGCCTCGACCTCGGCAGCTCGACCGTGCAGGAGGCGGAGTCGGCGCTGGGGCGGATCCGCTCCTTCCTCGACCGCGCCGAACGCGCCGCCGAGCGGAACAGGGCACGGCGCGAAGGGCAGGACCTCGCGCAGCAGGAGATCGAGTACATCCCCCTCATCCCCACGGAGTTCGGCGCGGCCATGGACGACGACCTCGGCGTGCCGCAGGCGCTGGCCGTGCTGCACGAACGTGTGCGGCACGGGAACCAGGCGATCGACGACGGCGATGACGTCGCGGCCGAGCGCGCGCTGCACGAGGTGCGCGCGATGACGGGTGTGCTGGGGCTCGACGGCGCACAGGGAGCCTCCGGAGGCGACGATGCCTCGGCCTCCGCTCTCGACTCCCTCGTGCGCACGATGATCGCCCAGCGCGCGCAGGCGCGGGCGGACAAGGACTGGGCCGCGGCGGACCGCATCCGAGATGCGATCGCCGCGGCGGGGATCACTCTGGAGGACACTCCGGACGGAACGCATTGGAGCACAGATGGCTAAGCCAGGGCGCCCGGGAGCGAGCGGCGGCAGGAAGAAGGGCGCATCCAAGGGGACCGGCGGGCACGGCCGCAAGTCCCTCGAGGGGCGAGGGCCGACGCCGAAGGCCGAGGACCGCAGCTGGCATGTGGCCGGTAAACGCAAGGCGGCGCAGGAACGCTACGCGGCCGCCGGCGGGAAGGGGCGCATCGGACAGAGGCCGCAACCCGGAGCGAGCGGCGGCCGTGGATCGCGCGGCGGTTCGAGACCAGCCGACGACACCGAGACGGTGACCGGCCGCAACTCCGTCCTCGAGGCGTTGCGCACGAGGATCCCCGCCACGGCGTTCTACATCGCGCAGCGCGTGGAGATGGACGACCGCATCCGGGAGATGCTGGCGATCGCCCGGCATCGGGAGATCCCCGTGATGGAGGTCACCAGACAGGAGCTCGATCGGATGTCGGGCTTCGACGGGGTGCATCAGGGCGTGGCGCTGAAGGTGCCGCCGTACGAGTACTCCCATCCCCAGGACCTGCTCGAGCGGGTGATCGATCGGAATCAGACACCGCTGTTCGTCGCGCTGGACGGCATCACCGATCCCCGCAACCTCGGTGCCATCATCCGCTCCACCGCCGCGTTCGGCGGGCACGGGGTGATCCTGCCGCAGCGACGCTCCGCCGGCGTGAACTCCGCGGCCTGGAAGACCAGCGCCGGAGCCGCCGCGCGCATCCCCGTTGCTCTCGCCTCGAACCTCACCGCCATGCTCAAGGAGTTCAAGAAGCAGGGCGTGTTCGTGCTGGGCCTGGACGGTGGGGGAGACGTGGCCCTGCCGTCGCTCGAACTCGCCGATCGTCCGGTCGTGATCGTCGTGGGCTCCGAGGGCAAGGGCCTCTCGCGCCTGGTCACCGAGACCTGCGACCAGATCGTGTCCATCCCGATCTCGGCGGCCACGGAGTCGCTGAACGCCGGCATCGCGGCATCCGTCGCGCTGTATCAGATCTCCACGGTGCGCGCCGCGGGCCGAGAAGGCGACGCATGATCTGATCACCGCGCATCCGGAACCGGACCTTGAACCGGGTCGCAGAGCCGTTGCGCGTCCGCCACGGCCGCAGCCTCCCGTCCGGTCGGAGCTGTCCGAGGACAGCCCTTCTCGATCGCTGCGGTAGAGGGGGAGCACACCGGCAGACATCGTGACGGCGGCGACGTGCTGATGAGTGCCGCCGACGGCACTTCCACGACCTCCGGCGTCGACGTCCCGATCGGTTCAGACCAGGTCGCGCCAGTCGATGGCGTCGGTGTCGTCGGAGACCGCGACGGACCCCGTGACGACCGGCAGGCTCATCGTCTCCGTCGGCGGGCCCATGATGGTCGCCTCGTCGCGGCGATGCCGCAGGACGTCGTTGATGTAGCTGGTGAGCACCTCCGCCAGTGGCACGGATCTGCCCTGGGCCTGGGAGAGGTACCAGCGATGCTCGAGCACCTGGTGGTACACCTCGGCGGGCTCCAGCTTGGCGCGCAGATCGAACGGGATGGCCCGCACCACGGGCTCGAAAGCACGGGTGAGCCATTCGTGTGCGTAGATCTCCTCATCGCCGAGATCCTTGTTGGAGCGCACCCGGAACTCGTCCAGGTCGTTCAGCAGGCGCCGGGCCTGGTTCTCCTCCACATCCAGACCGGTCAGCCGCAGGAGCCGGCGCTGATGATGACCGGCATCGACGACCTTCGGCTGGATGCGCACGGCTGTGCCGTCCGGGGTCGTCTCCATCGACATCTCGTCGATGTCGAAGCCCAACTCGTTCAGCTTCTGCACGCGCTCGGTGATCCGCCAGGCCTCGTCGACGCCGAACGACTCCTCGTCGGTGAGCGCGTTCCACAGCGAGCGGTACGAGGAGACGATGCCGTCCGCGATCTCCAGCGCGTTGACGCCGCGCTCCAGACGGCCTCCCGCGGCGAGGTCCATGATCTCGCCGGCGATGTTCGTGCGCGCCAGCTCCAGGTCGTACTCTCGCTGCCCGTCGCTGAGGCCCTCGTCGTGCAGTTCACCGGTCTCCGCGTCCACCAGGTAGGCGGCGAAAGCCCCGGCATCCCGGCGGAACAGAGTGTTCGACAGCGACACGTCGCCCCAATAGAAGCCGACGTTGTGCAGCCTCACCATCAGCAGCGCCAGCGCGTCCACGAGCCGGTCGGCGGTGTCCGGTCGCAGCACCTGCGTGAACAGAGCGCGATAGGGCATGGAGAACTTCAGGTGCGAGGTCACCAGGGCCGCGGGCAGCGGCCTGCCATCGGCATCCGTCCGCCCGGCGATGACGGCCACGCGACTCACGCACGGCACGTCGTGCCCTGCGAGGCTGCCGAGCATCTCGTACTCGCGCTGGGCCATCTGCTCGGTGGTCTCCTTGACGGCCACCACGCGGCCGGAGAGATCGGCGAAGCGCACCAGGTGCCGCGAGAGGCCCTTCGGCAGTGAGACGATGTTCTCCGAAGGCCATCTGCTCAGCGGCGTCCGCCAGGGCAGTGCCAGCAGCCCGGGGTCGGTGCTGCGGGCACTGATCCGCAGCGACTGCTTCTTCATGATTCCTCCGGGCGGGAGACGACGCGGCGCGGGCGACCTCGTGAGGTCGGCCCGCGCCGCGCTGCTGGAATGTCAGGCCGAGACGACCGGCTGCTCGTTCAGGCGCTCGCCCGACTCGATGTCGAACAGGTGCACGTGGCCGGTGACCGGTGCCAGCACGACGCTGTCGCCCGAGTTGGGGTGACGACGGCCGTCGACGCGCGCGACGATGTCGGTGCGCTTGCCGTTGATGTCCGCGTGACCGTAGAGGTAGCCGTCAGCGCCGAGCTCCTCGACGAGGTCGACCGTGACCGTGAGTCCCTGGCCGTCCTCGGGGGCGACGACGATGTCCTCCGGGCGGATGCCGACCGTGACCGAGGCGCCCTTGGCCTTGGCGATGGCCGCGCTCTCGGCCGGGACGGTCTTGGAGCCGAACTGCACCCCGCCCTCGGCGAGGGGCAGCTCGATGAGGTTCATGGCGGGAGAGCCGATGAACCCGGCGACGAAGACGTTGCTGGGGGTCTCATACAGCTCCCGAGGCGAGCCGACCTGCTGCAGGACGCCGTCCTTGAGCACGGCGATCCGGTCGCCCATGGTCAGAGCCTCCGTCTGGTCGTGCGTGACGTAGACGGTGGTGACGCCCAGGCGGCGCTGCAGCGACGCGATCTGGGTGCGGGTCTGCACGCGCAGCTTGGCGTCGAGGTTCGACAGCGGCTCGTCCATGAGGAACACCTGCGGCTGGCGGACGATGGCGCGGCCCATCGCGACGCGCTGGCGCTGACCACCCGAGAGGGCCTTCGGCTTGCGGTTGAGGTACTCCTCGAGGTCGAGGAGCTTGGCCGCCTCGAGCACGCGCGCTGCGCGCTCCTCCTTGTTGACGCCGGCGATCTTCAGGGCGAAGCCCATGTTCTCGGCGACGGTCATGTGCGGGTACAGCGCGTAGTTCTGGAACACCATCGCGATGTCGCGGTCCTTCGGCGGCACGTCGGTGACGTCGCGATCACCGATGAGGATGCGGCCGGCGTTGACCTCTTCGAGGCCGGCGAGCATGCGCAGGGACGTGGACTTTCCGCAACCGGAGGGGCCGACCAGAACGAGGAACTCGCCGTCGGCGATCTCGATGTTCAGCTTGTCGACCGCGGGGCGGGTGCCGCCCGGGTAGATGCGGGTGGCTTCGTCGAACGTAACGGTTGCCATTGCTTTCTCCTTCACCGGCAGGTACGTGCCGGACGATCCGTTGTGATGGAAGCGGCAGGATCTCACCCGCCGTGACCCGCCGTCGGGTCCAGACCAGTATGGCACGCTCCCGGGCGTCTGGGTATTTCCCAGACTGCCTGATTAACATCGGAACCGGCGCCGCACCCGTAGCGGCCATGGGAACACCCGCCCCCGATCTTTCAAGAGGAACGATGTCGAGCGACGAAACGCCGAACCTCCCTGCTGCGCGCAACACGCGGGACGCGGTCAGGGAGAAGGCCCAGCGCGTGCGCGCGCAGCAGTCGCGTGCGCGTCTGATGCGCAGACTGATCATCGGCACGGTCGCCGTCGTGGCCGTCGGCTCGATCGGCGCAGCCGTCGCGTTCGCGGTCGGCTCGTCGATCTCGAAGCCGATGATGGACCCGAGCGGCATGATCGACGACGGCGTCACCGTGAACGACATCACGCTGGCCTCGGGCGACGCCGCCGCCACCTCTCCGGACGCGGTGCCGACGCCCAGCGAGGCTGCCGCGACCCCCACGCCGAAGACGACGGAGACCGCGGTGGATCCCACCGAGATCCACATCTACGTCGACTACCTCTCCGCGGGCGCCTCTGAGTTCGAGAAGGCCAATGCCCGCCAGCTCGCCGGCTGGATCAAGGAGGGCGCGGTCACCGTGACCTACCATCCCATCGCGCTGCTGACGGCCAGCTCCAACGGCACGAAGTACTCGCTGCGCGCGGCCTCCGCCGCGGCGTGCGTGGTGACGTACTCACCGGACCAGTTCTTCGACTTCAACCACGAGCTGCTCACCGACCAGCCCGAGATCGACAGCGACGGCCGCAGCGACGAGGACCTCGCGAACCTCGCGGTCGCGGTCGGTGCGGAGAACGTCAAGAAGGTGCGTTCGTGCATCGAGGACCAGGACTTCGTCGGCTGGGCGAAGGACGCCACGGCGCGCGCCCTGGAGGGTCCGCTGCCCGGGTCGAAGGATCTCAAGCTCACGAACGAGGCGCTGATCATCGTCGGCGGCGAGGCGTACGTCGGCGCGCTCGACGATCCTGCGGAGTTCTCGCAGTTCGTGCTCACGACGGCCAGCGACCAGTACTACGGGGCGACGGAGCCGACGCCCACACCGACTCCGCCCGCGACGCCCGTGCCGACGGAGTCGCCGGAATCCTGAGCCGTGTGCGGCAGGAGCCGCCGCCGTCGCTATGCTTGTGACGGTTCGCCGACTTAGCTCAGCTGGTAGAGCACCTGTCTTGTAATTCTGTTTGTGCTCGAATCAGGTGTTACTGCGGGGTATCGTGTCTTCCGCTCGCCTTACTCCCGACTGTTCAGGCGCGATCACAGAGGCTCATCCCGAATCGTTGAATCTGCGGGGTAAATGCGGGATTTTGCGGACTCATGATCTCGGCAACCTCTTCATCGGTGAATGGGCGAGACTCACCGAATGGATGCGGCTCAGGTGAGTCAAATGACTCACGTACATCTCGGTCAACAGTCTTCTGACTCACGCCGACGATGGGGCGATTGCGGAGTGCTTGTCGACACAACGGGCCGGGACGTCCTCTGTGCGGCCTTGTAGAGCCGTACGACGCGACAGAAAAGAGCATCAGTTTTCGCAAAATCGGCCTCGTGCTGTGTCCGTTCGGAACGCTATGTTGACTCCGTGGCCGGAATCGACATCCCGACGTTGCTCACTAGCGTCGGTGGGAGCTTGATCGTCTCCTATATCGGCGTCCGTTACTTCACCGGGGCGAAGATCCAAGCCGAACGATCGGATGCCGCGCGCCGGGGGCTGCGCGCCGTCGTTGGTCCGTGGCTCAAGTCCGCGTCGTCGTACGTGCAGCGACGGAAGCGCACGCCCGCGCGCGAGCTTGGCGTAGCTCATACGCAGGACGCTGTAGACGCATTGACTGTGTTGCGTTTGGCGGAGGACCTGCCGATCTGGCGTCGCGCCTTTGTCCGCCGTCGCTGCCGACGAGTGTTCGGGAAAGAGTGGGTTGATATCGCTGACAGAGAGCTGCTGTCTGCGGGCGAGGCACCTGAGAGCAGCTGGCAGATCACAGGCAGTGCCCTGTTTGCGAACTTCGACGGCGATAAACCGCCCGTGACGTTCACAGACGGGTTGATGCACCGTGCTTATGCGACGACCGATCAGCAGGTTGCGAAGAAGCTTGTCCGCGAACTCCGAAAACTTCGAGAGGCGTACTAACATCATCGCAGCGAAGTGCAAAAAAGGCGGGGCCAGTAGTCCGAAGACCACCAGCCCCGCCATGCTTCTGGATCATGCCGCCCCTGTCTGCGCCCAGCCGCCGTCAGCATCGACCCGGTACATGAAACGGCGATCGAACTCGTGCCAGTGCTCACGCGGCACGTATCGGAGAATGGTGCCGCCCCAGATCTCGAAATCGGGTCCGTTGCGCCAGTGCCAGTCCGGTAGAACATCGCGGAGATCCAACCGTGCCGGCTCCACCTCGACTGATGACTCCAATCGCCTAGCCATCACGCCTCCCTTCCCCAACGGCGCATCGCCGCCCGCTGATGACGAACACTCTTACTGGAAGATTCGCCATCGACATCCGGCAGGCGGATCGCCTCAGCCGTCCGAGACATCGCCGCGTACTGCAACCGCAGCTCAGCAACCAGTGGGTTCACCTTCGGCTCGCCCTTTGCCGTCTTCGTCAGATAATCGGCACCAGCGAGCGCGACCTCCAGCTGCTCGATGTGCTTCGCCTGACGCTCGAGGATGCCGAGCAGAACAGTCTCACGTTCATCCCACGCCCAGCCCTCGGGCAGTGCCTTCTGGATCGTCCCAGCCGGGTCGAACCTCTCCATGTTCCTAGCCATGATTCCCCAATCTGCGGCCCGTGACCGTGACGTATCGGCCCTTCGAATACCGCTCCACCTTGAGCCCGTTCTCGAGCCGCCTGGACCCCTTTCCAGCCGCCCCGTGATGCCAGATGTGCACCCCGTTACCGGACGGTGAGATCTCGACCATGAACACGCCCTCGGTCGCGTCGATCAGATCCCACACTCGATCGTCAACCGCGCCATCAGTGATGCAGTCGTCGACATCGATGCACGCGATGCCGTCACCGTTCAGCACGAACCCAACACCGACACCAGCAGCGGATGCCTTCGCGTTCTCGTACGTGGTCCACGTGCTCGCATCGTTCGCCTTCGCCGGATCGCCGTCGACCGTGAGCGGCACCTTCGCCGCGCTCCATCGCACCCAGCGTGCGCGTGAGGTCAGCTCGCCCGGCAGCAGGTTGCGGTGAGCAGCGACCCGGCACCGCGGCGAGCAGAACCGGCCCTTCGCAGACTTCGGCACAAACGATGAACCGCACCATTCGCAGCGACGAGACAGAGCGCGCCGGCGCAACTCGACCGCGACGTCGGCGGCGAGCTTCTGCAGCTCAGCAGTGCTCATGCTCTCGATCCTCATGCAACGATTCTATCAGGTAAAGCGTTACGGCACATGACTAGGAAAGCCGTTCTCAGCGCCTCAGATGCCGTTCTCGACCGGCTGGCCGAAAGTGATATCTAAGTGGCTGAGAACGGCTCCTGCGGCCTCTCAGGGCGGGGTAACGCGAAGGTCCATCGCAATGCACGCGGGATCTTCTACAGCACCTCCCCGCGCTACTGAGGGGGCGGGACGGGGTGCCCCACCCCCTCCGTTGTGGGGTTGCGGCGGGTTAGGCGGGCACGGTGCGTCGGTATCCGCCATCGCTGATGAAAGCTGCTTGACGGAATCGTGCGTATCTGGCTTTCACTTCGGCGGGGGTTGTTGCGATGGTGATGTTCCAGTTGTGTCGTGCGGCTGTGAGCAGCTGCATGTAGAACGTGTTTTCGCGGCTGACTTGCACGGCCTGTGTGATGAGTGCCAGTTCGTGTTCGGTGTGATCGTCAGCGAGTTTCAGGTTGCCGTCGATTCGTGCTTCAGGCAGGTCGTGTGGCGGGTTGACGATGACGAACAGGCGGGGGGTGTGCCGGTCGATGTCGGGGAGCCCCGCGATCTGTTCGAGGGTGTCCGCGATGGTGTGCGCCCGGGTGTAGTCGTCGGGTGCGCCGTGTTTGATCGCGGTGCCCGGGTCGGTGAGCACGTCGAGTCGGAGTTTGTTGAACTCGCGGCCGAGTTTGGTGACGTGTTTGTCGAGGAGGGTGAGCGCTGTTTCGATCATGTTCTTTTCGGCGCGTTCGTGGCGGCGTGACAGTGCGAGGTACGCGGCTTCGTGGATCGCGTCGTTCGCGGTGGCGGATAGGACGGCGGATTGTGCTGCGTCCCACGCCTGCGGGAACTCGTCCGGGGTGCCGCTGACGGCCTTCACTGCGAGGGACCGGGCGTGATCCAGGTCCTCTTGCTTGCGGACGCGCAACAGTTTCGACAGAGTGGCGAGATCTTCGGCGGGTTGCATGGCGGTGGACAGGTCCACCCCGGTCAGGTCCGCGATCTCCTCGATGGTTGTGATGCTCATGGTTGGTCCTCTCAGATGTGGATCGCCGCGGCGATCTCGGTAGCGGTGGGTTCTTCCCACTTCTTCTCGACCGCGTACTTGTGCAACGCGGTTTGTAGTGCGGTGTCGCCTTCTTCGGCTGCGTGTTGTGCGAGCAGGTCGTGTGCTGCCCGGAGTCGGTTGTCGGTCATGGTGTTTCTCCTTATCGGGTGATTCGCACGATGATGGTGCGCTGAGCTCCTGCGCGGACGCTCACGGCCCAGCCTTCGGTGATGAGGAATGCGACGTCTCTTAGGGCAGTGGAGTTCATCCACTTGGTGTTGATTTCCCAGTGCGGGCGTCCCTCGATTTCGAAACTGCGGCCGGGGTGTCGCGTCCATTCGCCGGGTGCAACCCCGAGCCGGCGCAACGTCTCCATCGGTGTTTCAGTCGTGGCCATGTCAGTTATCCGTTTCTGCCGCGTGCGCGGCGGTTGTCCAGTCGTGAGCGGGCAGGCGATGACCTGACGCTTCGAGCTGGCTGTAGTAGTGGTGCAGCTCGCGGGCGAATGCGACGGGGTCATCCCATGCCTCGGACATGGCAGTCAGATTGGACGGGGCTGGTGCGGTCATGACCGGGTCTCCTGTTCTGCCAGCCAGGGGCAGGTGTCGTCGTGGAGGACTGCTGCGGTGTAGACGTTGGGTGCGATCTCGATGAGCCGCGTCTCGCTGTTGCAGTCGGGGCAGGAGACGGATGCCTCGAACTGGGTGGTCTTCACAGCAGCACCTGCGCGTCGGCGCGGTGGTTGGCGTGTGCGGTGTCGGTGATGTCGCAGTAGCCCGGGATGGTCATGCCGACCGGTTGCCCGCACACCGGGCATAACATGTCGGCGCGAGCGACGATCTCGGGGCGGTGGTCAAGGTACGACACTGGCGCGGCCTCCTTGTCGTCGGGCTCAGCGGGTGTCAAAGGTGGCGTGAAGGTGGCAAAGGTGGCAGGGCTTGAGAACGTGCCACCTTCGCCACCTTTGGTGCCACCTTCATCTGACACGGCCCATACCCATCCGGCTCCGCGTCCGCCTGACTTCTGCGAGACAACACGCGGGTTACGGCACCGACGCCGTGCATCCTTGATCTCCTGTTCACTGAATCCGGCTGACCGTCCAGCCTTGATCACGTCTCCGGCTGGTGCTTCGTAGGCGTCTCGCTCACCGAGGTAATCGAGGATGAACGCCTGGGCCGCGTTGCGGTCGTCGACACTCTCGGCGTCGCCACTTACTCCCCGGTTGATGATGTCGTTGACGCTGACATCGGTGTCCCCGAGGTACTGCACGACGCCAACGTCAGTGGCGGCTCCATCGTCGGTGTATACGGGCATGCTGGTCAGGTTGAATGCGAACGATGCGCCTCGCTCCTGGGAATAGTTCGACTTGTCCACGGTGACGATCCGCTGCCCGCTCTCCTCGTCGGTGGCGAACAACAGCACCGACCGCACCGCGTCACGGAACCCGTGCGAGCCTGAGAGCTTGTCCGAGGCGTTACCGGCGCCCTTGTTGAAGTGCATGATCCCGATCACCGCGAGATCCAGTTCTTGGGCGAGTTGGGTGAGCGGGTCGAGCGCACGACGCACGTCCGTCACCTTGTGCAGGTCGCCGCTGATCGTGGACGTGATCGGGTCGACGATGATCATCCGCGCCCCGGTCTGCTCCACGGCATCTCGGATCAGCTGCAGGTCGATCGGGAACGCGGGCACCGTCTCCGAGGTGATCTCGTCCACGGTCATCCGCACCTTCACCTGATAGACGTGGTCCAGGTCGGCTCCGGCACCCATCAGGCGGGGGTTCATCACCGTCGACCAGTCGTCCTCGTGGCTGATGATCAGCACCGGGTAGCGGGTGCCGTGCAAGTCGCCGTCGAGCTCACCTTTGTTGATGAGCGCCGCGAGGTACAGCGCGAACGTCGACTTTCCTTCCCCACCTCGGCCGGCGAAGATCGTCGTCGTGCCGAGCGGGATACGGCCCGACCACAGCCATGCTTGGCGGCGGGTCGGGATCTGGCTCGCGGGGGTGAGTAGCAAGTCACGTTGATCAGGCATCAGGCGACCTTCCTTCCATGTTCAGTTGGGTGCAGCATGATCGGCTGCCGAATGTTGTCGAGGCTGTTGAGGTAGATATGCCATGCCTCATCGAGGACGTCGTCGACGTCGGGTCGGTTGGCAAGCCGAGCGGCCTCGTCGAGCCGGTCCAGCAGGTAGTCGCGGCGCTCGGTCTGCGGCATCGCCAGCAGCCACAACCTGTCCGCTTCTACGCGCAGCCGGTGCACGTCCTCGTCGCGGGAGGAGCGGCCCTGCTCGTAGGCGACGGTCCAGAATGTGAAGAGGGCGTCCGGGATCTCCACCAGGTGGATTGATCCGTCAGCCAAGCCCCACGCCCAGGAGGTGATCGTCTCCGACGCCTCAGGAGTGATCCTGTAATGGCGAAGGGCCACACCCGTAGGTGCGACCCTCCCCGCCTTCACAGCGTGACCTCGACGGCCTGGTCGGTTCCATCCGGGCGCAGAACCCACTCCGCCTCATTCCGCGCACTGTGGAACTTGGCGAGCACATCGACGGGATCGGGATTGTCGAGCCGCAGGAGCTTCGACGGGAACCCGAAGTAGTCGACGTTGCGACGATAGAACCACTCCGCCTGCTCGTAATCCTCTGTCCACGACAGGCCGTAGGCATAGGGGTCTGCTGCCGACCTGTAGAGCGGAGGCACGGACTTCGGGTGCGGTGCGACTCGCCCGTTCTCAATGAACCCGGCCTCGTTGAAGAACTCGATCCAGCAGTCAGCGTCGACAAGACGCTGCGGGAATTCGCTCGCCGTCCAGGCGTCCTCGATCGCTTCAGCGAGCAGGTCGATATCGTCACCGAAACCGCCCGAGTAGAACAGGTCGAAGACAACGGCGGGCATGTCGTTGCGCGCGGGGACCATCTGGAACATGCTGCGCAGCTTTGCTTCCCAACGCCCCATCTCGCTCACAGTCCGTCCACCTCCCTCAGGCCGTCGTCGATGTCCGACGCTCGCCGTAGGATTCGTGGCGGCTCAGGGAGCAGCTCAGCGAGCTCCACGAGTCGCACAGCGACCGCTCGGGCGAGGTGCTTGTCGAAGGAGATCTCGACGACGCCTGAGTCGCCGACAATGCCGACGAGTTCCGGCCTGCTCGTATCGACGTTCTTCATCGCCACGACGATGTCTGCTGCTGACTCCGTGTTCCACTGCTCCTCGGTGATGGTCACTTGGACACCTCCTCGACGAACTGCTCGAACGCGGCCTTACCGACGATGATGTCGGCGGCGAGCGTGTTGAGGTCGTCGAGGTTGTCGGGCGTGAACTCCATCTCGAACATGTCGGTCCAGTTGATGTAGGTGCGGGCCTTCGCGTCGGGATGCTCGTCGAGAACGAAGTCGAAGCGGACCGCGCCCCGGACGAACTCCTTAGTGTGCGTCTCTGTGCCGAAAACCCGGTCGTGCATGTTCTCGCACCAGTCGTACGGGCAGGAGTGCCCAGCGCACTTGAACAACTGGCCACGGGGGCCGAAACCGGCGGGGATCATCGGCAAGGCGTGGTTACCGCAGCGGATGCATGCGAGGCCGTCGAGCTGCTTGTCGGTCAGGTCCTCGACCTCGGCATGCTGCGACACCAGTTCACGCTTGGCACGCCAGAGCCGTGCAAGCAGCCCAATCAGGTCACTCGGATCGACTGCCAGGGTGTCGGCACAGTCGAGGACGTCTTCAAGGGTCGGACCCTCACTGGTGGCGGTGACGACATTGCCCTCGATTTCCACGGGGGTGTTGGTAACATCAGACATAGATCCTTCTCCTTCTCGAGTGTTGGTGTTGCGGTCTTCGGCTCCTGGCATTGCGGCTGCAACCGCGTCAGGAGCCATTTCCTTGTTGGGGGTCATGCTGCGTCCCCGCCGAGCGAGTCGATCCACGCGATGACGTTGTCGCGCTTGTAGCGGACCGCGCCACCGAGGCGGACGAACTTGGGTCCCTTCCCTTCAGCTGCCCATCGGGCGAGTGTCGGAATGGACGTCTGGGTGTACTCCGCGACCTGGCGCCGAGTGGCGAGATCCGGGAGTTCCCCGAATGCGGTGCGTGTCATTGCTAATCCCTTCATAAGATCTTTCGTGGTGGACTGCGATTAATCTGATAGTACACGACATATCAGGAATGTCTAGCGGGGATTGGAAATTTCTTATACGGTGGCTCTGATGGATGACTACGAGGAACTGATCGGTGCGAACATCCGACGCCTGCGTGAGGCCAGTGGGCTCTCTCAGGCTGCGCTCGCGAAACTGATGAACGAGCGCGGATGGACCAAATGGTCGCAACCCACTGTTGCTGCGATCGAGAAGGGTGAGCGGTCGCTGAAGTTTGCTGAAGCGATGACATTGGTGAACACAGAGATATTTGATGTTCCGCGCGTCGAAGAGTTGCTACGAGTGCCGCGCGTGGACATCTGGTGGGCGACGATGGCGAACCTTGCAACGTCTGTAGATGCCGTCAAGGGTGCGGTTCGGGACTTTTGGAGTGCACAGCTGCGAGCGGCCCGGGCCTCAGACGAGCTCTTGGCTGCCGGGGAAGAGATTCCCGAGCCGGACGAGATGTGGTTGGCGGGATGCGACATCGCGGAGATCATCGCGGAGCTTGACATACGTCTCGGGTGGGAGCTGTCCCGGGGGATACACGAAACCGCGCTGATCGAAGGTCCCCTTCGTCCGCACCTTAGGAGCGATCTCGGAAAGCGCCAAGATGGCACGCCCGCGGACTCCGCTGAGTAGCTACGGCCGGATCTCGACGGTCGAGGTCGAGCCGGGGAAGTGGCGCGCCCGCACCCGCTACCGCTTCCCGTCGGGTAACCTGCGCCAGGTAGAAAGGTTCGCCCCGTCGCGGGCGAAGGCGGAGATGGCGCTCAAGAAGGCGCTGACGACGCTGCAGGAGAGCTCGCAGTCGGATGTGAAGCGCGAGACCCGGATGAAGGATCTCGGGGTGAAGTTCCTCGCATCGAAAGCGAACCGTGCTCCGCGGACGGTCGACGGATACCGAGACCTCATCCAGCGGGTGATCGACCCGAAGATTGGGCAGCTCGCAATCTCGGAGATCACGACGGAGCGGCTGCAGCGCTTCCTGAACGGCGTCATCGAGGAGCACGGGACCGGCACGGCGAAGAACACCCGGGCCGTCCTGTCGGGCATCATGGGCCTCGCTGTCCGCAACGACGCACTCGAACGCAACCCGGTGCGGGACCTCGCCCAGATCGAGGGCAAGCGTGTCGGTGCGAAGGCGATCCCGCTCGCCGACCTCCCCGGCATCCTCGAAGCCGTGCGCGGCGACAAACAGTTGAAGGCGCAGGGCATGGTCGACCTGATCGAGTTCATCGCCGGGACGGGTGTCCGTATCAGCGAGGCGATCAGCATCGACGGGGGAGACGTGACGATCGTCGCGCCCGGGGGAGTTCCCACTATTGGCGCTGTCGTGACCGTGCGGAAATCGAAGACCGACGCCGGCGTCAGGCGGCTCACCGTGCCCGTGGGTGTCGCCGTGATGCTCGCCGGTCGACCTCTCGGCGACGGGCCGCTGTTCCCGACGCCGCTCGGCAAGAGGCGTGACCGGACGAACACGTCTGCGGACTGGCAGGCGGCGCGGGAACGGCTCGGGCTCGCCGACTATACGTTCCACTCATTCAGGAAGACCGTGGCGACGGCCCTCGACCAGGCAGGGCTATCGGCCCGTGACGTCGCCGAATACCTCGGCCATGCCGACCCGCACGTCACGATGCGGACGTACATGTCGAAGGCTGTTGGCGGCAGCAGGGCTGCGGACGCTCTAGACTCGTTCATGCACGTTCGGCACGATTGAATGTGCGGGGTTTGTGCGGGATCGGGTACCACCTGAGAGCGCTAGATCCTCAGAAATCCGCGTGATTACGCGGTTCGCCGACTTAGCTCAGCTGGTAGAGCACCTGTCTTGTAAACAGGCGGTCGCGGGTTCGAGTCCCGCAGTCGGCTCGACAGGGCCGTCCGGCCTCCGACAGCAGCTCCGCGTCGGTGAACCGGGGATCAAGCCCATGGCTCGCGCACAGGGGCGCAGAACAGCGACCCGCGCCGAGGGAGGTCAGCCCCTCGTGGCGGCCCCGCTTCGCGGCATCCGCATCAGCCGGGCATCCGCGTCAGGAGACCATCGGCGTCGACGCTCCGGCGACGCCCGGCCTGCCTGCCCTCGGGTCGGCCGCCGACGTACAGCCAGCCCAGCAGCTCCTCGTCCTCGCCGAGCCCGTGCGCCCTGGCGACGGGTTCGCTGCGCGTGTACCAGCCGGTGCGCCACATCACGCCCCAGCCGGCCTCGTCCAGCAGCAGGCTCAGCGCGTGCCCGACGCCGGCGGCCACCGCCTGCTGCTCCCAGCGC
The DNA here is from genome assembly GCF_039539005.1 of Microbacterium soli. Classification (NCBI taxonomy): domain Bacteria; kingdom Bacillati; phylum Actinomycetota; class Actinomycetes; order Micrococcales; family Microbacteriaceae; genus Microbacterium; species Microbacterium soli. The sequence continues at coordinate 2,118,161 of NZ_BAABCP010000001.1, forward strand.
GGCACCTTCGCGCTCGGGCGGTACGACGCCACGATCGCGACCAGCAGGGGAGCGCGCAACGGCTTCGTCGACGGCTCATCATCGCCGCCCGCCTCCGCGATCGCGGCTCCCAGCACTCGTCTGTCGTCACCGCGCAGCTCGATCAACCGCCACGGCCGCAACGACGAGTGGTCGGCGACACGGCCCGCCGCCTCGATGAGGGTCAGCAGCTGCTCACGGGTCGGGGCCGCGTCGGCGACCTTCGACCAGGAGGTGCGCCGCCGCATCGCCTCGAGTGCGGTCACGAACCCTCGGGAGTGAAGGTCAACGCGAGGGAGTTCATGCAGTACCGGTCTCCGGTGGGCGTGCCGAACCCGTCCGGGAAGACATGACCCAGGTGCGATCCGCAGCTCGCGCAGCGCACCTCGGTGCGCACCATCCCCAGCGAGCGGTCCTCGATGAGAGTGACGGCCTCCGGCCGCACCGACTCGTAGAAGCTCGGCCACCCGCATCCGGACTCGAACTTGGTCCCGCTGTGGAACAGCTCCGCGCCGCAGGCACCGCAATGGTACAGGCCGTCGCGCTTCTCATCCAGCAGCTCGCCCGTCCACGGTCGTTCGGTGGCGGCGTTGCGCAGCACGGCATACTCTTCTTCGCCGAGCTGTTCGCGCCACTCGGCCTCGGTCTTGTTCACGCTGTACGACATGCCTCCATTCTTCCCTGTTCCCGACCGGCCGGGGTCATGAGAATGGAGGCATGACGGATGCCGTGCGCGATCGCTACGACGCCTTCGCCCGACGGGAGGCGCCCGGGCGCAGCGAGGTGTACCGCGAGTGGGCGGCGGGTGTCGCGGCGGATGCGGGGATGCGTGCCGTGCTGGCACGGATCTGTCCGCAGCACAGGCAGCCTCCGCTGGTGTTCGCGGTTACTCGTCTGCTGGGCGCACCGGTCGAGGGCTACCGCGCCTGGCGCGCGTTCGTGATGACGCACCCCGACGAGATCGTCGCCGAATGCGAGCGCCGGACCGTGCAGACCAACGAACCGCTGCGACTGGCCGCACTGCTCCCCGCGCTCAGTCTGATCGACGGTCCGATAGCGCTGCTCGAGCTCGGTGCCGCCGCGGGGTTCTGCCTGTACCCCGACCGCTTCTCCTACCGACTCATCGGCGCGGACGGCGCGGAACGGCTGCGTCTGGACCCGAAGGAGGCGCCCTCGGGCACGGTGCTGACCAGTGTCGTGCGCGGCGAGCTGCCGCGGCTGCGGATGCCGGAGATCGTCTGGCGCGCCGGCATCGACCTCGCCCCCGTCGACGTGCGCACCCCGGAGGGCCGGGCCTGGATGACGGCGCTGATCTGGCCGGGGGAGCACGAGCGCGCCGCACGCATCGCCGCGGCGACGGACATCGTCGTGGCGGACCCACCGCTGCTCGTCGCGGGGGACGCCGCGGAGAAGCTGGACGAGCTGGTGGCATCCGCCCCACCGAGGGCCACCCTCGTCATCACCACGCCGGGGATGCTCGTGTACCTGCCGCGTGAAGCGCGCGCGGCGCTCATGCGCAGCATCCGTCGCACCCGCGCCCGCTGGATCACCATCGACCCGGCGCGTCTGCACGACGGGTGGGACGCGGCCGCGGAGGACGGCTTCGTGCTCGGTGTGGACGGTGCGGCGGTCGCGGATGCCGATCCGCTCGGGCGCTGGTGGGAGTGGCGCACCGGCGGCGACCCGTCCGCCGCGTAGCCTGGCCCCATGCTTGGTGAACTCTCCGATCGCGATCGGGCGATCCTCGCGCTGGAGGCGGCATGGCCGCGGCACGGCGGGATGAAGGAGGAGACCATCCGCGCGCAGCTGGGAATGAGCCCGGCGCGCTACTACCAGCTGCTGGGGCGTCTCATCGACACGGAGGAGGCCCTTCAGTTCGACCCGCTGCTCGTGCGTCGCCTGCGTCGTCTTCGCGAGGCCCGGGGCAGGAGCCGTGCGGCCCGGACGCGGGGATTCGTCGGCTGAACCGACCACATCGCCGTCACGGGGCACGGTCGCAGGTGCGCTTCCCCGCGGCGTGCCGAACGTCGCGCGCTGAACGCGTTCCGGGTGGATGAATCTCAGTGCGCGGCGATCAGCGGCAGGAACAGGTCGTCGACGATCGAACGGATGCGCTCCGGCGGGAGCGGCTTCAGATCCATGAGCAGGTCGTGGCGCACGAGGTCGAAGGGCATGGCGAGCACTGCGGAGGGAACCCGCGCGAGGTCGAGTTCGCCGCGGTCGTGCGCGCGCTGGTAGATGGTGCGCACGCGAGCGAGCCGTTGCTCTCCGAAGACGCGGTCGCGCACCTGCGCCGGCGTGAGCCCGCCCGTGGTGATCAGACCGGTGAACATGGTCGCGGCCGCGATCGCGAAGAAGGTGGAGCCGGATGCCGACATCCCGGTGAGTGCGTCGATGAGGTCGTCGCGCAGTGTGCCGTTGTCGGGCAGCTCGAAGGTATGGGTGCTGCGGTAGCGCTCGAGAGCGGCCAGCACCAGCTCATCCTTGTTCGCCCAGCGGCGGTACAGCACGGCGACCCCGGTGTTCGCGCGCGCCGCGATGGATTCCATCGTGAGCCTCGCGAATCCGGTCGCGACGAGCTCATCCCATGCCGCATCCAGCAGTGCGGCTTCAAGCGCGGCGCCACGCCGGCGCCGGCGTGGCGCCGCGTCCGCAGAATCCGTCATCCCTCCAATTTAAGATATGTTTGCTTTTCTTAGCAAGTCGTCTTACTCTCTTAAGAGAAGTATTCAACTCTTAAGAAGGATATGAAATGACCACTGCTCTGATCGTCGGCGCCGGGCCGACCGGCTTGACCCTCGCCATCGAACTCGCCCGTCGCGGCGTGTCATTCCGCCTGATCGAGGCAGCAGAAGGGCCGCAGCGCGGCTCCCGCGGCAAGGGCGTCCAGCCGCGCACGATCGAGGTGTTCGAGGATCTCGGGATCGCCGACCGCGTGATCGCGCACGGCCGCTTCGCGATGCCGATGCGCTCCACCGGACCGGATGGTGCGGTGAAGGTCGGCGGTGGTGAGCCCGCCGAGCTCAGGAACCGCCCCGACATCCCGTACACGACCAGTCTGACCATCCCGGAGTGGCGCGTCGAAGAGGCGCTGCGCGCTCGGCTCGTCGAACTCGGCGGCGTGGTCGAGTTCGGCACCGCGCTGACCGCGTTCGAGCAGACGGATGCCGGGGTGACGGCCACGGTCGCCGTGGGCGGCACGACCGAGACCATCACGGCGCACTGGCTGGTCGGCGCCGACGGCGGCCACAGCATCGTCCGCAAGCAGTCCGGCATCGCCTTCGTGGGCGAGACGCGTGACGAGATCCGGATGATCGTCGCCGACATCGCGGTCGATGGGCTCGACCGGGACGCCTGGCACATGTGGCGGCATCCGGAGGGCATGGTGACCCTGTGCCCCCTGCCGTCCACCGAGTTGTTCCAGTATCAGGCGAGCATCGCTCCCGGGCAGGATCCCGGGCTCGGCCTGGTGAACCTCCAGACCATCCTCGAGCAGCGCACCGGCCGCGGCGACCTCCGGTTGCACGAGCCGGAGTGGGCGACACTCTGGCGCGCCAATGCGCGCCTCGCCGAGCACTACCGCGACGGTCGCGTCCTCCTCGCCGGTGATGCCGCGCACATCCACTCACCGGCCGGCGGGCAGGGGATGAACACCGGCATCCAGGACGCCCACAACCTCGGCTGGAAGCTCGCGGCGGTCGCGCGAGGCGCTGCGCCGGAGCTGCTGGACAGCTACGAGGCCGAGCGTCGGCCGATCGCCGCCGGAGTGCTCGCGGCCTCCGACGCGCGGCTGGCGCGGACGATCGCGCGCGGCGGCATGTCGACCGGACGCACTGCGGGCACGCTGCAGCTGGATGTCGGCTATCGCGGCTCATGGCTCTCGCGCGACGACCGTGGCGGCGACGCTCTGCTGCGCGCCGGAGACCGTGCGCCCGACGCCACCGGGCTGCGCGGCGTCGACGGCATGCATCGCCTCTTCGATCTCACCGCCGGCGGCCGGTTCACGCTGCTGAGCTTCGGCCCGGTCGCGGGGGTCGCCGCGCCGTCCCTCGGACTGGACACGCTGGAGGTCGTGGCAGAGCCCACCCGGATCGGCGAGATCGCTGATGCCGCGGGCCAGCTCGCCGCTGCGTACGGCGCACGCGAGGGCGCCCTCGTCCTGATCCGTCCCGACGGCCATATCGGCATGATCTCCGACGGCGGCGATCTGCGGATGATCTCCGACCACCTCGCGGCGATCGACCGAGGGGAGCCATCGGCTCGTTGAGATCGGCGGTCCTCCCTCGCCTGTCCGTTCGCGATCCGCCGGGGAAGAACGGTTAGCATCGAGGGGTGCCCCAGCCTCCCCGCGACCGATTCGACGACGTCCCCCGCACCGGAGGGCGCGTCGGTGCGCACCGCGCCGAGCAGCCGGGCATCAACGGCCCGGTCACCCTGCTGTGGTCCGCAGCGATCGCGCTGGTGCTCATCGCCGCGGGCATCTTCATCTCCCTCGTGCTGATGGGCAGGATCGACCCGTTCGGCACAGCCGCGCCCGCCGAGCCCCAGCAGACGCAGGGCGTGCTGGCCGAGGTCGACACCTCCTATCGGGTGCTCATCCTCAACGCCACGCCCCAGGCCGGTGCCGTCGCCACCGTCCGGAAGACGCTCATCGACCACGGATGGCAGGAGTCGGACGTGCTCGGCAACGGAGGGTCGACGTCGGAGTTCCCCGAGACGACGGTGTTCTACGTGGAGAAGGCGGACGAGGCGGCGGCACTGGGCGTGGCCGAGCTGCTGGGCGGTGTGAAGGCCGAGCAGAGCGACCACTACGCGCCGCTCAATGTCAGCGGGTCCCCCCAGCTGACCGTCGTGATCGGCATGGACCGGGTGGAGACCGCGGAGCCCTCGCCGGGCGGCGGGGAGGAGACTCCGGCGGGCTGATCCGCGCTGGGCGAACTCCGACTGCCGACGGCTTGCACTCTCATGGGTCGAGTGCCAGACTGAGTATTAGCACTCGATCACCCTGAGTGCTAAATTCATCGCCTACGTCCGGGAGGGACGAAAGACTCATGGCAAAGATCATCGCTTTCGATGAGGAGGCCCGTCGCGGCCTCGAGCGCGGCCTGAACACCCTGGCCGACGCCGTCAAGGTGACCCTCGGCCCGCGCGGTCGCAACGTCGTGCTGGAGAAGAAGTGGGGCGCCCCCACCATCACGAACGACGGTGTGTCGATCGCCAAGGAGATCGAGCTCGACGACCCGTACGAGAAGATCGGCGCGGAACTCGTCAAGGAGGTCGCCAAGAAGACCGACGACGTCGCCGGTGACGGAACGACCACCGCCACCGTCCTCGCTCAGGCTCTGGTCCGCGAGGGTCTGCGCAACGTCGCAGCCGGCGCCGACCCGATCGCCCTCAAGCGCGGTATCGAGAAGGCCGTCGCGGCCATCACCACCGACCTGCTCGCCAGCGCCAAGGAGATCGAGTCGAAGGAGGAGATCGCCGCCACCGCGTCCATCTCCGCCGCCGACTCCGAGATCGGCGAGCTCATCGCCGAGGCGATCGACAAGGTCGGCAAGGAGGGCGTGGTCACCGTCGAGGAGGCGCAGCAGTTCGGCACCGAGCTCGAGCTCACCGAGGGAATGCGCTTCGACAAGGGCTACCTGAACCCGTACTTCGTCACGGACGCGGAGCGCCAGGAGGCCGTCTTCGAGGACCCGTACATCCTCATCGCCAACCAGAAGATCGGCAACATCAAGGACCTGCTGCCCGTCGTCGACAAGGTGATCCAGGACGGCAAGGAGCTCGTCATCATCGCCGAGGACGTCGAGGGCGAGGCCCTCGCGACGCTCGTGCTCAACAAGATCCGCGGCATCTTCAAGTCGGCCGCCGTCAAGGCCCCCGGCTTCGGTGACCGCCGCAAGGCTCAGCTGCAGGACATCGCGATCCTCACCGGTGGCCAGGTCATCACCGAAGAGGTCGGTCTCAAGCTCGAGAACACCACGCTCGACCTTCTGGGGCGTGCGCGCAAGGTCATCATCACCAAGGATGAGACCACCATCGTCGAGGGCGCCGGAGAGGCGTCTGCGATCGAGGGCCGCGTGACGCAGATCCGACGCGAGATCGACAACACCGACAGCGACTACGACCGCGAGAAGCTCCAGGAGCGCCTCGCCAAGCTCGCCGGCGGCGTGGCCGTCATCAAGGCGGGTGCGGCCACCGAGGTCGAGCTCAAGGAGCGCAAGCACCGCATCGAGGACGCCGTCCGCAACGCGAAGGCCGCCGTCGAGGAGGGCATCGTCGCGGGTGGTGGCGTCGCGCTGATCCAGGCGGCCAAGGCGCTCGAGGGTCTCGAGCTCTCCGGCGACGAGGCCACCGGTGCGTCGATCGTCAAGGTCGCCATCGAGGCTCCGCTCAAGCAGATCGCCCTCAACGCCGGTCTCGAGCCGGGTGTCGTCTCGAACAAGGTGTCCGAGCTCCCGGCCGGCCAGGGCCTGAACGCGGCCACCGGCGAGTACGGCGACATGTTCGCACAGGGGATCATCGACCCGGCCAAGGTCACCCGCTCGGCGCTGCAGAACGCGGCGTCCATCGCCGGCCTGTTCCTCACCACCGAGGCGGTCGTCGCCGACAAGCCCGAGAAGGCTCCGGCCGCTCCGGCCGCAGACCCCAGCGGCGGCATGGACTTCTGAGTCCGGCTGATCGACAGACGGAACGCCCCCTGCTCCGACAGGGGGCGTTCCGCGTCCTACGGGCGCTGAACCCGGTGGCACATCAGTGGAACAGGCTCGCGGAGTACTGGTCCGCGTCGGCGTACTGACTCGCCGCCGAACCCAGCGCGGTGCTGATGGATGCCAGCACCTGCTCGACGTGCATCTGCGCACCGCGCCACTGCTCGCTGCACTGCTGGAAAGCCAGCGATGCCGAACCGGTCCAGGACGACTGCAGCTGGGTCAACTGCGTCATCAGCGCGGCCGACTCGCTCTGCAGCCGCTCCATGGTGCCGCGGGCGGCGCCATGCGCCGCAAGGACCGCGTCGGTGTCGACGGTGAAGACGGACATGGGATCTCCTCTCGATGGGCTTCCGACACTAGAAGCTCACGATCGCTCGGGAGGCGGGGATCCCGGCATCCGTGCACAACCGGCGCGCATCGCCGATTGTGCAGGGCCAACGGGCTCAGAGATCCAGCTTGTCCAGCGGCTGCGTCTCCTCGAGAAGATGCGCGGGCGTCGCCTGCGGCGGGGCGAGCGGCAGCGACACGATGAACGTCGCCCCGCCGCCCGGGGTCTCCTCCACGCGCACCGAACCCCGCAGCGACTCCACGATCGACGCCACGATCGCCAGCCCCAGTCCGGCACCGCCGGTCTCCCTCGCGCGGGACGTGTCGGCGCGCCAGAAGCGCTCGAAGATGTGCTCGCGGATCTGCGGGGGGATGCCCTCGCCGTGGTCGACGATCGCGATCGTGCCGATGCCGCGGCGACGGTCCGCACCCACGACGATCTCGATCGGCCCGTTCTGGGGGGAGAACCGGCGGGCATTGCCCAGCAGGTTGGTGACCACCTGGCGCACCTTGTTCTCCTCGCCCAGCACGATCGGAGGCGTGCGCACGGGAGCATCCGTCGCCTCAGTGAAGTCGATCGACGGCACGACGGGCGCGGGGGCGGTCCTGGCCCGTCGCCGCAGCCGGCCCAGTGGGCGCGCGGCGCGGCCGGGGGGCGATGGCGGGGGAGTCGTGGCGGGCGGGCCCGCGGGGCGGGTGGGTGCGGGTTCCCCGGCATCGGCGGTGGTGTCGATCACGGTGATGGTGCGCCCGGGCGACGCGACCCGGAGGTCCAGCGCCGCATCGCGCGCCACCGGCCGCAGATCGATGGGGGTGATCTGAAGCTCCTTCTCGCGCTCCTCGTCCAGGCGTGCGAGGGCGAGAAGGTCCTCGACGAGCACGCCCATCCGGATCGCCTCCTTCTCGATGCGCTCCATGGCCCTGGCGGTGTCCTCATCGCCCCTGATGGCACCCATCCGGTACAACTCGGCGTACCCGCGCACGCTCACCAGGGGCGTGCGCAGCTCATGGCTGGCATCGCCGATGAACCGGCGCATGTTCTGCACGGTGCGGTCGCGCTGCGCGAGGGAGCGGTCCACGCGGTCCAGCATGGTGTTGATGGCGGAGTTCAGTCGCCCCACCTCGGTGGTCGGCTCCAGGTCCGTCAGCCGCTGGCTGAAGTCCCCGGCGGCGATGGCCATGGCCGTGGATTCCACGTGACCCAGCCGCCGGAACGTCAGGGTCACCAGCCCGCGGATGAGCAGCGCCGCCAGCAGCACGATGATGAGCGCGACCGTCGTGTACACCGCCACATAGGTGCCGACGATGCGGTCGGCCTCCTCCAGAGGCAGCGCGACGACCTGCACGTACAGCAGGCTCTGCGAGGTCTGGGCCGGCTGCGGCGACACCGCCGCGTGGAACTCCAGTCCGTCCGGCCCGCTCAGCGGGATGATCTGGTCCTCCCTGGCTTTCGCGCGCTGCAGGGTGAAGGTCTCGGGGAAGTCCGGCCGGCGCTCGGCGGACTGGCCTCCCGCCTGCGCGATCGGCGTGCCGTCGGCCTGGTAGAACGCGACGACGACGTCGGTCGATCGCGGGGCGTCCGACGCGGGATCGAACCGCAGCTGCCCGTCGACGGGGGAGACGTCGAAGAACCGATCGGCCTGTCCGCTCGTGGCCAGCGCGGGCAGCTGCGCGTCGATGTTGTTGATCATGGCGCTGCGCAGGATGGGGACGGTTCCGATGCCCGCGACCATGAGGCCGAGCACGAGCACGGCGACGGTGACGCCGGTCACCTTCGCGCGCAGGCTGATCCGCCGCCACCACCGGGTGACGGAGTCGGATCCGTTCGTCATCCCCGCCCTCGTGCTCAGGCGGACTTGCCGACCTTGAGCATGTATCCGAATCCGCGCTTGGTCTGGATGACGGACTCCTCGGTGTGCGGGTCGATCTTGCGCCGCAGATAGGAGATGTAGCTCTCCACGATGCCGGCGTCGCCGTTGAAGTCGTATTCCCAGACGTGGTCGAGGATCTGCGCCTTCGACAGCACCCGGTTCGGGTTGAGCATGAGGTACTTCAGCAGCTTGAACTCCGTCGGGCTCAGCTCGATGGCGGTGCTGCCGACGAACACGTCGTGGGTATCCTGATCCATCGACAGCTCGCCGGCGCGGATGAGCGACTCCTCGTCGGTCTGCATCGTCCTGCGCAGGATCGCCTGCGCGCGTGCGACGATCTCGTCGAGCGCGAACGGCTTGGTGACGTAGTCATCGCCGCCGGCGTTGAGGCCCTCGATCTTGTCCTGCGTGTCATCCTTGGCGGTGAGGAAGAGGATGGGGGCGGTGAAACCCGCGCCGCGCAGACGCTTGGTCACGCTGAAGCCGTTCATGTCGGGAAGCATCACGTCGAGGATGATGAGATCCGGCTCCTCCTCGAGGACGGCGGAGATGGTGGCCGCGCCGTTGGCGACTGTCCTCACCTTGAATCCGGCGAAGCTGAGACCCCTGGAGAGCAGGTCGCGGATGTTCGGCTCGTCATCGACGACCAGGATGCGCGCATCAGTCATGCCCCCATTATGGTGACTTCACCCCTGCATGGGCTGATTGCCTTCGGAGGTGCGGGAGAGCCCGATGCGCCGGGACCTACCGTTCCCGGGCTCCGCAGGGGTAGCATCCGAGCCATGGATGACGACGAGGGCGGCGACAGCGCCTGCTGGCTCTCGCAGGTGTGCCCGGAGTGCGGCGCCCTGCTCGACGACCTGGCGGCGCCGTGCTGGCGCTGCGGTCTGCGACCGGGTGAGGAGCCACGACCCCCTGAACGGCCCGCGACCGTCTGAGACGCGGATCAGCGCAGCGGGACGTCGAAGACCAGCGGCACCGCGACCTCCTGCGGCGGGGCGTCGTCCGGGTACGTCCCGGTGCCGATGTGCGTCCGCCCGTCGATCGTCAGCTCCACGCGATAGTCGAAGGGGAACCCGCCCAACTCCGCCGCTCGCCTGCCCTCCTCGGCCGATGCCTGGAACAGCAGCGCCCCCTCGCCCGTGCACTCGGTGCTGCGCGCCGGGGCGACCACGTGCGACGCCCCGTCCGCGGTCGTGACCGTGATCCTCGCGCCGGCCTCGTCAGGGGCATCCGCGAGGTTCTGCACCATGAGCTCCACGCCGTACGAGTCCGGCACCCCGTCATGGTCGGCGATGAGCGCGAGGGAGGCTGTGGCGTCCGGGAGCGGACGGTCCTCCGGGGTCGTCCACAGCAGATCCGCCGCGGCATCGCCGGCGCTGCCGCGCGCGAACAGCGACAGCCGGTAGTCTCCGGCGGGCCCGGCCGGCCGCACCCGCCACCAGCCGTCGCCGGTGTCGCTCACCTCCGCCACGACCGTCCGTCCCGTGCAGATGTCGCCGTCGGAGATCTGCGTGGCGATCAGCTCGTCGAAGCCTTCGTCGGGGAAGGCCACGAGGAGCTCTGCGGGGGCGCCGATCGACGGCGGATCGGGGTCGACCCCATCCACGCATCCGCCCTTCGAGCAGAAGGTGTGCGGCATCAGCCGCAGTTCGGCGCCGTCGTGCCGGATGATGAACGGGCCCGGCCCTGCGCCGTGGACGGGCCCGGCCTGCGTCGTGGAGGTCGGCGCGGGACCGGGGGCGTGCCCGGGGTCCGCCGCGCAGCCGGCGAGCAGCGCCAGTGCCGCCAGCAGCACGGGCAGGGCTGTTCGAGTCCGCATGATCCTCCTTCGGGCGCCATCGCCGTCGTCGGCAGGGTGTCTCACCAGCAGAGTGTCACATCCCCGCCGGAGGTCTCACGGCGTTGCGAACTCGTGATGATCGGCCGGTCAGGCCGCCAGATCCGTCGCATCCATGATGGTGTAGCTGTACCCCTGCTCGGCGAGGAAACGCTGCCGGTTCTGCGCGTAGTCCTGATCGATCGTGTCCCGTGCGATGAGGGTGTAGAAGCTCGCCGTGTGGTTCGACTGCTTGGGCCGCAGCAGTCGGCCCAGCCGCTGGGCCTCCTCCTGGCGTGATCCGAAGGATCCGGACACCTGGATGGCGACGGATGCCTCGGGAAGGTCTACCGAGAAGTTCGCCACCTTCGAGACCACGAGCAGCGAGATCTCCCCCTCGCGGAACTGCCGGTACAGCTCCTCGCGCTCGTCCACGGGCGTGGAGCCGGTGATCTGCGGCGCGTTCAGCGCCTCGGACAGCTCGTCGAGCTGATCCAGGTACTGTCCGATCACGAGGATGCGCTCGTCGGGATGCTGGGCGATCAGCTCGCGCACGGCTCGGATCTTCGCCGGTGCGGATGCCGCGAGCCGGTAGCGCTCGTCGTCGCTCGCAGCCGCGTACTCCAGGCGGGTGCTGGGCGGCAGATCCACGCGCACCTCGTAGCACGCGGCGGGGGAGATGAAGCCCTGCGCCTCGATCTGCTTCCACGGGGCGTCGAACCGCTTGGGGCCGATGAGGCTGAACACGTCGCCCTCGCGGCCGTCCTCGCGTACCAGCGTCGCGGTCAGGCCGATGCGCCGTCGCGCCTGCAGGTCGGCGGTCAGCTTGAACACCGGAGCGGGCAGCAGATGCACCTCGTCGTACACGATGAGCCCCCAGTCCAGGGCATCCAGCAGCGCCAGGTGGGCGTACTGCCCCTTCCGCTTCGCAGTGAGGATCTGGTAGGTGGCGATCGTGACCGGCTTGACCTCCTTGACCTGGCCGGAGTACTCGCCGATGTCGTCGGGGGAGAGCGTGGTGCGCTTGAGCAGCTCGTCGCGCCACTGCCGTGCCGAGACCGTGTTGGTCACGAGGATCAGGGTCGTCGCTCCGGTGGCGGCCATGGCGGCAGCACCGACGATGGTCTTGCCCGCGCCGCACGGCAGCACCACCACGCCCGAGCCCTCCTGGGCGAAAGCAGCCACGGCCGCGCTCTGGTAGGGGCGCATCGACCAGCCGTTCTCGTCCAGGTTGATCTCGAGCGGGGTGCCGGGCGTGTAGCCGGCGAGGTCCTCGGCGGGCCAGCCGAGCTTCAGCAGCTCCTGCTTGATCTGTCCGCGCGCCCACGCGTCGATGACGTACCTGTCGGGCGCGGGATGGCCGATCAGCAGCGGCTGGATGCGCTTTCCGCCCGCCACCTGGGCCAGGACGGCGTCGTCGTCGGAGCGCAGGATCAGCGCGCCCTCAGCATCCCGCTCGATCACCAGACGTCCATAGCGGTTCACGGTCTCGCGCAGGTCGACGGCGACGGACGACGGCACGGGGAAGCGGGAGAATCGCTCGAGGGTGCCGAGCATCTCCTCGGCCGTATGACCGGCCGCCCGCGCGTTCCACAGCCCGAGCCGGGTGATCCGGTACGTGTGGATGTGCTCGGGGGCCCGCTCCAACTCGGCGAAGATCGCCAGCTCGTGACGCGCGGACTCGGCGTCGGCGTGCGCGACCTCCAGCAGCACGGTGTGATCGCTCTGGACGATCAGGGGGCCATCAGACATAGCTGATCAGTCTACCGCCGCTCTCCCTGGTGCCGCTCCGGCCCGGCGCCGCTCCGCTCGGTCAGCTCTCCAGCACGCGCACCGAGCGGATGCTGCGCACCGGAAGCGTGCGCTCGACATCGGCCGTGCGATCACGCCCTCGCAGCCGGCCGCCGCCGATGCCGGCGGCCTCCAGCGTCAGCCGCCTCGTCGAGCCGTCGGGCATCGCCACCTCGACGAGCACATGCGCTCGCGCTCGCACGGCGGCCTCCAGCTCGCGCCCCAGCCAGGCGGCGTCCGAATCCGGTCCCTGCCGCAGTCTCAGCCGGGCGATCAGCTCGGCGTAGTCCTCGGGATCCGCCGGCGCCGCGGGCGCGACGCGGCGCCGCCGCGAGGCGACGGTCGTCCCGTACCGGTCGACCAGTGTGGCCGGATAGCGGGCGTCCGACAGCGCCCATGCGACGGTCTCCGCGCTGACTCGGGAGACCAGGTGGTCGCCGGATCGGACCAGGCCCATCGGGCGCAGATTGCGGTCCACCTCGATGGCCTCGAGCAGGTGGGCGTCGACGCTGGCCACGATCGTGCCGCCGGTGGGATCGGGGCCCACGCGCACGAGGCCGTGCCGGGCTGCCGTCTGCGAGACGAGGTACTCCAGCGGCTGGGGCAGACCGGTCAGCGACAGCTCGCGCAGGAACGAGAGGATGCTCTGCTCGTCCTCACCATCCACGAGCGCGCGTGCGATGGAGTCGGGGGTGAACCGGTAGGAGGACACCTGAGCCGTCGACTCGTGCTCGGTCATCTTGCGCAGCCTGGTGTCGAGGGCGGGCTGCAGTGGACCGGGAGCGATGGCCGTGAGATCGTTCTGCAGGAAGATCCGATCGACCTCCGTCGGCAGCAGGGCTTCCAGGGCGGCGGTCTCGACACGGTCGCCCTGGCGCGCGGGTCTCGCCCAGGACGGCTCCGCATCGTCCTCGGTGCGCAGGCCCAGAAGCACGAGGAGGCGCTGGAGCCCACGCGCCCGGTCGGGCCAGGCGTCGTCCCACGGATGCGCGCCCTCCCAGGCGTCCGGCGGGAGCCAGCCCGCGCCCGATCGGACACCGGCCGGCAGGGCGTCCCGCAGGGCGGTCACCAGCAGGCTCCACCGGGTGCCGAACGAGGCCGCCAACCACGCTTCAGCAGTCCCGGTCACGCGCAACTCGCGGTCCACGGGCTGTGCGAGCCCGGTGAGCTCGGCGAGAACGCGCAGGTCGTCGACGTCGTCCTGCACGGCGAGGCGACGCTTCTCTGTGGCGCTCAGCGCCCCGGTCGCGACGAGCGCCAGCGGCGTCGCCTGTGCGACCAGCAGCAGGTCGGCGAGGGCTCCGACGGTCGTGAAGGCGAGCTCGGCGGCCCGTGCCTCCTCCGCGTCGGAGGCGGATCGCTCCTCGGTCCGCACGGCGCCGGAGACCTCCGGGTGCGCGGCCACGGCCGCTGCCACCGGAGCCGGGACGCGGCCCTGCGCATCGAGGAGGCCGGTGCCGACGAGCAGGGCCCGGTCCCCGGCATCCGCACCGCCCCGCGTCGCGGCGACCAGAGCACGCGCCTGGTCGCGGGTGAGCGCCGCCAGCCCCCGTTCGATCGAGGCGGGCTCCAGCAGCGCCTCGGCGGCGTCGAAGAAGTCGTTCCAGTCCGCATCGGGGCGCACGCCGCGCACTCGCAGCAGCGCGGCGAGCTCCGCATCGCTCGCCGCGGCCAGTCCATCGGCCAGCGGGCGGGCGTGCGTGCTCATCGGATCAGCCCCGCCTGTTCGCGCGTCCCCTGCGCACGAAGGTGATCACGAGCAGCGCGATGATCAGCAGGAAGGCCAGCGGGAGGCCGAACAGCGGGACAGCGGCCAGGAAGGGCCACACGCCGGTGCCGAACGCAGCCTGGTCCATGCCCGTCGCCGTGCCGATGATGATGGCGAAGAAGCAGATGATGGATGCCGCGGCCAGGGCCAGCGCCGTGTACGCGAGGTAGCGGTCCAGTCGGCCGATCGCCGCTTCGGGACTGTCGTCTTGCTTTCTCATCCCCCTCAGCGTATCTCGCCGTGCAGGGTCACGAGGCATCGCTGTGTCCCCGCGGGAGGCGGGTAGGCTGGTGGAGTCGCGCCGCCGCGCGTCATCAGTACGGTCGATTTCAGCGAGGTTCTCCCATGCCCACCGGCAAGGTCAGGTTCTACGACGACGAGAAGGGTTTCGGCTTCATCGCATCCGATGACGGCCGGGACGTCTTCCTGCACGCCTCTGCCCTTCCCGCAGGCGTCTCCGTGCGCAAGAACACGAGGGTGGAGTTCGGGCTCGCCGACGGTCGACGCGGTCCGCAGGCGCTCTCGGTCCGCGTGCTCGATGCGCCGCCGAGCATCGTGAAGGCGACCCGCAAGCCCGCCGACGACATGGCGATCATCGTCGAGGACCTGGTGCGCCTGCTCGATGAGGTGGGCGGGGACCTGCGTCGCGGCCGTTATCCGTCCTCGGGGCAGAGCCGCAAGGTCGCCGCCGTCCTGCGCAGGGTAGCCGATGACCTCGACGCCTGAGGACCTGGCCGTCGCGGCGCGCGAGCTCGCGCTGGCCGCGCTGCACGAGATCACGCCCGCGTCCACGGTGGGTCCTCCGGCCGGGTACGTCGTCGAGGAGAGCGGTGCGCTCTCGCTGCGTTTCGAGAACCGACTCCCCGGGTACCCCGGGTGGTACTGGACGGTGTCCGTCGCGCAGCTGGACGGTGCCGAGCCGACCGTGCTCGAGGTCGAGCTCATGCCGGGAGACGGCGCGCTGCTGGCTCCGGACTGGGTGCCGTGGGCGGAGCGGCTGGCAGAGTATCGCGCGCATCAGGCCGAGCTCGCGGCCCAGGCCGCCGCAGCGGGCGACGACGCGCCCGAGGGCGATGAGGCCGCGGACGGCGATGAGGATGACGACGATGACGACGATCACGACGTGAGCGATCTGCTGCACGCGGGTGACCTCGACGGTGTGGACATCGACGAACTCGACGAGGACGCCCGCAGCGATGATGAGGGCGACGATGATCAGGGCGGTGCGGACGAGGAGGAGTGACCTCCTCGTCCGCACCGCGGCGCCGAGATCGGGCGCCGCGGCGTCAGCCGAGGTGCTCGAGCACGAAGTCGATGGAGCGGATCAGTTGACGCACATCGTCCGGATCGATCGAGACGAACGTGGCGATGCGCAACTGGTTGCGGCCGAGCTTGCGGTACGGCTCCGTGTCGACGATGCCGTTGGCGCGCAGCGCCGTCGCGATGGCGGCCGCGTCGACGCCGTCGAAGTCGATCGTCGCCACGACGGGGGAACGATGGGCGGGCTCCGAGACGAACGGCGTGGTCACCGAGGTGGCCTCGGCCCAGTCGTACAGCAGACCCGATGAGACGGCGGTCCGGCGGGCGGCCCACTCGAGCCCGCCGTTGCCGAGGATCCAGTCCAACTGGCTGTCCAGCAGGTGCAGCGTCGTGATGGCGGGGGTGTTCAGCGTCTGGCTGAGCCGGGAGTTGGTGAGCGCGTTGTTCAGGCTCAGGAACTCGGGGATGTACCGGTCGGATGCGGCGATCCGCTCGATCCTCTCGACAGCGGCCGGCGACACGGCGGCGAACCACAGTCCGCCGTCGGAGCCGAGGTTCTTCTGCGGAGCGAAGTAGTAGACGTCTGCCTGGGCGATGTCGACATCGATGCCTCCCGCGGCGCTCGTGGCGTCGACGACGGTGAGAGCCCCGTCGGCGGCGATCCGCTGCACGGGGGCGGCAACGCCTGTGGAGGTCTCGTTGTGCGGCCAGGCGTACACGTCGACGCCCTCCACGACCTCGGCGGCGGCGAGGGACCCGGGCTCCGCATGGCGCACGTCCGGGGCCTCGAGCCAGGGGGCGGCCGCGGCCTTGGCGAACTTGCCGCCGAACTCACCGAAGACGAGGTTCTGGCTGCGGCGCTCGATCAGGCCGAACGCGGCGGCGTCCCAGAAGGCCGTCGAGCCGCCGTTGCCGAGGATGATCTCATAGCCCTCGGGAAGGCCGAACAGCGTCGACAGGCGCTCGCGGACGCTGGCGACGAGATTCTTGACCGGGGTCTTCCGATGCGACGTGCCCAGCAGGCTCGCACCGACCGAGGCGAGCGCCTCGATCTGCGCAGGGCGCACTTTGGACGGGCCGCAGCCGAAGCGTCCGTCGACGGGCAGGAGTTCGCGGGGGATCTCGATCGCCATGGGTCGATTGTAGGGTGGCGGCCGATGCCGCGCCGACCGCATGACGCCCGGATCGGCGATCGGGCCGGGGGAAAAGGTAGGCTTGCCTGACGAGACTCGAAGGACCCGGTATGGCTGATCTGATCGACACGACGGAGATGTATCTTCGCACCATCCTCGAACTCGAGGAGGAGAACATCGTCCCCCTGCGGGCGCGCATCTCCGAGCGTCTGGGACACTCCGGTCCCACCGTGTCGCAGACCGTGGGCCGTATGGAGCGCGACGGCCTCGTCGTGGTCTCGGAGGACCGGCGGCTCGAGCTGACCGACGCGGGGCGCCGCAAGGCCGTCGACGTGATGCGCAAGCACCGGCTCGCCGAGCGCCTGCTCTCGGACGTGATCGGTCTGGACTGGGCGTACGTGCATGAAGAGGCGTGCCGGTGGGAGCATGTGATGAGCGAGCAGGTGGAGCTGCGCCTGGTGGAGCTGCTGGGGCATCCGACCGAGTCGCCCTACGGAAACCCCATCCCCGGCCTCGATCAGCTCGGCGACATCCCGACGCGCTCGTTCGAGGACGGCGTGATCGGTCTCGTGAAGAAGCTGGATGCCACGGGCGGGCCGATCCAGGGCACTGTCCGTCGTCTCGCCGAGCCCGCGCAGGTCGACCCGGAGCTGCTCGAGCAGCTCCGGGACGCAGGCGTCGTTCCCGGCGCGCGGGGCGAGTACCGCTACAACGAGGGGTACGTGCTGATCCTGATGGAGGGTCGGGACGAGGGGCTGGAGCTGCCGGTCGAGCTGGCGTCTCACATCTTCCTCGTGGGAGAGAAGGACTGATCGCCCGTCGTTCCGGAGTCGCCGGCACGGACCGTCGAATCGTGAAGGTGACAGAAACGTTATCTTCCGGTAACCTCGTTGGGGTCATCGACGAAGAAGCCCGTCGGTGGTGATCATGGAGAACGCCTCCCTGGCTCGTCATCTCCGTGAGAAAGTTCGCACAACGTGCCGTGTGACATACGTGCCCGAGAAACGACTATTGCCGACGAGCCGGCGCCCACCCGAATGAGCGCGGAGGCGCAGGAGGAATTCCTTTTGGCCGCAGACATCGCCACGAACGAGACCCCCGACGCTCCGAAGCGGCGGACGCCCCGCACTCCACGATCTCGCTCGAGCGTCAAGCCCATGCGCACTGTGGCGATCTTCGCCGCCGTCGGCGCCCTCGTCGCCGCCGTCGCACTTCCCGCCTATGCGGCCACCAGCTCGGTGCAGCCCGAGGCTGCGACGCTGCAGCAGATGGCCGTCGATGAGGCGCAGTCGCTCGTGGTCGCCTCCGAGGCCACCACCGCGCCGATCGAGCGCAGCACGTACTCCGCCACCACCCCGGAGGAGATCGCGAAGAAGAAGGCCGAGGAAGCGGCGAAGAAGCGCGCCGCAGCGGCCGCGCGGCTGGCCTCCAGCGGCAGCCGTCTCAGCGACGCCGACCTGCGCCTGGTCGCGGCGGGGTCGGGCGAGGTCCGTTACCCGCTTCCGCAGGGTTCGTACTACGTCAGCCGCACGCTGGGCAGCGGCCACAACGGCGCGGACATGGTCGCCCCCGCGGGCACCCCGATCTTCGCCGCCGCCGGTGGTGTGGTGCGCGTCTCCACGGAGAGCTATTACGGCTACGGCGTCGGGATCGTCATCGACTCCGTCGTCGGCGGGCAGCGCGTCTCCACGCTGTACGGCCACATGACCAACGGCACACGCGCCGTGCAGGTCGGACAGGTCGTCCAGCCCGGGCAGTTCATCGGTAAGGTCGGCAACACCGGCCGCTCCTACGGTGCGCACCTGCATTTCGAGGTCAGGGTCAACGGGTCGCTCGTCGAGCCCATCGCCTGGCTGCGCGCGAACGCCGGTTGATCCGATCCTCGACACGGCCGCGGTTCCCGCGCTGTTCACCTGGATGGGCTAGCCTGTAGCCGTCGTCGTACGGGCGGGAGAAGCCGATGGAACAGCTGCCGGGCATCCGAACCATGGATGCGCTCGGTCGTCTCGTTCTCCGGCATCGCCCGCAGGGACGGCTCGACTCCGTCGAGCGCGGCAGGCGCTGTCTCTGAGACAGCGCCTTTTCTCGCCCCTGTGATCATCTGCCATCCGCACGGCGTCGTGTGAGTCGACAGCGCCGGGAAGCCATCCTGGCCGGATCGAGAGGATGACGACGATGCGCACACTGGTCCTGAACGCCGGATACGAGCCACTCACGGTGGTCTCGTTCAAGAGAGCCATGGTGCTCGTGATGAACGAGAAAGCGAGCGTCATCGAGCACGTGGAGGGCGATCCGGTCCGCGCGGGCCGCCGATCCTACGACCGGCCTGTCGTGATACTCCTCAGTCGCTACGTGCGCATCCCCTCGGGCAGGCGGGTGCCGGTCACGCGACGCGGCGTGCTGCGCCGTGACGATCATCGCTGCGGGTACTGCGGCAGGAGCGCCGCCACGATCGACCACATCCTGCCGAGGTCGCGTGGCGGAGTCGACAGCTGGGAGAACCTCGTCGCCTGCTGCCTGCGCTGCAACAACCTCAAGAGCGATCGCACCCCGCAGGAGATGGGCTGGGAGCTGAGGCTGACGCCCAGGCCGCCCCGGGGGAGCGCCTGGACGGTGCGCGGCGCCGAGCGCGGAGACCCGCGATGGGAGCCGTACTTGGCGCTCGCGGCGTGAGCACGTCACTGTCGCACACTAGACTTGTCCTGCGCCTTCGTAGCTCAGTCGGATAGAGCGGCCCTCTCCTAAAGGGCAGGTCGCAGGTTCGAATCCTGTCGAGGGCACGACGGCGAAGGACGCCACCCTCAGGGTGGCGTCCTTCGCCGTCCAGTCTCCTCGACAGAGGGCCCCGCCGGGCGGGGCGCAGGAGGCGGTCATGGCCGGCCGTCCACGGAGGAGACCTGTCATCACCGCGATCTGTCAGTGCGCGGCGCGGTAGGCGTCCATCACCTCGGCGGAGATGCGCCCGCGCTCGGAGACGTTCAATCCCTGCGACTTCGCCCATTCCCGGATCTCGCTGACCTCGGAATTGCGGGCGGCTCGGCGTCGGGGTGCAGCGGCACGGACATTTCCGGCGGAGGCGCGCCGCCCGGCCCTGATATAGGGTGCGAGAGATTCCCGCAACTCCTCCGCATGGGAATTCGTCAGATCGATCTCGTATGCGGCGCCGTTCAGAGAGAAACGGATGGTCTCCCCTTCTCCGGCCTCCAGCAGAGTCCCATCGATATCATCAACAAGCTGATGCACAATTCGTCGAGCCATGCCGATAAGGGTATGTCACGAATACGTGCGGAACAAGCACGGACACGAATATCGAATGATCTCGCAGAGAGTGAATTCCGGGAATCAGGGCAGGAGGCCCGCGCGTCGTGCATGCGCGACGGCCGCGAGCCGTGTGGAAGCGTCCAATTTCCCCATCGCCGAACCCAGATACGCCTTGACCGTTCCCTCGCGGAGACCCAATTGGGCGGCGATCTCGGAATTGGTCGAACCCACGGCCACGCACGCGAGCACGTCCAGCTCCCGGGGCGAGAGGTGCACCGCCGGCTCGACGGCGGACGCCGGACGCGGAGCGGGCGAGGTGAATTCCATCAATCGCTGCTCCACAGCCGCGATGCGCGCGCGCAGCGACTCGTCGGCGAGACCGGAGGCGATGCTCCGCAGCTCCGCGAAGCTCTCCCGGAGCTCCTCCCTCTGCCGAGTGTTCAGTGCGGGCGGGGGAGGAGCGGCTTCGCGAAGACGCCGCTCGACCTCGTCGCGGACGCGCAACTCGGTCGCGATGCGGTCGGCGACCGCCATCGCGGGGGCCGCCGTCACCCCGCCGATCCGAGACTGCTCCCAGGCGCCGCCGTACAGCACGCCGCGCGGGCGTCCGTCCACGACGATCGGCAGCGCCAGCAGCGTGCGCAGGCCCTCGCCCAGCACGAATACATCATAATCGTGCGTGATCTGCTGGGAGGTGCGGTAGTCGTTGGTCATGCGTGGGCGCAGCTCGATCATCGCCCGCCCGCCCAGTCCGCGCTCGGGACGCACGTGCAGACCGTCCAGGTGATGCGTGCGATTGCCCACGATGGTCGTCACCGACACCTCGCCGTCCTCGATGAGGCCGCCGAAGGCGACGGGGAAGCGGGTGCGTCTGGATAATTCGCGCACGCCGTCGGCGACGAGCTCGCCGACGGATGCGAACTGCGTGCTCATGCTCAGCCAATACCAACTTTCGGAGGCGACGACCTCGTCGCCCCGTTCGTAGCGTCGACGATATCACCCCGCGTGACGCGGTCACATGGTCCCGATGTGCGGCAAGGAGGTCTCACGACGGATCGGACAGATGACGGACCCCGTGGAGAGAACGACGACATCTCGGTTCAGGAATCGGACAGGTTCCAGGCTCTGAAGCGGATGCAGCGCTCATTCGTCTTCCCTCTCGCGGTGTTCTTCCTGATCTGATCTTTCGCCTCTGTGCGGCTCGTGGCATTCGCCCCGGATTTCAAGATCCAGAGATTTCCGATGACATCACCGGCGGACTTCTCCTGGGGATCGGCCAATTCGTGACCACGTTCGCGATCGCCATGCGGTATGTGTCGTTCGCGAACAGGAAACTGAACCCTGTGGCGGAGGAGATCCGCGCATAACTCGAGAACGTCGAGGCGAATTCGTGAACGCGACCATCCCGGCGGGGGAGGCCGTCGAGAATGATCCCATCCTCGATATATCGCGGTCTTCGCCGGATTCATGGCGGTGACGCTGTTCATCGTCATCCGCGCCGGTCGCAACAACAAGACGCCGCGGACTATTACGCGACGGATCGCTCTTTCGGGGGCACGCAGAACGGTTTCGCGATGGGATTCATCTCCGCAGGCGCCTTCGCCACGATCCTCGCGGTCGCCGTCGGTCTCCCCATCACCGCGGCGGCCTCGTTCGCGCACGACATCCGCTCGAACACGATCAAGAGCGACAAGCACGGCACGGGGCACGATCACGGCGAAGACGAAGGAGTCGCGTGCGCTCGCCGCTGAGATGGTCGAGATGGGGGTGCGCTCGCTGGATTCGGGGCGGAGAAGGCGGTGCGCCACCAGGCTGCCGGCGGGCAGCGGAGTCGGAGTCCGGTGGCCTGCACACCGGACTCCGACTCCGTCATCACAGGGCGCCCGCCGCAGCGGCGGATGCCTCCCGCTCCAGGTCGAGCAGGTAGCGCTTCCGCTCGGGGTGCGCCCCGTAATGTCCGGGGGTGCCGTCGGAACGGATCACGCGGTGCACGGGGACGATCACCGAGAACGGCGTGAGACGGCACGCCGTGCCCACCGCCCGCGCGGCGCCGGGACTCCCGGCGACGACGGCCACCTCCCCGTAGCTCATCGTCTCCGCCCAGCCGATCTCGCACACGGCCTGCAGAGCGGTTCGTGTGAAGCCCGTCGTCAGCCGCCAGTCGAAGCTCACGTGCTCATCGAATCGGATCGGCTCGCCCTCGAAGTACGCGGCCAACAGGTCCGCCAGCTCGTCACCGGTGCCCGGCTCCTCGTCGGGAACGGCACCGAGCCGTCGGCTGACACTCTCCAGCAGCCACGGCACATGCGGATCCTCCGACTCGGACAGATCGAAACTGACGATGCCGACATCCGAGAACACCGCCAGAGCGTCGCCGAACGGCGTGGGAACGAAGTCGTGTCGAAAGCTCATGCCCCCATCATCCGCTCCGGCGGGTCCGTTCCGTCGGCCGCCGCCGGGAGAAGTGGACAACTCGACGGGATGCCCCGGCTGTGCAGAACGGATGAGTGTCCGGGTCCTTCTCGCCGCAGGCGGCGTCAATCCGCATGAATCGGCCCGGGATACCGGGCCTGGGGCGTGTCGCGCTTAGGCTTTGAGTTGTGTGGCGACGAGAGGCGAAGGGCGCCGGGGACGCGGGAGAGGAAGCCGCGATGAATCTCGGTGAGCTCAGCGACTCCTCGACGGGTGTGGGCATCGCCCACGCCGCCGAGGCCGCGCGGACGGTGCTGCGTGCGGAGGCCGCCGACCTGGGCGGTCCGTCTCCGCTCATCACGTTCACGGATGCACCCGATGCGGGCATCGACATCTCCAAGGCGCATCCGGGCAGTCTGCCGCAGTTCATCACAGGACGTTCGACGCTGCTGTCGAACCTGTTCCGCGATGAGGTCGGCCTGCGCACGGCGCGCCTGGCGGCCGAGCGCATCGTCTCCCGCAACACGGAGCTGCGCACCGTCCGGGGGATCGACGCCGTCCGGCTGGCCGTGGGCATCGCGCGCTGGCGCATCGGCGGGGCGGATTTCTCCGCGCCCGTGCTGCTGCGCCCGCTGGGCATCCGGCGGCATCACGCCGACTTCGAACTCAAGCTCCACGGCGCGTTCGTCGTGAACCCGGAGCTCGTCCGCGTGGTGCGCGACCACTTCGGACTGACGCTGGATCCGACGGATCTCGCCGCGCTCGCCTATGACGGCGGGATCTTCAAGCCGCAGCCCGTCATCGACCAGCTGCGTGCGCTCACGCACTCCATCGACACTTTCGCCGTGCATCCGAGACTCGTGGTCTCCACCTTCGCCGACGTCTCCGGGGCGATGGTCCGCGACATGGTGGATCTGGACCACCCGGTCCTCAATGCGCTCGGCGGTCATGTCGGCGACCGCGAGCGCGTCTCGGCGCGCGGCGAGGCGCCGATCGTGCCCGGTCCGGATGACCGCGCGCCCGCGGCGGAGACGCTGCTGCTGGATGCGGACGCCGAACAGGAGGAGGTGCTCGCGCGCATCGCCGCCGGGAGCTCCCTCGTCGTCGCCACGCTGCCGGGAACCGGCGGCACGCAGACCGTCATCAACGCCATCGGCGCGTTCGTCCGAGCGGGCAGACGCGTGCTCGTGGTCTCGACCAGGCGCTCGACGCTGGACGGCGTCAGACATCGGCTGGCGGGGATCGGGCTGGACGGGCTCGCCGTGTCCCCGACCGGTGTCAGACGCGATCTGATCCGCGCCATCGCCCGCAGCGAGAAGGCCACCCAGCCCAAGGCCACCGAGATCGACGAGGCCCTGGTGCGGCTGCGCACCGTGCTGCGGGACTATCGGGCGGCCCTGACCGGGCAGGTCGGCCGCACGGGGGCATCCGTGCTGGACGCGACCAGGCAGCTCACCAGGCTCGCCTCGCTCCCCGTGCCGCCGTCGACCGGTGCGCGGCTGTCGATGCAGACGCTGGAGGGCCTCGCCGGCGACCGCGATCAGGCCGCACGGGCGCTCACCCGCGCGGCACGGCTCGGTGAGTTCCGCTTCGGCCCCGGCGACTCGCCGTGGTACGGCGTGAGCTTCGAGAGCACCGAGGCCGCTCAGCAGGCGCACGCGCTCGCCGAGAAGCTGCACGACGCCGATGTGCCGTCGCTGCTCGAGCGCGGCTACGAGCTGATCGCCCAGACCAGCATGCGCCCGTTCGGCACCATCGACGAGCTCGGCGAGTATCTGCGGCTGCTGGGCGGCATCCGGGAATCGCTGGACCGGTTCAGCCCCACGGTGTTCGAGCGCCCGCTGGGCGAGCTGATCCAGGCGCACGGTCCGCGCCGTGACGCCCCCGGCATGTCGTCGGCGAACCGTCGCCGTCTCAAACGACTCGCTCGCGAGTACGTGCGCCCCGGCGCGCAGGTCGTGGACATGCACGCCGCGCTGCTGCGCATCCAGCAGCAGCGTTCGCAGTGGCAGGACCGCGTCGACGCCGGCGTCGCGCCTCAGGTTCCGCTGGGGCTCTCCGATGTGCACGTCGCGTGGCAGCGGGTCTCCGCGGAGCTGGCCGAGCTCGACGCCGCACTGGGGCGGCGGGAGCCGCTGGCGGCGCTGCCCGTGGCACGACTGGTGCGGACCCTGTCCGGACTGGCGGCGCGCAGCGCGGTCTTCGACAACCTCGTCGAGCGCGCCGAAATCCGCGACACGCTCTCCGGTCTGGGCCTGCGGCCGCTGCTGGCCGACCTGTCGGTGCGGCACGTGCCGGAGGAGCGCGTGGCCGACGAGCTGGAGTTCGCGTGGTGGCAGTCGCTGCTCGAGCGCGCGTTGCAGGACAACCGCTCGCTGCTGGGCGCGAACACGTCCGTGGTCGATCGGTTGGAGCGCGATTTCCGCCTCGTGGACGAGGCGCACACGGCGATGGCCGGCCCCCTGCTGGCGTGGAGTCTGGCGAACCAGTGGCGGATCGCGCTCGTGGACGAGCCGGAGCAGGCGGTGAACCTGCGGCGCGCGCTCAAGCAGGGGGAGGCGAGCGCGGCCGAGATCGCCGCGCTCGCTCCCGACCTGCTGCGCGTGCTGGCGCCGGTGTGGATCGCCTCGCCCTACCAGGTCCCCGAGATTCCCGAGTCCGTGGAGTTCGACGCCGTTCTGCTCGCGGACGCCGCGGCCGTCAACCTCGCCGAAGCCGCCCCGGCCATCCGCCGCGCTCGGCAGATCGTCGCCTTCGGGGATCCGGTCACGCAGCGGCCGACGCCGTTCACCGTGGCGACGTTGCCGGATGCCGACTGGGAGCCGGAGGTGCCCTTTGACGACGTCTCGGTGTTCGAGCGACTTGCCGACCTGTTCGAGGTGATGACCCTGACCCGCAGCTACCGGGCGGGAGGCGAGGATCTCGCGGAGCTCATCAACGACGCCTTCTACGGCGGTGAGATCTCCTCGCTGCCGTGGGCGGGCTCCTATCTCGGGCGTGGCAGCCTGACGGTCGATTACGTCGAGGGCGGTGTGGGCAACCCCGATCCGGTCTCCGGAGCGGTGGAGAGTCCGGATGCCGAGGTGGCGCGTGTGGTGACCCTCGTCGTCGAGCACGCCGTCAACCGCCCGACCGAGTCGCTCATGGTCGTCACAGCCAGCAGGAGGCACGCCGAGCGGGTGCGTGCGGCGGTGGCATCCGCGTTCACGGCTCGTGCGGACGTCGCCGACTTCGTCGGACGTGACACGGCGGAGCCCTTCGCCGTGCTGACGCTCGAGGAATCCGTGGCGGAGAGTCGCGACAGGGTGATCTTCTCCCTCGGTTTCGGGTTGACGAGGCATGGCAGAGTGCTCAGCGACTTCGGCGACCTGTCGCAGGAGGACGGTGAGCGGCTGCTGACGGTGGGGATGACCCGGGCCCGGCGATCGATGGTGATCGTCTCCTGCATCCGCCCCTCCGCCTTCGACGAGGGCCGTCTCGAGCACGGCGCCGCGACTCTCATGTCGATTCTCGGAAGTCTGGCGGCGCGGGGCAGGGATGCCCGCCTGGAGGACCTCGCCGACCCTCTCACGCTGGCACTCGCGCGGGAGCTGCGCAGGCTCGGCGCATCCGTGGATGTGGACTACCGGGGCCTGCTGCCGCTGGTGGCTCAGCACGACGGGCGCGCGGTCGTCATCGAATCCGACCCGGAGTCGCAGGGGGAATCGCTGCGGGAGAGTCTCCGGCTGCGGCCGCAGGTGCTGCGGCGCCTGGGGTGGCATTATGTGCGTGTGCACGCCTTCGATCTCTACAGCGACCCGGCGACGGTCGCGCGACGCATCGCCACGGTCCTCGGCATCGAGGAGGATGCGGTCCGCGCCGAGCAGGACACCCAGCCGCTCGATATCGATGAGTGAGCACGACGGGAGCGACCGCCAGCACGTCGAGCGGGTGCCGGGCGCCCGCCGCGCACGGCTCACGCGGGTGCCCGGAACGACGTCGGAGCCGCACGTGCGCGAGGAGCGCAGGGCGGGTGTGAAGGGCGACCACGGACCCAATGACGAGCGGATGCTGCGCGAAGTCCCCCCGCACTACTGAGCCGGGCCGGGACGAAGAGCGCCCCGCCCGGAGGGACGAGGCGCTCGACGGTGCGAAGGGGCGGGAATCAGCGGGCGTTGCCGGCGCGCAGCGCGTCGCGGATCTCGACGAGCAACTCCTGTTCGGTGGGCAGGGCCTCTTCGGCGACGGGGTTCTTCGCCGCCTGGTGCTCCTTGTACTTGTTCATCGGCAGGACGAAGACGAAGTAGACGACGGCCGCCACGGCGAGGAAGCTGATGACGGCGGCGATGATGGCGCCGAATCCGAACTTCGCGGAGCCGACCTCGAGCACGAACGCCGAGTCGAGGTTCTCCGTGTTGAAGAGCAGCCCGATGAGCGGGTTGATCAGCTGCTCGACGATCGTGTTGACGATCGCCGTGAACGCCGCGCCGATGACCACCGCGACGGCGAGGTCGATGACGTTGCCCTGTGCGATGAAGTCTCTGAACCCCTTGATCATGGAATCCCCCTGGGTCGTGTTCAGCCTCAGGCCGAGGCCGGGGTCTTCGCAGGCGCCGGGTTGGAGCTCGTCGAAGAATCCGACTTCGATGATGCCCGATCCTTCTTCGCGTCACCAGCACCTGCGCGCGAGTCGGTGCGATAGAAGCCCGACCCGTTGAAGGTCACTCCGACCGTTCCGTACTGCTTGCGCAGTGCGCCGCCGCATTCGGGGCAGATGGTGAGGGAGTCTTCCGAGAAGCTCTGCACGGCGTCGAAGCGGTGGTCGCAGGCGGTGCAGGCGTAGGCGTAGGTGGGCATGGACGAGAGCTCCTGTTCAATTGCGTGAGGATGCCAGCGTGATGGTCCGGGTCGGGGTGACGATGCCATCCACGGGCTGGTCATGGACCTCGCGCGGCAGAGAATCGAATACCTCGGAATCATAGATCACGGCGTAGACGGGTGGGCGGCTCTGCATGGAGCCGATGGTCTTGTCGAAGTACCCCCGTCCCCATCCCAGGCGGGTTCCCGAGCGGTCGACGGCCGCGGCGGGGATGATCATCAGGTCGACCTCGTCGACGGCGATCGGCCCGAGCACATCGCCGGTCGGCTCGGGCAGGCCGAACATCCCCTCGGTGATCTCGCCGGATGCGGTCGCGACGGCCCAGTCGAGAAGCCCGTCCGTGCGGGTGACGGGCAGCAGCACGCGGATGCCGCGGTCGACGGCCGCCGCGACGAACTGCCGCGTTCCGGGCTCGGTGACCGTGGACAGGAAGCAGGAGACCGAGCGCGCGTCGAGCGCGGACACCAGCGCGCCGAGCTGCGTGGCGATCCCGTCGGCGGCGGCTTCGCGCTGCGCCGGGGAGAGCAGCTGACGCCGCTCGCGGATCTCCGCGCGCAGCGCACGCTTCTGCTGCAGCTGCTCGTCGTCGGCCATGCTCCGATGATACGGCGGCGCACGCGGAGGCCGGGCGACGGCGCCGCCGGTATGCTGACCGGATGAGCAGCGTGAAGGCGGTCATCCCCGCCGCGGGCCTCGGCACCCGGTTCCTCCCGGCCACGAAGGCCATGCCGAAGGAGATGCTGCCCGTCGTCGACAAACCCGCCATCCAGTACGTCGTCGAGGAGGCGGTCAGTGCGGGCATCGACGACATCCTCGTCATCATCGGGCGCAACAAGAACGCCATCTCCGATCATTTCGACGCCGTGCCGGAGCTGGAGGGCAGGCTGGCGCAGAAGGGCGATCGCGGACGCCTCGAGCGCGTCATGCGGTCCAGTGACCTCGCGGACATCCACTTCGTCAGGCAGGGCGAGCCCAAGGGGCTCGGACACGCGGTCCTGCGGGCGAGGACGCATGTCGGCGACAGCTCCTTCGCCGTGCTGCTCGGTGACGACCTGATCGACGAGCGCGACCCGCTGCTGCCCGAGATGATCGCCATGCACGAGCGCACGGGTGCGGCGGTCGTGGCTCTCATGGAGGTCGATTCCGCGAGCATCCACCAGTACGGCGCGGCCGCCGTCGAACCCGTCGACGGGGACGGAGTGCTGAAGGTGACGGGGCTGGTCGAGAAGCCGGCTCCGGGAGAGGCGCCGTCGAACCTCGCGGTCATCGGACGGTACGTGCTCCCGGCATCCGTCTTCGGCGTCCTCGAGCGCACGCCGCCGGGCAGGGGTGGCGAGATCCAGCTCACCGACGCCCTGCAGGAGCTCGCCGCCGACCCGAGCGGACCGGGCGTGGTGGGCGTCGTGTTCGGCGGGCGCAGGTACGACACCGGAGACCGGGTGGACTACATCAAGGCGATCGTCCAGCTCGCGGTGGATCGTGCCGATCTCGGCGCGGAGCTGCGACCGTGGCTGAAGCAATTCGCGGAAGGCCTGTGACCGGCGGCCATCATGCCCTTCGAGACTCTGGAGCACATGCAGCACGGCCCCGTCGGGCTGAGACTCATCCGCAGCCGCGACGCGCGCATCCTGCAACGCGAACTGCTTTCCAACCGCGGCTGGTTGCAGCCGTGGGAGGCGACCATCCCGGGAGCGGCGGTCGGCTTCGACATGCGTGTGAGCATCCGGCGCCTGCTCCAGCAGCACCGTGACGGTGCCGGCTACCCGTTCGTCATGGAATACGACGGGCAGGTCGCCGGGCAGCTGAACGTCTGGGGCGTGGCGCGCGGGTCGCTGTGCTCGGCGACCATCGGGTACTGGGTGAGCGAGCGCTTCGCGGGGCGCGGCATCACGCCGACGGCTGTGGCGATGGCCACCGACGCGAGCTTCGACCGACTCGGTCTGCACAGGATGGAGATCTGCATCCGCCCGGAGAATCGGGCCAGCCTGCGCGTCGTGGAGAAGCTCGGCTTCCGCTACGAGGGTCTGCGCCGCCGATACATCCACATCGACGGAGACTGGCGCGATCATCACGCTTTCGCACTGGTGCGGGAGGACGTCCCGGAGGGCGTGCTCTCGCGATGGGTGCAGGGACGGGTCCCTCCGGGCGCCGGCTCGGTGCCCCCGGGCCCGACGGACTGACTCGGCGGGGCTGCGGCGACACGCTCGCGGTGTGTCCCGGTGACGACTGCCGGTTCCCTTACCGTGGTCTCTATGGACGGGCCGGTGTTGAGTGGGGGAGTGATCGTGCTCGTCGCCGTGCTGCTGTGGGCCCTGTACTTCCTGCCCACGTGGCTCGGCAGGCGCCAGTACGACTCCGCCGAGCGCAACGCCGTTCGGCTGAATCAGGCGTTGCGCGTGCTCGCCGAGACCAGCGAGACGCCCGATGAGGTCAGACTCGAGTTGAATGCCCGCACCGCCCTGCAGCAGCAACGGCTCGCCAGGCGCGTGCAGGCTGAGCAGGAGAGCAGGCGGCTCGAGGAGCTCCGGCAGGAGCTCGCGGCGACACGCCGTGACCCGATCGTCCGACGGGCTCGGGCGCGGCGTCGACTCCGGCTGACCGCCGGTGTCGTGCTCGCCGCTGCTGTCGTCGTCGTCGGATTCGGTGTCTGGCGGTTCGTCACCTTCGGCGGCTGGCTGCTGGGAGCCTGGGGCCTGGCGGCCGCGGCGGTGAGCGCCCTGCTCCTGGGACGCATGGCGCAGGTGTCGCGACACGCGGGCAGACGCGCGTCCCCGGAGACGGTGTTCCCGGCGGTGCCCCGGGTGTCCCCGCCGCTGCACGATCAGGGCCCGGCGTCGTGGACGCCCCGCCCTCTGCCGCAGCCCATGGTGGATGTGCGGGGGTCGCGCGCGCAGCAGGCCCGCGCGCAGCTCGACGTCCAGGAGGAGCGGCGACGCGCAGCGCGTCGTGAGGAGCTGCGACGCCGTGCCGAGGAGCTTGCTCCGCCCGCTCCGACCCCGTTGCCGGCCCGTACCGCGCAGACGGATGCCGTGGAGTCCCCATACGCGCGGATGGGCGTCATCGACGACGCGGAGATCGAGGCTCATGTGCGAAAGCTCCTCGCGCGTCGAGCGACGGGCTGAACGCGTGATAACGTAGATCCCGGTTCACGGGCCTATGGCGCAGTTGGTAGCGCGCCTCGTTCGCATCGAGGAGGTCAGGGGTTCGAATCCCCTTAGGTCCACCATTGTTCTGAATCGCGACGTCATCGACGTGGCTCGGGCGTCCTTTCCCGCTCGTATGGGAGCCGAACTGCGCTCGCCGAGCGTTGTGACCCGACTTTCCGTCCCATGGCGGGCTCCGCCGATGCACGCGCAGTGTTGCCATCGAGGAAACTCAGCTGGTAGTGTTTCCGATATGGAAACAGAAGAGTCGTTCAACTCGCCTTCGGCGGAGGAGGCGCGGCGCATGCTGGACGCCGCGAACCGGGAGGAGCAGGAGACGAGGAATCCACCTCTGCCCCGGTGGTTCTTCGTCGTCCAAGCGCTCGCGCTGGCGGTGGCGCTCGCCGGTCAGGCTCTTCCCCTGCCGTGGTCGGCGGTGGTCACCGCGCTCGGCATCGTGACGGTCGTCGCGGTCGGGGTGCGGCAGGTGTTCCACCGTCGCGGTTATGGGCTTGTGGGCCTCGACGGTCCCGGCTCCTTCCCCTACATGATCTCCCTGCTGATCGGGGTCGGCGTGCTCGTGATCCTCGCGATCAGCCTGGAACTGCCGTGGCTGTGGCTGATCGCTGGCGCGGATGCCGCTGTCACGACACTGGAGATGGGGCGCCGCTATCGCAAGGCGACCGGCCGTGGCTGAGCCGCGCTTCGACGAGCTGATCCACGCCCCGCTCCGGCTGCGGATCTGCGCGATCGCCGCATCCGCGTCGTCGGTGGAGTTCGGGGAGCTCCTGTCGCGGCTGGAGGTCTCCAAGTCCGCACTGAGCAAGCACGTGTCCCAGCTCGTCCACGTCGGCTATCTGGAGGAGACCCCGGTCACCCGCGATGGGCGCGCCCGGCTCAGCCTCTCGCTCACCCCGGCCGGACGCACCGCCTACCGCGGCCACATTCAGGCACTGGAGCAGATCACCGGACTGCATCCACAGGCCTCATGACGAGCGCCCCCTCGCCCGGCGAGGTCCGCGGCGCGGGATCAGCTCACTGCTCGCCTCACCTCTGCGGCGCTCCCGCCTCCGCCTGCTCCTGGTGTCCTCACCCGCTCACCAGAACGGCTGCCGCCTGGTCGAGATCGTGCTCGCACCGGCGCACCTGCGCGCGCAGCTGAGGATGCCACTGGATCCGGCGACGGATGCCCAGTGGAACGTCGAGACGCCGATGGCGGTCGTCGAACATGGGCGGTGATGCCGGGGCGAACCCGCGAGCCCGCGCACCGTCTCGTCGCTTCTCGTTCACCCCGTCGACACTCTGCTCGGGTAGATCAGGAGCAGCCGCTCCGCGGCTCGGTGCGCATCCGCGCCGGCTCATCCACCGACGAAGCTTGAGGAACCGATGCCCTTTCCACACTCCCGACGCGCAGCGCGGGCGGTCTCCGCGACCGCGCTGACCTGCGCCGTCGTCCTGGCACCGCTGACAGCGGTCTCCGTCGCCGCCGCGGCGGTCGTCCCGGAGCCGATCAGCCATTCCGCCGACGGGGCGGCGCTCGCGCTGACCCCGATCGGCACGTTCGAGACCGGACAGTTCGACAAGGCCGGCGCGGAGATCGTGCACGCCTACAAGGACCGCCTGTTCGTCGTCGACGCGGAAGCCGGCGCGGTGACCGTGCTCGACTTCTCCGACCCGACCGCACCCGTCGAGGTGGCGACGCTCGCCGTCTCCGGCCACGTGGCCAACTCCGTCGCGATCCGCCCGAGCGACGGGCTCGGAGTCGTCGCCCTGGAAGCCCCCGTGAAGACCGACCCGGGGATCCTGGTGTTCTTCGACGCGAACGCCGAGGAGCCCGCCGAGATCGGACGGGTGAGCGTCGGCGCCCTTCCCGACAACGTCGTCATCTCCGAGGACGGCCGCTACGCCGTCTCCGCGGACGAGGGCGAGCCCGCCGACGACTTCTCGATCGACCCCGAGGGCTCGATCAGTGTCGTCGCGCTCCCCTCGACAGTGTCCGCTCCCGCTCAGTCGGACGTGCGCACGGCCGACTTCCACGCGTTCGAGGAGGGCGGATCCAAGACCCTCCGAGAGGGCGTGCGCGTCTTCGGGCCCACGCCGCACGATGACCTGCCTGTCTCGCGCAACCTCGAGCCGGAGTTCATCGCGATCGACGGCGGCACGGCCTACGCCGCGCTGCAGGAGGCCAATGCGATCGCCACGGTGGATCTCGCCACGGCATCCGTCACCGACATCCTCCCGCTGGGATACAAGGACAACGGACTCGACGGGAACGGATTCGACGCGTCCGACGAGGACGGCGTGATCGACATCCGAACCCATCCCGGTGTGCGGAGTCTGTACATGCCCGACGGGCTGGAGGCGTATCGCACCGGCGGTGCGACGTATCTCGTCTCCGCGAACGAGGGGGACGCTCGCGAGTGGGGCGACTACGCCGATGTCGAGCGCATCAAGAACTTCGGCGACGCCGAGGACAGGCCCGATCTCGCCCCCGTGTGCGACACGAGCACGGTCGCCACGAGCGATCCCGATTTCGCCGAGGACGAGCACCTCGGCAGGCTGAACGCGCTCACCGACGTCGGGCTGAACGACGACGGCACCTGCTATGAGAGCCTCTACGTCGGCGGCACCCGGTCCTTCTCGATCTGGAGCACGAACGGAGACCTCGTATACGACTCCGGCGACGACTTCGAGCGCATCACCGCCGCGGCGGCTCCGGAGTACTTCAACTCGAACCACAGCGAGTCGGGTCTCGACGGACGCAGCGACGACAAGGGTCCGGAGCCGGAGAACCTCACCATCGGCGCGATCGGCGACCGCACGTACGCGTTCATCGGACTCGAGCGCGTCGGCGGGATCATGGTCTACGACATCACCGACCCGGCATCGTCGGAGTACGTGACCTACGTCAACAACCGCGACTTCTCGATCTCGGTCGAGGACGCCGACGACCCGGAGGCCGTGCTCTCGGGTGCCGGAGACCTGGGGCCGGAGGGTCTGGAGTTCATCCCGGCGGAGTCCTCGCCCACCGGCGAGCCCCTGCTGGCCGTGGCCAACGAGGTGTCCGGCACCACGACGCTCTTCCGCATCGCGGATGCCGCAGCATCGGCCACCACGGACATCCAGGTGCTGACGATCAACGACTTCCACGGCCGCATCGAGCAGAACCTCGGCGGCGGCGAGGCCGGCGCCGCGGTGCTGGCCGGCGCGGTCGATGCCCTTGAGTCGGAGAACCCGAACACGCTGTTCGTGTCCGCCGGCGACAACATCGGCGCATCGACCTTCACATCCTTCATCGCGGAGGACCAGCCGACCATCGACGCGCTCGCCGCAGCGGGCCTCGATGTCAGCACGGTGGGCAACCACGAGTTCGACCGTGGTTTCGACGACCTCACCGATCGTGTGCTGCCCGGGTACGGCGGCACGCAGTTCGGGCTGGGGGCGAACGTGTACCTCAAGGGCACCGACGAGCCCGCGCTCGACGAGTACCGGATCGAGACGATCGACGGCGTGCGGGTGGCCTTCATCGGCACCGTGACCGCCTCGACGGCGGCGATGGTGACCCCGACGGGGATCGCCGACATCGAGTTCGGCGATCAGCTCGAGGCGGCCAACCGCGTGGCGGACGAGCTCACCGCATCCGACGCCGCCGACGTCATCATCCTGCTCGCGCACACCGGTGCGGCGGAGTCGTCCTGCGACGCCGTCCTCGCCGACGACACCGACTTCGGCGCGCTGGTGCACCAGGCGTCCGCCGAGATCGATGCGATCGTGTCCGCTCACACGCACCAGAAGTACGACTGCATGGTGGCGGGGCCGACCGGTGTCGAGCGCCCGGTCATCCAGGCCTTCCAGTACGGCACGAACCTCGGCAGGCTCGACATCTCCGTGGACCGTGCGACGGGAGACCTCGTGTCCATCGAGGGCGACGTGATCCCGCTCGTCGTCGACGGCCGGCCCGCGTTCCCCGCCGACCCGGCCGTGGAGCAGATCGTCGCCGCGGCGACGGATGCCGCGGACGAGGCGGGAAACGTCGAGGTCGGCAGCATCAGCGCCGACATCCTGCGCGGAGGGACGCCCGCCGGCGCCGACCGCGGCGTGGAGTCCACGCTCGGCAACACCGTCGCGGACGTCTACCTGTGGGCCACCTCGAACGAGAACTACGCGGGCACTCCCGCGCAGATCGCGATCATGAACCCCGGGGGACTGCGCGACGACCTGCTGTACGGCCAGGACGGCACGCTGACCTACCGTCAGGTCGCCAACGTGCAACCCTTCGCCAACACGCTCGTGACGGTGGAGCTCACGGGGACGCAGCTGAAGAGCATCCTGGAGGAGCAGTGGCAGCCCGAGGGTTCGGAGCGGCCCAAGCTGCACCTGGGCATCTCGGAGGGCTTCTCCTACGAGTACGACCCGGATGCCGCGAAGGGGTCCCACATCCTGTCGATGTCGTACCAGGGGGAGGAGATCGCAGCGGATGACGTGTTCACCGTGGCCACGAACTCGTTCCTCGCGGCAGGCGGAGACAACTTCGTCGCCTTCGCCGAGGGCACGCAGCGCACCGACACCGGCCAGGTCGACCTGATCGCCACCGTGGACTACTTCGCCGCGCACGCCGTGGTCGACCCCGCCCCGCTGGGTCGAGCGGTGGTCGCAACCGAGGCCGGTCAGCCCGGTGGCGGTCAAGGCGGCGAGGGCGAGCCCGGTCAGGGCGAGGGCGGTGAGGCCGGCTCCGGCGACGGACAGGGCGACGGGCTCGCCCTCACCGGCGCCGAACTGCCCTGGGGCATCGCCCTGCTGGCGGCGATCCTGCTGGTGGTCGGCGGTGGCCTGTACGCGACCCGCCGACGCGGGACCGGCACGGTCTGAGTCGAACTCTCCGAGGCCGTCCTGTGCAGGGCGCAGGACGGCCTCGGACACGCCCGGGGTGTGGGGCTGATTTGCCGGATGCCCGGGATCCCCGTAGATTATCTGTTGTTCGCCCCAAGCGGTTGAGCGAAAGGCCCAAGGGCCTGGCTCCCCTCCAAGCAGCGAACAGCCATCGCAGGTCCGACAGGATCTGTCCGGGTCTTCGACCCGGTTCGGTGGTCGTCCCGCCGGGAACGTCGATTTGACAGTCTCGTCGAGATGGTTAAGATGGAACGGTTGCCTCGTTGCGAGGCAGCGGATCCGATCCTGACCTTCACGACGCGTCGTCTTGACGGTCTGGTCGGGACGGATGAGGTTGCCCTGTGCGTCCTGCTTTGGTGGGTGTGTGGGTGCGTCCGATCCTTGAGAACTCAACAGCGTGCACTTGTCAAATGCCAAATTATTCTCGTCGGCCTCTTTTGTGGGGTTGGTTGAGTATTCCTTTGGATCAAATTTTGTGTGAATGTCAGTAATGATGTTCGTTTTTTGGTCATGGTTGAACTCGCTGCTTTCTGGTCGTTTTCCCGGCTGGTTGGTCAGCATCGTTTTTTTACGGAGAGTTTGATCCTGGCTCAGGATGAACGCTGGCGGCGTGCTTAACACATGCAAGTCGAACGATGAACCTGGGGCTTGCCCTGGGGGATTAGTGGCGAACGGGTGAGTAACACGTGAGCAACCTGCCCCTGACTCTGGGATAAGCGCTGGAAACGGTGTCTAATACTGGATATGTCCTATCACCGCATGGTGTGTGGGTGGAAAGATTTTTCGGTTGGGGATGGGCTCGCGGCCTATCAGCTTGTTGGTGAGGTAATGGCTTACCAAGGCGTCGACGGGTAGCCGGCCTGAGAGGGTGACCGGCCACACTGGGACTGAGACACGGCCCAGACTCCTACGGGAGGCAGCAGTGGGGAATATTGCACAATGGGCGGAAGCCTGATGCAGCAACGCCGCGTGAGGGATGACGGCCTTCGGGTTGTAAACCTCTTTTGTCGGGGAAGAAGCCTTCGGGTGACGGTACCTGGAGAAAAAGCACCGGCTAACTACGTGCCAGCAGCCGCGGTAATACGTAGGGTGCAAGCGTTATCCGGAATTATTGGGCGTAAAGAGCTCGTAGGCGGTTTGTCGCGTCTGTCGTGAAATCCTCAGGCTCAACCTGAGGCTTGCGGTGGGTACGGGCAGACTAGAGTGCGGTAGGGGAGATTGGAATTCCTGGTGTAGCGGTGGAATGCGCAGATATCAGGAGGAACACCGATGGCGAAGGCAGATCTCTGGGCCGTAACTGACGCTGAGGAGCGAAAGGGTGGGGAGCAAACAGGCTTAGATACCCTGGTAGTCCACCCCGTAAACGTTGGGAACTAGTTGTGGGGTCCTTTCCACGGATTCCGTGACGCAGCTAACGCATTAAGTTCCCCGCCTGGGGAGTACGGCCGCAAGGCTAAAACTCAAAGGAATTGACGGGGACCCGCACAAGCGGCGGAGCATGCGGATTAATTCGATGCAACGCGAAGAACCTTACCAAGGCTTGACATACACCAGAAGACCCTGGAAACAGGGGGCTCTTTGGACACTGGTGAACAGGTGGTGCATGGTTGTCGTCAGCTCGTGTCGTGAGATGTTGGGTTAAGTCCCGCAACGAGCGCAACCCTCGTTCTATGTTGCCAGCACGTTATGGTGGGAACTCATGGGATACTGCCGGGGTCAACTCGGAGGAAGGTGGGGATGACGTCAAATCATCATGCCCCTTATGTCTTGGGCTTCACGCATGCTACAATGGCCGGTACAATGGGCGGCGATACCGTGAGGTGGAGCGAATCCCAAAAAGCCGGTCCCAGTTCGGATTGAGGTCTGCAACTCGACCTCATGAAGTCGGAGTCGCTAGTAATCGCAGATCAGCAACGCTGCGGTGAATACGTTCCCGGGTCTTGTACACACCGCCCGTCAAGTCATGAAAGTCGGTAACACCTGAAGCCGGTGGCCTAACCCTTGTGGAGGGAGCCGTCGAAGGTGGGATTGGTAATTAGGACTAAGTCGTAACAAGGTAGCCGTACCGGAAGGTGCGGCTGGATCACCTCCTTTCTAAGGAGCATCTGTGCCTGGTCTTTCGGGGCTGGGTTCCAGAACCTCGGTCAGGGCCGGTTGTGCTCTGCGGGGGCTCATGGGTGGAACGTTTGACATGGCATTCGAGCTGCGAGCTTGGGTCAGTACGGCCTTCGGGTCTGGAACGCTGGGGTTCGGGGGTTGGGTGCGTGCACGCTGTTGGGTCCTGAGGGACCGGGCCGGCTCGGTGGAGTCGTGCTGGACCTCGTGGCCCTTTTTGTCGTCTCCGGTCGGGGATGGTGAGGGGGGTCCGCCCGTACTTTGAGAACTACACAGTGGACGCGAGCATCTTAAAGAAAACGATCATCAGTCTTTGTGACTGGTGTGCTCATGTGATGTCAAGTCTTTAAGAGCAAACGGTGGATGCCTGGGCATCTGGAGCCGAAGAAGGACGTAGCAATCTGCGATAAGCCTCGGGGAGCTGATAAGCGAGTTTTGATCCGAGGATCTCCGAATGGGGAAACCCCGCCGGGCGTTTGTGCGACCCGGTGACTCCCGTCTGAATGTATAGGGCGGGTAGAGGGAACGTGGGGAAGTGAAACATCTCAGTACCCACAGGAAGAGAAAACAATAGTGATTCCGTGAGTAGTGGCGAGCGAAAGCGGAGGAGGCTAAACCGTTTCTGTGTGATACCCGGCAGGGGTTGCAGGGACGGGGTTGTGGGACTTTTCTGATCATTCTGCCGGATGGTCGACGTGATGTGGCGATATAGACGAACCGTTTTGAAAAGCGGGCCGTAGTGGGTGCCAGCCCCGTAGTCGAAATGTCGTGCGCAGCGTGAAGAGTATCCCAAGTAGCACGGGGCCCGAGAAATCCCGTGTGAATCTGTCAGGACCACCTGATAAGCCTGAATACTCCCAGATGACCGATAGCGGACAAGTACCGTGAGGGAAAGGTGAAAAGTACCCCGGGAGGGGAGTGAAATAGTACCTGAAACCGTTTGCTTACAAACCGTTGGAGCCTCCTTGGTAGGGGTGACAGCGTGCCTTTTGAAGAATGAGCCTGCGAGTTAGTGATATGTGGCGAGGTTAACCCGTGTGGGGGAGCCGTAGCGAAAGCGAGTCTGAAGAGGGCGTCGTAGTCGCATGTTCTAGACCCGAAGCGAAGTGATCTATCCATGGCCAGGCTGAAGCACGTGTAAGAGCGTGTGGAGGGCCGAACCCACTTAGGTTGAAAACTGAGGGGATGAGCTGTGGATAGGGGTGAAAGGCCAATCAAACTTCGTGATAGCTGGTTCTCTCCGAAATGCATTTAGGTGCAGCGTTGCGTGTTTCTTGCCGGAGGTAGAGCTACTGGATGGCCGATGGGCCTCACCAGGTTACTGACGTCAGCCAAACTCCGAATGCCGGTAAGTGAGAGCGCAGCAGTGAGACTGTGGGGGATAAGCTTCATAGTCGAGAGGGAAACAACCCAGACCACCATCTAAGGTCCCAAAGCGCGTGCTAAGTGGAAAAGGATGTGGAGTTGCTTAGACAACCAGGAGGTTGGCTTAGAAGCAGCCATCCTTGAAAGAGTGCGTAATAGCTCACTGGTCAAGTGATTCCGCGCCGACAATGTAACGGGGCTCAAGCACGCCACCGAAGTTGTGGCATTGACATTTTTGGTAGGCCTTCGTGGTCCAGCCGTGTTGATGGGTAGGAGAGCGTCGTGTGGCGAGTGAAGCGGCGGGGTGACCCAGTCGTGGACGCCACACGAGTGAGAATGCAGGCATGAGTAGCGAAAGACGTGTGAGAAACACGTCCTCCGGAAGACCAAGGGTTCCAGGGTCAAGCTAATCTTCCCTGGGTAAGTCGGGACCTAAGGCGAGGCCGACAGGCGTAGTCGATGGACAACGGGTTGATATTCCCGTACCGGCGAAGAACCGCCCAAGCTAATCCAGTGATGCTAAGTGTCCGAAGCTTCCCATCGTCACCTTCGGGTGGCACCGGGGGGTGGAGCACACGACCCTATGCTGGTGCGGTTAGCGTGTTAACAGGTGTGACGCAGGAAGGTAGCCCATGCCAGGCGATGGTTGTCCTGGTGCAAGCGTGTAGGCCGGTCCCTAGGCAAATCCGGGGGCCATGCGGCTGAGACGCGATGCGGATGAAAAGTGGGTGATCCTCTGCTGCCGAGAAAAGCATCGACGCGAGGTTCCAGCCGCCCGTACCCCAAACCGACTCAGGTGGTCAGGTAGAGAATACCGAGGAGATCGAGAGAATCGTGGTTAAGGAACTCGGCAAAATGCCCCCGTAACTTCGGGAGAAGGGGGGCCATCCGCTTATACCCACTTGCTGGGGAAAGGGCGTGGTGGCCGCAGAGACCAGTGGGTAGCGACTGTTTACTAAAAACACAGGTCCGTGCGAAGACGCAAGTCGATGTATACGGACTGACGCCTGCCCGGTGCTGGAAGGTTAAGAGGACCGGTCAGCCAGTAATGGCGAAGCTGAGAATTTAAGCCCCAGTAAACGGCGGTGGTAACTATAACCATCCTAAGGTAGCGAAATTCCTTGTCGGGTAAGTTCCGACCTGCACGAATGGCGTAACGACTTCCCAACTGTCTCAACCACGAACTCGGCGAAATTGCATTACGAGTAAAGATGCTCGTTACGCGCAGCAGGACGGAAAGACCCCGTGACCTTTACTACAGCTTGGTATTGGTGTTCGGTGTGGCTTGTGTAGGATAGGTGGGAGACGGTGAAGCGGGCACGCCAGTGTTCGTGGAGTCATTGTTGAAATACCACTCTGGTCACTCTGGATATCTAACTTCGGACCGTGATCCGGTTCAGGGACAGTGCCTGGTGGGTAGTTTAACTGGGGCGGTTGCCTCCTAAAGAGTAACGGAGGCGCCCAAAGGTTCCCTCAGCCTGGTTGGCAATCAGGTGGCGAGTGTAAGTGCACAAGGGAGCTTGACTGTGAGACTGACAGGTCGAGCAGGGACGAAAGTCGGGACTAGTGATCCGGCAGTGGCTTGTGGAAGCGCTGTCGCTCAACGGATAAAAGGTACCTCGGGGATAACAGGCTGATCTTGCCCAAGAGTCCATATCGACGGCATGGTTTGGCACCTCGATGTCGGCTCGTCGCATCCTGGGGCTGGAGTAGGTCCCAAGGGTTGGGCTGTTCGCCCATTAAAGCGGTACGCGAGCTGGGTTTAGAACGTCGTGAGACAGTTCGGTCCCTATCCGCTGCGCGCGGAGGAAGTTTGAGAGGATCTGACCCTAGTACGAGAGGACCGGGTTGGACGAACCTCTGGTGTGCCAGTTGTTCCGCCAGGAGCACCGCTGGTTAGCTACGTTCGGGATGGATAACCGCTGAAAGCATCTAAGCGGGAAGCCGGCCTCAAGATGAGACTTCCATCACCTTCGGGTGGAGAGGCTCCCAGCCAGACGACTGGGTTGATAGGCCAGATGTGGAAGCACGGCAACGTGTGGAGCTGACTGGTACTAATAAGCCGATGACTTGATAACACCCCCTGTTTTCTGCGGGTGCTCGCGTCCACTTTGTGGTTCTCGACGTACGGTCGGGAACCGACAACACACACTCATTTGTTGTGTGTTGCTGAAACGTCAATAGTGTTTCGGCGGCCATAGCGTGAGGGAAACGCCCGGACACATTCCGAACCCGGAAGCTAAGCCTCACAGCGCCGATGGTACTGCAGGGGAGACCCTGTGGGAGAGTAGGACACCGCCGGACTTCTTCTGTGAAAGAGCCGCCCATCGCCGGGCGGCTCTTTTGCGTTAACGCGATGACGAGTTGACTTCGTGCGGTTCTCGGCTATGGTCAGTGGCATCCGCCCGCCAGCCGAAAGGGGAAGCGAGTCAGATGGCAGGGAAGACGCCGCAGTCACGATCAGGGAAGAAGGCACCGAAGCTCTCCCTCAAGGAGAAGCGCGCACAGAAGCGCGCGAAGCGTGAACCGGAGGCCTTCCTCAAGCCGCGCAAGGGCGCGGACAGCTGATTCCGAGCGGCGACGCCGCTCGGACGGGCGGCATCGTCACTCCCGACAGCGGGGCGCTCCGATCGATGATGCTCGGAGCGCCCGTTCACCTCCGCTCCACGCCCAGCCGCCGTTCCAACTGACGCGCCACGTCGCGCACGGCCGCTGTCGGATCATCGGCGGGCGCTGTCTCCCACGTCACCGCGACGGCGGCAGCAGGCCAGTCCGTGTGATCACGCACGACGACGGCGACGGATCGGAATCCGGGCGTGACCTCGCCATCCTCCCGGGCGAAGCCCTCGGCACGGACCTCCCGCAGCGCCTCTCGGAGTTCTGCGGGGCGGGCCGGCCCGCGTCCCGTGCGGTCCGTGAAGGACGCCACGTCAGGGTACAGTGCCCGCACCTGGCTGCGCGGCAGCGCGGCCAGCATCGCCCGGCCTGTTGCAGTCAAGTGCGCGGGCAGGCGCACGCCGACATCCGTCACGAGGGCCGGCCGGCGTGCCGCCCGCTCCTCCACGATGTACAGCACATCGCGTCCGCTCATGACCGCGAGGTGGGCGCTCTCGCCGACTCGGTCGGCGAGAGCGGCGATCAGCGGACGACCGAGTCTGGCCAGCGGCTGCTGCCTGGCGTATCCGCCGGCGAGCTCGAAGGCACTCGTCCCCAGTCCCCAGCGCCGCTGCTCCGGAAGGTGCACGACGAAACCGTGCTCCTGCAGCGTCGCCAGCAGGTGGTAGACGGTCGACCGAGGGATCTCCAGGTCGCGTGCCAGGGCGGATGCGGCGATCGGCGCGGCCCTGCGTGCCAGATGCCGGAGGATCCGCAGCGTCTGATCCGCCGCCGGGACCTGCGGACGCTCACCACCGGCATCCGCAGCCGTATTGTCTGGTATCACAGACACAGTCTGTCACAACGGCCTCCCGCGGATGCGCTGCGCGGTGTGGAATCAGAGCATGCAGCATTCCTCATCCGTCATCGTCGGCGCGGCTCCCCTCACCACCGCCGATGTCGTCGCCGTCGCCCGACGGTCCGCAAGAGTCGAGATCGCGGAGAGCGCACGCGAGCGCGTGACCTCCGCACGCGCCGTCATCGACGGCCTCGCCGCCGACCCCCACCCCCACTACGGCGTCTCCACGGGCTTCGGCGCCCTGGCGACGACGTTCATCGCACCGGAGCGGCGCCGTCAGCTGCAGGCCAGCCTCATCCGCTCCCACGCCGCCGGCACGGGCGCCGAGGTCGAGACGGAGGTCGTGCGCGCCCTGCAGCTGCTCCGACTGCAGACCCTGGCATCCGGACACACCGGCGTGCGACCCGTCGTCGTCGACACCTACGCGGCCATGCTCAACGCGGGCATCACCCCCGTCGTGCGGGAGTACGGGTCCCTGGGCTGCTCCGGCGACCTGGCGCCTCTCGCACACGTCGCCCTCGCGGCGATGGGGGAGGGCGAGGTGCGCGTGTCGGGCGCGCTGATGCCCGCTGCCGAGGCACTGGCGGCAGCAGGGATCGAACCGCTCGTGCTCGTGGAGAAGGAGGGCCTCGCCCTCGTCAACGGCACGGACGGGATGCTCGGGATGCTGCTGCTCGCGCTGCACGACCTGGACGAGCTGCTGTGCACGGCGGATCTCGCCGCGGCCATGTCCGTAGAGTCCCAGCTCGGCACCGACGCCGTGTTCGCCGCAGACCTCATGGCCCTGAGGCCGCAGGCCGGGCAGGCGGAGTCCGCGGCGAACCTCCGCGCGTTCCTCGCCGGATCCCCCATCGTCGCCAGCCACAAGGGGCCCGAGGACGGCCGTGTGCAGGACGCCTACTCGCTGCGCTGCTCCCCGCAGGTGCACGGCGCCGCGCGCGACACTCTCGCGCACGCCGCCACCATCGCCGGGCGGGAGCTGGCATCCGTCGTCGACAACCCGATCATCACCTCCGATGGACGCATCGAGTCCAACGGGAACTTCCACGGGGCGCCCGTGGCCGTCGTGCTGGACTTCCTCGCGATCTCCGTCGCCGATGTGGCATCCGTCTCCGAGCGCCGTACCGACCGCGCGCTGGACCCCGCGCGCAATCGCGGGCTGCCGCCGTTCCTCGCCCACGAGGTCGGCGTCGACTCGGGTCTGATGATCGCGCAGTACGCCGCAGCGGGGATCGTCTCGGAGCTCAAGCGGCTCGCGGTCCCCGCATCCGTCGACTCCATTCCCTCCT
Organism: Microbacterium soli; assembly: GCF_039539005.1. NCBI lineage: Bacteria > Bacillati > Actinomycetota > Actinomycetes > Micrococcales > Microbacteriaceae > Microbacterium > Microbacterium soli. Next base: position 2,161,648 of record NZ_BAABCP010000001.1, read on the forward strand.
CCGCCATGCAGGAGGACCATGTGTCGATGGGCTGGGCGGGCGCGCGCAAGTTGCGCCGCGGCATCGACGGACTCGCCCGGGTCCTGGCCATCGAGATCCTCACCGCCGCCCGCGCGCTCGACCTGCGCGCGCCGCTCGCGGCGGGACCCGTCACCGGCGCCGTCCGGGACCTCGTCCGCACGGCGGCCGAGGGTCCGGGACCCGACCACTTCCTCTCACCCGACCTGGAGGCCGTCACCGAGCTCGTCCGCTCCGGTGCCGTCCTGCGCACCGCGAAGGAGCACGCGAATGTCTGAGCCCACCCTGCACGACCCGAACCGCACCGTCCGCGCCGCGCGCGGCGATCAGCGCACCGCCAAGAGCTGGGGCGCCGAGGCGGCCAAACGGATGCTGATGAACAACCTCGACCCGGAGGTCGCCGAGCATCCCGAGGACCTCGTCGTCTACGGCGGCACCGGTCGTGCCGCACGCAGCTGGGAGGCCTACGACGCCATCGTCCGCACCCTCGACGAGCTCGAGCCCGACGAGACACTGCTCGTGCAGTCCGGGAAGCCGGTGGGTGTGTTCCGCACCCACGAGTGGGCACCGCGCGTGCTCATCGCGAACTCGAACCTGGTGGGCGACTGGGCCACCTGGCCCGAGTTCCGCAGGCTCGAGGCGCAGGGCCTGATCATGTACGGGCAGATGACCGCCGGATCGTGGATCTACATCGGCACCCAGGGCATCCTGCAGGGCACCTATGAGACCTTCGCCGCCGTCGCCCGGTCGCTCGGCCGGGACTCGCTGAAGGGCACTCTGTCGCTCACCGGCGGTGCCGGCGGCATGGGCGGCGCCCAGCCGCTCGCGGTCACCCTCAACGAGGGTGCGGTGCTCATCGTCGACGTCGACGAGTCCCGGCTGGCGCGCCGTGTCGAGCACGGCTACCTCGACGAGTACCACACCGACCTCGACACCGCCGTGGCGCGGGCCGTGGCCGCGAAGGAGGCCGGTGAGGCGCTCTCCGTCGGCATCGTGGGCAATGCTGCGGAGGTCTTCCCCGAGCTGCACCGCCGGCAGCGGGCCGGTGAGATCTCGATCGACGTCGTCACGGATCAGACCAGTGCGCACGACCCGCTGGCCTACCTGCCGGTCGGGATCGCGTTCGAGGACTGGAAGGCCGAGGCGCAGCGCGACCCCGCCGGGTTCACCGAGCGGTCGAGGGCGTCGATGGCCGCTCACGTGAACGCCATGGTGGCGTTCCAGGACGACGGCGCCGCGGTGTTCGACTACGGGAACTCGCTGCGCGCCGAGGCGAAGCTGGGCGGCGCCGATCGGGCGTTCGAGTTCCCCGGCTTCGTGCCGGCGTACATCCGCCCGCAGTTCGAGGAGGGCCGCGGACCGTTCCGCTGGGCCGCGCTCTCCGGCGACCCGGAGGACATCTACCGGACCGACCGCGCCATCGCCGAACTGTTCCCCGAGGACAAGGCGCTGCACCGCTGGCTGGAGAAGGCCGCGGACACCGTGCACTTCGAGGGCCTGCCCGCCCGGATCTGCTGGTTGGGCTACAAGGAGCGCCACCTCGCCGGACTGAAGTTCAACGAGATGGTCGCCTCGGGCGAACTGTCCGCGCCGATCGTCATCGGCCGCGACCACCTGGACTCGGGTTCGGTGGCGTCGCCGTACCGGGAGACCGAGGCCATGAAGGACGGCTCGGACGCCATCGCCGACTGGCCGCTGCTGAACGCCCTGCTGAACACCTCATCGGGCGCCAGCTGGGTGTCACTGCACCACGGCGGCGGCGTGGGCATCGGCCGCAGCATCCACGCCGGTCAGGTCACCGTCGCCGACGGCTCGGAGCTGGCCGCGCAGAAGCTCGAACGCGTGCTCACCAATGACCCCGGCACGGGAGTCATGCGCCATGTGGACGCCGGGTACGAGCACGCGAAGGACGTCGCCCGCGAGCGCGGTCTGAAGGTGCCGATGCTGTGACTGCCACGCTCATCACGAACATCGGGGAGTTGACGACGAACGCCGGCTCCCCGGAGGACCGGTCCGGCACGCTGCACGACGCGGCCGTCCTCCTCGAGGACGGCAGGATCGCGTGGGTCGGCCCGGCATCGGACATTCCCGCACTGCCCGGCGGATACCTCGACGTGGACGCTGCGGGCCGGGCCGTCATCCCCGGATTCGTGGACAGTCACAGTCACATCGTGTTCGGCGGCGACCGCGCGGCGGAGTTCGAGGCCCGTATGGGCGGGCAGCAGTACGCCGCCGGCGGCATCCGCTCCACCGTCGCCGCCACCCGCGCGGCATCCGACGACGAGCTGCGCACCCGCATGAACGGGCTCGTGGCGGAGATGCTCGCGCAGGGGACCACCACCCTCGAGATCAAGAGCGGGTACGGACTGGACGTCGCCACGGAGGAGAGGCTCGTGCGTCTGGCCGCCGAGGTCACCCCCGAGGTCACCTTCCTCGGCGCACACGTCGTCCCGGAGGAGTACGCGAAGCGCGCAGACGCCTACGTCGACCTCGTCGTCGGCGACATGCTCGACGCCTGCGCGCCGCATGCGAAGTGGATCGACGTGTTCTGCGAGACCGGGGCCTTCACCGTCGCGCAGTCCCGACGGGTGCTCGAAGCCGGCATCGCGCGCGGTCTGCAGCCGCGTCTGCATGCGAGTCAGCTCGGCCCCGGCGACGGCGTGCGGCTGGCGATCGAGCTGGGTGCGGCATCCGTCGACCACGGCACCTACCTCACGGATGAGGACGTGGCCGCGCTCTCGGCATCCGACACCGTGCTCACCGTGCTGCCGGGCGTGGAGTTCTCCACCCGGCATCCGTACCCCGACGCACGGCGGCTCATCGACGCGGGCGTGACCGTCGCGATCGCCTGCGACACCAACCCCGGCTCGAGCTTCACCTCGTCGATGCCGTTCTGCATCGCGCTGGCCGTGCGGGAGATGGGCATGACGACCGCCGAGGCGGTGTGGGCCGCGACCGCGGGAGGCGCCGCGGCGCTGCGCCGCGATGACATCGGGGTGATCGCGCCCGGAAAGCGCGCCGACCTCGTGCTGCTGGACGCCCCCACGCGCGTGCACCTGGCCTACCGGCCCGGGGTGCCGCTCGTGAAACAGGTATGGAAGGACGGCGTCGCGGTCCGCTGACGCCGGAGAGGACGAAGACATGGCGCTTCCGCACGACGAGCTCTGGCCCCGGGCCGGATCCTGGCCCGCCCCGGCGCCGGGAGAGAAGTCGGATGCCGTGCTGCTGGGCGTCCCCACCTGGCGCACGTCGATCTCGGCCACCGGCGCGCACGCGACGCCCGCGGCCATCCGCGCCGCGCTCCCGCGGTACAGCGCCACGCTCCTGGGCGCGCCCGCGGTCGACGTGAACGAGGTGCTGCGGATCGCGGATGCCGGTGACGTGCACGAGCCCGACGGCGACGAGGGCGTGCAGCGCACGGTCGACCGTGTGCGGGAGCTCTCCGCCGACGCGCGGCTGGTGATCGCGCTGGGCGGCGACAACTCCCTCACCTATCCCGTCGCCCGTGGTGCCGGCGCCGGGGGCCTGGTCACCATCGACGCGCACTACGACCTGCGCGACGGCGTCTCCAACGGATCTCCGGTGCGCAGGCTCGTGCAGGACGCCCCCGAGGGAGAGCGCATCGACCCGAAGCGGATCGTGCAGATCGGGATCGCCGACTTCGCCAACTCGGCGGCCTACGCCCGGCGCGCGGCCGACTGGGGGATCCGCGTCATCACCCTCGACGAGGTGCGCCGCCGCGGCATCGATGAGGTCGCAGCGGAGGCACGGGAGGTCGCGGGTGCGGCATCCCGCATCCATCTGGACGTCGACGTCGACTCCGCCGACCGGGCCGCCGTGCCGGGGTGCCCGGCGAGCGTCCCCGGCGGCTTCGCCGCATGGGAGCTGCGTGCGCTCGTGCGCGCGCTCGCCGCGGATCCGCGCGTGGTCAGCGCCGACATCGCCGAGGTCGATGCCGAGGCGGATGCCGAGGACGGCCGCACGGTGCGTCTGGCCGCGCTGTGCGTGCTGGAGCTGCTGGCCGGCCTCGCGTCCCGCTAGGGCCCTGCTCCCGCGGGGAATCGCGTGTTCCGGTCGCGATCCCGGTACCGTGGGGGCATGGCTCGGATACTCGTCATCGGCGGCCATGGCAAGGTCGCCCTGCTGCTCTCTCCCGTCCTCGTCGCCCGCGGCGACGAGGTGACCGCGTTGATCCGCAATCCCGCTCACGCCGAGGAGGTGCGCGCCACCGGGGCGGCCCCCGTCGTGTTCGACGTCGAACGGGAGGACCGCCCGTCGCTGGCGGGCGTCATCAGCGGCCACGACGCGGTGGTGTGGTCGGCCGGTGCGGGCGGCGGCGACCCGGCCCGCACCCACGCGGTGGACTTCGCCGCGGCCGTGCGCTCGATGGACGCGGCCAAGGATGCCGGGGTGCGGCGGTACATCATGGTGTCGTACTTCGGCTCGTCCCCGCAGCACGGCATCCCCGCCTCGAACTCGTTCCACGCCTACGCCGAGGCCAAGGCCGCCGCCGACGAGTACCTGCGCGCGACGTCGCTGGAGTGGACCGTCCTGGGACCGAGCTCGCTGACGCTCGACGAGGGCACCGGTCTCATCGACGTCGAAGCGGATGCCTCAGGGCGGGTGTCCCGGGCGAACGTGGCGCAGGTCATCGCGCAGGCGCTCGTCGAACCCGCGACCACGCGGAGGACGATCCGCTTCAACGACGGCACGGTGCCCATCGCCCGGGCGCTGGCGGGCTGAGCAGGCGCCCCGTCTCGTGGCTGCTGCGCCGCCTCAGCCGATCGGCGCCGGGATGAGCGCGTGCGCGACGGCGAAGATCGCGGCGCCCGCCAGTGCACCCACGACCGTGCCGTTGAGACGGATGTACTGCAGATCGCGGCCGACCATCAGCTCGATCTTCTCGGTCGTCTCCGCCGCGTCCCACCTCTCGACGGTGTCCGTGATGATCGAGGCGATGTCGTGCCGGTACCGGTCGACGAGGAAGACCGCGGCGTCGGTCACCCAGCCGTCCACGCGGCCCTGGAGAACGGGGTCGGTCGCGAGTCTGTGCCCGATATCGGCGACGGCGGACGCCGCGCGGCGCCGCAGCCCGCTGTCGGAGTCGGCGAGGGCCGCGAGAAGGCCCGCCTTCGCGGTGTTCCAGACCTCGGCGGCGAGGCCGGTGACGCGCGGGCTGTCGAACACGGCGGCCTTGGCGCCCTCGAACCGCTCGCGCATGGCGGGGTCGTGCTGCAGACGCTCGGCGAGCCGGGCGAGGTAGCCGTCGAGAGCCAGCCGTGCGGGATGCCGAGGGTCGGCCTGCACGGCCTGCACGAAGCGCACGGCCTCGTGATGCACCGTCTCGTCGACGAAGCGGTGCGCGAGGCGCGGCACCCAGGCGGGCAGACGCCGAGACACGAGGCCGCGGAAGGCCTGCGCGTTGGCGTCCAGCCAGGCGGCGATGCTGTCCGCGGCCAGGTCCACGGCACCCCGGTGAGCGTCGGCCCGGACGATGCGCTCGAGCCAGTTCCCGGCCGACGGCGCCCAGTCCGGGGCGATGAGGTGACGGCGGGCGAGGTCGGCGATGAGGCTCTGCACGTCGTCGTCACTGAGCGCGCGCAGCACGGCGGATGCCGCGGTCGAGGCCTCGGCGGCGACCCGCTCGGCGTGCACGGGCTCGCGCGCCCATTCGCCGAGCCGACGCGACAGGGCGGTGCGGGAGAGCTTGTCGCGCACGACGGGGCCGGAGAGGAAATTCGTCTCGACGAACTCCCCGAGGGTGCGGCCGATCTCGTCCTTGCGGTTGGGGATGATCGCCGTGTGCGGGATGGGCACGCCCAGCGGATGCCGGAACAGCGCCGTCACGGCGAACCAGTCCGCCAGCGCGCCGACCATGCCGCCCTCAGCGGCCGCGCGCACGTAGCCGAGCCAGGGGATGCGGTGCTCGAACCAGAACGCGAACACGAACACCACGGCCATGAGGATCAGTGCGCCCAGCGCCACCGCCTTCATCCGGCGCAGGCTCCGCAGCCGTTCCTGATCGGCCGGGGACAGCAGCGCCATCGGGGTGCGGGACATGTAGGTCAGTCTGCCACGGGGCGCGCCGCGCACCGCGTGCGGGGGAGGGACTTCGACGTCCCGGGGTGAGGGCGTTCAATCCGTTCTCGCCGTGATCCGGTTACCCTCAAAGGGTGATCGACGACATCAAGAAGCGTGCCCTGCACCGTACCAGCATCCTCGAGGGGCAGCTGCGCGGCATCGCACGGATGATCGAGAACGAGGAGTACTGCATGGACATCATCACGCAGTCGCGTGCCGTGCAGCGCTCGCTGGAATCACTGAACCGCCTGCTGCTGGAGAACCACCTGCGCACGCACGTCACCGACATGTTCGAACGGGGCGGTGACGAGCGCGAGACCGCGGTCGCGGAGCTGCTGAAGGCGTTCGACTTCGACCGGCGCTGATCAGGCGTCCGGCGTCTCCAGCGGCCCGAGCCAGGCGCTGGCCGCCGTGGCATGCGCGGACTCCGGGTCGGAGGGGTGGAACATCCCCGCCAGCACGTCGCGGTACAGCCGGGACAGCTCGTCGGAGGTGAAGTACGAGCCGCCGCCGGCGACGAGCATCGCCTCGTCGACGACCTGCTTGGCCATCACCACGGCGCGGTGCTTCACGCCCGACAGCAGCGTGAACCAGCGCGGGCCGTGGTCGCCCCGCGCATCCACGTCGTGCGCGAGCGACGCGATCTGCGGCGGCAGGGCATCGTAGGCCAGACCCATGTCGGCGATCCGCCAGCGGATGTCGGGATCCTGACTGTACGTCGTGCCGCTCTTCTTCGATCGCCGTCGTTTGGCGGTGTCGACCGCGAGATCCAGCGCCCGCCGCGCGATGCCGGTGTACACCGACGCCAGCAGCAGCTCGAAGACGCTGAAGATGCCGAACACGATCGGATCGGGGTTGGGGCCCGGATCGATGCGCCGCACCACGTGCTCCGGCGTCGCGATCGCTCCGTTCAGCCGCGTCGTCCTGCTCTGCGTCGCCCGCATGCCGAGGGTGTCCCAGTCGTCGCTGGTGACCACGGCATCCGTCCTGTCGATGAACGCGAATACCAGCTTCGGGGCATCCGCGCTGGTCGTGTCCAGGCCGTGCAGGCCGAGCTTGGTCCACACCGGGGCGAGCGAGGTGAAGATCTTCGTGCCGGTGAACGAGTATCCCCCGTCCGGCCGTGGTTCGGCATCCGTGTCGCTGCCGAACAGCACCAGGTCGTTGCCGCCCTCGCTGATGCCGAACGCGAACACCTCACCGGCAGCCGCGCCGCGCTGCACGAACTCGAGACCCGGCACGCCGCGGTCGCTGAACACCTTCGCGACGCCGGTCCAGACCAGATGCATGTTCACCGACAGCGCCGTGGCGGAGGATGCCGTGGCCAGGCGCTGCTGCAGCAGCGCCGCCTGCTCGAGGCCCAGACCGGCCCCGCCCAGCTCGGTCGGCACGAGGATCGACAGGTACCCGGCGGCGCGGAGCTCGTCGAGATCCTGCTGCGGGAACGTGTTCTCGCGGTCGTGCACGACCGCTCGCTCGCGGATGCGCTCGAGCAGGTCGTCGGGGAGGAAAGCCGCGGCGTCGAAGGTGCTCACGCGCCCAGCCTATGCCTCGTGCGGGTGTCGGGGCAGGGTCAGTCGTCCACGATAGGGATGCTGAGGGTCTCGGTGTCCGGATACGGGCTGGGGCCCCGGCCCCCGGATCCGGGAACGCGCGGACGAACACGACGGAGACGACGAGGCCGGTCAGGCGAACAGCATGGCCGCCGGATAGGCGCCGGTGGGACCGCCGAGGTCGATGAGGATGCCGGCGGCGGCCAGCACGACGCCTGCCGCGCCGTACGAACGGGTCTGCCGTTCGACGTGCAGGAGGATCGCGAGGCTCATCATGCCGTTGGGCAGACGGGCCACCAGCTGCGCGGCGATGATGCGCCCGACTCCCGGTGTGCGCAGGAGGTCCCGATGACCCGCCATCCGAGAACACCATCCGCCGCTCACGACGGCGCGTGAGGGACCCAGGTGCGACACGCCGCGACACGCCGAAGGAGGTTCTCCACAGGAAATCGGATGTCGGTGGTGGGGCGTAGCGTGCGGCCTGTGGATGGATCCCGCAGAAGTCCTCGGGAGCCGCGGGAACACGCGGTTCCCGGGTCTTCGACGCCGGTGCGCGGCTGTGGAAGGATCCGTGGACAAGCTGTGTTGAAACAGGGGAGAGCGGTGGAAAACTACACAGATGTAACTACTACCCCTAGTGGTCGGCCGCAATGTCCGTACCTATATGTAGTATTGAAGTCCCGGCGGGGGGTCTGCCGGGGAAAAGCTGAGATCTGAGGGGAAGAAGACAGAAATCATGTCGATCACGGTCTATACGAAGCCTTCGTGCGTGCAGTGCAACGCCACCTACCGTGCCCTTGATGCGAAGGGCATCGAGTACGAGGTTCACGACCTCTCCGAGGATGCGACGGCGCTCGAGCAGGTCAAGGCCCTCGGATACATGCAGGCACCGGTCGTGGTCACCGACGAGGACCACTGGTCGGGCTTCCGCCCCGACAAGATCGACGAGCTCGCGGCTCGTCTGGCGTGAGGTGAGAGGCCATGAGCGCCGTCGCGACCTCCGCGCCGCTCCTGGTCTACTTCTCGAGCGTCTCGGGTAACACCGCACGCTTCATCGAGAAGCTCGGGCTTCCCGCTCTCCGCATCCCCCTGCACCGAGGCGACGAGCAGATCGTCGTCGACGAGCCGTACGTGCTCGTGACCCCCACCTACGGGGGCGGTCAGGGGCGCGGGGAGGAGAGGGGAGCCGTTCCCAAACAGGTCATCCGCTTCCTCAACGACGAGCACAACCGGAGCCTGATCCGTGGAGTCATCTCCGCGGGGAACACCAATTTCGGCGAGTCGTTCTGCCTCGCCGGCGAGATAGTGAGCCGCAAGTGTCATGTGCCGCACTTGTACCGGCTTGAGGTATTCGGCACGCCCGACGATGTCGATCGCGTGAGCGACGGATTGGAACGATGGTGGACACCGCAGTTGACGAGCAGGCAGTGACGAGCCAGGTGGAGTTCAAGGTCAACCCCGCGTACGAGGGGCTGGACTACCACGCGCTGAACGCGATGCTGAACCTGTACGACGCGAACGGGAAGATCCAGTTCGACGCCGACAAGCGCGCCGCACGCGAGTACTTCCTGCAGCATGTGAACCAGAACACCGTGTTCTTCCACTCCCTCAAGGAGCGCCTGGATTACCTGGTGGAGAAGCAGTACTACGAGCCCGCCGTCCTGGACCAGTACTCGTTCGAGTTCATCCAGAAGCTCAACGACTTCGCGTACTCGAAGAAGTTCCGTTTCGAGACGTTCCTCGGCGCGTTCAAGTACTACACCAGCTACACGCTGAAGACCTTCGACGGCAAGCGCTACCTGGAGCGGTTCGAGGACCGCGTCGTGATGACCGCTCTCGCGCTCGCCGAGGGGAACGAACAGATGGCGACGGACCTGGTCGACGAGATCATCTCCGGCCGCTTCCAGCCGGCGACCCCGACCTTCCTCAACGCGGGCAAGGCGCAGCGCGGTGAGCTGGTCAGCTGCTTCCTGCTGCGCATCGAGGACAACATGGAGTCCATCGCCCGCGGCATCAACTCGTCGCTGCAGCTCTCCAAGCGCGGCGGCGGCGTGGCGCTGCTGCTGTCGAACATCCGCGAGTCGGGGGCGCCCATCAAGCAGATCGAGAATCAGTCCTCCGGCATCATCCCCGTCATGAAGCTCCTCGAGGACAGCTTCAGCTACGCCAACCAGCTCGGCGCGCGCCAGGGAGCCGGAGCCGTGTACCTGTCGGCGCACCACCCCGACATCCTGCGGTTCCTGGACACCAAGCGCGAGAACGCCGACGAGAAGATCCGCATCAAGACGCTGTCGCTGGGCGTGGTCGTTCCCGACATCACCTTCGAGCTGGCGAAGAAGGGCGAGGACATGTACCTGTTCTCCCCGTACGACGTCGAGAGGGTCTACGGTGTACCCTTCGGGGACATCTCGGTCACCGAGAAGTATTACGAGATGGTCGATGACGCGCGCATCAAGAAGACCAAGATCAACGCCCGCGAGTTCTTCCAGACCCTCGCCGAGATCCAGTTCGAGTCGGGTTACCCGTACATCATGTTCGAGGACACGGTGAACAAGGCCAACCCGATCAAGGGCCGCATCAACATGTCCAACCTGTGCAGCGAGATCCTGCAGGTGAACACGCCCACCACGTACAACACCGACCTGTCGTACGACCAGATCGGCAAGGACATCTCCTGCAACCTCGGCTCGATGAACATCGCACTCGCGATGGACGCCGACGACCTCGGCAAGACCGTCGAGACGGCGATCCGTGCGCTGACCGCGGTGAGCACGCAGAGCCACATCAGTTCGGTGCGATCGATCGAGGACGGCAATGACCGCTCGCATGCGATCGGGCTGGGGCAGATGAACCTGCACGGATACCTCGCCCGTGAGCACGTGCACTACGGTTCGGAGGAGGGCATCGACTTCACGAACATCTACTTCTACACGGTGCTCTTCCACGCGCTGCGCGCTTCGAACCGCTTGGCGATCGAGCGCGGTGAGGCCTTCGACGGCTTCGAGGACTCGACGTACGCGTCGGGGGCGTTCTTCGACAAGTACATCGAGCGCGCCTGGGCACCGGAGACCGAGAAGGTCAAGGAGCTGTTCGCGGGCAAGTTCATCCCGACTCAGCAGGATTGGGCGGAGCTGCGTGACAGCATCCGCGAGCACGGCATCTACAACCAGAACCTGCAGGCCGTGCCGCCGACCGGGTCGATCTCCTACATCAACAACTCGACCTCGTCGATCCACCCGATCGCCTCGAAGATCGAGATCCGCAAGGAGGGCAAGCTCGGACGCGTGTACTACCCGGCGCCGTTCATGACGAACGAGAACCTGGAGTACTACCAGGACGCGTACGAGATCGGCTACGAGAAGGTCATCGACACCTACGCGGCCGCCACCCAGCACGTGGACCAGGGTCTGTCGCTGACGCTGTTCTTCAAGGACACCGCCACCACTCGCGACATCAACAAGGCGCAGATCTACGCCTGGCGCAAGGGCATCAAGACCATCTACTACATCCGTCTGCGTCAGCTGGCACTCGAGGGGACGGACATGTCCGAGTGCGTCAGCTGCATGCTGTGATGCGTCGGCACGGACACTTTCAGAACAGGAACGAAGAACGATGACTCCCTCCCCGAAGCTGCAGCTGGTCAGCCATGTCGATGCGATCAACTGGAACCGCATCGAGGATGACAAGGACCTCGAGGTCTGGAACCGACTCACGGGCAACTTCTGGCTGCCCGAGAAGGTGCCGCTGTCGAACGACGTGCAGTCGTGGAACACGCTCACCGAGCAGGAGCAGCTCCTGACGATGCGCGTGTTCACGGGGCTGACGCTGCTCGACACGATCCAGGGCACCGTCGGCGCCGTCTCGCTGATCCCCGACGCGATCACCCCGCACGAGGAGGCGGTGTACACGAACATCGCGTTCATGGAGTCCGTGCACGCCAAGAGCTACTCCTCGATCTTCTCGACGCTCGCGTCGACGAAGGAGATCGACGAGGCCTTCCGCTGGTCGACCGAGAACCAGAACCTGCAGAAGAAGGCGCGGATCATCATCGACTACTACCGTGGCGATGACCCGCTCAAGCGCAAAGTCGCCTCCACTCTGCTGGAGTCGTTCCTGTTCTACTCGGGCTTCTACCTGCCGATGTACTTCTCGTCGCACGCCAAGCTGACCAACACCGCCGACCTGATCCGCCTCATCATCCGCGACGAGGCTGTGCACGGGTACTACATCGGCTACAAGTACCAGCGCGGGCTGGAGACCGAGACGCCGGAGCGCCGCGACGAGCTGAAGGACTACACGTTCTCGCTCATGTACGAGCTGTACGAGAACGAGGTGCAGTACACGCAGGACCTTTACGACGGCGTCGGCCTGACCGAGGACGTCAAGAAGTTCCTGCACTACAACGCGAACAAGGCGCTCATGAACCTCGGCTACGAGGCGATGTTCCCCTCGACGGTCACCAACGTGAACCCGGCGATCCTGTCGGCCCTGTCGCCGAACGCTGACGAGAACCACGATTTCTTCTCGGGGTCCGGTTCGTCGTACGTCATCGGCAAGGCCGAGGCCACCGAGGACGACGATTGGGACTTCTAGGAGCCCCGGATTCCCTGTGAAGCCCGCGAAGGCTTCCAAGAGGCCGGGACCTGCAGATTTCTGCGGGTCCCGGCCTCTTTTGCGCCCTCTGTGCCGAGTACGAGGAGGTACGGGCTCACCTGAGAGTCAGGCGATGGGGCGGCACGTGACCTGAATCCGGGTCGCGCGCACTCCTGAAGCCGTGCCCCGTGGCACGTCGCAGAAAGGCCGGACGATTCACGGGTCACAACCGGACGGAGCACCAACTCCAAATCCGCCCGCCGACCTCAGGCCGGCCACGACGAGCCCTTGCAGGCAGCTCACGGTGACGTCGTTCAACTACTTGACAATCCGTGATCGGTCTGGGGGTCGAGGAGGATGGCGGTGATCGACGATCGCTCAGCGCGGCGCGTTCCGGGGACCGGGCCGGCTTGACGGGAGAGGATCCTCTGATCTAATTTAACCATTAGGTATAGAACAGTTTGGTTGAGTATTTGAGAGCGGTTCGCATGGCGACAGATGAGTTGAGTCGTATCTTCGCGGCGCTGGGTGATCCCACGCGACGTGCTCTCCTGGCCCGGTTGTCCCGCGGCCCTGCGGGGGTGGGTGAACTGGCCGAACCGTTCGAGATGTCGTTCGCGGCGGTTTCCAAGCACCTGCGTGTTCTTGAAGTCGCGGGCCTGGTGAGTCGAGGGCGCACGGCGCAATACCGTCCTGCGTTTCTCAACGCGAGGCCGCTGAGGGAGGCGGCCGAATGGATCGACGACTACCGGCAGTTCTGGACCGACAGCTTTGACGCCCTCGACGAGCACCTGAGCTCACTGACGGACAAGGAGAAACCATGACCGGAACTACCCCTGATGGAATCGTCATCGACCGTGACTTCTCTGCGGATCTTCCTACGGTGTTCACCGCATGGACTGCTCCAGAGCACTTCGCGCGCTGGTTCGGAGGCAAAGACGTCCAGGTGCCGCTCGACAGCCTGAACTTCGTCGCCGAACCGGGGAGGACGTGGACCGCGCAGATGGTGCTGCCGGACGGCAACACCATCGACTGGACTGGCGAGTTCGTCGAAGTCGTCCCGCACACGCGACTGGTTCTCACCATCACCGACAAGCCTTCCGAAGAAGGCCGAGCGCGGATCGTCGTGGAGCTGACGCCCATCGGCGGCGGCACTCACATGCACTTCACCCAAGAGACCCCCGGCTTCACACCCGAGCAACAAGTTGGTGTCCTCCACGGCTGGCAGGGCTTCTTGGACGAGCTCGAACAGATTGTGGTGGGCTGAAGCCACGCGCCGACCGGCTGTGGCGGGTGGGTGATCCACGTCGAGATCGACGCCGGTGATCGCCCGAGAGAAGCAGCCCCGTCGCCTGCGGTTGACGCATCCACCGGCGCAATGACTCGGCCTCGACCCGCAACCGTTTCGAGATCTTCTCGCACGCGGTCGTCACGTTCGGATACTCGTCGAGGATGCGGCTTCAAGCAGAGCACGGTGCAGAACGAGACACGGTGACGAATGAGGCTTCATCCGCCCCAAGCCGCGAGCTTCTCCGGATTGCGAACTGCCCAGATGTGAGCGATCTTGCCGTGGTGATGGCCGAGGCAGATGACCGCAAGAGTCTGTCCGCCTCCGGTGACGACGAGGCCGGGCTCGCCATTGACGAGTTCTTCGCGGATCGTGAGATCAGGCTGCCGGTTCTTGACGTTCAGAAAGAACCGGGCGACCTCGTCAGCACCGAGCAGAGGCTCGATGGCTGCGGAGACCAGCCCGCCACCATCGGTGATGGCGGTCGCGTCGGGGTCGAGCAGGCCGATGAGCGAGACAAGGTCGCCTGTTTCCCACGCGACCTTGAACGATCGCACGACGGCGGCGTGCTCGGTGGGAGCGGTCATGGAGCGACGCGCGTTCCGTACTCGACGACGCGCGGAAGAGGCAAGTTGACGGCAGGCCTCGGTGCTGCGCCCGACGATCTCTCCGATCTCGGGAAATGTGTATCGGAACACATCGTGGAGGACGAATGCGACCCGCTCTGCTGGAGTCATGGATTCCAGGACGATCAGCAGCGCCATCGACACCGATTCGTCCATGCTCACCCGGTCGGCGGGATCTAGGGGACTCGTGTCGTGATGACTCGTCCAGGCGCCGGCTGTGGGGATGGGCTCGGGGAGCCATTCGCCCACGTACTGCTCCCGGCGTGCGCGGGCGGTTGTGAGCATATCGAGGCCGATGCGGCTGGCGGTCTTGATGAGCCAGCCTCGTGGCGAGGTGATCTGTCGCCGGTCGGTGTCGCTGAGTCGGTACCAGCGCATGTAGGTCTCCTGCACGGCATCTTCGGCATCAGCGATGGAGCCGAGGATCCGGTAGCACAACCCGAGAAGGACGCCACGCTCTCCGATCGCGTCGCCGAGCTCGGGGGATTCGGCTCGGCGGAAGTGACCTGGAGTGGTCATGAGTTCCTCCTTCCGTCGAACGGATGCGCCGACGCTCTGGCTCTATCGGATCACATGCTTCTGCGAATAGGACGAGACAGCCTGCAGAAGCGTGAGGTCCGCCACCCGACCGATGAGTCCGGTCAGGACGCGGCGGACGCCTCGGGACCTGCGCGTCCGGCCACTGATGCCGGTGTGTGGTCGTCTGGCACGTGACGTTCCGGGCGCATGACCGGGGCGAAGCGGTCGCGGAAGAACCATTGCGAGAGAGCGACGCGGATACGGTCGCTCAAATGGATGCGTCCCTCCTGATCGGGGCGGAGCATCAAGGGCTCGTTCCTTTCGTGGCTCAGGAGCATCCACTGTTCGGAGGGTGTGACGGGCTGGTGCACCTCGGCGTACCCGCCGCCTGGCATCCGGACGATCCGCCCGGACTCGTGCCCGTGCACCGCGATCTCGCGGTCTTTGCGTTGCAGTCCCAGACAGACGCGCTTGGCGATGGTGAACCCGATGACGGGGCCGAGGACGAGCAGGCACTGGAGCACGAGGACCACCTGCTCCACACTGAGAGAGAAATGCCAGGCGATCAGGTCACTGGCGGCGCAGAGCCAGAGCACTGCGTAGAACACGACCCCAGCGATTCCGATGCCCGTGCGGGTGGGAGCATTGCGCGGTCGGGTCAGGAGACGCCGCTCCTGCCGGTCGTCCGTGATCCACGCTTCGATGAACGGGTAGATCATCGCGGTCAGCAGGAAGAGGGCACACACCGCGAGCGGTACCAGGATCGCGAGTGCCCATGTGCATCCTGCCCAGTGGACCTCCCATCCGGGCGGTACGAGGCGCTGCGCGCCGTCGAGGAACGCGAGATACCAGAGC
This sequence comes from Microbacterium soli, assembly GCF_039539005.1. Classification (NCBI taxonomy): domain Bacteria; kingdom Bacillati; phylum Actinomycetota; class Actinomycetes; order Micrococcales; family Microbacteriaceae; genus Microbacterium; species Microbacterium soli. The sequence goes on from NZ_BAABCP010000001.1 coordinate 2,177,181, forward strand.
GCGCCGCCGCCTGCGGAGGCGTTGCCCGGATCAGCAGGGCCGTAGAGCCAAACCGGGTTCACCGTCACGGTCGCTGCGATCCCGGTCAATGCGCCGGTGACGATGAAGAACAGGCCGACGCTCTTCACGGCGGTGGCGCGTGCAGGCTTGCCGACGACGTTGCGTTCCGTGCGACCCGGTCCGGTGCGCTGTTCGGGGCCGTGCACGGTGTTCAGCAAGCCGATCACGACGACAAGAGCGACCAGCACGGCAGGAAGGAGGATCACATGCAATGGGTAGAACGTCGTCACCGCGGCGGTGGGATAGCCGCCCTGGAAGACCAAGAACGAAAGCCGGGCGCCCACGGCCGGGAGGGCTTTGAGCAGGCCGTCCAGTACGGCGAGACTTGAGCCGGAGAGCATGTCATCAGGAAGGATGTGCCCGGTGAACCCCTCCGCCATGCCGAGGATCAGGACACCGAAAAGCAGCACCCACGTCAACTCCCGCGGCTTGCGGAAGCCGCCGGTGAAGAACACTCGCAGGATGTGCAGCATCAGCGCCGCGATCATCAACGACGAACTCCACGCGTGGAGCTGCCGCGTCAGCAGTCCACCACGGGTGTCGAGTGAGAGCCGCAACGTCGAATCGAAGGCGCGCGACATCTCCACACCCCGCATCGGTTCGTACGCGCCGTCGTAGACGACCGTGCCGGTCGATGAGTCGTAGAAGAACGCGAGAAACACCCCGGTCAGTAGACACACGATGAGACTCGCGACCGCGATCTGCCCGAGCAGTGACGACCAGTGGTCGGGAGCCGCACGATCACGCCATGACCGAAGCGTGGTCATGATGTTCGTTCGCTCGCCGAACCATTGCTCGACTCGTTCCATGACCTGAGTGCTTTGACGCCGTGTGTGAGCCAACCACGCATCCTTCCCTCGGCAAGACCGGGCACACGCCCGATCCGCAATGAGGACGAGATGGTCGAGCTGAACGTGAGGTCAGAGCCTGACTCGCCGCATGTCCTCACGTTTCACGGCGCTGCGTCGTCTTCCTCTCGGAGCGGGCGATCGTCTGCTCTTCGTCCGGGCGGGGCCGTTTCGCGTCGAGTCTGGATGCCGACCGCAAGTTGAGGAGGCCGAGCATGGCACGTCCTGTCACGTTCATCAACGTCATCGACGTCGACCCGTCCAGACAGCAGGAGGTGATCGACATTCTGAACGAGGGCACCACCGAGGTCATCTCGAAGCGACCCGGATTCATCTCGGTCACGATCCTCGCCAGCCCGGACAAGTCCCGAGTCGTGAACATCGCGCGCTGGGAGAGCATGGATGATGTGAAAGCGACCCAAGCCGATCCCGCTGCAGCGAAGTTCGTCCAGCGCACCGCCGACATCGCGACAGCGAGCCCTGGCGTCTACATGGTCGTCTCCGAGTTCACCGCCTGAGTCCTCTGAGTCCGCCGGGTGTCTTCCGCCCGGCGGACTCGGCAGCGGGACCTCACCCGGTAAAGCTAAGATCGAGTATGGCAGCGGTCGATGCGGATGAGTTCGCCAGGCTTGTCGCTCCTTACCGGCGTGAGCTCTTCCTCCACGCTTACCGGCTCACCGCAGGGACTGCAGACGCCGAAGACGCCGTACAGGAAGGCCTGCTTGCTGCATGGCGTGGCTACTCGAGGCTCCGTGATCAGCTCGCACTTCGTGCGTGGCTCTATCGCATCGTCACGAATACGGCGCTCCGCCTCATCGAACGTCGGGGACCGCGACTACTGTCCTGGGACCACCTTGCCGCCAGCGACCCTGCTTCAGAGCTCGCCGCACCACGTGAAGATGCGCGCTGGGTGGAACCGTTCCGTGACATCACAAGCCCAGAACACGCGGTCGAACGGCGAGAACATATCGAGCTCGCATGGATCGCAGCACTGCAGCACTTGCCCGCGACTCAACGCGCGGTGCTGATTCTGAGGGAGGTGCTGGAGTTCTCGGCTGCCGAAGTCGCAGATATCCTCGACACTTCGTCGGTTTCAGTCAACAGCGCACTGCAGCGTGCACGCAAGACGTTGGCTCGGCGAAAGCCGCAGGCCCAGCAGAGTAAGAACCCCGAGCTTGACCAGGCAGCCGTGCGCGCCTTCGTCTCGGCCTTCACTTCAGGGGATGTCGAAGGCGTGATCGCGTTGCTCACCGAGCAGGCGAAGTTCACAATGCCTCCGCTGCCTGCCTGGTTCGAGGGGCGCACCGACATCGCCACATTTTTGCGCGGGAGCGTGTTCGCCACGCCTTGGAGGGTGCACAAGGTGGATGAGGTGAACGGTCATCCAGCGGTGTTTGGTGAACAGTTCTGGGAAGGCGAGTGGCGACCTGGGGCACTGATGATCCTGCACCTGCGTGACGGACAACTCGAATGGCTGGCATCGTTCGTCGGCCCGATGTGCGTCGAATGGGCGAAAGAACTTCCGGGTAAGCGATGAATCTTTGCGGCAGGGTGCATCTGATGTGTTGACGCTCGCAGACGGAAGGAGCACATTGTGCGCAAGATCGTCGTCAACAACATCGTCTCACTCGACGGCTTCTACGCCGACAGTACCGGTAACCCGCTGGTGTTGAATATGGATGGGGCTTTCGATGAATCCAATCTCGACAGCATCAATGCCGCGAGTACGGTGTTGCTGGGGCGAGAATCCTTCGACGGGTTCAGCGCCTACTGGCCGTTTATCGCCGACGCCCCAGCTGCCGATGGACCCGACGCTCGCCGTTTCAGCCAGGTGAACCGGGCCATCAGTCGCCGCTACAACATACTCCCGAAAGTCGTCGTCAGCGATGGCGGCCCGATCGCTTCGGACAACCCTTGGGTCCAAACCACCACACTCCTGCCTCGCGGCCAGGCCCTCGATTGGCTTCGTGATGCAAAACTGTCCAGTGGCGAGGACATCCTGATCTTCGCGAGCCGGCGAACATGGAACTGGCTTCTCGGCCATGACCTGATCGACGAGCTGCACTTGCTGGTCAGCCCAGTCTCGCTTGGCACTGGGGTGAGGCTTTTCGATGCACCCGTCGACCTCGAGTTGCTCGAGAGCCGCCGGTACGACCGGTCGTCGAACGTGCAGCTTCGCTACAGGGTATGCAGGAGGTGGCCGTGAGGCGCGAACCAGTGGAACCTCGCGCTCGATGAGCTCAGGCACGCGAGGAGGCGTCCTGTTGGGGAGCCGTCGAGCTTCAGGTTCGCTTGCGGCGGATACACAGCAGTACGGGGGCGTTCCTTGCATTCGTGGTCATGGGAGAGGACTGTGGAAGTACCACAGGTGGCCTTCAAGGTCCCGTGCGCCGTATTCGCGAACACCATAGGGCTGATCGACGGGAGCCTCGACGATGTCAGCATTGTGTTCGATGGCAAGGCGATAATGATCATCGACGCTGTTGACGAGGATCACAGTCATCCCGCTGACTGCCCCCAGTTCGCGGGGTGAGCGATATCCCTCGCCGACCGGATGAAGCCATATGGCTTGGTCCCCTGCGTAGAGTTCGGCGTGAACGGCTCGCCCGTCGGAATCGCGTTCGAGAGGCCCGGCCAGAAGTCCAAAAGTCTGGCTCAGGTACGCGTGTGCTGCTGCAAGATCCTCGTACACGAGCAGGGTGGTTGTTCTACGGACGGGAGTGTCCAACATCGTCATCTCCTCGATAAGCGTGAACAACTCCTCAGGTGGCGTCTCGCTGGAACGATCGAGTTCCCCGTCAAGCGCACGCAGCCGAGTGGCGAGCCTGGTGACGACCTCTGCGGTGCGCTCTGTGTCCGCGAGATGGCGGGAAACCATTGCTCGTAGATCCCACTGCGGGTCGTCGAGCAATGACTTGATATCGGCCAACCCGAACCCGAGCCCACGCAATGCCAGTATGCGATACAGTCTCGTCACGTTGTCCCGATCGTAGACGCGGTGCTGCCCGCTCGTAGTCGCCGACGGTTGCAGAAGTCCGATCTGATCGTAGTGTCGAAGTGTTCGCACTGTTATTCCTGTGAGTTCAGCGAGCCTGCCCACTTTCCATGTTCCGGCGTCAGCCCGCGGGTCGTCCGGCGATTCCTGCCATTCCATGCCCCGACTATAGAAGCTCACGTTACGTCACCTGCAAGCAGCCAGAGGCGATGGCCTGAATGAGCCCATCTCTTCAGACAGTTCGGGTGCAGACGTATGAAAGAGCTGTCGCATGACCGCGGAAAGATCGAGAAGGCTTCCTGCAGCGACAACCGATCTTCGATGGCTCGTTGGTCGTTGTCCGTGCGACGCCATAGTCACCGCTCGGGGCAGAACGTCTCCGGGAGTGGATCTTCCGAACTGGTCGCGTGCTCGGTCTGCCTCGCTGCTCACCCGGCACCGGGTCGTGATGCCGCCCCGTGTGTTCTCGACACTCTCGGCGGCAGTATTGCGTGCGCTCGAACGGGGAAGCTCCCCATGCTCTCGACTTTCAGAGGAGCGGCTGTGAAGTCGAAATCCTCCGTGGGTGCTGCCTCGAGGTTGCAGAGGTGTTCGACGATGGGGATGCCTGCCTCCAGAAGCGCGGAGTGCACGGGGCGGGTGCCGCCGTCCGTGTCGTCGATGTTCAGCGAGTCGATGCCCACGAGGGCTGCGCCCTGATCGCGAAGATATTCTGCAGCCCGTTCAGTGAGGTACGGGTGCCTGGAGAAGTAGTCGTCGGTTCCCCAATGCTCATCCCACCCGGTGTGCACGAGTATCGCGCGGCCTCGGCAGTCGACAGGGGCGAAGTGATGCCAGTCGATTGCCCGTTCCATCGCTCCGGAGACTCTGACAACCACGCCGGGGAGGTTCGTGAGTCGGCTCAGCGGTGCTTCTGCGAGGTCGTCACCGTCGTGGTAGCGGTGGAAGGGCACGTCGATGTAGGTGCCGGTGTTGCCGACCATGTCGATGCGATCGATCTGAAACTCGGTGCCCCTCGTGTAATGCGCTCTCGACTCCATCCGCGAACGATGCGGGAAGATCATCGGAGAGGGCAGTCCCGCATACGTCACCATGCCGTCGGCGATCGTGTGACTCAAATCGATCGATGCTCGATGCGACTCGTCGTCTGAGAAGCGGGTGCGTTCGATGGGCGATCGTTTGTGCGACTCGACGATGATGCTCTTGCTGCGAATCCGAACCTCACTGACCATCAGAAGACGCAGATCGCGAATGATGTACTCGGCCAGCGTCACGTCGTCGATATCATCTCCGTCGATATCCAACCGGAAGCCCTGCCCCTGGATTCCGCCGCCGTTCGCGAACTCGACCTCGAAATCGCAACTGACTCGTTTGTCTCCTGCGTTCATCAGCCCTCCCTATCTCGTGGCTGTTCCTGAAGGAGCACGCTCGACTGCCGTCGCGGCGGTGATCACGGCGTCCATGCTCGCAGCAAGGACGGATCGTTCGCGTCCTGCAGACCAAGCCGTGCCGTTCTCGGTGCGGTACTCCAGCAGCGTCAGTGCATCGCTGTCGTCGCCCGTGCCGATGCTGGTCTGGTGGAAGCTGAGTATCTCGACCCGGTAGCCGTGAGCATCGAGCGCTGCCGTGAGGGCCTCCACCGGGCCGACACCGGAGTGCGTGCTGCTCTGTTCTTGGCCGTCGACGCGGAGCACGATCGTCGTCTGCGCGTGCTGGTCCGTTTCCGAGGCCTCGAAACCGACCAGGTCGATCGGAGCCCTGTCGCCCGAACCGTCTGACAGGTAGACACGTTGGAAGATCGACCACAACTCGGCCGCGGTGACTTCGCCGCCGGTGACGTCAGTGTGCTGCTGGATGTGCCGGGCGAAGTCGATCTGCAGCCGCCGAGGCAGTTCGATGCCGTATCCGGTCTCGAGCAGGTAGGCGATGCCGCCCTTGCCGGACTGCGAGTTGACGCGGATCACGGCGTCGTAGCTGCGCCCGATGTCGGCAGGGTCTATTGGCAGGTACGGTACCCGCCACTCAATCTCGCTCTCGGGCCGACCTTCAGCGGCGGCGCGGGCGTGGTGCTCTGCGAAGCCCTTCCTGATCGCGTCCTGGTGCGTGCCGCTGAAGGCCGTGTGCACGAGGTCGCCGACGTAGGGGTGACGGGCGTGCACATCAAGCCTGTTGCAGTACTCGACGGTGCGTCGGATCTCGTCGATGTCGGAGAAGTCGATCATCGGGTCGATGCCCTGTGCGTGCAGGTTGAGCGCGAGGGTGGCGATGTCGACGTTGCCGGTGCGCTCGCCGTTGCCGAAGATGCATCCCTCGACGCGCTGCGCGCCGGCCAGTACCGCGAGTTCCGCACAGGCGATCGCGGTGCCCCGGTCGTTGTGCGGGTGCACGGAGAGGATCACCGAGTCGCGGCGGGCGAGGTTCTTGTGCATGTACTCGATCTGGTCGGCGTACACGTTCGGGGTCGCGATCTCGACGGTGGCGGGCAGGTTCAGGACCACCGGACGCTGCGGGGTCGCGTCCCAGAGCTCGGTCATGGCGTCGCAGATGTCGATCACGTAGTCGGGCTCGGTGAGGTTGAACACCTCGGGACTGAACTCGAACCGCACGTTCGGCATGTCGCCGGCGAACTCCAGCACGTCGCGGCCACCGGCCAGGATCAGCTCTCTGAGGTCGTCCTGCGAGTAGCCGAGCACCGTGTCGCGCCAGGTCGGTGCGGTGGCGGTGTACATGTGGATCACGATCGGGTTGGTGATTCCCTGAATCGAGGCGACGGTGCGCTCGATCAGATCGCGGCGGGCCGGAGTGAACACCACGATCGTCACGTCGTCCGGGGCGATGCCGGTGTCGGCGATCAGGCGGACGAAGTCGTAGTCGGTCTGCGACGCGGACGGGTAGCCGACCTCGATCTCCTTGTAGCCCATCGTGACCATCAACTCGAAGAAGCGACGCTTGCGGGCAGGGTCCATCGGCTCGGCCAGCGCCTGATTCCCGTCGCGCAGGTCGACAGGCACCCACAACGGCGCGACGGTGAGGCGCCTGTTCGGCCAGTCACGTTCGGTCAGTGGCACTTCGACGCGCGAGTACACGTCGGTGTAGCGGTGGGACGGCATCTGCGAGTGCCGCTGGCGGTTCCACGCGGGAGCCTGATCAGGTACAGCGCCAGCGGGGGAGCTGATGCGCGGGAACGAGGTCGTCGTCATGTCAAGGGTTCCTTCAACTATTCCGTCGGCTGACCGGCACAGGCATCGGCTCCACGACGAGGAGCCGATCTGACTAGACCCCGCCGTGGCAGCGAAGGAGAAGGAGGAACTCGAAAGAGGACATGCCGCAAATTTAGCATAAGTCCTCAGACAAGTTGAGCAGTTAAAATGAAATCATGGCGCAAGTGGTACGCACGCCCCTCGCAGATCAGGCCGCTGATCTGCTGTTGGAGCGCATCAAGGCCGGCGAGTGGGGACTCGGCGAGAAACTGCCTGGAGAGACGACTCTCGCCCCGCAGCTCGGTGTGGGCCGGTCGACGGTGCGTGAGGCGATCCGGCAACTCGCCGGACGCGGCGTGCTCGCCTCGAGGCAAGGCTCAGGAGTGTTCGTCACCGCTCTCGACGTCCCTGTTGAGTGGGAGAGCGTGCTGCGGCGCGCGGACATCATCGCGGTGATCGAAGCTCGTGTGGCCATCGAGACTGAGGCTGCGGCCTTGGCCGCCGAACATCGCACTCCGGCAGACCTCCGCGCAATCCGCAAAGCGCTCACCTCCCGCAGCGAGCACCGAGCAGAGATCGAATCGCACGTCGATACGGACACAGCGGTGCACCGGGCGATCATCGCCGCGGCGCACAACCCGATCCTGCTGGAACTGTTCGACAGCTTCACCCCGAGACTGCGGCAGACCATGATCGAGATGCTCCGCATCAGGACGCACTTCGGAAGTGATGACGATCACCAGGTTCATGTCGACATCGTTGACGCGATCGCGAACCATGACGCCACCGCGGCGGCAGGCCTCAGTCGTGCACACCTCCTGTCGCTGAAAGACGCTCTCTCGTGACTTCGGGCATGGCGCGGGAACAGACGACAGTTCTGGTTAGGCTGCGAGAGTCAGGTTCTTGCCCATGCTGATCGCGAACTCGATTGGCGTCAAATATCCTGGGTCGCGTTGCCAAATCCATTGGAATGCTGCGGAGAGGCAAACCCCTGCCGCGTATGAGCAGGCCATCTTGTCGTATCTGGACGCGAGTCCCCGCCACTGATTGACGAAGCTGAAGCACCGCTCGACGACGTTGCGACCCTTGTGGCGCTTCTTCTGCTCGTCGCCGAAGTCGATCGGCCTGCCCCGATGCTTGTGCCGGTTCGCGATCTGGTCGGCGCGTTCGGGGACCGTGGCCTTGGTGCTCCGCTCGCGCAGCCAAGTCCGGTCCTTCTTCGGTGGATAGCCCTTATCCGCGAGCACCCGCTCCGGCCTCGTGCGCGCAGGCCCCTTCCCAGGGACACGGATCTCGTCGAGCACGTCGGTGAACATGCTCGTGTCCGCGACCCGCCCACCTGTGAGAACGAACGCGAGCGGCCGCGCCAAACCTCCCCGGGATCGACCGATTGCGTGGTCAGGCGGCGCTGGCCCGGATTTCTTGAGGTTCGATGGAACCCCCTGCGTCCCGCGTGAGGGTCGCGCCGTGCTGGTGAACGCGCGCGATCGAGGAAACCACCGACACAACCCGGTCGATCTCGCCCTGAAGCGACGCCCGCTGCTGGACGTATGTGAGCACGTCCTCGCAGGCAGGCGCTACCCGGCTGGTTGCACTTCTACGATCATCACAGGCACCACTCCGCAATCGGAGCCCCACCCATCAGCAGGATCGAAAACAACCTGCCTGGACATCACACCTAGGTGCTCTTGCCAGGATCAAGCAGAGCCCCGAGCCTGCATTCAGTTGCAGGATCGGGGCCCTTCCTCTGCGTGGAACTTGATGAACGGGCATCCCTAGGTGCCGGAAGTGCCACGCCCTGAAAGAAGCTGATTGGCGTGCATCGCGGAGACTGATCGGATCCTGCGATGAGGATGCTGGCGCCGCGCTCGATTCCCTGTCCACGGTGCTCAGTCCCGGATCAGGAGATGAGCACCATCGGGATACCTGCTACGCAGCGGATTGTGGAGCGAAAGTTGACATGCATACGTATGCATGATGGACTGCACTCACTATTCGAGCAGCTGACGGTTGTAAGGGCGACCGACGGCACGAGGTGAAGGAGCCGAGATGACGTCATCACTACTGGTCCGAGCGGGAGCAATCCTGGGAGCGTTCGCACTCGCACTCAGCGCTGCTGCGTGCTCGTCCCCCTCCCCTTCAGGGTCGGCCCCCGCGGATGACTCGGAGACTTATGAAACGGTCCGCATCGGTTGGCACACCGGAACTGAACTTCGCTTTTACGCCGCACAAGCGCTCGGTACCTTCGACGACATCGGCCTCCCCGTTGAGTTCGTGCGTTTCAACGATGGCCCGTCGAAGAACCTGGCGCTGCAGGCGGGTGAGATCGACGTCGCGTTCTCCGGAACGCCCGGTTTCCTTGTGGCGCTTCAGGCCGGGGTCGATGCGAAGGTGATCGCGTTGGAGGGGGCCTCGGACCTTGCCAACAAGATCGTCGTGAATTCCGAGACGATCGGGAGTGTCGAGGATCTCCGAGGCAAGACGATCGGCGTCTCTCTGGGCACGACCGGCTGGTTGACCGTGAAGGCCGCGCTTGAGCAGGTGGGGCTCAGCCTCGCTGATGTGGAGCTGAAGAACCTCACGACTTCGCAGATGGTGCCCGCCTTCACCCGTGGTGAGGTGGATGCGGTCTCCACATGGGCGCCGATCACATACCTGCTGGAAGAAGCCGGCGCCGAGGAGCTCATCACCGAGAAGCAGGCAGGAATGCCGGATCCGGAACTCTGGTTCGCCCGCAGCGAGTGGCTCACCGATCATCCGGAGGAGGCGACCAAGTTCATCGAGGCCCTCGATCACGGCACGGATCTCCTGGAATCCGAGCGGAGCCAGGTCGCCCGTGAGATCGCGTCGATCATGGCCGTCTCCGAGCCGCACGCGCTGCGGATCCTCGATGAGGTTCCGACCCCCGCACTCGCGGACACCGTGGACTACATGGAGTCGGACGAGCTCGAGGCGGACATCCTCTTCATTCATGGCGAGCTCGTCGAGGGTGAGTTCATCGATGCGACGGCTCTTCCGGAGAGCGCTGTGGCCGGTCGAGTGGATTCAAGCCTCCTCCGGTCGTACCTCGATGCGAAGTGAGCGTTAAGGATTGCGTCCGTACAGGTATAGGGAAGGGGCGAGATGACACAGTCAATCTCTCGAGCCAAGCGACTGCTCTCTGACAGATCCCTGCAATTCCTCGGGCCGCTTGCGCTGGTGGCGGTGTGGTGCGTCGTCACATACGGCGGCCTCGTGGACACCTCCAAGCTTCCCAGTCCGACTCAGCTGTTCGAGGTGGCGGCCGGCCTGATCACGGAGGGCTTCCATGCAGTGACCCTGCAGGAACACATCGTCGCGTCGCTGACGAGGGCGCTCAGCGGGTTTGTGCTCGCTGCGATCGCCGGCATCCTGGTCGGGCTGCTGATGGGGTACTACCGGTGGGCGGACAATCTGCTCACTCTCACGTTCTCGTTCTTCCGTCCGATCCCTCCCATCGCGTTCATCCCGCTCGTCGTGATCTACTTCGGAATCGGCCAGATGAGCAAGATCGTGTTGATCTTCTACGCTGCGTTCCTCTACATGGTCTTGAGTGCTCATTCGGGCGTCAGAACCGTGCCCGATATCTTGATCCGCGCGGGAAAGAACGTCGGGATGTCGTCGAGTCAGCTCTTCATGCGTGTGTTGGTCCCCGGTGCTATGCCGCACATCATTTCGGGGTTGCGCACGTCGATCTCCATCGCCTGGGCGCTCATCGTCGCGGCCGAACTCGTCGCGGCGGACAGGGGTCTCGGCTACATGATCATGGAAGCGGGGAACTTCTATAACCTGCCCGTGGTCTACGTCGGCATCATCGCGATCGGCGTGATCGGTGTGCTGCTGGATGGGGCTCTGCTGCTTCTCAAGAAGCGTGTTCTGCATTGGGAAGGCCGGTGAAAGCCATGAACAAGATCACGATCGACCGATTGGTCAAGCGTTTCGGTGATGTGACGGCACTGGAAGACACCAGTTTCACCGTCGCGCCTGCAGAAGTCGTCTGTCTGCTCGGTCCGAGCGGATGCGGCAAGAGCACGGTGCTCAACATCCTCGCCGGATTCATCGACAAGACCTCTGGCTCGGTGCTCGTCGATGGGGAGGAGGTGCGAGACATCGGTCCGTCCCGAAGCGTCGTCTTCCAGAGCGCCGCGTTGTTCCCGTGGATGACGGTGTGGGACAACGCGACAGTGGGCCCGCGGACACGCCGTCTTCCCTATCGTGAACGCGCAGAAGAACTTCTCGCGGCGGTCGGGCTCTCCGGTTTCGAGAAGCGTTATCCCTATGAGCTGTCGGGAGGCATGCAGCAGCGTGTGTCGATCGCTCGAGCGCTGCTGAACGAGCCGGATGTCCTTCTCATGGACGAACCTTTCGGAGCCCTTGACTCGCAGACGAGGCTGGCGATGCAGGAGCTCCTGATGGAGATCTCAGCCAAGTTCCGCCCAACCGTCATCTTCGTCACACACGATGTGGACGAAGCTCTCTATCTGGGAGATCGGATCCTCCTGATGTCTCCGCGACCGGGGAGGGTCGCTCGGGAGATCACGGTGACCACGGCCAAACCACGCGGCTATGGGTTCTTCACGGCGGACGAGTTCACCGGTCTCAAGCAGGAGATTCTTGAGTTTGCACATAACGGATGGGGAGTTCACGATGACTGACCTCAACAAGCCCAACGTCCTGTTCGTCGTCCTCGACGACCTGGGGTTCGCGGATCTGCACTGTTATGGATCTGAGATCCGGACACCGAACATCGACTCGTTGGCGGACGGCGGGCTGCGACTGCAGAATTTCAACGTGACGGCGATGTGTTCTCCGACGCGGGCCTCGTTGCTCACCGGCCGTGACTGCCATGAGGTCGGAATGGGCATCATTGCCGAGTGGGCGACGGAGCATCCCGGTTACCAAGGCAGGATCTCGCGCTCATCGGGACTCGTCTCGGAGATTCTTCGTCACGAGGGCTATCGGACGATGGCCGTCGGCAAGTGGCACTTGATGCCGCAGTCGGATGTGACACCAGTTGGACCTTTCGATGACTGGCCACTGGGACGTGGGTTCGATCGCTGGTTCGGGTTCCACGGCGCGATCGCCGATGAGTGGAACCCGGAGCTGTTCGCGGATAACCACGCCGTGGAAGAACCCGCTGGCGGGCATCTGACGGAAGTTCTCGCTGATCGGGCGATTCGTATGCTCAGCGACCACGTGACCGCTGGGGTGGAGACTCCCTTCTTCATGTATCTCGCAACGGGAGCGGTTCACTGGCCGCATCAGGCACCCCAGGAGTACGTGGATCGCTATCGCGGCAGATACGACTGCGGTTGGGACGAGATCCGCAGACAGCGTTTCGAACGACAACTTGAACTGGGTATCGTCCCGGAGGGCACGGACCTTCCCGAGGCCAACCCTGGGGTTGCGAGTTGGGATTCTCTGTCCGATGAGGAGAAGCGCGTTTACGCGCGCATGCAGGAGGTCTATGCGGCGTACGTCGAGCACACGGATGCGCAACTCGGGCGTGTGTTCGATCACTTGAAGGCGGTCGGGTTGATGGAGTCGACCATCGTCGTCGTACTGTCTGACAACGGCGCGTCGCCCGAAGGCGGGCCGCAGGGTGCTTTCAATGGGAGGAAGCATCTCGTGTACGAGCCGGAAGAGTTCGGCGTCAAGACCCGGAACTTCGAGGCTCTGGGCACGGCGTCGAGCTACGGCCACTATCCGCATGGCTGGGCTCAAGCCAGTAACACACCGCTGAAGTGGTACAAGAAGGATGTCCACGGTGGCGGGGTGAGAGCACCGTTCATTCTGCACGCACCGGGTCTGATTCCCGACTCGGAGAACGGTTCTGTGAGGAGCCAATATCATCACGTGAGTGACGTCGTCCCGACAGTCTTGGAACTGGCCGGAATCGAGGCTCCCACGAATCTCGCAGGCATTGAGCAGACCCCGATCTCGGGGGTAAGCATGGCGTACTGCTTGACGGACCCGGACGCGCCGGAGAGAAAATCCGCGCAGTATTACGAGATGCTGGGTGACCGTGCGCTGTGGAAGGAGGGCTGGAAAGCCGTGACTCGCCACACCCGTGGTGACGACTTCAGCGCAGATGTCTGGGAACTCTATGACCTCGCGAACGACTTCTCGGAGACGCACGATCTCAGCGGAGAACACGAGGCGCTTCTTCGCACGATGCAGGCGGACTGGCTGGATATCGCAGAGCAGAAGTCGGTATTGCCGCTTGATGACCGCGAGTATGAGCGGCAAGCCGCGTCGATCGCTTTACGCGTGCGGCCGCACACGCGGCTCTTCTCCACGGGAACGCGTTTGGACCGCTACCATGTCCCGGACGTCTCCGGTCGGCGCTATTCGATAGGCGTCGAGTTCGCCGATGTCCGGCCGGACCATGCGGCTCCGCTGCTGACGATCGGATCCCGATTCGGTGGTCTGGCGCTTTCCGTCGGCCCGGACGGCGTCCTGTTCGAGTACCTCTATGACCACGAGCACATCTGGGAGCTGCACGGCTCACTGAGTCGATCAGACTCTCACACCCTGACGCTCTCGCATGAACCGGTCGGTGAAGGCCGGGGTGGATTTGAGCTGACGTTGGATGGTGCTGTGGTCGGAGTCCTGGACTCGGTTCCGCTCTGGCCGGTGGCAGGCCTGGCTGGAGGGATGTACTGCGGCCGGTCGGGCGGCTCGGTGCCGAGCACGGTCATCGCGCCGCATGCGGTGTTCGACGCGCCCGGGTTCGAGGCATCGATCAGCATTCTCGACTTGGAACCGGGCGATGCGGGAAGTGAGCTTCGTGGCAGTCTCGCAGAACAGTAAGGGCGCAGGGATGTCGACATCGACTCGAGCTGGGAGCCTTGACAGTCCGGTGCCGACTGCTACTGGAGCTGGTTGGCTGGCGAACCACCGATCGGTGTTCGCAGAGATGCACGCATGTATCCGGGCGTACGCATCGACCGACATCGGCCCGATCATGCTGTCGAAAGGGGATCGCGCGCAATGATCCTTGACCTTGGTGTTTCCGCGACCGCGCATGCCGTGGCGTCGGGGCGGCTCTCTGCGGAAGATGTCGTGGCCGCGTACACTGCTCAGCGCGAGGCGACTTCCGATATAGGGGCCTGGGTGGATGTTTTCGCGGAGCCTCTCACGGTGCCGACAGGTCCGGTGACCGCGCAGACTCCAGATGCTGAAGAACCGCGAGGTGCACATGATCTCCCGCTCCGGGGAGTGACCGTCGCACTCAAGGACAACATGGCAGTGGCGGGCCGAACGTACGCGGCTGGTACGAGCGTGCGCGTGAGCGATGTCGCGACGAGCGACGCGGACGCTGTGAGCGCACTGCGGACGGCAGGTGCGACGATCCTGGGCATGACCAACATGCACGAGCTCGCGCTCGGCCCCTGGGCGGACAATCCGCACTTCGGCCGTACACACAACCCCTGGAATCGAGAATGCAGTCCGGGCGGCTCGAGCGGTGGTTCCGCGGCCGCGGTGGCGGCGCGACAGGCATTGGCTGCGCTCGGTACGGATACGGGCGGCTCAGTGCGGCTCCCTGCTGCGATGTGCGGGGTGGTGGGTCTCAGACCCACCTACGGAGCAGTCTCCACTCGAGGCGTTCTTCCTGCGGCATGGAGCGCCGACACCGTCGGGCCGTTCACACGCACGGTTGCAGACAACCGGGAGATCTTCTCCGCGATCGCATCCCCGTCGCGCAGCACGGCGGTGCGATCGGACGCTCCGTGGCGGGTGGCGGTACTGTCGGGACCGGCGTTCGAGCGGCTGGAGCCGGCGGTCCGTGAGCACTTTTCACGTGCCATCGAGCAACTGCGGCGCCGTGGTCATGCTGTCCGAGAGTTTCGTCCGCGGTTCATGGAGCACGCGGTCGCAGCCTGGCGGACCACTTCAGCGGTCGAGGCGGCAACGGCATTCGGCGGTCTCGGAGCCTCGGAGCGAGCTGACCTCGGTGACGATGTTCGTGCGCAGCTGGAGGCCGGTGCGCAGATCGCGGCGACGAGTTACGTCGACGCTCAGCGGATGCGAACCCTGATCAGAGGTGAATACGAAGAGTTGCTCGGACAGGTGGATCTGGTGTTGACGCCCACCGTCGCCTTCACCGCGCCAAAGGTCGGCGCCGACAGTTACACGGATGACCGAGGGCGGACTCACTCCCTCGCCATGGAGATAACACGATTCGTCGCGCCTGCGAGTTGCGCCGGCCTCCCGTCGTTGAGCGTTCCTGTGGGACTCGACGACGATGGCTTGCCGACTGCTGTGCTTCTCACCGGTGCCGCCAACTCGGAGCAGCTGCTCTATCAATGTGCGGAGGAGATCGAAGAGATGCAGTGCGGTCGGTTGAGACGGGGTCCCGTGGCTTGTGTACCGGGGCAATGAGCGCATGGTCAGCATGCGACGGGTTTGAGTGAAAGGAAAACTGTGAATCGACGGACGGTGATTGTCACCGGGGCAGGATCTCTGCGCGGCATCGGACGGGTGATCTCTGCTGATCTGGCACGAGCGGGCTACGAGATCGCCATCTACGATCGGGACGAACAGGGCGCGCGTTCGTGCGCGGAGCACCTCAGTTCAGCCTACGGGGTCAAAGTCACGGCACAGGCGGTGGACGTGAGCGACGAGCACCAGGTCGCCGACGCCGTCGCTGCCACGGAGAAGGCGCATGGGGGCGTATACGGTCTGGTCAACAACGCGGGTATCTCCGCGCCGACTCCGGTCGAGGAGATCTCCGTCACGGAGTGGGAACGCATCTTCGCAGTGAACGTGCGAGGGGTGTTCTTGATGTCGCAGGCCGTCCTGCCCATCATGCGCGCAAAGCGGGCGGGTCGAATCGTGAACATGTCCTCGGTGTCCGCCCAACGCGGTGGTGGGATCTTCGGGGCCTCGCACTATTCGGCTGCCAAGGCGGCCGTACTCGGGTTCACGAAGGCAGTCGCCCGGGAGGTGGGAAAGGATGGAGTTCGTGTGAACGCGGTCGCCCCGAGCATGGTCGACACCGATATCGACGGTGGCTTGTTGACGCCGGAGCGTAAGGCGCAACTCGCAGAGGACACTCTTCTCGGACGCCTCGCCACGCCCAGCGATGTCTCAGCTGCCGTGATGTTCCTGATGAGTCCGGAGTCGGACTACATCACGGGCGCGACGATTGATGTTAACGGCGGGGGGCACCTCCATTAAAGAGCACAGAACAGTCGTCTTCGACGACGATCCGACCGGAACTCAGTCTGCGCGTGGTGTCCGAGTTCTGATGAGCTGGACGGCCGCGTCTCTGGCGACGGCGCTCAGGGAACACCGCACGGTCTATCTCCAGACCAATGCGCGTGCGCTGGAGCGCGACCGGGCGGTGGCGCTCCTCCGTGAGACGAAGCAGGCGCTTGCGGCGGTGTCGGCCCGCGAGAGCTTCGAAATACAGATCGTGTTGCGAGGAGACTCGACTCTGCGCGGCCATATTTTCGCTGAGATCGACGCCCTCGACGAGCCGGAGAAGCCCATCCTGCTGGTGCCCGCGTTCCCTGCGGGAGGGCGTATCACGCGCGGGTCCATGCACTATGCGCGCCAGGAGGATGAGTGGATCCCTGTGGCGGAGACGGAGTACGCGCGGGACCCCGTGTTTCCCGTCCCGACTTCGCATCTGGCGGACCTCGTGCGCAACGCGAACCGTATTGTCGCCGCCACCTGCTCCGCGCATGAGTTGCGCGCGAGTGGAGGAGACGTGGTGCGTGAAGCACTGACGAACTCTCCAGGGGGGTCGTTCGTCATTCCCGACATCGAGACGGATGACGATCTCCGGCTCGTCCAGCGCGCGTTCGACGCAGCGAGAGTCGAGGGGCGCCAGAGCATCGTCAGATGCGCAGCACCCCTGGCGGCCATGATCGGCGGCGTGTATGCGTCTGAGCTTCTCCACCCGAGTGACGTGGAGTTCTCGGGCCCTACTCTGATCGTCTGCGGATCCCATACGGAGTTGGCCGACCGACAGATGGCGGCGATCAGTGCCCGGCTTGGACTCGCTGCGCGTGTCGTGCCCGTTCACGCCGCCCTCGCCGATGACGAGCGCGAGCGCCGGAACATCGTGACCGCGGTCCGTGCTGACCTTCGGGAGCGCGGCATTGCGCTGCTCATCACCGAGCGCGGCCGCAAGGAAACTCATAACACTCTGCGACACGGTGAGTTGGTCATGTCGTTTCTGACGAGCATCGTGTCTCGTGTGGCATCGCATGCCGCCAGTATCGTCACGAAGGGTGGTATAACTGCCTCTGAGGTCATTCGTGTCGGGCTGGGAGCAGCCGAAGCCACTGTCGAGGGACAGGTGATTCCTGGCGTGTCCGTATGGCGTGTCGAGACGTCGAGCCGAGCGTGGATGACGACCATCGTGCCCGGGAACGTGGGAGAGACGGACACTGTCGCGACCATTCTCCGGTCGCTCGGGGTGCGGTGATTCTGGACGTGATCGTGTTGCGCAGAGTCGATGGGCGTATCTGATGTCAAGCAGGCGAATGCCGACGAGTCTTGACGTCGCACGTCTGGCGGGCGTCTCCCAATCGACCGTCTCGAGAGCACTGCGCGACTCACCGCGAGTCTCGCCCGAGACCAGGCAAAGAGTGCGCCAGGCAGCGGAGGAGCTGGAATACGTCCTTCAGGAGTCCGGGCGCTCCCTGTCCACGCGTACCAGTCATCGAGTAGCGATCATCTCTGAAGCACTCTCGAACCCGTACTTCGCGGAGCTCGTCGACTATCTGCGTCGGCTACTTGCTGCTAGGGGCTATAAGTCCGTCTTTCTCGCGGACAGTTCGGATGAGATCCTGACGAGCAACATGCTGACGGACGGATCGTACGATGGGGCCGTGATCACCACGGCCGCGAGGGATTCACGACTGGCCGCGGATCTCCGCCACAGGGAGTTTCCGCATGTCTTCGTGAACAGGTCCGTTGACGACCCGCTGAGCGTGACGTGTGAGTTCGACAACGAGAAGGGCGCTCAACTGGTCGCCGAGCTCTTGGTCAAGAACGGTCACAAGGACATCCGAATGATCTCGGGGCCAAGCCGTTTCTCAACCGCGTATCAGCGCTCGTCCGGCCTGGTCGTCGGCTTACAGCGGCTGGGCGTGGACGTGGGACCCGACGCGATTGTGGAATGCGATTACACGATCGAGGGTGCCGGTCGCGCAGCCGCCCTTGACATACTCGGCGGACCGAATCGTCCGACCGCGCTGGTGTGTGTGAACGACTTCTTGGCCATCGGCGCTCTCAATGCTGCTCGGCGGCTCGGCATCGGAGTGCCGGACGAACTCACGATCATCGGGTTCGATGACATCTCGTACGCATCGTGGGATCTTGTCGCCCTGACGACTGTGCGAGGGGACCAGCAGGAACTCGCCTCCGCGGGAGTCGCACAGCTCGTCGAGATGATGGAGGGGAGCACGACGCCTCGTCGCATGGTTCTCGACGTCGATATGGTCCTCAGATCTACACACGGCCCCGCCACCGCGTGACGAGCATCGACCGCCAGGCGCTCGCGGGTCGTCATCGCCTCGGCACGGTCAGTCGCTCCGACTTCGAACGATGAGGGAACGGGCCACTGCGTCAGCGACATCCCGAAGCGGACGAAGAATGCGACTGTGAATGGGGCGAGGCCCGATGCGGCCGCGTCGCTTCCGATCAGCGAGCCATCGGGGAGCAGGTCCCGCGCGGAGCGCCGTGACTCGTGCGGTGTACGAGCTGAACGCCAAGGCGATGGTGCATCGGCTGCTCTTCTCCGTCGATCGCCTTCTTGAGCGTCTGCACGCTCACGCGCGCGAGCGTCGGCAGATCGCAGTGCACGGTCGTCAGCGAGATGACCGACCAGCCGGCCGCGGGGATGTCGTCAAAAGCGACGACGGTGATGTCCTCCGGAACGTTCCAACCGAGATCCCTGGCCGCGTTGAGGGCGCCGATCGCGACGATGTCGTTTCCGCAGACGATGGCCGTCGGCGGCTGCGGGCCGCGCAGGATCCTGACGGTTGCCGCATAGCCAGCATCGACCGTGTAGTCGATATGGTGGACATCGCGGTCGGAGAGCCGTACGGAGCGCTCGCGAAGCGCCGTGCGCAACCCCGTTTCGCGCTCGTGCGCTGTGGAGAACCGCGGATGGCCGGCGAGGAAGACGATGTGCTCGTGTCCGGCATCGGTCAGCAGTTCGGCGATGAGTCGGGTGCCTTCGTCTTCGGCGAAGCCGCACGTGTGACTGTTGTGATCATCGACGGTGCGGTTGACGAAGACATGCGGGATCCCGCGCGAGCGCAGATCGGCGGCAAGTCGTGAGTCGCGTGCCGCGGTGGTGACGAGGATGCCGTCGTAGGAGCCGTCGCTGAGCGCGTCGGCGGTGAGGACGTCATCGGAGGAGTCGGCCACCAGAACGGCGCGGTGGCCGATGCGCGCGAGTTCCTGTCTCAGCGGTTCGACGAGCTCGGCATAGTAGGGATTCGTCAGCGCGTCGGACACCACGGCGATACGCCGGGTGGTGGGAGTCGAGAGCGAGCGGCCAGCCTCACGCGGCACGTAGTCGAGTTCGCGCGCGGCGCGCAGCACGCGCTCCTTCGTCGCAGCCGTGATGTTCGGCAGGTCGCGGAGCGCACGGGACACGGTCGGCTGCGAGACGCCCGCCCGGCGGGCGACATCGATGCTGGTGGCGGCTCTGGCCATGTTGCTCCTCGGCGTCGCCTTGACATGCATACGTATGCAAATCAGGCTAGTCCCATCAGTCGAAGAAGGGCAAGCCTCATGGTCCAGTATCTGAAGTCCAGCAATGCCGACGGCGCAGGCACCGGCGTCAACGCCACGGTCACCGAGACCGTCACGCAGATCCTCGACGATGTGCGCGCGCGTGGCGACGCCGCCGTGCGCGAATACTCCGAGCGCTTCGACAAGTGGGCGCCGGATGACTTCCTCCTCGCCCCTCAACAGATCGACGACATCATCGCGACGGTCCCGCAGCAAGTCATTGACGACATCAAGGCCGTGCAAGCACGGGTGCGCGACTTCGCCGAGCGTCAGCTCGCCTCGCTCAGCGACTTTGAAGCCGAGGTCGAACCCGGTGTCTTCCTTGGCCAGAAGAACATCCCGGTCTCATCCGTCGGCGCTTACGTGCCAGGAGGCCGCTACCCGCTCCTCGCCTCGGCGCACATGACCGTGCTCACCGCCAAGGTCGCAGGCGTGCCTCGCGTCACTGCCTGCACCCCGCCGATCCGCGGCGAGATCCCCGCGGCGACCGTCGCCGCGCTGCACCTCGCCGGCGCTGATGAGATCCGACTTCTTGGAGGCACCCAGGCGATCGCCGCGATGGCGCTCGGTACCGAGAGCATCGGCCGGGTCGATATGCTCGCCGGTCCGGGTAATGCCTTCGTCGCCGAGGCCAAGCGCCAGCTGTTCGGATCCGTCGGCATCGACCTGTTCGCCGGTCCGACCGAGGTACTGATCGTCGCCGACGAGCAGGCTGACCCGTTCATCGTGGCAGTCGACCTGCTCAGCCAGGCCGAGCACGGTCCTGATTCCCCCGCGGTACTGATCACCGACTCGGTCGTTCTCGGACAGAAGGTGCTCGGCCACATCGACGAGATCCTCCCCGGAATGCCCACGAAGGACTTCGCCGAGGTCTCGTGGCGCGAGCACGGACAGGTCATTGTGGTTGACGACATCGACGAGGCCTACGCTCTCGCCGACGAGTTCGCGTTCGAGCACGTGCAGATCCTCACTGCCGAGCCTCGTCGGGCCCTAGAGACCATGAGCAACTACGGTGCGCTTTTCCTCGGTGAAGGCACCTGCGTGTCATACGGCGACAAGGTCATCGGTACCAACCACACCCTCCCCACTCGCAAGGCCGCGCACTACACCGGCGGACTCTGGGTCGGGAAGTTCATCAAGACGGTGACCTACCAGGAGGTCACTTCGACCTCGGCCAGCGCCGCGCTCGGCGAGTTGCTCGGCCGCGCTGCACGCGTCGAGATGTTTGAGGGCCACGCCCGTTCAGGCGACGTCCGGGTCGCCAAGTACGCGGGGCGGTCATTCGACTGGATGGGCGTGCGCGATGGCGAGGCTTCCTGACGCGATCACCGGGCGCACCGCGCTGGTGACCGGGGCCGGTAACGGTCTCGGCCGCTCGATCAGCATCGCGCTCGCAGAGGCTGGCTGCCGGGTGATCCTCGTCGGCCGCATACGCAAGAAGCTCGAGACCGTCGCCGCCGAGTGCCGCGGCGAGAGTCGCATCGCTACGTGCGATGTGGCATCGCCCGCTTCGGTCGACGCACTACGCGAGGAACTGGCGGACGAAGAGATCTCGATCCTCGTCAACAATGCCGGCGTCAGTGGTCCCGTGGCCGATCTCGTCGACGTCACGCCCGAGGACTGGGATGATGTCTTCGCCACCAACGTTCGGGGCACATACCTCATGTGCCGCGCATTGCTCCCCGCAATGATCGAACGCGGCACCGGAGACGTGATCAACCTCGCCTCGGTCAGCGGCAAGCGACCCCTTGCCCGTCGCACGCCGTACGCGGCCTCGAAGATGGCGGTGATCGGTCTCACGGCGACGCTCGCCTGGGAGGTCGGTCCGCTCGGTGTGTCGGTGAACTCGCTCTCGCCGGGCCCGGTCGACGGAGAGCGCATGACCCGGAACTTCACCCGTGATGCGATGGTGACCGGCACCACGTATGACCAAGCCAAGGATGCGTTCGTCTCGCGAGCGGCTTTGCACAGGATGGTGACCGAGCAAGAAGTCGGCCGCGCGGTGATCGGGATGCTCGGAATGCAGGGCCTCTGTGGAGCGGACATCGACCTCTCGGCGGGGATGATCGCTCGGTAGATCGTCCAGGACAGATCGCCCGGTTCAAGACCTCGTCCGGCACAACGACGAGGGGAGGGAGTGGAGGTTCCATTCTCGGCGTTCCGAGCCTGGCGGATGACTCGTCCGGCAGAGGGGAGGGACTTCTGAGAACCCGGCACCTGCCAGCGGCGCAGGGACCGCCAGGCGACCTCGGGGAGCTCGCGCAGCGCCCAGTCCCTTCGACGTCGCCGCCCGCCAGGAGATGGCGGCGGAAGTCGTGGCTGGGGTCGAGTGCGACGACCATGATCGCCGGGCCAGCACCTGGCAGAGTCCTTCCCGGTGCTCTCAGCGGGCCCGACACCGTCGGTTGACACGGACGTCTGGGAATCGTCCATCCATGCAGGGGCCGGGAGCACGCGGAGATGGTCCTGGTCCGAGTTCCTCGAGCTTCCGTCAGAGGAGATCACGACAGACATCCACCGCGTCACCAGCTGGACTAAGCTCGGCACCAGCTGGCGCGGCGTGTCGCTGGACACGCTGTTCGCGGACGTGGAGACCGACTTCCGCTTTCTGATGGCCCACTCGTACGGCGGGTACACGACGAATCTCCCCTTGAGGCTGTGCTGGGAGGCAAGGCGTGGATCTCCTATGAGTACGACGGACTGCAATGGACGCGGGTCGTCGAGAGTGAGGTTAGCGCATATGCGTATCCGGCCTTCCGGACGTGGCGTTCACGAGCTCGCGCTGCTGAGCGCTTCGGTCAGGACGCGTGCTCGTCTGCGACCCGGAGTGCGTGGTCGATGACATCCAGCCCGCGGATCAGATCGTCCTCGGAGATCACCAGCGGCGGCGCGACGTGCACGCGGTTGAAGTGCGTGAAGGGCCACAGCCCGCTCTTCCGGCACTCCGCCGCGACGGCGGCGACGGGGGCGGCATCCGGACCCGACGCGTTGAACGGCACCAGCGGTTCCCGGGTCTCCTGATCCCGCACCAGCTCGATGGCCCAGAACAGTCCACGACCCCGCACGTCTCCCACCGACGGATGCCGCCGCGCGATCTCCTGCAGCCTCGGCTCGACGACGCGCGAACCGAGGTCGCGGACGCGGTCCAGGATGCCGTCGCGCTCGAACACCTCGAACGTCGCGACACCAGCCGCGCAGGCGAGCGGATGCCCGGAGTACGTCAGCCCGCCCGGGAACGGCACGGTGTCGAAGTGCGCAGCGATGGGATCGGAGATCACGACACCGCCCAGCGGTACGTAGCCCGAGTTGACGCCCTTCGCGAAGGTGATCAGGTCGGGCACCGCGTTGAAGGCGTCGATCGCGAACCATTCGCCGATGCGGCCGAAGCCGACCATGACCTCGTCGGCGATGTAGACGATGCCGTAGCGGTCGCACAGCTCGCGCACGCCGGGCAGGTACCCGGGCGGCGGGACGAGAACCCCGTTGGTGCCGACGACCGTCTCGATGATCACCGCGGCGATCGTCGAGGCGCCTTCGAGCACGATGGTCTGCTCGAGGTGCTCGAGCGCCCTGGCCGTCTCCTCCTCGGGGGTGGTGGAGTGGAATGGCGAGCGGTACGGATACGGACCGAAGAAGTGCGCCACGGAGCCGTCGGAGGGCTCGTTGGCCCAGCGTCTTGGGTCGCCCGTCAGAGAGATCGCTGTCGAGGTGCTGCCGTGGTAGCTGCGGTACATCGCGAGCACCTTCCGGCGGCCGGTGCACGCGCGGGCCATCCTGACGGCGTTCTCGTTCGCGTCGGCGCCGCCGTTTGTGAAGAACACCTTCTCGAAGCCATCAGGGGCGACCTGGCTGATGCGGCGCGCGAGTTCGCCGCGCACATCATTGGCCAGCGACGGCTGGATCGTCGTGAGACGGCTTGCCTGACGCCGGATGGCCTCGACGAGGTCGGAATGCTGGTGCCCGAGGTTCAGGTTCACCAGCTGACTGGAGAAGTCGAGGTAGCTGTTGCCCGCATAGTCCCAGAACGTCGCTCCCTTCCCTCCGGCGACCGGCAGCGGGTCGATGAGCGCCTGCGCGCTCCAGGAGTGGAAGACGTGGCCCCGGTCGTCGGCGCGCACGGCGGCATCGGCGGACGGATCCGCGGCTGCATGGGCGGGGGTAACGTTCATGATCGTCTCCAGGGTCTCAGGCGTTCTGGGGGAAGCCGAGGTCGATGCCGCCGTGTGTGGCAGGGTCGAGCCACCGCGCGGTGACGGCCTTCTCACGGGTGAAGAAGTCGAAGCCGTGCGCGCCGTAGGCCTTCGCGCTCCCGAACAGCGAGCTCTTCCAGCCGCCGAAGGAGTGGTACGCCACCGGTACGGGGATCGGCACGTTGATGCCGATCATGCCGACCTGGACCTCGGATTGGAACCGGCGGGCGGCGCCGCCGTCATTGGTGAAGATCGCGGTGCCGTTGCCGAATCGTCCGGAGTTGATGAGGTCGACGCCCTCCTGGTACGAGCGCACCCGTACGATGGACAGCACGGGCCCGAAGATCTCGTCGGTGTAGGCCTGCGAGTCCGTCGGCACGCGATCGAGCAGGGTCGGTCCGAACCAGAAGCCGTCCTCGAGGCCGTCGACGCTCAGTCCGCGGCCGTCGACGACGACGTCGGCGCCGTCGGCTTCGGCGATGTCGACGTACCCTGACACCTTTTCGCGGTGTGCGGCGGAGATGAGCGGCCCCATGTCGGGCTCCCCGGCGTCCGTGCCCGCACCATCGCCGACGCGCAGACGCGCGATGCGATCCTGGATCTTCTCCGAGAGCGCATCGGCGATCGTATCGACCGCGAGCACCACGGAGACGGCCATGCAGCGTTCACCGGCCGCGCCGTAGCCGGCGTTGATGGCCTGGTCCGCCACGAGGTCGAGGTCGGCGTCCGGCAGCACCAGCATGTGGTTCTTCGCTCCGCCGAGCGCCTGCACGCGCTTTCCGGTGCGCGACGCCTCCTCGTAGATGTACTGCGCGATGGGCGTCGACCCGACGAACGACACCGACTGCACGGCAGCCGCCTGCAGCAGACCGTCGACGGCGGTCTTGTCGCCCTGCAGGACGGTGAACGCCCCGTCGGGCAGTCCGGCCTCCTGCCACAGTCGTGCCATCCACAGCGCCGCCGACGGGTCCTTCTCGCTGGGCTTGAGGATGACGGAGTTCCCCACCGCGAGGGCGATCGGGAAGAACCACAGCGGAACCATCGCGGGGAAGTTGAACGGCGAGATGATCGCCGTCACGCCCAGCGGCTGCCTGATCGTGTACACGTCCACCCCGGTGGAGGCGTTCTCGCTGTAGCCGCCCTTGGTCAGGGTGGGGAACCCGCACGCGAGGTCGACCACCTCCAGCCCGCGGGCGATCTCTCCCGCGGCATCCGAGAGCACCTTGCCGTGTTCCGCCGTGATGATGGCCGCGAGCTCCTGTCGCCGGCTGCTCAGCAGCTCGCGGAAGGCGAACAGCACCTGCTGGCGCTTGGCGATCGAGTGGCCGCTCCACACCTCGAAACCGCGCTGCGCGGACGCCAGGGCAGCGGCGACGTCGTCCCCGTCGGCGAGGGCGACCTCCGCGGTCGCACGGCCCGTGGCGGGATTGAACACGGGGGCGGTGCGTCCGCCGGCCACGGCGCGTGGCGCGCCGTCGATCCAGTGGCCGACGAGGGGGAGTGCGCCGACGGCCTCGTCGGCGGACGCTGTCTGCGCGTTGGTCATGAGGTTCCTTTCGGAGAACACGGCGCGATCGTCAAGGCGGACAGATCGACCGGATGGTGAAGGAGTGTGCCCTCCCCAGTGTTGCAGGGGGAGGTCGACGGCCGAAGAGTCTGATCGTCGTGAAGTCGCTTCAGTTCCGGACACAATGTCCGGATAGGATGGAGCATCCGCTGGGCGAGAGGGGAACCGAAATGGTCGCGACGGCGACGGAGGGTGGCGCAGGAGACCTGCGCAGGACCGCCGCTCACGGAGCACTGCCGACGGTACGGGAGATCCTGCGCCTGGACGTCGTCGTCGAAGGCGTGCCCGAGGTCCTCAGCGGGTCGGATGCCCTGGACGAGCCGGTCCGTTGGGTGCACGTCTCCGACAGTGCCGGCGTCGCCAGACTGCTCGACGGAGGAGAGCTGCTGCTGTCCACGGGGTCGGGATGGCCGCAGGATCCGGATGCGCTGCGTGCGTTCATCACGGAGCTCGTCGCCGTCGGCGTGGCGGGTCTCATCGTCGAGCTCGGCAGCCACTACCGCTGGGTCCCCGCCGTCATCATCGACGCTGCGCGCGCACACGGACTCGTGCTGGTGGTGCTGCATCACGAGGTGAAGTACGTCACGATCACCGAGGCGGTCCACCGGCTCATCATCGACCGTCAGACCGCCGCGCTGCGCGCCCGCGACGAGGTGCGGGAGCGCTTCACGACGCTCATCCTGCGCGGCTCCCCGGCGGACTTCGTCGTCCGGCAGCTCGCCTCCACTCTCGGCGCGCCGGTCGTTCTCGAGAACCTCGCGCACGAGGTGGTCGCCGACGACGTGCCCCCGGCGAGGGAGGAGGAGCTGCTCTCGGATTGGGAGCGCCTCTCCAGGGCCGCGCACCGCGGCGGACTGTCGTGCGAGCCGATGGTGAAGGACTGGCTGGTCGTGCCCGTCGAGGCGCGCGGCTCGCGTTGGGGGCATCTGGTCGCCCTGCCGGGACCCGAGCATCCGGCCGGCCGGCTGGCGGTGCTGCAGCAGGGAGCGATCGCGCTCGCCCTCGGCAGACTCGCGGACGGGCAGGTCGACGAGTGGGAGAGACAGGCCCGCGGCCGCCTCCTGGACAGGCTGCTCGCGGGGCGCTACACCGGGGCAGCCGGTGCGGCGGCGCGACTGGACGCGGCGGGGTTCCCCATCCGGGGACGGCGTCTGTTCGGGCTCGTCATCTCCCGCGCCGAGGTCTCGACAGCGGCGGCTGATGCGGCGGCGCAGGCCATCCGCGGGAGAGTGATCGTCGGCGCCGCCCCTGCTCGAACCGGGGGCAGGTCCGCCGCCCTGCTGATGTCCCTGCCTCCCGAGGAGGATCTCCTCGACGAGACCGTGATCACCTTCGCTCGCGCGGCGGCGGGAGACGGCGCGGTGGTGTCGGTCGGGTTCCCCGCGACGGGACTCGATGAGGCGCTGCTCTCGCTGAGGGAGGCGATCGAGCTGTCCCGGGGTGGCTCGGTCGGTGGTCCTCGCACGATGTCGGTGCGGCGCACGGACGCGCGGCCGCTCGTGCGACTGGTGACGAGCCTGCGGGAGGACCACCGGTTGCTGGAGCACGGGGATCGGATGCTGGCACCGCTGGTCGAGCACGATCTCCGGCGCGGGGGCGACCTGCTCGACGTGCTGGAGGCCATGCTCGCCCATCCCACCAACCGCACCGCGGCGGCGGCGGCCTCGCACCTGTCCCGTTCGGTGTTCTATCAGCGCATCGCGCTCATCGAGCAGCTTCTGGGGCTGGATCTCGACGATGGTGAGACGCAGACCGCGCTGCACTTGGCCCTGCTGGTGCGCCGCGGCGGGGTGATGCCGCGCTGATGCGCTCGTGCGCGGGGCGACACGACCGATTCCACCTCCACGGCACCCGCATTCGCCGGCACTGGCGCACTCCCGGACGGATGCCGTCAGGGGACGATCACGATCCTCCCGGTGACGTCACCGGATTCCATCGCGCGGTGCGCCGCGGCTGTCTCGTCGAGGTGGAACGTCGCACCCACCCGAGCTCGCAGCCGGCCCGCGGCCAGCAGACTGTTGACGACGCGGGCGCTGTCGGCCAGGTCCGTCACGGAGGCGTTGCTGATGGCGAAGCCGAGCAGGCTGATGTCGCGCGTGTAGACGGCGCCGATGGGAAGAACCGGACGAGCGGTCATCCCGGCCATGAGGATGACCCGGCCGCCCTGCCGCATCCTCGGCAGAAGCGCGGAGAAGTCGTGCCGGCCGCTGTTGTCCCACCAGACGTCGATGCCGTCCGGCGCGGCCCGGGCGATCTGCTCGTCCACGTCGTCGGCCGCGTAGTCGATCACGACGCGCGCACCCAGCGACAGGCACCAGTCCGCGTCCCGCGCGGATGCGGATGCGATGACCGTCGCGCCCCGGTGCGCGGCGAGCTGGATCACCGCGCTGCCGACACCGCCGCCGCCCCCGGCGACGAACAGCACTTCTCCCGGCTGGAGGCGGGCATGACGCGACAGCCCGAGATGGGCGGTGGAGGCCGTGTGCAGGAGCGGTGCGGCATCGAGTGCGGAGACGCCGTCCGGGAGACGGTAGAGCCGGTCGATCCCCACGACGACGAGTTCGCTCAGCGCGCCCTGGCGCCCGCCGTGCCCCAGACTGCTGGTCCACACCCGTGTGCCGGGGGCGAGCCCGGGCACGCCGAAGCCGACGGCGTCGACGATCCCGACCAGGTCCCTGCCGAGGACGAACGGGAACGGCGTCGGGGTGTCGTAGGCGCCGGATCGGACGAACAGGTCGACGTGGTCGACGGCGCTCGCCTCCATGCGCACGAGCACGTCCGTCGGGCCGAGATCGGGCACGGGGACGGGCCCGATCTGGATCCGGTCCACCCCACCGCGCTCGCGGATGAAGGCCGCCTTCGTCGTTCGCCGCTGCATGATGTCTCCGGGGCGCCGCAGCCGCCGCTCAGCCCTTGCGGTGCTCCCGGTAGTACGCCAGCAGTGCCTGGGTGGATGCGTCCTGCGCGGCCAGCGCAGCCGCGTCGCCCTCGATGGCGGGAGCGATCTGCAGCGCCAGCTGCTTGCCGAGCTCCACGCCCCACTGGTCGAAGGAGTTGATGCCCCAGATCACACCCTGCGTGAAGGTGATGTGCTCGTACAGGGCGATCAGCTGACCGAGCACCGACGGGGTCAGCGACGGTGCGAAGATCGACGTGGTGGGGCGGTTGCCGCTGAACGTGCGCGCGGCGACGAGGGGACCCGTGGTGCCCTCGGCCTCGACCTCCTCGGCCGTCTTGCCGAAGGCGAGCGCCCTGGTCTGGGCGAGGAAGTTCGCCAGGAACAGCCCGTGCACGTCGCGGCCGCCGTCCTGCAGGGGGTAGGCGGGGTTGACGAAGGCGATGAAGTCGGCGGGGATCAGGCGGGTGCCCTGGTGGATCAGCTGGTAGAACGCGTGCTGGCCGTTGGTACCGGGCTCGCCCCAGAACACCTCGCCGGTGCTCGTGGTGACCGGCGAGCCGTCCCACCGCACCGACTTGCCGTTGGACTCCATGGTCAGCTGCTGCAGGTATGCGGCGAAGCGGCTCAGCTGCTGCGCGTAGGGCAGCACGGCGTGCGACTGCGCGCCCAGGAAGTTCGAGTACCAGACGTTCAGGAGCCCCATCAGCACGGGCACGTTCTGCGCGAGGGGAGTGGTGCGCACATGCTCGTCGACGGCGTGGAAGCCCGAAAGCAGCTCGCGGAACCGCTCCGGGCCGAAGACCACGGCCAGCGACAGGCCGATCGCCGAGTCGACCGAGTAGCGGCCACCGACCCAGTCCCAGAAGCCGAAGGCGTTGGAGGGGTCGATGCCGAAGGCCGCCACCTTGTCGAGCGCGGTGGAGACGGCCACGAAATGGTGCGCGACGGCATCCGTCCGGCTCTGCTCGTCGTCGCCGATGGCGCCGGATGCCGCGAGGCCCGCCCACATCCAGTCACGGGCCAGGCGCGCATTGGTGAGCGTCTCCAGCGTCGTGAAGGTCTTGGACGCGACGATGAACAGCGTGGTCTCGGGATCGAGATCCGCGGTCTTCTGCGCGAGGTCGGTGGGGTCGATGTTCGACACGAACCGGGCCTGGATCCCGGCATCCGCGTAGGGCTTGAGCGCCTCATACACCATGACGGGCCCGAGGTCCGAGCCGCCGATGCCGATGTTCACGACGTGCGTGACCTTCTTGCCCGTCACTCCCAGCCAGCCTCCCGAGCGCACCCGGTCGGCGAAGGCGGACAGCGCGTCGAGCACGGACTGCACGTCGGCGTCGACATCCTGGCCGTCCACGACCAGGGCGGGGGAGGCGCCGGCGGGGCGGCGCAGGGCGGTGTGCAGCACCGCGCGGTCCTCGGTGGTGTTGATGTGGGCGCCGGACAGCATCGCCGCGAAGCGCTCGGCCACGCCGGTCTGCTCGGCCAGACGCACGAGGGATGCGAGGATCTCGTCGGTGACGAGGTTCTTCGACAGGTCCACATGCAGGTCCGCCAGCGGGAGGCTCAGGCGCCGCACTCGGTCGGGATCGGTCGCGAACCAGTCGCGCAGATCGGGGGAGAAGCCCTCGCTCGCGGCGGTGAGCTCTGCCCAGGCAGGGGTGGTGGTCGCATCGATCGGAGCGGTCATGACAGCTACGTTAGTGCCAGTGGGAGCACTCGGACGCGAGATTGCCGGCCGGCTCGCCCAGGGCTCCCTCACAGGATCGCGGACCAGCATCCCGGCGGGCCGGTGAAGGCGCCGGGAGACGGGGTCGCGCGGGCCCTGCGCACGGTAGCGTTGACGCTGAGCGACGTCGTGCGGTGACGCCGAACGTGATCCAGGAGGAACAGTGAAGACAGTCCCGTTCGCAGGCGCGGCCGCCCCTGCCGTCATCGCGGGGATGATGCGCATCCCCGACAAGACCGATGCCGAGGTCCGAGAGCTGTACGACACCGCGCGCGCGGCGGGCATCGACTTCTTCGACCACGCCGACATCTACGGCGGCGCCATGCACGTGTGCGAGGACCGCTTCGCGTCGGCGCTGCAGCTGACGCCCTCCGAGCGCGACGAGATCACCCTGCAGACCAAGTGCGGTATCGTGCCGGCCGAGCAGATGTTCGACTTCTCCTACGAGCACATCATCACTCAGGTCGAGGGGTCGCTGAAGGCCCTGCGGACCGACCGCATCGACGTGCTGCTGCTGCACCGCCCGGACGCGCTCGTGGAGCCCGAGGAGGTCGCCCGCGCCTTCGACGAGCTGGAGTCCTCCGGCAAGGTGCGCGCCTTCGGCGTCTCCAATCACACGCCCCGTCAGATCGACCTGCTGCGCACGGCGGTGCGTCAGCCGCTGGTGGCCGACCAGCTGCAGCTGTCCATCACGCACTCGCCGATCATCGCGCAGGGGGTGGCGGCGAACATGTCCGGCGAGGACCAGAGCATCGTCCGCGATGGGGGCGGGATCGTCGAGTACTGCCGCATCAACGGCATCACCATCCAGGCATGGTCGCCGTTCCAGGCCGGGTTCTTCGACGGCGTGTTCCTCGGCAGTCCGAAGCACGCCGAGCTGAACGCCGTGATCGACCGGCTGGCGGCGAAGCACTCCGTGGAGCCGATCGCCATCGCGACCGCCTGGATCACCCGCCACCCGGCGCACATGCAGGTCGTGCTGGGCACCACCACCCCGCAGCGGGTGACGGATGCCGCCGCCGGCGCCGACGTCGAACTCAGCCGCGCCGAGTGGTACGAGCTGTTCCGCGCGGCCGGGCACCTCCTTCCCTGAGATCGGAGCCCGCCATGACCGCACGCGATCCGCTCATCGACGTCGTCGAGCTCCAGGAGCGGCTGAACGACGTGCACGTGCTCGACGCGCGCTGGCGACTCGGCCACGACGACGGGCACGAACGGTATCTGGCCGGACACATCCCCGGGGCCGTGTTCGTCGACGTCGACCGGGAGCTGTCCCGCCACGGCCGGCCGGCCGAGGGACGGCATCCGCTTCCGGATGACGCGGCGCTCGCCGAAGCCGCGCGACGCTGGGGCATCCGCGCCGGACGGACCGTCGTCGTCTACGACGATGCGCGCATGCTGCCCGCGTCCCGCGCCTGGTGGGCGCTGCGGCGGGCGGGGCTCGCCGACGTCCGGGTGCTGGACGGGGGCTGGCGGGCCTGGCTGGCAGCCGACGGCCCGATCGAGACCGGTCAGGTGCGCGTCGCGGAGGGCGACGCGGTGCTCGGCTCTCCGGGATCGTCCGGCACCGTCGACACCGCCGGCGCGGCGGCCTGGCCGCGGACCGGCGTGCTGCTGGATGCCCGCGCACCGGAACGCTATCGCGGGGAGACCGAGCCGGTCGATCCGATCCCCGGCCACATCCCCGGCGCGATGAACCTGCCCATCGGCCGGATGCTCACGGCCGACGGGCGGTTCCGACCCGCGTCCGAGATCTCGGCCGCCTTCGATGAGGTCGGCGCCGACGGCAGCATGCCGATCGCGGCATACTGCGGGTCGGGGATCACCGCGGCCCAGCTGGCCCTGGCCGGCGCCGTCATCGGCCGGGACGTGACGGTGTACCCGGGATCGTGGAGCGCCTGGTCGAACACGCCGGGCCTGCCGATCGCCACGGGTGAGGGATGACCGGGTGTCACAACGAGGCGCGGTTCGTCTAATCTGAGAGCATGGCGGTGCTGATCTGGCTGATGGTCATGGCGCTGATGGTGTTCGCGCTCGTGGACATCATCCGTCGTGACGATGCGCAGGTGAAGTACATGCCGAAGTTCGTCTGGCTGCTGCTGGTGATCCTGCTGCCGTTCATCGGCAGTGTGCTGTGGTTCGGGATCGGGCGCGAGTACCCCGAGGGTGGGGCGCGGTTCGAGCGCCCCGTGCGGTGGACGAGGACGGCTCCGCCGGTCGTGCCCTCCGTTCCGGTCGACACCCGCACGACGGAGGAGCAGATCGCCGACCTCGACCGGGAGATCCAGGAGTGGCGGTTGCGTGAGGAGATCGCCAAGCGCAAGCGTGAGCGCGGCGAGTCAGCGGGCGGCGACTGAGCGCAGCGACGCCCGCACGGCCTCATCCAGATCGGGGTGCTGGAAGACGTACCCCGCCTCGACGAGTCTGGCCGGCAGCACCCATCGGCTCTTGAGGATCAGCTCGGTCTCGGTGCGGATGCCCATGGCGCCGATCTCCAGCATCCATCGCGGCTGCGGCGGGCCGAAGCGCACGCCGAGAGCGCGGCGCACGGATGCCATGAACGCGACGTTGTCGACGGGGTTCGGCGCGGACGCGTTCACCGCGCCGTCGAGCTCGGGGTGCTGCTCGAGGAAGTCGATGATGCCGACCACGTCGTCGATGTGGATCCAGCTGAAGCGCTGGCGTCCGCCTCGCGCCCCCGGCAGATGCGCGGTGCCCGCCGCGCGCCGGGCCCTCGTGACTGGCCATCGGCCGTCGAGCTGCGTGCCGCCGAGCCCCAGTCGGGCGAGCCTGCGCAGCGGACCCAGCACGCCGCCGTCCCCCAGCACGATGGCGGTGCGCAGCGCCACGCGCCGCGTGGCGGGCAGCTCCTCGGCGAATAGCGCGTGCTCCCAGGCCCTGGCCACGTCCACGGAGAAACCGGTGCCCAGTTCGCCCTCGGCCTCGGTCATGGGACGGTCCTCGGCGTGGCGGTAGATCGTCGCCGTCGAGGAGTTGATCCACAGCGGGGGAGGCGCGGTGGCCCGAGCGATCGCACCGCTCAACGCGGCGGTGGTGTCCAGCCGGGAGTTGAGGATCTCCGCGCGGTTCGCCGGTGTGTACCGGCAGCTCACGCTCCGACCGGCCAGCCCGATCACCAGGGCTGCACCGTCGACGGCGGCGTCGATGCCGCGCTGATCCGACCAGGTGAGATCGGCACCGGAGCGGGAGACCGTGACGAGCTCGCGCCCCCGCGCACGATAGGCGTCCTGCAGGTGCCGCCCGACGAACCCCGTCGAACCGCCGAGCACGACCCGGCCCGGCTGCGCCGCCTCGGTCATCGCACGTCCTCCTCGATGCGGTACGTGAAGGTGCCCTCGTACTCGTACAGTCTGCCGAGGAGCGGCATGTCGACGGTCAGTGCGACGCGTTGGCGGCCGGCGGGCTTCTCGGCGCTCTCCCGCAGCCGCACGATCGGGGCGATGAACCACGGGAGCGTCACGCGCATCCAGCCGAGCCGGATGCCCACGGCCGAGCTGCGCAGCGTGAGCGCGCCGCCGTCCGTGGACGCCTCGAACGAGACGGCCAGCGTGGTGGGCTCACCCAGCTGATCCAGCACTCGCCCGCGCGGACGGGCGCTCACGGCGTCCTTCATGGTCCAGTCGCCGTCAGGCAGGTGCAGGATGCGCACCCCCACGGCCTTGCCCGCCACCGTGCGGTTGTACACGGTGAAGGGGACGTCGTGATGCCAGCCGGCGTGCACGACGCCGTGCCTCTGCAGCATCCGCAGCAGTGGCCACAGCCAGCGGCGCGGGGTGCCCACGCGCTCGAACACCCCTTCGCCGACGCCGATCCTGCCGCGGGGGATCGCGGAGAAGTACGTGCGCAGTGACGGATGCAGCTGCGCACGATGCTCGCCCAGTGCCCGCAGATACGGGGACTGCGGCACGTGTTCCATGCTTCGAGGTTAGCGTCAGGCCGACGGGGTCAGCGCTCACGCAGACGGACGAGCCGCTCGTGGCCGCTCTCCGAGAGCTCGGCGATGTCCTCCCGGGAGCGCAGGAAGTCGTTGAAGGACCGGAATCCGAGCGCTTTCTCGCTGAAAGACGGGTCCATGCGGCGCATCTGCGTCTTCACCGCCGAGGCGTGCAGCCACTCATCGGCATCCGACTTGTCGTGCCCGAGCTGCAGCGCCCGCTCCAGCAGGAGCGTGGCCTCGCCCTGCTCGTCGGCCTTGGCCGCGGCCTTGGCCTTGCGCGTGGCGGCGGGCTTCTGGGAGGCCCGGCTCTTGCCGTCCTTCTCCGCGCCGACGGCCTCCTTCTGCGGACGCTGCACACCCGGCAGCGAGTCGTAGCTGGCGAACTCGTCGCATGCGGCGGCCAGCGACTTCGCGGTGGACCCGGCCACACCGACGCCGATGACGTAGCGTCCCAGCCGCTTGCAGCGCTGTGCGAGCGGCACGTAGTCGCTGTCCCCGGCCACGACGACGACATGTGTGAGGTCGGGCAGGCGGAACATGTCCTCGACGGCGTCCACGGCCAATCGGATGTCGGCGCCGTTCTTCGCGTACGCCGCAGCGGGGAACAGCTGCACGAGATCGACGGCGCGCGCCACGAGCTGCGAGCGGTACTCGGCGTTGACCGGCGAGGACCAGTCGGCATAGGCACGCGTGAGCACGAGGGTGCCGTACGAGGAGGCGTAGTCGATGATCGCGCCGACTTCGATCATCGCCTGCTTCAACCGCTCGGCGACCTCCTTGTCATGCGGGTCCTCCGCGATCCGCTGACGGTCCTTGCCGTAGGCGTTACGACCGTGCACACGGTCGTACCAGGACAGGACGACGTTGTCGAAGTCGAGGTAGACCGCGACGCGTCCGGTGCTGTCGGCCATGTTCAACGCTCCTCCGGGTAGACGACGCCGACCTGACGGCGGATCTCATCGAGCGTTCCCATGATGGCGACGGACTCGGCGATCGGCAGTGCCAGCCCGCCTCCTGCCGGGTCGCCCCGGGTGACGGCGGCTTCGGCGGCGAGGGCCTGGTACTGCATGCCGCGGCCCTCGACCTGCGACCGGTACTCCTCCAGGACCGTGCCGTCCGAGGCGATGACGCGGAAGGACGTCGGCGTGTACCAGACCCGGTCGAGCTCGATCCTCGCCTCCGTGCCGATCACGGCCGCCGTGTTGGGGCCTGCCACGCGCGAGGAGGACAGACTCGTGGAGATCGCGCCGCCGGAGTGGGTCATGATCGTCGCGACCTCGGCATCCGCTCCTGTCTCGATGAGGCGGGCGGTCGCCGTGATCGTGGTCGGCTCGCCCAGCACGTCCCACATGAACGAGATCGGGTAGACCCCGAGGTCCAGCAGTGCGCCGCCGCCGAGCTCGATGGCGTTGAGCCGGTGCGCGGGGTCGGCGGAGATCCGCTGGGTGTGATCGGCGGTCACCGCGCGGATCTCCCCGAGCGTGCCGGCGGCGATGATCTCGCGCAGCCGCACCATGTGCGGCAGATACCTCGTCCACATCGCCTCCATGGCGAGCAGGCCCCTCTCCGCGGCGAGGTGCTGCAGATCCTCCGCCTGGGCGCGGTTGATCGTGAACGCCTTCTCGACGAGGACGTGCTTGCCGTGCTCCAGAGCCAGGCGCGCGTTCGCGTGGTGCATCGGGTGGGGTGTGGCGACGTAGACGATGTCGATGTCAGGGTCGGAGACCAGCGCCTCATACGAGGAGTGGACCCTGGAGATGTCGAACCGGGCGGCGAACGCGGCGGCCGATTCCTGACTGCGCGAGCCCACCGCCACCAGGTCCAGGCCCGCAGTGCGCAGGTCGGATGCGAAGGAGGCGGCGATGCCGCCGGTGGCGAGGATTCCCCAACGAAGACCGGTCATGCTTCCAGCGTATCGGCGTGGACGGCAGGAGAGGGGCAGGGTGTCAGGGGACCAGGATGATCTTGCCGGAGGAGGCGCGCTGCTCGATGAGCTCGTGCGCGCGTGCCGCCTCGGACAGCGGCAGCCGGGGGCCGAGCTCGATCTGGAAGTCCCCGGCGGCGATGAGGTTGATCGCCACGCCCACCGCCTCGCGACGCCAGGCCAGCTGCTGTGGGGAGAGCGGGGTCGGGCTGCCTCCGGAGTACGCCTGGATGCCGAAGTCAGCGGCATCCGGGCCGCGGACGATCGTCGCGATGCGCGCGCGGTCGGGGACCAGCTCGAGGGAGGTGCGGATGGCCTCGTCGGTGCCCGCGCAGTCCAGCGCGACCGTGACGCCGTTCGGCGCCGCCGCGCGCACGCGGTCGGCCAGTCCGTCGCCGTACGCGACGGGCACGGCGCCCAGTGCGCGCAGACGCTCGTGTCGCGCGGGGCCGGTCGTCGCGATGACCGTGGCGCCCCACAGCACCGCGAACTGCACGGCGGCCTGCCCGACCGCTCCGGAACCGGCGTGCACGAGCAGCGTGTCCCCGCTGCGGACGCCCAGTGAGCGCAGCGACTGGTACGCCGTGCCGACGGGGATGCTCAGGGCGGCGCCCTCCGCGGCGGTCACGCCATCCAGCAGCCGGGTGACGTCCTCGACCCGGGCGGCCAGCGCCGTCGCGTACGTGCCCCGGGTGTCGCCGATGGCGACGCGCTCGCCGACCGCGAACCCGCTTACACCCTCTCCGACGGCGGTGATCGTCCCCGCGCCGTCGAAGCCGACCCGGCGGGGCTCGGTGATCGGAGGCAGCGGACGGATGCCGGCGCGCTGCTTCACATCGATGGGGTTGACCCCGGCGGCCTCGATCCGGACGACCACCTCCCCGGGTCCTGCGACCGGGTCGGGGACCTCCACCAGGCGGAGGACGTCAGGGGCGCCGAGTTCTGAGTGGACGATCGCGCGAGCCATGGACTCAGGCTAACCGTTCACTGCGCGGCGAGCACCTTCATGATCCGCTGCGGCGACACCGGCTGCGCGGTGCCCAGGCGCTGTGCGAACAGGCTGATGCGGTACTCCTCGAGCATCCATCGCGCCTCGACGAGGGGCGCGGTGGCACCGGCGTCCAGCGGGACCGTGCCGCCCGCGTCGGCGAACGCCTTCGCCATCCGTTCGAACTCGGTCATCCTCGTGCGGTCCCTGCCGGGGTCGTTCGCGAGCGTCTTCAGCCTCTCCAGCATGCCGTCCAGGTATCGGGGCAGATGCGCCAGACGCTCCGCCCCCGTCGCGGAGATGAAACCGGGGCGGATGAGGGCGGACAGCTGGGAGCGGATGTCGTTCAGCGGGCCCAGCAGAGCGAGCGAGCTCTGCGACCTGATGCCGCGCTCCACGGCGCGGCCCTTCGTGAGGATGACGGCGATGAGCGAGACGCAGGAGAACAGCGCATCCACGAGAGCGGCGTTGACGGCGTCCCGCACGCGGCGGAACTCGGCCTCGCCGCGGATCGCTCCGCCGGGCGCCTCGGCCTCGATCAGACGCCGTGCCACGGCCATGCGGGCGTCCTCGATCAGCGTCGCGACATTCTGGTACGGCGAGGC
The DNA here is from genome assembly GCF_039539005.1 of Microbacterium soli. NCBI lineage: Bacteria > Bacillati > Actinomycetota > Actinomycetes > Micrococcales > Microbacteriaceae > Microbacterium > Microbacterium soli. The sequence continues at coordinate 2,214,924 of NZ_BAABCP010000001.1, forward strand.
CGCCAATGCCAGCTTCTCCGCCGCGGTGAGGTGGTTCTGCACATACGAGGCCGGGGAGGGCACGTTCAGCAGTACGAGGCGCAGCACCCCGTCACGGGTGGCGGACGCCGCGGCATCCGCCGTCGCCTCCAGCCGGATCGATACCGTCGCCCCACGGTCGACGATCGCCGGGTAGCCGCGCACCACGCCGCCGGCGACCTTCGTGTCGAGCACGTCGGGAAGATCACCGAAGCTCCACTCGGTCAGACCGTCGCGCTCGATCGGGCCGCGAGAGGATGCGGCGGCGACGGCTGCGGCGTCCGGCCGGCGGGCCCGTGCGGTGGGGGTGTTCGGGCGCGTGATCGTTCGCGCCACACTTCGCCGCGAACGGTCCGACAGGCGCTGCTGGAGCGCTGCGAGATCCCGGTCCGAGCCGACCACGCGCCCGCGCTCGTCGACGGCGCGGAAGTTCATCAGCAGATGGCCGGGGACTCGTGCGTCGTCGAAGTCGGCGGCGGAGACCGGCTGATTGGCCAGCGGCTGGATGAGGCGGGCCAAGGACTCCTTCAGGGTGTGCTCCGGGACGCCGGCATGCTTCTCCGGGCCGTCCTCGGCGAGCTGCTCCCCGAGCTTCGCGGCCCAGTCCGCTGCGGGGACGACGTGCCGGCGGATGGCCTTGGGGAGAGCGCGCAGCAGGGCCGTGATGAGTTCATCGCGCAGCCCGGGGACCTGCCAGTCGAAGCCGGTGTCGCGGATCTGCTGCAGCAGCGCCAGCGGGAGGACCGCGCTCACCCCGTCGTCCTCGGCCCCCGGTTCGAAGCGGTAGGCGAGGCCCAGCACCTGGTCGCCCTGCGTCCAGCGGGTGGGGAACTCCGACTGGTCGGCGCGGTCCTCATCGGCGACGAGGTCGCTCTCGCGCATGACCAGCAGCTTCGGCGTCTGCTGCAGCGCATCGCGCCACCACTTCTCGAACGATCGCACGTCGAACACCTCGTGCGGGATGCGCTCGTCGTAGAACGCGAAGACCGTCTCGTCGCCGGCGAGGATGTCGCGGCGGCGCTCGCGCTCCTCGAGCTTCTCCAGGCGGCGCCGCAGCTCGGCGTTGGCGCGCCAGAAGGCGCCGACCCTCTTGTCGATGCGCGACGGATCCCACTCGCCCTCGACCAGCGCGTGCCGCACGAACAGTTCACGCGCGCCCGCCCGGTCGATGCGGGCGAACTGCACGCGGCGGCGGGGGATGATCTCGACGCCGAACAGCGTCACCTTCTCGTAGGCGACTGCGGCGCCGGCGTCCTTCGACCAGTGCGGCTCGGCGACCTGTCGTTTGGCGAGGTCGCCCGCCAGCGCCTCCGCCCAGGCCGGGTCGATGGCCGCCACCGTGCGCGCGTAGGTGCGCGAGGTCTCGACGATCTCGGCGGCCATGACCGCCTGCGGCGCCTTCCTGCGCAGCCCGGACCCAGGGAAGATCGAGAAGCGGATGCCGCGGGCGCCGCGGTACTCGGCGATGCGGCGCTTCTCGCCCTTCTTCGGCGTGCCCCGGCTCGCCCCGGTTGCCGCGGTGCGCTCGTCGAGCACGCCGATCTGGGAGAGGAGTCCGGCCAGGATGGCGCGGTGGACGGCATCCGGGTCGGTCTCCGAGCCGGTCGCGTCACCGGCATCCGCCGCGCGCCGGGGCACGTGCACCAGCCGCTTGAGCTGGCGGTGCACGTCGAACCACTCGCGCACGCGCACGTAGTTCAGGTGCTCGCTGCGGCACAGCCGCCGGAACGCGCTGGAGCCCAGCTCCTTCTGCTTCTCGCGCAGGTGCCGCCACAGGTTCAGCAGTGTGAGGAAGTCGCTGGTCGGGTCGATGAAGCGCGCGTGCATGCGGTCGGCCTCATCGCGCACCGACGGCGGCGCATCGGCCGACGGGCGCTCGCGCACGTCCTGGATGGACAGGCCCGCGACGATCGCGAGCACGTCGCGCAGGACACCCGATCCGGTGTTCGTCCGGGCGGCCTCGACGAGCATCCGGGCGAACCGCGGATCCATCGGCATCCGTGAGATCTCGCGGCCGATGCGCGTGAGCCGTGGCTGCGCTCCGCGGGCGGTCTCGACCGCACCGATCTCGGTGAGCAGGTCGAGGGCGGCGCGCACGCCGCGCGAATCCGGCGGGGTGAGGAAGGGGTACTCGGAGATGTCGCCGAAGCCGAGGGAGAGCATCTGCAGCACGACGGATGCCAGCGACGTGCGCAGGATCTCGGGCTCGGTGAACTCCGGCCGCCGCTCGTAGTCGTCCTCGCCGTACAGCCGGATGGCGATGCCGTCGCTCGTGCGTCCGGCACGGCCCGAGCGCTGATTCGCGGAGGCCTGCGAGACGGCCTCGATGGGCAGGCGCTGCACCTTGGAGCGGGCGCTGTACCGCGAGATGCGCGCGGTGCCCGTGTCGATCACGTACTTGATGCCGGGCACGGTCAGGCTCGTCTCGGCGACGTTGGTGGCCAGCACCACGCGACGGCGCAGCCCTGCGACCTTCGAACGCTCGAACACCCGGTGCTGCTCGGCGGCCGACAGTCGCCCGTACAGCGGCAGGACCTCGACGGGCGAGGTCCGAGAGCGGTAGGCGGCGCGGACGGCCTCGGCCGCATCCCGGATCTCGGCCTCGCCGGGCAGGAAGACCAGCACGTCGCCGGGAGCCTCGCGGTCCAGCTCCCGCAGCGCCGCGACGATGGCGGTGACCTCGTCATCGGGTCCGGCGGCGGTGTCGGCATCGGCATCGTCCATCGGGGGTCGGTATCGGATCTCCACGGGATAGGTGCGACCGGACACCTCGATGATCGGCGCGGGCTCGCCGTCCGCCGAGGCGAAGTGCTTCGCGAAGCTGGCGGGGTCGATGGTCGCCGAGGTGATGATCACCTTCAGGTCGGGGCGCTCGGGGAGGATGCGGCGCAGGTAGCCCAGCAGGAAGTCGACGTTCAGCGAGCGCTCGTGGGCCTCGTCGATGATGATCGTGTCGTAGCGCGCCAGCTGCCGGTCGTGGTGGATCTCGTTGAGTAGGATGCCATCGGTCATGAGGGCGATGCGGGTGGCATCCGACACCTGGTCGGTGAAGCGCACCTTGTAGCCGACGAGGCCGCCGAGCTCCGCCCCCAGCTCCTCGGCGACGCGCTCGGCGATCGTGCGCGCGGCCAAGCGCCTCGGCTGCGTGTGCGCGATGCGCTCGCGACCCAGCTCCAGGCAGATCTTGGGCAGCTGGGTGGTCTTGCCCGACCCCGTGGCGCCGGCGACGATGACGACCTGGTGATCGCGGATGGCGTCGGCGATCTCATCCCGCGCCGCGCTGACGGGCAGCTCGGGAGGGTAGGAGATCACGGGCGATGACATAGCCCTCCAGTCTAGAACGTGCGCCGGAGCGCAGACCGCGTGCGACGCCTGCGGCGCGCAGGCGGTCTCATTGACTTACAAAGGACTTTGCATTACAAAGTTAACCATGATGACCATCGAACAGACCACCCGGACCCGTTTGGCCTGGGGGCTCCCGCTGCTGCGGGTGGGCCTGGTCGCCGCGGCATCCGCCCTCACCTGGCTGCTGGTCGTGCTCGTCGACCCCGGCGTCGTGTTCCCGCCGCCGTCGATGCTGTCGGCCGTGGCGATGCTGCCGGTCAACGTCGTGAGCCTCGTGCTCGTCGTGCGGCTGGTCCGCAGCGAGGGGGAGCGGGTCCGCGAGGTGCTCGGCTTCGAGCGCCGTCGAATCGGCCGGGACCTGCTGTGGGGTCTGCTGTGGCTCGCCGTGCTGTACCTGCCGTTCACCGGAGCGATCATGCTCGTGGTGTGGCTGCAGCACGGAGATCGGATGTTCGACGCGATGGAGACCGTGTTCTTCGACCCGGCGGCGATGCCGACGCTGAACCCGATCGCCTGGGGCGTGATCGGGGTCGTCGCCGCGCTGACCTTCGCCCCGCTGAACGCCCCCGCCGAGGAACTGGTGTACCGCGGCTGGTCGCAGCGCGTGCTGGCCCGCCGATGGCCCATCGCGCTCGCGATCGTCGTGCCGGCGGCCGTCTTCGCGCTGCAGCACGTCTGGTACGCCCCCACGCCCGATGCCGTCCTCGCGTTCCTCGCCGCCTTCTTCGTCTGGGGGCTGGGATCGGGGATCATCTACCTCCGGCAGCGCCGGCTCATGCCGATCCTGTTCGCGCACGGCTTCGTGAACCTGTTCTTCTCGCTGCCGGCGCTGGCGATGCCCTTCCTGCCCGCGGAGCTGCTTCCGTGATCCCCGCAGGCCACGACCGCACCGAGGACGGAGACGACATGCGCGATCGCGACGACCTGAACGACCACGATGACGCGTTCGATCAGGACGACCCAGCACTGGACCCGCGCGACATGCTCGCGCTCGTGGACGATCAGCAGCGCAGCATCGCAGGCCGCGTCGGCGCCTTCGTCCCCTATGTGCTGCTGGTGTGGGGTCTGGCCTGGCTGCTGGGCTTCGGCGCGCTGTGGCTGGCGTACGCGGACGACCCCGTCCTGCCCGTCTCAGTGGCCGCGCCGATCGTGATCGGGCTGTTCCTGACCGCCGGCGCGCTGTCCGCGGTCCTCGCCCTGCGCTCGGCCCGCGGTGTGCGCGGGGCCCCGAAGGACAAGACGTTCAGCGGCGTCGTCTACGGCCAGGCCTGGTGGGTGGGCGCCCTGGCGATCTTCGCGATCGGGCAGGCGCTCACCGTCGCCGGCATGGACCGTGAGCTGCTGGATCTGCTGTATCCGGCGATGTACATGTTCTTCGCCGGGGTCATGTTCGCCATGGCCGCGATCATCTGGCGCGCGGTGCCGATGCTCGTCCTCGGAGGCTGGGCGGTGCTGCTCAGCGCCGCGGCTGCCTTCGCCGGGACCGGCGGGCAGTACCTCGTCCACGCGCTCGGCGGCGGAGGGATGCTGCTGGCCCTCGGCGTGTGGACCTGGGCGTGGGGCAGGCGCGCCCGACGTCGCGTGTCCGCGGGGCCCGCGGCATGAACGAACTCGACCCCGTCATCCACGCCACGTCCCGGCTGCGGATCACGGCCGCTCTCGCGACGCTCGCGGACGGCGAGAGCATCGCCTTCCCGCGGCTGCAGGAGTTGTTGGAGATGACCTCCGGCAACCTCTCCACCCACCTGCGCAGGCTGGAGGATGCCGGTTACGTGCTCTCCGAGAAGGCCTTTCTCGGCGTCAAGCCCGTCACCTACCTGTCCTTGACGACAGCGGGTCGGCGCGCCTTCGAGGACTACACGACGCAGCTGCGCGCGCTGCTCGGCGACATCCGGCCGCCGGGACGAATACGCTGAGAGGATGACGATCCCCACTCTCGAGTTCAACGATGGAAACCACATCCCCCAGCTCGGCTACGGTGTCTTCCTCGTGCCGCCGGCTGAGGCGGAGCGCGCGGTCAGCGAGGCGCTGGAGGCCGGGTACCGGCACATCGACACCGCCGCGATCTACCGCAACGAGGAGGGGGTGGGTGCGGCGATCGCCCGCAGCGGCATCCCGCGCGAGGAGCTCTTCATCACGACGAAGCTGTGGAACGACCGCCACCACGGCGACGAGCCCGACAAGGCCATCGCGGAGAGTCTGGAGCGGCTCGGGCTGGAGCACGTCGACCTGTACCTCGTGCACTGGCCGACCCCGGCGAAGGACGACTACGTGCACGCGTGGGAGAAGATGATCGGCATCCGTGAGCGCGGCCTGGTCCGCTCCATCGGCGTCTCCAACCACCTCGTGCCGCACCTCGAGCGCATCGTCGCCGAGACCGGCGTCGTCCCCGCCGTGAACCAGATCGAGCTGCATCCCGCCCACCAGCAGCGCGAGATCACCGAATGGGCGGCCGCCCACGGCGTGCGCATCGAATCCTGGGGTCCGCTCGGACAGGGCAAGTACGACCTGTTCGGCACGGGCCCGGTGGCCGCCGCCGCGGAGGCCACCGGCCGCACCCCCGCGCAGGTCGTGCTGCGCTGGCACCTTCAGAAGGGCTTCATCGTCTTCCCGAAGTCCGTGCATGCCGAGCGGATGCGCGAGAACCTCGACGTGTTCGGCTTCGAGCTCGACGACGCGCAGATGGCCGCCATCGACGCCCTCGACCCGCTGGACGGGTCCGGCCGTGTGGGCTCGCATCCGAACGATGTGAACTGACCGCATCCGTCGGATCACAGGTTTCATCCGATTCCGCTGCATGACGCCCCGTGTCACCCGCCGTGACGCGGGGCGTCCTGCTCAGTACCGTCGGAGGCATGCCAGCCCCCTATAGCGTCGTCGTCGTGTCCGGATCCCTGCATGAGCCCAGCAAGACCACGGCTCTGCTGCGCGCCATCGCGGACGCCGTCGCCGCGCGGATCGAGGTCGACGTGCGGGTCATCGAGATCACCCGCATCGGGCCGGGACTGGCGGGCGCGCTGCGCCGCGACGATCTGCCCGCGGATGTGGAGGCGCAGCTGCGCGCCGTCGAGGAGGCCGACCTGCTCATCGTCGGCAGCCCCGTCTACCGCGCGTCCTTCACAGGGCTGTTCAAGCACCTGTTCGACTTCATCGGGCAGTACGCGCTGGTGGGCAAGCCCGTGCTGCTGGCGGCCACCGGCGGCGGGGAGCGGCACGCGCTGATCATCGAGCACCAGCTGCGACCGCTGTTCGCCTTCTTCCAGGCGCTGACCCTGCCGCTGGGCGTGTACGCCAGCAACACCGACTTCGACGGCTACGAGATCTCCTCGGCACCGATCCTGTCCCGCATCAACCTGGCGGCTGAGCGCGCCGTCCCGCTGATCGGCTTCTCATCGGTGGCGGACCCGCGGGCGCTCGCAGCCTTCTGACCCGCGCGCACCGGTCGCGGGTGATCCGCCCCTGCGGGCGGCTGCGCGGCGTACCGTGGGGGCCATGACGAACCGGCTCGCCGACACCCTCAGCCCCTATCTGCGCGCGCACGCCGACAACCCGGTGGACTGGCATCCCTGGGGCCAGGAGGCCTTCGACGAGGCGCGACGGCGCGATGTGCCGCTGCTGATCTCCATCGGGTACTCCACGTGTCACTGGTGTCATGTCATGGCCCGCGAGTCGTTCTCCGACGAGGCCACGGCCGCACAGATCAACGACGGGTTCGTGGCGGTCAAGATCGACCGCGAGGAGCATCCCGCCGTCGATGCGGCGTTCATGGCCTCGGCATCCGCCTTCACGCAGAACCTCGGCTGGCCGCTGACGGTGTTCACCACGCCGCAGGGCGCCGCGTTCTACGCCGGCACGTATTGGCCCTCCCGAGCGCGGGGCGGCACGCCGGCGTTCCGCGACGTCCTCACGGCGGTGCGGGAGGCGTGGACCGATCGGCATGCCGAGGTGGTGTCCTCGGCGGAGGCCGTCGTCGAGGCGCTGCGCGCCGCCGCGCACGCGCCCGAGTCCGGCGTCCCCGATGCACGGGCGCTGCGCGACGCGGCGACGTCGATCATCGAGCGCGAGGATCGAGAGTTCGGCGGGTTCGGCGGCGCGCCGAAGTTCCCGATGGCCACCGCGCTGCGGTTCCTGCAGCATCCGGCGGCGGGCGGGGCGGATGCCGTGGACCGCGCGCTGGAGGCGATGGCGGCATCCGAGCTGCGGGATGCGGTCGACGGCGGCTTCTTCCGCTATGCCACCGGACGGGACTGGACGGTGCCCCACTACGAGCGCATGCTGACCGACAACGCCCAGCTGCTGCAGGTGGCGCTGGATGCCGAGCGGGAGGACATCGTGCGCGGCATCGCGGACTTCCTGCTGAACGTCCTGCGACGCGACGGTGGGGCCTTCGGGGCCGCGCAGGACTCGGAGTCGTGGATCGGCGGCGAGCGCAGCGAGGGCGGGTACTACCGGCGGGATGCCGCAGGGCGTGCCGCGCTGGAGCCGCCGACGGTCGACGGCAAGGTGATCACCGGCTGGAACGGGCTCGCGATCGGTGCGCTGGCACGGGCCGGTGCCGTGCTGGACGAGCCGGGCTGGATCGATGCGGCCGCCTCCGCCGCGGAGCGCGTGCTCACGGTCAATCGCTCCGCGGGGGAGCTGGTGCGCTCGTCGCTGGACGGCCGGGCTGCGACAGCCGTCGCCACGGAAGCCGACCTGGGCCTGCTGGCGGACGGTCTGTTCTCACTGGCGCTCGCGACCGGCGACGCCTCCTGGGCGATGCGGGGCCTGGAGGTGCTGGGCGCCCAGGCGGACCCGGACCCCGTGCTCGCGGCGCAGGGGATCGTCCGCGGAGCCGACGACGGCGACGGTGATCTGCCGTCGGGGCCGGCGGCGCTGGCATCCGCCCATCTGACGGCCTGGCTGCTGGGGGCGGGCCAGGAGCATCGGGTGCGGGCGGACCGGCTCGTCGCGGGCGTCGCGGGGCGCGCGCTCCAGCACCCGATCGCCTACGGTGCGATCCTGCGCGTCGCGGCCGGGCTGGCTGTGCCGCCGCGGCAGGTCGTCGCCGTGATCTCCACCCGCGACGGCGCGCTGGCAGACCGGGCGCGGGAGGCCGACGCCGACGTGATCGCCGTGGTCACACCCGCGCAGGCGCGGGCGTTCGCGGATGCCGGGTTCGAGCTGTTCGAAGGTCGGGACGTCTCCGACGGCGTGGTCTACGACTGCCGTGATTTCGTGTGCAGGATGCCGGTCGCCGAGCCCCGGGAGCTGGCCCTCAGCCGCTGACCCCCTCCCTGCCCGCTCCCGTCGCAGGCTCTCCTGTCGTCAGTGAATCTCCTGTTCTCGGCGACGCCGCGGAGCACGCCGCCGCGACCGCTGTCAGATCCAGCCCGGCAGCCAATTGTGGATGAGCCAGAACTCGTACGGCACGCTCATCCCCGTCCACACCGGGTAGTAGAACGCCGAGACCAGCAGCACGACGCACAGGTACACGACGACCGTGCGCTGCCCCGCCTGCCGCCGATGCAGCGGGGCGTCCGCGGAGCCGGCCAGCGTGCGCAGCGCGACGGCCAGCCCGATCACGAGGAACGGCGCCATCGAGATCGTGTAGAACTGGAAGATCGTCCGGCTGCCGACCAGCAGCCATGGCACGTAGGTGGCGATCAGCCCCGCGAGAGGGAACGTGATCGCGGGCCCCGCCGGGGCGCGCTCGATGAGCCCCCGCACGAACCGCAGCAGCAGGTACACCGCAGCGGCGACGCTTGCGTACCAGATCAGCGGGTTCGGCACGGAGGAGACCACGGCGATGCAGTGGTCGACGCCGCATCCGGAGGGATCCTCTCCCACCCAGATCGCCGTGGGCCGCAGCAGCAGCGGCCACTGCCAGGCCGGGCTCGCATACGGATGCGGGCTGGCCAGCCCGACGTGGAAGCTCAGGATCGCCTCGTGATACTTCCACAGCGCGACCAGCGGGTTGGCATCCGCATCCCGGTCGTAGCCCCCGGCGGTGACGAGCCAGCCCGTCCAGGAGACGAGGTACGTCGCCAGGGCGGGGCCGACCAGCAGCAGGAAGGATGCCGGGCCCTGGCGGAGCACGGCATCCGTCGGCCACAGCACGACACCCGCGCGGCGGCGCGCGAGCGCGTCGACGACGACCGTGTACAGGCCGAACACCGCCAGCGCGTACACGCCCGACCACTTCACCGCGGAGGCCGCCCCGAACGCGACGCCCGCGGCGATCAGCCACGGCCGCGCCCACAGCACGGGACCCGTCATGCGGGTCCTGCCGTCCGCGTCGTGCTCCCCGCCGACAGCGGCGACCGCGCGGGCGGCCGGCACCGCCAGGGTGCGGCGACGATCCAGGAGCACGAACAGCGTGCCGAGCATGATGAAGAACGTGAGGATGCCGTCCAGCAGGGCGATGCGGCTGAGGACGATGCCGAGGCCGTCGACGGCCAGCAGCCCGGCGGCGATGCCGGCGACGGCGCGCGAACGGGTCAGCAGCAGGGCGACGAGGTAGACGAGCAGCACGGTCAGCGAGCCCAGCAGCGCCGTCGTCACCCGCCATCCGAAACTGGAGCCGGGACCGAACACGGCCATGCCGAGGGCGATGATCCACTTGCCGAGCGGGGGATGCACGACGAACGACGCGGCCGTCCGCATGGCGGAGACGTCGCCGTCCGGCAGCTGCGCGTCCGCGCCCTCGCCCCATTTCCCCTCATAGCCCAGATTCCACAGCGACCAGGCGTCCTTCACGTAGTACGTCTCGTCGAACATGATCTGGTGCGGATGCGCGAGGTGCACCAGCCGCAGCACCGCCGCGAGCACGGTGATCAGCACGGGGGCGAGCACCCCCCGCAGTCGCGCACGGGCGGGATCCCCCATCGTGCGGTCGCGCAGACGCTCCCACAGCGTCGCCCGCTCAGCGGTCGGCGGCAGCAGGGGGGCGGGCGAGCTCACCCGATCAGCCTAGGATGTCCGGTCGGCGTACCCGCATAGGCTGGAGCGGTGATCATCCTCGCGGCGACTCCGATCGGCAACCTCGCAGACGCCTCGCGGCGCCTGGTCGAGGTGCTGGAGAACGCCGAGATCGTCGTCGCCGAGGACACCCGCACCACGCAGAGCCTGCTGCGGGCGCTGGGGATCGCGAACCGTCCGCGGCTGATCGCCCTGCACGACCACAACGAGAAGGACAAGGCGGCGGAGATCGCCGAGCTCGCGGCGGAGCAGGACGTCGTCGTCGTCAGCGATGCCGGGATGCCCGCCGTGAGCGACCCCGGTTACGGGCTGGTGGCGGCCGCCGTCGAACGCGGCGTGGCGGTCACCGCGGTCCCCGGACCCAGCGCCGTGCTCATGGCGCTCGCCATCTCCGGGCTCCCCACGGACCGGTTCACGTTCGAGGGCTTCCTGCCGCGCAGGCCCGCCGAACGTCGGCGGGTGCTGGAGAGCGTCGCGGCGGAGCCGCGCACCATGGTGTTCTTCGAGTCGCCCTCGCGTCTGGCCGCGTCGCTGGCGGACATGGGCGCGGCGTTCGGCGCGGATCGCCGCATGGCCGTGTGCCGCGAGCTCACGAAGCTGTACGAACAGGTGCGCCGCGGCACGGCGTCCGAACTGGCCGAGTGGGCCGCGCAGGGCGTGAAGGGCGAGATCGTCGTGGTCGTCTCGGGCGCGGCGCCCGTGGAGGTGCCGCTGGCGGATGCCGTGGCGCAGGTGCTGGCGCTCGTCGCGTCCGGCACACGCCTGAAGGATGCCTGCGGCGAGGTCGCCGCCGCGACGGGCCGCTCCTCCCGCGACCTCTACCAGGCCGCGCTCGCCGCGCGATGACGGCATCCAGCCCACATCATCCCCCTCGCCGTGCCCGAGGTCATGGAGCAAACCGGCATCCGCATCCCGCCTAGAATCGATGCCATGCCCGCAGGCGAATCGTTCTACATCACCACGCCGATCTACTATCCCAGCGACGTGCCGCACATCGGCCACGGCTACACGTCCGTCGCCGTGGACACGCTCGCGCGCTGGCACCGCCAGTCCGGCGACGACACCTGGATGCTCACCGGCACCGACGAGCACGGCCAGAAGATGCTGCGCGCCGCCGCCGCCAATGACGTGACCCCGCAGGAGTGGGTCGACAAGCTCGTCGGCGAGAGCTGGTTCCCCCTGCTGGAGACCCTCGACGTCGCCAACGACGACTTCATCCGCACCACGCAGGAGCGGCACGAGAAGAACGTGCAGGTCTTCTTCCAGAAGCTGTACGACGCCGGCTACATCTACGCGGGCGAGTACGAGGCGCTGTACTGCGTGGGCTGCGAGGAGTTCAAGCCCGAGTCCGAGATCGTCGACGGCACGGGCCCCTTCGAGGGGCTAAAGGTCTGCGCCATCCACTCGAAGCCGCTGGAACTGCTGCAGGAGAAGAACTACTTCTTCAAGCTCAGCGAATTCCAGGGGCGGCTGCTGGAGCTGTACCGGACCGAGCCGGACTTCGTGCGCCCCGACTCGGCGCGCAATGAGGTCGTCTCCTTCGTCAGCCAGGGGCTGAAGGACCTGTCGATCTCCCGCTCCACGTTCGACTGGGGCATCCCGCTGCCGTGGGACGAGTCGCACGTCATCTACGTGTGGGTCGACGCCCTGCTCAACTACGTCACCGCGGTCGGCTACGGTGCGGACGAGGAGCAGTTCGCCCGGCGCTGGCCGGCGTACCACGTGGTCGGCAAGGACATCCTGCGCTTCCACGCCGTGATCTGGCCGGCGCTGCTGATGGCGGCCGGGCTCGATGTGCCCAAGGGCGTGTTCGCGCACGGCTGGCTGCTGGTGGGCGGCGAGAAGATGTCGAAGTCGAAGCTCACCGGCATCGCCCCGACCGAGATCACCGACGTGTTCGGCTCGGACGCCTACCGGTTCTACTTCCTCTCGGCGATCGCGTTCGGCCAGGACGGTTCGTTCTCCTGGGAGGACCTGTCGGCCCGCTACCAGGCCGAGCTCGCCAACGGGTTCGGCAACCTCGCCTCCCGCACCATCGCGATGATCGAGAAGTACTTCGGCGGCGCCGTGCCGGAGCCGTCCGACTACGCCGAGCGCGACCTGGAGATCCAGAAGACGCTGACGGATGCCGTGGCCGCGGCGGATGCCGCGATCGAGCACTTCCGCATCGACGAGGCCATCCACGCGATCTGGACGCTCGTGGACGAGCTCAACCACTACATCACCGAGAACGAGCCGTGGACCCTCGCCAAGCGGGCGGACGGCGGAGACGAGGCGCAGCGCGACCGCCTGCGCACCGTGCTCTACACCTGCGCCGAGGGCCTGCGGGCCCTGGCTGTGCTGCTGTCCCCGGTGATGCCGGAGTCCACCGGCAGGCTGTGGGACGCGCTGGGTGTGGAGGAGTCGCTGGGGGCGCTCACCGCGCAGCCCATCCGGGAGGCCGGTTCCTGGGGCGTGCTGAGACCCGGCACGACGGTCACGACCCTCGCGCCGCTGTTCCCGCGCGTGGAGCAGACCGCGTAGCGCCGGCCGGGCGAGCAGCATGGCGGAGACCTATGTGCGCGAGCGCTCCACGAAGGGGCGCAGGGATCTGAGCTACCCGGCCTCGCCGGAGCCCCTCACGATCCCGGTGTACGACAACCACTGCCACCTGGAGATCACCGATGGCGTGGAGCCGCTGAGCTTGCGCGAGCAGCTCGACCGCGCCGGGGCCGTCGGGATCGCCGGCGTCGTGCAGGCGTCCGGCGACGTCGAGTCCTCCCGCTGGGCGGTGGAGGCGGCGGCCTCCGACCCGCGCGTGCTCGCGGCCGTCGCGATCCACCCCAACGACGCTCCGATCTACAAGCAGGAGGGCCGCCTGGACGAGGCGATCGCGGTGATCGACGCGCTCGCCGCGCACCCGCGCACCCGGGCGATCGGCGAGACCGGACTGGACTACTTCCGCACCGGAGAAGCCGGCCGCCCCGCCCAGCACGAGTCCTTCGAGGCGCACATCGCGCTGGCGAAGAAGCACGGCATCGCGATGCAGATCCACGATCGCGATGCGCACGACGACGTGCTGGAGACCCTCGCCCGCGTCGGCGCGCCCGAGCGCACCGTGTTCCACTGCTTCTCCGGCGACGACGCCATGGCGCGAGTGGCGGCGGATGCCGGATACTGGCTGTCCTTCGCCGGCAACGTCACGTTCAAGAACGCGCAGAACCTGCGTGACGCCCTGCACGTGGCGCCGCTGGAGCGCATCCTCGTCGAGACGGATGCGCCGTTCCTCACGCCCGTCCCGCTGCGCGGCCGGCCCAACGCGCCCTACCTCGTGCCGTTGACGGTGCGGTTCATGGCCGCTGAGCTCGGCTTGGACGTCGACGAGCTGTGCGCGCGGCTGGCGGCCAACACCGTCGCCGTCTACGGCTCGTTCGACTGAGGCTCCTCCTCGAGCACCGGCTTCGCCGCGGCGATGTGCGAGATCTGCCGCCACATCAGCAGCAGCGTGAGCGCGGCGCCGGCGAAGGCGAACCACCACGGCGCCGTCAGTCCCCACACCTGCGCGATCACGCCGCCGAGCGCCTGCCCGATGACCATGCCGCCGAACACCCCGACCATGTTGACCGACCCGACCCGGCCCTGCAGCTCGTGGGGGACGAGTCGCTGCCGCACGGTCGTGGAGATCGTGCCCCACACGAACGAGTAGGCGCCGAACCCGACCATGATCCCCAGGGCGACGGCGCCGTCGGTGGTCAGGGCGAAGGCGAGATGCATGAGCACCTCCAGCGACAGGCACACCTTCATGAGTGTTGCGAACGACACGTGCCGCTCGAGCCACCCGAAGCACATCGTCGCGGCGAGGCCGCCCAGAGCGGATGCCGTGGTGAGCGCGCCGAAGCCCACCGGCCCCATCTGCAGATGCTCGGTGGCGTAGAGGACGAGGATGCCCCAGGGTGCGGCCCATGTGACGTTGAACGCCAGGATGATGATGATCAGTGTGCGCACCGGCTTGTTGTGCCAGGCCCAGCGCACGCCCTCCGCGATGTCGTGCCGGACGTGCGTGCGCCCCGGGCCCTCCGACCGCGACGCGTCGTCTCCCCGCGAGGGCACCGGCTGTCGTGCGATCCGCGACACCAGCACCAGGGCAACCGACACCGCCAGCACCTGGGCGAGGAACGGCCAGAACGTCCCGATCGCGAAGAGGAACGCCCCCAGCGGCGGCCCCGCCAGCTGGTTGGCGACGAGGAACCCCGCCTGAAGTCGGGCGTTGCCCACGCCCAGGTCCGTGGGCCTGACCATCATCGGCAGCAGCGTGCTGCTGGTGGTGTCGGCGAACACCTCCGCCGTGCCGTAGAGGAAGGACACGACCAGCACGATGACGATGTTCGCCGTGCCCGTCATGAGGAACGCCACGAGCGCCAGCACGATCACCGCGCGGATGCCGTGCGCGAGCATCACCAGCATCCGCCGCTCCACGCGATCCGCGATCGCGCCGGCGTGCAGGCCGAACAGCAGCCACGGCAGGAACTGCAGCATGGCTCCGGAGGCCACCAGCACCGGCGACGAGGTCATCGAGGCGATCAGCAGGGGAGAGGCCGCCAGGGCGATGCCGTCGCCGATGTTGCTCGTCCACGCCGCCGACATGAGCCAGCGGAAGTCGCGCCCGAGCCGGCGCGGTGCGATGAGCTCTCCCAGTCCGGTCACTCGCTCGATCCTAAGGGCGAGTGCCGACGTGCGCGAGAATGGACGCATGACCGTCACCCTGCTCGGCGCCACCGAGATCCGCCGCCTCGCCGCCGAGCTCGATGTGACCCCCACGAAGAAGCTCGGGCAGAACTTCGTCGTCGACGCCAACACGGTCCGCAAGATCGTGCAGGCCGCCGACGTGCGGGCGGGCGAGCGAGTCGTGGAGATCGGTCCGGGCCTCGGATCGCTCACGCTCGCGATCCTGGAGGCCGCGGCCGCGGTGACGGCCGTGGAGATCGACCATCGCCTCGCCGCGAGGCTCGCGCGCACCGCCGCCGAGCGCGGCGCGCCCGACGGCGCGCTCACCGTCGTGGACGCCGACGCGCTGCGCATCACGGAACTCCCCGGCGACCCGACCGTGCTGGTGGCCAACCTGCCCTACAACGTCTCCGTTCCGGTGCTGCTGCACCTGCTGGAGACCTTCCCCCGGCTGCAGCGGGGCGTCGTGATGGTGCAGGCGGAGGTCGCCGAGCGCCTGGCGGCGGAGCCCGGATCCAAGGTGTACGGCGCGCCCAGCGTGAAGGCCGCCTGGTACGGACCCTGGCAGCTGCGCGGCACGGTGTCGCGCCAGGTGTTCTGGCCGGTGCCGAACGTCGACAGCCTGCTGGTCGGCTTCCACCGCGACCCCGAGCCGCGCGGTGGCGACGACGAGCGCCGGCGCACCTTCGAGATCGTGGACGCCGCGTTCAACCAGCGTCGCAAGATGCTCCGGCAGGCGCTGTCGGGCGTGTTCGGCGGCTCTGCCGCGGCATCCGTCGTCCTGGACTCCGCCGGCGTGGCGCCGACCGCCCGCGGAGAGGACCTCACGGTCGACGATTACCACAGGGTCGCCCTGGCTGCGTCCGAGCGGGTGGGCTGATCCGACGTCGAGCTGGACTAACCTGGCACGGTGACCGAACGCATCCGCCCTCCCGTTCCCGACACGCGCCGGCCGTATGTCGCCGCGGAGTCCACCGCCATCGACGCGATCGCGCGCGGAGTGGACGTCGACCTGCGGTCGGTCTGCTCCGAGCTGTGAGACGGACGAGGGGCAGCGCATGAGCATGGCACGCCGAACGGATGCCGTGCACGTGCGCGCGCCGGGGAAGATCAACGTCTACCTCGGTGTGGGGGCCCTCCGCGGCGACGGCTATCACTCCCTCGCCACGGTCTTCCAAGCCGTCTCGCTGTACGAGGACGTGCACGCGTCGCCGTCCGACGGGTTCTCGCTGGAGGTGTCGGGCGAGGTGGACGTGTCGGGCGTGCCGCTGGACGATCGGAATCTGGCCCTGCGCGCCGCGAAGCTGCTGGCGGCGGAGACCGGGGTTCGCGACGGCGTGCACCTGGACATCCGCAAGGGCGTTCCGGTGGCGGGCGGCATGGGCGGCGGCTCGGCCGACGCCGCTGCGGCCCTCGTGGCGTGCGACGCGCTGTGGGGCACGGGGATCGGTTCGCGCGGTCTGCATGAGCTGGCCGCGCGACTGGGAGCCGATGTGCCCTTCGCCCTGCACGGTGGAACCGCCGTCGGCACGGGACGCGGCGACGTGCTCACGCCCGCACTGGCCCGTGGACGCTTCGACTGGGTGCTCGTCCTGGGCGGTCGGGGGCTGTCGACCCCCGAGATGTACCGACGGCTCGACGGTCTCCGAGCGCACGGCGATTCCCTGGCCGATGATGCGCTGGAGCTGCTGGAGGTCCCCGTCGCGGTGCTGCAGGCGCTGCGGTCGGGGTCCGCGGAGGAGCTGGCGCCGGTCATGATGAACGACCTCGAGGCCGCCGCGGTGCTGGACCGCGCCGACATCGAGCTGGTGCTGGCCGACGGCGTGCGGATGGGGGCGCTCACCGGGATCGTTTCGGGGTCGGGTCCGACCACGGCGTTCCTGTGCGGCGGCCCGGAGGCCGCCGGTGCGCTGCGGGACGAGCTGCGGGCGTCCGGCCGTGACGCGCTGCACGTGCACGGCCCGGTGCCGGGCGCACGCGTGGTCGACTGAGCCCGGACCCCCGCGGGGTGGACAGGTCGCAGCGGGTTCGCGGCGGTGCTGTGGACAACCACCTGCCGGGCCCATAGAATCCGGATCACATGGCGTCTGCTCGAGGAGGCATCCCATGCAGGACATCCGGTTCAAGCCCGAGCGATCGCAGTACGTCTACACGTTCGGCGGGGCGGAGCCCGCCCTGCGCATCACCCCGGGAACCGTGCTGAGACTGTGGTCGGAGGACGCCTTCAACTTCGCGCTGCGGTCCACATCCGATCTGCCCGACAGGCTCGACATGAGGTACGTGAACCCGCAGACCGGGCCGTTCTACGTCGAGGGGGCCGAGCCGGGGGACACCCTCGCGCTGCACATCGTCGATCTCACCCCCGCGCGCGGCTTCGGCGCCTCCACGACCATCCCGTTCTTCGGAGGGCTGACCGGGACCGATCGCACGGCACTGCTGCAGGAGGCGCTCCCGTCCGCGACGTGGATCTACGAGGTGGACAGCGCGCGGCAGACCGTCGGGTTCCAGTCCCGATTCGGCGATCTGGAGATCGCGCTCCCCATCGAGTGCATGCTGGGCACGGTCGGTGTCGCCCCGGCAGCCGGGGAGGTGCGCACGAGCCTCGTCCCGGAGCGGTTCGGTGGGAACATGGACACCCCGGAGATGAAGGTCGGCACGACCGCGTACCTGGGTGTCAACGTCGAGGGCGCGATGTTCTCCATCGGCGACGGGCATTACCGTCAGGGCGAGGGGGAG
The DNA here is from genome assembly GCF_039539005.1 of Microbacterium soli. NCBI lineage: Bacteria > Bacillati > Actinomycetota > Actinomycetes > Micrococcales > Microbacteriaceae > Microbacterium > Microbacterium soli. Next base: position 2,232,687 of record NZ_BAABCP010000001.1, read on the forward strand.
GCCTGCGGCACGGCCGTGGAGGGCGCCATGGACTCCGTCATCATCGTCGAACTCATCAAGGGGTCGGCACCGGCCTGGCCGCGGCTGGAGACGGACGATCACTGGATGGTGGTGGGATCGTCCCGGCCCATGGAGGACTCCTGGCGGATCGCGCAGGTGGAGATGGTGGACTGGCTGGGCGAGATGTTCGGGCTGCATCGGATGGACGCCTACCAGCTGCTCACCCAGATCGCGCTGGCACCCATCGCCAACGTCGTGGACGCCAACTACAGCGTCGTCGTGAAGGTGCGCAAGTCGCTCCTGCCGTCGAGCGAGGCCTTCGACGGCATGCATCGGCGGCTTCGCGAAGCAGCAGCGGAGGCCCGCTAGCACGGCGGGATCCGGGACTCGAGGAGGAGCACATGGATCTGCAGCTCAAGGGGAAGACCGCCATGATCACCGGGGCGACCCGAGGCATCGGGCGCGCCACCGCGCAGCTGTTCGCGGAGGAAGGGGCGAACGTCGCCTTCTGCGCACGTGATGCCGAGAGCGTCGCGACAGTGGAGGCCGAGCTGCGCGAGACGGGCGTGAAGGCCGCGGGCACCGCCCTGGACGTGGCGGATGCCGCAGCCCTGCGCGCCTGGGTGGAGAGCACCGCGGCGGATTTCGGCGGGATCGACATGGCCGTGGCGAATGTCAGCGCTCTGGCCATCCCCGACACCGAGGAGAACTGGGAGACGTCCTTCCGGGTGGATCTGATGGGGACGGTGAATCTCGTCAAGGCGGTCCTCCCGCATCTGGAGCGCAGCACTGTGCGCTCCGTGGTCGCCATCTCCAGCGTGTCCGGGCGAGAGGCGGACTTCGCCTCTGGCCCATACGGGACCATGAAGACGGCCATCATCGGCTTCATGGCCGGGGTGGCGCTCCAGGTCGCCGACAAGAACATCCGGGTGAACACGGTCTCACCGGGCAACACCTACTTCCCCGGAGGCGTCTGGGAGGGCATCGAGGGAGGCGATCCCGCGCTCTTCGAGTTCGCGATGGGGCTCAACCCCACAGGGAGGATGGGCACCCCGGAGGAGATCGCCGCGGGGGTCGTGTTCGTCTCGAGTCCGCTGGCGAGCCGTGTGAGCGGCTCCAACTTCCTCATCGACGGCGCACTGACCCGCGGCATCCAGTTCTGAGTGCCCGATGTCCGTCTCCTCAGGGCCGACCGTACGCCTCGAGGAGACGCAGCCAGACCTCGCTCATCGTGGGGAAGGCGGGCACGGCGTGCCACAGCCGGTCCAGGGGGATCTCGCCCACCACGGCCATGGTCGCCGCCTGCACCAGCTCCGCGACGTCGGGTCCGACGAACGTCACTCCCACGATCACCCGCCTGGCCTCGTCGATCACCGCACGCGCCCGTCCTTGATATCCGGGGCGGTGCAGGAAGGACCCGGCGAGGAGCCCGAGGTCGTAGTCCACGACGCGGGTGCGCAGGCCGGACTGCTCGGCCTCGCGTGCGGTGAGGCCGACGGCGGCGATCTCCGGCGAGGTGAAGACCACCTGCGGCACGGCCGCGTGGTCGGCGGTGGCGACGTGCGTCCCCCATGCCTCGTCCGACACCGCGGAGCCGGCGGCACGCGCGGTGATCACGTCGCCCGCGGCCCTGGCCTGATACTTGCCCTGGTGGGTGAGCAGTGCCCGGTGGTTCACATCGCCCACGCCGTAGAGCCAGTCGAATCCGTGCACGCGCAGCGTGTCGTCGACGTCCAGCCAGGCGCCGGGTTCCAGCCCGATGTTCTCCAGCCCGAGGTCCTGCGTCGACGGCCCCCGCCCGGTGGCCACGAGCAGCTCCGCGGCGGTGATGACTCCCGTGCTGGTCGTGATCGAGACGCCGTGCTCGTCGCGATCCACGCGCTCGGTGGACGTGTCGGTGTGCACGGTGACGCCGTGCTCGCGCAGCCCCTCCACGAGGCGCTCCCCGGCGAACGGTTCCAGTCCGCCGAGCAGTCCGTGCCGGGCGATGACCGTCACCGCGCTGCCGAAGCTCGCGAACGCGGTGGCCATCTCGGCGGCGACCACGCCTCCGCCGATGATGGCGAGGCTGTCCGGCACCTCGTGCGCGCTCGTGGCCTCGCGGCTGGACCACGCGCGCGCCTCGGCCAGGCCGGGGATGTCGGGTCGGACGGCGACCGAGCCGGTCGCGACGGCCACGGCGTGGCGGGCCGTGATCACGGTCTGCTCGCCCTCGGCATCCGTCACCGTCACCTCGCGCACGCCGCTGAGGCGGCCGTGTCCGCGGATGAGCTCGATGCCCGCGCTGTCCAGCCAGGCGACCTGGCCGGCGTCGGACCAGCCGTCGGTGATGACATCGCGTCTCGCGAATGCCGCCGCGGCGTCGAGTCGCCCGGTCACGGCTTCCGCCGCGCCGGGCACGGCGAGGGCGGCCTCCAGGGCGTGGCCCGGACGCAGCAGGGCCTTGGACGGATCGCAGGCCCAGTACGAGCACTCGCCGCCGACCAGTTCGGCTTCGATGATGATGGTCTCCAGTCCGCCCTGCACGGTCCTGTCGGCGACGTTCTCGCCGACAGGACCCGCGCCGATGACGATGACGTCGGTCTCCCTGCTGTTCATGGGTTCTCCTGATGTCGGGGATCGGCGACGGTTCAGCGCCCGGGGGCGCGGGTGACGACCTGCTGGATCGTCCACTCGTTGCCGTCGGGGTCGGAGAACGACGCGAAGGTGCCGTAGCTGTCGACGTCGGGATGCGGGCCCGCGACGCGGTTGGTCTCGCCGGCCCAGTGGAAGACGCCGTCGGCGTCGTGCCACAGTTCACTCACCACGGCACCCGCGGCGATGAGTTCGCGACGGGTGGCGTCGAGGTCCGCTGTGACGAGGTGCAGGCCCGTCGAGGACCCGGGCTCGGCGTCGGTGAGCCCGTCGCCGAAGATGATCGATGCCTCGGAGCCCGGAGGAGTGACCTGCACCACGCGCAGTCCGCGGTCGGTCGAGAAGTCGGCGTCCAGGCGGAAGCCGAGTCCGGTGTAGAAGTCCTTCGCACGGTCGACGTCCGCGACGGGGATGACGGCGATCTCGAGCTTGAGGTCCATGATCTTCTTCTCTCTGTTCACGACCGGTACATCACCGGTTCGAATGGTGACAGAGTACGAGGAAAATACGTCACCTGTCAAGCTGGTGACGATACGGTCGAGACGATCCGCGCGGAGCTATCTGGCGGCCTTCTTGCGCTCGCGGTAGGCCTTCGCCTTCATCCGGCTCCCGCAGGTGGCCATGGAGCACCACTCGCGTCGGTGGCCGCGGGAATGATCCAGATACACCTGCGTGCACCCCGGGCGAGCGCATTCGCGCAGCAACGCGGCCTCGTTCCCGCCGGCGATCTCGATCGCCTCCCGGGCGAGTGCCGACAGGGCCTGTCGCGTGTCGCCCGTGCGGCGGATGCCGTTCTCGTGCAGCGTCATGGTCACGGAGGCGCTCGCGGCGGCCGTGTTGACGGTGTCGACGGCATCCGTCGGCGGTGTCTCGCCGTGCATGAGCGAACGCATGAGGGCGTAGATCGCCTCGCGCAGCTCGACGGCCACTGCGACCTCCGCGTCGGAGGGCCCGGCCGCTCGTGTGAGCAGGCCGGATTCGAGGAACCAGGCATCCAGGTCGTCGGGGGAGTTCAGTCTCTCGACGGTGCCGTCTCGGCGCGCCTCCAGCGTGCCGACGAAGTCGAGGACGCGGGTGCCGCAGGGGAAGTCATGAACCACGTCACCACTCTAAGCAGTGCCCATCGGGAGAGTGCGCAGCGACTACGCTGGAACCCGACATGGCACATCTTCTCGGCGCCGAAGCGCTCCATCTCGAGTACCCCACGCGCGTCGTCTTCGACTCGGTCACCCTCGGTGTGGAGGAGGGGGATCGCATCGGCATCGTCGGTCGCAACGGCGACGGCAAGTCGAGCCTGCTGGGGATGCTGGCGGGGCGCCGTGAGCCGGATGCCGGGCGGGTGACCGTGCGCGGCGGGACGACCATCGGCGTGCTCGACCAGGCCGACGCGCTCGACGACTCCCTCACCGTCGGCAGGGCGGTGGTCGGTGACGCCCCCGAGCACGAATGGGCGGGAGACGCGAGAGCGCGCGACGTCATCGCAGGGCTGGTCGCAGACCTCGACTGGGACGCATCCGTGGCAGCCCTGTCGGGAGGGCAGCGCCGCCGGGTGGCTCTCGCGAGTCTGCTCACCGGGGACTGGGACGTGCTGGTGCTGGATGAGCCGACCAACCATCTCGATGTCGAGGCCATCACCTGGCTGGCGGGCCATCTGAAGACGCGGTGGGCCCGCACCGCGGGCGCGCTGCTGGTCGTCACGCACGACCGCTGGTTCCTCGACGAGGTCTGCACCACGACCTGGGAGGTGCACGACAGGACCGTCGAACCCTTCGAGGGCGGCTACGCGGCATACATCCTCCAGCGCGTGGAGCGCGACAGGATGGCCGCGGCCGCGGAGGCCAAGCGGCAGAACCTCGCCCGCAAGGAGCTCGCGTGGCTGCGCCGTGGCGCGCCGGCCCGCACGAGCAAGCCCAAGTTCCGCATCGATGCGGCCAACGCGCTCATCGCGGATGTGCCGCCGATCCGCGACTCCGTCTCGCTGCGGTCCCTGGCGGTCTCCCGACTCGGCAAGGACGTCGTCGACCTGCTCGACGCCGGGGTCTCCTACGACGGGCGGGCCGTGCTCGAGGACGTCGAGTGGCGCATCGCGCCGGGGGAGCGCACCGGCATCCTGGGCGTCAACGGCGCGGGCAAGTCGACGCTGCTCGGGCTGGTCGCGGGGACCGTGCAGCCCACGGCAGGACGGGTCAAGCGCGGCAAGACCGTGCAGGTGCGCACGCTCACCCAGCGCATCGACGAGCTCGAGGCGCACTGGGACGACCCGGTGCGCACCGTCATCGGCGGATTGCGCACCTCGTACACGTTCGGGTCCGGCTCCACGGCGACCGAGCTCACCCCGGGACAGCTGCTGGAGCGGCTCGGGTTCAGCTCCGCCCAGCTGTCCACGCGCGTGAAGGAGCTCTCCGGCGGCCAGCAGCGCCGCCTGCAGCTGCTGCTCGTGCTGCTGGATCAGCCGAACGTGCTCATCCTCGACGAGCCGACCAATGACATGGACACCGACATGCTGGCTGCGATCGAGGACCTGCTGGACTCCTGGCCCGGCACGCTGCTGGTGGTGTCGCACGACCGGTACTTCCTGGAGCGCGTGACGGATCAGCAGTACGCGATCCTTCCGGGGCCCGGCGGTGCGGGCAGGCTGCGGCATCTGCCCGGCGGCGTGGACGAGTACCTGAAGCTGCGGGCGGTGCAGGATGCTGTGCCTGCACCATCCGTGCGAACTCCGGATCGGAAGCCGTCTTCCGTGTTCTCCGGGGCTGAACAGCGCGCGGCCGAGAAGGAGCTCGCCTCCCTCGAGCGGCGCGCGCATCGCCTGCGGCAGCAGGCGGCCGAAGCCCGCACGGGGCTCGCCGATCTGGATCAGTCCGACTATCAGCTGCTCGGAGACGAGATGGCGAAGATCGCCGCGATCGAGGACGAGGCCGCGAGCCTGGAGGAGCGCTGGCTGGAGCTTTCGGTGCTCCTGGAGTGAGCCGCTGAAGGTGCCGAGTCGTCCGCATGCCCCGGGATGCCCGTGGGGGTGACGGGCGTCTTCGACGAGTGCATCACGGGGTGTGAGGACGGCGTGCGACTCGACGCTCGTCATGTTCTGGTCTATTCTGAGGACATATGAGCAACTATGTTGCTCATATGGCAACCACATATGAAAGGTTGCTGATCCGCGGACTGGACACACGGAGGTGTTCTTATGCTTGTCGCCAAACTGCTCGCACGTGAACTTGCTGAGGCGGGTGCTGCTTTCGTCTTCGGCATCCCCGGCAAGGAGTCCTTGCGCTTCTGCGCCGAGCTCGCAGAGGTGGGCATCACTTTCGTCGGTGCACGGCACGAGACGCAGGCGGTCATGATGGCCGACGGGTATTGGCGGGCGACGGGCCGCATCGGCGTGGCTCTGGTCGCACAGGGCGCCGGGCTGTCGAACGCCATCGGGGGTATGGCGTGCGCCGCGCGAGCGCGGAGCGGCGTGGTGGTCGTCACCGGTGATCTGCTGAAGGCGGATGCGGCGACGGGGCCGAGCTCTGAGGCGTTGATGGAACTGAAGGGGATCAACACCAGGGTCGCCTGTGAGTCCGTGTTCGTGGACTACGTGCGACCCGCGTCGGGAGAGGCGGCGCACGCCGAGATCCGAGCTGCCTTGACTCGTGCGCGTGCCGGCCGGACGGTCGCGCTGGCCTTCCCCAGCGACATCTTCTCGGCGGAAGCGGTCGAGCAGCAGGAGCTGCCCGCGTACGACGCGCAGGCAGAGGCCGCCGCCCCGTCGCCCGACGATGTCGAGATGATCGCCGAGCTCTTGACGAGCGGGTTCACAGCGCGACGCCCCTTGGTCATCGCAGGAAAGGGCGCCGTTCGCTCGGGGGCCATTCCCGCCATCCGCCGATTCGCTGAGGCGACGGGAGCGCTGCTGGCGACCAGCCTGCCCGCCCGCTCCTCGTTCGCGGGCGACCCGTTCAACGTCGGCGTCTGCGGCACGCTGTCGACGTCCGTGGGCAGCGGACTGATCGCACGCGCTGACTGCGTCATCGCGTTCGGTGCGTCGTTGAACCCGTTCACGACTTACGGCCAGTCCGTGTTCGCCAAGGATGCCCAGATCGTGCATGTCGACATCAACGAGGCCGCGCTGGGCAAGTACCTCGTGCCCGCCATGGGGGTGGTCGGGGATGCGGGTCTGACTGCCGAGGCGCTCACCACCGCCGTCCTGTCGCGGGGTGGGCGTCGTGAGGGCTATCGCAGCGCTGAGATCGCCGCGCAGCTGGCGGAGTTCGACCCTGCCGCCGAGTTCACCGATCAGAGCACCGACGAGTTCATCGATCCGCGCACGCTGATGGTCGAACTGGACAGGGTTCTCCCCTCCGCCCGCACGCTCGTCGTCGACGCGGGACTGCACCTGCACAACGCGTGCTCGTTCCTGCAGGTCGAACGCCCGGAGGACTTCATCTTCCCCGTCGACTCGCTCGCGATCGGGCTCGGGATGGGCGCCGCCGTCGGAGCCGCGTTCGCCCGCGTCCGAGATCTCACCGTGCTCGAGGTCGGCGACGGCGGGCTGATGATGGCGCTGGGAGATCTCGACACCGCCATCCGGCATCGGCTTCCCATCGTCGTCGTCGTCAGCAACGACGAAGCATGGGGAGCCGAGGCCCAGCACCTCAACCTCCTCGGGGAATCCGATGACTTCGTCCGCCTTCCCACGCCGTCCCTGGCGGAGCTGGCGGTGGCGATGGGCGCGGAGGGATACACCATCCGTTCGCGTGGAGACATCGAGGTCGTCGCGGATCGGCTGCGCGAGCCGCTCTCCGGCCCCATCGTCCTGGATTGCCGGGTCCATCCGGACATACAGCCGGAGTCATTCGAGTTCGACTACGCCGGCGTGTTCGCCAAGTAGGCCGGGATGCGAGCGGTGGAGCATCCGACCCAGAGCGCCTGCGGTCCTCGATCCTGGTGCGCTCAGAGAATCGGAGCATGCGTCCCGGCCCCGGTGAAGGGAGGTTCATGATGACGATATGGGTTGTCGGAGCCGGTGCGATCGGCTGCATGGTCGGCGCGAGGCTCGCACAGTACGAGGACGTCGTGCTGGTGGACGGATGGAAGGAGCACGTCGACGCGATCAACGCTGACGGACTGCGGGTCGACTACCACGATGAGACGGTCACCGTGCGCAGCAGGGCCGTCGAGTTCGATGCCCTGGATGCCGTCGAGGAGACGCCGGACATCGTCCTGCTGAGTGTCAAGTCGACCGACACCGAAGGCGTCTTGCGAAAGATCGTGCACAGGCTGGGGCCGGAGTCCGCGGTGGTGTCCGTGCAGAACGGGATGAACGAGGAAGCCATCGCCGGCGTCGTCGGTGCGGAGCGCACGATCGGTGCGATGGTGACGGGCGACTCCGCGATCATCGCGCCCGGTCATGCAGCGGCACGGATGGCGAAGCGCCGACTCGTCATCGGAGAGCTCGACGGGCGTGACACCCCCCGCATCCGCGCACTCGCCGAGCGTCTTTCGCAGTCGCTGCCGACGACCTGGACGGACAACATCATGGGCCAGTTGTGGACGAAGCTGGTCCGCAACTGCATGTTCAACGCTCTGGGTGCGCTGACGGGCCTTGAGGCCAACCGCATCGCAGGGCATCCGGTCGCTCGCTCCGTCGCATTCGCGCTCGCGCGGGAGGCCATCCGGGTGGCTCTCGCCGAGGGCATGACCCTGGACCCCGTGCTCCTGGGATCCGACGTCGCCGGATTCCTCGCCGAACCCGGTTCGGAGGCGGCTGAACGGGCGGCGCAGGAGTTCGAGAGGCTGTTCACGGCGTTGCCGAGCGTCAAGTCGTCGATGCTCCAGGACGTTCTGCGCGGACGGAGGACCGAGGTCGATCATCTCAATGGATTCGTCGTCGCCAAGGGGCGGACCTCGGCCGTGAGCACTGCGGTGAACGAGAGGGTCGTGGCTCTCGTGCATCAGGTCGAGAACGGGTCGCTCGAGCGCGGCGTCGATGTGCTGGGCGGTCCGCTCGTGGAGGACGAGGGTCTGCTCGGCGAGCGTGCGATCCTCGACCGCTTGCCTGCGGCGGGCTGACGGACGGTCGCCGACCGGCCGTCCCGGGCGTCGGGTGCGGGCTCTTCCGCCGTGACCGCCGGGACGGCCGTTCGGCGACCCCTCACGTCCGATTCCGAGGGGTGGTCGCGCCTCTCAGGCACTTCCCATCCGCCGTGTCGGATGGTTGACAGACCGTTGATGGCCTGCATATCATTTTGTCGTGTACGCAAACCTGATGCGTATACGGCAACAAATAGAGAATGTGATCGGCGAGATGCTGAGCCCACAATTTCGAAACCGAGCAGTTCGTCGACGTCGATAGCTGAAGCCCGGTGCATCGCACTGAGCGAAGGATTTCGTTCGAATGAGGAGGAGTTCATCGTGAGATGGAAGAAGAGTAGGTTCGGACGCGGCCTGATGGCCGCAGCCATGCTCACCGTGGCCGGTGTCATCGCCGCCGGGTGCACGTCCGGGCCGAGCACGGGTGGGGGGACAGAGGGCGCGTCGGACTATCCGACTCGCAATATCGAGATCATGGTCGCCTTCGAGGGCGGGACCTCGGACACCGTGGCGCGGATGCTGGCGCAGTACGCGAGCGCGGAGTGGGGTGTCAACGTCGATGTCGTGAACAAGGCCGGAGGGAACACGGTGCCGGCGAACCTCGAGCTCCAGGGGGATGAGCCGGACGGGTATTCCCTGATGTTCCATGCGATCGGCAGTTCGTCGCTGCTTCCGAACCAGCTGGGGGACGACCTTCCGTTCGATGTGATGAACCAGACGTTCATCTCGCGCCTGAGCAGCAACACGATGCTCTTCCTCACGTCACCGGACTCGCCGTTCGAGACGCTGCAGGATGCCGCGGATGCCGCGAAGGCGGATCCGGAGCACTTCACCTGGTCGGCCACCGGTGTCGCCGAGATCCCCATGCTGCAGTTCTTCCGGTCCATCGGCGTCGACCCTCAGAAGACGAAGTCCCTGATCCAGGACGGCAGCGGTGATGCGATCGTCCTGGCGAACCAGGGTGATGCGGACCTGGTGATCGCCGCCGTGGGACCGTCGCTCGGTCCGGTGGAGGGCAATGTCGTCAAGCCGCTCGCGATCGCGGATGACCGCTGGCCGGGGCTCGATGTGCCCACCACGACGGAGGCCGGCTTCCCCGAGGTGCAGATCACCTCGTGGCTGGGGCTGGCGGGGCCGAAGGGGCTTCCGGACGACGTCGTGTCGGCCTGGGAGGAGCTCATCGAGAAGATGCTCGACGAGCCGGACATCCAGGAGCAGCTGGAGAACGTCGCGTCGCGGCCGGCGTTCATGAACTCCAAGGACTTCACTGCGCATGTCCAGAGCGAGATAGAGGAGTTCGGTTCCCTGTACGAGGACTGAGCGCGTTCGCTGTCGGAGGCGATCGGCCGGGTGTGCTCGAGCACACCCGGCCGATCGCCTCTTCTCTGCGCCGTCGCCTTGACAGAGCGAGGATACCTCGATAGCGTATTGACATCAGCGCAAACAGGTTGCAAATACGGCAACATATAATGCTCTGACGTGACGGATGCCGACGGCCCGTCGCAAGAACCGATCGACGAGGAGTGGAGTTCGCATGTCCGTGATGCTGACCGGAGTCGGTGCTGTCGGGTCCCATGTCGCGCGGGAACTGCAGGCACAGGGTCACGAGATCGTGATCTTCGACAAGTCGCCGAACCTTTCGTTCATCGGCTCGATCGCCGACATCACCGATGTTCCCGTCGTCGTGGGTGACGTGAACGACCAGGAAGCGCTGTCGGCGGCGGTTCGGGAGCACAAGGTCGACACGATCCTGCACCTCGCGGGCTTCCTGACCAAGACTCTTCGCGCCCACCCCTTCGCCGGTGTGAGCCTGAACATCGGAGGCACCGGTTCGGTGCTCGAGGTCGCGCGGAACACCGGTGTCCGGCGTGTGGTCCTCGCGAGCACTCGCGGCGTCAACCAGATCGCCGCCGCCCCCGAATCCGGCGATGTGCTGCCGGAGGACTTCCAGATGCGGGTGATCAGCGACCGGCCGCGGACGATGTACGAGCTCAGCAAGCTGACCTGCGAGCACCTGGGACTGCTGTACGCGGACACCTACGACATGGAGTTCGTCGCGCTGCGTCTGGGCGGCGGGTTCGGCCCGACGCCCGGGGAGCCGGCGGGCCTGACGGGAACCGTGGTGCGCCCGCTCGTGTACGGAGCGGTGGCAGGGGGGCCGGTCGAGATCACGGATCCGTCGCTGACCTACGCGGGAAACCACGAGTTCATCTACTTCAAGGATGACGCCGTCGCGTTCGCGCTGGCCTGCACGCGACCGAACCTGTCGCAGCGGGTCTACAACATCCGCATGGACCGGACGTACACCTATGACCAGGTCGTCGAGACCATGCAGAAGATCTTCCCGGACACGGAATTCAAGATCTCCGCGACGAATTCGGGCTCCATGACCCAAGGGCGTGCACCCCGCGATGACAATGCGTCGACGGAGGCCGCGTACAACGAATTGGGGTGGCGTCCGCAATACGATCTGGAATCCGGCGTGCGTGATTGGGTTCGCTGGATCGAGAAATACGACATTTCCCGATGATTCATGGACACGAGATTGAAAGGTGCGAAGATGAGTGACGTTTACGCCAAGGCGGAAGAAATCGTCCAAACCTACCGCGGAGAATCCGGAACCCTGGGAAAGGGGATCAGCGGGCAAATGGCGCCGGAAGTGGAGCGGCGCAAGGATGAACTGCTCTGGGGAACCATCTGGGCGGACCCCGCGATCGACATCAAGACGCGATCGTTGTGCACGATCAGCGCGCTGATGGCGTTGGGGATCGAGGAACAGCTGCTGAACCACTGCCGGTGGGCGCTGCACCTCGGCGTGTCCCGGGAGGCGCTCATCTCCCTCGCCAGCCAGATGATGGTGTACGCCGGGCTTCCGCGGGGGCACAACGCCATGCGCATCGTGAAGGAAGCGCTCGACAGCGCCGACTGAGCAGACACATCACATTCACTGCGGAAAGATCGAAGGAGTTCTGAAATGACCGTACTCATCACTGGTGGCGTCGGGGCCATCGGAAGCAACGTCGCGAGAATGCTCGTCCAGCGGGGCGAGAAGGTCGTGATCTTCGACAGGATCCTGCCGAAGCCCGACAACACCATCATCGGCGGCTTCGGAGACCAGGTGGTCGCGGAGACGGGCAACGTCTCCGATCTCGCGACCATGCTCAACGTCGTCACTCGGCACGAGGTCGACGGCATCATCCACTGCGCGGCCATGCTGCCACCGATCGAGAACGACCTCCACCCGCTCGAGGCGATCCAGACGAACATCGTCGGAACCGCCAACCTCCTCGAGCTCGCCCGTTCGCTCAAACTGCGGCGCATCCTCGTCGCGAGTGCGGCGGGTGTGATGGGCCGTCCGTCCGATCTGAAGAAGCCTCAGGGCGAGACCGACATCTCTCTCCCGCTGGGCGGCATCTACCCGCTCACGAAGCTCACCTGCGAGCAGCTCGTGTACGCGTACCGGTCGCTGCACGGTGTGAACGCGACGGCCTTCCGCCCGCGCAACGTCTATGGTCCAGGAGCCAACCCGCGCATCCAGCCGCTGTTCGAGGCCTTCTTCGAGGCGCTGAGCGGCAAGGACGTCATTCGTGAGCAGGGTGGCGACTCCGTCTTCGACTACACGTACGTCAAGGACATCGCGCTCGGCATCACCAACCTGTACCTGCATGACGGTGAGGGCCTCTACCACACCTATGGACTGTCCCGGGGCAGGAGCACGACGATGTCCGAGGCGTTCGAGGCGCTGCAGGCTGCGTTCCCCGAGCGCACCATTCGTATCGGCGACGGCCCCTGGAAGGGGGTCGTGGAGGGCGGCAAGGAGTTCCAGATCACAACCCACCCGGCCGAGATGCCGCCGCTGGACATCAGCCGTGCCGCGAAGGACTTCGGATTCGCGCCGGCGTGGGACATCCATCGTGGCCTGGCCGATTGGCGCCGTTGGTTCGACACCGGCGAGTGGGGCTCGGAGGCCTGAGCGAGGACGGTCCGTACGGATCCGAAGAGGAGCATGAACGTGAAGAAGGTTGTCAACATCAGTCTCGCGCTGGGCAGTGACTATCTGCACAATACGCCGGAGGGCGTGAAGAACGTGCAGATGTCATTCGAGATCATCAAGGATTATCCGGGAGGTGTGGGTCAGCAGGTGCGGGCCGTGACCATGCGGCTTCACCATGGAACGCATGTCGATGCGCCCATGCACTTCGTCCCGGGCGGCAAGGCGATCGATGATTTCCCCCTGGAGACTTTCGTCGGCGAAGCCGTGCTGGCCGACCTCACCCCGTACGTGGGGGAGAACGAGGCGGTGCAGCCCGAGCACCTCCAGGCGGCGCTGAAGGGGCGGTCCATCACCGGCAAGCGCCTGCTGATGCGAACGGACTGGAACGCGCACTACGGCGAGCCGGACTACCTCGAGCGGGCTCCGTACATCGGCCCGGCCGCGGTCGATTGGGTGGTCAGCCAGCGTCCGGTCCTCGTCGGCTACGACTACGCCCACTCCAAGGACGCGCCGGACACCCCCCGTGAGGTGTATGCGCTCAAGTCCTTCCTGGAGAACGACATCCTCACGATGGGATACATCCGAAACCTCGACCAGCTTCCTGCCGATGGCAAGCTGACGCTGGTTGCGGCGCCGTTGGCGTTCGAGCAGGTCGAGGCCAGCCCCATCCGCGCCGTCGTCATCGTCGAGGACTGACGGCGCCGGCCACCATCCGCTGCCGTCCGATCGGCCGCGGGAGCGCACCCGCCCGGCGGCCCGCTCCCGCGGCCGATCGCGATCCGCCGGGGACGGCCTCCGGCAGGGACATGCATCGCAGTTGTGAAGTCAATCGAAGGAGTTCCTCATGAAACTGGTCACCTATCATCCGGTCGTCCCGCAGTACGTGGGAACACGGCTCGGAGTGTATGTCGACGGCAGCATCGTGGACGCGAATTACGCATACGCTCTGAGCAGGCATCGTGCCGGAGAGGACGTCGCCGACCGGTCGCTCGTCGACGCGCAGGTCCCGACCTGCATGCGCCGTCTGCTGGCGGGCGGCGACATCGCGCTCGAGCGGGTTCGGGAGGCGGTGGATGAAGCCGTGCGGATCGGCGCGGAGTCGGGTGCGGCCGGAGAGCGGCTGCGTTTCGGCGAGAGCGAGGTTCGGCTCCGCGCGCCGATCTCCCGCCCCGGCAAGATCCTCGCAGCGGGGAAGAACTATGCGGATCATGCCGCTGAGACGGCCGGGTCCTCGCCGGCACCCGCCGAGGAGAACCCCATACCGCGGGGCTTCGTGAAGGTGAGCTCGTCGGTGGTCGGCCCAGGGGACGAAGTCGCCATCCCGTCGGTGACCTCGCAGCTGGACTACGAGGTCGAGCTCGCCGTGGTCATCGGCAAGCGCGGCCGGTACATCAAGCGCGAAGACGTCTACGACCACATCGCCGGATACACCATCCTGAACGACATCAGCGCCCGTGACATCCAGTTCCACGAGTCGGAGAAGGGCAACCATCTCATCGGCAAGAACATGGACGGACTCGCCCCGATGGGCCCGTGGCTGGTGACCCGGGACGAGATCAGCGATCCGATGAAGCTTCAGGTGAGCATGGCGGTCAACGGCGAGGTCCGCCAGAACGCGAACACGTCGACGATGATCTGGGACATCCCGGCGCTCGTCGAACGGTGGTCATGGGGCACCCTCGAACCGGGTGACGTCATCGCCACAGGGACGCCGGCCGGTGGTGCGCTGAGCGGGAAGTACCCGTATCTGCGTCCGGGCGACGTCATGTCGGCATCGGTCGACGGTCTCGGAACCCTCGTGACACCGCTGGTGGCGGAATGAACGCCGCGCACGGCGCCGGCGGCGTGGTGATCGACCTGTCGTTGCCCTTCGACCCCGACGTGTACCCGTCGTTGGATCTGACGGTGACGCACGAGGCCGACGGCACGCGCCCCGGGGGCATGGAGTTCCGCTTGGGGAACCACATCGGCACCCATCTGGATGCCCCCTCCCATCTCGTTCCCGGCGCCGCCACGATCGATCAGCTGCCGCTGGAGCTGTTCGTCGGCGAGGGGGTCGTGCTCGATCTCCCGCGTGGTGAGAACGAGGCCGTGACGGCCTCTGATCTGGAGGGGACCGACATGGTCCGTGCCGGCGGCGACATCGTCTTCGTCGGCACGGGCTGGGATGCTCGGGTCGGACAGCCCGAGTACGCCAGCCATCATCCGTACCTCAGCGAGGACGCAGCGCACTGGCTGGTCGAGCACGAGGTCCGCATGGTGGGGATGGACGTCCAGAGCGTGGATCTCGGGCACTCGCTGCGCGCCGAGGGATTCCGCTACACCTCGCTGAGGATCCTGCTGGAGGCGGGGATCCCCGTGCTGCACAGCATCGCCAGGCTGGGCGAGGTCGGGACCCGGCGATGCATGCTCGCGGCCGCGCCGATCGGGTTCCTCGGAGCCGACGGCGCACCCGCTCGTGCATACGCGCAGTATTGACCACATCGACCACGTTCCCAAGGAGGATGAAGACATGCTGACCAGAGAAGAGATCGTCGGACTATCGCCTGCCACGCCGCAGGATGTGCATTTCTACAGCGCCGGTCACAAGATCCGCGCATTCTGGTATCCACCGGCCAATGGGGACCAGAACGCTCCGGCGATCGTCTGCGGACATGGCTTCTCGGGGATGATCGGGCTCCAGATGGTCGGGGTGCCCGAAGCCCTGAGCCTCGCCGGGTACGGGGTGCTCACCTACTACAGCCGCGGTATCGGCGAGAGCGAGGGTCCCCGCGGTCGTGTCATCCCCCGGGAGCAGGTGGAGGACATGCGCAATGCCGTGACCTACGTGCAGAGCCGCGATGACGTCGATCCGGATCGGATCGGCGTGTTCGGCAGCGCATGGGGGTGCAGCATCGCGGTCGCCGCGGCCGCCGAGGACGAACGGATCAAGGCGCTGGTCGGCACGGTCGGGATCGGCGATTGCGAGCGCTGGCTTCGCAGTGAGCGTCCGCGCTGGGAGTGGAAGGCCTTCCTGGATCGGATCGCGGAGGATCGGCAACGGCGAGTGCTGACGGGGAAGTCGGAGGTCGTGAACCCCAACGAGATCCACATTCCGGATCGTGCCGCATCGGAAGCGAGGGACCGGCAGTGGCGGGAGTTCTGCGAGAAGTCCGGATACGACGGCTACCCGCTCGAGACGGCCGAAGCGGTCATCGAGTTCAAGCCCGAGGAGATGGTCGCGCGCATCGCGCCGCGAGCTGTGATGTTCGTGCATATGAGCGAGGACATGACGGTCCCTCCGGAAGAGTCGAAGAGCCTCTATGAGAAGGCCGGTGAGCCGAAGAAGCTGCTGATCCCGAAGGGACCGCACTATGACATCTTCTGGTTCCGCAATCCTGAGGTCTTCGCAGATTTCATGGTCGATGCCATCGACTGGCTCGACACGCATGTGAAAGGAATCGAATCATGACGACATCGACGGGTTCGACGATGCAGAGGTTCGAGTTGTGGATCGACGGCGAGTTCGTCCCTGCGAAGAGCGGGCGCACGTTCGAGCGGCACAACCCGTACGACGGCTCCCTGGCGGCCGTGTTCGCCAATGCGGGGGAGGACGACGCACAGCGGGCGATCGACGTCGCCCGCGAGGCGTTCGACAACGGACCCTGGCGTCGCACCAGCGCCAACGAGAGGTTCCAGATCCTCAGCCGTGCCGCGCAGATCCTCAGGGCTCGCGAGGATGAGTTCGCCCGGCGCATGGCGGTGGAGTCGGGAAAGGCGATGCAGGTCGGTCGCGGCGAGCTGCGCACCGCGGTGCGCACCTTCGAGTATTACGCCGGCGCGGCGCTCGACATCGAGGGGTCCTCCATCGTGGACCGCGTCGAGGACGGATTCGGGATGGTGCTCAAGGAGCCGGTCGGCGTCGTCGCCATCATGTCCTCCTGGAACTTCCCGATCGTCAACCCGACGGTGAAGATCGCCGCTGCCCTGGCAGTGGGATGCACGATCGTGTGCAAGCCCTCGCATCGGTGCTCGGGGCCCGTGATGCTTCTCGCCGAATGTCTCGCCGAGGCGGGGGTGCCCGCCGGGGTGTTCAACGCTCTCACGAGCGACATCGATCGCGGCGGCCTTGTCGGCTCCATCATGGCGACGTCGCCGAAGGTGGACAAAGTGGCGTTCACCGGCTCCTCGCGGACGGGTGCGACGGTCATGAAGGCGGCGGCCGACACCAACAAGCCCGTTGTCCTGGAACTGGGCGGAAAATCCGCGAACATCGTGTTCGCGGATGCCGACCTCGACCTGGCTGCGCGCGTGTCGGTGCGTGCCTTCACGAACAACTCCGGCCAGCAGTGCTCTGCGGGGACGCGTCTCCTCGTGGATTCCCGTGTGCACGATGAGTTCCTCCAGAAGCTCATCGAGTACGCGTCGAGCACTGAGACGGTCGGCGATCCGCTCTCGGAGGACACCACCATGGGCCCTCTCGTCGACCAGCAGCACTTCGACAGTGTGGTGGAGTACATCTCTCTGGCCGCGCAGGAGGGAACGGTCGTCGCCGGCGGCGTCCCCTCGGACGAGGACGCTTCCCGCCTGCTCGTGAGGCCCACGATCGTGGATGGCGTGGACAATTCCGCGCGGATCGCTCAGGAGGAGATCTTCGGCCCGGTGCTGTCCGTCATCTCCTTCGACTCCGAGGCGGATGCCATCCGCATCGCCAATGATTCGGACTACGGCCTTGCGGGCGGGGTGTGGACCCGCTCGATCGATCGGGCACTGCGTGTCGTGCGGGGAGTCCGCACCGGCAAGATGTTCGTCAATGGCTACAACAATGTGGGGATCGATGATCTTCCGCATGGCGGCTACAAGCGGAGCGGGATCGGCCGCGAGCAGGGGCGGATGGGCCTGGAGGAGTACCTGGAGGCGAAGACCGTACAGATCAAGCTGGCGCCGGAGAGCTGATCTCACGGCGGAGTTCGACACCGTGGCCCTCCCGAGCATCTCGGGAGGGCCACGAGTCGTTCAGCTGACGGTGTCGGACCAGATCCGTCGGGCGGCCGTGCTGGCGTCCTCGAGTTCCTTCACCAGTCGCGGGTGATCCTCGACCGAGAACCTCGTCGAGGGGTAGGAGAGGCTGAGCCCGAGTGGGAAACCGGTGACGTTCGTGGCTATGACCATGCCGATGCCGGAGATGGTCGTCTCCGTCTCCCCGGTTGACAGCGAGTAGCCGCGCTCCCGCGTCGCCTCCAGATGCCTCAGGAACGCCTCGGGATCCCGGATCGTCTCGGGGGCGGAAGCGGGAAGCAGCCCGCCGACCAGCATCGAGTTCACGATACGGCGGCGCTCCGTCTCCGGCAGCGCCGCCAGGAGGGCTTTGCCGATCGCCGATATATGGACGTAGCGGCGCTCCCCGGGGGACGCGACGACGCGCAGCATCCCACCGCCGACGCTCACCGCGAGGAAGCTCACGAAGGCACCCTGCAGGGTGCCCAGCTGGGCCGTGGCGTTCGTGCGCTCCGAGAGGTCCTGGAGGATCGGCTGGAGGGAGCTGCCGAGGTTCGCCGCTCCGAACCTCGTCCCGACCTCGAAGGCGACCGGGCCGATGAAGTAGCGGCGCGTGTCCGAGCGCAGCACGAGGAATCCCTCGGCGGCGAGAGTGGCCATCAGTCGTGAGATGACGGACTTGCTGACTCCGAGCTCATTGGCGACCTCGGTGACCGTCCAGCCGTTGTCGTGACCGACGAACATGCGGAGGACCTGGAGGGCCCTTTGCACCGAAGAGAGTTTTCGAACCCCTTCACCGACTGGAGAAAAGTCACCGTTCACCGAAAAACTCCTTTTTCTGGGAATGTCTAGCTGGCTTCTTCCAGCATCTCCTCCCGGTGCTCAGTCGGGATGACTCTTCTCAACCTCACGGACACGGCGATTATAGCAATGGTCAGAATAAGGATGATGAGCGGGACAGGCGTGCTGACCAGCGTTCCGAGACCATTGGGAAGGCTCAGAGTCTGAGCAAGTCTGGCTTCGATCATCGGCCCGATGATAAGTCCGAGAATAAGCGGGCTGAGCGGCCAATGTGCTTTTCTCATGAGGTAGCCGATCACACCGAAGACGATGGTCACCCAGACATCGAACATGCTGTTCCGGGTCGAGTACGAGGCGATGATGCAGACGGCGAGGATCGCGGGTCCCATGTACTTGATCGGGATGACGCTGATCTTCGCCCAGAGCCCCACGAGGGGCAGGTTGAGGACGAGGAGCATGACATTGCCGATGTACATGCTGCCGATGATCGCCCAGGCGATGCCCGCATTGTCTCCGGTGAACAGGAGAGGGCCCGGCTGCAGCCCGAACATCATGAAGGCGGCCATGAGGATCGCCAGCGATGAGGTCGTGGGGATGCCGAGGGACATCAGCGGGATGAAACCCGCCTGTGCGTTCGCGTTGTTCGCGGCCTCAGGAGCTGCGACGCCTTCTATGGCTCCCCGCCCGAATCGTTCCGGATGCCGGGAGACGCGCTTCTCGAGGTCGTAGGCCATGAACGAGGCGACGGCGGGGTTGGCGCCGGGCAGGAGGCCGAGCGGGAAGCCGAGCGCAGTGCCTCGCAGGATGCCCGCGAATCCGCGCTTGAGCTCCTTCCCGCGTGGCATCATCTTCCCCAGCGGGCCGCTGTGGAAGCTCTTGATGCCGCTCTCCGCGCTCATGAGCACTTCTGTGACTCCGAACAGGCCGACGATGATGGGGACCAGCTCGAGCCCTTCGCGCAGCACGCCGATGCCGAACGTCATCCGCAATTGACCGCCGGAGACCTCGTCGACGCCGACGCTGATGAGGACCATGCCGAAGGCCGCGGCGCCGATGGCCTTGATCACGGACCCCTCGTTGAGGCAGATGACCGCCACCAGGGCGAACACGAGCAGGGCGAGGTACGCCGCGGGGGTGAACGAGAGCGCGAAGCGGGCGAGGGTCGCACCGACGAGCGTCAGCAGGATGAGGCCGATTGTTCCGGCGAAGAAGGATCCCACGGCCGAGATCCACAGCGCCTGCCCCGCGCGTCCCTTCTTCGCCATGGGGAACCCGTCGTACGTGGTGGGGATGCTGGCCACCTCGCCGGGGATGTTCGCGACGATGGCGGTGGTCGATCCCCCGTACATCGCACCGTAGAAGACGCCCGCCAGCATCGCGATCGATGCACCCGGATCTCCGAACAGGAGGGTCACCGGCAGGAGCATTCCGATCGTGGCGGAGGGGCCGAGCCCGGGAAGGACGCCGACCAGTGTTCCGGCGAGGACGCCGATCAGCGCACTGATCAGATATGAGGGCTGGAGTGCGTCCAGAAGTCCGTTGATGATCTCCATGAATTCTGTCCTTCCCGCTTGGAGCGAACCGAGGCGTGCAGGTCGTGCCGGGCTTTCAGATGTTGAACAGGTCGAACAGTCCGGTGGGCATGCGCACGCGGAGCAGATAGATGAACACGAACACCAGGACCGCGGAGAGGCCGACGGTCATGATGACGAGAGGGAGGATCTTCCGGACTCCGAAGATGATGCTCGCGCTGAGGAAGAAGATCGGAGTGGCGAGGACGTAGCCGAGCACGGCGATGAGGACGCCGTAGCCCACGAGTGCTGCGATCAGCCAGAGAAGCCGAGACATGAGACCGTTTCGCACCGGAGGCGCGACGTCCTCGTCCCCGGTGCCGGCATCGTCCACGGCATCCGGCGCGGTCTTCGGGGCCTTGACGATCAGTGTGACCAGATAGCCCACCCCGCTGGCCAGCAGGAGCACGGCGATGAGGATCAGGTACCAGCCCGGTTTCAGGACCTGATTCATTCGGAAGGCGGGGGGATTCAGCGACAGCCGAATGCCCTCGAACAGCGAGATGACACTCACGACGATGAAGATCAACGCTGTCGTGACGTCCTTGCCATCAATCGTCCGGGATCCTATGCGCATGTCATCGTTCCCCTTGCTTCTCGTCGCTGAGTCGGTGATTCTCGGGTTGGTGATTGCTATCCGGCTTGGTGCCGTAGAAGAAATCGGGTTGTCGCAAAAGCAACGATATCAAGAGGGTCTCGTGTCGTCAACATGGCGATTCGACACTCGCAGGCGTGCGCCGTTTCGTCGCCGGCATCGCGAGGGGACCGGCTCGGCCGTGATGGAGCCAGTCGGCGTCGCCCGAGCCGCCGCGGAGTGCGGCGTCTGCTCGGCTGATCCGGCTCGTGACGTCCTATGACGACGTGATTGGATCGGACCGGGCATGGCCGAATACCGTTTCGGGACCCCCACGAGAGGAAGAACCCGAACCATGTCCCGCCGTATCATCACCTTCGCCTCCATCGCCACCGCGACCGCGTTGATCGCATCGCTCGCCGGCTGCTCATCCGGTCCTGCGTCCTCCGAGCCCACCGACGAGGCTGCGGCGGAGCAGACCGTCCGCATCGGGGTCGTCGGCAAGAGCGACGCACAGTGGCCGGCGTTCGTCGCGGCCGCGGCGGACGAGGGGATCGATGTCGAGCTCGTCGACTTCGCCTCCTACGAGCAGCCCAACCCGGCGCTGAGCGCGAAGGAGCTGGACATCAACCAGTTCCAGCACATCGTCTACCTCGCCGGCTACAACGTGGCTTCGGGCGATGACCTCGTCCCGATCGGGTCCACCGGCATCTACCCCCTGGGCCTGTACTCCCAGAAGGTCGACAGCGTCGAGGAGATCCGGCAGGGCGACACCGTCGCCGTCCCGGATGACGCCTCGAACCAGGCCCGGGCGCTGCTCGTGCTCCAGTCCGCGGGACTGATCGAGCTCTCCAGCGGCGGCACGATCTTCTCGGACCTGTCCGACATCGATGAGGAGCACTCGAAGGTCGAGGTCATCGCGCTGGAGGCCGCCCTCATCCCGAACTCGCTGCCGGATGTCGCTGCGGCCATCATCAACAACGACTTCGTCACCCAGGCGGGGCTGAGGTTCGAGGACGCCATCGCGCAGGACGACCCGTCGGATGCGAATGCGCTGCCGTATGTGAACATCTTCGCCACCCGTGCGGAGGACAAGGACAACGAGACGTACCTCAGACTCGTCGACATCTTCCAGAACGACCCCGCTGTGCAGGCGGGCCTCGCCGAGGCATCCGGAGACACCATCGTGCCGCTGAAGACGCCGATCGCCGATCTGGAGGCCTCGCTGGCGAAGGTGGAGAAGGACACCGAAGCGCAGGGGTGACACGGTCCGAGACACAGGGAGAACTCATGTCCATCGTGTCCCTCGTCGACGTCGTGAAGACGTACCCGCCCGCCTCCAGAGGCGGGCGGGCCGTCACCGCCGTCGACGGCGTGAGCCTCGAGATCGAGGCCGGTGACGTGCTCGGCATCATCGGGTACTCCGGGGCGGGCAAGTCGACCCTGGTGCGGTTGATCAACGCGCTCGAACCCGCCAGTTCGGGGACGATCACCGTCGACGGCGTCGACATCACCGGGCTGCGCGAACGCGAGCTGCGCCGGATGCGCGGCGGCATCGGCATGATCTTCCAGCAGTTCAACCTGTTCGCCTCCAAGACCGTGCACGCCAACATCGCCTATCCGCTCCGCCTGGCGGGGTGGTCGAAGCCGGACATCGATGCGCGCGTCGGCGAGCTGCTGAGCTTCGTCGGGCTCGCCGACCGGGGAAGGGCGTTCCCCGAGCAGCTGTCCGGCGGTCAGAAGCAGCGGGTCGGGATCGCGCGCGCACTGGCCACCAGGCCCGCCATCCTGCTCGCCGACGAGGCGACCAGCGCACTCGATCCGCAGACCACCCACGAGGTGCTGGATCTGCTCAGGCGGGCGAACGCCGAGCAGGGCGTCACGATCGTCGTCATCACCCACGAGATGGACGTCATCCAGTCCATCGCCACGAAGGTGGCCGTCATGGAGCGTGGCCGCGTCATCGAGCAGGGCGATGTGTTCGAGGTGTTCTCCGCGCCGCGCAATCCCGCCTCGCAGCGGTTCGTGCGCACCGTCGTCAAGGGCATCCCGACCCCGGCAGAGGCCGCCGCTCTGCGACGACGCCACACCGGACGACTGGTGACGTTCTCGTTCCGCGACGGCGACTCCTCGCAGGCGCGGGTGTTCCTCGATCTCGCGCGGTCCGGACTGGAGTTCGAGCTCGTGTACGGCGGCATCAACGACATCCGCGGGCGCGCCTTCGGCCATCTCACGCTCGCGATCCGCGGCGAGGGCGCCTCCGTCGACGCCGCGCTCGACCGCATCCGCACGCACGCGACCGTCACCGAGATCGGGGAGGGGGAACTCTGATGGACCGCCTCAATCAGCTGTGGCCGGAGTTCTGGGACGCCGCCCTGGAGACGCTGTACATGACGAGCTACGCGCTCGTGCTGGCCGGGGTCCTCGGCACGGTGATCGGGGTGGGACTGTACGTCACGCGGCCCGGCGGGCTCTTGCCGAATCGCCTGATCGCCGGGCTCCTCGAACTCCTGGTGAACTTCTTCCGGCCCATCCCGTTCGTCATCTTCATCGCTGTGCTGCAACCGGTCACCCGCGCGGTGATCGGCATCGGCATCGGCACCACGGCGGGGGCGTTCGCGATCGGCATCGCGGCGGCCTTCGCCATCGGCCGCATCGTCGAGCAGCATCTCGTCTCGGTCCCTTCGGGCGTCATCGAGGCGGCGCGGTCGATGGGGGCGGGGCCGTGGCGGATCCTGCTGACCGTGGCGATCCCGGAGTCCCTGGGACCGCTGATCCTGGGCTACACGTTCATCGTCGTGGCGCTGATCGACATGACGGCCATGGCCGGCATGGTCGGTGGCGGCGGTCTGGGAGCGTTCGCGCAGATCTACGGATTCCGTCGTTTCGAGCCGGTCGTGATGTGGGCGGCGATCGTCCTCATCGTCGTGTTCGTGCATCTCGTGCAGTTGCTGGGGACGAGGCTGGCACGGAAGACGATGCGGCGCTGAACTGCCGCTCAGCGCGTGCGGGGAGCCTCTTGGAGCACCCGGCGCGTCACGAACTCGCGCCGTCGGCCGCTGAGCGGGTCCACGAAGCGCAGTTCGCGCGCCAGCAGCTGCAGGGGCAGGGCGTGGTCGTCCGGGGCCTCGGGGAGCAGGTCGGGATAGAAGCTGTCGCCCAGGATGCCGGCGCCCAGCGCCGCGAGGTGCACGCGCAGCTGGTGCATCTTCCCCGAGCGCGGCCGCAGTCGGGTGTGGAGCACCCGCTCGTCGGCGGCCACCAGCTCGATGAGGGTCTCGGAGTTCGGGTCGCGATCGGCGTCCACCCGCACGCAGACGTGGCCGCGTCGCTTCTCGATGTGGTTGCGGTACACGAGTGGGAACGGATGCCCGTCCAGGGCGGGGGCGGCGGGATCCCATCCGTCGGGCAGCGCCGAGACCGCCTCGTAGACCTTCTCGACCTCGCGTCGCTCGAACATCAGCTGATAGGCGCCGCGCACCTCGGGTCGTACGGCGAACATCAGCAGTCCCGCCGTCGCGCGGTCCAGCCGATGGACCGGGGTGAGCTCGGGCAGACCCAGCAGGTTGCGCAGCCGGACCAGCGCGGAGTTCTGCACGTACTTGCCGCCAGGGGTGGTCGGCAGGAAGTGCGGCTTGTCCACGACGACCAGGTCATCGTCCCGATGCAGCACCTCGACCTCGAACGGGATGTGCCGTTCGACGGGAGGCTCGCGGTAATACCAGACGAACTCGTGCTCGCCCAGCGGTGTGAGACGCGTGAGGGGCGTGCCGTCGCGCGCGACGATCTCACCACGGTCGAAGCGCGCCAGCAGCCGCTCGGGCTCCAGATGGAAGAACCGCTCGGCCATGAACGCCCCGACGGTGGGCCAGGGGCCCGTCAGGGGCAGATGCAGACGCGTGGCGCCGACGCCGTCGCGCACGGGCAGGGGGGAGAGCATCGCCATCAGCGCCGCACCCCGATCATGCCTCGACGCGCGGTCATGGGTCGAAGCTCAGACTGAGCTTGCGCAGCAGCCCTGCCAGCCGGTCCCGCTCGGTGCGAGGGAGCGCATGCAACATCTCCGCCTCGGCGTCGACGAGGCGGGTGATGGCCGCATCCACCCGCACTCTGCCCTCGTCGGTGAGCAGGACGAGGATGCTGCGGCCGTCGCGGGGGTCGGCCTCGCGGCGCACGAACCGGCGGCTGACAAGTCTGTCGATCCGATTCGTCATGGTGCCGCTGGACACCAGCGTCTGCTGCAGGAGCTGCTTGGGGGACAGTTTGAACGGTGCGCCCGCGCGGCGCAGTGCCGAGAGCACGTCCCACTCCCACGGCTCGATGTCGCTGCGGTGGAACACCTCGCGGCGGGCCCGATCCAGCTGCCGCGAGAGTCGATCCATCCGGGAGAGCACCTCCAGGGGGGAGAAGTCCAGGTCGGGTCGCTGCACGTTCCACGCGCTGACGATCCGATCGACCTCATCCACCTCGCTCATGCTGTCCATTATCCCGTGGCAGACTTGTCAGGCGGCCGCGTTCCCTCTCGGCCGTGGTCCGCCGTGGTGTAATGGCAGCACGACAGCCTTTGGAGCTGTGAAGTCCAGGTTCGAGTCCTGGCGGCGGAGCATGTCGGAGAATCCACTCGCCATCATCGTCCTCGCCGCGGGTGCGGGCACCCGCATGAAATCGCGGCTGCCCAAGGTGCTGCATCAGATCGGCGGACGTCCGCTGGTCGGGCATGTGCTGAGCACGGCGCGCGCGCTGGGCGCGCAGCACATCGAGGTCGTCGTGCGGCATGAGCGGGATCAGGTCGTCGCGGCGCTGGCGGAGCAGTATCCGGATGCCGAGATCGTCGACCAGGACGAGATCCCCGGCACCGGCCGTGCGGTGCAGGTCGCCCTCGACGCCCTGCCGGAGGACTTCGACGGTGATGTGCTGGTGCTCTCCGGTGATGTGCCGCTGCTGCAGCCCGACACACTGCGGCGGCTGATCGACGGGCACCGCGCCGCCGCGGCCGCCGCGACCGTGCTCAGCGCCCACCTGCCCGATCCGACCGGCTACGGACGCGTCATCCGCAGCGCCGACGGCGTCGTCGAGCGCATCGTGGAGCAGAAGGACGCCACCGACGACGAGGCCGCCGTCACCGAGATCAACGCGGGCGTGTACGTGTTCCGTGCACGGCCGCTGCG
The DNA here is from genome assembly GCF_039539005.1 of Microbacterium soli. Classification (NCBI taxonomy): domain Bacteria; kingdom Bacillati; phylum Actinomycetota; class Actinomycetes; order Micrococcales; family Microbacteriaceae; genus Microbacterium; species Microbacterium soli. The sequence continues at coordinate 2,258,481 of NZ_BAABCP010000001.1, forward strand.
CACCCACCTGGCACGGGTCGGCCGCAGCAACGCGCAGCAGGAGATGTACCTGACCGACGTGATAGGCCTCCTCCGCAGCGCCGCGGAGCCTGTCGCGGCAGAGGTGGCCGATGACGCGGCGGCCACGTTCGGCGTCAACGACCGTGCTCAGCTGGCCGAGGCGGGGCGCGTGCTGAACCAGCGCATCGTGCGCCGCTGGCAGCGCGAGGGCGTGACCATCGTGGACCCCGCGACCACCTGGATCGACGACGACGCGGTGCTCGCCCCGGACGTGACCATCCTGCCCCACACGCAGCTCCTGCGCGCCACGGTGATCGCCGCGGGCGCGACGATCGGCCCGGACACGACTCTCGTGGACACCGAGGTGGGTGAGGATGCCGTCGTCAAGCGCACCGACGCGAACCTCGCCGTCATCGGCGCCCGCGCGACCGTCGGGCCGTTCTCGTATCTGCGGCCCGGCACGGTGCTCGGTGCGGAGGGGAAGATCGGCGCGTACGTCGAGACGAAGAACTCCCGGATCGGGGAGGGGAGCAAGGTGCCGCACCTGTCCTACGTCGGGGACGCCACGGTGGGGCGTCATGTCAATCTCGGCGCCGGCACCATCACGGCCAACTACGATGACGTGCACAAACACCCCACCGAGATCGGCGACGAGGTGCACACCGGCTCCCACACCGTGCTCGTCGCGCCCGTTAAGCTGGGAGCAGGTGCGAAGACCGGTGCAGGCGCCGTCGTCCGCAAGGACGTCCCCGCGGGGTCGCTGGCCATGAGCGTCGCCCCTCAGCGGAACATCGAGGGGTGGGTCGAGAAGAACAGAGCAGGGACCGACGCGGCGGACGCCGCCGCGCGGGCACGATCGGCGGAATAGGCGGCAGGGATGGGCCACAAGAAGAAGGCGGCGGCACGGGATCGGGAGAACGGGGTCGCCCCCGGCCTGATCGCGAAGACCAAGAAGCGACTGGTGGTCGCCGGCGGCCGTTCCCACCCGGAGCTGACCGCCGCCGTCGCCGCGGCGCTGGGCCAGGAGATGGCTCCCGTCGAGCATCGCACCTTCGCCTCCGGCGAGATCTACGCGCGGTTCGAGGTGTCGATCCGGGGCTGCGACCTGTTCATCGTGCAGTCCTTCGGGGAACCGATCAACGAGTGGCTCATGGAGACGCTCATCATGCTGGACGCGGCCAAGCGGGCATCCGCCAAGCGCATCACCGTCGTCGCCCCGTACTACCCGTACTCCCGGCAGGACAAGAAGGGGCGCGGACGCGAGCCGATCAGCGCCCGCCTGGTCGCCGACATGCTCAAGGTCGCCGGCGCCGACCGGGTCATGAGCGTCGACCTGCACGCCGCGCAGATCCAGGGCTTCTTCGACGGCCCCGTCGACCATCTGTTCGCCAAGCCCGTGCTGCTGAAGCACTTCGAGGAGACCCTGACGCCCGAAGACCGTGAGACGCTCACGATCGTCTCGCCCGACATGGGCCGCGTGCGAGTGGCCGACACCTGGTCGGACAGCCTCGGCGCGCCGCTGGCGATCATCCACAAGCGCCGTGACCCGAAGGTCGCCAATCAGGTCTCGGTGCACGAGATCGTCGGAACCGTGAACGATCGCACCTGTCTGCTCGTGGACGACATGATCGACACCGGGGGCACGATCGTCAAGGCCGCGCAGGCGCTGAAGGACAACGGCGCGCGCAAGGTCATCGTCGCCGCCACGCACGCCATCTTCAGCGATCCGGCCGCCGGGCGCCTGCAGGACTCCTCGATCGACCAGGTGGTCGTCACCGACACCGTCCCGCTCGCCGAGTCCCGTCGCTGGGACGGGCTCATCGTGCTCCCCATCGCTCCGTTGCTGGCCCGTGCCATCAAGCAGGTGTTCGAGGACGGGTCCGTGACGAGCATGTTCAACGGAGCCGCTTGAACGGCGCCGCCCTTTCGCAGTGATCCCGTCCCCGACCGCGCTTCGTCAGCGCGTGCTCGCCGTCCTCGGCGCGATCTCGATGTACCGGCTGGTGCTCTGCGCCCTCGTCGCGCTGGCGGTCGTGGCGCTCGGGTTCTCCCTCACCGGTCTCGTCGGCCCCACGGCGGGGGAGATCCTGGCATCCTTCGTGGTGCTTGCCGTCGTCATCTCCGCCGTCGACGCCGCAGCGCAGCGCATCCTGCGGCTGCCGTGGCGGGTGGAGTCATCACTGGTGACCGCCCTGGTCCTGCTGTTCGTGCTGCAGCCGTCGCTGAGCGCGGCCGGACTGGCGGGCACCGCCCTCGCCGGCGCCCTGGCGAGTCTGTCGAAGTACCTGATCGCCTGGCGCGGCCGTCACGTGCTCAACCCGGCTGCCTTCGGCGCCGCGGTCGTGACGGTGTTCGGGCTGGGGTCGTTCTCGTCGTGGTGGGTGGGCACTCCGGTGCTGTCGGTGGCCGTCGCCGTGCTCGGCCTCCTCGTGCTGTGGCGCACCGAGAAGGTGCGCATCGTCCTGGTCTTCCTCGTGGTGGTGGTCGTCGTCTCCGTGGTGCGGCAGGCCGTCGGGCTGCACCGGTCCGGTGAGGGGTTCGACTCCGTGGATGCCGTCGTGTTCGCGATCTCGCACACCCCGTACCTGTTCCTCGGCGCCTTCATGCTGTCCGAGCCCCTGACGCTGCCTCCGCGGCGCTGGCAGCAGTTCATCGTCGCGGCCCTGGTGGGCGCGCTGGCAGGCTGGCCGATCCCCGTGGCGGGCCTGTTCACTCTGGGTCAGGAGCGCGCGCTGCTGCTGGGAAACGTGCTCGCCTTCGTCTTCGCCGTGCGCGGTTCGGTGCGCCTGGTGCTGGAGAAGCGCCGGATGGTCACCCCCACCGCGCAGGAGCTCACCTTCCGGGCGCGAGGGCGGCTGAGCTTCCTGCCCGGCCAGTACCTCGAGCTGGACGTTCCGCACCGGCATCCGGATGCCCGCGGTACGCGCCGCGAGTTCAGCATCGTCTCCGCTCCCGCCGACCTGCCGACCCTGCGCATCGCGTACAAGAACGGCGACCAGCGGCATCCGTCGAGCTACAAGAGGGCTCTCGCCGCCGCGCAGCCCGGTGCGGCACTGGCTGTCACCGGGACCTGGGGCGACTTCCTGCTGCCGCGCGGGCCCTCGCCGGTGCTCATGGTGGCGGCGGGGATCGGCGTCACGCCGTTCGTCTCGCAGCTGCGTCAGCTGCAGGCGACGGGTGTGCGACGCGACATCGTGCTCGTCTACGTCGCCTCCGAGGCGGCGGAGCTCGCGTTCCGCGACGAACTGGAGGCGACGGGCGTGCGTGCCGTGGTCTTCACACGCGACGAGCCGCAGGACCTGGGGCCGGGATGGAGCTGGGCGGGCGGTGCGCGGCTGGACGCTGAAGGGCTCGAGCGCGAGGTGGCCGACATCGCCGCACGTCATGCCTTCATCTCCGGGCCACCGCGGCTGATCGCCGACCTGGCGCCGGCCTTGCAGAAGGCACGCAGTCTCACAACCGACGCCTTCGCCGGCTACTGAGTGGAAGCCAGCGGCAGTCGCACGGTGAACGTCGTGTCGCCCGGGGTGCTGGCCACCTCGATCGTCCCGCCGTGCCCCTCCACGATGGCCTTCGCGATGGCCAGGCCCAGTCCCGTCCCGCCGGTGCGGCGGGCGCGGGAGGCGTCACCGCGGGCGAAGCGCGCGAACATCTCGTCGCGCACGTCGGGATCGATCCCGGGGCCGTCGTCGTGCACGCGCAGGACGGCGTCGCCGCCCTCGACGGCCAGGGACAGGGTGATGGTGGTGCCGGTCGGGGTGTGCGTTCGCGCGTTGGCGAGAAGGTTGGCCAGCACCTGGTGCAGCCTGCCGGCGTCTCCGGAGAGCAGCACCGGGTCGCCGGGCACGTCCAGCTCCCAGACGTGCTCGGGTGCGGTGGGCTGCGCATCCGTGAGCGCCTCGACGGCGAGCTGTGTGAGATCCACCTCGCTGCGCAAGAGCTCGCGCCCCTCATCCAGTCGCGCCAGCAGCAGCAGATCCTCGACGAGCCGAGTCATGCGCAGCGACTGCGCCTGGATGCGCTCCAGCGCCGAGGTGGTGTCCTGCATCGTCTGCGGGGACGGCGGCGCAGTGGCGTCGTCCTGCCTGAGCGCACGCAGGGACAGCTCGGAATACCCCCGGATGGAAGCCAGCGGGGTGCGCAGCTCGTGGCTGGCGTCCGCGACGAACCTGCGCATCCGCTCTTCGTTGCGCTGACGGGCGGCGAGCGACGAGTCGACGTGGTCGAGCAGGGTGTTCAGCGCCACGCCCACCCGGCCGACCTCCGTGCGGGGATCGGCCTCGTAGTCGGGCACGCGCTCGGTGATGCTCACCTCCCCGCGGTCCAGAGGCCTGCCCGCCACCCGCGTGGCCGTCGCCGCCACGGCCCTCAGCGGTCGCAGTCCCATGCTGATCGTCAGCGCCGTCGTCAGCGCCAGCAGCAGCAGGCCGCCGAGTGTGGCCAGGGCGATCACCGTGAACAGTGCACCCAGCGTCCGCTGGATCTCCGCGCGGGACAGTCCGGTGACGACGACCGTGCCGCTCTCGGTCTGCGCGATGCTCACGAGGTAGGAGCCGGCGGTGCGCAGCGACACGGTCGCGGTACCCGCACCGCGCAGCGCCTCCTTCAGGTCGAACAGATCGCGGTCGGTCAGCGCCTGCCCTCCCGAGGCTGTGACGATCACTCCGGACGCGGCCTGGGCCGCGGGCTGCACGGCCAGCAGGAGGCCTGCGGGCACCCGCTTGCCGGCGAGGGCCTGCTCTGCGGTGAGCGTCGTGCCGGTCACCGCGGTCACGGGCTCGGCATCCGTCACCCAGCGCGCGGCGACCGCCGAGTACCCCGCCAGCTGCTCCTGGAGGCGATCCTCGAGGGTCTTGCCCAGGGTGGCGCTGGTGATGATGGCGACGATGACGAGGATGAGGGACACGAACCCGATCACCGCGGCCATCAGCCGTGCCTGCAGGCTCACCGGACGGGCGAACACGAGGCGCCTACTACTGGGGGGACTTGATCATGTAGCCCACGCCGCGCACGGTGTGCAGCAGGGGAGTGCGGCCGGCGTCGATCTTCTTGCGCAGGTACGAGATGTACAGTTCCACGACCGAGGACTTCCCGCCGAAGTCGTAGCTCCACACCCGGTCGAGGATCTGCGCCTTCGACAGCACCCGGCGCTCATTGCGCATGAGGAACCGCAGCAGCTCGAACTCCGTGGCCGTCAGTTCGATCTCGTCGTCTCCGCGGGTCACCTCGTGGCTGTCCTCGTTGAGCGACAGGTCGGCGACCCGCAGCACGGACTGCTCGTCCTCCGCCTGCCCCTGACCGGAGCGGCGGATCACCGCGCGCAGTCGCGCGATGACCTCCTCGAGGCTGAACGGCTTGGTGACGTAGTCGTCCCCACCGGCGGTGAGCCCGGCGATGCGGTCGCTGACGGAGTCCTTGGCGGTCAGGAACACGACCGGGACGAGGTTGCCGGCCTCCCGCAGCCTGCGCAGCACGCTCATGCCGTCGAGGTCGGGCATCATCACATCCAGCACGAGCGCATCCGGCTCGAAGTCCCGCGCGACCTGCAGGGCCTCCAGGCCCGAACCCGCGGTGCGCACCTCCCAGCCCTCCATGCGCAGGGCCATGGCCAGCAGGTCGGTGAGCATCGGCTCATCGTCGACGGCGAGGATCCGCAACGGCGAACCGTCGGGGCGTCGCATATCAGGGTGCTCGTGGCTCATGCGTCCAGTCTGAGTAATCACCTATGAGATCTCTATGGAATCTGCTGTGCATCTGCTGTGGGAATCAGCTCCGAGTGATCTCATCCAGCTCCTGCTCCCAGATCCTGCGCATCTCGTCGAGTGCGCGATCGGCGATGGCGACGACCGAGCGCGCCGCCTTCGCCGCATCGCCGGTCTGGATGGCCATGGCGACGTCGACATGGAACTGCAGCGCCACGAGGGCGGGGAACTGCGGCTGCAGATCATACTGGGAGCGGCCGAGCAGCACCTCCTCGACGAGGGGCTGCAGCTTGGCGAGCATCTCGTTGCCGCTGAGTTCGAGGATGCGCCGATGGAACTGGATGTCCAGGTGGAGGAACTCCTCCGCGTCGCCGCTCTTGCCCGCCGCGTAGAGTCGCGCCGAGAGTCCCACGAGATCGCCGGCCTCATTCGCCGTCGCCCGCTGCGCGGCGAGCTGGGCGGCGGCCGGCTCGATGGCGCCGCGGAGCTCCGTGAGCGAGCGCAGCTGCGCCTCGCGACTGGGGCCGGCGAGGCGCCATCGGATGACATGGATGTCATACACGTTCCAGGAGGCGAGGGGGAGCACGCTGACGCCGACGCGGCGCTTCGCGGCGAGCAGACCCAGCGCCTGCAGTGCGCGCAGCGCTTCGCGCACGACGGGACGCGACACGCGGAAGCGCTCTTCGATGGACTCGGTCGTGAACGTGGCACCGGGCGGGATCGTGCCGTTGCAGATCTCGCGGCCGAGCGTGTCCAGCACGAGAAAGCGGAGATCGCCCAGGGGAAGGGTCATAGCCTGATCATATCTTTTTGATATCGCATCTTGATAAGGCATATTTATAACGATTAAATTCTCCACTAAGCAGACGTAAAGGCACGTCTGCGCCATGTTCCTGCAGCGAAGTCGCTCAGCACAGGAGGAATCACAGTGAAGTACGGATCGAAGACCGCGCGCGTTCTCGCCGTGGCATCCGCGGTGGCCCTCACCGGCGCCCTGGTCAGCTGCTCCGGCGGCTCGGACGTCGACGAGAACGCCGATGTCTCCGGCGAGACCATCCGGGTCACGCTGGTCAACCACGTCTGGACGGAGGCGTTCAAGGATCTCATCCCCGAGTTCGAGAAGGAGACCGGGGTCACGGTCGAGGTCACGCAGCTCGCGGAGGACCAGCTGTCAGACCAGTACAACGTCAAGCTCAACGCGGGCACCGACGAGATCGACGTGATGATGTACCGCCCGCTCCAGGAAGGGAAGCTCTTCGCGGACAACGGCTACCTCGCCGATCTCACCGATCTCGTCAACTCGGACGAGTTCGACTGGAGTGACTTCCAGGACGGCCCGGCCAGCCTGACGACGTATCAGGACGCCGTTTACGGCGTGCCGATCATCACCGAGCGCACCGTGCTCGCCTACCGCAAGGATCTCCTCGAGGCAGCAGGACTGGACGTTCCCCAGACACTCGAGGAGCTCGAGACGGCCGCAGCGACGATCCACGAGCAGAATCCGGACGTCGCCGGGTACATCGGACGGACGGGCAAGTCTGCGGCAGTGACCCAGTTCAGCGCCTTCCTGTTCAGCTCGGGCGGCAAGTGGATCAACGACGACGGCACCTCCGCCATCGGCAGTGACGAGGCACGGGGCGCCTACGAGCTCTACGGCCGCCTCATCCACGACTACACCGACGCGACCATCAACCCGGAGATGAGCTGGGCGGAGTCCTTCGCCGTCTTCCAGCAGGGCCAGGCGGCATTCATCGCCGACGCCGACAGCCTCTACAAGAACCTCATCGATCCCGAGCAGTCGACGGTCGCCGATCAGGTCGGCTTCGCGGCGTTCCCCGCGGGCTCCGCGGGTTCCAAGCCCTACAACGTCGCGTCATGGGCGCTCGCGATCAACGAGACCTCTGCGCACAAGGACGCCGCCTGGCAGTTCATCGACTGGGCTGCGTCCAAGGAGAAGACGATCCAGATGACCGAGCTCGGCGTGACCGGTGCCCGTACCTCCGCGTGGGCGGATGAGAGCGCGATCGCGGACTATCCCGCTGATCTGCTCGAGGCCATCAAGATCAACGGCGAGAACGGCGTCGGTCAGGACCGCCCGCTCGTCATCCAGGTCGCACAGGCCCGCGAGATCGTGGGAGACCCCATCACCACGGCGATCAGCGGTGGCGATGTCAACGCGTCCGTCGATGCCGCGGACGAGGCGTTCAACGCGTTCCTCGTCGAGGACGCGGAGTAAGGACCGCCGTTCAGTGACCGCCCCGGCTCGGGCCGGGGCGGTCATCGCCTCTCTCTACGGACGAATTCATGACTGCACTTCACACCGCCGACAGCGTCGGCCTCGGCGAGCGACTCAGCCGCTGGGCCGACAGACACCGCAAGTGGGTGTTCGCCGGGCCTGCGATCGGGTTCACCGTGCTGCTGCTCGCCGTCCCGCTGGGCTGGACGCTGTTCCTCAGCGTCACCGACTCCAAGCGCTCGGTGCGACGCGCTTTCGACTTCAACGGCATCGAGAACTATCTCGGAGCACTCACGGACTTCGAGCGTTTCTGGCCGTCCGTCGGCCGCACCGCGTACTTCACGGTCGCCGCGCTCGTCTTCGAGCTCATCTTCGGCATGATCATCGCGCTGCTGCTGTGGAAGCCCTTCCGCGGGCAGGGCTTCATCCGCACGGTGGTGCTGCTGCCGCTGGTGGCGACACCCGTCGCCGTCGGCATGATGTGGCGTCTGCTTTTCGAGCCGAACATCGGCTTCGTCAACGAGATGCTCTCGTGGGTCGGCATCCCGCCGCAGCCGTGGCTCGCGGACCCCGCCACATCGCTGACCACGCTCGTGTTCGTGGACATCTGGCAGTGGACGCCGATGGTCGCGCTGATCCTCCTCGCCGGTCTCACCAGCCTGTCCGACGAGCCGCAGGAGGCGGCAAGGGTCGATGGTGCGAACGACTGGCAGCGATTCTGGTATGTCACCGTCCCGCTCATGCGGCCCGTCATCGTCGCAGCCGTGCTGCTGCGGGGGATCGATGCGCTCAAGACCTTCGACATCCTGTACGCCACCAAGGGCAAGGGCGGCGGTTCGTCGCACGACGTGGAGACGCTCAACGTCTACGCGTACGGGCTGAGTTTCGACTACAACGAGTACGGCCTTGCGTCGGCGGTGCTCATCCTCTTCTTCCTGATCATCCTCGCGGTGATCTGGGTGCTGCAGATGCAGAGAAAGGGCAGGGACTCATGACCGTCCTCGACACGCGTGCCGTCGTCGCCGGGGCATCCGCGCCGCGGATTCGCCGGCGCAGGAGGTCCCGCTGGCTCCGGACGGGCCGTTTCGTCGGTCTCGCGCTCATCGTCCTGGCCTTCCTCGGTCCGATCGTCTGGATGCTGTTGGCGAGCTTCAAGCTCAACGTCCAGATCTACGACCCGAGTCAGGCGTTCATCTTCGAGCCCACGCTGGAGAACTACGGCACGGTCTTCGACCCGCGGCGCGGCAATTACCTCGTCTACATCTGGAACTCGTTCTACGTGGCGCTGATGGCGACGGTGCTGTCCCTCGTGCTGGCGGTTCCGGCCGCGTACGCGATGAGCCGCTACATGATGAACAAGTCGGCGCTCGTGGTGCTGCTCGCGCGCATCATCCCCGGTGTCAGCCTGCTGGTGCCGTGGTACTTCATCTTCGCCCAGCTGAGGATGACCGGGGGTTTCGCACCCCTGATCCTGTCGCACATGTTCGTCTCGCTGCCGCTGATCCTGTACATCATGATGTCGTTCTTCGATCAGCTCCCGGAGGAGCTGGAGGAGTCGGCCCAGGTCGATGGTCTCACGGCGATCGGCGCGTTCTTCAAGATCACGCTGCCGCTCTCCGTTCCGGGCATCGCGACGGCGACGATCCTGTCGTTCATCTTCTCCTGGAACAACTTCATGTTCGCACTCGTGCTCGCCGGGCAGTCGACCAAGACACTGCCCGTGGCGATCTTCGACTTCATCGGCTACGCCTCCATCGACTGGGGAGCGCTGATGGCGGCATCCGTCGTGGTGACCACGCCCATCATGCTCATCGCACTGTTCACGCAGCGGTACATCGTCTCGGGCCTCACGGCCGGAGCGACGAAGGGCTGACGGTGAGATGCTCTGCGAAGACGAGAGGAAGACGGAGGTGCGCGCATGAGCGCCGCCATCACGCGTGTCGAGACGTTCCCGGTCGCTCCGCGCTGGCTGTTCGTCCGGATCGAGACCGCCGATGGCCTCGTCGGGTGGGGGGAGGGATCGCTGGAGGGGTACGCCGATGTCGTGCGCACCGCCGTCGATCAGTTCTCCGGGTATCTCATCGGCAAGGATCCGGACCGCATCGAGGACCACTGGCAGGCGCTCACGAAGGGGCAGTTCTATCGTGGCGGACCCGTACTCGCCAGCGCGGTGTCCGGCGTCGACCAGGCATTGTGGGACATCAAGGGGAAGCGTCTGGGCGTGCCCGTGCACGACCTGCTCGGCGGTGCGGTGCGCGACAGCATCCGCGCCTACGGCTGGGTCGGGGGCGATGACCCGAACGAGGTCGCCGATCACATCTCGGCGCAGATCGAGGTCGGGCTCACGGCTGTGAAGATGAACGCCTCGGGCAGGATGAGCCGGAACGGCTCGGTCGCCGAACTCGACGGCGTCGTCGCTCGCGTCGCGAGCGCCCGTGAGGTGCTGGGGCCGCACCGAGACGTGGCCGTCGACCTGCACGGACGGTTCACTCTGGCCACGGCGCGCCGCCTGGCGCCTCTGCTCGAGCCGCTGCATCCGTTCTTCATCGAGGAGCCGATCATCCCCGAGAACTCCCACGTGATCGAGCGCATGGTGGAGGCCACCACGATCCCGATTGCGACCGGTGAGCGGCTGTACAGCCGCCAGGAGTTCCTGCCGGTGCTGCAGGCGGGTATCGCGATCGCCCAACCCGATCTGTCGCACGCCGGCGGCATCTCAGAGGTGCACCGCATCGCGGCGCTGGCCGACACCTTCGACGTGCTCATCGCCCCGCACTGCCCGCTGGGCCCGCTGGCGCTGGCCTCGTGCCTCCAGGTGGGCTTCGCGACACCGAACCATCTCATCCAGGAGCAGTCGATCGGCATCCACTACAACAAGGGCGCCGAGGTGCTCGACTACGTCGTGGACACCGAGCCGTTGAGGTTCGTCGACGGCTCGTTCGAGCGGCTGACCGGGCCCGGCCTCGGGATCGAGGTCGATGAGAGCGCCGTCCGGGATGCCGCCGCGAGATGGCGGACCTGGCAGAACCCGATCTGGCGCCATCCGGACGGTTCGGTGGCGGAGTGGTGAGCCCGCCGGTCGGCGTCATCCATCACCGCATTCGACTCCGTACTCAGAGAAAGGACACCCCGGCATGATCATCGACAAGGCCGAAGTGATCGTGACCAGCCCCAACCGGAACTTCGTGACGCTGAAGCTCACGACCGATGACGGGCTGGTCGGTCTCGGCGACGCGACGTTGAACGGACGCGAACTGGCGGTCGTGTCGTATCTGCGGGATCACGTCGTTCCCCTGATGATCGGGCGTGACGCGCATCGGATCGAGGACACGTGGCAGTTCCTGTATCGCTCGGCATACTGGCGTCGCGGTCCGGTGACGATGGCGGCGATCGGCGCGGTGGACATGGCGCTGTGGGACATCAAGGCGAAGGCCGCGGGGATGCCGCTGTATCAGCTGCTGGGCGGCGCATCGCGCACCGGGCTGCTGGCGTACGGGCACGCGTCGGGCAAGGAGCTGCCGGAGCTGTTCGACTCGATCCGCAAACATCAGGAGCTCGGGTTCCGGGCGATTCGCGTGCAGACCGGCGTTCCCGGGCTGCGGGCGATCTACGGCATCGCGTCCCAGGCCGAGGCCGCCGGCGGAGGCGCCGCCCGATACGATCATGAACCCGCCCGTCGCGGTGCCCGTCCGATGGAGGAGGACTGGGACACGCGCGCCTATCTGCGTCACGTTCCCGGTGTGTTCGAGGCGGTGCGCAACGAGTTCGGTGCGGAGGTCCCGCTGCTGCACGACGGGCATCATCGGATGACGCCGATCCAGGCCGCGAAGCTGGGCAAGGCGCTCGAGCCCTTCGACCTGTTCTGGCTGGAGGACTGCACTCCGGCGGAGAACCAGGAGGCGCTGCGTCTGGTGCGGCAGCACACCACCACGCCGCTCGCGATCGGCGAGGTGTTCAACACGGTCTGGGACTTCAAGGACCTGATCCGCGACCAGCTGATCGACTACGTGCGCGGTGCAGTCACCCACATGGGCGGCATCACTCCGCTGCGGAAGACGATCGAGTACGCCGCGCAATACCAGATCAAGTCCGGCTTCCACGGCCCCACCGACATCTCCCCCGTGGGCATGGCCGCACAGATGCACCTGGGGCTGGCGATCCACAACTTCGGCATCCAGGAGTACATGCAGCACGGGGAGAAGACGAACCAGGTCTTCGAGCAGTCCTTCACCTGGCAGGACGGCATGCTCCATCCTGGCGATCAGCCAGGGCTCGGCGTCGACCTGAACCAGGACGAAGCCGGCAGGTATCCGTATGAGCAGGCCTACCTGCCATACAACCGCCTCGCGGACGGCACCGTTCACGACTGGTGAGCAGCGTCCTCGGGACAGGAGAGGGGGCGAGGATCGATTCGGCTGGATCCTCGCCCCCTCTCTGACATCCGATCGGCTCAGTGGGTGTCTTCGGCCTCGACCTCGGAGCGGTCGCCCGACCACAGGGTGTGGAAGGTGCCCTCCTTGTCCACGCGCTTGTAGGTGTGGGCGCCGAAGAAGTCGCGCTGCCCCTGCACGAGCGCGGCCGGCAGCCGGTCGGCCCGCAGACCGTCGTAGTAGGACAGCGAGGAGCTGAATGCCGGAGCGGGGATGCCCGCCTGCGCGGCCGCGACGACCACGCGACGCCACGCCGCCTGGCCGCGGGCGAGCGCCTCGGCGAAGTAGGGCGCCGTCATCAGCACGGGGAGCTCGGGGCTCTCCGCGTACGCGTCGGCGATGCGGTTGAGGAACTGTGCGCGGATGATGCAGCCGCCCCGCCAGATCTTCGAGACTGCCCCGAGATCGATCGTCCAGTCGTACTCGGCGGCGCCGGCGCGGATCTCGTCGAAACCCTGCGAGTACGCGACGATCTTCGACGCGTACAGCGCGAGGCGCACATCCTCGATGAATGCGTCGACCTGGTCCTCCGGCACCTGGAAGGCCTCGGCGGGGCCGGGCAGCGACGCGGCGACGGCGCGCTGCTCGGGGTGCGAGGACAGCGAGCGGGCGAAGGTGGCCTCGGCGATCCCGGACACCGGTGTGCCCAGCGCGAGCGCGGTCTGCACGGTCCACGCACCGGTGCCCTTGGCGCCCGCCTGGTCGAGGATGACGTCCACGAGCGGCAGCGAGGTGGTGGCGTCGACCTGTCGGAGCACCTCGGCGGTGATCTCGATCAGGTACGACTCCAGTTCGCCGCGGTTCCACTCGGCGAAGATGTCCGCGATCTGCGCCGGGGTCTTCCCCGTACCGCGGCGGATGAGATCGTAGGCCTCGGCGATCAGCTGCATGTCGGCGTACTCGATGCCGTTGTGCACCATCTTCACGAAGTGGCCGGCGCCGTTGTGGCCGATGTGCGTCACGCACGGCTCGCCCTCGGCGACCGCGGCGATGGAGCGCAGGATCGGTCCGAGCGTCACCCAGGACTCGTCGGAGCCGCCCGGCATGATCGAGGGCCCCAGCAGGGCGCCCTCCTCGCCGCCGGAGATGCCGGCGCCGACGTAGTTGATGCCCGTGGAGCGGACCGCCTTCTCGCGGCGGATCGTGTCGGGGAAGTAGGCGTTCCCCCCGTCGACGATGATGTCGCCCGGCTCGAACACCTTCACGAGCTCGTCGATCACGGCATCCGTGGGGCCGCCGGCCTTGACCATGATGATGGCTGTGCGGGGCTTCTGCAGGCTCGCCGCGAACTCCTCGTACGAGAAGGCCGGGACGAACTGCGCCTCGGGGTGCGCGGCCACCAGCTCGTCGGTCTTGGCTCGGCTGCGGTTGAGCACCGCGACGGTGTTGCCCTCACGGCTTGCGAGGTTGCGGGCCAGGTTCGACCCCATGACAGCGAGTCCGACGACTCCGATGTTGGCTGATGCTTCAGGCACTGAAAGCTCCTCGAGATGAGTATGGAATCTCAGGGTATCGGCTGTCGGATGCACGGGGCTGACGGTTACAGCAGACCGCGGCGATCGTCAGGGCGCGCCCGGTCAGTCCTTGCGGTGCGTCGCGCGGCCCATCGACAGCATCGCGCCGATCGAGGAGACGGCACCGACCACGATGATCGCGCCGATCACCCAGAAGACGACATGAGAGAGGAAAGCGGCATCGAGCATGAGAAACAGCCTACCGGGGTTTCGGGTACCATTGAGGAGTTCCTCGGCGAGGGATGCGCTGTTCCCACGCGCATCCGTTATCGACGCGGCGATGTGAGTCCTGTGGTCTCCCTTCTTCGCGTCCGCGTTCGAGGCGCCGAAACCCACGACCACCGCACGGCCCGCCGTCGTGCGCATGAAGGAGAACATCATGTCAGACGACAACAAGGTCATCGCCGAGTTGCGCACGAGCTTCGGCAAGGGCTTCGCCCGTCGGCTGCGTGCCGAGGGCAGGATCCCCGCGGTCATCTACGGCCACGGCTCCGACCCCGTGCACGTGGCTCTGCCCGGCCACCAGGTCTCGCTCATCATCCGCCGCGCCAATGCGCTTCTCGACCTGGACATCGACGGGAAGTCGCAGCTCACGCTCGTCAAGGACGTGCAGCGCGACCCGGTGCGTCAGATCATCGAGCACATCGACCTGCTGGTCGTCAAGAAGGGTGAGAAGGTCCACGTCGAGGTTCCGCTGGTCGTCACCGGCGAGTCCTTCTCGGGCACCATCGTGACCGTGGACGTCGCGACCATCAAGCTCGAGGTCGAGGCCACCCGCATCCCGCAGCACGTCGAGGTCTCGGTCGAGGGCCTCGAGGACGGCACGCACATCACCGCGGGTGATGTCGCCCTGCCCGAGGGCGCCACACTGCTGGACGACGCCGACCTGCTGCTCATCGCCGTGTCCACCCCGGTCGCCGAGGCGGTCGAGGAGGAGGAGGCCGAGGCTCCGGCCGCGGCCGCGCCCGCAGCGGAGGCCGCTGCGGAGTGATCCGCTGACGACGTCTGAGGAGGGGGTGCGAGCGATCGCGCCCCCTCCTTCACACCGTGCGGGTCGCATGTCGAGAGGAAAGAGCATGGCATCCACCTGGCTGGTCGTGGGTCTGGGCAATCCCGGGCCCCGCTATGCGGCGACCAGGCACAACATCGGTCAGATGGTGGTGGACGAGCTCGCAGAGCGGCGCGGTGAGCGGTTCCGCGAGCACAAGGCCGGTGCCCGTGTCGCGGAGATCCGCCTGCGGTCGGGCGGTGACAGGCTCGTGCTGGCCAAGCTGAATTCGTTCATGAACGTCTCCGGCGCCCCGGCCGCCGCACTCGCCCGGTACTATTCGATCGATCCGGATCACATGGTCGTCGTGCATGATGAGCTCGATATCCCGTTCGACACGATCCGGCTCAAGATCGGTGGCGGGCACGGCGGCCACAACGGCGTCCGCGATATCGCGCGCGTCCTCGGCACACCCGACTTCCTGCGCGTGCGCGCCGGCATCGGACGCCCGCCCGGTCGGCAGGATCCGGCCGACTGGGTGCTCGGGGCGTTCGGTGCGGTCGAGAGGAAGACGCTGCCGGTGTTCGTCTCCGATGCCGCGGATGCCGTGGAGCAGCTCGTCGAAGAGGGGCTGACGGCGGCGCAGCAGACGCACCACTCCCGGGGCTGAACGACCGGCCCGGTCTCAGCGACCGGCGGGTCAGGGACCCGCTGTCGTTCCCAGGGCGGTGCCGACGGCGAACAGGATCCAGGCCGACAGCAGGAACCCGCCGGGGCCGATGGTCGCCAGCACGATGGCGGCGATGCCCGGCCCGCGTCCGCGTCTGCGCACGGCGGCGGTGATGCCGAGGACGAAAGCGAGGATGCCGATGACGGTGGCCGCCCAGAACAGGATCTCGATCCAGAGCACCTCGGTGCGCACCGGCGTCAGCGCCGACAGCGAGAGATCACCGGAAGCGGTGATCAGCATGTCGAAGGGCGTCCGCGTGCCGATGCCCAGGGCCAGCAGCCCGGCGAGGAGCGGCGAGACGACGGATGCCAGCAGCGCCGCGACCAGAGCGAGCGTCCCCGTCGCGCTCGACGCCCGGGGAGCCGTCGGCGGCATCTGATACGCGCCGACGGGCGCCCGGTACCCGCCGACGGGCACCGTGTAGGAACCGGGCGGTGGCGCCTGCGGCGGCGGGAACGCGTTGCTCACGGCATCCTCCTCTGGTCGACGCCGCAGGTGATCAGACGCGGCGGAGCAGGCCGACGCGGTCGTAGACGTCCGCGAGTGTGGCGTCGGCGACCTCGTCGGCTCTCGCCGCGTTCGCCGCGAGCACGCGGTCCAGCTCAGCGGGATCGTCCAGCAGCGCGTTGGCGCGCTCGCGGACCGGTCCGAACTCCTCGACGACCACCTCGGCGAGACCCTTCTTGAAGTCGCCGTAGCCGCGTCCGGCGTACTCGTCCTCGATGGAGGCGATCTGCCTGCCGGTGAGGGCGGCGTAGATGGTGAGCAGATTGGACACCCCGGGCTTGTTCTCGCGGTCGTAGTGGACCGAGCCCTCGGTGTCGGTCACGGCGCGCATGATCTTCTTCGCCGACTTCGCCGGATCGTCCAGCAGCCACAGCACTCCGGCGTCGCTCTCAGCCGATTTCGACATCTTCGCCGTGGGGTTCTGGAGATCGTAGATCCGGGCGGTGTCCTTCTGGATCACGGCTTCGGGGACGGTGAAGGTCTTCCCGAAGCGCTTGTTGAAGCGCTCAGCGAGGTCGCGTGTCAGCTCGACGTGCTGCTTCTGATCGTCGCCGACCGGCACCAGCTCGGACTGGTACAGCAGGATGTCCGCAGCCATCAGCACGGGATACGTGAACAGTCCCACCGAGGTGGAATCCGTGCCGTAACGGGCCGATTTGTCCTTGAACTGGGTCATCCGCCCCGCTTCGCCGAAGCCAGTGATGGTGCTGAGGATCCAGGCCAGCTCGGCGTGGGCGCGCACGTGCGACTGCACGTACAGGGTGGACTTGGACGGCTCGATCCCGGCGGCGATGTACTGTGCGGCCGTGCGGCGGGTCTTTTCGCGCAGCTCGGCCGGATCCTGCGGCACGGTGATGGCGTGCAGGTCGACGACCGAGAAGAACGCCTCGAAGGACGACTGCATCTCGCGCCACTGCAGGAGCGCCCCGATGTAGTTGCCGGCCTGGAGGGAGTCGGCGGAGGGCTGCATTCCGGAATAGAGGCGAGGTCTGGTCACAGCTCAATCCTATTTGTCGTAGGCGTAGTCGACGATCACGGGGGCGTGGTCGCTCCAGCGCTCCGCGTAGCTGTTCGCGCGGGCGACCGTGTATCCGGAGGCGCGGGCGGCGAGCGCCGGGGTGGCGAGGTGGTAGTCGATGCGCCACCCCGTGTCGTTGTCGAAGGCCTGGCCGCGCATCGACCACCAGGTGAACGGACCGTTGACCTCACCGTGCGCGGCGCGGCCCACGTCGATCCAGCCCAGACCCTCGCCGCCGTTCTCCGACGCGAACGGGCGCGTGTCGCTGAGCTTTCCGACCATGCCCCGTCCGATGCCCTCCTGCCCGACGACGGGCTCGCCCGCCGCCCCGAGGAAGCGGTCGAAGTAGGCGCGCTCACGCGCCAGGAAGCCGGACTTGCGGACGTTGCCCCGCCAGTTCAGGATGTCCAGCGGACGGTGCCCCACGTTGAGATCCCCCGTGACGAGGGCGAGCGCGTCGTCCGCGCCCAACTGCGCCATGCGCGGCCCCATCGCGTCGAGGAACTTCCACTTCTCGTCCTGCTTGGGCGTGTCGGCCTCGCCGGAGTGCACATAGGCGCTCACCACGGTAAGAAGGCGGTCGCCGAACTCGAAGTCGGCCTCCAGCCAGCGGCCCGCCGAGTCGAAGTCGTCCGGCCCCAGCGCCGTCCGCGAGGCGACGGCAGGGCGGCGGCTGAGCACCGCGACACCGGCGCGGCCCTTGGCCGTGGCGGGATCGTGCAGGATCGACCAGCCGGGGAACGCCTCCTCCACGTGCTCGTCCTGCGCGCGCACCTCCTGAAGCGTCAGGACGTCGACGTCGGCGTCGTCGAGCCAGGAGTGCATGCCCTTGCGCACGGCGGCGCGGATGCCGTTGACGTTGACGGTGGCGATGCGCAGACTGCGGTCGTGTCGATCGAGCATGCCACCAGCCTAACGAGGGCCCCCGACATCCGGCCGCACGAGGGGCTGACCTCGATCGTTCGCGCTCTGCGCGATCCACGAGGCCGCGACGAGGATCACGACGGCCACCGCGCGGCACCACAGCAGCAGCGCGACCATGACCGCGAACGTGGCCAGGAGGGGGTTACCGGGGGAGCGGGCGAACAGCAGACCCGCCCCGAGCTGCAGCACGGTCACCGCCGCACCGCCCAGCGCGGCACCCGGCCAGATGGTGCGCCAGGGCAGGGAGGTGCCGGTGAGGAACCGCACCAGCAGCGCGATGGCGGCCAGGTCGATGGCGACGACGACGATGACCGACGAACTGCGGACGATGACGTTGTACAGCGTGCTCGTGATGCCCAGCCCGAACAGGTCCAGCAGCTGCGTGAGAGCCCAGACGCCGCCCACGCTGACCGCCGCGCCCACGAGCAGCGCCAGCCCGAACGCGAGCGCGGCCGCGGCATCGGCCAGCTTCAGCAGCACGAAGCTGCGATCGTCGAACGGCAGGCCGAAGATGTCGCGCACCGCGCGTCGGGTGAACGTCACCGCGCTGATCGCCGTCCACAGCAGGACGACGGCGGCGATGAGCCCCGTCACGGTGAACGCACCCGTGACGGATCGGGCGATCTCGCTCATCTCGTCGGGGGTGGCGATGCCGCCCTCGCCGATGATGCCCGGCAGGTAGCTGTTGGCGATGCGGATGAGCGATTGCAGCGCGGCGTCATCTCCGCTGAGCCACACGCCCACGGCCGCGAAGGCGGCGTACACCAGCGCGAACAGCGCGAACAGCGCCTGGTAGGCCATTCCCGCCGACAGCAGGAAGCCGTTGCGCTGCAGGAAGCGCCGCCACACGCGCACGGGGAACAGGGCCGCCGTGCGACGCGCGAGGACAGCAGCGCGCCCGGCTGAGTCGATCAGTCGGGCGCGCATGCGTCGTGCGGGTCAGCGGCCGCGGCGCAGGACCGCCTGCTTGACCTCGGCGATGGCCTTGGTGACCTCGATACCGCGCGGGCAGGCCTCGGTGCAGTTGAAGGTCGTGCGACAGCGCCACACGCCCTCCTTGTCGTTGAGGATGTCCAGACGCACGTCGGCGGCGTCATCGCGGGAGTCGAAGATGAAGCGGTGCGCGTTGACGATCGCGGCGGGGCCGAAGTACTGCCCGTCGGTCCAGAACACCGGGCACGACGAGGTGCACGCCGCGCACAGGATGCACTTGGTGGTGTCGTCGAAGATCGCACGGTCGGCGACGGACTGGATGCGCTCCTTGCCCTTCTCCGGGGTGGAGTTGGCGATGAGGAACGGCTGGACCTCGCGGTAGGAGTCGAAGAACGGCTCCATGTCGACGATGAGGTCCTTCTCCAGCGGCAGGCCCTTGATGGCCTCGACGTAGATCGGCTTGGAGATGTCCAGATCCTTGATCAGGGTCTTGCAGGCCAGCCGGTTGCGACCGTTGATGCGCATGGCGTCCGAGCCGCAGATGCCGTGCGCGCAGGAGCGTCGGAAGCTCAGCGAGCCGTCGATCTCCCACTTGATCTTGTGCAGCGCGTCCAGCACGCGGTCCGTGGCGTACAGTTCCACGTCGTAGTCGACCCAGCGCGGCTCGGCGTCCTGCTCGGGGTCGAAGCGGCGGATGATGAAGGTGACGAGGAACGACTGCACACCGGAATCGTTGACCGGCACCTCTGCGACGGCGTTGGACATGCTCAGTACTTCCTCTCCATCGGCGGGTAATTCGTGATCACCACGGGTTTCCAGTCCAGCTTGATATGGTCGGTGGCATCCGAGGAATGCGGGTCGCCGACCAGGTACGCCATGGTGTGCTTCATGTAGTTCTCGTCGTCGCGGTTCGGATAGTCGTCGCGCATGTGGCCGCCGCGGCTCTCCTTGCGGTTGCGGGCGGCGTAGACGACGACCTCGGCGATGTCGAGCAGGAATCCCAGCTCGACGGCCTCGAGCAGGTCGGTGTTGAACCGCTTGCCCTTGTCATCGACGTGGACGTTCTTGTAGCGCTCGCGCAGCTCCTCGATGACGCCGAGGACGTGGGTGAGCGACTCCTCGGTGCGGAACACCTGCGCGCCCTTGTCCATCTCATCCTGCAGCTTCTTGCGGAGCGTTGCGACGCGCTCGGTGCCCTGGTTGGTGCGCAGGCCCTCCACCATGTCCCTCACGAAGGCCGCGGGGTCCTCCGGCAGCGGTACGAATTCGGCGTTCTTGACGTACTCGACGGCGTTGCGACCGGCGCGCTTTCCGAACACGTTGATGTCCAGCAGCGAGTTGGTCCCCAGGCGGTTCGAGCCGTGCACGGAGACGCAGGCGCACTCGCCGGCGGCGTACAGACCAGGCACGACGGTGTCGTTGTCGGCGAGCACCTGGGCGTCGTTGTTGGTCGGGATGCCGCCCATCGCGTAGTGCGCGGTGGGCATGACGGGCACGGGCTCGGTGACGGGGTCCACGCCGAGGTACGTGCGGGCGAACTCCGTGATGTCGGGGAGCTTGGTCTCCAGGACCTCCGCGCCCAGGTGCGTGCAGTCGAGGTAGACGTAGTCCTTGTGCGGGCCGGCACCGCGGCCCTCCTGGACCTCCTTGACCATGCTGCGGGCGACGATGTCGCGCGGGGCGAGGTCCTTGATGGTCGGTGCGTAGCGTTCCATGAAGCGCTCACCGGATGCGTTGCGCAGGATCGCGCCCTCGCCGCGTGCGCCCTCGGTGAGGAGGATGCCGAGACCGGCGAGACCGGTCGGGTGGAACTGGAAGAACTCCAGATCCTCCAGCGGCAGGCCCTTGCGCCACAGGATGCCGACGCCGTCGCCGGTCAGGGTGTGGGCGTTGGAGGTGGTCTTGAAGATCTTGCCGAAGCCGCCGGTGGCGAAGATGACGGACTTGGCGTGGAAGACGTGCAGCTCGGCCGTGGCGAGGTCGTACGCGACGACGCCGGCGACCTGCGTCGCGCCCTCGTCGTCCTTGACCGTGATGAGGTCGAGCACGTAGAACTCGTTGAAGAAGTTGATGCCCAGCTTCACGCAGTTCTGGAACAGCGTCTGCAGGATCATGTGGCCCGTGCGGTCCGCGGCGTAGCAGGCGCGGCGCACAGCGGCCTTGCCGTGCTCGGAGGTGTGGCCTCCGAACCGGCGCTGGTCGATCTTGCCCTCGGGCGTGCGGTTGAACGGCAGCCCCATGTTCTCCAGATCGATGACCGCGTCGATGGCCTCCTTGGCGAGGATCTCCGCGGCGTCCTGATCGACGAGGTAGTCCCCGCCCTTGACGGTGTCGTAGGTGTGCCATTCCCAGTTGTCGTCCTCGACGTTGGCGAGCGCGGCGGCCATGCCGCCCTGCGCCGCGCCGGTGTGGGAGCGGGTCGGGTACAGCTTGGAGATCACCGCGGTGCGGGCGTGCGGGCCCGCTTCGATCGCGGCGCGCATGCCCGCACCGCCTGCGCCGACGATGACGATGTCGAACTCGTGGTAGTGCACGCCGTCGCGCACGATGGAATCGGAGGTCTGAGTAGTCACTGTGTGTTCTGCCTTCTTCGTCTACTTGACCAGCGCCTGGCAGGTCTCCCACATGGCGCCGTCTTCGAGCACGCCGTTGCAGGGGTCGAATGTGAACACCACGAGGGTGCCGAGGATGATCAGGAGAGCGGCGGCCAGACCGAGCGCCCAGACCAGCACCTTGCGGACGCCTGCGTGGGTGACGTAGTCGTTCACGATGGTGCGCATGCCGTTCGCGCCGTGGATCAGGGCGAACCACAGCATCAGCACGTCCCACCACTGCCAGAACGGCGCGGCGTACTTGCCGGCGACGAAGCCGAAGTCGATGGCGTGTATGCCGCCGTCGAGCATGAGGTTGACGAACAGGTGCCCGAAGATGAGGACGATGAGGATGACGCCCGAGCCGCGCATGAACAGCCAGCCGATCTTCTCCAGGTTGGACTTGCGCGGGCGGCGCGCGACGGACGCGGCGACCTGAGCGGACATCAGTTTCCTCCTCCGAACGCGAACATGAGATGACGGGGCACGAAGCCCGCCATGATCACGACCCAGACGCCGATGACGATCCAGAACAGCTGGCGCTGGTACTTGGCGCCCTTGGACCAGAAGTCCACGAGGATGATGCGCAGCCCGTTGAACGCGTGGAAGGCGATGCCCGCCACGAGCACGACCTCCCCCAGCGCCATGATCGGGTTCTTGTAGGTGTTGATGACCGCGTTGTACGCCTCCGGCGAGACACGGATGAGAGCCGTGTCCAGCACATGCACCAGCAGGAAGAAGAAGATGGCGACTCCTGTGATGCGGTGCAGCACCCAGGACCACATCCCCTCACGTCCGCGGTACAGCGTCCCGCGCGGCGACTTCGAAGTGGTCTCGGATATCGATGGCGTCAAGCGTGTGCTCGTGGACACGTCGTTCTCCCTGTTCGATGCGACATCGGTCCGGTGCTCCTGCGCACGGCCGACTCCACCCATCCTATTCCCGTCACGCGGCCGGGGCGACGAAGGGCACCCTCAGTGCGCTCCGCCCGTGATCCGCGCCACATCGGCCGATAGGTTGGAGCGCATGGCGAGAATCGACGACTTCCACGCAGTGATCCCGGCGGGCGGGATCGGCAGCAGGCTCTGGCCGCTCTCTCGCGCGGACGCACCGAAGTTCCTGCACGACCTGACCGGGTCCGGGCATTCGCTGCTGCGCGACACCTGGGACAGACTGGAGCCCCTGACCGGTCCGGACCGGATCGCCGTGGTGACCGGCCGCGCCCACCGCGCGGCGGTGGAGGCCCAGCTGCCCGGCATCCCGGACGCCAACGTGTTCCTGGAATCCGAGCCGCGGGACTCGGCCGCGGCGATAGGTCTGGCCGCGGCGGTGCTGCACCGCCGCGATCCGGACGTGATCATCGGCTCCTTCAGCGCCGACCACGTCATCCGCGGCAGGCAGGTGTTCGAGTGGGCGGTGCAGCAGGCCGTGCAGGTCGCACGCGAGGGCTACATCGTCACGATCGGCATCCCGCCCACCGAGCCGTCCGTCGGATTCGGGTACATCAAGCGCGCCGGGGAGATCGTCGTGGACGGGGCGCCGGAGGCGACGCTCGTGGAGCGCTTCGTGGAGAAACCCGACCTCGCCACCGCGAAGGAGTACATCGCCGACCGGGACCACCTGTGGAACGCGGGCATGTTCATCGCGAGGGCGAGCGTGCTCCTGGAGGAACTGTCCGTCAACGAGCCCGAGCTGCACGCGGGACTCGTCGAGCTGGCCGCGGCGTGGGACGATCGCGACCTGCGCGGCCCGGCGGTGGACCGCATCTGGCCGCGGCTGAAGAAGATCGCGATCGACTACGCGGTGGCCGAGCCCGCCGCCGAGCGGGGCAGGCTCGCGGTGATCCCCGGCCACTTCGACTGGGACGATGTCGGTGATTTCGCCTCGCTCACCAAGCTCATCAACCACGGCCGCAAGAACGACCTGGCCGTGCTGGGGCCGCGGGCGCGGGTGCTCTCCGACGCGGCCAGCGGCATCCTCGTCAGCCAGACCTCGCGCGTGATCAGCCTGGTCGGGGTGAAGGACATCGTCGTCGTCGACACGGACGATGCGCTGCTGGTCACCACGGTCGAGAACGCGCAGCGCGTGAAGGGGGTCGTGGAGTCGCTCAAGCTCACGGGGCGCGGGGACGTGCTCTGAGCCGTCGATTCGTGCAGGCCGTCCCATCGGATCGACCACGATGTGTTGCGGGATTGTAACCATTTGCCAGCACAGATGCCCGGAAGATGCGCAGAAGCGTAACGGTGGGTAACTTGGAGCGACCCGCGATGTCCGCGGGACTGAACTCCTGGGGAGGCAAACAGTGCCCATCTCTATGACCAAGAGGATGCTCGGCGTGACCATCGCTGCCGGCGTCGCCCTCGCCCTGGCCGGCTGCGGCCAGGCCCCGACCACGGAGAAGACCGCGGACGCGGACGGCCAGTCGGTGGCGAACGACTTCAAGCCCTGCATCGTCTCCGACGACGGCGGTTGGAACGACAAGTCGTTCAACGAGTCCGCCAAGAACGGCATCGACAAAGCCGCATCCGAGCTCGGCGTGAAGGCGGTGGACGTGGAGTCCTCCTCCGAGAGTGACTACGCGCCCAACATCGACAACCTGCTGGGACAGAACTGCACCCTGATCATCTCGGTCGGGTTCAAGCTCTCCGCCGACACGATCAAGGCGGCCACCGCGAACCCCGACGTCGACTTCGCCATCATCGACGACGGTGCCGACGCCGACGAGGACGGTAAGCCGGATGCGCCGAACATCAAGCCCATCCTCTTCGATACCGTCCAGGCCGCCTACCTCGGCGGATACGCGGCGGCGGCGTGGTCGCACCAGAACGGCGTCGACAAGGTCGGCACCTTCGGCGGCCTGCAGATCCCGTCGGTGGCCATCTTCATGGACGGCTTCATCGAGGGCGTCCAGGGGTACAACATGGACAACAGCGTCGATGTGAAGACCTTCGGCTGGGACGTCGCCGCGCAGAAGGGTTCCTTCACCGGGGGCTTCGACGCCAACGACACCGCCAAGCAGACGGCCAAGGGCATCCTGGACCAGGGCGCGGACGTGATCCTTCCCGTCGGCGGCCCGATTTACAAGAGCGCCGCAGCGGCGATCAAGGACAGCGGCAAGGATACCCTGATGCTGGGCGTGGACTCCGATCTCGCGGTCGCAGACTCCTCGGTCGCCGACATCACGCTGGTGTCGGTCATGAAGCGCATCGACACGGCCGTGTACGACACCGTGAAGTCGGCTTCGACCGGCAACATGGACTTCACGCCATACATCGGCACCCTCGAGAACGACGGTGTCGGGCTGTCCGGCTTCCACGACTTCGAGTCCGAGCTCCCCGAGGGGCTGACCTCCAAGCTTGACGAGTTGAAGAAGCAGATCATCGCCGGCGACCTCAAGGTCGCGTCGGCGAACTCGCCGAAGTAGGACAGCAGTGCGATCGTTGAGCGGGGTCCGTTTCGGGCCCCGCTCAACGATCTTCTGCGGATAGGGTGCAAACATGAAGCTCGAACTGCGCTCGGTCACCAAGCGGTTCGGCAGCCTCGTCGCCAACGATCACATCGATCTCGAGCTGCGCAGCGGGGAGATCCACGCGCTGCTCGGCGAGAACGGCGCGGGGAAGTCGACGCTGATGAACGTGCTGTACGGCCTGTACCAGGCGGATGAGGGCGAGATCCTCATCGACGGGGTGCCTCAGCACTTCCGCGGACCCGGTGACGCCATCGGCGCCGGCATCGGGATGGTGCATCAGCACTTCATGCTGATCCCCGTCTTCACGGTGGCGGAGAACCTCATGCTCGGGCACGAGCAGACAAGGGGCCCCGGCATCCTGGATCTCGCGGCCGCCCGCCGTAAGGTGAAGGAGGTCGCCGACCGCTTCGGCTTCCGCATCGATCCGGATGCCAGGGTCGAGGACCTGCCGGTCGGCGTGCAGCAGCGGGTGGAGATCGTCAAGGCGCTCGTGCACAACGCGCGCATCCTGATCTTCGACGAGCCCACGGCCGTGCTGACCCCGCAGGAGACCGACGAGTTCATGGCCATCATGCGCCAGCTGCGTGACGAGGGCACGGCGATCGTGTTCATCACGCACAAGCTGCGCGAGGTCCGCGAGGTCGCCGACCGCATCACCGTCGTGCGGTTGGGAAAGGTCATCGGCGAAGCCAGTCCCTCGGCATCCAACTCCGAGCTGGCGTCTATGATGGTCGGCCGCTCGGTCGAGCTGACCGTGCACAAGGACCCGGCGACCCCGGGGGAGGGCGGCCTGACCGTCCGCGACCTGCAGGTGCTCGCCGAGGACGGCTCCGTCATGGTGGACCGCATCGGCTTCGACGTGCGTCCCGGCGAGGTCCTCGCCATCGCGGGGGTGCAGGGCAACGGGCAGACCGAGCTCGCCGAGGCGATCGTGGGCCTGCAGTCCCGGGTCAGCGGGTCGATCAGGCTCGACGGCATCGAGCTGGTGGGTCGCAGCGTGCGCGCGGTGCTCGACGAGGGTGTCGGCTTCGTGCCGGAGGATCGCCAGATCGACGGGCTGGTCGGCAGCTTCACGGTGGCGGAGAACCTCATGCTCGACCGCAGCTCCGACCGGGTCTTCCTCTCGCGCGGCACCATCCGCCGGCGTGTGCTGGATGCGTTCGCGAAGGAGAAGATCCGCGAGTTCGACATCCGCACTCAGGGCCCGGGCAGCCCCGCAGGCTCCCTCTCGGGCGGCAACCAGCAGAAGGTCGTCATCGCACGGGAGCTCAGCCGCGAACTCAGGCTCCTGCTGGCCTCACAGCCCACCCGTGGCGTGGACGTGGGGTCGATCGAGTTCATCCACAAGCGCATCATCGCCACACGAGACGCCGGCGTTCCGGTGATCGTCGTCTCCAGCGAGCTCGACGAGGTCGTCGCACTCGCCGACCGGATCGCGGTGATGTACCGCGGGGCCATCGTCGGCGTGGTTCCCGCCGACACGCCGCGTGATGTCCTGGGCCTGATGATGGCAGGAGTGAACCCGATGGAGGACGCCGCATGAGCGACCGAGTGCCAGGAGCGGACGGCATCGCCGAGGCGCCGCGCTCGAACCAGCTGATCCGTGAGATGCTGAGAAGCTCCGTGACGACCACCGTGCTCGCGATCGTCGTGTCGATGGTGGTCGGTGGGATCCTCATCGCCGCGACGAACGAGAACGTTCAGACCACCGCCGGCTACTTCTTCGCCCGTCCTGGCGACATGCTCGGGGCGAGCTGGGATGCCGTGTCCGGCGGCTACTACGCACTCTTCCAAGGCTCGATCGTCAACCCCGACGCGACGTCCTTCGTGCGCTTCATCAGGCCGCTGACCAACACTCTCGGTTTCGCGGCGCCGCTGATCGCCGCCGGGCTGGGGGTGGCGCTGGCGTTCCGCGCCGGCCTGTTCAACATCGGCGCCCGCGGCCAGATGCTCGTCGCCTGCGCGGCGGCGGCGCTGGCCACCTTCGGGCTGGAACTGCCGACGTGGATCCACCTCCCGCTGACTCTGGCCGCCGGAATCGCCGGCGGGGCGATCTGGGGCTGGATCGCCGGGCTGCTGAAGGCCCGCACGGGTGCGCATGAGGTGATCGTGACGATCATGCTCAACTTCGTCGCCCTGTATCTGGTGCGGTGGATGATCCGCACCCCCGACCTGCTGCAGAAGCCCGGCACCAACCAGCCGATCTCGGCGGCGACACCGGAGTCGGCGCAGTTCCCGCCGCTGTTCGGCGCGCAGTTCCCGCTGTTGAACTGGGGCTTTCCGACCGTGATCGTCGCTGCGGTGTTCGTCTGGTGGCTGATCGAGCACTCCAGTCTGGGCTTCCGCCTGCGCGCGGTCGGGGAGAACCCGAACGCGGCTCGGGCCGCCGGGATCAGCGTGCAGCGGATGTACGTGTACGCGATGCTCTTCGCCGGGGGACTGGCGGGGCTGGCCGGCATGAACCAGATCCTGGGCTCGGTCACCAGCGGTTTCGGCGACGGCATCGACGCGGGGATCGGATTCGATGCGATCACGGTCGCACTCCTGGGCCGCAGCCGTGCCTGGGGCACCGTGTGGGCCGGGCTGCTGTTCGGGGCGTTGAAAGCGGGGTCGTTCACCATGCAGGCCGCGCAGGGCATCCCCGTGGACATCGTGCTGGTGGTCGAGTCGATGATCGTGCTGTTCATCGCGGCGCCGCCGCTGGTGCGTACCATCTTCGGCCTGCCCAAGGACGACAGTGACCGTTCCGCCAAGGGCAGGGCCAGGGCCGCACGCCGGCGCGCGATCGTCGAGGAGAGCAAGGCGATGGTGTCATGATGGTCGTACTCGAGAGGGAGTCCCTCGAACCGGCGCTCGTGCGCACCCGGCACTTCAAGCTCCCGATCACACTGACCGCGGTGGTCGTGCTGCTGGGCCTGCTGTTCGCGCTGTCCCCGGTGACGGGTCAGAGCGTCTTCCGAATCGGCGACGGCACGTCTGTGGCGCTGGACGACGTGCGGTTGCCCTCCGCCGCGACGACGTGGGTCGTCTGGACGATCATCGTGCTGCTGACGGCATGGACCTGGGTGGATGCCGGGCTGTACCGCCGCCCCCGGCTGTGGCTGCCGATCGTCTACGCGCTGCTGGCCGTGTTCGCGTTCCTGACCTGGGCCGCGCAGGACGGCGGCGTCGTACCTGTCGCGGGCACGCTCGCGGGGGCGCTGTCGCTGTCGGTGCCGCTGGTCTACGGCGCGCTGGCCGGAGTGATCGGCGAGCGGGGTGGCGTGGTGAACATCGCCATCGAGGGCCAGCTGCTGCTCGGTGCGTTCGCCGCTGTGCTCCTCTCCAGCGTCACACACAGTCCGTTCGTCGGGCTGATCGGAGCCATGATCGGCGGCGTCCTGGTGGCGTTCGTGCTCGCGGCGTTCTCGATCCGGTACCTGGTCGACCAGATCATCGTCGGCGTCGTGCTCAACGTGCTCGTGTCGGGGCTGACCGGGTTCCTCTACGGTGCGCTGCTGGCGCCGAACGAGGCGGCGCTGAACTCCGCGGCGACCTTCGACAAGTGGCCGATCCCGCTACTGGCCGACATCCCCGTCCTCGGGCCGGTGCTGTTCAACCAGACCTTCATCGTCTACCTGATGTACGTCATCGTCGCACTCGTCTCCTGGGGCCTGTACCGCACCCGCTGGGGTCTGCGGCTGAGGTCGGTGGGCGAGCACCCACAGGCGGCCGACACCGTCGGCATCCGGGTGAACCCGACGCGGTTCTGGAACGTCCTTCTGGCCGGTGCGATCGCCGGGGCGGGCGGCGCGTACTTCACGCTGGTCTCCGTCCCGCAGTTCACCAAGGACATGACCGCGGGACTCGGCTTCATCGCCCTGGCCGCAGTCATCTTCGGAGGCTGGAACCCGATCAGGGCGACGCTGGCCGCGCTGCTGTTCGGTTTCGCGACCAACCTGCAGAACCTGCTCACCGTGCTCAAGACGCCGATTCCCAGCGAGTTCATGCTGATGCTGCCGTACGTGGTCACGATCCTCGCGGTCGCGGGCTTCGCCGGGCAGATCAAATCCCCCGCGGCCGACGGCAAGCCGTACATCAAGGCCTAGGAAGCAGGACCCGCCATGACCGACATCGACTGGGATGAGCTGCGGCAGGTCGCCGCGGAGGCGATGCAGAAGGCGTACGCGCCGTACTCGCGTTACCGGGTGGGCGCCGCCGCCCTCGTCGACGACGGGCGCATCGTCGCGGGATGCAACGTGGAGAACGCCTCCTACGGGGTGACACTGTGCGCGGAGTGCGCGCTGGTCGGGGATCTGTTCATGTCCGGCGGGGGCAGACTCGTCGCGTTCGTGTGCGTGAACGGCGAGGGGCGGACCGTCATGCCCTGCGGCCGCTGCCGTCAGCTGCTGTTCGAGCACTCCAGCCCCGACATGCTCCTGGAGACGGTCTCCGGCATCCGCACGATCGACGAGGTGCTCCCCGACGCGTTCGGGCCCCGCGATCTGGAGGAGGCGCGGTGAGTGTGGAACCGTTCGACGCCGTCGACGTCATCCGCATCAAGCGCGACGGCGGCGCGGTCGCCGACGCGCCGCTGCGCTGGATGATCGACGCGTACACCCGCGGGTACGTCTCGGACGCGCAGATGGCGTCCTTCGCGATGGCCGTGCTGCAGCGCGGCATGGATCGCGACGAGATCCGCGTGATGACGGATGCGATGATCGCGACGGGCGAGCGGATGAGCTTCGCCGCCCTCGGCAAGCGCACGGTGGACAAGCACTCCACGGGCGGTGTGGGCGACAAGATCACCCTGCCGCTGGCGCCGCTGGTGGCGTCGTTCGGGATCGCGGTGCCGCAGCTGAGCGGCCGGGGCCTCGGACACACCGGTGGCACGCTCGACAAGCTCGAGTCGATCCCCGGCTGGCGCGCGGCGCTGAGCAACGAGGAGATGTTCGCGCAGATGCAGGGCGAGGTCGGGGCGGTCATCTGCGCGGCGGGTTCGGGACTCGCCCCCGCCGACAAGAAGCTGTACGCGCTGCGTGACGTCACCGGCACGGTCGAGGCGATCCCGCTGATCGCATCGAGCATCATGTCGAAGAAGATCGCCGAGGGAACGGATGCCCTGGTGCTGGACGTGAAGTTCGGCAACGGCGCGTTCATGCAGGACATCGATCGGGCTCGCGAGCTCGCCCGCACCATGGTGGCGCTGGGCACGGACTCGGGGGTGGCGACGACGGCGCTGCTCACCGACATGAACACCCCGCTGGGGCTCGCGATCGGCAACGCCAACGAGGTGCGCGAATCGGTGGAGGTGCTCGCCGGCGGAGGGCCGACCGATGTGCGCGAACTGACCCTCGCCCTGGCGCGGGAGATGCTCGCCCTGGCCGGGCGGCCGGATGCCGATGTCGAGGCGGCACTCGACGACGGACGCGCCATGGACTCCTGGCGGGCCATGATCCGCGCCCAGGACGGCGATCCGGACGCCGCACTGCCCATGGCGCGGGAGACGCACGTCGTCACGGCTGAGCGCGATGGGATCGTGACCCGCATGGACGCCCTGTCCTTCGGCATCGCCGCCTGGCGCCTGGGCGCCGGGCGGGCGCGGGCGGAGGACCCCGTCATCCACGCGGCCGGCATCGACCTCGCCGTCAAGCCCGGCGACCGCGTGACCGCGGGACAGCCGCTGTTCACGCTGTCCGCGGATGATGACGCGCGCTTCGCGCGTGCGCTGGCCGCACTGGACGGCGCGTACGGGATCGGGCAGGATGCCCCGGCGCCCGCGCCCATCGTGCACGAGCGCATCACCGCGTGAGAAACCCGCCGCCCCATCATCACGGAGATCCCATGAGCATCGACCAGCACGACGACATGACGGTGCAGGGGGCGTCCCTGCGCGACCTGCCCAAGATCTCGCTGCACGACCATCTCGACGGCGCGCTGCGCCTGTCGACGATCCTCGACCTCGCCGCCGACGCGGGCGTCGACGTCCCCGCGACGGATGCGCCCGGGCTGCGACGCTGGTTCGCCGAGCGCAGCCGCTCCGGCTCTCTCGTGGAGTACCTGACGGCGTTCACCCTCACCACCGCCGTCATGCAGACCGAGGAGGCGCTCACGCGCATCGCGCGCGAGTACGTCCTGGACCTCGCCGAGGACGGCGTCATCCACGGCGAGGTGCGCTGGGCGCCCGAGCAGCATGTGCGCGGCGGACTCACCCCCGAGCAGGCCGTCGCCGCCGTCGGACGCGGCATCGCGGAGGGGGAGGACGAGGCCGAGGACACCGGGTACAGCATCCGCGTCACGCAGATCCTCTCCGCCATGCGGCAGGACGACCGCTCCCTGCAGATCGCCCGGCTGGCGGTGGCCAACCGCGAGCGCGGCGTGGTCGGGTTCGACATCGCCGGGCCCGAGGACGGGCATCCCGCCTCCGCGCATCGTGCGGCATTCGACTATCTGGCAGCCGAGTTCCTCCCGGTCACCGTGCACGCCGGCGAGGCGGCGGGCCCCGCATCCATCCGCTCCGCGCTCATCGACGGGCGCGCGCTGCGCCTGGGGCACGGCGTGCGCATCGCGGAGGATCTGCAGCTCGTGGGCCGGGAGGGGGACGAGGTGCAGGTGCAGTTCGGGGATCTCGCGCGCTGGGTGCGCGACAGGGAGATCCCGCTGGAGCTCTCGCCCACCTCGAACCTGCAGACCGGTGCGATCGCGCAGTGGGGCGACGAGTTCGCCGACCACCCCTTCGACCTGCTCCATCAACTGGGCTTCTCCGTCACCGTGAACACCGACAACCGCACGGTCAGCGGCACGACCCTCACCCGGGAGCTCGGGCTGCTCGTGGACGCGTTCGACTACGACCTCGACGACCTCGAGGAGTTCCAGTTCAACGCCGCCTCCGCCGCGTTCCTGCCCGTGGAGGAGCGCGAGGAGCTCGTGGAGATGATCGCCGACGGCTTCCGGCGCTGAGCCGAAGCCCAGCCGGCGACTCAGCCGGCGGCCACCTCGGCGGCCCGCGCGACGAACGCCTCACGGACGGCGGGGAACAACGGATGCCCGGCGTCGAGCCCCGTCACCTCGGAGGCCAGCGACTCGGCGTCCTCGGCGCGCAGCCGCGCCTGCAGCGTCGCCGACTCCTCATCCGTGGGCACGTCGAAGGCCAGCGCGGCCCGGACGGCCACCAGCAGTGCGTCGACGCTGAGCCCCCGCTCGACGGCCTCGGCGGCCGGCCCGATGAATCTCTCGTGGCGGGACAGCTTGCGCAGCGGCTGACGGCCCACGCGCTGCACGGTGTCGGGGAGCGCCGGGTTCGCGAAGCGGCGCAGGATGGTCGCCCGGTACTCGGCCAGCTCGGCGGGGTCCAGCCCGTGCTTGGCCGACAGCAGCGCGGAGGTCTCCTCCAGCGCGGCGGCGACCTGGGCGGTGATGCCGTCATCGGCGAGCGCATCGGAGATGCGCTCGATGCCCGCCTGTGCGCCGAGGTACGCGGTCGCGGCGTGACCGGTGTTGACCGTGAACAGCTTGCGCTCGATGTACGGCGCGAGGTCGTCCACGAAGTGCGCACCGGGGATGTGCGGGGGCGTGTCCCCGAAGGGCCCGCGCTCGATGGCCCACTCGTAGAACGGCTCCACGGTGACGTCGATGCCGGCGCCTTCGGGCTGGCCGGGGACGATGCGGTCCACGGCGGTGTTGGCGAACACGGCACGGGCCGACAGGACCCCCCATTCGTCGCCGGCGCGCTCGGTGATCTCCGCGCGGAGCAGGTCGGTCGCGCCGATCGCGTTCTCGCAGGCCATGACCTGCAGGGGCGCGGCGCCCGGGTCGCGACGACGCAGTGCGTCGAGGATCGGAGCCGCCACGAAGCGCAGCACGGTGGGCCCCACCGCGGTGGTCACGACATCGGCATCCGCGATCTCGGCGACGAGCCCGCCGGGATCGGCCGCGCTGTCGATGGCGCGGAAACCGGTGACCCGTGTGTCGGCGCCGCCCTCGCCCACTTCGTGCACGGTGTAGTCGTCCGCGGCGTTGATGGCGTCGACCAGCGCGGTGGCCACGTCCGAGAACACCAGCTCATAGCCGCCCTGATGCAGCAGCAGGCCGACGAAGCCGCGCCCGATGTTCCCTGCGCCGAAGTGGACGGCCTTCATGACTCGTTCACCGCCGAGAGCAGCTCGAACAGCTCCTCGGGCGTGGCGGCGGCGTTCAGCCGCGCGACGTCGTCCTCGTCGGAGAAGAGGATGGCGATCTGGGAGAGGATCTCCAGGTGGCCGCCGTCCTTGCCGGCGATCCCGATCACGAACGTCGCGTTCTCGCCGGCCCAGTCGACGCCGCCGTCATAGCGGGTCACACTGAGTGCGGAGGAGAGCATGGCGTCCTTGGCGTCGTTGGTCCCGTGCGGGATCGCCAGGCCGTTGCCCATGAAGGTCGAGGCGGTCAGCTCGCGCTGGCGCATCGCCTCCAGGTAGTCGTCGGTCACCGCACCGGCGGCGACGAGCTGTCCGGCGGCCTCGCGCAGGGCCTCGTCCTGCGTGGCGGAGCCGGGGTGGATGCGGACGCGATCCAGGGTGAGAACGCTCATGAGAAGTCCTTTCGTGGTGATGGCGGGCCGGGCGCGCGCCCGGCCCGCCGGTCTGTCTACGATTCCTTCTGGTCCCGGACCATGTCCACGACCTCGTCGTACTTCGGCGAGTTCATGAAGTTGTCCACGGACACATGCAGCGAGTCCGGCGACTGCGCCTTCGCGCGGTCGGTCAGCTGCTGCTGGGTGATGACCAGATCGGCCGTGCCGTCGAGGTTCGCGATCGCCTGGTTCGTGACCGAGACGCCCTCGATGCCCGCCTTCTTGATCTTGTTGCGCAGCACGCTCGCGCCCATCGCGGAGGAGCCCATGCCCGCATCGCAGGCGAACACGATGCTCTCGATGCGCCTGGTGGCCACGGCTGCCGGCGCGGCGGCGCTGGCAGCGAGGTTCGACAGGGTGCTGGAGGACTTGCCCTTGTTGCTCTCGGTCTGTGCGATGGCCGCGGCGAACGCGGCATCGCCGTCGGCGGCGAGGTCGCGCTTGCGGCTGGCGAGCAGGAACAGGGAGCAGACGATGAACGTGACCGCGGCGGCGAGGATCACCGACAGGATCACCCCCACGTGGCTGCCGGGTGCGATCTGGATGAGCACCGCGAAGATCGAGCCGGGAGCGGCGGGTGCGACCAGACCGGACTGGAAGATGACGTTGGTGAGCACGCCCGTCGCACCACCGGCGATGAGGCCGACGATGAGGGACGGCTTGGCCAGCACATACGGGAAGTACACCTCGTGGATGCCGCCGAGGAACTGGATGATGGCCGCTCCGGGGGCGGTGGCGCGGGCGGCGCCCACGCCGAACACGGTCAGCGCCATCAGCATGCCCAGGCCGGGTCCGGGGTTCGCCTCGATGAGGAACAGCAGGCTCTTGCCGGTCTCGGCGGACTGCTCGCTGCCCAGCGGTGTGAACACGCCGTGGTTGATGGCGTTGTTCAGGAACAGCACCTTGGCGGGCTCGACGATGATGCTCGCCAGCGGCAGCAGCTGGGTGTCCACCAGCCAGCCGACGGCGCTTCCGAGCAGGTCGGTGACCCACTTCATGACCGGTGCGAGCCAGAAGAAGGAGGCCAGCGCCGTGACGAAGGCGATGAAGCCGGCCGAGAAGTTGTTCACCAGCATCTCGAAGCCGGGCTTGATCTTGTCCTGCCAGGGCTTCTCGAACCACTTCAGGATGAGGGCGGAAAGGGGGCCGGCGATCATGGCACCGAGGAACATCACGGTGCCCTCGGCCCCCACGATCACGCCGAACGCCGCGACCGCGCCGGTGACGCCGCCGCGGACGTCGTAGACCATCCGACCGCCGGTGTAGGCGATCAGCAGCGGCAGGAGGTAGTTGATGATGGGGCCGACGAGGCCCGTGTAGTCCACGTCGCCGATGGTTCCGCCGCCGAGGACGGCGGAGTCCGCCCAGCGCCAGGCCTCGACGGGGCCGTCGTTGCCGACCCAGCCCTGGTCGATGAACAGGGCCGTGATGAGGCCCCAGGCGATGAAGGCGGCGATGTTCGGCATGATCATGCCGGAGAGGAATGTGCCGAACTTCTGTACGCGGACGCGGAATCCGCCCGGCTGCTGCACGGCAGGTGACGTCGTCGTCATGATGTCATCTCTTTCTGGTTGGGATTCGGGAATGGGTCAGATCTGCGCGGCGGCCTGCGCGGCCGCGCGCGCCGCGGCCGCATCGTCGGCGTCCGCCGCTGCGGCGGCGATGCGCCGGGCGTCGTCGAGACTGTGCTGGGAGAGGGACCGGCGCACGTCGGCCAACGCGGCGGGGGCCATGGACAGGCTCGTCGCGCCGAGACCGACGAGCACGACGGCCAGCAGCGGGTCGGCGGCGGCCTCGCCGCAGATGCCGACGGGCTTGCCCGTGCGCGCTCCGGCGTCACCCACCTCGCGCACCAGCCGGAGCACAGCGGGATGCCAGGGGTCCTGGAACGACGCCACCGATCCCAGCAGCCGGTCGGCGGCCATCGTGTACTGGGTGAGGTCGTTGGTGCCGATCGAGGCGAAGTCCGCGTGCGCGAGGACCCGATCGGCCAGCAGGGCGCTGGCGGGCACCTCGACCATGACCCCGGCGGTCTTCAGCCCGTACTCGCGGGCGAGGGCCGTGAAGTACGCGGTCTCCTCGACCGTGGTCACCATCGGGGCCATGACCCACAGGTCGGCCGCGGTGGCGGCATCCGCCTCGGCGAGGGCGGTGAGCTGCTCGCGCAGGATGTCCTCGCTGGCGCGCAGGGCGCGCAGCCCTCGCAGGCCCAGCGCCGGGTTCTCCTCGTGCGCGTCGTTGAGGAACGCCAGCGGCTTGTCCGCGCCGGCGTCCAGCATCCGCACGACGACCTTCCTGCCCTCGAAGGGCCGCAGCAGCTCGATGTAGGCCTCCCGCTGCTGCTGGATCGTCGGCGCCTGCGCGGAGGACAGGAACAGGAACTCGGTGCGGAACAGGCCCACGCCCTCCGCCCCGCGCGCCACGGCGTCGGCGGCGTCGCCCGGCTTGCCGAGATTGGCCAGCAGCGCGATCGCCGTGCCGTCGGCCAGGGCGCCGGGGGTGGCGGGCGCGGCGCCGGCGGCGGCCCGGGCGGCGATGCGCTCGGCAGCCACGGCGAGCTCGGCCTCCGTCGGGGAGTCGTTCACGGTGCCGGCGGCGGCGTCGACGATCACGGTCCGGCCGTCCTCGAGGGAGGACGCGTCGGCCGCGCCGACGACGGCGACGATGCCCTTCTCGCGGGCGAGGATGGCGGTGTGCGAGGTCGGCCCGCCGTCGGAGGTGATCAGCGCCAGCACCTGGTCCAGGTCCAGCAGCGCCGTGTCGGCGGGGGCGAGGTCGCGGGCGACGAGGACGAACGGATGCCCGGGGTCGGGCACGCCGGGAGCGGGGACGCCCTGCAGCCGGGCGAGCACGCGCTGGGCGATGTCCTCGAGATCCGCCGCGCGCTCGCCGAGATAACCCCCCACGGCCTCGAGGGTGGCGCGGAACCCGGCGAAGGCGTCGTGCACGGCCCACTCCGCCGTCGTGCCCTCATCGATGCGCGTGTCGATCTCATCCATCAGTGTGGGGTCCTCGGCGATCATCGCCTGGGCCTCGAGCACCTCCGCGGCAGCGCCCCCGGCGGAGTCCGCCCGCTGCTGGAGGTCTGCGGCGACGGCCGTCACGGCGCTGCGCACGCGCTCGCGCTCGGCCGCCGCACCCGCCGTGCTGTCGGTCCTCTCCGGGGCGGGCAGGGCCTCGGTCATGCGCACGACCGGGCCTGTGGCGATGCCCTGCCCGATGCCGACGCCGCGCAGGGTGCTCATGCCGCCTCATCGTGGTCGGTGGTGAGCACCTCGGCGAGCTCGTCCAGCACGGCCTCGGCGTTCTCGCCGTCGGCGGTCAGCACCACGTGATCGCCGAAGTCGATGCCGAGGGCGACGACGGCGAGGATGCTGGCCGCGTTGACGGGCTCGCCGGAGTCCTTGGCGATGGTCACCGGGATGCCCGACTCCTTCGCCTTCTGCGCGAAGAGCTTGGCGGGGCGCGCGTGCAGTCCGTGCGAGGATCCGACGCGGACGGTGCGGGAGATGGCGGTCATGGGGTGTCCTTCCGGTCGTGCGGCGCGGCCATCGCGTCGCGGAGGAGGCGCAGCGTGCGGCTGCCGTCGAAGTCGGTGAAGGAGTCCTCGGGGAGGACGATGACGCGGACGCGGGAGGCCAGCGACGCGCGGATGGTGTCGGCGTGATCGGCGATGTGCGGCCCCACCAGCACCGCATCGATCCCCACGGCCGAGCGCGCGGTGCGCTCGGTGCCCGCCTCGGCCGTCCAATCCAGCCCGGCCGCCGACGCCGCGCCGGACAGCCGCTGCGCGACGAACGTGCTGGACGCGCCGGCACCGCAGACGACGAGAATCCGCATCGATCCTCCTTTCACGATTCCATGACAGCGGAGTTCCCAGCGTTCTTCCAGCAACGTTCTTTCCGCCCCTCCGGAATGCGCGTCCGCGCCCGGGCCGGCCGTGCGGCTGGCATCATGGAGGCGCAGGGATCATCGGCGAGGAAGGCGGGCGGATGTCGCGTCAGCGTCAGGACCGGATGCTGGCCGTGCTGCGCCGGGAGGGCACGTGGGTGACCGCCGCGAGCCTCGCCGACCAGCTCGGGGTGACCCCGCGCAGCATCCGCTCCTACGTCGTCGCACTCAACGCGAGGACACCGGGGGGCGATGCCGTCGAGTCGGGGCCCGCCGGCTACCGCGCGGGCGCGAGTGCGGCGGACGCCGCCGAGACGCCCGGCGGGCAGGACACCCCGCGGGCGCGACTGCATCAGCTGATCCGGAAGCTCGTCGATGCGGCCGAGGGCATCGACGTGTACGACACCGCCCTGGAGATGCACGTCAGTGAGACCACGCTGGAGAACGATCTGGCGCGAGTGCGCGGCCTGCTCGACGGCGGGGAGGTGGTGCTGGAGCGCGACCACGACCGGGTGCGCCTGCGCGGCGACGAGCAGGCCCTGCGGCGTCTGCTCAGCAGGCTCGCGCAGGACGAGATGGACGCCGGCCCGCTGCGTCCCGACGCGCTGCAGCGCGCACTGGCGCCCTCCGCCGTCCCGGCGGCCGAGGTGGGGCCGTTCAAGGCCGCGCTGGTGCGGGAGCTGGGCGAGCTCGGCTACTACGTCAACGAGCTCGCCATCAGCGACGTGCTGCTGCACATCACGATCGCCGCCGAGCGGGTGGCCGCCGGTCGCGCACTGGGCGCGCGCGCCGACGATCCCGACGAGGCCGTGACGGCCGTCGGTGAGGCCATCGCCCGGCTCGCGCAGCGGCATTTCGGCGTGGCCCTGGGGGACGGCGATCGGGAGCACCTGGCCAATCTCGTCCTCACACGCGTGGTGACCCCGGGCGAGCAGCTCGGCCGGCGCGCCTCGCACATCGTCGACCCGGGTGTGGAGCAGGCCGTGCGCGCGGAGATCGAGCAGGCTGCGCGCGACTACCAGGTCGACCTCGTCGACGACGCGTTCATCGTGCGTCTCGCGCTGCACGTGCAGAACCTGCTCCGCCGCTCGCAGGAGCGCGCATGGACGCGCAACCCGCTCACCCAGTCGCTGAAGTCCTCCTATCCGATGATCTTCGACGTCGCGGTGTCGATCGCGAGCGGCCTGCACGACCGCCTGGGTGTTCCGCTCCAGGAGGACGAGATCGCCTACATCGCGATGCACGTCGGCGGACGACTGGAGCGCAGCAGGGCCGCCGACGCGATCCTCACCGCGACGATCGTGTGCCCCGGCTACCAGGAGCTGCAGGAGCTGCTGCGCTCCAGCGTGGACAGGTCGCTGGGCCGGCTCATCGAGGT
This sequence comes from Microbacterium soli, assembly GCF_039539005.1. NCBI lineage: Bacteria > Bacillati > Actinomycetota > Actinomycetes > Micrococcales > Microbacteriaceae > Microbacterium > Microbacterium soli. The sequence goes on from NZ_BAABCP010000001.1 coordinate 2,297,382, forward strand.
GGTGCGACTGGACACCAGCATGGATCCGGACTGGGGCGCGCTGGACACCGATCTCGTGCTCAGCACGATCCCCGCCGCGGGCCCCGACGAGCGGGTGGTGCGCATCACGCCGTTCCTGGGCGAGGCCGACATCGAGCGCGTGCAGCAGGCCGCCGCCCGCATCCGCAGGGCCAGGAGGCTGAGCCGGCTGCGGGAGGAGCTGCAGCGCTACTTCTCCGCCGACGCGTTCCTCGCACCGGTGCCGGATGCCGGGGAGGAGGTCATCATCCGGAGGCTGGGCGGGATGCTCGTCGAATCCGGGTTGATCGGCGAGGACTACATCGAGAACAGCATCATGCGCGAGCGGATGTCGTCCACGGCGTTCACGGATGCCCTCGCCGTGCCGCACGCGCTGGCGATGACCGCACGACGTACGGCCATCGCCATCGGGATCGCCGACGGCTCGGTGGCGTGGGGGGAGGGACGCGTGCAGGTGGTGGCGCTCGCCGCCTTCAGCGAGGACGACCGCGACGCGTTCCAGACGGTGTTCGAGCAGCTCGTCGAGGTGTTCAGCGAGCGCGAGAGCGTGCAGCGCATCGTGCGCAGGGCGACGGACTTCGACGCGTTCCTGGACGAGCTCGTCGCCGTCATCGACGGCTGACCGGTCAGCTTCTCGCGCCCAGCACGGCTGCGAGGGCGTCCAGCAGGGTCGCGGCGCCGGGGGAGTCGGCGACCTCGAAGGTCACCTCGTCCCCGGCGGCGATGGCCAGATCCATGACCGCCAGCACGCTGGTCAGCTCGGCGGACCCTCCGGTCGCCGTCGACACGAGCACGGGGGAGCCGTGCGTCTGCGCCAGACGTGCCAGCTCGGCGACCGGGCGGGCGTGCGCTCCCTCGTCGACGCCGACCGTGACCCGTCTGCGCAGCATGCTCAGCCCCGTTCCGCGAGCAGGTCCCGCACGGCGGTCTCCAGGTCCGCCACCGCGGCGGCGGCCTCGGTCGCCGAGTCCGCTCTCGAGTCGATGTACGCCTTGAGCTTGGGCTCGGTGCCGCTGGGCCGGATGACCACCCGCGAGCCGTCGCCGAGCCGGTAGCGCAGCACATCGCCGACGGGCATGTCTCCGCTTCCGCGGGAGAGGTCGTCCGCGGCGGTGACGGCGCGTGCGCCGAAGGATGCGGGCGGGTCGGCGCGCAGCGAGAGCATGAGCCCGGAGATGATCGACAGATCCTCCACACGCACGGACACCTGACCGCTCGCGTAGTGCCCGATCTGCGCCCCCAGCTCCTCGAGGAGCCCGGCGATCGTCGTGCCGCGCACCCGGGCGTCGGAGGCGAGCCGCAGCATGGCGACGGCGGCGGAGATGCCGTCCTTGTCGCGCACGGTCTGCGGATTCACGAGGTACCCCAGCGCCTCCTCGAAGCCGTACACGAGGTGCGGCGCCCGGGAGATCCATTTGAAGCCGGTGAGGGTCTCGTGGAAGTCCAGTCCATGCCTGGCCGCGATCGCTCCCAGCCCCGGCGAGGACACCAGCGAGCAGGCGAGCGACGCCCCCGTCGCGTGCGGGGCGTCCTGCGCGGCCCGCCAGCCCAGCAGCAGACCCACCTCGTCGCCGGTCAGACGGCGCCACCCGCCCTCGGCGGCGGCGTCCGGGATCGCGACGGCCAGACGGTCGGCATCCGGGTCGTTGGCGATGATGAACTCGGCGTCGACCTCCCTGGCGCGTTCGAACGCGAGGTCCAGCGCGCCGGGCTCCTCCGGGTTGGGGAACGGCACGGTGCGGAAGGTCGGATCCGGGTCGCGCTGTGCGTCCACGACGCGCGGTGCGGGGTACCCCGCGCTCCGCACGACGCGGGAGAGGGTCTCCCAGCCCACGCCGTGCATGGCCGTGTACACCCAGCGCATCTCCTGGACCCCGTACGGCGCGTGCGCGACGGCCGCCGTCGCGGCGACGTACGCGTCCACGACCTCCTCCGCGGCGATCTCGTAGGACTCGGAGCGCGGCAGCAGGCCGATGTCTCCGACATCCGCGACGCGCTGGATGTGCGCGGCGATCTCGGCATCCGCCGGCGCGATGATCTGGGAGCCGGCATCGGCGCCGCCCAGGTACACCTTGTACCCGTTGTCGTCGGGCGGGTTGTGGCTCGCGGTCACCATGACCCCGGCATCGGCCTCCAGATGTCGGACGGCGAACGCCAGCACAGGGGTGGGCAGCAGCCTCGGCAGCAGGATCGCCCGCAGCCCGGCGCCCGCGAAGAGCTCGGCCGAGTCCAGCGCGAAGCGGCGCGAGCCGCGGCGCCCGTCGTAGCCGATCACGACCGTGGGGATGCGGCTGCCGCGCTGCAGGAGGTAGCCGGCGAGACCGGCGGCGGCCTGGGCGACGAGGACCCGGTTCATCCGGTTGCTGCCGGCGCCCAGCGCCCCGCGCAGACCCGCTGTGCCGAACGCCAGCCGGGTGGCGAACCTGTCGTCCAGATCCGCCGCCGCCGAGGCGTCGCCGGAGGCGGCCCGGGTGATGATTCCCGCCAGCTCGTCCCGGGTCTCCGGATCGGGATCCTGACGCAGCCAGGCGCGGGCCTGTGCGAGCCGCTCCGCGGCGAGGGCGTTCACAGCGCCTCGATCACGCGGGCGAGCAGCGAGGAGATGACGGGCTCGGCCCGCCGACCCGCCTCGATGACCTCCGCATGGCTGAGCGGAGTCCGCTGGATGCCTGCGGCGAGGTTCGTGATGAGCGAGAAGCCCAGCACCTCCATGCCCGCCTCGCGGGCGGCGATGGCCTCCAGTGCCGTGGACATGCCCACGATGTCCCCGCCGATCCGCTTGGCCATCTGCACCTCCGCCGGCGTCTCGTAGTGCGGACCGCGGAACTGGGTGTACACGCCCTCGTCGAGGGTCGGGTCGACCGACCGCGCGATGTCCCGCAGCCGCTTGGCATACAGATCGGTGAGATCGACGAAGGTCGCTCCCTCCAACGGCGAATCCGCCGTGAGGTTGATGTGATCGCTGATGAGCACGGGCTGGCCCGCGCGCCAGCTCTCCCTGATACCGCCCGCACCGTTGGTGAGCACCATGATCGTCGCGCCCGCGGCGGCGGCCGTGCGCACCGAGTGCACGACCCGGCGCACGCCGTGTCCTTCGTAGTAATGCGTGCGGGCGCCGATCACCAGCACACTGCGGCCGTCTGCGGTGCGGATGCTGCGCAGTGTGCCGACATGCCCCTCCAGCGCGGGACGGGAGAACCCGGTGACCCCGGTGGCGGGGACTGTCGCGACGGTCTCGCCGATGAGCTCGGCCGCCTTCCCCCAGCCCGACCCCAGTGTCACGGCGATGTCGTGATGGTCGACTCCGGTCAGCTGCGCGATGTCGTCGGCGGCCTGTGCGGCGATGTCGGACGGATCGATGTCCGGGTCATCGAGGGGATGCGTGAGAGTGTCGTGCATGAGACCACTCTAGGAATGTGCAGGGCGCACTGCCAGTACGGAAGAATGGAGAGCATGTCTCAGACTTCCTTCGCCAACCGGCAGAGCGTGGCCGTCCTCGGTGGCGGCCCCGGCGGGTATGAAGCAGCACTCGCCGCGGCCCAGCTGGGTGCCGAGGTGACCCTCGTCGAACGTGTCGGGGTGGGCGGATCCGCCGTGCTCACCGACGTCGTGCCGTCCAAGAGCCTGATCGCCACGGCCGATGCGGCGGTCGCCATCGCCGAGGCCAGCGACCTGGGCGTGCAGTTCTACGCCAAGGGGGCGAACGGCAAGCCGCTCAAGCCGGAGATCGCCATCAACCTCGCGGCCGTCAACAAGCGCCTGCTGGCCCTGGCCGGGCAGCAGTCCGAGGACATGCGCACGACTCTGCTCGACGCGGGCGTGCGCCTGTTGTCCGGTCACGGGAGGCTGGAGGGTCCGAACGCGATCGTCGTGTCCACCGGTCCCGGTGGGACGGACTTCGATCGCGTCGAGGCCGACACCGTCGTGGTGTCCGTGGGCGCGTCGCCTCGTGAGTTGGACTCCGCCCGGCCCGACGGGGAGCGGATCCTCACCTGGACCCAGCTGTACGACATGAAGGCGCTGCCCGAGCATCTGATCGTGGTGGGCTCCGGCGTCACGGGCGCGGAGTTCGCCTCGGCGTACATGAACCTCGGCGCGAAGGTCACGCTGGTCTCCAGTCGTGAGCAGGTGCTGCCCGGTGAGGACGGCGACGCGGCGAAGGTGCTGGAGAAGGTCTTCAAGCGCGGGGGCATGCAGGTGCTCTCGAAGTCGCGCGCGGAGAAGGTCGAGCGCACCGACGACGGCGTCATCGTCACGCTCTCGGACGGCCGCACCGTCGAGGGCAGCCACTGCCTGATGGCGGTGGGCTCGGTCCCCAACACCTCAAACATCGGCCTGGAGGAGGCCGGCGTCGAGCTGACCGAGTCCGGGCACGTCCGGGTCAACCGGGTGGCGCGCACCTCGGTGCCGAACGTGTACGCGGTCGGCGACTGCACGAACTTCTTCCCGCTGGCCTCCGTCGCCTCCATGCAGGGGCGCACGGCGGTCTTCCACGCGCTCGGCGACATCGTCATCCCGCTGGAGCAGCGCAAGATCACGGCGAACATCTTCACCGCGCCCGAGATCGCGACGGTCGGGTTCTCGGAGCAGGACATCGAGAACGGCGCCGCGGACGGCATCGCCTACAAACTGCCGCTGGCGGCCAACCCGCGGGCGAAGATGATGGGGATCAAGGACGGCTTCGTCAAGGTCATCGCGCGCAAGGGCTCGGGCACCGTCATCGGTGGCGTCATCGTCGCACCCAAGGCGTCGGAGCTCATCTACCCGCTGGCCATCGCCGTCGAGCGCAGGCTCAACGTCGACCAGGTCTCCCGGGTGTTCGCCGCCTACCCGTCGCTGTCCAGCAGCATCACCGACGCGACGCGCGCCATGCACCTGGTCAACATCGGCTGAACGAGGGCCCCGATCCGGGACCGGGGCATCAGCTGATGGTCAGCAGCCGATGCCCCGAGGAGACCGTGGTGCCGGGGGCGGCGTCGATGTTGCCGACCCGGCCGTCCTTGTGCGCCTGCAGCGGCTGCTCCATCTTCATGGCCTCCAGCACGACCACCAGGTCGCCCTTGACGACCTGCTGGCCGTCTTCGACGGCGACCTTGACGACGGTGGCCTGCATCGGCGACTTCACGGCGTCCCCGGAGGCGCCCGCGTTCGCCGTGCTGGCGTGCGTGCGGCGCGACGGCGGCACGGCCGCCGGGCGACCGGCGGTTCCCGCGACCGGTGCGGTCACGTGGTCGGGGAGGCTGACCTCGAGTCGGCGGCCCGCCACCTCGACGACGACGGTGTGCCTGCCGGGGGCGGCCGCCGGGTCCTCCGCCTCGCCGTCCCAGGCCGGGATGTCGCCCGAGAACTCCGTCTCGATCCAGCGGGTGTAGACGCCGAACCGGCCGTCCTCCGCGGTGAAGGCGGGGTCGCGCACCACCCTGCGGTGGAAGGGGATCACGGTGGGCAGACCCGCGACCTCGAACTCGTCGAGTGCGCGGCGGGCGCGCTCGAGCGCCTCGGCGCGATCGCGCCCGGTGATGATGATCTTCGCCAGCAGCGAGTCGAAGGCACCGGAGACCGCATCCCCGGCGGTGACTCCGGAGTCCAGACGCACACCGGGACCGCCGAAGGTCTTGAACACCTTGACGGGACCGGGCTGCGGGAGGAAGCCGCGCCCCGGGTCCTCGCCGTTGATGCGGAACTCGAAGGAGTGGCCCTGCGGGGTCGGGTCGTCGTAGTCGATGGTGCCGCCCGCGGCGATGCGGAACTGCTCGCGCACCAGGTCGATGCCGGTGACCTCCTCGGAGACGGGATGCTCCACCTGCAGGCGGGTGTTCACCTCGAGGAAGGAGACCGTGCCATCGGCGCCGATGAGGAACTCGCAGGTTCCGGCTCCCACGTAGCCGACCTCCTTGAGGATGGCCTTGGACGCGGCGTACAGCTGCGCGTTCTGGTCGTCGGTCAGGAACGGCGCGGGGGCCTCCTCGACGAGCTTCTGATGCCGACGCTGCAGCGAGCAGTCGCGCGTGGAGATGACGACGACGTTGCCGGCGGCATCCGCCAGACACTGCGTCTCCACGTGCCGGGGCCTGTCGAGGTACTTCTCCACGAAGCACTCCCCGCGACCGAAGGCCGCGATGGCCTCCCGCGTGGCGGACTCGAACCTCTCGGCGACCTCGCCCAGCTCGCGGGCGACCTTCAGACCGCGGCCGCCGCCGCCGTAGGCGGCCTTGATCGCGATGGGCAGACCGACCTGCTCCGCGAAGGCGACGACCTCCTCGGCCGTCTCGACCGGTCCGGGCGTGCCGGGCGCCAGCGGTGCGCCGACCTTCTCGGCGACGCGGCGGGCGGTCACCTTGTCCCCGAGGGACTCGATGGCCTCGGGGGACGGCCCCACCCAGATCAGACCCGCCCCGATGACGGCTCGGGCGAAGTCGGCGTTCTCGGCGAGGAAACCGTACCCGGGGTGCACCGCATCCGCACCGGCGCGGCGGGCGATGGAGAGGATCTTGTCGATCTGCAGATACGTCTCCGCGCTCGTGGATCCGTCGAGGGAGTACGCCTCGTCGGCGAGCCGCGCGTGCATGGCATCGCGGTCCTGGTCGGCGTAGACGGCGACGGAGGAGATCCCGGAGTCGCGAGCGGCGCGGATGATGCGTACGGCGATCTCGCCGCGGTTTGCGATGAGGACCTTGGCGATGTCAGGCATGGATTTCAGCCTAGCGAGTGCAGAACCAAACTCTTTGACGACTCCCCACAAGATATCGGTGGAAGTGCAGTCGAAACCGCCTAACCGCCGTCCGTGTCATATCCCGGTCAATGCGGCTCCCCCCACAGATCCGTCCAGGTCACACCGAGCCGGCCGGCGAGCTCCCGCAGCGTCGACAGCGACATTCCCACGACCGTCGAGGGATCGCCCTCGACCCGCGTGATGAACGCACCGCCGAGACTGTCCACGGTGAACGCCCCGGCCACCAGCAGCGGCTCGCCGGTGGCCACGTAGGCGTCGATCTCGGCATCCGTCACGTCGGCGGCGAAGGTGACCGACGCCTCGGCCACGGCGTGCGCCTCGACGGGCGGGACGCCCGGTCGCACGCGGAGCACGGAATGCCCCGAGTACAGCACGCCGGTCGCGCCCCGCATCCGCGCCCAGCGCTCCGCCGCAGCCGTGGCGGTGTACGGCTTGCCGTACACCCGCCCGTCGAGGGCGAACATCGAATCACCGCCGATGACCAGTCCGTCGAAATCCGGATGCCGTGCGGCCAGCCCGCCGACGACGTCCGCCGCCTTGGCGCGCGCCAGCAGCAGCACCAGCTCGTCGGGCCGCAGCGGGCCGCCGCGCTCGGCGACGGCGGCCTCCGTCACGGCATCCTCGTCCACCTCGGAGGGCACCACGAGCGGCTCGATGCCCGCCTGACGCAGCAGCATGAGTCGGGCGGGGGAGGTGGATGCCAGGCAGACGCGCATGGGTCCACGCTATCCGGTGTGGGATCCTGGCAGGATGACCGCTTCCCCACACGTGCTCGACCTCGACATCACCGGAATCGCGCACGGCGGCACATTCATCGCCCGGCATGAGGGACGCGTGGTGTTCGTGCCCGATGCGATCCCCGGCGAGCGGGTGCGCGTGCGCATCACGGATGCCGCGGAAGGTGCCGATTCGCGCCGCTTCTGGCGTGCGGAGACCCTCGAGGTGCTGGAGGCGTCGCCGCATCGTCGCACGCACGTGTGGGCCGAGGCCGATGTGTCCAGGCCCCCCGAGGAGCGGGTCGGCGGTGCCGACCTCGGCCACATCGACCTCGCCGAGCAGCGGGCGCTCAAGCGCCTGGTGCTGCAGGAGGCGCTGGACAAGTTCGCCGGTGCGGGCATCGACGCGCCGGCGGTGGAGGCCGTGGACGACGGGGACGGCACCGGATGGCGGACCCGCGTCTCGCTGCACGTGGACGACGACGGGCGGATCGGGCCGTATGCGGCGCGCAGTCATCGGGTGATCGACGTCGCGACCCTGCCGCTGGCGCGCCCCGCCGTGGCGGCGGCCGCCGCCGCACTGCGGGATCAGAAGCCCGGCAGGGTCGATCTCGTCGAGCCGGGCGACGGTGCCGTGCGCGTGCTGCCCCGGCCGCAGGCACCGCAGCACGGCCGGCGGCGGGGGGTGCGTCGCAGTGCGGGACGCGGCGCGCCGGAGACGGTGTTCGAGCTCGCCGGCGGTCGACGCTTCGCCGTGGACGCGGCCGGGTTCTGGCAGGTGCATCCGCGCGCCGCGGACGTCCTGTCGGAGGCCGTGGGCACGGTGCTGCAGGGGCGGGTCGACCCCGACACGACGCATTTCGATCTCTACGGGGGCGTCGGACTGTTCGCCGCGGCGCTCGGCGCGCACGGGGCCACCGACATCATCACCGTCGAGTCGGATCGGCGCGCCACCGAGCACGCGACGGAGAACCTCGCGGATCTCGGCGTGCAGGCCGTCACGGCACGGGTGGACCGCTTCCTCGCGGGCCTTCCGGAGCGCACGAGAGCCGGTGTCGTCGTGATGGATCCGCCGCGGGCCGGCGCGGGCCGGTCCGTCGTCGAGGGCGTCCAGGCACTGGATCCCGAGCACATCGTGTACGTCGCCTGCGATCCCGTCGCCCTCTCCCGCGACCTCGGCACGCTCCGCGGTCTGGGATGGTCGGTGGACTCGCTGCGGGCCTTCGACCTGTTCCCGCACTCGCATCACTTCGAAGCCGTCGCGCTGCTGACTCGATGACCGCATCCGCGCACTGAGTAGGCTGGCGGCATGAGCACCATCGCCCTCATCGACGACCACGAGTCGGTGCGTCTGGGGCTGGAGGCCGCCTGCCTGCGCGAAGGAGCCCAGACGGTGGTGTTCTCCGGGGCCACCGTGCGCGAGTACCTGCTGTGGCGCGCGTCGTCCGGTTCGCGTCCCGCGGACGTCGTCGTGCTGGATCTCACGCTCGGGGACGGCACCACCGTGACCGAGAACGTCGCCACGCTCGTCGCCGACGGATCCAGCGTCGTGATCCACAGTGTCGCCGACCGTCCCGCCGCGGTGCGGGAGGCACTGGTGGCCGGGGCCGCCGGCGTGGTCAGCAAGTCGTCGTCCCTGGACGACGTGCTCGACGCGATCGGCACCGTCGCCCGCGGGGAGGCGCTGAACAACGTCGAATGGGCGAGCGCCGTGGAGGGGGACCGCGAGTTCGCGGATGCGCAGCTGTCCACAAGGGAGCGCGAGGTGCTGCGGCTGTACGCGACGGGGCTGCCGCTGAAGGCCGTGGCCGAGCGGCTGGGCGTCGCGTACTCGACGGCGAAGGAGAACGTCACCCGCATCCGGGTCAAGTACGTCGAGGTCGGTCGGCCGGCACCGACGAAGGTCGATCTGCTCCGCCGTGCGGTGGAGGACGGCATCGTCGCGCCGGAGGGGCTGACGGGTGCCCGCTGAGGCGCGCAGCATCCGAGAGGCCTGGAGCAGTCTGCCCACTCCCGGCGAGGTGGGAATCGGTCTGGAACGGTTCACCGGTCAGCGGATGGAGCGGATCCTCGCCATCGTGGGGGCCATCGGATCTGCCGCGTTGGGGGTGCAGGCGGTCCTCGGCGCGGTGACCACTCTGACGCGGCTGGACGGGCCGCACCTGGCGATGCTGATCATCGTGTTCGGACCGTTGCTGTGGATGATCGTGGCCTGCGCGAGCGGGCGATGGACGAAGCCCGCCTGCGCGGGATTCGCCATCTCCTACCTGGTCGCGCTGCTGCTGTGGCCGGCTGTCGTCGACCCGGTCGCGGGCGAGCCCTCGGAGCAGCCGTGGATCTTCTTCCTCGTGAACATCGGCGTGGTGGCGGCCATGCTGGCGTTCCCCCCTCGCGTGCAGTTCGCCTGGGCGTTCGGCCTGCCGCTCGTGTACGGCTGGGTGCGCCTGGCGCAGGGTGACTTCCTGCAGAGCTTCTGGATCACCACGGGGTTCGACGTGTCGTTCACCATCATCCTCGGCACGGTCATCGTTTCGCTGGCGTGGATCTTCCGACAGGTGGCGGCCGGGGTGGACGATGCCAGGGCGGAGGCGGTGGAGTCCTATGCGGCGGCCGCCGCGGCTTCCGCCTCGGAAGAGGAGCGCGTGGCGATGTCGGCCCTCATGCACGACAGTGTGCTGGCCGCGCTCATCGCGAGCGAGCGCGCATCCAGCGAGCGGGAGCGGACGCTCGCGGTCGCGATGGCGCGGGAGGCGCTGACCCGGCTCGCCAACACGGAGGCGTCGATCGCACAGGAGGGCAGCGACGAGCCGGTCCGTCGCTCCCGTGTGGTCACGGAACTGCGCCGGACCCTGTCCGAGCATGGTGCGGATGCCGTCGTCGAGGAGCGGGGGGTGCCGTCGCAGCTGCCGGGCCGAGTGGCGCGGGCGATGGTGCTGGCCGCGCGACAGGCCATCACCAACGCTCTCGTGCACGCCTCCGGGCGCGGCCTGCACGTCGTCGTGGAGACGACTGAGCGCGGCCGGATGACGCTGACCGTGCTGGATGCCGGACCGGGCTTCGACCTCGACGGGATCGGAGAGGACAGGCTGGGCATCCGTGCCTCGATCCTCGCCCGGATGGCCGCGATCGCCGGCACCTCCCGGATCGAGTCGGATGCGCAGGGCACCACGGTCGAGCTGAGCTGGGAGCCGTCATGAGACGCACGGTTCGCAGCATGACCACGGCACTGGGCGTCGGGTTCTCGCTGTACTTCGCCGCCCGTGCCATCTGGTGGATCGAGCAGCCGGCCGTGCCGCTGCTGATCATCGCGGCGATCGTGCTGTACCTCGCGGCGACGCTCACGGCTGTGCTCGCCTCGTCCGCGGACGGTGTGCGGATGCCGGCGGGGGCGGCCGTCCTGGTGCTCGTGGCGGGCATCGCGGTGCCGACGCTGGTGAGTCTGGCGCTGGTCCCGCAGATGCGCGGCGCGCCCTTCGCGACCTGGTACATCGGCGCCATCGGCGTGCTGGCGGTGGTGTGCATCGTGCGGCGGCGACTGCTGCTGGGCTGGATCGTGCTGGCGATCCTCGTCGTCTCGGCCTCGGCGTACATGGGCGTGGGCAGGGCGTTCACGCTCGGCCTGGTGGGATCGATCACCTGGGTGGTCGTGGCGCACCTGCTGATCATCTTCTGGGATCGGGCGGTGCGGGACACCGAGCGGCTGGCGGACGTGCAGCGCGCGGTGTCGGCGTGGAACGCCACGCAGCTGGTGCGCCAGCGGGAGCGACGGGTGCGCGCACAGCGTGCGCTGGCCATCGCGGGGCCCGTGCTCTCCCGGGTGGTGGCCGCAAGCGGCGTGCTGACGGAGCAGGAGCGGCTGGACGCCCGGCTGGCGGAGGGGACCATGCGCGATGAACTGCGCGGCGCCGTGCTTCTCAACGATGCAGTGCGTCGCGCCATCGCCGATGCGCGGCGGCGCGGGGCTGTCGTCACCGTGTTCGACGAGGGCGGGCTCGAGGGCATGGAGCCGGCTCGCCTGTCGGAGATCCGTGATGAGCTGGCGACGGTGCTGGCCGGCGCCCGCTCGAATCGCGTGATCGTCCGCGCGGGGCGTGACGACCGGATCGCCGTCACCGTGGTCGGACGTGCGGCCGGCGGCGCGCATGACGACGACGCGGTAGACCTGTGGCATGAGATCCCGCGCGCGGCGCCCTGACCGCATCCGCAGGACGGACCACGGAGGAAGTGGGCGAGGGGCGGCGTATCCGCCTGCCCCTCGCCGGTGCGGAGCAGTTACCCGAAAACTGTCCGCTGGAGGGCGGTCCCGCGTCTGCCTACCCTGGAGCAGAGCAACCGCCTAACGCGAAGCGTCATGACCAGTCTGACGCGCTGTCGACGATCTGTCTGTAGGTATTTCGGGGGACAGATCCTGATGCGGCGGGTGCCGGTCGGGGACGCGTCAGCCGGAGAACCGACCCCAGGGGATGTCGCGGCGCAGGGGGGCGCGCAGGCCGCGCTGCGTGCGCTCCCACACGGAGACGTGCGGCGTCTCGGCGACGGCTTCGGCGCTCTCGCGCGCGTACGCATCGCTGACGACGGCCAGCAGCGCGGCGAGCTCCTCATCGGTCGGTGCGCCGCGCACGATCTCGATGCGCGGCGTCTCCTCGTGCTCGGTCATCGGGTCGCGCCGATCACAGCGGGATGTTCCCGTGCTTCTTGGGCGGCAGGTCCGCACGCTTGCCCTTGAGCGCTCGCAGGGCCTTCGCGATCGAGACGCGGGTGTTCGCCGGTTCGATGATCCCGTCGATCTCGCCGCGCTCGGCGGCGAGGAACGGCGAGGTGACGCTGTAGGTGTACTCGTTGGCGAGCCGGGTGCGCACGGCGGCGACGTCCTCGCCGTTCTCCTCGGCCTTCTTGATCTCCCCGCGGTACAGGATGTTGACGGCGCCCTGGCCGCCCATCACGGCGATCTCCGCGGTCGGCCAGGCGAGGTTCACGTCGGCGCCGAGCTGCTTGGAGCCCATCACGATGTAGGCGCCGCCGTAGGCCTTGCGCAGGATGACGGTCACCAGGGGCACGGTGGCCTCCGCGTAGGCGTAGATGAGCTTGGCGCCGCGGCGGATGACCCCCGTCCACTCCTGGTCGGTGCCGGGGAGGTAGCCGGGCACGTCGACGAGGGTGACGATCGGGATCGAGAAGGCGTCGCAGAAGCGCACGAAGCGGCTGGCCTTCTCACCGGCCTCGATGTTCAGGGTCCCCGCCATCTGGGAGGGCTGGTTGGCGATGATGCCCACCGAGCGCCCCTCGACGCGGCCGAAGCCGATGACGATGTTCGGAGCGAACAGCGGCTGCACCTCGAGGAAGTCGCCGGCGTCGACGATGTGCTCGATGACGGTGTGGATGTCGTAGGGCTGGTTGGGGGAGTCCGGGATGATCGTGTTCAGCTGCTGATCGGCATCCGTCGTCTCCCACTCGAAGTCGGAGGCGTACCCCGGAAGCTCCGCCATGTTGTTGTCGGGCAGGAAGCTGAGCAGGGTGCGCGCGTAGTCCAGCGCGTCGTCCTCGTCGGCCGCCAGGTAGTGCGCCACCCCGGAGCGCGTGTTGTGCGTGTAGGCACCGCCGAGCTCCTCCATGCCGACGTCCTCGCCGGTGACGGTCTTGATGACGTCGGGGCCGGTGACGAACATCTGACTGGTCTTGTCGACCATGATCACGAAATCGGTGAGGGCCGGGCCGTACACGGCGCCGCCGGCGGCCGGGCCCATGATGATGGAGATCTGCGGGATGACGCCGGAGGAGCGGGTGTTCATCGTGAAGATCTCGCCGTACTTGCTGAGCGCCAGCACGCCCTCCTGGATGCGCGCTCCGCCGGAGTCGAGGATGCCGATCACCGGCATCCCGCTGGTGAGGGCGAACTCCATGATCTTGATGATCTTGTCCCCGGAGACCTCGCCGAGGGACCCGCCGAAGGTGGTGAAGTCCTGCGAGTAGACGGCGACGGTGCGTCCGTTGATGGTGCCGATGCCCGTGACGACGGAGTCGCCGTACGGCCGGTTGCGGTCCATGCCGAACGCCGTGGTGCGGTGCCGCACGTACTCGTCGAACTCGACGAAGCTGCCGCTGTCGACGAGCAGCTCGATGCGCTCACGGGCTGTCATCTTGCCCTTGGCATGCTGCTTCTGCTGGGCGATCTTCTCCGGCTCGACGACGGCTTCGGCGAAGCGCGCGCGGAGATCCGCGATCTTCGCGGCGGTGGTCGAGAGGTCTGGCGTGTCCGTCACGGATTCCACCCTAGCGTCGGGCACAGCCGTCACGTTGGATGCCGCACACAACGGCTGGCGCGATCCTTTGGGGGATCACGCTGACCGGGACGGGTGCTCGTGGCGGCTCGGGATCAGCAGCCCGGAGCCGAGGGCGTCTCCGTGCACGTGTGGGCGACGAGGGCCGTGCGCGCCTCGTAGATGCGGATCTCCTGGGACATGCCGGGGATGGTGAGCGTGCCGGCGATGGGGAAGAACCCGGTGCCGAGATCGATCTCGGCGGTGTAGGCCGTGTCGACGTGCGCGGAGTAGGTGCCTCGCTCGGCGTAGGTGTGGCTCGTGTCCGTGGGGGTGAACTGCGCCAGGCCGAGGTCCTGCCAGCTCGCTCCGGCGCTCCCGGTGCGACGAGTGGACGAGTCGCCGTAGTGGAAGACGAAGGACGTCGGTGTGAACCGTGCGGTGATGGCGTAGCCGAACAGCGTGCCGGAGCGGGTGTGGTCGGCGGCATCGGCGATGAAGTTCGTGGCGAGCCCCGCGACGCCGAGGTTCTCGGGCTCGCCGGTGAGCGCGACGGGGGCCGGGGCGAAGCTGGCGAGGTCGGTGATGGTGAAGGTCGGAGTGGCGGGCTTCTCCGGGTCGTCGGGATCCGCATCGGGAGGAGTGAGGCGGATGCACTCATCGAGGCTCGTCCACTCCGCGCAGAGCCTGTTGAGCGCATGCGTCGGCGGCTCGGGCTTCGGTGCGAAGTCGACGTTGACAGCTGGAGAGTTGGTGCGGCGGCTATGTGTAGGGGCATGACCAAAGCGGTGGCGGGTACTGGAGACGTCAAGTCGCCGTCCTTGAGAATCGAGGTTCCATGAAGTTCCTCCGCCGCCGATCTCTTCGTCAAATGTGCCTGTTTCTGCAGGCCAACCACCCGCGGATGACAGCGAAGCGGTGAGCAGAAGAGTGATTCCGAGAGCGATTTTGTCTAGCAAGTGAACGTCTCGGGCTTGTGGTTGGACGAGATGCGTAGGCCCGTCGTTGTCATGCCTGGTACGAACGTGACCTTGAGTGCTCGACGAGTTGCCCGATCGGTTTGAAGGACGGATCCGCCGTCCTCATCAACAAGGTCGACTTCTGAAACGTCCAGACAGAGATTCGCCGTCACTTCGTCCTCCGTACGTGACAGCGGAGTGAATGTATCGAAGTCGGTGTTGCCTGACCGGCGGAGCTTTTCGGCGTGGTATGCGCTGAGGCTCTCCTTCTCGGCGCCTTGGGCTGTACCAGTGAGCCAGGCGTATACCGGCTCGAACGTCTCAGGGTCAGAGAGATCTGTGTCGTTAAGAGCTGCGATGTACCGTGAGTACGTCTCTTCCGCCGCGGCGAACGCCTCCTCATCCGTCGCGAACAGCGGGGTCTGCGTCGGCGCGGGAGCCGGCTGCGGTTCTGGGGTGCACGCGGCCAGCATCCCGAGCGCGAGCAGCCCGGCGGACAGCGCGCTGACGATGCGGAGCGGGGAGGTCGGGGGAGTCACCCGGTCACGGTAACCCGATCGGCACGGGGTGCGCAGAAGTTATCCACAGGAGCAGGGAGTGTCGCGCGGCGGCGATCCGGATGTCTCTGAGATCGTGATGCGCGCCGCCTTGCTCAGGCTGCTGTTGGACTCACGATGATCTTGCCGAAGACCTCGCGCGAATCGAGCAGCGTGAACGCCTCCTGCGCCTTCTCCAGTGGCAGGACGCGATCGATCATGGGGCGGAGCTTCTTCTGCCGCACGAGCTCGAGCAGTTCTTCCACGTCCTCGCGCGCCCATCCGTTGGATCCGAGGATGTTGAGCTCGAAGGTCCAGATGTAGCGGATGTCGGTCTTCGGATCGAACCCCGCAGTGGCACCGCATGTGAGCAGGCGTCCACCCTTGGTCAGAGTGCGCAGCGAGGGCGCCCAAGTGTCTCCACCGGTGAAGTTCACGATCACGTCGATACCGCCCCCGCCGAACATGCGAGGCTTGCCGTGTTTCGCGATGATGGCTTCCCGAAAGTCATGCTCCACGTAGTTGATCAGTTCATGCGCGCCGAGCTCCTCGAGCCGAGCGAGCTTCTCCGCCGTCGAGGCGGCGGCGATCACATGCGCGCCCTCCGCCGCGGCCAGCTGCACGCAGCAGGTCCCGACGCCGCCCGAGGCGCCGAGGACGAGGACCTTCTCGTCGCGAGCGACGCGTCCTCGACGCCGGATCATGCGATACGCGGTGCCGTATGCGGTGGGCAGCGCGGCCGCGTCCTCGAAGCTGATCGCGTCGTCCAAGGGCAGCAGAGTGTGCGCGCCGACCTCGCAGTACTCGGCGAGGCCGCCGTTCATCATCTCGCCGATGAGCTTGCCCGCAACGCGGTCGAAGGGGTCCACCAGGACGCGATCGCCGACGGTGAAGCCGGTGACGCCGGGGCCGACCTCGACGATCTCGCCGGCCATGTCGATCCCCGTGATGATCGGCATCGGAACCTTGATGCCCGGCATGCCGCGAAGGGTGAACAGATCATGGTAGTTCAGAGCGCAGGCCCGGACGGCGATCACGACGTTGCCCTCGCCGGCGACCGGATCCGGCCAGTCCGTGACGTACTCGAGTGCGCGTGGGCTGGGATCGTGGGCACGCAGCACGATGGCCTTCATGAGTTCTTCCCTTCCGATGAGGAGACGATGGCGAAGCATCCGCGGCCGACGGCGACGAGGCGCTGATCGTCGTCGAAGACGTCGACATCGGCGACGCCGATGGTCCTTCCGATCCGGCGGGCCGAGGCGGTGGCTGTGAGACGGGGACCGAACGCGGGGCGCAGGTAATCGACCCGCAGATCGATCGTCGGAACGCCGGCACCGCTGCCGGCGATGACGGCGAAATCGCCGGCGGTGTCGATGAGGGAGGCGATCGCGCCGCCGTGGAACTGGTTGCTCCCGCGTCCCCGCTCCAGGGCGGGAGCCATCGGCAGCTCCAGGGTCGTGGTCGCCGGGGATTCGCTGACCGCAGTGCAGCGGATGCCGAGGAAGGCGATGAACGGGGAATCATCGAGGAGCGCCTGGATCCTCTCGATCGAGAGAGCCATCTAATCGCTCTCCCAGGCGCGATCGCGCTCGAGCTGCTCGGCGCGGTCGATGAGCGTCGCGCGATCCACCTTGTTCGTCCCGGCGAAGGGCAGTTCCGGGACGAAGGCGATCCGTCGGGGGTGGAGGTGCGGCTGGGCGTTGTCGAGCACGAAGCGCTTGAGCTCTTCAGCGGTCGTCTCGGCGCCGACCTGCGGCACGATGAAGGCCACCGGCATCTGTCCGCGATCCTCGTCGTCGAGCGGGACGACGGAGGCCTGGTGGACGGCCGGATGCCTCTCGAGGATGCTCTCGACCTCGAGCGGGAAGATGTTCTCACCGCCGCATACGAACATGTCGTCCGAGCGGCCGTCGAAGAAGTAGAAGCCGTTCTCGTCTCGGCGCATCAGATCACCCGAGTGATACCAGCCGTCGGTGACCGATTCCGCGGTGCGCTCGGGGAGGTTCACGTACTCGCGCATGAGGGAGATGGAGCGCATCTCGAGCACCCCTCGATCGTTCTCCGCACTTCCGGAGAGGCGCACCTCGACGTCGGCGAGAGGGTATCCGAGTGAACCGAAGGGGCGCTCCAGCCCGTCCGGGTGCGGACCGAAGACCACGGGACCGGCTTCCGTGGTGCCGTAGGAGAGCGAGACGTTCGCCTGCGGGCAGGCCGAGGCCGTCTTCTTCAGGAGCTTGGACGACGTCGGTGCGGATCCGAGGACGAGATCGCGGATGCTCGACAGCGTGGCGCGCCCTTCATCCTTCTCGCGCAGCGCACGCGACCACATCGTGGGCACTGCACTGAGCTTCTCGATGCGGTACTCGTCCAGGGCGGCCGCATAGGCGCGGGCGTCGAAGCGGGGCTGCAGGTAGATCGTGTCTGCGGAGAGCAGCCCTCCGCTGACGCTGAAGATGCCGTTCATGTGGAACAGCGGCTGGGCGATGAGCTGTCGTTTCGGGGTGTCCTTCTTGATCTTGAGGAGACGCTCCAGAGCCCAGATCTGCCCGAGGTGGCTGAGTGAGACGCCTTTGGGTCGACCGGTGGAGCCGGATGTGTACAGCAGCTCGGCCTCGTCGTGGAGGGGGACCTCGACCGTGGCAGTGCCCTCGTGGCGCGGATGCCCGGCGAATCCTGCGGGGCCGTCATCGTCGAAGTTCACCGTGGGCACCGATGCTGCGGCTCGTGGAGCGCGATCCGCATCGGCGAAGATCAACTTCAGATCGGCGTCCTCGACGATGTGGTCGAATCCGTCCTGGGGGAGTTTCGTGCTGATCGGCACCACCGACATCCCCGCACGCATGATGCCGAAATAGGCTGCAAGATACTCGATGCGGTTCAACGACCAGATCCCGATGCGGTCGCCGCTGGAGAGCCCGAGATCGGCCAACAGCCCGATGACGCCGTCGGTGAGGGCCGCCAGTTCCCGGTAGGTGAACTCGTCTCCTGTGCTCAGATCGACGATCGCCAGAGCGTCGCTCAGCCTGTGGGCGATGGCGATGTCGCCCAGGTTGCGCAGCGTGGTCTCGGGTGCGGGGATGCGGGTCGTGCTCATACTCGGTGGGTTGTGGCCGATCTCGGTCACTTCTCCTCTCCCTCTCCGGTGCTCCGCGACGAGTCGTCGTTCCGATGCGTGGTGTTGGCCTCCTGGGGCCGCCCGCCGCCGGCGGAGCCGAGATAAGCGGCGACGATGTCCGGATCCGAGAGCAGCTCCGCTCCCGTTCCGGTCGCGCGATTGCGGCCCAGGTCGAAGACATATCCCCGATCCGAGATGTCCAGCGCACGACGTGCGTTCTGCTCGACCATGAGGATTGTCACGCCGCTGTCGCGGATCTGCTGCACCTGATGAAACAGGAGGTCGACATTCTGCGGAGAGAGGCCGGCTGTCGGCTCATCGAGGAGCAGGACACGGGGTTGCGCCATCAGTGCTCTGCCCATCGCCAGCATCTGCCGCTGGCCGCCCGAGAGGAGACCCGCGGGCTTGTTGCGCGCCTCGCGGAGCGCAGGGAAGAGCGCCTCCACCCGCGCCTTCCCCGCCAGGTATTCGTCCTTCTTCCTGCTGGGCACTCCGAGACGGAGATTCTCGTCGATCGAGAGGGACGGGAAGACGTTGGCCAGTTGCGGCGTGTAGCCGATGCCGGCCGCGGACATCTCGTAGGGGGCGATGGAGAGGGTGTCGTGTCCGTTGATCGTGATCGAACCGGACCGCACGGTGACCCAGCCCATGATCGACTTCAGGAGAGTGGACTTCCCCGCCCCGTTCGCTCCGACGATCGTGACGATCTCTCCCTCGTCGACATGGGCGGATATGCCGTGGAGGATGTCGATCTCGGGCTGGTACCCGGCGACGAGGTCGACGACCTCGATGACTCTGCTACTCATGGGTGCTACCGCCTAGATAGGCTTCGATGACGGCCGGGTCCTGTTGCACGGCCGAGGGGGATCCGGTGGCGATGACCTGTCCTCGCGCCATGACGACGATGGCGTCGGCCCGTGTCATGACCGTGTTCATATCGTGTTCGATGAACAGGAACGTGGTTCCCCGCTCGTCGCGCACTCGGTGCACCAGATCCATGATCTTCTCGCCGAGACTGGGGTTCACGCCGGCCAGCGGCTCATCGAGCAGGACCATCGTCGGTTCGGCCATCAGCAGGCGCGCGATCTCGAGCAGCTTGTGCTGTCCTCCGCTGAGCACGCCGCCGTACTCCGCTGCCTTCTCCGCCAGACCGACGGTCGAGAGCAGACTGGCGGCGCGCTCGCTGAGCATCTTCTCGTGCTGCTTCGTGCGTCGGCGGCTCAGCAGTGTGCCGCCGAGGGACTCTCCCGGATGGTCGACGCTGCCGAGCATCATGTTCTCCAGCACTGTCATGGCCGCCATGGTCCGCGGCAACTGGAACGTCCGCATCATGCCGGCACGGGCGACTTCGTGAGCCGGGCGGCCCTCGAGGTGCCGACCGTCGAAGACGACAGTGCCGGAGTCGGGGCGGATGGCTCCGGCGATGAGATTGAAAGTCGTGGTCTTGCCGGCGCCGTTGGGGCCGATGAGTGCGGTCACCGATCCTCTCTCGACCGAGAAGGATGCGTCCTCGACGGCGTGCACACCGCCGAAAGCTCGGGCGAGTCCGTCGACGACGAGGATCGGCTTGCGCGTGTCAGTCATCACGGAGCACCATCTCCCGTTTGTTGCCGAACAGACCTTGCGGGCGCAGCATGCCCGCAAGGATCAGGACGAGACCCACGATGATGATCCGCAGCGCCGCGACACGGTCGCTGCTGAGGGGGAGATCGACGAAGCGGGCGCCCTCGAGGACCACCCAGAGCACGACCGCGCCGTAGGCGAGGCCGTAGAAGCTGCCGAGACCGCAGAGCAGGAGCACCGCGGTGGCGTAGAAGATGATGTCGTGGTTGAAGGAGTTCGGATACACGACGCTGAGGTTCAACGCCATGAGCACACCCGCGATGCCGGCGAGGCCCCCCGGCGATCGCCATGGACTGCAGCTTGTAGGTGCGCGCGTTCTTGCCGAGCGCTTCGGCGGCGTTCTCATCCTCTCGCACCGCACGCAGGACACGTCCCCACGGCTGGTTCTTGAGCCAGTGCATGATTGTGGCGAGGATGAGGAACAGCAGCCACGCCAGGACGGCCAGCGGGGCTGCGTACAGGTCATGGAGACCGATGCTCGCGAGCATCTTGTTCACCATGATCGTCACATCCGTCCAGGCGCTGTCGTACCCGAAGATCCCGTCATTGCCGCCGGTGAGGTCGGTGAGGTTCTGCGCGACGATCACGATGATGCTGGCCGCGGCCAGGGTGACGATGGCGAAGTAATCGCTGGGGAGCCGGATCGCTGCGAGGCCCAGAGCCACGGCGAGGAGGACGGAGGCGGCGAGACCCGCGATGATCGCCGCCCACATCGGCCAGCCCAGATGCACGACGAAGAGGGCCGTTCCGTAGGCTCCCATGGCCATGCTCGCGGACTGCCCGAGGTTCAGCAGGCCGGTGAGCCCGATGTTGAGCTGCACGCCGAGTGCGAAGATGGCGTAGATCCCCGCGATGGTGAGTGTGCCCAGCCAGAAGTCCGGGGTGATGAGACCGCTCATGACAGCTTCGCCTTCCCGAGAAGACCGGTGGGGCGGACGATCAGCGTGAGGATGAGCACGCCGAATCCGACCGCGAGCTTCCAACTCGAGTCGAAGAACATCGTCGACCACTCTTGGACGAGGCCGATGACAAGACCAC
Source organism: Microbacterium soli (assembly GCF_039539005.1). Classification (NCBI taxonomy): domain Bacteria; kingdom Bacillati; phylum Actinomycetota; class Actinomycetes; order Micrococcales; family Microbacteriaceae; genus Microbacterium; species Microbacterium soli. The sequence continues at coordinate 2,318,377 of NZ_BAABCP010000001.1, forward strand.
CGGCGATGGCGCCGAAGGCACTGCTGACGCCGCCGAGGATCGTTGCGGCGAACATCGCCAGCAGGAGCATGAATCCGAAGTTGGGTGTGATCGCACCGACGGAACCGGCGGTCAGAACTCCGGCGAGGCCGGCGGCCGCGCCTCCGATGATCCAGGTCGTCAGCATCCACCGTTTGGTGTTGATCCCCGTCGTCTCGGCCAGCATGTCGTTGTCGGCGATCGCGCGGAGCTCGCGGCCCGAGTGCGAGAACTTCAACCAGCAGGCGAGCGAGATGAGGATGATCAGCCCGATCACGAGGGACCAGAGTTGGATGTACCCGAGAGTCAGGCCTCCGGGCAGCGGCACCGAGCGGCTGACGTCGACATCGAGACGGCGGGGTTCAGCGCCGAAGACCACCTGAACCACCCCTCGGATGAGGAACGCCAGACCGATGCCGACGAGAAGCTTCTGCAGTACTCCTGCGCCGCGCTTGCGGAGCGGACGCCACACGGTGATCTCCATTGCGCCCGTGAGGGACGCGGTCACCACGATGGCGATGACCGCGGCGACGACCAGAGGGATCGAGGCTCCGGTCATCAGTGCGAGCGTGATGTATGCGGTGAGAGTGAGCAGATCTCCGTGGGCGAAGTTGACGACGCGCAGCACGGAGAAGATCAGTGCGAGACCGACCGCTCCCAGGGCGATCGCCACCCCGGAGGCGACCCCGTTGAGAGTCGTCTGAGCGACGCGGTGTCCGTCCGCCAGGATCACGAGTAGCACGATCGTCGCGGCGGCCGCCCCGAGAGTCCAGAGGGACATCTTGAGATGACGGTTCATACGAAGTCGAAGCTCCACTCGGATTTCAGTGTGCTGCACAGGACGGACTCCTCATCGAGCCTGGAGGAGGAGCCGGGCGAGAGGACGCGGGTTGCGGCTGACCCCGTGCAGATGGGGTCTCCTTCTTCGCGCATGAGGACTCCTTCTCCGGGCGAGGATTGGACAGCTTTGATCAGATTACTGATGTATTCAGTGATGGTCAATATGGCCATTCAGTGAGACGATAGGCGGAGGCAAGCGCGAAGGGACACGATGGATACGCAGGACAGACCAGAGGGGATCGGCGTCGCGCAGTGGGTCTTCGACTCGCTCAAGGACGAGATCATCCAAGGCCGGATAGCCCCGGGCGAGTTCCTCGTGGAAGGAACCCTCGCTTCGCGTTTCACGGTGAGCAGAGGCCCGGCACGCGAGGCCCTGCAGCGGTTGTCCCAGGCCGGGCTGGTGAAGGCCATGCCGCGTGTCGGGTACCAGGTGACGCATGTCAACGCGCGCGACTTCGAGGAAGTCTTCGTGATGCGGCTCCTCCTCGAGCCCGAGGCCACACGGCTGGCGACCCGGCGCATCGCCGCGAAGCAGTGCTCGATCGCACGCCTCGACGCCCTTGCGCAGGCCGGTTACGAGCTCCGGGACGCACCACCGGAGAACTTCGCGACCCGAGTGCTCGCACTCAACCACGAGTTCCACCTGCACATCGCCGAGCTGTCGAATGTGCGGCGCATCGAGTCCGCCGTGGACACACTGCTCGATGACCTCTCCCGGGTGATGCACCTGCTGGCGAGCAGTCCCGATCTGCTGGATCCGGTGTACGACGACCACCCGGACCTGGTGAAGGTGATGGCAGCCGGGGACGCCGATGGTGCGGCGGAGCTCATGACGCAGAGCCTGGAGCAGACCCGGGCGCAGATGCGCCCTCTGGTCGTCGGTGCCGAACTGGGGATCGCGGGAGACTAGTCGTCGGAGCGTCGGACGACGCCGTCCACGAGCAGCAGACGCAGATGCTCCGGTCGTAGGTGCTCCCGGGTGGGATCGACTCGCCATACGGCGAGATCCGCCCGCTTTCCGGCGGCGATCTCTCCGAGATCCTCCGCGCCCAGGGCATGAGCCGCCTGATGGGTGGCTGCTGCGAGCGCCTGAGTCCCGCTCAGCCCGGCTTCGCGCAGCAATGCGAGTTCGTGATGCACGGCGAATCCGGGCAGCAGGCGCCCGAGCCCGACGCCATCCGTTCCCGCCACGATGCGCACGCCCGCAGCGACGCATTTCTCGACGAAACGCCGCACGCGCATCCGCCCGGTGTCGTAGAGCCGTCGAGACTCGGGGTCGACCACCAGGCTGGTGACCATGGAGTCCGCCTCCCAGGCCAGTCGGACGTACTCGGGGAGGAAGGCGTTGTCGGGATGGTCGATGTCGATGGATCGATCACCGAAGACGACCTCGTCGATGAGCAGGGTGGGGTCGAGCGTGATGTCATGCTCGACGAGTTCGGCGATCAGGTCATCCACCCACGGGGCTTCGACGTCGAGACGAGACCACAGACGGGGTTCACGCTCGGTGACGGGGAGGGGATCGATGACTCGGGCTTCCTCCTCGGGGAGGAAATCACGAGCGGCGATGCGCACGTGCTCGAGATTGCGCAGTCCCGCGCGCACTGCTCTCGGCATCCCCATGGAGCGGGGGACGTGGCCGACGACGGGGATGCCGACCTTGGCCGCCTCGTCGAGGATGGCACGGAGCACCTCGTCGGTGATGTGGTTGTACACCTTGACGAAGTCGGCGCCTCGTGCAGCCTGATCGCGCACAGCGGCGCGCGCGGCATCCGGATCGTCGACGGCGCGGCTCGCTGAGGGCCAGACGACCGGCGAGCCATCGAAGATCTCGCCGGAGAGCCAGATCTTCGGGCCATCCAGCGTGCCTTCCGCCACGGACTGCCGGATGGCGCTCTGCACGGCGATCGGCCCACCGGGGTCCCGGATGCCGGTGACGCCGTTGTCGAGGAACAGCGAGACCGGAGGCGTCGGGCCGGTGATGAGGGCCAGGTGACAGTGCATGTCGATGAGTCCGGGCGTGACCCAGCAGCCATCGAGATCGATCGTCTCCAGATCCTCATCGGATGAGAAGGATCCGGGCGGCACCACTTCTGAGATCCGGTCGCCGGTCACGAGGATGTCGTAGCGGGAGACGCCGCCGTTCACCACGTCGACGACCTGTGCGCCGCGAAGGAGTCGTCTGGTCATCATCTCATCACTCCACGTTGATCTCGCGCTGGACGGTGAGCTCTCCGCTCTTGTAGACGAACTCCTCGTAGAGCCCGGAGGCGGAGTCACCGTTGTCGTCGAGCTCGATCGGCCCGGAGGCGCCCGTGTAGTCGATGTCCTCGCCGGCCTTCAGCGCGGCGATCGCCTCGGGCAGCTCGAGATAGGTGTACTCGGTACCGGGGGCGTTGGCGACATCCGCGATGTGGCTGTTGATGTCCGCGGGGTCGGTGGATCCGGCGGCGACGGCGGCCAGGAAGCAGAGCATCGCCGCATCGAAGCCCTGTGCGTCGAAGGCTCCGCGCTCGCCGTGCGCGCTGGCGAGCCCGTCGAAGTCCTTCGCGGCATCGGTGTCGGTGATGGTGCCGGGGCGCACGCCATGGGCACCCTCGAGGGCCTCGGGTGAGATCGCATCCGGGATGGGCGAGAGTCCGAGCGACGCGGTGACGTAGAGCTTGGAGGGGTCGTACTTGCCGGTGCGGAGCAGGGCATCGGCAAGTTTTCCGAAGGTCTCCGGGTAGTCGACGGCGACGAGGGCGTCATAGTCCTCGGCGGTGAGCTTCTGCGCTTCCGACTCGAATGTGGGCGCAGTGGGCGCGTAGCCCAGCGTGAGATCGATCGTGCCGCCGGCCGCCTCCCACGCACTGCTGAAGCTGTCGAGGAGGCCCTTCCCATAGGCGGAGTTCTGGTAGGCGAAGGCGATCTTCTTCCCGGCTGCGCCGCCGATGCCATCGCTGACCGCCTGCGCGAGGGCACGCCCCTGGAGGTTGTCGGGCGGCATCACCCGGAAGATCGTGCCGTCGTCGTCCTCGTCGCGCAACGAGACGGATCCCGCTTCGGGGAATATCGAGATCTTCCGGGCCTTGGTGACCCCGTTGAGCACAGCGAGGGCTTCGGGGGTCGTGAGCGGGCCGACGAGGCAGGCAGCGCCGGATCCGACGAGCTTGCGGGCTGCGGATACGGCGCCTTCAGCCCGGGATTCGGAATCAGCGTCCTCGAAACGGGCGGATATGCCGGCGTCCGCCTCGTTCATCTGCTGGATTGCGACCTCGATGCCGCGGTTGATCGGAGGGCCGTACGCGCCGAGGTCTCCGGTGAGGGCATTGATGCTCCCGATCACGAGTTCCTGGCTTGCGGGGTCACCACCGTCGCCCTGGCTGCCGCATCCTGTGAGGGCTGCGGTGACTGCAATCGCGGTGAATGCGGTGAGAGTGAGAGATGCGCGCATGGCTTCCTTCTGCTTACGTCCTCGTCGTGGCGCCGACATCCTTGTCTTTGATGCGGATTCTGGCTAGATTACTGATCAGATCAGTAGTTGTCAATGAAGCGGCGTCAGCCGCTCGGGAGGCTGACGAAGCCGTACCCGTGCGGGTCATGGTCCGCTCGGGACGAGGAGGTAATTCCGCATGGGCGCGCCGGTGGCTTTCGATGGACTCCCGGCGTTCGATGAGGCGCAGTGGCAGGTCGAACTCATTTCCCGGCGTGAAAGACTGCGTGAGATCGTGCATCGGGCCGGTTGCGCTGCCGTTGTCGTCTTCGCCTCTCCCGAGCATCGGCAGATGTTCCGGTACCTCACCGATTTCGTCCCGGTCATCGGCGACGCCTGGTTGATCGTCTCCGAGCAGCGCCAGTGGGCGGTCACTCAGTTCTCCTGGCAGATCGACGAGTCGCGTGCGGCCTCCGGGTTCGAGGAGTGGGAAGCCGCCTACGAGCCGGAGGATCTCGTGCTCGATCATGTGCGGGAGGCTCTGAACGGCGGGTCGCGCATCGGGGTCATCGGCATGCAGAGACTCCCTCATCGGATGCATGTCGAGCTGAGTGCACGTGCTGAGCTGGTCGATCTCGGTCCGGCGCTGGAGCGCGAGCGGCGCGTCAAGACACCCCTGGAGGTTGCTCTGCTGCAGCGCGCATGCGCGGTCACCGATCGGATGCTGGACCGTGCGCGCGAGCTCGCCGCGGAGCCTGTGACCGAGCTCGATATCGCCGCGGAGCTGTCGTCTGTCGCGCTGCGCGATGCCGAGGGCCTGAGCTTCGAGAGTGTCGTGATCAGCGGCTTCGAACAGGCGTCCGCGATCCGTCGCCCGACCTCTCGTCGTCTGCGCGAAGGGGACACCGTTCTGCTCGATATCGGCGCACAGTACCGCGGATATCAGGCGGATGCGGGGCGCAGCTTCGTCATCGGCGAACCGACGGCGGAGCAGGAGCGGTACTGGGCGATGGTCCTGGAAGTCGCAGAAGAGCTGACCGCCCTCGCGGTGCCGGGGACTCCGGCGCATCGCTTCCACGACATCTACGCGGAGCGCCTCCGCAAGGAGGGCTTCGACCTTCGTCACCGCATCGGTCACGGTATCGGACTCGCCACGTCCTTCGAGTGGCCGAGCTTCGAGGCCGGCGCACAGGACGAGCTCGTCGCCGGGATGACGATCGCCATCGAGCCCGGCGTCTATCGCGCGGGGATGGGCAATCTGAAGCTCGAGGAGAACCTGCTCGTGACCGAGGGCGCCCCGTTGCTGCTGAGCCACGCACCGCGCCATCTCGCAGTGGGATGACCACGTCTGCCGGGAGAGGCACCGGCGGGTCGTTCCCGCGTTTCTCGCGCGCGGAAGTCATCCACAGGCGCGTGGGTGGGGATCGGCTCGGAAGAGCTCTCCCGGCTCTTCGAAGGAGAAGTCATCACCGCCGCAAACCTGGTCGTCGAGCGCCTGCAGCGGCCAAACCCCTCAAGGACGGCGAGGGCGATGCCTCCGCGCGGGGCCCGGCATCACACGAACAGGTTCGCGCGCTCCAGATCCTCCGCGAAGTCGACCTCGACCGCGTACAGGTCGGAGACGTCCATCGGCTCGAGCAGCAGCCCGTCCTCGGCGATGGCCAGCTCGAGACCGCGCTCGAAATAGTCCTGGTCATCGACCCGCTGCAGCTGGCGGATGAAGGACTTCTTGTCGGCGGAGGAGATGTAGTTGATGCCGACGGCCTCGCCGAGACCGCCCTTGACGGTCTTGGAGAGCTCCTTGATGAAGCCCTCGGCGGTGACGGTGTACTTGACCTCTTCGTCGCTGACCTTGGACGTGTTGACGGTCACGAAGGACTGGTCGCGCTCGATGAACTCGATCGCCCGCCCGAGGATGCGCGGGTCGAAGACCACATCGCCGTTCATCCACAGCACGCCCGCGCGCCCCGTCGCGTTCAGCGCGCGGAGCAGGCTCTTGGAGGTGTTGGTGACGTCGTAGCGCTCGTTGTGGACGTACTTCGCCGTCGGGAACGCCTCGATGATCGTCTCGGCGCGGTAGCCGACGACGGCGGTGATGCGCGCCTCGCGGCCGAACACGGCGCGGATGTTGTCGTGCTGCTGCCGCATGATCGTGCGTCCGTCGCTGAGCTCGGTGAGCGGCTTCGGCAGCGCGCGACCGAGGCGCGAGCCCATGCCTGCGGCGAGGATGACGGTCTGAAGAGTCACGGCTTCTCCTAGAGGAAATGGTGTTCACTGTCGATTCATCGACATGACACCTCTTCGTGCCGATCTCATGTTAGTGAGCACACCTGGGAGACCCCGGGACGGGACGGTCGCCGTTGCCGTTTCGTGATCGTTCGCACATGCGATGCACAGACTCGGCGAGGGCGTGACGAGGCGGGTCGGAATGCGTCGGAACTCCCGGATCCGCTGATGCGCGCTTGATACCGTAGTACGCGTGACAGCTGCACCCGACTCCGAGGACGACCGCGACGACACCTCCTCCCAGCCGAGGAGCGCGGGCAGCGCAGCCGCGCCCTCCCCGAGCACGGAGTCGGATGCCCGTACGCCGGACGCCGTGGACGCCTCCGCGGCGAAGCCTGCCGCGCGGAAGACGGGCGCGGCCACGACCACCGCGTCGAAGGGCGCCTCGGCCAAGACGTCGAAGGCCCCGGCGTCGAAGACCAGGACCTCGAAGTCGGCCTCGTCCAAGACGACTGCAGCGAAGTCCGCCGCCGCCAGGGCCGCATCGTCGAAGACGTCCACGGCGAGGACGACGACGTCCAGGCCTGCGGCGTCGCGGACTGCTGCGACCAAGGCCGCTCCGTCGAAGACGGCTGCGGCGTCCAAGACCACTGCCGCGTCGAAGAAGACCGCAGCGTCCAAGTCCACTGCCGCGTCGAAGAAAACGGCAGCGTCCACGTCCACGGCGGCGTCCACGTCCACTGCGGCATCGAAGAAGACCGCGGCGTCCAAGACCACTGCCGCGTCCAAGACGACTGCGGCGAAGTCCACGGCATCCGCGTCCACCGCCGCCAAGGCCCCCGTCGCGAGGAAGACGACTGCCGGGTCCGCGGCCTCGAAGCCCTCCACGGCGAAGAAGGCGGCGTCGAGCGCCGCCGCCGCGAAGACCGCGGCTCCCCAGCGCACGGCGGAGGAGACCGTGGCGAGGACAACCGCGGCGAGGACGGACTCGGCGAAGACCTCGGCCGAGAAGAAGGGCACGACGACGGCATCCGCCGATGTCGCATCGAAGGTCTCCGCAGAGCGAGATGCGGCACCCCGTGACGTCACAGCACCGCTCGTGACCTTCGTCCCCGCGTCTGGGATCCCGGGATCGGAGCCCGGCACGGCTTCCACGTCACCCGGGCCCGCCGCGCCACCCGCGCCCGCCGCGCCGCCCGTCCCCGAGAGCCCACCGGCTCCTTCTCCCGCGGCGGAAGCCGCCGAGAGGACACCGGCCTTCGGGGGCGCGGACGCCGTCCGCATCCGCGGGCTCGTCAAGCGCTTCGGCGACGCGACCGCCGTGGGCGGCATCGACCTCACCGTGCCCGCCGGAACCTTCTACGGCCTGGTCGGGCCCAACGGCGCGGGCAAGACCACCACGTTGTCCATCATCGCCGGACTGCTGCGCCCCGATGCGGGGAGCGTGCACATCAGCGGCATCGATCAGCGGGCGAACCCGTTGGCGGCCAAGCGCGTCATGGGCGTGCTGCCGGACCGGCTGCGCACCTTCGATCGACTCACCGGACGGCAGCTGCTGCACTACTACGGGCAGCTGCGCGGCCTGAACCGCCCGGTCATCGAGAAGCGCGCCGCCGACCTGGCGCGCGCCTTCGACCTGACCGAGGCTCTCGGGCGCGTGGTCTCCGACTATTCGGCGGGGATGACGAAGAAGCTCATGCTGGCGGGAGCCCTCATCCACTCGCCGCGCGTGCTCGTGCTGGACGAGCCGTTCGAGGCCGTCGATCCGGTGTCGTCGGGCATCATCCTCGACGTCCTGCGCTCCTACGTCTCGCACGGCGGCGCGGTGATCCTCTCCAGCCATGGCATGGATCTCGTCGAGCAGGTCTGCTCCCGCGTCGCGGTGATCGTCGACGGCGAGGTGCTCGTGGAGGGGACGGTCGACGAGGTGCGGGCGGGACAGTCGCTCGCCGCGCGATTCGTCGAGCTCGCCGGCGTCGGAGGCGAAGTGGAGGGCCTCGAGTGGTTGCACACGTTCTCCGACTGAGGCTCGCTCTGCTCGCGGGAGCCGTGCGCGGGGAACGACCGGTGCGGGCGGTGCTCGCGCTGGTGGCCACCGTTGCCGTCACGGCCGCGATCTGCATCGCTGTGCTGGGACTGGGCAGCGCGCCCCTGCCCACCGCGCGCACCGTGATCGTGCTGAGCTCGGCGGCGGCGTTCGTCGCGTTCCTGCTCGGTCCCATGTTCACCGGCGTGCCCGACCAGCTCGACCCGCGCAGGTTCGGCCCCTTCGGCGTCGACGAGAAGCGGATGCCGTGGATCCTCGCACTCGCTTCCCTGGTCAGCGTCCCCAGTACGGCCCTCATCGTCGTGCACGCCTTCTTCATCATCACGGTGATCTCCTTCGACGGCGTCGCCTGGCCGCTCGCGGTCCTCGCGGGGGCGGTCAGCGTCATCTCCACGACCCTCGCGGCACGGATCGGCATGGCGGTCAGCGCCATCGCCCTGCCCGAGCGGCGCTCCCGCGAGCTGACGGTGCTGTTCACGATCCCGATCATCGTCATCGCCTTCCCCGTGGCCGCCTACTTCGCCTCCATGCGGTGGGACGGCCACGTTCCCCACGCGGTGGCCTCCGCGACGTCCGTCGTGGGCTTCACGCCGCTGGCCGCGCCGCAGGCGCTTCTGTTCCACATCGCCGCCGGTGAGGTCGGGGCGGCATGGGCGAGTGGTCTCATCGGTCTGGCGACCCTGGCGGGGCTCCTCGCCCTCTGGATCTATCTCGTGCGACGGATGCTCACCACGATCGAGCGCCCTTACACGGTGCGCGAGCGCACCGGCCTGGGTTGGTTCTCGGTGTTGCCGACGAACGCGTTCGGAGCCGTCGCGGCCCGCAGCCTCGTGTACTGGCTGCGCGACCGCCGTTACATCGTCAACGTCCTCATCGTGCCCATCGCGGGAGTGCTCACCGTGCTGCCGCTCATGGTCGCCGGTGTTCCGCCGTGGGCCGCCGCGCTGATCCCGGTGCCGCTGATGGCCCTGTTCTTCGGCTGGCTGCCGCACAACGACGTCGCCTACGACTCCACCGCCCTGTGGATCCACGTCGCCAGCGGCGTACGGGGCGTGCCCGACCGGCTCGGCAGGCTGGTCCCCGTTCTCCTGGTGGCCGTTCCCGTGCTCGCCGTGGCGATCTCCGTCACGCTGGCGTTCATCGGCGAGTGGCGGCTGCTGCTGCCGATGATCGGCCTGGCCGCGGCACTGCTGCTGACGGGATTCGGGATGTCCAGCATCTCCTCCGTCGTCGCGCCCTACGCCGTGTCCCGCCCCGGGGACAGCCCCTTCCAGCAACCGCAGCGCTCCTCGTCGCACGGATCCTTCGGCGCCGCCGGGACCTTCCTGGGCGCACTCGTGGCGAGCGCGCCCACCATATGGCTGTTCGTGCTCACCGTGGTCGACGGCGACGGGCACGCGCTGTCCGCGTTCTGGAGCGGGACCCTCACCGGCGTCGTCGTGCTCGTCGTCGGCGCCGGCATCGGCGGATCCATCTTCGAGCGCCGTGGCGCGCGCCTCATGGAGTTCGTCGAGACCACCTGATCCGCGGTACCCGGCGACGGCTAGAATCGCTGCATGAGTACTCCGCTGGACAGCCCCGATCAGGGTGGAGTGGCAACACTTGATCGCGAACTCGAAGAGCTCCTCCGCGAGGAGAACCTCGAGCCCGGCGACCACGAGCGCTTCTCCCACTATGTCAAGAAGGACAAGATCCTCGAGTCGGCCCTCACCGGCAAGCCCGTGCGGGCCCTGTGCGGCAAGAAGTGGACCCCTGGCCGCGACCCCGAGAAGTTCCCGATCTGCCCGACGTGCAAGGAGATCTACGAGAGCATGGTCGGCTAGCGCCGGGACCGGGTTCAGTCGACGTCGATGAAGACGGTCGGGATCGCCGGGTCGGACTTGCTGAGCGCCAGCGCCCGCACCGGGAGCTCCTCGCGCACCTGAAGGTGATGCTCGCGAGCCGCCAGTGTGCCCGCATGGCCCTCGTGCGAGCCGTCGATCTCACCATGATCGACGAGCACGACCTGCAGCGCCCGCGCATCGGGGTGGGCGGCGCCGTCATCGACCTGCTCGAAGCCGTCGGCGACGGAGATCGTCTCGGCGATGGCGGTGCCGTTGGCCAGAGTGCGGAACGCCGCCTTCCTGCCGCCCTTGGAGACCTTCTCCGCGGATGCCTTGGCGACCGCCACCCACGAGCCCGTGGCGTCCTGCCGCGCGACGAGCTTGTAGACCATGCCCGCCGTCGGATACCCGGAGCCGGTGACCACAGAGGTCCCCACGCCGTACGCGTCGACGGGCGATGCCGCCAGCGCGGCGATCGCGTACTCGTCGAGATCGCTCGTCACCGTGATCTTCGTGCTCGTCGCCCCCAGCTCGTCCAGCTGTTCCCGGACCTCCGCGGCGACGATCGGCAGGTCTCCGGAGTCCAGCCGTACCCCGCCGAGCCCCGTGCCCGCCACACGGATGGCCGTCTCGACGCCGCGGCGGATGTCATAGGTGTCCACGAGCAGGGTCGTGTCGATGCCGAGGCTGTCCACCTGGGCGCGGAAGGCCTCCTCCTCGCTGTCGTGCAGCAGCGTCCAGGAATGCGCGGCGGTACCCATCGTGGGAATGCCCCAGAGGCGTCCGGCCTCGAGGTTGCTCGTCGCACTGAAGCCGGCGATGTACGCGGCCCGGGCGGCCGCCACCGCCGACTGCTCGGCGGCGCGGCGCGAGCCCATCTCCGCGAGCGGGCGCTCCCCGGCGGCGATGCTCATGCGGGAGGCCGCGGTGGCGACGGCCGAGTCGTGGTTGAGCACGCTCAGCGCCAGGGTCTCCAGCACCACGGCGTCGGCGAACGAGCCTTCGACGGTGAGGATCGGCGATCCCGGGAAGTACAGCTCGCCCTCCCGGTAGCCGCGGATGCTGCCCGTGAACCGGTAGTGCTCCAGGTAGCGCAGCGCCTCGGCATCCACCACGGCCTCGTCGCGCAGGAACCGCAGCTCCTCCTCACCGAAGCGGAAGTCCCGCAGCAGCGCGAGCAGACGTCCGGTGCCGGCCACCACGCCGAAGCGCCGACCACCCGACAGCCGACGCGAGAACAGCTCGAAGACGGAGGGCCTGCTCGCCGTGCCGTCGCGGAGCGAGGCGGCGAGCATGGTCAGTTCGTAGCGGTCGGTGAGGAACGCAGAGCTCATCCGCACAGTGTATCGGCGCGGGATCGGCGATACTGATCACGGTTCCGGATACTCCGTGGGCCGAACGCGGAAGGAGCCGAGGATGGCGGAACCCGACGAGCTGGAACGACTGGCCAACAGTGTGCTGTGGCCGGGATTCCTGGGGCGGGAGGTGCCCGGCTGGCTGGCCGACGCGCTGTCCGCGGGACTCGCCGGGGCGGTGTACTTCGCCCAGAACCTCGGCGGTGACACCGCCGCGCTCAGCGCGCGGATCCACGCCATCGCCCCGCACGCGCTGATCGGGATCGACGAGGAGGGCGGCAGCGTCACCCGGCTGGAGACGACGACGGGCTCGACCCTCCCCGGCGCGGCGGAGCTCGGCGCGCTGGACGATGTGGAGGCCACCCGCGCGACGGGATATGAGATCGGCCGCCGGGTGGACGCCATCGGCGCCGACGTCGTGCTCGCACCGGTCGCCGACGTCAACACCGACCCGCGCAACCCCGTCATCGGTGTGCGGTCCTTCGGCTCGACGCAGCAGCTCGTGTCCCGGCACGTGGCGGCCGCCGTGGAGGGCATCCAGGGCACCGGGCTCGCCGCCTGCGCCAAGCACTACCCGGGTCATGGCGACACGCACGTCGACTCGCACCACGGCCTGCCGAGTCTCGAGATCGGCCAGGACGAGATCGAGCGCGTGCATCTGCCGCCGTTCACCGCCGCCGTCCGCGCCGGGGTGCGGGCGATCATGACCGCACACATCCGCGCACCGCAGTGGGGACGCGACCCCGCCACGCTCAACCCGGCTGTGCTGGCGCGACTGCGCGACGCCGGATTCGACGGGGTGATCATCACCGACGCGCTGGACATGGCCGCGATCCGCGAGACCGTCGGGATCGGCGGGGGAGCCGTGCGCGCCCTCGCCGCCGGTGCCGACCTGCTGTGCATCGGCAATCCCACCAACCCCGGCGAGGCGATGCTGCCCGACCAGGACGAGCACGACTACCTCGAGGCCCGGGATGCCGTCGTCGCTGCCCTCCGCTCGGGTGCGCTGCCGCGTTCACGGGTGGAGGAGGCCGCGCGTCGCGTGGTGGAGCTGGCGGCGGTCGTGCGCTCCCGTGGCCCGGTCGCCGACCGTCCGTTCGACGGGGATGCCGTCTCCGGCCGTGCCCTCCGCGTCGACGGGGTGCTGCCGGCCTTCGCCGATGCGCCGACGGCCGTGCTGGACCTGCGCCGCGCCTCCAGCCTCGCGGTGGACAGCGCGGCCGCGCATGTCGCGCAGGCGCTCGCCGCCGGAGGGGAGATCATCCGGCTCCACGCCGACGACGCGTCGGACGCGTCCGAGGCCGAGATCACCGCAGCCGTCGACGCGACAGGGAACGGGCAGGCCGTGGCGCTCGTCGACCGCATCGACCCCGGCACCGCGCAGCGCGCCGTGCTGGACCACCTGCGCGTCCGGCTTCCGGGTCTGGTCGCCGTCAATGTGGGACTGGCGGCCGACGATCCGGGCCCCACCATCACCGCATCCGCGGCGAGCCTCGTCGCCGCCCGCGCCGCCCGCCGCGCGCTGACGCCCCGACCCGCGCTCGGTGCGGGCTCGGCCCGATAGCGGCCGAGTAGGCTGGGGGATCATGAACGACGCGCCGATCGGGATCTTCGACTCCGGAGTCGGAGGACTCACCGTCGCCAGGGCCATCCGCGCGCAGCTCCCGCGGGAGTCCTTCGTGTACGTGGGTGACACCGCCCATTCGCCGTACGGCTCCAAGCCCATCGCCGACGTCCGCCGATACAGCCTCGAGGTGCTCGACACGCTCGTCGACCAGGGCGTGAAGATGCTCGTGATCGCGTGCAACACGGCATCCGCCGCGATGCTGCGCGACGCGAGGGAGCGCTACGAGGTGCCCGTGGTGGAGGTGATCGGACCGGCGGTGCGCCGTGCCGTGTCGACCACGCGCAACGGCCGCATCGGCGTGATCGGCACCGTGGGGACCATCGGTTCGCGCGCGTACCAGGACATGTTCGAGGTCGACGAGCGGCTCGAGGTGTTCACCGCCGCCTGTCCGCGCTTCGTCGAGTTCGTGGAGGCCGGCATCACGGGCACCCCGGAGGTGCTCGCGACGGCCGAGGACTACCTGGCGCCGTTGCGGGACGCCGGCGTCGACACGCTCGTGCTCGGTTGCACGCACTATCCGTTCCTGCGCGGCGCGATCAGCTACGTCATGGGCGACGGCGTCTCCCTGGTCTCCAGTGACGACGAGACCGCCGCCGACGTGTACCGCCAGCTGGTGCGGCGCGACCAGCTGGCCTCGAGCACGGCCGTGGCGTCGTACACCTACGAGGCCACCGGTGCCTCCGCCGACGAGTTCACCGTGCTCGCCAACCGGCTCATGGGCCACGAGGTGCGCGACGTGCAGCTCGTGCAGACCGGCGTCATCACGCTGCCTGACCTGTCGGGCTTCGAGGACGTCGACGCACTGCGCCCCTGAACTCCCGAGAACCCGATCTCCAGACACTCTTCGAGAGGACACCATGTCAGACATCGTCCGGGCCGACGGCCGCCGCATCGACCAGCTCCGTCCGGTGACCATCGAACGCGGCTGGTCCGCCCATGCCGAGGGGTCGGCGCTGATCAGCTTCGGCGGCACGAGGGTGCTGTGCACGGCGTCGTTCACCAACGGCGTGCCGCGCTGGCTGACCGGCAAGGGCAAGGGCTGGGTGACGGCGGAGTACGCGATGCTGCCGCGCGCCACCAACTCCCGCAACGACCGGGAGAGCGTCAAGGGCCGCATCGGAGGGCGCACGCACGAGATCTCGCGCCTCATCGGCCGCGCGCTGCGCGCGGTCGTCGACACGAAGGCTCTCGGCGAGAACACCATCGTCATCGACTGCGACGTGCTGCAGGCCGACGGGGGCACCCGCACCGCCGCGATCACGGGAGCCTACGTCGCGCTGGCCGACGCCATCGAGTGGGGCAGGGAGAAGAAGTTCATCGGGAAGAACTCCACGCCGCTGCTCGACACCGTCGCCGCGGTCTCGGTCGGGATCATCGACGGGGAGCCCATGCTCGACCTGGCATACGTCGAGGACGTGCGCGCGGAGACCGACATGAACGTGGTCGTCACCGGTCGCGGACTGTTCGTCGAGGTGCAGGGCACCGCCGAGGGCGTGCCGTTCGACAAGCGGGAGCTGGATGCCCTGCTCGAGCTCGGCGTGAACGGCTGCGCGGAGCTCAAGGAGCATCAGCTGGGCGCGCTGGGGGCCGAGACGGATGCCGGGGGCCGGGCGTGAGGATCGTCCTCGCCACGCACAACCCGCACAAGGTCGCCGAGTTCCAGCAGATCGTCGCCGCCACCCGGCCCGATCTCGAGGTCGTCGGCTACGACGGCCCCGAACCCGTCGAGGACGGCGTGACGTTCGCCGCCAACGCGCTCATCAAGGCGCGTGCGGCCGCCGCGCACACCGGGCTGCCGGCGCTCGCCGACGACTCCGGCATCTGCGTCGATGTGCTGGGCGGCTCGCCCGGCGTCTTCTCGGCGTACTGGGCAGGACAGCGCAAGGACGCCGCGGCCAACCTCGAACTGCTCCTGGACCAGCTGCGCGACATCGCCGACCCGCACCGTTCCGCGCAGTTCCACTCCACGATCGCGCTGGTGGGCTCCGACGGCTCCGAGCGCACCGTCGAGGGCGTCTGGCCCGGGCGGCTCGCGCACGAGGCATCCGGATCGGGCGGCTTCGGCTACGACCCGATCTTCATCCCCGACGGCCAGGCGCCGGGAGTCGAGCGCACGGTCGGCGAGTTCACGGATGCCGAGAAGCAGTCGCAGTCGCACCGCGCCCGCGCCTTCCGCGCCCTGATCCCGCTGCTGGCGGAGCTCTAGCATCCGCTGTCTCCAGCCCCCGCTGTTGAGAACCGTTACCGTTCCCGACTGGGCAGAACCCGCGCGAGGGGCGTGCTTCCGGCCTAGCCTGGAGGCATGCACGATCACGCGCCCGCCGCAGGCGGCATCCGCGACGCCGCTCACCGGCGTCTGCTGGCGGTGTCGCTCGCGCTGACGGCCACGGTCATGGTCGTGCAGGTCGTCGGCGCCGTGCTGTCCGGCTCACTGGCACTGCTGGCCGATGCCGCGCACATGTTCACCGACGCCTCCGCCCTGGTGATCGCGCTGATCGCGACGGCCGTGGCCGCGCGGCCCGCCGATGACCGGCGAACGTTCGGCTACCAGCGCGCCGAGGTGTTCGGCGCGCTCGTGAACGCCATCATCCTCACCGTGCTCATGATCGTCGTCGCGGTCCAGGGCATCGGACGGCTGATCGACCCGGGCGAGGTCGAGGTGGCCGGGCCCCTCATGCTCACCGTCGCCGTGATCGGCATGATCGCCAACGCCGTCTCGATGTGGCTGCTCAGCAGGGCGCAGCGCACCAGCATCAACGTGCGCGGGGCCTACCTGGAGGTCATGGGCGATCTGATCGGCTCGGTCATGGTGATCGTCGCGGCCGTCGTCATCGTCGTCACAGGATGGATGCCCGCCGACGCCATCGCCTCGCTCGTGATCGCCGTGATGATCCTGCCGCGGGCGATCTCGCTGCTGCGGGAGGTCTTCTCGGTGCTCGCCGAGTCGGCGCCGAAGGGCACGTCGGTCGACGACATCCGCACGCACCTGAAGGCGTATGAGGGCGTCGTCGACGTGCATGACGTGCACGTGTGGCAGCTCACCCGCGGTGCCCCCGTGTTCACCGCGCACGTCACCGTCGAGGCGGCCGTGCTCGCCTCCGGCGGCTCCGCGCAGCTCCTGGCGAGACTGCAGGGGTGCCTCGTGGATCACTTCGACGTCGATCACTCCACCTTCCAGCTCGAGCCCGCCGGGCACGACGACTGCGAGGCCGCGCACGCCTGACCGCGCACGCGGTCACGCCTCCCGTCGCACCTCCTCGGGGGACTTGTCCGGCCGCAGGCCCCGCCAGCGGGAGTGACGGAGGATGCCGCCGGGTGTCCACCCGGCGAACTCCACCTCGCCGACCAGCTCGGGCCGCACCCACTGGGCGTCCGCGGCGTCGGCGGCCGGGACATCCCGCACGATCGGCTCATCGATGCGCAGCGGCTGCAGGCGTGCGGTCAGGTCGCGCAGCATCCGGTCGGTGAAACCCGTGCCGACCCTGCCGATGTAGCTCAGGCCCGGGACAGCCGGATCCGCGGCGCCCTGCTCGTGCACGGCCAGCAGCAGCGAGCCGAACGTGCCCGCACGGCCACCGTGGCCGGGACGGATGCCGACGATCACCACCTCCTGCATGCGGGTGTGCTTGATCTTCAACCAGGAGGAGGAGCGCTGCCCGGAGCGGTACGGCGACCGCGGGTCCTTCACGACGACGCCCTCCAGGCCGTACCGGGCGCTCGCCTCGAGGGCGGCATCGAGGTCGTCGAACACGGGCGGCACGAGGAGGGGCCGGTCGAGTCCGAGCGCCAGCTGCTCCAGCAGCTCGCGACGCCCGCGCAGCGGCATCCGCGTGAGATCCCGACCGTCCAGGCGCAGGAGGTCGAAGAGCACGTAGACGACGGGCGTGCGCGTCGCCTCCGCGCGGACCTCGTGCTCGCGCGTGAGGTGCATGCGGTCCTGCATGTGGGAGAAGCTGGGTCTGCCGCCGGAGTCGAAGGCCACGATCTCGCCGTCGACGACGGCGTCTGCCACGGGCAGGCGCGGCGCCCGGTCGGAGGCGATCTCCGGGTAGCGGGCGGTGATGTCGGTGCCGCTGCGCGCGCGAAGGCGCAGACGCCCGTCGGACCACGTGCCGATCGCGCGGACGCCGTCCCATTTGATCTCCGCCCACCCGTCCAGCCCGCGCGCGATGGCGGGGGTGGCGGGCTCGGCGAGCATGGCGGAGATCCGGGGCGGCGCCTCTCCGGCCGTGGGGGCGTCGACGGGCGCGGCGGGCTCCTTCATCCGGTGCAGCAGCCACTGCGACTTCTCGCCCTCGCCGTTCGTGCGGATGAGCGCGAGGCGCGCCGACCCCAGCCTGCCGCCGGGCTGTCCGGTGAACGTGCCGATCACCTCGTCGTCGCGCCATTTCTCCACCGCCACCGTGCCGGTGTCCCACACCGTCATCGACCCCGCGCCGTACTGTCCCCGGGGGATCTCGCCCTCGAACGACAGGTACTCCAACGGGTGCGGCTCGGTCATCACCGCCAGCCGATTGCGGGCGGGGGACTCCGGGACGCCCTTGGGGACCGCCCAGCACACCAGCACCCCGTCGCGCTCGATGCGCAGATCGAAGTGCAGGCTGCGGGCGTGGTGCTCGTGGATGACGAAGCGCGGCGGTCCGGCGGCACCGGCCACCGGAGCGGCCGCCGCGCCCGGCATCGGCTCGGGCGTGCGCCGTGCGTCGCGCTTGGCGAGGTAGGCCGCCAGCGCGGGGCTGGACGAGGCGAGGCTCGCCAGCGGGTCGATGCCGGCCGCGACCCGACCCAGCACCTCGTCGAGCTCCAGGTGCCGCAGGTCGGCATCCGCCAGCTCCGCCCAGGTGCGCGGTGCGGCGACCGTCGGGCGGGGGCGCCCCCGCAGCGAGTACGGGGCGACGGTGGTCTTCGAGGCGCTGTTCTGGCTCCAGTCGATGAACACCCGCCCGACGCGGGCGGACGCCGCCATGCTGGACGTGGCGAGGTCCGGATGGTCGGCCTCGATGTGGCGGGCGAGCTCGCGGGCGACGGCGGAGATCTCCTCGCTGGTGCGCAGCCCCGTGCCGTCGGGGGAGACCGGCAGGCGCGCGTACAGGTGGATGCCCTTGCTGCCGCTGGTCACGGGGATCGGGGCCAGCCCCATCCCGGTGAGGATGCCGCGCGCGATGCGCGCCACCTCCGCGCACTGCGCGAGGCCCGTGCCGGGGCCGGGATCCAGGTCCAGTACGAGCCGATCGGGCAGGCCCCGGCCGCCGGAGTGCGTGAACCGCCACTGCGGGACGTGCAGCTCCAGCGCCGCGATCTGCGCGAACCAGGCGAGGGATGCCGCATCGTCGGCCAGCGGATAGTCCTTGCTGGACCGGGAGTGCTCGATGGGCATCCGTCGCACCCAGTCCGGTGCGCCCTGATCGAGCTGCTTGGCGAAGAAGCCCTCAGCCGGGGCGTCCGCCGTGCCGACGCCGCCGACCCAGCGCCGCCGGGTGATCGGACGTCCGCGCAGGTGCGGCAGCATGACCGGCGCGATCTGCGCGTAGTACGCGATGATCTCGCCCTTGGTGGTCCCCGACTCCGGGTATACGACCTTCTCGAGGTTGGTCACGCGCAGGCGGCGTCCGTCGATCTGAACGACCTGCCCGCCCGTCACCATGGGGACAGAGTAGTCGGCCCTCTGGCCGTCATGGCGTTCACTGGTGATACTGGGGTGATGAGGAGCATCTGGAGGGGATCGGTCGCCTTCGGACTGGTGAACGTGCCGGTCAAGGTGTACTCGGCGACCGAGGACCACGACGTGCCGCTGCACCAGGTGCATGCGGCCGACGGCGGGCGCATCCGCTACCAGCGCACGTGCGAGGTGTGCGGGCAGACCGTGGCGTATGCGGACATCGACCGCGCCCACGTCGACGACGAGGGGCGCACCGTCGTGCTCACGAAGGACGACCTGGCGGCGCTGCCGGCCGAGAGGAGCCGTGAGATCGAGGTCGTCGAGTTCGTGCCCACCGATCAGATCGACCTCATGCTGCTCGACCGGCCCTACTACCTGGAACCCGACTCGACCTCGCCGAAGGCGTACGTGCTGCTGCGACGGACCCTCGAGCAGGCCGACCGCACCGCCATCGTGCGGTTCACGCTGCGGCAGAAGACCCGCCTGGCGGCGCTGCGCGTGCGCGGCGACGTGCTCGTGCTGCAGACGCTGCTGTGGGCGGACGAGGTGCGCGAGGCCGCATTCCCCGCCCTGGAGGACGACGTGGAGATCAGCGCGAAGGAGCTGGAGCTGGCCGGTGCCCTCGTGGACACCTACTCCGGCGACTTCGAGCCGGGGGCCTTCGTCGACGAGTACCAGGCGCAGCTGCGCATCCTCATCGACGCGAAGATCGAGGCGGGGGAGGCGTTCGACGCGACGGCGGCCTTCGCCGATGCCGGGGAGGATTCCGGAGGCGAGATCATCGACCTCATGGAGGCGCTGCGCGTCAGCGTGGAGCGCAGCAGGGCCGCCCGCACGGACACCGGTTAGGACGGGTCAGGACGGCTCGCGGTTTCATCGCTCCGCGCGTCAGGGCTTCTCGTGGCCGTGCCGACGGTGCCCCTGGTGCAGTGCCGGGGTGCCCGACTCGGCGGGCGCGGCACTCGGGCGGTCGGTCTGCGCATCCGGACCGGCGGCCGGGGCGTCCTCGCTCGCGGGCGCCTCCCGGAGCGATTTCCGACGCTCGGTCAGGTAGTGCCACAGCGCGATGAGCGCGGATCCGGCGACGGCGGCCAGCAGGATCAGGTCGATGTAGTTCTTGACGAAGTCGGCGACCGGGGGGATGTAGCCGATCACGTAGCCGAACATTGTCAGGCCGAAGCCCCACAGCACCGCGCCGATGAGGTTGTACAGCGAGTACCGCTTCCACGGCATGTGCCCCACACCCGCCGCGACGGGGGCGAAGGTGCGCACGACCGGCACGAAGCGGGCGAGGATGACGGTGATGCCGCCGAACCGCTCGAAGAACGCGTTCGTGCGCTCGACGTTCCTCCGACTGAACAGCCCGGACTCCTTGCGCTCGAACACGGCGGGGCCGCCCTTGTGGCCGATGAAGTAGCCGACCTCGCCGCCCACGAACGCCGCGACGCCGATCAGCAACGCGACGATCCAGACGCTCACTCCGAACACGCCGTGCGGGAACTGCTCGGTGCCGTGCGAGAGCAGTCCGGAGATGACCAGCAGTGTGTCGCCGGGGAAGAGGAATCCGATCAGCAGCCCGGTCTCGGCGAAGATGATGACGCACACGACCAGCAGCGCCCAGGCGCCCGCCCACCCGATGATGAAGGCGGGGCTGAGCCAGTCGGGCATCAGGTCGGTCGGTACGTGGAGGAGGGAGTGGAGCAAGGGGGATCCCGTCGTCTGTCGGTCGGCGGTCAGAGATGCGGCTGCGTGCGGGAGATGGGACTTGAACCCACACGCTCGAAAGCACAGGAACCTAAATCCTGCGTGTCTACCAATTCCACCACTCCCGCGCGAGTTCGAGTCTAGCGAGCGGAGCCCTCGGGTTTCCCGTACATCTGCCGAGCATCCGGGCTGTGGATAACTTCGACGCGGCGATCGCGGATTCTGTCAAGATGCCCGCGTGAGTCATCCGTCCCTCGTCGTCGCCGAACGGGTGCGCAGGCGCCTTCGCCTGGAGCGCACCGATCCCGCATCGCACCCCGACGAGGCCAGGCGCATCGCCCAGACGGAGGTCCGCCGCCACAACGATCTCGCCCTCCAGCGCGGCGAGGCCATGATCGACGACGAGGCGTCGCTGGTGCGCGACGTGCTGGCAGCCGTGTCCGGATTCGGGGTCCTGCAGCCGCTGCTGGACGACCCCGCGATCGAGGAGATCTGGCTCAACGGCCCCGACCGCGTCTTCGTCGCGCGCGGCGGCGCGACGGAACGGGTGGATCTGCGACTGACGGATGCCGGGTTGCGCGACCTCGTCGAGCGCATGCTGCAGTCCACCGGCAGGCGGGTGGACATCAGCCAGCCGTTCGTCGACGCCTCCCTGCCCGACGGCTCCCGTCTGCACGTGGCCATCGCGGACATCGTCCGCGGATCGTGGGCAGTCAACATCCGCAAGTTCCTCCCGCAGCATCGCACCCTGCAGTCCCTCGTCGCGCAGGGCTCCGTACCTGCGCATATCGCCGACCTGCTGCACCGGGCCCTGCGCGACGGCCGCAGCATCCTCGTCTCCGGCGCCACGCACGCGGGGAAGACGACGCTGCTGGGAGCCCTGCTGGCATCGGTGGCCGACACCCAGCGGATCATCACGGTGGAGGAGACCTTCGAGCTGGCCGTCGAGGGCCCGGACGTGGTGGCGCTGCAGGGGCGACAGGCGAGTCTGGAGGGCGGCGGCGGGATCACCCTCCGGCGTCTCGTCAAAGAGGCGCTGCGCATGCGGCCGGATCGCATCGTGGTCGGGGAGGTGCGCGATGCCGAGGCGCTCGACCTCGTGCTCGCGCTGAACACCGGTGTGCCCTCGGCGGGCACCATCCACGCCAACTCCGCCGACGAGGCTCTCGAGAAGCTCGCTCTGCTGCCGCTGCTGGCGGGCCGCAACATCGACAGGGCGTTCATCGCCCCGGCCATCGCCTCCGCGATCTCCTACGTCGTGCACTGCCGACGCGAGCCGGACGGATCGCGCCATGTCGCCGAGGTCGTCGCCCCGACGGGAGAGGTGGACGGCGTCCGCATCCTGACCGCTCCCGTGCACCTCGCCGGTGGCGCGGCATGACCCTGCTGCTGGGCTCTCTGCTGGGAGCGGGCCTGCTGCTGGGCGCGGCCCCCTGGCTGTGGCCTCCCCGCCCGGATCGCGCGCCACGTCCGATGCGTCGGGGCCGGCTCCGACGCCTGCTGGAGGAGGCCGGAATGTCCCGGATCTCCACGCGCGCACTCGTGGTGGCGATGACCGCAGCGGGAGCAGTCGCGGCATCCGTCGTCTGGCTCATCACGGCGTTGCCCGTCCTGGCGGTCCTCGCGGCGCTGGCCGCCGCGGCGGCACCCGTACTGCATCTGCGGGGTCGCAGACTGCGACTGCGCAGGGCCAGGCGGCAGTTGTGGCCCGACGTGTGCGACCTGCTCGTGGCCGCCATCCGTGTCGGGCTCTCGTTGCCGGATGCCGTCGCGAGCCTCGCCGACTCCGCACCGCCCGCCGTGCGCCCCGCCTTCTCGATGTTCGCTCGCGACCTGCACGCGACCGGACGGTTCGAGTCGAGTCTTGATCGTCTCAAGACGGCACTGGCCGACCCGATCGCCGATCGCATCGCGGAGACGCTGCGGATGGCCAGGCAGGTCGGCGGCACGGAGCTGACCGGGGTGCTGCGGGCACTGTCCGCCTCGGTGCGGGCGGATGCCGCACTGCGCGGGGAGGTCGAGGCGCGGCAGTCGTGGATCCGCGGCGCGGCCGTGCTGGGGGCGGTGGCCCCCTGGGTGATCCTGGGCCTGTTGGTGATGCGCCCCGAGGGGCGGGACGCATACGCGAGCGGGGAGGGCGTCATCGTCATCATCGTCGGCGCCGCGGTGTCGACGTTCGCCCATCGCATCATGCTGCGCATCGGCCGGCTTCCCGAACCCGAGCGGTGGTTCGGGTGAGTCCGGCGACCCATCTCGCGCTGTCCGTGCTCCTGGGCGGCTCGTTCGGGCTGGGCCTGCTGGGGGTGCTCTCCGCTCTGCCGCGCTGGGGCGCGCTGCCGCTGGATCGTCGCATCGCGCCGTACCTGCGGGACGTTCTGCCGGAGGAGGTGGTTCCCGCCGGCGTCCTGCCGATGGTCGGAGCCCTGCCCGTGCAGGGACGGGCGCTCGGCGAACGACTGCGGGCAGCCTTCGAGCGGTTGCTGGGCGGTGGTGAGGCGCTTGCGCTGCGACTGGCGCAGGCGGGCGCGTCGCTGACGCCCTCGGCGTTCCGCGGGCGTCAGCTGGGTTGGAGTGTGGCGGGACTGATCATCGGCGCCGTGCTGGCGGTCGCTCTCGCGCTGTCCAGCCGTCCCACGCCGCCTCTGCTGCTGCTGCCGATCCTCGCGGCGGCGACGGGCGCTGTCGGCTACGACATGCAGCTCGGCGCCCGGGCCAAGAGCAGACGCACGCGACTGGCGGACGAGCTGCCCACCACCCTCGAGTTCCTGGCGCTGTGCCTGTCGGCGGGCGAATCCCTCCTGGATGCGCTGCGGCGGGTCTCGGCGATCGGCACGGGGGAGCTGACCGGCGAGCTCCGTCAGGCCGTGCTCGCCGTGCACACCGGGTCGCCGCTGGCGGATGCGCTCGGCGAGACCGCCACACGGCTGCAGCTGCCGGGGCTCTCCCGTGCCGTCGATCAGATCGTCGCAGCCCTCGAGCACGGCTCGCCCCTGGCCGGGGTGCTGCACTCGCAGGCGGCGGATGCCAGGGACGAGGCCAAGCGCGTGCTCATCGAGCAGGCCGGGCGCAAGGAGATCCTCATGCTCCTCCCACTGGTCTTCCTTATCCTGCCGCTGTCCGTGCTGTACGCGGTCTACCCCGGTCTCTTCATCCTCCGGCTCGGCCTCGGCTGAGCCCCGACACAGAAACGGTCACGAACATGATGATGCGTACAAGACGGTTCATCGCGGGCAGGAAGCTCGTCCAGGACGAGAGGGGAGACGTGCCCGGATGGGTGCTGGTCACTCTGATGACCGCAGGGCTCGTGGTCGTGATCTGGGCCGTCGCCGGCCCCGCACTGGTGGGCCTGTTCGAGCAGGCGATCTCCCGCGTGTCGGGCATGTGACGCGCATGCGCCCACCGGCACGGCTCCGCGACGACCACGGCTCGAGCACCGTCGAGTTCGTGCTCGTCGGTGCGCTGCTGACGGCTCTGGTGCTGTCGGTGCTGCAACTGGCGTTCGCCGTGTACGTGCGCAACGTGGTTCACGACGCGGCCGTGGAGGGCGCGCACTATGCGGCACTGGCCGACACCGCGCTCGGCGACGGGGCGCAGCGTACGCGCGCGGTCATCAGCCGCGCGGTGGGGAGCGCCTACGCGGAGGATGTGTCCGTCGGCCGGGATCGCCGTCTCGGGCATGAGAGCGTCGTCGTGCGGGTGCGCACCACGCTGCCCGTGATGGGGCTGGTCGGGGTGCCGCACGGGATGGAGGTGGAGGCCCGTGCCCCTGTCGAGTCCTTCGACGATGACTGAGCGTCCGCGCCGGTGGTCGGACGAGTCCGGCACGGCGGCGCTGGAGTTCGTCACGCTCGGCGTGCTGCTGCTGGTGCCGCTGGTCTACCTCGTGCTGATCCTCGGCGCCGTGCAGGAGCAGACCCTCGGCGCGGAGGCCGCCGCACGGCACACCGCGCGGGTGATCGGGCAGGCGCCGGATGCGGAGGCCGCGGCCGAGCGCGGCGACGCCGTGCTGCGCAGCGTCGTGCGCGAGTACGGGATGGACGCCGACACCGTGCAGGTGGGCATCGACTGCCGCCCGGCGCGCACCCCGTGCCCCGCAGCGGGCAGCACCGTGATCGTCACCGTCAGCACACGGGTGAGCCTGCCGTTCCTGCCGCCGCTGTTCGGGCTCGACCGGATCGCGGCGATCCCCGTGCAGGCCCAGGCCGCGCAGCGGACGTCGAGGCTCTGGGGCAGCGGATGAGCATCCGGCGCACGATCCACCGCCTCGAGCACGACGAGGACGGCACGGTCCTGCCGCTGATCCTCGGCTACCTGCTGCTGGCGATCGCGATCATCCTCGTCTGCGTGAGCGCCACCGACCTGTACATCGCGCAGAAGCGGCTGGACTCCCTCGCCGACGCCGCGGCTCTCGCCGGCGCCGACGGATTCACCCTCGAGGTCGCCGTCGGCGGCGTGCACGCCGAGCTCACCGACGAGAAGGTGCGGGAGCAGGCGGATGCCGTCGTCGCGGCCGTCGCGCAGGAGGCGCGCATGGTGTCGGCGGGCACACCCGACGGGGTGTCCGCACGGGTGACGATCGCGGCGGACTGGCATCCGCCGGTGTTCTCGCCGTTCGTCCCCGACGGTGTGCCGCTGCAGGCGACAGCGACCACGCGCACGGCGCTGCGGTGAGGCGGGGAGCAGGGCGGTGCGGCCAGGATCAGTCGCGCGTGCGCGGCAGGTAGCGCGGCGTCCAGCGCAGGAAGCCCGCGGCGCCGACCAGCGCCACCAGGCCCATCAGCCCCGTCGCCAGCGACAGCGATGCGGCGGCGGCGATCGCGGAGACCACCACCGGGGCGGCCGCACCGCCGGCGTCCGTCAGGGTCCGCCAGGAACCCAGGAACGCGGCGGGGTCGCGCTCGGGGGCGAGATCCGCGCCGAAGGTCAGCAGGATGCCGCTGGAGAGCCCGTTGCCGACGCCGAGGGCGGCGGCCAGTGCGCCGTACCACAGCAGGGCGGAATCGACGTCGTGCGTGACCGACAGGGCCGTGAACCCCAGCCCCATCATCAGCAGCGCCGGGATCACGGCCCAGATCCGACCGAACCTGTCCATCACCTGCCCACTGGCGTAGAACAGGGCGAAGTCGATCGCCCCGGACACGCCGACCACGAGCGAGATGGTCGTCGCATCCAGTCCCAGTGAGACGCCCCACAGCGGCAGGATGACCTGCTTCGCCGAGCGGACGGCCGACAGGCACGCGGCCGCCGAGCCGAGCCGGGACAGCACCCGGCGGTACGCCCACATCGTCTGGAACACCCCGCGCTGGTCCGCCACGGGGATGGAGCCGGTGACCACCTCACCGGAGTCCTCCGCGACGGCGGCGCCGGTGGGCTTGAGCAGCACGGGGATGGTGCGCTCCGGATCGGGCCCGAACGTCACCACGAGCACGAGTGCCGCCACGCAGCCCATCAAGAACCAGACGGTGGACAGCTCGGTGCCCGTCAGGCTGATCAGCACGGCGGCGACGAACGGGCCCACGAACACGCCGAACCGGAAGCATCCGCCCAGCAGCGACAGCAGGCGAGCGCGGTACCGGATGGGAACGCGGGTGGTCATGAGCGAATGCCGGGCCAGCCCGAACGTGGCCGCGCAGAACCCCAGCACGAACACGGCGCCCGTCAGCAGTGCCAGTGAGGACGCCAGGAGCATCCCGACGCCCGCCACCATCGCCGCGAGCCCCGCGTAGATCATCGCGAGCCGTTCGCCGACCTTCGCCACCAGCCAGCCCGAGGGCATGTTCCCGCACAGCTGGCCCACCACGAGGGCCGAGGCCACCAGCGCGGCCAGCGGCACGTCCGCGCCCAGCTCGGCGGCGAAGACCGGGATCAGCGGGATCACCGCCCCCTCGCCGAGGGCGAACAGCAGGGCTGGGATGTACACCATGGGCCCGAACCGTCTGATGACACTGCCCACGCCGTCGCTCACAACCTCACGCTATCGCGCACGGGACGGAAGCGCGCATGCGGCACGATAAGCTGGACTGCCATGTTCGAACTCGATCTCTCCGCCGACATCCAGGCCCTGCGTCACACCTACGGCGACATCCGCGAGGTCGTGGACGTCGACACGCTGCGTGCGGACATCGCCCGCCTGAGCGAGGAGGCCGGCGCTCCCGACCTGTGGGGCGACCCCGAGCAGGCGCAGAAGGTCACGAGCGCCCTCAGCCACAAGCAGGCCGACCTCAAGCGCGTCCTCGACGTCGAGCGCCGCCTCGACGACCTCGAGGTGCTCATCGAACTGGCCAACGAGATGCAGGATGAGGATTCCGCCGAGGAGGCCCGCAAGGAGCTGGCCGCGCTGACGGCCACCATCAATCAGCTCGAGGTGCAGACGCTGCTGGACGGCGAGTACGACGACCGCAACGCGATCATCACCATCCGCTCCGGCGCCGGCGGCGACGACGCCACCGACTTCGCCGAGATGCTCATGCGCATGTATCTGCGCTGGGCCGAGCACCACGGCTATCCCGCCAAGGTCCTGGACACCTCTTATGCGGAGGGCGCCGGCATCAAGTCCGCGACCTTCGAGATCACCGCCCCCTACGCGTTCGGCACGCTGTCCGTCGAGGCCGGGACGCACCGACTGGCCCGCATCAGCCCGTTCGGCTCCGCCGACAAGAGGCAGACCTCCTTCGCGGCCGTCGAGGTCATCCCGCTGATGGAGGAGGCCACTGAGGTGGAGATCCCGGAGAACGACATCCGTGTGGACGTCTTCCGCTCCTCCGGGCCCGGCGGTCAGTCCGTCAACACGACCGACTCCGCCGTGCGCATCACGCACCTGCCCACCGGGATCGTCATCTCGATGCAGAACGAGAAGTCGCAGATCCAGAACCGCGCCGCGGCCATGAGACTGCTGCAGACCCGCCTGCTGCTGCTGCAGAAGGAGGAGGAGGCGGCGAAGAAGAAGGAGCTCGCCGGCACCATCACCGCCAGCTGGGGCGACCAGATGCGCTCCTACTTCCTGTACGGCCAGCAGCTGGTCAAGGACCTCCGCACGGGCCACGAGTCCGGCAACCCGGACCGGGTGTTCGACGGCGACCTCGACGACTTCATCTCCGCGGGCATCCGCTGGCGCAAGCGCCGCGAAGAGGACTGAGCACGGGGGAGTGTCGCTGAACCGGCCGAAGCCCTCCGCACTTAGGCTCGAATGGCCATGATCCGGTTCGAGAACGTCACCAAACGCTATCGCGGCACCAAGCGCCCCGCACTGTCCGAGGTCGACTTCAACGTCGAAGCCGGCGAGTTCGTGTTCCTCGTCGGTGCTTCGGGCTCCGGCAAGTCGAGCTGCCTGCGGCTCATCCTCCGTGAAGACGTCCCCAGCGCGGGCCGTGTCGCCGTGCTCGGTCGCGACCTGCGCTCGCTCCCCAATCGCAAGGTCCCGTACTTCCGCCGCCACATCGGCTCCGTCTTCCAGGACTTCCGGCTGCTGTCATCGAAGACCGTCTATCAGAACGTGGCGTTCTCGCTGCAGGTCATCGGCTCCTCCCGCGGGTTCATCCAGCAGGCCGTGCCGGAGGCGCTCGCCCTGGTCGGACTGGACGGCAAGGCCAAGCGGATGCCGCACGAGCTGTCCGGCGGCGAGCAGCAGCGCGTCGCGATCGCGCGCGCCATCGTGAACCGTCCCAAGGTGCTGCTCGCCGATGAACCGACCGGGAACCTCGACCCCGCGACCTCCGTCGACATCATGCAGCTGCTGGCCCGCATCAACGCCGGCGGGACGACGGTGGTGATGGCCACGCACGAGGCGTCCTTCGTCGACCAGATGCAGCGGCGCGTCATCGAGCTCAAGGAGGGGGAGATGGTGCGCGACGAGCTGGGCGGCGGGTACGGGGACACCTCCGGCATCCCCCGTCTGCACCCGGAGGCCGTCCGCGGTGCGGCGGCCACGGCCGCGCTCACCGCCGTGCGGGAGGCGCAGCGGGAGACATCCGCCGTGCCTGCGATCGCCCCGGATGCCGGGCAGCAGCCCGTCCAACCCGACCCGGATGTCCGAGTCGACCCATCCGCCCGGCCCGACCCGGAGCCGCAGCCCGCACCGACCCCGCGCACGAACCCCATCGTCATCCCCGACGTGCAGGTCGATGAGCTCGGCGTGGCCGACCGCCTGGGGCTCTCCGGCGACGACGAGGAAGTGGGGCCGACCTCGTGAACCCCGGACTCATCATCGGTGAGGCGCTGCTGGGGCTGCGCCGCAACCTCTCCATGGTCATCTCCGTGGTGCTCGTCACCTTCGTCTCGCTGACCTTCGTCGGCGCGGCCATCCTCATGCAGACCCAGATCAGCACCATGCGCGGCTACTGGGGCGAGAAGGCCGAAGTGACGGTGTACATGTGCTCGCCGCTGTCGACGACCGACACGTGCGTGGGCGGCGAGGCGGACCAGGAGCAGATCGACAAGGTCGAGAAGACTCTGTCCGGCGACGCCTTCGCACCGCTGATCAGCGAGGTGCGCCTCCAGAGCAAGGAGGAGGCATACCAGGACATCGTCGATCAGCTCGGGGAGGAGCAGGCCAGCGTGATCGGGGTGGAGAACACGTCGGTCGACTTCCGCATCACCATGAAGGACCCGCGGCAGTCGGAGGTGATCACCGAGGCGTTCGCCGGCGAGGCCGGCGTGGAGGCCGTCAAGGACCAGCGCAAACTGCTGGACCCGCTGTTCTCGGCCCTGACGGTCGCGACCTACATCGCCGTCGGCGTGGCCGCGCTCATGCTCATCGCCGCCGTGCTGCTGATCGCCACCACCATCCGGCTGTCGGCCTACGCGCGGCGCAAGGAGATCGGGATCATGCGCCTGGTCGGCGCGTCCAACGGCTCCATCCAGACGCCTTTCGTGCTCGAAGGGGTCTTCGCGGCCTTCCTGGGATCGGTGCTCGCGGGCGCGGCGGTGCTCGCCGGAGTCCATTTCGGTGTGGAGGGCTACCTCGCCGAACGCGTGCCGTTCATGCGTCCTCTGGTCGGGATGCAGGACGCCGCCTTCGTCGTGCCGGTGCTCGTCGTCATCGGCATCGTGCTGTCGGCCCTCTCGGCGGGCTTCGCGATCCGTCGCTGGCTGCGCACCTGAGATAAACTGATCCGCCGGCCCGGCACGGGCCGATCGGACAGGAGAGAACATGCCCAGGGAACGCGGTGAGAAGGCCATCGCGACCAACCGTCGCGCGCGTCACGACTACAACCTCGAGAAATCCTACGAGGCCGGACTCGTGCTCACCGGCACGGAGGTCAAGTCGCTGCGCCAGGGCCGGGCGAACCTCACCGACGGCTACGCGTACATCAAGGGCGGGGAGGCGTTCCTCGACGCCGTGCACATCCCCGAGTACTCCCAGGGGCACTGGACCAACCACTCCGCCAAGCGTGTCCGCAAACTGCTGCTGCACCGTGACGAGATCCGCAGGCTCGAGCACGCCGTCGCCGCCGGCGGCTACACGATCATCCCGCTGCGGCTGTACTTCTCCGACGGCAGGGCGAAGGTCGAGATCGCGCTCGCGAAGGGCAAGCGCGAATACGACAAGCGTCAGACGCTGCGCGAGCGGCAGGACGCCCGCGAGGCCGAACGCGCCATGCGCACCCGCAACCGCCTCGGGGAGTGAGCGCTCCGGCGTCGCGCAGCTCCCGCTGGAGAAGCTCGCCCCTCTGATCGCGCGGCAGCTCCTCGATGAACCGGACGGCCTTGGCTCCGGGCCGTGCAGTGCGTCGTTCACCGGGAGGTGGACGAGACCGGCGCGGTGTCACGCCGGGGTGAATCCGAACGTGCGCGCGAGGAACTCCAGCTCGGTCGTCAACGACGAGATGATCGTTTCCGCGCGCCGGAAGCCGTGCCCTTCACCGGGGTACAGCACGTACTCGTGGGGGACCCCCCTGGCGGCCAGTGCGTCGCGGATCGCCTCGGACTGCGAAGGCGGCACGACCCGGTCCTCCGCTCCCTGCAGCAGCAGCACCGGCACGTCGATGCAGTCGGTGTGGGTGAGCGGCGAGCGGGCGATGTAGACGTCCTCGGCCTCGGGGAGCGGACCGACCAGCCCGTCCAGGTAGAACTTCTCGAAGTCGTGCGTGTCAGCGGCCAGCATCCGCAGATCGGAGACGCCATAGCGGCTGATACCGGCCGCGAACGTGCCGCCGCGCACGAGCGCGCTGAGCACCGTCCATCCGCCCGCCGATCCTCCGCGGATGGCGATGCGGTCGGGATCGGCCAGGCCCGCCTCGGCCAGCCCGCGCGCCGCGGCGATCACATCGTCGACGTCGACGATGCCCCACTGGCCGTTCAGACGCTCGCGGTAGGCGCGGCCGTACCCCGTCGAGCCGCCGTAGTTCACATCGAGCACGCCGATGCCGCGACTGGTCCAGAACGCCGCGGCGAGGGATGCCGCCCCCGACACATGCGAGGTGGGGCCGCCGTGCACGAGGACGACGTACGGCGGCAGCTCCCCGTCGGGCGCCTGCGCCTGCGGATGGGTGGGACGGTAGTCGAAGGCGTGCACGGGGCCGTGCGCGCCGCGGAAGGTCACCGGGCGGGCGACGGGGATCCAGTCCGTGTCGACCCGGTCGCCGCCGCGGATCGCCGTGGCCTCGCCGGCGTCGACGTCCACGCACCACAGCCCGCGGTCGACGTCCGCGCCGCTGCCGGAGACCAGCACCCGGACGCCCGAGACGTCGTCGACGCACAACTCGCCCGTGGCGGCCACCTCCAGCCGTCGCTCGGCACCCGTGGCGGGATCGATCAGCCACAGTTCGTCGGTGCCGTTCGTGCGCACCGCGACGATCCGTCCGTCCGCGAGCACACCGTACCAGCGGTCGCCCAGCACCCACAGCCCGCCGCCGGTGTCGGCATCCGCCGACGCGACGGTTTCGCGTCCGCGCACCGCGAGCCCGTCCAGCCGCAGCCGCTGCAGGTTCCAGCGGCCGGAGGGATCGTCCAGGTGCAGCAGCTCGTCGTCGGAGATCCACTCCGGCTGCAGCGCCGCGCGGGCACCGGTCTCGGCGAACACGTCGCCGCCGACCTCGACCACGTTCAGCAGGGCGTGATCCCACGGCATCGAACGGCCCGTCCACTCCACGAACGCCAGCCGCGTGCCGTCGGGGGACAGCGCGGGATGCGCGAAGAACGCCGATCCCTGGACGTGCACACGGACCGCGGACTCGTCCCGCGCGGCCGAGCCGTCCGTGGGGATCTCCACGATCGCCCGCAGATGCGGGTCGGGACGCAGATCCTCCCGCACCGCGAGCAGCCTGCCGCGCTGCAGCGACAGGCCGCCGTACTGCGCGCCGGCGGCGGTGATCGGCTCGGGGACGCCGCCCCTCCGCATCCGGTGCACCCGCTGATCGTCCCCGTGCACGAAGTACAGGGTCCCCTCGGCATCCGCCGTCCACGCGCCGCCGCCGTACTCGTGCACCCGCGACCGCGCGCTCCAGGGAGCAGGCAGCACCGTCGCGCCGGACGAGCTGCGCACGGCGATCCGGCCGCCCTCGGCGGGGACGGACTCGCCCCACCAGATCTCGTCCCCGACGAAGCGCGCGCCGTCGATCCGGGGAGCGGAAGCGGACACGTCGGCGGGGGAGAACGGCGAGGGCCAGGAGCCGTAGGGCATGGTCATGCCTCGAGCCTAGCCGCGCCTTGCCGGCACCCTTCCGACGCCGGCTCCGGGCGACACACGACGTCACACAGTGTGCGTCGGGCGGCCCGCCCGTTCTACCGTGCTGAGGCGCCCCCGGTCCGCGGCAGAGAGGAGACAGTCATGACGCGCGTGCCGTTCTCCTTCGAGCTGTATCCGCCGCGTTCGGCGGCCAGCGCGCACGCCCTGCACGACACCATCGACAGGCTCGCCGAGGTCGGCCCCGAGTTCCTCTCCGTCACCTACGGCGCCGGTGGCTCGACGGGCGGACGATCCCTGGAGGTGCTGCGGCACATCCGCACCCGTACCGCCGTCGAGCCGCTCGCCCACCTCACGTGCGTCGGCAACACCTACGCCGGTGCGGCCCGGCTCATCCGGGAGTTCCTGGATGCCGGGATCCTCAGCTTCCTCGCGCTGCGCGGCGACCCGCCGGCGGGAAGCACTGAGGGCGACTCCTTCCTCGGCGATCTGGAGAGCTCCGCCCAGCTGGTGCAGCTCATCGATCGCGTGCAGGCCGAGCGTGCGCCGTACGAGGAGTCGCCGGTTCCCGGCCATCCGGACGCCGTGCGCGTGTCGCCGCGGCGGAAGGTCAGCATCGCCGTGGCGGCCTTCCCCAACGGGCACCCCCGTTCGGCGTACAGCGGCCAGCACGTCGATGCGCTGCTGGCCAAGCAGGCGGCCGGCGCCACCCTCGCGATAACACAGCTGTTCTTCCACGCCGACCATTACCTGGCCTTCGTCGAGCGCGCCCGCCGGGCGGGCGTGACCATTCCGATCCTGCCCGGGATCATGCCGATCACCTCGCCCGCACGCCTGGCCCGCGTGCTGGAGCTGA
Source organism: Microbacterium soli (assembly GCF_039539005.1). Lineage (NCBI taxonomy): Bacteria > Bacillati > Actinomycetota > Actinomycetes > Micrococcales > Microbacteriaceae > Microbacterium > Microbacterium soli. The sequence goes on from NZ_BAABCP010000001.1 coordinate 2,351,570, forward strand.
CCGGCGAGGAGCTCCCCGGAGAGCTCTCCATCGCCCTCGAGGTCGAGCCCACCGTCGAGGGGCGCCGGCAGATCGGCATCGCCTGGGCCGCCGACCTCGCCCGCGCTGTCGTGGCGGGCGGTGCGCCGGGAGTCCACCTGTACGCCTTCAACCAGCACGAGACCGTGCTGGACGTCCTCGCGCACGCCGGAATCCTCTCCGCGCCGCAGCTCTCCTCCGCATCGAAAGGAACCTCATGACCGCTTTCCCCGCCGGGACGATCCTCGGCTATCCCCGGATCGGACGCCGCCGAGAGCTGAAGAGGGCCGTCGAGGCGTTCTGGGCCGGCCGCATCGATGAGGCGGAGCTGGAGGCCACCGCCGCCCGGCTGCGCGCGGCGAACCGCTCGCGACTGATCGAGCTGGGGCTGGGGCGCGACGACTCCTCGATCCCGGAATCGTTCTCGTACTACGACCAGGTGCTGGACGCCGCCGTCACGGTCGGCGCCCTGCCGACGCGCTTCGAGGATCTCCGCGACGCGGACGGCACGATCGGGCTGCCCGCCTACTTCACCGCCGCGCGGGGCGAGGGCGATCGCGCGCCGCTGGAGATGACCAAGTGGTTCGACTCCAACTACCACTACCTCGTGCCCGAGATCGGTCCGGAGACGGTGTTCTCGCTCTCCAGCGACCGGCTGGTGCGCGAGCTCGAGGAGGCCGTCGCCGCGGGGCTGCGCACGCGGCCGGTCATCGTCGGACCCGTCACGCTGCTGGCACTGGCCAAGCCGTCGGACGCCGCAGGGGAGGGCTTCGACCCGCTCTCGCGCCTGGACGACGTGGTGCCGGTCTACGCCGAGCTGCTGGCGAAGCTGAAGGCCGCCGGCGCGGAGTGGGTGCAGCTGGACGAGCCGGCCCTGGTCAGCGAGACGCTGCCGGCCGACAGCGCGGCGCTGGCGGATGCGGCCCGTCGCTCGCTGACCGTGCTCGGCGGCTCCGACGACCGCCCGGCCATCCTCGTCGCGGCTCCCTATGCCGATCTGGGCACGGCGCTGCCGGTGCTCGCCTCCGCGCCCGTCGAGGCCATCGCCGTGGACCTCGTGCGCGGGGCGGTGCCCGCCGCGCTCCCGGAGCTCGAGGGCAAGACCCTCGTGGGCGGCGTGATCGACGGACGCAACATCTGGCGTGGAGACCTCGCCGCGGCGTTCGCGAAGCTCGAAGCGCTGCGCGACCTCGGCGCCCGGCGGGTCGCGGCGTCCACCTCGACCTCCCTGCTGCATGTTCCCCACGACGTCGAGGACGAGACGAAGCTCGACGCGCGGCTGGTGTCCTGGTTGGCGTTCGCCGACCAGAAGGTCGGGCAGATCGTCACCCTCGCCCGTGGCCTCGCGGAGGGGCGGTCCGTGATCCGGGCCGAGCTCGATGCGGCATCCGCGGCTCTCTCCGATCGCCGTGACGCGCCGGGCGTGCGCGACGGGGCGGTGCGCGGCCGCGCGCTGTCCGAGGCGGACTTCGTCCGTGCGCCCTACCAGGACCGCGAGCGCGCGCAGCGCGCGCTGGATCTGCCCGTGCTGCCGCTGACGACCATCGGGTCCTTCCCGCAGACCGCCGAGATCCGGCGCGCTCGTGCGCGGTTCAGCCGCGGCGAGGTGCCTCAGGACGACTACGAGGCCTTCCTGCGCTCGGAGATCGACCGTGTCGTGGCGCTGCAGGAGGGCCTGGGGCTGGACGTGCTGGTGCACGGCGAGGCCGAGCGCAACGACATGGTGCAGTACTTCGCGGAGAACCTCGACGGGTTCGCGGTGACCGAACACGGCTGGGTGCAGTCGTACGGTTCTCGCGCCACCCGTCCGTCGATCCTGTGGGGGGATGTGTCGCGGCCCGCGCCCATCACGGTGTCGTGGGCGTCCTACGCGCAGTCGCTGAGCACAAAGCACGTCAAGGGCATGCTCACCGGGCCGGTGACCATCCTGGCCTGGTCGTTCGTGCGAGACGACCAGCCGCTCTCGGAGACGGCGAACCAGGTCGCCCTGGCGCTGCGCGAGGAGATCGCCGATCTCGAGGCCGCGGGCATCGCCATCATCCAGGTCGACGAGCCCGCGCTGCGGGAGCTGCTGCCGCTGAAGAAGGCCGATCACGCGGACTACCTCGACTGGTCGGTCGGGTCGTTCCGTCTGGCGACCGGCGGGGCGGCCGCCGCGACGCAGGTGCACACCCATCTGTGCTACTCGGAGTTCGGCGTGGTCATCGACGCGATCCGCGCGCTGGACGCCGACGTCACCTCGATCGAGGCGGCCCGCAGCCGCATGGAGGTCGTCGGCGACATCAAGGGCAGTGGCTTCGATCACGGCATCGGGCCGGGCGTCTACGACATCCACTCGCCGCGCGTCCCCGGCGTCGCCGAGATCGAGGCCCTCCTGCGCCGGGCGACCGCCGAACTGCCACTGAGCCGACTGTGGGTGAACCCGGACTGCGGTCTGAAGACCCGCGGGTACGAGGAGACCGTCGCCTCGCTGCGCAACATCGTGGAGGCCACGCGACGCGTCCGTGAGGACGTGTCGGTCCCGGCCTGAGCCGGATCGCGGACGAGGCGCTCCTCCCCGGTCGGGGAGGAGCGCCTCAGCCGTCAGGGGCGCGGGCTCAGACCGCGCGAAGCACCGCCACGACCTTGCCCAGCACGACGGCCTCATCACCGAGGATCGGCTCGAAGGCGGAGTTGCGAGGCAGCAGCCAGGTGTGCCCGTCGCGGCGCCGGAACGTCTTCACGGTCGCCTCGCCGTCCAGCATGGCCGCGACGATCTCACCGTTCTCCGCGGTGTTCTGCGCGCGGATGACGACCCAGTCGCCGTCGCAGATGGCCGCGTCGATCATCGACTCGCCGTTGACCTTCAGCATGAACAGATCGCCCTTGCCGACGAGTTGCCGCGGCAGTGGGAAGATCTCCTCCACCTGCTGGTCGGCCGTGATCGGCACGCCCGCGGCGATCTGGCCGACCAATGGCACGAGGGCGGCGTCTCCGACCGCGGGAGCGGTGTCGGCGGGATTCTCCGTGCCGGTCCCGGGCAGATCGATGAGCACCTCCATGGCCCGTGTCTTGCCCGGATCGCGGCGCAGGTAGCCGCTCAGCTCCAGCTGGCCGAGCTGGTGCGTGACGCTGGAGAGCGACCTGAGCCCCACGGCATCGCCGATCTCGCGCATGCTGGGCGGGTAGCCGTGCTGGGCGATCGAGGTCTGGATGACCTCGAGGATCGCCTGCTGTTTCGCGCTGAGGCTCTTGCGCCGACGGGTGCGCGGCGGCTCGGATGCGGGGGCTGGCTGGTCGCTCATCGGTGCTCCTCCTGAATCGGCCGACCGGTGGGGACCGCTCCTTCGCGGACGTCCGGTTCGAATGTCGGTGGCCCGTGATGGGCTGTCGTCATCGAAACCGTATCCGATAATCGCCGGGAAACGGAAGATTCGTTCGAGCGTGTCGGCGTTGAACAAGATCCGGTTTCGAAGAATCCTTGACAGATGTTCGATATCGAAGATATATTCGGAACGTAGCTTCGCATCCGGCGTCCCCGGCCGGATGCCGGATGCGAAAGCTGCCCCACTCCCGCCGGACCTCGGCGGGCGGAGACAGGAGCCCCTCATGAGCACCATCAGCATCCAGAGCCCCGCGTTCGTCCGCGCCGCCGGTGTCGCGGTCGGCTCGCAGCGCAGCCGGACCGCGCGTGGCACGAGGCTCCGTCTGACCGTGCGCGGTCGTCGGGTGCTGGCGGCGATCGTCGCCGCTCCTCTCGTCGTCGGGATCGTGCTGTCGGTCCTCGCGGGAGGCACCGCACTCGCGTCGGCCCGCCTGAGCGAGCCGGTGCCCTTCCAGACGGTCTCCGTGCTGCCGGGGGATTCGCTGTGGTCCATCGCGGGCGAGATCGCCCCTGAGGTCGATCCGCGGGTGGTCATCGACGACATCGTGCGGCTGAACAACCTCAGCAGCGGCGCGATCCAGGCAGGCGCCGAACTGGCGATCCCGGCTCGGTACTCGCGCTGATCCCGGGTTCCTCACCGGGCGGGGCGTCATGCGCGCGAGACCCCGGGCGCTGCGCTCTACCATGGGAAGAGTGACCTCTCTCGACGAGCTGCCCCTCCGCGATGATCTTCGCGGACTCACCCCGTACGGTGCGCCACAGGCACCCCTGCCCGTGGCGCTCAACGTCAACGAGAACGCTCATCCAGTCCCGGAGGCGGTGATCGAGGACATCCTCGCCGACGTCGCCGTGGCGCTCGACGGCGTCAACCGATACCCCGACAGGGAATTCACCGGACTGCGGGAGGCGCTGGCCGACTATCTCGGCCACGGGCTCGCAGCCGACCAGATCTGGGCGGGCAACGGCTCCAACGAGGTGCTGCAGCACCTCATGCAGGCTTTCGCCGGCCCCGGCCGCACGGCGTTCGGCTTCGCACCCACCTACTCCATGTACCCGCTGATCACCCAGGGCACCGGTGCCACCTGGGTCGCCGGCACCCGAGAGGACGACTACCGCATCACCCCCGAGGACGCGGCGGCGCAGGTGGCCGCCGCGGATCCGGATGTCGTGCTGCTGTGCTCGCCGAACAACCCCACCGGCACACCGCTGGGCCTCGACGTCGTCGAAGCCGTGCACGACGCCGCCCGTGGGATCATCGTGGTCGACGAGGCCTATCAGGAGTTCGCCCCGAAGGATGCGGCCTCCGCACTGACGCTGCTGCCCGGCCGCCCCCGACTGGCCGTCTCCCGCACCATGAGCAAGGCCTTCGCCTTCGCCGGCGCGCGGGTGGGCTATCTCGCCGCGGACCCGGCGCTGATCGACGCGCTGCGGCTGGTGCGCCTGCCGTATCACCTCAGCGCCCTCACGCAGGCCGCCGCGACCGCCGCGCTGCGCAACTCCCGCACCATGCTGCGGATGGTCGACGAGATCGTCGAGCAGCGCGACCGCATCTCGGCCACACTGGAGGCGCTGGGCTACGCACCGCATCCGTCCTGGTCGAACTTCGTGCTGTTCGGCGGCGTCGACGACCCGAAGCACGTCTGGCAGGAGCTGTACGACCGCGGCGTGCTGATCCGCGACGTCGGCATCCCCGGCCACCTGCGGGTCACCGCGGGCACGGAGGCGGAGACCACGGCGTTCCTGGAGGCCCTCGCCTCGATAGGATCGGCTTCATGAGCGACCCCCGCAGCGCACGGCCCGTCCGGACCGCGAAGCGCACCCGCAGCACGTCGGAGTCCACGGTCGAGGTCGAGGTGAACCTCGACGGCACCGGCCGCAGCGACATCAGTACGTCCGTGCCGTTCTTCGACCACATGCTCACGGCATTCGCGAAGCACTCCCTGACCGACCTGACCGTCCGTGCCACCGGTGACACGCACATCGACGCGCACCACACCGTCGAGGACATCGCCATCGTCCTCGGTCAGGCGATCCGCGAGGCGCTCGGCGACAAGTCGGGCATCGGCCGATACGGTGACGCGCTGGTGCCGCTGGATGAGGCCCTGGCGCAGGCCGTCGTCGACATCTCCGGCCGTCCGTTCCTCGTGCACGACGGTGAGCCCGTCGGCTTCGAGATGCACCTCATCGGCGGCCACTTCACGGGTTCCCTCGTGCGCCACGTGTTCGAGGCCATCTCCTTCAACGCCGCGCTGACCGTGCACGTGCGCGTGCTGGGCGGGCGAGACCCGCACCACATCGCCGAGGCCGAGTTCAAGGCCTTCGCCCGTGCCTTCCGGCAGGCCAAGTCCCCGGATCCCCTCGTGGAGGGCATCCCATCGACCAAGGGCGCGCTGTGACCACGAGCCCGCGCGTCGTGGTCTTCGACTACGAGTCGGGCAACGTGCACTCCGCAGCCAAGGCCCTCGCGGCCGCCGGCGCCGAGGTCGAGCTCACCCGCGACCGCGACCGCGCGATCGAAGCCGACGGCCTCGTCGTCCCCGGCGTGGGAGCGTTCGCCGCGGTGCGGGACGCGCTGCTCGCGCACGGCGGCGATGAGATCATCGACCGGCGGTTGGCAGGAGGTCGCGCGGTCCTGGGCATCTGCGTCGGCATGCAGGTGCTGTTCGAGCGCGGTGTCGAGCGCGCACAGCCGGCCGAGGGTCTCGGGGAGTGGCCGGGGACGATCACCGAGCTGGAGGCGCCGGTGCTGCCGCACATGGGCTGGAACACCGTCGAGGCGGGCGTGGGCAGCGTGCTGTTCCGCGGCGTCGAGCAGGAGCGCTTCTACTTCGTGCACTCGTTCGCCGCCAAGAGCTGGGGGCTCGACGTGCAGGCGCCGTTCCCGCAGCCGACCCTGACCTGGGCCACGCACGGCGAGCGCTTCCTCGCGGCGGTGGAGAACGGACCGCTCTCCGCCACGCAGTTCCACCCGGAGAAGTCCGGTGATGCGGGCATCCGGCTCCTGACGAACTGGGTGGATGCACTGGCATGACCGGCCCGTCACGGCGAGACGCCCGTGTTGAACCGCGCCCGTGCGCGGACTAATCTCGATTCTCGTGTTCGCACGATGCGGATCCCCCGAACCAAGGACGTCATGAACGACTTCGCGCAGTCACCCTCGCTGATCCTCCTTCCCGCCGTGGATGTCGCCGGCGGCAAGGCCGTGCGCCTGACCCGCGGCGAGGCCGGCACCGAGACCAACTACGGCGATCCGATCGACGCGGCCGGCGAGTGGGTCGACCAGGGTGCGCAGTGGATCCACCTCGTGGACCTCGATGCCGCGTTCGGGCGCGGCAGCAACGCCGGCATCCTGCGCAAGGTCATCAAGCAGTACCGCGGGGTGAGCATCGAGCTCTCCGGCGGCATCCGCGACGATGCGAGCCTGGAGGACGCCCTGGAGTCCGGTGCGAACCGCATCAACCTCGGCACCGCCGCGCTGGAGAACCCCGAGTGGGCGGCCGACGTCATCAGCCGGTACGGCGAGGCCGTCGCGGTCGGCCTCGACGTGCGTGGCACGACCCTCGCCGCGCGCGGCTGGACCGAGGAGGGCGGCGACATCTGGGAGGTGCTGGAGCGCCTGGAGGACGCCGGGTGCAGCCGCTACGTCGTCACCGACGTCACGAAGGACGGCACCCTGCGCGGCCCGAACCTGGATCTGCTGCGCGAGATCACCTCCCGCACGCCCAAACCGGTCATCGCCTCCGGCGGCGTCTCCAGCCTCGACGACATCGCTGCGCTGCGAGACCTCGTCCCGCTGGGCGTGGAGGGGGCCATCGTCGGCAAGGCGCTCTACGCCGGGCAGTTCACCCTGGCGGAGGCGCTGGATGTCGCCGGCGACTGACGACGCCCGCCATCGCCCGAACACCGCGGACTCGGCGGGAGTCCCCTGGGCGGGGCGCCGCTTCGCTGAGAACCCCAACTCGGGTGACGACGGGTCCGCCGACCCCGTGCTGCTGCACGCGCTGCACGCCTTCCGCGCCGGGACGGGATCGCAGACCGCCGTGGCGGACGCCCTCCGCACGGCGCGTGTCCTCGTCCCGCTGGTCGCGGAGAAGGGCGACGAGGGGGTCGCGCCGAGCGGGCTGAGGGTCGACAAGACGCAGGAGCTCTCCATCGTCACCGTCGCCGCCCCGGACGGCAGGCGCGTGCAGCCCGCGTTCACCTCCGTGGACACCATGCGCAGCTGGGATGCCCGGGCGAGACCGATTCCCGTCGAGGCCATCCGCGTGGCGCTGTCCGCGGCGGGCGAGGAGACCGATCTGATCGTGCTGGACCCGGGGTCCGACACGGAGTTCGTGCTCCGCCGGCCCGCCGTGTGGGCCATCGCCCAGGGGCGGCCCTGGGAACCGAGCTTCCTCTCGCCCGAGGTGTTCGTGGCGCTGCGCGAGAGCATCGCGCACGAGATGGCCGTCATCGACGTGGCCGTGGCGGCGGGGGATCCGGATGCCAGGATGCGGGGCCCCGAGCTGATCGTGACGCTCGAGCTCATCGACGGCCTGAACCGCGAGACGCTGGACGCCGTGCTCGCGCGGCTCGCCCAGCGGTGGGCCGCCGACGACCGCATGGCGGTGCTGGTCGACTCGCTGACCGTGAAGCTCATCCGCTCGGCGTGATCCGCCGAAGTCAGGTGACCGGGCCGGTCCACTTCTCGCCGGGGCCCTTGCCGATCGGGTCCTGGATGGGGGAGGCCTCCCGGAAGGCCAGCTGAAGGGAGCGCAGGCCGTCGCGGAGCGGGCTGGCGTGCGCACTGCTGATCTCCGGCGCGCCGGCGGTGATGAGCCCGGCGAGCGCGTTGATGAGCTTGCGCGCCTCGTCGAGGTCGAGCTGCGCCTCCGGATCGTCGGCGAGGCCGAGCTTCACCGCGGCCGCGCTCATCAGGTGCACGGCCGTCGTGGTGATCACTTCGACGGCGGGGACATCGGCGATATCGCGTGTGGCGGTGGACGCCGCCGCCCGCTCCTGCTGCGCCCAGCGCTCGTGGCGGAGATCGGCCTGCTCGTCGGGAGTCGTCACTTCAGGGTGCTTTCTGGTAGACTTCTGCGGGCTCCGGAGCTTTCCGCTCCGGCACGAAAGAGGATTCATTCCCACCCGCGCTTGCCGTTCCAGGCTACCGGGTTCCGCGCCCCGCCGGATTCCGGTGGAAAGGGTGCGACAAGCCGGTGCTTCGCGCGTGCCGGCGGGTGGGGGGACTCCGATTTCGCCCGAGATGCACACCGCATCCCGGTGGCCGAAACCACGTCTAAGGAGTTCCGCATCAGCGATCCCCGTACCAATGAGCGCATCCGCGTCCCCGAGGTCCGCCTCGTCGGCCCCGCGGGTGAGCAGATCGGCGTCGTCCGCATCGAAGCGGCGCTGCGTCTGGCCCAGGAAGCAGACCTCGATCTCGTCGAGGTGGCCCCGAATTCCAAGCCGCCCGTGGTCAAGATCATGGACTACGGCAAGTTCAAGTACGAAGCCGCGCAGAAGGCGAAGGAAGCCCGTCGCAACCAGGCGAACACCATCCTCAAGGAGGTGCGGTTCCGCCTGAAGATCGAGGCGCACGACTACACGACCAAGCTCAAGCGCGCGGAGAACTTCCTCAAGTCCGGTGACAAGGTCAAGGCCATGATCCTGTTCCGCGGCCGCGAGCAGTCGCGTCCGGAGCAGGGCGTGCGCCTGCTCCGGAAATTCGCCGAGGACGTCGCCGAGTTCGGCACGGTCGAGTCGAATCCGACCATCGACGGACGCAACATGGTGATGGTCATCGCGCCGCTGAAGAACAAGTCCGAGGCCAAGGCCGAACAGAACGCGGCCCGCACCGCCCACAAGCAGGCGGTCCGGGATGCGAAGTCCGCTGCCGCGCACGCGAAGGACGACTCCGCGGCCTGAGCCGCCCGTACGCTCCCGCCATCGCCTCCACGGCAGGGCGGGTCATCCACCAGCATCCGAATGGATGCCACACGAAGGAAGAGAAGATGCCGAAGCAGAAGACCCACTCGGGGGCGAAGAAGCGCTTCAAGATCACCGGCAGCGGGAAGCTGAAGAAGCAGCAGGCCGGTATGCGCCACAACCTCGAGCACAAGTCGAGCCGCCGCACGCGTCGCCTGAACCAGGACCAGGTCCTCTCGAAGGCCGACACGAAGGTCGCGAACAAGCTCCTCGGCCGCGGCTGAGACCGACGAACGCACGAATAGGAATCCAGGAAAATGGCTAGAGTCAAGCGCGCGGTCAACGCGCACAAGAAGCGTCGCGTCGTCCTCGACCGCGCCTCGGGTTACCGCGGTCAGCGTTCGCGTCTGTACCGCAAGGCGAAGGAGCAGGTCACTCATTCCCTCGTCTACGCGTACCGCGATCGTCGCAAGCGCAAGGGCGACTTCCGTCGCCTGTGGATCCAGCGCATCAACGCCGCCGCCCGCCAGAACGGCATCACCTACAACCGGTTCATCCAGGGCCTCGGCCTCGCCGGCGTCCAGGTCGACCGTCGCATGCTCGCCGAGCTCGCGGTGACCGACGCGGCCGCGTTCGCATCGCTCGTGGAGACCGCGAAGAAGGCGCTCCCCTCGGACGTCAACGCTCCCAAGGCCGCCGCCTGAGCGGAATCCGAGCAGTCGGGAACGGGCGCCTCCCCCAGGGGGAGGCGCCCGTTCCGCGTCATGTGAGCACCCTAGACTGGGATCGTGCTCGAGAATCCCCGTTCACCCCGAGTCCGTGCCGTCGCCAAGCTCACCAAACGCAGCGCGCGCACCGAGACCGGGCTGTTCCTGCTGGAGGGGCCGCAGGCCGTCCGTGAGGCGCTGACGTGTCTGCCGCAGTCCATCGTGGAACTGTTCGCGACGCCGACGGCATGGGAGAAGCATGCCGATGTGCGCATGCTCGCCGGTGAGCGCGGCATCGACGTGCAGTACGTCACCGAGAGCGTGCTCGCGGCCATGGCAGACACCGTCACGCCCCAGGGGCTCGTCGCGGTTGCCCGTCAGACCCCCGCGTCCGTGCGCGACATCTTCGCGGCATCACCGCGGCTGATCGCGATCTGCGAGGAGGTGCGCGACCCCGGCAACCTCGGCACGATCGTCCGTGCGGCCGATGCCGCAGGGGCGGATGCCGTGGTGCTCACCGGCCGGACCGTGGACCCTTACAACCCCAAGGTCGTCCGCTCCACCACGGGCTCTCTGTTCCACCTGCCGCTGTCCGTGGGCGGCGAGCTGACGGACGTCGTCGAGCGTGCCCGTGCGGCGGGCATGCAGGTGCTGGCGGCGGACGTGAAGGGCGATGATCTGCTGCGGGCCCGCGCCGAGGGCGTCCTGGAGCGGCCCACCGCATGGCTGTTCGGCAACGAGGCCCGGGGGCTGGGCGATGACCTGCTGGCGCTGGCCGACCGTGCGCTGAGACTGCCGATCTACGGCAGGGCCGAGTCGCTCAACCTCGCCACCGCAGCCAGCGTGTGCCTGTACGAGAGCGCCTTCGCCCAGCGCGAGGGCCGATGAGCGTGATCCCGTGCGCATCCTGATCGTCGAGGACGACGACCGTGTCGCCGATGCCCTCGGCGCCTTCCTCAGCCGCTCGGGCTACGCGACGGTCCGTGCCGTCGACGGCGCACAGGCCTTGGAGCTGATCGGCTCGGACACCGAGCTCGTGCTGCTGGATCTCGGTCTGCCGGACATGGACGGCATCGACGTGTGCCGCCGGATCCGAGCGCAGAGCGGAGTGCCCGTCATCATCGCCACCGCGCGCAGCGAGGTCCAGGAGCGCATCCGGGGTCTGCGCGCGGGGGCCGACGACTTCGTCGTCAAGCCGTACGACGTACGGGAGCTGCTGGCGCGCATCGAGGCGGTCACCAGGCGGTTGCATCCGCTGGACGGGCTGGATGGGGCATCCGGCGACCGCGCACTGGTCGAGGTCGACGGAGTCAGCATCGATCTCGTCGCGCGCCGGGTGACCGTCGACGACGAGAACGTCGAGTTGACGCGGAAGGAGTTCGACATCGTCGCGGCACTGGCCAGGTATCCGGGCGTCGCCGTGCCCCGTGAACGGCTGATCCGCGAGGTGTGGAACACCGACTGGCAGAGCTTCGCCCGCTCGCTCGAGGTGCATGTCGCCTCCATCCGCCGCAAGATCGGCCGGCCCTCGCTGATCGAGACGGTCCGCGGCGTCGGGTACCGGCTGGAGGGCTGAGGATGCGACGTCGGCTCATCGTCGTGTTCCTGGTACCGCTGGTGCTCGTGCTGACCGTGCTCGGCGGAGGCTACGCGTGGAGCACGGCGCGGGGCGTGCAGCAGGAGTTCTACGCCGAGCAGCTCGGCGACCTCGGCTACTTCGTCACCACGGCGCGCCAGGCCCTGCTCACCGGCAGCAGCGACATGTTCGAGGGGGAGGTCCGCCGGTACCGGGAGCTCTACGGCACCCGGGTCATGGTGGTCGACCGCACCGGGCACGCCTGGGCCCCCCGGAGCGCGGACCCGATGCTGGATCGTCCCGAGGTGGACGCGCAGATCCGCCTCGCGCTCTCCGGTCGGCGCGGCGAGCTGCCGCAGAATGCACTGCCGTGGCAGTTCAGCGACCTCTCGCTCGTGGAGCCCGTGTTCGACGGCGGCGACGTCATCGGCGCGGTCGTGATGTCGGCGAGCGTCGACGTGCCGCGGGCCGAGATCGGTCGGCAGTGGTTTCTGATCGCCGCCGTTGCGGCTGTCGTGATCGCCGCGGGTCTGCTGATCGTGTTCCGCCTCGCCGGGTGGGTGCTGCGCCCGGTGCGCCGCCTGGATCGGGCGATGGAGGCCATCGAGCGCGGCGACATGGACGCACGGATCCGCGACGAGACCGGGCCGCCGGAGCTGCATCGGATGATCCTGATGTTCAACAGGATGGCCGATGAGATCGAGCGGGTCGTGGCCAGGCAGCAGGAGTTCGCGCTGAACGCCTCGCACGAGCTGCGCAACCCCCTCAACGCCCTGCTGCTGCGGGTGGAGGTACTCGCGGCCGACGTGGGGGCTGCCGGCGCAGCCGATGTGGAGAAGATCCGCGAAGAGGGGGAGCGGATGACCCGCATCCTCGACACGCTGCTGGGCTTCGCCCGCGGATCCGTGAGCGAGTCCGACTTCGAGGATGTCGACTTGACGGCACTGGTCGCGCGTCGTTCACGGGCGTGGCAGGATGTGGCGGCCCGGAAGGCGATCGTCTTCACCGTCGACGGGGGCGGCCCTATCCTGAGCCATGTGGACGAGGCAGTCGTGGAGAGTGCGCTGGACGCCGTGATCGACAACGCCGTCAAGTTCTCGCCGCACGGCGGGCGCGTCGAGCTGAGCGTGCGTCCGAGCGACGAGCGCACGCGCATCGTCGTGCGCGATCATGGCCCGGGAATGGAAGCGGAGGAGCTCGAGCAGGCGGCTGACAGGTTCTGGCGCAGTACCCGGAACCAGAACATCCCCGGATCCGGACTGGGCCTCGCGATCGCCATGGATCTCCTGCGCTCCGTGGGCGGACGGCTGGCGGTCCAGTCCCCGCAGGGCGGCGGACTGAGCGTGATCTTCGATCTTCCGGGGGCGAATCCGCGATGAGGAGATCCGCACGCCTGCTGGTCGCCCTGCTCGCCGCCTCGGCGGTGCTGCTGAGCCTGGTGTCGTGCGCGCCGGACCGGCCGGCATGGGCGCAGCGTCCGCTGCGGATCGCGGGCGGGGGCGCCGCCGGCGTGTATCACGACTACGGGGCGGGTCTGGTCGAGGTGCTCTCACGGGACTTCGACATGGATGCCGAGGTCATCGAGACCAACGGTTCGGTCGACAACCTGCGTCTCATCGGCGAAGGATCCGCCCAGCTGGGCTTCGCGCAGAGCGATGCCGTCGCGGATGCCGTCACCGGGACGGGCGACTTCGACGCCCCGCTCCCGATCCGTGCCGTCGCCCGGCTGTATGACGAGTACGTGCATGTCGTCGTGCGGGCGGACTCGGGCATCCGGGACATCTCCGATCTCGCCGGGCGCACCGTCTCCCTCGGCGGTCAGGGCTCCGGGGTGAGCGTGGTCGCACGTCGCGTGCTGGAGGCCTCCGATGTGCCCGTCGACGCCGTGCACGACGCGGGGCTCGGCCTGGACGCCTCCATCCTCGCCCTGGTGGACTCCCGCATCGACGCGCTGTTCTGGGTCGGCGGGCTGCCGACCCCGGGCGTCCTGGGATTGGCGGAGCGCACGCCCATCCGTCTGCTGTCGATCGATGCCGACGTGGTGGCCAGGGCGGATGCCGTGCACGCGGGCGTGTACCGCTCCGCGGAGTTCCCGGTGGGAATGTACGGCAGCGACGAGCCGACGCTGGCGATGACCGTGCCGAACTACCTGGTCACGGCGGAGCAGGTCCCCGACGACCTGGTGCGGGACGTGCTGGCGGAACTGTTCCGCACCAGTACGGAGATCTCCCGGAACGTGCCCACGGCGGCGCTGTTGGATCGTCGGCTGGCGATCTTCACCGACCCGATCATGCTGCACCCCGGCGCGGAGGAGTACTACCGTCGGGCCCGTCGCTGACCTGCGGTGGAGGCAGCTCGCGGGCTGCCCGTCGCACACTCAAGAAACACTCAAGAGCCTGGCCCGCACCGTGGCGGGTGCCTAGCCTGAGGGGGTCAGCGGTTTCGACGGGGATCCCCGACAGCTTCGGTGCTCCCCATGACCGGCAGGTTCTGAGGGAGGCAGCATGAGCACAGCCGAGTCGCTGGTCGTCGTCGAGAACGTCCAGAAGCACTATGGCGAGTTCCACGCGCTCAAGGACGTCAATCTCACCGTCGAGCGGGGTGAGGTCGTCGTCGTCATCGGCCCCTCCGGTTCCGGCAAGTCCACGCTGTGCCGCACGATCAACCGGCTGGAGACCATCACCAGCGGTTCGATCAGGATCGACGGCGAACCGTTGCCTGCCGAGGGCAGAGCGCTCGCCAGGCTGCGCGCCGAGGTCGGCATGGTGTTCCAGTCGTTCAACCTCTTCGCGCACCTCACGATCCTCGAGAACGTCACGCTCGGCCCGATCAGGGTGCGCGGCGTGAAGAAGGCCGACGCCGAGAAGGAGGCCATGGCGCTCCTGGAGCGCGTGGGCGTCGCTCAGCAGGCGCAGAAGCTGCCCGCTCAGCTCTCCGGAGGACAGCAGCAGCGCGTCGCCATCGCCCGCGCCCTGGCCATGCACCCCAAGGTCATGCTCTTCGACGAGCCCACCAGCGCCCTGGACCCCGAGATGATCAACGAGGTCCTCGACGTCATGGTCGAGCTCGCCAAGGAGGGCATGACGATGATCGTCGTCACCCATGAGATGGGCTTCGCGCGGAAGGCCGCCAATCGCGTGGTCTTCATGGCCGACGGCCAGATCGTCGAGGAGGCGGCGCCCGAGGAGTTCTTCACCAACCCGAAGAGCGATCGGGCCAAGGACTTCCTCTCCAAGCTCCTCACCCACTGAGCACCCATCCCTGTACCACCAACACAGCAAGCAAGGAGATCCCTCATGCGACGCACCAAGATCCTGGCAGCCGCAGGCATCGCCACCACCGCTCTTCTCGCCCTCACGGCGTGCAACAGCGGCAGTCCGAACACGCCCGCCGGAGGCGACGCGCCCGAGCCGGAGGTCGCCGAAGACGTGGCGCTGGAGGGCAGCCCCACCTACGACGCCATGGTGGAGCGCGGCGGACCGATCATCGGTGTGAAGGAGGACCAGCCCAACCTCGGCTTCCTCGACGCCACCACCGGTGAGCGCAGCGGCTTCGACATCGACATCGCCCGCTGGATCGCCGCCGAGCTCGGATTCTCCGAGGACGACATCACCTACGAGCCCATCGCCTCCGCCAACCGTGAGCAGGCACTGGTCAACGGCGACATCGACTACTACGTCGGCACGTACTCGATCACCGACAACCGCAAGGAGCAGATCGACTTCGCCGGTCCCTACTTCGTGACCGGCCAGGGCTTCCTCGTCTCCGCCGACAGCGACATGACCGAGGTGACCGACGTCTCCGACTTCAACGGCATGACCGTGTGCTCGGCGACCGGCTCCACGCCGATCCAGAACATCAAGGACAACTACCCCGAGATCGCCACCGAGGAGTACGACATCTACTCGGCGTGCGTCGACGACCTGCTCAACGGCAAGGTCGACGCCGTGACGACGGACGCCGCGATCCTCATCGGGTACGCCGCGCAGTACCCCGACGAGCTCAAGGTGCTGGACGGCCTGTTCACCGAGGAGCGCTACGGCGTGGGCATCCCCAAGGGCGACACCGCCCTGCAGGAGTTCATCAACACGCTGTTCACCGACGGCCACGACACCTGGCAGGAGATCTTCGACGCGACGCTGGGCCGCTCCGGCATCACGGTCGAGCAGCCGGCGGTCGACCCGGTCGGCTGACACTCGAGCAGCGGGGGACCGGCGGCATCCGGTCCCCCGCCCCACCTGACGGAAGGAGGGCGCATGGACGCCATCTTCGGCAACCTCGACCTCTGGGGCGAGGGCATCACCTACACACTGCTGGTGTTCGTCTTCGGCGGGCTGATCGCGCTCGTGCTGGGCACGATCATCGGGGCGATGCGCGTCTCGCCCGTGCCGATCGCCCGCGCCGTCGGGACGGCGTACGTCAACCTCGTGCGCAACACCCCGCTCACGCTGGTCTTCTTCTTCTTCGTCTTCGGGTACAGCGCGCTGGCGCTGCCCAAGCTCTCCAACACCGTGCTGGGCATCATGGCGATCGGCGTGTACACGGCGACCTACGTCGCCGAGACCCTGCGGGCCGGCATCAACACCGTCCCGGTCGGTCAGGCCGAGGCCGCCCGCGCGATCGGACTCCCGTTCGGCCAGGTGATGACGCAGGTGGTGCTGCCGCAGGCGTTCCGCTCCGTCGTCCCGCCGATGATGAGCGTGTTCATCGCCCTGCTGAAGAACACCACCGTCGCCGCCGGATTCTCCGTCGCCGTGCTGCCTCAGCTGCAGTCCACGATCTCCAACTCGCACAACCGCACCGGCACCCCCATGGAGGTGCTGCTGTGGGTGGCGCTGATCTTCGTCGCACTGGTGATGCTGCTGACCTGGCTGCAGCGCACCCTCGAGAACCGCTGGAGGATCGCGCGATGACTTCCGTCCTCTACGATGTCCCGGGCCCCCGGGCCCGCCGGCGCAACAGCATCCTCGCCGTGCTGACCGTCGCGGTCGTGATCGCCGCGATCGCCTTCGTGATCTGGCGGTTCGCGCTGACCGGGCAGTTCACCGCCGAGAAGTGGTACGTCTTCACCTTCACGACGGTGTGGACGTCCATCGGCGAGATGCTGCTGAACACACTCTCGGCGTTCGCGCTGGCCGCCGTGCTCAGCCTCGCGCTCGGCTTCGTGCTGGCCATCGGGCGGCTCTCCGACCACGCCTGGGTGCGCATCCCCGCGATGGTGATCACGGAGCTGTTCCGGGCGATCCCGGTGCTCGTGTTCATGATGATCATGTACTACGGGCTCCCATCG
This sequence comes from Microbacterium soli, assembly GCF_039539005.1. Taxonomy (NCBI): domain Bacteria; kingdom Bacillati; phylum Actinomycetota; class Actinomycetes; order Micrococcales; family Microbacteriaceae; genus Microbacterium; species Microbacterium soli. Next base: position 2,368,432 of record NZ_BAABCP010000001.1, read on the forward strand.
CTGGGCTTCAAGGTGAGCCCGTACTGGGCGGTCGTGATCGCTCTCATGGTCTACAACGGCTCGGTGCTCGCCGAGGCGCTGCGCGCGGGGATCGAATCACTGCCCAAGGGGCAGAAGGAGGCCGGCTACGCGATCGGCCTGCGCAAGAGCGGCGTGATGATCCTGATCCTGCTGCCGCAGGCGATCCGAGCGATGCTGCCGGTGATCGTCGCGCAACTCGTCGTCGCGATGAAGGACACCGCTCTGGGGTTCATCATCACGTACCATGAACTCCTCTACTACGCCAAGCTGCTGAGCTCGCAGCAGGGGCGTCCCATTCTTCAGTCGGCACTGATCATCGGTGGAATATACATCGTGATGTGCCTGATACTCTCCGGCGTGGCCAAGTGGCTGGAGGAGCGGTCTCGCCGGGCGCCGAAACTGGGGGGCGGCGCAGCTGACGCGGGTCATGACCCGCGTACGCATGAGGGGTCGACGGTCACCGAGCTGATCGCGACCCAGCAGTCCGGGGGGAAGAACGGCGGAGCAGCGGGGCTCTGACTCCGTCCGGCGCCGGGAGAGGGCACGCACTCGGGGGAGAGTGCCCTCTCCCGGCGCATCTCCCCCGTCGAGGCCCCGGGGTGCCGCAGACCGTGGCTCAGCCCGTGATGACGGCGTCGTAGACGCTGTCGAAGCGGGCGCGCAGGTCGTCGAAGTACGGCCGTTGCGCGGGATCGGGCACCGTGAGGCCCGTCTGCGGGATCGTCGCGAGCGGCCGATCGGGTTGCAGCACCGACAGCGCGAACGCCGCGGCGCCGCGCATCGTCATGCGCTTGACGTCCACGACCTGGACGGGGAATCCCAGGGCGTTCGAGACGGGGACCATGAACGACGGGTACGCGCCGGTCACGCCGCCGGAGGCGATGACGCGCGTGATGCCCGGATCCACCTCGAGCAGCTGCTCGAACACGCGGGCGTAGGACACCGCGATGCCCTCCGCCGCGCCGCGCCACAGCTCCCTCGGGCCGGAGGACGAGGACACGCCGGTCAGCACGGCCCGCGCCTCGCCCGCCCATCCCGTGGAGCGCTCGCCGGTGAGGAAGGGCAGCACGAGTGGCGTGCCCTCGGATGGCTCCGCACGCAGCAGCTCGTCGATCTCCTCGTAGGACAGCGGCGCCAGAGTGCCCTGCAGCCACAGGGTGACACGGCCGACGTCGTTGAGCGCACCGCCCACGATCGACTGCGTGCGCGAGACCCGGTACGCCCACAGGCCCGCGGGCAGCTCGTCCGGGGTGCCGTCGACGATGACACGGATCGCGCCCGAGGTCGCGGCGGACAGGGCTGCGGCGGCGGGGCTGTCCGCTCCCACACCGAGATTCGACGCGAAGCCGTCGGGGACGGCCGGGAACCAGGCCGCGCCCTGCAGCGCCGGCCAGCGGGTGAGCGCTGGGGCGGACACCTCGGTGATGGGCTCGTCGGGGTCGATGATCGGCGCGAACCTGCTGCGGTCCACGCCCACGGCGGCCAGGAGCTCCTCGTCGAGCTCGCAGGTGTGCCGGTTCAGGATGCCGGCCCACGCCATCGTCGAGGTCGCGGCGCCCTCGATGCCCGCCAGCCTGGCGTACACGTACTCGCCGAGCGAGAGGAACTTCGCCGTCTTCGCGAAGACCTCGGGGAACTCGTCCCGCAGCCACAGCAGCCGCGGGGGATGGTAGCTCGTGTGCAGCCGCGTGCCGGTGCGCTGGTGCACGGCGGTCTCGTCCAGCTGCGACCGCAGCCGGGCCAGCTGCGCCCAGGATCGGGAATCGGCGTACGTGAAGCACGGGGTCAGCGCATCGCCGGCCTCGTCCACGCACACCAGTGAGGAGGCGAAGGTGTCCATGACGACGGCCCTGACCAGTCCCGGCCCGATCCCCGTCAGTGCGCCGTCGATGACCTCGGCGACCTCGCGCACCACCTGATCGGCATCCACCTCCGCCGTGCCGTCGGCCGCTTCGACGAACGCGTGCTCGGCCTTGAACAGGTGCTTCTTGACCGGGCGGGCGTAGGCGTCGTAGAGGCATCCGCGGGTCGATCCCGAGCCGATGTCGATCGCCAGCACGTACGGCGCCGGTGCGGCATCGAGCGGGATGCTCTGCGTCGTGGGGATGCTCTCGTCCGTCATATTCGGGTACCTCGTCCTGTCTTCCATCCCCGAAGATCCTACTGGCGAGTAACGTGACCGGGGCGACCGCATGACCACAGCACGGCCGCGGAATCAGGAGCTGCACATGAATGCGCTGTCAGCGCCGACCCCCGTGATCCACGGGGTGCTCGCCGCGGCCACCACCCCGGCGGCGGGCACCCCGCAACTGATCACGGCCGCCGTCGTCTCGATCGCGCTGATCATCGTGCTGATCGTCTGGGTGAAGATGCATCCGTTCTTCGCCCTCATGCTCGGCGCCGCCGTGATGGCCGTCACGGCCGACATGGGCTTCGAGAACGCCTTCGGCTCCTTCTCGAAGGGGCTCGGCGAGACGGTCGGCGGCGTCGGCGTGCTGATCGTCCTGGGTGCGGTCATCGGCCGGTTCCTCACCGAATCCGGGGGTGCCGATGAGATCGTCGACACCATCCTCGCCAAGACCCCCCTCCAGCGACTGGGCTGGGCGATGGCGCTCGCCGCCTTCATCGTCGGCATCCCGCTGTTCTTCGAGGTCGGCGTCGTGCTGCTCATCCCGATCGTCATGCTGGCGGCCAAGCGCGCGAGGCTCCCTGTCGTGCTGATCGGCATCCCCGCGCTCGCCGGACTGTCGGCGCTGCACGGATTCGTGCCGCCGCACCCCGGCCCGCTCATCGCGATCGACGCGCTGCATGCCGATCTCGGGCTCACCCTCGGCCTCGGGCTGCTGGTCGCCGTTCCCGCCGTCGCGGTGGCCGGTCCTCTGATCTCGAAGCCGATGGCCCGCTGGGTCCCGGTGATGGCCTCCGACACGCTGCTGGCACCGGTCGGAGAGCGCGAGCAGGGACGTCGCCCCGCCTTCGGCGTCGCGCTCTCCGTCGTGCTGCTGCCGGTCGTGCTGATGCTGCTGATGACGGTGGTCAAGTCCGTGGGGCTGGTGGGGAGTCCGATCGGCCAGATCCTGATCTGGATCGGCACCCCGCTGCAGGCCCTGCTGATCACGTCGCTGTACGCCATGATCGTGCTGGGCACCGCGCTCGGACGCTCCATGGGCGAAGTCGCGAAGATCACCGGCGAGTCGTTCGCCCCCATCGCCTCGATCCTGCTCATCGTCGGCGCGGGCGGCGGTTTCAAGCAGACGCTGGTCGACTCCGGCGTCGGAGAGGTCATCGGCAACGGGATCGCCGGATCGGGGATGCCGCTGCTGCTGGCCGGCTGGATCGTCGCGGTGCTCATCCGCCTGGCCACGGGCTCGGCGACGGTGGCCACCATCACCGCCGCCGGCATCATGGCCCCGCTGGTCGGGGACCTCAGCAGCACGCACGTCGCGCTCATGGTCCTCGTGATCGGTGCGGGCTCCGTGTTCCTCTCGCACGTCAACGACGCGGGCTTCTGGCTCGTCAAGGAGTACTTCGGCCTCACCGTCGGGCAGACCTTCAAGACATGGAGCCTCATGGAGTGCGCGGTCTCCGTCGTCGGACTGGTGGGCGCCCTGGTGCTGGGCCTGATCATCTGAGCCGTCCACCGGGCGGGGCCCTGCTCCCGCCCCGGTAGACTCGACTCTCGTGTCAGAGTCTCCTGAATCACCCCAGATCACCCCGGAGGCGGTGGAGTCCGCCGTCGATGCCGCGCTCGCGGCGATCACCGCAGCATCCGATACCGCGCAGCTCAAGGCCGCCCGCGCCGCGCATATCGCCGAGGGGTCGCCTCTGGCCGCGCTGAACGCGGGCATGCGACGTGTCGCCCCCGAGGACAAGGCGGTCTTCGGAAAGCTCATCGGCCAGGGACGGGGCAGGGTCGCCCAGGCGTTCGCCGCACGGGAGACGGAGCTCGTCGAGGCGGAGACCGCCGCGCGGCTGGAGGCCGAGCGCGTGGACATCACCGCGGTCGCCTCGCGCGCGCGCGTCGGCGCTCGGCATCCGCTGACACTCCTGCAGGAGCAGGTCTGCGATGTCTTCGTCGGCATGGGGTGGGAGATCGCGGAGGGACCGGAGCTCGAGCACGAGTGGTTCAACTTCGACGCGTTGAACTTCGACGAGGATCATCCCGCCCGTCAGGAGCAGGACACGTTCTACGTCGATCCTGCATCGCGCCACCTCGTGATGCGTACGCACACGAGCCCCGTGCAGGTGCGCTCCATGCTCGACCGGGAGCTGCCCATCTATGTGCTGTGCCCGGGACGGACATACCGCACGGATGAGTTCGACGCGACGCACCTGCCGGTATTCAGCCAGTTCGAGGGACTCGTGGTCGACAAGGGCATCACGATGGCGCACCTGAAGGGTACGCTCGACCACTTCGCGCGGCAGATGTTCGGGCCGGAGGCGAAGACCCGGCTGCGCACCAACTACTTCCCGTTCACCGAGCCGTCGGCGGAGCTGGACCTGTGGCACCCGACCTTCAAGGGCGGCGCCCGCTGGATCGAGTGGGGCGGCTGCGGCATGGTCAACGCGAATGTGCTGCGCGCCGCGGGGATCGACCCCGAGGTGTACAGCGGATTCGCCTTCGGGATGGGGATCGAGCGGACGCTGATGTTCCGCAGCGATGTGCAGGACATGCGGGACATGGCCGAAGGTGATGTCCGCTTCAGCGAGCAGTTCGGGATGGTGGTGTGATGCGCGTTCCGCTTTCCTGGCTGCGCGAGTTCGTCGAGGTCGCAGAGGGCGCGACGGCGGAGGATGTTCTGGCCTCTCTGGTGTCGGTCGGCTTCGAGGAGGAGGACATCCACCGCTTCGAGATCACGGGCCCCGTGGTGGTCGGGCAGGTGCTGGAGTTCACCCCCGAGCCGCAGAAGAACGGCAAGACCATCAACTGGTGCCAGGTGGACGTCGGCGAGGCGAACGGCGGCGTGCGCGGAATCGTCTGCGGCGCGCACAACTTCGCCGTCGGGGACAAGGTCGTGGTGACCCTGCCCGGCTCGGTGCTGCCGGGGCCGTTCCCCATCGCCGCGCGCAAGACGTACGGGCATGTCTCGGATGGCATGATCGCGTCCGCGCGCGAGCTGGGACTGGGCGACGATCACGAGGGCATCATCGTCCTGTCGACCCTGGGCCTGGACCCCGAGGTGGGCGAGGACGCCATCGCGCTGCTGGGCCTGGACGATGTCGCGATCGACGTCAACGTCACCCCGGACCGCGGGTACGCGTTCTCGGTGCGCGGCATCGCCCGCGAGTACTCGCATGCGACGGGGGCGGAGTTCCGCGACCCCGGCATCCGGCCCTGGGGCGAGCTGCAGCAGCCGACGACGGGCTTCTCCGTCGCCGTCGACGATGCCGCCCCGATCCGGGGGAACATCGGTGCGCGGGAGTTCGCGGTCCGCGTCGTGCGCGGCGTGGACCCCAGCCGGCCCACACCCCCGTGGATGGTGTCGCGTCTGCTTCTGGCGGGCATGCGCTCTCTGGGCGTGCTCATCGACATCACGAACTACGTCATGCTCGAACTCGGCAACCCGATCCACGGCTACGACCTGGACACCCTCACGGGCGGCATCACCGTGCGCCGCGCGCACGAGGGGGAGCACCTCCGGACCCTGGACGGGCAGGACCGCGCGCTGAGCACCGAGGACCTGCTGATCACGGACGACTCCGGTCCCATCGGCCTCGCCGGCGTGATGGGCGGCGGCCCGACCGAGATGACGGCGAGCACCCGCAACGTGCTCATCGAGGCCGCCGTCTTCGACACGACGACGATCGCGCGCACCGCCCGCAGGCACAGGCTGCCCAGCGAGGCCTCCAAGCGCTTCGAGCGCGGAGTCGACCCGCTCATCCCGTTCGTCGCCGCACGGCGCGTGGCCGACCTGATGGTCGAGCTCGCGGGCGGTGAGCTCGCGGACGAGGGCGGCGCGCTGTTCGCCACGGTCTCGCAGAGCGCCATCCTGCTGCCGAGAGGCTTCGCGGCCGGTGTCGTCGGCGTCGAGTACGAGGAGGCCGAGATCACGGGAGCGCTGGAGACGATCGGCGCCTCCGTGGATGCCGCTGATGACGGCTGGTGGGTGACCCCGCCCAGTTGGCGCCCGGACCTCACCGACAAGTGGACCCTCGTGGAGGAGATCGCGCGCCTCCACGGCCTCGACCGCATTCCCTCCGTGCTGCCGGTCCCGCCGTCGGGCCGCGGCTACACCGCGCTGCAGCAGGGTCGGCGGCGGGTGTCCGACGCGCTCGCCGCGGCGGGCCTGGTGGAGACCCCGGCGTTCCCGTTCACCACCCAGGAGCACAACGACCTGCACGGTTCAGCCAGCGGGGAGCCGCTTCCCGGCATCCGCTTGGCCAACGCGCTCGACGGACACGCGTCCTTCCTGCGCCGCTCGCTGATCCCCGGCCTGCTGCAGACGGCGCACCGCAACATCGCACGCGGTCTGGTGGATCTGGCGATCTTCGAGACCGGCCTGGTGTTCGCCCCTGAGCCGGGGGAGGCCTACGGGACCGACTTCATCCCGCCGCTGGGGCAGAAGCCCTCCGATGAGACGCTGGCGGCGTTGAACGCCTCGATCCCACCGCAGCCGCGCCACGTCGCGGTGCTGCTGACGGGGAACCTTACCCCGCGCCAGCCCGGCCATCCGGCCGTGCCTGCGGGTCTGGGAGACGCGCTGGACGCCGTGCGCGTCATCGGCGCGGCAGCGGGCGTGGAGATCGAGGTGACCCAGACGCGGCGCGCGGCTCTGCACCCGGGCCGAGCCGGTGCGCTGACCGTCGCCGGCGAGGAGATCGGGTACGTCGGGGAGCTGCATCCGCAGGTCTCCGCGGATGCCGATCTGCCGGGCCGCGCCGTGGTCGCCGAACTCGATCTGGACCGCCTGCTGACGCTGGCCGGCGAGAGGGTGGTGGCGGCCTCGCTGTCGACCTTCCCCGCAGCCACGCAGGACGTCTCCCTGGTCGTGGGCGTCGACGTTCCGGCCGCCGAGGTGCGGGCGGCACTCGTCGAGGGCGCCGGTGACCTGCTGGAGTCGGCGGCCCTGGTCGACGACTACCGCGGCGAGGGCGTCGAGGTCGGTCGCAAGAGCCTCAGCTACGCCCTGCGCTTCCGTGCCCCCGACCGCACGCTCACCGCGGCCGAGGCGACCGAGGCGAAGCTCGCCGGTGTGGCCGTGGCGGCGGAGAGGTTCGGAGCCACGATCCGGGACTGAGCGCTCCATACCCGCGGCGGAGCATGAGCGGGCCTTCTTCGACCTGCGCTGAGGCCCGCCGCACGAGCGACTGTGACGGCGCGGATTTGCAGATGCCCGGGACGGGGCGCTACTGTCGCGTCATGCCTTCGGCCGCACCCCTCCCGACGACGTTCACCGAGAACGCCGTCCTCGTGCGCCGACGCCGTCCCGGCCGCCGACTCTAGGCGACTCCGCGCAGCCCCGTTCCGCCGTGGTCCGGGCCCGGTGCCGGTGTCGCCGCCCTGGCCCAAGCCCGTCATCGGGCGCACCCGACCGTTAAGGTAGAACCATGACGTACTCCGTCGCCGTCTCCGGCGCATCCGGTTATGCGGGAGGCGAGATCCTGCGGCTGCTCGAGGCTCATCCCGACATCGAGATCCGCACTGTCACCGCGCACTCCAACGCGGGTCAGCCGCTGGTCGACCACCAGCCGCATCTGCGCTCGCTCGCCCACCTGACTCTGCAGGACACGACCCCCGAGATCCTCGCGGGCCACGACATCGTGTTCCTCGCCCTGCCGCACGGCCAGTCCGGCCAGTACACCGACGCGCTGGGGGAGGTCCCGCTCGTCATCGACGCAGGGGCCGACCACAGGCTCGCCTCCGCTGCGGCATGGGACGCCTTCTACGGCGGCCCCTTCCACGAGCCCTGGACGTACGGCGTCCCCGAGCTGCTCGTCGACGGCCGAAAGCAGCGCGAGACCCTGCGCGGCACGACCCGCATCGCCGCCCCGGGCTGCAACGCCTCCACCGTCAGCCTCAGCCTCGCCCCCGGCGCCGCCGCGGGCGTCATCGACACGTCCGACATCGTCAGCGTCCTCGCCGTCGGCCCGTCCGGCGCGGGCAAGAGCCTCAAGCCGCACCTGCTGGGCAGTGAGCTGCTGGGCACCGCCAACCCCTACGCGGTCGGCGGCACGCATCGGCACATCCCCGAGATCCGGCAGGCCCTCGCGGAGGCGTCGGGGGCGGCACCGGAGGGCATCCGCATCTCCTTCACCCCGGTGATCGTGCCGATGGCCCGCGGCATCCTCGCCACCTCGTCGGCTCCCATCGCCGACGGCGTCACGGATGCGCAGATCCGGGACGCCTGGGCATCCGCCTACGACGGCGAGACGTTCGTGCAGCTGCTGCCCGAGGGGCGCTTCCCGCGCACGGCCGACGTGCTGGGCGCGAACACCGCGCTGATGGGTCTCGCGGTCGACCGTGCGGCGAACCGCGTGACCGTGGTCACCGCCGTCGACAATCTCGTCAAGGGGACCGCCGGCGCCGCTGTGCAGTCCATGAACCTCGCGCTGGGCCTCCCCGAGGACCGCGCCCTCACTGTGAACGGAGTGGCGCCGTGAGCGTGACCGCACCTCAGGGATTCGAAGCCGCCGGCGTCGCCGCAGGACTGAAGAGCACCGGCAGGCCGGACGTGGCCGTGGTCGTCAACCGGGGGCCCCGCAAGGTCGGCGCCGCCGTGTTCACGAGCAATCGCGCCAAGGCCAACCCGATCCTGTGGTCGCAGCAGGTCATCGCCGACCGCATCGTCGAGGCCATCGTGCTCAACTCCGGCGGGGCGAACTGCTTCACGGGCTCCTTCGGCTTCCAGACCAGCCACCTCACCGCCGAGAAGGCGGCCGAGCTGCTGGAGGTGAGCGCGGGCGACATCCTGGTCTGCTCCACCGGGTTGATCGGCACCGGTGACGAGGTGTTCCGCGGCAAGGTGCTCGACGGCGTCGAGCGGGGCATCGCGAGCCTGAGCGCCGACGGCGGGCAGGTCGCCGCGGAGGCCATCATGACCACCGACACCGTCTCGAAGACAGCGGTGGTCGCCCGCGACGGCTGGACCATCGGAGCGATGGCGAAGGGCGCGGGCATGCTCGCGCCGGGCCTGGCCACCATGCTCGTGGTCATCACCACGGATGCCGACCTCGAGGCGTCCGAGGCCGATGCCGCGCTGCGCCGCGCGACGAGCGTCAGCTTCGACCGGCTCGACTCGGACGGCTGCATGTCCACCAACGACCAGGTCACGCTGCTCGTGAGCGGCGCGAGCGGCATCCGCCCCGACCTCGACGACTTCGATGCCGCACTCGCCGAGCTGTGCCTGGAGCTCGCGCGGAAGCTGCAAGGCGACGCGGAGGGCGCAAGTCACGACATCACGATCGAGGTCGTGAACGCGGCGACGGAGGTCGATGCGGTCGAGGTCGGCCGCTCGGTCGCCCGCAACAACCTCTTCAAAGCCGCGATCTTCGGCAACGACCCGAACTGGGGGCGCGTGCTGGCGGCCATCGGCACCACTCGCGCGGAGTTCGACCCCTACGCCGTCGACGTCACGATGAACGGCATCCGCGTCTGCTCGGACGGCGGGCCGGACCGGCCGCGCGAGGAGGTCGACCTGACCCCGCGCGCGACGCACCTGCTGATCGACCTGAAGGCGGGCTCCGCCACCGCGACGATCCTCACCAACGACCTCACCCACGACTACGTGCACGAGAACAGCGCGTACGCCTCATGACCCGGCTCCAGGACACCCCGCCCGAGGAAGCCGCCTACAAGGCGGCCACCCTCATCGAGTCGCTGCCGTGGCTGAAGAAGTTCCGCGACCAGATCGTCGTGGTCAAGTACGGCGGCAACGCCATGGTCAGCGACGAGCTGCAGGACGCCTTCGCACAGGACATCGCCTACCTCCGGTACGTCGGCGTGCAGCCGGTCGTGGTGCACGGCGGTGGACCGCAGATCTCCAGCATGCTCGACCGGCTCGACATCCCCAGCGAGTTCAAGGGCGGATACCGGGTCACCAACACCGAGGCCATCAGCGTCGTGCGGATGGTGCTCACCGGACAGGTCAACCCGCAGCTGGTCGGCAAGATCAACTCGCACGGCCCGATCGCGACGGGTATCAGCGGTGAGGACGCCGGACTGTTCGGAGGGCGCCGACGCGGCGTCGTCATCGACGGCGAGGAGATCGATCTCGGTCGCGTGGGCGATGTCGTCCAGGTCGATCCGACTCCGGTGCTCGACCATCTCGCGGCAGGGCGCATACCCGTGGTCTCCTCGATCGCGCCGGATCTGGATCACCCCGGACAGTCGCTCAACGTGAACGCGGACGCCGCCGCGGCGGCGCTCGCCGTCGCCCTCGGCGCGCGCAAGCTCGTCATCCTCACCGATGTCGCGGGCCTGTACGCCGACTGGCCGAACCGTGACTCGCTCGTCTCGCACATCACCGCCGGCGCGCTCACCGACATGCTGCCGAAGCTGGAGTCGGGGATGATCCCGAAGATGCGCGCCTGCCTGGACGCCGTGCAGGGCGGAGTCGACGCGGCGGCCATCATCGACGGACGGGTGCCGCACTCGGTGCTCGTGGAGTTGTTCACCAGCAAGGGGATCGGTACGGAAGTGGTCGCATCATGAACGACTGGAACGACGACGCATCACGCGACCTCATGAGCCTGGGCGGGCGGCTCGCGCTGCTGACCCGCGGCGAGGGCTCCTGGGTGTGGGATGCCGACGGCAAGCGCTACCTCGACTTCCTGGGCGGGATCGCCGTGAACTGCCTCGGGCATGCGCATCCGGTGTTCGTGGAGGCCGTCTCGAGGCAGGCCGCCGTGCTCGCGCACGTGTCGAACTACTTCGCCTCGCCGGCGCAGCTCGAGCTGGCGGCGCGGCTGAAGCGGCTCGCCGGCACGGGGGAGCAGGGGCGGGTGTTCCTCGCGAACTCCGGCACCGAGGCCAACGAGACGGCCATCAAGCTCGCCCGACTGCACGGCATGCCGTCGGGGCGCAGCACGATCCTCGTCGTGGACGGCGCCTTCCACGGCCGCACGATGGGTGCGCTCTCGCTCACCCCGAAGGCCACGTACCGCGACCCGTTCCTGCCCGCCGTGCCCGACGTGGTCACCGTGCAGCGCTCGGTGGCGAGCCTGGAGGCCGCGTTCGCGGCCGGCGGCGTCGCGGCCCTGTTCGTCGAGCCCATCCAGGGGGAGGCCGGCGTCGTCGAGCTGCCCGAGGGGTTCCTCACCAGGGCGCGCGAGCTGACCGCCGAGCACGACGCGCTGCTGATCCTCGACGAGGTGCAGACCGGGTCCGGGCGCACGGGCGACTGGTTCGCCTTCCAACACGAGGGGATCATCCCGGATGCCGTGACGCTGGCCAAGGGGATCGGCGCGGGCTTCCCGCTCGGGGCGCTCATCACCTTCGGAGCCACCAGCGAGCTGTTCTACCCCAGCACCCACAACTCGACCTTCGGCGGCAACCCGCTGGCGAGCGCCGTGTCGAACGCCGTCCTCGACCACATCGAGAAGGAGCATCTGCTGGAGAACGTGAACGCCAGGGGCGCGCAGCTGCGCGCGGGCGTCGCAGAACTCCCCCTGGTGGCCGGCACGAGCGGGGCGGGGCTGCTCATCGGCATCCGACTCTCGCGTCCCGTCGCCGCCGAGGTGCGTGAGGCCGCCCACGAACGCGGCCTGATCGTCAACGCCCCCACCGAGGACGTCATCCGCATCGCTCCCGCCTACACGATCGGCGATTCCGAGGTCGCGGAGTTCCTCACCCAGTTCCGCGCGGCGCTGGCCGCCGTCGCATCCTCACACGAGACCATGGAGACCCCCGCATGACGCGCCACCTGCTTCGCGATGACGACCTGACTCCCGCAGAGCAGAGCGAGATCCTCGACCTCGCGGTCCAACTGAAGAAGGACCGCTGGTCCAGTCGGGCGCTGGCGGGCCCGCAGACCGTCGCGGTCATCTTCGACAAGTCCTCCACGCGCACGCGCGTGTCCTTCGCGGTGGGCATCGCCGATCTGGGCGGTTCGCCGCTGATCATTGCGACGGCCAACAGTCAGCTCGGCGGCAAGGAGACCCCGGCCGACACCGCACGGGTGCTCGAGCGCCAGGTCGCCGCCATCGTCTGGCGCACCTATGCGCAGTCCGGTCTGGAGGAGATGGCGCGCGGCACGCGCGTGCCGGTCATCAACGCGCTCTCCGACGACTTCCATCCCTGCCAGCTGCTGGCCGACCTGCTCACCATCCGCGAGCACAAGGGTGAGCTCGCAGGGCTCACGCTGACGTTCTTCGGCGACGGGCGTAGCAACATGGCGCACTCCTACGTGCTGGCCTGCGTCACGGCGGGCATGCACGTGCGCATCGCCTCGCCCATCGCCTACCGGCCCCGGGCCGACGTCGTGGCGGCGGCGGAGCGGCGCGCGGCCGAGACCGGCGGTTCGATCACCCTGCTCACCGACCCCCGCGAGGCGGCCCTGGGCGCGGACGTCATCGTCACCGACACCTGGGTGTCGATGGGCAAGGAGGAGGAGAAGATCGAGCGCCTCCGCGATCTGGGCGGTTACAAGGTGACCACGGAGATCATGGCGCTCGCCGATCCGGCGGCCATCTTCATCCACTGCCTGCCCGCCGACCGCGGCTATGAGGTGGACTCGGACGTCATCGACGGGCCGCAGAGCGTCGTGTGGGACGAGGCCGAGAACCGGCTGCACGCGCAGAAGGCGCTGCTGGTGTGGCTGCTGGAGCGGCAGGAGGCGGCGTGAGCGGCGCGCACGGTACCAACGACGGCGCGCTGTGGGGCGCCCGCTTCGCCGGCGGTCCCTCGCCGGAGCTGGCGGAACTGAGCCGCTCCACCCATTTCGACTGGGCCCTCGCCCTCTACGACATCGCCGGTTCCCACGCGCACGCGCGTGCGTTGGAGGCGGCGGGCTATCTGGAGGCGGAGGAGGCGCGCATCATGCACGCGGGCCTCGACGTGCTCGCCGCGAGGATCGCCGACGGCACCCTGCAGCCGGACCCGGGCGACGAGGATGTGCACGGTGCGTTGGAGAAGGCGCTCATCGCCGAGGTCGGCGCGGAGGTGGGCGGGCGGCTGCGCGCCGGACGCAGCCGCAACGATCAGATCGCGACGCTCGTGCGGATGTATCTCATCGACCACGCCGCGGTGATCGCCCGTGATCTGCTGCGGGTCATCGACGCTCTCGTGGCGCAGGCCGAGGAGCATCCGGATGCCATCCTCCCCGGCCGCACGCATCTGCAGCACGCCCAGCCGGTGCTGCTCGCGCACCACCTGCAGGCGCACGCGTGGCCGCTGGTGCGCGAGCTGGAGCGGCTGGTGGACTGGCGTCGGCGGGCGGGGACCTCCCCGTACGGCGGGGGAGCGCTCGCGGGTTCCACGCTGGGCCTCGACCCGGCCCTGGTGGCACGGGAGCTGGGGCTGGACCGTCCGGCGGAGAACTCTCTGGACGGCACAGCGGCGCGCGATGTGGTGGCCGAGTTCGCCTTCATCGCCGCGATGACGGGCATCGACCTGTCCCGCCTGTCGGAGGAGATCATCCTCTGGAACACCCGCGAGTTCGGCTTCGTCACGCTCGATGACGCGTATTCGACGGGCTCCAGCATCATGCCGCAGAAGAAGAACCCCGACATCGCGGAGCTCGCCCGGGGAAAGTCCGGCAGGCTGATCGGCAACCTGACCGGACTGCTGGCCACGCTCAAGGGCCTCCCGCTCGCCTACAACCGCGACCTGCAGGAGGACAAGGAGCCGGTCTTCGACTCCGTGCGCACGCTCGAGATGGTACTCCCGGCGTTCGCGGGCATGGTCGCCACGCTGCGCTTCGACACGGCGCGCATGGCCGAGCTCGCCCCGCAGGGCTTCTCGCTGGCGACCGATGTCGCCGAGTGGCTCGTCAAGCAGCGTGTGCCGTTCCGCGACGCGCACGAGATCTCCGGTGCGCTGGTGCGGGCGTGTGAGGAACACGGGATCGGGCTGGAGGACGCCGATGACGAGCTGCTGCGCTCGGTCTCGGAGCACCTGACGCCCGCCGTGCGCGATGTGCTCTCGATCGAGGGCTCCGTGGCCTCTCGGACGGGCGTCGGCGGCACGGCACCCGCGCGGGTCGCCGAGCAGCGTGCCGAGCTCGTCGCGCGCGCCCGGGCCGCCGCGGCCGCGCTCGAGCTCTGAACCCGGCGGAGGGTTTCACGCCGACGCATCAGCATCCGCGCGGGCCAGCGCGTTCTCGAGGGCGGGCAGAGCCTGCTCCTCCAGGTGCAGGCGCGCGGCGCTGACCCGAAGACTCACCGCTGCCGGAGTGATGCCCAGCCGCCGGGCGGCCTCGCGCTGGGTGACGTTCTCGGCGAGCACGTCGTAGACCTCCCAGCCCTTCTCGGACCTGCGGTCGCGCAGCTCGATGAGCAGTCGGACCAGCGATTGGGCGTGCTCGGCGTGCACATCGCCGTTGATCGACAGGCGCGTCGGCTCGCTCTTGGCCGATTCGACGGCGTCGCGGGCGTGGATGAGCGCTTCTCCGCGCGCTTCCCGGATGCTCGGGGGAAGCGGTGCCTCCACCGTGCCGACGCCGACGCCGACGCTCCAGACGCCGCGGCGAGTGAGGTGGAGGATCAGGCGCAGAGCGGTGCGCGCCTCGGCGGTCAGGAGTTGGAACTCGTCGCCGACGGTGCGCTCCGGTCCCAGGAGGAGGCCGTCGTGGACGCGGAGCTCCGCCAGCTCCTCGGCGACCAGATCCGACCCCGTTCTGCTGGACTTCTGGTCCACGGTCAGTGCGAACATGAGATTAGTCTACAGGCTTATATTGTAAGAGTTAAGCCTTGAGTATCATGTTTCCGTGAGGTTCGATAGCATGCAGGAATGAGCACAGAGCCCGGTGCGAGAGAGAACCAGATGCTGCAGGAAGCCCGTGATGACGTTCAGCATGCCGACCAGAAGGCATCACTGCTGCTGGCCACAGCAGGGGTCGGTTTCGGTGTCGTCGTCGGCGGTCAGATGTCCTCCCCCTGGCGAGCCGACCAGATGCTCTCCCCGATCGGCCAGATCCTCTGGTGGGCGGGGATCGTCGCGGCCGTCGCCTCCGTCGTCGCCGCCGCCGTCGCGGTCTGGCCCCGTTACCGGCTGGAGGTGATGCCGCGTTACGGCATCACGTACTGGGGACATGTCGCCGCATTCAGGGACCCCCGCAGTCTCGGCAAGGCCATGACCAAGGCCGGTTCGGACCGCAAGGGCGCCGGACGCGACCGGGCGCTGCACCAGCTGTGGAGCCTGTCACGGATCGTGTTGAAGAAATACCGGTGGATCAGGGCATCCCTCGTTCTGGCCGGATGCGCCGTGCTCGGGCTGAGTCTTGCCGTGGTCATCTTCCCCGCAGTCCCATGAGCACGGACGGCTCGAACGCCGACGACGCGGCGGAGAGCGCCTCGGCGGTGGCGGTGACGCTGACATCGTCGGCTCGCGGCCACGACCGTCATCGCTGAGGCTCACATCAGCACGAGCCGGACGATCGCGGCGACCGAGCCCGCCCACAGCAGGCTCGCGAGCGTGCCGATGATGAACCGCTCCCTGGCCTCGGACTCGGCGAGCTCGGGGAACCGGCCGATCCCCTTGACCGCGACGATCACCGCGAGGGCCTCGGGAAATCCCACCACGATGGCGACCGCCGTGCAGACGCGCTCCAGGTAGCCGATGACCGTGCCGCCGCGCATGAGGGTCCGTGCGCGCGCCGGGTCGGCGTCGTGCGCGGCGAGGATCACGATGCCGCCGTCCTCGGTCTCGCGCACGCGGCTGCCTGCCGCGATCTCGAGCGCCCTGCGGGTGAACGGGTTGCCGCCGACGGAAGCCGCCGCGACCCCCAGCGCGGCCAGGGGGATGCCCAGGGCCGGGACCGCGACGGGGCGGGTGACCACGACGATCGTGATCGCGCCGACCACCAGCGCACCGCCGATCACGGCGACGGCGGTGGTCGGGCGCCGCAGCGCCGTCAGCGACAGCACGAGTACGACGAGCAGGATCGCGACGATCACGCCGGAGAGGATGACCGAGGCGGGTTCGACGGGCGCCATGCCGCCAGCATGGCACGGGCATCCGACGTCACGCCGGAGCGGAGTGCGCGATCCGCGCTGATAACCTGTAGCGCGTGCCGAATACCGCTCTGACGACCGCCCCCGTGGCGCTCGACCCCACGTTCGAGAACGTGTGGGACGAGCTGCTGTGGCGCGGGCTGGTCCACGTGTCCACCGATCAGGAGGCGCTGCGCGCCCTTCTCGGCGGGGACCCGATCACGTACTACTGCGGCTTCGACCCGACCGCTCCCAGCCTGCATCTGGGCAATCTCGTGCAGTTGCTGCTGCTGCGCCGCCTGCAGCTGGCCGGCCACAGACCCCTCGGGCTCGTCGGCGGTTCCACGGGTCTCATCGGCGACCCGCGTCCCACTGCGGAGCGCACGCTCAACACGAGGGAGACGGTCGAGGAGTGGGTCGGGCGCCTGCGCGCCCAGGTCGAGCGCTTCCTCAGCTTCGAGGGCGACAACGCGGCGCGCATCGTCAACAACCTCGACTGGACGGCGCCGTTGAGCGCCATCGACTTCCTGCGGGAGATTGGCAAGCACTACCGGGTCGGCACGATGCTGAAGAAGGACGCCGTCGCCGCCCGGTTGAACTCCGACGCGGGAATCAGCTACACCGAGTTCAGTTACCAGATCCTGCAGGGGATGGACTTCCTCGAGCTGTACCGGCAGTACGGCTGCGTGCTGCAGACCGGCGGATCGGATCAGTGGGGCAACCTCACCAGTGGCACCGATCTCATCCACAGGGTGGAGGGCGTCTCCGCGCACGCCATCGGGACTCCGTTGATCACCAACAGCGACGGGACCAAGTTCGGCAAGAGCGAGGGCAACGCCATCTGGCTGGATGCCGAGATGTGCAGCCCGTACCGGATGTACCAGTTCTGGCTGGGCACGACGGACGCCGATGTCATCGACCGGCTGAAGGTCTTCACCTTCCTGACCCGTGCCGAGATCGAGGAGTACGCGGCCCTCGTGGAGTCGGAGCCGTTCCGCCGCGCCGCCCAGAAGCGTCTCGCGATGGAGGTGTGCGTCACGGTGCACGGTGTCGAGGCGACGGAGGCCGTCATCGCGGCATCCGAGGCACTGTTCGGGCGGGGCGATCTGTCGAGTCTGGACGCGACCACGTTGCGCAGCGCGCTGGAGGAGCTGCCGAATGCGACGGTGCCCGCGGGAACCGGAGTGGTCGACGCCCTCGTGGCGACGGGACTCGTCACCAGCGGGGGAGAAGCGCGTCGTGCGATCTCCCAGGGCGGGGTCACTCTCGACGGCGTCCGGGTCGCCGACGACTCGGCGACCGTGCGGGGATCGCTCCCTGGCGGGGTGAGCGTGCTGCGCCGCGGCAAGAAGACCCTCGCGGGCGTCTTCCTCGCTTGAGGCATGCCGTTCACTGCGAGCCACGCGCTGGTCGCGCTGCCGTTCGTGCGCACCCCGCTGGTGCCCGCGGCGATCGCGATCGGCGCGATGACCCCGGATCTCCCGCTGTTCACACACGGGATCGGAGCGTCGTACGGCTTCACGCACTCGGCGTCCAACACGGTGTGGACGGCACTGATCGCGCTGGGGCTGCTGGTCGTGTGGCGGACGGCGCTGCGGCCGGCACTCGTGCTGCTGGCGCCGGATGCCGTGGCCGCGCGGCTTCCGGGGTCCTGGCGTCGCACGGGCCTCGCCGCCGTGGCCGAGCTGTTCGCCCCGCGCGGGACGGGGCCCGTCCGCGTCGCGCTCGCGGGGCTCCTGCTGGCGGTCTCGCTCCTGCTGGGGGTGCTCTCGCACATCGTCTGGGACCTGTTCACGCATGAGGGCAGGTGGGCGGTCGCCGCGATCCCGCTGCTGGAGGCGGACTGGGGCCCGATGCCGGGCTACAAGTGGCTGCAGCACGGCTCCAGTGCGATCGGCCTGCTGATCATCGCGGTGTACGCGCTGCTGTGGCTGCGCGGCCGGTCGGCGGAGCGTGCGGTGCGGACGCTGCCGGCGTGGCTGCGATGGAGCTGGTACTCGACGCTGCCGGTTGCGCTGATCACCGGCTGGTGCGTCGGTCTGGTCGTCCACGGCCCGCCCGGACAGGAGCTCACCGTGCAGCAGCTGGCCTACCGGACGCTGCCGGCGGCGTGCGGGGTGTGGGGCGCGGCGAGCCTGGTGCTGTGCATCGCCGTGGTGGCGGCGACCGGGCGTCACCGGGCCTGAGCACGCACTGCTCGTCGTCTCACCACCACTCGGCGGCGTCACCGCCCCAGGGACGCGGTGCGCGGAACATCTCCGGACCGCCCTGCCAGCGCACGGCGGGAGCGACCGTGGTCACCCGGGTGCCCGCGACGTCGAACTCCTGCGTGCGGGCGGCGGCCGCCGGCATCGGCGCGGCGGTCGGAGTCCTCCGCATCCCGAGCAGCTCCGCGGCGACTCGGCGCAGTGAGGTGCGCACGTACCACGAGCCCCCGGCTTCGCCGCGGCGTCGGAGTGCCGTCATGATCCCCGCGGCGAGCAGATATCCGGCGGAGTGGTCGAGCGCCTGCGCGGGCAGCGCACCGGGGGTGCGGCCGTCCGAGGACTCGATCCAGGAGATCCCGCAGTCGGCCTGAACGATGCTGTCGAATCCGCGCGGTGAGTAGGCGCCGTGCCAGGCGCTGAGCTGCGCGACGATCAGCTGCGGGTGGACGGCTGCGAGCGTGCGCGGTTCGAGGCCCAGCCTGCGCAGACCGTCCGGACGATAGCCGAGCACGACCACATCGGCATCAGCGAGGAGCGCGTCGAAGCGCGGACGATCGGCGGCGATGTCCAGCAGCGCCGAGCGCTTGCCGTGCCCGGTATCCAGATGCTGCCAGGGGATCTCCGGCCGCTGCGGAGGGTCCAGACGCAGCACGTCGGCGCCGGCGAAGGCCAGCGTGCGCGTGGCCACGGGGCCGGCGATCACGCGGGTGAGGTCGAGCACGCGGACGCCCGCCAGCGGTGCGGACTCCTCCGCGCCGGGGATGCGGCGCGGACGGGAATCGGCGAGGGGCGAGACCTCGGTCAGCGGATGCCGGCGCAGAGCGGCATCCGCCGCGGGATCCTCCCGGCTCACCAGCACGCACACTCCACCGGCCTCGCGAACGGCGGATGCCGCGGGCGCGGCCTCTCGTGCACGCAGGGCGTCGCTCACGTCGTCGCGGGCTGCGCTCGCGGGCAGACCCAGCGCTTCGCACAGCGCCGTCGCGTGGTGCGGGTAGTTGCCGTGCGTCCGGACCCAGCCGTCGGCCGTGGGCCAGAACCCGGAGAGCGGGGCGAAGCCGGAGATCCCCGCCCCGTCCAGGCGCAGATGGCGCTCGCTGCCGTAGGCGGCGGCCACCTGATCCGCATCGAGCGGGAGCGGACGGCCGAGACCGGGGGAGAGGGACGCGATCGCTGAGGAGACGGCGGACACGCTCGCTCGTGCGAGCTCTCCTACGGCGAGGCGGGAGGGCAGCGGGACCGGAGGGTCGGTCAGGATGGTGTCCATGAGGCGAGCGTACGGGGAGGGCGCCTGCGACACGCCCGGGGTGTGGGGCTGATTTGCCGGATGCCCGGGATCCCCGTAGATTATCTGTTGTTCGCCCCAAGCGGTTGAGCGAAAGGTCTCCGGGCCTGGCTCCCTCCAAGCAGCGAACGGCTCCTTCTTCCACTGGTGGTTTCACTGGTGTAAGGTGGAGATCCGGCGCCGGACAGACTACTCAGCAGTCTCGGATCTGCCGGAGACAATTATGAGGTTGCCCTGTGCGTCCTGCTTTGGTGGGTGTGTGGGTGCGTCCGATCCTTGAGAACTCAACAGCGTGCACTTGTCAAATGCCAAATTATTCTCGTCGGCCTCTTTTGTGGGGTTGGTTGAGTATTCCTTTGGATCAAATTTTGTGTGAATGTCAGTAATGATGTTCGTTTTTTGGTCATGGTTGAACTCGCTGCTTTCTGGTCGTTTTCCCGGCTGGTTGGTCAGCATCGTTTTTTTACGGAGAGTTTGATCCTGGCTCAGGATGAACGCTGGCGGCGTGCTTAACACATGCAAGTCGAACGATGAACCTGGGGCTTGCCCTGGGGGATTAGTGGCGAACGGGTGAGTAACACGTGAGCAACCTGCCCCTGACTCTGGGATAAGCGCTGGAAACGGTGTCTAATACTGGATATGTCCTATCACCGCATGGTGTGTGGGTGGAAAGATTTTTCGGTTGGGGATGGGCTCGCGGCCTATCAGCTTGTTGGTGAGGTAATGGCTTACCAAGGCGTCGACGGGTAGCCGGCCTGAGAGGGTGACCGGCCACACTGGGACTGAGACACGGCCCAGACTCCTACGGGAGGCAGCAGTGGGGAATATTGCACAATGGGCGGAAGCCTGATGCAGCAACGCCGCGTGAGGGATGACGGCCTTCGGGTTGTAAACCTCTTTTGTCGGGGAAGAAGCCTTCGGGTGACGGTACCTGGAGAAAAAGCACCGGCTAACTACGTGCCAGCAGCCGCGGTAATACGTAGGGTGCAAGCGTTATCCGGAATTATTGGGCGTAAAGAGCTCGTAGGCGGTTTGTCGCGTCTGTCGTGAAATCCTCAGGCTCAACCTGAGGCTTGCGGTGGGTACGGGCAGACTAGAGTGCGGTAGGGGAGATTGGAATTCCTGGTGTAGCGGTGGAATGCGCAGATATCAGGAGGAACACCGATGGCGAAGGCAGATCTCTGGGCCGTAACTGACGCTGAGGAGCGAAAGGGTGGGGAGCAAACAGGCTTAGATACCCTGGTAGTCCACCCCGTAAACGTTGGGAACTAGTTGTGGGGTCCTTTCCACGGATTCCGTGACGCAGCTAACGCATTAAGTTCCCCGCCTGGGGAGTACGGCCGCAAGGCTAAAACTCAAAGGAATTGACGGGGACCCGCACAAGCGGCGGAGCATGCGGATTAATTCGATGCAACGCGAAGAACCTTACCAAGGCTTGACATACACCAGAAGACCCTGGAAACAGGGGGCTCTTTGGACACTGGTGAACAGGTGGTGCATGGTTGTCGTCAGCTCGTGTCGTGAGATGTTGGGTTAAGTCCCGCAACGAGCGCAACCCTCGTTCTATGTTGCCAGCACGTTATGGTGGGAACTCATGGGATACTGCCGGGGTCAACTCGGAGGAAGGTGGGGATGACGTCAAATCATCATGCCCCTTATGTCTTGGGCTTCACGCATGCTACAATGGCCGGTACAATGGGCGGCGATACCGTGAGGTGGAGCGAATCCCAAAAAGCCGGTCCCAGTTCGGATTGAGGTCTGCAACTCGACCTCATGAAGTCGGAGTCGCTAGTAATCGCAGATCAGCAACGCTGCGGTGAATACGTTCCCGGGTCTTGTACACACCGCCCGTCAAGTCATGAAAGTCGGTAACACCTGAAGCCGGTGGCCTAACCCTTGTGGAGGGAGCCGTCGAAGGTGGGATTGGTAATTAGGACTAAGTCGTAACAAGGTAGCCGTACCGGAAGGTGCGGCTGGATCACCTCCTTTCTAAGGAGCATCTGTGCCTGGTCTTTCGGGGCTGGGTTCCAGAACCTCGGTCAGGGCCGGTTGTGCTCTGCGGGGGCTCATGGGTGGAACGTTTGACATGGCATTCGAGCTGCGAGCTTGGGTCAGTACGGCCTTCGGGTCTGGAACGCTGGGGTTCGGGGGTTGGGTGCGTGCACGCTGTTGGGTCCTGAGGGACCGGGCCGGCTCGGTGGAGTCGTGCTGGACCTCGTGGCCCTTTTTGTCGTCTCCGGTCGGGGATGGTGAGGGGGGTCCGCCCGTACTTTGAGAACTACACAGTGGACGCGAGCATCTTAAAGAAAACGATCATCAGTCTTTGTGACTGGTGTGCTCATGTGATGTCAAGTCTTTAAGAGCAAACGGTGGATGCCTGGGCATCTGGAGCCGAAGAAGGACGTAGCAATCTGCGATAAGCCTCGGGGAGCTGATAAGCGAGTTTTGATCCGAGGATCTCCGAATGGGGAAACCCCGCCGGGCGTTTGTGCGACCCGGTGACTCCCGTCTGAATGTATAGGGCGGGTAGAGGGAACGTGGGGAAGTGAAACATCTCAGTACCCACAGGAAGAGAAAACAATAGTGATTCCGTGAGTAGTGGCGAGCGAAAGCGGAGGAGGCTAAACCGTTTCTGTGTGATACCCGGCAGGGGTTGCAGGGACGGGGTTGTGGGACTTTTCTGATCATTCTGCCGGATGGTCGACGTGATGTGGCGATATAGACGAACCGTTTTGAAAAGCGGGCCGTAGTGGGTGCCAGCCCCGTAGTCGAAATGTCGTGCGCAGCGTGAAGAGTATCCCAAGTAGCACGGGGCCCGAGAAATCCCGTGTGAATCTGTCAGGACCACCTGATAAGCCTGAATACTCCCAGATGACCGATAGCGGACAAGTACCGTGAGGGAAAGGTGAAAAGTACCCCGGGAGGGGAGTGAAATAGTACCTGAAACCGTTTGCTTACAAACCGTTGGAGCCTCCTTGGTAGGGGTGACAGCGTGCCTTTTGAAGAATGAGCCTGCGAGTTAGTGATATGTGGCGAGGTTAACCCGTGTGGGGGAGCCGTAGCGAAAGCGAGTCTGAAGAGGGCGTCGTAGTCGCATGTTCTAGACCCGAAGCGAAGTGATCTATCCATGGCCAGGCTGAAGCACGTGTAAGAGCGTGTGGAGGGCCGAACCCACTTAGGTTGAAAACTGAGGGGATGAGCTGTGGATAGGGGTGAAAGGCCAATCAAACTTCGTGATAGCTGGTTCTCTCCGAAATGCATTTAGGTGCAGCGTTGCGTGTTTCTTGCCGGAGGTAGAGCTACTGGATGGCCGATGGGCCTCACCAGGTTACTGACGTCAGCCAAACTCCGAATGCCGGTAAGTGAGAGCGCAGCAGTGAGACTGTGGGGGATAAGCTTCATAGTCGAGAGGGAAACAACCCAGACCACCATCTAAGGTCCCAAAGCGCGTGCTAAGTGGAAAAGGATGTGGAGTTGCTTAGACAACCAGGAGGTTGGCTTAGAAGCAGCCATCCTTGAAAGAGTGCGTAATAGCTCACTGGTCAAGTGATTCCGCGCCGACAATGTAACGGGGCTCAAGCACGCCACCGAAGTTGTGGCATTGACATTTTTGGTAGGCCTTCGTGGTCCAGCCGTGTTGATGGGTAGGAGAGCGTCGTGTGGCGAGTGAAGCGGCGGGGTGACCCAGTCGTGGACGCCACACGAGTGAGAATGCAGGCATGAGTAGCGAAAGACGTGTGAGAAACACGTCCTCCGGAAGACCAAGGGTTCCAGGGTCAAGCTAATCTTCCCTGGGTAAGTCGGGACCTAAGGCGAGGCCGACAGGCGTAGTCGATGGACAACGGGTTGATATTCCCGTACCGGCGAAGAACCGCCCAAGCTAATCCAGTGATGCTAAGTGTCCGAAGCTTCCCATCGTCACCTTCGGGTGGCACCGGGGGGTGGAGCACACGACCCTATGCTGGTGCGGTTAGCGTGTTAACAGGTGTGACGCAGGAAGGTAGCCCATGCCAGGCGATGGTTGTCCTGGTGCAAGCGTGTAGGCCGGTCCCTAGGCAAATCCGGGGGCCATGCGGCTGAGACGCGATGCGGATGAAAAGTGGGTGATCCTCTGCTGCCGAGAAAAGCATCGACGCGAGGTTCCAGCCGCCCGTACCCCAAACCGACTCAGGTGGTCAGGTAGAGAATACCGAGGAGATCGAGAGAATCGTGGTTAAGGAACTCGGCAAAATGCCCCCGTAACTTCGGGAGAAGGGGGGCCATCCGCTTATACCCACTTGCTGGGGAAAGGGCGTGGTGGCCGCAGAGACCAGTGGGTAGCGACTGTTTACTAAAAACACAGGTCCGTGCGAAGACGCAAGTCGATGTATACGGACTGACGCCTGCCCGGTGCTGGAAGGTTAAGAGGACCGGTCAGCCAGTAATGGCGAAGCTGAGAATTTAAGCCCCAGTAAACGGCGGTGGTAACTATAACCATCCTAAGGTAGCGAAATTCCTTGTCGGGTAAGTTCCGACCTGCACGAATGGCGTAACGACTTCCCAACTGTCTCAACCACGAACTCGGCGAAATTGCATTACGAGTAAAGATGCTCGTTACGCGCAGCAGGACGGAAAGACCCCGTGACCTTTACTACAGCTTGGTATTGGTGTTCGGTGTGGCTTGTGTAGGATAGGTGGGAGACGGTGAAGCGGGCACGCCAGTGTTCGTGGAGTCATTGTTGAAATACCACTCTGGTCACTCTGGATATCTAACTTCGGACCGTGATCCGGTTCAGGGACAGTGCCTGGTGGGTAGTTTAACTGGGGCGGTTGCCTCCTAAAGAGTAACGGAGGCGCCCAAAGGTTCCCTCAGCCTGGTTGGCAATCAGGTGGCGAGTGTAAGTGCACAAGGGAGCTTGACTGTGAGACTGACAGGTCGAGCAGGGACGAAAGTCGGGACTAGTGATCCGGCAGTGGCTTGTGGAAGCGCTGTCGCTCAACGGATAAAAGGTACCTCGGGGATAACAGGCTGATCTTGCCCAAGAGTCCATATCGACGGCATGGTTTGGCACCTCGATGTCGGCTCGTCGCATCCTGGGGCTGGAGTAGGTCCCAAGGGTTGGGCTGTTCGCCCATTAAAGCGGTACGCGAGCTGGGTTTAGAACGTCGTGAGACAGTTCGGTCCCTATCCGCTGCGCGCGGAGGAAGTTTGAGAGGATCTGACCCTAGTACGAGAGGACCGGGTTGGACGAACCTCTGGTGTGCCAGTTGTTCCGCCAGGAGCACCGCTGGTTAGCTACGTTCGGGATGGATAACCGCTGAAAGCATCTAAGCGGGAAGCCGGCCTCAAGATGAGACTTCCATCACCTTCGGGTGGAGAGGCTCCCAGCCAGACGACTGGGTTGATAGGCCAGATGTGGAAGCACGGCAACGTGTGGAGCTGACTGGTACTAATAAGCCGATGACTTGATAACACCCCTGTTTTCTGCGGGTGCTCGCGTCCACTTTGTGGTTCTCGACGTACGGTCGGGAACCGACAACACATACTCATTTGTTGTGTGTTGCTGAAACGTCAATAGTGTTTCGGCGGCCATAGCGTGAGGGAAACGCCCGGACACATTCCGAACCCGGAAGCTAAGCCTCACAGCGCCGATGGTACTGCAGGGGAGACCCTGTGGGAGAGTAGGACACCGCCGGACTTCTCTTAAGCAAGATGGCCACCCCGGTTCGGGTGGCCATCTTGCGTTAACAAGCAGGGAGTCGGAATGTCGGAAGAGCAGCGGGACCGCCGAGACGGCGAGGGCGCGCGAGATCGACGTTCGGGCTCCGAACGCAGGCCGCGGTATTCGGATGCCTCCGCCCGCGAGTCTCGGCGACCCCGTGAGAGGTTTTCCCGGAGCGGCGAGCGCCGTCCATACGGCGCGGGCGCCAGCGACCGCGGCCAGCGCGACGACGGTCGCCCTTATGGCACTCGCGACCGTGATCGTGATGATCGGTACCGTGGTAGGTCTGGTGAGCGTCGTCCGTACGGTGATCGTGACCGTGACCGTGATCGCAGCCGCGGCCAGCGTGATGATCGGTACCGTGGCAGGTCTGGTGAGCGTCGTCCGTACGGTGATCGTGACCGTGACCGTGATCGCAGCCGCGGCCAGCGTGATGACCGTCACCCGTATGGTGACCGTGACCGCGCTCTTGGTGACCGTGGCGACCGTCGTCCCCACGGCGGCCGTGAGCGTGACGACCGGGGCCGTGACAGATCGAGCCAGCGCCGTCCGTATGGCGATCGTGATGGTCGCCGACCCTATGACGACCGCGATGATCGGAATCGCGGCCGGTCGAGTCATCACGGTAGATCGGGTGATCGCGGTAGATCGGGTGATCGTCGCCCGTACGGGGACCATGACCGGGACCGGGATCGCCGATACCGATCAGGCGATCGCGCGTCGTACCGGGATCGCCCGCGCGGGGGAGCGGACCGTCCGCGGAACGAGTTCGCCGCGGTTCGCGAGCGCATCCCGGAGCCGGCTCTGCCGGACGAGATCACGGCGAAGGATCTGCATTCGTCCGCCCGCAACGAGCTGAAGACGCTCAGCAAGGAGAACGCCGAGCAGACGGCGCGCCACCTCGCGATGGCGGCACAGCTCATCGACTCCGACCCGCAGCGGGCCCACGAGCACGCTCTGGCCGCCTCGCGTCGGGCGGGGCGCATCGCCGTGGTCCGTCAGACCCTCGCGATCACCGCATATGGCATCGGCGACTTCGCTCTGGCGCTGCGTGAGCTGCACACCTACCGGCGCATCTCCGGGAGGAACGACATGATCGCCCTCATCGTCGACAGCGAGCGCGGG
The DNA here is from genome assembly GCF_039539005.1 of Microbacterium soli. Taxonomy (NCBI): domain Bacteria; kingdom Bacillati; phylum Actinomycetota; class Actinomycetes; order Micrococcales; family Microbacteriaceae; genus Microbacterium; species Microbacterium soli. The sequence goes on from NZ_BAABCP010000001.1 coordinate 2,394,861, forward strand.
GTCGGACGACCCGACCGGGCCCTCGAGGAGGGGCGCGGCGTCGACCGCACCGAGCTCGACGTCGACGTGCGCGTCGCCCTGGCCATCGCGATGTCCGGTGCGCGGCTGGATCGCGGCGAGACGGAGCTCGCCCTTGGCGAGCTCGAGATCCCCGAACTCGACCCCGACAGGGCGTTCGACTGGAGCCCCGCGCTGTTCTCGGCCCGCGCGGCGGTGCTCGAGGACCTCGGGCGCACCGAGGAGGCGGCCTTCTGGGCCCGGCGCTCCGAGGTGGCGGAGTCCGCACTGGGCCTGGACGGACGACTCGACGAGATCATCGTCGAGGACGCCCTGGCCGAGGGACAGGGCGAGGGCGAGGACGCTGAATCCGAGCCGGAGAAGGACGCGGAGGACTGATGGCGCTGTTCCGCCGGACGAAGCCGGCCCTGACCACACCGTTGACCGGTCGCGATGCTCTGCTCGCCGACCTCGACGGCGTCGTGTATGCGGGCTCGAGCGCCCTGCCGCATGCCGTGGAGAGCCTGGACCGTGCAGCGGACTCCGTGCGCATCGGCTACATCACCAACAACGCGTCACGGACCGATGCCGCCGTAGCCGCGCATCTCACGAGCCTGGGGCTCACGGTCTCCGCCGATGACGTGGTGACCAGCCCTCAGGCCGCCATGCGGCTGCTGGCGACCAGGGTGCCCGCGCCGGCGACGATCCTCATCGTCGGCGGGGATGGACTGGTGGACGAGGCGCAGAAGGCCGGGTACACCGTCACCCGCAGCGCCGAGGACTCCCCTGCGGCGGTCGTGCAGGGCTTCGCCCCGGAGGTCAGCTGGACCGACCTCGCCGAGGCGGCATTCGCCCTGCAGGTGCCGGAGGAGGAGGGCGGGATCCCGTGGATCTCGACCAACAACGATTGGACCATTCCCCGAGACCGCGGGGTCGCACCGGGCAACGGCACCCTGGTCTCCGCCGTGCACACCGCCATCGGCCGCCTGTCGACGGTGGCGGGCAAACCGGAGAAGCCGATCTTCGAGGTCGCGATGGAGCGCTTCGGCGCGCAGAGGGCGCTGTTCATCGGCGACAGGCTCGATACGGACATCGCCGGCGCCGTGCGAGCGGGAATCGACTCCGCGCTGGTGCTCACCGGCATCGACCGGCCGAAGCACGTGCTGGCCGCGCCGCAGGGCTCCCGCCCGGACTTCATCCTCGGCGACCTGCGCGACCTGCACGAGCCGTACCCGGCGACGGTGGAGTCCGACGGCGTGTTCTCCGTCAACGACGCCGCTGTCCGTGTCGTCGACGCCGACGTGCAGATCCTCTCGGCGGGTTCCTCCCAGATCGATCTGCTGCGAGCGGGTGCGGCGGCGATCTGGTCGACCGGCCTCATGATCTACGTGTTCCGGGTGCCCGAGCTGCTGTACGCGGATCCTTTCCACAGGCCCTGAGCCGTTCCCCGTGCCCCATCGCACGGCGCGTTACAGTGGTCGGATGGAGCACACGAGCGACGAGCCGGCAGACGCACTCTGGAGCCGTCTGCGCCTCATCGAGGGCCAGCCTCTCGAATCCCGCGCGGATGCCTACGGCGCAGTGCACGACGAGCTCATGAAGCGCCTTGAGGGCGCCCCCCGCGCAGCTGCGGGCCCGGCGAGTCGATGACGAGACTCGATACGGCTCTCGCGATGCGCGGGCTGGCGCGTTCGCGTACGCACGCTGCGGCGCTCATCGCCGACGGGCTGGTGCGCGTGTCGGGCCGCCCCGTCGTCAAGGCGTCCACTCCGGTCTCCGATGACGACGACATCCGCGTCGACGGCGCCGACCACTACGTGGGGCGCGGTGCGCACAAGCTCATCGCCGCCCTCGACGGCTTCGCCCTGTCGGTGCAGGGCAGACTCGCACTCGACATGGGCGCCTCCACGGGCGGATTCACCCAGGTGCTGCGCGAACGCGGCGCACGCCGGGTGCTGGCGGTCGACGTGGGCCACGGCCAGCTCGCCGATGCCATCGCGGCCGACCCCGGGGTGGTCGCGATCGAGGGGTTCAACGTGCGGCACATGACCGCGGCGAACCTCGCGGATGTCACCGGCGAGCCGAGCCCTCCCGATCTGGTCGTGGGCGATCTGTCGTTCATCTCCCTCGCGCACGTGCTTCCCGCCGTCGCCGCGGTGGTGGCATCCGACGGCGATGTCGTGCTGCTGGTCAAGCCGCAGTTCGAAGTCGGTCGCACCGCCGTCCGAGGCGGTCTGGTCACCAGCGCCGCGCTGCGCGTGGATGCCGTGGAGCGCACGCTGTGGGTCGCGTACGACAACGGGCTGCGCACGCTGGGCATCCTCGCGTCCCCGATCCTCGGCACGCACGGCAACGCCGAATACCTGGTCCACCTCTCGCCCGACCGCGGGGAGGATCCGTCAGAATGGACGGAGCAGATCGCACACGTGGCAGGAGGACGATGAACGAGCGCCGGATCCTGGTCGTCGCCCACGCGAAGCGCCCCGACACCGTCACCGCCGCGCTGCGCGTCATCGATGCGCTGCACGAGGCGGGCGCGGTGCCCGTGCTTCCCGCCGACGACCGGGACGAGTTCGCCGCGGTCGACCCGCGGTTCGCCGAGCTGGGCGTGCTGGGCGAGGACGTGCCCGATGACGGACTCGAGCTCGCCGTCGTCCTCGGCGGAGACGGCACCATCCTGCGGGCGGCCGAGCTCGTGCGCGATTCCGGTGCGCCGGTGCTGGGGATCAACATGGGGCACGTCGGCTTCCTCGCCGAGACCGACCGCGATGACATGGATGCCGCCGTGCGTCGCGTGGTCGATCGCGACTACGACGTGGAGGAGCGATTGGCGCTGTCCGTGCAGGTGCACGATGACGCCGGTCGCGTGGTGTACGAGACGTGGGCGCTCAACGAGGCGACGGTGGAGAAGGCCAGCCGGGAGCGGATGATCGAGGTGGTCGTCGAGATCGACGGACGTCCGCTCACGAGCTTCGGCTGCGACGGCATGGTCGTCTCCACACCGACGGGATCCACCGCCTACAACTTCTCCGCGGGCGGCCCGGTGGTCTGGCCGTCCGTCGAGGCGATCTCCCTCGTGCCGCTGTCCGCGCACGCGCTGTTCGCGAAGCCTCTCGTGGTGGGCCCGGAGGCGTCCGTCGCCGTCGAGCTGCTGGATCGCACCGGCGGCAGCGCCATCCTGTGGTGCGACGGCCGGCGCTCGCACGATCTGCCTCCCGGGGCCCGGGTCATGGTGCATCGGTCCACGCGTCCGGTGCGACTCGCGCGGCTGCGTCCGGCAGTGTTCACCGACCGGCTCGTGCGGAAGTTCCAGCTGCCGGTGACGGGGTGGCGGGGAGCGCCGTGATCGACGAGATGCGCATCCGCGGCCTCGGCGTCATCGATGACGCCGTGCTTCCGCTGGGCCCCGGGTTCACGGCCGTGACCGGCGAGACCGGCGCGGGCAAGACCATGGTCATCACAGGGCTCGGACTGCTGCTGGGCGCACGCGCGGATTCCTCCGCGGTGCGCGCGGGCGCGGCACAGGCCTCCGTCGCCGGGGTGTGGGTGGTGCCGCAGGAGGGCGCGGTCGCCGAGATCGTCGCCGACGCGGGCGGCGAGCTGGAGCCCGCCGGCGATGCCGCCGAGCTGTACGTGTCCCGAACGCTCAGTGCCGAAGGGCGCAGCCGCGCCAGCGTGGGAGGACGCCCCGCACCCGCATCCGTGCTGTCGGCGCTGGCGGACGAGCTCGTCGTCGTGCACGGACAGTCCGAGCAGCTGCGCCTGCGGTCCGCCGCCGCGCAGCGCGACGCGCTGGATCGGTTCGGGGGCGAGCCGGTTCGTGCCGCGCTGGCCGAGTACTCCGCCCGACTCGAGGCCTGGCGAGGGGTGGACGCCGAGATCGCCGAGCTCACGGCGAATCGCGACAGGCGCGCGGAGGAGGCCGCTCGGCTTCGCGAGCAGCTCGCGGAGATCGAGCAGATCGACCCGGAGGAGGGGGAGGACATCGCCCTCGACGAGCGCGCCGAGCGGCTGGAGAACGCCGAGGAGCTGCGGCTGGCGGCATCCGTCGCCCGCACGGCGCTGTCGGGGGAGGACGACGAGCCCGACGTCGCGGGGCTGCTGGCCGAAGCACGTCGATCACTGGAGAGAGCCGCCGACCCGCAGCTGGCGGAGATCGCCGAGTCCGTGGCGGATCTCGGCTACCGAGCGGCGGATCTCGCCGGACGTCTGTCGGGCTACCTCGCCGACCTCGACGAGTCCGGACCGCATGAGCTGGCCGCAGTGCAGGAGCGCCGTGCGGTCATCGGCGCGCTCGTCAGACGGCATGGATCCCTCGACGAGGCGCTGCAGGTCCGTCGCACCGGGTCACTGCGGCTGGCCGAGCTCGACGACGACGGCGACCGCGTCGAGCGGCTCACCGTCGAGGCGACGCAGGCGCGCGCGGCGCTCGATCGTGCGGCGGCGGAGCTCACCTCCGCGCGCACCGAGGCGGCCGTCCGGCTCTCCGCCGCCGTCACCGAGGAGCTGCATGCCCTGGCGATGCCGGATGCCAGGCTCGAGGTGCGTGTCTCACCGGGCGCGGAGACCGCGCACGGACACGATGAGGTGGAGATCCAGCTCGCTCCGCATCCGGGCGCCGCACCCCGTTCGCTCGCCCGCAGCGCCTCCGGCGGGGAGCTCTCGCGCGTGATGCTCGCCATCGAGGTGGTCATCGCCGGCACCGACCCGGTGCCCACGTTCGTCTTCGACGAGGTGGATGCGGGCATCGGCGGTGCTGCGGCCATCGAGGTCGGTCGCAGGCTCGCGCAGCTCGCCCGCACCTCGCAGGTGATCGCGGTCACCCACCTCGCCCAGGTCGCCGCCTTCGCGACCAACCACCTGTCCGTCGTGAAGTCCAACGACGGCTCGGTCACCGCATCCAGCATCACCCGACTGTCGGGCCGGGAGCGCGAAGCCGAGATGGCCCGGCTGCTGTCCGGGCTCGCCGATTCCGACGCCGCCCTCAGTCACGCCCGCGAACTCCTGAGCCTGGGCTCGGAATCGAACTGATAGGATAAAAGCCCGTGATGAACTCTTCTGTTGCGGAGCCCGAGAACGACACCACCAGGCACATCTTCGTGACCGGAGGTGTCGTTTCGTCGTTGGGGAAGGGTCTCACTGCAGCGAGCCTGGGCAACCTCCTCACCGCCCGCGGACTGCGCGTGGTCATGCAGAAGCTGGACCCGTATCTGAACGTCGACCCGGGGACCATGAACCCGTTCGAGCACGGCGAGGTCTTCGTCACCGACGACGGCGCCGAGACCGACCTCGACATCGGCCACTACGAGCGCTTCCTCGGCATCGAGCTGTCCCGCGCCGCCAACGTCACCACCGGTCAGATCTACTCGCAGGTCATCGCCAAGGAGCGTCGTGGCGACTACCTCGGAGCGACGGTCCAGGTCATTCCGCACATCACCGACGAGATCAAACGCCGCATGCGCCTGCAGGCCACCGAGGAGCCGCGCCCCGACGTGATCATCACCGAGGTGGGCGGCACGGTCGGCGACATCGAGTCGCAGCCCTTCCTCGAGGCCGCCCGTCAGCTCCGCCATGAGCTCGGGCGCGGGAACGTGTTCTTCGTGCACGTCTCCCTCGTGCCGTTCATGGGCGCGTCGGGCGAGCAGAAGACCAAGCCCACCCAGCACTCCGTCGCAGCACTCCGTCAGGTCGGCATCCAGCCGGACGCTCTCGTGCTGCGCAGCGATCGCCCGGTCAGCGGCGGCAACCGGAACAAGATCGCCCTGATGTGCGACGTCGACATCGAGGGTGTCATCAACACCGTCGATCTGCCCAGCATCTACGACATCCCCTCCACGCTCAACGAGCAGGGGCTGGACTCCTACATCATTGGGCGGCTGGGGCTGCGCGATCGCGCCCGGGAGGTGGACTGGACCCGCTGGAACACCGTGCTGCACGCCGTGCACAACCCCAAGCGCGAGGTCACCATCGGACTGGTGGGAAAGTACATCGACCTGCCCGACGCGTACCTGTCCGTGACGGAGGCGCTCAAGGCGGGCGGATTCGCGCAGGAGACCAAGGTCGACATCCGCTGGATCGCCTCGGACACCTGCGAGACGCCCGAAGGAGCGGCGAAGAACCTCGCGGACCTGGACGGCATCCTCGTACCCGGCGGGTTCGGCATCCGCGGCATCGAGGGCAAGCTCGGCGCGCTGCGCTTCGCGCGCGAGCAGGGCATCCCCACACTCGGCATCTGCCTGGGTCTGCAGTGCATGGTCATCGAGTACGGCCGCAACGTCGCCGGCATCGTCGGCGCCTCCTCGACCGAGTTCGACCCGGAGACCGCGGAGCCCATCATCGCGACCATGGCCGAGCAGGTCGAGATCCTCGACGGCGGCGACCTGGGCGGCACCATGCGACTGGGGCTGTACGAGGCCGCACTCGTCGAGGGGTCCCTGGTGCGCGACCTGTACGGTGCCGACACGGCATCCGAGCGCCACCGTCACCGGTACGAGGTCAACAACGCCTATCGCGACCGCCTCGCGGACGCCGGTCTGGTGTTCTCCGGCTTGAACGCCGATCTGGATCTCGTCGAGTACGTCGAGCTCCCGCGCGACGTGCACCCGTACTACATCGCCACGCAGGCGCACCCCGAGCTGCGCTCGCGACCCACCGCACCGCACCCGCTGTTCCGCGGCCTGATCGGCGCGGCCATCGAGCGGCACCGCTCCAGCGAGCTGTTCGGCGATGACGACGCCTGACCTGCTTCGGGACGAACCCTTCGAACCCGAGGTGCTGGAGAGCTCGATCGGCTTCGAGGGCGCCGTCTGGAACGTGCTCGACGAGCGGGTGGCGTACGGCGACGGCCGGATCCGCCGCCAGTACGTCGCGCACACCGGCGCTGTCGCCGTCGTCGCCCTCGACGAGGACGGTCGTGTGCTGCTCATCCAGCAGTACCGGCATCCGATCCGCCATCGGGACTGGGAGCTGCCCGCCGGCCTGCTCGACATCCCCGGTGAGGATCCGTTGACCGCCGCGCAGCGTGAGCTCGCGGAGGAGACCGACACCGCCGCCGCGCACTGGGAGCACCTGGTCTCGTCCTGGACGACCCCCGGCGGCAACGACGAGATGATCCACATCTATCTCGCCACCGGCATCACGACCACCGCCGCCCACGCCCGCGCGGACGAGGAGGCCGACATCCGGGTCGCATGGGTTCCACTGGCGGAAGCCGCGGATGCCGTGCTCGCCGGACGCCTGCACAACGGCATCCTCAGCATCGGTGTGCTCGCCGCCGAACGGCGGCTGCGCGACAGGGACTGACATGCGCCTCGATGCGGCGCTCGACGCGTACCTCCGCCACATCACGATCGAGCGCGGCCTCTCCGAGCACTCCATCGCCGCCTACCGGCGCGACCTCAACGGCTACCTCCGGTGGCTGACGGGACAGGGGGTCGGGACCACGGATGCCATCACTCCGGCGATCGTGACGGCGTTCATCGCCGAGCAGGCGGCGGCGGTGCCCGCACCCGCCGCCACGAGCCTCGCCCGTCTGCAGTCGTCGGTGCGCGGCTGGCACCGATTCCTGGCGCGCGAGGGCATCAAGGAGGACGACCCGACCGGGCGGCTGCGTCCTCCGAAGACGCCGCGCAGACTGCCCAAGGCGCTCACGATCGAGCAGGTCGAGCGGCTGCTGGCGGCGCCTCCGGCCGATGAGCCCCTCGGCATCCGCGACCGTGCGCTGCTCGAACTGCTGTACGCGACCGGCGCCCGCGTCTCCGAGGCCGTCGGCCTGGACGTCGACGACCTCTCCCACGGGGACGTGCTGCGCCTGCGCGGCAAGGGCGACAAGGAGCGCATCGTGCCGGTCGGCTCGTACGCGCGCGCGGCCGTGGACGCCTATCTCACCCGGGTGCGCCCGGCGCTGGCGGCGAAGGGCCGCGCCACCGCCCGACTGTTCCTCGGCGCCCGCGGGGCGCCGCTGTCCCGCCAGAGTGCGTGGCTCGTCATCCGTGCCGCCGCCGAGAGCGCCGGCATCACCGCCGAGGTGTCGCCGCACACCCTGCGGCATTCCTTCGCCACCCACCTGCTGCAGGGAGGCGCCGACGTGCGGGTCGTCCAGGAACTGCTCGGGCACGCGTCCGTGGCGACCACGCAGATCTACACGCACGTCTCGGTGGATGCGCTGCGCGACGTCTACATCACCTCCCACCCCCGCGCCCGCTGAACGGTCCGGGACCGGTTCGCCGTCGGCGTGCAGTGGCATCCGGAGGCGGCGGAGGACCCGGGGCTGTCCGAGGGGCTGGCCGCAGCGGCGCGGGAGCATGCCGCGCGCCGCCTCTGAGCCCGCCCGCCCTGCGGCTACAATCGAGCAAGCACGAACGAGCAGGAGAATCGGTGGCGGAGAAGGCGACGAAGTCCAAGTCGACGGCGGCGAAGGGGGACGACACCCCCATCGGCCCGACGGGGCGTCCGTACCGCGGCTTCGACATCCCCGCTCCGCTGGAGTCCCACGGTCCGGCGCGGATCATCGCGCTGTGCAATCAGAAGGGCGGAGTGGGCAAGACGACCACGACCATCAACCTGGCCGCCGCGCTCGCCGAGTACGGTCGCAGGGTGCTGGCGGTGGACTTCGATCCGCAGGGTGCGCTGTCGGCCGGCCTCGGCATCGTCGTGCACGACGTCCCGACCGTCTACGACATGCTCCTGGACGTCAAGCGCGACCCGCACGAGGCCATCGTCCACTCCGCGACGGCGAACCTCGACGTGCTGCCCGCCAACATCGACCTCTCCGCCGCCGAGGTGCATCTGGTCAACGAGGTCGCCCGCGAGACCATCCTCTCCCGGGTGCTGCGTCACGTCACCGGCGAGTACGACGTCATCCTCATCGACTGCCAGCCGTCGCTGGGCCTGCTCACGGTCAACGCGCTGACCGCCGCGCATGGGGTGCTCATCCCGCTGGAGTGCGAGTTCTTCGCGCTGCGGGGAGTCGCGCTGCTGATCGAGACCATCGACAAGGTGCGCGACCGTCTGAACCCGTCCCTCACCATGGACGGCCTGCTGGCGACCATGTACGACCCCCGTACCCTGCACTCGCGCGAGGTGCTGGAACGCGTCGTCGACGCCTTCGGCGACGACGTGCTGGAGACCGTGATCGGCCGCACCGTGAAGTTCCCGGACGCCTCGGTGTCGGGTGTGCCGATCACCGAGTACGCGCCGGAGCACGCAGCCGCCCAGGCGTACCTGCGACTGGCGCGGGAGCTTGTGGCCCGTGGCGCCGTCGCCTGAGCCCGAGGAATCGGACGCCTCACGGTTCCGCGTCTCGCTGTCGAACTTCGACGGCCCGTTCGATCTGCTCCTGACTCTGATCTCCCAGCGCGAGCTCGACATCACCGAGGTGTCGCTGAGCAGGGTGACCGACGAGTTCATCTCGTACCTGCGCGACCTCGACGGCGACGAGGAGCTGGAGCAGGCATCGGAGTTCCTCGTCGTCGCCGCGACGCTGCTGGACATGAAGGTGGCGGGTCTGCTGCCGCAGGGTGAACTGGTCGACGCGGAGTCCGTGGCGCTGCTGGAGGCGCGGGATCTGCTGTTCGCGAGGCTTCTGCAGTACCGCGCCTTCAAGGAGGTGTCGGCATGGTTCGGGCGCTGCCTGCAGCGGGAGGGCCGCAGGCACGCGCGCGCCGTGCCGCTGGATGCCAAGCATCGCAGCCGGACCCCCGAGCTGGTGTGGACGCTGAGCGCCGACGACTTCGCGGCGCTCGCCGCGATGGCCTTCGCCCCCAAGGAGCTGCCCTCGGTCGGCCTGGATCACCTGCACGCGCCGCTGGTCAGCATCCGGGAGCAGGCCGCCGTCGTCGTGGCGATGCTGCGCAGCACGGAGTCGCTGACCTTCCGCGAGCTGATCAGCGGGGTGAGCCAGCCGGGGATCGTCGTGGCGCGGTTCATCTCCGTGCTGGAGCTGTACCGGCATGCCGCGCTGTCCTTCCAGCAGCTGGAGCCGCTGGGCGAGCTCACCCTGCGCTGGTCGGCGCAGAGCTGGTCGGACGAGCAGCTGGCGACGCTGGGCGCGGACTACGACAGGTGAGGTGACGATGACCGAGGAGGAGGCCGTGATGGAGGAGGCCGTGCTCGAGACGACTGAGGAGACGCCGCTGGCCGAGCGGATCGAGGCGATCCTGCTCGTCATCGATGAGCCGATCGCCCTGGTCGCCCTCGCGGCGGCCGTGCATGCGCCCGTGCCGGCCGTGCGGCAGACGCTGGAGACGCTCGTCGAGGACTACGACGGGCGCGGACGCGGCCCGCGCCGCGGCTTCGAGCTGCGCGAGGTCGGCGGCGGGTGGCGGCTGTACGTCCGTGAGGACCACGACGACCTGGTCGCCGACTTCATCGGCGGGCAGGCGCCGTCGAGACTGTCGCAGGCGGCCCTGGAGACGCTCGCCGTCATCGCCTACAAGCAGCCCGTCACCCGCGGGCAGGTGGCATCGATCCGCGCCGTGAACGTGGACTCGGTGGTGCGCACCCTGCTGGCGCGGGGGCTCATCACGGAGCTGTTCGCCGATGCCGAGACGGGCGCGATCAACTACGGCACGACGGACCAGCTGCTGGAGCACCTGGGGATCAACTCGATCGACGAGCTGCCCCGGATCTCGCCGCTGCTGGAGGACGGTGCGGACGGGTTCGACGAGGGAGACATCAGATGACCGACGACAGGCCCGCACAGGGCGCCCCGCAGGGCGTCCGGCTGCAGAAGGCCCTGGCCAACGCGGGCGTCGCATCGCGTCGCGTCATCGAGCAGTACATCGTCGAAGGACGCATCCGCGTGAACGGGCGCACCGTGACCGAGCTCGGCACCCGCATCGACCCGGACGGGGACCGGATCGACGTGGACGGCACGGCCGTGCAGCTGGACGTGTCGAAGCGGTATGTGATGCTCAACAAGCCCACCGGGGTCTACAGCACCATGCACGACGAGAAGGGCAGACCGGATCTGCGCCGATTCACGCGGGAATGGCCGGAGCGGCTCTACAACGTCGGGAGGCTGGACGCCCAGACCAGCGGACTGCTGATCCTCACCAATGACGGCGATCTCGCCCACGTGCTCGCGCACCCGTCGTTCGGCGTGACGAAGGTGTACGTCGCGAAGGTGGCCGGCGCTGTCACCGCGCAGACGATCGCGACGCTCACCCGCGGGATCGACCTGGAGGACGGCCCCATCAAGGCCGACAGGGCGCGGCTGCTGGACGTGTCTCCCGGCTCTGCGTCCGCACGCAGCAGCCTCGTGGAGCTGACCCTGCATTCCGGGCGCAACCGCATCGTGCGACGCATGATGGCCGCCGTCGGGCATCCGGTCCAGGAGCTCGTGCGCCGGCAGTTCGGACCGGTCCACCTGGGAGCCCTCCCGGTCGGGAAGGCCAGGGACCTGAGTAAAATCGAACTCGGCGCGCTGCTGACCCTCTCGCGCCGGGATTCACCTGCGGCCGCGGGAGACGACGACGAGCAGGAGACCGAGTGAGCGATTCCCCCAGTGCACGCGCATCGCGCACCACCGGCACCGTGCGCATCGTCGGCGCGGGGCTGCTCGGAGCCAGCATCGGCCACGCGCTGCGCAGGCAGGACGTCGATGTCGTGCTGGCCGACGTCTCGCCCTCCCAGCTCCGGCTCGCGATCGACTACGGGGCGGGGCGAGACGCGCGTGACGACGACCGTCCTGGCCTCGTGGTGGTGGCCGTCCCCCCGGACGTGACCGCCGACGTCGTCCAGGCCGAGCTGGAGGCGCACCCGGAGGCCGTGGTCACCGATGTCGCGAGCGTCAAGCTCGAGCCGTTCACCGAGCTGCGCCGTCGCGGCGTCGACCTGACCAGGTACATCGGCTCGCACCCCCTCGCGGGCCGCGAGCGCGGCGGAGCCATCTCCGCGCGGGCGGACCTGTTCATCGGCCGGCCGTGGGTGGTGTGCCGCGATGAGGAGACCCGCGCGGCCGATCTCGCCGTCGTCGAGGCGCTCGCGCTGGACCTCGGGGCGATGCCGCTGGAGATGACCCCGCAGGAGCACGACCGCTCCGTCGCCCTGACCTCGCACGTGCCGCAGGTCGTGGCGAGCCTGCTGGCCGCACGGCTGGCATCCGCGGAGCCGGGCTCGCTGAGTCTGGCGGGCCAGGGCGTGCGCGACACCACCCGCATCGCCGCATCCGCCCCCGAACTGTGGGTGCAGATCCTCAGCGCCAATGCGGGACCCGTCGTCGAGGTGCTCGACGCCCTCGCATCCGATCTGCGGGAGGTGTCGGATGCGCTGCGCGAGCCGGACGCCCCCGGCGCGCGGCGGACTATCGCCGATGCGATCCGGCAGGGCAACGAGGGCGTGTCGCTGCTGCCGGGCAAGCACGGGCAGAACCGTCGTTTTGAGCAGCTCATCGTCATGGTCGACGACACTCCCGGCCAGCTGGGGCGCCTGTTCGGGGAGCTCGGGGAGTTGGGCGTGAACGTGGAGGACCTGCGGCTGGAGCATTCGCCCGGCGCGCAGTTCGGCCTCGCCGACATCAGCGTGGCGCCGGACGCGCTGCGCGGCGCCGTCGAGGGTCTGGAGGCGCGCGGCTGGCGGATTGCGGGGAACACCAATGACTGACACGACCACGTCCTCGGCGTACGACGCGGACAAGGTCATCGCCATCGACGGACCGGCGGGATCCGGGAAGTCCAGCGTCTCCAAGGCCGTCGCCCGCAGACTGGGGTTCGGGTACCTCGACACCGGTGCCGCCTACCGCGCGCTGGCCTGGTACGTGCTCGAGCGCGGAGGCGACACGGCGGATGCCGATGCCGTGCGCGCCGCGGCATCCGACCTTCCGCTGCGGCAGCGGCTGGACCCGGACGACCGGCGCGTCCTGGTCGGCGGCACGGATGTGACCGCCGCGATCCGAGAGCCGCGCGTGTCGGCGGCGGTCAGCGGCGTCGCCCGGGTGCCCGAGGTGCGCGTGCAGGTGAACGAGATGTTCCGCGCCGTCGTGGCGGATGCCGAGTATCCGGCCGTCGTCGTCGAGGGCCGGGACATCACGACCGTCGTCGCCCCCGACGCCCCCGTGCGCATTCTCCTGACCGCGGCACCGGAGGTGCGCGCGGCCCGGCGGGCGGGCGAACTGGCGGGGCAGGACGCCGCCGCCGTCGCCGAGGCGCTGCACCGGCGCGACGCATCGGACAGCGCCGTGGTCGACTTCCTCCACGCCGCCCCGGGCGTCGATGTCGTCGACTCGACAGAACTCGATCTTCCGCAGACCATCGACGCCGTCCTCGCCGTGATCCGGCGGCGGCGCGATGCCGACAAGGAGCCCCACCATGGCTGATGAAGAGTACGTCGGGGAGCCCGACGACCTCGCCGACAAGATGGCCGAGCTCGACGAGCAGCTGGCCGAGCAGCGGGCGGAGCTCATGCGCTCCACGCTCGCCGACTACGATCTCGACGAGGAGGACGCCGATCTGCTGTCCGGTGGTGTCGGCGGCCAGGACGGCATCGAGCACCTGCCCGCCCTGCCGGTCGTCGCGATCGTGGGACGACCGAACGTGGGCAAGTCCGCGCTGGTCAATCGCATCCTCGGGCGACGTGAGGCCGTCGTGGAGGACACCCCCGGCGTCACCCGGGACCGGGTCACGTACCGGGCGGAGTGGCAGCAGCGCCGCTTCTCGCTCGTGGACACCGGCGGGTGGGAGCCGGATGCCAAGGGCATCGACCGCTCGGTGGCTGCGCAGGCCGAGGTCGCGATCGATCTGGCCGACGTGGTGCTGTTCGTCGTGGATGCGAAGGTCGGCGCGACGTCGACGGACGAGCACGTCGTGAAGCTGCTGCGCAAGAGCGGCAAGCCCGTGCTGCTCGTCGCGAACAAGATCGATGACGTCCGCCAGGAGCCGGAGGCCGCGGTGCTGTGGAACCTGGGCCTCGGCGAGCCGTATCCGGTCTCCGCCATCCACGGGCGCGGCGTCGCCGACCTCCTCGATCTCGTCGTCGCGAAGCTGCCCGACGTCTCCGCGGTCGCCACGGCCGAGGTCGGCGGTCCCCGCCGCGTCGCCATCCTCGGCCGTCCCAACGTGGGGAAGTCCTCACTGCTGAACAGGGCCGCGGGGGAGGAGCGCGTCGTCGTCAACGACCTCGCCGGCACCACTCGCGACCCGGTGGACGAGATCGTCGAGCTGGGCGGCAGGCCGTGGCGGCTCGTCGACACCGCCGGCATCCGCCGTCGCGTGCACCTGCAGCAGGGCGCCGACTTCTACGCGTCACTGCGCACCTCCGCCGCGCTGGAGAAGGCCGAGGTCGCGGTCGTCGTGATCGACGTGAGCCAGCCGATCAGCGTGCAGGACCTGAACATCATCGACATGGTGCTGGAATCGGGCCGGGCCCTCGTGCTCGCGTTCAACAAGTGGGACCGTCTGTCCGACGACGACCTGGAGAACGCCGACCGGCGCCGGTACCTCGAGCGGGAGATCGAGCAGGACCTCGCGCACGTGACATGGGCGCCGCGCGTGAACATCTCGGCGAAGACGGGGTGGCATCTCGACAAGCTCGTGCCCGCCCTGGAGCGTGCGCTGGAGAACTGGGACCGCCGCATCCCCACCGGCAAGTTCAACGCGTTCCTCACCGAGCTGGTGGCCGCGCACCCGCATCCACTGCGCGGCGGCAAGCAGCCGCGCGTGCTGTTCGGCACGCAGGCCTCCACCCGCCCGCCGACGTTCGTGCTGTTCACGACGGGCTTCCTCGACCCCGGCTATCGCCGGTTCATCCAGCGCCGCCTGCGGGAGATCTACGCCTTCGAGGGCACTCCGATCGTCATCAACATGCGGGTGCGGGAGCGTCGGCGGCGGTAACCGCAGTTTGGGTCGCGGCGCCCGTCGAAGGGATAATGAGAACGGATGCCGTGATCCCGGCATCCGTTCCCGCTCGGCCCACGAGGCCCGCCGAAGGAGACTGCGATGACGCACACCCTGCCCCTGCCCGACTTCGCCCACGAGCGCGTGGAGGTGATCACCGGGCGCCGCAGCGGCCTGTTCATCGCCGTCGCGCTGCACTCCTCCGTGCTCGGCTCCGCGCTCGGCGGGGCGAGGCTGTGGACGTACCCGCACTGGAGCGACGCGCTCGGGGACGCGCTGCGGCTGTCGACCGCGATGACCCTGAAGAATGCCGCGGCGGGGCTCGACGCCGGCGGCGGCAAGTCCGTCATCCGTCTGGAGCCGGGGCAGACCCTGGACGCTGATCAGCGGCGAGCGGCCTTCCTCGACCTCGGTGACGCCGTCGAACTCCTCGACGGAAGCTATCGCACGGCCGAGGACGTCGGGTCGACCACGGAGGACATGCTCACCGTCAGCGAGCGCACGCAGCACGTCGTCGGACTGCCCGGGGCCGTGGGCGGCTCCGGCGAGCCGGCGGGCCCCACGAGTCTGGGCGTGTACGCGTCCCTGCAGGCGGTGCTCGAGCGGGTGACCGGATCGGCGTCGCCGGAGGGGCGGCGGGTGACCATCTCCGGCCTGGGACAGGTCGGTGGGCGCCTCGCGCAGCGGCTCGCCGAGCACGGTGCGCAGCTGACCGTCACCGACATCAACCCGGCCCGGCGCGCGTTCGCCACGGAGCTCGGGGCGACCTGGGTCGAGCCAGGCACAGAGCATCTGGTCCCCGGCGACGTGTTCGTGCCCGCCGGGATCGGCGGGGTGCTGACGGACGAGGTCATCGACGCGCTGGACGTGAAGGCCGTGTGCGGGCCGGCGAACAATCCGCTGTCCGAGCGCTCGGGAGCCGATCGACTGGCGGGCCGGGGCATCCTGTACGCGCCGGACTTCGTCGTCAATGCGGGCGGGGTGATCTACCTGGACCTGGAGGCGAAGCGGATCGGCACGAGCGAGGAGATCATGGCCCGCGTCGCGGCGATCGGCGACACCGTGCGCAGGATCCTCGACGACGCGCAGGTGCGAGGGGTGACGCCGCTGCAGGCCGCGGAAGAGCTGGCCGCGGAGCGGCTGCGCGGCGGCGTGCAGGACGGTGCGAGAAGGTAACCTCCGGACATGTCTCCGCCGCGGGGGAGCCGGACACGCGCAGCTGTGAAAAGCTGGACGGGTGACCATCATCCCTCCCGCTCCCGGCGAACCGCGTCGGCCCGGTGGCCCGCGTGATCCCGGCGACGCCTGGGTGATCTCGGCCTCGGGCGAGAGGTACTGGGGTCGATACGGGGCGGCGGGTCTGCTGGCCGTGGACGCGCAGCGGGGTGTGCTGCTGCAGCACCGGGTCGGCTGGAGCCACTTCGGAGGGACTTGGGGCGTGCCCGGCGGAGCCCTGCACGAGGGCGAGTCGGCTCTGCCCGGCGCGCTGCGCGAATCGCACGAGGAGGCCGGCATTCCCGCCGGATCCGTACGCGCACGGTTCACGAGTGTGCTCGATCTGGACATCTGGTCGTACACGACCGTCATCGCCGAGGTCACGACGCCCTTCGAACCGGTCATCAGCGACCCGGAGAGCCTGGCACTGGAATGGGTGCCCGTGGGGGAGGTGGATCAGCGTCCACTGCACCCGGGGTTCGCCGCCGCCTGGCCGGGCCTGCGCGCGCTGCTGCCGACGCGTCCCGCGATCGTGGTGGACGCTGCGAACGTCGTGGGGTCCGTGCCCGACGGCTGGTGGAAGGACCGGGCGGGCGCCGCTGCGCGGCTGCGCGACCGACTGACGGACTGGCTGCAGGTCGGCGTGGCCGCGACCGAGCTCGGCCTCGGTGCGGACCGGTGGTTCCCGCGCATCTCGATGGTGGTGGAGGGTGCGGCGCGCGTGCTGACCGAAGCCCCTGCGGCCGAGGCGGTGAGTATCGTGCGTGCCGAGGGCGGTGGGGACGACGGCATCGTCGACGAGGCTCGCAGACTGCACGGGGACGGCGCGCTGGTGACGGTCGTGACGAGTGACCGCGGGCTGCGCGCTCGAGTCGAGGCCCTGGGCGCGCAGGTGAGGCCCGCAGGCTGGCTGCTGGGTCAGTTGGACTGACCGCCGGACCAGCGGGACTGATCAGAACTGGTCAGAAGGGCGCGCCGATGAGGTCTCCGGCGGTGTTTCCGGCGGGCCGGCACGTCGGAAGATCCCTGGTGTCGGCGTCCACGAACATGACGCGTCGGGGCACTCGATCGGGATACGTGCGCCCTGTCGGGCTGTGCCATCGCAGCGTCTGATCGGCCAGCTGGGTCACCGTCCATCGTGCGGTGTCGGCCACGTCGGGGTGCTTGAGGGCGTGGTGGGATCTGCACAGATGCGCGAGATTCCCGATCGCCGTGGGCCCTCCTGCTGCGTGATCGTGATTGTGGTCGATGTCGCATCGATGCACGGGCATCCGACAGCCGGGGAAGCGGCAGTGCTGGTCGCGCGCACGCAGGAACCTGCGCATCGGCTCGGTGGGTGTGTAGGTGTCCGTCTCTTCGACCAGGCCCGCAGGGCTCAGGAACAGTCGTGTCCAGCCGGTGCGGGAGCCGGCGAGTGCACGAGCGACATCCGGATGCAGGGGACCGTGACCATCGAGCTCGGCGGGCCTGTCATCGGCACCGGCGAGGGTACTGGCGGCGACGGTCACCTGGATCGTCGCATGGATGCCCTCCAGACCCGTGCCGTGGACCTCCGAAGGAGCGGAGGCCAGCAGCAGGTCGGCGAACAGATCCGCGCGCAGCTGATCCATGGTCCGATCGTCGGCGGGGAGGTGGAGCAGCAGAGGGCTGTCCTCGTGCCGGTGCGGATCGCTCTCCGGATCCGCTTCCGGAGCAGGCCTGGCGCTCGTCTCGAAGTCGGTGTTCGTCTTCTCGAAGCCGGTGCTCGTCTCGGACTCGGTGCTCGTCTGGGCGCCGGAAGGATCGGTCGATGAGGGAGTAGCGGTCATGAGCCGGGCGGTCGTGAACGGATCGGTCGTGAAGGGGTCGGTCGTGAACGTACCGGCGCTGAAAATGGCCTCGGCCCACTCGGCTTCGGCTCTCTGAGCCGCCCATTCCGCATCCGTCGGCTCGGTGGGAGGCAGGATCGGTCTGCGGTCGTCGGAATGCCGGACCATGTGCCGCGCCATCACCGTGAGTCGGTCCTGGATCGCCAGCGCCAGGTGCTCGGGCAGCATGGCCTGCAGCAGCGCCATCCCATCGCCGACCGATCGCACCGTGACCTCCCGATCCGCGGCGGCACGCTCGTGCTGATCGACGACCGTGGTCCCGGCCAGCGCCGCCGCCACGCGTCGGGCGTGCGCACGGGTGCGGGCGGCGGTGTCCGCTTCAGCGACCTCCAGCACCGCGACCTCGTACAGCTTCAGGGTCCCGGCATCGACGTCGCCTGTGCGCACGGCCTCCCGCACCGGCCGAGACTCGCGGAGGATCTCGCGCACATGCTGCGGGGTCAGACGACCGTCGGTGAAGGCCTCTCGGATGGTGGGGAACTCCTCATGCAGTAACCGGGCGTCCACGAAGGCGAACTCCGCCGACCCCTGCGACATGTGTCCGGCGGCGGCGTACTCCGCGAACATCGAGCGCTCGATCATGTCGCGCTGCATCGGAGCATCCGCGACCTCCTGCGCCCACAGCTCCCACCGCTCCGCCAGCAGGGCTGCGGCCTCCGCCTGAAGACGAGCGATCTTCCGCTGCGTCTCCACCCAGGCATCCAGCAGAGCGCCGCGTCGCTCGCTCCGGATGATCTGGTCTGATGTCATGCATCCAGTATAGAACAAATATTCGAATATTCAAGAGGAGATCTCACGGAATCTCGAGGCGACCGATCGTCATCGATCGCGCTGATCGCGACCGCGCAACCGGTCGATCTCCCGGCGTTCCCGCTTGGTCGGGCGTCCTGCCCCGCGATCGCGCACCGCGATCATCGCGACGGGGTCTCGGGGCGGAGTGCGGTCCTCGTAGGCGGTGACGGCGACGGGCGCCCCCACGCGCTTGATCAGAGGCTGCTTCACGATGAGGATCCGATCGAAACCAGACAGGCGCACGCGCACCTCGTCCCCGGGCTTCACCGTCTGCGCGGCCTTGGCCCGCTCGCCGTTCACGCGCACATGCCCAGCGCGGCATTCGGCGGTCGCGGCGGAACGCGTCTTGCAGATCCTCACCGCCCACAGCCAGCTGTCGATGCGCGCCGGCTTCACGGCATCCGTCATCGCCTCTCCCTCCGGCTCGCGGTCGTGCGGAGGACGCCCCACGCGATCAGGCCCTGGCCGATCGTGTAGGAGGCCATGACGCCGGGGCTGGTCCAGTCGGGCATCCCCTCGGGGAGGAAGAGACGGAACGCGAGGAGGGAGTCGCTCGCGAGGAAGAAGGCCCCGCCGACGGCGACGATCGGATGACAGCGTGCGGACGTCGCCGCCGTTCCGGCGAGCACCAGCCCGTACGCGGCGACGGCGACGAGAAGACCTCCGGTGTGCGGGCCCAGGAGGATCAGCATCCCGATCCACCACATGAGATAGACGAGAGTCCATTTCGGCAGCCGGCGCATGCGGGCGAAGCGCAGGAAGAGCCAGATGTAACCGACGTGCGCGACGCCGAAGAAGAGGAGCATGAGGGGAAGCTCCGGGGCCCTGGTGAAGAGGGATCCTGCGCTGTCACCGAACCAGGAGAACACGATCGCACCGAGCAGCAGTATGAAGACCGCCCGCGGACGGAGTCTCGGCGCGGTGGCGATGACGGGAAGCGCGAGCAGAGGCATGAGCATCAGCTTCGTCGGTCCCGCCGCAGGCGAGTGCACGGCGAGAGCCGTGACGTGGACGATCGACAGGAGCAGGTACGGGACCCAGACGGCGATGTCGAGAAGACGGATGCCGTGCGGCATCCGCCTCTCCGTCGTCCGTGTGGTGCGAACCGCGGCCATCATGACTCGACCACCACGGCGGTGACTGCCCCGTCGGGATCGTGATTTGCGGCGGGCCGACCGAGCACGGGGTCGTCGATGACCGGATGCTGTGCGCTCATGGTTTCACGGTAGCGCGGCCGCACCTTCGACTTCGTGCACGACGAGGACACGCCCGGCGGGGAGCTCGGCGGTCTTCTGGAATCCCTGGGCGAGGAAGGTCGACAGGGTGCCGTGGAACAGGTCGTTCGCGCGGTGCGTGCCCTCGCTCGTGTCGACGGGGTACGCCTCGATGACGCGGGCCCCGGATTCGGCGGCGAAGTCGACGGCCGTGCGCAGCAGCTGTGCGGTGAGGCTCTTGCCCCGATGCTCCCGGCGTACGACGAAGCACGTGATCGCCCAGACGCTCTCATCGTCGAGGGACTCGGCCGTCGCGCCGGCGATCGCACGCGTACGAAGAATGCGCGTCTGCGCCGAACGCGGTCCGACGCGGACCCACCCGGCGGCCTCACCGTCGACGTACGCGATGAGCCCGGGCGGCGGGCCGGTGGCGATCTCGTCTCGCAGCATGTCGCGTCGTTCATCGAAAGTGGACGACTGCCAGTCCTTGCGTGCGACGACCGGCCAGATGCACTGACAGCTGCGCCCGTCTCCGCCGCCGGAGAGGGAGTGCTGCACGTCGTCCCATCGATCGATCGTCGCCTGCTCTGTGGTGATCATCGTCATGTCCGGCACGCTACGCGGGGGCTCGGACATCGGCAACGACGAGCGCCATGGCGTGTCGTGCGGCCATGCACCACGCCCGGCGATCGTGGTTCGCGGCGGCCCCGTGCGTGGGCTAGGATGGACGAGTTGCCCGCGCTTCGGTGCGGACCGCCACGGGCTGTGGCGCAGCTTGGTAGCGCACTTGACTGGGGGTCAAGGGGTCGCAGGTTCAAATCCTGTCAGCCCGACCAAAAAGTCCCGGAAACTCACCGGTTTTCGGGACTTTTCCGTGGGTGAGATGTGATCCGGCCATCGAAAACGTCGTCTTTTGCTCCCTCTGAGCCGGTGTCCACGCCGGCCGCGTTGTCGCTCGCGCACGCTACCGCGACTGCGAAGGAAAGGTCCGGTTCGTGCAGGCGACCAGGGAGAACCGGAAGGCGGCGGAACGCACGCTGAAAGCGAGGCTCGCGGACCGGAGTCTCTTCAAGCCCACCGGCATCGATCTGACCTCTGACAGCCCGTTCCCGGATCTCGTCGCGTACTGACTGGAAGACCTCGACCTCGAGAATCACCTGACCACGCGGACGCGGCAGCTGTACGAGCGGGACATGGAGAAGCTCGTCGTGACCGTCTTCCGCCCCCCTGACGCTGCGGGAGATCGGTGTCGCGCGGATGCGATCACTTCGTGAAGTCGCCGGCGAAACAGAGGTACTGACGACCGGTGACGTGACCGGTTCGGGGTCGGTCGTGCTGCGTGCCCACCCAGCGGCTCGTCACCCAGGGCTCCGGGCACCGCCCGAGTGAGACGGACCGGCCCGATGCCGGTGAGACACGGCCCGCTCGGTGAGACGCCCTCCGGATCCGGATGCGGATGTCCGGGTTGCGCGTCGGCTCCTGTCATCCATTAGCGTGTTCAGCATGGCTGAGTCGAACGGGCCCGCAGTTCCACCGAGCCGACCGGAAATCGGGGAGCGGAGCCGGACCTCGTTCAGACCAGCGGTTGCGGCCGAAGCCCGGCTGAGGTCGACTCCCTCTGCGGTGATCATGCAGCCCGGCACGGGATGCAACCTCGACTGCCTGTACTGCTATCTCCCTGAACACCGCGATATGCGGCGGATGCCGCTTGCCGTCGCACGGGCCACCGCCGAGACGGTCAATGCCTGGGCTCAGGACCGTCCGGGATTCGAGGTGTTCTGGCACGGCGGCGAACCACTGGCGGTGGGCAGGCGTCACTTCACCGACCTGCTGGCTCCGTTCAGCGGGGTGCGGCACGGCGTGCAGACCAACGCCACGCTGATCAACGACGCGTGGTGCGACGTCTTCGCCGCATACGCGATCCGCGTCGGCGTCAGCATCGACGGCCCACCGGCCCTGTCGGCCGCTCGACGCACCAGGTCCGGGCAGCCCGCCTACGGGCGGATCATGCGCGGTATCGACTGTCTGCGCCGCAACGGGATCAGCTTCACCACGATCGCCGTGGTCAGCGAGCCGGATCCGGAACTGGCCGCGGAATTCTACGAGTTCTTCGTCGGCCTCGGCACCGAGGCACTCGGCGTCAGCATCGAACAGCGAGTGGGAGCGAACACGCGCGTCGGCACAGGCGATCCACGACGAGCACAGGAGTTCTGGATCGCCCTCACCGAAGCATGGATGGCGGACCCCGCGATTCGCATCCGGGAGATCGACCGCAGTCTGCGTCATGTACGAAGAGCTCTCGCCGGGGAGCAGCCGGCGATCACCGACGTCGATCCCCTGCCGACGATCACCTGCGATGGTGACGTCGTGCTGGTCGCTCCGGAGCTCGCCGGCTTCCACGACCCGCTCGGATACGGCGACTTCGATTCCGGCAACGTCCTGGCCGATCCGTTGCACGAGATACTCGCCGAGGCGGGGGATCGGACGACATGGCTGGCCGACCACCTCGCCGCGGTCGACGCCTGCCGGGGTTGCGCTTCCGCGCAGTTCTGCGACGGACCCAGCCCCGCCGACGCCTACTTCGAACGCGGGCGGATCGACCCCGGCCCCACCGATCACTGTCGCACCACCACCATGACTCTGGCCGACACCCTGTGTCGGCCACTGCTCGCTGCGGCATCGTCGAGGATCACGTCGATATGAGCACGCTCGGTCGCGCTCCGCATCGTGACCGACGCGCACGTCATCACGCGGAAGCCCACCACGCGGCACTTCCCCCGGGCTTTCCCACGCCGAACGCAGAACACGGTTGACGACCTGGCTCGACCACCACGACCCGCGCAGGGCCCACCTCCGCCTCGGAGGCCGAATCCCATCGACCGAATCAGCAACAGTCGATGTCAGCGCACTCCGGGCGCATCGAAACCGTCGCACGTGGCGCGGTACGGACGATCGGGCAGATGGATCGCCCACTCCGCATCCGTCAGATTGCGCCCGGCAGCGGCGCAGGCGCGCACGAGGGGATCGTCGCTCTCCTCGGGCGGAGATCCCCCGATGCGGAGCAGGTGGACCTCCTCCCCGGCACCCGAGACGGCCAGCCAGGCTCCGTCCGGAGAGGTGCGCACGAGTTCCGCCTGCAGCGGCAGCGGCACTCCGCTGAGGTCGGGCGCCGACGCGGTGCCGCCGAAGGCGGGCGGGGACTCGAGACCGCCGGGAGTGATCGCCACCGCCGACCCGTCCGGCAGGAAGACGGCCGAGGCTGCCGGGAGGGGCAGATGACCGGTGGAGATGAGCGGTTCGAGCGCCTCACCGGTGTGCGCGTGATAGATCCCCGCGATCGCGCCGTCCTGGGCATCCGGTGCGCCCTGGCGAAGGACGGGCCCGAGGATGGTCTCGTTGTCCGGCGGGAGCACGACGCGAGCATCACCATCCCAGGCGAGCGTCCGTGCGCTGTCCCGCTCGCCGAACTGGTCGACGGTGACGGTGAACTGCCACTGTGCGACGACCTGAAGGCCGGCATCGAGAAGGGCGACCTGGCCTGCGGCGGAGGCGGCGAGAACGCGCTCGCCGGTGCGATCGCCCTCGACGAAGACAGCACGGTCGGTGAACCCGAGCTCTGCGACGGCACGCTCGGCGATGACACGACCGTCCTCGATGAGCGCGACGGAATCACCGCCGGCGACGAATCCGCTCTCGCCCCATGTCCCGACGACGGAGGCGGGGGAACGCGGGCCGGCGAACCCGAGGGCTCCGCCGTCGGCGCCGAACAGATGCACGCGTCCGCCCGCAGCCGCCAGCGTCTCGCCGTCATGCGACCACGCCAGGTCGACGAGCCCGGACGAGCTTTCGGTCTGAACCGGTGAGGAGACCTCTCCCAGTGGCCAGATCCGCAGCATCGAGGTCGCATCGACAGTCGCGATGTGCGTTTCCGACAGTGCGATGTCGATGGGGCGGGAGGCGTGCCCGATCAGGCGGGTCACGTCGTCGGATGTGGTGGTGATCTCCCAGTCGCCGGCGACCTCGGCTGCCAGGGCGAGGGCGTCACGAGCCTGGTCCGTCTCGGCGATCCGCCAGGCCTCGATCGCGAGGAGGCGAGCCAACGCGCCATCAGCACCGGCGACCTGTTGCGCCAGTGCCGCGAGGCGGCGACTGTCGGCATCATCCCGCTGGGCTTCTGCCTCCGCCCGGGCACGGTCGGCCGCGGCGGCCCCCTGCACGGCCAGGACGCCGCCCGCTCCGGCGACGACGAGCAGCACCGCGAGCGCAGCAGCCCCGATCCGGGTGAGGCGTCGGACACGATGCTGGCGGCGGACGTCCTCTCCGACGAGGTCGTCCTTCGTGGTTCCCACGACCGGTGCGACGATCTCCGCGAGCTGATCGAGGAAGACGGGATCGCGGGGCGCAGGCGGATGCATCCGATCGCCCCGGTAGGGCATGTGCCGCGGCTCCGCCGGGAATGCCGTGCGCAACGGCTCGGGGGCGGCGGTCGAACCGGCGGAGAGCTCACCCCGAGCACTGTCCCACTCCCAGGTGCCGGTGGTGACGACGACCTGGAGCCGTTCCACCCCGACCGCGGCGAGGCGCTGCCGGATGGCCGTCGTCACCGCGGCATCCCTCGCGGACTCCGGTGACGCCAGCAGCAGGAACCAGTCGGCGGAACCGGGATCGCCCGCGCGTGTGACGCGGACCGCGCCACGTCGACCGTAGCGGGGGAGTGCGCGGACGAGGGCATCCGCCAGCGGCTGGTCGGGGCCGTCCGCCGCGGCGAGGTAGACGGTGGCGCTCATGAGTCCTCCCCGGTCCCGGCGCAGCCGATGGGGGCATGGTCGACGGCGGAGAAGCCGATGAACTCCTCCCGTGAGACGGCGCCGTCGAGCGCGTCGCAGGCGATGGCGAGCATCCGGGCGGCGTCGGTCGGCCAGAGGCCCGCGGAGGTGCGCACCCAGGAGCCGCCGAGGAGCCAACGGGACTCGCTTCCCGCCGTCGTGTCGTAGCAGCCGCTCTCGGCGTACTCGAGCGCGGCGGGCAGCTCCGCGATCGTCGCCATCGTCGGCGGGTGCACGATGCCGGGCAGCGCGCAACCGTCGGCCGGGGCGAGCGCGAGCGCGTCGTGGGCGTAGTGCAGCGGCCCCGCTCTGCTGATGCTCATCGACGGGCCCGCCGTCTCCAGGGTGTCGGGGGCGAGGATGCGCACCTCCGCATCGTCGCGGACCCACAGGGCCGTCCCGTCATCGGTGAACCGAACGGTGCCGACTCCGGCGACCTCGGTCGTGGCGAGCTCGGTCAGACCGTCGTCACCGATCGCATAGGTGGTCAGACGCGCGCGGAGCGGCGCTGCTGACCAGGCCGGCCCGATACGGGCGGCGATCCTCCCGCCATCCGGGGAGATCGCGAAGGACGACGCCTCCCCGCTGCATCCCGCGCCGTCCGCACCGAGCGGGACGGGGACGGAGCGGACATTCCGCCCGGCGCTGTCCGACACGATCAGTTCCGCGCCTCCGGCCCCGTCGTGCCGGTACACGAACGCATCGCCGTCCGCGGCGAACACCGGTTCCGTGCCCAGCTCGGGGATCGTGCCGAGGGGTTCGGCCGCACCGTCCGGGCCGAGACCGAAGATCCTGCCGTCCGCACCGACCGCGCGCGCACCGTCCGGGGTCAGATAGTGCGTCCGGCCGGGCAGCTCCCAGGTGTCGTCGGCGGAGAGATCGACCACGACGGACCCCGTGGGCGTCGCCAGCGACAGGCGTCCGCCGCCGGCATCCCCCGGCGAGGAGCTCGACCGGATCTGCTCCGGACGGTACTCGTCGGGCAGCAGGGGAGGGAGGTCGACCAGATCGGCGCCGGGACCGCTGATCGCGGCGAGCAGTGCCCCCGTCTGTGCGGTCTCGGGAGCGAGCGCGTACGCCTCGACGGCGAGCGCAAGGGCGGCGCGGGGATCCTGCGCTGAGCGCGACTTCGCCGCGAACTCCCGAGCCAGCGCGGTCTGCGCCGCCGCCTCAGCGGTGGCGCGCTCGGCCGCCGCCGCCTGCCAGCTCACCCCCGCCGCCGTGGCGGCGACGACGGCGACAGCGGTCGCCGTGGCGAGGGCGCCGAGAGCGGAGCGGACGACGGTCCTGGTGCGGCGGCGCTCGGTGGAGTCCCGGTCGGCGACCTGCTGGACCGGCTCGTCACGGATCAGGGCGACGATGCGGGCGATATCGGCGCGGAAGCGCGGGTTGTCCAGCGTCAGCTCGGTCTCCTGCCGCGCCCAGGACAGGTCGATGATCCTCGGAGCGGTTGTGAGCAGCCCGCGCAGCGCGGGATGCGCGGCGTCGGATTCGGCGCTGAAATCCCCGGAATCCGCGTCCCAGCCGAGCGTGCCCTCAGTGAGGACGATGAGGATCCGGTCTGCGCCCTTGGTCGCGAGGCAGTGCTGGATCTCCTGCCCGACCCAGTGCGAGGCCGCCGCCTGCGGTGAGGCGAGGAGGAGGAACCACTCCGAGGCGTCCAGGGCGGTCGTGATCGCGCCCCACAGATCCGGGTCGACGGCGAGGCCGGTCTCATCCCGGAACACCTCCATCGCCCGCCGTTGCCGCCAGGACCGGGCGAATTGCTGCAGACCGCGCTGCAGCGCCGGGGCGAAGGCGCCGTCGGCGGAGTGCGAGTAGGAGATGAATGCCTGATATCCGGACTGCGCCACGTCATGCCCTCTCTTCGGCAGCGGGGGTGATCTGCAGGTCTGCGGCAGTGAGGATGCCGGGCAGGCGTCGTGCCTGGTCACGGCTCTGCTCCGCGTGCATCGGGTCCACATCCGCCCAGTCCGGTGCGGCGGCACCCGGATGTCGGGAGCGGAACCAGCGGTGGTGCTCCGCCTCGGCGAGCGCCTCGACCACATCATCGTCGAGAACCGTGATCGCGGGGAGGAGCGGTGTGCGCGGGACGATGTCGAAACCCAGCTCGCGCAGCATGCCGCGAGCGGCCCGGGCCGCGTCGTAGTTCTGCGAACGGAGCTCGTCGGGCAGCTCCGCCCAGGGGCGGTACGCGGGCTTGGCGGCGCGCTCCTCAGCCGGCAGGGAGCGATTCAGCTGCCGCAGGTATCCGTCGTGCAGCGCCCGTCCGAGGGTCTCGAGTCTGCCGTGCGCGATCTGCTCGTCATCACCGAGCTCTGCGGCGACGTCGAACAGCTCGATCCGGTCATGCCCGTGCAGCAGGCGCACCAGCGAGGGGCCCTCCGTCACCCCCACCACCACGGTGTCCGTGCCCCGCAGCGCCACATCGGCGCAGGAGAGCACGCTCAACGCCTCCGCATCGTCGCGCTCCGAGACGACGACCAGAGCCGGGGGCGTGTGCAACCCGTGAAGGGTCGCGGCGATCTCCCCGCGACTGTCCGGACTCCTCAACTCCTGCACGATGATCCGCGCTGACCCGTGCGTCCCGCCCAGGTCGGTGAGAAGCCGTTCGACGCCGCGGCTGCGAGCGGAGAGCAGCCAATGCACCTCCAGCACATCATCGTCCGCTCGTGCCGACCACTGCCGGGCCGCGGCGGCGATCACGGACCGGGCGACGGCATCGGCGCCGATGACGATGATCGGCGGCGGCGGTCCGGCGGTGGTGAGCAGACCCGCCCACCGGTCGATGATGACCGGGCCGGAACGATCCTCCAGATTGAAGAACTCACGCTGAAACGGTGCACCCGGGTCGTGCATGAGAGCATTCAGGTCGTTCGCGGTGTCGGCATCGGGAACGGCGAGGAAGCAGCAGAACTCCGGCCGGAAGGACAATCTCGGCGAACGGAAGAGGTCTGCCACGGCATCGGCGATGGCCGTGGTCTCGGCCGCGTCCCCGACGAGGACGATGGCCCGGGAAGCCCGGTCGAGGCGTGCGGCGCGCAGGCGGGAGACCTCTGTCGCGCTGCCGACGATCACCGGGATGCCCAGTCGGCGCGCGGCCCGCACATGCGGACCGGCGGCATCGGTCTCGATCACGGCCACGGCTCGGCCTGCTTGTTTCGCGGAGCGTGCGGCGCGCCAGCCGCGTTCCCCCAGTCCCACGATCACGACATGCCCGCGCAGGCTCCGCACGCCCAGGGCCCAGACCCGGTGCCGGGCCACGGAGACGACGGTGCCGATGGCCGCGGTGGCGAGCACGACGGGCGCAGCCCAGCGGGCGATCTCCAGTGCCCAGGGGATCTGCCCGTCGAGCGATCCGTTCTCCAGCAGGAACAGCGATGCGGTGATGTACAACTGCGTGCCGAAGGGGATGCCCAGGTCGTGGATGTCGGAGTACCGGGCGACACCGAACAGGCCCAGGAGGAAGACCGCCGCGACGGCTCCGAGCATGACGATGCCGCCGAGACGATCCCAGAACATCCAGAACCGCTGCCGCATCGCTCGTCCTCCACCAAGGGCCAGTTACCCTGATCCTAGTGAGGAACCGGGAGGAGTGCGGCGCAGTGATCCACGACGAGCACGTGACACAGCTCGCCCGAGCGATGCGGATGCGTGACGCCGAGAGCCGCGGCAGGACCGCCGCGGCATGGGAGCAGCTGGACGCCTCCGAACGAGAGGCGAACCTCGACTCGGCCCGGTTCGCGCCGATCATCCTCACCGCCCTCGGGCTGAGGATCGTCGAAGGCGAGCCCGAAGGACGCCGGGATTCCCTCACCGACGAGGAACTGGATGCGGGCGCGCGGCTGGAGCATCTGCGCTGGTGCCGCTTCACCCGTCGCGCCGGTCGCAGCGGGCACCCGGACCTCGTGCCCTGGGAGGAGCTGGACGAGCCGACTCGGGAACTCGACCGTCTTCGGATCCGAGCGCTGCCGGAGGTGCTGGCAGCGCTCGGATACTCGGTGATCGGCCATGACGGCGCATCCTGATCGGCACAGGCTTCTCGCCATCGACGGCGGCGGAGTGCGCGGCGTCGTCGCTCTGGAGACCATCGCCGGCATCGAGCGGGTGCTCCGCCAGGAGACCGGTGACCCCGACCTGCGGCTCGGCGACTGGTTCGACTACATCGCCGGTACGAGCACCGGCGCCATCATCGCCGCCGGACTCGCCCTGGGGCGTTCGGCGGAAGAACTCCTCGAGCTGTACGTCACGCACTCCAGGGCGATCTTCCGCTCCTCGCGCTGGAGCTCCCGCATCCGGCACCGCTACGATCACGCCGGGCTCGCCGCGCTGCTCAAGCAGGAGTTCGGCGAGACCACGACACTGGGCTCCGAGACGCTGCGCTGCCTGCTCATGATCGGGTTGCGCAATGCCAGCACGGACTCGCCGTGGCCGGTCAGCAGCAACCCCGCGGCCGCGTTCAACGATCCCGGGGCGGCCGATTCGAATCTGCAGCTTCCGCTGTGGCAGCTCGTGCGCGCGAGCACCGCCGCGCCGACGTTCTTCCGGAGCGAGCGCATCGTCTTCGGCAACGGCACCGCATACACCTTCAGCGACGGCGCGACGACCACGCTGAACAATCCCGCCCTGCAGCTGGCGCTCATGGCCACCCTGCCGGAGTACCGGCTCGAGTGGCCCCGAGGGCCGGAGAGGCTGCTGCTGGTCAGCGTCGGCAACGGCGCCTTCGCCACCCGTGCGCTCTCTCAGCTCGATCAGCCGCTGTGGCAGCAGGCGACGGCCGTGCCCGCCGCTCTGATCAACAGCGTGTCCGTGCAGCAGGATCTGCTCTGCCGTGTCCTCGGCCGGACTCGCCACGGTGCACCCATCGATGCGGAGATCGGAGATCTCCACAAGCCTTCGATCGACGACCCGATGTTCAGCTACGTCCGCTATGACGCCGCCGTCACCGATGCGGAGCTGCGCAGGCGCGGGCTCTCCGCCGAGGTGGCCAGGGCGGGCCGCCTGGACGCGGTCGATGCGATCCCGGTCCTGCGGCAGCTCGGGCGCAGCATCGCCGCGGATGTGCGAGCCGAGCACTTCGCGGGGTTCATCGGCCGACACCCCGCATAGGGCGATCTGGCGCGCACGCGCGCCTTGCCGATATGTTGGAGCAGGTATTCGACCATGGCGGCCGGACAGACCCCCCTCGTACCGGGCCGCACCGAAAGGAGCTCGGCTTTGGCGAGTGTTGTCTCAGGCATGTCCCCGGCCGCACGAGCGCGACGCAAACGCGGATTGCTCATCTGGGGCATCATCATCCTTCTCATCTGGTTCCTGTGCTCGCTCGCCTTCGCGTCCATGCTGGCGCCCGCCGCACCGAGCTTCGCCTCCGCGTTCATGGCGGGCCAGGGCATCGGAGGGGTGTTCTTCCTGCTGGGAGCCATCCTGTTCCTCATCGGCTTCATCGCCGAGCTGCGAGCGCGCGCCTTCAACCGCCGCGACATCGCCCAGGCGAACGCTCTGCATCACAGGCTCGTCGACTTCTCCCGGACACCGCGGTCCGCCCTGTACTCCGCCCCCGGTGACAGCGTCGTCAGCGGGGCGAGGATCATCGAGATCGAACGTCACTTCGACCAGCAGACCGAAGGAGCGATCACGGGTGCGCTGGAGACCAGCATGCGCATGTTCTCCACCTCCTTCGGCGTGTCCTCCGCGACCACCTACGCGCACGACGTCGACACGGCCCGCACCTACGGCTCGAGCTCCTCGTTCACCTCCGGGAGCATCAACGGCACGACGATCGCGAACCTCTCGATGAGCCAGACGACTCGCGCCAACCTCATGGGCGACGCGCTCTTCGCGGTCTTCGAGGTGAACGGCAACGACACCTACCGGGTCGTGTCGATGTCCGCATCCGGCGTACGCGACTGGATGGCGGAGCTGATCCTCGCCGTCTCCGAGCACTTCGGCGGGCAGGCCACCCACTCGGGGAACGTCGTCGCCTCGTGGGTGCCCACGATCACCCAGCAGTTCGGGCCGCAGGACGTGTCCTACGCCACCGACCGGCTCAAGGCGCTCGCCGCCCGCCCATACGAGGACCGGGAGTCCGTGGCGTTCGCGGGCACGACGATCGGGCGCAACGCCATGATCGCCACGCACATGCGCATCGGCGACGCACCACCGCTCGAACTGCTCCCGTCCGTGTTCCCGAGCAGTTTCGGCGCGGCGCTGGGCGCACCGGAACAGCCCGCTGCTCTGCCGCAGTCGGTCGGAGGAGGCCGGTGAGGCGGCGCGCGGCGGCGGCCGGCGCGATCCTCTGCGCAGCGCTGCTCCTGGCGGCGTGCGCCTCAGCATCGCCCCATGCGAAGGCGCCGACCGATGCCCCCGCCGACGTCGCGGAGACGCCGGAGGCGCCCTCCCTGACCGGTGCGGACATCCAGGCCTGGATCGCGAACGCCGAGTGGTCGTTCGCCGACCGCGGACTCGAGGAGCCGATCACGATCGTTTTCGAGGACGGGAAGGCGAGCGACGACGTCATGCGCGTGTACGAGATCGGCGTCGGCGTCGAATCCGATGCCGACGGCGACGGGGTCGTCGACCTCGCCGTGCCCGTCACCCAGCTCGACGGCAACGGCTTCCAGGAGCTGTGGTACGTCTGGCTCGGCAAGGACATCGATGCGGATGCCGTGGCCGAGCAGGTCTGGTACCCCATCGCGCGTACGGTCCGCTGCGGTGACGTCGTCCACTCCGTAGAAGGCACCGACGGCGGCTTCCTGATCGACCAGACCCTCTGGATGCCCCACACCGATCAAGGGCGCGACTGCGCCGGCGGCGGAACCGGGACGCAGACCCGCGAGATCGCCATCATCGACGTCGACGGCGTCGCCTACCCCGTGCAGACCGCGCCCGTCCCGGCCTGGGGCGGTGTCTGTCCGCGTTCGGAATGGCTCGACGGCATCATCGATGACACGGTCGACGGACGGGTCGCACCGCCGGCGTCGGCTCCGCAGGCCATCGCTCCCGGCGACCCGGTCGGGCTCTACGAGCTCCCGCCGGCACCGCTTCTCACCGCAG
Organism: Microbacterium soli; assembly: GCF_039539005.1. Taxonomy (NCBI): domain Bacteria; kingdom Bacillati; phylum Actinomycetota; class Actinomycetes; order Micrococcales; family Microbacteriaceae; genus Microbacterium; species Microbacterium soli. The sequence continues at coordinate 2,426,657 of NZ_BAABCP010000001.1, forward strand.
ACGGTGCGCGGTTCTTCGGCTTCCAGGGCGACCTGCCCGGTGAGGCCGGCGAGCAGCAGGTGCTGATGCACTGCGCGTTCGGATGAGGCCGGAACAGCGGTGGGCAACGGATGAGGACACCGACATGAGACCGCTCCGCTACTCGATCAACGTCACGCTCGACGGCTGCTGCAGCCACGAGGCGGGGCTGCCACCGGACGCCGACTCGATGCGCTACTGGGCCGACCAGATGGCCAAGGCCGACGCGCTGATCCTCGGCCGGACGACGTATCAGATGATGGAATCGGCTTGGCGCCGGCCGGCGACAGGCGATTGGCCGGGCTGGATGGGGGAGCGGGAGCTCCCCTTCGCGGAGGCCATCGACCGCGCGCCGAAGCATGTCGTCTCGAGCACGCTCGATTCGGTGGACTGGAATGCCGAGCTGCTGCGCGGCGACCCGGTCGCTGCGGTACGGCACCTCAAGGCCCAGCCCGGCAGGGGCCTGTGGGTGGGAGGCGTGACACTGCCGACGGCGCTGGCGGAACAGGGACTGATCGACGAGTACGAGTTCCTCGTGCATCCGGTGCTCGCCGGCCGAGGCCCCACCCTGCTCGCCGGTCTCCACCAGCAGGTCCGGCTCGAGCTCGTGGAGCGGCGCGACTTCCCCTCCGGCGCCGTCGCCGTGCGATATCGGCCCCTGCACGCCACCGCCTGACGGCCGCGACGCGCGCATCCGTCATCCCGGCGACGGCATAGGACCCTGCACCTACCCGACGCGCCACGCCGTCCAGCACAATGGCAACCATGACAGTGCGCGTGCTCATCGTCGACGACCACCCGGTCGTCGTTGGAGGCCTGCGCGCCCTCCTGGAGACGCTGGACGGCATGGAGGTCGTCGGTCAGGCCTCGGACGGCGCAGGTGCCGTGCGGGAGGTCGCCCTGCGGCATCCGGATGTGGTGGTGATGGACCTGCGGATGCCGGGAATCGACGGCGTCGAGGCGACGCGCCGGATCGCCGCCGGGTACCCGGAGACCGCCGTGCTCGTACTGACGATGTTCGCCGAGGACTCCCTCGTCGCGGAGGCGCTCGCCGCCGGAGCGCAGGGGTACCTGCTCAAGGGCGCCGAGCAGGAGGAGATCGAGCGGGCGATACGCGCCGTCGCCGCCGGCGACGCGATCTTCAGCCGCGAGGTCGCCGATCAGCTCCTCCGACCGCGCGCGCCGCAGCGCGCCGCCCTCCCGCAGCTGACCGAGCGAGAGCGGGAGGTCACGCACCTGCTCGCGGCGGGACGCTCCAACAGCAGCATCGCGCAGCGGCTCGCGATCTCGCCGAAGACGGTCAGCAACCACATCTCCGCGATCTTCCTCAAACTCGGCGTCGCGACCCGCGCGGAGGCGATCGTGATCGCGCGGGACGCCGGCCTCGGGCGCGAGGACGAATAGGGCGTCACGAGCACCTGCATCGTGACGCCCCGCTCATGCCCGCTTCCTGGGTCTCGGAATCGGCGCGGCCTCCCAGATGTCGTCCGGGGTGCGCAGCACGTGCCATCCCAGCACCCCCATGCCGATCGCCGTCGTGCCCCAGCCGATGAAGTCCAGCCAGGGGATCCCGCCGAAGGTGGCGACCAGATGCACGATCTGCGACACCGTGAACAGCAGTCCGAACCACAGCGGCATGAACCGCGTCCTCATCGCCAGGATGCCCAGCAGGATGACGCCGGTGATGTGCCCGAGAACGAAGATCAGCACCGGGACGAATGTGATCGGCCCTTCGAAGGCCGCCTCGCTGAGAGCATCCGAACTCGCCCGGTCCAGGCCGGTCCGGACGGCTCCCCACGCGATGCCGTCCATGATCGACAGCGCACCCATCGCGATGTACGCCGGGGTGAGGATCGCCCCGGTGACGGTCGCGAGGATCGGCGCACGGCGCATCATCAGATGCACGGCGGCGATCGCGCCGCCGACGAGCGAGAACAGCGCCAGCCAGTTCCACAGCGAGGCCGCCCACTGCCCGGAGGGGTCGGCGACGATCTCGTCATAGGTGTCCGACCCGTCGCCGTGCAGACGCAGGAACGCGAGGATCAGAGGCCCGACGGGCATGAGGATCGCGGCGGTCACCCGCCGGAAGCGGCGCGAGTCGCGAGGCGTGCGCTCCTGCGCGCGGGTCGCCTCCGCGCGTGAGACCCGGCCGCTCATGAGTCCCGCCGCCCGAGCCCGGCGAGGATGAGCATGGCGATCACGATCGTGATCACGATCCCCAGCGCCGCCGCGATGATCGCGCCTGCGGGAACACCCGGCACGAAGAACGCCGGCAACCCGCCGAGCGACCCGACCACGCCGAACACCGCCACCGTGATCGCGGCGCGTCGCGAGCCCCGCCACGCGGGAACGGCGAGGGCGATCACCCCCAGATTCAGGAGCAGTCCGACGATGACGATCGCGAGGGCGATGCCGCCGGCGGCCGCGAGCTGCTGGGTGGCATCGGCGAGTCCGAGGACCGCCAGGAGCGCGGCGAGTACGAGTCCGATGCGCAGCAGGACGGTGCGGCGGTTCACGGATGCGGTTGGTGCGGACATGAGGTTCCTTTCCCGAGGACGACCGCTGTTCGGCCGACTGATTCCGAGCATCCGCCGTCGGCATCACCCGCCGGATGAGAGCGCGGCCGGAGTCGCTCGGGCTCTTCGCCCGGCCGCCTGGGGGCACGCCCCTACCCGGCGCACCCGTGCATGGGACAGAATCACACTCATGACCGAGGACGACGCGGACCCGCGCCGCGGCTGGACGCTGGTCGGCGCCGGCGTCGCGGTGCTGCTGCTGACCGTCGCCGCGGCGGGGGGAGCTGCACTGGGCTGGGGATGGTCGGACCTCGTCGAGACGTACACGTTCACCAACCTGCTCATCGGCGCCGCGTTCGTGCTGTCGGGGAGCGTGATCGGCTGGCATCGGCCGCGGAACGCCGTGGGAGTGCTGTTCGCGCTCGCAGGGCTCGCGCATCTGATCTCCGCGGCCTGCTATCCGCTGGTGCTCATCGGCGTGTCGGGCGGCTGGCCCGCGCCGCTGACCCGGGCCCTGGCGGGGCTGTTCAGCGGCAGCTGGCCGATGGGGCTCACCGCGCTCGCGCTCGTGGCGCTGCTGCGCTTCCCCGACGGCAGGACCGCCGGTGCGCCCCGCTGGCTGTGGCGCGTCGCCGAGGTCTGGATACTCGTCAACGGCGTCCTCAGCGCCTCGAGCGGGCTGGTCTCGCCCGCACCGCTCATCGCGGGCGATCCGGCGACGGTCTCGCTGTTCGCCGTCGCCGAGTTCCCCGTCGAGTTCGTCGACGAGCTGACCGGTGTGCTGGGCGCACCGACCGTCTTCCTCGTCATCGCGGCTTTCGTCGTGCGGTGGCGTCGCGGCGATGACCGCGCCCGTCGTCAGCTGCTCTGGCTCTTCCTCGCGTTCTTCGCGATGCTGCTCCTGAACAGCCAGCGCTGGCTCACCGACGACGGCCCGATCCTGCTGCTGGCGAGCACGGCGTTCATCCCCGTCGCGATCGGGATCGCCATCGTCCGCGAGCAGCTGCTCGACATCCGTCTGGTCTGGTCCCGCACGCTGACCTACAGCCTGCTGATCCTCCTGGTCGTGGGCCTGTACGCGGGGCTCGTCGCCGCGGTCGCATCGGTGGTTCCCCCCGAAGCCGATCGCCCGGTCACGATCGTCGCGGCCGTCGCGGTGGCACTGCTGTTCAATCCGCTGCGGATCCTGCTGCAGCGACTCATCTCGAGGGCGTTCTTCGGCACCCGCGGCGATCCGGTCAGGACCGCCGCCGACGTGCCGACCGATGGTGGGCTCGCGGATGTGCTCGCGCATCTGCGGGCGACGCTGCGCCTGTCACATCTGGCCGTGGCGCGAGACGGGCGGGTCCTCGCCGAGGACGGGGCGGCTCCCCCCGAACGCGACGCGGTCGCGCTGGCCATCGCCGCGGAACCGGGAGCGGAGCTCGTGATCGGCCTTCGAAGCGGGGAGCGCAGCCTGCACCGGAAGGACCGTCAGGCGCTCACGCTCGTGCTGCCGTCCATCGGCCTCCTGCTACGCGAGCAGCGTCTGCTGGAGGAGGTCCGCAGGACCAGGGCGCTCTCGGCGCAGGAGCGCGAGCGCGACAGGGCCCGGCTGCATCGCGACCTGCATGACGGGCTCGGCCCGCTGCTGACCGGGGTCGCGCTGCGACTGGATGCCATCGCGAACCTCGTCGGCCGACGCGATGACCGGGTCGACGATGCGATCGCGAGGGCCCGTGCCGAGGTGCGCCTGGCTCTCGACTCCGTCCGACGCGTGGTGTACGGCCTCCGGCCGGTCGCCCTCGGCGAGGGGGGACTCGTCGGCGCATTGCAGGAGCAGGCGCGCGGCGAGCAGTCCCCGGTCGTCGACGTGCACGTCGACGAGCCGCTGCCGGAGCTCTCACCGGCCGTGGAGCTGACCGCCTACCGCATCGCCATGGAGGCCCTCGCGAACGCGCGGCGCCACTCCCGGGCATCCGCCGTGTCGCTCACGCTGCGGACGCAAGCGGGTGACCTGCGCATGGTGATCGAGGACGACGGCGGGGAGACGTTCGGAACGGTCGTGCCGGGGGCCGGGATCCGGTCGATGCGCGAGCGTGCGGAGGAGCTGCGCGGCCAGGTCATCGCCGAGCCCACAGCACGCGGCTGGCGGGTGGAGGCCACCATCCCGCTCGCCTGAGCGGGTGTCATCCTGCCGACGTGTTCCGGACAGGACCACGCCGTCGGCCTGCCGGTCGTCTCACGACGGCTGATCGCGGGAGAGATACGCGATGGCCGCGAGGACCCTGCGGTGGGCCCGGCCGTCATCGGGGAGGTCGAGCTTCATGAAGATCGTGCGCATGTGCGTCTCGACCGTGCGCTCCGACAGATGCAGCGCCTCCGCCACCGCCGTGTTCGACCTGCCCTCGGCCACGAGCGCGAGCACGTCGCGCTCGCGCGCCGTGAGCCGACCGAGCGAGCCGTGCGCGGACTCCTGCACCAGGGCGCGCACGACCGTCGGATCCAGGGCCGTACCGCCTTCGGCGACTCTGCCGAGGGCCTCGCAGAACTCGGACACGTCGAGCACCCGGTCCTTGAGCAGGTACCCGAAACCGGGGGTGCCGATGAGCACCCGGCAGCCGTGCAGCTCGATGTGCTGACTGAGCATCATGATCCCGCACTCCGGCAGGCGGCGGCGCAGCTCCACCGCGGCGACGGCGCCATCGCGCACGCCGGCCGACGGCATCCGGATGTCGATGATCGCGACATCCGGGAGACAGCGCTCGACGGTCTCCGTGATCGCATCCGCACTGCGGGCGATCGCCACCACCCGGTGGCCCTGCCGTTCCAGGAGGGCGGTGAGCCCCTCTCGGAACAGGGCCCCGTCCTCCGCGATCACGATGCGCACGGGATCTCCGCGGTGACCCGTGTTCCCCGACGGCCCGGCTCAGGGCCCACCCGCAGAGAGCCGCCGATGGCCACCGCCCGGTCCGTGAGCCCGGTCGGCACCGTCGTCACCAGCCCCGTGCCGTCGTCGGTCACGCACAGCGTCAGGCGGTCCCCTTGATGCGAGAGCCGCACCTGAACGCGGTTCGGCCGCGCGTGCTTGAGGGCGTTGGTCACCGCCTCCGCGGCGATGAGGTACACCGTGGCGGACTGCGCCTCCGACAGCTCGGGGAGGGTGCATACCTCCACGTCGACGGGAATCGGGCCCGTCATGCGCAGCGATGCCAGCGCCGCCGCCAGACCGTCCTCGAGCCTGCTCGGCCGGACGCCATGCGCGATCCTGCGGATCTCCTCGGTGGTCTCGCGCAGCTCGTGGACGATCCGCTCCAGGCCCGCCGCTGCCGCATCCGACACGTCGGACTGCACGGCGCGCACGAGCATGCCGATTCCGATCAGGCGCTGCTGCACGGCGTCGTGCAGGTCATGCTGGAGTCGTCGCCGTTCCGCCGCAGTCGCCTCCGCGAGCCGTGCGTTCACGGCGCGGGCGTCCTCAGCGGCGCGGCGCAGCACGGTGTCGAGCCGGCAGAGCTCCAGTGCCAGCGTCAGCGGCTGCGCGAGTTCCGCGATACGGCGCCGAAGCCGTGGTGTCCGGATGCTGAGCTCGATGCGCGCGATGCGTTCGGCTCCGCGCTCGATGTCGAGGTACGGGGCGTGCGGATCCGGCGTCGTCGGCGTGCCGTCCGGCAGCATCCACTCCGATGCCCGGGGCTCCAGGATCAGCACTCGAAGCCCGGAATCCCTGCAGGCCAGGCGCAGCGTGTCGGTGACGGCGGACGGCGGCCGGGTGCCGTCTCTCACCTGTGCGGCGAAACGTGTCGCCAGCGTCACGGCATCGACGTTCTCACGATCGATGAGCCGGTGGATGCCGACGCGCAGCGCACGGTGAGCGGGAAGCAGGACCAGTGCCGCGGTGAATGCGGCCAGTGTGATCCCGACGGTCGTGTACGACGGCAGCAGCTCCGTCACCCCGAGCACGAGCACGGCGAACGCGGCTGCTGAGATCACGAACGAGGACAGCCAGGCGATGGACTGGCCGAGGATCCAATCGATGTCGAAGAGGTCGTGGCGGAGAACCGCGATCGTGACGGCGAGAGGGAGCAGAACGAGGATCGCGAACAGGAACGGTGAGAAGGAGACCGCGAGAGGCAGGTCGGCCAGCTGCATGCCCCATCCGGCGATCAGCAGCACCATCACCCCCGAACCGGCCAGCAGGAGCCAGCGGATCTGGCGTCTGCGGGCTGCGGATCCGGCGCGGTGGCGGGCGAGGAGGTCGATGACCGCGAGCAGCATGCTCGTCGCGATCAGCGCCATGCCGACCAGGACCGCCGGCTCGGAGCCGGAAGCCTCCGCGGAGACGCGGCCGTCCTCCTGCGGCACGTCCCACAGGCCGACCAGCACCAGCAGCGCCCCCGTGCCCCAGCTCCACGGCAGTGCGCGCACGATGCGCTGGAATCGTCGCGAACGGCCGGAGTCATCAGGGAAGACCAGCAGCAGCGCGAAAGCCCCCGCGAGATTGACGGGCCACGCGCCGGCCCACCAGTGCGCGGCCACGGAGGCGCCCGGCAGAGGCGCCGATGTCGCCGCGGATGCCGCCAGCACGTCGTTGATCGCGACGAGCACGACGGCCGCGCTGCTCCAGGCCAGCGCCGGTGCGACGGCGGAATCCGGATGGACTCCGTGGATCACCCAGCCCAGACCGACGGCGACCCCCGCGAGGGCCGCGATGCCCCAGAGCGCGGGCTCGTCCCGCATCGCGCCCAGCAGCGCGCCGACCGCGATGACGGCGGATGCGAGCGCGGTCAGGACTCCGAACCGCAGGCGTCTCACGGCTCGATTCTGCCGGTTCGACCGCGCATCCGCCTCCGTGCGAGCACTGAAGGCCCCGCACGGGGCGAACTCCGGTGCGGGCGCGGATGCCGGGACGGCGCCGCTCCGGAAGTCTCGGATGCATCACGTCGACTCTTCCAGGAGGAAGCATCATGAATCTCATCGTCGCCCCGATCCTCGCCATCCTGATCGGCCTCTTCGTCCGCTCGAAGTTCCAGGCAGTGCTGCTGTACCTCGTCATCGAGGCGCTCTTCTTCACCTACCAGACGCTGTCCGTGCTGATGTCGTGGATGGGCGGGGAGGGAGGTTTCGGAGGTGCGACGGAACAGGGCGCGTTCGGGCCGGCACCCGACGGGTTCCCGCTGGAGTACAGCGCGAGCGAGCTCAGCGCGTACGGCCTGGTCAACCTGACCATCATCCTCGTGGGCACGGGGCTCATCCTGCTGATCTGCTGGCTGAGGGGGCGCAGCCGGGTCAAGAAGCACAGCGTTCAGGTCGCCTGAGCGCGTGGGGTCGCCGACGGCATGCCCGGTGGCCATGGCCGCCCGTCGCCGGGGCGGCGGCCCTCACCAGGGCAGATCGCCGTGCCCCGATGCGAACGTGCCGGTCGGCCCGTCCGGGGAGACCATGGCCATCCGGACGATGTGTCGCGCGCCGACCTCCACGCTCTGCGTGCCGGTGTTCCCGTTCAGATCGGTCCGCGTGAAACCGGGTTCGACGGAGTTGACGCGGAACCGGGGGAGGGCCTTCGCCAACTGGATCGTGATCGTGTTGACGACGGCCTTCGACGCCGGATACGCGATGCCCGGATAGAAGTGCGTGGGTCCGGACGGATCGCTCAGCATCGACAGCGACGCCAGGCCGCTGGCGACATTGACGATGACCGGTGCCGCCGAGCGCTCCAGGAGGGGGAGGAGCGCATGTGTGACGCGCATCGTGCCGAACACGTTCACGTCGAACACCGCCCGCACGTCCTCGGCCGTCGTCTCCGCCGGCGCGAGGATCGTGTTGCCCGGTCCGCGTCCTTCGACGCCCGCGTTGTTGATGAGGACGTCGATCCCGCCCTCGCCCGCGATCCGTTCCGCCGCGCGGGCGACGGAAGCTCCATCGGTCACGTCGATGCGGATGAAGGTCGCTCCCAGCTCGGCGGCGGCCGCCATGCCTCGGTTCTCGTCCCGCGCTCCGAGGAGCACGGTGTGCCCGGCGGCGATGAGCTGCCGGGCGGTCTCCTTGCCGAGGCCCTTGTTCGCCCCGGTGATGAATGTCGTCGTCATGATCTCCACCCTTCCGCGGGGCTCGGGCGCGGAACAGTCGTCGGCCTGTCCTGGGACTGTCGGACCCAGGACAGGCCGTGTCGTCAGGGGGCAGGATGGAGAGATGGAATCGGAGTTCGGGGCCGCTCTGCGGGCGTGGCGGGATCGGCTGAGCCCGCACGAGCTCGGCCTGCCGACAGGCGCCCGGCGTCGCGCATCCGGGCTGCGCCGGGAGGAGCTCGCCGGGCTCGCGGGGATCTCCGTCGACTATCTGACCAGGCTGGAGCAGGGGCGGGCGCAGGGCCCGTCGGATCAGGTGGTCGCCGCGCTGGCGCGAGCGCTGCGGCTGTCCGACCGGGAGAGAGGGCTGCTGTTCGGTCTGGCCGGGGTCGCCCAGCCCGGCCCCGGCATGATCCCCCGGCACGTCGCGCCGAGCGTGCAGCGGATGCTGGACCGCTTCACCGGGACGCCGGTGATCGTGTTCGACGCGTCCTGGACGCTCATCTCCGCGAACGACGCCTATCGCGCAGTCATGGGTGACACGTCCGCCTGGGTGGGGCATGAGGCCAACGGCGTGTGGCGCGCCTTCACGGGCGCCGGCACGCGGGCACGACTGACCGCCGAGGAGTCGGAGGAGCAGCGACGACGGCTCGTCCTCGACCTGCGTCTGGCGGCTGCCCGCTACCCGGGCGACCCCCGCCTGCGCGACCTGATCCGCGACCTGAGGAGACGGTCGCCCGACTTCGGTGAGCTGTGGGACGAGCCCGGCGGTGAATCGGCGCCCGCGCGACGCAAGGTCATCGACCATCCCGAAGTGGGGCCGATCGGCCTCGACTGCGATACCGTCGAGGTCGCCGGTGATGACCTGAGGGTCATGATCTACACGGCCGTACCCGGCACGGAGGACGCGAGCAGACTCGCGCTCGCCGTGGCCCTGGGGGTGCAGCCTCAGGCCGCTTCCGGCGACGGGAGCGGCCGCCGGTCATCCCGGTGAGGCGACCCGTTCGGCTGCTGCGGCCAGCGTCTGCATCATGATCCGGCTGGCCGCCTGAAGGATGGGGAGCCCGCGCATGCGCGGCAGGACCTCGCGGAGGTCATCCGCCGAGATTCTGCTCATGACTTCGAGCATGCCGCCCAGGACGAATCGCATGGTCGCGAGCTCCTCGTCGTTCACGTCGGAGCTCTGCAGCCGGAAGGCGTCGAGCCAGAGGCTGCGGATGGAGTCCTTCAGGATCTCCCGCAGCTCGGAGGTGGAGTTCGGGCCCGCCACGGTCAGCATGTGCCGCAGCCGATCGTCTCCGATCGCGTTCAGCATGACCTCTTCGACCTGTGCGGACTCGAAGCCGAAGCCTCCCGCGATCAGACGGGGGATCTCGGGCACCAGCTGGTTCGCGACGGCGCTGCGGGCCAGGTCCTCCAGGTCGGCGTAGTGGTAGTAGAACGAGTTCCGATTCACCCCCGCCGCCTGCACGAGACCGCTGACGGTGATCTCCTGGAACGGCATGGCGCGCAGCTGGGCGAAGAACGCGGTCTCGATGCGCGTCGTCGCCGGAGGGGAGCCGTCTTTGCGGGGCCGTGCCATGAGTGCTCCTGGGTTACTGGGCGATTCGCGTGAGTCTGTCTGTTTTTATTGTACAGCGTGTCTAATAGCCTGGAGGTTCCGAGACGACGGACTTCAGGACAGGGAGAGGATCCGGGATGATCGAGAGGCTGGGACCGAGGAAGTACGCCTTCCCGCTGCTGGTGGTGGTGCTGATCGGATGCGTGATGGCGCTGCTGTTCTATCCGATGCTGCACATGCAGCCGAAGAACCTGCCGTTCGCCGTGCTGTCCCTGGACGAGGGGGCCACGACGCCCGCCGGCGAGGTCAATGCGGGCGAGATGATGACGGAGAAGCTCGTGACCGCGGAGGCACCCGGAGACGGCGAGGTCGCCCCGATCAAGTGGGAGGTCGTCGACTCGCAGGAGGCGCTGGACGACGCGATCGCGGAGAACGAGTATTACGGCGCACTGACGATCCCCGCGGACTTCACGAAGGCGCAGGCCGCCGCGCAGGCCGGTCAGGGCGAGGCGCCGAGCGTGCATGTCGTGCTCGACAACGCCAAGAGCCCCATGATGGCGACGCAGATGCAGACGTTGATGGGGCAGACGTTCGGCGGGCTCGGTCTGACCGCGGACATCGAGGTGATCCACACCGGGGATGCGGATGCGGCACCGGTCTCGCCGATGGCGGGCATGATGAGCCAGCAGGTGGGAATCATGCCGCTGATGATCATGTCGCTGATCGGGTCGATCCTGCTGGTGCGCATCTTCCCGATGCGGGGAGCGGAGACCACCGGGCGGCGCTTCGGGGTCCTCGGCATCCAGCTGGCCTACGCCGCCGGATACTCGCTGCTGGCATCCCTGGCCGCCGTCTGGCTGCTCAACGGCGTCGTCGGCGCGGCGGCGCCCTTCTGGACGACGACGGTGTTCCTGTGGTTCGCGGCGTTCGCGGTCACCGCCCTGTTCCTGGGTGCGTTCGACGTCGCGTTCCCGCTGGGCGTGCTGCTGGCGATCGCGGCGGTGCTGTGCGGGATGATGACCGCGGTGCTCCCGCCGGAGACCCTGCCCGCGTTCTGGGCGGATTGGATCCAGCCGTGGGTTCCGCAGCCCTTCATCGCCGGGGGCCTGCGCGACATCCTCTACATGGGCGCCGGACTCATGCCCAAGGGCAGCGGCGGGCTTCTCGTCATCGGCGGCGTCGGGGTCATCCTCACCCTCATCGCCGGATTCATCCCGCGCCGTGCGCGGGCGGGCGTCTCACCGGCAGCCGCCGAGCCGGAGCCGGTGACGGCCTGAGCGGTCGGGCCTTCAGCCCGGACGCGGCTCCCGTCGTGCCCGTGCGACGACGATCCCGCGCTGAGAGTGCGGGAAGTCCTCCAGCATCGCTCGCAGCTCGGCGGCCTCCACATCCGCGCCGAACGCCTCCGCGCCCGGCTCGAGCATGATCCCGGATGCCAGGGGGCCGGCGATCACCGGATCGAAGCCCAGGTCGTCGACGAGCCCGGCGACGGCCGCCACGTCGTCCTCCCCGTCGCCGGCGATCGCGATCGCCTTGCGCCCGGCGGCTCCCGCCGGCCTGGCCTCGTCCACCAGATCCTGATATCCCATGTGTCCGAGGGCCTTGACCACCCGGGCACCGGTGAGGAACTCCTGCACGAGCTCGCTCGTGGAGGTGCGCGGGTCGTTCAGGTCCGGACGGATGCCGTCGGAGCCCCACCAGAAATTCATGGCGTCGATGACGAGCATCCCGCGCAGTCCCGCCACGGGGAGGGTTCGGAAGCCGCTGAGCGGGAGGGCGAGCAGCACGGCATCCGCCCCCGCGATCACGCCGTCCACGGACCCCGCCGACGCGCCGATCGCGGCCATCGCCGGGGCGATCGATCCGGCGTCGCCGGAGTGCGCGACCCGCACCCGCAGGCCCGCGGCGACGGCGAGCTGCGCGATCGCGCCGCCCAGCCGTCCCGCGCCGATGATGCCCAGGGTGCGGATGCGGGTGTCCATGCCACGATGCTACGTGCCGCTCGGGCCCGAAGAGCGTTCCGCACCGTCCTTCCCGCGCGCGAGGCGGGAGGGCCACCAGATCGCCGGACCGATGTCGAGACTCAGCGCGGGCACGAGCAGCGATCGCACGACGAAGGTGTCCAGCAGCACGCCGACGGCGACGATGAACGCGATCTGCACGAGGAACAGGATCGGGATCACCGAGAGCGCGGCGAACGTCGCGGCCAGCACGAGCCCGGCCGAGGTGATCACCCCGCCCGTGACCGCGAGCCCGCGCAGCACGCCCTCTTCCGTGCCGTGGCGCCGCGACTCCTCGCGCACCCGTGTCATGAGGAAGATGTTGTAGTCGATGCCCAGCGCGACGAGGAACACGAAGCCGTACAGCGGGACGGCGGGGTCCGCGCCGGGGAAGTCGAAGATCCCGTTGAACACGAGGGCGGACACGCCCAGCGCCGACCCGAACGACAGCACGGTGGTGAGGATCAGCAGCAGCGGGGCGACGACGGCGCGCAGCAGCAGCATGAGGATCCCGAGGATCACGAGGAGGATGACGGGGATGATCAGCGTGCGGTCGTGGATCGACGCGGTGTTCGTGTCGATCGACGTCGCGGTGACTCCTCCGACCAGCGCCCCCAGCCCATCGAGGTCATCGCGCACGGCGTTCACGGCCCGCTCCGCGGCGGCGGAGTCCGCGGCGGAGTCGAGGGTGGCCTGCAGCAGCACCCGTCCGTCCACCACGGTGGGCGCGGGAGCAGGGGCACCGGGAGGACCGAAGGCGCCCACGCCGTCCGCGGTCATCGGCGCGGTGCCCGACGGCGAGTCGGATGCCGTCACCGACACCGTGTCGATGCCGTCCGCGTCCCGCAGCACGTCAGCGGCGTCCTGCAGGCCGGACTCGTCGACCAGCACGTACACGGGGCTGCCGGATCCGCCCGGGAAGTGCTCGCCGAGCACCTGCTGGCCGTCGCGGGCGTCGGACTGGCCCAGCACCAGGTCGGACTGCGGCACACCGTCCGCCTGCAGCTGCACGACCCCCGTCGCCGCGACGAGGAGCACCAGTGCCACGGAGATCCAGATGGCGCGCGGCCTGCGGCGCACGAGGCGCGCCAGGCGCGGCCACGCGCCTCCCTGATCGAGAGGACTCTCGTCGACGGCGCCGTCGGGGGAGAACACCGGGCGACGTGGCCAGAACGCGGCGCGCCCGAACAGGAGGAGCAGGGCCGGGAGCAGGGTGAGCGCCGACAGCATCGCGAAGACGATGCCGACGGCCGCCACCGGGCCCAGCGAGCTGTTGGACTTCAGATCGCTCAGCAGCAGGCACAGCAGGCCGGCGATGACCGTGCCGCCCGACGCGAGGATGGGTTCGAAGGATCCCTTCCAGGCGGCGCGGATCGCCGTCCATCCGTCCTGCGTCCGCCGCAGCTCCTCACGCAGCCGCGCGACCAGCAGCAGCGAATAGTCGGTCGCCGCGCCGATGACGAGGATGAACAGGATGCCCTGGGTCTGCCCGCTCAGCAGCAGGATGCCGGCCTTCGCCGCCCACCACACCACCAGCAGCGCCACGCACAGGGCGAACAGGCTCGTGCTGAGCACGATCACCGGCAGCAGCAGGGACCTGTACACGACGATGAGGATCACGAGCACGGCCAGCATCGCCACCAGCAGCAGGATGCCGTCGATGCCGGAGAAGCCCGCGACGAGGTCGGCGGTGAAGCCCGCCGGCCCGGTGAGATGCACGCGGACGCCGGCGGGAACGGCGGTGCGCAGGTCGGCGGAGAGGGCGGCGGTGACCTCGCCGACATCGGCGTCCGCGTCGATGGGCACGAACGCCTGCGCGGCCCTGCCGTCGTCGGAGACCAGCACGGGGGAGGAGCCGTCCTGCACGCCCTCGGCGGTCACCGCGCCGTCCAGCGCGGCGCCGAGCGCCTGACGCAGATCGTCGTCGATCGTCGTGTCCGCTTCGAAGACGACCACCGCGGGGATGGCGTCCTCGCCGAGGAAGTCGCCGAGGCTCCGCTGCACCTCGGTGGCCGCGGCGGAATCGGGCAGATAGGCGGTGCCGTCGTTCGAGGAGACCTCGTCCACCCGTCCGAACAGCGGACCGCCCAGGCCCGCCCCGATCACCCACGCGAGGATGAGGAGGGCGGAGAGCAGGGTGCGCAGCAGGCGACCGCGTCGGCGGGTCGGCTCTGCGGCCTCGGGCGGTCCCGAGCGGACCCGGGGCGTCGCGGTGCGCTGCGGTGAGGAAGGGGGATGCGACATGATCGGCCTTTCGGATCGGGCGGGGTCAGCCCCGCCATGCGGCGATGAGCAGCAGGGTCGCCAGGAAGCCGACGACGTAGTTGAGGATGAGGAAGCGTCGCCAGGAGCGGTTCGCAGCGGGGGATCGGTCGTCGGTCACGCTCCACCACGGCAGGGCGATCGCGATGTACGGCAGCACGAGGGCGGCGGCCCAGGGGCCGGGCCACGGCGCCCAGAGCATGACGCACCCCGCGGTGATCCAGACGACGACGGCGAGCCTGACCGTGGACCGCGCGCCGAGCGCCGTCGCGATCGAGGAGATCCCGCCGGCGCGGTCGGGAAGGACGTCCTGCACGGCGCCGAAGGCGTGCGCGGCCGCACCCCAGAGGAAGAAGGCGACGAGGGTGAGCACCCAGCCGGCACTCGGTGCGGCGCCCGCGAGGGACAGACCGACCAGTGCGGGGCCGACGAAATGCGTGCTGGAGGTCAGGGAATCGATGACCGGCCGCTCCTTCAGACGCAGCCCCGGCACGGAGTAGGCGACCACGGCGACCATGCTCACCGCCAGCCACGCCCGTGCCGCCGGGGTGCCGAGGGTGAACAGCAGCACGAGGAAGGGGATGTTGGAGGCCGCGATCGTCCACATCAGAGCACGGTGCAGCTCCGGCGTCGGCTGTGCGCCCTCCGCTCCGCCCTTGCGGGGATTGAGGAGGTCGGAGGCGCTGTCGAACACGTCGTTGATCCCGTACAGGGCGAGGTTGTAGGGGGCGAGGAAGTAGGCGACGCCGATCACGAGGACGACGTCCACCCGACCGGAGGCCATCAGATACGCGGCGCCGAACGGGAACGCCGTGTTGATCCAGCTGACGGGACGGGAGACCGTCAGGAGCTGCCGGACCGCGCCGGTGGTCATCGTCCGGGCCCCTCGTCCGTGTCGCGTCGGGAGCGCAGCGCCGCCCACACTGCAGGCAGCAGGACACCGGCCGCCAGCGGATACGACAGGTCCTCCACGGGGACGGGCCCGATGTGCACGCCCAGGAGCCGCGACGGCTCGTAGGAGAAGAATCCCGCGGTGATCATCACGGCGTCGAAGACGAGCGTCAGGGCCAGCAGGACGGTGATGGTCAGCAGGACGGGGACCGTTGCAGGGCGCCGCGCCGCCGCGAGCCGCAGAGCCGCGGTCAGCACGACGACGGCGGCGAGGAGGATCACGGACAGCAGGGGGTACGTCATCCGAGATCCTCCGACCGGTCGCGACGGATGCCCCGCAGTCGGGCGGTGCCGACGATGCGGACGAAGCCGGTGTAGGCGACCATCGTGCACGTCGACAGCAGGACCAGGAACACCGGCTCCTCCAGCGGCAGCTCCGGGGCGAGCACGATGCCCGTCGCCCACGGGCTGTCCCCGCGGAGGAAGATGCCGGCGGCGATGCCCGTGGCATCCCAGAGCAGGAAGAAGACCGTTCCTGCTGCGGTGACGATGGCAGCCGTGATCGGATCCCTCCAGAAGAACAGCCGGAAGCGATGATCCAGCAGCAGCACACAGCCCAGGCCGGCCAGCAGCCCGAGAAGATGCGTCATTCCCATCATCCTCTCCTTCGCACGTCGGCGCCCGCGGGCTCGGGCAGCGGACCGGCGGAGCGGTCGCCACGGATGCGCTTGAGGACGAGCTCGGCGCTGATCAGGCACATCGGCACGCCCACCCCCGGTGACGTCGTCGCCCCGGCGAAGTACAGCCCTCGTACGCGCCGGGAGGCGTTCCGGGCGCGGAGGACGGCGCTCTGCGACAGCACGTGCGCCGGTCCCAGCATCCCTCCGCGCCAGGAATGGAAGTCGGCGGCGAAGTCCGCCGGGCCCCGCGTCTCGCGCACGAGGATGCGTGGGCGCAGATCCGGGATGCCCGCCCACTGCGAGACCGTGTCGATCGCCGCATCCGCGATCTCCTCGACCCGCCGATCACCTCCGCCCTCGCTCCCGCCCCGGCCGAGCGCGACGTCGGGCGGCACCGGTACGAGGAGGAAGAGGTTCTCATCGCCCTCCGGGGCGACCGTCGGGTCGGTCTGCGACGGCTTGCACGCGTACAGCGAGGCGGGCTCGGGAACCCGCGGTCGCGTGCCGAACACGGCATCGAGATTCGCATGCCAGTCCTCGGCGAGGAACAGGGAGTGATGCGGGAGCCGCGGAAGGCGGCCACGGATGCCGAGCATGACCGTCACCGCTCCCGGCCCGCTCACGCGGCGGCGCCACCAGCGCTCCGGCCAGGTGCGCAGCCGGGGAGGCAGGAGACGGGTCTCGGTGTGATGCAGATCCGCGGCGGAGACGACGATGTCCGCGGAGAGGCGTCGCTCGACGCCCGTGCCGTCGCGCCAGCGGACACCGCGCACCTCGGCGCCCGTGGTCGTGGTCGTGGTGAGGATCTCCTCCACTTCGGCATCCGTCACGATCACCGCTCCGGCATCCTCCGCCAGAGCCGTCAGACGGTCGATGACGCGGGCGAAGCCGCCCTGCGGGTAGCGCACGCCGTCATCGAGGTCCAAGGCGCTCAGCAGGTGGTACAGGGCCGGTGCGCGCCGCGGGTCGGTGCCGAGGAAGACCGCGGGGT
Source organism: Microbacterium soli (assembly GCF_039539005.1). Classification (NCBI taxonomy): domain Bacteria; kingdom Bacillati; phylum Actinomycetota; class Actinomycetes; order Micrococcales; family Microbacteriaceae; genus Microbacterium; species Microbacterium soli. The sequence continues at coordinate 2,443,623 of NZ_BAABCP010000001.1, forward strand.
AGCCGAGGATCTGCCTGAGCACGGGATGCGCGAACCGGCGGGAGGCGAAGGCGTCCAGGCTCGTGGACAGCAGGCCCGCCAGTCTCGGCAGCACGCGCAGGACCTCGGGGCGGAACAGACCGCTCAGCCGCGTGTACGGGTTGTACAGGAAGTGCGCGAGCGCGAGGTCCTTCGCCCGGCGCGCGGAGGAGAGATAAGCCGTCAGCCGCCGGCCGGCGCCCGGCTCGAGACGCTCGAACAGGATCGGTGCCGCGCCGCGCGCGTGCACGGCGACGGGGGAGACCGGGGCGCCCTCGTGGCGCTCGGCGAAGACGGCGTATCCGGGATCGAGCGATCTCAGATCCAGCTGCTCGTCCGACGAGGTGCCCATCAGCGCGAAGAAGTGCTCGAAGGCCTCGGGCAGGAGCAGCCACGACGGCCCGGTGTCGAATCGGAAGCCGTGACGGTGCAGCGAGCCGGCGCGTCCGCCGACGACGGCGTTCTTCTCGAGCACGGTCACCTCGTGGCCGTCACGGGCGAGCAGTCCCGCCGTGGCCAGCCCTGCGACCCCGGCCCCGATCACGATGACGCGGCTCATCGGCCCGGCTCCGCGACGGTGCGCAGCACGGCGCCGGCGACGATGGCGGCCTTGCGGGCGTCGGGCACGCGCACGCGCGTGCTGTACAGGGTGCTGACCGGGGTGGCGCTGATGCGATCCGCCAGTGCGGCGAACAGCCCCAGGGCGCTGCGGACCGCGACCCGCGCGTCCCTCGGCAGCAGCGGGACGGCCACGCGCGCCTCGGCCAGCCGGGCTCGGATCCGCAGCAGCCGAGCATCGCGATCTGCATCCGTCAACCGGCCCTTCTCGCGCAGGTAGCTGCGGTGCAGCCGTTCGGTGTCGTCGGCGAGATCCCGCAGGAAGTTCACGTCCTGGAAGGCCGCCCCCAGTGCCCGTGCGCCGTGCTCGAGAACGCTCAGCTGCCCGTCGCTGCGGGATTGGTGGCACAGGAAGACCCGAAGGCACATGAGTCCGACGACCTCTGCGGAGCCGTGCACGTACTGCTCGTGGGAGCGATCGTCGTGGCCCCGGACGGTCGTGGCTCCGGCGGGGCGGAGGTCCATGCGCATCGAGTCGAAGAACGGCGCCGTCAGATCCTCGTCGATGCCGCAGTCCCGCGCCGTGCGGGCGAAGGCGTGCAGCACCATGTCGCCGCTGCATCCGAGGCGGATCGCGCGGCCGACCGCCTGCTCGTACTCGCAGAGCGCGGCCAGCTGCGCGGCGGCGTCCAGACCCGCCTCCTCCGTCACGCCGTCGACCAGCTCGTCGGCGATGCGAACCATGGCGTAGATGTTTCGGACGTGCTGCCGGTGCCGCCGGCCGAGCAGGCGGGTGGCGAGACCGAAGGAGGTCGAGTAGGCGCGGATGACCTCCGATGCGGCGGCTTCGGCTGTGTCGGTGAACAGCGGCAGGCCGGCGGTGGCTCTCGTGCCCGTCATGACGCCCTCCCGTCGATGAGCCCCACCACGTCGTCGAGCACGGCCCTGGCGGGAGGCGGGAGCAGTCCAGCGCGGGCGGCATCCGCGATCCCGGCTCGAGCTCGGGCGAGCTGCTGGGCGACCAGACGGTGGGCGAACTCCTCGGCGCCGCAGGCTCGGAACCGGTCGCGCATCGCGTCGGCCTCCGCTTCCGTGAGATCAGCGGCGCCGAAGCGGGGTGCGATGTCCTCCCACGCGCCGGTGCGGCGCGCGTGGGCGACGAGCGTCGTGCGCTTGCCCTCCCGCAGGTCCGAACAGGGGTCCTTGCCGTGCGAGCGCCCGTCGCCGAACATCGCCAGCGCGTCATCCTGAACCTGATACGCCAGTCCGAGGGCCCGGGAGACTGTCGCGAGCACCGTTTCGAGATCCTCGCCGCGCCCCGCCAGGATCACCGCCAGACGCAGCGGGAGCGCGAAGCTGTACGCCGCGGTCTTCTCCGCCGTCATCCTCAGAACCGTCTCCGGCTCGTCGGCGATCACCCCGTCACTCAGAGCCGTGTCGGTCAGCTCCCCGGCGACGGTCGTGCTGATCGTGCTGTGCAGCAGCCGGAGCATGCGCGTGCGCACAGCGGCCGGCAGGTCGGCGAGGGCGAAGATGCGATGCACCTCGGTCAGCAGCAGATCGCCCATCAGGATGGCTCCCGTGCATCCCCAGTGCCGGGCCGCCGCGTTCGTGCCGCGGGCGGGAGCAGGATGCTGATCCTGCAGGCGCGCGATGAGATTCGGGGCGTGCCGGCGCTGCAGATCTCCGTCGATCACATCGTCGTGCAGGAGGAATGCGAAGTGCAGCAGCTCGATGGCGCAGGCCAGCTGGAGCACGGTCCGGGGCGCCGCCGAGTCGGAGCAGCGCGAGGAGACCGCCGGATCGGGGCGGTCCGACAGTGCGGCGTGGAGGCGGAGCAGCATCCGCGGGCGCAGCATCTTCCCGTCTGCGATCTGCTCTCCCGCGAGCCGCCACAGCAGGGCGAACTCGTCGCCGTGCGTGAGCGCGGACGCCTCCCGCTCCGCAAGGAGCCGGCGCAGTTCGGGCCCGACCTCGGCCTCGGGATCCGCGGCGCCGCGCAGCGACGTCATGGTCGCAGCCCGTCCAGCTCGAGGAGCAGCGGAAGCTGCTCGCGCATCCACGGGCTGAAGACGAATCCCGTCGTCTGCAGGGCCTGGGCGACGGCCCCGGGCTGTGCCCAGGCCCAGTCCAGGACCTCGGTGGGATCGGGCGCCGGCGTTCCGTCCAGCAGGGCGACGGAGACAGGGCAGATCTCGTTCTCGACGACTCCCGACGCGTCCACGGCACGGTACCGGTAGGAGGGGAGCACGATGCGGATCGATCGGATGCGAACCCCGAGCTCCTCGTGGGCGCGCCGCTCGGCCGCCCGGACCGGATGCTCTCCGGGGAAGGGATGCCCGCAGAAGCTGTTGGTCCACACTCCCGGCCAGGTCGTCTTCTCCAGCGCGCGGCGGGTGAGCAGCAGCCGCCCGTCGGAGTCGAGCAGATAGCAGGAGAAGCCGAGGTGCAGCGGTGTGAGGGCGGTGTGGACGGTGTCCTTGCGCGCCGATCCCGTCGGTGTGCCGTCATCCGACAGGAGCGTGATCAGTTCCATGCGTCGTTCCCCTCAATATCTATAGCCGAGAGTATTGCTAGCTAGGCAAGAAAGCAATATAGCATGAAATAATTAATCGGATAGTATCGGAGGATGGATGAACGATCGGGCCAGGGAGCCTCAGTCGGCGAAGGAGCCGTCGAGAGCCCTCGGCGCCCGTCGGAGGGGATGCGGAAGGACGATGTCTACGACATCGATCTCAGCGATCCCACGCACATCCTCGTCGACCGGGGGGGGATGGATCCCGCCGATGTGCGGCAGATCACCGAACTGATGATGTCCCTGGGGCGGCTCCGTGAAGCCGAGGAGCACCTGTCGGAGGTCTCACGGCGCTACATGCGCCTCAACGAGACCGACATGCGCGCGCTGCACTACCTCATCGTGTGCGAGAACAAGAAGGTCATCGCCACGCCCGGGGGCATCTCCGACCACCTCGACATCTCCTCCGCCTCGACGACCAAGCTCCTGGACCGACTGGAGCGCGGCGGGCACATCGTGCGCGAGCCGCATCCCACCGACCGGCGCGCCCTGGCCATCTCGATCACCCCCGAGACGCATCGTGCGGCCATGGAGACGGTCGGACGCCAGCAGTCCAAGCGCTTCTACGCCGCAGCACGGCTGAGCACGGCGGAGCGGGACGTCGTCATCCGGTTCCTGCAGGACATGACGGCGGAGATCACGCTGCACGACGAGGCCTGGGCTCAGCAGGAGGACTGACACCGCGGCGGCGTCGATCGGAGCCGGCCCGGTCATGCCGTCGTCCCGCCCATCGGGCCCCGCGGATGCCTAGAGTGTGGTCATGGAGAAGAATCGACCGGACGAACCCGAACGGCCTGCGGCCGTCGACGCGGAGGAGGCGCTGCGCGACGCGGCCGCAGCCGCAGGGGCCGCGACGGCCGAGGCCAACCGCTGGGGCGGGGCCGACAAGAAGCCCGCCGAGCCCGCGGACCGCTTCTGGTGAGCCGGGTGGAGACGGCACGGCTCACAGGGCGCCTGCACCGGGGTGCTCACCGGAAGTCCCGCGAGCGGTGGGCGAGGCCCGTGCGCAGATCCTCGAAGGCATCCGCGAGGACGTTCGTCACACCCTCGGCGGAGCGCTCGACGATGCCGCGCACGATGAGGGCGGGGGAGTCCCGGGCGACACGGCGGTAGCGCCCCCAGACGCCCGCCGAGCAGATCACGTTCACCAGCCCGTACTCGTCCTCGAGGTTCAGGAAGGTGATCCCGCCTGCCGTCGCCGGACGCTGCCGGTGCGTGACCACGCCCGCCACCTCGATGCGCCGCCCGGCCTCGTGCGTGCGCAGCAGGTCGGAGCGGAGCACACCGCGCTCGTCGAGCGTCGCCCGCAGATGGGCGATCGGGTGATCATCCGTGGACACGCCGGTGGCCCACAGATCCGCGGCCAGGCGCTCATAACCGGACTGATCGGCGAACAGCGGCGGCTGAACGGCCACCGTCGTCCCCGGCAGATACTGTGCCCGGTCCCGGGCGGCAGCCCCCGCCAGCCAGATCCCCTCGCGTCTGCTCAGACCCAGGCACTCGAAGGCGCCCGCAGCGGCCATCGCCTCCAGCTGGGCGGCTGTGGCATCCGTCCGCCGCACCAGATCAGGCAGATCGCGGAACGGACCGTGCTCATCACGGGAGGCGACGATCCGCTTCGCGAGCCGCTCGCCGATCCCGCGGATGCCGGCCAGACCCAGCCGCACGGCGAAGCGGCCGTCACGGCGGTGCGCGGCCGAGGAATCCGGAGCTGCGGCATCGAAGATCCCCGCCGCGGGCTGCTGGTCGTCCAGGCAGGACTCCAGCCCGGTGGGACCGTGCGGACCCTCATCGCCCAGGCGCTCCAGGCCGTCCAGCGCCGCGGAGGCGTGCAGATCGGGCCGCAGCACGCGCACTCCGTGTCGGCGGGCGTCGGAGGTCAGCGACGACGCCGAGTAGAACCCCATCGGCTGGGAGCGCAGCAGCCCGGCCAGGAACGCCGCCGGGTAGTGCAGCTTCAGCCAGGAGCTGGCGTACACGAGCAGGGCGAAGGACAGTGAATGGGATTCCGCGAAGCCGAAGTTCGAGAACGCCTGGATCTGCGCGTAGATGCGATCGGCCGTCACCTCGCTCAGGCCCTTCTCCCGCATGCCGGAGTACAGCGACTCCCGGATCCTCTCGATCTTCTCCGACCCCCGTTTGGATCCCATCGCCCTGCGCAGCAGATCGGCCTCGTCGGCCGTGCAGTCCCCGAGCACCGTCGCCATCCGGATCAGCTGCTCCTGGAACACCGGGACGCCCAGGGTGCGCTCGAGCACGTTCTTGAGCAGGGGGTGCGCGTACGGGATCTCCGGCGGATCCTCGAGCGGCTCGCCGCGTGCCCTTCTGACACGGTTCGACTTCTCGACGCGATCCCTCTCCAGCTTGCGCTTGACGAACGGATGCACGGCACCGCCCTGGATCGGGCCGGGACGGATCAGGGCGATCTGGATCGCCAGGTCGTAGAACTCACGGGGCTGCAGTCGGGGCAGCAGGCCCATCTGCGCGCGGGACTCCACCTGGAACACGCCGATCGAATCCGCGCGGCAGAGCATGTCGTACACCGCGGGCTCCTCCTTCGGGATCGTGTCGAGGGACCAGTGCTCTCCGGTCGCCTCGGCGATCAGGTCGAAGCAGTGCCGCAGCGCCGACAGCATCCCCAGGCCCAGCAGGTCGAACTTGACCAGTCCCATCCAGGCCGCATCGTCCTTGTCCCACTGGATGACCGTGCGGCCCGGCATCCGGGCGTGCTCCACCGGCACCACCTCTCCCACCGGCTCGGCGGTCAGCACCATCCCCCCGGAGTGGATGCCCAGATGCCGCGGGGCCTTCAGCAGCTCCCCGGCGTAGGAGAGCACGTCGGCGGGGATGTCGCTGCCCTCGGCGGGCTCGATCTCCGCCCCCCAGCCGTCCACCTGCCTCGACCAGGCATCCTGACTGCCGGGAGAGTGCCCCAGCGCCCGTGCCATGTCCCGGACGGCGTTCTTCGGCCGGTACTGGATGACGTTCGCCACCTGGGCGGCGCGCTCACGGCCGTAGGTCTCGTACACCCACTGGATGATCTCCTCGCGCCGGCTGGAGTCGAAGTCCACGTCGATGTCGGGCTCCTCGCTGCGGGTGGTGGCCAGGAACCGCTCGAAGGGGAGCCGGTACAGGATGGGGTCGACGGCGGTGATGCCCAGCAGGTAGCAGACCGCGCTCGCAGCCGCCGATCCGCGACCCTGGCAGAGGATGCCGAGGCTCCTGGCCTTCTGAACGATCCCGTGCACGATGAGGAAGTAGCCGGGGAAGTCCTTCTCCTCGATGACGTCCAGCTCGCGCTCGATCCGCCGCCGTCCCGCCTCGTCGAGCCGAGGGTACCTGTGCGGGACCGCCGCCCAGACCAGGGCGCGCAGATGGCTCATCGGCGTCTCGCCCTCCGGCACCTTCTGCCGGGGGAGGGCGGGCCTGGCCCGTCGTAGCGGAAAGGCGCAGGCCGCGGCGATCCGCAGCCCTTCCTCGACCGCTCCCGGGTACCGACGGAACCGTGCGGTCATCTCCGCCCCGCTGCGCAGATGCGCACCGCCGTGGGCGGGCAGCCAGCCGTCGAGGTCGTCCATGCTGCGGGTCGCGCGCACCGCGGCGACAGCCTCGGCCAGGTCAGTCCGCGCGGGTGTCGCGTAGTGCACGTTGCCGGTGGCGACCACGGGAAGACGGAGATCGGCGGCGAGGGCGGCGAGGGCGTCGTTGCGGCGGGTGTCCAACGGGTCGCCGTGGTCGAACAGCTCGACGGCCACCCGGTCCTGCCCGAACAGGTCCACGAGCCTGCGCAGGGGCGTCTCGGCATCCGCCTGCTCGAGGCCGCGGCGCACGCCGCCCTTGCGGCATCCGGTCAGGATCATCCAGTGCCCTCCCGCGCTGGCCACCAGATCGTCGAGATCGTAGAGCGGTCGCCCCTTCTCCCCGCCGCGCAGCTGCGCGCGGGTGATCGCCCCGGAGAGCCGGTGGTACCCCTCGACCCCGTGCGCGAGCACGAGCAGGTGCTCCCCGAGCGGGTCGGGAGCACCGGTGCGGGAGGGAGCGGGACGGCCGTCGGCGGCGCCCAGCGACAGTTCCGCCCCGAACACGGTCTGCACGTCGGTGAACTCGGCGGCCTCGGCGAAGCGCGCCGCGCCGTAGAAGCCGTCATGATCGGTGATCGCGAGGGCGGTCAATCCCAGGGCCTCGGCCTCGGCCAGCAGCTCCTCGGGCGAGGAGACGCCGTCGAGGAAGGAGAACGAGCTGTGCGCGTGCAGCTCGGCGTACGGCACGGCGCCCTCCGGGCGGGTGACGGCCGGGCGGGACGCGGGCGGGCGGTGCCTGCTGAGCGGCCCGGGATCCATGCGCCGGACCGGCGGCTCGGGCGATGCCGGGGGCGGATCGGTCGGTGCGCTCAGCGTCCGCGCGAGCTGCGACCAGGGGAGGCTCGGGTTGTTGAAGCCCATCAGCAGTACCGCCCCTCGGCCCACCAGCCGTCCTCGCGGAGCAGGACCAGCCAGGCGCGATGCCGGTCGTCGAGCAGCTGGAACCGGTGGACGGGCCGGCGCCGTCCGGCACCCCCGCGCCGTTCGCGCACCGGCCACGGTCCCGCCCAGCCGATCACCGGACTGTCCTCGACGAGAGCGGGTGGGCAGGACAGCCCGCCGCGCTCGTCGACGACGACCTCCGCGCCGTCGGCGCCGGTGACCTGCACGGGACGCGGCGGGGCGAAGACCTCGGCGGGCAGCGGGTTCGGCATGCTGCCCGGCCACGGCCGATCGGGCTCGCGCGGGAGGACAGGGCGCTCGCCCCACGGTGTGAGCACCTGACGATCCTCGAGAAGACGCCCACCCGACACGGCCGCGGTGAGGACGCCACGATGTCCGAGCATCGTCTGCACACGGGAGACCGCGTGATGCAGACGGTCGTCGGTGCCCGAGCCGAACAGGCCGGGCTGGTGGTGCGCGGCGTCGTCCACCGCGGTGGGCGCGATCCGCACCGCGACGATCCCCCGGAAGGAGCGCGCGGCATCGGCATCCTGTCCCAGCACCCCGCGGCGCGCGGAGTCCGCGGCGAGCGTCTCCAGCTGCCAGCGCACCCTGTCCACGAGATCGCTCGCATCGAAGCAGGTGGGATGCAGCCAGACGCGTGAGAACACCGCCCCGTCGTCGTCGGTGAGGTCGACGCGCACCTCGGTGCACACCAGAGAGGCGTCGGCGAGGGCCAGCAGCACGGCATCGGCCGTCCGCCGCACGGCGAAGGCGATCTGATCGGACTGCCCGAGCGGCGTCTCGAAGACGGCCTCCCCGGACAGCTGCGGATCGGGAGGCCGGGGGGTCGTCGGGCGGGAGTCGGCGCCCTGCGCCAGCGCGTGCAGCCGAGCGCCGTGCTCGCCGAACCTCTCCCGCACGGCCTCGCCCTCCAGGGCGGCGAACCCGCCCAGCGTGGAGATCCCCAGCCGTCGCAGCAGGGCGGCCAGCTCCGGTGCTCCCAGTGCCTGCAGCGGGAGGGGGGCGAGGAAGCGCCGGGATGCGCCGGGCGGGACCACGGCGTACCCTCCGGCGGGCTCCGCCGCCGTCCGCTCCGAGGCGGTGCGAGCCGCCAGTTCCGCGGTGAACGCCCCGTCGGCGACGCCGATCCGGACCTCCCCGTAGCCGGCATCGGCGAGCAGATCGAGCAGGGCGGAGGCGGCCTCCGCCTCACCGCCGTGGTAGCGGGATATCCCGCGGGAGCGGAGGGCTGCGAGCCCGGGGCGCAGCAGGTGCACGCCGGGAGCGTGATCCTCGATCAGCCGCAGCACGGGCAGGAAGGCGCGCTCATCGACCGAGGGATCGTGCGGCAGCATCCGCAGCGACGGCAGCAGGCTCTGCGCGTGCCGACGTCGTTGTCCGATCCGTACCCCGTGCTCTCGGGCGGAAGCCGTACAGGCGGTGATCGCCCCCGCCCGCACGAGCGCTGCGGGCGGATGCGGGGGAGCACCTCCCAGGGCAGCCCGCAGCGGCCAGTCCGGGAACCACAGCGCGTGCATGCGGACGGGGGCGGGGTGCGCGGCGGAGGGCGCGTTCATGACGCCGCCGCCCAAGGACCTCGGACGGGTTCGACGGTCCGGCGCACCGAAGCGGAGGACCGCTCTCCGGCGGTGATCGGGACCACCCCGATCCTGCCCCGGTCGTCGGGCAGCCGTACTCGCATGCTGCGCGGGTGCGGGGCGGACCTCGTCTGCGCGGCGACCGTCACCATACGCTCCGTCAGCAGCCCCCAGCCCTCGCCGATCCCCTCCCAGTGCGGGTCCTGCAGGCTGATCATCCCCTCGCTCCGGGGCCAGGACGCGGTGGTCAGCACCGTGCATCCGCGATCGCGCAGCCGGGCGGCCAGCCGTGCGGCCTCCTCCTCCCGCACACCGCCGGTGGGATGGACCGCCAGCAGCGGCACCACCTCCGCCAGCGCCGAGACGACCGCCAGCCACCTCTGGCCGGGAGAGGGCACCAGGATCAGCCTGCTCAGCTCGATGCCGAAGGCGGCGGCGGCCTCGATGCCGAGCGTGGGCATGCCCACGGCGGCGCACCAGCCGCCGCGCTGCGAGACGGTGCTCATCAGGGCGAAGAGCAGGCTCGGCGAGGGCGACACCGAGTACACCGCGCCGGTGCGCAGCCCCTGCTCGGGGAGCAGCCCCTGCAGGACGGGCGGCAGCGGCAGCACGGTGTCGTCGCCGCGACGCCGCTGCATCCGCCCGATCTCCCGGCGCAGACGGAGGACGTCCCCCGCGCGTTCGTCAGCGGCGGAGAGCGCCGTGATCGTTCCGATGCTCATTCGACCATCCTCGAAGAAAGATTCGAATAATTCAAATGCATATCGAAGTGTAGATAGTACATCCGACATCGCGGAGTGCTCGGGTGGCGCGTGCGCGGACAGTGCGGGACAAGAGGGCTAATCTGAGCACATGGCAATCGCACGGCTACACGGCGGCCCGCTCGACGGGCAGATCATCCCGCTCGAGGACGCCGGGCAGGCATCCCTGGTCCTGCCCTACAGCGAGACCCAGCTGACGTATCAGCGCGAGGGCGAGGCGACGAACACGGGGGCGCATGACGGCCCCACCGAGATCGCCTTCCGGTTCACGGAATCCAGCGACGACATCTCACCGCATGACGACTGACGCCGCGGTGCCCTCTCCGACGGTGGCCGGCGACCCGCAGCGCACCGTCGAGATCGAGCGCAAGTACGACGCGGATGCCGACACGCGGCTGCCGGACTGGACGGGCGTCCCCGGGGTGACGACGGTGAGCGCGGGTGAGCTGAGGGAGCTGGACGCGCGCTACTTCGACACGGTCGGGCGCACCCTGGCCATGCACGGCATCGCGCTGCGCCGCCGTACCGGCGGTCCGGACGCCGGCTGGCACATCAAGGGACCTCGGCAGGGCGATGGCAGGCTCGAGCTCGGCTGGCCGCTGGATGATGACGACCGGATGCCGGATGCCGTCGCCGGGACCGCCGCGCAGTGGACCTCGGACCGCCTGCTCCCGATCGCCCGCATCCGCAACACCCGCACCGCCTACCGTCTGATGGGCGGAGACGGCATGGTCGCCGAGTTCGTGGACGATCGCGTGCGGGCCACGAATCTGCTCACCGGGACGCGCCGGGAATGGCGGGAATGGGAGATGGAGCTGGGTCCTGCCGCGCCCGCGGACGCCGCAGGGCAGGAGTCCTTCTTCGCCGCCGTCGAGCAGGCCGTCCTCGCCGCCGGAGGTCGCGCGCCGTCCTCCGGCTCCAAGCTCGCCCGCGCGCTCGGGGCCTGAGCTCAGGCGCGCTCAGACGCAGGAGGCTCCGGTCCGAGCGGACCGGAGCCTCCTGCGTGCGGACGCCGAGGCGTCAGAGGTTGATCATGTGGCCGGCGAGGCCGTGGAAGCCCTCCTGCAGCGCCTCCGACAGCGTCGGGTGGGTGTGCACGTTTCGGGCGGCCTCGAGAGCCGTGAGATCCCACTTCTGTGCGAGGGTCAGCTCCGGGAGCAGCTCGGAGACGTCCGGACCGATCAGGTGCCCGCCGATGAGCTCGAGGTGCTCGGCGTCCGCGATGAGCTTGACGAAGCCGACCGGCTCGCCCAGGCCGTTGGCCTTGCCGTTCGCGCTGAACGGGAACTTCGCGACCTTGATCTCGCGTCCCTCCGCACGCGCCTGCTCCTCGGTGAGGCCGAAGCTGGCGACCTGCGGCTGGCAGAACGTCGCACGCGGCATCATCCGGTAGTCGCCCAGCGTCTGGGTCTCCGCACCGGCGATGGTCTCGGCCGCCACCACGGCCTGCGCCTCGGCCACGTGGGCCAGCTGCAGCTTGGCGGTCACGTCGCCGATCGCGTAGATGCCCGCGACGTTCGTGCGCATGTGGTCGTCGATGTCGATCGCACCGCGCTCGGTGAGCGTCACCCCGGTCGCCTCCAGGCCGTAGCCGTCGACGTTCGGCGCGAAGCCGACCGACATGAGCACCTTGCCCGCGGTGATCTCACCGGGCTGCCCGTCCCGGGTCTCATAGGTGACGTGCACGGACGAGCCGTTGTCGGTGACGGTCTTGACCGCCGTGGAGGTGAGGATGTCGATGCCGAGCTTCTTGTACTGCCGCTGGATCTCCTTGGAGACCTCGGCGTCCTCGTTGGGCAGTGCGCGGTCGAGGAACTCGATGATCGTGACCTTGACGCCGTAGTTCGCCAGCACGTACGCGAACTCCATGCCGATCGCACCCGCGCCGACGATGACGATCGACTCGGGCAGCTCGCGGGTGAGGATCTGCTCCTCGAAGGTGACGACGTTCTCGCTCAGCTGCACGCCCGGAAGCAGACGGACGGTCGACCCCGTCGCGATGATGACGTTCTCGAACGTGACCTCCTCGGTGGTCCCGTCCGACTTCGCCACGGAGATCGCCTTCGGACCGGTGAAGGTCCCGCGCCCGTCGTACTCGGTCACCTTGTTCTTCTTCATCAGGAAGTGGATGCCCTTGACGTGCGTCTCCGAGACCTTGCGGCTGCGGTCGAACGCCGCACCGAAGTCGAAGTGCACGTCACCGGAGATGCCGAAGAAGTCGGCCTTGTGGGTGAAGGTGTGCGCGATCTCGGCGTTCTTCAGGAGCGACTTGGAGGGGATGCATCCGACGTTCAGGCACACACCGCCCCAGTACTTCTCCTCGATGATGGCTGTGGACAGACCGAGCTGTGCGCTGCGGACGGCGGCGACGTAGCCGCCAGGGCCCGCCCCGAGGATGACGACATCGTAATGTGGCATGTCCTCAAGCCTATCGTCTGCGTCGCGCGCGAGCGCCTGAGAGCGCGTGCGCGGGAGGCGAAGTCCTCCTCCCGCGCACGGGATGGCATCCGATAGGCTGAAGGACCGGAGGAGGGAGAACCGTGACAGACGACAGCACGATCGGCGCCGGAGGCGCGATCCACCGCGATGGCGAGGTGCGGCACGATGTGACGCAGACGTTCGGCCACGAATCCGACCTCTCGTTCGTGCCGTTCGGTGCGGACCTGACCGAGACGGAGAGCGCCGCCATCGCAGCACTGCCCTCCGGCTCCGCGCTGCTGCTGGTGCGGGCGGGGGCCCTCGCCGGCGCGCGCTATCTGCTCGACGCCGATGTGACGACCGTGGGCCGTCACCCCGAGGCCGACATCTTCTTCGACGACGTGACGGTGTCGCGTCGTCACGCCGAGATCACCCGGGCGGGAGCGGTGTTCGAGATCATCGACCAGCGGTCCCTGAACGGCACGTACGTCAACGGCGAGCGCGTCGACCGCAGTGAACTGGCCAACGGCTACGAGCTGCGCATCGGCAAGTTCCGGATGAACTTCTTCGCCTCCCCGATCGATCTCGCTGCGGCGAACGACTGATGGCATCGGGGGGTGCCGCCCGGGAGCGCTTGGCGCCCACGGGTCTTCTCAGCATCGGTCAGGTGCTCGCTCGCCTGACTCCGCAGTTCCCGCAGCTCACCTCCAGCAAGCTGCGCTTCCTCGAGGTGCAGGGCATCGTCGCACCGTCGCGGACCGAGTCCGGATACCGAAAGTTCTCTGCATCCGACGTCGAGCGTCTGCGCACGGCGCTGACCCTGCAGCGGGATCACTACCTGCCGCTCAGCGTGATCCGCGAGCAGCTCGACGAGGCGGAGGCGAAAGGGGAGAGCTGGAGTGACATCGTGCCGCGCTCCATCACTCCCGTCGGCCGTCGCCACCGGCGGGAGGAGCTGCTGGCCCGGACCGGAGCCACGCCGCAGCTGCTGAACGATGCGATCAGCGCCGGGCTCATCCCGGCATCCGAGACGTATCCGGAGCAGGTGTCCACGCTGCTTTCCGGCCTCGTGACGCTGGCACGGCACGGCATCGAGCCCCGTCATCTGCGCAGCCTGCGGCAGAGTGCGGAGCGCGAGGCGGCACTGATCGAGTCGGCGCTGTCCACGCTGCTGCGGCGCACGGATGCGGCATCGCGGGGGCGCGCGGCCGAGCTCGCCCCCGAACTGGCCACCTGCATCGATGAGGTGCGCAGCGCCATGGTGCGCCAGGCGCTGGAGCGGGTGCTTTCGTAACGAAGAGGTTGCGACACACCTTCGGTGCGAGGCGGATGTGATTGCCCGTCCGGGGGTGCTGCTCTAGCGTTGAGGTATTCGTTCAGGAGAGGACAGAGGTTATGAATGCGGATGAGCTGACGGGTGAACCGCGCTTCGTGACCGAGCTCCTCTTCACCGACGGGCTGCCCGCCATGGACGACGAGGTCGGGTACCGCGGCGTCGTCGCCGCGCGGGCGGCGGGGATCACGTATCGCCAGCTCGACTACTGGGCTCGCACCGAACTGGTCGTCCCCACCATCCGCGGCGCCTCCGGATCCGGGTCGCAGCGCCTGTACGGCTTCCGTGACATCCTCGTCCTCAAGCTGGTCAAGCGCCTGCTGGACACCGGGATCTCCCTGCAGCAGATCCGCACCGCCGTCGAGCAGCTGCATGCCGCCGGCATCCGCGATCTGGCCGGGACCACGCTCATGAGCGACGGGGCCTCCGTCTACCTGTGCACCTCGAACGATGAGGTCATCGACCTCGTCAGCCGCGGCCAGGGTGTGTTCGGCATCGCCGTCGGGAAGGTGCTGCGCGAGGTGGAGACCACGCTCGTGGAGTTCGACCAGTCCGCTCCGGACCCGATCGACGAGCTCGCCGCCCGCCGCAGGAAGCGCACCGCCTGATCCTCCACGGGGCCGAGCCCTTCCCGGCTCAGCGCAACGGCGTCACGCCTGGGCGCCGCCCTCCGGGACCGGCACGCGACCCGCGCGGACGATCCGGTCCAGGAGCTGGTCGAAGTCGGCAGCGAGCTCCTGAGCGGAGTCACCGGGCCAGATGTGCAACGGCTTGGCGGCCCCCTGCGCCTGCTGCAGCGAGGTGCGCTCCGGCAGCTGCGGCGAGAGCACCAGCGGGCCGAACATGTCGCGCAGCTCCTTGATGCGGAACTGGTGCTCGATGGACTGCGGGCGCACGCGGTTGACGACGATGCCCAGCGGCTGCAGGCGAGGGGAGAGACCGCGGCGGATCTCCTCGATGGCGCGCAGCGCGCGATCGGCGGCCGCCACCGAGAACAGGCCCGGCTCGGTGACCACCATGACGCGGTCGCTGGCGGCCCAGGCCGTGCGGGTGAGCGCATTCAGGGAAGGGGCGCAGTCGATGAGCACGAGGTCGTACTCGCTCTCGACGGTGGCCAGCGCCTCCTCGAGCTTCCACACGTCGCGCACGCTGGGGTGCGGGCCGTCGAAGTTGATCGCCGACGGGCTGCCGATCAGCAGATCGATCGTGCCGGGGTGCACTTTCGCCCAGCCGCTGGTGGTGATCGCCTGACGGACCACCTTCTCCTTGGGGTTCTCCAGCACGTCGGCGATGTTCAGCCTGCCGGCGATCTGGATGTCCATGCCGGTGGACACATCCGACTGCGGGTCGAGGTCGACGACGAGAGTGCGGATGCCGCGGGCGAAGGCGGCGGAGGCGAGACCGAGGGTGACGGTCGTCTTCCCCACGCCTCCCTTGAGGGAGCTGACGCTGAGTACGTGCACGACCTACACGTTACCGTGCCATAGTCTGGGGGCACACTCAGCCCCCGCCTGCACGCAGTCGTCTGCGCGCATCGACCTCTGAAGAGGTGTGCATGTTTCAGAAGATCCTGGTAGCGAATCGTGGCGAGATCGCCATCCGCGCGTTCCGCGCGGCGTACGAGGTGGGGGCGCGCACCGTCGCGGTCTTCCCCCATGAGGATCGCGGCTCGCTGCACCGGCTCAAGGCCGACGAGGCGTACGAGATCGGTGAGAGGGGCCACCCCGTCCAGGCCTACCTCGACGTCGACGGGATCATCGCGGTCGCGCTCGAGGCCGGCGCGGATGCCATCTACCCCGGCTACGGCTTCCTCTCCGAGAACCCGGAGCTGGCGGAGAAGGCCGCCGCCGCGGGTCTCGTCTTCATCGGTCCGCCCGCGCACGTCCTGGAGATGGCCGGGAACAAGGTCGAGGCCAAGCGCCACGCCATCGAGGCCGGCGTGCCCGTGCTGGCCTCGACGGAGGCGTCCGACGACATCGACGCGCTCGTGGCGCAGTCCGACGAGATCGGCTTCCCGCTGTTCGCGAAGGCCGTCGCCGGCGGCGGCGGCCGCGGCATGCGACGGGTGGAGACGAAGGAGGAGCTGGCACCCGCACTGGCGGAGGCCATGCGCGAGGCAGGGGCGGCCTTCGGCGACGCGCGGATGTTCCTCGAGCAGGCGGTGCTGCGTCCTCGTCACATCGAGGTGCAGATCCTCGCTGACGGGCAGGGCGGCATCGTGCACCTGTTCGAGCGGGACTGCTCGGTGCAGCGACGCCACCAGAAGGTCGTCGAGGTGGCGCCCGCGCCCAACCTCGATGACACCGTGCGAGACGCCCTGCACCGTCATGCGATCGCGTTCGCGCGCTCGATCGGCTACCAGAACGCGGGGACCGTCGAGTTCCTGCTGGAGACCGAGGGTCCCCGCGCGGGGCAGGTCGTGTTCATCGAGATGAACCCGCGCATCCAGGTCGAGCACACCGTGACCGAGGAGGTCACCGACGTCGACCTCGTGCGCGCGCAGATGCAGATCGCCGACGGCGCCACCCTCGCCGAGCTCGAGCTGGAGCAGGACGACATCCAGCTCCACGGCGCGGCGCTGCAGTGCCGGATCACCACGGAGGACCCCACCCAGGGATTCCGACCGGACACCGGCAAGATCACGACCTATCGCTCGCCCGGCGGCGCGGGCATCCGTCTCGACGGCGGCACGACAGCCGCGGGATCCCAGATCAACCCCTACTTCGACTCCATGCTGTCGAAGCTGATCTGTCGAGGCCGCTCCTTCGACAGCGCCGTCTCGCGGGCGCGCAGGGCGCTGGCGGAGTTCCGGGTCCGCGGCGTCGCCACGAACATCCCGTTCCTGCAGGCGGTGCTGGACGATCCGTCCTTCGCCGCGGGCGACCTGTCGACGTCCTTCATCGACGAGCGACCGGAGCTGCTGCGCGGACGGGTGTCGAAGGACCGTGGCTCGAAGATCCTCAACTGGCTCGTCGACGTCACGGTCAACAAGCCGTACGGCGAGAACCCGCTCGTGGCGTCCCCGTCGCAGAAGCTGCCGGTGATCGACCTCGGTGCCGAAGCACCCGCAGGGTCCCGCCGGCGACTTCAGGAGCTCGGCCCCGAGGGGTTCGCCGCCGCGCTGCGCGCGCAGGACGCCCTCGCCGTCACCGAGACGACGTTCCGCGACGCGCACCAGTCCCTGCTGGCCACGCGCGTGCGCACGAGGGATCTCGTCGCCGTCGCTCCGCACGTGGCCCGCATGACGCCGCAGCTGCTGTCGGTGGAGGCCTGGGGCGGCGCGACCTACGACGTCGCGCTCCGCTTCCTCGGCGAGGACCCGTGGGAGCGGCTGGCAGCGATGCGCGCCGCGCTGCCGAACATCAACATCCAGATGCTGCTGCGCGGCCGCAACACCGTGGGCTACACGCCGTACCCGACGGCCGTCACGGATGCCTTCGTGCGCGAGGCCGCCGAGACCGGAGTGGACATCTTCCGCATCTTCGACGCCCTCAACGACGTGTCGCAGATGCGCCCCGCCATCGATGCGGTGCTGGGCACCGGCACGGCCGTGGCCGAGGCCGCGCTGTGCTACACCGGTGATCTGCTGGACCCCGCCGAGGACCTGTACACCCTGGACTACTACCTGCGCCTCGCGGAGCAGATCGTCGCGGCCGGCGCGCATGTCATCGGCATCAAGGACATGGCGGGTCTGCTGCGCCCCGCGGCGGCGGCGAAGCTCGTCACGGCGCTGCGGGAGCGCTTCGATCAGCCCGTGCACGTGCACACCCATGACACGGCGGGCGGTCAGCTGGCGACCCTGCTCGCGGCGAGCGGGGCCGGAGCGGATGCCGTGGACGCGGCCTCCGCGCCGATGTCGGGCACCACCAGCCAGCCGTCGCTGTCGGCTCTGGTCGCCGCCCTCGCGCACACCGAGCGCGACACCGGCATCGATCTGCAGGCGGTCGCCGACCTGGAACCGTACTGGGAGGCGGTGCGCCGACTGTACCGGCCGTTCGAGTCCGGTCTGCCCAGTCCCACCGGCCGCGTGTACCACCACGAGATCCCCGGTGGGCAGCTGTCGAATCTGCGTCAGCAGGCGATCGCCCTGGGCCTGTCCTCCGACTTCGAGCTCATCGAGGACATGTACGCCGCGGCGGATGCCATCCTCGGCCGAGTGCCCAAGGTGACCCCGTCCTCGAAGGTGGTCGGCGATCTCGCCCTGCACCTGGCAGCCGTGAAGGCGGATCCGGCGGACTTCGAGGCCAACCCCGATCACTACGACATCCCCGACTCCGTCGTGGCGTTCATGGCCGGCGAACTGGGCGATCTGCCCGGTGGGTGGCCCGAGCCGTTCCGCAGCAAGGTGCTCGCCGGACGCGGCGCGAAGGCCGGCATCACCCCGATCACGGCCGCGCAGCAGGAGGCGCTCGACGGTACGTCGCAGGAACGGCGCGGCATGCTCGACGAGCTGCTGTTCCCCGCTCCGACCAGGGCCTTCCGTCAGCGCCGTGAGGAGTACGGTGATCTGTCGGTGCTGGACACCGCCGACTACCTGTACGGGCTGGTCCCCGGCGCCGAGCATGCCGTGGAGATGGAGCGCGGCGTGCGGCTGTACGTCGGTCTCGAGGCCATCGGCGAAGTCGATCCGAAGGGCATGCGCACCGTGATGACCACGCTGAACGGGCAGCTGCGCCCGGTGTCGGTGCGCGACAGGTCGGTCACCGTCGAGGTGCACGAGGCGGAGAAGGCCGACGCCTCCAGGCCCGGGCACGTCGCTGCTCCGTTCTCCGGCGCGGTGACTCTGAAGGTCGAGGAGGGGGCCGCCGTCGAGGCGGGCGAGGCCGTCGCCTCCATCGAGGCGATGAAGATGGAGGCGACCATCACGACACCCGTCGGGGGCGTCGTGGAGCGCCTTGCGATCGGTGCGACCCAGCAGGTCGAGGCCGGTGATCTTTTGGTCGTCATCCGTCCCGAGCACTAATCTTGGGCGGGCGCATGTGTGCGCCGGAGCTGGGAGCTGGATTCGTGACGCCGAAGAACACCGTGGACCCCGAGGGGGATGATTCGCTGGGCGTGCTCGATGACACCGCGTCGTCGGACACCATCCCGATCGGACCGCTCGGCAGCACCGAGCAGGTCAGCGTGACGCTGCCGACGGGCGGTGAGGACGACGATCTCGTGGACGACGAAGTGGTCGGCGGCGAGGTCGTCGCCGACCTCATCATCGACACCTCGGCGGTCGCCGACGAGGACACGGTCGCCCGGATCAGCCGGGAGACGCCGGAGATCGTCATCGAGCTGCCGGCGGAGGATCTGCCGCAGGCGGCCCCGGCTGAGCCGGAACCCGTCATCGAGGTCGAGCCGGAGACCGCACCCATGACGGAGAGTGCCCGCTCCGTGGACCCGGCCCCGTCCGCCATCGTGGACGCGGAGGTGGTCCCCGCGACCGATGCGGTGCCGACGTCGGCCGGGTCGACGTCCTCGGCGGGTGGCAGGCCGACGGCGACGTCGAGACCGACGAGGAAGCCGGCGACGAAGGCGAGGGCGAAGGCGTCCGCAGGGGAGTCCGCGCAGCGGAAGGCGGACGCACGCCCTGGGGCGGACGCCGCACGAAAGTCGGACGACGGCGCGGTGCCGACCGCCGTCGTCGGGTCGCGGGAGGCCGCGGAGCCGGTGTCGGCCGTCGCATCGGCCGCCGCAGCGCGCACGGATGCCGGTCCTGAGCCCACGAGCGACGAGAACCCTCCCGAGGGGTCGGAGCTCGCGCAGCTGGAATCCGTGGTCGCCGCTACCAAGGCCTCGCTCCGCGAGGCCATGTCCCCGACCCGACCCGACCCGAGGAACGAAGCACGGCCCGTCACGACGGGCATCGAAGAGGAGAACAGCCCCGTGCACACCGAGGACGCCGCTTCCGCTGGCCGCCCCGCGACCGACGCCGACCACCCGACGCCCGCGCCGGTGCGAGCGGCCTCGGAGCTGACGCTCACCGCCAAGCGACTCGACGATCTGGGCGACTCGGGCAGGGAGAGCGCCGACCTCCTCACCGCTGACCGGCTGCTCGACCCGTCCCGCCTCTCGCGGCCCGAGCCGGAGGGCGCGTGGAGTCACCTGCTGTACACGCTCTCGCGCGGCAGGATCAACATCGGTGACGGGCGCAGGGCGCGCGAGCGCAAAGCGCTCACCGCACGGATCGCGGCACCGATGACCGGCGACGCGCGGTTCGTGCCGGTGCTCTCCCGCAAGGGCGGTGTCGGCAAGACCACGGTGACGGTGCTGCTGGGAATGGCTCTGGCCGATGCCAGGGAGGACCGCGTGATCGCCGTGGACGCCAACCCCGACCGGGGCACGCTCGCCGAGCGCGTCGGCGGCAGCCACACCAGATCCGTGCGCGACCTGGTGCGCGCCCAGCATGACATCCGCGGATTCCATGACATCTCCGCACTCGTGGCTCGTGACCACACGCGTCTGGACGTGCTGGCGTCGGATGCCGACCCTCGTGTCTCGGAGGCGTTCGGCGACGCGGACTACCGGGACGTGGCGGCGGTGGCCGCACAGTACTACTCGCTCGTGCTCACCGACTCCGGCACGGGCATCGTGCACTCGGTGATGGGCGCCACGCTGGACCTCGCCGATCGGATCATCGTCGTCTCCGGCCTCAGCGTGGACGAGGCGCGCCTGGCATCCGAGACGCTGACATGGCTGGAGAGCAACGGGTACGCGCAGCTCGCGCGCGATGCGATCGTCGTGCTGAACCAGTCCACGCCGGGGATGCCGCTCGTTCGTCTCGGTGAGCTCGAGTCGCATTTCTCCACGCGTGCCGCACAGGTGCTGCGCATTCCGTACGATCCGCAGATCGCCGGCGGCGGACCCATCCACTATGCCGGCCTGCGGCCGGAGACTCGGCTCGCCGCCCGCGAGATCGCCGCCGCGCTCGTCGAGGGCCTGCGGGCGAAGGCCGCCTGATGGCCGTTCGTGAGATCCGGCTGTACGGCGACCCCGTGCTGCGCGAGAGGTGCGCGACCATCGACGGCATCGACGACGGCGTGCGCGCGCTGGTCGCAGATCTCCTCGACACCGTCGCACTGCCCGGCCGCGCAGGAGTGGCGGCGAACCAGATCGGCGTCGCGCTGCGCGCGTTCAGCTACAATATCGACGGCGACATCGGCTATGTCCTCAACCCCGTGCTCACCGAGGTGCGCGGCGAGCCGGAGCTCGTCGGCGAGGGATGCCTGTCGGTGCCCGGGCTCTGGCACGACACGCCGCGGCATCCATGGGCTCGTGTGGAGGGGATCGATCTGGACGGCGAGCCGGTCGTGCTGGAGGGCGAGGGGCTGCTGGCTCAGGCGCTGCAGCACGAGACCGACCATCTGGACGGCATGGTGTACCTGGGCCGACTGCAGGGCGAGACCCGCAAGCTGGCGATGCGCCAGGTGCGGGAGAGCGACTGGTTCTGACGCGGGCCGGAGCAATGCGGCGAGGCCGCGTCGCTGGGACGGTCAGCCCAGCGGTGTCGTCGTGGTGTGCGCGGGCGCCTCGTAGATCTCGGCGATCTCGTCGGCGAAGTCCTGCAGGATCACGTTGCGCTTGATCGACAGCTTCGGCGTGAGATGCCCGCTGGCCTCGGTCCACTCGACGGGGAGGATCGTGAACTTGCGGATGGACTCGGCGCGCGAGACCGTCTTGTTCGCCCGGTCGATGGCGCGCTGCACCTCCTCGCGGACCGCCGCGTTCGTGCTGGCCTCGGCCAGCGACATGTCCCCGGGGAGGCCGTTGTTGGTCAGCCACGTCGGCAGCATCTCGGAGTCGAGCGTGATGAGCGCTGAGATGAACGGCTTCTGATCGCCCAGCACGACGACCTGGCCGACGATCGGGTTGGAGCGGATCGGATCCTCCAGCTGAGCGGGGGAGACGTTCTTGCCTCCCGCCGTCACGATGATCTCCTTCTTGCGGCCGGTGATCGTGAGGAACCCCTCGGAGTCGAAGGTGCCCAGGTCGCCCGTGCGGAACCATCCGTCGTCGAAGGCCGCCGCCGTCGCCTCCGGGTTGTTCCAGTACTCCTTGAAGACGTTGATGCCCCTGATCTCGATCTCGCCGTCGTCGGCGAGCCGGAGGCCGACGCCGGGAAGGGCGGGACCGACCGTGCCGATCTTGGACTTGTCGGCGAGGTTCACCGTCGCGGGGGCGGTGGTCTCGGTGAGCCCGTAGCCCTCCAGGATCACCACGCCGAGACTGTGGAAGAAATGGCCCAGGCGCGCGCCCAGAGGCGCGGAGCCGGAGACGGCGTACTTGACGTTGCCTCCCATCGCTTCACGCAGCTTGCCGTAGACGAGCTTGTCGAACAGCGCGAACTTCACCCGCAGCCCGAGCGGCACCTTCCTGCCCTGTTCGAGGAGGGTGGAGCGCTCGACGGCGACGGCCGCCGCGGCGCGGAAGATCTTGCCCCTGCCTCCGGCCTCGGCCTTCTGCTCCGCGGAGTTGTAGACCTTCTCGAACACGCGGGGAACGGCCAGGAGGAAGGTGGGCTTGAAGGAGCCGAGAGCGGGCAGCAGCTGCTTCGTGTCGGGCTGGTGGCCCGTCCGCACGCCCGCGTGGATGCCGAGGACGGAGATGAACCGTGCGAACACGTGCGCGGTGGTGATGAACAGCAGGGTCGACGCGCCCGGCATCGTGACGACCTCCTCCAGCGCCTTGGCGGAGTTGCGGGACAGCTCCACGAAGTTGCTGTGCGTGAGCACGCAGCCCTTGGGGCGGCCCGTCGAGCCCGAGGTGTAGATGAGGGTCGCGATGTCGGAGCCCACCGCGATCCTGCGGCGGCGCTCGATCTCGGCATCCTCCACGTCGGCGCCCTGGGCGGTGAGAGTGTCGATGGCGCCGAGGTGCATCTGCCACACCTCGCGCAGCAGAGGCAGGTCGCCGCGCACCTCGTCCACGCGGGCGAAATGCTCGGGCGACTCCACGATGAGCGCGATGGCACCGGAGTCCTCCATGATCCATTGGATCTGCGAGGGGGAGCTGGTCTCGTAGATGGGCACCATCACCGCGCCGGCGTAGAAGAGGGCGAAGTCGACGAGCGTCCACTCGTAGGTGGTGCTCGCGAGGAAGCCGACCTTCTCACCGGGCTGGATGCCCGCGGCGGTGAAGCCCTTCGCGAGGGCGATCACCGCCGTCTCGAAGTCCTTGGCCGTGACGTCGCGCCAGCCGTCCCCCTCGGGAACGGAGAACAGAGCGAGGTCCGGGGTCTGCTGCACGCGGATGGCGAGCAGATCAGAAGTGTTGGCCTGGGGGTCGGCGGGGACGAGGGCGGGAACTTCGAACTGGACCACGGCAGCTCCTTCGGTACCGGATGGACGGGTGACAGTC
The DNA here is from genome assembly GCF_039539005.1 of Microbacterium soli. NCBI lineage: Bacteria > Bacillati > Actinomycetota > Actinomycetes > Micrococcales > Microbacteriaceae > Microbacterium > Microbacterium soli. The sequence continues at coordinate 2,466,692 of NZ_BAABCP010000001.1, forward strand.
CCGAGTCTAAGACATGGGACCCGGTCGCATCCCACCAGACACCCGGTCGCTCGAGAGGGGGCGGCGCTAGACTTCCAGACGATGTTCTACTGGCTGATGAAGTACGTCGTGATCGGACCGCTGGTCAAGGCGGTCTTCCGACCCTGGATCGTGGGGCGCGACAACGTCCCCGCCTCCGGCCCGGCCATCCTGGCGAGCAATCACCTCTCCTTCGCCGACTCGATCTTCCTGCCGCTGCTGATCGACCGGCCCATGTCGTTCCTCGCCAAGAGCGACTACTTCACCGGCCGCGGGCTGAAGGGCTGGGCGACCAAGGTCTTCATGAAGGCGACCGGTCAGATCCCCATCGACCGGTCCGGCGGCAAGGCGTCCGAGGCCTCCCTGAACACGGGGCTGCAGATCCTGGGCCGTGGAGACCTGCTGGGCATCTACCCGGAGGGCACCCGCAGCCCCGACGGCAAGCTGTACCGGGGAAGGACGGGGCTCGCGAGGATGGCACTGGAGGCCAAGGTGCCGGTCGTCCCCGTCGTCATGGTGGACACGGATGCCGTGATGCCGATCGGCACGCGCATCCCGAACGTCATGCGGGTCGGCGTGGTCATCGGGGAGCCGCTGGACTTCTCCCGGTACGCGGGCATGGAGAACGACCGCTACATCCTGCGCTCCGTCACGGACGAGATCATGATCGCACTGCAGCGCCTGGGTGAGCAGGAGTACGACGACGTGTACGCGTCCACGGTGAAGGATCGACTGCCCAAGTCCGCCGTCCGCCGCTGAGCGGCCCCGCCCGTCACGGCGGGATCGGCGCCGACGCGCGGACACTAAGCTGGGTGGATGCATCCCTCGCACCCTGAACTCGACGCGTGGCGCTCCCTTCCCATCAAGCAGCAGCCGCAGTGGCCGGACGGCGAGCGGGTGGCCGAGGTGTCCGCGCAGATCGCGTCGCTGCCACCGCTGGTGTTCGCGGGCGAGGTCGACGACCTTCGCGCCCGCCTGGCGCGAGCGGCGTCCGGGCACGCCTTCCTGCTGCAGGGCGGAGACTGCGCGGAGACGTTCGCCGGGGCCACGGCCGATCAGATCCGCAACCGCATCAAGACCGTGCTGCAGATGGCCGTCGTGCTCACCTACGGCGCATCGATGCCGGTGGTCAAGATGGGGCGCATGGCGGGCCAGTTCGCCAAGCCGCGCTCCAGCGACACGGAGACCCGCGGGGATGTCACCCTGCCCGCCTACCGCGGCGACATCGTCAACGGGTACGACTTCACCGCGGCCTCCCGGCAGCCCGACGCCGGCCGCCTGCTGCAGGGCTACCACATGGCGTCGTCGACGCTGAACCTCATCCGCGCCTTCACGCAGGGCGGGTTCGCCGACCTGCGCGAGGTGCACTCCTGGAACCGCGGCTTCGCGCAGAACCCGGCCAATCAGCGCTACGAGCGCATGGCGGCGGAGATCGATCGCGCGATCAAGTTCATGGAGGCGGCGGGTGCCGACTTCGAGGAGCTCAAACGGGTGGAGTTCTTCACCGGTCACGAGGGCCTGCTCATGGACTACGAGCGGCCGATGACGCGCATCGACTCGCGCACCGGGACCCCGTACAACACGTCCGCGCACTTCCTGTGGATCGGGGAGCGCACCAGAGGCCTCGACGACGCGCACGTGGACTACTTCTCCCGCATCCGCAACCCCATCGGCGTCAAGCTCGGGCCGACCACGACACCCGACACGGCGCTCGCCCTCATCGACAGGCTCGACCCGGAGCGCGAGCCCGGGCGTCTCACCTTCATCACGCGGATGGGTGCGGGCAGGATCCGGGACGCCCTGCCCCCGCTGCTGGAGGCCGTGCGGGACTCGGGGGCCACGCCGCTGTGGGTCACCGACCCCATGCACGGCAACGGCATCACGACCTCGACGGGGTACAAGACCCGTCGCTTCGACGATGTGATCGACGAGGTGCGCGGCTTCTTCGAGGCGCACCGCGCGGCGGGGACCTTCCCCGGCGGCATCCACGTGGAGCTCACCGGCGACGACGTCACGGAGTGCCTGGGCGGCTCGGAGCACATCGACGAGGCCTCCCTCGCCACGCGCTACGAGAGCCTGTGCGACCCGCGGTTGAACCACATGCAGAGCCTCGAGCTGGCCTTCCTCGTGGCAGAGGAGCTCGAGAAGCGCTAGCGTCGGGACTCGCCGGGCGGCCGGCGGCGGGAATCAGCCGCTCACATTGAGCACGATGTAGATCTCGGTTCCCCGGCGACGCATCGATCCGCTCTCCGGGTCGGTGCTCTTGGCCTGCGTGAGGGCGTTCGGGACACCGCTCCAGAACGGCGCGTACGTCGCGGAGAAGCCCGCATCCTTCAGCTTCTTCACCGCATCGTCACGCGTCAGCCCGGCGACGTCGGGAACGGCGAACAGCTGCGGGCCCTTCGAGACCGTCAGCGTCACGGTGTCGCCGGGGCGCCAGCTGCCACCACCGGGACGCTCCGTGGTCTGCGCGATGACGGTGCCCTTCGCGGCGGTGTCACTCCACTCCTCCGGACGATTGCCGTCGACCTTCAGCTCGACGTCCTGCAGCTCCTTCACGGCGTCGTCCACGGTCTTGCCGACGACGTTCGGGACCTCGCCGAGGGAGATCTGGATGAGGGCGTCGTCGTCCTCGAAGAGATCGCAGCCGTCACCGCATCCGTAGGGCTCGCCCCCGGCTCGGGGAGTGATCCGCACGTTCAGCACGAGGCCGCGCTCGAGAGAGGCGAAGTAGCGCTCGACGTCATCGTCGACGTTGACGCCGTTGGCGACCAGCGTGCGGCGAACCTCATCCTCGGTGGAGCCGCTGAGCTTGCCGATGGTGTGTCGGGCGGGGCCGGAGGAGACGATGAGCGTGACGGCGCTCTCCTTCTCGACGCGTTCGCCCGCGCCCGGGTCGGAGTCGATCACATCACCCGCGTCGATGTCGATCGACGGCTTCTCCATCGTCTCCGGATGCAGGCCGGCATCCGTGATCGCGTTCTGCGCATCGGCCAGTGTCAGCCCCGCCACGGGCGGCACCGTGATGAGAGACCCGGGTCCGGAGCCGAACCACCACCCGACGCCGCCGGCTGAGACGGCCAGCAGCAGCACGATCGACAGCAGCAGGGCTCCGCGTGCGCGGCGGCGTGCGGAGCGGCGTCTCAGCCGGGCTCCGTTGTCGGTCTCCGTCTCGGCCGGTGCGACGGGACCGGCGATGACGGCCGTCCCGGGCAGGATCTTGGTCACCGCGCCGGAGTCGTGCTCGCGGGAGGCGGAGTGCGCGGAGGTCCGGATGGGGGTGATTCCCAGCTCCTGTTCGATCTCGCGGAGCCGGTCGAGCATCGCCTGCGCGTTCAGCGGACGCTCGTCGGGCGACTTCTCGGTCGCCCACAGCACCAGCTCGTCCAGCGCCGCGGGCACGCCGGGGTTGCGCACGCTCGGGCGGGGCACCTGCTCGGTGGCGTGCTGGAAGGCGATCTGCATGGGCTGCTCGCCCTGGTACGGCTGCTCGCCGACGAGCATCTCGTACAGCATGATCCCCAGCGCGTAGATGTCGCTGCGCGCGTCTGCCGTCCCGCGGGTGACCAGCTCCGGTGCGAGGTACGCGATCGTCCCCATCAGCTGCGCGCCCGTGGCGGTGTTGGCCGTGGTGGCGCGCGCCAGCCCGAAGTCGCCGATCTTGATGCGCCCGTCCTCGGCCAGCAGCACGTTCTCGGGCTTCACATCGCGGTGCACGATGCCCGCGCGGTGCGCCGCGGACAGGCCGGACAGGATGGCGTCCATGATCGTGACGGTCTGCTGCACCGTCAGGCGCTTCTGCTCGCGCATGAGCTCGCGCAGCGTGATGCCGGGGAGGTACTCCATCACGAGATAGGCGAGGTCGCCGTCCTGCCCCTGGTCGAACACGTTGACCACATGCGGGTCGGCCAGGCGGGCGGCCGAGCGCGCCTCCTGGATGAACCGGCTCTGGAACGCCGAGTCGTCGCTGAGATGGGCGTGCATGACCTTGAGCGCGATACGGCGCTCCAGACGCATGTCGGTGGCGACATACACCGTCGCCATGCCGCCGCGCGCGATGCGCGCGCGCACCCGGTACCGGCCGTCGACGAGCCGCCCGATGAGGGGGTCTGCCGGCGGAGTGCTCACGGGAAGAGTCTATGAAGAACGCGCGCGAGGCTGCGGCAGCGGCTCACCTGCGGGACGTTTCGATCCGCTGACGACACGGTCATCCCAGCGCGGCGACCCACTCGGTCGCCTGCTGCTCCCACTGGCCGTAGCGCTCCGGGTACGCCGACACCTGCACGGTCTGTGCGGCCTGCGTGAACGGCATGTGCTGCCATCCGGTCACGTCGAGCAGGCCGCGGCTGGCTGCGCCGTTGGGGTCGTGCCCACCGCCGTAGAACACCCGGATGCTGCGGTCGGCGTCCATGATCTGCGCGGGCGTCCCCCATCCCTGGCTCGGCCGCTGCTGGAACAGGCCGAGGGAATCGCGGTCGCCGTGGTCGAGGTTGCGCAGCGAGGACTCCACCATGGCCGTCGCCAGCGCGATGGCGATCCCGCGGTCCGGTACGCCGAGTTCGCGCCCGACGCGGATGATGTGCTGGGCGTGCCCGCGCTGGGTGGCGTCCAGGACGGCCCTGCGCTGCGTGGACGCGGGGGAGAGTCGCAGGGTCTGACCCGGATAGATGATGCTCCCGTCGCGGAGTCCGTTCGCCTGCATCAGCACGGCCACGCTCGTGCCGTGCTTCCTCGCGATCCCGAACAGCGTGTCTCCGGCGACGACCCTGTGGGTCTGCGCGGCGGGAGCCGCGGTGGGGGCGGGTCCCGCCGTCGTCGCGCCGGGCACCCGCAGGTGCTGGCCGGGATGGATGAGCGCCGAGTCGCCGAGCCCGTTCGCGGTGATGACGGCGTCGACGGTGGTGCCGTACCTGCGTGCGATCGCGTACACGGTGTCGCCGGGCGCCACGGTGTGCACGGTCGCGGCCGGCGGGGCAGGAGACGTCGCTGCCGCTGCCGCCGGCGCAGCGCCGGGGACCAGTCGCAGCGTCTGGCCCGGGTGGATCACCGAGCGCCAGCCCAGACCGTTCCAGCCGAGCACATCGGCCGGGCGCAGCCCGTGCCGGATGGCGATGCCGGACACGGTGTCTCCCGGACGCACCACGTAGTCGGAGACAGTCGACGCCGGTCGCGACACGGCGGCGCGCGGGGCGGCCGGCCGAGCGGCGCGGGCCTCGTGCGCGCCGACCGAGGCGGGGGCGGAGCGGACGGGCTCCTCGGCCTCCGTGGGCACTGCGGTGAGGACGGCGGCGAGGGTTCCGATCACGGCGGCAGGCGCTCCGAGGCGGAGCGACCGGGCGCGGGCCGAGCGATTGTGCATGAGGATCTCCCTGTCCTTCCTGAGGACACGCTGACACGGAAGTAAAGAGTTGTCAACAGAAGTGGCTGGTGTGACTGGAGGGTCCAGAGTTGCCATCAAGACGAATCCTCGCCGTGAACACCCGTATCGACGGGATGAGATAGTGGTGAGGTGTCTGAGAACGCCCCTGAACCGACCGACTGGCTGACCCTCCCCGAGCTCGCCGAGGCGCTCGGCGAGACTCCCGGGCGTGTGCGCCGACTGCTCGACGAGCATTATCTGGTCGGCTCGCGCCGGGACGGCGCCTTCGCGGTGCCCTCCCTCTTCCTCGTCGACGGCAGGCCGCTGCCATCGCTGCGCGGGACGATCATCGCGCTCCAGGATGCCGGGTTCGACGACGACGAGGTCATCGACTGGCTGTTGGCGCAGGAGGATTCGCTCGGTCGCAGCCCCATCGCCGCCCTGCGGGACGGTCACAAGAGCGCCGTGCGCAGCATCGCCCGCACACTCGCCTGAGATCTGCGCGGCGCCTACGCCGAGCGCGCGATCGCGGCCTCTGCCAGCTCGCGAAGCGTCGCCGCCGCCTCGGCGTCGACCGCGGCGGATGCCAGTGCCTGCTCGGCCCGTGCGCCGTACTCGGCGATCATCTCCTCGATCTGCGCCACCGCCCCGGTGCCGTCGATGAGCGTCTGCAGCGCACGAACATCGGAGGGCGACAGGTCGGGGTCTCCCAGGGCCCGATCGAGCCCGGCCCGGTCGGCTGACGAGAGGCGCTCACGGGCGAGGGCGATGAGAGCGGTGCGCTTGCCCTCGCGGAGATCGTCGCCGGCGGGCTTGCCCGTCACGAGGGGATCTCCGAAGACGCCGAGCAGATCATCGCGCAGCTGGAACGCCATGCCCACGGGGTGGCCGATGGCGCGCAGTGAGGACAGCAGCCCCGCATCCGCCCCCGCCAGCGATGCCCCCAGCAGCAGCGGCTCGATGACGCTGTACCCGGCGGACTTCAGTGATGCGACGCGCAGTGCGCGCTCGAGCAGCACGGCGGGCTCGTTGACGCTCCACGCCGACTCCTCGGTGATGTCCAGCAGCTGTCCGATCGTGACGTCCCGGCGCATGCGCGCGTACTCCGCGCGGGTGGCGGCCGCGTGCGGGTGTCCCCGCAGCGATTCCTCGAGGAGATCGTCGCTCCACGCCACCAGCAGGTCTCCCAGCAGGATCGCAGCGGATCGTCCGAACGATTCGGCGTCGCCGTGCCAGCCCGCCGTGCGGTGGGCGCTCTCCAGCGCGCGGTGCGCGGCGGGGCGTCCGCGTCGGGTGTCGGAGTTGTCGATGAGGTCGTCGTGCACGAGCGCCGCGGACTGGAAGATCTCCAGCGCCGCGCACAGCCCCCAGAGCGCGGAGAGGTCGTCGGACGCGGGCGACGCGGCCAGCCAGCCCGCGTGGCAGAACCGCGCGCGCAGGCGTTTCCCGCCGGAGAGGGCTGCTCCTGCGGCGTCCAGGAACAGGGCGGCGTCCGTACCGTAGCCATCGCCTTCCGCACGGATCCTGCCGAGGAATTCCTCCAGGCGGGCGGACACGGCATCGGGGACGGGGGAGGGGCGCACGATTCCCAGCCTAGATGCAGGAATCGGACGGCGCTCGGCTAGCCGGGCGCCCTGCGCACGGGTAGACTGGGGGGAACGAACCGAGGGGGTTGGACATGCCTCTTTCCGAGCAGGAGCAGCGCATGCTCGATGAGATGGAGCGCCATCTCCTGAAGCATGACGCGGATGTGGTGAGCGCGCCGTCCGGGGACCGTGCGCTCAGCTACCGGAACCTGGTCTACGGCGCCCTGCTGCTGCTTGCCGGCGTGGGAGGGCTGGTGGCCGCGGTCGTCGCCAGCGGCGGCATCGGGCAGATCGGCAGCATCGTGATCGGCGTCATCGCGTTCGTCGCGATGCTCGGCGGGGCCATCGTCGCCTTCACTCCCGTTCGACGTGCGTCCTCCGGAGTCCGCCCCGGTGCGGGACCGCGTCCCGACCGTCAGCGCGACGCCTCCTTCATGGAGCGCATGAACGATCGGTGGGATCGGCGGCAGGACGAGCGCTGACTCGACTTCTTCTCCGAGGAGCCCGGATGCTGAGCATCCGGGCTCCTCGCGTCTCCAGCCGTCGTCGGAGCGTCGAGAGCGGTCCTTCGCCACCCGCCCTCCACCCGTCCTCCACTTCTCCTCCACTGGCCTCCACCCCCGCGATCCGCGTGATTGCGGGGGTTTTCGCGTTCAATCCGTGAGGATCCCGTGAATGGTGCCGATTGATCATATAAAAGTGGAGAGAAGTGGAGTAAAGTGGTGCAAACCTCGGATTGGCCGGATGCAGAGGGGGTGATGGCCGATGCTGTTGGGGACGCACACGCCCAAGCTGGACGACAAGGGCCGAGTCATCCTCCCCGCGAAGTTCCGTGAGGATCTCGCCGGCGGCATCGTCGTCACCAGAGGGCAGGAGCGTTGCCTGTACGTGTTCAGCACCGCCGAGTTCGAGGCCATGCACGAACGCATCCGGCAGGCTCCGCTGAGCAACAAGCAGGCCAGGGACTTCCTACGCATGTTCCTCTCCGGCGCCAGCGCCGAGATGCCCGACAGTCAGAACCGGATCACGATTCCCGGTCATCTGCGCCAGTACGCGGGGTTGCAGAAGGAGCTGGTCGTCACGGGTGTCGGCGCGCACGCAGAGATCTGGGACGCCGCCGCGTGGAACGCGTACCTGGAGGGCAATGAGGAGTCGTACGCAGAGCTGGAGCAGGAGGTGATTCCCGGATTGTTCTGACCACGGCTGTGATGCCTCGCCGCTCCGCCCCGACACACTTCCCCGGTGCCGGGTCGAGCGGAGAGGAATCAGAGCCGGCGGTCACGGGAGAAGATCATGAGCCTCCGCGACATCCACACGCCGGTCCTGCTGGACCGCTGCGTCGAACTGCTCGCCCCCGCTCTTGCGGCAGACGGGGCCGTGCTCGTCGACGCGACGCTCGGCATGGGCGGGCATTCCGAGGCGTTCCTGGAGCGATTCCCGGGCATCCGGCTGATCGGGCTGGATCGCGACACCGACGCGCTGGACATCGCGCGCGAGAGGCTCTCGCCGTACGCGGACCGGATCACGCTGGTGCACAGCGTCTACGACGAGATCGGTCTGCATGCCCACGGCGCGTCGGCGATCCTCTTCGACCTCGGGGTCTCCTCCCTGCAGCTCGACGAGGCGGAGCGGGGCTTCGCGTACTCCCAGGACGCGCCACTGGACATGCGCATGGACCAGACCAAGGGGCGCACCGCCGCCGCGATCCTCGCCGAGTACAGCGAGGGTCGGCTGCGCAGGATCTTCGAGCGCTACGGCGAGGAGAAGCTCGCCGGCCGCTACGCCCGCTTCATCGTCGAGGCACGGCAGGAGCGTCCGCTCCTGCGCTCCGGGGAGCTCGTCGATCTGCTCATCGCGGCCACCCCCGCCGCGGCGCAGAGGGCGGGGCATCCGGCCAAACGCGTCTTCCAGGCGCTGCGCATCGAGGTCAACTCCGAGCTGAGCGTGCTCGCCGACGCCATCCCCTCCGCGATGGACGCGCTGGCCGTCGGCGGTCGCATCGTGATCCTGGCGTACCAGTCGCTGGAGGACCGCCTCGTCAAGCAGGCCTTCGCCTCCGCATCCGCCTCCACCGCGCCCGCCGGGCTCCCCGTCGAGCTTCCGGAGCATGCGCCGCGGTTCCGCATGCTCACCCGGGGGGCGGAGACGGCGGGCGAGGAGGAACGCGCACGCAACCCGCGCGCCATCCCCGCCCGCCTGCGCGCAGCGCAGAAGCTCAGGGAGACGACATGAGCGTGCTCGACGCCCTCGCACCGCAGCGGGTCGAACCGGCACGGAAGCCGGAGCGACGGCTTCGGGCCGTCACCGGGCGCGTCGCCAGACGGCGCCCCAGGCTCGCCGGAGCCGTGCTGGCCGTCGGCGGCGCCCTGGCCATCGGCGCCGCCCAGATGGCGATCTCCCTGGCCTCCACGCAGGACGCGTTCGTCCTCGCCGGGCTCAACGTGCAGCAGCACGAACTCACCCTGCAGAAGCAGGCGCTGGAGGACGAACTGGCGGGCGTGAGCTCGCCGCAGGCCCTGGCTGCGAAAGCGGATGCCATGGGGCTCGTCGTCGTCGGTTCGCCCTCCTACCTGCGCCTGAGCGACGCCACCGTGCTCGGTGACCGCGCCGGTACGGGGTGGATCTCCACCGTCACGCCCAACGGCTCGACGAGAGTCGGCAACGCGCTGCTCGCACCGCCGCCGAGCGAGACGCCCGCGGAGGCACCGGAGGAGACGGCGACTCAGGAGGACCCCGACCGGCCGCCCGTCCTCACCGACGGCCTGCCCTCACCGACCACCCGTTAGACCCGTTCAGGATGGAGACCGCCGCATGACGACACGCGCAACACGCGGGACACGACGGCGCACGGTCGTCGCGCTCGCCGTGATCCTCGCGGTGCTGTCCGCCTTCATCCTGCGTCTGATCGACATCCAGGTGGTGCAGGCCGACGACCACGTCGCCGACTCCCTCGGCAAGCTCAGCAGCTCCACCACCATCCCCGGTGCGCGCGGTGACATCGTCGATGCCGAGGGCACGGTGCTGGCCTCGGACGCCTTCGTGTACGACGCTCAGCTGGATCCGAAGCTCATCCACCAGTACGAGACCGAGACCGATCCGAGGAAGAAGCCCGAGCTGTCCTGGGACCAGGCCAGCGAGAAGATCGCCGGGATCGTCGGGATGACCGGAGACGAGGTGCGGGGCATCGTGGCGGCGGCACTGGAGAAGAACCCGAACAGCCGGTACGCCAAGCTGAAGAACGGACTGTCCACGGAGCAGTACCTGCAGCTGCGGGACCTGCGTCTGGCCTACCTGCACAACGCCTCCCGGGCCATCCGGGTGTATCCCGACGGCGCCGTGGCGGGCAACCTCGTCGGCTTCCTCAACGGGGCGGGCGAACCGCAGTACGGCATCGAGCGGATGGACCAGTCCTGCCTGGCGGCCAAGAACGGCTCGACGACGTACCGGCGCGGCCAGGGCGGTGTGCGGGTCCCCGGCAGCGAGCGCACCGTCCCCGCCGTGGACGGCGGCACGGTGCGGCTGACCATCGATGCGGATCTGAACTGGTACCTGCAGCAGATGATCGCCGAGGAGGCGCAGCGCCAGGGCGCGCGGGCGGGCAGCGTCACCGTCGTCGAGGTGAAGACCGGGAAGATCCGCGCCGCGGCGGAGTACCCCTCCGTCGACCCCAACGACGTCGACACCGTGCCACAGGAGTTCTGGCGCTCGCACGTCTTCTCCGATGCCTACGAGCCGGGGTCGACGTTCAAGGCCATCACCGCCGCGACCGTCATCGATCAGGGCAAGGCGACGCCGCTGTCGCATGTGACCGCCCCCGCGCACATGGTCTTCCCCAACGGGGCGGTCATCAACGACGCCGCCCCGCATCCGGTCTACGAGTACACCCTCGCCGGAGCCATGATCGACTCCTCGAACGTCTCGCTGTCGATGTTCGGCAGCAGAGTCGACCCCGGCACGCGCGAGGAGTACCTGCGGAGCTTCGGGGTCGGAAGTCCCACCGCCGTCGACTTCCACAGCGAGGCCGCCGGGATCCTCGAGGACTCCGCCAAGTGGGACAACCAGTCGCTGTACACCACCACCTTCGGCCAGCACTTCACCGTCACGCCCGTGCAGATCGCCGGCGCCTACCAGGCCATCGCCAACGACGGCAGGAAGATCGACCTGTCCCTGGTCGAGTCCTGCACCGACGCCGACGGCACCGTGCACGAGGCCGCCGCGCCCGAGAGCAGACGCATCATCAAGTCGGAGACCGCGGCCGATGTGCGCCGGATGCTGGAGAACGTCGCCGTGCAGAGCTCGAACGCCAGAGCCGTCAAGGTTCCCGGATACCGGATCGGCATGAAGACCGGGACGGGGGAGAAGCCCGACGGGCACGGCGGGTACAAGAAGGGCGTGTACTTCACCAACATGGTCGGCATCGCCCCGATCGAGGACCCGCAGTACGTCGTCGTCGTGACGCTGGACGAGCCGACTAAGATGAGAAGCTCCGCCGCAACCGCCGTCGCGTTCCAGCAGGCGGTGACCCAGGTCATGAAGACCTATCGCGTGCCACCGTCCTCGAAGCCGATGGGCGAGCTGCTTCCCAAGTTCAACTAGCCGGCGTTCCGCCGCGCATGGAGATGACACATGATCGCTCTGTCGCTCGCCGAGATCGCCGAGATCCTGGACGGTGAGCTGCGCCCGGCCGGTGCGGACTCCGCGCAGACCGTCGTCCGCGGCCCCGTCGACACGGACTCGCGGGAGATGACCCCGGGGGCGATCTTCGTCGCCAAGCCCGGCGAGGTCACGGATGGCCATCTGTTCGTCGACGCCGCGGTCGCCGCGGGGGCGGTGCTCGCGATCGTCGAGCGTCCGGTCGAGACCGAGGTCTCGCAGATCGTCGTCGCCGATGCCGTGCAGGCACTCGCCGACCTCGCGCGCGCGGTGGTCGCGCGAGTGCGCGCCGCCGGCCGGCTGAGGATCGTGGGGATCACCGGGTCGAACGGCAAGACCACGACCAAGAACTTCCTCGCCCGCATCCTCGCCGACGAGGGCGAGACCGTGGCGCCCATCCGGTCGTACAACAACGAGGTGGGCGCGCCCCTGACCATGCTGCGCGTCACCGAGCGCACCCGCTACCTGGTGTGCGAGTTCGGCGCCGCGGGGCAGGGCGGCATCGCCCATCTGGCGGGTCTCGTGGAACCCGATGCGGCAGTGGTGCTCATGGTCGGCCTCGCCCACGCCGGCGGCTTCGGGAGCATCGAGTCGACGGCACGGGCGAAATCCGAACTCCTCCAGGTCGCCCGTCCGGGCGGGACCGCCGTGCTCAACATCGATGACCCGCGGGTATGGGCCATGCGCGCGGTCGCCGAGGATCGCGGCCTGGCCGTGGTCGGCTTCGGGCAGGGCGAGGGCGCCGTCGTGCGCGCGGAGGACGTCGTGGTCACGGCCTCGGGCACCTCGTGCACGGTCGTGCACGCCGACGAGCGATTCCCCCTGCAGCTGCAGGTGCTCGGTGCGCACCACATCGGCAACGCGCTGGCGGCCATCGCCGCGGCGGGCGTGCTCGGTGTGCCGGCATCCGTCGCCGCGGCGCGCCTCGAGACCGTGGAGATCGCCGAGCGGTGGCGCATGCAGCCGATGGGCAATGAGCGCGTGCGCATCATCAACGACGCTTACAACGCCAGCCCGGACTCCATGGCCGCGGCCCTGCGCACACTCGCACAGATCACCGGACCGGGAGAGCGCACGGTCGCCGTGCTGGGCGCGATGACCGAGCTGGGGGAGTACGCGGGCGAGGAGCACGATCGGATCGGCCTGCTGGCGGTGCGCCTGAACATCCGTCGCATCGTGGTGGTGGGCCCGGAGGCCCGGCGCCTGTACCTCGCCGTCGTCGGCGAAGGATCATGGGACAGCGAGGCCGTGCACCTGCCCGATCAGGACGCCGCTTTCGAGTACCTGCGAGGCGAGCTGCGCGACGGCGACCGCGTGCTCGTGAAGTCGTCCAACTCCGTGGGGCTCCGGCATCTCGGCGATCGTCTGGGAGAATTGTTCTCGTGAGGTCCCTGCTTATGGCGACGGCGATATCGCTCGCCTTCTCGCTCTTCCTGACGCCCGTGTTCCTGAAGCTGTTCCGCAGGGTCGGCTGGGGTCAGGTGATCCGCACGCCCGAGGACATCGCCAACCCCAGTCACGAGGCCAAGCGCGGCACCCCCACCATGGGCGGCGTGATCTTCATCATCGGCACCATCCTCGGCTATTTCGTGGGGACGTTCTTCGGCGGCACCACGCCCGCGCTCTCGGCCATCCTCGTGCTGTGGCTCATGGTGGGCTTCGGTGTGGTGGGTTTCATCGACGACTACATGAAGGTGCGCAGCCAGCGCAGCCTCGGGCTGTCGGGGTGGCGCAAGGTCGTCGGACAGCTCGTCGTGCTCATCCCGTTCGGCATCGTGGCACTGAACTTCCCCAACTCCCTCGGGCAGTACCCCGCCAGCGGCTATGTCTCGCTGTTCCGCGACATCTCCTGGCTGAACCTGTTCGTCTTCGGCACGGTGCTCGGCTGGATCCTCTATCTCATCTGGATCTCGGTGATCGGCGTCGCCACCTCCAACAGCGTCAACCTCACCGACGGTCTGGACGGCCTCGCCGCCGGCTCCGGCGTGCTCGTGGTCGGATCGTACGGGCTCATCGCCTTCTGGCAGTTCAAGCAGTCCTGCATCGGCGAGGGCATGAACGCCATGGGCTGCTACGAGGTGCGCGAGCCGCTGAACCTCGCCACCGTGGCGGCGGCGTTCGCGGGCGGGCTGATCGGGTTCCTGTGGTGGAACGCACCCAAGGCGAAGGTGTTCATGGGCGACGTCGGCTCGATGGCCATCGGAGGCGTCGTCACAGCGCTCGCCATCCTCACCCGCACCGAACTGCTGCTGCTGGTCATCGCCGGCATCTTCGTGATCTCCTCCGGCTCGGTGATCCTGCAGCGCGCGTACTTCAAGCTCACCCGCGGCAAGCGGCTGTTCCTGATGAGCCCCTTCCACCACCATCTCGAGATGCGCGGCTGGGCGGAGGTCACGATCGTCGTGCGGCTGTGGATCATCGCGGGTCTGCTGGCGGCATCCGCCGTCGGACTCTTCTACGTGGACTGGTTCGCCCAGGCCTCGAACGGCTGACGGGCATGAGCGACACCGCGCGCCTGGACGGACTCATCAGCTGGCACTCCGACTGGGCAGGACTCCGCGTCGCCGTCCTCGGACTGTCCGTGACCGGCTTCTCCGCCGCCGACACCCTCACCGAGCTCGGTGCCGAGGTGCTCGTCCTCTCCGAGGACGCCGCAGAGGAGTACGCGCGCCTCGTGCCGGTCATCGGCGCGCGACTGGTTCTCGGCCCGCTCGATGCGCCGCCGGAGGCGCTGCGCGCCTTCGAGCCGGATGTGATCATCGCATCGCCGGGCTTCGCCCCCTCGCACCCGGTCATCGCATGGGCGCGGGCGGCCGACATCGCCCTGTGGGGCGATGTCGAACTCGCCTGGCGGCTGCGCGACAAGGTGCTGCGTCCGGACGGAACTCCCGCCGAATGGGTGCTCATCACCGGCACCAACGGCAAGACCACGACCACGCAGATCACGGCCACTCTGCTGCAGGCGGGCGGACTGCGGGCGGCGCCGTGCGGCAACATCGGCGTCCCAGTGCTCGACGCGATCCGCGACCCGAGCGGCTTCGACGTGCTGGTCGTCGAGCTCTCCAGCCATCAGCTGTGGTACCTCGGGCTGTCCGCGCCCGCCGGCCAGCCCGTCCCGTACGCCGCCACCTGCCTCAACCTCGCCGACGACCACCTCGTCTGGCACGGCGGCGCCGCGGCGTACCGCGCGGCCAAGGCGCTCGTGTACCGGCACACGAAGGTCGCCTGCGTCTACAACAGGGACGATGCCGCCACCCGGGAGATGGTGGAGGAGGCGGATGTCGTCGAGGGCGCCCGCGCGATCGGCTTCGGGCTGGGCACCCCCGGGCCGAGCGACCTCGGAACCGTCGACGGCATCCTCGCCGACCGGGCCTTCCACGACGACCGGCGCCACAGCGCGCTGGAGCTGACGACGCTGGAGGAGCTGCACGCCGTGGGGCTGTCCGCCCCGCACATCGTGCAGAACATCCTCGCGGCATCCGCACTGGCCCGCTCCCTGGGCGTCGAGCCCGCCGCGATCCACGACGCCCTGCAGAGGTTCGCCCTCGACGCGCATCGCATCCAGATCGTGGCCGAGCATCGCGGCATCCGCTGGGTGGACGACTCCAAGGCCACCAATCCGCACGCCGTGGCGTCCTCGCTGCGGGCGTACCCGGGTGCGGTGTGGATCGTCGGCGGCGATCTCAAGGGCGTGGAGATCGACGACCTCGTCGCCCATGCAGGCAGCACGGCGGGCGGGGCGATCGTCATCGGCGTCGACCGCGAGCCGGTCCTGGCGGCATTCCGGCGACACGCGCCGCACGTGCCGGTGTCGGAGGTGGTCCCTGGCGACACTGGAGAGGTCATGGACCGCGTGGTGGAGATCGCGGCGGGGATGATCGACGGCGAGGGGACGGTCCTGCTGGCCCCGGCCGCCGCATCCTTCGACCAGTTCCGCAGCTACGCGGACCGTGGGGAGCGCTTCGCGAGGGCGGTGCGCGAGTGGATCGGACGGGGGAGCACGGATGACGCAGACGGCTCGCCCGACGCGCGCTGACGGCTCCGCCCCGGGACGGGGACTCGCCGCGCGCGTGTCGCTCGGCAGGCGGTTCGCACCGCCGTCGGTCGAGTTCGTGATGATCGCCTCCACCGCGGTGGTGCTCACGCTCTTCGGCGTGGTCATGGTGCTCTCGGCCACGAGCGCCAACCCGACCGCACCGCTGGAGGCCGCGCTCAAGCAGGGCGTGTTCGCCCTCGTCGGCATCCCGCTGATGCTCCTGGTGAGCAGACTCCCCGTGTCGTTCTTCGGACGGATCGCATGGCCGGCGCTGATCGTGGCCGTGCTGTTCCAGCTGCTCGTCTTCGTGCGCGGCGTCGGGGTCTCCTCCTACGGGAACCGGAACTGGATCAACATCGCCGGGGTCCAGCTGCAGCCCTCGGAGTTCCTCAAGCTCGCCCTCGCCATCTGGATCGCCTTCGTGCTGCTGCGCAAGCAGGCCCGCCTGGGCACGTGGCATCAGGTGTTCATCCCCGTCGTCCCGGTGTCCGTCCTCGCCATCGGCACGGTCATCGCCGGAGGGGACCTGGGCACCGTCATGGTGCTCGTGCTCATCGTGCTCGGCTGCCTGTTCTTCTCCGGCGCGAAGCTGCGACTGTTCATCCTGCCCATGCTGATCGGCGCTGTCGCCGTGACGGGATTCGCACTCACGAGCGACAACCGGATGAAGCGCATCCTCGCCGCCTTCAATCCCGAGGCCTGCAACCCGAACGTCGAGTGCTACCAGGCCGTGCACGGCATGTGGGGGATGGCCAACGGCGGCTTCTTCGGCCTGGGACTGGGCAACTCGCAGGAGAAGTACTGGCTGCCCGCGGCGTCCAACGACTACATCTTCGCGATCATCGGCGAGGAGCTGGGCCTGCTCGGCTGTCTGCTGGTGCTCGTGCTGTTCGGGGTCTTCGCCGTCGGCGTGTTCCGCATCATCCGCCGGAGCGCGGACCCCTTCATCCGCGTCGCCGCGGGCGGCATCGTCGTGTGGGTCGTCGGCCAGGCGCTGTTCAACATCGGCGTCGTGCTGCGCGTGCTGCCCGTGATGGGCGTGCCGCTGCCGTTCATGTCCCAGGGAGGGACGGCGCTGCTGTCGGTCATGATCGCCTGCGGCGTGCTGCTCTCCTTCGCCCGCACCGTCCCCATGGCTGCGAAGGGCGCGCCCGCCCCGCCGCGGACCGCCGGCGCGGCGCGAAAGGGTAGGGTCACGGAGTGACCACCTATCTTCTGGCCGGCGGGGGCACCGCCGGCCATGTCAATCCGCTGCTGGCCGTGGCGGACCTGCTCCGCGACCGGGACGGTGACACCGTGCTGGTGCTGGGCACCAGGGAGGGTCTGGAGGCGCGGCTGGTGCCCGCTCGCGGCTACCGGCTGCTGACCGTCGACAAGGTGCCCTTCCCCCGACGCCCGAACCGCGCCGCGCTGACGTTTCCGATGCGATTCCGGCGGGCCGTCGCGCAGGTGCGTGCGCACATCCGCGAGCATGCGGTGGACGCGGTCGTCGGGTTCGGCGGCTACGCCTCCGCTCCGGCGTACGTGGCCGCGCGGCGTGAGCGGATCCCGTTCGTCGTCCACGAGGCCAACGCCCGGCCGGGACTGGCGAACGTGCTGGGCGCCCGTCGGGCATCCGCCGTCGGCGTGGCCTTCGAGGGGACCCCGCTCAAGCGAGGAGAGCTGGTCGGCATGCCGCTGCGTCGGGAGGTCGTCGAGCTCGACCGCGCCGCCGCCAGGGCGGAGGCGGCCGAGGAGTTCGGCCTGGACGCCGAGCGCCCCGTACTGCTGGTCTTCGGCGGCTCGCTGGGCGCTCAGCGTCTCAACGACGCCTTCGCCGGCTCCTGGCAGGACGTGCTGGACGCCGGTTGGCAGCTGCTGCACGTCACGGGGGAGCGCAGCGACCTGGCGGATCCGGCGGCGCCGGGATACACCCTGCGCCGCTACGTCGACCGGATGGATCTCGCCTTCGCCCTCGCCGACCTGATCGTCTCCCGCTCGGGCGCGGCGACGGTCAGCGAGATCAGCGCCCTGGGGCTTCCCGCGCTGTACGTGCCCTATTCCGTCGGCAACGGCGAGCAGCGTCTGAACGCCGGATCGGCGGTCGCCGCGGGCGCCGCCGTGCTGCTGGACGACGCGACCTTCGATGCGGATGCCGTGCGCTCGCAGGTCGTCCCGCTGCTGAGCGATCCCGACCGGATCACGCGGATGGCGGAGGCCGCCCGGCGCGTCGGAACCCGTACGGGGACCGAGAACCTCGTCGCGCTCATCGATCGCGCACTCGCGGAAAAGTAGACTGGGGCCGACATGATCAGACCCGACCTCACCCTCCCGATCCCCGAGACCATCACCTCCGCGCACTTCATCGGCATCGGCGGATCCGGGATGAGCGGACTCGCGCGGATGTTCCTCGACGCCGGCATCCGCGTCTCCGGATCGGACCGCGCCGACAGCGCGAATCTGCGCGCACTGGCCGCGGCCGGCGCGACCGTCCATGTCGGCCATGATGCCGCGCATCTGGGCGACGCCGACACCGTCGTGCACACCGGAGCGATCTGGCCGGAGAACCCCGAGTTCATCACGGCCAAGGAGCGCGGGCTGCACGTCATCCACCGCTCGCAGGCCCTGCACTGGCTCATCGGCGGACGCCGTCTGGCGTCCGTCGCGGGCGCGCACGGCAAGACCACCTCCACGGGCATGCTGATCACGGCCCTGCAGGCGCTGGGCGCGGACCCGAGCTTCGTCAACGGGGGAGTGATCGAGCAGCTGGGCGTCTCCAGCGCGTCCGGTTCCGATGAGCTGTTCGTCATCGAGGCCGACGAATCCGACGGCACCTTCCTGCTGTACGACACCTCGGTCGCGCTCATCACCAACGTCGACCCGGACCATCTGGACTTCTTCGGCTCCGAGGATGCCTTCTACGACGCCTTCGTGCGCTTCGGGAACGAGGCGCACGAGGCCGTCGTCATCTCGGCGGATGACCCCGGGGCACGGCGCGTGCACGCGGGACTGACGCACGCGAACATCATCACGTTCGGGCGCGCCGCGGATGCCGATCTCCGCATCGCCGACATCGACACGACCGGTCCCGTCTCCGCCACGCTCGTGCACGGCGCCGAGACCGTGCGGATGCGGCTGGCCGTCCCCGGCGCGCACAACGCGATCAACGCCGCGGGAGCGGTCGCCGTGCTCATGACGCTCGGATACGGCCTCGCCGATGCGGCGGGCGCTGTGGAGGGCTTCGCCGGCACCGTGCGCCGGCTCGAGCTGCACGGGGAGGCGCGCGGCGTCCGCGTGTACGACGACTACTCGCACCATCCGACGGAGGTCCGCGCCGCGCTGGAAGCCATGCGCGGCATCGCCGGCTCCGGTCGTCTGATCGCGATCCAGCAGCCGCACACCTACTCCCGCACGCAGCACATGTACCGGGAGTTCGCCCGGGTGCTCGAGGAGCTCGCCGACCACACCGTGATGCTGGACGTCTACGGTGCGCGCGAGGATCCCGTGCCCGGGGTGACGGGCGAACTGGTCAGCGGCGCGTTCGCCGACCAGACGCACGTGCACTACGTGCCGGACTGGCAGCAGGCCGCCGACTACACCGCGCAGGTCGCGCATGACGGCGACGTCGTCGTGACCCTCGGCTGCGGCAACGTGTACCAGATCATCCCGCAGGTGCTCGACTCCCTCCGGCGCGTCCCCGAGGTCTGAGACATGCGACGCCCGGCTCCGCTTCCGGCTCCCGCGGAGGAGCCGGCCGAGACCACGGCCGCCGCGTCGCGGCCGCGCCGGCGGTGGCCGCGCGCGAGCGCGGACGCGGCCGGTCGCGTCGGGGCGGAAGGTGCGGATGCCGGGAGCGCGCGCGCCGTCGGAACGGATGCCGTCGTCGGGACGTCGACGCCGGACGCGGTCCGCCCGCCCGTCGCGGCGGACGACGCGACGCCCACGATCCCCGTGGAACCCGTCGATCTCGTCGCGGCGGCGGAGGCGCTCGCCTCCGCCGAGATTCCGGCCGCTCCCATCAGCAGCGGTGACGTGTGGCGCGCGGCCCGTGCGCGGCGCAGGGCCCTTCGTGCGGAGATCCGTCGTTTCACGCAGCGCTCCCGGCGTCGGCGGATCATCTGGTGGAGCACGACCGGAGCCCTCGGCGTGCTCCTGGTCGGCAGCGTGGGCGCGGCGTACAGCCCGCTGTTCGCCGTCGAGACGATCACGGTCACGGGCACGCGGGCCATGGATCGCACCACCGTGCAGCAGGCGCTGTCCGCGCAGATCGGCACTCCGCTCGCGCTGGTCGACTCTGACGAGGTGCGGGCTGCGTTGACGGAGTTCCCGCTCATCGAGTCGTACGCGGTGGAGGCGCATCCCCCGCACGACCTGGTGGTGCGGATCGTCGAGCGCACGCCGGTCGGCGTCATCCGCACGGACGGCGGCTACACGCTCGTCGATGCGGCGGGTGTGGAGCTGGCTGCCGGTGCCGACAGGCCTGAGGGGCAGCCCGTCCTGTCGGTCGCCGGAGGCACGGACACCGCGGCGTTCCGCAGCGCAGGACAGGTGGTGCGGTCCCTGCCCGGTGACCTGCGGGGGCAGGTCGCCGAGGTCAGGGCCTCCACGATGGATGACGTGACACTGGTGCTCGCCGACGGCAAGAGCGTCGTGTGGGGCAGCGCGGAGGAGTCGGCGCTGAAGGCGCTGGTGCTCGTGGCGCTCATCGACAACTCGCCGGGTTCCCGCTCCTTCGACGTCTCGGCGCCGGGCGTCCCGGTGGTCCGCTGAGCGCACTCCGTCGCGCCCGGGGCGCCGCGTCCCGCGCGCACGGGACGCGTCGTCCGGGGGATCGTGACGACACGCCGTGTCGGTGCGCGCGCACGCCCGGCTTGCGCCTACCGTCGATGACGAGAACGCAATACCGGGAAATAGTTTAACCCTCTCGTTGAGGTTTAAGGTTTATCCCTCGTCAGGCTCGAATAACGGAGGCCGGCCATGAGCCAGAACCAGAACTACCTCGCCGTGATCAAGGTCGTCGGCGTCGGCGGTGGCGGCGTCAACGCCGTCAACCGGATGATCGAACTCGGGCTGCGCGGGGTCGAGTTCATCGCCGTCAACACCGATGCCCAGGCGTTGCTGATGAGCGATGCGGACGTCAAGCTCGATGTGGGCCGCGAGCTCACCCGCGGGCTCGGCGCCGGAGCCGATCCCGAGGTGGGTCGGCGCGCGGCAGAGGACCACGCCGAGGAGATCGAGCAGGCGCTGACGGGGGCCGACATGGTGTTCGTCACCGCGGGCGAGGGCGGTGGCACCGGCACCGGCGGTGCACCCGTCGTGGCGCGCATCGCCAAGTCGATCGGCGCGCTGACGATCGGCGTGGTGACCAAGCCGTTCTCCTTCGAGGGCCGCCGTCGCCAGAGCCAGGCGGAGGCCGGTGTCGCCAAGCTGAAGGAGGAGGTGGACACCCTCATCGTCGTGCCCAACGACCGCCTCCTGGAGATCAGCGACCGGGGGATCTCGATGATCGAGGCCTTCGCCACCGCCGACCAGGTGCTCCTCGCCGGTGTCCAGGGCATCACCGACCTCATCACCACCCCGGGGCTGATCAACCTCGACTTCGCCGACGTGAAGTCGGTCATGCAGGGCGCCGGCTCCGCCCTGATGGGCATCGGCTCCGCCCGCGGCGCCGACCGCGCCATCAAGGCCGCCGAGCTGGCTGTCGAGTCGCCGCTGCTGGAGGCCTCCATCGAGGGGGCGCACGGCGTGCTGCTGTCGATCCAGGGCGGGTCGAATCTCGGCATCTTCGAGATCCACGACGCCGCGGAGCTCGTCAAGGAGGCCGCGCACCCGGAGGCCAACATCATCTTCGGCACCGTCATCGACGACACACTCGGCGACGAGGTGCGCGTGACGGTGATCGCAGCGGGCTTCGACGGCGGCGAGCCCTCGCCGAGACTGGAGCCGCTGGACCTCAAGCGCCCTGTGGCGAACACGCTGCCGGAGGTTCGTCTGGACGAGGATGCCGAGGACGAGAGTCCCGAGCCCGTCCGCGCTCCCGTGCCGGTGACGTCGACGTCCGCCTTCGATGCCGACATCGACGACGACGACATCGACATCCCCGAGTTCCTGAAGTGAGCAAGCGACTTCCGGCTCCTCGCCGGAGGTCACGACACGCCCGCCGAACCGCGCGGCAATCACCGGGCGGCGCCTCGGCCGGGGCTAACCTTTCAACCAGACCAGCCCGTACCGTTCGAACCGGAGGACACGATGGGTAACCCGCTGAAGAAGACCATGGTGTATCTCGGCCTCGCCGACGAGGAGGAGAACTACGAGGAGGAGACTGCGCCCGCCCCGGCTCGTGCCTCCCGCGAGCGCGAGGAGCAGGCGCCCGCGCCGGTGACTCCGCTGCGCCGGCCGACGGCCGTCAGGCAGCCCGCCGCGGGTGCGGTCAATGAGATCCTCACTGTCCACCCCAAGCAGTACCGCGACGCGCAGATCATCGCTGAGAACTTCCGCGAGGGAGTGCCGGTGATCATCAACTTGTCGCAGATGAGCGATGCCGACGCCCGCCGTCTCATCGACTTCGCCAGTGGGCTCTCCCTGGGGCTGTACGGACGCATCGAGAGGGTCACCAGCAAGGTGTTCCTGCTCTCTCCCGAGAACATTGCGGTGTCCGGGCAGGGTGGTCTGGCACAGGCGGGATCCGCCTCCTTCGACTCCTGACCTTGGGCACCCTCCTCGGCGTCATCGGCGGCATCGCGGAGACGGTGCTGACGCTGTACTTCCTCGTTCTCATCGCGCGGCTGGTGCTGGATCTGGTGCCGCTGTTCAATCGGGAGTGGCGGCCGAAGGGCGCGGGACTCGTGCTGGCAGAGCTCGTGTATACGCTGACCGACCCGCCGATCCGATTCTTCCGACGGCTGGTCCCGCCGCTGCGCATGGGCACGATCTCGCTGGATTTCGGTATCACCCTGACCCTGATCGTCCTGCTCGTCCTGATGACCATCGCACGGGCTCTGTGAACGCCGCAGCACCATGTCCCGCCATCGCGCGGCACAGACTGGGGGGCTATGCTTGGCTCCCAGACGCGCGGTGCGGGTAAGCCTGCGCGTTCGAAGCACAACGCGCCATCTTCACGGCTGGCGAGAAGAACTCACCGAAAGAGGAGCCACCCATGGCACTTACCCCGGATGACGTCGTCCACAAGGAGTTCCAGCACGTCCGATTCAAGGACGGTTTCGACCCCGAAGAGGTCGACGACTACCTCGATGAGATCGTCGTTGAGTGGCGCAAGACCATCGAGGAGAACAACGACCTCAAGGCGAAGCTCGCGGCGTTCGAGTCCGGCCAGCACACCGCTCCCGTCGCCGCGGCCCCTGCCGCCGAGGCCCCGGCCACATCGACCGCGTCCGCCACGGGCACCTCTGCGGGCATCATCGAGCTCGCTCAGCGTCTGCACGACGAGCACGTCGCGGAGGGAGAGGCCAAGCGTCGTCAGCTCATCGCGGACGCCGAGGCCGAGGTGGCGCGCATCCGCTCCGCGGCGGAGGCCAAGCAGCGCGAGGAGGCCGTGCGTCTCGAGCGCGAGCGCAACACCCTCGAGGGCCGTATCACCGAGCTGCGCGAGTTCGAGCGCGACTACCGCGGCAAGCTGCGCGCGATGATCGAGGGGCAGCTGCGCGACCTCGACCAGAAGACCTCCTCGGACTCGACCCCGGTCTCGGCCATCGGCCTGTAGGTCACTCTTGACAGGACGTCGTCCCCTTCGTCGGTCGGCGGCCGGTGCGATCGTCGCGATCCTCGCGGCGCTCGTGCTGGTCGCCGATCAGTCTGTGAAGCAGCTCACCATCGCACACCTCCCGTCCCAGGAGACGGTCCCGGTGCTGGGCGAGTTCCTCCAGTTGTTCTACATCCGCAACTCCGGCGCGGCGTTCTCGATCGGCGCCGGGATGACGTGGATCTTCACGATCGCGCTCGTCGTCGTCGCCGGTGTCATCGTCTGGAAGACCATCGGCGTGCGCTCCCGGCTGTGGGCCGTGGTGCTCGGCGGTCTGCTGGGCGGCGTCCTCGGCAATCTCACCGACCGGCTGCTCCGAGATCCGGGCTTCGCGGTCGGTCATGTCGTCGACATGATCTCCATGCCGTGGATGATCCCCGCGGTGTTCAACGTGGCCGACGTCTTCATCGTCACAGGCATGATCTCCGTCGCTCTGCTGGTGGTCACCGGACTCCGACTGGACGGCACTCGAGAACGCGATCATGCGCAGCCCGACGACGCAGGCGGTGCCGAGGACGATGCGGCTCCGGGGTCCGAGTCCGCCGCGAGCGGGGCGTGAGGATGCCCTCTCGCAGCCTGCCCGTGCCCGACGGGCTGGAGGGCGCGAGGGTCGACGCCGCCCTGGCGAAGATGCTCGGCTTCTCCCGCACCTTCGCCGCCGAGATCGCGGAGTCTGGCGGGGTGATCCTCGACGGCGTCGTCCTGGGCAAGTCCGATCGGCTGCGTGCGGGGGCGTGGCTGGAGGTGACGTGGACTCCGCGGGAGGAGCCGCGGATCGTCCCGCTCGCCGTCCCCGAACTGGGGATCGTGCACGACGACGACGAGATCGTCGTCGTCGACAAGCCCACCGGCGTCGCCGCCCACCCGTCCGTCGGCTGGGAGGGCCCGACGGTGGTGGGTGCACTGGCCGCTGCAGGATTCCGCATCGCCACCAGCGGTGCGCCCGAGCGTCAGGGCGTCGTGCATCGTCTGGATGTCGGCACCAGCGGCCTCATGGTGGTCGCCAAGACCGAGTCCGCGTACACGGCCCTCAAACGGGCCTTCAAGGAGCGCACCGTCGAGAAGGTGTACCACGCCGTCGTGCAGGGGCATCCGGATCCGCTCACCGGAACGATCGACGCGCCCATCGGCAGAGATCCCCGTCACCACTGGAGGTTCGCGGTCGTCGCCGACGGGAAGCCGTCGGTGACCCACTACGAGACGCTCGAGGCGTTCCCGGGGGCCTCGCTGCTGGAGATCCGCCTCGAGACCGGCCGCACGCACCAGATCCGCGTGCACATGGCCGCGCATCGACATCCGTGCGTCGGCGACCCGCTGTACGGCGCCGACCCCACCCTGTCGGCGAGGCTCGGCCTCACGAGGCAGTGGCTGCATGCGCATCGGCTCGCGTTCACGCATCCGGCCTCGGGGGAGTGGGTGCGATTCGAGTCGCCGTATCCCGCCGATTTCCGCCATGCGCTTGAGGTGCTCGACCCGGGCCGTTCGGAGGACGCCTGAGCGCACGCCCGTGCGCCGCGCCGCGAGGCCGGACTCCCGGGCAGGGGGAACGGGGTTCGGGACGGGTGGGGAGGGGCCCGGGTAGGCTCGGATCATGGCCTCCGACTCCTTCGTGCACCTGCATGTCCACAGCGAGTACTCCATGCTGGACGGCGCGGCCAAGATCAGCTCGATGACCAAGGCCGCCGCCGATTACGGGATGCCCGCGATCGCCGTCACCGACCATGGCAACACGTTCGCCGCGTACGAGTTCTACAATGCGGCGAAGGCCGCCGGGGTCAAGCCGATCATCGGCCTCGAGGCGTACGTCACCCCCGGCACCCACCGCAGTGACAAGTCCCGGGTCGCGTGGGGGTCGCCCGATCAGAAGAGCGACGACGTCTCGGGCTCCGGCGCGTACACGCACATGACGCTGTGGAGCGAGACGACACCGGGGATGCACAACCTGTTCCGGCTGAGCTCGCGCTCGAGCCTGGAAGGCTACTACTTCAAGCCGCGGATGGACCGTGAGCTGCTGCAGACCTACAGCGACGGCCTCATCGCGACCACGGGATGCCCGTCGGGGGAGATCCAGACCCGCCTGCGTCTGGGGCAGTACGACGCGGCCCGTGCGGCGGCTGCGGAGTTCCAGGACATCTTCGGCAAGGAGAACTACTTCTGCGAGATCATGGACCACGGTCTGTCGATCGAGCGGCGCGTGACCTCCGACCTGCTGCGGCTGGCCAAGGACCTGGGCATCCCCCTCGTCGCCACCAACGACTCGCACTACACGCACCAGCACGAGGCCGACGCGCACGAGGCGCTGCTGTGCGTGCAGTCCGGGTCGACCATGGATGACCCCAACCGGTTCAAGTTCGACGGCGACGGCTACTACATCAAGACGGCGCAGGAGATGCGCCAGCTCTTCCGCGACCACCCCGAGGCCTGCGACAACACGCTGCTGATCGCCGAGCGCTGCCAGGTCGAGTTCGACACCGAGGCGAACTACATGCCGAGCTTCCCCGTCCCGGAGGGGGAGACCGAGGAGAGCTGGCTGGTCAAGGAGGTCGAGCGCGGGCTGCACTACCGCTACCCGGACGGCATCCCCGGCGAGGTGCGCGAGCGCGCCGAGTACGAGCTGGGCATCATCCTGCAGATGAAGTTCCCCGGCTACTTCCTCGTGGTGGCCGACTTCATCAACTGGGCCAAGGACCACGGCATCCGCGTCGGTCCGGGCCGGGGATCGGGCGCCGGGTCGATGGTCGCCTACGCGATGAGGATCACCGATCTGGACCCGCTCCGGCACGGTCTCATCTTCGAGCGCTTCCTCAACCCGGATCGCGTGTCCATGCCCGACTTCGACGTCGACTTCGACGACCGCCGCCGCGGCGAGGTCATCGACTACGTCACGGAGAAGTACGGCGACGACCGCGTCGCGCAGATCGTCACCTACGGCACCATCAAGTCCAAACAGGCGTTGAAGGACGCCGGCCGTGTGCTGGGCTTCCCGTTCAGCATGGGCGACCGGCTCACCAAGGCCATGCCGCCCGCGGTGATGGGCAAGGACATGCCCCTCAGCGGCATGTACGACTCCACGCACCCGCGCTACAAGGAGGCCAGCGAGTTCCGCGCGCTCATCGACACCGACCCGGAGGCGAAGACGGTCTTCGACCGCGCGCTGGGGCTGGAGGGGCTGAAACGGCAGTGGGGCGTGCACGCCGCCGGCGTGATCATGTCCTCGCATCCGCTGCTGGACATCGTGCCGATCATGAAGCGCGAGCAGGACGGTCAGATCGTCACGCAGTTCGACTACCCGTCCTGCGAGTCGCTCGGGCTGATCAAGATGGACTTCCTGGGGCTGCGCAACCTCACGATCATCTCGGACGCGCTGGACAACATCCGCACCAACCGCGGTGAGGAGCTCGATCTGGAGCACCTCACGATCGAGGACCGCGGGGCGTACGAGCTGCTCGCCCGCGGCGACACCCTGGGCGTGTTCCAGCTCGACGGCGGTGCCATGCGCGCGCTGCTGCGCCTGATGAAGCCGGACAACTTCGAGGACATCTCCGCCGTCATCGCGCTGTATCGTCCTGGCCCCATGGGCGCGAACTCGCACACCAACTACGCCCTGCGCAAGAACGGGCAGCAGGAGATCACCCCCATTCACCCCGAGCTCGAGGAGCCGCTGCGGGAGATCCTCGAGGGCACGTACGGGTTGATCATCTACCAGGAGCAGGTGATGGCCATCGCGCAGAAGGTGGCGGGGTTCACTCTCGGCCAGGCGGACATCCTGCGGCGCGCGATGGGCAAGAAGAAGAAGTCCGAGCTGGACAAGCAGTACGCGGGCTTCCACCAGGGGATGCTGGACCGCGGGTTCAGCGAGGAGGCCATCAAGGCGCTCTGGGACATCCTGCTGCCGTTCTCCGACTACGCGTTCAACAAGGCGCACTCCGCCGCGTACGGGCTGGTGTCCTACTGGACCGCGTACCTGAAGGCGCACTACCCGGCCGAGTACATGGCCGCGCTGCTGACGAGCGTCGGCGATTCCAAGGACAAGATGGCGCTGTACCTGAATGAATGCCGCCGCATGGGCATCAGGGTGCTGCCGCCGGACGTCTCCGAGTCGATCAACTTCTTCGCCGCCGTCGGCGAGGACATCCGCTTCGGTCTCGGCGCGGTGCGCAACGTCGGCGGCAACGTCGTCGAAGGCATCATCAGTGCACGGCAGGAGGGCCCCTACACCTCCTTCCATGACTTCCTCGACCGCGTACCGCTGCACGTGGCGAACAAGCGCACCGTGGAATCGCTCATCAAGGCGGGGGCCTTCGACTCGATGGGCGACACCCGTCGCGCCCTGCTGGAGATCCACGAGGACGCCGTCGAGGCGGCGGTGGACCGCAAGCGCAACGAGGCGCAGGGGGCCATCGGCTTCGACTTCGACAGCCTGTACGACGACATGGACCAGGCGCCGCCGGCGAAGGTCCCGGAGCGACCGGAGTGGGTCAAGAAGGACAAGCTCGCCTTCGAGCGGGAGATGCTCGGGCTGTACGTCTCCGATCATCCGCTGGCAGGGCTGGAGGTGCCGCTGGCCCGGCACGCGTCCATCTCCATCCACGACCTTCTCACCTCGGAGGACCTGCAGGACGGTGACCAGGTGACGGTGGCGGGGTTGGTCACCGGCGTCCAGCACCGGGTGGCCAAGGCCAGCGGGAACCCGTACGGCATGATCTCCGTCGAGGATTTCGACGGGGAGATCACGGTCATGTTCATGGGCAAGACCTACACGGAGTTCCAGCATCTGCTGCAGCAGGATGCGATCCTCGCCGTCCGCGGTCGTGTGTCGCGCAGGGACGACGGCATGAACCTGCACGCGCAGTCCGCGTTCGCCCCCGACATCGGCTCCTTCGACGCGGCCGGTCCGCTGTCCCTCCTCGTCGCCGAGCAGCGCGCCACGGAGCGCACCATGACGGATCTCGCCGAGGTGCTGCGACGGCATGCCGGCGACACTGAGGTGCTGTTGCGTGTGCACCGGGGCGGGTCCGCGAAGGTGTTCGAGGTGCCGATGCCGGTGACGGTCTCGGCGGACCTCTTCGGCGATCTGAAGTCGCTGCTCGGGCCCGCATGCCTGGGGTGACCCGGGGGCGCGTCTGAAACGTCGCCCAGGCTGTGCGCAGGACCCTGGGTAGTATCGGGTCTCGCAGGGTGAAGCGATGCGAGGAGAGGACCCGCTGGATGAGCACCGGACGTGCGGAGGAGTCCACCGATGACGCGGTGCGCACCCAGGAGCAGCTGGAGCCCGAGTACGGGATCCTCGGATTCACGCTGCGCGAGCTGATCATCCTCGTCGCATGGGCGGTGTCGTTCGTCGTCTCGTTCTTCCCGGTGGCGGCGCTGGGCTCGACGGTGTGGGTGAGCGGGATCGACTGGATCCTCACGATCGGCGTGCCCACGGCCGCCGTCTTCCTCCTCGTGCTGCGCAGATTCTCCCCCGAGGGCATTCGCAGGGTCGGGTCCCTGGGCATCGACCAGTTCGCCTCCGTGGCGGTCTCGGTGTCCGCGACCGTGTGGGTGCAGCTGATCTGGCGGCAGACCGCCGCGATCGTGCAGACAGGGGTCTTCACGATCGGGTGGGTGCCGATCGTCGCCGCGGTCGCCGCACTCGCCCTCGTCGCGTCGACGGTGTTCGCGCCGCTGATCCCGCGACTGCGCGACGACTTCGAGGGGCGCGCGGAGACGCTCGCGCACCGCAACGCGAATCCCGTGCGACCCGTCATCCCGCGGACGCGGCGCCCGGCATCGCGCGCCGCTGCGCTCCCGGACGCGGTGCCGTCGGATGTGACGGATGCCGGGGGCACGACTGTCCTTCCGGACGCACCGTCCCCCGCGGCGCACGATGATGTCGATGACGATACGCGGCCGCGTGCGCAATTCCCGTTCCTCGGCGGCGGAGTCCTGCTCGCCGAGGGCCCGTCCGCGGCGGCCGCGGACCCGCTTCCCGCCGTCGGAGACGGCAGCGCTCCGGCTGGTGCCCCGGCGGGCGGCCGGGCGGAGATGGACGGCGATGTCGCGGATGCCGATGGACGCGAGAACGGGACGGCGTACACCGATCCGATCGAAGCGCTGGATGAGATCTTCGCCGCCAACGGGCTGGGAGTCACCTCCGAACCTGACGAGGAGCGGGCGCCGCGAGGTCTGCTGCGTCGCAACAGAAGCGCTCAGCCGCGCACGGCCGACCAGGAGGCGAATCCGTTCTGGATCCTCGCCGGAACCGAGCGCGACGTCCTCGACGAGCAGGGGCAGCCGCTGTTCCGCATCGGCCCGGAGGCCTGGGCCCTGGTCATCGAGGACCGCGGTGGGGCGTACGTCGTCCGACATGACGACGGCCGCATCGGCTTTCTGCACGACATCACCGGCATCACGAAAGGCTGACACATTGCGCACCATCGATCTCCGCGGGAAGAGCCTCGCCCCCGCGGACATGCTCGCCGTTGTTCCCCGTGCCGCACAGGCACGGGCCGAAGCCCTGGCGACCGCCGCGCAGATCGTCGATGACGTCCGCACGGCGGGCGAGAGCGCGCTGCGTGATCAGGCCGAGAGGTTCGACCACGTCGTCGGACACGCGATCCGGGTGCCCGCCGAGCACCTCGCCGAAGCACTGGAGTCCGTGGATCCCGAGGTGCGCACGGCCCTCGAGAACGCGATCGGACGGGTGCGCAGGGGATCCGCCGCACAGGTGCCCGCCGCGCACATCACCGAGCTCGGTCCGGGTGCGCGCATCATCCA
This sequence comes from Microbacterium soli, assembly GCF_039539005.1. Classification (NCBI taxonomy): domain Bacteria; kingdom Bacillati; phylum Actinomycetota; class Actinomycetes; order Micrococcales; family Microbacteriaceae; genus Microbacterium; species Microbacterium soli. The sequence continues at coordinate 2,496,841 of NZ_BAABCP010000001.1, forward strand.
GCGCTGGCAGCCCGTAGGACGCGCCGGCGTCTACATCCCCGGAGGGAAGGCGCCGCTGGCTTCCAGCGTCGTGATGAACGTCGTCCCCGCGCAGGTCGCCGGAGTCGGCAGCATCGCCCTCGCCTCCCCGCCGCAGGCCGGCCACGGCGGGCGGGTGCACCCGACGATCCTCGCCGCCGCCGCGCTGCTGGGCATCGACGAGGTGTACGCCATCGGCGGCGCGGGTGCCATCGGAGCGCTGGCGTACGGAGTGGCGGGGCTCGGACTCGATCCGGTCGACGTCGTCTCCGGACCGGGGAACAACTACGTCGCCTCCGCCAAGCGCGCCGTCGCCGGCGCCGTGGGCACGGACTCGGAGGCCGGCGCCACGGAGATCCTCGTCGTGGCGGACGACACGGCGGACCCGGACCTGGTCGCCGCCGACCTCGTCAGCCAGGCGGAGCACGACGAGCAGGCATCGGCCGTGCTCGTGACCGATTCCGTCGAGCTCGCGGACCGTGTGGCGGATGCCGTCGCACGCCGTGCTTCCGACACCCTGCACGCGCAGCGCGTCGCCGCGGCTCTGGCGGGCCCGCAGTCGGCGATCGTCCTGGTCGACGACCGAGGCATGGCGGAGGCGTTCAGCAACGCTTACGCTCCCGAGCATCTGGAACTGCACATCGCGGGCGCCGCCGAGGCCGCCGAGCGGTTCACGAGCGCAGGCGCCGTCTTCGTCGGCGACCAGACCCCGGTCAGCCTCGGGGACTACATGGCGGGCAGCAACCACGTGCTGCCCACGGGCGGACAGGCGCGGTACGCCGCCGGACTGGGGGCGTACACGTTCCTGCGCCCCCAGCAGGTGATCGAGTACGACCACGCTGCGCTCGACCAGGTGCGCGAGGGCGTCATCGCGCTCTCGGCCGCGGAGATCCTGCCCGCGCACGGGGAAGCCGTGCAGGCGCGGTTCGCCGAGCGCTCCGTGCGCGTGGACCGCCGGTAGGCTGGGAGATCATGCACTGCCCTTTCTGCCGGCATCCGGACTCCCGCGTCATCGATTCCCGTACGAGCGATGACGGCCTGTCCATACGCCGGCGCAGGCAGTGCCCGGAGTGCGGCGGACGGTTCTCGACCACGGAGACGGCGAGCCTGATGGTCATCAAACGGTCCGGGGTGCTCGAGCCGTTCAGCCGCGACAAGGTCGTCGCGGGCGTTCGCAAGGCCTGCCAGGGGCGTCCGGTCACCGATGCCGACCTCGCCGTGCTCGCGCAGCAGGTCGAGGAGGCCGTCCGCCAGACCGGTGTGTCGCAGCTGGACACCAATGAGATCGGCCTCACCATCCTCGGCCCGCTGCGCGACCTCGACGAGGTCGCGTATCTGCGCTTCGCCAGCGTCTATCAGGGATTCGACTCGCTGGACGACTTCGAGCGCGCCATCGGCGAGCTGCGCGCAGACCATGCCACGGCGGAGTCGCCGCTCGCGGACCGATAGCCTGGCAGTGATGTACCCGCTGCTCTTCCGCCACGTCCTCTCCCGTCTCGACCCCGAATTCGCGCACCACGTCGCGATGACGGTGATCCGTGCGCTCGGCGTTCGGCCGTTCTCCTGGGTGGCGCGTGCGATCACTGCCCCGCATCCGGAGCTGCAGGTGCAGGCGCTGGGCCGCACCTTCCCATCGCCGTTCGGCATCGCGGCGGGCTTCGACAAGAACGCCGTGGGCGTGCGGGGCCTCGACGCGCTGGGATTCGGACACATCGAGGTCGGCACGGTGACCGCCGTTCCGCAGGAGGGCAACCCCCGGCCGCGGCTGTTCCGACTCGTGCCCGATCGTGCGGTCATCAACCGGATGGGGTTCAACAACGAGGGTGCGGCCGCTGCTGCCGCCCGGCTGAAGACGCTGCGACGTCGCGCACCGCGTGCCGTGATCGGGGCGAACATCGGCAAGAGCAGGGTCGTGGCGGTCGAGGACGCCCTCGACGACTACGTCGCATCCGCCGCGCTGCTCGCGCCGCTGGCCGACTATCTGGCCGTGAACGTGTCCTCGCCGAACACCCCGGGACTGCGCGGGCTCCAGGCCGTCGACGCGCTCGCGCCGCTGCTCCGTGCGGTCAAGACCGCGGCGGGGGAGACGCCCCTGCTGGTGAAGATCGCGCCCGACCTGAGCGACGACGAGATCTCGGCCATCGCGCGACTGGCCGTCGACGAGGGACTCGCCGGCATCATCACCCACAACACGACCATCGGTCGGGAGGGGTTGCGCACGGACCCCGCGGTCGTGGCGGCCGCCGGCGCCGGCGGCCTGTCGGGGGCGCCCCTGAAGGAGCGCTCGCTCGAGGTGCTCGCCGTCGTGCGCGCCGTCGTACCGGCGGAGTTCTGCGTGATCGCCGTGGGAGGCGTGGAGACCGCCGAGGACGTGCAGAAGCGGCTGGACGCCGGCGCGACCCTCGTGCAGGGGTACACGGCTTTCCTGTACCGCGGGCCGTTGTGGGCCCGGCAGATCAACAGGGGACTGCACCGCTGAGCAGGGTCGAGCCGTCGACCGCGGTCTGCGCTGTCGAGCCGCACCTGCGAGCGGTGCGCGATCAGCCGGGGTACTGGCCGCGCTTGACCTGCGGCTTGGGCAGCCGCATGAAACGCATCTGCAGCGAGCGCATGGCGGCGTACCAGCCCAGGCCGCGCTCCCGGCGCTCGATACCGAACTTCGCGGCCACCTTGCGCTTGACGCGGATGCTCAGCAGCACCATGTCGGCGATGGCCAGCAGCATGTACGCCCACAGCCCGACCATGGCCCACACCTGAATGCCCACGACCGGCGCGAGGTTGAGCAGGATGACCAGCAGCATCGCCGCCATCAGCCACTCGGAGATGTGCCAGCCGGCGTCGACGTAGTCCCGCACCCAGCGCCGCTGCGGGCCCTTGTCACGGGCGGGAAGGTATTTCTCCTCGCCGCGCTCCATGCCCAGCCGTGCGCGTTCGCGACGCGCCTGCAGCTCGGCCTTGGCCGCCGCGCGCGCCTCCTTGGTGTTCGCGACGAGCGGTCGACGATTCGCCGCCTCGCGCTCGGCACGGGTCGGCGTCGGCCTGCCCTTGCCCACGGCGGGCGTCTGGGGGGCGTCGTCGGCTTCAGGAGTGGACTTGGGCACGTTCGACCTCAGTTCGGAATCGGGATCGCCTTAAGATTACTCGCATGACCTCGTCTTCAGCGCCCGACCCGTCGGCATCCGAGTCCCCTGACCTGTCGGCGTCCGAGTCCGCCGTCCTCGAAGCGGTCGCCCTCGGCATCCCCGGAGCACTGTCCGATCTCGGCGCACTCGTGCGCATCCCCGGGATCGCGTGGCCCGCCTTCGACCAGGCCCAGCTCGAGCGCAGCGCGGATGCCGTGGCGGAGCTGGCCCGCGGCACGGGCGTGTTCGACGAGGTCCGGGTGCTGCGTGCGCACGTCGACGACACCGACGAGCTCGGCCAGCCCGCCGTGCTGGCCACGCGTGCGGCGCGGGGAGGGAAGCCCACGATCCTGTTGTACGCGCACCACGATGTGCAGCCTCCCGGCGATGACGAACTGTGGGAGACCCCGCCCTTCGAGCCGACCGTGCGCGACGGTCGGCTGTACGGGCGCGGCGCGGCGGACGACAAGGCGGGCGTCATGGCGCACATCGCCGCGCTGCGCGCCGTCCGGGAGGTGCTCGGCGACGACCTGGAGCTCGGGGTGGCGCTGTTCGTCGAGGGGGAGGAGGAGTACGGTTCCCGCTCCTTCGCCAGATTCCTCAGAGACAACGCCGAGGCGCTGCGCGCCGACGCCATCGTCGTCGCCGACTCCGGCAACCTCGACTCGGAGACCCCCGGCCTGACCGTCTCGCTGCGCGGCAACGCACGGTTCACGCTGCGCATCCGGACTCTCCAGCACGCCTCGCACTCCGGCATGTTCGGCGGGGCGGTGCCCGATGCGATGATGGCCGCCGTGACGCTCCTGGCGACCCTGTGGGACGCCGACGGGGCGGTGGCCGTGGAGGGGCTGTCGATGCGCGAGGGGGAGACACCCGCGTACAGCGAGGCCACGCTGCGCGATGAGACGGGGCTGCTTCCCGGCGTCTCGCCGGTCGGCCGCGGCGACATCCTGGGCCGGATCTGGAACCGGCCGTCCATCACGATCACCGGTATCGATGCGACCGGTGTCGCGCAGGCATCGAACACCCTGCTGCCCGAGGTCAGCGTGGTCATCAGCGCGCGGGTGGCACCGGGGCAGAGCGCGCAGGATGCCTACGACGCGATCGAACGCCACCTGCGGGACAACACGCCGTTCGGTGCCGAGCTGACCTTCACGGATGTGGACCTCGGCGACGGATTCCTCGTGGACACCGCGGGCTGGGCCGTGGGGCTCACCCGGGGTGCGATGGCCGACGGCTACGGGACGGCACCCGTCGACCTGGGCGTGGGCGGCTCCATCCCGTTCATCGCGGACCTCGTGCGGGAGTTCCCCGCTGCGCAGATCCTCGTGACCGGTGTGGAGGACCCGCACTCCCGGGCGCACAGCCCCGACGAGTCCCTGCACCTGGACACGTTCCGCAGCGCGGTGCGCACGGAGGCGCTGCTGCTGACCAGGCTGAACGCGCGCACCGCGGCGTCCTGAGCAGGGTGCGCGGGCCGTGCGTGGGAACGACCGATCCGGCCGTTCGCATCCGCCGGCATGCGCACAGGAGCGCCCCTCCGTCGGCGTGTCGGCGGTAAGATCGGGGTGAGCAGCCGGCCCCGGCTGCACGCCTGCAAGGAGTGACATGAGCGACACCGCACTGACCGAACAGACCACCGCCCACGGCGTATCGCTGACCGATGCCGCAGCCGAGAAGGTCAAGAGCCTCCTCGAGCAGGAAGGCCGCGATGATCTGCGCCTGCGCGTCGCCGTCCAGCCCGGTGGGTGCTCGGGGCTGATCTACCAGCTCTACTTCGACGAGCGCTTCCTGGAGGGCGACGAGACCGTCGACTTCAACGGCGTCGAGGTCATCGTCGACAACATGAGCGTGCCGTACCTGGAGGGCGCGTCCATCGACTTCAAGGACACGATCTCGGAGCAGGGCTTCACGATCGACAACCCCAACGCCGCGGGCAGTTGCGCCTGCGGTGACAGCTTCCACTGACTGTCGTCATCCTGCGTGATTGGCATGAATCGGGTGTGAGGTTGCCCTAGACTTAGGGATGCCCTTATCCAAGATCTGAAAGGTGCATCGTGCCCTCGAAACGCCGCCTTCGTTGGGTTGCGCTCCCACTGGGAGTCGCGACAGCCGTGGCCCTCGCAGGATGTTCTACAGCTGAACTCCACGGATTCCTGCCCGGTTTCGAGGACGGCGCAGCTTCAGCCACGAACCAGACGGATCGCGTCGCCGGGCTCTGGGTCACCTCCTGGGTGATCCTGCTGATCGTCGGTCTGGTCACCTGGGGTCTGATGGGCTGGGCGATCATCATGTACCGCCGTCGGGTCGGCCAGACCGGTCTTCCCGTCCAGCTGCGCTACAACATGCCGATCGAGATCCTCTACACGGTGATCCCGCTGATCATGATCATGGGCATGTTCTTCTTCAGCGCTCGCGATCAGGCCGACATCGAAACGCAGTGGGACGACCCCGACGTCGAGATCACGGCGATCGCCAAGCAGTGGTCGTGGGACTTCCAGTACGACGGCACGGAGGAGGACGGCTCCGACGCGGTCTGGACGATGGGCGTCCAGGCCGACCCGGATGCCAACGGAGACATCGACCGCACCAAGCTGCCGACACTGGTCCTCCCCGTCGACCAGAAGGTCACCATCGACCTGCAGTCGCGGGACGTGGCGCACTCCTTCTGGATCATCGACTTCCTCTACAAGAAGGACATGTACATCGGGAAGGACAACAGCTGGTCGTTCATCCCGCAGCGCATCGGCGAGTACGACGGAAAATGCGCCGAGCTCTGCGGCGAGTACCACTCGATGATGCTGTTCAACGTCAAGGTCGTCTCGCAGTCCGATTACGACGCCTACATCCAGTCCCTCCGCGAGGAAGGCAACACGGGCGACATCACCGACGCCTACGACCGACTCGGCAATCTTCCGGGCACCGGCGCGAGTGCGGGCGAAGAGGAAGGGAAGTAAGTCATGACAACGACAGCTGAACCCGATACGCGGCAGGGCACCCGCCCCACGACCATTCCTCCTCGCCAGGCGGCGCTGCTCACCTCCACGCGGGTGGAGCAGAAGGGCAACATCGTCGTCAAGTGGATCACCTCCACGGACCACAAGACGATCGGGTACATGTACCTGATCTCGTCCGTGCTGTTCTTCCTGCTCGGCGGCGTGATGGCCCTCGTCATCCGTGCGGAGCTGTTCGCCCCCGGCATGCAGATCGTGCCGACGAAGGAGCAGTACAACCAGCTGTTCACGATGCACGGCACGATCATGCTGCTGATGTTCGCGACGCCGCTGTTCGCCGGATTCGCCAATGCGATCCTGCCGCTGCAGATCGGTGCTCCGGATGTCGCCTTCCCGCGACTGAACGCGTTCGCCTTCTGGCTGTTCCTGTTCGGGTCGACCATCGCCCTCGCCGGCTTCCTCACCCCGCAGGGCGCGGCATCCTTCGGCTGGTTCGCCTATCAGCCGCTCGCCAATGCGACGTTCTCACCCGGTGCCGGCGGGAACCTCTGGATGCTCGGGCTCGGCATGTCCGGTTTCGGGACCATCCTCGGTGCGGTGAACTTCATCACGACGATCATCGTGATGCGCGCACCCGGCATGACGATGTGGCGCATGCCGATCTTCTCGTGGAACACGCTGATCACGAGCCTGCTGATCCTCATGGTGTTCCCCGTGCTGGCCGCCGCGATCCTGGCCGCGGCCGCGGACCGCGTGCTCGGCGCGCACGTCTACGACCCGGCCAACGGCGGCGTGCTGCTGTGGCAGCACCTGTTCTGGTTCTTCGGGCACCCCGAGGTGTACATCATCGCCCTGCCGTTCTTCGGCATCGTCTCGGAGATCTTCCCGGTCTTCAGCCGCAAGCCGATCTTCGGATACAAGACCCTGGTATACGCCACGATCTCCATCGCCTCGCTGTCCGTGGCCGTGTGGGCGCACCACATGTACTCGACCGGCGGGGTGCTGCTGCCCTTCTTCTCGCTGATGACCATGCTCATCGCCGTTCCGACGGGCGTGAAGATCTTCAACTGGATCGGCACGATGTGGCGGGGGTCGATCACGTTCGAGACACCCATGGTGTTCTCGCTGGGCTTCCTGACCTCGTTCGTGTTCGGGGGCCTCACCGGTGTCATCCTGGCGTCCCCACCGCTGGACTTCCACGTCACCGACTCGTACTTCGTCGTCGCGCACTTCCACTACGTCGTGTTCGGCACGGTCGTGTTCGCCATGTTCGCGGGTTTCTACTTCTGGTGGCCGAAGTGGACGGGACGGATGCTCAACGAGCGTCTGGGCTACATCCACTTCTGGATGCTGTTCATCGGCTTCCACATGACCTTCCTCGTGCAGCACTGGCTGGGTGTGGACGGCATGCCGCGCCGGTACGCCGACTACTCCGCGTACGACAACTGGGAGTGGGGCAACCAGGTCTCCACGATCGGTGCCGTGCTGCTGGGGGCGTCCATGCTGCCGTTCTTCCTGAACGTGTGGATCACCGCGCGCAAGGCGCCGAAGGTGACCGTCGACGACCCGTGGGGCTACGGCGCGTCGCTGGAGTGGGCGACCTCCTGCCCGCCGCCGCGGCACAACTTCACGTCCATCCCCCGGATCCGCAGCGAGCGCCCCGCGTTCGATCTCAACCACCCCGAGGCGGCGGAGCAGGCCGTTCCGGCCGGCACCGCAGCAGGAGAGGCCAAGTAAGCCATGCGCAGCAGCATCGTCGTCTGGTGGGTCACCGCCGCCTTCTTCTTCGTGATGTCCGTCGTCTACACGGTCTGGAATCTGCTGGATTCGTTCCACGGTTATGTCGAATGGGTCGGGACCATCGCCCTGCTGTTCGTCGCCTTCATGGCCACGATGATCGCGGTCTACCTCCGCAGGACCTATCGTGCGCAGGGGGGAGAATTGCCGGCGGACATTCTCACAGCGGACATCGACGACGGAGATCCTGAGCAGGGCGAGTTCAGCCCCTGGTCCTGGTGGCCCATCGTTCTGGCAGGCGCCGCCGGAGTCTTCATCGTCGGGCTGGCCGTGGGCCACTTCCTGCTTCCGGTCGGGCTGGCGCTCTTCGTCGTCGCGATCGTCGGCTGGGTGTATGAGTACTACCGAGGACACTTCGCGCGCTGAGCGGGCTGTGTGATACGAGAGGGGCCTCCCGGAGTCAATCCGGGAGGCCCCTCTCGTGCACTTCGTCGGCAGGCTCAGCCCACCGGCGGGCGCGGAGGCCTCAGGGACGCGTACGGATGCGGGGGACACCGGTGAGCGGGTCGATGGGGCGACGGTGCACGCCGTCGTGGTCCTCGAGGGGGTAGCCCTCGCGCACCCAGTACTCGAACCCGCCGATGAGCTCCCGGACGGGGTAGCCGAGCTTGGCGAACTCCAGGGCACCCTTGGCACCGGCGTTGCATCCGGGGCTCCAGCAGTACACGACGACTTCGGACCCTGCAGGGATCTCCTTCGGAGCGCGCGTGGCGATCTCGCTGTAGTGCATGTGCACGGCCCCCGGAATGCGTCCCTGGGCCCACGCCTCGTCCGTGCGGACATCGACGACGGTGACCGGCTCTCCGGCCTTCTGAGCGGTGTACAAGTCGCTGCCGTCGGTCTCGTAGGCGAGTTTGGCGGCGAAGAACTCCTGACGATCGATCATGACCTTCAGGCTACTCCCGGCCGCACGGGGTGGTCGCAGAGCGGACACGACATGACAGGCCCTGATCGCGGGAGGCGCAGACGGTGAGGCGCGTCGGCAGGCGACTCCGCGCTCGGTCGCCGCGGACCGCGCCCGGCATCCGGAACGACCTCCGTCCGCACCGGATGCGCTGAGGGCCCTCCGTCCGCAGCCGGATGCGCTGAGGGCCCCGTCCTCTGCGGACGGAGCCCTCAGCGATGGGGAGCGGCGGTGACTACTCGCCGTCCTCCGACTTCTTCTTGCGCGGCTTGCGGGGCGGTTCGGTCGCGATCACCGAACTCGGCGTGTTGGGCGTCTCGCCGACCGTCTCGTCCGCGGGCTCGATCTCCGCGTCCGATGCGACACCTGCCCGTGCGTGCGCATCGGCGATCTCCGCCGACTCGAGGGCCTCGTCGTCGGCCAGCGCGTGCTGCTGATGCGCATCGGCCTCCTCGATCTGCGCCTGAGTGAGCGGCTGCAGACGGTCCTCGAAGAACCAGCGGGACAGCGACGAGCGCAGGTTCTCGTGCCAGGGGATGCGGCCCTTCGCGTTCGGACGCACCACAAGGGGCTGGTAGGTCTCGTAGTCGATCAGCTTCCAACGGTCGTACACGTCGACCGGCTGGTGGACCTCGATGAACTCTCCACCGGGGAGGCGGACGATGCGACCCGACTCGTAGCCGTGCAGCACGATCTCGCGGTCCTTCTTCTGCAGGGCGATGCAGATGCGCTTCGTGATGAAGTACCCCAGCACCGGTCCGATGATCAGCAACGCCTGGAGTGTGTGGATCACGCCCTCCATGGTCAGCATGAAGTGCGTGGCCATGAGGTCGGACGAGGCGGCCGCCCACAGCACGGCGTAGAAGATCATGCCGGCGACACCGATCGCGGTGCGGGTCGCGGCGTTGCGCGGACGGTCGGCGATGTGGTGCTCGCGCTTGTCGCCGGTGACCCACGCCTCGATGAAGGGGTACAGCGCCACGATGACGAGGAACAGGCCTAGCACCACGACGGGGATCAGGATGCCGAGGGACAGCGTGAAGTCACCAAGCGGGACATCCAGGTGCGGCGGTGCGAGGCGCAGCGCACCGTCTGCGAAGCCGATGTACCAGTCCGGCTGCGTGCCCGCCGAGACGGGAGAGGGGTCGTACGGTCCATAGTTCCACACCGGGTTGATCTGGAAGAAGGTCGCGATGAGGACGATCGTGCCGAACACGATGAACAGGAAGCCGCCCATCTTCGACATGTACACCGGCATCATCGGGTAGCCCACGACGTTGTCGTTGGTGCGGCCGGGGCCGGCGAACTGGGTGTGCTTGTTGATGACCATCAGCATGAGGTGCAGCACGACGAAGGCGATCACCAGCAGCGGCAGCAGCAGGATGTGCAGCGTGTACAGCCTGCCGACGATGTCCGATCCGGGGAACTCCCCGCCGAACAGCAGGAACGACGTCCAGGTGCCGATCAGCGGGATGCCCTTGACCATTCCGTCGATGATGCGCAGGCCGTTGCCGGAGAGCAGGTCGTCGGGGAGCGAGTATCCGGTGAAGCCCTCGGCCATGGCGAGGATGAACAGCACGAAGCCGATCACCCAGTTCAGCTCGCGCGGCTTGCGGAAGGCGCCCGTGAAGAACACGCGGAGCATGTGGATGCCGATGCCGGCGACGAACACCAGGGCGGCCCAGTGGTGGATCTGGCGCACCAGGAGGCCACCGCGCAGATCGAACGAGATGTTCAGCGTCGACTCGAGGGCTGCCGACATCTCGATGCCCCGCATGGGCTGGTACGCACCCGTGTAGTGCGTGGGAACCATGGAGGCCTGGAAGAAGAAGGTCAGGAAGGTCCCCGACAGGAACACGACGACGAAGCTCCACAGTGCGATCTCCCCGAGCATGAAGGACCAGTGGTCCGGGAAGATCTTCCGGCCGAGCTCCTTGACGAAGCCGGACAGACTGGTGCGCTCATCGAGGTAGTTCGCCGTGCCGGCCAGGAACCGGCCGCCCAGCGGCTTGTCCTTGGCGGGCGCGGGCTTGGTGTCCTCGTGAAGAGTTGCGGTGCTCAATGACGCTCCCAGAAGCTCGGGCCGACGGGTTCGGTGAAGTCGCTCTGCGCGATGAGGTAGCCCTCATCGTCGACGGCGATGGGCAACTGCGGCAGCGGCCTCGCGGCCGGGCCGAAGATGACCTTGGCGTGATCGGTGACGTCGAACTGCGACTGATGGCAGGGGCACAGCAGATGGTGCGTCTGCTGCTCGTACAGTGCCACAGGGCATCCGACGTGGGTGCACACCTTGGAGTACGCGACGATGCCGTTGTAGGACCACGACTTGCGCTCCTCGGTCTCGATCAGCTGCTCGGGGCGCAGACGCATGAGCAGCACAATGGCCTTGGCCTTCTCCTCGAGCAGGCCTCCCTCGTGACCGAGCTCGTTGAGGCCCTCCGGGATGACGTGCACCGCGGAGCCCAGTGTGACGTCCGCAGCGCGAATGGGCGTGCCGGCGGGGTCGTGCACGAGGCGCGTGCCGGCCTTCCACATGGTGTGGTGCAGGAGCTCGACCGGGTCGCCGGCCGTGGGGTCCTCGGGCGTCGAGAACGGCGCGAGGCCGCGAAACAGCGTGATCCCGGGCACGACGGAGGCGACGACGGCGGCGATCAGCGAGTTGCGGATCATGGCGCGCCGACCGAACCCGGACTCGTCGTTCGCATCGGAGAACGCCTGCACGGCGGCTTCGCGCGTCGCATCTCGGCCGCGGGTGGGGTGGCGGTGCTCGATGAACTCCTTGTCGTTCATGAGCGACTTCGACCAGTGGATGGCGCCGATGCCGATGCTCAGCAGCGCGAGGGCGATCCCCAGGCCGATGAACAGGTTGTTGTGCCGCACATCGATGAGCGCCCCGGACTCGATGGGGAACAGCATGTACGCGGCGACAGCCCAGATGCTGCCGGCCAGGGACAGGTAGAAGAGCGTGTAGACGGTGCGCGCGGCCGTCTTCTCCGACTTCGGATCCCGATCCGTCATCCGCTCACGGTGTGGTGGCAGTCCCGGGTTCACAGCGGGATCGCTGACTGCGACGCCCAGCCCCGGGGAGGGCTGGTAGGCCCGCTCCAGAGCCCGCGTCTCGTCGTCGTTTGCCATGGTGCTCCTCGTACGTGATTCGATGAAAGTTCGGGTCAGTTGGACTTCGCCGTGATCCACACGGTGAGGGCGACGAGTGCGCCGATGCCGAAGATCCAGATGAACAGGCCCTCGGAGACGGGGCCCAGCGAGCCGAGCGTGAAGCCGCCGACCTGGACCTCGTTCTGCTGGAAGGTCAGTGCGGCGATGAGGTCGCGCTTGTCCTCCGGGCTCAGGTTCATGTCGCCGAACACCGGCATGTTCTGCGGACCGGTGACCATGGCCGCGTAGATGTGCAACGCGCTCGTCGAGGTCAGCGCCGGGGCGTACTTGCCCTCTGTGAGCGCACCGCCGGCGGCCGCCACGTTGTGGCACATCGCACAGTTGATGCGGAAGAGCTCAGCGCCCTTGGAGATGCTGACCTCGTCGGCGCTGTTCTCCGGATTGACCTCGCCCGCCGTCACCCAGTCCTCGGGATAGCTGGGGCCGGGGGCGACGGACTGCACGTACGCCGCGATGGCGCGGTTCTGCGCATCGGTGAACTGTGCGGGCTTCTGCGGCGCCTGCGGCCCCTGCATCGCCATCGGCATGCGGCCCGTGGCCAGCTGGAACTCGACGGACAGCTCTCCGACGCCGATGAGGCTCGGGCCCTCGGAGGTGCCCTGCAGATCCACTCCGTGACAGGTGGCGCAGTTCGCCGTGAACAGCTTCTGGCCGTCGGCCGCAGTCAGTTCGGCGGCCGCACTGGTCTGCGTGTCCGCGGTCGAGGCCATGGCGGCGGACGCGCCCGCGTACACACCACCGGTCAGCAGCAGGCCGGCGCCGATCAGTGCGACGGCGGCGAAGGGACTGCGGCGGCCGCGCGAACGGCGCTTCTTCTCTCGTGCCATGTGGGGAAAACGCTCCGCTCTCATTTAAGGAAGTAGATGACGATGAACAGCGCGACCCAGACGACGTCGACGAAGTGCCAGTAGTACGACACGACGATCGACGAGGTCGCCTCCTTGTGCCGGAAGCTCTTCACCGCGTAGGCGCGGCCGATCACGAGGACGAAGGCGATGAGGCCGCCGGTCACGTGCAGCGCGTGGAAACCGGTCGTGAGGTAGAAGGCCGACGCGTAGGAGTCCGCGCTGATCGGCATCCCCTCGGCGACGAGCGTCGCGTACTCCCAGACCTGGCCGCTGACGAAGATCGCGCCGAGGAAGAAGGTGAGCCAGAACCACTCGACCATGCCCCAGCCGAACAGTCGACGACGCCCGGCGGCGTTGACCCTGCCGCGGGCGACGTGGTATGGCTGAAGGTCCTCCGCCGCGAAGACGCCCATCTGACACGTGAACGAGGACGCCACGAGGATGAGCGTGTTCACCAGCGCGTACGGGACGTTCAGCGTTTCGGTGCGGGAGGCCCACAACTCCGGTGAAGTGCTGCGGAGGGTGAAGTAGATCGCGAAGAGTCCCGCGAAGAACATCACTTCACTGCCGAGCCACACGATGGTGCCGACAGCGACCGGATTGGGGCGCTTGATGGTTCTTGCCGCCGGGGCATGCGTCGCTGAGGTGGTCACACGTCCATTATGGCTGATTCCGACCGCCGATTCTTGCACCGAGACGGTCGACGTCGACATTCAGTGCCTTCGGACGGGCTCTGAAGCGGCTGGGAATATGCCGAGACGGCTGTGGATCTGCTGATCACGGGCGAAGATCGTGACCGTCATCTCCGCACGATGCGTAGCGCCGCGCGGTTAGGATCACTCACATGGATGATTCCCTCTCCTGGACCGACCTGCTGACCACGCTCCTCGAGAGGCGCGACCTGAGCGTCAGGGAGTCGACGTGGGCGATGCGGCAGGTGATGCGGGGCGAGGTGACGCAGGCGCAGCTCGCGGGCTTCCTCGTGGCGCTCCGCGCGAAGGGGGAGACGATCGATGAGGTCGTCGGCTTCCGTGATGCGATCCTCGAGGCCGCCGTGCCGCTGCCGGTCTCGTCGGACGTGCTGGACATCGTCGGCACCGGAGGGGACAGAGTCGGCACCGTGAACGTCTCGACCACGGCCGCCGTCATCATCGGCGCCGCCGGCATCCCGGTGGTCAAGCACGGCAACCGTGCGGCGAGCTCGTCATCCGGGTCCTCCGACGTGCTCGCGGCGCTGGGGCTGAACATCTCGCTCGACCCGGCCCTGGTGGCATCCGTCCTGGAGCGCACCGGCATCACCTTCGCGTGGGCGGCGGCGTTCCACCCCGGATTCAAGCACGCCGGGGCGGTGCGCTCGGAACTCGCCGTGCCCACGGTGTTCAACATGCTCGGCCCGCTGTGCAACCCCGCACGAGCCGAGGCCAACGCCGTCGGCGTCGCCAAGCCCGAGCTCGTCCCGCTGATCACCGGGGTGTTCCGCACCCGCGGCGCCACCGCGCTGGTCTTCCGCGGCGACGACGGCCTGGACGAGCTGACCACGACCGGTCACAGCCGCATCTGGGAGGTCGCCCGCGGAGACATCCACGAGCACGACCTCGACCCGCGCGACCTCGATATCCCGCTGGCGGAGCTGTCCGATCTGATCGGCGGGTCGCCGGAGCACAACGCCAGAATCCTGCGCCGCACCCTCGAGGGCGAGAAGGGGGCCGTGCGCGACATCGTCCTGCTCAACGCCGCCGCGGGCATCGTCGCCTATGAGCTCTCGCACGACGCCTCGCTGACTCAGCGTCCCATCGTCGAGCGGCTGCGAGACGCATACGGCCGCGCCGCGGAGGCCATCGACGACGGCCGCGCCGCGGAGAAGCTGAACACCTGGATCCGCGTCACGCGGGAACTCGCCTCCGCCTGACCCCGGTGCAGGCGGAGGGCTCGGCCCGGTGGGCTCAGTCCCGCGCGCTCAGCGCCGCGATCGCTCTCGCCATCGACCCGTCGACACCGTGCTTCTCAGCCCACTCCCGTGCGGCATCCGTTCGCAGCAGTCCCGACGCCGGGGGATTGTCCGGCGCGGAGAGGTCCAGATCCGTGACCACCCGCACGACCCTCGGGGCGACATCGAGATAGTCGGATGCCGCGGCGAACCGAGCGGATGCCACGGCCGTGAGCCTGCCGTCGGCTGCAGCGGCGCGCACACCGGCGAGGTCGCCATGCGCCTGCAGGAGTGCGGCGGCGGACTTCTCGCCGATGCCCTTGACGCCCGGCAGTCCGTCGGAGGCGTCGCCGCGCAGCGTGGCGAAGTCCGCGTACTGGGCGGCGTGGACGCCGTACCTGGACACCACGACCGCATCCGTCACGATCTCCAGGTTGCTCATGCCCCGCGCCGTGTAGACGACTCGCACGTCGCGGGCGTCGTCGATGAGCTGGAACAGGTCGCGGTCGCCCGTGACGATGTCCACGGGCCCGGTCGCACGGGTCGCGAGAGTGCCGATCACATCGTCCGCCTCGTGCTCGGCGGCGCCGATGACGGGGATGCCGAGTACGCCGAGCGCCTCGCGGATCCGCGGGATCTGCTGCTGCAGCGGGTCGGGGACCTCCTCGACATCCGGGGACTGCGATCGGGCCTCGACCACGCGATGCGCCTTGTAGCTCGGAATGAGGTCGACGCGCCATCGGGGGCGCCAGTCGTCGTCCCAGCACGCGACCACCTTCGTCGGGCGGTACAGGGTCGCGAGCTTCGCGATGATGTCCAGCAGGCCCCGCACGGCGTTGACCGGCGAGCCGTCGGGGGACCTCACCTTGTCCGGCACCCCGTGGAAGGCCCGAAAATACAGGCTGGCGGTGTCGAGCAGCATGAGTCGTCCGGTCACGATCCCAGCCTAGAGAGCGGAGCCGAATCCGTCACACAAGGCGTGGTCGCATCTGGTAATCTGGAGTGTCACTCGTGGCGAGCACCTGCATGCCCTCGTGACGCAGCACTCCTATCCATTCGCCTCGGAGTTCCTCGGCTCGCCGAGTCCGCGGCCTGACCATCCATTCACAAGGACAACCCACTACATGACTAGCGCAACGACCGCCCCGGCCACCAAGCAGGTCGCGATCAACGACATCGGATCTGCCGAGGACTTCCTGGCCGCGGTCGAGAAGACCCTGAAGTTCTTCAACGACGGCGACATCATCGAGGGGACGATCGTCAAGATCGACCGCGATGAGGTTCTGCTCGACGTCGGCTACAAGACCGAGGGCGTCATCCCCTCGCGTGAGCTCTCCATCAAGCATGACGTCGACCCGAACGAGGTCGTCGCCGTCGGCGACCAGGTCGAGGCACTCGTCCTGCAGAAAGAGGACAAGGAAGGCCGCCTGATCCTCTCCAAGAAGCGCGCGCAGTACGAGCGCGCCTGGGGAGACGTCGAGAAGATCAAGGAGGAGGACGGCGTCGTCACCGGCACCGTCATCGAGGTCGTCAAGGGCGGTCTCATCGTCGACATCGGCCTGCGCGGCTTCCTTCCCGCGTCCCTCATCGAGCTGCGTCGCGTCCGCGACCTCACCCCGTACCTCGGTCAGGAGCTTGAGGCGAAGATCCTCGAGCTCGACAAGAACCGCAACAATGTGGTCCTCAGCCGTCGCGCCCTGCTCGAGCAGACGCAGTCCGAGTCGCGCACGACGTTCCTCAACAACCTGCACAAGGGCCAGGTGCGCAAGGGGATCGTCTCCTCGATCGTCAACTTCGGCGCGTTCGTCGACCTGGGCGGTGTGGATGGCCTCGTGCACGTCTCCGAGCTGTCCTGGAAGCACATCGAGCACGCCAGCGAGGTCGTCGAGGTGGGCCAGGAGGTGACGGTCGAGATCCTCGAGGTGGATCTGGACCGTGAGCGCGTCTCCCTGTCGCTGAAGGCGACGCAGGAGGATCCGTGGCAGATCTTCGCCCGCACTCACGCGATCGGCCAGATCGCGCCGGGCAAGGTCACCAAGCTCGTTCCCTTCGGCGCGTTCGTGCGCGTGGCGGACGGCATCGAGGGCCTCGTGCACATCTCGGAGCTGTCCAGCAAGCACGTCGAGCTGGCGGAGCAGGTCGTCTCCGTGGGCGAGGAGGTCTTCGTCAAGGTCATCGACATCGACCTGGAGCGCCGTCGCATCTCGCTGTCGCTCAAGCAGGCCAACGACGCGGTCGACCCCAACGGGACCGACTTCGACCCGGCTCTGTACGGCATGCTCGCCGAGTACGACGAGAACGGCGAGTACAAGTATCCCGAGGGCTTCGACGCCGAGACGGGGGCCTGGAAGGAGGGCTTCGACGCCCAGCGCGAGGCCTGGGAACAGGAGTACGCCGCTGCGCAGGCGCGCTGGGAGGCGCACAAGGCTCAGGTCGCCAAGGCCGCCGAGGCCGAGGCTGCCGCGGGCAACGACTTCGGTGGAGGCCAGTCGTTCTCCAGCGACTCGCTCGGTGCCGGCACGCTGGCCGACGACGAGGCCCTCGCCGCGCTGCGGGAGAAGCTCTCGGGCGGCAACGCGTAGTCGTCGTCAGCCCGGAACGGGCCGTCGCGCCGCCACCGTGCGGACGCGGCGGCCCGTTCCGCGTTCTCGGACGCGGATCCTCGCGTGACAGGATGGGAGGATGCCGCTCATCGCTCTCACCGGGGGGATCGCCTCGGGCAAGTCGACCATCGCCGCCCGGCTGGCGCAGCACGGGGCGGTGATCGTCGATGCGGATCGGATCGTGCGCGATGTGCAGTCACCCGGATCGCCGGTGCTGGTGCGCATCGCCGAGGAGTTCGGCTCGGACGTCATCGATGAGCAGGGCGCGCTGGACCGCGCGATGCTGAGCGCCCGCGTCTTCTCCGACGCGGCGCGGCTGGCGGCCCTCAACGCGATCGTGCATCCCGCCGTGCGCGCGGAGTCGCAGCGCCGCTTCGCCGAGGCCTTCGAGGCGGATCCGGAGGCCGTCGTGGTCTATGACGTTCCGCTTCTCGTGGAAGCCCGCGTCGACGATCCCTGGGATCTCATCGTCGTGGCCGACGCGCCCGCCGAGGTGCGGGAACGGCGCCTCATCGAACTGCGCGGCATGAGCGGCGCCCAGGCGCGCGAGCGCATCGCCGCGCAGGTGTCGGATGCCCGGCGCAGGGCCATCGCGGACGTCATCATCGACACGTCCGGATCGCTGGAGGCCACGCGTGCGCAGGCCGACGGACTGTGGGAGCGGCTCCGGGCACGGTGACCTTCGGCCCCGCGTGCCGGGAGCACGCGTGCGCGGATCGCGCGTCGAAACCCGCGTGCAGGGCCGATCCGTCATCGGCTCGTCCTTCGCCGGTGCTCCCGACCGGCTTCTCAGGAGGCCGCCGGGCTCGCCCACGTCTCAGGAGGCTGCCGGGCTCGCCCCCGGTGCGGTGCCCCGTCGAGCCCGCCTCCTCCGCACGGTCGTCGCCGCGGCGACGACCAGCCCGATCAGCAGGACGACGGCCAGGACGGGCACGACGATGGCGGCGACCGCGAGCAGGAAGGATGCCGCGTCCTCGGCGGCGCTCAGCGCGGGGGCCGCCAGTCCGCCCGTGACGGAGTTCGCAGCCAGGCGTCCGACCGCCTTGACGACGTGCACGGCGAGCGCGATGCCGATGCCCACCGCGATCAGCACCCACGCGGAGTCGGAGAAGAACGCGGAAGGGTCCTCGACGGCGACGGTGCGCGCGCTCGCGCCGGCCCCGAAGGCGATGCCGCCGGAAGCCGGTCGCAGCAGGCTCTGGACGATGTCGTTGAGGGAGTCCAGAGCGGGGATCTTGTCGGCGACGATCTCCAGCACGAGGAGGACGCCGATGATCCACAGCGCCGCATCGCCGGACAGCCACGACCATCCGGCGGGCAGCTGGACGGCCGGGATGAGGCGATCGGCGAGTCCGAGCAGGAGCAGCGGCATCCAGGCGTTGAGCCCTGCGGACGCGGCCAGGCTCGAGCCGATCACGAATTCGATCACGGCACCACTGTAGACGGGGCGTCTTCGGCCGACGAGCGGAGTGCGCGGATGGGCCCGGCCTCGATGTCGGAGGACGCTCGTAGAGTTGAGGGATGCAGACCACGCGCAGCGTCCGACCGTTCGAGGTCGTCAGCGAGTACATGCCCGCCGGCGACCAGCCGCAGGCGATCGCCGAGCTCGCGGCACGCATCAACGCCGGCGAGACGGATGTCGTGCTGCTGGGTGCCACGGGGACGGGCAAGTCGGCGACCACGGCCTGGCTCATCGAGCAGGTGCAGCGGCCGACCCTCGTGATGGCGCACAACAAGACGCTGGCCGCCCAGCTGGCCAACGAGTTCCGCGAGCTGCTGCCGCACAATGCGGTCGAGTACTTCGTCTCGTACTACGACTACTACCAGCCCGAGGCGTACGTGCCGCAGACCGACACCTTCATCGAGAAGGACTCCTCGATCAACGCGGAGGTGGAGCGGCTGCGCCACTCCACGACCAACTCGCTGCTGAGTCGGCGCGACGTGGTGGTGGTGAGCACCGTCTCGTGCATCTACGGCCTGGGCGCGCCGGAGGAGTACCTGCGGGCGATGGTCGCCCTGCAGGTGGGGGAGCGCTACGACCGGGACGCGCTGATCAGGCAGTTCATCGCCATGCAGTACAACCGCAACGACGTGGACTTCTCCCGCGGCAATTTCCGTGTGCGCGGGGACACCATCGAGATCATCCCCGTGTACGAGGAGCACGCGATCCGCATCGAGCTGTTCGGCGATGAGATCGAGGCGCTGTACTCGCTGCATCCGCTCACCGGCGAGGTGATCGAGAAGCTGGACGCCGTACCGATCTTCCCCGCCTCGCACTACGTGGCCGGAACGGACGTCGTCCAGCGCGCGATCGGCACCATCGAGGCCGAGCTCGCCGAACGGCTGGCCGAGCTGGAGCGCCAGGGCAAGCTGCTGGAGGCGCAGCGGCTTCGGATGCGCACCACCTTCGACCTGGAGATGCTGCAGCAGCTGGGCTTCTGCTCGGGGATCGAGAACTACTCCCGGCATCTGGACGGGCGCGAGCCGGGAGAGCCGCCGCACACCCTGCTGGACTTCTTCCCCGACGACTTCCTGCTCGTCATCGACGAATCGCATGTGACCGTTCCTCAGATCGGCGCCATGTACGAGGGGGACGCCTCGCGCAAGCGCACGCTCGTCGAGCACGGCTTCCGACTGCCCAGCGCGCTGGACAACCGTCCGCTGCGCTTCGACGAATTCAAGGACCGCGTCGGCCAGACCGTGTACCTCTCCGCGACCCCCGGCACCTACGAGATGGGGATCGCGGACGGCGTCGTCGAGCAGATCATCCGACCGACGGGGCTGGTCGACCCCGAGATCATCGTCAAGCCCTCGAAGGGGCAGATCGACGATCTGCTGGAGGAGATCCGCATCCGGGCCGACCGCGACGAACGTGTGCTGGTGACCACGTTGACCAAGAAGATGGCCGAGGAGCTCACGGACTTCCTCGGTGAGCACGGCGTGCGCGTGCGCTACCTGCACTCCGACGTCGACACGCTGCGCCGTGTCGAGCTGCTCACCGAGCTGAGGGCGGGCGTGTACGACGTGCTGGTCGGCATCAACCTGC
Source organism: Microbacterium soli (assembly GCF_039539005.1). Classification (NCBI taxonomy): domain Bacteria; kingdom Bacillati; phylum Actinomycetota; class Actinomycetes; order Micrococcales; family Microbacteriaceae; genus Microbacterium; species Microbacterium soli. Next base: position 2,517,237 of record NZ_BAABCP010000001.1, read on the forward strand.
TGCGCGAGGGGCTCGACCTGCCGGAGGTCTCCCTGGTGGCGATCCTCGACGCCGACAAAGAGGGGTTCCTGCGTTCCGGCACGTCGCTCATCCAGACCATCGGTCGTGCGGCCCGCAACGTCTCCGGCGAGGTCCACATGTACGCGGACAGCATGACCGACTCGATGGCCAGGGCCATCGAGGAGACCGAGCGCCGTCGCGAGAAGCAGATCGCGTACAACACCGAGCACGGCATCGATCCACAGCCGCTGCGCAAGCGCATCGCCGACATCACCGAGGTTCTGGCGCGCGAGGCCGCCGACACCGCGGACATGCGCGCCGGCCGCGGCAGAGCGGGCAAGTCCGGCAAGGGCAGGACCCCGACGCCCGGCCTGCGCCGCAACGGCATCGCCGCGGAGGGAGCGGCCCAGCTGGAGGAGACCATCGGCGACCTGTCCGACCAGATGCTGGCCGCCGCCGCCGAACTGAAGTTCGAGCTCGCGGCGAGACTCCGGGACGAGGTGCAGGATCTGAAGAAGGAGCTGCGCGCCATGGAGCGGGCCGGGCACGCCTGAGCGATGAACACCGTGATCGTCGAGTCCGGGCAGGACGAGCAGGGCGCGCGCCCGCCGCGACGGCGCCCGTTCGCGCCGCTCGCGGGTGTCGTCCTCCTGTTCGTCGTCGCGATCCTCGCCGCCGCGGTCGCCGGGCATCCCAGCTTCCGGCCCGCTCCGGAGCAGACCGCCCCGATCCTTCCCGAGCCCCGTCCGCCCGCCCCGACTGACGGCGCCCTGCCCGGAGACCTCGTGGGCGGCGGCGACCTCTTCCTGAAGATCATCGGCATCGTCCTCGTGGTGATCGCCATCGCGGTGGCGGTGCTGGTGCTCGTGTGGGTCGTGCGCGCCGTGCTGGCGGCCTGGCGGGAGCGCCCGCTGCGACGGCAGGCGCCCGTGGCCACGGATCTCGACGCGGCGGGCGGCGATGCGCCCGCGGAGCCCGAACCGGATGCGCCCGTGGTCAGACGGGGGATCGCCGCGGCGCGCGCGGCCATCGACGCGCGCACCGATCCCTCGGACGCCATCGTCGCCGCATGGCTGGGGCTGGAGGAGACGGCGGCCGACTCCGGCGCCGGCCGTGCGTCCAGCGAGACCCAGGTCGAGTTCACACTGCGGATGCTGCTGCACCGGCCCGGCATCGAGGAGCCGGCCCGTCGTCTGCTCGGCCTGTACGAGGGCGTCAGATACGCCGGCCGCACCGCCGGGGAGCAGGAGCGGTCGGCCGCGGCGGAGGCGCTCGCGCGCATCGAGGACGGGTGGAGCCGATGACGCTGCGCGCGCTGGCCGTGGCTGCGGTCGTCGGCGTCGTCGCCGGGCTGCTGTTCGTCGTGGTCGGCGTGCAGACCGAGTTCGCCTGGGCATGGGCGGTGCTGGTCGGTGCGATCACGATGCTGTTCGGCCTGCAGATGCCGGAGGACCCGCGTGTCGACGCTCCGGGCCGGCCGCCCGCCTCCGAGCACATCGGTTCGGAGGTGTCGCGACTGGCGTGGGCCATCAGCGGCCGGACGGGCACCGTCAACGAGGCCGTCACCCGTCGGGTGCGCGCGACGCTGCGGCGGCGGCTGCAGCGTCGAGGCATCGACGTCGATGACGACCGTCAGTCCGACCTCGTCGAGGACCTGCTGGGCCATGGCCTCTGGGCGCGGCTGAACGGCCGCCGCACGACCGTCGGCGATCTGCGCGACGCACTCGCGGCATCGGAACGACTGGCAGGATCGACGAGAGGGCAGCCCGTGCAGGAGGAGAACGGATGAACATCGAGCGCATCGAGGAGACCGGCCGTCGCATCCGCGAGTCCGTCGCGACAGCGGTCGTCGGCATGGACGGGCCGCTGGAGATCGCACTGGCGGCGATCCTCGCCGGCGGTCATGTGCTCTTCGAGGATGTGCCGGGTCTGGGCAAGACCCTCGCGGCGCGGAGCCTGGCATCCGCTCTCGGCCTGTCCTTCCGGCGCCTGCAGTGCACTCCTGACATGCTTCCCGGCGATGTCACCGGATCGTACGTCTACGCGCCGGGGACGGGGGAGTTCGAGTTCCGGCCCGGCCCCGTCTTCACAGGCCTGCTGCTGGCCGACGAGATCAACCGCACGACACCGAAGACCCAGTCCGCGATGCTCGAGGCCATGGCCGAGCGGCAGGTGACGGTGGAGGGCAACAGCTTCCCGCTGGCGCCGCCGTTCCATGTGATCGCGACGGCGAATCCCATCGAGTACGAGGGCACGTACGCACTCCCAGAGGCGCAGCTGGACCGCTTCATGGTGCGGCTGTCCGTGGGGTATCTCGACCAGCACGGCGAGACGGAGATCGTACTGGGACGCGTGCGCAGGCAGCAGGAGTCCGCGCCCGTCGACGCCGTGCTCGCGCCGGGAGAGCTCCTCCGGATGCAGCAGGCCGTCGAGGGCATCCACATCGACCCCGATGTCGCGGCGTACTGCGTGGCGCTGGCCGCGGCCACCCGCTCCGCCTCCCACATCGCGGTGGGGGCGTCTCCGCGCGGATCGCAGTCGCTCGCGCTGCTGGGACGCGCGCTGGCGGCTCTGGACGGGCGCGACTACGTGCGTCCCGACGACATCAAGCGCATCGCGGGTCCCGTTCTCGCACACCGGCTCACCCTCACGCCGCAGGCCTGGGCGCAGGGTGTGGACCCAGCCGATGTCGTCTCCGCCCTCGTGCACGAGGTCCCCGTCCCGCCGAGCATCGCGACCGTCCGAGACTGAACAGTGAGCGCGGGAGAGAGGCGCGGGCCGCAGCGACGGGCGAGTCCGTCGGTGCACATCGCGGTCCTGGGTGCGCTGACGGCGCTCCTCGCGGGCGTGCTGCTGTCGCGCCCGGATGTCATCGCGGTCGGGCTGCCGCTCGCCCTGTGGGCGGTGCGGTCGTTCACGCGCATCGGCGTCGGTGCCGTCAGCGCCGTCGGCGTGCGCATCGAGCGGGTGGGGGATGCCGAGGACGGCCCGCTTCTCGACGAGATCGTCATCGACTCGGATGCGGAGATGGTGGAAGTGGCGGTGATCCAGGCCGAGCGCATCCGTCGTCGTGTGTTCGTCCCCTCGCGTGCACGGCTGCGCTCGAGCGTGCGACCGCTGCACTCCGGGCCGCTCGTCACCGTGGAGGCCGCGGTGCGGACTCTGGACGCGGATGCCGGGTCGCTGGGTGCACCGCAGCCCGCGGCCGCCGCGATGCGCGCCGTGCGACCGCTTCCGCGCCGGCTCCCCCGACTGCCGCTGGCACCGCGCCTGACGGGCCTGCACGGCGCGCACGAGGGCGTCCGGCAGGGACAGGGCGGCGACTTCCGCGACATCCATGCGTTCGCCCCGGGGGACGAGCTGCGACGCGTCGACTGGAGAGCCACCGCTCGCGCGGCCCGCAGGCCGGACGAGCTGTTCGTGCGGCGGACGAACTCCCTCAGCGATGCCTCGGCCGTCATCATGATGGACACGGCGGACGACCTGGGAGCCGTCGTGGCGACGTGGGGTCGTGCAGCGCCCGACCGCAGCGGAGTGACCTCGCTGGACCATGCGCGCAGCGCGGCCCGGTCGATCGCCGAGGCCACGATCGCGCAGGGCGATCGGGTGGCGTTCCATTCCCTCGCGCACGGCGGGCGCTCCGTGCGCAGCGGTGGAGGGCGGCGACAGCTGGCGCGGCTGGTCGCGGAGATCTCCGCCTGCGGCCGTGGCGGCGATGACGCGCGCTTCCGCCGCACGCCGCCCGTTCCGCACGGCTCCATCATCTACATGCTCTCGACGTTCTTCGACGGCGCTGCCGCGGAGCTCGCGATGCGCTGGCGGGCGAGCGGGCATCGGGTCGTCGCGGTCGACACGCTGCCGGAGCTCGATCGGGGTCGGCTGACGCTCGAGCGCGACCTCGCGCTGCGAGTGCTGCTCGACGAGCGCGAGGACATGCTGCAGCAGCTGCGCGACGCGGCCGTCGAGACCGTCCGGTGGTCATCGGAGGGGATCGACGGTGCGCTGGCGGCGCTGGCGCGCATCCCCGGTGCGCTGCCGACGGGGAGGCGACGATGAGGATGCGCGAGGTGCGCCTCGACATCGGTCCGGCCATCCCCGGTTCCGTGTTGCCCGTGGTGGCGGCCGCGGCGGCCACGGGAGCGAGCGCCGCGATGGGCCTGCCGCAGGGGTGGGTCGGCGCGGCGGGCGCGCTGGCGCTCCTGGGCGGCATCGTGCGTCAGTCGGGGGGAGCATGGCTGGCCGCCGCGGTGCCGACCGTGAGCCTGCTGCTCGCTCCGCCGAACCCTTGGCGGACCGCCGCGGTCATCGGCGCCGTGCACGCGCTGCACGTCCTCGGTTCGCTGATGCTCGTGGTGCCGTTGCGGTCTCGGATCGCACTCGCCGCCCTGCGGCCCGCAGCACGGTGCTTCCTGCTCGTGCAGCTGGTCGGCCAGGCGGTGGGTGCGGGCGCCTGGCTGGTGGCCGGGCACAGTGGCCTTCCCGCCGCGGTCATCGCGGGGGCACTGGCCGTCCTCGCGTTCACGATCCTCATGGTCGGCAGGCTGCGCGGGCAGCGGCAGCGCGCCTTCCCCGCGCCCGCTTCCGCCCCGATGCGCGGCCGCACGGGCCCCGATGTCGGCGGCCCCTCATAGACTTGATCGGTGCCCATCGTTCCCGTCGCCTCGTCCGGAAAGCTCAGTGTCCGCGGTGCCCGCGTGCACAACCTCAAGAACGTCGATCTCGACATCCCCCGCGATTCCCTCGTGGTCTTCACCGGTCTGTCGGGATCGGGGAAGTCGAGCCTGGCGTTCGACACGATCTTCGCCGAGGGGCAGCGCCGCTACGTCGAATCACTGAGCGCGTACGCCCGTCAGTTCCTGGGTCAGGTGGACAGACCCGACGTCGACTTCATCGAGGGGCTGAGCCCCGCCGTCTCGATCGACCAGAAGTCGACCAACCGCAACCCACGCTCGACGGTCGGCACGATCACCGAGATCCACGACTACATGCGCCTGCTGTGGGCGCGCATCGGCGTCCCGCACTGCCCGGAGTGCGGGGAGCGCATCCAGCGCCAGACCGTGCAGCAGATCGCTGATCAGCTCATGGAGCTGCCCGAGCGCACACGTTATCAGATCGTCGCGCCCGTCGTCACGCAGAAGAAGGGCGAGTTCGTAGACCTGTTCAAAGAGCTCGGCGCCAAGGGCTATTCCCGGGCGATCGTGGACGGCGATCTCATCCAGCTCGCCGAGCCACCTCTGCTGAAGAAGAGCTACAAGCACGACATCGCCGTCGTCGTCGATCGACTCGTCGCCTCCGCGGACATTCTCGGCCGTGTCACGGATTCCGTGGAGACGGCGCTGCGACTGGCCGGCGGGATCATGCAGGTGAACTTCGTCGACGAGACCGGGGACGACGCCTGGCAGTCGTTCTCCGAGAAGCTGGCGTGCCCCAACGGGCATCCGATCACGCTCACCGAGATCGAGCCGCGCACCTTCTCGTTCAACGCGCCGTTCGGCGCATGCCCGGCCTGTGCGGGTCTCGGCACGCGCATGTCGGTGGACGTCGACCTCATGCTGGGCGACGAGGACCTGTCGATCCGCGAGGGCGTCATCCTGCCGTGGACGACGCAGGGCAAGGGGCTGTTCCAGTACTACGAACGACTGCTGGAGGGGCTCGCCCGCGATCTCGACTTCTCCCTCGACACGCCGTGGAACCAGCTGCACTCCGATGTGCGGGAGGCCGTGCTGCGCGGCAACGACTACAAGGTCAGCGTCAAATGGCGCAACCGCTACGGACGCGAGATGCGGTACACCTCCGGGTTCGAGGGCGTGGTGCCCTACATCGAGCGGCAGTACATGCAGGCCGAGTCCGACACGCAGCGCAGCCGGTGGGGGGAGTACCTTCGCGAGGTGCCGTGCCCGGTCTGCGCAGGAGCGCGACTGAAGCCCGAGGTGCTGGCGGTCAAGGTCCACGGTCACTCCATCGCCGAGGTGTCGAGTCTGAGCCTGGCCGATGCCGACACGTTCATGCGCACCCTCGAGCTCACCGACCGCGAGGCGAAGATCGCCGCGCAGGTGCTGCGGGAGATCCGGCTGCGCCTGGAGTTCCTCCTGCAGGTGGGGCTGTCGTATCTGAACCTCGGCCGCTCGGCCGGCTCGCTCTCCGGCGGGGAGGCCCAGCGCATCCGGCTCGCGACGCAGATCGGGTCCGGGCTCACCGGCGTGCTGTACGTGCTCGATGAGCCGTCCATCGGTCTGCATCAGCGCGACAACCGCCGGCTCATCGAGACGCTCATGCGCCTGCGGGACCTCGGCAACACGCTCATCGTCGTCGAGCACGATGAGGAGACCATCCAGGCCGCGGACTGGGTCGTCGACATCGGCCCCGGTGCGGGGGTGAACGGGGGAGAGGTCGTGCACTCCGGCCCGTACTCCGCGCTGCTGGGCGAGACGGCATCCATGACCGGCGACTACCTCGCCGGACGCCGGGAGATCCCGACGCCCGTCCGGCGCCGCCGGATCGACAGGAAGCGGATGCTGAGCGTCGTCGGGGCGCGGGCCAACAACCTCAAGAACGTCACGGTCGACTTCCCGCTCGGGGTGCTCACGGCCGTGACCGGTGTGAGCGGCTCCGGCAAGTCCTCCCTGGTCAACGACATCCTCTACCAGGTGCTCGCGGGCCGGCTCAACGGCGCGCGAACAGTCCCCGGCAAGCACACCCGCGTCACCGGGATCGAGAACCTCGACAAGGTCGTGCATGTCGACCAGGCGCCGATCGGTCGCACTCCGAGGTCGAACCCGGCGACCTACACCGGGGTCTTCGACCGCATCCGCACCCTGTTCAGCGAGACGCCGGAGGCGAAGATGCGCGGCTATCAGCCGGGCAGGTTCAGCTTCAACGTCAAGGGGGGGCGCTGCGACGCCTGCTCGGGCGACGGCACGATCAAGATCGAGATGAACTTCCTGCCGGACGTGTACGTGGACTGCGAGGTGTGCCACGGAAAGCGGTACAACCGGGACACGCTCTCCGTGCAGTACAAGGGCAAGAACATCGCCGAGGTCCTGGAGATGCCCATCGCCGAGGCGGCGGAGTTCTTCGAGCCCATCCAGGCCATCCATCGCTACATGAAGACGCTCGTCGACGTGGGGCTCGGCTACGTCCGCCTCGGACAGTCCGCCACGACGCTCTCCGGCGGCGAGGCGCAGCGCGTCAAGCTCGCCACCGAGCTCCAGCGCCGCTCGCGCGGCCGCAGCATCTACGTGCTCGACGAGCCGACCACCGGTCTGCACTTCGAAGACGTCCGCAAGCTCCTCGAGGTGCTGGGCGGCCTCGTCGACAAGGGCAACACCGTCGTCGTGATCGAGCACAACCTCGACGTCATCAAGTCCGCCGACTGGGTGATCGACCTCGGCCCCGAAGGGGGCTCGGGCGGCGGCGAGGTCCTCGCCACGGGCACGCCGGAGCAGATCGCCGAGGTGGAGGAGAGCCACACCGGGCGCTTCCTCGCCGAGATCCTGCCCGGGCTCGCGCCGGCCGCGGACCGGGCGGCGCGCAGGGCGGGCTGATGGCCGACGTCCTGCCGTACAAGCCCCGCACCGGGGAGATCCCGACGGATCCGGGCGTCTACCGCTTCCGTGATGCCGAAGGGCGCGTTCTGTACGTCGGCAAGGCGAAGAGCCTCCGTCAGCGACTGTCGAACTACTTCGCCCCGCTGCAGACCCTGCACGAGCGCACCCGGCGGATGGTGACGACCGCGGCATCCGTGGAGTGGACGGTCGTCGCCACGGACGTCGACGCGCTGCAGCTGGAGTACATGTGGATCAAGGAGTTCGATCCGCCCTTCAACGTGCGCTACAAGGACGACAAGTCCTACCCGTTCATGGCCATCACGCTCGCCGACGAGGCACCGCGCGTGATCGTCACGAGGAACCGGAGGATCCCGGGCGCGCGGTACTTCGGGCCGTACCCGAAAGTGTGGGCGGTGCACGAGACCATCGATCTGATGATCAAGGCGTTCCCCATCCGCACCTGCAGCGACGCCAGCTATCGGCGGGCCATGCAGACCGGCCGCCCCTGCTTCCCCGGTCAGATCGGGCGCTGCGGCGGGCCGTGCTCGATGACCTGCACGATCGAGGAGCATCGTGCCATGGTCGACGATTTCATCGCCTTCATGGAGGGCGGTGACGAGAGGTTCACGCGCGAGCTGACCGAGCGGATGCTGGCGGCATCCGCCGCCATGGACTACGAGGCCGCCGCGGGGTTCCGGGACAAGCTGGCGTCGATCGACGCCGTGCTGAGCAAGAGCGCGCTGGTGCTGCCCGCCGACGAGGATGCGGACCTGTTCGGCATCGCCGAGGACGAGCTGTCGGCCGCCGTGCAGCACTTCGTGATCCGCGGCGGGCGCGTTCGCGGTGTGCGCTCGCTCACCCTCGACAAGGAGCTCGACATCTCCGGCGGCGAACTGGTCGACCAGGTGCTGCAGCGCGTGTACGGCGACTCCGACGACATCCCTCGGCGCGTGCTCGTCCCCGTGCTCCCGGAGGCGTCGGTCGAGCTGGAGCAGTGGCTGTGCGAGCGGCGGGGACGGCGGGTCGCGCTGAAGGTCGCCCATCGTGGGCAACGGGCCGAGCTCATGCGCACGGCGACGCTCAACGCCCAGCAGGCGCTGCTGCGGCACAAGACCCGGCGCGCCGGAGATTACGTCGCGCGCACACAGGCGCTCACGGATCTTCAGGAGGCGCTGGGCATGGGCGAGGCGCCGCTGCGCATCGAGTGCTTCGACATCTCCCACCTGGGCGGGACCAACGTGGTGGCCTCGATGGTGGTCTTCGAGGACGGACTCCCGCGCAAGGATCAGTACCGCTCCTACAACATCGCCGAGACGACGGATGACACCGACTCGATGTATCAGGTGCTCATGCGCAGGCTCGCGCGCATCGAGACCGATGCCGGTTCGGCGGTCGACGAGGAGAAATCCGGCCCGGGGCGCCGACCGCGGTTCGCCTATCGTCCGCAGCTGCTGATCGTCGACGGCGGCCGACCCCAGGTCCAGGCGGCGGCGCGCGCGCTGCGCGACAGCGGGCGCACCGACATCGCGCTGTGCGGCATCGCCAAGCGGCTCGAGGAGATCTGGCTCCCCGACGACGACTTCCCCGTGATCCTCCCGCGCACCAGCGAAGCGCTCTACCTCGTCCAGCGGTTGCGCGACGAGGCCCATCGCTTCGCCATCACCCATCAGCGGCGGCGACGACGACGGGACATCACGACGGTGCTCAGCGAGATTCCCGGGCTCGGCGCGGCGCGGATCAAGTCGCTGCTCAAGCACTTCGGATCGGTGGCGGCGCTGCGCGCCGCGACGGAGGAGCAGATCACCGAGGTCGACGGCATCGGACCGCGGCTGGCGTCCGCCATCCACGCCCACCTCGCCGGTGATCGCGCACCCTCGAGCGGATAGGCTGGGAGGCAGGGAAGGGAGGCACGATGGCGACCGCTGAAGCAGGCCAGTTCCTGATCGTCACGGGGATGTCGGGTGCCGGGCGCACGACCGCCGCGAACGCGCTGGAGGACCTCGGCTGGTACGTCGTGGACAACCTGCCTCCGCAGATGCTGCGCCCGCTTCTGGACCTCACGGACATGGGCGCGGGGAACCTTCCGAGGATCGCGGCAGTCGTGGATGCGCGCGGAGGCAGCCTGTTCGACGACTTCTCCGGTGTCGTGCATGCGCTGCGCTCCCGAGGCGACGTGAAAGTGCTCTTCCTCGAAGCCTCGGATGACGTTCTCGTGCGCAGGTACGAGTCCGTCCGACGCCCGCATCCGCTGCAGGGCGACGGCACGCTCCTGGACGGCATCCGTGCCGAGCGTCTTCGGCTGGCGCCGGTCCGCGAGGCGGCCGACCTGCTGATCGACACCTCCGGCCTGAACATCCATCAGCTGGCCATCCAGGTCTCCGAGATGTTCGCGGAGGAGGGCGCCGCGCGGCACCGGCTCACCATCCTGAGCTTCGGGTTCAAGTACGGGCTGCCGACGGATGTCGACCACGTCGCCGACATGAGGTTCCTGCCCAACCCGTTCTGGAACGAGGAGCTGCGCGACCATGACGGCGAGGACGCCGAGGTGCGCGACTTCGTGCTCTCCCGGCCCGGCGCGCAGGAGTTCCTGGAGGCGTACACGACGGCTCTCAGGCAGGTGCTGGAAGGGTACCAGCGCGAGAACAAGAGCCACTCCACCGTCGCGATCGGCTGCACGGGCGGGAAGCACCGCTCCGTGGCGACCGCCGTCGAGCTCGCGCGGCGGCTCGCGGACGTCCCCGGCGTCGCCGTCAACGTCCGCCACCGCGACCTGGGACGGGAATGAACACGGCATCGAGGCGGGCGGAGCCGCCTCGGCCTTGTAGGCTGGATCCTTGCGTCGGAGGCCGACGCAAGGATCGTGAAGGAGCCCCGTGGCACTAACCACCGACGTCAAAGCCGAACTCGTCAGCATCCGCAACGCACCCCCCAGCGTGCGTGTCGCCGAGGTGACGACGATTCTCCGCTTCGCCGGTGGGCTGCACTCCATCGCCGGGCGGGTGGCTGTGGAGGCCGAGGTGGATGCCGAGAAGCTCGCGCGCCGGGTGAGTCGCGATCTCGCGGAGATCTACGGCGTGCGTCCGGAGATCGCGCAGGTCAAGTCCAGCATCGCGCAGACCAGCACCGTCGGTGACGGAGCCCGGTGGGCGGTGCGCGTGATCGGCGCGGGGGAGACCCTCGCCCGCCAGACCGGCCTGCTCGACGCCCGTCGGCGTCCCGTGCGCGGGCTCCCGAACCGTCTGACCACGGGAGCTCCCGAGGAGCTCGCCGGCATCTGGCGGGGCGCCTTCCTCGCGGCGGGCTCGCTGAGCGAACCGGGCCGTTCCGCCATGCTTGAGGTGTCCTGCCCGTCCGGCGAGGCCGCCATGGCGCTGGTGGGCGCGGCCCACCGTCTCGGCGTCACCGCCAAGGCCCGCGAGGTGCGCGGCCTGCCGCGCGTGGTCGTCCGCGAGGGCGAGGCCATCCGTGCGGTCCTGACCGCCATGGGCGCCCGTCGCACGGCGGCGACCTGGGAGGAGATGCGTCAGCGCCGCGAGGTGCGCGCCGGGGTGAACCGACTGGTGAACTTCGATGACGCGAATCTCCGCCGCTCCGCGCAGGCCGCCGTGGCAGCCTGCGCACGCGTCGAGCGCGCCCTTGAGATCCTCGGCGACGACGTGCCCGATCATCTGCGCACGGCGGGCAACCTGCGCCTGCGCTACCGCGACGCGAGCCTGGACGAGCTGGGTCACCAGGCCGAGCCGCCTCTGACCAAGGACGCCGTCGCCGGACGCATCCGTCGCCTGCTCGCGATGGCGGACAAGCGCGCCCAGGCGGAGGGCATCCCCGGCACGGAGGCGGCGGTCCCCGCAGGCCTCGACGACTGAAGCCCACGGCTCCCGGCATCATCGCACCTCGCATCGTCGCTCGCTGCGGGGGAGGGGTGGTGCGCTCCCTCCCGGAAGGGGATGTCATGCGGCGACACACGCGCTGCATCCCCGCTCCTGTCGGCCGCGTCAGGCAGGTGCCGGCGAGCGCATGCCGTCATCCGGGAAGGATCCCTCCGCTGCGGTCGTTGCCGTCAGTAGGATGTGAAACGTCTGCTCCGCGGTGCACACGGCATCGCGGAGAACGCAAGCGCCGCGGCGCGGCGCGGATTGGATGAAATCGACATGGCGACCTACACGCTGCCCGACCTTCCGTACGACTTCGCAGCCCTTGAGCCGCACATCAGCGGCAAGATCATGGAGCTGCATCACGACAAGCACCACGCCGCGTATGTGGCCGGTGCGAACGCTGCGCTCGCAGCGCTCGAGGAGGCGCGCGAGACGGGCAACCTCGCGAACGTCAACAAGCTCGAGAAGGACCTCGCGTTCAACCTCGGCGGTCACGTGAACCACTCGATCTTCTGGACCAACCTCTCGCCCAACGGCGGCGGGCAGCCGGAGGGCGAGCTGAAAGCGGCCATCGACGAGTTCTTCGGCTCGTTCGAGAAGTTCCAGGCGCACTTCGCGGCGGCTGCTGCCGGCATCCAGGGCTCGGGCTGGGCCGTGCTCAGCTGGGACCCGATCGGCGCACGACTGATCATCCAGCAGCTGTTCGACCAGCACGCCAACAGCGCGCAGGGCACCATCCCGCTGTTCCAGCTCGACATGTGGGAGCACGCCTTCTACCTCGACTACCTGAACGTCAAGGCGGACTACATCAAGGCGGCCTGGAACATCGCGAACTGGGAGAACGTCGCTCAGCGGTTTGAAACAGCGCGTGAGAAGACCTCCGGTCTGCTGGTAATGTCGTAAAACATGGGCGTCCTGATGGACATTTCGCCCATCAGGACGCCGTTGTCCGCGCAATCCGCGATTTTTACGCATTTCCTTGATCAAGAACCAGGAGACTTTCGTGTCTGTCAAGATCGGTATCAACGGCTTCGGTCGTATCGGAAGAAACTTCCTTCGTGCAGCCCTCGCTCAGCACGCTGACCTCGAGATCGTCGCCGTCAACGACCTCACAGACAACGCGGCGCTCGCGCATCTCCTGAAGTACGACTCGGTCGGCGGTCCTCTGGGTGCTGCGGTGTCGCACGAGGGCGACATCATCACCGTCGGCGGCAAGGCCATCAAGGTGTTCGAGGAGCGCGACCCCGCCAAGCTGCCGTGGGGCGAGCTGGGTGTGGACATCGTCATCGAGTCGACCGGACGTTTCACCAACGCCGAGGACGCGGCCAAGCACATCGGCGGCGGAGCCAAGAAGGTCATCATCTCGGCTCCCGGGACCGGTGTCGACGGCACGTTCGTCGTGGGCGTGAACGAGGACGGCTACGACCCGGCCAACCACCATGTCATCTCGAACGCCTCGTGCACCACGAACTGCCTCGCACCCCTGGCCAAGGTGTTCAACGACACCTTCGGCATCCAGCGCGGCTTCATGATGACCGCTCACGCCTACACCGCCGACCAGAACCTGCAGGACGGTCCGCACAAGGACCTGCGTCGCGCTCGCGCCGCGGCGATCAACATCGTCCCCGCCTCGACGGGCGCCGCCAAGGCCATCGGCCTGGTCCTGCCGGAGCTCAACGGGAAGCTCAGCGGCTCGTCGTACCGGGTGCCGGTGCCCACCGGCTCGATCGTCGACCTGACGATCGTCGCGGACCGCGACGATCTGACCGTCGACGAGGTCAACGCCGCATACCGCGCCGCCGCCACCGAGGGGCGTCTGGAGGGCATCCTGGAGTACAACGAGGATCCGATCGTCTCCAGCGACATCCAGCAGAACCCGCACTCGTCCGTGTTCGACGCCGCGCTGACCAACGTCAGCGGCAACCTCGTCAAGGTGTCCAGCTGGTACGACAACGAGTGGGGCTACTCCAACCGCCTCGTCGACCTGACCGAGTACGTGGCAGAGCGCCTCTAAGCTCATACACATGACTCTGCGCACCCTGGACTCCCTGGGATCGCTGGAGGGCAAGCGCGTCATCGTCCGTTGTGACCTGAACGTCCCGCTGCGGGACGGCGTCATAACGGACGATGGCCGCGTTCGCGCCTCTCTGCCGACTCTCAACACCCTCATCGACGCCGGCGCACGGGTGATCGTGTGCTCGCATCTCGGTCGGCCCGACGGCACCGCCGATCCGCAGTACAGCCTGGAGCCGGTCGCGCGGCGACTGTCCGAGCTGCTGGGCAGGTCCGTCGCCTTCGCCAGCGACACCGTGGGCGAGTCCGCGCGCGAGGCCTCCGTCGCGGTGGAGCCCGGCGGCGTCGTCCTGCTGGAGAATCTCCGCTTCAACGCGGGCGAGACCGCCAAGGACGAAGCGGCGCGGAAGGCGTTCGCGTCCGAGCTGGCGGCCCTGGCCGACGCGATGGTGTCCGACGGCTTCGGCGTCGTGCACCGCAAGCAGGCCAGCGTCTACGAGCTCGCGCAGCTGCTGCCCTCCGCCGCGGGCCTGCTGATCGCCGCCGAGCTGGACGTGCTCGACCGTCTGACCGAGACCCCGCAGCGACCCTATTCCGTGGTGCTCGGCGGCTCGAAGGTCAGCGACAAGCTGGGTGTCATCGCGCACCTCCTGCCACGGGTGGACCGCCTTCTCATCGGCGGTGGCATGCTCTTCACCTTCCTCGCCGCCCAGGGGCACGCGGTCGCCTCGAGCCTGCTGGAGCAGGATCAGCTGGACACCGTCCGCGGTTACATCGCGGAGGCGGAGGAGCGGGGGGTGGAGCTGGTGCTCCCCACCGATGTGGTGGTCGCCTCGGGGTTCGCCGCGGACGCCGACCACGAGACCGTGGCGGCGGATGCCATCGAGCAGAGCTCCTTCGGTGCATCCGGCATCGGCCTGGACATCGGGCCGGAGACGGCTGCGCGCTTCGCGGAGACCGTCCGCGGATCCAAGACGGTGTTCTGGAACGGCCCGATGGGCGTGTTCGAGTTCCCGGCCTTCGCCGCGGGCACCACGGCCGTGGCGAAGGCGCTGACGGAGGTCGACGGACTGAGTGTCGTCGGCGGCGGGGACTCGGCCGCCGCGGTGCGCCAGCTGGGCTTCTCCGACGACGCGTTCGGGCACATCTCCACCGGAGGCGGCGCCAGCCTCGAATTCCTCGAAGGCAAGAAGCTACCTGGACTGGAGGTCCTCGGATGGCAGTGAATCCGACCGATCCTTCTGCTGCGCAGAAGGGACGCACCCCACTGATCGCGGGGAACTGGAAGATGAACCTCGATCACCTGCAGGCGGTGGCGACCGTGCAGAAGCTGCACTGGACGCTCAAGGACGCCGGGCACGAGGAGGGATCCGTGGACGTCGCGGTCTTCCCGCCGTTCACCGACATCCGGTCCGTGCAGACGCTGATCGACGCCGACAGGATCCCGTTCGGCCTCGGGGCGCAGGACCTGTCCGCGCACGACTCCGGGGCGTACACCGGGGAGGTCTCGGGCGCGTTCCTGTCCAAGCTCGGGGTCGGCTCGGTCATCATCGGGCATTCGGAGCGCCGGGCGTACCACAACGAGGATGATGACGTCGTCAACGCCAAGGTCAAGGCCGCACTCAAGCACGGTCTGGTGCCGGTGATCTGCGTGGGCGAGACCGCGGAGGACCTGGAGCGGTTCGGTGGCAGCGCGGTCCCCGTCGCGCAGCTCGAGAAGGCGCTTGAGGGGATTCCGACGTCCGCCGACATCGTGGTCGCCTACGAGCCGGTCTGGGCGATCGGCTCCGGCCAGGCCGCGACCCCGGCTCAGGCGCAGGAGGTGTGCGCCGCGCTGCGGGCCGCCATCTCCCGCGTGCTGGACGCGGAAGCCGCCGCGCGCACCCGCATCCTCTACGGCGGTTCGGTGAAATCCGGCAACATCGCCGGCTTCATGCGGGAGCCCGACGTCGACGGCGCGCTGGTGGGGGGTGCGAGCCTCGTCGTCGACGAGTTCGCGGCGATCGTGCGCTACCAGAAGCACGTCGGCGTGTGAGGCGGATGGGGCGTCTGTCGCGCTCCGTCCTATAATCAACAGCTAGGCGGGCCGTCCACCGGCCCTGGCGAAAGGCTTCATCCCGTGCTGGTTCTCGAGTTCGTACTGCAGGTGGTGCTGGGCATCAGCAGCGTCCTGCTGACTCTCCTCATCCTTCTTCACAAGGGTCGCGGCGGCGGTCTGTCCGACATGTTCGGCGGTGGCATGACCGCGACGGTCGGCTCCTCCGGGCTGGCGGAGCGCAACCTCAACCGGTTCACCGTGGTGCTCGCGCTGGTCTGGTTCGCGGTCATCGTCGCACTCGGTCTCATCACGAAGTTCACGGTGATCTGATGGCGACCGGTGGCAACGCGATCCGCGGCACACGGGTCGGCTCGGGTCCGATGGGAGAGCAGGACCACGGCTTCCACGCGGACCGCATCGCCGTGTCGTACTGGGACGGGCTCGGCAACGAGACCGTGCGGTACTTCGCCGCGGGGCTGCCCGAGGAGGAGATCCCGGAGATCATCGACCATCCGCACACGGGTCTGCCCGCAGGCCGCGACAAGCACAACCCGCCGGCTCTCGCGAAGGCGGAGCCGTACAAGACGCACCTCGCCTATGTGAAGGAGCGTCGTACCGATGAGGAGGCCGAACAGCTCCTCGAGGAGGCACTCGCGCAGTTGCGCGAGCGTCGCGGACAGAACTGAGTCCGCGCGACGGACATCGCCGAGGAGCGCCCGGGAACATGATCCCGGGCGCTCCTCGTGTCGGCTCTGGGACGCGGGGCGGTTCTCACGTGCACTCGTTGCGACCGGCGAGCCCGAGCAGACCGCCCACGCTGAGCGTCCGGGTCGCGGCCGGGGAGACCCACGCGCTGCCGGGATGCGTCGCGGTGACCTCGACGGGGTTCGACGAACCGAGAAGGCCGCCGAGCAGCGAGGAGAGCAGATCGTCGGACAGGGTCGCCGTGTAGACGTAGGGGCCCGAACCGGTGGGCGTGACCGCCGATGACGGGATCGTCCTGCCGCTGATGCGAAGCTCGACCCCGCTCTGCTCGTAGGCGGACGTCCAGGTGATGGTCACGCCGGTGAAGACCAGCCCGAGGTTCAGGAGAGTGCGCACCTCGCAGGAGGTGATGGTCGGAGTCTCGAGTGCGCCCGCGGAGACGGATGCGCTGACGCGGTGCGCGTCGGACCACGCCGCAGCGGTCCATCGTGCGTCGGCGGGGCCGCTGAACGCCGCGACCGCCGCGCAGAAGACCAGTGCCGCCGCGGACGCGATGGATCGGCGCCGCCGTCTCACGATGGCCTCCTGTTTCCTCGACCGGCGAGCATCGCGACGCCCAGTCCCACGAGCACCGCCGCCGGGGCTGCGACGAGGCCCAGCGACGCACCGCCCGTGGCGGGCAGGGTCGTGCCGCCGAGGTGAGCGGTGGTGCTGGTCTGCGCGGCGGTCGCCCGGATCGTGAGGGTCGCTCGTGCGTCCTCGGTGCCGCTGCCGGTCACAGCGATACGCAGGTGAGCCGTCGATGGGGCGCCCGTGCGCAGCAGCATCCGCTCCGAACCGTTCAGCGGGAGCACGGCGGCCGTGTTCAGAGCCGACTCCGCACCAGGACATCCCGATGACTCCCAGGCCACGCTGCAGCTGTGCACCTCGGTCGTGATCCGCAGGCCGTGCCCTGAACCGCTGAGCGCCACAGCCAGGTCGCCGTCGGATGGAGCGGACGACGCGTCGATGTCGACGTCCCACACGAACGGGATCCGTGGGTGGAGTGCGTGCACGCCGCCGCCATCCGCATTCGTCGTGATCGAGACGAGCCCCGCCGCCTGCGCCGCCGGGGGCGGGAGGACGAGTGGTGCGACGCCGGTGGCGACGATCACCGCGATGCCGAGAGGTCCCCGTCGTCGTCGGCCGTGACGCGGCCCGGAGCCGCCGACGGGCGCGGGATCGGTGCGCGGCCAGAACGCCCAGGTGACCACAAGCGCTGCGGCGATCGTGAGACCGCCGAGCGCCCAGGGGCTGCCGAGCCAGACGATCATCGGGGCGAGGCGGGGCACCGAGCCGCGGACGACTCGTCCCTCGGAGATCACATAGGGATCGGGGTCCTCCGATGCGTTGGCGTCGCCCTGCATCGTGATCGATCGCTCGACATTCGTGGGCCCCGGGGCGATGCGTATGACACGGTGCGTGATCGGGAGCTGTCCGTCGCGATCGACGGTCACGACGTCGCCGATCGAGATCTCGGACGCCGGGATGCGCTGGACGAGTGCGACGGACCCGGCAGGGATCGCGGGCGACATGGAACCGGTCTTGAACATGATCAGGGAGAACCCTCCCGTGAAGGCAAGAACAGTGAGGATGATGCAGAGGACGCCTCCGGCGGCGGCGAGGGTGAGCAGGCCCTCGCGCAGTGCCCGCGCGATTCCGGTCATCACCGCTCTCACGGCCGCACTCCGTCCGTGGTGCCGGTGAACGTCCACGTCGCCTCGACGTGGCCGCCCTGTGCGGTGGACACCGCAGTCGCGGGCAGCGACACCACGATGCAATACGTGACGACGCTCTGGCCGTCGCCCGCGAGCGTCTGCGCGGACTGGGGCGGCACGGCCGTGATACCGACGTCGGGTCCGAGAACCGCCGCGGGTCCGCAACCTCCGACATCCGCGACGGGGGCAGCGCGGACACGGAGCGCATCGCGCAGATCCGTGTGCGGGGCGGTGTCGGCGGGCAGTGCGACCTGGACCGCAGTGAGCGAGACCGTGCCCGGCACGGAACCGGCAGCCGTTCGCAGCTGCACCCAGGCGGCGCGGGACTGGTTCGGATACAGGTCCGTCGCGGCCAGCGGGAGAGTCACGGCCGTCGTGTCGTTCGAGGCCCATGTCGTGCCGGAGACCCGCGACTCGATCGCGAACCTGCCCGCGGTGACCGTCGTCGTGGCGTGCTCCTGGTCGGTCCATGCCGCAACGGTCACCGTGCCGCCGATGCCGAGCACCAGGGCAGCCGCGAGCAGCGCCCGCGCACGCAGGAGCGTGCGCCGGCGCTGCTCGTTGTGCGAGACTCGCCGGCCGCGGCGGGTCTGCGTTACTGGCTCTCGACCGTCCACTGCCAGGTCACGACCCCGGACTCCTCCTGCGTCAGGTCCGGGCCGGCCGTCACCTGCAGGCAGAAGTCGAGCTGTCCGGTGGAACCGTCCTCGCTCGCGGCGATCGTGGCCGGTGGTGTCGCCGTGCCGTCGTCGAACGTGCTCGCATCGCAGGTCGTCCCATCGATGAGACGGGTCGCTGCCGTCAGATTCGCGGCATTGTCGCCGCTGATGGTGGGCGGCTCCACGGTGAGCACACCGTCCGCGGTGCCGATGAGCCGAATCGAGTACAGCGCATACAGAGTCTGGCCGGGAACGATGTCGTCGGCGTCGACGGCGAATCCGAGGCCGGCGGCATCGTCCTCTGCAGCGTGGTCGGTGAAGTTGACGCCGTCCGTGGATCCCTCGAGGTCGAACGATCCCGCGGTGAACGTGGACGTCGCCCACTCGGAGTCGTTCCACGCCGCAAGGGTGACGGCGGCGCCGACCCCGAGGACGAGTCCACCGGCGAGGACGGCGGAGATCCTGCGACGGCGCAGGGATGCGGATGCTGCCGAAGCAACGATGGTTCGGTTCATGAGATTCCCTTCTCGGCGGCGTGCAGGGTCACGCCTGCGCGACAGTGTACTGGGATGCCGAGATATCGGAGGGATCTCGAGGGGACGAAGCGCGGCGAGGTCCTGGATGAGGACTGGATGAGGAGGAGACGGCGCGCACGCGGGTACCGCGCCGAGGCCGGGGAGCGGAGGGGCTGACGGGAATCGAACCCGCGTCATTAGTTTGGAAGACTAAGGCTTTACCATTAAGCTACAGCCCCGCTGGTGTCCTGCCGAGCAGAGCACCTCGTAAAGCATAGCGGACGGAGCGAGCGCTCTTGTCCGTTAGACTCGATGAGGCCGTTCCCGCGCGGGTTCAAGCCGGGGCGTAGCTCAGCTTGGTAGAGCGCCCGCTTTGGGAGCGGGAGGTCGCAGGTTCAAATCCTGTCGCCCCGACCACGGCCGCCAGACTTCATGCCCGTGCCGTCCGCGCGGAAACCACAAGGAGAACACACCAGTATGGCCAACAGCACCGTCGAGAAGCTGTCCCCGACCCGGGTCAAGCTCAGCATCACGGTCACCCCCGAGGATCTGGGGCCCAGCATCAAGCACGCGTACGAGCACATCGCGCAGGACGTCCAGGTCCCGGGCTTCCGCAAGGGCAAGGTGCCGGCGCCGATCATCGATCAGCGCATCGGGCGCGGCGCGGTCATGGAGCATGCCGTCAACGAGGGCCTGGACCGCTTCTTCCGTGAGGCCGCGGCCGAGCACGGTGTGCGCATCGTGGGTCGCCCATCGGCCGACATCACCCAGTGGCCGAACGAGAAGGACTTCTCCGGCGACCTGCTCGTCGACATCGAGGTCGATGTGCGCCCGGAGATCGAGGTGCCGTCCTTCGAGGACATCACCATCACCGTCGACGCCGTCGAGACCGACGCCGCCGCCATCGACGCCGAGCTGGACAGCCTCCGCGCCCGCTTCGGGACGCTGATCCCCGTCGACCGTCCGGCGGCCAAGGGCGACTTCGTCGAGCTGGACCTCGTCGCCACGATCGACGACGCCGAGATCGACCGCGCTGACGGCGTCTCCTACGAGGTCGGCTCCGGTGAGCTGCTGGAGGGCATCGACGAGGCGATCGACTCGCTGACCGCCGGTGAGCAGACCACGTTCCGCTCCAAGCTCGTTGGGGGAGACCACGCCGGGGAGGAGGCGGAGGTCTCCGTCACCGTCAAGGCGGTCAAGGAGCGCGAGCTTCCCGAGGCCGATGACGACTTCGCGCAGATGGCCTCCGAGTTCGACACCATCGCCGAGCTGCGCGACAGCCTCGCCGAGCGCGTCGGGCAGCAGGGCGTGTTCACCCAGGGTGCGGCCGCCCGCGACCAGCTGCTCGAGACGCTGCTCGAGAAGGTCGAGATCCCCGTTCCTCCGCAGCTCATCGAGGACGAGGTGCACACGCACCTCGAGAACGAGAACCGCCTGGACGACGACGTGCACCGTGCCGAGGTCGCCGAGGCCAGCGAGAAGCAGTTCCGTACGCAGGTGCTGCTGGACACCATCGCCGAGGGTGCGGACGTGCAGGTCTCCCAGGAGGAGCTGAGCCAGTACATCGTGCAGTCGGCCGCGCAGTACGGCATGGCCCCGCAGGAGTTCGTCGAGGCACTCCAGGGCGCCGGTCAGCTGCCGGCTCTCGTCGGTGAGATCGCCCGCAACAAGGCCCTCGCCTCGGTGCTGGGCAAGGTCAAGGTCGTCGACAGCAAGGGGGCCGTGGTCGATCTCTCCGAGTTCATCGGCGACGTCGACGAGGCCGACGGCGCGGAGGAGACCGAAGAGGCCTCCGCCGAGGAGGCTCCCGCCGAGGAGAAGCCTGCCAAGAAGGCCCCTGCGAAGAAGGCCCCTGCGAAGAAGGCCCCTGACGCCGAGAAGTCCGCGGCCGAGAAGCCTGCCGCGAAGAAGGCTCCGGCCAAGAAGCCGGCCGCGAAGAAGGACGAGGCCGGCAAGGCCGAGTGATCACGGCGACCAGTCCGGTGAGAAGGCGGATGCTGCGGCATCCGCCTTCTCCGTATCCGGGAGAAGACGTGACAGCTGTGAGTGACGACCGGCGACCCGCAGCGCCGGGTGGGTGCCGTCCGCCAGGATCGTGGTGACGCTGACGGCGGCATCCGTCGTGCGGACGGCGCTCGCGCCGCACCGGAGGCGTTACACCCGCTCCGTCACCGGATACGCCGCCGAACTGCTGGATCCGCGCGGCGGATGACACGCTCTGTGCTCAGGGCGAACACGGCCGAGCACCCGCGTTGTCGCCGGTAGATTCGAATCACCGAAACACGGAAGCAGGAGCTGACATGGCTGAACCCCTGGTCGCGACGAGCGTCTTCGACAGACTGCTCAAGGACCGCATCATCTGGCTGGGCTCTGAGGTGCGCGATGAGAACGCGAACGAGATCTGCGCGAAGATCCTCCTTCTCGCCGCCGAGGATCCTGAGAAGGACATCTACCTCTACATCAACTCGCCCGGCGGCTCGATCACCGCAGGCATGGCGATCTATGACACCATGCAGTTCGTGCCGAACGACATCGTGACGGTCGGCATCGGCATGGCCGCCTCCATGGGTCAGCTGCTGCTGACCAGCGGTACGAAGGGCAAGCGCTACATCACTCCGAACGCCCGCGTGCTCATGCACCAGCCGCACGGTGGCTTCGGCGGCACCGCCAGCGACATCCAGACGCAGGCCAACCTCATCCTCTCGATGAAGCAGCGCCTCGCGGAGATCACCGCGGGCCAGACCGGGAAGACCGTCGAGCAGATCAACGAGGACGGCGACCGCGACCGCTGGTTCACCGCCGACGAGGCACTGGAGTACGGATTCGTCGACCACATCCGCGAGCACGCCAGCGACGTGCACGGCGGCGGTGGCACCGGCGCGGACAAGTAAGGCAGGACGACGCACATGTACACACCCACCTTCCGCGCTGCCGGGAACCTGCCCTCCAGCCGCTACGTGCTGCCGCAGTTCGAGGAGCGCACGGCCTACGGCTTCAAGCGCCAGGACCCGTACAACAAGCTGTTCGAGGATCGCGTGATCTTCCTCGGCGTGCAGGTCGACGACGCCTCGGCCGATGATGTCATGGCGCAGCTGCTGGTCCTGGAGAGCCAGGACGCCGAGCGCGACATCACGATGTACATCAACTCGCCCGGTGGTTCCTTCACTGCGATGACGGCCATCTACGACACCATGCAGTACGTGGCGCCGCAGATCCAGACCGTCGTCCTCGGGCAGGCGGCGTCCGCGGCGTCCGTGCTGCTGGCGGCCGGGGCCCCCGGCAAGCGCCTCGCGCTGCCCAACGCGCGCGTGCTCATGCACCAGCCGGCGATGGGCGAGGCCGGTCAGGGCCAGGCATCCGACATCGAGATCCAGGCCAACGAGATCATGCGCATGCGTACGTGGCTTGAGGAGACCATGGCGCGCCACACCGGTCAGGCGGTGGAGAAGGTCAACCGCGACATCGATCGCGACAACATCCTCTCCGCCGAGCAGGCCAAGGAGTACGGCATCGTCGACCAGGTGCTCACCTCGCGCAAGCGCGCCTGAGCACGTCATCTCACGAGGGCGGCTCGGTTCTGCGGAACCGGGCCGCCCGTCGTCGTGTCCGCGGCGTGCGCTTCGCGCCGGCTCCGCACGAGGGGGCCGCGGATGCGCGGATTCCATGACTCGTGCTGCTCATTTGAGCATCATGGCGCGCGTACGTCGGTGCACTCCTAAGCTGGATACGGAAGGAGGATGTCATGGACGACGAACTTCTCATGGTGCGCGCGGCCGAGCTCTCGTACGACGAGAATCGCACGCAGGACGAGATCGGCGCACTCCTCGGCATCTCCCGGTGGAAGGTCGGCAGACTGCTGCTCCAGGCTCGCGAGCGCGGGATCGTGCGCATCGAGATCGTGCATCCGCGTGCCCGACGGCTGGGCCTGGAGCGTGCTCTCCTCGGTCGGTTCGGATTGACGGATGCCGTCGTCGTCCCTGCGTCCGACGATCCCGGCGCGGTGCTGGAGCGCGTCGCCCGCGCCGCCGCCGACCTGCTCACGGCGCTGCGTCCCGTCCCGCGCACGCTGGCCGTCAGCTGGGGGCGCACGCTCACCGCCGTCGCCGACGCACTGCCCGACGGGTGGGCGCACGGCGTCACCGTCGTGCAGGCCAACGGCGGAGTGAGTGTGAACCGGAGGGCCGGCGGCGCGGCATCCGTCGCCGTCACCATCGCCCAGCGCGGTGAGGGGCAGGCCGTGCTGCTGCCGAGTCCGGCGATCCTGGAGCGCATCGAGACCAAGCGGGCCGTCGAAGCGGACCGCACCGTCGCCGCCATCCTCGAGCGGGCCGCGGGTGCGGACACCTTCCTGTTCACCGCGGGGCCGTGCGATCCGGCATCCGCTCATGTGGAGAACGGCTACCTGACCGCCGATGACATCGCCGAGCTCGCACGGCGCGGCGCAGTGGGGGATCTGCTCGGCCGCTACATCGACGCCGACGGGAACATCGTCGACCCGCAGCTGGATGCGCGCACCCTCGGTGTCGGCCTCGACCGGGTGCGCGCGTCGCCCCGATCCATCTTCGTCACCGCGGGCATCGCCAAGCACGACATCGCGCGTACAGTCGTCAGCAACGGCCTCTGCACTGTTCTGGTGACCGACGAACCCACCGCCCTGGCACTTCTGGAGGAGACATGACGACCACGGAACTCGCCCGACGCACCGCCGTCGACGTCCTGGGCGGTGAGCCCGATGACGCGACCCTGCGTCGTTTCCTGCACGGACTGCCCGGTGTGGACGCGGTCGGGCTGGAACAGCGCGCGGCCGCCCTCGGCACGCGCTCGATCAAGGCCACCTCGAAGGCCTGGGCGCTGGACAAGGTCATCTCGCTGATCGACCTCACCACGCTCGAGGGCGCTGATACGGCGGGCAAGGTGCGCTCCCTGGTCGCGAAGGCCAAGAATCCGGATGCTTCGGACCCGACCACCCCGCGGGTTGCGGCGGTGTGCGTGTACGGCGACATGGTCGGCCACGCGGTCGAGGCGCTCGGCGACCTGCACGGCGACCCCGACGAGGGGCGCATCTCCGTCGCCGCCGTCGCGACGGCCTTCCCGTCCGGTCGCGCGTCTGTCGACGTCAAGCTGGCCGACACCGCGGATGCCGTGGCCGCGGGCGCCGACGAGATCGACATGGTCATCGATCGCGGAGCGTTCCTCGAGGGGCGCTACGGGTTGGTGTTCGACCAGATTGCGCGGGTGAAAGAGGCCTGTCGGCGCGAGGACGGCAGCTACGCCTCGCTCAAGGTCATCATGGAGACCGGCGAGCTGAACACCTACGACAACATCAAGCGCGCCTCCTGGCTGTCGATCCTCGCGGGAGGCGACTTCATCAAGACGTCCACCGGCAAGGTGCAGCCCGCGGCGACCCTGCCCACCACCCTGCTCATGCTCGAGACCGTGCGGGACTGGCATCGTGCGACGGGGGAGAGGATCGGTGTGAAGCCCGCCGGCGGCATCCGCTCGTCGAAGGACGCGATCCGCTACCTCGTCACGGTCGCCGAGACCGCGGGCGAGGAATGGCTGCAGCCGCATCTGTTCCGTTTCGGCGCGTCGAGTCTGCTCAACGACGTCCTGCTGCAGCGCCAGAAGACCATCACCGGGCACTACTCCGGTGCCGACTACGTCACCATCGACTGAGGAGCCTCATATGTCATTCCTGGAATACGCTCCCGCCCCTGAATCCACAGCGATCCTGAAGCTCAAGGACAGCTACGGACTGTTCATCGACGGGGAGTTCGTCGACGGCTCCGGTCCCTCCTTCCACACCATCTCCCCCGCCGACGAGAGCCGCATCGCCGAGATCTCCTCGGCATCCGATGAGGACGTCGATCGCGCCGTCGCAGCCGCCCGGCGGGCGTACGACAAGGTGTGGTCGAAGATGAGCGGACGCGACCGGGGCAAGTACCTGTTCCGCGTCGCCCGCCTCGTTCAGGAGCGCGCCCGTGAGCTGGCCGTCGCGGAGAGTCTGGACAACGGCAAGCCGATCAAGGAGAGCCGTGACGTCGACGTGCCCCTGGTCGCGGCCTGGTTCTTCTACTACGCGGGTTGGGCCGACAAGCTCGACTATGCGGGTCTCGGCGCGAACCCGAAGTCGCTGGGCGTGGCGGGGCAGGTCATCCCGTGGAACTTCCCGCTGCTCATGCTGGCATGGAAGCTCGCACCGGCCCTCGCCGCCGGCAACACGGTGGTGCTCAAGCCCGCCGAGACCACACCCCTGACCGCGCTCATCTTCGCCGAGATCCTGCAGCAGGCCGACCTGCCGGCGGGCGTCGTGAACATCATCACGGGTGCGGGTGCCCCCGGAGCCGCTCTCGTGCGTCACGCCTATGTGGACAAGGTGGCCTTCACCGGATCCACGGCCGTCGGTCGAGACATCGCGAAGGCCATCGCGGGCACCGACAAGCGCGTGACGCTCGAGCTCGGCGGCAAGGCCGCGAACATCGTGTTCGACGACGCGCCCATCGATCAGGCCGTCGAGGGCATCGTGAACGGCATCTTCTTCAATCAGGGGCACGTGTGCTGCGCGGGCAGCCGACTGCTCGTGCAGGAGTCGATCCACGACGACGTCGTCGACCGCCTCAAGCATCGCCTGTCGACGCTGCGCCTCGGTGATCCGCTGGACAAGAACACCGACATCGGCGCCATCAACTCCGCGGCTCAGCTCGCCCGCATCCGCGAGCTCAGCGACATCGGCGAGGCCGAGGGCGCGGAGCGCTGGAGCGCGGACTGCGCGATCCCGGAGAAGGGCTTCTGGTTCGCCCCGACGATCTTCACCGGCGTCGAGGCGTCCAGCCGCATCGCCCGCGACGAGATCTTCGGACCCGTGCTGTCGGTGCTGACCTTCCGCACACCGGCCGAGGCGATCGCGAAGGCCAACAACACGCCGTACGGTCTGTCGGCCGGCATCTGGAGTGACAAGGGATCCCGCATCCTCGCCGTCGCCGACCGGTTGCGGGCCGGAGTGGTGTGGGCGAACACCTTCAACCGCTTCGACCCGTCGAGCCCGTTCGGCGGCTACAAGGAATCCGGCTACGGGCGCGAAGGCGGCCGTCATGGCCTGACCGCGTACCTCAAGGGAGCATCGGCATGAGCGCACGACTGACCGTTCCGAAGACGTACAAGCTCGCGATCGGCGGGGCGTTCCCGCGCAGCGAGTCAGGGCGCACCTATGAGGTGCTCTCCGCCGAGGGCGCCTTCCTCGCCAACGCCGCCAAGGCGTCGCGCAAGGACGCCAGGGATGCCGTGGTCGCCGCGCGGGCGGCCGTGAAGGGCTGGTCGGGTGCCACGGCCTACAACCGCGGGCAGGTGCTGTACCGGGTCGCGGAGATCCTGGAGGGGCGCCGCGCCCAGTTCGTCGACGAGATCGTCGGCCAGGAGGGCGCCACGGCCGCGGCGGCCGGCGCACAGGTGGATGCCGCGATCGACCTGTGGGTCTGGTACGCGGGATGGTGCGACAAGTACGCGCAGGTGGGCGGCAACGCCAACCCCGTCGCGGGCCCCTACTTCAACATCTCGGTGCCCGAGCCCACCGGGGTCGTCGCGATCGTGGCGCCGCAGGACTCCGCACTGCTGGGCCTGGTGTCCGTCATCGCCCCGGCGCTGGTCACCGGCAACACCGTCGTCGTGATCGCCAGCGAGCGGTTCCCGCTCTCCGCCATCAGCCTGGCCGAGGTGCTCGCGACCAGCGACGTGCCCGGGGGAGTCGTGAACGTGCTGACCGGCTCGCCGGCGGAGATCACTCCGTGGCTCGCCTCGCACGCCGATGTCGACGCCCTCGATCTCGCGGGCGCGGGCGACCTGGACTGGGTCGACCTGGAGATCGCCGCCGCCGACACCCTCAAACGCGTGCTGCGGCCCGGCGTGGGGTCGAACGGCGCCGTCGAGCAGAGCCTGGACCGCATCACGGCGCTCACCGAGACCAAGACCGTGTGGCACACGAAGTCCATGGTGTGACGTGAGACCGGATGCCGGGGCACCATCCGACATCAGCATGCCGGGCCGCACGCGCTGCGCGCCAATGCGCCCCGGTGTCGGTGCAGACGGTTAGGCTCGAATGACGGCATCAGGACCCCGCCTGGCCGCTCGCTTCGAGGAGGACGCGCATGGCACGCATCGGTGAGAGCGCTGACCTGTTCAAATGCT
Organism: Microbacterium soli; assembly: GCF_039539005.1. Taxonomy (NCBI): domain Bacteria; kingdom Bacillati; phylum Actinomycetota; class Actinomycetes; order Micrococcales; family Microbacteriaceae; genus Microbacterium; species Microbacterium soli. The sequence goes on from NZ_BAABCP010000001.1 coordinate 2,544,527, forward strand.
CTTTCTGCGGCAAGAGCCAGAAGCAGGTGCAGCAGCTGATCGCCGGCCCCGGCGTGTACATCTGCGACGAGTGCGTCGAGCTGTGCAACGAGATCATCGAGGAGCGGATGGCGGAGGCCGGCACCGGCCCGGTCGCCGACTTCGAACTGCCCAAGCCCCGGGAGATCCACGCCTTCCTCGAGGAGTACGTGGTCGGTCAGGACGACGCGAAGCGGTCCCTGGCCGTGGCGGTCTACAACCACTACAAGCGCGTACGCGCCCGCGGCACCATCCAGCCCGCCGAGCAGCGGGCGGAGGAGGTCGAGGTCGCCAAGAGCAACATCCTCATGCTGGGCCCGACCGGATGCGGCAAGACGTACCTCGCCCAGACACTGGCCAAGCGATTGAACGTGCCGTTCGCGGTGGCGGATGCCACGGCGCTCACCGAGGCCGGATACGTCGGCGAGGACGTCGAGAACATCCTCCTCAAGCTGCTGCAGGCCGCGGACTACGACGTCAAGCGCGCCGAGACCGGCATCATCTACATCGACGAGATCGACAAGATCGCCCGCAAGGCCGAGAACCCCTCCATCACCCGCGACGTGTCGGGGGAGGGCGTGCAGCAGGCGCTGCTGAAGATCCTCGAGGGCACGGTGGCCTCCGTCCCGCCGCAGGGCGGACGCAAGCATCCGCACCAGGAGTTCCTGCAGATCGACACGACGAACGTGCTGTTCATCGTCGCCGGCGCGTTCGCGGGGCTCGAGGACATCATCTCGGCCCGTGTCGGCAAGCACGGCGTCGGCTTCGGCGCACCGCTGCACGACAAGGACAAGGATCTCGATCTGTTCAGCGAGGTGCTCCCCGAGGACCTGCACAAGTTCGGGCTGATCCCGGAGTTCATCGGCCGACTGCCCGTGGTCACCTCCGTGTCGCCGCTGGATCAGGACGCCCTCATCGACATCCTCACCGGGCCCCGGAACGCGCTCGTCAAGCAGTATCAGCGCATGTTCGAGATCGACGGCGTCGTTCTGGAGTTCGAGGAGGACGCGCTGCGCGCCATCGCCGACCTCGCCGTGCTCCGCAAGACCGGCGCCCGCGGCCTGCGGGCGATCCTCGAAGACGTGCTGGGCCCGATCATGTTCGAGATCCCCTCGGCGGAGGACGTCACCAAGGTCATCGTCACCAAAGCCGCCGTCGAGGACGGGGCCGCTCCCACCGTGGTCATGACGCGCAAGCGCAAGAGCGCCTGAGACTCGCCGCACGAACCCGCAGAAGTGCGCACAACCTCGCAGGTCCGAGCCGGATTGCTGCGGAGTGGTGCGTTTCTGTGAGAACGCGCCGGATGCTCAGGCCTCGGTCATCACCGAGCCCGTGCCGCGCACACGAAGCGGACGCACGGCGGCGCCGGGACGGTGAGGGCCGGGGGTCAGGCGCCGAGGCGCCGACCCTCAGTCCTGGAACGGGCGGGAGACGACCTCTCCGGCTGCGTCCAGGAGGACCTCCCATCCGGCATCCAGTTCCGCCAGCGGGCGACCCTCCAACCAGGTGAGGGTCCAGTGCCCGCTGAGCCCGCGCGCCTCCAGGTCGGCGATCGCGGGGCGCAGCTCGGCCGGTACGGATGCCGGTGGCTGCGTCCCGGTGGCCCAGCGCGTCCCGAGCTGCATCACTGCTCCACCGGTGCGAGTTCGATCGCGGTGACCGACAGCTCGTCGGCTTCCGCGAAGCTCAGCTCGGCGATGCGACCGACCGCGCGCAGATCGTCCGCCGCCGCACGCAGCGCCGCGATCCTCTCCGCCGGGGCGGAGATGGTCGCGGTGGACACCGGAGTCTTCTGCGACGCCTTCGCCTCGGTCTTCGCACGACGGATGCCGATGAGCGCGGCACTCGCCGTCGCCAGCACATCGGGGTCGGCATCCGGCAGGCTCACGGCTCCGGGCTCGGGCCACGCCGCGGTGTGGATCGAGCCCTCCTCGAACCAGCTCCACGCCTCCTCCGTCGCGAACGACACGATCGGCGCGAGCAGCCGCAGCAGGGCGGACAGCGCCACGTGCAGCGCGAGGGCGGCGGATGCCTGGCCGGGGTCGGCCTGATCGTAGGCGCGCTCCTTGACGAGCTCGAGGTAGTCGTCGCAGAACGTCCAGAAGAACGACTCGGTCACCTCCAGGGCCTTGGCCTGGTCGTAGTCCTCGTACGCGGTCGTCGCCTCGCGGATCACCTCGTCGAGGGTGGCCAGCATCGAGGCGTCCAGCGCGTGGGTGATCCGCGCATCCTCCGGGACGGGGAACGACAGCACGAACTTCGCCGCGTTGAGGATCTTGATGGCGAGCCTGCGGCCGATCTTCACCTGCGTGGGGTTCTGCGGGTCGAAGGCGGCGTCCATGCCGAGCCGGCTGGATGCGGACCAGTAGCGCACGGCGTCCGACCCGTGCTTGTCGAGGATGTCCGCCGGGGTGACGACGTTCCCCTTCGACTTGGACATCTTCTTGCGGTCGGGGTCCACGATGAACCCGGAGATGGCGGCGTTGCTCCACGGGGCGCGCTGGTCCTCGAGCGTGGAGCGCAGCATGGTGGAGAACAGCCAGGTGCGGATGATGTCCTGGCCCTGCGGGCGCAGGTCGAACGGCGCCACCAGGTTCCACAGCTCCTCGTCGCGCTGCCAGCCGCCGGCCAGCTGCGGCGTGAGGGAGGAGGTGGCCCAGGTGTCGAAGATGTCCTGCTCGGCATCGAACCCGCCCGGTATGCCGCGCTGCTCCTCGGTGTACCCGGCCGGTACGGAACTGGTCGGATCGATCGGAAGCTCGTCGTGGGCCGGAGTGAGCACCCGGTCGTAGTCGCGCTCGCCGTTCTCGTCCAGCGCGTACCAGACCGGGATCGGCACGCCGAAGAAGCGCTGTCGGGAGATGAGCCAGTCGCCGGTCAGGCCGCCCACCCAGTTCTCATAGCGCACGCGCATGAAGTCCGGATGCCAGGCCATCCGCCGGCCGTGCTCGAGCAGTTCGTCGCGCAGGTGCTCGTCGCGTGCGCCGTTGCGGATGTACCACTGGCGGGTGGACACGATCTCCAGCGGCCGGTCGCCCTTCTCGAAGAACTTCACCGCGTGGTTGAAGGGCTTGCCCACCTCGATGAGCTCGCCGGACTCGCCCAGCAGCTCCACGATCGCCTTGCGCGCGCTGAACACGGTCTTGCCCGCGAGCTGCGCGTACGCCGCCTTCCCGGCATCCGACACGATGACCTCGGGCGCGTCGGCGATCACGCGGCCGTCCTTGCCCAGGATCGTGCGGTTGGGCAGATCCAGCTCCCGCCACCACACGATGTCGGTCACGTCGCCGAACGTGCAGATCATGGCGATGCCGGAGCCCTTGTCGGGCTGGGCGAGGTGGTGCGCGAGCACCGGGACCTCGACGTCGAAGATCGGCGTGCGCACGGTGGAGCCGAAATACGGCTGGTAGCGCTCGTCGTCGGGGTGGGCCACGAGCGCCACACAGGCGGCCAGCAGCTCGGGGCGGGTGGTCTCGATGTGGATGTCGCCGCTGCCGTCGGTGCGGTGGAAGGCCAGCCGGTGGTAGGAGGCCTGCTGCTCGCGGTCCTCGAGTTCGGCCTGCGCGATCGCGGAGCGGAAGTCGATGTCCCACAGCGTCGGCGCCAGGGACTGGTATGCCTCACCGCGCTCCAGACCGCGCAGGAAGGCCAGCTGGCTCTGGCGGATCGTCGCGTCGGAGATGGTGCGGTAGGTCTGCGTCCAGTCGACGCTGAGCCCCAGCTGGCGGAACAAGGCCTCGAACTGCTTCTCGTCCTCGATCGTGAGCTTCTCGCACAGCTCGATGAAGTTGCGTCGGCTGATGGGGACCTGGTCGGCCGCACGGGTCGACTTGTTGGTGCCGCCCTCGAACGGCGGAGTGAAGTCGGGGTCGTAGGGCAGGGTGGGATCGCACCGCACACCGTAGTAGTTCTGCACGCGGCGCTCGGTGGGCAGGCCGTTGTCGTCCCAGCCCATCGGATAGAACACGTTCTTGCCGCGCATGCGCTCGAAGCGCGCCTTGATGTCGGTGTGCGTGTACGAGAACACGTGGCCGATGTGCAGGCTGCCGGATGCCGTGGGCGGGGGCGTGTCGATCGAGTACACGCCGTCGCGTCCGGACTCGGCGGCACGGGCACGGTCGAAGAGGAACGTCCCCTGCTCGGCCCAGCGCTCACCCCACTTCGCCTCGAGACCTTCCAGCGCGGGCTTGTCGGGGATCTGGTTCGATGCGGACGCGGCCATGAAGGGTCTCCTTGCGCGATGTGTGCGGCACCGTGTGAGCGTGCCTGAGTGTGAGCGTGCCACGAGTCTACCCGGCTGTGCCGGGAGGGTTCGCCCGCCGCACGGATGCCGGTGCGCGCCCGCCGCGGTCTGCGCGCTTCGCACGCGGCGCGGGGCGGGTACAATGAGCGGAGCAGCAGTGATCCGGCCATCACCGGGGAGCTCTCGGAAGAACAGTCGTCAGGCCCAGTAGAACCGAGCGGGGCAGGCCCGTCACAGCCGCAGTGAGAGGGGCGTCGCCGGGAGGCGCCGCACGCCGGGTGGTACCGCGGTCCGCGTGAGAACAAGGGTCGTCCCGGCAAGCGGCATCCGACCACGACCGAGCGAGCTCACATGACCTACCCCCGCCCCTCGACATCCTCAGGTTCCCGCCCCGGCGCCGCCTTCGGCGAGGCCGCAGTGAGCCCCAGTCCGCGCTTCCCCGAGATCGAGACCGAGGTGCTCGAGTACTGGAAGGCCGACGACACGTTCCGCGCCTCCGTCGCGCAGCGCGAAGGCGCCGACGAGTGGGTCTTCTACGACGGCCCGCCGTTCGCGAACGGCCTGCCGCACTACGGGCACCTGCTCACCGGGTACGCCAAGGATCTCTTCCCGCGCTTCCAGACCATGCTCGGCAAGAAGGTCGACCGCGTGTTCGGATGGGACACCCACGGTCTGCCCGCCGAACTGGAGGCGATGAAGCAGCTCGGCATCACCGAGAAGAGCCAGATCGAGGACATGGGCATCGACGTCTTCAACGCGAAGGCGCGCGAATCGGTGCTCGCCTACACGCGCGAGTGGCAGGACTACGTCACCCGCCAGGCCCGCTGGGTGGACTTCGAGCGCGGATACAAGACTCTCGACCTCGGCTACATGGAGAGCGTGCTCTGGGCGTTCAAGACGCTCTACGACAAGGGCCTGGCCTACGAGGGCTACCGCGTGCTGCCGTACTGCTGGCGCGACGAGACACCGCTTTCCGCGCACGAGCTGCGCATGGACGACGACGTGTACCAGGATCGTCAGGACCCCTCGGTCACCGTCACCTTCCCGTTGACGGGTGCGAAGGCCGAGTCGCTCGGACTCACCGCCGTGCGCGCCCTCGCCTGGACGACCACGCCGTGGACGCTGCCGACGAACCTCGCGCTCGTCGTCGGACCCGAGATCGAGTACGTCGTCGTCCCGGCCGGTCCCGACGGCGCCGCGGATGTCGTGGCCGGAGACGACCCCGCCGAGACCGCCGCGCACCGGTACCTGCTGGCCCGTGACCTGCTGGGCGGCTACGCGAAGGACCTCGGCTACGACTCCGCCGACGACGCGCTCGCCGCCGTCGAGAGAACCGTGGTCGGCAAGGAGCTCGAGGACGTCACGTACGACAGGCTGTTCGACTACTACGCGGATGCCGAGACCTGGGGCACCGAGCGGGCCTGGCGCATCCTCGTCGACGACTACGTCACGACCACCGACGGCACCGGCATCGTGCACCAGGCGCCCGCGTACGGTGAGGACGACCAGCGCGTGAGCAACGCGGCAGGGATCCCCACCATCCTCTCGCTCGACGAGGGGGGGAAATTCCTGCCCACCGTCACCGATGTCGCCGGCCGACTGTGGTCGGACGCCAACCGGCCTCTCATCCGCCTGCTGACCGAACGCGGACGTCTGCTGCGCGAGCAGAGCTACGTGCACTCCTACCCGCACTGCTGGCGCTGCCGGAACCCCCTCATCTACAAGGCCGTCTCGAGCTGGTTCATCCGTGTCACGGACATCAAGGACCGGATGCTCGCAGGCAATGAGCAGATCACGTGGGTGCCCGAGAACGTCAAGCACGGCCAGTTCGGCAAGTGGCTCGAGGGCGCGCGGGACTGGTCCATCAGCCGCAACCGCTACTGGGGCTCGCCCATCCCGATCTGGAAGAGCGACGACCCGGAGCACCCGCGCGTGGATGCCTATGGGTCGCTCGAGGAGCTGGAGCGCGACTTCGGCACGCTTCCGCGCAATCCCGAGGGCGAGGTCGACCTGCACCGGCCGTACATCGACGAGCTGACCCGCCCGAACCCCGACGACCCGACCGGGAAGTCGACGATGCGCCGCATCGAGGACGTCTTCGACGTGTGGTTCGACTCCGGCTCGATGCCGTACGCGCAGGTGCACTACCCGTTCGAGAACCAGGAGTGGTTCGACACGCACGCCCCCGCCGACTTCATCGTGGAGTACATCGGGCAGACCCGCGGCTGGTTCTACGTCATGCACGTGCTCTCCACGGCGCTGTTCGACCGCCCGGCGTTCACGGGGGTCAGCTGCCATGGCATCGTGCTGGGCTCCGACGGGTACAAGATGTCCAAGTCGCTGCGCAACTACCCGGATGTCAGCGAGGTACTGGACCGTGACGGCTCGGACGCCATGCGCTGGTTCCTCATGTCCAGCTCGGTGCTGCGGGGCGGCAACCTCGCCGTCACGGAGGAGGGCATCCGCGCCGGCGTGCGCGAGTTCCTCCTGCCGCTGTGGAACTCGTGGTACTTCTTCGCGACCTACGCCAACGCCGCGCAGGACGGCGGGTACGAGGCCACGTGGCGCACGGACTCCACCGATGTCCTGGACCGCTACATCCTCGCCCGGCTCGGGGACCTCGTCCGACAGGTGCGCGCCGACCTGGAGGGGCTGGACTCCACCACGGCATCCGCTCGCCTGCGCGATTTCGCCGAGGTGCTGACGAACTGGTACATCCGCCGTTCCCGTGACCGCTTCTGGGAGGGCGTCACCGAGGATCCCCGCAGTCGCGAGGCCTTCGACACGCTGTACACCGTGCTGGAGACGCTCACGCGAGTCGCGGCGCCGCTCGTGCCGCTGATCAGCGAGCGCGTATGGCAGGGACTCACCGGCGGACGCAGCGTGCACCTGACCGACTGGCCCGACGCGTCCGCGTTCCCCGCGGCCGACGACGTGCGCGACGCCATGGACGCCGTGAGGGAGCTCAGCAGCGTCGGCAACGCGCTGCGCAAACGGGAGAAGCTGCGCGTGCGCCTGCCGCTGGCACGGTTGACGGCCGTCTCCCCAGTCGCGGCGGACCTCGCGCAGTTCGAGGACATCCTTCGCGACGAGCTCAATGTGAAGGCCGTCGAGTTCGTGCCGCTCGGCGAGAGCACCGCGGAGGAGTACGGCATCAGCCATCGGCTCACCGTCAACGCCCGTGCCGCCGGACCCCGGCTCGGCAAGGACGTGCAGCGCGTGATCGCGGCGGCCAAGAGCGGGCAGTGGCGGGAGTGGAAGGGCGAGATCGTCGTCGGCGGCGTCGCCCTGCAGCCCGGAGAGTACGACCTCGTGCTGGAGACCACCGGCAGACCGGAGGGGGAGGCTCTCGCCGTCGTGCCCGGCGGCGGGTTCGTGCTGCTGGATGTGACCACCACGCCCGAGCTGGAGGCGGAGGGCCTCGCCCGCGATGTGATCCGGGCAGTGCAGGACTCGCGCAAGAAGGCCGGCTTCGAGGTCAGCGACAGGATCCGCCTGGTGCTGACCTTCGAGGAGGAGTCGGATGCCGCGGACGTCGCCTCGGCGTTCGAGATCGCCGATATCGCGGGGGAGACCCTTGCGACCGCGTATGCCGTGCGCTCGGGCACGGGGGTGCACCGGGAGCTCGGCGACGTCTCCGCGGATCCCGAGTTCGAGGCCGACGTCGCCGCGGGGACGTACGCCAATGCGGGAGCGTTCACCGTCGCCGTCGCCAGGACCGGCAGGGCCTCGTGATGACCGACCGGCAGCGGGCGGACGCCGTCTACGAGCTGCTGCTGGAGCGCGCGGGGGAGCGCTGGGTGCAGCCGAGGAAGGAACGAGTGGCGCGCATCCTCACGCTGCTCGACGACCCTCAGCGCACCTACCGGGTCGTGCACATCACCGGCACCAACGGCAAGACCTCCACAGCCCGGATGGTCGAGAGCCTGCTGCGCGCGCACGGCCTGCGCACCGGGCTGTTCACCAGTCCGCACCTGAAGCGCTTCACGGAGCGCATCATGATCGACGGGGAACCGGTCGCGGACGCTGCCGTCGCGGATGCCTGGGATGAGATCGAGCCGTTCGTCGGGATCGTGGACGCCGAGCTCTCCGCCGCCGGCGACGAGCCGCTGACGTTCTTCGAACTGCTCACCGTGCTCGCGTTCGTCGCAGCGGCCGATGCGCCCGTCGACGTCCTCGTGCTCGAGGTCGGAATGGGCGGCTCGTGGGACTCCACGAACACCGCGGACGGCGACGTGGCGGTGTTCGCCCCGATCGACATGGATCACGTCGACCGGCTGGGCGACACGATCGAGGCGATCGCCGAGGTCAAGTCGGGGATCATCAAGGACGGCGCGGCCGTCGTCTCGGCGGAGCAGCGGCCGGAGGCCGCGGCCGTCCTGCGCCGCGTGGCCTCCGAGAAAGGGGCGAGCATCGCGTTCGAGGGGGAGGACTTCGGGCTGTCGGCGCAGAGGCTCGCCGTCGGCGGTCAGATGATCAGCATCCGTGGGCTCGCCGGGGAGTATGCCGACGAGTACCTGCCGCTGTACGGCGCCCACCAGGGCCACAACGCGGCCCTCGCCGTCGTCGCCGTGGAGTCGCTGATCGGGGGTGGCGTGCAGCGCATCGCGGGAGACATCATCACAGAGGGTCTGCAGGGGGCCACCTCGCCCGGTCGCCTTCAGCTCGTCGGCGTCGCGCCGACGGTCATCGTGGACGCCGCCCACAATCCGCACGGCGCCGCCGCCCTCGCGCAGTCGCTGGCCGACAGCTTCGACTTCGATGAGTGGGGACTCGTGCTGGGCATCTTCGCCGACAAGGACACCGCGGGGATCGTCGACACGCTGCTGCCGGCGGTCGCCGAGGTGTTCGCGACGGCGCCGGATTCCGTCCGGGCGGCGGATGCGGATGCCATCGCCGACCTCGTCGAGGCGCGCGGACGCCGTGCCGGCGTGCACCCCTCGCTGGCCGAGGCCGTGGACGCGGCTCGGGAATGGGCGTCCGCCTCAGAGCGGCGCGCCGTGGTGATCGCCGGCTCCATCGTGCTCGCGGGAGAGGCACTGCTGCTCTCCGAGGAGGAGGACTGGAAGAGCGGGTGGCGCGGATGAGCGGCGGCAGGACGCGTGCACCGCGTACGCTCGCGCAGAAGCTCGGCGCCATCGTGCTGGGGTTCGAGGCGATCGTCGTGTTCCTGGCGGGCCTGACGGTGTACGGGCTCAAGGCGCTGCCCGAGGGCATCCCGCCATGGTGGGGCATCGTCGGGGGCGCCGTGCTGGGGCTCGTGATGATCATGCTGGCCGGAGCGATCGCCCGTCCGGGCGCCGTGGTGACCGGGTGGGTGCTGCAGGGCGTGGTTCTGGCCTCCGCCGTGCTGGTGCCCGCCATCGCCCTGGTCGCCCTGATTTTCGGCGGCATGTGGGGGTATGCGACGATCGTGGGGGCCCGGATGGACCGCAGAACAACCCAGACAGGGAGCGAATGACATGGCCATTGAAGAAACCCTCGTCCTCGTCAAGCCCGACGGCGTCGCCCGCGGACTGACCGGTGCGATCCTCGCCCGCATCGAGGCGAAGGGCTACTCGCTCGTCGACATCCGCCTGGTCGAGCCCGACCGCGACCTGCTGGCCGCGCACTACGCCGAGCACGAGGGCAAGCCGTTCTACGAGCCCCTGATCGAGTTCATGATGTCCGGCCCGTCGGTCGCCATCCGGCTCGCGGGGAACCGGGTCATCGAAGGATTCCGCTCCCTGGCGGGCACCACCGATCCGACCTCGGCCGCTCCCGGCACCATCCGCGGGGACTTCGGTCGCGATTGGGGGCTGAAGGTGCAGCAGAACCTCGTGCACGGATCCGACAGCCCCGAGTCCGCTCAGCGCGAGCTCGGCATCTGGTTCTGATCGCACGACGCGACCGGGTCCGGTGATCCATCACGAGATGGATGCCGGACCCGTCCTCATCCGGGGCCCGGATCGGATGAGGCCGCCGCGGGCGACCTGGACTGCGGTTCAGCGGATGAGCCCGGCGATCTCACCGAGGAAGTCCAGTCCTGCCAGTTGAGCCATGGCGATGACGACGGCGTAGGCCAGGATCGTGATCAGGGGGACCCATGCCATCAGACGGTTCGCCCGCCGCTTCACCACAGCCGATCTCGTGATCGTCCCGTTGCGCAGCAGATGGACGGCCGTCGCGATGAAGGCGGGTATCGTCACGGCCCATGTCACCATGCACCACGGGCACAGCACGGCCAGGTGGTAGATGCTCTGGCCGATCAGCCAGCAGATGAACGCGATGGCGCCGAGCATGCCCAGCCCGAACAGCCCCCAGAACCAGCGCGGGAAGCGCGCGCCCGAGATGACGGCGACGCCGACGACGAGTACCGCCATCCATCCGGTGAGGCCGATGACGGGGTTGGGGAAGCCGAAGACCTCGCCCTGCCATGAGCCCAGATTCTTGTCGCACTGGAGGATCACGCTCACGTAGCAGCTGGTCTGCTCGCTGGGATTCTCCAGCAGGAAGAACTTCTCCACAGTCAGCTGGAAAGCCGCCCACCAGCCGACCACGGAGAAGACGATCAGCCAGATGCCGTATCCGACGGGTCGGATTCGCTGTGCGGTCATATCGGGATTATCCCAGCAATGGCTGTGCGATCCGGGTGAATGCGGACTGCGGGCCGCGCGGCGGATGCCGCGCCATCGCTCCGGGGGTGCGATAATGACTGGAGATGCCGTTGTGGGAAGTCGCGATGGCATCGTCAAGACTTCGGGGACGCATGTCCCGCGCGATCCTGCCACCGAGCGGATCGCATGCCGAATGAGTTCGCGGTTGCAGTTTCGCCGCATGAGTTTCCGCAGGCACTCGGTGCCAGCGCAGGGAGTAAGCCAGAGATGGCCGATGAGAACGATGACAGGACCACACTCGACCTCGACACGACGCCGGCGCGGCCGGTAGCCGAGGAGCTGCCTGCGACGGACGTCGCGGCGGAGCCCACCGGCAGTGCCGAGGCCGCGGATGCCGTGCAGGAGCCGACCGGCTCTGGCACGGGGGCCGCCGAGCCGCAGCCGGCTGCGGAGCCGGAGGCCGCCGTCGCCCCCGAGGCGGCGGCGCCGGAGGAGCCCGTCGAGCCCGAGCAGCCCGAGCCCGTGACGGCGGTGAGTCTGGGCCTGCTTCCCGAGGTCTTCGTCTCCAAGGTCTCCACGCAGCTGCACTTCTATGCGCCCGAGATCGTGCCGCTGCCCGCTGTCCGTCACGATGACGGCGACGACGACCGAGGATCGTCCTCCTCCCGCCGGGGCGGCCGACGCCGCCGCGGCGACGACGACGGCAGGGACGAGCCGCGTCAGCGCCAGCGCACGGTCGAATACATCACCGAGCCGAAGGCCATCAAGGGGTCCACGCGACTGGAGGCCAAGAAGCAGCGTCGCCGCGACGGACGCGACGCCGGTCGTCGTCGCCCCGTCGTCACCGAGGCGGAGTTCCTCGCCCGTCGCGAGTCCGTCGACCGCATGATGGTCGTGCGCGCGCGCAACGGCCGCACGCAGATCGGCGTGCTGGAGGACAACGTGCTCGTCGAGCACTATGTCGCCCGCAATCAGGACGCATCGCTCATCGGCAACGTCTACCTCGGGCGCGTGCAGAACGTGCTCCCGAGCATGGAGGCGGCCTTCGTCGACATCGGCCGCGGACGCAACGCCGTGCTGTACTCCGGCGAGGTGGACTGGGATGCCGTGGAGACCGGCAATCAGCCGCGTCGCATCGAGCTGGCACTCAAACCCGGCGACCGCGTGCTCGTGCAGGTGACCAAGGACCCGGTGGGGCACAAGGGTGCCCGCCTGACCAGCCAGATCTCCCTGCCGGGCCGTTACCTGGTGTACGTGCCGGGCGGATCCATGAACGGCATCTCCCGCAAGCTCCCCGACAACGAGCGGGCGCGTCTGAAACGCATCCTCAAGGAGGTGCTGCCCGAGTCCTCCGGAGTGATCGTCCGCACGGCGGCCGAGGGCGCCACGGAGGAGCAGCTCACACGCGACGTCCAGCGGCTCACCGCGCAGTGGGAGCACATCCAGAAGCTCGTGCAGAGCCAGCAGGCTCCCGCGCTGCTTCATGCGGAGCCCGATCTGCTGGTCAAGATCGTGCGCGACGTCTTCAACGAGGACTTCGCCCGGATGACGATCCAAGGCGAGGAGGCGTACAACACCATCACCGCGTATCTGGGCAGCGTCGCCCCCGATCTCCTCGAGCGGGTGGAGACCTACACCGACGACGTCGACCCCTTCGATGCGCACCGGATCACCGAGCAGATCGAGAAGGCGCTGGACCGGAAGGTCTGGCTGCCCTCGGGAGGCTCGCTGGTCATCGACCGCACCGAGGCGATGACCGTCATCGACGTCAACACCGGCAAGTTCGTGGGCACCGGAGGAAACCTCGAGGAGACCGTCACCAAGAACAACCTCGAGGCGGCGGAGGAGATCGTCCGTCAGCTGCGTCTGCGCGACATCGGCGGCATCATCGTCGTCGACTTCATCGACATGGTCCTCGAGTCCAACCGCGACCTCGTGCTGCGGAGGCTGGTGGAGTGCCTGAGCCGCGACCGCACCAAGCACCAGGTCGCCGAGGTCACCTCGCTCGGCCTCGTGCAGATGACGCGGAAGAAGCTGGGGCTGGGGCTCCTGGAGACCTTCAGCGAGCCGTGCGAGGTGTGCGCGGGGCGCGGCATCATCGTGCACCACGACCCGGTCGTCAAGCACCGTGGCGGGCCGTCGGGCGGCCAGGGGCGCAGGTCGCGCGGGTCGTCGTCCTCTCAGGCCTCGTCGGGCCACGGGGCCGCGGCGCCCGCGAGCACGACGCACAGCATCACGGAGGGCGCGAAGTCGGCCCTCGCCGCCATCGCCGCCTCGACGATCGCCCCCGCACCGTCTCAGGAGGAGGCGCCCCCTGCGCCCACCGAGGCGCCCCTCGTCCCCGAGCGACCCAAGAAGAGCCGCAGGAAGCGCGCGAACGAGCACAAGGCCCCGAAGACCGAGGCGGAGCAGCTGCTGGACTCCGTGCTGAACTCCCTGCCCGAGCCGAAGGCCCCCGGGCAGGGACGCAACCGGCGACGGGTGAGCACGGCGATGCTCACGGCATCGGCGCCGGCGGTTCCGGAGTCAGTGCCGGTCCCTGGCACGGACCCGCAGCCCTGACGCGATCAGCCGTCTGGTCAGCTCCTTGCCGCTCACATGCCCGGCGCCGGCGGCGATGAGCCTCGGCACGGCGTCGGCCGGGACGTCGTAGTGGTCCTGGTCGAAGGCGCGCCGGGGGATGCCCTGCATCCGGGCGAAGTCGTGCAGCTCCGCCAGGTCCGAATCACTGACCAGGTGCGCCCAGAGCCGACCGTGTGCGGGCCAGACGGGGTCGTCGACGAGGACAGTCATGTCGCCGATCCTATTGCCGCGGACGCGCCGTCCGGCTCGCTTTGCGGCGATGCCCGGCATCCGGTAAAGTTGTCCTTTGGTGCGAGACCCCTGTCGGCTTTTCCGGTTGCAGGAGAACGTCTTGCGTCTGCACCCTTCGCGGAGGCGTCGTACGCAAGCAGCAGTCTTCCCGTGAGATTCCCGGAGCGATCCGCTCCCCAACGAAACAGGTATGAAGTGGTTTACGCAGTAGTGCGCGCCGGTGGGCGACAGGAGAAGGTCGAGGTCGGCACGATCGTTCAGCTCGACCGTGTTCAGGCTGCCCAGGGCGAGAAGATCGAGCTTCCCGCCGTGCTCCTCGTCGACGGCGCCACGGTGACCACCGACGCGGACAAGCTGGCGAAGGTCAAGGTCACCGCCGAGGTCCTCGGCGATCTCCGCGGCCCGAAGATCGTCATCCAGAAGTACAAGAACAAGACCGGCTACAAGAAGCGCCAGGGCCACCGTCAGGAGCTCACGCGCGTCAAGATCACCGGCATCAAGTAAGCACGGAAGGCTCAGGACATGGCACACAAGAAGGGCGCGAGCTCGACCCGCAACGGTCGTGACTCCAATGCGCAGCGACTCGGCGTGAAGCGCTTCGGCGGCCAGACCGTCAACGCCGGCGAGATCATCGTCCGCCAGCGTGGAACGCACTTCCACCCCGGCACGGGAGTCGGCCGCGGAGGCGACGACACGCTGTTCGCCCTCGAGGCGGGTGCCGTCGAGTTCGGCACGAAGAGCGGCCGCAAGGTCGTCAACATCGTCGCTGCCGCGCAGTAAGCGCAGCGGATCATCTCGGACGGGGCGGGCTTCGGCTCGCCCCGTCCTGCGTATCAGCACACCCCATCGACCCGGTCCACACCCTGAGGAGCACGACATGGTCACGTTCGTCGACACCGTCACTCTGCACCTGCGCGCAGGACGGGGCGGGAACGGCTGCGTCTCCGTGCGGCGCGAGAAGTTCAAGCCCCTCGGCGGCCCGGACGGCGGCAACGGCGGTGACGGCGGTGACATCGTGCTCGTCGGAGACCCGCAGGTGACGACGCTGCTGTCGTACCACCACTCCCCGCACCGCAGCAGCGGGAACGGCGGCTTCGGCATGGGCGACCACCGTTCCGGGTACGACGGCGAGACGCTCGAGCTCCCCGTACCGCTGGGAACGGTCGTGAAGTCGGCCGACGGCGAGGTCCTGCACGACATGGTCACCCCGGGCGAGCGCTTCGTCGTCGCCGAGGGCGGTCGCGGGGGGCTGGGCAACGCCGCGCTCGCCTCCCCGAAGCGCAAGGCGCCGGGCTTCGCCCTGCTCGGGACGCCCGGGCATGAGGGGACCGTGCTCCTGGAGCTGAAGACCGTCGCCGATGTGGCGCTGGTCGGCTATCCGTCCGCCGGGAAGTCGAGTCTCATCGCGGCACTGTCCGCCGCGCGTCCGAAGATCGCGGACTACCCGTTCACGACGCTGCATCCGAACCTGGGCGTCGTTCAGGCGGGGGACAGCAGATACACCGTCGCCGATGTCCCCGGCCTCATCGAGGGTGCCAGCGAGGGCCGTGGGCTGGGGCTTGAGTTCCTGCGCCACGTCGAGAGGTGCAGCGCACTGCTGCACGTGCTGGACTGCGCGACCCTGGAGCCGGGTCGGGATCCGCTGTCGGATCTGGACGTGATCCTCGCCGAGCTCGCGGCGTACGAGGTGCCCGAGGGGCAGATCCCGCTGCTGGAGCGTCCGCAGCTGGTCGCGTTGAACAAGATCGACGTGCCGGAGGCCCGCGACCTGGCCGAGCTCGTGCGTCCGGACATCGAGGCGCGCGGGTTCCGCGTCTTCGAGATCTCCACGGCATCCCGGGAGGGGTTGCGACCCCTGAGCTTCGCTCTGGCGGAGCTCGTCGACGAGCACCGTGCGACGACGGCCGTCGAGGTGGAGCCGGAGCGCGTCGTCATCCGCCCGAAGGGCGCGGCGCGCCGGGAGGACTTCACCATCCGCGTCGAGGGCGGCACCTACGGCGACGTGTATCGGGTGCTCGGCGACAAGCCGGTGCGCTGGGTGCAGCAGACCGACTTCCAGAACGAGGAGGCCGTGGGCTACCTGGGCGACCGCCTGGAGCGGCTGGGTGTGGAGGACGCACTGCTGAAGGCCGGCGCGGCCGCTGGGTCGACGGTCATCATCGGCGACGGCGACGGCAGCGTCGTCTTCGACTGGGAGCCGTCGATCACCTCCACCGCGGAGCTGATGGGCTCGCCCCGGGGCACCGACAACCGCATCGGCGGCAGCAGTCGTCGTACGACGGGAGAGCGAAGAGAGAGGTATCACGCACGGATGGACGCCAAGGCGGCTGCACGGGCCGAGTTGGAAGCACAGCGGTCGGCATCCCGCGAGGATGAGGAGTGAACGCCCGCAGCCGGGCGGATCTCGCCGCAGCCGAGCGCATCGTCGTGAAGGTCGGATCGTCGTCGATCAGCGGTGAGGCGTCCTGGCGCATCCCGATGATCGTCCAGGCGCTCTCCACCGCGCATCGCCGCGGGACCGAGGTGATCCTCGTGTCCTCCGGCGCGATCGCCACGGGCATCCCCGTCCTCGACCTCGACTCGCGTCCGACGGATCTGGCCACGCAGCAGGCGGCGGCCGCCGTGGGGCAGAACCTCCTGGTGTTCCGCTACCAGGAGGCGCTGCGCCCGTTCCGCATCATCGCGGGGCAGGTGCTGCTCACGACGGGAGACCTGGAGAATCCGACCGGGCGCAGCAACGCACGCCGTGCGATGGATCGGATGCTCGCGCTCGGGGTGCTCCCCATCGTGAACGAGAACGACACGGTCGCGACCCAGGAGATCCGCTTCGGGGACAACGACCGACTCGCGGCGCTGGTGGCGCAGCTCGTCCATGCCGACGCGCTCGTGCTGCTCAGCGATGTCGACTCGCTGTACACGAAACCACCGACCGACCCGACTGCGGAGCCCATCGACCTCGTTCGGACCGACGCCGACCTGGCGGGTCTCGAGTTCGGCGCCGCCGTCGTGAACAGCGTGGGCACGGGTGGGGCGGCGACCAAGGTCTCCGCTGCACGCATGGCCGCAGCGTCGGGCATCGGTGTGCTGGTCACGAGCGCGGACCTGGTCGGAAGAGCACTCGAGGGGGCGTCGATCGGCACCTGGTTCGAGCCCGCCGTCACGGACTGAGCCGTTCGGGGACGGAGCCGGGGACGCATCCTCACGAGTCATACGCGGCCGGGCGTGACCCCGCGCCGATACACTGACCGGATGAGCATCCTCACCGACCCCGACACCGCCGTGGAGACTCCTCAGCATCGCCTCGCGCGTGCGAAGGAGGCGTCCCGGTCCATCGCGCGCTTGACCAGCGGCGAGAAGGAGCGGGCGCTGGAGGCGATCGCCCGCACGATCGAGGAGAACGCGTCCCGGATCATCAGCGCCAATGCGACCGACATCGCGCGGGGCCGTGAGAACGGCATCGGCGAGGCGCTCATCGACAGACTGAGCCTGGATGAGAAGCGGGTCGCGGCTCTGGCATCCGCCGTCCGTGACGTCGCCGCACTGCCCGACCCCATCGGACAGGTGCTGGGCGGCCATCGGATGCCGAACGGCGTCGCCCTCGAACAGGTCCGCGTGCCGTTCGGCGTCGTGGGCGCGATCTACGAGGCGCGTCCGAACGTGACGGTGGACATCGCCGCGCTGGCTCTGCGCGCCGGCAACGCCGTCGTGCTGCGCGGCGGCAGCGCAGCACTCGATTCGAACACCGTGCTCGTGGAGCTCATGCGCTCTGCCCTGAAGGGGGCCGGGGTGGATCCCGAGGCCGTCCAGAGCGTCGACGACTTCGGCCGAGACGGTGCGAAGGCCATGATGCACGGGCGCGGCTTCATCGATGTGCTCGTGCCCCGGGGGAGCGCTGCGCTGATCGAGACCGTGGTGACCGAGTCGACGGTGCCCGTCATCGAGACCGGTGCGGGCGTCGTGCACATCGTCCTGGACGAGTCGGCCCCCGCGGAGTGGGCGCGTGACATCGTCGTCAACGCGAAGGTGCAGCGGCCCAGCGTGTGCAACGCCGTGGAGACGGTGCTCGTGCTGCGCGAGGCCGCACCGACGCTCGTGCCCGTCGTCGTCGGCGCCCTGCAGGACCAGGGCGTCAGCGTGCACGGCGACGACACGGTCGCCGGGTTGGTGTCCGACGTCATCCCGGCGACGGAAGAGGACTGGTCCACCGAGTACCTCAGCCTGGACGTGTCCATGAAGGTCGTGGACACGCTGGACGACGCGCTCGCCCACATCCGCCGCTACAGCACAGGTCACACCGAGTCGATCATCACGACCGACTCCCGCAACGCGGAGCGGTTCCTGGCCGAGGTCGACTCCGCAGTGGTGATGGCCAACGCATCGACCCGCTTCACCGACGGCGCCGAGTTCGGCTTCGGAGCCGAGGTGGGTATCTCGACCCAGAAGCTGCACACCCGTGGTCCGATGGGCGTGTCCGAGCTGACCAGCACGAAATGGCTGGCCAGGGGCACAGGCCAGACACGGGGTTGAGGACTAGACTGGTCAGGCGTTCGCCCGACCGCCCAGAAACGGAGTCAGAATGAACCTCGTCGCTCAGATCGCGATGGCCGCTGCCGAGGCGGAGCACCACAACGTCCAGGCAGAGACGTTCATCTACGGCGTCGTCGCCGCGTTGGTCTTCGCGGCGATGGGGCTGGTGACCCTGTCGTATCGCAACGTCGCCAACCGGCACTCGCGCAAGGCGGAGGCCTTCGCGCAGAAGCACGGTGAGGACGGCCACGGCCACCACTAGAGCGCACATGCAGGATTCCACCGCTCGAGCACCGCGCATCGGCGTGATGGGTGGCACTTTCGACCCGATACATCACGGCCACCTGGTCGCGGCGAGCGAAGTGGCGCACTCCTTCGAGCTCGATGAGGTCGTCTTCGTCCCCACCGGACGGCCGTGGCAGAAGCAGAACGTCTCGCACAGCGAGCACCGCTATCTGATGACGGTGATCGCGACGGCGTCCAATCCTCGCTTCACCGTCAGTCGCGTCGACATCGACCGCGACGGGCCGACCTACACGATCGACACCCTCCGGGATCTGAAGCGCGAGCGGCCGGATGCGCAGCTCTTCTTCATCACGGGCGCGGATGCCGTGGCGCAGATTCTCAGTTGGAGGGACCATGATGAACTGTGGGACCTCGCGCACTTCGTCGCGGTCTCCCGGCCCGGACACGTGCTCAGCACGGACGGTCTGCCCACGGATGTCGTGAGCCGACTGGAGGTGCCGGCGCTGACCATCTCCTCGACCGCGTGTCGGGAGCGGGTCAGCGACGGACAGCCGGTCTGGTATCTGGTGCCGGACGGCGTCGTCCAGTACATCGCAAAGCACCATCTGTATCGGAGCAACCCATGAGCACATCGGAAGAGGACGGGAAGTCACGGCTCACGCGCAGGCAGCTGCGCGAGATCCGCCTGACCGGTTCGACGCCGGTCATCACCGCGGAGGAGGCCACGGCCGCAGCCGTCCAGCCGACGACGGTGCTGCCGCGTGCCGCCGAGCCCGTGGAGATCGCCCCCGTGACGCAGGTCGAGCCCGTCGATCCGCACGCCCCGCTCACGCGGCGGCAGCTGCGGGCGCTCCAGCAGGCACGTCAGGTCGCTCCCGGCACGGTCGACACCGCCGCCGGGACGGACACAGCCTCCGTCGAGGACGTGCGCCGGATGCCGGAGCAGCAGCGTGCGATGGTGTCCGGTGTGCCGCCGTTCGCGACGGATCCGTCCGTCGGTACGGGCCCGTCGTTCGACTCGCTTCCCGGGCGCACGCCCTCCGTCGCGGAGGACGATCCGATGCCGTCTGCGGATCAGGCCGTGCCGGTGTCGATCTTCGAGACACGGCCCGAGCAGGAGCCGGAGGCGCCCGCGGTGTCGGAGACGCCGGAGCCCGTCATCGCAGCCGCTCCCGTCTTGGTGGCGGAGCCCGAATCCGAGACGCAGAAGGTGGCGGAGCCATCGGCGTCCGTCGTATCTGGAGTCGACCAGTCCGACGGACCGAAGGTGGGTGCGGCGTTCGGGGTCGGCGTCAAGCCCGGCAAGGCGGAGCCCGCCTCCGGTGCGCTGTTCGATGCGTTGCTCGAGGGCGACACGTCCACCTCGCAGCACGGCACCTCCACCGCCCTGATCTTCACACCGTCGCCGGAGGCCGGTTCCCTCTCGGGGCCGATCGCGGCCACGGGGGAGATGCTCGTCACCGGCACCTATGCGCTTCCGGACGGGCTCGGCTCTCAGGGGCACGCCCGCGGCACGACGGACGGCAGGGAGGCGGATGCCGTGCTCATCGACGGCGAGCTCGCGCCCACGTCGTCGCCCACGCCCATCGCCGCCAGCGCCGCGGTCAGCACCTCCAAGCCCGCCGGCGAGGTCATCCGACCGCCGGCACCCGAAAAGGGAAACAAGCTCATGCTCACCCTGGCGGTCGTCGCCGGCGGGCTGGCGATCGTGCTCGCCGCCACACTCGTCATCGCCTTCACCACTGGAGTCCTCGACTGATGCAGTCCCCGGAGAACACCCGCGAGATGCTTCGAATCGCCGCGGAGGCGGCGGATGCCAAGGGCGGGGAGGATCTCGTCGCTCTCGACGTCTCCGAGCCCCTGCCGCTCGTCGACGTCTTCCTGTTGGTCAGCGGCAGCAGCGAGCGCAACGTCGCCGCGATCGCCGACGAGATCGAGGACCGGCTGCACGAGGCCGGTCATCGCCGGGTGCGTCGTGAGGGGCGCTCCGAGGCACGCTGGGTGCTGCTGGACTTCGGGGATCTGATCGTGCACGTCTTCCACGCCGAGGAGCGCGTGTACTACGGTCTCGAGCGGCTCTGGAAGGACTGCCCCGTGCTGCCGGTCGAGCTCGCCGAGAAGGTCGCGGGGGAGTAGGGGCTGCCGACACGCGCCGTCGATCCGGTTCCCCGTCGCCGGCTGCGTCCAGTCGCGTATGCGTCCACGATCATGGGAACGCGCGTGCTTGACAGCGACCACGCGGTTCCGCCTGCCCGTCTGCCTTGCCGATTGCCCGGACGTTGAGGCGCCTCGGGCCGGCCTGGTGGGAAAGTCGAGGCGGAATGCTCTGGGAGCAAAGTTCGGTTCTCCGCGAACAGGGAGGGGCGCCCGAGCCACGTCGACCACGTCGCGATTCAGAACAATGGTGGAAGCAATGGAGCGTTGCGGGAACAGGCGACCTCGGGTCGAGAGGCTGGTTTCCGCGTGGAATCAAGGGGTTTGCGCGGATGCAGAGTCCGACGGCGAGGCCGACGACCCGTTGATCGGCGTGTCGGCGGAACCAAAGAAACGACCTCGAACACGCCTGACCGACGAGGAAGTGGACGCTATGCGAACAGCCCGCGCACAGGGCATCAGCGTGAAGGCCGTGGCTCGTCAGTTCGGGGTGCACCGGGGCACGGTGTGGGCGAAGACGCGGTGATGAACCCGACGGCGACGCGGGAGTTGAACTGACCTCGACCCCCTCGCGCCGCGAATCTCGGTAGGCCGTTCTGCTGCATGAAATCAACGATCTACGACGTGTGGCATGTGGATAACTCCACGGCGATACTCCGAAATACAGAGTGCTTAGCACTTTCGTTAGCACTTTTCGCGGCTCAGACGATACTGAGCCTGGTCCAGTTCGGAGGCTGAGACGAGACCCGCACCGGCCAGTAACGATTGTGGCTGAACACGGAAGACAACCATCTGGTCAAGGTCTGTGCGTCTGGCAATAGTCCAACGTGTTCTCCACCCAGCCCTCGGCGACGATCCTGGTGCATGCCTTCACCTATGGCAGGAACGGACTTCGACATCGTGATTCGCGGCGGCGTACAGGGGAACACCGGGTTGGCGAACTATCGTCAGAGTAGCGATCGGCAAATGCCGTAGCTCCACAAGGGCCTCGCCTCAGAAGTGCTCGTGATGGAAGCAGGTACCGCCCATGTCGGTAACAAAGATACAAGAACTCAACGGTCTCGGCCCCGTACGCGCGACTCGCGCCCGTGCCGGGGATTTTCCGCCGATAGCGAAGGCTTATACGCGGGTCTCGCAGCAGGTGAGGGATGCGGGTCTCCTGCGTCGGGCGCCCTGGTTCTACGTTCTGGTCGGACTGGTTCTCGTGGTCGCTCTCGGCGGCACGATAGCCGGATTCGTTCTGCTGGGAGAGAGCTGGTTCCAGCTCATCATCGCGGGAGCTCTGGGTATCGTCTTCACGCAGATCGCGTTTCTCGCCCACGAAGCGGCGCACCGGCAGATCCTCTCCCTCGGTCCGGCAAACGATCGTCTTGCGCGCGTCCTCGCCGGGGCCATCGGAATGAGCTACTCCTGGTGGGACTCCAAGCATAGCCGCCACCACTCCAACCCGAACCGAGTGGGCAAGGATCCCGATATCCAGGTCGATACCATCTCGTTCCTCGAAGAAGACGCGGTCCAGGCGAGAGGATTGCGGCGCGCTATCACGAAGCGACAAGGCTGGTTCTTCTTCCCTCTGCTCACATTAGAGGGGCTGAACCTCCACTTCCACAGCCTCCGCCACCTTCTGAGCAGGGAACCGGTAAAAGGGCGCTGGATCGAGCTTGCCATCATCGCCGCGCGGTTCGCCCTCCTGATCACCCCGCTCTTCCTCTTGCTTCCTATAGGTATGGCTTTCGCGTTCCTGGGGATTCAAGTCGCGGTCTTCGGCGTGTATATGGGAGCCTCTTTCGCCCCCAATCACAAAGGGATGCCGGTGATCGCTCACGACGCGAAGCTCGACTTCTTCACGAAGCAGGTGCGTACCTCGCGGAACATTCGGGGTGGGTGGTGGGCGACTTCGCTCATGGGCGGCCTCAACTACCAGGTCGAACATCACCTGTTCCCGAGCATGTCCCGCCCGTTTCTTTCGCGCGCGCGGCGTATCGTCCGCGAACACTGCCGGGAACTGGGCGTCCCGTACACCGAGACATCACTGGGTCGTTCTTACGCGATCGTCATTGACTACCTGAACCGTGTCGGTCTCTCGGCTCGTGATCCGTTCGAGTGTCCCATCAATGCCCGGTATCGCCGAGTGTGACTATCCAACCCGTGGCGAGTGGATCGAGCGGTGGGAGCGCGAAGTACGCGAGTCTGGACACGCATACGCCCCGTCTCCAGCCACGGGTGTGTCCGATGAACGGTGTTTCTGGGCCGGCGGTCATTAGTTGATTCGGCCTTCGAAGGCGATCGCGAACGCGTTCAGCGCTGGCTTCCACCTCGTCGCCCAGCGTGCCCTGCCCCGACCCGT